>NZ_CP158790.1:1220000-3948511 GCF_050984405.1 Stenotrophomonas nitritireducens | reverse complement strand
GCGGCCCGAGCACGCCGAGCCTGCCGTATATCCAGCCGCCGAGCGGCCACCGCTGCTCGGGACTGGTCAATGTGCTGTCCCTCGTCGTCAGTTATGTAGTGGGAGCTGTGGTCACCGTCTATGCGGGCCCTTACGCGGGCGCGGCGGCACAGGGGGCAGTGCGTGCGCATTCGCAACAGACCTTCCAGGCCATGGCCGATGGGCAGTACGACTGGAGTCGGCTGGGGCGCAACCTCCTTCAACCGTTCAGCGGGAACAAGTACGACATGTTCGATCCGCTGGGGGCGCCAGTGGATGGCGGCATCGACTACAGGGCCGTGGGGGTGTCCTCCGCGGTCAGCGTGGCATCGGTCTCGGTGGGGAAACTGGGCGAAGCGTTCAAATGGGGGGGCTACACCACCATTGCTGCCCAGGCAGCCACGAGTTACGCCGCCAACTACCAGTTCAGCAAGTGGGCGGGCTACGACGTGTCGTGGAGCAACCGTCAATTGGTCACCAGCGTCGGCGCGGCGATGGTCAGCCAGAGGGAGTTTGGCGATAGTGGCGTGGACACGAAGGGCGGTACCTATTCGCAGGTTCCGTCGACGGCTTTCAGCTGGCGCGAGGTAGCCACGGCGGCCATGCAGAACGTAGGGCGCAGTGCGATGCAGTACGGCATCGGCAAGGCGGTGGGGGCGCCCGGTACCCATTGGAACAATGGGGACGTATTGGCCGATGCGTTTGGCAATGCATTGGGGAGCGCGTTGGGAGCCAGCACCAAGGCACGCCAGGAGGAACGGCAGAAACTGCAGCAGATGGGCGCACAGGCAGAGGCCCATCGCGAACAACTGCTGGGCATGATGTTTGGCCAGTCCGGAGCCCAGGGAGCGGGCAGTGCCGGTTTCGACTCGACGGATACCTTCCGGGATCGCTACCCCTACGCGCTGGCTTCCAACGGCGGCATGAGCAGCGGACGTGGGGGAGCATCCTTCCCGGGAGCTGTCGATACACGCCGCAGCGCGGCGTTGACGGCCAACACAAGGCCGGTCGAGGACATTCCCACCCTTGATCCGGTCTATGCCGTTCCGGACATCCATTCCTCCGGTGGCTGGTACTTCTACAGCTGGAACAGCGCGGGCCAGCGCTGGGTTGATCCTCGCAAGTCGGTCATCAATCCGGCCGTAGAGGATTGGAGCATGCCCCCGCACCAATGGCTCAATGCCTATGGCATGAGTAAAGATGGCGGATGGAAGATGCCGGGAATCCAGGTCGCAGGCCCCGGGCTTGCCAATCGCAATTTGCCTGTATGGGCTTCGGCGAGGCCAAGTCTGAAGGTGGCGTCCGCTGCGGAACTGCCGGCCATAGAGAACATGTACACGCCGCGAGTCGGCGCTTGGGAGCGGGCATACCAAGATTACGTACAGGGTATGTCGGACCCGAATCTGGGATGGGTAGGCCAGGGCCTTGGTCTGCTGGGAGCAGTGGGAACAGCGATTCCCATGATGGCCGACAGCATGATCTCAGGACTTTGGAACGCTCCGAACAATGCGGGCATTGCAGGGCAGAAATTTGCGCAAGCCAGCATGCTTACCGGGCATGAACGCAACATCGCTTTGCTTGAAGGTGGTCTGAGCTTCACCTTTGGCTTCTTGGGCGTAGGCGATGTGGTGACGCTGGGTCAGTCGGGTATCATGGTTCGTACTGCTCGCATCTCATCGGAGATGCCAATAGGAGGTGTTGCAGACAACGGCCTTGAGCTTGCAAGGGCGAAGGATCTCGCGATTGCCGCCGATGCGCATGCCTATACCAAGCACGGTGGCTGGGTAACCGATCCACTGTTGCAGGAGCGCGCATGGACTGGAATTGCTCCGGGATCAACGACTCCGAGCTTCAGATATCCAAGCACTTCTTCGGCCTTCCATTCGGACGAACTGCTGGAGTTTGCGGACAGTGCTGTTCGATCGAGTGGCATTCTCGAAGCTCGTCTGGCAGCGAATCCTGCTCAGGAGGTCTTCAAGATTAATCCGTCGATGATCGGCGATCTTGGAGTTGATCTCGGTAGAGGATATATCCCTGTGCGGCCCTTTGAGCCAATAGGGCTTGCATACTTCCAAGGCCCTCTGTTGCGAGTCGATAACATGAGCAGTGTGAATGGCGTTTATCGTTACAATCCGGCCACCCAGAATTTCGACATGATCACTCTTTATCCCGCGGTGAAGAAATGAGGAAGTACGACAACTTGCTTTCGACGATAGAGGCTTACTTCTCTGCAGAAGAAGGAGCATCGCCAGAAACTATTTCTGTATTTGAGGAGCGTCTGAATCAGAACTCGTTGTGGAGGGAAAATCTCCGCGACGAGCTGATCAAGAGCTTTGACGATCCTGATTTCTCTTGGAAGCAAGCTTTGTGGGACGAGTATTGCCATGTAACGGACGAGGCAAGTGAGGGGGCAGCCAAGAACTATGTCGTAGAGAATGTGCTGCGCCGAATAGATCAGATGTCAAAAGCAGCTGGCTAGTTGTTGTTGCAAACAGTGCGCCGACGATTAACCCGCTTCGCGCTGGCCAGCTTCATGAGACGGAGCGGCTCGCCAAATTGGGCATCGACAAAAATACAGCGGTGTTCAGACCGAGCGCAGAGCAGTTGGACACTGCGATATTCCGCGCTATTGTTGGCGACCCTAAGTACACGCCAGGTGGCCAATTGAAAGGCGCCATATTCGATGGTATCGATGGTGGCTGTCTTGAGATCAAGGGTGGTTACGGCGAGCTCAATTCAACCTGCCAGCTAAGGTTGCAAACCTACAAGGCGACCATAGATAGTATGCGCTGCAATTTTCTTCTGATAGAGACAGTCTTGATGTTTCGTACATTGAGCGGAATGGTAGGTCTCAGCTAGTCGCCTATGCGTTCCGACCATTGGTTATGCAACGATTTACGGCTGAGGATCGTGAAAACTATGGTCATCCGGTGACGGTGAAAGATAGGTTGCTCGGCTCGCTCAGTGTTTATGCGTCGGGTCTTGTTAATAGATGTCGCGATGTCCTTAGTGGCGATAAGTCATGGCTAGAAAGGGGTAGCTGGAGAAAAGAAGACCCTTCTCCGATGGTTGAGAAAATCCTCCAAGGCGAATTAATCGAGTCGTTGCGTTAAGGCGGTTGTTTTTTGCTAAAAATCTTGCCCGCCGCCCGGTTGTGTAGGGTGATGGTTTTTGGATTATCGGCTACCGTTTCCATTTATTCGATTTAAAGATAGTTCGGCAGCGGCTAGATCTGCCGGTCGCAGCGTGGCGAGTTGCTATGACCTGCAGCGAGGCCGGGCGCGGAGGTCTCGCGGGCGCCGTATGGCTCCAACACGCAGTGGACCTTCCCGGCGTGGGTGGAGGCCATGGGCCTGGACCCGGGCAGCAGGCAGTACAGCGACCTGTCGGTGCTGGGCGAGTCCACCTGGATCAGCTACAGCGGCGGCGGCAACGGCTACGACGAGGCCGGCCGGGTCAAGGGCTACACCTACACCGGCAAGGGCTATACGCACACCTACACGTACGCCTACGCCGGCTGGGACAGCTACCGCGAGCAGTCGATCACCGGCAGCAGCAGCAACAGCAATTACAGGACCACGACCACGACGCTGACCTACGACACGGCGGGCCGCCAGACCGAGATGCGCGAGAAGACGGTCGGCGCCACGCTGGACGACCGGGTGCGCACGTTCGCCTTCGACGGCAACGGCATGATCGTCAGCCGCCGCGATGGCACGGCGACCAGCGCCAATGTGTTCCAGCAGACCGGCACGGCCGCGGTCGTGGCCATGGCCAACAACCGTTACGTGCATGCCGGTGGCCAGCCTGAACGAGTGGGGCAAGCTGGACGTGCGCAGCCACCTGACGGCGTTCAGCAACAGCGACAGCGGGCGCACGCAGGTGACGGTGCAGGCCGGCGACACGCTGCGCAGCCTGGCGCAGCGGGTCTACGGCAACGAGAGCCTGTGGTACGTGATCGCCGCGGCCAACGCGCTGGACGACGGCAGTGGCGATGGCGCGGCTGTGATAGTCAACTGCCGCGCGGCACGGCGACCAGCGCCAATGTGCTCCAGCAGACCGGCATGGCTGCCGTCGTGGCCATGGCCAACAACCGTTACGTGCATGCGGGTGGTCAGCAGGTGGCCAGCCTGAACAAGTGGGGCAAGCTGGACGTGCGCAGCACCTGACGGCCTTCAGCAACACCGACGCGGGCAATACGCAGGTAGTGGTGCAGGCCGGCGACACGTTGCGCAGCTTGGCGCAGCGGGTCTACGGCACGCGAGCCTGTGGTATGTGATCGTCGCGGCCAGCGCGCCGGACGACGGCGGCGGCGATGATCGTTTCGTTCGCCCATTCCTCGATCTCCCCGGCCTTGAACGGCCCCAGCTTCTGCTTCACCACGCGGCCCTCGGCGTCGATCAGCACGCTGTAGGGCAGCAGGCCCTGGCTGTTGCCGAGCCTGACGCTGGCGTCGGCCGGGCCGGGCGTTTCCAGCACGATCGGGTAATACACCGGCACGTTGCCGAGGAAATCGAGCACGGCCTCGTGCGTGTCCAGGGCCAGCCCCACCACCTGCGGGCCGCTGTCGGCGTGGCGGGCGGCGAAGCGCGCCAGTTCCGGCATTTCCTCGATGCACGGCGCGCACCAGCTGGCCCAGACGTTGATCAGCAGCGGCCGGCCGAGGAAGCGGTCGGGGAACTGCACCGGCATGCCGTCTAGGTCGGGCAGGGTGAAGGCGGGCATCGGGTCGCCCGGCGCCAGCGCGGATGCCGGCGCCGGCACAGGCGCTGTCGAAGGCTCGCTCATCGCGGGAATCGCCGGGCCGGCCGGGCGGCCCAGCCAGGCGCCGGCGGCCAGTCCGGCCGCCGCGGCGATGCCCGCCACCCACCACAATGCGCCGCGCATCTCAGCGGGCCGCGCGCAGCAGCGCGTCCTCGACGATGGACTGGGTCAGCACGGTCGGCAGCACGCGCGGCGGCGCGCCCGGCCCGTACACCACGTAGAGCGGCACGCCCACGGCCTTGTGCTGTTCCAGGAAGGCGCTGATCTGCGGGTCGACGTTGGTCCAGTCGCCGTGCATGTACACCGCGTCCACCCGCTTGAGGGTGTCGCGGAACGTGTCGCGGTCGAGCACGTTGCGCTCGTTGGCCTTGCAGGTCACGCACCAGTCGGCGGTCATGTTGACGAACACCACGCGGTTGTCCGCGCGCAGCCGGTCCAGCATCTCCGGCGAGTAGGCGACCGTGCCCTCGCTGGCCGCGCGCGCCGGCGGCTCCATGCGGGTCACGCCCCACACCGGGACCAGCGCCAGCAGGGCCAGCAGCGCGCCCAGCGCCATGCCGGCGCGGCGGCTCCGCCAGCGGCTGCGTTCGAACCACCACAGCCCCAGCGCCAGCAGTGCGGCGCCGGCCAGCAGCAGCGCCATCGCATCGATGCCGCGCTGCTTGCCCAGCACCCACAGCAGCCAGATCGCGGTCAGGTACATCGGGAACGCCAGCACCTGCTTGAAGGTTTCCATCCACGCGCCCGGACGCGGCAGGCGTCCGGCCAGCGCCGGCACGAAGCCGATCAGCAGGAACGGCAGCGCCAGGCCCAGGCCCAGCGCCAGGAACACCAGCATCGCCATCGCCGCCGGCGCGGTGAAGGCATAGCCCAGCGCCGGGCCCATGAACGGCGCGATGCAGGGGCTGGCGACCACGCAGGCGAGCACGCCGGTGAAGAAGTCGCCGGCCGCGCCGCGGCGGCTGGCCAGCGACTGGCCGATGCCGCCCAGGTTGCCGCCCAGGGTGAACACGCCCGACAGGCTCAGGCCGACCACGAACATCAGGTAGGCCAGCGCGGCGATGAACCACGGGTGCTGCAGCTGGAAGCCCCAGCCGGCGGCCTGCCCGGCCGCGCGCAGGGCCAGCACCAGCGCGCCGATGGCGGTGAACGCGACCAGCACGCCCAGCGTGTACCACAACGCATGGCGGCGGGCGTGCTGGCGGCTTTCGCCGCTCTGCGCCAGCCCCAGCACCTTCAACGACAGCACCGGCAGCACGCACGGCATCAGGTTGAGGACCAGGCCGCCGGCGAGGGCCAGCAACAGGATCCAGGCCAGCGAATCGGTGGTGCCGGCGGCGGCCGGCGGCTGGCTGCGGCCGGCGTTGTCGGCCGAGGCATCGGGGGCGGCCGGCGACGCGGCGCCGTTGCCGTCGTTGGAGCGGACCACCAGCGGCTGCGGGGCGGGCGGGTTGAGCGGATCGACGGCCGGCAGGTCGGCCGGCCTGCGGCCGCTGGGCAGCGGCGGGATCACCAGCGGGGTCACCGCGGCCTCGCCGCTGGGCGACACCTTGCCGGCCGGCAGCGACAGCCTGACCCGCCGGGTCATCGGCGGATAGCAGATGCCATCGGTCTGGCAGCCCTGGAAGGTGGCCACCAGCGTCGCCGGACTGGCGTCGGCGCGTTCGCGGTGCAGCGGCAGCGGCACGTCGACCTGGTCGAAGTACACCACCACGTTGCCGAAGTGCTCGTCGCGGTACGACTTGCCGGCCGGCCACTGCGGCTTGCCGGTGCGGATGCCGGCCGCGCCTTCCAGCGCCAGCGAGGTGCGGTCGCGGTAGAGGTAGTAGCCCGGCGCGGGCGTGAAACGCAGCAGCAGGCGGTTGCCGTCGTCGACGATCGCCTCGAAGCCGAACGCCTGCTCCGACGGCAGTGGCAGGCTCTGCGCCGCCGCGGTGCCGGGCAGCTTCAGGCCGCCGCCGTCGGTGCGCGCCAGCGGGTTGAACATCGGCGCCCCGCCCGCCGGCGCGGCCGCCGCGGTGGGCAGCGCCACCTCGACGGTGCGTTTCTGCGGCGGATAGCACACCCCGGCATCGGCGCAGCCCTGGTAGCGGACCTCCAGCGTCACCGTCCCGGCGCCGGCGTCCGCGGTGCCGGGCAGGGTGGCCTTCAACTGGTGATGGTAGGTCTCGACGTCGCCGAAGAACTCGTCGTGCTTCTTCTCGCCGGCGGGCATCTGCAGCGCGCCGGCGCCGAACCCGGGGCCGGCCTTGACGCTGGTGCGGTGGCGATAGAGGTAATAGCCCGGCGCGATGTCCCAGCGCAGCTCGATACGGTCGCGCGTCGGCGCCTCGACCTGGAGGGCGAAGGCCTGGTCGACCGGCAGCAGGTCCTTTTCGTTGACGGCCAGGGCGGGAAGGGCGCAGAGCGAGGACAGGCACAGGGCGGTGAAACGGCGCAACAGCATCTTCAAGTCAGGTGTCCTCGCGGGTCTGGGCCCGGATCCAGTCCAGGTAGGCCGGCAGGCCGGCGCTCGGGGAAAGCGCCAGTATCTCCGGCAATTCATAAGGGTGCTGCTGGAGGATCGCCGCCGTCAGCGCCTCCAGGCGGTCGGCGGTGGTCTTGGCCAGCAGCTGGACCTCGTCCGCCTGCTCGACCTGGCCCTGCCAGCGATACACAGACTGCATCGGCGGCAACAAGTTCACGCAGGCGGCCAGGCGGCGCTCGACCAGCAGGCGGGCCAGCGCCTGGGCCGTGGCGGTATCGGGGCAGGTGCAGAAGACCAGGCGGGCGTCATGGGCGTCCATGCCGGAATTTTCGCAGAAATCGGCGGGGCACTTCCCCATATTCCTTATGGTTGTTTGACATCGTTGTCACGCCTTGACAACGATCCGTTCCTGAGGTGGCGCCCGTGAGGGATATGTGATGAAATTCACGTGCGTAACTTGCGGCTGTTGGCGCTTCATCAAAAGGGGGAATGCTGTGGGCCGGCGGAATCATCAGGGCTTCACGCTCATCGAACTCATGGTCGTGGTGGCGATCCTGGCCATCCTGGCCGCCATCGCGCTGCCCGCCTATGGGCGCTACGTCACGGTCGGCAAGACCCGCACCGCGCAGGCCGACCTGCGCGCGCTGTCCGCGGCGCTGGAGAACCACCGGCAGCGCACCCTGTCCTATCCGAGCGCGACCCCGGCCAACGCGACCGACATCAAGTCGGCGTTTCCGGCCTGGAGCCCGGCGGCCAAATCGGCCGATTTCGGCTTTTCGGCCAACTCCAGCGGTTCCGGCTACACCCTTACCGCCACCGGCACGGGCAAGCTCAGCGGCTGCACCCTGACCCTGAAGCAGGATGGCGCCACCACCAATTCGGGCTGCCTGGTGGGCTGGTGATGAAGCGCGCGGCTGGCTTCACGCTGATCGAACTGATGGTCACGCTGGCGGTGATGGCGGTGCTGGCCGCGGCCGGCACGCCGTTCGCGCTGTCGTGGATGGACAGCAACCGGCAGATGCAGGCGCGCAACCTGATGTGGGAAGGCATCTCGCAGGCGCGCGCCGTGGCGCTGCGCAATCCCGGCCAGGCGGTGCAGGGCGCCGTGTCGGCGAAGCTGCAGCGCACCGGCAACACCCTCAAGGTGGTGGGGGCCGGCAGCAACACCGCGCTGTGGACCGGCGAACTGCCCGATGGCGCCACCACCCAGTTGGCCAACGCCGCCGGCAGCGCATCGGGCGACCTGTCCTGCGTGGCCTTCGACAACCGCGGGCAGCGCGTCACGGCAGGCTCGGACTGTGTCGTCGCCGCCGACAGGACCCGCATCGCGGTCGGTTTCAGCAGCCAGGATGTCCTCCATGTCGATCTGCTTTGATCCGCGTCGCCGCCAGCGCGGCGACATCATGCTCGAAGCGCTGGTGGGCGTACTGATCACCAGCGTCATCGGCGCCGGGCTCGCCCACGTGGTCGGCCGTGTACTGAGCAGCCAGCGCGACGCCAAGGTCGAAAACCTGGTCGTCGAACAGCTGCGCAGCCAACTGCAGGGCGAAGGCGTTGGCCTGTGCGATGGCCGCACCGTCACCGTCGCGTTGCCGGACGGCGACAAGACCGTCAACGTGGCGTGCGAGAGCGCGGCGGCCAACGTGACGGTGTCCGGGATCACGCATGCGGTCGATGCGCCGCAACGCATCGACCTGGAAGTCTCCGCCAGCGACCTGGGCGTCAGCGGCGCGGCCCTGAAGCTGTCGTCGAGGCAATAGGATGAAGGCCACACGCACCCGCCAGCGCGGCCAGAGCCTGATCAGCATGATGATCGGGCTGGTCATCTCGCTGATCACGATCGCCGCGATGCTGACCCTGTACAAGACGATGGTCGGCGTTTCCAACGAGGCGTCGGTCGCGGCGCGCCGCGACGGGCAGGTGTCGGCCGGCCTGCTGGCGGCGCAGATCGAACTGCAGTCCGCCGGGTTCGGCGTGGCTCCCACCGAACCGCTGAGCCAGCGGCTGGCCATTTCCAACGACGGCAAGCAGGTGGCATGGCGCTACAACGACGGCGCCAACCGCTGCGCCGGGCTGTGGGTGGACGGCAACGGGCTGTACCGGCTGCCGACCAAGAGCGGCTGCGCCGACGCCAGCGCCGCCTCGTGGAATGCCAGCGAACGCGTTCCCATGGCGCTGATGCCCACCACGGCCGGTGGCAGCCTCATCGCTTTCGGCGCCGACGAACGGGGCGGGGCGACGCTGTCGGGCTTTTCCTTCCGGCAGGAAGACGCCGCCTGCCTTCCCTACATGCAGCAGGACTTTTCCGGCACGCCCGCGCCCACCGCGCAGCGGGTGGCCTTGGCCAACGCGGCCGATACCGAACGGTTGTTCTCCGTCTGCCTGCCCAACCTGACCGTGGTCTCCGCGACTCCGCCGGCCGTCTGATGCTGCAAGGAACCCGCACATGAAAAGGAATCGCAAGCATCCGTCCGTACCGCCGCGCCGCCAGCGCGGCGTCGCGACCCTGCTGATCGTGCTGGTGGTCGGCCTGGCGGTCTCGGTCACCGTGGCCGCCACCGTCTATTCGCTGCGCGGTACCCAGGCCAAGCAGCTGACCACGCACTCGGCCACGGCCGCGCAGGCGGCGGCATGGCGCGGCGTGGAGGCGCTGCGCCAGTACCTGCTGCAACTGGACAAGACGCAGTTGGCGGGGTTGAGCGGCGAGGTGACCGGCATGGGCGCCCTGGGCGTCAGGTCGGCTTCCATCGTCGGCGTTGCCGCCAGCGGCCTGGACAGGTACCGGGTGAACGCCACCGTCACCGGCGAGGCGGGCGTGGGCAGCGCCCTGACCACCGCCACCGTGGAAGTGGTCTACGACGTGGGGCCGGGGAGCGGTACGCCGGGCGTTCCGCCGGTGTGTGCGTCGATGCCCACGGCGCCGATGGTGTTCAACGGCAACCTGGACTACACCGGCGGCAGCCTGGACGTGGTCAACGCGGTCGACTACGAGAACATCGTCGTGGCGGGCAATCTGTCCATCAGCAGCGGTTCGGCGGCCAAGGTTTCCGGCTGCATCAAGGGCAATGTCAATCTGAGCGGTGGCGGCCTGAAGGAGAACGGACACCTGTACTCGGAAGGCGGCATCACGATAAAGAGCATGACGCCGCCGAACGGCACCACGCTGTGGGCGCGGCAGATCTCGCTGGACGGCTCCAGCTCGAGCGCGCGTTTCGTCGCGCTCAAGGCGGGCGCGTATTCGGTGGCGCTGGACGTCGCCGGCGTGACCGTGGGGACCGCGAACATCGGCGGTTCCCTGATTCCCTCCACCGTCAGCGGCGGCATTCCCTGGGTGAACGGTACCGTGCTTCCGTCCGTCGCGGCGGCCACGCCGGTCCTGGTGACCCTGTCCGACGGCAGTACGTTCCTGCTCGACCTGAAGGAGATCCTGGTGGATACGTCCACCGGCGTGGTGTCCGGCGCTCCCGCGGCGTCCGAGCGCCTGGGCGGAACCAGCGACATGCCGGACAGCTTCACCTTCCGCTCGGACGCCATCCACGGTGGCGAGGTGAGCACGCAGGGGCTGGCCCGGACCGGGCTCGTGTGGGGTCATGCCGTCAAGGTCGGCCTGAACGGAACCAGCGTCACCGGCAGCCTCGACATCGGGCAGCTCTACGCCAACGGCAACCTCGACATCGGCAGCGGCAGCGTCGACAAACTGGTCGGCGGTGGCAAGCTGTCGGCGAGGGGCCCCGGCAACACCTGGAGCACGACCAACTTCCCGGCCGTCGCCAGCGGCACCATCGCCGGCAAGATCTACTGGGGCAGCGCCGACACGGAACTGGTCGCCTCGGCGCCCAACTACGCCAACATCGTGAGCCGCATGAAGGTCGTTCCGTCGGTCGCCAATACCAGCCCGGGCCTGCCCGGGATTCCGTACTGCGATGCGCGCGTGAAGGCTGTCGACGCCGACAACTACAAGGGCGCCGCCAACTACGTATTCGAGTCGGCCAATGGCGTGCCGCAGCTGACCATCCAGAACGTCAGGCGCGCCGACGGCACCTCCATCGACGGCGTGTACCCGCTGAAGAGCCCGTCGTCCGCCCAGCTGGCGATCCTGCGGGAGCTGATGAGCTGCGACTACGGCAACGACAAGGGATGCCAGAACATCCGCCAGGCGGACGGGAGCTGGCTGCTGCATGGCGTCGGCAAGATGCCGCCGGGCGTGCTGTGGTTCGATGCGTCCACGCGGGTGGATGGCACCAGCGTGAACCTGCTCAACAGCATCGTCGTCAAGGGCAGGGATTGCGCGTCCGGCACGAGCGACTGCAAGGGCAACATCACGTTCACCAGTGCGGGCCATGAAAGCCTGATCGCGCCCAACTTCGCGGGCGCGGCCAACGTCTGCGGCGCCGCGTTCTACCCCGGCAACCTGTGCGCCAGCCGCACCGCGTTCGTGACCTGGGAGGACGCCGACAAGAAGGTCTATACGGGCCTTCCCATCGGCAACAGCGCGGTCATCGCCGAGGGCGATGCGGCGATCGCCGGCTGGAAGATCGACGGCAGCGTGCTGCTGGGCAGGACGCTCTCCACCAGCGGCGCCAAGGTGACCATCCGCGGCAACCTGACGGTTGGCAGCAACCGGCGTTCGGACACCACCATCTCCGCCGGCGGCATCGTGGTCGACGTGCCGTCGGGCGACGGCAGCCTCAGCGTGGTGCCGATCTGCAGCGTGGAGACCTCGCCGATCCCAGCGGGCCCGGCCAGCGCGTCCGTGCTCTGGTCCCGCTATCTCTGATACCGGGACCCGACGGGCGACCTCCGCCTCGAACGCCGGCGCGCGATCCGGCGCTGCGACGTCCGCTGGGCGACCGTTCCTTCCATACCGACGCCGCCCCGGACGCCCCCGCGGCGACAAGGAAGGCTGCGCACGCCGCGCGGGTAGGGCAGGAGCGCGCCGCCGGCGGCAGGTGCACGAAGTTCCATCGGGCCCCTTGAAAGCCTTCCGGTGGTCCCCATCTCCCAGCCAAGCCCGTTCGACGGGCGTTTTTACGCGTGGTGCCGCCATTGCCGGAAAGCAGGGTGGCAACCGCCGGACTTTCCAGACCAATCAACAACTTAAGAGGTCTCACATGAGCATCAAGCCGCTGCACGACCGCGTCGTGGTCAAGCCCATCGAAGCCGAGGAAGTCTCTGCCGGTGGCATCCTGATCCCGGATTCGGCCAAGGAAAAGTCCACCAAGGGTGAAGTCGTGGCCGTCGGCCCCGGCAAGCCGCTGGACAACGGCAGCGTCCGCGCCCCCGCGCTGAAGGTCGGCGACAAGGTCATCTACGGCCAGTACGCCGGTTCGACCTACAAGGCCGACGGCGTCGAGTACAAGGTGCTGCGCGAGGACGACGTGCTCGCCGTCATCGGCTGAGCCGCGTTCCCGATCGCTTCCCAAGACCCCTTACACCCCTGATCCACTGAGGTATAGCAATGGCTGCCAAGGATATCCGTTTCGGTGAAGACGCCCGTTCGCGCATGGTGCGCGGCGTCAACATTCTCGCCAACGCCGTCAAGGCGACCCTGGGCCCGAAGGGCCGCAACGTCGTGCTCGAGAAGAGCTTCGGCGCCCCGACCATCACCAAGGACGGCGTGTCCGTCGCCAAGGAAATCGAACTGGCCGACAAGTTCGAGAACATGGGCGCGCAGATGGTGAAGGAAGTCGCTTCCCGCACCAACGATGACGCCGGCGACGGCACCACCACCGCCACCGTGCTGGCCCAGGCCCTGATCCGCGAAGGCGCCAAGGCCGTGGCCGCCGGCATGAACCCGATGGACCTCAAGCGCGGCATCGACAAGGCCGTCGTGGCCGCCGTCGCCGAGCTGAAGAACATCTCCAAGCCCACCGCCGACGACAAGGCCATCGCCCAGGTCGGCACCATCTCGGCCAACTCGGACGAGTCGATCGGCCAGATCATCGCCAATGCGATGAAGGAAGTCGGCAAGGAAGGCGTGATCACCGTTGAAGAAGGCTCGGGCCTGGACAACGAGCTGGACGTGGTCAAGGGCATGCAGTTCGACCGCGGCTACCTGTCGCCGTACTTCATCAACAACCAGCAGGCGCAGTCGGCCGATCTGGACGACCCGTTCATCCTGCTGCACGACAAGAAGATCTCCAACGTCCGCGACCTGCTGCCGGTGCTGGAAGGCGTCGCCAAGGCCGGCAAGCCGCTGCTGATCGTGGCCGAGGACATCGAAGGCGAAGCGCTGGCGACCCTGGTGGTCAACACCATCCGTGGCATCGTCAAGGTCGTGGCCGTCAAGGCGCCGGGCTTCGGCGACCGCCGCAAGGCGATGCTGGAAGACATGGCCATCCTGACCGGCGGCACCGTGATCTCCGAGGAAGTGGGCCTGTCGCTGGAAAAGGCCACCATCAAGGACCTGGGCCGCGCCAAGAAGGTGCAGGTCTCCAAGGAGAACACCACCATCATCGACGGCATGGGCGAGAAGGCCAACGTCGAAGGCCGCGTGGCCCAGATCAAGACCCAGATCCAGGACACCTCGTCGGACTACGACCGCGAGAAGCTGCAGGAACGCGTGGCCAAGCTGGCCGGCGGCGTTGCGGTGATCAAGGTCGGCGCTTCGACCGAGATCGAAATGAAGGAAAAGAAGGACCGCGTCGACGACGCCCTGCACGCCACCCGTGCGGCCGTCGAGGAAGGCGTGGTTCCGGGCGGCGGCGTGGCCCTGGTCCGTGCGGTCACCGCGCTGGCCGGCCTGAAGGGCGCCAACGAAGACCAGAACCACGGCATCCAGATCGCCCTGCGCGCCATGGAAGCCCCGCTGCGCGAGATCGTCTCCAACGCCGGTGAAGAGCCGTCGGTCATCATCAACAAGGTCAAGGAAGGCACCGGCAGCTTCGGCTACAACGCCGCCTCGGGCGAGTTCGGCGACATGCTGGAGTTCGGCATCCTGGATCCGACCAAGGTGACCCGTTCGGCGCTGCAGAACGCCGCGTCGATCGCCGGCCTGATGATCACCACCGAAGCGATGGTGGCCGAGGCGCCGAAGAAGGACGAGCCGGCCGGCGCCGCCGGTGGCATGGGCGGCATGGGTGGCATGGGCGGCATGGACTTCTAAGTCCGCCGCAGCCTCACCGCTGCCTGTTGCACGCAGAAACCCCGCCGCGAGGCGGGGTTTCTGCTTTCCGGTTCCCCGTCGCCGGACCGGGTGTCTTGTGGGGCGAGGCTCCCCGCACGATGGCTTTTGCGATGAAGCTACCGTGCCGTAGGTGCGGGGCCCGCCCCGCACTGGGCTTTCGCGGTGAAGCTTCATGCGGGGCAAGCCTCGCATCTACGGTATGCGGGTTGTTTCGGTGCCGGGCGCTCAGCGCAACTGCGCGCGCACCCATTGCACGATGCCGGAGGTCGGCATGGCGCCGGACTGGCGCGCGAGTTCGCGGCCGCCCTGCAGCAGCACCATCGTCGGGATGCTGCGGATGCCGAAGCGCGTGGCCAGGGCCGGTTCCGCCTCGGTATCGAGCTTGCCCAGGCGCACCTGCGGCTCCAGTTGCGCGGCTGCCTTGGCGAACTCCGGCGCCATCTGCCGGCAAGGGCCGCACCAGGCCGCCCAGAAGTCGATCAGCAGCGGCAACTGCGAGCGCTGCGCGTGGGCATCGAATGCGGTGGCATCGAGCACGACCGGTGCGGCGGCGAACAGGGGCTGGTGGCAGCGCCCGCAGGCGGGCGACTGGCCCAGTCGCGCAGCCGGGACCCGGTTGATGGCATTGCAGTGCGGACAGGCGATCTGCAGCAGGTCGTCGGCGTTCATTCTGGCTCCCGCGCGGATGTTGGTGGTGGCGATGCGGGCAAGTATCGCGTGGCGGCGGTTAATCCCGGTTGCGGTTGAAACTGTCGCATCGCACAAAAAACCGTGTTATCAATGCAGCCCATGAACGCAGCCCGCGCCAGCTTTTACTTTTGGTACTACTTTCCGAAGCCGCTGGCGGAGGAAGGACTGCGCTCACCCTGAAGAAACTTTCAGACGCATTCCCGAAAAGCCGCCAGCGAACCTGGCGGCTTTTTTCATGCCGCCTTCCGCTGGGGCGACCCATCACGCTTGAACCGGAGACCCCCGCCATGCCCCCCCATACCGACGACCTTCGCATCCGCAGGCTCGACCCGTTGACCCCGCCGGCCCACCTGATCTCGCTGCTGCCCTGCGACGAGGACGTCTCGCAGACGGTGGCCGACGCGCGCGCCGCGCTGCACCGCATCCTGCACGGCCAGGACGACCGCCTGGCGGTGGTGGTCGGCCCGTGCTCGATCCATGATCCGGCAGCGGCGATGGAGTACGCTCAGCGCCTGCGCCCGCTGCGCGACGCGCTGGGCGGGGAGCTGGAGATCGTGATGCGCGTGTACTTCGAGAAGCCGCGCACCACGGTGGGCTGGAAGGGCCTGATCAACGATCCGGATCTGGACGGCAGCTTCAACATCAACAAGGGCCTGCGCGTGGCGCGCGGCCTGCTGCGCGACATCAACAAGCTGGGCCTGCCGGCCGGCGTGGAATTCCTCGACGTGATCTCGCCGCAGTACATCGCCGACCTGGTGGCCTGGGGCGCGATCGGTGCGCGCACCACCGAAAGCCAGGTGCACCGCGAACTGGCCTCCGGGTTGTCGTGCCCGGTGGGCTTCAAGAACGGCACCACCGGCGATGTGAAGATCGCCGCCGACGCGGTGGGCGCCGCCTCGCATCCGCACCATTTCCTGTCGGTCACCAAGGAGGGCGGCACCGCCATCGTCGCCACCCGCGGCAACCCGGACTGCCACGTCATCCTGCGCGGCGGCAAGGTCCCCAACTTCGACGCGGCCAGCGTGCAGGCGGCCAGCGAGGTGCTGGGCCGGTCGCAGCTGCCGGCGCGGCTGATGATCGACGCCAGCCACGCCAACAGCAGCAAGAAGCCGGAGAACCAGCCGCAGGTGATCGAGGACATCGCCGGGCAACTGGAAGCCGGCGAATCGCGCGTGGTCGGGGTGATGGTCGAAAGCCACCTCGTCGCCGGCCGCCAGGACCTGGTCGAAGGCCAGCCGCTGGTCTACGGCCAGAGCATCACCGACGGCTGCATCGGCTGGGACAGCACCGTGCAGGTGCTCGAGCGCCTGGCCGAGGCGGTGCGCGCGCGCCGCCGCGCGCGCCTGGAAGCGGCCGCCTGAGGAGATGTGACAGCCGCACTGGCACGCATCGGCCAGTCCAAGTAGCTTACGCGGCGGGAGGCGGCACGCCTCCCGCCTGCTTTGTGGAGAAGGGCCGCGTCCCGCCCGGCAGGAGGCCGATGGATCACCGTACCAGGGAGAAGGAAGTGATGATGCGTACCCTCAGTTGCACCGCAGCGATGGCCTTGATGATGGTGCCGGCGCTGGCAATGGCGAAGAAGCAGGTCCAGGACTCGGGCAGCGGTTGCCTGCAGAATCTGGCCGTGAGCGGTGGCTTCACCACCGGCAAGCAGTTCCTCGCGTCCACCGACCATGAAGGCGTGAGCTACGCCGAGGCGTTCCGCAAGACCGTCGCCGCGATCGAAGCCGAGGGCATGGTGTCGATCTCGCCGAACGAGCGCACCGGCTACATCGCCGCTGAGAACCCGGTGCGCGGCGGCGGCGGTTCGACCGTGCCGCTGCGTACCACCGTGCGCCGCCAGGACGACGGCAGCATCCGCGTGGAAGTGCGCTTCAGCATCAAGGGCGGGCAGATGACCTCGAACAAGGCGGTAGGCGAGGGCATGTGCAAGATCGCCGACGCGGCCAGCCTGTAAACCGCGAACGGTCGTCCCGTGGCTGCCGGCGCCTGGTTCCTGTACCTGCTCGAATGCAGCGGCGGCAGCTACTACGCCGGCATCACCACCGACGTGCAGGCCCGTTTCCAGGCGCATGCGGCGGGCAAGGGCGCGCGCTACACGCGTGCGCATCCGCCGCTGCGCATCCTCGGTTTCCGCGAGTACGCCGACCGCGCGGCCGCATCGCGCGCGGAGTGGCAGCTGAAGCGGCAACCGCGCGGCCGCAAGCTGGCCTGGCTGGAACACGGCGGCCAATGAGGTAGATTCCGGGCATGGCCGCGATGGGCGGCCGCAACGGCCCGGGTTCCGGGCGTCCGGCCGGAGCGGGGCGGCAGGGGTGTCGCAGCCCCGCATGCCGGCAACCTCAGCAGCGGGGAAACGCGATGAACGG
The DNA here is from genome assembly GCF_050984405.1 of Stenotrophomonas nitritireducens. Lineage (GTDB taxonomy): Bacteria > Pseudomonadota > Gammaproteobacteria > Xanthomonadales > Xanthomonadaceae > Stenotrophomonas > Stenotrophomonas nitritireducens_B. The sequence goes on along the minus strand of NZ_CP158790.1, from coordinate 3,931,077 downwards.
TTGGTTCGAATTGCACCACAGCAGTGACGGCCAGTTCCATTTCGTGCTCAAGGCAGGCAACGCCGAGGTCATCCTGACCAGCGAGCGCTACACCACGCGGGCGGCCGCGGAAAACGGCATCGCCTCGGTAAGGACGAACAGTCCAGACGATGCGCGTTACGAACGAAAGACGGCCAGCGACGGCCGCCACCACTTCAACCTCAAGGCGGCCAACCACCAGGTGATCGGCAGCAGCCAGATGTACGCCTCGCAGGCCGGGCGCGAAGCCGGCATCAACAGCGTCCGCGCCAACGGCCCGACCCCGACGGTGAAGGACCGGACCGCGGACTGAGCCTCACCCGCCTCGCAAACGCATGAAGCCCGGGAATCCCGGGCTTCATGCATTGCGGCGTGCGAAAGCCTCAGGCCTTCATCGTGCCCGTGTCCAGCCAGCGCTGGTGCCAGGACAGCGCCTCCGGCAACAGGTGCGGGGTGTGCTTGCCGTAGCTGTCGCGGCAGGCGCGCTCGAAGTAGTCGTTGAGCGGGTCGCGGAAATCCGGGTGCACGCAGTGGTCGATCAGCGTGCGCGCGCGGGCGCGCGGCGGCAGGCCGCGCAGGTCGGCCAGGCCCTGTTCGGTGACGACCACCGCCACGTCGTGCTCGGTGTGGTCGACGTGGCTGACCATCGGCACGATCGCCGAAATGCTGCCGTTCTTGGCAGTGGACGGGCTCAGGAAGATTGACAGGAAGCCGTTGCGGGCGAAGTCGCCCGAGCCGCCGATGCCGTTCATGATGCTGCTGCCCATGACGTGGGTGGAATTGATGTTGCCGTAGATGTCGGCCTCGATCATGCCGTTCATGCCGATGCAGCCCAGCCGGCGCACCAGTTCCGGGTGGTTGGAGACTTCCTGCGAACGCATGATGATGCGCTGCCGGTAGAAGTCGATGTTGCGCATGAACTCCTCGGTGGCGGCCGGGCTCAGCGCGAAGCCGGTGCAGGAGGCATAGCGCAGCACGCCGGCGCGCAGCAGGTCGAGCATGCCGTCCTGGATCACCTCGGTGAAGGCTTCCAGGTCGCGGAAACCGCTGCTGGCCAGCCCGGCCAGCACGGCATTGGGGATGTTGCCCACGCCCGACTGCAGCGGCAGCAGGTTGGCCGGCAGGCGGCCGCGCGCCACTTCGTGCTTGAGGAACTCGATCAGGTGCCCGGCGATGCGCTGGCTGTCGGCATCGGGCGGGTTGAACGGGCTGTTGCGGTCCGGCGCGTTGGTGAGCACCACCGCGGCGATCTTGTCCGGGTCGCAGCGCAGCGTGGTCTGGCCGATGCGGTCGTCGCCGCGCACCAGCGGGATCGGCTTGCGGTGCGGCGGCAGCGCGGTGCCGTAGTACACGTCATGCATGCCGTCGATGCCCAGCGGCTGCCACTGGTTGACCTCGATGATCACCTTCTTCGCCAAGTCCAGCCAGGTCTTGTTGTTGCCCACCGAGGTGGACGGCACCAGCGAGCCGTCGGCGTGGATGGCCGACACCTCGACCACCGCGGTGTCGATCTCGTTGTAGAAGCCGAACCACACGTGCTGGGCGACGTGCGAGAGGTGGATGTCCAGGTAGTCCAGCTTGCCGGCGTTGATGCGCTTGCGCGCGTCCGGGTCGCTCTGGAACGGCATGCGCATGGCGATGCCGTCGACTTTGGCCAGCGCGCCGTCCAGCTCCGGCGCGGTGGAGGCGCCGGTGAGCAGGTTGATGCGGAACTCCTCGCCGCGCTCGTGCGCCTGTTCGATGCGCCGGGCCAAGAACTGCGGCACCGCCTTGGGGTAGCCCGAGCCGGTGAAGCCGCTCATGGCGACGGTCTCGCCGGGCTGGATCAGGGTGGCGGCGTGCTCGGCGGAGACGACCCGTTCGCGCAGGCGCGGGTCCAGGATGCGTTCGACAGACATGGAAGCGAGGGTTGCTCGTGGGGGTAAGCCGATTATCCCGGATGGCGGCCGGGGGCGGCGTTCGACCTTCGTGGGATGGCAATATCCGGGCCGGGTCTTTTGAACCGGCGGGTTTCGTTTTGCACTGCAGCGTGCAACTTGTGCGCCGACCCCGCAGGATCGCCCTGCATCCCGACGTGGGGGAGGGAGCAAAGCCCGCTGGCAGTTCGCTGCCAGCGGGCTTTTTATTTGTCGCGTCTCGCGCGGCGATGGTCTGCCGCCTTGGCGGCCAGCCTCCGCTGGTTTTCCTGCGGCGCCCGCCATGGGCGTTACAGCAGCACCAGGTGTTCCGGCCGCGCTCCCGGGACCGCGCTGAGCGCGATGTGCCGGTCGAATGTCACCAACCTGCCGCCGTGATGCACGGCGAGCGCGAGCAGGTACAGGTCGGTCAGCTGTCGCGGGCTGTGGATATGCGCGTGGTGGAAGTGCGCGCGGTCCAGCAGGCTGATGTCGTCGCCCCAGAATTCATGGAACCGCGTCGAGGTGGACCGCTCAAGCATGGTCACCAGGCGGCCCAGCGGCTGCGGTTGGGCATAGCCGGGCTGGGACATGATGCGCAGGCAGCCGTTCTGCGTGAGCGGGCAGCTGGCCCAGCCGTGCGCAATGTGCGCCCGCAACCATGCCGAGGCGTGGCGATGGTGGACGTGGTCGCTGTCGTGCAGGGCGATCAGCACGTTCACGTCGAGCAGCGCGCGCATCAGATGCCCTCTTCGTCGCGCAGCCTGTCGATGAGTTCGTTGCTGACCAACGCGCCGCGTGGCGGCAACGGATGGATGCCGTAGTCCGCCAGCGGCTCGGCCACGGCGGTCGCGGCCAGCGGCGCGTCGGGCTGGGCGAAGGCCTTGCGCGCCAGTTCGCTGATGACCTGGCCCAGCGGCTTCTTCTCGCGGCGGGCCAGTTCCTTGGCGGCGAACAGCACGTCGTCGGCGATGTCGAGGGTGGTGCGCATGGCACTCTCCCGATGGGTTGATGATTGATGCGTGATGCTATCACATCAAGCCTCATCGACCGTCGCCGCGTGGGCCGAGGGCCGGGCGATGCCAGAATTGGCGGCATGACAGCCGCTCTCCCTGATATGTCCGATTCCCTGGCCCCGGTGCTTGATCGCGCCATCGCCCGCCTGAAGCTGGCCGCGCCGGATCCGGCGCAATGGCCGCAGACGCCCGCGTTCGAGGCCGGCCTGCGCCGTCTGGCGCTGGCCAGCGATTTCGCCATCGATACCCTGTGCCGGCAGCCGGAGCTGCTGGTGCGGCTGGACCAGGGCGATCCGCTGCCGCTGCCGGAACTGGACCCGCTGCAGCCCAGCGCCTGGCCGGTGCAGCTGCGCCGCTACCGTGCCGCCGCGTCCACGCGGCTGGTCTGGCGCGACGTCAACGACCTGGACGACGTCGATGCCACCCTGCGCGGCGCCACCCGGCTGGCCGAGGACTGCCTGCAGCTGGCGCTGGCCGCGCTGGAACAGGAATTCGCCCAGCGCCACGGCGTGGTGCGCGCCGACGACGGCAGCGTGCAGCGGCTGGTGGTGTTCGGGCTGGGCAAGCTGGGCGGCGGCGAGCTGAACTTCTCGTCCGACATCGACCTGGTCTACGCCTACCCGCAGGCCGGCGAGTCCGACGGCGCGCGTCCGCTGGCGGCCGAGGAATACTTCGCCCGGCTCGGCCAGCGCCTGGCGCGGCTGCTGGACGAGACCACCGCCGACGGCTTCTGCCACCGCGTCGACCTGCGCCTGCGCCCGTTCGGCAGCGCCGGGCGGGTGGCGCTGTCCTTCGCCGGCATGGACCAGTATTTCCAGCGCGAGGGCCGCGACTGGGAGCGCTATGCGTGGATCAAGGCGCGCGCGGTGGCCGGCGACATCGACGCCGGCGAGGCCTGGCTGGAAACACTGCGCCCGTTCGTCTACCGCCGCTACCTGGACTACACCGCGCTGGACGGCCTGCGCGAGATGAAGGCGGCCATCACCGCCGAGGTCGCGCGCAGCGACCGCTTCGACGACATCAAGCGTGGGCCGGGCGGCATCCGCGAGATCGAATTCCTCGCCCAGGCCCTGCAGCTGATCCGCGGCGGCCGCGAGCCGGCGCTGCGCGAGCGGCGCCTGCTGCCGGCGCTGCAGGCGCTGGTGGATTCCGGGCAGATGGACACTGCCGACGGCGCCACCTTGGTTGCGGCCTACCGCTTCCTGCGCCGGCTGGAGAACCGCCTGCAGATGCTGCGCGACGCGCAGACCCATCGCCTGCCGGCCGATGCGGACGACCGCGCGCGCATCGCGCTGGGCCTGGGTTATTCCGGTTGGGACGCGCTGCTGGCCGCGCTGGACGAACAGCGCCAGCGCGTGGGCACCGAATTCGCCGCGCTGCTGGCGCCACGCCGTGGCCAGGCCGCGCCGGATGCCCTGTCCAGCTACTGGCGCGTGCTGCCCGGCGGCGGCGACGCGGCGGTGCTGGCCGAGGCCGGCTTCGCCGACGCCCACGGCGCCGACCAGTCGCTGCGCGAATTCGCACAGTCGCTCGGGGTCAAATCGCTGTCCGATGCCGCGCGCGCGCGCCTGGACCGCGTGTTGCCGGCGCTGCTGCACGCCGCCACCCGCTCGCCGCAGCCCGACGCCGCGCTGCGCCGCGTGCTCGGCCTGCTGCAGGCGATCCTGCGCCGCACCAGCTACCTGGCGCTGCTGGACGAACAACCCAGCGCGCTCACCCGGCTGGTCAACGTGCTGGCGCGCAGCGCGCTGCTGTCCGAACGGCTGGTGGCCTTCCCGCTGCTGCTGGACGAACTGCTGGACACGCGCGTGGCCGGCCCGCTGCCGGAGGCGCAGGAGATGCGCCAGGCCTGCGCCGCGGCGCTGGCCATCGACGATCCCGAAGCCGCGCTGCGCGCGCTCAACGAAGTGCGGCTGGCGCTGAGCTTCCGCATGGCGCTGGCCTTCCACGATGGCCGCCAGCGCGCGGTGGACTGCACGCGCCAGCTCGCGCAGCTGGCCGACGCGGTCGTGGACACCGTGCTGGCGATGGCGCACGCCGACCTGGCCGCCGCGCACGGGCAGGTGCCCGGCGGGCGCTTTGCCATCATCGGCTACGGCAGCCTGGGCGGGCTGGAACTGGGCTTCGGTTCGGACCTGGACCTGGTGTTCCTGTACGACCACCCGCGCGATGCCGAGGAAAGCGACGGCGCCCGCCCGCTGGAAAGCAGCCGCTGGTTCGCGCGCCTGGCGCAGAAGGTGATGGCGCTGCTGTCGGCGGTCACCGCCGCCGGCCGCCTGTACGACATCGACGTGCGCCTGCGTCCGGATGGCGGCAAGGGCGCGCTGGTGTCCTCGCTGGCCAGCTATACCGACTACCAGCGCGAGCGCGCCTGGACCTGGGAACACCAGGCGCTGGTGCGCGCCCGCGGCGTCGCCGGCGATGCCGGCCTGCTGGCCGGTTTCGAACAGGTGCGCGCCGCCACGCTGGGCCGCGCGCGCGACGCGGACACCCTGTTCGGCGACGTGCTGAAAATGCGCGCGCGCATGCGCGCCGAGCTGGACCGCAGCGATGCGGCGCGGCTGGATCTCAAGCAGGGCGCCGGCGGGCTGGTGGACCTGGAGTTCCTGCTGCAGACCGGCGTGCTGGCCGGCGCGGCGAGCGATCAGGCGCTATGCGGACCGCGCGAAACCCCGCGCCTGATCGACGCCCTGGCCGCCAGCGGCTGGCTGCCGGCCGCAACCACCAGCGCCCTGCACGCCGCCCATGCCACCCTGCTCGATGCCGGACTGTCCTGCACCCTGGACCGGCGCCCGCGCATCACCGTGCCCACCCCGGAAATCGAAACCGCCTGCGCGGCGATCACCGCCGCGGCGATAGCGCAGGGCCTGCCGTTCGAACCGGGAACCTGAGAGCCCCTCTCCCCATGGGAGAGGGGTTGGGGTGAGGGCAGGGGCGAAGCCCGGCAACACCAGGCCGCATGCGGCTTCGCCCTCGCCCTCATCCGGCGCTTCGCGCCACCTTCTCCCGCAGGGAGAAGGGCGCGGCGAAAGCGCAGTGCCTGCCGTTCGAGCCGGGACCTGAGAGCCCCTCTCCCGTCGGGAGAGGGGTTGGGGTGAGGGCAAGGGCGAAGCCCGGCAACACCAGGCCGCATGCGGCTTCGCCCTCGCCCTCATCCGGCGCTTCGCGCCACCTTCTCCCGCAGGGAGAAGGGCGTGGCGATAGCGCGGGCCTGCCGTTCGAGCCGGGAACCTGAGAGCCCCTCTCCCCACGGGAGAGGGGTTGGGGTGAGGGCAGGGGCGAAGCCCGGCAACACCAGGCCTCATGCGGCTTCGCCCTCGCCCTCATCCGGCGCTTCGCGCCACCTTCTCCCACAGGGAGAAGGGCGCGGCGATAGCGCAGGGCCTGTCGTTCGAGCCCGGAGCCTGAGAGCCCCTCTCCCCGCGGGAGAGGGGTTGGGGTGAGGGGACGGGCGAAGCCTGACGACAACCGGCCGCATGCGGCTCCGCCCTTGCCCTCATCCGGCGCTTCGCGCCACCTTCTCCCGCAGGGAGAAGGGATCATCACGCGCGGGCTTACGACCGCGCCGGCGCCATCTTCCACAGCAGCGCGCGGAACGGCACCAACAGGCACAGGCCGATGCCCAGCTTCACGAGCCAGTCGCCGACCGCCCAGCTCACCCACGGCAGCGACGAGCCGGCGAAGGCGATCGACCAGAAGATCGCCGTGTCCAGTGTCGCGCTGCAGGTGGTGGCCACCGACGGCGCGCGCCACCAGTTGCCGCTGCGCAACCGGTCGAACACGGTGATGTCCAGCAGCTGCGCGCAGATGAAGGCCATGCACGAGGCCACCGCGATGCGCGGCGTGGCGATCCACACCGACAGCACCACCGCCACCGCGAAACCGGCCCAGGCCACGCGCCGGGCGGCCTGCGGGCCGAAGCGGCGGTTGATCAGGTTGCTGACCAGGAACGCGACCGGGTAGCTGAAGGCGCCCCAGGTCAGCCAGTCGTTGATCGGGTACTGCACCAGCACGTTCGAGCCGAGCACCACCGCGCCCATGGCCAGCACGGCCAGCAGCAGCGACAGCGGGGTGAGCGGGGCGAAACGGATCGACGGATGCGGAGACATGGCGGACGGCGGGCGGCAACGCCGGAGGCGCTGCGGGGAGCGGGAAGGGAGGCGGCCCGGCCGGAACCGGCAGGCGCGACGGGCGGCCATTGTAAACGGCGGCCCTGTATGGGGCTTCACCGGCCTTGGCGTCCCCTGTAGGAGCGCACATTTGTGCGCGATGGAGCTTCACCGGGAAATCCCTCGCGCACAAATGTGTGCTTCTGCGGGGACGGGAACTACAGTCCCAGCCGCGCCTTCACCTCGGCGGCGATGCGCGGCGTCTCGCGCAGCGGTTCGATGGCCTGCGGCGGGTCGGCCTGCAGTGCGTCCAGCCCGTCCAGCAGGCGCCCGCGCTCGCGCAGCGCGCGCTGGAACCGCAGCATGCGTCCCTGCGCGCGGTGGCCGAGCAGCACGCCCACCGGCACCCGGGTGGCGCAGGCCTCGGACAGCAGGTTCACCGAATCCGGCGTGCACAGCACCCGGTCGGCCCAGCCCAGCAGGCCGGCGTAGGGGTTGCTGCCGTCGCCGCCGTCGCTCCAGATCACCCCGGGCACGTCGTCGAAGGCGCGCAGCAGCGCCTGCGTCACCGGCCGCGGCGTGCGCCGCGAGGTGGTGGCCAGCACGCTGCCGCCTTCGGCGCGGATGCGCGCGGCCAGTTCGGCCAGCAGCGGCACGATGTCCTCCTGCTGCCACGGCGCGTGGTCGGTGGGGCCGCCCACCAGCAGCGCGGTGCGCGGGCCGGGCAACTGCTCGAAGCTGGCGAAGGCGGCGCGGCCGCAGGCCAGCCAGTCGTCGGTCACCGGGTTCAGGCTGCCCAGCAGGGTCAGCACGTTGCCGCCACGCAGGCGGTCGTGTTCGGGCACCACCACCAGGTCCCAGTGGCGGGCGGCGATGCGCGGGTCGAGGATCTGCACCGTGCGCGTGCCCCGCCGGCCAAGCACGCGCAGCGCGCCGGCCGCCTGGCGGCCGCAGCCGATCGCCAGCGTCGGCGCCGGCCCGGTGGCCAGGCGCTCGAACGTCTCGCCGAAGCCGCGCGCGGCGCCGGGCAGGAGGCGTGGCGCCAGCCAGCGCCACGGCGCGCGCGGCTCCAGCTGCAGCCGCTGCTGCCCGCCCAGGCGCAGCGCCGATGCCAACGCCACGGCCTGGCGCACATTGCCGGCGCGGCCGTCGGTGATCGTCCAGGGAAGCGTCGATCGTTTCGCGTGTGGCATTAATTCGTTTCAGTGAGGCCTGGTGTTGCAACAGTCGCGACGCCCTACACTGCGCCCTCTGTTGCGGTGGCATTGTCCGGGGCTTTCCCGCACAAGGCCATGACCGTAGCCAATCCATCACGGAGTTTCCATGTCTGATGTTCTTGCCGATGCCGCGCTCGATCAGCTGTTCCGCACCGCACGCACCCAGAATGCCTTCCAGGACCGCCCGGTCGAGGACAGCCAGCTGCGCGCGCTGTACGACCTGCTGAAGTGGGGCCCGACCGCGGCCAACGCCACGCCGGCGCGCTTCGTGTTCGTGAAGTCGGCCGAGGCCAAGCAGAAGCTGGCCCCGGCGCTCTCCGAGGGCAACCTGGCCAAGACGATGGCCGCGCCGGTCACGGTGATCGTCGGCTACGACGAGGACTTCCACGAAAAGCTGCCGTACCTGTTCCCGCACACCGACGCCAAGTCCTGGTTCGACGGCCCGCGCGAAGGCCGCCACGAAGCTGCCTTCCGCAACGGCAGCCTGCAGGGCGCCTACCTGATGCTGGCCGCGCGCGCGCTGGGGCTGGATGCCGGCCCCATGTCCGGTTTCGACAACGCCAAGGTCGACGCGGCCTTCTTCGCCGGCACCGCCATCAAGTCCAACTTCCTCGTCAACCTGGGCTACGGCGACCCGGCCGGCGTGTTCCCGCGCCTGCCGCGCCTGTCCTTCGACGAAGCTGCGCGCATCGCCTGACCGTCGTTCCCACCCGGCGTCCGTTCTGCACCGGACGCCGGTAAGCTGAAACCGCTCCAGCCTTCTCATCCGCATCCACAGGAGACACCCATGTCCACCGTCACCAAGCTGCTGCTCCCGCTGGCCCTGGCCGCCGCCATCACCGCCTGCTCCAAGCCGGCCGATACCGCTGCCCCGGCCGCTCCGGCTGAAACCCCCGCCGCCGCCCCGGCCGAAGCCGCGGCCCCGGCCGCCCCGGAAGTGGCGCCGATCGAAGTCGCCTCCGGCACCTACAAGCTCGACCCGACCCACACCGACGTGCTGGTGCAGTGGAGCCACATGGGCTTCTCCAACCCGACCGCGCACTTCGGCCAGGCCGACGGCACCCTGGTCTACGACGCCGCCGACGTGACCAAGTCCAGCGTCGAAGTGACCCTGCCGCTGGCCGGCCTGAACAGCTTCACCGCCAAGTTCGACGAACACCTGCGCAGCGCCGATTTCTTCGACGCCGCCAAGTTCCCCACCGCCACCTTCAAGAGCACCAAGGTCGAAGCGGCCGGCACCAACAAGCTCACCGTCACCGGCGACCTGACCGTCAAGGGCACCACCAAGCCGGTCACCCTGGACGTCACCGTCAACGGCGCCGGCGAGCACCCGATGCTGAAGGTGCCGTCGGTGGGCTTCGACGCCACCACCACCCTCAAGCGCAGCGATTTCGGCGTGGGCGCCTACGCCCCGGCCGTGAGCGACGAGGTCAAGGTGCGCATCACCACCGAAGCCTCGATCCCGAAGGCCGAGTAATCCGCGCGCCGGGCACGCCGCCCGCACGCAACAAGCAGAAGGCCCGCCATTGGCGGGCCTTCTGCGTTTCGTTGGGACTGCGGCAAATCGGCCGTGCCGTGGTCCAGCCTCAGCGCAGCGCCTGCAGCCACGCCGCCACCGCCTCGCTGGGCGACTGTTTCGCCTTCACCGCCAGCCCGCTGGCCTGCACGAAGGTCTGCGCCACCTGCGCCAGCCGCTGCCGCGCGATCAGCATCACCTGCTTCGCCGCGGCCTGCTGCTTGCGCAGTTGCACGATATGGATCGACGGCCGCCCGGCCGGCGCGTACTTCTGGTCGCGGCGTAGCACGTCGGCCACCTGCGCCACCTCGTGCTCGGCCTGCAGCAGCTGCTGCTGCGCCTGCACCAGCGCACGCAGCGGCCCGCGCAGTGCCTGCGGCCGCTCGAAGCCCGCCAGCACCACATCGCAGCGGCCGTCGTCGGTCACGCGTTCGCGCAGGGTTTCCAGCATCGCCATCGTCAGTTTGGCCACGTTGCCGCCTGTTCCGTCTTGATCGGGGCGCGATTGTCGCATCGCCCATGCGCGAAAGCCCGCCATGGGCGGGCCTTCGTCATTCCTTATTGCTGCCGGCAGCTTATTCGCAGCGCACCGCGGTGATGATGTTGTGCGCGTCGAGGAACACACGCAGGCGGTCCTGGCGGATGTCCTGGGTGACGATCGTGGCCGGGCCGATCGGGTTCACCAGCCCCGCGCCGCTCTCGCGCGACAGCCGGCGCATGTTCGCTTCGTCGCCAGGCTGGCCCACCGCCCACTGCAGTTGCGAGGCATCGCAGCGGCCATCGCCGGACACCGTGGGCCCGGGCGTGGTCAGGCAGCCGCCCAGGCCGGTGGCGAGCAGCACGGCGGTGGCGGGAAGACGGAAACGGCGGAAAAGAGAAGGCATCATGGCAGGCGACCGGAGGGACCGCCGAAAGCATAGCAGCCACCATTGCCGGAGGCCGCGCGGGTGATACGGGTCACGTTGCGGGCGTGAGGCCGGCGTTTTCGTCACCGCGCGGCGCAAACGGATTGCTAGGCTTGGCCCGCCATCATCGGCAAGCGAACGGACAAGGAGTCTGGTCATGAACAATCCGGGGAAATCGCTCATCGCCGCCTGCATCGCTCTGGTTGTCGGCGGCCTGGGACTGGCGCGGGAGGCCGACGCCTGCACCCGCTTCGTCTACCACGGCGCCAACGGCGAGGTGATCACCGGCCGCTCGATGGACTACAAGGTCGACACCGGCACCCACCTGTGGATCTTTCCGCGCGGCATCGCGCGCACCGGCGAGGCCGGCCCGCACTCGCTGCAATGGACCTCGCGCTACGGCAGCGTGATCGCCAGCGCCTACGACATCGCCACCACCGACGGCATGAACGAGGCCGGCCTGGTCGCCAACCTGCTGTGGCTGGCCGAATCCGAATACCCCGACCGCGACAGCGGCAAACCGGGCCTGAGCATCTCGGCATGGACGCAGTACATGCTCGACAACTTCGCCAGCGTCGACGAAGCGGTGAAGGCGCTGGCGGAAGAACCGTTCACCCTGATCACCGACAGCCCGCCCGGCGAGCAGCGCCTGGCCACGTTGCACCTGTCGCTCTCCGACGCCAGCGGCGACAGCGCCATCATCGAGTACATCAAGGGCCGGCAGGTCATCCACCACAGCCGCGACTACCAGGTGATGACCAATTCGCCGGTCTTCGAGCAGCAGCTGGCGCTCAATGCGTACTGGCGCGAAATCGGCGGCACGGTGATGCTGCCGGGCACCAACCGCGCCGCCGACCGCTTCGCCCGCGCCTCGTTCTACGTCAGCGCCATCCCCAAGTCCGAGGACCCGGTCGAGGCCATCGCCTCGGCCTTCAGCGTGATCCGCAACGTGTCGGTGCCCTACGGCATCACCACCCCGGGCCAGCCCAATATTTCCTCCACGCGCTGGCGCACCGTGGCCGACCAGAAGCGCGGCCTGTACTTCTTCGAATCGGCGCTGGCGCCCAACGTATTCTGGGTGGACCTGAAGAAGATCGACTTCTCGCCGCAGGGCGGCACCACCCAACGGCTCGACCTGGGCCAGTACCAGCGCACGATCTACGCCGGCGAGGCCAACGCCCGGTTCAAGGCCGCCAAACCGTTCCGCTTCCTCGGCGTGTAGGACCGCGCCGGCCCAGGGGCCGCTTCACCGCATGGCGTTGAAGCGGCCCTCGCGGCCACGGCTCACTCGGCCTCGTCCGGATGCGCCTTCCAGTAACCGGTGGCGCGGATCCAGTCCTTCGGCACCTGCAGGTGGCCTTCGACGAACTTGCGCATCATGCGCGCGCGCCGCGATTCCAGCGCGATCCAGTAGTACGCATCGCCATCGGGCGTTTCGAAATCCACCAGCGCATCCTCCAGCAGCGTGCTGCTGGCCGCGTCGACGCCGTTGCGCTCCAGCCACGACACCCGCACCTGCGCGGCGCTGGGCAGCGGCTGGCGGTCGCCTTCCTCGGGAATCTCGATCAGCACCTCGGCTTGCGCATGTTCCGGCAGCTCGGCCAGGCGCCGCGCGATGGCCGGCAGCGCGGTCTCGTCGCCAATCAGCACGTACGCGTCGTAATCGTCGGCCACCAGATGCGAGCCGCGCGGCCCGGCCACCACCAGCGCATCGCCCACCTGCGCCCTGGCCGCCCAGCTCGAGGCCACGCCATGGCCGTGCAGCACGAAATCCAGCACCAGCTCGCCGGCTTCGGCGTCGTGGTGGCGTGGGGTGTAGTCGCGGGCGGGCGAGGGCGCCTGCCCTTCCGGGTAGCGCGGCCCCTGCTCGGTCAGCTCCGGCAGCACGAACGCGCCGTCGGCGTTGGGGAAGAACAGCTTGACGTGGTCGTCCGGCGACGGGCTTTCGAAGCCTTCCAGCTCGGCGCCGCCCACCACGATGCGCTGCATGTGCGGGGTCAGGCGCTCGCTGCGCAGTACCTGCAGCTGGCGGAAACGCGGGGTGAGGCGGAGGGTGCGGTTTTCATGTGGCATGGGGGACTCCAGGTGGGGGTATCCATCCGTAGGAGCGACTTCAGTCGCGATGTGGCTTTACCGGTGAAGCCCTTTCGCGACTGAAGTCACTCCTACACGACGGACATGGGAATACGGGTTACGTCGGCTGCCGGATCTGCGCCGTGGCCTGGTCCAGCAGGGCGGCGATGCGTTCGGCGTCGGCGTCCTCCCAGCGGCCGTTGCGCAGTACCAGCGCCTGCTTGAGCCGGTGCATGGCCTCCCGCACCGCCGGCGGCTGGTTGGCGCGGGCGATCACCCGCGCGCTGTGGCGGGCGCGCAGCTGCGCCGCTTCCACGTCGGCCTCGCGCAGCTTCAGCTGCGCCTGGCCGATCGCGGTGATGTGGTAGCGCTTGCGGCCGCCGTCCTCCTCGGCCGCCACCCAACGCTGCTTCTCGAAATCGGCCAGCAGCGGGTACACCGAGCCGGCGCTGGGCGTGTACACGCGCAGGAACATGTCGCTCACCAGCTGGATCAGCTCGTAGCCGTGGCGTGGCGCCTGCCCCAGCAGCGACAACAGCAGCAGGCGCAGGTCGCCGCGGCCGAGCGGGCGCGTGGCGGGGCGTTGACGGGAGGTCGGGGGCGGCGCGGGCGTCATGGTTTCGATATATCGAATGTGGGCGAAACGATATATCGAAAAAAGCGCAGGCGCAAACCGGTCAGGCGCCGCCGGGCCGTCATCGCGCTGATCCGCCGCGTTCACGGAGTACGGATGTGCGAGCGCACCCGTAGGTGCCGGGCTTGCCCGGCACGGCTTCGCCGGCAAGGCCTCATGCGGGGCGAGCCCCGCATCTACAAGATGGCTCCATGCGCGCGGCAAGCGCCGCATTCACGGGGTAATTGGGATCGGGTAAAGGCGCCGTAGGTGCCGGGCTTGCCCGGCACGGGCTTCACCGGGCGGCGCGAGTCCCGCATCTACGGCCTGCAGCGCTCCCTGGTGGCCCCCGCATCGGGGAACACGGTGTTCCGTGATGCGGGGTGTCACCGGTGGCGCTTGATCGGCAATGCCTCAACGGCGCGCAGCTCCGCTCCACGGACAGCGCTCCAGAGCAAGGGGGGCAGGGCGCCGCGCCTGTCCGCCGCTGTCCCGCCCGCGGCCATCGGGTTGTCGCGTCCTGTCCGCCAGACACCGCAATCCGCAAGGCCATACGCAGCCGTAGCCAGCTTCGCGGGCGGGCGGGTGCGCTACACTTTGCGGCTCAAAACTACTGAACAAGCGCGCGCGTGCGTGCCGTAACTGGGAGCGCCAATGAACTGGTTGAATGAAGTGCTGAACAACGACCCGAACCCCCTGGAAACCCAGGAGTGGATCGAGTCGTTGAAGGCCGTTATCGATGTCGAGGGCCCCGAGCGCGCGCATCAGTTGCTGGAAGGCATGGTGGAACTGACCCGTCGTTCGGGCGCGTTCCTGCCGTTCTCCCCCACCACCGAATACGTCAACACCATCGAGCCGCAGCTGGAGGCCAAGAGCCCCGGCAACGCCGAACTGGAATGGCGCATCCGTTCCATCATCCGCTGGAACGCCATGGCCACCGTGGTGCGCGCCAACCGCAAGCCGGGCGACCTGGGTGGCCACATCGCCTCCTTCGCCTCCGGCGCCACGCTCTATGACGTGGGCTTCAACCACTTCTGGCGCGCCCCCAGCGACACCCACCCCGGCGACCTGCTGTTCATCCAGGGCCACAGCGCCCCCGGCATCTACTCGCGCGCCTTCCTGGAAGGCCGCATCAGCGAGCAGCAGCTGGACAAGTTCCGCATGGAAGTGGACGGCGGCGGCCTGTCCTCCTACCCGCACCCGTGGCTGATGCCGGACTTCTGGCAGACCCCCACCGTGTCGATGGGCCTGGGCCCGCTGGCGGCCATCTACCAGGCGCAGTTCATGCGCTACCTGGAAAACCGCGGCCTCATCGAAAAGTCCGACCGCAAGGTGTGGTGCTTCATCGGCGACGGCGAGAGCGACGAGCCGGAAACCCTGGGCGCCATTGCCCTGGCCGGCCGCGAAGGTCTGGACAACCTGATCTTCGTGGTCAACTGCAACCTGCAGCGCCTGGACGGCCCGGTGCGCGGCAACGGCAAGATCATCCAGGAACTGGAAGGCGTGTTCCGCGGCGGCGGCTGGAACGTCATCAAGCTGCTGTGGGGCTCCTACTGGGATCCGCTCCTTGCCAAGGACACCAACGGCGTCCTCAAGAAGCTGATGATGGAAACCGTCGACGGCGAATACCAGAACTGCAAGGCCTTCGGCGGCGCGTACACGCGCGAGCATTTCTTCGGCAAGTACCCGGAAACCGCCGCCATGGTGGCCAGCCTGTCCGACGACGACATCTGGCGCCTGAACCGCGGCGGCCATGACCCGCACAAGGTGTACGCCGCCTACCACCAGGCCGTGAACACCAAGGGCATGCCCACCGTCATCCTGGCCAAGACGGTCAAGGGCTACGGCATGGGCAGCGCCGGCGAGGCGCTCAACCCCACCCACCAGACCAAGAAGCTGGACGACGAGGCGGTGCGCCACTTCCGCGACCGCTTCAACATCCCGGTCACCGACGAACAGCTCAAGGACGGCCAGGTGCCGTTCTACCACCCGGGCCCGGATTCGCCGGAAGTGCAGTACCTGCAGGAGCGCCGCGCCGCGCTCGGCGGCTACCTGCCGCAGCGCCGCCAGAAGGCCGACAAATCCTTCAACGCCCCCAAGCTGGAAACCTACGAGCGCCTGCTCAAGGATTCGGGCGAGCGCACCTATTCCACCACCATGGCCTTCGTGCAGACGCTGAACATCAGCCTGCGCGACAAGGAACTGGGCCCGCGCCTGGTGCCCATCGTCGCCGACGAAGCCCGCACCTTCGGCATGGAAGGCCTGTTCCGCCAGATCGGCATCTACGCCCCCTACGGCCAGAAGTACAAGCCGGTGGACGCCGACCAGCTCATGTACTACCGCGAAGACCAGAGCGGCCAGGTGCTGCAGCAGGGCATCAGCGAGCCGGGCGCCATCGCCTCGTGGATGGCCGCCGGCACCAGCTACTCGGTCAGCAACGTGCCCATGCTGCCGTTCTACATCTACTACTCGATGTTCGGCTTCCAGCGCGTGGGCGACCTGGCCTGGCAGGCGGCGGACATGCGTACCCGCGGCTTCCTGCTCGGCGGCACCGCTGGACGCACCACGCTCAACGGCGAAGGCCTGCAGCACGAGGACGGCTTCAGCCACCTGGTGGCCGGCGGCATTCCGAATGTGCGCAGCTATGACCCCACCTTCGGCTACGAGGTCACCGTGATCCTCCAGCATGGCACCAAGGCCATGATGGAAGACCAGATCGACGAGTACTACTACATCACCCTGATGAACGAAAACTACACCCACCCGGCCATGCCGGAAGGTGCAGCCGAGGGCATCATCAAGGGCATGTACCTGCTCACCGACGCCGGCAAGCCCAAGAAGGGCGAACTGCGCGTGCAGCTGCTGGGCAGCGGCACCATCCTGCGCGAAGCCATCGCCGCGGCCGAACTGCTGGACAAGGACTTCGGCGTCACCGCCGACATCTGGTCCTGCCCCAGCTTCAACGAACTGCGCCGCGACGGCTTCGACGCCGAGCGCTGGAACCGCCTCCACCCGGAAGCCGAACAGCGCAAGCCCTACGTCACCCAACTGCTGGAAGGCCGCCAGGGCCCGGCCATCGCCGCAACGGACTACGTGCGCGCCTACGCCGACCAGATCCGCGCCTTCGTGCCGATGACCTACTCGGTACTGGGCACCGACGGCTTCGGCCGCTCCGACACCCGCGCCAACCTGCGCCGCTTCTTCGAAGTGGACCGCTACTACATCGCCCACGCCGCCATCGCGGCGCTGGCGAAGGACGGCAAGATGACCGCGAAGGATGTGGCCCGGGCGATCAAGCAGTACAACATCGATCCGGAGAAGGCGAATCCTGTCGGGGTCTAGCGAATCGTGCTTTTGAGCTAAAGGCCCCGAAAGGGGCCTTTTTTTTAGGGATTTGCATGATAGGCGTCTTATGCAAGTATGTAATGGGGGTGGACGCCAGTCGCATCTCAAATTTAATTAAGTGCAAGAGATGTTCTGCTTTTATAACAGGGATGATATATGTCGCTTTTACTTGTTCATCTTTCAGATATTCATATAAAGACGGATTCCGATCCTATTCTGAAAAGAGGGGATGCGATCGCCGCTGCCCTAAACCCATATTTGCCTAGTGCCAGCCTTATTGTGATTGTCGTATCAGGAGATGTGGCGTTCTCCGGGGCTAAGAAGCAATATGCCGCAGCAAAGAAGTTCTTTGATGGGATTCGTAAAGCAGTTAGAAAAGAGGCTCGGTGTGATGTTGAGTTTCTCATTTGTCCTGGAAATCATGACTGCGACTTTGAAAAGAATAATCAGTCTAGAAAAAATAATATCCTCGGCGTTCAGGGCGGTGGTGGCGTCGACGATTCTGTAATAAAAAGCTGCACTCGAATTCAGGATGAGTTTTTTCGATTTCGCGATAGTTTAGAAACATGGAAAAGTCCGGCTGGGGATCGCCTTTGGCGCACGGTTTCAGTTGAGGCAGAAGGACGAAAAATTGTCTTTGATGCTCTAAATGTTTCTTGGGTTTCAAATATTAAAGAAGACAAAAACCTTTTCTTCCCTTTTTCGCGCTATCAAGATCAGGTGTTGGAGGAAAGTTCGGATATTAGGTTTATTGCGTTTCACCATCCTTTGAATTGGTTCTCGTCTTCTATATATAGGCCGTTCCGCAAATTTTTAAGAGACGTGGGGAGCGTTCTTATCAGCGGGCACGAGCATGAGGGGAATGTGGGACAGTTGGATGAAACGGAATCCGGGAAAAGTATCTATGTTGAGGGTCGTGTTCTTCAGGAAGGGTCCAGCGATCTAAGTGGGACTGGTTTTTTCATCTTGGAAGTCGATCTGCAAGAGATGGTAGTTAGGCACTCGGGATTTGAGTACTTCGCCGATCTCTATCGTCCGCAAGAGGGAGGGCGCACGTGGCAGATGCCAAGCGGAAAAAGCGGGAAGCTGGCGGTTTCACCCGATTTTCGTCGACTGCTGGAAGACGCTGGTGCAATATCTCACCCTGATGCAACCTCACAGATTACCCTTCAGGATATCTACGTTTATCCTGATCTTCGTAAGGTTCATGAAAGAGGGAAGACTCGCAAGTTTGTTGACTCTAAGATTCTCTTGAGTCCCTCGGAAACTCGAGATGGGGTAATACTAAAGGCAGATGAACGGACAGGTAGTACAAGCTTGTTGTACCAGCTGTTCATGTCTTATCTGGAGCAGGGTTTTGTGCCCATTCTTATTCGAGGGAACGAGATAAAGCGAGCCTCGAGTGGTCATATTGATGACCTCGTTTCTTCGGCGATTCGCGCGCAATATATGGACGAGGATCGTTTATCGGTTGCTCAGCGCTCGAGAAGCGAGAAGATCGTGCTGGTAGACGATATAGATGAGTCTAAGGTCTTAGATGCAGCTGGTCGAGCTCAGGTGCTCGGATATTTGCGTAAGATCGCGGATCATATGGTAGTGGTCGTTTCTGGTAATTTTGGTATCGAGGAAATACTAGAGGAAGATAATTCGGAAGAGCTGGTAAGCTTGGAGCACTACGAGATCCAGCCGTTCGGCTATAGCAAGCGGTCTGAGCTTGTTAAGAGGTGGATCGGCATAGGCCACAGTATAAGTGGGGCGGATCTAATTAGTGAATGCGATAAGGCCGAAAGACTAATCGCCTCTGCGATGCATAAGTCGCTAATTCCATCGGCTCCTCTATATCTGCTAACTCTTTTGCAGAGTATAAATGCTGGTAAAAGTGCAGATCTTAAAGAGAGTTCGCTGGGGCACTATTACGAGTTCCTCCTGACGGAGGCGCTTCTGAATGCAGGGGTGAGTCGCGCAAAGCTAACGGAGCATTATCAGTATGCGACTTATTTGGCTTGGGAATTTGGTAGCAGGGGTGTTCAGCGTCTAGAAAAGGCGGATTTGCGTGATTTTAATAAAAGATTCAGTGCGGAATTTTTCAGCATAGAGTTTGAGTCTGAAGTTAGACTTCTATTGAATGCAAGAATACTTATTGAATCGGGTGGGGAGTATGAGTTTAGATACCCGTACATGTATTATCACTTGAAGGGTAGGTACTTAAGCGCCAATCTGCATGAGCCTCATATACGGGACTATGTATCCAGATGCTGTGGGCACCTTTATGTAAGGGATTATGCAAATACAATCCTCTTTCTTGCCCATCATTCCAATAGTGATTGGCTGTTGGATGCAATTAAAGGCTCTATGGCTAAGTTGTTTGATAGCGTTAGCCCGGTGCGGTTCAATGGGGATACGGTAAAAGTTAATGAGCTGATCTCAGATGCACCGGCGTTGGTTTACAAAGGGGGTACCCCTGAGCAGCATCGCGAGAAAAAAAATAAGGACTTGGATGAGTTGGATGAATCTGAGGGTGATAGCGATGGCCTTATGGACAAAGAGGAGTCGTCCGACCACCTAAGCCTTTCTTCTCAGATTGTCATGCTTTTTAAGACTACTGAAATTCTGGGTCAAATACTTAAGAATCAGTATTCCACTATCAGGCGTCCGATGAAACGGGCGTTGTTACAGGCACTTTTTGATGGATCCCTTAGGTCTCTTAGTAGGTTTTATAGTGATATAGGGAGTAATTCGGATAAGTTGGTTGCAAGAGTGAGAAAGGCTATTGTTGATTCGGGCAAGAGTGCTGATCACGCTCAGAGAGATAAATTGGCCAGAAGGTTTCTGGCTGAAATCGTGCAGTCTATTTCTGTTAGCATAATTGGTCATGCGGCTCTCAGTATCAATTCGGATGAACTGTCTGCTGATATTTCTGATGCTGTAAGAGAGGTCCGAGGCGGGGGAGATGTTGGTAGTGAAGGGGCGTTTTCTTACAGGATTATTGAGCTTGCCGTTGTCTTGGATTCTGCAAAACCGATTCCTCGCGCATTGCTGGCTGATCTGTATGCGGAAAAGCGAGCGGACCTTATAGCGAACAGAATTATAAAGCTTCTTGTCTTGACGAGGCTTTATATGTTCCGAACTACAGAGTCTGATATGCAGTGGATAGCATCGACTCTAGATATCCCGCTCAGTCAGCAGCACCAGATTACTTACAGTCACGCAGGAAAGAAGGTCAAGTAAAAAAAGGAGGCCGGAACCGTTATTTCGGGTCCCGGCCTTTTCTTTTTCCTTTACATGGTTGGGGATGTAGGATTTTCCTTACTCCTGGGGATGGTTTATCTCTCTTGACATCGCTTTGCAGCAGTAGCACTCTCGCCCCAAGGAGCGTCGAAACTCCTCTAACAGCGGTACCCACCTCCGACAAACCGGTGGATTTTTTGTGCCCATCCCTGGGCGCAAGCCGACGCGATGCCTGCGTCGGGAGGGCGGCTAATACAACACCCTTCGGGGAAATACGCCCGCCGTCTGTTAGCGGTTTCGAACCTCCCGACATCCCGTCGCCTTCGGGCGGCGGTACTTGGCGTATTCCAGGAGGGCGTTGCCATGTACACCGCACCATCCCCGCCGGCCCACGCGCCGGGCTACCTGTTGCCCGAGGGCGCGCACGCCCTGCTGCTTGAAGTAGGCGACGTCATGCAGCGGCTGGCCGCACTGGCGGCCACCGAGCAGGGCAACCACGATCTCACCGCGCACCTGCTGTGCCAGCCCGGCGTGCTGGCGCAATGCCTGCGCAGCCTGTCCCTGCGTATCAACGTCGCCCTGCGCGAGTGCCGCTGCCCGGCCCAATCCACCTGCGACGCGCAGGAGGCCCCATGAGCCGCCGCCGCGCCTCCGGCGCATCAGCCGGCGAGCAGTCCGTCTGTTACTCGTGGCAGGCAACCGCTCAAGCGCTCCTCGACGCCTTGCCGCCCCTGCCGCCACCCGATCTCCAACCCGATCCGCTCCCCTCCCGCCCCGGCAGCCTGAGTGCACCCCGCCGCCCACGCAGGCCCCGGCAATGCACGGTCAGTTATACCCACTACGCTGGTGCCTACGACCACGGCGGCGACCAGGCCGTGCCGCATCTGCGGCTGAGTGGCCTGTGGCTGGAGCAGCTTGGCTTCGCCATCGGCAGCAAGCTACGGATCACCGCGCAGGAAGGGCGTTTGGTGATTGAGTTACCGGCGTGAGGAGAGGGAAAGCGGAGCGGGAGCCGAAGGTAGGTCGCGCTCCCGCTTTCAGGCCTTGAATCGTTCCCGACGGTGCCACTGGAGATAGATGGGGTGGGGCCGCCATGCGGGGTTGTCGGGAAGGATGAGCTTCTTTTCGGGGCGGATCAGCTTGTCCAGCCCGTCGGGCACACCGTGCGGCGAGAGCAGAATGTCGTAGTTATCGGAGAAGCTCATCAGCCCACGATCAAACAGCCAGTGCGCCGTTCCCGTCAGCGCAATGCCGTTACGCACGGTATCTGGCCCATCGCTCTCGACGGGGCGGATATGCGCGGCCTCCACTTCGGGGCGGCCGCCGCCGTTGATCAGGCGCAGGCCAGTGACCGCGCAGGTCTTGTCATAGGCGCCCCGCACGTGGCGCCTGAAGCGCGCATCGCGGAACTTCCGGTTGATGACGTGTTGGACGATGGCGCGGGGCACGTACTCTGGCGGCGCTTCCTCCGCTAGGTCCACGTCGAACATCGGCTCGTCCGGTGTAGCGGCTTCCCACGGTTCCAACTCGCTCGCGAACCCGGCCTGCACGATGGCGGCGAACTCGTTGAGTGGAATGTTGCGCACGGAGCGCCCGAACGCTCCCTTGTTGGTACTCCCATCCTCCTTCTTGAGCATGGATTCGTAGTAGTGGCCGTTCTCCTTGAAGGGGACGGCACGGTCGAACTCCATGAACTCGGAGATACGCGCGTAGTAGTGGTCAGGTGAGCGCGGATCCGCCTCAACGGCCGTGAGCCGTGCCATGGCGAAGTAGGCTTGGCGCCCCGTGGCGCTCTGCGGCCCCGTGGTTCGGCGTGGTTCGTAGTAGAGAACGAAGTCACCTACCGCGGCTTGTGCCTGCTTCAGGTAAGTGGCCGGGAAGTGGTAACGCTCTTCGATCTGGTCGTCGTAGGCAGAGCTTTCGGATGTGGTGAGTACCGCGTTGGTCATGCCTGCCTCCAATCATTTTGCCCATTCAGGGTAGCAGGCAGGCGTCGCGCCAGACCATCGTGCTATGGCAAGAAATGTTGGCCGGCGCATCACCGCCGCATAGGTGACATCCAGTCAATGTCTATTCGTTGCAGGTCGTAGTCTTCCCCGTACTGCAGAGCGGCATCGTGCGGACGAAGGTCTGCATAGCGGGCTAACTCTGTCTCACCCATGCCAGCTTTTGCATGGTCAATCAGAAAGTAACGCTTCAACGCGGTATCAAAGTCCTGCAGCCAATTTGGATCAACGTTGCATTGCATGTCGGCTTTCCTGTCGGCGATGCAACGATTGTGTCCGTCGTCATCTCGTTGGCTGCGACGCGCTGCAGGCTAGCCGGCAAACCTGCGCGCAAACGTCTCCACGACGGCATGGTTCTCACGCGCGAGCTGGTTGAATTCCGGCGAGGTGATGCGGTCGCTGTCGGCCACGGCACGCCAGAAGTGCAGTGCGGCGTCTGCGGCCCATGCAATGTGGGGCAATTGGCCGCTGTGGGCCGGTGCGGCCAGTGGCAGTGGGCTGGCCGGGCGCACGATGCCGGTGCGCGAAGGGGCCAGGTACATGGGCAGCATGTCGTAGGCGGGGCATAGAGGCAGCGGGCCGTTGTCGGTCAGGTGGAAGCCGAGGTTGCCCAGGTGCATGTCGCTGTTGCCGATGAAGCGGCCAAACCAGTGCAGGCGGGCCATGTCGTCGGCGGTGCTGCGTTCTATCCAGCGTTGTGCCAGCAATTGTTCGCCGGCCGGGCCCCAGTCGCGCGGGCCTTCGCCGATGAACGCGGCGTCCAGTGCCAGCAGCGAGACGAAGCCGCGCCGGCCCAGCGTGCCGGGCATGCGGTCGAAGCGACGCACTTCGAGGAAGGTGTGGCCGTCGGTTTCGATCAGCTCCGATTCGGCGGCATCGAGGCCGGCGGCGCGCAGGCAGTGCAGGGCGAGGTGTTCGCAGGCCAGCAGTTCGGCCCAGCGCCGTGCGGCCTGGCCTTCATCGGGCGGGGCGAACTTCACCAGCGCGGCGTAGCGGCCGTGCCCGGTGCCCACCGTGGCGGTGAACTTGGGTTGCTCGCCGCCCGGGGACGAGCCGATTTCCTCGCCCGCCAGCGCTTCCCGCGCCCACGCCGGGTAGCGCTGGGCGCGTTGCGCGGGGGTAACCGCATCGCTGGGGGCATCTAGCTCGGCAAGGGCGCGCTCGACGGCGAACTGCCCCAGCAACAGGTCGCCCATGCCGGTGCCGCCGTGGAGGATGGCGGTGAGGGTGTCGCGTACCTGCCAGCGGGCCAGGTCTTCCGGCACACCCAGTTGCCGGCCCAGGCGATGGGCGAGGGTGCGGCCAAGGAAGCCCTGCGGGCGCAGGTCGTCGAGGAACCATGGCAGGCCCGGGAAGTGCCCGCCGACGGCATTCACCGGCCGCGTCAGGTTGGGGCACTTGCCCGAGGGCTGGAAGTGGAAGCGGTCGCCGCGCAGGGCGTGCAGCGTGCCGAGTTCTTCCAGCGTCGCATCGGCGCGCATGCGGAACAGCGGCCATGCGTTGGTGTTGCCAGTGGCGCGGGCCACGTAGCTGGTGGCGCGGGCATTGCCGATGCGCAGCACCTGGTTGCCGGCTTCGGCTACCAGTCGGGCCAGCACCGGGCGGGTGATGCCGAGTCGCTCGGTCAGTACGCCTGCGGGCACCGGGTCGCCTTCCCGCAGCAGGGCAAGCAGATCGACGAATGTGGCGGCTGGGGGACGGGGCATGGGATGGGTTTGTTTCTTTACGATTTTCAGACGATAGTGAAGCGTTGGTTGGTTTTCAAGTTATTGTTCTGAAAAAGAATGCTGGTGGGTATCAGGGGTTTAGGTGGGTGGGTTTCTTTACGATTCCTGGGTTGATTCAGAAGCAACGACACCCCTTCTGGCGATTCGGGACCGGCCGGCTGGCGTGGTCACCGGCGTTCCAGCGTGTGTGAACCCGTGATGCCCGCGTCCATGCCCAGCTCGCATGTCGGTGTTCGCAGAAACCCGCCTCTGACCCGGTTTTTCCCGCGGGCGTTCAAAAGATGCCTGCGCGCGCCGATAACGATTGCGGCGCTGCATACATTGCGTCCGCCATCATGGCGTGCGGCCTGTGTGCGCATATATCCAATACGGCAAACGGAGATGCCTCACCCGGGCAATCCGAAATTCGCCTCTGACTCCGGTTTCGCCCTCCAACTTCGAACTGCCTGATGATCGCAACTCTCCTGGTCGGCATGCTCTGCGTCCACCTGCTGTGCTTTGCCGTGATGTTCCTGCTCATCAGCCGGCGCCTGGAGGGCGACCGGATGGGGATGGAGGTGTTCGCGCTGGGCAACCTCATGCTGGGCGGGGCGTATGTGCTGCAGCTGCTGGAGGGTGCGCCGGGCTGGGGCTGGATGAGTGTGGCCAACCACACGCTAACGCTGTGCGCGCCGGTGGCGTATTGCGTGGGTGGGGTACGCTTCTTCGGGCGTTCGGCGCCGCTGCTGCGGCCGCTGCTGGCCGTGGCGCTGGGTTACGGCGCCCTGCAGGTGCTGGCGCAGTGGGTCTGGGGGCCGGTAGGGCGCTATGCCCTGCTCGCGGCCACCTGCGCGGTGCTGTTCGCCGGCATGGTGCTGGTGCTGGTCCGTGGCATGCGCAACTTCGCGCGGGATCTGCGCGGCGAGATGGTGTTGTTCGTCTGCCTGATCAGCGGCATCAGCATGCTCAACGCCATGAAGTTCGCCAAGCTGCTCGGCGGCGGGCTGGAGGCGCTGAGCATGGACAGCCAGTTCCAGATGGTCTTCTACGTCTACATGTGTTCGCTGGCGACGATTCTGCCGCCATTGATTGTGTGGCTGGTACTGCGGCGCATGAGCGATGCGCTGCGTTCCACGGCGGCGCGCGACCCGTTGACGCAGTTGCTCAACCGCCGCGGCCTGGATGCGGCGCTGAACACTCACTTCCGGCGCCGGGCCGGTACCGCGCATCTGCTGCTGATCGATATCGACCACTTCAAGCGCATCAACGACACCCACGGCCACCACATCGGCGATGCCGTGCTGTGCGGCGTCGCCGATGCCCTGCGCGGGGCGGTGCGCAAGGGCGACCTGGTGTGCCGGCTGGGGGGCGAGGAGTTCGTCGCCATCTGCGTGGAGTCCGACGGCGCGTCTGCGCTGCATGTGGCCGAGCGTGTGCGCAGCACCATCGCCGGGCAGGCCATGCTGCAGGAAACCCGGGGCGACGGGGTGTACTGCACGGTGACCATCGGTGTTTCGCATGGCTTCAACAAACAGGCCGCCCTCGAACACGCCATGCAGCAGGCCGATGCCGCGCTGTACCGCGGCAAGGACGCCGGCCGCAATCGCATCGAGCTGCACCGCGGGTAGGAGCGCCGGTTGTCGGGGCTCAGGAACACCTCTGTGCCGCTCACCGCTGTCTGTGCATCAACCGCCAGCCATCCGCACCTCGATGGCCGCTGGGAAATGAGTGCGACCGGCGGAGTCAGGGAAGCGGTGCGGGCGTCTGGCCCTGCTCCTGCCTCTGTACCTTCCTCCACGCACGCAGGCCGCTGACCGCCAGCGCCACGAACACCAGGTACAGCGCCGCGGTGGCGTGCAGCGCCTTCACCGCGTACATGCCCACGTAGACCACGTCCACCACGATCCACAGCCACCACGCGGCGGCGTGGCGGCGCGCCTGCCACCACTGCGCCACCAGGCTGAGCGCGGCGAGCATGGCGTCCAGCCAGGGCAGGGCGGCGTTGGTCCAGGTGTGCATGGCCGCGCCCAGGGCCAGGCCGAAGGCCACGCCCAGGCCCAGGTCGCGCGCGCAGGCCTCCATTGCCAGCGGGGCGATGGCGACGCGGCCGTCGGGTTTGTCCTGCCGGTGCCAGGTGGCCCAGCCGTAGGCCAGGAACGCGGCGAAGGCGCCCTGCAGCAGCATGTCCGAGTACAGCCGCGCCTCGAAGAACACCAGCGCGTACAGGCCCACGGATACCAGCCCCACCGGCCAGGCGAGCATGCGCCGCTGCGCCATCAGCCAGACGCCGAGGGCGCTGGCGATGACGGCCGACCATTCCAGCAGTGCGGGGTTCATAGCGCGAGGGTGACCGTCAGCCGCGCCTGGCGCGGGGCGCCGGGGAACAGGTAGTAGTCGCCGGAGCTGCTGCCCGTGTCGCGCCAGTAGAAGCGGTTGAACACGTTGTCAACCGACAGGTTCCAGTCCAGCGCGTGGCCGCGCAGTTCATGCCGGAAGCGCAGGCCGGCATCCACCACGCTGTATCCGGGCGCGCGCACGCGGCCGTCGGCGGTGGCCACGTTGGAGGAGGCGTAACGCCAGCCACCGGTGAGGCCCAGCCCGGCGACGAACGGCAGCGCGTAGTCGGCATGCACGCTGGCGCGGGTGGTGGGCACGTTGATCAGCGGGTGGCCTTCGTAGGCCGGGGTGCCGGTGTGGCGCGCGCGCGCCTGCAGCACGCTGGCGCTGGCGGTGAGCTGCAGGTTCTCGCCCACGCGGCCGCGCGCGCTCAGTTCCAGACCGGTGTGCACCTGCTGGCCTTCCTGCACGAAGGTGTAGCCGTAGTCGCTGTCGTCCGGTTTGGCGTACTGGAACGGCCGGCTGATGCGGAACAGCGCCGCGCCCAGGGTCAGCGCGTCGCTGGGCATGTACTTGGCGCCCACTTCCACCTGGCGCGACAGCACCGACGGCAGGAAGTCGCCTTCGTTGCTGGTCCAGAACGGCGCCTCCTGGCCCAGCGCGATGCCGCGCACGTAGCTGGCGTACAGGTTGAGCTGCGCGTTGGCGCTCCAGATCAGCGCGGTCTGCGGCAGGAAGTGCGACACGCGGCTCTCGCGCTCGGGGTTGCCGCGTTTGTCCCAGGCGCGCTCGTCCAGGCGCACGAAGCGGCCGCCGGCCAGCCACTGCCAGTCGTCGGCGAAACGCACGCGGTCAAGCACGAACAGCGCCTTCTGGCGGCTGTCCAGGCGGCGCACCGACGGGCCGGGCTGCAGCGGCGAGGGCTCGAACTGCGGCACCTCGCGGTCGTGGATGTTGCCGCTGCCGACGTATTCGTTGACGTTGCGGCGCTTGTCCACGCTGCGGCGGAAATAGTCCGCGCCCAGCACGAGCTGGTGCTCCACCGCGCCGGTGGAGAAGCGGCCGCGCAGTTCGGCGCGCAGCTGCTGGTTGCGGCGGGTGTCGTCCGGGCTGCGGTAGTCGTAGATGTCGTAGTCGCCGTTGGGCGCGAAGTAGTTGCCCGGCACGCTGCCGTCGGCGCAGCCGGCGGTGTAGTAGCAGCCGTAGGCGAAGGCGACGTTGTCGTCGATGACCGAGCGGCTGTGGCTGGCCGACACGCGCGACTGCCACGCGGGGCTGAAATCGTAGGTGTGCAGCGCGGTGAGGTTTGTGCTGTCGATGCCCACCGGCCGCTGCCAGCGCTGGTAGCCCAGCATCTGCCTGCGGTCCACGTTGCGCGGCAGCGTGCTGGCGCCCAGCAGCTGGTAGCCCGAGGCCGAGCGCTGCGCGCTGGTCTGGTAGTTGGCATCCACTTCGAGCTTGCCGCGCTCGCCGATCAGCCAGTCGGAGGCCAGCGCGTAGAAGTTGCGGCGGCCGTCGGCGTGGTCGATGTAGGAGCGGCTGCTGTCCCACGCGGCGTTGAAGCGCACGCCGAAACGCGGCGTCAGCCAGTGGCCCACGTCCACGGCGGCATAGCGCGAACCTTCGGCATCGGTGCCGAGGGTGACGGTGCGCACCTCGGCCGGGCGCTTGCCCACGTAGTTGATGACGCCGCCCGGCGCGATCACCCCGGCGGCCAGGCCGGCCTCGCCCTTGAGGATTTCCACCTGCTGCACGTTCTCCAGCGCCAGGCGCTGCTCGCCGGCCACGGTGAGGCCGTTGAAGCGGTAGCCGGTGGCGGTGTCCAGCGCGAAACCGCGGATGGCGATGTTCTGGTAGTAGCCCACCGGCGCGTAGCTGTCGCCCAGCGAGGCATCGTTGCTGGCCAGTTCGGACAGCGTGCGCACCACGCGCTGGTCGAGCAGGGCGCGGTCCAGCACGCTGATCGAGGCCGGGGTGTTCTTCCAGTCGCCGCTGCCGAAGCTGTTGGACTGGGTGTCCTTGGCGTCGGGCTGTTTGGCCTGCACGCGCACGGCGGCCAGCTCGGTGGGCGAGCGGTCGGTGGCGGTGTCGAAGGCACTGGCGTGCAGCGGCAGGGCCGCGCCCAGCGCGGCGGTCAACAGCGAAATTCGGTGGCAGCGGTTCATTCGTTTCGTCATCAGCCGTGGGGGAGACGAAGCGAAGGCGCGCACGCGCGACCGGCCACGAAGGCGGTGTGCCTGCTGCTCAAAGCTCCCTACGCCGGTGCAAACCGGATCAGGTTCCAAGGGACTCTCTCAGCCTGGACAAGCCCAGGCACCCCCGCTTCAGGGGCGTATTTGACCACAAATGTTGCGGTTTGGCCCGTGGGTGGGGGGAGTGGGGCTTGGCGCGCAGGGAGCCTGACATTTCGTGGATGCGGGGCTTGCGCCGCAATGGTGCCCCTTCCAGCGAAGCCCGTGCATACCGCCAAGGAGTCGGATGGCTCTGCCAGCCGGACTTTCCAAGAGGCCTCCGGAGACGGAGGCCCTTTGGTTTAACGTAGCGACTTAGATCGACAGACTAGGCGTCAGAGAATGGCTTTCCAGTACTCACCTGATCGTCCTCTTGGCTGGCTGCCTGTACAGCCTCGTCGATGATCTCGGCTACAACTTCGTCCAGCTCGGTCGGAGCAGGCAGGGCGATCCGCTCACGCCGCTTTGCCAGCTCTCCGCAGAACGGAGTAAAGCGGGTGTCGAAGAACTCTGCCGGTTTCTTGGAGGCGTACATCTCGCGCAGCAAGCCGTTGCGGATCTCGGCTTTCAGAAACTCGACGATCTGCTCGAATTCGTTCTCGGTCACGAGGTATTCGGAGGCGATCTCCGACAGGCGCTCATTGAGCACCCCCATCATTTCGACCGCATCATCGTCCACAAACTGGTCCATCGCTTTCTTGGCGCCGTAGCCGGCGAGAGTGCCGATCCCAAGCGAGCCAATGATGCCGCCCGCAATTCCACCAATCGTCGTGCCCACACCCGGGAAAACGGCCGTTCCAATCGTGGCTCCAGCGGCGGCGCCCCCCATCCAGCCGCCGATGCCACCAGCGACGCCTGCGCCGTTGCTGGCGAGGTTCTTACCGAACTGCTTCCAAGAGATCGAGCCGGCGAAGGCGGCCCGATAGAAGTCAGGCGTTGCCATGACGGCTGTGACGACCACGCCGGACACCGCATTGCTGCGGGCCAGCTTAGCCACATGGTTGATGGCTGCGCCACCGTAAACGGCCTTACCGAGGCTGGCTTGGGCAATCTTGGTGACCACCGCTCGGCCGAACTGGGTCGAACTGATGGTGCGCACCGCGTCGCGGGCGAAGACCACGCCGATTGCCGCGGCCTTCGTGCGCAGAGCCTGAGATGTGATGACG
The DNA here is from genome assembly GCF_050984405.1 of Stenotrophomonas nitritireducens. Classification (GTDB taxonomy): domain Bacteria; phylum Pseudomonadota; class Gammaproteobacteria; order Xanthomonadales; family Xanthomonadaceae; genus Stenotrophomonas; species Stenotrophomonas nitritireducens_B. The sequence goes on along the minus strand of NZ_CP158790.1, from coordinate 3,901,696 downwards.
CCGGCCGTCAGGGTAAGGGCTCCGGTTCCCAAGGCTGTCAGGGAAGCCTCGCGCAAGGCTTCCTTGGTGCTGACACCGTTCCACTTCAACTGTGCAAACTGGATAGCGAACGAAAGGCCCCCCACAAACGCTGCGCCTACCGCGTGCGTCTTGGCGTCGTAGATCAGGCCATCGATGGTGCCGGCACGGGCGATGTTCCGCGCCTGCTGGTAGGTTATGTTGCCTTTCTGGACGATCTCCGTAGCCTTGTTCGGGTCGGTCACCCCCGGCACCTTTCCGTTGGCGATCTTCTCCCGCATCTGCTGCACGCAGGCTTCGTACTGGTCGGCTGGGACTTCCAGCCGCTGGTTGGTGTAGCGATAGCTCCCATCGGCACCGAAAGCCGACTCCATTGTCGCCTTAGCCGTCGGGTAATACTTGGTTTGGATCGGCACACCATCAACGATGCGGTCAGCACCATTCAAGGTGTTGTTGGTACCTATCTGCTCGACCTTTCGGCCAGCGAACTTGTCGGTCAGCGCGTTGGCTTCTTCAGCCGCGAAGCCGGTGCCGCCCTTCGTGTGGAACTTGTTGATTTGGGTCAGCTCGACGCCGTGCGCCACATGCGGCGCCACGATGGCTTCCGGCTTGACCGAGCATTGCGCCGCGAGCTGCAGGCCCGCGTCGTTCTTCTCGCCTTCCATAAATCCCCCTGTTGAGGCTGTTGTGTTGCCGGCCAGTGTTTGACGCGGCCGTCTCACAGGTGGCGACAGGTTTCCCGTCCACCTGGGCGGCAATCCTATCTGGACCGGCCAGCCTCTTGTAGGTACCAGTGTCCGCAATGGGTCGATTGCCGCCGGAGTAGAGGAAAGGAAGCCGTGTTCAATTCTTTGGTACTGCTGTCTACTCCAACATTGGTGATCGACTAGCTGACTGAGAATGTCCACCTGACCGGCGTTCCGTAGTTCCCTTGCCGGGCAAGCCCGGCACCTACGGGAGCATGCCCGCAACCCAGCACTCCGCAGATGCGAGGTATTGCCCCGCCTGCGCGCTCAGGCGGCAGCGTGCAGCCCGGCCAGCAGCGCTTGGCCGTCACGGCTGCCGAACCACTGTGCGTGGCCGAGCAGGAAAGGTTGCCAGGCCACGTCCGCGTTGGTGGTGGAGTGGGTGATGCCTTCGAAGTACTCCACTTCGGACAGGGCGAAATCCAGGTGCACCACCGGCAGCAGGTCGGCCAGCAGGTGCACGCGCGCGGGCGATAGCGGCAGCTGCCGGCGGTAGCCGTCGAGCAGGGCCAGGGCGATGTCGATGCGCACGGCCTGCGCGCCGCGCTGCAGTTCCAGCCAGGCGACGGCGTTGCGTTCGATGGCGGTGGCCAGATCGAACAGCGCGCTGGTGGGCGAGGCCAGGCCGAAGTCGAGCACGGTGCTCACCGTGTCGCCCTGCCAGAGCAGGTTGGAAACATGCCAGTCGTTGTGCGCCCACAGCCGCGGCTCTGCCTGCAGGCGGTCGGCCAGGCCCGCGTGCCACGGCAGCACGGTGTGGCGCAGTTGTTCCTCCCACGGAATGCGCGCCAGGTAGCGGGCGAGGCCGGGGCGGTTGCCCAGGTCGGCCTTGAGCGCGGCGATGGGGTCGTGGCTGCGGATCAGGTCGTCGCGCGCCACCAGCAGGTGGGTACCGCGCTGCGGGGCGTGGTAGCTGGCGGCGGCCTGGTGCAGGCGCGCCAGCATGCGCCCGGCATCGCGTGCCTGGGCGACGTCGGTGAGCGGCGACCACGACACCGCGTCGCGGTACAGGTCCTCGCCGATGCCCAGCGTGTGCAGTTCGTAGGTCCAGCCGTCGTGTTCGACCGCGGTGGCACCGTCGCGATCGCGCAGCACCTGCACCACCGGCACGCCGGCAGCGGCCAGGTGCGCGATGAAGCGGTGTTCCTCGCCCAGCGTGGCCGCGTTGCGCACGCTGTGGTGGTGGCGCTTGACGAACAAGCGCCCCGCCACGCCTTCGACGATGGCCGCCGCCGACATCGGCCGCGGGCTGTGCCACAGCGCTTCCTCCGTGCTGCCCAACTGCGGGTAGCGCCCGCGCAGCCACGCGATCTCGCGCCCGCTGATGGCGGGCCAGTCGGCGGGCACCTCGTCGTTGTTGAGGCCCTGGACGCGGTGGTAAGAGGCGGTCATGGAGGGAAGAGCAGGCAGTGCGCGTGGTGCGGGGGCGACAGGGTAACGCGCGGCGTCCAGGGACGCGTTGGCACGTAGGCTCGGCAGGAGGGGCTTTGGCCAGGGGAGCTGCGCCATTTGATGTGGCGATCTACCGCACGTGGCTATAGGAAAACTACCCAAGGAGCTTCGGTCAGGAGAACTGCATCATTCGATGTGGCAGTCCGCCGCAGGCGGCTGTGGGAAAACTTCCCAAAGGGCGTCGAATAGGAAAACTGCGTCATTTGGCGTAGCGATCTACCGCATGCGGCTACAGGAAAACCACCCGAGCGGCTTCGGCCAGGAGAACGGCATCATTCGATGTGGCAGTCCGCCGCAGGCGATTGTAGGAAAACTTCCCAAGGAGCTTTGGTCAGGAGAACTGCGCCATCTGGTGTCGCGGTCTGCCGCAGGCGGCCGTAGGAAAACTGCGCGCCGCAGTGTCGGCGATCAGCTTTTGCGCTGCTTGCCGCGGTGGAAGTTCAAGATCACTTCCGCCAGTCCGTCGTCCTCGGCGAAGAAGTAGGCCACCGGCAGGTCGAAGACCTTGGCGATCCGCTGCAGCGTCTGCAGGTCGGGCTGGTGCACGCCGGTTTCGTAGCGGTTGACGCGGGTGCTGGCGACGAATTCGTCCAGCCCGGCCTGGATGCCGAGATTGCGCTGCGAAATGCCATAGGTCTCCCGCGCTTCGCGCAGACGCACGCTGTAGACGGGGAGATCTTTCTTTGCTGACAAGGCCGTGCACGTCCCGGGCTTCGGTGGACAGAAGCTTCCGGATGGGCGCTTGACATCGATACTACGTTAAACGTAGTGTGCGCACCGGGTTAATAAGTGAACGCATCACGTGCATCAACTCCAGCCCGTCGGGTGGAGCGCGAGGCGGCACGGCAGGGCGGCGGCGCCGGGGTATCGCACAGGCCGCGCCCGGACAGGGCACCGGAAACACCACAGGGAATCGCCAGCACGGCCGACGGGCTCCGTTGCCATGGAGCGCTGTTGCCCGCGGCCGGCCCCGCGTACCGGCGCCCGTCCATCACCGCAGGACGAAGTACCCACCATGGAAACCAAAGGACGCAGCATGAAGACCAGCGCTTTACGCAACGCCATTTCCATCGCCCTGTTCGCCACGCTTTCCGGCCATGCCGGCATCGCCCTGGCCGGGGAATCCACAACGGACGCAACCCGCGCGGACGCAGAACAGGACGGCGGGGCAGGGCAGGGGAGCACCGCCGCATCGACGTCGGAGCCCGCCTCGCGGAAAGAGCCGGCCGCCACCGAACTCGAAACGGTGACCGTCACCGGCACCCGCATCCGCGGCGGCACGACGCCGTCGCCGGTGATCGCCATTGGCAGTGAGCAGATCCGGCAGGAGGGTTTCGCCGATCTGGGCGAGGTGGTGAGGAGTCTGCCGCAGAACTTCGGTGGTGGGCAGAACCCGGGCGTCATTGGTGCCGCGAGCGGTGTCGGCAACCAGGACCTTACGGGCGGCTCCTCGTTGAACCTGCGCGGCTTGGGCGCGGATGCCTCGCTGACGCTGCTCAATGGCCGCAGGCTCGCGTACGACGGGTTCTCGCAGGCGGTGGACATCAGTGCCATTCCCGTGGAAGCGGTCGAGCGCCTCGAGATCGTTCCCGATGGTGCGTCCGCGATCTACGGCTCGGATGCCGTCGGTGGCGTGGCCAATGTGATCCTGAAGCGCGACTTCGATGGCGTGGCGTTCGGCATGCGCCATGCAGGCACGGCGGATGGCGGATTGGCGACACAGGAATACAGCGCTACCGCCGGTGCGCAGTGGCTTGGCGGGGGAATGATAGCCACCTTCAAGGACACTGCCTCCGATCCCATCCATGCGCGCCAGCGCAGCTATACCCGCCATCTGGCCGAGCCCTACACCATTTACGGCGGGAGCGATACGCGCAGCGGGCTGGTCAGCCTCCACCAGGCGCTTGGCGAGGTGGCCGAACTGCGCTTCGATGCGTTACGGACCAAACGCGACATGGAGCGGTATGTCAGTCAGGGTACCGCCTATTACCGCTATACCCCGGACACTTCCATAACGCTCATTTCGCCCAGCATCGCCTTTTTCCTGGGCAGGGACTGGTCGCTCACCCTGGGAGGAACGCACGGCAGGAACGAAAACATCGATGAGCGCTACTACGTTTCGGCGACGGACAGCCGCCTGGTTACGCAGACCTGTAGCTGCAATCGAAGCCGTTCCTACGAGGTCGGTGCGGAAGGTCCGCTGTTTGCACTCGAGGGAGGGGAGGCACGTCTTGCGGTCGGTGCCGGCTCGCGCGAGGACGCGTTCATGAGCCGCCCTCGTGTTGCAGGTACTTCATACGGCGGGAACGAGCGCGCGCGCTCGGCCTATGCCGAGCTCAGTGTTCCGATCGTCGCGCCGTCGATGGGCATGGGCGGCATCCGTCGACTGGAATTCAGCACGGCCCTGCGCGGCGAGGACTACGCCAGCTTCGGTGCCGTGACCACGCCAAAGCTCGGCGTCATCTACGATCCAAACGCGCACCTTACTTTCAAGGCGTCATGGGGGCGTTCGTTCAAGGCGCCGACACTGCTGCAGCGTCACCAGAACCGTATGGCTTACCTATGGAGCGCATCGGCGGTGGGAGCCGCCGGGAGTCCAGCGGGCGCGACCGTGCTGATGTCCTACGGCGGCAATGCCGACCTGCAGGCAGAGCGGGCGCGTACGTGGACCGCATCGCTGGCCGTCCATCCGGAGGCGCTGCCAGGCCTGGAGGCCGAACTGACCTGGTTCGACGTCGACTACGTCGACCGTGTCGTGGAACCGGTCAGCTATGCGCATGCGCTATCCAATCCTGCATACGCGGAATTCGTGGATCTTGCGCCAACACGGGAAGAGATGGAGCGCCTGCTGGCGGTCTACAACAGCGCCTTCTACAACCTGTCGGGTGCTCCCTACGACCCGGCCAAGGTAGTGGCGATCATCCGCGACCAGTACGTCAATGCCGCGCGGCAGCGCATCCAGGGTGTCGATCTGTCTGCTTCGTACCGGTTCGATCTGGGGCACGGCCAACTGGCTATCCGCGGATCATCCAGCTGGCTCGACAGCGAGCAGCGGACCAGTGCCGGTCAACCGGTGAATCCACTGGCCGGCACCATCGCCAATCCGGCACGGTTCAACGGCCGCATCGGTGCGGTGTGGACATCGGGGGGATTCACTGCTTCCGCCTTCGCCAACCATACCGGCGGCGTGACCAGTCGCCGCGGTGGGGTGCCGGACAAGGGGGCATCGTTCACCACGCTGGATACTACCCTGGGCTACGAGCTCGCCGCGCGTGGCGGCAGGTTCCCGGCATTGTCGTTCGGCCTCTCGATACAGAACCTGCTGGATCGTGCGCCCCCGCTGTACGCGCCCGCGGTGGCGACCTACGTGCCATACGACGCCACCAACTATTCGGCCATCGGAAGGTTCGCCAGCGCTTCGGTTTCGATGCGCTGGTAGGAGGAGGACCATGCATAGCCACAATTTCCATGCATCGCGGCGGAATCGATGCGCACGGTTGCGGCGATTCGTGATGGGCCGGACATCCCTGGTTTGTGCAACGCTGTCCTTCCTGCTGGCGGCTGCGATCGCCGCGCCACCGGTCTGCGCAGCGACGGTCTCGCCACGTCGACTCCTGGAAGTGAATGACCTGGGAAATCCGGTGGTGTCGCCCGATGGCCGGCATGTGGCGTTCCGCATGGAACAGGCGTCCATAGAGCGCAATACCTACGACAGTGTCTGGTATGTACAGAACTTGGATGGACGTTCGCCGCCGCTGCGGATCGGGGAGGGCGGCGAACCTCTGCGTAAACATGCGACTGGCTTGGTACTGCCATCGCCAGCGCTTTGGTCAAGCGATGGACGTTGGCTGCACTATCGTGCGCGGATCGACGGCCGCGTCTCCATCTGGCGCGCGGCTGCGGACGGCTCGCAGGCGAAGGAAGTGGTGAAGGATGCGGCTGACGTACGTGATTTCGCCCTCGGCAAGGACGGAAACAGCGTGCTCTACAGCATCGGCGCCATGCGCGATGCCGTACTCGATGCCGAGCAGGGGGAGTATGAACGGGGAATACGCATCGATGAATCTGTAGTGCTCGCTGGTAGCCTGCACCGTTCTGGTAGGGTCGAAGGGCGGCCGGCGACGCAACGGTTCCTGGGGGACTGGTTCTCGACCGGCCCACTGCTGGCCAATGTGTCCGACCGGTGGAGGGAAGCCGATACGGGCACTCTGGCCACACGGGATGCGACGGTTTCGGAAGTGCCCGCTGTGCTGCCGACGGCCACCGATATTCCAGGCATCCTGCCGGCGCCGACGAAGCTTGTTCCGCATCCGGATGACCTGCGCATCGCCCTCCTCCTGCCCACACAGGAGGCGGAGGCCGGCATGTTGCAATCGGTAGCCTCCACCTTGGCGATGTTGCCTGATAGACGGTCCGCGAAGCTGGTGCGTTGTACCGATACGCGGTGCACGCATCGCGCCGTAGGCGATGTGCAATGGCGGCCAGGAAGCGACGAGGTTCTGTTCACCACTACCGACTACGAAAAGGGACGCGCGCAGTCGATCCACCGCTGGAATGTAGCCACCGGTACCGTGCAGACCATCGTGGTGTCGGATGGGTTGGTAAGCGGCAGCCAGTGGCACCCGGACGTTCCATGTGGGGTATCGGCCAAGGCGCTGGTGTGCGTCGCCGCCGAGGCGGATCGCCCACCCCGACTGGAAGCGATCGATATCGACAGTGGTGAACGCCGGATACTGTTCGAGCCGAACAAAGGGCTGGAGGCGGATATCGGCGCCACGACACCCGCGCGCATGATCCGCTGGAAGGACGCGCAAGGCCGTGAGTTCACCGGTCAGCTTTTCGAGGCGAGGAACGTTGACCACCCGCCACCGCTGTTCATTACGTTCTATACCTGCCAGGGGTTCCTGCGAGGGGGATTGGGTGATGAATGGCCGTTGGCTTCGCTGGCCGGGCACGGGATCTCGGCGTTGTGCATCAACGCTCTGCCTGGCTTCCGCCTGGATTACGTCGAACGTCATGACCAGGGGCGGGCCGCCGTGGAGAGTGTGGTCGCCCTGCTGGCCGCCCATGGAAAGGCCGACCCCGGGCGCGTAGGCATGGGCGGGCTCAGCTTCGGCAGCGAGGTGACCTTATGGACGCTCATGCATTCGAATGCTATCGCCGCTGCCTCTGTCAGCAGTATCTCGCCGACTCCGAGCTACTACCTGTTAAACAGCCTGCGTGAGGCATTCCGTACCAACCTGCGCCTGATGTGGCAGCTGGGGGCGCCAGATGAAACACCGGAGCGATGGAGGGAAATATCACCGGCGTTCCAGCTTGACCGGATCCGCGCGCCGATCCTGTTCCAGCTGCCGGAGCAGGAGTACCGGATGCTGCTGGACTATGCATTGCCGCTGTTGCGCAGGAAGCAGGGCGATCTCTATGTTTTTCCTGAAGAAGCGCATATCAAGTTCCAGCCGCGGCACAAGCTGGCTGCCTACGAACGCAATATCGACTGGTTCCGCTTCTGGTTGCAGGAATACGAGGATCCGGATCCCGCGAAGGCTGGGCAATACCGTATCTGGCGGCAGATGCGTGCCGGCAACCGGGAGGAGAGGGGCGAACGCCGCCGTGAGGAAGGCTAGGCTTGCTGCCGTGCCCAGTTTTCTGCCGCACACAGGTCGAAGATGCGCAGGAAGGAAAGGTCGCGCGGCGCCAGTTCACGGGCAAGGAAGTCCGCGAGCGCGTTGCGGTCCAGCAGGCCGTGTGCTGCGAGCTGGCCATCTTCCAGGAATTTGTGCATGCCATCTTTGTTGCGCGTGTAGACGGCCGCCATGTAGCCGGTATACGAGCCCTTGCTGCGGCGGTCGAGAATCCCCGGTGGCAAGCGATCGGCGAAGGCATCGCGGGCGACCGCGCGGTTGCGCCCGCCCTCGATCCACATCCATGTCGGTACACGCAGGCACGCTTCCATGACGGGTTGGGACAGCAGTGGAAAGCGCATGGAACGCCCCGCCCTACGCGGGGCCGTGTCCCGGAACAACTGTGTGCCGATGAGATCCTGGATTTTCTCGCGATCCCCCGGAAGCGCATCGGTCGGCATGTCCAGCCAAGGGTGATACTCCGGCGTGTCGGGCGTATGGGCTGGGGAAAGAAAGCGGCTGTCCTTCTTCCAGGTACCGGACGGTGGGAGCCGGAGCTTGCGCAGCGTCAGCCGTGCCGCTTTCCAGAACGTGCATTGGTGGAGCGCCGAGAGATCGCGGAGAGACACAACGCCGGCCTTGAGTCCGTTCTCGCGGAACGCGTCGGCTGACGGCGCCGCCGTCTTCAGGTAGCAGAAAACGGTGTCGCCACCACCGCCGGACAGGTAGCTATCCGCATCGCAGTCCGCGCCAGCTTTCTCCCATGCTTCGTTGACTGCATTCTGCAGGATGCCCATGGCTGGCAGGAATGCCGAGGGCGACAAGGGGAAATCGAAGCGCACATTCTCGAAGCCGACCTGCTGGGTGGCGAGCCCGCATCCCAGGGTGTCCGTAACCAGTCGAGCATAGGGACGTTCATCCGTGCCAGCCACTGGCATCACCAGCGTGTAGAACGTGGCGCGCGCGATATCCCCTTGGAGGCATGCCGCGACGATGGAGGAATCCAGCCCACCTGACAGCTCAACCACCAGCCTGTGATCGGCCGCCGACAATGAGCAAACCGCCGTGGAGACCGCGGAGCGCACATCGGCGATGGCTGCTTCGCGGTCCCTGTGGCGAATGCCACGGGATACGAAGCTCCAAGGCGACCAGGGCGCGTGCGTGGAAAGGCTACCGTCGTGGCAGGTGAGGGTACTCCCGGGAAGAAGCTCGCGGATGCCTTTCAACGTGGTGTGGCCCGTCCGGAGGTAGGGGTACGCGAGGCTGTGCGCCATGGCCCCCCAATCCACCTCCTTGCGGTAGAGACCGAGGTGGGTTGCAAGGGCGATGTTGGATGTCGCGAATCCATGGTCCCCCATGAAGCCGTAGATGCACGGGACGGCACCCGATGGATCGCGCAGAACTCGTACTACCTGCTCTTCGTCATTGTCGGCCACATGCAGCAGGAGATATTCGCCCCACGTTTCGCGCAACAGGCGATGCTCGCGCTCCTCAACAGTCCCTGCAAGCCCGGATAGTTCTCCAACTGCCTTGCCGCCATGGTCGAAAAGCCTCCCTATGAGCAATCCATGGCCAGGCAATCGAAGCAGGGGCGTTGCGGCGGAAACGAACAGCCGTGCGTGGCGGGTACGCAGCTCGCACTGCATTCCACGGGCATGCAGTGCGTCTTCCAATCGCGCGGAGCCGCTGAGTTCTTCGCCAAGCAGGAGGATGAAGTCGTGTTCCATCAGATGATCCTGATCGGGGTATGTGCAGCTGCGTCGGACAGCGTCTCGTTCAGCACGATGCCTCCGGCCTGCACCCAGCAGTGGGCTGCGAAAGGAACCAGGTTCACGCCAAAGACGATCCGCGCGTGCAGCCGCCGTCGCGAAAGGAAGCGGAGCAAGGCCAGCGAATCCAGCAGACAGCAGGGGTCAACAGGCACGTAGCGGCGTACCCGCATGAACTGCGTTGCCGCATCCTGCAGAGGTTCAATGGTCATGGAAGCATGAGCACGAGGTGGGGCTTTCGCATCTCTGTGTATGGCGATGCCTTCGATGACCGCCTTGAGCGGCCGACGCCGCAGCTGTCGTCGTGCCCACCAGATGGTCGCGGCGACCTCGGGCAGTACGGCAGGCCGACAGCCCGCTGCAGGTGATGATTCGATGGCGCTGACCGTGGGACTGGGTAGGCCCGGGATGGAGGAGTGCAGACCGAGCGCACGCGCGATCACGATCCCCGCCTTGCCTTCCAGATCCTCACGTTGTCGCCGGGAAAGCGTTCCAGACGACAGATAGCTGCGCATGACCGACTCCAGCGGAGCGGTCAGCGTGAAATATCGGTCGAGTGCGAGATCGAGGAAGACCAAACGGCCATCGATATCGCAACAGGACAGATCCTGGTTGATCAGCCAATGCATCCATTCCTCCAGGCAGGACGCGCACCGAAGTGCGCGTCCTGGTGACTCACTCCTCGGAAATGCCCGGGATCATCGGCAGCCCAGGGCCGGTCGGTTCACCGGGGCCGGCGCCCCCCTGCGTCTCCACACTGGCGACGCCAAGCACGATCACGTCGTCCGCGTTGTCACGGTTGTTGTCGTTGCTGTTCATCTTTGCTCTCCTGCGGTTGCGTCATGGCGGTTTCCATGACGCACGCAGCGTAGGAGGCGGAAAATTTGATTTTCAAATGATTATTGCGTTGCTAAACGATGATTATCCAAAGGCGCGCAGGTCGTCATGAAATGCGAGGCCCCGAGGCATCGTGATGACTGTCACCGGCGCCCGGTCCGATACACCCAGGCAATCGCGCTGTTGCTTCCGATAGGAAGAAGCCAGCCCGGTTACGTGTGCTGGTCGCGTCGGTCGACGAGCAGGGCCACGATCCGGGGCACCAGCAGTTTGCGGCGCGCGTGGTAGTCGCGCAGGCCGGCTTTCAACGCCGGGATGTCGCGGCTCTGCCAATGGCCGTCGAGTTCGGCCAGTTCGTCGTCGGCGTGATCGATCAGGCCGCGCTTTGCCCATCGCACCGGGGCGAGTCTGTCGTTGGCCTGTTTGACTGCCTGGTGCAATGGACGAAAAGCGGTGGCAGCCGCGATCGCATCGAACAGCGTCCAGGTTCGTTTGATCGTGTCGCCGCCATTGCTGGACGCGATGTCGTTGCCGTTGGCGGCCGGTATGCCTCCAAGGTCGCCACGCATATCGCATGCCATCAGCAGCAGCCGTTCCATCCAGTCATAAAGTTCGCGCAGGGCGACCTCGGTGAGCAGAGGGACATGCAGCCCGTTGCGTGCGTGGTCGTCGATCAGCCCTTCGCCGACCAGGCGGTAGAGGGCGGAACGCACGGGCGTGGGGCTGGTGTTGAATTCCGCGGCCAGGGTGCCCGGGTCGATCCGTTGTCCGGGCAGGTACAGTCCTGATCGCAGCCCTCGCCGGACCTGGCGGTAGACGAGCGCGCTTTTGGAGTGGTTCGCACGCATGGCGGAACTCCCTGTCTGCGTATGGCGTCCTTTTCCGTGTCGATGTTACAAGAAGGGCCTACGCGTACAGCAGCCAATCGCCGCCGTCCGTCGGCTCGTGGCGGGTATGCTTCACCTACTAATCAGGGGATATGAAGCGCATGGCATCGCATCGGTTTTCTGTAGCGGCACCGGTTGGGGCATGCGCATGAGTGCACACGTCACGCCGCCCCGGGCGCGGAGTTCATGGTGGAAGCCGTTGCTGATCCTGTTCGGCGTGTTGCTGCTGCTGGTCGTGCTGGGAGTGGCCGCGGTGCTGGGGCTCGGCTGGTTCGGCTGGAAGGCGCTGAGGAATACGATCGACGAAGCGCAGGTGCTGAGCCAGCCGCGGCGGGCGCCATCGCGCGCGCTGTCGGCCGACGAGCAGGCCATCGTCGACATGGTGCTGGAGCGCGACGATCCCGTGCTGCATGAAGGCAGCGCCGGCACGGACAGGCTGGAGCGGTTGCTGGCCGGCTACTACCAGCGCTCCTTGAACGAACATGCCAACGGCGGCCAGGGCACCGGCGAGCAGGGAGCCACGCAGAAGATGCTGGTCACGCTCCTGTCGGCGCTGGAGGAGAACCGGCGCAACGGCGGCGCCGCGCCGGAGTTGTCGCCCGAGCTGTCCGTCATGCTGGAGGCGCTGGCGGCCCAGTACGACCATGGGCAGAACACGAAGGAAGGTACAGCGCCGCTGCCGACCGGAGATCGTCCGCTGACGGCCGAAGAGCGTGCGCTGGTCGAGATGATCGTGGAGAGGGAACAGCGCTCTCGCGCGCGCTGAGCGGCCAGGCGGGCGATGCGCCCGCATCCGCTGCGGCAACCACGGGTGGCGGGATGCCGCCTGCCGGTGGCGGCACTCCGGAATGCCGGCAGCTGGCATCATGCGCCCATGCCGCCCACCCTCGATCAACTCCGCCGTTACGCCGTCGCCCGGACGCTGTTCAAGCCGACCACGCTGATGCGGGCGATCGAAAAACTCGGTTTCGTCCAGGCCGACCCCATCCGCGCGCCGGCGCGGGCGCAGGACCTCACCCTGCGCCACCGGGTCAGGGACTACCGTGCCGGCGAACTGGAGCGGCGTTATCCGCGCCTGCCGCTGGAAGAGGATTTCTTCGTCAACTACGGCTTCCTGCCGCGCGCGCACCAGGCGCTGATGCACCCGCGGCAGGCGCGCGCGGTGTGGACGCCGGCGCGCTGGAAACAGGCGCAGGCGGTGCGCGAGTTCGTCGCCGGCCGTGGCGTGGCGCATCCGCGTGAGGTCGAGGCGCATTTCGCCCATGGCAAGACCACCAACTGGTTCGGTGGCTCGTCCAACGCCAGCACCCAGCTGCTCGATGGCATGCATTACCGCGGGCTGCTGCGGGTGGCGCGGCGCGAAGGCGGCACCCGCGTCTACGCCGTGCGCGAGGACGTCGCGCCGGTGCAGGCGCACGAGGTCGGAATGCGCCTGGATGCGTTGATCGATCTGATCGTGGGCAAGTACGCGCCGCTGCCGGCGGCCAGCCTGCGGCAACTGGTAGGTTACCTCGGCAATGGCGTTCCACAGTGGCGTGATGCCTGCAGGCCGGCGCTGCTGCGCGCACGGCAGCGCCTGCGGTGCGCGCGCGTGGACGGCGTGGACTGGCTGTGGCCCGACGGCGAGCGCGCGGAAAGCCGCCGCTGGCAGGCCGACGGGCAGGTGCGCCTGCTCACGCCGTTCGATCCGGTGGTGTGGGACCGCCGCCGCTTCGAGCTGCTGTGGGGCTGGACCTACCGCTTCGAGGCCTACACCCCGGCGGCGAAGCGCAGGCTCGGTTATTACGCGATGCCGCTGCTGTGGCGCGAGCAGGTGATCGGCTGGGGCAACCTGTCGGTCGTGGCGGGCGCGCTGGACGCGCAGCTGCGGTATGTCGCCGGCCGGCCTCCGAAGGATGCCGCATTCCACATCGCGCTCGACGAGGAGCTGGCGCGGATGCGAATGTTCCTTGGACTCGGGGACTGAGCGGCATCCGTTATCCCTCCGGTCACGTTTGTGCCCGCTCGCATCACGCATCGGCACGCGGCCCTAATCGGCGGCGGCGCAGGGTGGGCGCGCGGCAGGTGCCGCCGTGGAGGTGTCCGTTATGACCAGCAACCAGAGCCGGCAGAAGACAGACCAGGTGCAGCAGCAACCGCGTCCCGGTACCGAGGACCCGCGCAGGACCAACCCCGCGCGCCAGGCGACGCGCACCGAGCCCAGCCACCAGAAGGACATGCACGACCAGCGCATGCTGGACCGGGAAGAAGGCGAGGCGGAAGAGGGCGATACGAAGGATGCCCGCCGCTGATCGCGGCGAAGACGGCCCGACAGCGTATGCGTGCCTGCGCACGTGATCGCGCAAGGAGGTAACGGCCATGAAGAAACGCCATGTATTCAGTGCGACCGGGCTGCCGCTGGCCGAGCAGGCGATGGCGGCGGCGCGCCGCGCCGGTGTGGACAACGACGACATCCTGCTGGTCGCGCGTTCCGACATCGAGAAGCGCGAGATTCCGGACAAACGCAAGATGGCCGATACCGACCTGATGGCCGCGGTCGGCCGTGGCGCGGGGTACGGCGCCGCCACCGGCCTGCTCGCCGGCCTGGTCGCCGTCGCCGTGCCGCCGTTGGGCATCACCCTGGCCGGCGCCGCGGCGGTGGGGCTGGCCGGCGCGATGGTCGGCAGCCTGGGGTCGGCGCTGCTCGGCGCGACCGTGCCGGATCCGGTGCGGCAGGCGTTCGACGACGAGATCGAGGCCGGCAACATCCTGGTGGTGATCGACGGCGAGCAGGAAGTGCTCGACGCCGCCGCCCCGGCCATCATCGCGCTGGGCCTGCGCCCGCTGCCTTACGAATCCACCTCGGCCCTTACCTGACGCACACTGCCCACGCGCCCTCGCGCGTGGGCCGATCCGCACTCGACGTTGCCGGCATTCTTGCCTAAGGTCGGTGCTTCGCCAATCGCGGGGAACGGGAATGCGCATCGGATGTGTGCTGGGGATGTGTCTGGTCGCAGGCAGCCTGCAGGCGGCCGAGCCGGTGGCGACGGTGCGGGTGGCATTCGACCGCGACGGTGTCACCTCCACCGAAGCGCACGGCATGGCCGACATCGCCGCCGGGCGCGTGCTGGGCGCCGACGATCCGGTGCGGATCGCTTCGATTTCCAAGCTGGTCACCGCGCTGGGCGTGATGCGCATGGTCGAGGCCGGGCAGCTGGACCTGGACGCGGATGTGTCGCGCTGGCTCGGCTGGACGCTGCGCCACCCGCAGTTCCCTGATACGCCGATCACCCTGCGCCTGCTGCTCTCGCACCGCGCCGGCCTCACCGATGCCGCCGGTTATTACGCCGTGCCGCTGGGCGGGCAGCTGCGCGACGTGCTGGACGACCCGCGCGCTTGGGACAAGGCGCATGCGCCGGGCACCTTCTTCCGCTACGCCAACATCGATTTCCCGCTCATCGCCTCGGTGATGGAGAAAGCCAGCGGCGAGCGCTTCGACCGGCTGATGCAGCGGCTGGTGCTGGGGCCGCTCGGCGTCGCGGCCTGCTTCAACTGGGCCAGCTGCGATGACGCCACCGTGGCGCGCGCGGTGGTGCTGTACGACGAGGCGCACCGGCCCGTGCGCGACGACAACCAGGGCCGTCGCCCCGATTGCCCGGTGGTGGCCGCCGCCGATGGCAGCTGCGATCTCGGCCGCTGGCGTGCCGGCGACAACGGCGCGCTGTTCGCGCCGCAGGGCGGCCTGCGCATTTCCGCCAACGGCCTGGCGAAGATCGGTCGCCTGCTGCTGGGCGGGGGCGAGGTGGACGGCGTGCGCCTGTTGCGCGCGGAATCCGTGCGCGAACTGGCGCGCCCGCAGTGGACCTGGGCGCCGGGCGCGGGCATGACCTCGGAAGAGGACGACAGCGGGCAAGGCGGCGATGGCTTCTTCTGCCGTTATGGGCTGGCGATGCAGACCCTGGCCACGCCGGTGAAGGGCTGCCGCGACGACCCGTTCGGCGATGGCGTGGCGCGCTTTGGCCATTCCGGTTCGGCGTACGGCCTGTTGTCGGGGCTGTGGGTCGACCCGGCCAGCGGCACCGGCGTGGCGTATTTCGCCACCGGCCTGCCGGACGCGCGCAAGGGCGAGCGTTCGGCGTTTTCCGCCGTCGAGGAACGGTTGGCCAGGCCATGACAAGGGCGCCGTAACGGGCGCAGTGCGTTGCGTGGGTCGGCTCCACGCAACGCTGCTCCAGTGTCGTGCGGGCAATCGGCGACGGGAGGGACTCAAGCAAAGCAGATCGTGGGCCGGTGCCGTGGTTCAGGCGCCGCCGAAGCTGGGCAGATGGCCGGCCAGCTGGCTGATGCCACCCACCGCCAGTTCCACCCAGATCGCGAGCACCGCGCACAGCAGGGCGGCGCCCAGCAGCACCCGGTGCCGCCTGTCGCCAAGGCGCGAGGCGAAGTATTCGTACGCCAGCCCGGCGCCGAACAGCAGCAAGCCCATCACCACGAAGTCCATCGGGCCCCAGTGCCAGCCGTCGCCGGCGGGCTTGTGGCGGTCCAGCGTGGACATGACCAGGGGGATGAGAAGCAGCAGGCCGGTTCCGATGGCCGGGCGGATCGCAAGGCTTTTCACGGCGGTACTCCAGGGTGGCGGGTGAGCGTGGAGCATCGACCTGGTGCGCGGAGCCTGGATGGGGCCGCGGTGAAGTCACGGTGAAGCCGGGTTGCCGGTATCGCCCTGCCTGCCCTGCCGGCGCAACGCGGCGCGCATCAGGCGCTGGAAGGTGGGGCAGTGCAGGTGGTCGGCATGGCGGCAGCGGGCGGCGTGGCGCAGTCCATCGCGCAGCGCCTGCAGGCGGGCGATGCGTCGCTCCAGCTGGTCGGCCTTGTGCAGCAGCAGCGGACGGTCGATGTCGGGAGTGGCGCCCTCGCCGAGCATGGCGCCGATCTCCTCCAGCGAGAACCCCGCCGCGCGGCCCAGCGCGATCAGCGACAGGCGCTGCATCACCGAGGCCGCATAGACGCGGCGCAGGCCGTTGCGCCCGATCGGCCGGATCAGGCCGCGGGTTTCGTAATAGCGCAGGGTGGAAGCGGCCACGCCGCTTTGCCGCACCACCTGGCCGATGTCGATCTCCTGCACGCTTGACCTCAAGCCGGCTTCAACGTCGAGACTGATGGAAACAGGTTTCCTGGCAGGCGGGAAGAGCGATGGACGATGGCGGAATCATCATGCGGGTCGTGGTCATGGGCATTGTCGCCACCGCGGCGACTGATCTGTGGGCGCTGCTGCTGCGCCGGCTCGGGCGGCCCACGCTGGACTACGCGCTGCTGGGCCGCTGGATCGGGCATTGGCGCGCAGGGCGCTGGCGGCATGACGTCATCCGCGATGCCGCGCCGGTCAGGCATGAGCGCGTGCTGGGCTGGTGCGCGCACTACGCCATCGGCATCGGCATGGCCGGGATGATGGTGGCGATGACGGGCAGTGGCTGGCTGCGGCAGCCGACGTTGGGCATGGCGCTGGGCTTCGGCGTCGCGACGGTGCTGCTGCCCTTCCTGGTGATGCAGCCGGCGTTCGGCGCCGGCATCGCGGCCGCCCGCACGCCGCAGCCTTGGCCGGCGCGGCTGCAGAGCCTGGCCACGCATGCGGTGTTCGGCGCGGGCCTGTTCGCCGGGGCTGCGATATGCGCCGTTTTTCCGCTTTGACATCAAGGGCTTGAAGGAATGGGCCGGAACGCTGCTAGCCTTTCCCGGCCCATCGCCCGGAGAACGCCATGACCATCGGATCGCAGTCGGACATCGACGGCCTGCAACGCATCGGCCGGCTGGTCGCGCAGGTGCGCGAGGCGATGCTCGCCGCCGCCTGCCCGGGCATGACCACCGGCGAACTCGACCTGATCGGTGAACGCCTGCTCGCCGCGCAGGGCGCGCAGCCGGCGCCGCGCCTGGTCTACGGCTTCCCGGGCGCGACCTGCATCAGCGTCAACGAGGAAGCCGCCCACGGCGTGCCGGGCGCGCGCGTCCTCGCGGCGGGCGACGTGTTGAACGTCGATGTGTCGGCCGAACTGGACGGCTACTTCGCCGATACCGGCGGCACGCGTGTGCTGCCCGATGCCGCGCCGCGCGACCTGCGCCTGTGCCATGCCGCGCGCAGCGCGCTGGCCAACGCGCTGAAGGTGGCGCGCGCCGGGCAGCCGCTCAACCTGATCGGTGCGGCAATCGAACGCACCGCGCGCCAAGCCGGCTTCCGTGTGATCGAGAACCTGGGCAGCCACGGCGTCGGCCGCGCGCTGCACGAGGAGCCGGACCACATCCCCGGCTACTACGACCCGCACGACACGCGCCTGCTGCACGAGGGCATGGTCATCACCATCGAGCCGTTCCTGTCCACGCGCAGTCGCCAGGTCGAGGAAGGCGACGACGGCTGGACCCTGCTGGGCGCGCGCGGCAACCGCTCGGCGCAGTACGAGCACACGCTGATCGTCACCCGCGGCGAGCCGATCGTGGTGACGCTGCACTGACCTGCATGCCGCACCGGCGGCGCGAGGCATCGACACCGCATGCACGCGGCGACGGCGATGGTGACGGCGTTCCCTTCCACCTCTGCCACGCATGGCCGATCCACCGCTGCTTACGCCTGATGGCCGCTATCTGGTGGTGCGCGGCCGCCTGTGGCGCGCGACCAATCCACACCTGCCGGAGGAACAGCGGCAGGCGGCGGTGCGTCAACTGATGGCCGCGCGCCGCGAAGTCGGCCGCGCGCGACGACAGGCCGACCCACAGGCGCTGGCGCGTGCAGGCGCGGCGGTGGATACGGCCAAGCGCGCGCTCGGCGAACGCGGGCCGGTGTGGTGGAGCGATGGCGCGCCGGACTACAACCGCCATCTGGCGAAGAACACGCCGTACGCGGCATGGCATGCGCGGATGACCGGCGCGGACGATTGAGTGGCCTGGATGCGGTGCCGGCTCGTTGCCGTGACACGAATGAAGGAACGCGTGACCCGCCCGGCCGCGAGCCCGACTCCGCAGGTGCCGGGCTAGCGCGGCACGGCGCCATGCAGCAAAGCATGCGGGGCAAGCCCCCGCATCCACGGAATGGGGTGAGCCATGAAGCTGCGCGAGGCTACGCGTTGGTCGAGACGGTACACCGTGTAGGTGCCGGGCTCGCCCGGCACGGCGCCATGCAGCAAAGCATGCGGAGCAAGCCCCCGCATCCACGGGATGGGGCGAGCCTTGAAGCCGCGCGAGGCCACGCATTGGTCGAGGCGGTACACCGCGCAGGTGCCGGGCTCGCCCGGCATGGCGCCACGCAGCGAAGCATGCGGGGCAAGCCCCCGCATCCACGGAATGGGACGAGCCCTGAAGCTGCGCGAGGCCACGCATTGGTCGAGGCGGTACACCGCGCAGGTGCCGGGCTCGCCCGGTATGGCGCCACGCAGCAAAGCATGCGGGGCAAGCTCTCGCATCCACGGGATGGGGCGAGCCTTGAAGCCGCGCGAGGCCACGCATTGGTCGAGACGATACACCGTGTAGGTGCCGGGCTCGCCCGGCACGGTGCTACGCAGCAAAGCATGCGGGGCAAGCCCCGTGTTACGGCACCGGGTGGGCCTGCCGGTCCGCCTGGCCCGAGGCCAGCGTCCAGCCGATCAGCTCGGTGGTGGTCCTGCCCAGCGCGGTTTCGAAGGCGGCGGTCACGCTGCCCAGGTCGGTGCCGGCGGCGGGCTCGGCGACGCGGAAGGTGCGCGAGGCCACCACGCGCTGGTCGAGGCTGTGGATCAGTTTGGCGTTGAGCTCGATGGTCGCCGCGGGGCGTTCATTGCCGGCGTAGTCCGATTCGAAGCGGCGCAGGTCGATGGTGAGCTTGTAGTCCGAGCGGATGCCGGTGGCGATGCGCGCCACCGCGTTGATCCGGCCGGTGTCTTCGAAGCCGCGCAGCAGGGCATCTTCGAGCATGTCGGTGGCCGGCTGCGACCAGGTGGCGCCGCGGTAGACCTCCAGTTCGCCGGGCGTGGGCCGCACGTTGATGCGCGGGCTGTCCACCAGGCGCGAGGCGGCGGGCTTGGCCACGGCCAGCTGCCAATCCACCTGCGGCCACGCCGGGTCGGCGGACACGCGCGCCTGCGGCGCGTAGATGGTGATCGGATGGCGGTCGCCGCTGGCCAGCACCGAGCAGCCGGCCAGGGCCAGGAGGCAGAAGGGAGCGAGCAGTCGCATCGGCAGGGAGCGCTTCATTTCGGTTCGAACTCCTTCGGGGCATCGCGGCCAAGCAGGTAGCGTGCCGGGTTGTTCTCGAGGCGGTCGCTGACCCGGCGCAGGTCGCGGATCAGCCCGCGCAGTTCGGTCAGGGTCGGGCCGAGCTGGGCCAGGCCGTCGTTGGCGAAGCTGTTGATGGCGGCGCGGTTCTCGCCAAGGATCGCATTGGCGTTGCCGGCGGCCGAGTCCAGCTTGGACAGGCTGGCGTCGAGCTTGTCCAGCGTGGCCGGCAGCTGGCGCACGACGTTCTCGTCCAGGTGCCGGATCGTGCCGTTGGCGGTGGTGAGGGTGGCGTTGAGGTTGCGCGCGGCGTCGCGCGCCTCCACCAGCAGCGCCTGGGTGCCCTGGTCGCGGTCGGCCAGGCCGCCGCTGACGGTCTCCAGGTGCGCCAGGGTGTTGGAGATGCGCTCCACGTTCTGGTCGCTGAGCAGCTGGTCCATGCGCTCGACCACGCGGTTGGCGACGTCGGTGATGTTCTGCAGCGCCGAGGGCGAGGTCTGGATGGTGGGGATCGGTTCGCGGCTGACCGTGGTCAGCGCCGCCGCCTGCGGGCTGCCGCCGCTGAGCTGGATGATGGCCGGGCCGGTGATGCTGGTGATGGCCAGCTTGGCGCGGGTATCGGTCTTGACCGGCGTGGTCGAGTTCAGGCGCACCCTGGCGATCACCTTGCGCGGGTCGTCCGGCGCCAGCGACAGGTCGGTGATCGAGCCCACCGAGATGCCGTTGTACTGCACCGGGCTGCCGACTGACAGGCCGGTCACCGCCTCGTCGAACACCACCCTGTACTCCTGCCAGGTGCGGTCGGAGGAGTACTTCGCCGCCCACAGGCCGAAGGCGAGCAGGGCCAGCGACACGATGAGGGTGAAGGCGCCGATCAGGACGTAATGGGCTTTGGTTTCCATGGGGTCACGGCCGGGAAGGGGGGAGCGGGGAACAGGGGGCGGCGGTGGACAGCCGCGCCCGGCTTGTCCGGGGGGAGAGACTGCAGCAGGGCGGTGAAGACGAGGCGACGGAAACGGTTCATTGCCGCATCTCCGTTTCCCGTTCCCCGGCGCCGCGCGCGGCGCGCGCGCGCGGCCCGTGGAAGTACTCGCGGATCCACGGATGGTCGAGGCGTTCGATTTCCGGCAGCGGCGCGGTGGCGACCACCTTCTGGTCGGCCAGCACCGCGACCCGGTCGCAGATGGCGTAGAGCGTGTCCAGGTCGTGGGTGATCAGGAACACGGTCAGGCCCAGCGCTTCCTGCAGGGTCTTGATCAGGCGGTCGAAGGCGGCCGCGCCGATCGGGTCCAGGCCGGCGGTGGGTTCGTCCAGGAACAGCAGCGGCGGGTCCAGCGCCAGCGCGCGCGCCAGGCCGGCGCGCTTGCGCATGCCGCCGGACAGCTGCGAGGGCAGCTTGTTGATGGCGTCGGCGGGCAGGCCGGCGAGCTTGACCTTCAGCAGCGCCAGTTCGTAGTGCCAGCGCTCGGGCAGTTCCGGGTGGTGTTCCTTCAGCGGCACCTGCACGTTCTCGCCGACGGTGAGCGAGGAGAACAGCGCGCCGTCCTGGAACAGCACGCCGGTGTTGCGTTCGATGTGCAGGCGCGCGGCCGCGTCGTCCGCGCGCGCGTCCACGCCCAGCACTTCGATCTGCCCGGCGTCGGGCGTGCGCAGGCCGAGGATGGAGCGCATCAGCACCGACTTGCCGGTGCCCGAGCCGCCGACCACGCCCAGGATCTCGCCGCGGCGCACGTCCAGGTCCAGGCCGTCGTGCACGGTCTGGCTGCCGAAGCGGTTGACCAGCCCGCGCACGCGGATGGCCAGTTCGTCGCCGCCGTTGTCGCTCCTGGAGCGGATCGCCATCGCGCGGGTCCCTTACCAGTCCATGTGCATGAACCACAACGCGGCCAGCGCGTCGAGGATGATGACCAGCGAGATCGTCTGCACCACGCTGGAGGTGGTGCGCTCGCCCACCGACTGCGCGGTGCCTTCCACCTTCAGCCCTTCCAGGCAGCCGATCAGGGCGATGATCAGCGCGAACACCGGCGCCTTGGACAGGCCCACCAGGAAATGGCGCAGTTCCATGGTCTCGTGCATGCGCGCGATGTACATCTGCGGCGGGATGCCCAGGTCGAACGCGCCCACGGTGACGCCGCCGGCAAGGCCGGCGACCATGGCGATGAAGGTCAGCAGCGGCAGCATCAGCATCAGCGCCAGCACCCGCGGCAGCACCAGCAGGTCGATCGGGTCCAGGCCCAGGGTCTGGATGGCGTCGATCTCCTCGCGCGCCTTCATCGCGCCGATCTGCGCGGTGAAGGCGCTGGCGGTGCGCCCGGCCAGCACGATGGCGGTCAGCAGCACGCCGAACTCGCGCAGGAAGGCGATGTTGACCAGTTCGACCACGTAAATTTCCGCGCCGAAGTCGCGCAGGATGGTCGAGCCGAGGAAGGCGATCACCGCGCCGACCAGGTAGGACAGCAGCGCGATCAACGGCACCGCGTCCAGCCCGACCTCTTCCATCTGGTGCACGGTGGCGGTCAGGCGCAGGCGCCGCGGCTGCCGCACCAGCCGCGCCAGCTTGGCCAGGTTTTCGCCGAAGAAGCCCAGCAGCACCACGATGTTGCCGCCGATGGCATGCACCGAGCGGCCGAGCCGCTCCAGCGCCGCGGCCACGCCGTAGTCGCGCTGCGGCTTGGGGCGCTCGTCGGCGACTTCGTCGATGGTGCAGACCAGGGCGTGGTGTTCGTCGCGGAAGCGCAGCGCGTCGTCGGCCAGGCCCGCGCCGCGCGAGAAACGCAGCAGCTGCAGCACGCCGGCCGAATCCAGCTGGTCGATGCCGCGCGCATCCAGCCCGCGCACCGGCGCGTCGATGCCGCGCAGCGCCTCGGCCGATTGCAGGGCGGTGGACAACGTCCAGCTGCCCGACAGCCTCAGTTGGCCGTCGACGTCCGGATCCATCGCGCAGTGGGGCGGTTCGGCGTTGTTCATGGGCAGCGTCCGGCGCCGAGCATACCTTGTCGTCCGTCGCGCGCCCATGACGGGCTTGGCGTCCATGCGCGGACCGCCGCGCCATCGGGTGCGGCCGGTCGCCGGCGCCTTCCGCGCACCGTGGGGCGATGCACGCGGACCCACCGGCGATCGCGGCGCCGAAGTCGCGCGACGCGGAAGGCGATGCGGGTGCAGGACCCTAGGGTCGTGCGCATCGCACCGCGGCCATGCGGCCATCGGCGGGTGCGCGATCCCGCAGGCGCGTGGCGCGTACGCGCCGGTTCTGTGGCGACCTGCTTCCGGGTGATACTAGCGCGCATGTCCGCCGAAACCATCGCACCCCTCTCCAACCGGGCCACCTATGCGCAGCGCGTGGCTTTCGTCACGGAGATCGCAGGCCGCCTGCACAGCTACGGCACCACGGCGCAGCGGCTGGAGGCGGCGGTGGTCGCGCTGGCGCAGCGGCTGGACCTGGACTGCGAGCCCTGGTCCAACCCCACCGGCATCATCCTCAGTTTCAGCGACCCGACCCAGGCGATCGGCTCCAGCGACATCACCCGCGTGATCCGCCTCGATCCGGGCAGCAACGACCTGCACAAGCTGACCCTGGCCGACCAGATCGCCGACGCGGTGGCCGGCGGGCAGATGAGCATCGCCCAGGGCCATACCGCGCTGCGCCAGCTCGACAAGGCGCCCACCTGGCGCGACAACGCGCAGATGCTGCTGTCCTTCTGCCTGGGCTCGGCGGGCGTGGCCGGCATGTGGCGGCTGCCGTGGCTGGACGTGGTCACCGCCGGCGTCACCGGCCTGCTGATCGGGCTGATGCTGTTCTATACCGACCGGCGCGTGGCCACCCGCGAGGCCAGCGACGCGCTGGCCGCGCTGCTGGCCGGTTTCGTCGCGGTACTGGTGGCCAGCTTCATCGGCCCGTTGAACCAGAACTCGGTGATCATCGCCTCGCTGGTGGTGCTGCTGCCGGGCATGGCGTTGACCAACGCGGTCAACGAACTGGCCAGCCAGCACTGGGTGTCGGGCACGGCGCGTTTCGCCGGCGCGCTGACCACCATCATGAAACTGACGGTGGGCGCAATGATCGCGGTGACCGTCACCGACCTGATCGGCCTCGAACCGCTGGTGCGCGCCTCGCGCCCGCAGCCGGAATGGGTGGAATGGGGTTCGGTGATGCTGGCCGCGTTCGCCTTCGCGATGCTGTTCCGCGCCTCGCGCCGGGATTATCCGTGGGTGATGGCCGCTTCGCTGGCCGGTTATGCCATTTCCCGTTATGGCGGGCAGCAGTGGGGCGGCCCGGCGGGGATATTCCTGGCGGCGATGATGCTGACCGCCGCCGGCAACCTGTTCGGCCGGGTGGCGCAGCGGCCGGGCGCGATCATCCGCCTGCCCGGCATCATCATGCTGGTGCCCGGCAGCATCAGCCTGCGCGGGGTATTGAGCCTGATCCAGCAGCAGAACGTGGGGGCCGGCGAATCGGCGCTGCTGACTGTGGTCAACGTGGTGATGGCGCTGGTGGCGGGCCTGCTGTTCGGCAACCTGCTGGTGCCGGCGCGGAAGAATCTTTGAGCGAGGAGTGAGTGAAGAGGAGTGAGGAGTGAGAAGAAGCAAGGGCGATCTCCGCCTTCGCGGAGAGGCCGGCTTTTGCTCCTGCCTTTTCTCACTCCTCACTCCTCTTCACTCACTCCTTGCCAATTAAAAACGCCGGCATATGCCGGCGTTTTTAATTGGCATCTTCCCGCCCCGATCACTTCTGGATCAGGAAATCCTCGACCTTGCGGCCGCCGGCGGTGTATTCGGCCAGCCAGCGCGGCTGCTTGCCGCGGCCGGTCCAGGTGTTGGCGGCGTTGGCCGGGTCGCGGTACTTCGGCGCGACCTTCACGCCCTTGGTGGCGCTCTTGGTCGGGGCCTTGGCGGCGCGCGGCGCGCGGGCGGCCCGGGGGGCGCCGGTGCCGAACAGTTCCTCGATGGTGTAACCGGCCTTCTGCGCGGCCTTGACCAGCTGGGTGCGGACCTTGGTGATGGGCTGGCGCTTGGCGACGACGCTCTTGCGCTTCTGCGCGTCGCGGATCAGGGAGGCCAGTTCTTTGGCCGACAGGCCGCTCAGGTCAATACTCATCGAATAGCTACTCCGGATAATGGGGTCGGGTATCGCCATTCCGTGGCAGCGCGGCAAAGCATACCGGCTGTTTCACGGAAACGGCAAACGATAATGTGCACCCGATATTGTTTCCAATAAGAAAAGGCCGGGATTTCGCTCCGGCCTTTCCGATCCTCATCCGGCGATCCTGCGCAGCAGGCCGTCCTTGTCCAGGCTTTCGGCCTCGCTGGCCGAACGCGCCCGGTATTCGTAGGTGCCCGCGGCCAGGCCGCGTTCGGACACCACGATGCGGTGCGGGATGCCGATCAGCTCCATGTCGGCGAACATCGCGCCCGGGCGCAGCCCGCGATCGTCCAGCGCGGCATCGACGCCGGCGGCCTGCAGGTCGGCCAGCAGCGCTTCGGCGGCGGCGGTGACGGCCGCGTCCTGCTTCGGGTTGATCATGCACACCACCGCCTGCCACGGCGCCATGGCTACCGGCCAGACGATGCCGGCCTCGTCGTGGTTCTGCTCGATGGCGGCGGCGACGATGCGCGACACGCCGATGCCGTAGCAGCCCATCGCCATCACCGCGGCCTTGCCGTTCTCGTCCAGCACCGTGGCCTTGAGCGCCTCGGCGTACTTGCGGCCGAGCTGGAACACATGGCCGACCTCGATGCCGCGCGCGATCTTCAGTTCGCCGCCGTCGCGGGCGCGGTCGCCGGCCACCACGTTGCGGATGTCGGCCACTTCCGGCTCGGCCAGGTCGCGGCCCCAGTTCACGCCGGCGATGTGGAAGCCCTTCTCGTTGGCGCCGACGACGAAGTCGGACATCGCCGCCACCTCGCGGTCGGCGACGATGCGGATGGCCTTGCGCGGGTTGAGCGGGCCGAGGAAGCCCGGCTCGCTGCCCAGGTGCTCGGCGATCTCGGCCTCGCTGGCCATGCGGTGGTCGGCCAGGCCCGGCACCTTGCCCAGCTTGATCTCGTTGACCTCGTGGTCGCCGCGCACCAGCGCCAGCACGAAGTCGCCGTCGGCGGTCATCACCGCGATCGACTTGACGGTGCGCGCCAGGGCGATGCCCATCAGCGCGGCCACGTCCTCGCAGGTTTTCTGGGTCGGGGTATCGACCTTGCGCAGTTCCTCGGCCGCGGCGCCGCGCGGCGCCGGATCGGCGGCGATGGCGGCCTCGACGTTGGCGGCGTAGTCCGAACCGGTGGAGAACACCAGCGCGTCCTCGCCCGAATCGGCGATCACGTGGAATTCCTGCGAGGCGTCGCCGCCGATGGCGCCGGAATCGGCCTGCACCGCGCGGAACTCCAGGCCCAGGCGGGTGAAGATGCGGGTGTAGGCGGCCTTCATGTTCTCGTACTCGGCCACCAGGCTGGCGTCGTCCAGATGGAAGGAATAGGCGTCCTTCATCAGGAACTCGCGCGCGCGCATCACGCCGAAGCGCGGGCGGATCTCGTCGCGGAACTTGGTCTGCACCTGGTAGAAATTGACCGGCAGCTGCTTGTAGCTGGACAGCTCCTGGCGCGCGAAGTCGGTGATCGCTTCCTCGGCGGTGGGGCTGTAGCAGTATTCCTGCTCCTTGCGGTCCTTGATCTTCAGCAGCTGGCCGCCGAACTTCTCCCAGCGCCCGGTCTCTTCCCACAGCTCCTTCGGCTGGATGGTCGGCAGCTGCAGTTCCACCGCGCCGGCGCGGTTCATTTCCTCGCGCACGATGCCTTCCACCTTGCGCAGCACGCGCAGGCCCAGCGGCGACCAGGTGTACAGGCCGGAGGCCAGCTTGCGGATCATGCCCGCGCGCAGCATCAGCTTGTGGCTGACCAGCTCGGCGTCGGCGGGGGTTTCCTTGGTGGTGTGCAGGTGGAAGCGGGACAGGCGCATGGGGGGATCGCGAAACGGCGGGCTGGTCATTCTGCCAGAAGCCCCGGCCGGACATGGCGCCCCGCAGCTGCCGGGCTTGCCCGGCAGGCCCGAGGCAGGTTCCCTGGCGGGCTCCCCGATATGCCTGCCGATATGCCTGCGGCGCAATGCCGGCGGGACAAGACCCGCCGTTACTTGCAGTACACCGCCGCGGCGGCCTCGGCGAGCTGCTTCTGCGCGCTGCGCTGGGCGTCGTCCAGCCGCGTGTCCGGCTTGCCGTCGCCGTCGGTGTCCTGCATCACCGGGCCGCTGCCCTGCAGCAGGTCCAGGTTGCGCCGCGCCGCGGTGCATTCGGGCGCCTCGCCGGCCTTGGCCGGTTCGGCCGCGGCCACCGGCGCGCCGGAGGTGGTGATGCGGCGGGTCTCGTACGTCTGCCCGGTCGGCGGCCGTTCCGAATACTGGGTCACGCCGTTGGCGTCCTTCCACTTGTACAGGTTGCCGTTGCCGGCGAGGGCGCCGTGGGCGGCACTGGCCAGTACCAGCAGGCAGCAGAGGCGGGGCAGGGCGCGCATGGCGACTCCGGTCGCTTGGACGGGGTGAAGGGCCGATTGCAGCACCCGGTGACGCGGCTGGCAAGTCGATTAAACTGGCCGCATGGACGAAACGAGACCTCCGCCGCGTTCGCGCAGCATCTACCTGCTGCCGAACCTGTTCACCACCGCCGGGCTGTTCGCCGGCTTCTACGCCATCATCGCCGCGTCCAACGGCGATTTCGTCAACGCCAGCATCGCGGTGTTCGTGGCCGGGGTCATGGACGGGCTGGACGGGCGCGTGGCGCGCCTGACCGGCACCAGCAGCGAATTCGGCGTGCAGTACGACTCGCTGGCCGACCTGGTGAGCTTCGGCATGGCGCCGGCGCTGGTGATGTACCACTGGTCGCTGTCCTCGCTGAAATTCGACGGCGACGTGCTGGGGCGCGTCGGCTGGCTGGCCGCGTTCCTGTACGCGGCCTGCGCGGCGCTGCGCCTGGCGCGGTTCAACACCCAGGTGGGAACGGTGGACAAGCGCTGGTTCGTGGGCCTGGCCAGTCCCGCCGCCGCCGGGCTGATGATGTCCTTCGTCTGGGCCTTCGCCGACGGCAGCCTGGGCTGGAGCGGCGAGGAGCTGCGTTACGTGGCGCTGGCGGTGTCCATCGCCGCCGGCCTGCTGATGGTCAGCCGCATCCGTTTCTGGAGCTTCAAGGGCGGCGGCGAGAAGGGCCCGCGTTCGGAGCGCGTGCCGTTCATGGTGCTGGCGCTGGTGCCGATCGTCATCGCCATCATGGTGGTGGACCTGCCGCGCACCCTGTTCGTGGTCGGTGTGCTGTACGCGCTGTCCGGCCCGGCGATGTGGCTGTGGCAGCGCTGGCGCCAGCCGGCAAGCAAGGTGCAGTGAACGCAGCCGCGCCCGCTTCGCCGTGGTCCGCCCAGCAGCAGGCCTGGCTGCAGGCGATGGGCTATGCGGTCTACGTGGAGGGCGGCGCGCTGGATGCGCCGCTGCCGCAGGCCGAGCGCCCGCTGGCGCCGGCCGCTGTGGACGTGGTGCCCGCTCCCGCGCCTGTCGCCCCGCGCGCGGCCCCGCCTCCGCGCCGCGAGGCGCCCGTGCGCACGCCGCCCGAAGCGCCGGCTACCGCGCCGGAAGCCCGGCCGCCACGCCGTGGCGGTGGGCTGCGCATGCCCGACCGCCTGCAGATCGCGCTGCTGCGCGCGTCCGGCTGTAATCCCAACGATCCGCAGACCCGCGCGCTGATGGACAGCTGGCCGCTGGCCGAGCTGCGCGCCAACCCGGCGGCCAAGCGCGCGCTGTGGCCGCAACTGCGCGCGCTGCGGCGGAAGCAGCGGCAATGAACGCGGTGGCGGCGACGCCGGCGCCGTTGCTGCGCCCGATGCACGAAGGCGACCTGGACGCGGTGATGGAGATCGAGCTGCGCGCCTATCCGTTTCCCTGGACCCGCGGCATCTTCCAGGACTGCCTGCGCGCCGGTTACCCGGGCCGCGTGCTGGTCGCCGCCGACGGCCTGGTCGGTTACGGCCTGCTGAGCATCGCCGCCGACGAGGCGCACGTGCTCAACGTCTGCGTCGATCCGCACCGCCAGTCGCACGGGTTCGGCCGGCGCCTGCTGCGCGACCTGGTGCGGGTGGCGCGCCAGAACGGCGCGGCGCGCGTATTCCTGGAGGTGCGGCCGTCCAACACGTCCGCCATCGCGCTGTACCACAGCGAGGGATTCAACGAGATCGGCCGGCGCCCGCGTTACTACCCGGCCGCGGCCGGGCGCGAGGACGCGCTGGTGATGGCGATGGAACTGGTGGACGAGGACATCGTGCGCATGCCGCCGTTGTAGGCGGCCTGTTCACCCCAGCCGCAGCAGGACCACGCCGGCCACGATGAGCGCCGCGGCGAGCACACGCGCGCGGCCGATGCGTTCCTTCAGCACCAGGGCCGAGATCAGCAGCGCGAACAGGATCGAGGTCTCGCGCAGCGCGGCGACGACCGCCACCGGCGCCTGGGTCATCGCCCACAGCGCGATGCCGTAGGACGCGCTGGTGCCAAAGCCGCCCATCAGCCCACGCCCCCAGTTGTCGCGCAGGTGCCGGCACAGCCGGGCACGGCGGGTGGCCAGCGCCCACAGCGGCAGCGGCAGTCCCGACAGCAGGAACAGCCACAGCGTATAGCTGGGCGCGTTGCCGGACAGGCGCGCGCCCCGCGCGTCGACCACGGTGTAGGTGGCGATCAGCACGGCGACCAGCAGCGGCAGCCGCAGGTCCCCGCGCAGGCCGCCGCCGGCCATGCCGACGACGCCGGCGCCGACCAGGGCGATGCCGAGCCACCCGCCCGGCGGCAGGACCTCGCCGAACGCCAGGCCGCCGGCCAGCGCCACCAGCAGCGGCGCGCAGCCGCGCATCAGCGGGTAGGACAGGCTCATGTCGGCGGCCTGGTAGGCGCGCGCGACCAGGACGTAGTAGCCGACCTGCAGCAGCACGGACGCGGCCAGCCACGGCCAGCTGGCCGGCGCCGGAAGCGGCAGCCATGGCAGGGCCAGCGCCGACAGGACGGCGGCCCAGCCGGTGACCAGGATCGTGGTCAGCAGCGTGTCGCCGCCGCGCTTGACGATGGCGTTCCAGCCGGCATGCAGCAGGGCGGCGAACAGCACCGCGCAGAAGATCGCCAGCGACATCGCATGCCCGTGGTGCGGTGGAAGCGCGCAGGATAGCCGCAAACGGAAACGCCGCCCGCAGGCGGCGTTTCCCTGGTCGCAGCGGCGCTGCCTACAGCTTGGCGCGCTGTTCCTGCAGGCCGGCCAGTTGGCTGTTCCAGTCGGCCAGGCGCACGCGCTCCTGCTCGACCACCGCCGCCGGCACCTTGTCGGTGAACCTGGACAGCTTGGTCTCGCTCTTTTCCTTCTCCGCCGACACGCGGGCGATTTCCTTGTCCAGGCGCGCACGCTCGGCGTCCAGGTCGACCAGGCCTTCCAGCGGCACCAGCAGCTTCAGTTCGCCGACGATGGCCGCCGCCGCCGGCGGGGTCTGCGCATCGGCAGCCAGCCAGTCGATGCTTTCCAGCTTGAGCAGGAAGCGCAGCTGCGAGGCGAAGCGTTCGACGCGGGCGCGGTCGGCGTCCTGGCCGCCCTGCAGCAGCAGGCGCACCTGCCTGGACGGCGGCACGTTCAATTCGCTGCGCACGCGGCGCAACGCGCTGACCATGGTCTTGAACCATTCCACGTCGGCCTCGGCCTGCGCGTAGTCGCCGGCGAACTCGGCCGCCGTCGGGTAGGCGCGCAGCGACAGCGTGTCGGCGGCGATACCCAGGCGCGGCGCCACCTGCTGCCACAGCTGTTCGGTGACGAACGGGATCAGCGGGTGCAGCAGGCGCAGCACCGCTTCCAGCACGTACAACAGGGTGTGGCGGGTGCTGGCCGCGTCCCCGGCGTTGTCGCCATTGAGCGCCGGCTTGGTCAGTTCCAGGAACCAGTCGCAGAACTCGTTCCAGACGAACTCGTACAGGCACTGCGCCAGCAGGTCGAAGCGGTAGTCGGCGAAGTTCTGCTGCGCCTCGGCCGAGACCTTGGCCAGCCGCGACAGGATCCACTTCTCGGCATCGGTACGCGGTTGCGGTGCGCCGTTGAAGCTGGACCCCTCGGTGTTCATCAGGGTGAAGCGGCTGGCGTTCCACAGCTTGTTGCAGAAGTTCTTGTAGCCCTCGGCGCGGCCCATGTCGAACTTGATGTCGCGGCCGTGGGTGGCCAGCGCGGCGATGGTGAAGCGCAGCGCGTCGGCGCCGTGGGCGATGATGCCGTCCGGGAACTCCTTGCGGGTGGCCTTCTCGATCTTCTCGGCCATCTTCGGTTGCATCAGGCCGTGGGTGCGCTTGGCGACCAGGTCGTCGATGCTGATGCCGTCGATGATGTCCAGCGGGTCGAGCACGTTGCCCTTGGACTTGGACATCTTCTGGCCCTGCGCGTCGCGGATCAGGCCGGTGATGTAGACGTCCTTGAACGGGATGTGCCCGGTGAAGCTGTCGGTGGCCATGATCATGCGCGCCACCCAGAAGAAGATGATGTCGAAGCCGGTGATCAGCACGTTCGATGGCAGGTAGCGCTCGAAACCGCGCTGCGCCATGGCTGCTTCATCCGGCCAGCCCAGCGTGGAGAACGGCCACAGCTGCGAGGAGAACCAGGTCTCCAGCACGTCGCTGTCCTGGGTGAGCGCCACGTCATCGGCCAGACCGGCCTTGGCGCGGGCTTCGGCTTCGTTGCGGCCCACGTAGCAGTTGCCCGCTTCGTCGAACCACGCCGGGATGCGGTGGCCCCACCACAGCTGGCGGCTGATGCACCAGTCCTGGATGTTCTCCATCCAGTGGCGGTAGGTGTTGATCCAGTTGCCCGGCACGAACGTGATCGAACCGTTCTCGACCAGTTCCAGGCCGCGCCTGGCCAGGCCGTCCATCTTCACGAACCACTGGTCGGTCAGGTACGGCTCGATCACCTGGCCGGTGCGGTCGCCGCGCGGCACCTGCAGCTTGTGCGCCCTGGTCTCGACCAGGATGCCCAGGTCCTCCAGCTCGGCCAGGATCACCTTGCGTGCTTCGTAGCGATCCAGCCCGCGGTAGCGCTCCGGCGCGTTCTCGTTGAGCGTGGCCACCGGGGTGAACAGGTTGATCATCGGCAGGCCGTGGCGCACGCCCACCTGGTAGTCGTTGAAATCGTGCGCCGGGGTGACCTTGACCACGCCGGTGCCGAACGCCTTGTCGACGTAGTCGTCGGCGATCACCGGCACGCTGCGGCCGGTCAGCGGCAGGGTGACGCGCTTGCCGATCAGGTGCGCGTAGCGCGTGTCTTCCGGGTGCACCATGACCGCGGTGTCGCCCAGCAGGGTCTCCGGGCGGGTGGTGGCCACGACCAGGTAGTTGCGGGTTTCGCGCAGGGTCTCGTTGCCGTCGGCATCGACCTCGATATGCTCGTAGCTGGCGCCGTCTTCCAGCGCATAGGCGATCGACCACAGGAAGCCGTCTTCCTCGGCGCTTTCCACCTCCAGGTCGGAGATGGCGGTCTTCAGCACCGGGTCCCAGTTGACCAGGCGCTGGCCGCGGTAGATCAGGCCCTGC
The DNA here is from genome assembly GCF_050984405.1 of Stenotrophomonas nitritireducens. Lineage (GTDB taxonomy): Bacteria > Pseudomonadota > Gammaproteobacteria > Xanthomonadales > Xanthomonadaceae > Stenotrophomonas > Stenotrophomonas nitritireducens_B. Next base: position 3,869,587 of record NZ_CP158790.1, on the reverse strand, counting down.
TCGTGCCAGCGCACGAACGATTCGATCACCGCCTCGCTCGGGCCCGGGTCCATGGTGAAGGTGCTGCGCGACCAGTCGGCCGAGGTGCCGAGGCGGCGCATCTGCCCTTCGATCACGTTGCCCGAGTGCGCCTTCCACTCCCACACCTTGTCGATGAAGCCGTCGCGGCCCAGCGAGTCGCGGGTTTCGCCCTTGCCTTCCAGCGCCAGGTTGCGGCTGACCACCATCTCGGTGGCGATGCCGGCGTGGTCGGTGCCCACCTGCCACAGCGTGTCGTAGCCGCGCATGCGGTGGTAGCGGATCAGCGCGTCCATCAGCGTCTGCTGGAACGCATGGCCCATGTGCAGGGTGCCGGTAACGTTGGGCGGCGGCAGCAGGATGGTGTACGGCTCGCCCTTGCCGGACGGCTTGAAATGGCCGGCCTTCTCCCACGCATCGTAGAGCGCGGTTTCGAAGGACTTCGGGTCGTAGCTGGAGGCGAGTTGGGTCATGCGGGGAAACCGGGTGGAAGGCGGGGAGGGGATCAGCGGAACGCGCCGGTTTTCAGCGCGCGCCTGATCTTCTGGTCGGTGTGGTACTGGCTGACCGCATAGGCGGCCCAGATCGCGGCGGGAACCCAGCCGAGCAGGGTGATCTGCAGGAGCAGGCAGGCCACGCCGGAAATCGGCCGGCCGATGGTGAAGAAGGCCAGCCACGGCAGGAGCAGGGCGATGAGCAGGCGCATGGGCGGTCTCCTTACATGTCGTGCTTGTTGAGCGCGTAGCCGGCGGCCTTGTACTGGCGCCAGCGCTCGCGCAGCGGCTCGCGCGCGGCCGGGTCGGCCGGCACCACTTCCAGCACACGCTCGCAGCCGCCCAGGTACGGCTCGTCGCGCAGGTTGATCACCAGCGGGCGTTCCGGCGCGTCGGCGCCGGGCGCGGCGATCAGCACGATGGCTTCTTCCTCGTCCACGTCCTCGCCGACGATCTGGTGCGGGATGTAGGCGTCCGGGTCGAACGACCACAGCAGTTCGTCCAGTTCCTCGGCCTGCGCCGCGTCGCGCGCCAGCACCAGCGTGTACTGGCTGGTGTCGTTGGCCTTGCGCGCCAGTTCGCACACCAGCTTCAGCGGCTCGGTGAGGAAACGGGGCTTGGCGATCAGGTAGAAGTCGGCACGGGTCAAGGCGGGGAACCGGGAAGGGGGAAAGGGGAAGGGAAGTGCAGGAGTGGGGAGAGGGAGCCGGCGCGGGAGACTTTCATTCCCTGTTCCCGGCTCCCTGTTCCCTGCTTCAGGCCACCCGGTCCAGCAGCCATTGCGTCAGCAGGCCCACCGGGCGGCCGGTGGCCATGCCGCGCTTGCCTTCGTCGCTGGCCACGCCGGCGATGTCCAGGTGCGCCCAGCGCTGGCCTTCGGCGAAACGCGACAGGAAGCAGCCGGCGGTGATGGCGCCGGCCCAGCGGCCGCCGATGTTGTAGACGTCGGCGAAGCTGGAATCCAGCATCGGCTGGTACTCGTCCCACAGCGGCAGGCGCCAGGCGCGGTCGAACACCTGCTCGCCGGCGGCCAGCAGCTCGTTGGCCAGGTCGTCGTGCTTGCTCATCAGGCCGGCGGTCTGGTGGCCCAGGGCGACCATGCAGGCGCCGGTCAGGGTGGCGACGTCGACCAGCGCGGCCGGCTCGAAGCGCTGCGCGTAGGTCAGCGCGTCGCACAGGATCAGGCGGCCCTCGGCGTCGGTGTTGCCGACTTCGATGGTCTTGCCGGACATGGAGGTGATCACGTCGGACGGGCGGTAGGCGTTGCCGTCGATGGCGTTCTCCACCGCCGGCACCACCACCACCAGGTTCAGCGGCAGCCTGGCCTTGACCGCAGCGACGAAGGTGCCGATGACGTTGGCGCCGCCGCACATGTCGTACTTCATTTCCTCGATGCCGCCCTGGGTCTTCAGGTTGACGCCGCCGGTGTCGAAGGTGATGCCCTTGCCGACCAGCACGTACGGCCTGGCGTCGCCGCCGTCGGCTTGCGGCAGGCCCGTCCACTTCAGCACCACCAGCTTCGGCCGGTTGGCCGAGCCGCGCGCCACCGCCAGCAGCGAGCCCATGCCCAGGGCTTCCATCTGCTGTTCGTCGAGGATCTCTGCCTGCGCGCCCTCATGCTCGGCGGCGAACTTGACCGAGGATTCGGCCAGGTAGGCCGGCGTGCACAGGTTCGGCGGCAGGTTGCCCAGCTCGCGGGCGTATTCGACGCCGGCGGCGATGGCCTGGCCCTGCAGCAGGGCGGTTTCGTCGCTGCCGCTGATCGCCAGGGTTTCCAGGCCCGGGGCGTCGGGCTTCTTCTTGCCCAGGGTGGCGGTGTAGCGGTAGCAGGCGTGGTTGGCGGCGATCACGGCCTGGCGGATGTTCCAGGCGGCGTCGCGGCCCTTCACCTCCAGCCCGGACAGGGTGAACAGCGCGCTGCGGGTGATGCCGCTGCGCAGCGCGCGCGCGGCGTCGCCCACCGCCTTGATGTACTGCGGCACGCCGAACTTGGCCGCATCGCCCAGGCCGACCACCAGCACGCGCGGCGCGGTCACACCGGGCAGGTCGTGCAGCACGGTGGTGTTGCCGGTCTTGCCGCCGACGTCGCCGCGCTCCACCAGCGCCGCGAGGCGGCCGCCGGAGGCGGCGTCCAGCGCCTGCGCCGCCGGGGACAGCGACTTGTCGGAGAAGGCGCCGACGATGACGCAGTCGACCGCTGCGGAGGCCGGGGCGGCGTGGTTCAGGGTGAATTGCAGAGACATTGATCAGATTCCATTGCCAAATCCGTACAATCGCGGACTGTTTCCACCCTTCCAGACCGGCCGGGCGCGCCGCGAACGAAACCGGGAGTTTAAACCACCCACCCCATGGCGAAGCTTGACCGCTACCTGCTGAGCGACTTCATCCAGAGCTTCCTGGCGACCCTGACCGTGCTGCTGGTGGTGAGCGTGGGCGGCGTGCTGGTGGACATCCTGGGGCGCATCGCCGACGGCCGCATGCCGGCCGGGCTGCTGCTGTCGCAGCTGGGCCTGCAGTTCATCGTCTACCTGCCCATCATCCTGCCGCTGGCCCTGCTGCTGGGCCTGTCGCTGGCCATCGCCCGGCTTTACCGGGACTCGGAGATGGCGGTGCTGACCGCCGTCGGCGTGGGCCCGCGGCGCCTGCTGCGGCCGGTGCTGATGCTGGTGGTGCCGGTGGTGGCGCTGGTCGGGATCTGCTCGCTGTGGCTGGGCCCGTGGGCCAACCGCACCGCCGACGCCATGGTCGAGGCGGCCAGCCGCAGCGTGGTGGTGGCCGGGCTGGAGCCGGGCAGGTTCACACAGCTCTCCGGCGGCGGCATCGTCTACCTGTCCTCGCTGAGCGAAGACGGCACGAAGATGGGCAAGGTGTTCATCCAGTGGCAGAAGGAAGGGCGCATCGACGTGGTCTCGGCCAACAGCGGCGCGATGTTCTTCGAGGGCGAGCGCCAGCGTTTCCTGCGCCTGGAGGACGGCCACCGCGTCGAGGGCCCGGAGAACGGCGCGCTGGACTACCGCCTGATGCGCTACGCCAGCAACGAGGTGGCGCTGCCCGACCGCGACGAGCCGCGCGGGCAGGACGATCCGGAGGTGCTGCCGACCCTGCGCCTGTTCGGCGACGACCGGCGCGAGGCCCAGGCGCAGCTGCACTGGCGCATCACCCCGCCGCTGCTGGCGCTGGCCTTCGCCCTGCTGGCCCTGCCGCTGTCGCGCAGCACGCCGCGGCAGCAGCGCTACGGCAGCATCATGCTGTCCTTCCTGGGCTATGTGGTGGGCATCAGCCTGATGATCAGCGGCCGCCAATGGCTGGCCACCGGCAAGCTGCCGGCGGCGCTGGGCATGTGGTGGCTGACCCTGCCGCTGCTGGCGCTGGCGGTGTGGATGTACTTCCGCGACGGCCGCCTGTCGCGCCGCAAGGGAGCGCGCGCATGATGCTGCGCCCGCGCATCCACGATTTCTACGTCGGCCGCACCGTACTGGTCACGGTGCTGCTGACCTGGGCGGTACTGACCGGCCTGGACGCGATCCTGTCGATGTCCGGGGAGGCCAAGAACATCGGCACCGGCAGCTATACCTTCGGCCATGCCGTCGCCTGGACCGCCTACACCCTGCCGCGCCGCGCCTACACGCTGTTCCCGATGGCCGCGGTGATCGGCGCGCTGATGGGACTGGGCCAGCTGGCCGCGACCTCGGAACTGACCGCGCTGCGCGCGGTCGGCCTGTCGCGCCGGCGCATCGCGCTGTCGGTGGCCATCGCGCTGTCGCTGATGACCGCGATGATGGTGGTCAATGGCGAGACCCTGGCGCCCTGGGCGCAGGAGAAGGCCGACGCGCTGAAGGCCAGCGCCAAGTTCAACACCGACATGGCCGTGGCCCGCTATTCCGGCCTGTGGGCGCGCGAGGGCGACACCTTCCTCAACGCGCAGAGCGGCGAGGAACAACTGACCGACGATGGCGGCACGCGCCTGCTGCTGCACGACGTACGCCTCTACCGGCTGGACGCCGACGGCCGCTTGGCGAGCCTGACCCATGCGGTCACCGCCCGCCACGACGCGCAGGGCTGGACGCTGGAACAGGTGCGGCGCGATACCTTCGGCGAGCGCTCGGCCACCCGCCAGACCGTCGCCAGTGAACCCTGGGACTCGGCCCTGGACGCGGCGGCGCTGGCCTCGGGCCTGGCCAAGCCGCGCAGCCTGACCGCCGCCGAGCTGCGCACCAGCATCGAGTACCGCAAGCGCAACGGGCTGGACGCGCGCGACTACGAGGACACCTACTGGAGCCGCTGGTTCTACCCTCTGAACGTGCTGGCGCTGTGCCTGGCGGCGGTCCCGTTCGCCTTCGGCTCGCTGCGCAGCGGCGGCATGGGCAAGCGCCTGTTCCTGGGCATGCTGTTCGCGCTGGGCTTCCTGCTGCTGCAGATGTTCTTCGGGCGCATGGCCGGCGCGCTCAAGTTCGATTACCGCATCGCCTACGCGCTGCCGCCGATCGTGATGCTGGCCGTCTCCGGCTGGCTGTTCAAACGCCGATCGAGCTGACCCGGGTTCGACAGGCGACGGAACACGTTCTGCCCTGTAGGAGCGACTTCAGTCGCGAAAGGAGCTTGGCCGGCAACGCCTGGTCGCGACTGAAGTCGCTCCTGCAGGGCAGAGCCCGCTTTTCCTGCCCCGCTGCGCGCATCACCGACCGCGTACCAACGTGCCGTCCTGCCACGCGCCGGCGCCACGCTATTCCTGCCTGGGTATGCGCACAAGCCGCGTATTGCTCAGGCGGTCATGCCGCGCCGCGGGGAGCCGGACCAACCTGTTCGTCCGCCGCGCCGCCGCGCGCCAGTGCGACGACGTACCGGCGCTATTCCTTGGGTAGGCGCACGAGCCGGGTGTTGCTCAAACGGTCATGCCACGTAAGCCGATCCCGATCAACCAGCGCCCACCAGAATCCAAGCCCGCCGCACAGCAGCGACAGCGTGCCGACCGCGTAGCGCTTCCACAGCATGCCCATCGACGGCGTGGTGCCGTCGACGCCGCGCACATGCAGCCGCCACGGGCGCATGCCCAGCGTCTGCCCGCCGCGCTTCCAGCTGAGCGTGGCGTAGACCCCGGCCACGGCCCAGCAGCACAGCCACAGCAGCCACTGCAGCGGGCTGTACGGCGCGATGTTGTGGTGGGTGTTGCCGCCGCTCGCGGCGACATCGAACAGGGTGAACGGCACCGCGGTGAGCATGCACAGGGCCAGCACCGGCCACAGGTCGTAGAACAGCGCCAGCAGGCGGCGCAGCAGCAGGGGCGAAGGGCGGGGCGGTGCAATGGTGTCTGCGGTCATCGCGCGAGCATACGGGCTGGCGTGCGCGATGTGGATGGGCAGCGGCGCCGGCAATGCCTATGCTTTGCGCGATGAACCCGCTTTCCACCGCCGCCGGACGCCGCCAGCTGGTGATGCAGTTGCCGCCGCTGCGCGAGGAGGACGGACGCCGCATCCAGCGTTTCCTCGACGCGATCTGGGCCGAGCAGGGGCTGGCGCGCGCGTCGCTGGACAGCTACCGCAGGGACCTGGAGGGGCTGGCGCGCTGGGCGAACTGGCGCGCTGGCGAACCACGTGGTGGCGCGACGGACGCACCGCCGGAAGCCGCCGGGCCGGGCCGCCAGGCCGGTGCCGCCACGCCAGCGATGGCGTCGCCGGCGCAGGGGAGCCTGCTGGCCGGCATCGACCGCTCCGGCCTGTTCGATTACCTGGCCTGGCGCACCCGCCACGGCTGGTCGCCGCGCAGCAACGCGCGGCTGCTGTCGGCGTTGCGCGCGTTCTTTGCCCATTGCCTGCGCCGCGGCGAACGCACCGACGATCCGTCCGCGCTGCTGGAGCCGCCCAAGCTGCCGCGGCCGCTGCCCAAGGCGCTGGCCGAAAGCCAGATCGAGGCCCTGCTGGCGGCCCCGGACATCGCCACCCCGGAAGGGCTGCGCGACCGCGCCATGCTGGAACTGATGTACGCCGCCGGCCTGCGCGTCAGCGAGCTGGTCGACCTGCCCGCCAACGCGGTCAACCTGCGCCAGGGCGTGCTGCGCGTGACCGGCAAGGGCAGCCAGGAGCGGCTGGTGCCGCTGGGCGAGGAATCGCGGCACTGGCTGGAACGCTACCTGTCCGCCGCGCGCCCGCTGCTGGCGGCCGGCCGGCCGGTGCATCCCACCGCCGGCGGCGAGGTACCGCTGTTCCTGACCCGCGCGCAGAAGCCGCTGACCCGCCAGCAGTTCTGGGCGCTGGTGAAGGCCTGCGCGGCCGTGGCCGGCATCGATCCGGCGCGGATCAGCCCGCACGGCCTGCGGCACAGCTTCGCCACCCACCTGCTCAACCACGGCGCCGACCTGCGCGCGCTGCAGATGCTGCTCGGCCACAGTTCCCTGTCCACCACCCAGATCTACACCCTGGTCGCCCGCGAGCACCTGCAGAAGCTGCACAGCCGGCATCATCCGAGGGGGTGAGCGACCGCGCTTGCGCGCCACTGGCGCGCGCGGTCGCGAACGCCCGGCCATGGATGGCCGGGCAGGGGTATCCGAAAGTCAGTGAAGTTCCGCCAGGGATGGCAGCAGCGAACCCGCGGCACTGCCGCGCGGCCTGCCGAACTCCGCGCCAAGCTGAAGCAAGGGCGCCGGCAACGCCCGCCGCGCCGCCGCGCGTCCGGATCCAGCCGCACCTTGAGGATGTCCTGACGGAGCCAAGTCCCATAGCGCCAGCCTGCGCCCGGCAGGCTCGCCCCGCAATGCATCAACAAGGCAGCCCTGCATCGGCGTGCAAAGATCACCGAACGCGCCGTAGGTGCCGGGCTTGCCCGGCACGGGCTTCGCCGGAAAAGCTCTGTGCGGGGCAAGTCCCGCATCTACGGTGAGATTCCGCGTCAGGGATGAAGTCCGTGCAGGCCCAAGGGCATGCACCGCGCTGCAGCGCCGAACCTCTCGCAGGTTCCGTGCGGACGGCGCCAACCCCACCCACCCTGAACGTCCCGATCCCCGGGTATGCGAGAATCGCCCCAGTTTTCCACCTCTTCTTTCCTTGGAATCCCCATGCTCCGAATCGCCATCGCCGCGCTGCTGGGCGCGATCAGCCTGACCGCCTGCGCGCAGCAGAAGGCGCCCGAAACGGCCGCCACCGCCACTCCGGCCGCGGGCGAGGGCGCGGTCGACAAGCGGGTGCGCGATGCCCTGCGGCAGCTGGACCCCAATTTCAGCCCCGACTACATCGGCGCCGCGCCGTTCGCCGGGTTCCGCGAGGTGGTGGTGTCCGGGCAGGTGCTGTACGTCTCCGACGACGGCCGCTACCTGATGCAGGCCCAGCCCTACGACATCGGCAAGCGCGCCCTGGCCACCAGCGAAGGCCTGCTGGCCTACCGCCGCAAGCTGCTGGCCACGCTGCCGCATTCGGACCGGATCGTGTTCGCGCCGCCGAACGCCAAGTACACCGTCAGCGTCTTCACCGACATCGAGTGCGGTTATTGCCGCAAGCTGCACCAGGACATCGCCGAACTGAACCGCCAGGGCATCGCCGTGGAGTACCTGGCGTTCCCGCGCATGGGCCTGGGCAGCAAGGACCACACCGACATGATCTCGGTGTGGTGCGCCAGCGACCGCAAGGCGGCGCTGACCGCGGCCAAGTCCGATCGCCCGGTGGAGGCGAAGAACTGCACCAACCCGGTGGCGATGCAGTACAACGTCGGCCAGCAGCTGGGCATCAGCGGCACCCCGGCGATCTTCGCCGCCGATGGCACCCAACTGGGCGGCTACCTGCCGCCGGCGCAGCTCAAGGCCGCGCTGGAGCGCATGTCCGGCGCCGCCGGCAGCCCCTGATCCGTCGGCCCCGGGGCAGCGCGATGGCGCCAGCGCCCTGCCGCCGTGCGCACGCAGCGTGGTGGACGGCGGTCGCCAGGCGCGCGGCGCTGCTCGCGCCGCTGCTCCACGCCGGCTGCGCATCGGCGCCGCCCACGTTCGAGGCCCATCGCGTCCCGCTCAGCCGCATCGACCAGCCGGTGCCGGCGAAGATGCCGCGCGCGGATATCGGCTGGAAGATGGTGCAGTACCTGCAGGTCGACGGCGAGGACCCGGAACCGCCGAACTTCGCCGACCGCTTCACCCTGTTCCTGGTCGGCTGCGGCAGCGGTTGCCGCCAGTACGCGCTGATCGACCGCCTCACCGGCAAGGTCCACCCCGGCCAGGCGTTGAACAACGTCCGCTTCGACTACCGGCGCGACAGCCGGTTGCTGGTGGTCACCCATACCGAGGGGTACCGCCACCCGGACATCGTCGATTACCTGGTCTGGAACGGGGCACGGTGGCGTCGCATCGGTCGCGAGGTCAGGCCGGCGCCCGAAGAATAGGCCGTCGCCGACTTCGGGGACGGGCCGTGCCCGGCGGCGCCGGGCACGGCCGCAGGCCGGCTCCGGTACAATGGCGGGCCCGATTCCCACCATGGTCTCCCGGACATGATCGTCCTCGAGGGCGCAGCCGCCCTTTCGCCGTTCCGCCGCGAACGTCTTGAATCCCGCCTGCAGTCCATCGCCGCCGATCTGCGCATCACCGGTGCCTGGCACGTCTATGTCATCCAGGCCGCCGATGCGGCGGCCGTCGACCAGGCCACGCTGGGCCGCATCCTGCAGGGCCAGCCGCAGCCGGCCGAAGCCGCCGCAGGCACGGTCTCCCGCTACGTGGTGCCGCGCCTGGGCACGCTGTCGCCGTGGTCGAGCAAGGCCACCGAGCTGGTGCGCGGCGCCGGCCTGGCGATCCAGCGCGTCGAACGCGGCACCCGCATCGACCTGGCCGGCTGGCCGTCCGATCCGGCGCAGCAGGCCGCAGTGGCCCGGCTGCTGCACGACCCGATGACCCAGTCGCTGCTGGCCGACATCGCCCAGGCGCAGGCGCTGTTCGACAGCCCGGCGCGCAAACCGCTGGAGCGCATCGCACTGGCCGACCTGGAAAGCGCCAACAAGCGCCTGGGCCTGGCCCTGGCCGACGACGAGATCGCCTACCTGCGCCAGCGCTACGCCGAGCTGGGCCGCGATCCGTCCGACGTCGAACTGATGATGTTCGCGCAGGCCAATTCCGAGCACTGCCGCCACAAGATCTTCAACGCCAGCTGGACCATCGACGGGCAGGAGCAGGACCGCTCGCTGTTCCGCATGATCAAGAACACCCACCAGCAGACCCCGCAGCACACGCTCAGCGCCTACAGCGACAACGCCGCGGTGATCGAGGGCGAGCCGGCCGCGCGTTACCGCCCGGACCCGGCCACCGGCCGCTACCGCAGCGAAGCGGTCGTGCCCAGCGCGTTCCAGATCAAGGTGGAAACCCACAACCACCCGACCGCGATCGCGCCGTTCCCGGGCGCTTCGACCGGCGCCGGCGGCGAAATCCGCGACGAGGGCGCGACCGGCCGCGGCGGCAAGCCCAAGGCCGGCCTGACCGGTTTTTCGGTCTCGCACCTGCGCATCCCGACCCTGCCGCAGCCGTGGGAAGCGCCGCGCGCGCTGAACCCGCGCATGGCGCCGGCGCTGGACATCATGCTCGATGGGCCGCTCGGCGGCGCCGCGTTCAACAACGAGTTCGGCCGCCCGAACCTGCTGGGCTATTTCCGCAGCTTCGAGCTGCCCGAAGACGGCATCACCCGCGCCTACGACAAGCCGATCATGCTGGCCGGCGGCCTGGGCGCGATCGACCGCGTGCAGGTGGACAAACTGCGCCTGCAGGACGGCGACATCGTCATCGTGCTCGGCGGCCCGGCGATGCTGATCGGCCTGGGCGGCGGCGCCGCCTCGTCGGTGGCCTCGGGCGAGAGCGCCGAGGACCTGGATTTCGCCAGCGTGCAGCGCGACAACCCGGAAATGGAGCGCCGCTGCCAGGAAGTGATCGACCGCTGCGTGGCGATGGGCACCGACAACCCGATCAAGTTCTTCCACGACGTCGGCGCCGGCGGCCTGTCCAACGCCATCCCGGAACTGCTGCACGATTCCGACGTCGGCGGCGTGATCGACCTGGGCAAGGTGCCCACCGACGATCCGTCGCTGTCGCCGCTGGAACTGTGGTGCAACGAATCGCAGGAACGCTACGTGCTGGGCATCCCGGCCGGACGCCTGGCCGAGTTCACCGCCATCTGCGCGCGCGAGCGCTGCCCGTTCGCCGCGGTCGGCGTCGCCACCGCCGAGGAACGCCTGGTCGTGGCCTATGGCGCGACCCCGGGCAACATCCCGGCCGACGCGCCAATCGACCTGCCGATGGACGTGCTGTTCGGCAAGGCGCCGAAGATGCACCGCGACACCGCGCACCCGGCCGCGCCGCGCTGGCCGGCGCTGAAGACCGCCGGCATCGACCTGCACGACGCGGGCCTGCGCGTGCTCGCGCACCCGACCGTGGCCGCCAAGAATTTCCTGGTCACCATCGGCGACCGCAGCGTCGGCGGGCTGACCGCGCGCGAGCAGATGATCGGCCCGTGGCAGCTGCCGATGGCCGACGTCGCCATCACCCTGGCCGGGTTCGATACCTGGGCCGGTGAAGCGATGTCGCTGGGCGAGCGCACGCCGCTGGCCCTGCTCAACGCCGCCGCCTCGGCGCGCATGGCGGTGGGCGAGGCCATCACCAACCTGTGCGCCGCGCCGGTGACCTCGCTGGATACGGTCAAGCTGTCGGCCAACTGGATGGCCGCCTGCGGCCACGACGGCGAGGACGCGCTGCTGTACGACGCGGTCAAGGCGGTGGGCATGGAACTGTGCCCGCAGCTGGACATCAGCATTCCGGTGGGCAAGGACTCGCTGTCGATGCAGGCGCAGTGGACTGCCGGGACCGGGGACCTGGGACCGGGGACCCGGGAAGAGCAGCATCCGTCCGCTGATCCTGCTTCTGTTGTTGCTTCTCCCGGGTCCCGGGTCCCGGGTCCCCGGTCCCGTCTCCATAAATCCGTTTCCCCTGTTTCGCTCATCATTTCGGCGTTCGCGCCGGTGGTCGATGCGCGCGGGCAGCTGACCCCGCTGCTGGACCGCGATACCGACAGCGAGCTGTGGCTGATCGGGCTGGGCGCGGGCAAGCAGCGCCTGGGCGGTTCGATCCTGGCGCAGACCCAGGCCGACCACAGCGCGCTGCCGGCCTTCGCCGGCGACGTGCCGGACCTGGACGACCCGCAGCGCCTGCGCGGCTTCTTCGAACTGATCCGCGACGCGCGCGAGGCCGGCCTGCTGCTGGCCTACCACGACCGCAGCGACGGCGGCGCGTTCGCCGCGCTGTGCGAGATGTCCTTCGCCTCGCGCCTGGGCCTGGACATCGTGCTCGACGCCTGGGGCGACGACCCGTTCCGCAGCCTGTTCAACGAGGAACTCGGCGCGGTGGTGCAGATCGCCCGCGAGGACCGCGCCGCGTTCGCCGACCTGGTCGAGCGCCACGCGCTGACCGAATGCGCGCAGCGCATCGCCCGGCCGACCACCGCGCCGGTGGTGCGCGTGCAGCTGGGCGGGCAGAGCCTGGCCGAATGGCGCTGGGAAGACCTGTTCGACGCCTGGTGGTCGGTGACCCACGCCATGCAGAAGCTGCGCGACAACCCGGAAGCGGCCGACCAGGAACGCGCGGTGGCGCGCAATTTCAACGCGCCGGGGCTGAAGCCGAAGCTGGCGTTCGACCCGGCCGAGGACGTGGCGGCGCCGTTCATCGCCACCGGGGAGCGGCCGAAGGTGGCGATCCTGCGCGAGCAGGGTGTCAACGGCCAGATCGAGATGGCCAACATCTTCGAGCGCGCCGGCTTCGATGCCTATGACGTGCACATGAGCGACCTGATCGAAGGCCGCGTGCGGCTGGCCGATTTCCGCGGCCTGGCCGCCTGCGGCGGCTTCAGCTACGGCGACGTGCTGGGCGCCGGCCGCGGCTGGGCGACCTCGATCCTCGAACGCCCGGTGCTGCGCGGGCAGTTCGCCGCGTTCTTCGCGCGTCCGGACACCTTCGCCCTGGGCGTGTGCAACGGCTGCCAGATGATGAGCCAGCTCAAGGCCATCATTCCCGGCGCCGAGCACTGGCCGAAGTTCCTGCGCAACCGCAGCGAGCAGTTCGAGGCCCGCACCGCGCTGCTGGAGGTGGTGGAGTCGCCGTCGATCCTGCTGCGCGGCATGGCCGGCTCGCGCCTGCCGGTGGCGGTGGCGCACGGCGAGGGCCGCGCCGAGTTCGACGGCGCGGTGGACCAGGCCGCGGTGGACGTGGCGCTGCGCTACGTGGACGGCGACGGTCGCGTTGCCGAGCAGTACCCGCTGAATCCGAACGGCTCGCCGGACGGCATCACCGGCCTGACCACCCGCGACGGCCGCGTCACCATCCTGATGCCGCACCCGGAGCGCACCCCGCGCACGGTCAACCTGAGCTGGGCGCCGAAGGGCTGGGGCGAGGACTCGCCGTGGCTGCGCATGTTCCGCAACGCGCGGGTGTGGTGCGGCTGAGCCAGCCGCGCCGTCGCCGGGTCTGCGCAACGCCGCAGGCCCGGCCCTGGCTCCGTAGGAGCGGCTTCAGCCGCGATGGGGCTTTCAAACAGATGCCGCCTTCAGTGCCTGCGCGGCATTGCGGCAAATGCAACGGGACAGCCCCATCGCGGCTGAAGCCGCTCCTACGGGTGCGCGCCGTTCCGGGCGGCTGCTAGAGTCCGGTGCGTCGGCACCAGGGAATCGCAGGTCGTGACCACTTCCGCACCATCCGTTGCATGCAATGCCGGGATCGCTGCATGACCCTGCCGGTGATCCTGTTGCCGGTGGGCGTGGACGACGCGGCGCTCGATGCCTGCCTGGCGGCACTGGAAACCGCCACGCCCGCCGGCACGCCGGTCTGGCTGGCCGACGACGCGCAGGGCGGGCCGCGCGTGCAGGCGGTGATCGAGCATTGGCTCGCACGTACGCAGTTGCAGGCCGAATACACCCGGCGCCCGCGGGCCATCGGCGAATCGGCCCACCTGGAACAGATGCTGCAGGCCTGCGGCGATGCCGACGTGGCGGTGCTGGCGCCCGACGCGCTGCCCCTGCCGGGCTGGCTGCAGCACCTGTGCGACTGCCTCGCGCGCGACGCCTCCATCGCCACCGCCACGCCGTGGAGCAATGCCGGCGAGACCGTGGCGTGGCCGCGCGCCGGCGAACTGAATCCCCTGCCGCCCGATGCCGCGCGGCTGGCGCGCGCCTGCGCTGCGATGCCGCTGCTGCACCCGGAGCTGCCCTCGGCCGTCACCCATGCGGTGCTGATACGCGGCAGCGCACGGCGCCGCGCCGGCGGGCTGGATACGCAGAGCTGCGCGTCCTGGTACGCGGCGCTGGTGGACCTGAGCCTGCGCATGAGTGGGCTGGGCTGGCGCAACGTGCTGTGCGACAACGCCTTCGTCGGCCGCCACGCCGAGGGCCGGCCCGCCGATGGCGACATGGAGGTGCTGGGCAACCGCTGGCCGACCTGGACCGCGCGCCTGGCCGGGTTCCTGATGGACGATCCGCTGCATGCGCACCGCCTGCAGCTGCAGCAGCTGTACGAGCAGGCGGCGCTGCCGGCACGGCAACCGGACCTGTTCGGCGACGGCGACGAACCGGCCGCGGAGGCGCCGCCGTGAGCGCGGCGATCGCCGTCGTCGTGGTCAGCTACCAGAGCGCCGCGACGCTGGACGAGTGCCTGCAGCGGCTGCGCGGCGCGCGCGACGTGGCGCAGATCCGCGTGGTGGACAACGCCTCCGACGACGGCTCGCTCGGCATCGTCCAGCGCCACGCGCTGGCCGACGCGCGCGTGCGTTTCATCGCCAATCCGGACAACCCCGGCTTCGCCACCGCCTGCAACCAGGGCGCGCGCGACAGCGACGCGCCGTGGCTGGCCTTCGTCAATCCCGACCTGATGGTGGAGGCCGATACGCTGGCCCGCCTGCGCGACCTCGGCCAGCCGCTGGGCGACTGCCTGCTCGGCGTCGAGCAGGTGGACGAGCAGGGCCGCCCGGACGCGGCGGTGCGTCGCCGCGACCCCGATTTCGCCGCGATGCTGCGCAACCCGGCCGCCGGCGCGCGGCTGGCGGTGGCGGCCGATCCGGCGCAGCCGCTGCAGCCGGTGCCCGCGCTGTCCGGCGCGCTGCTGCTGATGCCGCGCGCCCTGTTCGACCGCATCGGCGGCTGGGATGCGGGCTACCGGCTGCACGCCGAGGACCTGGACCTGTGCCGGCGCGCGCGCCAGGCCGGGGCGACCGTGGCCATCGCCAACGCACTGGCCGTGCTGCACGTGCGCGGCGTGTCCAGCCGCGCGCGGCCGTTCTTCGTCGAATGGCACAAGCACCGCGGGCTGTGGCGCTATTTCCGCAAGTTCGAGGCGCCGCGCCGCGCCGCGCCGGTGCGCGCCGCCGTGTGGTGCGCGATCTGGGCGCATGCGGCCGCGCAGCTGCCCAGGCTGCTGCTGCGCCGCTGACGGCGCTTCGCGCGGCCACGCGGCCGGCGCCTCCATTCCCGCGACGATCCGGCCGCTGCCTGCAAAGGCGGCGTCATCGCGCCGTGGTTCTCTTACGGTCGTGTGCTTTCCTGTGCGCATCCCCGAGGAAAGCGATGGGGCGGCCGTGTGTATCGCCGCGCCGGGGCGACCCTCGGTCTTGGTCAAAAATGTGATCTAATTCACACTATTCATGATTTCGCAGGAGGCGACATGCGCTGCGCAGGTGAGGTGCGGATGCACCAGGAGATGGACCGGTGACCCCGGCGGCGTTGCTCGACGGTTACCGCGACCGCTCCTGCGCCCGGCAATGGCGGGGGTTCCTGCGGGCGATGGCGGCCGAGTTCGACCAGGCGTTGCCGGAAGAGGAATCGGCGCGGTTGATGGCGCGCATCGGCCAGCGGTTCGCCGACGCCCACGTCCTGCCGCCGGTGGCGACGGTCGAAGCGCTGCAGGCGTCGGTCAACGCGGTGTGGGCGGACTGCGAGTGGGGATGGGCGGCGTTCGAGGAGCGCGCCGACCAGCTGCGCATCGTGCACGCCGGCTCGCCGCTGGCCGTGGCGCTGGGACAGGGCGGCGGCTGGCACCACGGCTTCCTCGAGGGCGCCTACCGCCACTGGCTGCGCGGCGCCGGCATGCTCGCCGTCCTCGACGTGCGCCACCTGGCGACCGCGGACCGCGACGTTTCGACCTTCACCGTGGCGCGGGTGTTCTGACGATGGACGAGGTACGCGTGGCATGAGCAGGAATCAACCGACAGCCCCGCCGCAATGCGATGACGATGTGGCGGGTCTGTTCATGAAGCTTGGCGACGGCAGGGGACGGCCTGAATACCGGGAATTCCCGGAAGCCGCGCTGCCGCCCCCGGCGGCGGTGGCGCCGCGGGCGGTACATGCCGCGACGGGGGACGCGGCGGCCGACGCGCGGCATGCGCACGACGCCGCGCCACCCGCCGCGCAGGCGGACACGCCGCTGTCGCAGTTGTTCCGCAGGCTGGCGGAGGCCGGCGCGGCGGTACCGGACGACAGCCCGCTGCTCCGTTTGCGCAGGCAATAGGGACAGGGCACGAACGCCGGGCAGGGGACCGCGACGGACCCCGCCGGCACGGCCGCCCGCACGGGCGGCGCACAGGGGAAATCCATGAGACTTTCGATCAGGCCCGAGGGCTCGCAGGCCCTTGCACGCCTTGCCTTGGCCGCGCTGGTGCTGGTGGGCGCGCTGCTCGTCGCCTTCGTCGTCACCGTGCCGCTGGCGGTGACGCAGCAGCTGCTGTTCTCGCTGGCGGTGTTCGCCATCGGGCTGTGCCTGCGGCGTGCCCGCAACCGCATCGTGCCGCTGGTGCTGATGGGGTTGTCGCTGGTCATGTCCAGCCGCTACATGTGGTGGCGCCTGACCGAGACGATGGGCATGGGCAGCCTGGTCGACCTGACCCTCGGCTTCGGCCTGGTCATGGCCGAGGTCTACGCGTTCGTGGTGCTGGTGCTGGGCTACTTCCAGGTGGCCTGGCCGCTGCACCGGCGTTCGCTGCCGCTGCCCGAGGACCAGTCGCGGTGGCCGACGGTGGACGTGTTCATTCCCACCTACAACGAACCGCTGTCGGTGGTGCGCACCACGGTGCTGGCGGCCACGGTGATGGACTGGCCGGCGGGCAAGCTGAAGATCCACCTGCTCGACGACGGCCGCCGCGAGGAGTTCCGCGCGTTCTGCGAGGAGGTGGGGGTCAACTACGTCACCCGCACCAACAACAACCACGCCAAGGCCGGCAACATCAACGCCGCGCTGAAGAAATCCGACGGCGAGTACGTCGCCATCTTCGACTGCGACCACGTGCCGACGCGCTCGTTCCTGCAGATGTCGATGGGCTGGTTCCTGCACGACGCGCGCCTGGCGGTGGTGCAGACGCCGCACTACTTCTTTTCCGCCGATCCGTTCGAGCGCAACCTCGGCACCTTCGGCAAGGTGCCCAACGAAGGCGAGCTGTTCTACGGCCTGCTGCAGGACGGCAACGACGCCTGGAACGCGACCTTCTTCTGCGGTTCGTGCGCGGTGATCAAGCGCGCGCCGCTGGAAGAGGTGGGCGGCGTGGCGGTGGAGACGGTGACCGAGGACGCGCACACCGCCATCCGCCTGCACCGCGCCGGCTACCGCAGCGCCTACATCCCCGTGCCGCAGGCCGCGGGCCTGGCCACCGAGAGCCTGTCGGCGCACGTGGGCCAGCGCACGCGCTGGGCGCGCGGCATGGCGCAGATCTTCCGCGTCGACAACCCGATGCTGGGCCGCGGCCTGAGCCTGGTGCAGCGCATCTGCTACACCAACGCGATGCTGCACTTCTTCTACGGGCTGCCGCGCATCATCTTCCTGACCGCGCCGCTGGCCTTCCTGTTCTTCGGCGCGCACGTCATCCACGCCTCGGCGCTGATGATCTTCGCCTACGCGCTGCCTCACCTGGCGCAGGCCAGCCTGACCAACCTGCGCATCCAGGGCGCGCACCGCCACCTGCTGTGGAACGAGGTCTACGAGACCGCGCTGGCCTGGTACATCCTGCGGCCGACGCTGATGGCGGTGTTCAACCCGCGCCTGGGCAAGTTCAACGTCACCGCCAAGGGCGGGCTGGTGCACAGGAGCTACTTCGACGCGCAGATCGCCCGTCCGTACCTGTTCCTGCTGCTGCTCAACCTGGTCGGCGTGGTCGCCGGCATCGTCCGCCTGGTGCTGGCCGACAGCAGCGGCGAGGTCAACACCATCTGGCTCAACCTGGGCTGGACCTTCTACAACATGATCATGCTCGGCGCGGTCATCGCCACCTGCAGCGAGCAGCGCCAGATCCGCCGCGCGCACCGCGTGCCGCTGGAAATGAAGGCGGTGCTGCACCTGCCCGACGGGCGCGAGCTGGCCTGCAGCACGGTCGATTTCTCCACCGGCGGCATGGCCATCCGCCTGGACGAGCCGCAGCCGGTGCAGCCCGATACGCCGGTGGAGATCGAGCTGCGCCACCGCCAGCGCAGCCAACGCCTGCCGGCCCTGGTGCGCCACGACCGCGACGCGCAGGGCCTGAGCCTGCAGTTCGGCGAGCTGAGCATCGAGCGGGAGCGCTGGCTGATCGCCTCCACCTTCGCCCGCGCCGACATCTGGGTGTCGCTGTGGGGCCGGCACGAGCGCGACACCTTCCTGCGCTCGCTGTCCGACGTGCTCCGCGCCAGCCTGCGCGGATTCCACCGCCTGGGCCGATTCGTCATCACGAGGGGGCGGCATGACGGCCATGCCCAGCCTGCTCCCGGAGAAACCGCATGAAGCATTGCCTGCACACTTCGCCGATCCCCGCCGCACGGGCGCGCTGCGCCTCGCTGGCGTTCGCCCTGGCCCTGCTGGCCGGCGCCGCCCACGCGCAGGCGCCCGCGCCCGCACCGCTGCCGCCGGGCCTGCAGCCGGAGGTGGCGGCAGCGCCGACGGCGCCTACGGCACTGCCCCTGCAGCGCAGCCGCTCCACGCTCAAGCAGCTGGGGCTGGACTACGAGGTGACGCTGCGCGGCATCCAGGGCACGGCCGGCATTCCGTTCTCGATCCGCAGCGACCAGGTCGTCGACCACGCCGCGCTGCACCTGAAGTACACCTACTCGCCAGCGCTGCTGCCCGACCTGTCGCACCTGCGCGTCACCGTCAACGACGTGACCGTGGCGACGCTGCCGGTGTCGGCGGAGGAGGCCGGGCGGCCGGTCGAGCGCGACGTCGCCATCGACCCGCGCCTGGTCACCGGCTACAACCGCGTCAACCTGCAGCTGATCGGCCACTACACGCGCGAGTGCGAGGACCCGGACCACACCAGCCTGTGGGCCAACATCGACAGCGCCAGCTATCTCGAACTGGGCTGGCTGCCGCTGCCGCTGAGCAACGACCTGGCGCTGCTGCCGGTGCCGTTCTTCGACGCGCGCGATACGCGCCGGCTCGAACTGCCGTTCGTATTCGCCGGGCAGCCGGCCAGCGGCCAGCTGCAGGCCGCCGGCATCGTCTCGTCGTGGTTCGGCGCGCTGGCCGGCTACCGCGGCGCGATGTTCCCGGTCGCCACCGGCGCGGTGCCGGCGCGCGGCAACGCCGTGGTCGTGGCGACGCCGCGCAACCTGCCGGCCGGCGTGGCGCCGCTGGACGTGTCCGGGCCGACGCTGGCCGTGGCCACCAACCCCAACGATGCCGGCGGCAAGCTGCTGCTGGTGCTCGGCCGCGACGATGCCGAACTGCGCGCGGCCGCGACCGCGCTGGCGCTGGGCGCGCCGCTGTCCGGCGCCAGCGCGACGCTGCGCGAGGTCAAGGACGCCGCGCCGCGCAAGCCCTACGACGCGCCCAACTGGGTGCCCAGCGACCGCCCGGTGCGCTTCTCCGAACTGGTGCGCAGCACCAGCGAGCTCAACGTGGTCGGCTACAACCCGGACCTGATCCGCATCGGTCTGCAGCTGCCGCCGGACCTGTTCGTGTGGCGCAAGGACGGCATCCCGGTGGACCTGCGCTACCGCTACACGCTGCCCGAAGGCGCGGACAAGTCGGCGTTGAACATCAGCATCAACGACGCATTCGTCACCACGCTGCCGCTCAACGGCCGGCCGCTGGCCACCTCGGTGCCGCGGCAGCTGTGGCAGAGGCTGGGCGCGCGCGGCGCGATGCCGATCCAGCAGCCGCTGCTGCTGCCGACCGGGCCGCTGTCGGCCAGCAGCCAGCTGCGTTTCCACTTCTTCTTCGACCGCCCGCGCGCGGAGGAATGCAAGAACACCTTCCCGGACGTGTCGGCGTCGATCGACGACTCCTCCACCATCGACCTGAGCGGCTTCGCGCACTACATGGCGATGCCCAACCTGGCCGCCTTCGGCAACGCCGGCTTCCCGTTCACGCGCCTGGCCGACCTGTCCGAAAGCGCGCTGGTGATGCCGGACGATGCCACCGGCGACGACGTGGCCAACGCGCTGGCGCTGCTGGGCCGCATGGGCGCCTCGACCGGTTATCCGGCGCTGCGCACGCGCTTCATCCAGGCGCGCCAGGTCGACGAACACGCCGACCAGGACCTGCTGGTGCTCGGCTCGCGCCGCAACCAGCCGCTGTTCGCGCGCTGGGCCGGGGCGATGCCGGTCGGCGACGGCGCGCAGGTGCGCCGCTTCGGCCTGTCCGACTGGCTGTTCAACAAGGTGCCGGCGTTCCTGTCGCCGGACGCGCGCCGCACCGACCTGCCCACCGTGGCCGAAGCCGGCGTGCGCCCGGAGCCGGGCGACGTGCTGCTGATGGGCTTCGAATCGCCGCTGCGCAAGGGCCGCAGCGTGGTGGCGCTGATGGCCGACGAGCCGGGCCACGCCGGCCGCCTGTTCGAGGCGTGGTTCGATCCCGAGCGCCTGCGCGATTTCCAGGGCAGCGTGGTCCTGCTGCACGGCGACAAGGTGCGCAGCCTGGCCGGCAACCAGACCTATTACGTCGGCGAGCTGCCGCCGCTGCTGGCCCTGCGCTGGTTCTTCGCCCACCACCCGCTGTGGATGGCGCTGGGCGTGGGCCTGGCGTGCCTGCTGCTGGCGATGCTGGCCGGCTGGCTGCTGCGCCGGCATGCGCGCGCGCGCCTGAAGGTCGCGGGCTGAGCATGGGCGAGGGCGCTCCGGCCATGCTGTCCCGGCGCGACGTGCTCGGCCTGGTGGCCGCGGCGGCGGCGCTGGCCGCCTGTCCGGCGCGGGCGGCGGCGATCGCCTGCGGCACGCCCTGGCGCGACTGGCACGCTTTCGTGCAGCGGCACGTGCAGGACGACGGACGGGTCATCGATTTTTCCTACCCGGACCAGCGCAGCACGTCCGAGTCGCAGTCCTACGCGCTGTTCTTCGCGCTGGTGGACAACAACCCGGTGCTGTTCGACCGCGTCCTGGCGTGGACGCGCCGCCACCTGTGCGGCGGGCGCCCGGACCTCAACCTGCCGGCGTGGCTGTGGGGACGCGCCGGCGACGGGCAATGGCGCGTGCTCGACGGCAATACCGCTTCGGACGGCGAACTGTGGATCGCCTACGCGCTGCTCGAGGCCGGCCGCCTGTGGAACCGGCCCGGGCTGGTCCAGGCCGGCCGCCAGGTGCTGGGCCTGATGCGCGGCGCCGAAGTGGTCGAGCTGCCCGGCTTCGGGCCGATGCTGCTGCCCGGCAACCGCGGCTTCGTGCAGCGCGACCGCTGGATCCTCAATCCCTGCTACCTGCCGCTGTTCGTGCTGCGCCGGTTCGCCCTGGTCGAACCGCGCGGCCCGTGGGCGCGGCTGGCCGAACGCAGCGTGGCGATGCTGCGCGCGGCGTCCCCGCACGGCTTCGCGCCGGACTGGATCGCCTGGAACGGCGAGGCCTTCGTGGCCGATCCCGGCAAGGGCGCGGTCGGCAGCTACGACGCCATCCGCTGCTACCTGTGGGCGGGCATGACCGACGCCGGCGAACCGCTGCGGCGGCGCCTGCTCGACGCGCTGCCGGGCCCGGCCCGGCTGCTGCGCGCGCAGGGCGGTTTCGCCGAGAAGATCCAGACCCGCAGCGGTGCGGCCAGCGGCACCGCGCCGGCCGGTTTTTCCGCCGCGCTGCTGCCCTACCTGACGGCGCTGGGCCAGACGGCGATGGCGGAGGCGCAGGCCGGCCGCATCCCGGCGACAGGCCCGGCGGCCGACGTTCTTGGCTACTACGACCGCGTCCTGGTGCTGTTCGGGCGCGGTTGGAAGGAGCGCCGTTTCCGTTTCGCTGCCGACGGGCGCCTGCTGCCCGCGTGGAGTCACACATGTTCCGCAAAAACCTGAAGCCCCTCTGCCTGCTCGGCCTGTGCGTGCTGACGGCGCCGGCCTGGAGCCAGAACGCCGCCTCCACCCGGCAACTGGTCGACCAGGGCAACTACTGGCTCGACCAGGGGCGCGAGGACCTGGCCGCCGATGCCTGGCGCAAGCTGCTGGCCGCCGACCCGGCGCAGCCCGACGCGCTGCTCGGCCTGGGCCTGATCGACCTGAACCAGGGGCGCCGCGCCGACGCGCAGCGGCGCCTGCAGCAGTTGCAGGCCCGGCACCCGTCGGCGGCGCAGACCGCGCGCCTGCGCGCGGCGCTGGCCGGCGGCGGCGCCACCGGCGCCGGCTCGCTGCAGGCGGCGCGCGGTGCGGCCGCGGCCGGCCGCTATGCCGAGGCGATCAAGGCCTATGACGAGGTGTTCGGTGCCGGCGGACCGCCGGACACGCTCGCGCTGGAGTACTATCAGGTGCTGGCCGGCACCCAGGACGGCTGGGCGCGCGCGCGCGACGGCCTGCGCCGACGGGTGGCCGCCGACCGCAACGACGGCGCCGCCGCGCTCGCCCTGGCGCAGGTGCTGACCTACCGCGAGCCGAGCCGGCGCGAGGGCATCGCCCAGCTGAAAACGCTCAGCCAGCGCCAGGACACCGCCGGTCCGGCGCGCGCCGCTTGGCGCCAGGCGCTGTTGTGGCTCAACGCCACCCGTGCCGACGCGGCGCTGTTCCAGGCCTTCCTCGAACAGCAACCGGACGACCGTGAAATCGCCGCGCGGCATGCGCAGCTGCGCGACCAGGCGGTACGCGCGGACGCGGCGCCTGACCCGAACCAGCGCCTGCTCGGCGAGGGCTTCCGCGCCCTGCAGGCCGGCACGCTGGAGGTGGCCGAGGCGCGTTTCGCCCAGGTGCTGCGCGCCCAGCCGAAGAACACCGAGGCGATGGGCGGACTGGGCTCGGTGCGGCTGCGCCAGGAACGGTTCGGCGAGGCCGCCGAACTGCTGCGCCCGGCCGCCGCGGCCAACGGCAAATGGCGCGGCGCGGCCAACGCCGCCCGCTACTGGCTGGTCCTGCAGGACGCGCGCCGGCAGCCGGGCCCGGACGCGGCCGCGAAGGTGCGCGAGGCCATCGCGCTGCAGCCGGACGAGCCCACCGGCCACGTGCTGCTGGGCGACCTGCTCGGCGCGGGCGACGCCGCCGCGGCGGAGGCGAGCTACCGCAAGGCGCTCGGGCTGGATGCCGGCAATGCCGGCGCGCTGCAGGGCCTGGGCACGCTGCTGGGCCGGCTGGGACGCGCCGACGAAGCCGCGGCGCTGTTCGAACGGCTGACCCCGGAGCAGCAGGAACGCGCCGGTGGCGCCGCGGCGCTGCGCGCCAACCTGGCGCGCGCCCGCGCCCAGCAGGCGATCGCCTCGGGCAGCCTGGAGATGGCGCAGATCGAACTCGAGGACGCGGTGCTGCAGCAGCCGCGCGATCCCTGGCTGCGGCTGGAGCTTGCGCGCCTCTACCAGCGCCTGGGACGCCCGGACCAGGCCGACGGCATCATGGCCGGCCTGCGCGCGCAGGACGAGGGCTCGCCGCAGGCGCTGTTCGCGCAGGCGCTGTTCGCGCAGGCGCTGTTCGCCCGCGAGCGCGGCGACTGGAATGGCGCCTGGGCGCTGCTGGAGAAGATCCCGGCGGCATCGCGCGACGCGGAGATGAGCGCGCTGCACGACATCGCCTGGGTGCAACTGCAGGCCGCGCAGGCGCGCACGCTGGTGCAGGGCAACCGCGTCGGCGAGGCGCAGCTGCTGCTCGCCCGCGCCGAATCGGCGCTGGGCGAGCGCGTCGCCCGGCCCGGCATCGCCGCCGCCCTGGCCGGCGCCTACGCCGACATCGGCAGCCAGCAGCGCGCGCTGGCGCTGGCGCAGCGGCTGATGCAGGGCAACCCGGACGTGGACAACCGCCTGCAGTACGGCGAGGTGCTGCTGCGCGCGCGCCAGGACGCCGAACTGGCGGCGCTGCTGCGGCAGCTGGGCGAGGCCAGCCTGACCCCCTCGCAGCGCACGCGCCTGCAGGACCTGCGCAGCGGCTACGTGCTGCGCCAGGTCGACGCGCTGCGCGAACTCGGCAACCTGGAAGGCGCCTACGACGTGCTGGCGCCGGTGCTGGCGCAGCAACCGCAGGACCCGCCGACCATCGCCGCGCTGGCGCGGCTGTACGCCGCCGCCGGCGACCATGGCCAGGCGCTGGCGCTGTACCAGCAGCTGCTGCAGCTGGCGCCGGGCGATACCGATGCGATGGTGGCCGCCGCCGGCAGCGCCGCGGCGATGCGCGACCTCGGCACCGCCGAGCACTATCTGGAACAGGCGCTGGCGCGTGCGCCGCAGTCGCCGGAGGTGCTGGCAGCGGCCGGGCGGTTCTACCGCGCGGCCGGCAGGAACCGCCGCGCCGAGAGTTATTTCAAGGCCGCCATCGCCGCCGCCGCGCGCGGCGCCGGGCAACTGGACAACGGCTATCCCCATGCCAGCACCGCGCTGGCCGGCGCCGGCCGGGCCTTCAATCCCTTCGCCGGCATCACCCGCGGCAGCACCCGACCGGTCGCGCTGCGCGCCGCCCCGGCACCGCTGCCGGCCAGCGTCGCCGCGCTCGCCGGCACGCCGCTGGCCGCCGCCGCGTTGTCCGCGCCGCAGGTGGATGCCGGTGGCCTGCCTGCCCCGGTGCTGGCGCTGCCCGCCGCTCCGGTCGCGGCCGCACCGGCGCCACGTCGCGCCGCGGCTTCCGCGCCGCTGGCCGGCGCGCTGCCGGCGCCGGCACCGGTACGCGGCGTGATCGACGAGCTGCGCGAACTGCGCGCCGACAGCAGCAGCGCGCTGGCCGCCGGTGCCGCCTACCGCAGCCGCGACGGCGAAGCCGGGCTGGGCCAGCTGGCCGACCTGCAGGTGCCGCTGGAAGCGCGCTTCGGCATCGGCGACGGCAAGCTGCAGATCGCGGTGACGCCGACGGTGCTGGACGCCGGCCGCGCCGACGCCGCCTATGCTTCGGCCAGCCGTTTCGGCGCCGGCCCGCAGCTGGCCCTGTCCGGGGCGCTGGCCGCCGACCGCGCGCCGGTCGACGACCTGGTCGGCTCGTCCCTGTACCAGGCGCTGCTGACCAACGGCGCCACCACCGCCACCCGCAACCTGATCTACGAACGCGCGCTGGACAACGGCCGCTACCAGGAACTGTTCAACCAGACCGATGCCACGCTCACCGCGGCCGAGCGCCGCCAGGCCACGCTGGAACTGCTGTATGCCGATCCGCTGCCGGACTACATGCTCGGCCGCGACCTGGGCAACACGCCCATCGCCGACATCGCCCGGCAGGTGCTGGGAAGCACCGCGCTGCTGCGCGGACTCAGCGCCGCCGAGCAGGCGCAGCTGAAGGCGCTGGCCGGCGGCAGCAGCGCGTCGCAGACGCCGCTGGCCTTCCAGGACACGCTGTACGCGATGGTGGCCAACGCCGCCGGCGCGCGCCGGCTGGGATCGCAGGACGCCAGCGGCGCGGGCGTGTCGGTGGGCTTCCAGCAGGGCGGTTTCAGCGCCGACATCGGCACCACGCCGCTGGGCTTCCGCGAATCGGGCATCGTCGGCGGCGTCGGCTACCGCGGCCGCATCGGCGATGCGCTGACCTGGTCCGGCGAAGCCTCGCGGCGCGCGGTCACCGACAGCCTGCTGTCCTTCGCCGGCGTCACCGACCCGCGCAACGGCCTGCAATGGGGCGGCGTCGCCGCGACCGGCGCGCGCATGGCCGCGACCGTCGACAACGGCCTGCTCGGCGGCTACGCGAGCCTGGCGTGGCGTCGCCTGCAGGGCACCCACGTGGCCGACAACGACCGCCAGGAACTGGGTGCGGGCGTCTATGTGCATGCGCTGGAAACGGCGAACCAGTCGCTGACCGCGGGGCTGAACCTGACCGCGATGCAGTACGACCGCAACCTCAGCGGTTTCACCTACGGCCACGGCGGCTATTTCAGCCCGCAGCGCTACGTGGACGTGAGCGTGCCGCTGCACTGGAACGGGCGCAGCGCGGCGCAGCGGCTGGCCTGGCAGGTCGATGCCAGCGTCGGCGTGCAGAACTTCAAGGAAGACCCTGCCGACTACTTCCCGCTGGACCCGGCGATGCAGCGCGAAGCCTACGACGCGGCCTCGCTGGCCGCGCTGCTGGGCCTGACCCCGCGTTATGTCGCGCCGGTCTACGACGGCCAGACCAAGACCGGCGTGTCCTACAACCTGAGCGCCGCGGCCGAGTGGCAGCTGTCCTCGCAGCTGTTCCTGGGCGGGCGCATGGAGTTCAACAACGCCCGCGACTACCGCCAGTTCGGCACCAACCTCTACCTGCGTTTCCTGCTCGACCGCCTGGGCGCGGGCCTGGGCCGGCAGCCGCAGCCGCTGCGCTCGCCGTACGCCGGCGATGAATGACGGGAGAAAGGCGCATCCGGCCGCCGGCCGGGTGCGCCGGCAGGCCGCTGGCCCTGACGGAACGGCGGCGCATAATGCGCTCCATGATCATCCAGTCCCTGCTCGATACCGACCTCTACAAATTCACGATGATGCAGGCGGTGCTGCACCAGCACCCCGGGGCCATCGTGCAGTACCGCTTCAAGTGCCGCACGCCGGGCATCAACCTGGCCCGCTTCATCGACCAGATCAGCGCCGAGATCGATCACCTGTGCAGCCTGCGTTTCACCGCGGACGAACTGGACTACATGCGCGGGCTCCGTTTCGTGAAGCCGGACTTCGCCGATTTCCTCGGTCTGTTCCACCTGGACCGCAAGTACATCGACCTGCGCGCCTCGGCCACCGTGCCGGGCGAGATCGAACTGGACATCACCGGCCCGTGGCTGCACACCATCCTGTTCGAGGTGCCGCTGCTGGCGATCATCAACGAGGTCTGGTTCCGCAACACCAGCACGCCGGACTTCGCCGAGGGCGAACGCCGCCTGCGCGCCAAGACCGCGCTGCTGCGCGACACCCCGGGTTTCGGCGACTGCCGCATCGCCGATTACGGCAGCCGCCGCCGCTACTCGCGCGACTGGCACGCGCACATGCTGCCGCTGCTGCGCGACGCGCTCGGCGCGCAGTTCGTCGGCACCAGCAACGTGCACTTCGCGCGCCTGTACGCGATGACCCCGCACGGCACCATGGCGCACGAATACCTGCAGGCCTTCCAGGCGCTGGGGCCGCGCCTGCGCGATTCGCAGGTGGCCGCGCTCGAATCGTGGGCGCGCGAGTACCGCGGCGACCTCGGCATCGCGCTGTCCGACGTGGTCGGGCTGGACGCCTTCCTGCGCGACTTCGACATGTATTTCTGCAAGCTGTTCGACGGCGTGCGCCACGACTCCGGCGACCCGTTCGCGTGGGGCGACCGCATGCTGGCGCACTTCAAGGCCAACCGCGCCGAGCCTTCCAGCAAGATCCTGGTGTTCAGCGACGGCCTGAACATCGAGAAGGTGATGCGCCTGTACGATTATTTCCGCGGCCGCTGCCAGGTCGCCTTCGGCGTGGGCACCCACCTGACCAATGACCTGGGGCCGACGCCGCTGAACATCGTCATCAAGATGGTGCGCTGCAATGGACAACCGGTGGCCAAGCTCAGCGATTCGCCGGGCAAGAGCATGTGCGACGATCCGGGCTACCTGTCCTACCTGAGGCAGGTGTTCGGGCTGCCGCCGGCCGGCTGAGCGGGGGCGCATTCATTTCGGAAAAATGAATGCGTGGTTCTACACGCGGCGTGGAAGCGGGGTATGGCAGCGTCGTGGTGAGCAAGTGATATTGATATGGCGGGCCGACCGGCGCTACAAATGTGACGCTCGTCGCGGATTCCTGTGTGGGGAGAGGGACGGAGCCAGCCGTGTGCGACCCGCGCACGCTGACAGGGACAGAACGTTGAAGACCATTTCACTTGCCATCGACGGCTTGCCGTACGAGCTCACCCGCCTGCGCGCGGGTGGGGTGTATTGGGTTGCCTGCGCCGATGCCGGGCACGCCGACCTGATTGCCGCCGGCGTCCTGGCCGGCTCCGCCGATGTGCCGCTGGCCGTGGTCGCCGCGCTGGGCCGGTCGCCCGCCTCGATGGTCGCGCCGCTGGCGGCCGGGGAGGGGCCGGCGCGCACGCGCCTGCACGAGGTGGCCGTGGCGGACATGCTGCCGGCGGTGCGCGGACTGCCCGTCGACCTGGCGCGCAGCGCCGCCGCGCGCGACACCCTGTGCGTGGTGCAGCTGCCGGCCGCGGTGCTGGAGTCGCTGGAAGGCGCGCGCCTGGCCCGCTGGTGCAGGCAGCTGCACGACTGGGCGAGCGCCGGCAACCATTACCTGCTGCTGCTGTGCCATGGCGAGGTGGCGACCCTGGCCCCGCGCCTGCTGCCGCTCAACCGGCTGTGCAGCGGCGTCGCCCAGCTGTACCCGCACCGTGGCGCCCTGCAGTACCTGGTGCATTACTGGAGCAACGCCGAGGGCGTGGTCGCGCACCGCGACTTCGAGGCCGAATGGCGCGGCTTCCGCCTGGGCGTGATCGCCGACGGCGACGACCTGATGGCCTCGGTGCTGGCGCAGGAAGGCGGCGACCGTTTCATCTACCTGGCCCAGGCCGAGGCGCTGGAAGGCGCGCCGCCGTTCTCGCCGGCCTGGCGCCTGTTCGAGAACTGGTCGGCGCTGACGGCCGGCGCCCTGCAGGCGCAGGCGGCCACGGTCGTGCTGGCGATCGACGAGAACGCCGACGTCGACGCGCTGACCCGCATCGTCTTCCGCCTGCGCAGCGAGCGCGGCAACGGCCTGAAGCTGGTGGTGCGCGAGATGCAGCCCTGCCTGCGCTACGCCGACGAGCGCCTGCTGCTGCAGTCCGGCGCCAGCCTGGTGGTGCCGGCCAGCCTGCCGCTGGCGCGGTTCCTGACGCTGCTGGAGACGATCCAGGGCCAGGTCTGGCAGGGACGGCTGCCGGAGGATCCGGAACGGCTGATCCGCCTGCACCGGCCGCCGGACATCGGCGGCGTGGTCACGCCCATGCAGTTCAAGCAGATGGCCGGCGAGCTGCTCGACCAGGGCGACGGCGTGGTGGAAAGCGCGGTGCTGGTGCTGCAGCCGGTGGCCGGGCTGAGCCCGGTGCAGGCCCTGCAGCAGCTGCACATGCGCCGCCGCGGCGATTTCGTCTGCATGCACGCCGGCCAGGTCTGGCTGTTCCTGTTCGCCTGCCGCGGCGACGGCGTCGAGCGCGCGCTGGGCAACCTGTTCCGCCTGCCGTGGCGGGAGATGTTCGATGGCTACGAGCGCCTGGCCGGGCACGACGTGGCCGCGATGAACGCGGTCGATGCCGGCACCGCGCCGCCGCCGCAACAGCAGGCGCCGGTGGCGGCGCCCGTGGCGCAGGCATCCGGATGGGCGGCGCCGCAACCGATCCGCCTGGGGAGCGAACGATGAACGACCAGCAGGTATGGACCCTGGTGGCTGCATGCGCGGTACTGATGATTCCCCTCGGCGTGATGCTGGGGACGATCGGCCGCGCGCTGCGCGCGCGCCTGCAGCGCAGCCTGCCGCCGCGCTACCTCAAGCGGGTGGGCGAACGCCGCCGCCAGGCCGGGCCGCGGGGACACGCATGAGCACCCGCACGCTCCCGAATCCGCCGCAGGCCTGGCCCGACCTGCGCGGCTGGAACCTGTACTTCCTGTCCAAGGTGATCCTCACCTGGATGGGCGCGCTCGACCTGCACGTCCTGCCCAACCTGCTGCTGCTGGCCGCGCTGCTGGTGCCGCTGCCGTGGCGGCGGGCGCGCATCGCGCGCACCGTGGTGGCGATCCCGGTGGCGGTGGCGCTGTACTACCAGGACACCTGGTGGCCGCCGTTCGAGCGCCTGCTGGCGCAGCCGGGCGTGCTGGATTTCTCCGCCTCGTACTGGCTGGAACTGCTGGGCCGCTTCATCAACTGGCAGATGGTCACGCTGCTGGCGCTGCTGGTCTGCGGCTACTGGCTGCTCAAGCCGTGGCTGCGCGTCACCACGCTCAGCGTGCTGGGAATGCTGGGCATGGCGCTGATGGCGCTGCCGCTGCCGGCCGGCCTGCAGTTCGCCGGCGGCGGCGACGCGAAGGCGGCGCAGGGCGGCGGTGCTGCCGGCGCGGCCGCGCGCGGCGGCCCGGCCAGCAACGACACCCTCAACACCTACCTGGCCGGCTTCTACCAGCAGCAGGCCGGGCTGAAGACCGCGTTCCCGCCGGCCCAGGGCGGCACGCCGTTCGACGTGATCATCCTCAACATCTGCTCGCTGGCCTGGAGCGACCTGGACGAGGTCGGCCTGCGCCACAACCCGCTGTTCGACGGCATGGACGTGGTGTTCGACGATTTCAACTCGGCCACCTCCTACAGCGGCCCGGCGGCGATCCGCCTGCTGCGCGCCAGCTGCGGCCAGACCTCGCACACCGCGCTGTTCGATCCGGTGCCGGCGCAGTGCCAGCTGTTCTCCAACCTGCAGGCGCTGGGGTTCCAGAACGAGCTGGCGATGAACCACGACGGCCACTTCGACGACTTCATCGGCGACCTCACCAAGTACGGCGGCCTGGCCGCCACGGCGCTGCCGATCGAGAACTACCCGCGCGCGCTGATCGCCTTCGACAAGTCGCCGCTGCGCCGCGACAGCGACGTGCTCAAGGGCTGGCTGCAGCGTCGCCAGGCCGAGTCCACCGGCCAGGTCGCGCTGTTCTACAACACGATCTCGCTGCATGACGGCAACCGCATCGTCGGCGCCGACGGCCGCGCGATGGCCAGCGACTACAAGGCGCGCGCGCAGATGGTGCTGGGCGACCTGGACGGCTTCATCGACGCGCTGGAGAAGAACGGCCGCCGCGCCGTCGTCGTGGTGGTGCCCGAACACGGCGCCGCCCTGCATGGCGACCGCATGCAGATCCCGGGCATGCGCGAGATTCCCAGCCCGTCCATCACCCACGTCCCGGTCGGCGTGAAGCTGGTCGGCATGGGCATCCCGGCCGCCGCCGGCCCGCGCCACGTGACCACGCCGAGCAGCTACCTGGCCATTTCCGAGCTGGTGGCGCGGATCTAC
The DNA here is from genome assembly GCF_050984405.1 of Stenotrophomonas nitritireducens. GTDB lineage: Bacteria > Pseudomonadota > Gammaproteobacteria > Xanthomonadales > Xanthomonadaceae > Stenotrophomonas > Stenotrophomonas nitritireducens_B. The sequence continues at coordinate 3,838,830 of NZ_CP158790.1, read as the reverse complement.
GCGCTCAACGCCCAGGCGCCGGCCGACGGCCGCAACTGGGACGGCCTGCTGCAGGACCTGCCGGTGACGCCATCGGTTTCGGAGAACGAAGGCGCCAAGGTGATCGACTACGACGGCAAGCCGTGGCTGCAGCTCAAGGGCAGCCAGGCGTGGACGCCCTACCCGGAGGACAAGCCGTGATGGCGAGCGAAGCGAACGCGGGCCTGACTTCGGAAGCGGACGACATCGACGTCCTGCGCGAACACCTGCACATGCCCGGGCTGTCCTACGTGGATTTCTCGGCCCAGCGCGCCCGCGCGCAGGCGCTCGCGCGCTGGCCGCTGTTCGCCGAACTGGCCGGGGAGCCGCGGCAATGAACACGACCCTGTCCCTGCATGGCGTGCGTGGCGGCGTCGGCGTGACGACGATGGTGGCCGCGCTCGGCCGGGCGCTGCATGCGCAGGGCGAGCGGGTGCTGCTGGTCGAGTGCAATCCCGACCACCTGCTCGGCCTGCACCTGGGCCTGCCGGCCGACGAGCGCCGCGGCTGGGCGCGCGCGTGGCTGGACGGCCAGGACTGGCGCGATGCCGCGTTCGGGACCCTGCCCGGGCTGGCGCTGCTGCCGTACGGGCTGGCCAGCGAGGCCGACGTGGCCGCCGTCGAGGACCGGCTGCGGCAGTCGCCGCGGTTCTGGGCCGAGCGCCTGCCGCTGCTCGCCGCGCAGTTCGACTGGATCCTGTTCGACCTGCCGCAGCGGCTCGACGCGCACGTGGCGGCGGTCAACCAGCACGCCGGCTGCGCGCTGCCGCTGCGGCTGGCGACGGTCGACCCGGGCTGCCACGTGCTGCTGCAGCGGCGCGCGGACGACACCCGGCGCGTGCTGTGCAACCGCTACGACCCGGCGCTGGCGGTGCAGCGCGACCTGATGCAGCTGTGGATCGACGGCGGCCCGCGCCTGGTGCCGCAGCCGCTGCACGAGGACGCGAGCGTGTCCGCCGCGCTGGCCCGCAAGCTGCCCCTGGGCGCCGACGCCGACGGCTCGCAGGCGGCGGCCGACGTCGCCAGCCTGGCGGTGTGGTGCCTGGCCGAGCGCGGCCGGCTGCGCGCGCGCGAAGGGCGGTCGCCATGACCCTGCACTATCTCCGCTGGCCGCAACTGCGCGAGACGGCGCGGGCGCCGCTGCCGACGCTGTGGCTGCTCTGGCTGCTGCAGGCGATGGGCTGGGCGCTGTTCCGGCTGGAAGGACCGGCCTGGCAGTCCATTGCGCCGCGCCTTCCCGACGCCTTCCCGCAGCTGCAGCCCTACCGCCGCTGGCGGTTCGGCGATCCGCTGCGCATGCTGATCCAGGCCGGCTGGCTGATGCTGGTCCGCATCACCCCGCGCACCTCCAGCCGCCGCCACCGCCTGGCCGAAGCGCGCCGCCGCCATGTCGCCGGCCTGCGCGGCGCCGCCGACCGCGGCTGGCGCCGCTACCTGGACGCCATGCGCCGGCTGCCGCAGCTGGTCTGGAACAGCGCGGCCTGGCAGCGCGCGCGCGGCTTCCTGACCGGGCTGTCGCCGCGCGCGCGGCGCGGGCTGACGATCGTCGCCGGGCTGGCGACGCTGGCGCTGGCGCTGCTGTGCATCACCCAGCCGTTCAGCTATTTCGCGCAGTTCGTATTCGTGCTGCTGCTGTGGGGCATCGCCCTGCTGGTGCGGCGCGTGCCCGGGCGCTACGCCACCCTGATCCTGGTGGTGCTGTCGATCACCGTTTCCTGCCGCTACCTGTGGTGGCGCTATACCGCCACGCTCAACTGGAACAACAACTTCGACCTGGCCTGCGGCATCGTCCTGCTGGCGGCGGAGACCTATTCGTGGCTGGTGCTGATGCTGGGCTACGTGCAGGTGGCGTGGCCGCTGCAGCGCAAGCCGTCGGCGCTGCCGGCCGATCCGCGGCAGTGGCCGACGGTGGACGTGCTGATCCCGACCTACAACGAGGAACTGTCGCTGGTGCGGCACACGGTGCATGCCGCGCTGGGCCTGGACTGGCCGGCGGACAAGCTGCGCATCCACCTGCTCGACGACGGCAGGCGCCCCGAATTCCGCGAATTCGCCGCGCAGGCCGGGGTCAACTACATCACCCGCAGCGACAACCGCCACGCCAAGGCCGGCAACCTCAACCACGCGCTGGCCCAGCTCGACGGCGAGCTGGTGGCGATCTTCGACTGCGACCACCTGCCGGTGCGCTCGTTCCTGCAGATCACCTGCGGCTGGTTCCTGCGCGATGCGAAGCTGGCGCTGGTGCAGACCCCGCACCACTTCTTCTCGCCCGATCCGTTCGAGCGCAACCTGCGCGTGTTCCGCCGCGACCCCAACGAGGGCGAGCTGTTCTACGGCCTGGTGCAGGACGGCAACGACCTGTGGAACGCGGCCTTCTTCTGCGGCTCGTGCGCGGTGCTGCGGCGCGCGGCCATCGACGACATCGGCGGCTTCGCCACCGAGACCGTCACCGAGGACGCGCACACCGCGCTGCGCCTGCACCGCAACGGCTGGAACTCGGCCTACCTGCGCATCCCGCAGGCCGCCGGCCTGGCCACCGACAGCCTCGGCGCGCACGTCAACCAGCGCATCCGCTGGGCGCGCGGCATGGTGCAGATCTTCCGCATCGACAACCCGCTGCTGGGCAAGGGCCTGAACCTGTTCCAGCGCTTCTGCTACGCCAACGCGATGCTGCACTTCCTGGCCGGCATCCCGCGGCTGGTGTTCCTGACCGCGCCGCTGGCGTTCCTGCTGTTGCACGTCTACATCATCTATGCGCCGGCGGTGGCGATCCTGCTGTTCGTGCTGCCGCACATGGCGCACGCCAACCTGACCAACTCGCGCATCCAGGGACAGTGGCGCCGCCCGTTCTGGGGCGAGGTCTACGAGACCGTGCTGGCCTGGTACATCGCGCGGCCGACCACGGTGGCGCTGTTCAGCCCGACCAAGGGCAAGTTCAACGTCACCGAGAAGGGCGGCACCCAGGCCGGCGACCGCTTCGACTGGAAGGTCGCCCAGCCCTATCTGGTGCTGGCGCTGCTCAACGTCGCCGGGCTGGTGTTCGCGGTGTGGCGTTTCCTGCACGGCCCGGCCGACGAGCGCGGCACGGTGATCGTCAGTTCGCTGTGGGTGCTCTACAACCTGCTCATCGTCGGCGGCGCGCTGGCCGTGGCCGCCGAGGTGCAGCAGGTGCGCCGCACCCACCGCGTCACCCAGCGCCTGCCGATGGCGCTGCGCCTGCCCGACGGCCGCACCCTGCGCGGGGTCATGCACGACTATTCCAACGACGGCGTCGGCCTGGAGCTGGCGCAGGCGCCGGAACTGGCGCCCGGCACGCCGGTCACCCTGCTGCTCGGCCGCGGCCGCCGCGAGTTCGCGTTCGCCGCCGTTGTCCAGCGCAGCGTGGGCGCGCGCCTGGGCCTGCTGCTGCGCTTCGAGAACGAGGCGCAGCGCGTGGAGTTCGTGCAGTGCACCTTCGCCCGCGCCGACGCCTGGCTGGACTGGCACGCCGGCTACCAGCCGATGAGCCTGCCGCGCAGCCTGTGGAGCGTGCTGACGCTGGGCTGGCGGGGCTACCGCCGCATCGGCGATTTCGCGCCCATCGATCTCGACCGGCCGATGCACTGGAGCCGCCGCGCCCTGCGCTGGCTGGCCAGTTTCGCGCCGCAACGTCCGTTTCCTTCCTACCCGGCTGACCCAGCCGCTGACCCGGGGCTTCGTCCATGAGCATCTCCTCTTCACTGCGCTGGCTGCTGCTGCCGCTGTTGGCACTGCCCGTCGCCAATGGTTCGAGCGCGCCGCAGGCGGCTCCGGCCGCCGCCCCGACGCCCGACGCGACGCCCGCCCAGGGCGCCGTCGCCCCCGCGCCCGCGACACCGGCGGCGACGCCGGCGGCCGTGTGGTCCGGCGCCGCCTGGCCCTGGCAGCGCGCCAGCACCCTGGCGCAGCTGGGCCGCCGCCAGGACACGCTGCTGTCGGGCATCCGCAACACCACCACGTTCGAGTTCCAGGTCCGGCGCGACCGGCTGGCGCGCGAGGCCGAGCTCGACCTGAGCTTCACCCCGTCGCCGTCGCTGCTGCCCACGCTCTCGCACCTGCGCGTCTACCTCAATGACGCGCTGATGGACGTGGTGCCGATCGGCAACGACCAGCTCGGCCGGCCGGTGCAGGCCAAGGTGCCGCTGGACGCGCGCCTGATCGCCGACTTCAACCAGATCCGGCTGGAGTTCGTCGGCCACTACACCGACATCTGCGAAGAGCCGACGCACAGCTCGCTGTGGGTCAACCTGTCCAGCAACACCACCCTGCGCCTGGGCGGCCAGCCGCTGGCGATGCAGGACGACCTGGCCAACTTCCCGCTGCCGTTCTTCGACCCGCGCGACAGCGCGCGGCTGGAACTGCCGGTGGTGTTCGCCGGCTCGCCGACGGTGGCGCAGCAGCGCGCGGCCGCGCTGATGGCGTCGTACTTCGGCAGCATGGCCGGCTGGTGGCGGCAGGCGCGGTTCCCGGTCAGCTTCGACCGGCTGCCGGCGCAGGGCCATGCGGTGGTGATGGCGGTCAACGGCAGGTTCCCGTCGGTGATCGGCAAGCATGCGCCGGTGCAGGGGCCGGTGATCGAGCTGATGTCGCTGCCCGAAGACCCGCAGCGCAAGCTGCTGCTGGTGCTGGGCCGCAACGACGAGGACCTGCAGACCGCGGTGTCGGCCATCGCCGCCGGCAACGTGCTGTTCCGCGGCACCCGCGTGCAGGTGGACGAGGTCAAGCCGCTGGCGCCGCGCAAGCCCTACGACGCGCCGAACTGGGTGCGCACCGACCGCGCCGTGCGCTTCGCCGAACTGCTCGACTATCCGCAGCAGCTGCGCGCCAGCGGCATCGCGCCGCAGCCGATCGTGCTCAACCTCAACCTGCCGCCGGACCTGTTCATCTGGCGCAACCAGGGCATCCCGCTCAACCTGCGCTACCGCTACACGCCGCCGTTCAGCAGCGACGAATCGCGCCTGAGCGTGGGCATCAACGACCAGTTCATTTCCAGCTTCCCGCTGATCCGCCGTTCCGGCAAGCAGGGCCTGGAGGAAATCCGCCTGCCGGTGCTCAGCGGCGATGCCGGCACCGGCGACGGCAAGCTGCTGATCCCGGCGCTGAAGATCGGCGACCGCAACCAGCTGCGCTTCGAATTCAACTTCGCCAGCGTCATGGGCAGCGCCCAGCGCGACCACTGCCAGACCGTGCTGCCGCCCAACCTGCAGGCGGCGATCGAGGAGGATTCGACGATCGACTTCTCCGGCTTCCACCACTACATGGGCCTGCCGGACCTGTCCGCGTTCGCGCTGAGCGGCTTCCCGTTCACGCGCATGGCCGACCTGTCCGAGACCGTGGTGATGATGCCGCCGCGCGCCAACGAGGCGCAGGTCGGCCTGCTGCTGAACCTGATCGGCGGCCTCGGCGTGCAGAGCGGCTACCCGGCTTACGGCCTGCGCGTGAGCGAGGACTGGAAGCAGGCCGCGCGCCTGGACGCCGACGTGCTGATGCTCGGCGACCTGCCGCAGGAACTGCGCGGCAGCGACAAGCTATCGCTGATGATCGACAACCAGCGCACCACGCTGCGCAACGGCCGGGCCAACTCGCCGCAGGAAGCGGTGATCGAAGCGCGCCTGGGCAGCACCGGCAGCGACGCGGCGGTCAACCGCGTCGGGGTCACCGCCGATGCGCCGTTCGCCGCCATCATCGGCCTGCAGTCGCCGCACCACGCCCAGCGCAGCATCGTCTCGCTGGCGGCCAGCAAGGACGCGGACTACGCGCTGCTGGACGAGGCGTTGAGCGACATCGGCAAGCGCGAGGCGATCGCCGGCTCGGTGTCGATCCTGCGCAGTTCCGGCATCCACAGCCAGTTCGTCGGCGAGCACTACTACGTCGGGTCGCTGCCGTGGTGGCTGCTGCTCTGGTACCACCTGGCCGACCACCCGGTGCTGCTGGCGGTGCTGGCCACGGTGGCCGTGCTGATGTTCGCGTTCCTGCTGTGGCGCGCGCTGCGCTGGGTGTCGCGACGCCGGCTGGAAACGGCGGAGCACTGATGCCCCGTCGTCTTCCCCTGTCGGTTGCGCTGCTGGTCGGCCTGGCCGGGATCGGCCAGGCCGTGGCGCAGGAGCTGCCGCCGACGCCGGCCGGCAGCATCGCCGCGCAGCGGCTGTGGCTGCTGCAGCAGGTGCGCATCGGCGAGGCCACCGGCCGCCAGCGGCTGATCGAGGATGCGCTGGCGCGGCTGCGGCTGCTGGCGCCGGACGACCGCACCACGATGGTGGCGATCCTGGAAGTGCAGCTGTCGCAACAGAAGATCGACGACGCCACCGATACCCTGCGGCGCCTGCGCGAGGTCGGCGCGGGCACGCGCGAACTGGTCGCCGGCGAGCGGCTGTGGGCCGCCTACCGCGGCGACCTGCAGGCCGACCTGCAGCAGGCGCGCATGCTCGCCACCGGCGGCCGCAACGCCGAGGCCCTGGCGATCTACCGCCGCCTGTTCAAGGACGACCCGCCGGGCATGCAGCTGGGCCTGGAGTACTGGCGGCTGCGCGGCGGCGAACCCTCCGGGCGGGCGCTGGCGATCCGCCGGCTCACCGCGCTGGACAACGACTACCCCGGCAACACCGTGCTGCTGCAGACCCTGGCGCAGTTCCTGTTCGCCAGCGGCCGCGACGGCGAGGCGCTGGCGGCGCTGCAGCGCATGGGCAACAACCCGGAGGCGCGCACCTACGCCGCCGACGCGGAATGGGATTACCTGTCCTCGCGCCAGGCCGACGCGGCGAACGTGCGGCGGCTGCAGTCCTTCCTCACCCGTTATCCGGGCTGGGTGCATCTTGACGATGCGCGCAAGCTGCTGGAGGAACAGCGCAGGCGCGTGGGCAACCCGGCCTGGCGCGCCGGCCTGCGCGCCACGCAGCTGCTCGACGCCGGCCGCAACGCCGAAGCGGAAGCCGCCTTCCGCCAGGCGCTGCGCGGTTTCCCGGCCGAGGCCGACTTCCAGGGCGGGCTGGGCCTGGCACTGATGCGCCAGGGCCAGCGCGCGCAGGCGCTGGAACAGTTCCAGAAGGCCGTGCAGCTGCAGGCCGACACCAGCAACAGCGACAAGTGGCGCGACCTGATCGCCAGCACCCGCTACTGGCTGGTCATCGAACAGGCCGACGCGGCGCTGGAGGCCGGCGACCTGGACCGCGCGCAGTCGCTGTACGCGCAGGCGCGCCGCCAGCAGCCGCGTGAGATCAACGCGCAGCTCGGGCTGGTGGACGTGGCGGTGGCGCGCGGCGACGACGCCGCGGCCGGCCGCGAGCTGCAGGCCGCGCGGCGCATCGCGCCGAACGACGCCAACGTGATCCGCAAGCTGGTGCAGTTCTACGGGCGCACCGATCCGTCCCAGCTGGAAACCTATGTCGCCAGCCTGCCGGCGGCGCAGCGCGCGCTCTACGCCGACGAACTGCGCAACCTGCGCCTGGCGCGGCTGCGCGAGCAGCGCGAGCGCGCGCTGGCCGCGGGCGACACGGCCAGCGCCATCGCGCTGGGCCGCGAGCTGCGCCGCGAACAGCCGGGCGATCCGTGGCTGGCCTATTCGCAGGCCAACGCGCTGCGCGCCGGCGGCGCGGCCGACGAGGCCGACGCGGTGATCGCGGACATGGCCGGCAAGGCCGGCAACACCCCCGAATCGCGCTACGCGCAGGCGCTGTACCTGTCCGGTTCGGACCGCATCGGGCCGGCGCTGGCGGCGCTGGACGAACTGCCCGCGGCGCAGTGGGACGACGACATGCGCGCGCTGGCGGCGCGGTTGCGGCGCCAGCAGGCCACGGCGCGTGCCTGGGAACTGCGCGCGGCCGGGCGCGAGGACGAGGCCATCGCGCTGTTGCGGCAGTTGCCGCAGGACGCCGACATCCAGCTGACGCTGGCCGACTGGGCGCGCCTGCGCGGCGACCACGCGCAGGCGCTGGGCCTTTACGGGCAGGTGCTGCAGGCGCAGCCGGACAACGTCGACGCGCAGCTGGGCAGCGTGCAGGTGCTGGTCGACAGCGGCGACCTGGACGGCGCGCGCGCGCGCATGGCGCAATCGCCGCCCGTGGTTGCGCCGGGCAACGTCGGCCAGCAGCGCCAGCTCGCCGCGATCTGGTCGGGGCTGCACGACGAGGCCAAGGCCCTGGAGATCCTGCGCGGGATCCTGGCGGCCAAGACCGGGCCGGACCCGCAGGCGTGGCGCGATGCCGCGCGACTGCTGCGCGCCGGCGATCCGGAACAGGCGCTGGACATGTACGCCCGCGCGATGGAGGAAGACGGGCTGATCGCGCCGCAGCAGGCGCAGCCGCGCGACAACCGCGCGCTCACCTTCGCCAGCCGCGAGACCGCCGGCGACGAATGGCTGCGCCGCAGCCTGCGCAGCGACGTGGAAACGCTGTACCAGCAGCAGAACCCGACGCTGACCGTGATGCAGGATTCGGGGCGGCGCAGCGACGGCACGCCGGGCATCTCGAAGCTCTCGCGCGACACCCGCATCGTGCACCTCGACGCGCCGTTCGCCGGCGGGCTGGGCTGGGCGCGGCTGGAACAGGTGCGGCTGGACGCGCGCCGTTTCGAAACCGACGCCAACGGCTTCCACGACCAGGACTTCGGCAGCTGCGACCTTTCGCTGCTGCGCCCCGACGGCAGCTCCCTGCAGGCACCGGGCTGCGATACCCGCCTGCGCCAGCGCATGAACTCCGGCGCCGGCTTCGCGGTGGGCTGGCGCACGCTCGACGACCGCTGGAACCTCGACATCGGCCATACGCCCGCCGGTTACGCGGTCGGCAACTGGCTCGGCGGCGTCACCGTCAACGGCGACCTCGGCCGGCTCGGCTGGGGCGCCACGCTCTCGCGGCGGCCCATGACCAACTCGCTGCTGTCGCAGGCCGGCGCCATCGACCCGCGCAGCGGCATCGTCTGGGGCGGCGTCACCGCCAACGGCGTCACCTTCAGCCTCGGTTACGACGAAGGCGGCCGCAACGGCATCTGGTCGAACTGGAGCTGGCACCGCCTGACCGGCCGCAACGTGATGGACAACGACCGCGCGCGCGCCATGGCCGGCTGGTACCACAAGCTGATCCAGCGCCCGGACCTGCGCCTGGACGTCGGCCTGACCGGCATGTACTGGCGTTACGCGCACGACCTGGGCGGCTATTCGCTGGGGCAGGGCGGTTACTACAGCCCGCAGCGCTACGCCTCGCTGAGCGTGCCGGTGAGCCTGGCCTGGCGCAACGACGACTGGTCGGTGCGCGTGGACGCCTCGCTGAGCGTTTCCAACGCGCGCACCGCGTCGATCAGCCGCTTCCCCGAGCAGTCGCTGATCGAGCGGGTGATCGAACAGCTGCAGCCGCTGTACGGCCCGCTCACCCTGGACCCGGCCGGCCTGTACACCGCCGACTCCAGCAGCACCGGTACCGGCCACCGCCTGTACCTGGCGGTCGAGCGCCGGCTCGGCGACCACCTGGTGCTCGGCGCCGCCGGTACCCTGCAGCGCAGCCAGGACTATTCGCCGAACACCTTCCAGCTCTACCTGCGCTACACCCTGAAACCGTGGCAGGGCAACCTGCCGCTGCCGGTCGCGCCATTGGCTCCGTATGGCGAGTTCCGCTGATCCCGCGCGCCGCGCGCTGCTGCAGGCGATGGCCGCCGTGCCGCTGCTCGGCGTACTGCCGGCCGCCTGCGCGGCGGACGGCTGGCCGCGCTGGCGGGTGCTGGCCGACAGCAGCCTGAGCGCGGACGGGCGCATGATCGACCGCAGCCAGGACGACCTGCGCTCGACCTCGGAAGGCCAGTCGTACGCGCTGTTCTTCGCCCTGGTCGACAACGACCAGGCGCTGTTCGACCGCATCCTGGCCTGGACGGTGGACAACCTCGCCGACGGCGACATGGGCAAGCGCCTGCCGGCATGGCTGTGGGGGCGCGACGCCAAGGGCGGCTGGGGCGTGCTGGACGACAACCCGGCCTCGGACTCGGACCTGTGGCTGGCCTACGGCCTGCTCGAAGGCGGCCGCCTGTGGCGCCGCCCCGCGCTGGAACGCATCGGCCAGGACATGCTGGCGCAGGTGCGGCGCACCGAGATCGTCGATCTGCCCGGGCTCGGCCCGATGCTGCTGCCCGGCCCGCACGGGTTCGTCGAGGACGGCGCGACCCGGGTCAATCCCTGCTACCTGCCGCTGCCGCTGCTGCGCCGTTTCGCCGCGGTCGATGGCGCGGGGCCGTGGGCGGCGCTGGCCGTCAACACCGTGGAACTGCTGCGGCAGACCGCGCCGCACGGGTTCGCCCCGGACTGGGCGGCGTGGCGCGATGGCGCTTTCATCGTCGATCCGGTCAGGGGCGCGACCGGCAGCTACGACGCGATCCGCTGCTATCTGTGGGCGGGCCTGCTCTCGCCCCGCGATCCGTTGTTCCGCGCGCAGATGCAGGCGCTGCAGGGCCCGCTGCGGCGGCTGCGCGACGGCGCGCCGATGTGGGAAAAGATCGACACCCGCAGCGGTGCGGGCGAAGGCGAGGGCGGTTACGGATTCCGCGCCGCGCTGGTGCCGTACCTGCTGGCGCAGGGCGAGCGCACGCTGGCGCAGGCGCTGCAGTCCAGCCTGCCCACGCACGAGCAGCAGCGCAGCGACGCGCCTGCCTACTACGCGCAGATGCTGACCCTGTTCGCCGACGGCTGGGCGGAAGGGCGCTACCGCTTCGCCGCCGACGGCCGCCTGCAGCCGCGCTGGCGCTGACCACGGCGTCAGTGGCGGGGCGGGCCCAGGCGCGCGGCATCGTGTCCACGGTTCCCTGCACCCTCCTGCGGCGCCGCGCCCGGCGATGGTCGCCGCCGCCGGCGCCATTCTAGAATGCCTGCCTTCCAGGGGACGAGGCATGGGGATGCACGACAACAGCCACTGCATCAACTGCGCCCTTGCCGTGGCCGGCCCCGGCCAGAAGTTCTGCCCGGGCTGCGGCCAGCCCACGCCGGCCCATCGCATCGACTGGCATTTCCTCGGCCATGAGCTGGAGCACAGCGTGCTGCACATGGACCGCGGCATCCTGTATTCGCTCAGGCAACTGATGCTGCGTCCCGGCAGGCTGATGCGCGACTACATCGACGGGCGGCGCGGCAACCACGTCAAGCCGTTGCTGCTGATCATGGTGAGCGCGGCGGCGGTCGTGCTGCTCAACCGCTTCTTCGCCGGCGGCATGCTGATGGACGCGGGCACGCCGGTGGGCGCGGCCGGGTCCCTCGAGCCGGGCCTGACGGCATCGGCCGCGGCGGCGCGTTACATCATTGCGAGCCAGACCGTCGCTGGGTGGGTCGACGCGCATTTCGCCGCGTTCACGCTGGCGCTGCTGCCGCTCGAGGCGTGGGTGCTGCGGCTGGTGTTCGGCCGCTACGGCCGGTTGAACTATCCCGAATGGCTGGTCGTGACCGCGCTGCTGACGGTGCAGGTGTTCGTCATCTGGATGGTGCTGATTCCGTTCCACCGCTGGATCCCGCACACGCAGTTCTGGGCGGGGCTTGCCGGGGTGGCCTATGCGGTGTATTCGCTGCTGCAGTTCTTCGAGGGGCGCCCGGCATGGCCGACGATCTGGCGCAGTTTGGTGGGCTACGGCGTGTTCTCGGTGCTGAGTTCGGTGGCGGTGGCCGTCGCCGTCTTCGTGGTGATGCTCGCGACCTGACGTGCCGGAATGCCGGCCGGCGGCTGGTGGGGCCCGGGTTCACTCCAGCGCGAAACGCAGCACGAACAATCCCGCCACCAGCCACAGCGCCGGCCGCGCCTCGCGCCAGCGTCCGGTACCGGCCTTGAGCGCGGCGTAGGCGATGAAGCCGAACGCCAGGCCATTGGCGATGGAGTAGGTGAAGGGCATCGCCAGCGCGCAAAGCGCGGCGGGCACCGATTCGGTCAGGTCGCTCCATTCCACGTTGACCAGCTCGCGCAGCATCAGCCCGGCGACGAACAGCAGCGCCGGCGCGGTGGCATAGGCCGGCACCATCGCCGCCAGCGGCGAGAACAGCAGCGCGGCCAGGAACAGCGCGGCGACCACCAGCGCGGTCAGGCCGGTGCGGCCGCCGGCCTGCACGCCGGAGGCGCTCTCGGCGAAGGCGGTGGTGGAACTGGTACCGAGCAGCGAGCCGGCGACGATGGCGCTGCTGTCGGCCAGCAGCGCGCGGCCGAAGCGCTTGCGGCCATCGGCCAGGTCCAGCAGGCCGGCGCGGCCGACCACGCCGTACAGCGTGCCGGTGGCGTCGAACACCTCGACCAGCACGAACACCAGCACCACCTGCAGCAGCACCGCCAGCGGCGCGCCGCCGTCGTGGTGCAGCAGGCCGGGCAGGTCCAGCTGCAGGAAGGTCGGCGCCAGGCTCGGCGGCAGCGACACCAGTCCGTGGTACTGCACGTCGCCGGCCAGCCAGCCGGCGGCGGTGACGGCGAGGATGCCGATCAGGATGGCGCCGCGCACGCGCCGCGCCTCCAGCACCGCGATCAGCAGGAAGCCGGCCAGCGCCAGCAGCGGCGGCACGGTGTCCAGCGGCCCCAGCGCCAGCATCGTGTCCTCGTTGGCGACGATCACGTTGGACTTCTGCAGCGCGATGATCGCCAGGAACAGGCCGATGCCGGCGACGATGGCCGAGCGCAGCGACGCCGGGATGCCGGCCACCAGCCAGGCGCGGATGCCGCTCAGCGACAGCACCAGGAACACGAGGCCGGAAATGAACACCGCCGCCAGCGCCTGCTGCCACGGCAGCCCCGCCGAACCGACCACGGTGAAGGCGAAGAAGGCGTTCAGGCCCATGCCCGGCGCCATGCCGACCGGGAAGTTCGCCGCCAGCGCCATCACCGTCGAGCCGATCGCCGCGGCCAGGCAGGTGGCCACGAACACCGCGCCCGGGTCCATGCCGGTGGTGCCGAGGATGTCCGGGTTGACGAAGACGATGTAGGACATCGTCAGGAAGGTGGTCAGCCCGGCCAGCACCTCGGTGCGGACGCTGGTGCCGTGCTGGCGGAGCTTGAACAGGCGGTCGGGGAGGGACATGGAAAGGATCTGGAAAATGCCGGGGGAGGAACCCTTCTCCCATGGGGAGAAGGTGCCCGAAGGGCGGATGAGGGGCGAAAGGAGTCCATGATGGTTGAACCAACGGGACTCCATTGCCCCTCACCCCAACCCCTCTCCCGATGGGAGAGGGGCCAAAGCAGCGTGGAGGCCTTCTGAAAAGCGGACGGCCGCATCGCTGCGGCCGTCCGGGTGCTGCTTACTTCAGCGCCTTGAAGCGCAGGCGCTTGGGACCGGCGTCGTCGCCGAGGCGACGCTTCTTGTCCTCTTCGTACTCGCGGTAGTTGCCCTGGAAGAACTCCACGTGCGAATCGCCCTCGAAGGCGATGATGTGGGTGGCGATGCGGTCCAGGAACCAGCGGTCGTGCGAAATGACGAAGGTGTTGCCCGGGAACTCCAGCAGCGCGTCTTCCAGCGCGCGCAGGGTCTCGATGTCCAGGTCGTTGGACGGTTCGTCGAGCAGCAGCACGTTGCCGCCCTGCAGCAGGGTCTTGGCCATGTGCAGGCGGCCGCGCTCACCGCCGGACAGCGAGCCGACCATCTTCTGCTGGTCCTGGCCCTTGAAGTTGAAGCGGCCGATGTAGGCGCGCGACTGGATCTCGGTGCCGTTGATGTTGAGGATGTCCAGGCCGCCGGAGATTTCCTGGAAGACGTTGTGGTTGCCTTCCAGCTTCTCGCGGCTCTGGTCCACGTAGGACAGCTGCACCGTCGGGCCGATCACGATCTCGCCCGAATCCGGCTTCTCCTGGCCGGTGATCATCTTGAACAGGGTCGACTTGCCGGCGCCGTTCGGGCCGATGATGCCGACGATGGCGCCCGGCGGGATGATCATCGACAGGTTGTCGATCAGCAGGCGGTCGCCGAACTTCTTGGAGACGTTCTTGAACTCCATCACCGAGTTGCCCAGGCGCTCGCCCGGCGGGATGAAGATTTCATTGGTCTCGTTGCGCTTCTGGTAATCGACCGACTGCAGCTCTTCCAGGCGGGCCAGGCGCGCCTTGCCCTTGGAGCGGCCGCCCTTGGCGTTCTGCCGCGACCACTCCAGTTCCTTGGCGATCGCCTTCTGGCGCGCCTTTTCCTGGTTCTCTTCCTGCTTGAGCCGCTCTTCCTTCTGCTCCAGCCACTGGGTGTAGTTGCCCTTCCACGGAATGCCGCGGCCGCGGTCCAGTTCCAGGATCCACTCGGCGGCGTTGTCCAGGAAGTAGCGGTCGTGGGTGACGGCCACCACGGTGCCGGTGTAGCGGTGCAGGAACTGCTCCAGCCATTCCACCGACTCGGCGTCCAGGTGGTTGGTCGGTTCGTCGAGCAGCAGCATGTCCGGCTTCTGCAGCAGCAGGCGGCACAGCGCGACGCGGCGCTTCTCGCCGCCGGACAGCTTGCCGATCACCGCGTCCCACGGCGGCAGGCGCAGCGCGTCGGCGGCCACGTCCAGCTGCTGTTCGACGGTATGCGCGTCGCCGGCGGCCAGAATCGCCTCCAGGCGCTCCTGTTCCTTGGCCAGCGCGTCGAAATCGGCGCCTTCCTCGGCATAGGCGGCGTAGACCGCTTCCAGCGCGGCCTGCGCCTGCAGCACATCGCCCACGCCTTCTTCCACGGCCTGGCGCACGGTGTGCTCGGGGTTCAGTTCCGGCTCCTGCGCCAGGTAGCCGACCTTGATGCCGGGCTGCGGACGGGCCTCGCCCTCGAAATCGGTGTCCACGCCGGCCATGATCTTGAGCACGGTGGACTTGCCGGCGCCGTTCAGGCCCAACAGGCCGATCTTGGCGCCCGGGAAGAACGACAGCGAGATGTCCTTGATGATCTGCCGCTTGGGCGGGACCACCTTGCTGACGCGGTTCATGGTGTAGATGTATTGCGAGGACATGACGTCTCCGTAGCGCACGCCCGCGCCCGGTCCGCAAGGCGGACGAGCCCGAGGCAAAAGGGAATGGGCGATTATAGCGGGAAGCCGCCGGCGTCCGGCGGCCGCCGCACGGCTGGCCGGCTGATGAATGGCGCCGTCGGTAACCGTTTCCAGCCGGAAACCGTTCAGATCGCGTGAGCATGATGGAAAGCGTCCATCAACACCGCGAGGGCCACCCATGAAGATGCACCGACTTGCAGTCGCCGCGATGACCACCCTGCTGGCCTTCGGCGCCACCGCTCCGGCCTTCGCCGCGGGCGACCGCGACCATGACCGTGGCCGCCACGGCTGGGACGACCGCGGCCGCGGGCACGGCCATGACCGCCACGACCGCCGCCACGACCGGCGCGAATGGCGCGACGACCGTCGCCATTACAACGCCGGCTACCGCGAGGGCTACCGCGACGCCCGCCACAACGACCGCCGCTACTACGCCCCGCCGCCGCGCGTGGTCTACCGCCCGTACGGGTTCGAGCGCGGCTACCGCTACAGCAACTACTACGGCGGCCCGGTCTACGTGGTCAACGACTACGACCGCTACCACGTGCGCCGTCCGCCGCACGGCCACCGCTGGATCCGCGACGACCGCGGCAACCTGCTGATGGTGGCCATCGCCACCGGCATCATCGCCGACATCGTGTTCAACCACTGAGCCGGACGGACCGTCCACAGCGAAGGCGCCCTTGGGGCGCCTTCGTCATGAGGGCGTCCTTCGCGGGCGCGCGGTGGGGCATGCCGCGAACGCCCGTCGTGTCCCAGGGAGTGCGCCCGCCGCGTCGCGCGGGGCGGGCGGGGGTAGGGGGGTGAAGGAAGCGCTACAATCGGCCCTCCCCCCGCCCACCCCTCCCAGGAGCCGAGATGTTCCCGCGTGACGCCCGTATCGAGTCCTACGACCCCGAGTTGGCCCAGGCCATTGCCGCCGAGTGCCAGCGCCAGGAAGACCATGTCGAGCTGATCGCCAGCGAGAACTACGCCAGCCCCCGGGTGATGGAGGCGCAGGGCAGCCAGCTCACCAACAAGTACGCCGAGGGCTACCCGGGCAAGCGCTACTACGGCGGCTGCGAATACGTGGACATCGCCGAGAAGCTGGCCATCGACCGCCTCAAGCAGCTGTTCGGCGCCGATTACGCCAACGTGCAGCCGCACAGCGGCTCGCAGGCCAACCAGGCCGTGTACTTCGCGCTGCTGCAGCCGGGCGACACCATCCTGGGCATGAGCCTGGCCCATGGCGGCCACCTGACCCATGGCGCCAAGGTCAATGCCTCGGGCAAGATCTTCAACGCCGTCCAGTACGGCGTGAACGAGCAGGGCCTGATCGACTATGACGAAGTCGAGCGTCTGGCCTTGGAACACAAGCCGAAGATGGTCGTGGCCGGTTTCTCGGCCTATTCGCAGATCGTCGACTGGGCGCGCTTCCGCGCCATCGCCGACAAGGTCGGCGCCTACCTGTTCGTGGACATGGCGCACGTGGCCGGCCTGGTCGCCGCCGGCGTCTACCCCAACCCGATCGAACACGCCCACGTGGTCACCTCGACCACCCACAAGACCCTGCGCGGCCCGCGCGGCGGCATCATCATCGCCAAGGGCGCCGGCGAGGAGATCGAGAAGAAGCTGCAGTCGATCGTGTTCCCGGGCATCCAGGGCGGCCCGCTGATGCACGTCATCGCCGCCAAGGCGGTGGCCTTCAAGGAAGCGCTGGAGCCGGAGTTCAAGGCCTACCAGCAGCAGGTGGTGAAGAACGCGCAGGCGATGGCCGAGACGCTGATCGCGCGCGGCTACAAGATCGTCTCCGGCGGCACGCAGAACCACCTGATGTTGGTGGACATGATCGGCAGGGACGTGTCCGGCAAGGACGCGGAAGCCGCGCTGGGCAAGGCCCACATCACCGTCAACAAGAACTCGGTGCCCAACGACCCGCGCTCGCCGTTCGTGACTTCGGGCCTGCGCCTGGGCACCCCGGCCATCACCACCCGCGGCTACAGGGAGCCGGACTGCGTGGCGCTGGCCAACTGGATCGCCGACGTGCTGGACAACCCGAACGACGAGAACGTCATCGCCGGCGTGCGCGAGAACGTCACCCTGCAGTGCCGGCAGTTCCCGGTTTACGGCTGAAGGGCCGGAGGGTGCCGCAGGCCGGCACCCGCGGCGATGTGATCGCCACGGCATGCGTGGCCGTGCCCCGGACCGGGCGGTCTTGCTCCGTTCCGGGGTTTACTGTATCTGCGTTGTAGTGAAGGGCCACCGCCGCCGCGGTGCCCGATGTCCAAGGCGAGATAGATGCACTGCCCGTTCTGCCAGCACACCGACACCCGCGTGATCGATTCGCGCGTTTCCGAAGACGGCGCGACCATTCGCCGGCGGCGCGGCTGCGAGGCCTGCGGCGAGCGTTTTTCCACGCTGGAAACCATCGAGCTCAAGCTGCCGGTCATCGTCAAGAGCGATGGCGGGCGCGAGGCGTTCGACGCGCGCAAGCTGCGGGTCGGTTTCGACCGCGCGCTGCAGAAGCGGCCGGTGGCCGAGGAGCGGATCGAAGCGGCGGTGCGCGCGGTGGTGCACCAGCTGCGCATGAGCGGCGAGCGCGAGGTGCCGTCGATCCGCGTCGGCGAATTCGTGATGGACGAGCTGCGCAAGCTCGACCACGTCGCCTACGTGCGCTTCGCCTCGGTCTACCGCAGCTTCGAGGACGTGGCCGATTTCCGCGACGAGATCGAGAAGCTCGAGCGCGACCATCCGGCCGGCGACGGCCAGCTGTCGCTGCTCGAGGCCGGCGCCGCGCGCCGCGAGCGCAAGGCGCCGCGCTGACGCCGCCGCGCATCGTCGGGCTGCAGGCGCGGCCGGCGTGCATTCCCGAAGTGGCGCGGGCGCATGTACGGGCGTTCGGCGAACTGTTGCCGGCGTGGACCGTCGAACAGGCCGAAACCGAGCTGCGCGCGCAGCGCGACGATGCCATTCCCTGCACGTGGCTGGCCGAAGACGACGGCGCCTGGCTGGGCTCGGTCAGCCTGCTGCACGACGACCACGAACAGATCCGCGGCTGGTCGCCGTGGCTCGCGTCGCTGTACGTCTGCCCGCAGGCCCGTGGCCGCGGCGTGGGCGCGCGGCTGGTCGGGCATTGCGTGGCGCACGCCGCGCGGCTGGGCGTGCGGCGCCTGTATCTTTACTGCGAGGCGGCGATGGTGCCGTGGTACCGCGCGCTGGGCTGGGAGGAGCATACCCGGCTGCAGCTCGGGCCGCTGGCCGTCACCGTGATGCAGATCGACCCGCCGCCGCCCTGAGGCGCGGCACCCGTTTCCGACGAGGTTTCGCATGCAGGAGTTCACCGCCACCGACCACCCGATGATGGCGCGCGCGCTGCGCCTGGCCGAACGCGGGGCATGGACCACGCGGCCCAATCCGATGGTCGGCTGCGTCATCGCCCACGGCGGCGAGGTCGTCGGCGAAGGTTTCCACCAGCGCGCCGGCGGCCCGCATGCGGAGGTGTTCGCGCTGCGCGAAGCGGGCGGCCGCGCGCGCGGCGCCACCGCCTACGTCACCCTGGAACCGTGCGCGCACTACGGACGCACGCCGCCCTGCGCGCTGGCGCTGATCGAGGCCGGCGTGGCGCGGGTGGTGGCGGCGATGGGCGACCCGTTCCCGGATGTCGATGGCGGCGGCTTCGCGCTGCTGCGCCAGGCCGGGATCGAGGTGGCGGTGGGGCTGATGGCGGACCAGGCGCGCGAACTCAACCGCGGTTTCCTCTCGCGCATCGAGCGCGGCCGGCCGTTCGTGCGGATCAAGCTGGCCGCGAGCCTGGACGGGCGCACCGCGATGGCCAGCGGCGAATCGAAGTGGATCACCGGTGCGACCGCGCGCGCCGACGTGCAGCGCTGGCGCGCCCGCGCCGGCGCGATCCTGACCGGCGCGGCGACGGTGCTGGCCGACGATCCGGCGCTGACCGCGCGCCCGGACACCGGGAACTTCCTGCCGCCGCTGCGCGTGGTGCTCGACGCGCGGCTGCGCACGCTGTCCTGCGCCCGGGTGCGCGAAGGCGATGCGCCGACGCTGTACCTGCACGATCCGGCGTTGGCACCGCCGGCACTGGAAGGCGCGCAGTTCGCCGCCGCGCCGCTGCAGGCCGATGGCCGCTTCGACCTGGCCGCGGTGATGGCCTTGCTGGCCGCGCGCGGCGTCAACGAGGTCCACGTCGAAGCCGGGCCGACCCTGTGCGGGGCGCTGCTGCGCGCCGGCCTGGCCGACGAACTGCTGCTGTACATGGCGCCGCTGCTGATGGGCGAGGGCGCGCGTCCGCTGCTGGCCGGGCTGGGCATCGAAACGATGGCGCAGGCGCGGCCGCTGGAGGTGCGCGACCTGCGCAGGGTCGGCAGCGACCTGCGCCTGCTGCTGCGCCCGGCCGCCGCGTAGGTGCGGGGTTCGCCCCCGCACGTTCCCGTCACGTTTCGCGGGAAAGCCGTGCCGGGCAAGCCCGGCACCTACGTGGGTGCGCTCCCGCTGCAATGTGCGGGAGCGCACGAGCGGACGGGGCGTACGCCCGCTGCTGGCCGGGCTGGGGATCGAGGCGATGGCGCAGGCGCGGCCGCTGGAGGTGCGTGACCTGCGCAGGGTCGGCAGCGACCTGCGGCTGTTGCTGCGCCCGGCCGCCGCGTAGGTGCGGGGCTCGCCGCCCCGCACGTTTCTGTCACGGTCCGCAGGAAAGCCGTGCCGGGCAAGCCCGGCACCTACGGGGTGCGCTGCCGCTGCAATGTGCAGGAGCGCACGTGCGGGCGCGTGGGCGCTGCCGCTTGCAGGGGCGTACGTGCAGGAGCGTCCTTCAGTGCCAGATGGGACGTTCCCGCTGATGCCCATCGCGCACGGATGTGCGCCCTCTGCCCACATGGGGCTCGCCCCACCGCTGCAACACTGCCATCCATCCGCCAGACAGGTCCGCCGGGAGCGGGCTGATACAATGCGCCGGCCGGCTCGCCGGCAACCACGAACGTCTTCAGGGCGGGGTGTAATTCCCCACCGGCGGTAGGTGCGCGGTTCCCCCGGGAACCTGCACGAGCCCGCGAGCGCCGAGGCCGGCATGCGAGTCCGCTCGCAGGAATACGCACCCTGCGCATTCCAACGGCCGAGGGTCAGCAGATCCGGTCCGATGCCGGAGCCGACGGTTGGCGATGCCGCGCACGCGGTGCCGCCTAGAGTCCGGATGAAAGAAGACGGCCAGCGCGCGGCCCCGGCCGTGCGTGCGCCTGTTTGCCTTGCGGCGTTTTTCGCTCTCCAACCGCGGGAAACGTTCATGAAAACCCTCTGCAGTTCCCTTCCGGTCGCCCGGCCCCTCTCCCTGCGGGAGGCGCGCTGATGTTCACCGGCATCATCGAAGGCGTCGGCCGCCTGGCCGCGCACGAACCCGTCGGTGGCGATGTCCGCTTCAGCTTCGAGGTCGGCAGCCTGCCGTTCGACAACGTGCAGCTGGGCGAGAGCATCGCGGTCAACGGCGTGTGCCTGACCGTGATCGCGTTCGACGCCACCTCGTTCCAGGCCGACGCCTCGACCGAAACCCTGGGCCTGACCACGCTAGGCCAGCTCGCCGTGGGCGCGGCCATCAATCTCGAACGTGCCATGCGCCCGACCGACCGCCTCGGCGGCCACCTGGTCAGCGGCCACGTCGACGGCATCGGCACGGTGCTGTCGATCGTCGACGACGCCCGCGCGCAGCGCTGGCGCTTCGCCGCGCCGGCGCCCTTGCTGAAATACATCGCGAAGAAGGGCTCGATCTGCGTCGATGGCGTCAGCCTCACCGTCAACGAGGCCGATGGCGAAGGCTTCGAGGTGGCGTTGATTCCGCACACCGTCGCCCACACCCGTTTCGCCCACACCGGCGTCGGCGACGCCGTCAATCTGGAAATCGACCTGGTGGCGCGCTATGTGGAAAAACTGATCGGAATGCCGGCCGACGGCCGGCATCTACAAGGCCAGGGAGCCAGCGCATGAACTTCGCCCCCGTCCCCGAACTGCTGGAAGAGATCCGCGCCGGCCGCATGGTGGTGATCGTCGACGACGAGGACCGCGAGAACGAAGGCGACCTGATCATGGCCGCCGAGCTGGTCAAGCCGTCGGACATCAACTTCATGGTCACCCACGGCCGCGGCCTGGTGTGCCTGCCACTGACCCGCGAGCGCGCCGGCCAGCTCGGCCTGGCGCCGATGGTGCGCGCCAACACCGCGCAGTTCCAGACCAACTTCACCGTCAGCATCGAGGCCGCCGAAGGCGTGACCACCGGCATCTCGGCCGCCGACCGCGCCCATACCATCCGTACCGCGGTCAGGGCCGATGCCAGGCCGTCGGACCTGCACCAGCCGGGCCACATCTTCCCGCTGATCGCCCAGCCCGGCGGCGTGCTGACCCGCGCCGGCCACACCGAGGCCGGCGTCGACCTGGCCATGCTGGCCGGGCTGGAGCCGGCCGGCGTGCTGGTGGAGATCCTCAACCCCGACGGCACCATGGCGCGGCGCCCCGAGCTGGAAGTGTTCGCGCGCGAGCATGGGCTGAAGATGGGCTCCATCGCCGACCTGATTGCTTACCGGCTGGCCACCGAGCACACCGTCGAGCGCGTGGACGAGCGCGAGGTCGACACCGAGTTCGGTGCGTTCACGCTGGTCACCTACCGCGACCGCATCGCCCACGACCTGCACTTCGCGCTGGTCAAGGGCCAGCCGGACCGGGACACGCCGACTCTGGTGCGGGTGCAGGTGGAGAACCCGCTGGCCGACCTGCTGCATTGGCGCCGCGACGATTTCGGCGTGGCCGCCACCGACGCGCTGCGCGCCATCGCCGCCGAAGGCCAGGGCGTGATGGTGGTGCTGTCGGCCCCGCGCGATTCCGACGCGCTGCTGGCGCGCCTGCGCCGCGAGCCGGAGGTGCGCCCGGCCGGCAAGGACAAGGACGTGGGCCAATGGCGCCGCAACGGCGCCGGCGCGCAGATCCTGGCCGACCTGGGCCTGGGCCGGCTGCGCGTGCTCGGCACCCCGCGCCGCCAGATCGGCCTGGCCGGCTACGGCCTGGAAATCGTCGAGACCGTCCAGCCCTGACGACCCGCCGTAGGAGCGGCTTCAGCCGCGATGGAGCTTTCCCGAAAACCCAAACCCGCGCCACCACAAGCGCGGGGCGTGGCCGCGAGGGACCCATCGCGGCTGAAGCCGCTCCTACGGGATGGCGACCTACACGGTAAACTGACCCACCTTTTGGACCGCTACGCCCCATGAGCCACTACGAAGGCGACCTCCGCCCGGCCGGATCGGCCCGTTTCGTCATCATCGCCAGCCGCTGGAACGCCCGCATCACCGACGTGCTGGTGGCCGGCGCGCGGCAGAGCCTGGCCGGCAACGGCATCGGCGAGGACGCCATCGACGTGGTGCGCGTGCCCGGCGCGTGGGAGATCCCGCTGGTCGCCGCGCGCCTGGCCGCCGCCGGCCGGCACGCGGCCATCATCACCCTGGGCTGCGTGATCCGCGGCGACACCCGCCACTACGAACACGTGGCCGACCGCTGCGCCGAAGGCCTGATGCGCGCGCAGCTGGACTTCGGCGTGCCGGTGCTCAACGGCGTGCTGGCGGTCGAACGCGTGGAGGATGCCGAGGCCCGCGCCGGCGGCAGCCACGGCAACAAGGGCGAGGAAGCCGCGCTGGCGGCGTTGGAAATGGTCAACCTTCTGGAGCAGCTGCCATGAGCAACAAGAACCACGGCAAGCCTGCCGGCAAGCCCTTCCGCCGCGACGGCGTCGATCCGGTGCTGCGCTCTCGCGCGCGCCGCCGCGCGCTGCAGGCGATCTACGCCTGGCAGATTTCCGGCGGCAACGCCGAGTCGCTGCTGGCCCAGTTCGCCCACGAGCAGGCGCATGAAGTGGCCGACCTGGTTTACTTCGAGAACCTGCTGCGCGGCGTGCTCGACCACCGCCGCGAACTGGACGAGGCGCTGGCCCCGTTCGTGGACCGCCCGGTGGAGGAGGTCGACGCGATCGAGCGCGCGGTGCTGCGCGTGGCCGCCTACGAGCTGCGCCACCGCATGGACGTGCCGTACCGCGTGGTGATCAACGAGGCCATCGAGACCGCCAAGCGCTTCGGCTCCGAGCACGGCCACACCTACGTCAACGGCGTGCTGGACCGTGCCGCCGTGGAATGGCGGAAGGTTGAATCGGGCCAGTGACGCCGCCGGCGCATGATCGCGCCGACGCTTCCACCACGACGCCGGGGCCGGCAGCATCGGCACCGGCGTTTTCGTTCCAGGACTGCCTGCCCATGAGCCTTGACGAGTTTGCCCTGATCGAACGCATCGCGCGCCGCACCCGCGCGCGCGCCGACATCGCGCTGGGCATCGGCGACGACGCGGCCCTGCTGCGGCCGGCGCCGGAGCAGCAGCTGGCGGTCACCGCCGACACGCTCAACGCCGGCGTGCACTTCCCCGTCGAGAGCGCGCCGGCCGACATCGGCTGGAAGGCGCTGGCGGTCAATCTCTCCGACCTGGCGGCGATGGGTGCGGCACCGGCGTGGTGCACGCTGTCGCTGTCCCTGCCGCAGGCCGACGCCGCCTGGCTGGACGCATTCGCCGACGGGCTGTTCGCGCTGGCCGACGCCAACGGCATCGCCGTGGTCGGCGGCGACACGACGCGCGGTCCGCTGTCGATCGCGATCACCGCGATGGGGCAGGTGCCGGTCGGGCAGGCGCTGCGCCGCGACGGCGCGCGGGTGGGCGACGACATCTGGATCAGCGGCCATCCCGGCGAAGCGGCCGGCGCGCTGCGGCTGTGGCAGCAGGGACGGCTGGACGTGCGCGTCGCCGTGGCCGACGAAGGCCACGAACGGCTGCGCCAGCGCCTGCAGCGGCCGACGCCGCGGCTGCAGCTGGGGCTGGCGCTGCGCGGGCTGGCGCATGCGGCGGCCGATGTGTCCGACGGCCTGCTGGCCGACCTCGGCAACATCGCCTCGCGCAGCGGCGTGGCCGCGGTGGTGCAGGCCGACGCCGTGCCATTGTCGCTGGCACTGCGCGCCGCGCTCGGCGCCGATGCCGCGCTGGGCTGCGCGCTGCGTGGCGGCGATGACTACGAACTGTGCTTCACCGCCGCGCCGGAACGGCGCGAGGCCCTGGAAACCCTGTCATCGACCCTCGCGCTGCCGCTGACGCGCATCGGCACGATCGCCGAAGGCCGCGGCGTCCGCTGCGACGGCGATGCGGGCGGGGAGCGCGCCGGCGGCTACCGCCACTTCGCCGGATAGCCGGCGGCCGCGCCGCCCTGTTTGCCGCCGCACCGGTCAGCGTGCGCCGGTCGGGTTGTGCGCGTCGGCCGGATAGGTGCCGTGGCCCTCGATCACCCGGTCGCCCGAGAAGCGCAGCACCTCGCTCACCCGCACGCCTTTCTGGTTGGTGTAGGCGATGACCACGGTATCGACGCCGGCGAATACCGCGTCGACGTGGAAGCGCAGGTCGGGAATGCGCGCCAGCCCCGCGCTCCAGTAGGCGCCGATGGCGGCCTTGCCGCGCAGCACGCCATCGGTTTCCGGCAGGAGCTGGCGGGCGAAGGGCGAGGTGAATACCGCTTCGTCATGGAAGTGCGCCAGCACCGCGTCCACGTCGTGCGCGTTCCAGGCTGCGGCCCAGTGCGCGGCGAACTGCGAGGGGTCGATGTCCATGGTCCGTGCTCGCTCGGTGGTGGAGGGCAGTCTAGCCGGCCGGCGGCAGCACCTTGCCCGGGTTGAGGATGCCGTCCGGGTCCAGCGCCTGCTTGACTGCGCGCATCGCCGCCAGCGTCGCCGGGGTGAAGGCCTGCGCCATGAAATCGCGCTTGGCCAGGCCGATGCCGTGCTCGCCGGACAGCGTGCCGCCCAGCGCGAGCGTCAGCGCGAACACCTCCGGCAGCGCCGCATGCGCGCGCGCGTTCTCGCCGGCATCGTCGGGGTGGTAGAGGATGTTCACGTGCAGGTTGCCGTTGCCGGCGTGGCCGAAGGTGACGATGGGCAGGTCGAAGCGCGCGGACAGCGCCTGCACGCCGGCCACCAGGTCGGGGATGCGCGAGACCGGCACCACCACGTCTTCGTTGATCTTGCCCGGCGCGATGCTCTTCAGCGCCGGCGACAGCGCGCGCCGCGCCGCCCACAGCTGCTCGCGCGCGCTGCCGTCCATCGCCACGTCCAGCGCCAGCAGGCCGTCGCCTTCGGCGGCCTGGGCCAGCGCATGCAGCACGCTGGGCAGGGTGTCGTCGTCGCCGTCGGCGTCGATCAGCAGCATCGCGCCGGCCTCGGGCACCTGCGCGCCGTTGCGGCGCAGCAGCGCCAGGCTGCGCGCGTCCATGAATTCCAGCGTGGTCGGCGTGGCCGGCTGCGTCATCACCCGCGACACCGCCGCCGCGGCGCTCTCCGCGTCGCGGTACAGCACGCGCAGCCCGGCCTGCGCGCGTGGGCGCGGCGCCAGCTTGAGTGTGGCTTCGACGATCAGCGCCAGCGTGCCTTCGCTGCCGACGATCAGGTGGGTGAGATCGTAGCCGGTGGCGTCCTTGGTCCACGGGCCGCCGCATTCGATGAGCTCGCCGGCGCCGGTCACCGCCACCAGCCCGAGCACGTTGTCGCGGCTGGTGCCGTACTTCACCGCGCGCGGGCCGCCGGCGTTGGTGGCCAGGTTGCCGCCGATGCTGCAGATCTCGAAGCTGGACGGGTCCGGCGGCCAGAACAGGCCATGCGGCTGCAGCGCCTGCTGCAGGTCGCCGTTGAGCACGCCCGGCTCGACCACCGCGCAGCGGTCGCCGGGACGCAGGGCGAGGATGCGGTTCATGCGCGCGAACGACAGCACGATGCCGCCGGCGGTGGGCACCGCCGCGCCGGTGGTGCCGGTGCCGGCGCCGCGCCCGACCAGCGGCACGCCATGCGCGCGGCACGCCCGCACGATGGCCTGCACCTGCTCGCGGCTTTCCGGCAGCGCCACGCCCAGCGGCAGCGCCTGCCGCCAGGAGTTGTCCTGCGCGTGCGCGGCCAGCGCGGCGGCGTCGGTGCGCCAGTGCGCGCCCAGCAGGGTGGAAAGCGTCTGGTCGAAAGCGGCGGGCAGGGACGTCATGGAATGCGGGAACCGGCAGGGGAACGGTATTGGATCAGGCGCCAGCCCAGCACGGCCAGTGCCAGCGGCAGCCACACCCAGCGCAGTTCGGACAGCACGGTCTGCAGGCCGCGCGCGCTGAAGAAGGCGTTGGCGAAGGGCGAAACGCGGATGGGCCGCCACGGCGCGAACAGGCGCGTGTCGCTCCACGGCCACCACAGCGCCACGCCGAGGCCGCCGGAAGTCAGCGCGTCGAGCAGCGGATGCGAAAGCGCGCAGGCGAAGACGAAGGCCGCGGCCTGCGCCCGTCCCGCATGCAGCGGCCGGTACAGCAGCAGGGCCAGCGCAGCCAGCACGCCGGCGAACAGCAGCGAGTGGCTGGCGCCGCGGTGGCCGAAGGCATCGGCGTAGGGCACGTTCAGGGCGAAGGCCAGCACGTCGGCGTCGGGCAGCATCGCGGCGGCGATGCCGGCGCCGAGCAGGCGCGTGGACACGCGGCCGCGTTCGCTGGCGCACCACAGGGCCAGCGGGACGGCGGCGTGGGTGAAGACGCTGGGCATCAGCAGTCGTCGGCGCGGAAGGCGTCGCGCAGCCAGTGCAGCCGCGGCGGCTCGCCGCTGGCCTCGACCACGTCGAAGCGGCAGGGCGCCTGCGCGTGGGCGGGGTGCGCCGACAGATAGAGCTGCGCGGCCAGCAGCAGTCGGCGGCGCTTGCCGGCATCGACCGAGGCGGCGCCGCCGCCGAATACGCTGCTGCGGCGGTAACGCACTTCCACGAAAACCAGGCTGGCTGCGGCCGGGTCGAACATCACCAGGTCCAGTTCGCCGCCGCGGTAGCGGACGTTGCCGGCCAGCCAGCGCAGGCCGGCGTCTTCCAGATGGCGGCGCGCGGCGGCTTCCACCGCCGCGCCGCGTGCGGCCTTGTCAGCGGCCATCACCGATCGGCACCGGCTGGCCACCGCTGAAGGTGGACCATGCCGGCGTGCGCAGTACGTTGCCGAAGCCGTCCAGGTGCAGCGTGCCGGTGGCGCCGGCCAGGCCGCCCTGGGTGCTGTTGGCCAGCTTTTCCAGGTAGGCGGTGATCTTCCAGGCGTCGAAGCCGAACGCGAACAGGCGTGCGGCGCCGCCGCGCGCGGTCGGCAGGGTCGAGGCCAGTTCGCTGGCCGCGGGCAGCCCCGCCGCGCCGCGCACGGTCCAGGCCTCGCTCGGGAAGGCGATGCCGTCCAGCGCCATGTCCTCGCCGGCCTTGCCGGTGCCGGACACCAGCTGCGAGGTGCCCACGCGCGTGGCGCCGCCGATGCCCGCCAGCGCCAGCTGCGGTGCCAGCGCACGCGCCTGCGAGCCCTTGACCGCCAGGAACACCGCATCGACCGCGCCGGCCTGGCGCAGGCGTGCGCTCACGTCGCCCGGGGCGTCGCCGACGCTGAGGCTGGCGGCGACCTTGCCGCCGCGCTCGGCGAAGCGCTCGCGGAAGGCGGCGGTGGCGCGGCGGCCGGTGTCGTCGTTGCTGCCGATCACCAGTACGTTGCCGCGCTCGCGCGCCAGCAGGTACTCGGCGGCCATGATGCCGTCGTCTTCCGGCGCCAGCGAGAAGCCGGCGCTGCCGGCCGGCGGGGTGTCCTTGCCGCGGTTGAGCGCGAGCAGCGGCACCTGCAGCGGCTCGCGGCCGAACAGCGCATCGACCTCGTCGCGGCCCAGCGGGCCGACCACGAAATCGGCGCCGCCGGCCACGGCCTTGTCGTAGGCGGCGATGGCGCCGGCCGGGGTGCCGCGGGTGTCGATGAAGTCGACCTGCGGACGGCGGCGGTACTCGGCGTAATAACCGGCGAGCAGGCCGTCGCGCACCGGCGCGGCGGCGGTGGCGAGGGTGCCGGACAAGGGCAGCAGCACCGCCATCTTCACCGGCGGCCGGTAGCCGTCCGCCTCGGCCGGCGGACGCTTGCCGGTATCCAGCTGCCAGGCGGCGTCGCGGTCGAACGGGCGCGGCAGCGGCAGGCCGCGGCCGATCAGGGCGCGGCCTGCGTGGTTGTAGAGCGGGTCGCCGGCCGGCAGCGCGGCGCTGCGGCTGGCGAGGGCGGCATCGTCCAGCCCGGCCAGCAGGCGGGTGATGGCGCGCTGGTTGTCGGTGCGGGCGCTGCCGGACAGCAGCACGCCGGCGCGGGCGCGGGCGCCGGCCGCGGCGAAGGCATCGCCGCCGGCTTCCAGCGCCTGGCCGCGGGCCAGGTGCCAGCGCGCCTGCTGCGCGGCGGGCAGCAGGTCCGGTTGCAGCGTGCCCTGCGCCTGCAGCACGGCCGCCGGCTGCTTGTCGGCCAGCGCCAGTTCCGCGGCCAGCAGCGCATGGCGCTGGCGGCTGGCGCCGGCCAGCTGGCGCACCTGCACCTGCGGCAGCAGCATGCGCGCGCGCGCATCGTCGCCGGCCTCGTGCCAGGCGAAGGCGGCATCGGCCAGCAACTGCGACCTGGTCGCGCCGCGCACCAGCGCGGCTTCGGCTTCCAGCTGCTGCGCGGCTTCGCGCGGCTTGCCCTGTTCGAGCAGGGCGATGGCGGCCTGCTGTCCGGGCGAAGCGGTCGGCGCCACGCCGGTGGTGGCGCAGCCGGCGAACAGCAGGAACGACAGGGACAGGACGGTGATCCGTGCGGCGGGCTTGTTCATTCGGGATCCGTTCAACGGCATGCGGCGGCGCCGGGTGGGGGACACGGTAGGATTCTAACCTTGCCCATGGAAAAGCCGATGATGCCCGCTGCCCCCGCCACCCTGTACGTCGTCGCCACGCCGATCGGCAACCTGTCCGACCTGAGCCCGCGCGCGCAGGAGGTGCTGCGCTCGGTGGCGGCGATCTGCGCCGAGGACACGCGCCATACCGGCCAGCTGCTGTCGCACTTCGGCATCAGCAGGCCGCTGGTGGCGCTGCACGACCACAACGAGGAGGCGATGGCCGAACGCGTGGTGTCGCGCCTGCTCGGCGGCGAATCGATGGCGGTGGTCAGCGATGCCGGCACGCCGCTGGTCAGCGACCCGGGCTTCCGCCTGGTGCGCGCCGCGCGCGCGGCCGGGGTGAAGGTGAGCCCGGTGCCCGGCGCCTGCGCCGCGATCGCCGCGCTGAGCGTGGCCGGCCTGCCCAGCGACCGTTTCGTATTCGAGGGCTTCCTGCCGGCCAAGGCCGCCGCGCGTCGCGAACGCCTGCAGCGGCTGGCCGGCGAGACCGGCACGCTGGTGTTCTACGAATCCTCGCACCGCATCGCCGACTCGCTGGCGGACATGGCCGCCGCGTTCGGCGACGACCGCCCGGCGGTGGTCGCGCGCGAACTGACCAAACTGTTCGAAACCGTGCTCGACGGAACCCTGGCGCAGTTGCGCGCGGCGGTCGATGCCGACGACAACCAGCGCAAGGGCGAGTTCGTGGTGATGGTGCAGGGCGCCGCCGACGATGAGGACGCCAAGGTCGCCGAAGGCCGCCGACTGTACGCCCGGCTCAACGAACACCTGCCGCCGTCCACCGCCGCCAAGCTCGCGGCCGAGCTGAGCGGCGCGCCGCGCAAGGCGCTGTACGGCGGTTGAGGCCAGGCCATGAATCGGGTGGGAGCGCGGCATGGGCGCAGATGAAGCGCCGCCTTCTGCCCGGGGGTGAGGCACCAGCCGCGGCGACAGGCGACGCGCACGCCGGAACCTGAAGCCTGTCCGGCGAACTTTCGCGGTAATGCCCGCAGCGCCGGCGCCAGCACGTACAATGCGCGCGGCGGAGTCGGCCGGACAGTCGCGTCGTTCCTTCGGGAGCGCCGAGGAAAGTCCGGGCTCCACAGGGCAAGGTGCCAGGTAACGCCTGGGCGGCGCGAGCCGACGGAAAGTGCAACAGAAAGATACCGCCTACGTCTCTTTCGGGAGGCCGGTAAGGGTGAAATGGTGCGGTAAGAGCGCACCGCGAGTCCGGCAACGGACCGGCACGGCAAACCCCACCTGGAGCAAGACCAAATAGGGACCTAATGGCGTGGCCCGCGTCGGGTCCGGGTAGGTTGCTCGAGCGCCACGGCGACGTGGCGCCTAGAAGAATGACTGTCCACGACAGAACCCGGCTTACAGGCCGGCTCCGCCGCTTTTCCCGCCCGGCGGGCGGGAAAAGCCCCAGTGTTTTGTACCGCGGAGGCGGTACAAAACATTGGGCCCCAGGCCCTTTGCCTTCCAGAACCCCGCGCCTGTCGGCGCGCCCCCTTTACTAAACCTGATTAGCGTCGAATCTCAGCCAGTGATCCGACCGGGGCTTACATCGGTAGGCCTCTGAGCGAGGGTGGTGTCATGGCGATGAATCGAGTGCAGTTCCAGTCGGGGTTGTCCTTGCCCCGCTTCCTACAGCGTTACGGGAGCGAGGCGCAGTGTATCCAAGCCTTGGTGCAGGCGCGTTGGCCGCAGGGATTTGTCTGTCCCCGTTGCCAGCACGCCGGCGCCAGCCGCTTCCAGCGCGGCGTCCAATGGCTGTGGCAGTGCCCGAAGTGCCGGGCGCAGACCAGCCTGACGGCCGGCACGTTGCTGGCCGGCACCAAGCTGCCACTGCGCACCTGGTGGCTGGCTATCTACCTGATTTGCCAAGCTAAAAATGGCGTATCAGCCTTGGAACTGATGCGTTGCCTGGGCGTGTGCTATCGCACCGCCTGGCGGATGAAGCACAAGCTGATGGCCGCCATGGCCCAAGGCGAAGCCGGTCGCCAGCTCCGTGAGCTGGTCCAGTTCGATGATGCCTATCTGGGTGGGGAGCATCCGCGTGGCCGCGGTGCCGGGCAATGGACCAACAAAGTGCCCTTCATCGCCGCAGTCGAGCTGCATCAGGGTCGCCCCCGGCATGTGCGCTTCGACCTGGTCGGCAGTTTCTGCCGCCAGGCGGTGCATCGCTGGGCGCAGCAGGCGCTGTGCCCGGGGACCCATGTGGTCAGCGATGGATTGAGTGCCTTCACCGCAGTGCAATGGGCCGGGATGAGCCATGAGCCTATTGTCGTGGGGACCGGGCGGCGATCGGTGCAGCAGCCACGGCTGCTCTGGATCAATACCGTGCTGGGCAATCTCAAGACGGCCCTGAGCGGTACTCACCATGCAGTGAAATTTGGCAAGTACGCACTGCGCTACCTGCGCGCCCACCAGTACCGCTTCAACCGGCGTTTTGACCTGGCCGGCATGACGGGTCAATTGGCCCAGGCCTTGGTCCGCGCTCAGCCGCTCTCCGAACCACGGATCCGAGAGCCGGCTGAGATTCGACGCTAATCAGGTTTACTAAAGGGGGCTGTTCTCCAGAGGGATGGCTTGGCTCGCTTCGCGTCGCGCTTTGGGGAAGGCCTGCATGGGCTTCCGGGTCGGCCGTTTTCGCGGGTCGGATGTCCTTGCCTTCCATGGCCCTGCGCCTGTCGGTGTGCGCCCTTTGCTAAAAGGGCTCTGCTCCAGAGGGATGGCTTGGCTCGCTTCGCATCGCGCATTGGGGGAGGCCTGCATGGGCGTCCGGGTCGGTCGTTTTCGCGGGTCGGATGTCTTTGCCTTCCATGCCCCTGCGCCTGTCGGCGCGCGTCCTTTGCTAAAAGGGCTCTGCTCCAGAGGGATGGCTTGGCTCGCTTCGCATCGCGCGTTGGGGGAGGCCTGCACGGGCTTCCAGGTCGGCCGTTTCTGCGGGTCAGATATCTATGCGGGTGTGGCCCAGGAAGACGCCCTGCGGGCCGAAACGGCGTTCGGCGATGAAGCCGCGCCCGTCGTGGCCGATCGCCACCAGGGTGCTGGCGCGGGTGCCGTAATCCTCGCCGCGGATGAAGGCGGCCGACAGGTGGCGTTCCAGCGGCAGCGCGATGCCGGTCGCCGGCAGGTCGGCGTCGGCCGGCCGCCATTCGTCGGCCAGGGCCGTCCACAGGTCGTCCAGCGGCGGATCGTCCTGCGCCAGCCAGTCTTCCAGGGCGGCCATCAGCCGGCGCGTCTTCGGCCAGGGCGCGTCGAGGGCACCGTTGGACATGCCGTGCATGCCCGGTGCCAGTGTTTGCCGGGCAAAGGGGCGATTGCCCAGGTAATGGCAGCCGTCGGCATCGGCCAGCAGCAGGTTGAACGGCGCGTAGTCGGCGGCGCCGGCCGCCAGCCGTTCGATCCGGTCCGCCGCGGTGGCCCCGGCGCCAGCCAGGTAGTCCGCGACCAGGGCCCCGCGCGAGGGCCCGCCGCTGGCGGCGGTCGGGTCGCGCACGTTGGTGATCACCGCGGCACGGCCGTTGCCGTCGATCCCCATCCAGGTGCCGCCCGAACGCAGGTCGCGGCCGGCGATCACGCCGTCCTGCGGCGGCGGCCAGCGGTCCAGCGCGGCGGTGGGGCGGGCATGGAACTCGTCGCGGTTTCCCGCCATGAACAGGCGCCAGCGGGGGTGGGACTTCCAGGCAAGAGCGACCAGGCACATGCCCGCCAGTGTGCCGCGTTGCGCGGACGCCGGCCATCGGTGCCTGAATGGCGGTCGCGCCGGGCTGGCGTTTTCACACGCCCTCTACACGACTGAATTTCATTGAAATCTCAAAATTTGAGACGAAACAGCAACTTGTGGATAAAGCTTGAACAAGTCTCTAAAGATCAGTGCAAGCCATTGATGTGAATGACGATTTTGCCCGCGAAAAGTTGTTGACAACCCTTCGCCCGCTGCTAAGGTGGTCATCCGAGGGAAAACCGGGTTTTTTGTGGTTTTCCGTGGTTCAATGACCGCCCAGGCGACATCAGGCACTGACAGGTAGAGACGGCGTGTTTCAAGGCGAGACGGCCATCACGGTTGACGACAAGGGACGCATGGCGGTGCCCACCGCCTACCGCGACCTGGTCGCGCGTGCGAGCGGCAACCGCCTGGTGCTGACCTACAACCCGTTCGAGGCCGGTTGCCTGTGGCTGTACGCCGAGAAGGAATGGGAGCGGGTGCGCGACGACGTGATGGCCAAGCCCAACACCCAGCGCGTGGTGCGCACCCTGCAGCAGAAACTTGTCGGCTCGGCCGCCCATCTGGAACTGGATGGCAATGGCCGCATCAGCCTGCCGTCCAGCCACCGCAACGCGGTCGGCATCGAGAAGAAGGCGGTGCTGATGGGCATGGGCGACAAGTTCGAACTATGGAGCGAGCAAGCGCATCGCGCACTGATCCAGCAGACGCTGTCTGACGAGGATCTGGGCGATGGGCTGCTCGATCTGAAGTTGTGAGCCGGGGTGCCCGGGTGCGCGGTCAAGCGCAGGCCGGTCACCCTCCGGTGTCGCAGCCGCCGGCGGCCCACCTGCCGGTGCTGTACACCCAGGTCCTGCAGGGCCTGAGGGTGATCGAGGACGGTACCTATCTGGACGGCACGTTCGGCCGTGGCGGCCACGCCGGCGGCGTGCTGCGCCAGCTCGGCCCGGAAGGGCGCCTGCTCGTCATGGACAAGGACCCGGAAGCCATCGCCGTGGCCCAGCGCGATTTCGCGCCGGACCCGCGCGTGGCGATCTACCGCGGCAGCTTCGCCGACCTGCTGGCCTGGGGCGAAACCGCCGCCGGCCTGGACGGCGTGCTGTTCGACCTGGGCGTGTCCTCGCCGCAGCTGGACGTGGCCGAGCGCGGTTTCAGCTTCGGCAAGGACGGCCCGCTGGACATGCGCATGGACCCGGACTCGGGCGAAAGCGCTGCCCAGTGGCTCAACCGCGCCGAGGAGCGCGAGATCGCCGACGTGCTGTGGACCTACGGCGAGGAGCGCCAGAGCCGCCGCATCGCCCGTGCCATCGTTGCCCGCCGCGCCAGCCAGCCGTTCGCGCGCACCGCCGAACTGGCCGAGCTGATCGCCTCGGTGATGCCGCGCGGCAAGGACAAGATCCACCCGGCCACGCGCAGCTTCCAGGCCATCCGCATCCACATCAACCGCGAGCTGGCCGACCTCGAGGCCGGGCTGGACGCGGCGATGGCGCGGCTCAAGCCGGGCGGCCGGCTGGCGGTGATCAGCTTCCATTCGCTGGAAGACCGCATCGTCAAGCAGTTCATGAACCGCCACGCCAAGGCGCCGCCGGCCAACCGCCGCCTGCCCGAGGCGGTCGCGTTCGTGCCGACGCTGGACCTGGTCGGCGGCGCCATCAAGGCCGAGGACGACGAACTGGCGGTCAACCCGCGTTCGCGCAGCGCGGTGCTGCGGGTGGCAGAGAAGCGGCCGGGACCGGGGACCGGGGACCGGGGACCCGGGAGAGCGGTGCATGCAAGCGGGGACGTACCGGCGAGCGATCTTCGGGTCCCGGGTCCCGGGTCCCCGGTCCCGGCCTCCCAAGGAAGCGCCCCATGAGCCGCCTGCTGCTGGTCGTGCTGCTGGCCTGCACCATCGCCTCGGCGATCGGCGTGGTGTTCATGCGCCACCGCCATCGCCAGCTGTTCGTCGAGCTGTCGCGGCTGGAACACGCGCGCGACGAGCTCAACATCGAGTTCGGCCGGCTGCAGCTGGAACAGGCCACGCTGGCGCAGGCCACGCGCGTGGACCAGGAAGCGCGCGGCCGCCTGGGCATGAAGTTCCCGGAAGCCGGCGACATCGTGGTGGTGAGGCCATGAACGCGCCCCGCCGCAACCGCAACCGCAGCCAGTTCAACCTGCGCAACCGCATGCTGATGGTCGGCGCGGGCCTGGGCCTGTGCGCGGTGACCCTGGTCGGCCGTGCCGCCTACGTGCAGCTGGTCAACAGCGATTTCTACCAGCGCCAGGGCGAGGCGCGCTATCTGCGCGAAGTGCCCATCGCCACCTCACGCGGCATGATCACCGACCGCAACGGCGAACCGGTGGCGGTGTCCACGCCGGTGGCCTCGATCTGGGTCAACCCGCAGGAACTGCTGCGCGCGCCGGGCCGCATTCCCGAACTGGCGCAGGCGCTGTCGCTGCCGGTGGACGAGCTGACCGCCAAGCTCACCCAGAAGGCCGACAAGGAATTCATGTACCTGCGCCGCCGGATGAACCCGGACGTGGCCGAGCAGATCGTCGCGCTCAAGATCCCCGGCGTGTTCGCGCAGCGTGAGTTCCGCCGCTATTACCCGCAGGGCGAGGCGATGGCCCACGTGCTGGGCTTCACCAACATCGACGACCACGGCCAGGAAGGCCTGGAGCTGGCCTTCGACGAATGGCTGCGCGGCAAGCCCGGCGCCAAGAAGGTGATCCGCGACCGCAAGGGCGCGATCGTGGAGAGCATCGACCTGGTGCGTCCGGCCGAACCCGGCAAGGACCTGACCCTGAGCATCGACCGCCGCATCCAGTTCCTGGCCATGCGCGAGCTGCGCAACGCGGTGGTCGAGAACAAGGCCGCCGGCGGTTCGGTGGTGATCATGGACGTGGCCACCGGCGAGATCCTGGCCATGGCCAACCTGCCGACCTACAACCCGAACGCGATCAGCGGCGCCACCCCGGACACGCGCCGCAACCGCGCCGTGACCGACCTGGTCGAGCCGGGTTCGACGATGAAGCCGCTGACCATCGCCACCGCGCTGCAGAACCACGTGGTCACCCCGGACACCATCATCGACACCAATCCGGGCTACCTGACGCTGGGCCGCTACACCATCCGCGACGTGCCGCGGAACAACGGCGTGCTCAACGTCACCGGCGTGATCACCCGCAGCTCCAACATCGGCGCGGCCAAGATCGTGGCGCGCCTGCCGGACCAGACCTTCTACGATTCGGTGCGCGCCTTCGGCTACGGCGTGGCGCCGCACAGCGGCTTCCCGGGCGAATCGGTGGGCGTGGTGCCGTCGCCGGGCAGCCCGGGCTGGTACGGCACCACCAAGACCACGATGTCCTACGGCTACGGCCTGGCGGTGACGCCGCTGCAGATCGCGCAGGCGTACTCGGCGCTGGCCAACGGCGGCCGCGTGATCCAGCCGACCTTCGTCAAGGGCCAGCACAACGAAGCGCGCCAGGTGATCGACCCGGAGGTCGCGCGTGAAGTGGTGCGCATGATGGAGACGGTGGTGACCCAGGGCGGCGCCAAGCAGGCGGCGATCCTGGGCTACCACGTCGCCGGCAAGACCGGCACGGCGCGCAAGAACGGCCCCAGCGGCTACGAGCGCGGCCACTACAACCTGCTGTTCGCCGGCGTGGTGCCGGCCACCAACCCGCGCTTCGCCGCGGTGATCGTGGTCAACGACCCGCGCGGCGCGCTGCAGTACGGCGGCCTGGTGTCGGCGCCGGTGTTCCACCACGTGATGGAGGGCACCCTGCGCCTGATGGACGTGCCGCCGGACGACATCCAGTCGTGGCTGGCGGCGCAGGCCGCCGGCAAGGTCGGCGGCAACCCGGTCAACAACCCGGCGGTGCTGCCGGTGCCGCAGGACGCGGCCGAACCCAATATCGACGCCGAATTCGATGCCGCCATGCCGACCGCCATCGCGCCACAGCCGGCCGCGCCGGAGGTGCGCCAGTGAACCGCACGATGAAGCTGTCGCAGCTGCTGCCGGACCTGGCGCTGGCGCACGATCCGCAGATCGGCGGGCTGGTGCTGGATTCGCGCCAGGTGCGCGCCGGCGACGCCTTCGTCGCCATCGCCGGTTTCGGCGCGCATGGGCTGGGCTTCGTCGCGCAGGCGAAAGCCGCCGGCGCCAGCGCCATCCTGTTCGATCCGCCGGCACCCGAGCAGCTGCCGGCACCGGCCGACGCCATCGCCGTGCCCGGGCTGCGCCAGCGCATGGGCGCGATGGCCGACCAGTTCCACGGCCATCCCTCGCGCGCGATGACGATGGTCGGCGTGACCGGCACCAACGGCAAGACCTCGACCGTGCAGCTGCTGGCCCAGGCCTGGCACCTGCTGGGCATCCGCAGCGGCAGCATCGGCACGCTCGGCGTCGGCCTGTACGGCGACGTGGTGCCGACCGGCTTCACCACGCCGCTGGTACTGCAGATGCATGAAGTGCTCGCGCAGCTGCGCGATGCGGGCGCGCAGGCGGTGGCGATGGAAGTCAGCTCGCACGCGCTGGACCAGGGCCGCGTCGATGCCGTGCACTACGACGTGGCGGTGTTCACCAATCTCACCCGCGATCATCTCGATTACCACGGCGACATGGCCAGCTACGGCGCGGCCAAGGCGCGCCTGTTCCACCGCGACGGCCTGAAGGCGGCGGTGGTCAACCTGGACGATGCCTTCGGCCGCGAGCTGATCGGCACCCTGGCCGCGGGCGTGCAGGCCATCGGCCTGAGCTCTGCCGGCCAGGCCGACGCCACCGTGCGCGCCGAGGCCCTGGTGCTGGACGGACAGGGCATCGGCTTCGAGCTGGTGATCGGCGCCGAGCGCCATGCGCTGCGCTCGCCGCTGCTGGGCCGCTTCAATGTCGACAACCTGCTGGCCGTGGCTGGCGCGCTGCATGCGCTGGGCCAGCCGGCGGCGACCATCGCCGGGGTGCTGGGCCGGCTGCAGCCGATCCGCGGCCGCATGAACCGCCTGGGCGGGCACGGCGAGCCGACCGTGGTCATCGATTACGCGCATACGCCCGACGCGCTGGAGCAGGCGCTGCGCAGCCTGCACGGCCACCTCGACGGCCGCCTGCTGTGCGTGTTCGGCTGCGGCGGCGAGCGCGATACCGGCAAGCGCCCGCAGATGGCGGCCATCGCCGAGAAACATGCCGACGTGGTGTTCGTCACCGACGACAACCCGCGCGGCGAGGATGGCGACACGATCGTCGCCGACATCATGGCCGGCTTCGCCGCGCCGGCGCGGGTGAACGTGCAGCGCGACCGCGCGCGCGCCATCGGCGCGGCCGTCGCCCAGGCCGGCCCCGGCGACATCGTGCTGGTCGCCGGCAAGGGCCATGAGCCCTATCAGGAGATCGCAGGCATCAAGCATCCGTTCGACGACACCGAGGTCGCCTCGCGAGCGCTGGCCAGCCGGCAGGCAGGCGCGCGGGCCGTGGCAAACGGAGGATCGGCATGAAGCGCACCCCGCTGTCGCTGATCGCGCACTGGGCCGGCGGCGAGCTGCATGGCGAGGATGCGAGCATCGATGCCATCGGCAACGACACCCGCACGCTGGCGCCGGGCAGCCTGTACGTGGCCCTGCGCGGCGAGCGCTTCGACGGCCACGACTTCGCCGCCGGCGCCGTGGAGAACGGCGCCAGCGCGCTGCTGGTCGAGCGCCTGCTGCCGCTGGACGTGCCGCAGGTGGTGGTCGCCGACGCCGAGCGGGCGCTGGCGAAGATCGCCACCGCGATGCAGCAGGGCCGCGCCACGCGCGTGTTCGCCATCACCGGCAGCAACGGCAAGACCAGCGTCAAGACGCTGCTGCTGGCGATCCTGCAGCACGTGGCGATGGTCGAGGGCCGCCAGGTCTACGCCACGCCCGGCAACCGCAACAACGAGATCGGCATGCCGCTGGCGGTGATCGACGCGCCGGAAGACGCCGACTTCGCCATCTACGAGATGGGCACCGGCAAGCCGGGCGACATCGCC
This sequence comes from Stenotrophomonas nitritireducens, assembly GCF_050984405.1. Lineage (GTDB taxonomy): Bacteria > Pseudomonadota > Gammaproteobacteria > Xanthomonadales > Xanthomonadaceae > Stenotrophomonas > Stenotrophomonas nitritireducens_B. Next base: position 3,800,393 of record NZ_CP158790.1, on the reverse strand, counting down.
TACCTCACCGCCATCGCCGCGCCGGACGTGGCCCTGGTCAACAACGTCGCGCCGGCGCACCTGGAGCGCATGGGCAGCCTGCTGGAGATCGCCAACACCAAGGCGGCGGTCTACGACGACCTGCGCGCCGGCGGCGTGGCCGTGGTCAACGCCGACGACGCGTTCGCCCCGTTCTTCGCCGACCGTGCCGGTACGCACCGGGTGATCCGCTTCGGCCTGGAGGCCAGCGCCGACGTCACCGCCACCGGCATCGCGCTGGCCGAAGCCGGCTCGCGCTTCCGCCTGCGCACGCCGCAGGGCGAGGCCGAGGTGGCGCTGCAGCTGCCCGGCCGCCACAACGTGCTCAACGCGCTGGCCGCCGCGTCGCTGGCGCTGGCCGCCGGCATCGCCCTGCCGCACGTCGCCGAAGGCCTGGCGCAGGCGCGCCCGGTCGCCGGCCGCCAGGTCGCGCACCTGCTGCCCAGCGGCGCGTTGCTGGTGGACGACAGCTACAACGCCAATCCCGGCTCGCTGGCCGCGGCGATCGCCGCGCTGGCCGCGGGCCGGGAAGAGGGCTGGCTGGTGCTGGGCGACATGCGCGAACTCGGCCCCGACGCGCAGGCGCTGCACGCGCAGGCCGGCGTGCGTGCGCGCGAAGTCGGCCTGAAGCGCCTTTACACGCTGGGGCCGCTGAGCCAGGCCGCGGCACAGGCCTTCGGCGAAGGCGCGCGGCACTTCGACAGCCACGCCGCGCTCGCCGCCGCGCTGGATACCGACCTTCATGCTGGCGTGCGTTGCCTGGTCAAGGGCTCGCGCGGCAGCGCCATGGACAAGATCGTGACCGCGCTGCTGGGGCGCGGCGAGGACACACCGCATGTTGCTTGAACTGGCCCGTTGGTTGCAGCAGCTGGACGACCTGTTCCGGCTGTTCAACTACCTCACCTTCCGCGGCATCCTCGCGGCGCTGACCGCGCTCGGCCTGTCGCTGTGGCTGGGGCCGGCGGCGATCCGCCGCCTGGCCCAGCTCAAGGGCGGCCAGCCGATCCGCAAGGACGGCCCGCAGTCGCACTTCTCCAAGGCCGGCACGCCGACCATGGGCGGCGGCCTGATCCTGCTGTCGGTGCTGCTCGCGGTGCTGCTGTGGGGCGACCTGCGCAACCGCTACGTATGGCTGGTGATGGCGGTGATGCTGTGCTTCGGCGCCATCGGCTGGTACGACGACTGGATCAAGATCGCCCGGCGCGACCCCAACGGCCTGAAGTCGCGCTGGAAGTACCTGCTGCAGTCGATCTTCGGCCTCGGCGCCGGCCTGTTCCTGTTCCATACCGCCGACGTGCCGGCGGCGCTGACCCTGTACATCCCGATGTTCAAGGCCATCGCGCTGCCGCTGGCCGGGATCAGCTTCGTGGCCATCGCCTACTTCTGGATCGTCGGTTTCTCCAACGCGGTCAACCTGACCGACGGCCTGGACGGCCTGGCGATCATGCCGACCGTGCTGGTCGCCTGCGCGCTGGGCGTGTTCGCCTACGCCTCGGGCAACGCGGTGTTCTCCAGCTACCTGCAGATCCCGCAGATTCCCGGCGCGGGCGAGCTGGTGATCATCTGCGCGGCGATCGCCGGTGCCGGCCTCGGTTTCCTGTGGTTCAACACCTATCCGGCGATGGTGTTCATGGGCGACGTCGGCGCGCTGGCGCTGGGCGCGGTACTGGGCACCATCGCCGTGATCGTGCGCCAGGAGCTGGTGCTGGTGGTGATGGGCGGCGTGTTCGTGATCGAGACGCTGTCGGTGATGATCCAGGTGGCCAGCTTCAAGCTGACCGGCAAGCGCGTGTTCCGCATGGCGCCGATCCACCACCACTTCGAACTCAAGGGCTGGCCCGAGCCGCGCGTGATCGTGCGTTTCTGGATCATCTCGGTGGTGCTCGTGCTGATCGGCCTGGCGACGTTGAAGGTGCGCTGATGGACGATACCGCGCGCCAGGCGACCCGGCTCGAAGCGATCGGCGGCCACTACGACAAGTGGTTGCTGGGCGCGGCCGTGGCGCTGGCGTCGCTGGGCATCGTGATGGTGGCGTCCAGCTCCATCGCGCTCACCCAGAGCCCGTTCTACTACCTGACCCGCCACCTGGTGTTCATCGGCATCGGCCTGGTGCTGGCGGTGGTGGCCATGCGCGTGGAGCTGCGCGAGGTGGAGAAGTACAACCACCTGCTGCTGCTGGGCTGCTTCGCGCTGCTGGTGGTGGTGTTCGTGCCCGGCCTGGGCAGCACCGTCAACGGCGCGCGCCGCTGGATCAACCTGGGCTTCTCCAAGTTCCAGACGGTGGAAGCGGTGAAGGTGCTGTACATCGTCTGGTTGTCCAGCTACCTGGTGCGCTTCCGCGACGAGGTCAACGCCACCTGGCAGGCGATGCTCAAGCCGGTGGGCGTGGTCGGCGTGCTGGTCGTGCTGCTGCTGCTGCAGCCGGACTTCGGTTCGTCGATGCTGCTGCTGGGCATCACCACCTGCATGCTGGTGCTGGGCGGCGCGCAGCTCAAGCGCATCATCCTGCCGGTGCTGCTGATGCTGCCGGCGCTGGTGCTGCTGGTGATCTTCGAGCCGTACCGCATGCGCCGCGTCACCTCGTTCATGGACCCGTGGGAAGACCAGCTGGGTTCGGGCTACCAGCTGTCCAACGCGCTGATGGCGATCGGCCGCGGCGAATGGACCGGCGTGGGCCTGGGCGCGTCCATCCAGAAGCTCAACTACCTGCCCGAGTCGCATACCGACTTCATCTTCTCGGTGATCGCCGAGGAGCTCGGCTTCGCCGGCGTGTGCACCATCGTCGCGCTGTACGCGCTGCTGGTCGGGCGCGCGTTCTGGCTGGGCATGCGCTGCATCGAGATGCGCCGCCACTTCTCCGGCTACATCGCCTTCGGCATCGGCCTGTGGATCGGCCTGCAGACCTTCGTCTCGATCGGCGTGAACCTGGGCATGTTGCCGACCAAGGGCCTGACCCTGCCGCTGATCTCCTCCGGCGGCTCCAGCGTGATGATGACCTGCGTGGCCATCGGCGTGCTGCTGCGCGTGTCGTGGGAGTACAACCGCGCGGTGCGCCGCCAGGAAGTGCGCGAGGACGCCGACGTGGCCGACGCGCCGGCCGCCGACGCCGCGCAGCCGGTCGAGCCGGCCACCGCCACCGCGATCGCCGCGGCCATGCAGACCAGCGCCGCGCGCGGCACCAGCCGCATGCAGCAGCGGGTCGAACCCACGTTCGGGAGGATTGCGTGATGGCCGATCCTGCGCAGAAGCCGGCACATGCGCGCCCGGTGCTGATCATGGCCGGCGGCACCGGCGGGCACATCTTCCCGGGGCTGGCCGTCGCCAGGGTGCTGCGCGAGCGCGGCATCCCGGTGACCTGGCTCGGCGCCGACGGCGCGATGGAAACCCGGCTGGTGCCGCAGCACGGCATCCACATCGACACGCTGGCCATCTCCGGCCTGCGCGGCAAGGGCAAGCTGGCGCTGCTGGGCGCGCCGCTGCGGGTGCTGCGCGCGATCCGCGCCGCCGGTTTCATCCTGCGCGAGCGCAACCCGCGCGCGGTGGTGGCCTTCGGCGGCTTCGCCTCCGGTCCCGGCGGCATGGCCGCGCGCCTGCACGGTTTCCCGCTGCTGGTGCACGAACAGAACCGCGCCCCGGGCATGACCAACCGCATCCTGTCGCGCTTCGCGCGGCGCCTGCTCACCGGTTTTCCGGGCAGCTTCGCCGACGCCCGTGAAGAGGCGGTCGGCAATCCGGTACGCGCCGAGATCGCCGCGCTGCCGGCGCCGGAGCAGCGCCTGGCCGGGCGCGACGGCCCGATGCGGCTGCTGGTGCTGGGCGGCAGCCAGGGCGCGCGCCCGCTCAATACCGCCGTGCCGAAGGCGCTGGCCGCGCTGGGCGCGGGCGTCGCCATCGAGGTCTGGCACCAGTGCGGCGAGAAGCTGCACGGCGAGGCGCAGCAGGCCTACCGCGACGCCGGCGTCGACGGCCGCGTCGACGCCTTCATCCAGGACATGGCCGCGGCCTACGCCTGGGCCGACCTGGTGGTGTGCCGTTCCGGCGCCTCCACCCTGGCCGAACTGTGCGCGGTGGGCATCGGCAGCGTGCTGGTGCCGTTCGCCGCGGCGGTGGACGACCACCAGACCCGCAACGCCGAATACCTGGTCGAGCGCGGCGCCGCCGAGCTGCTGAAGCAGGACGACGCGCTGGCCACCAACCTGGAAGGCGTGCTGCGCGCGCTCGCCCACACGCCCGCCCGCCGCCTGCAGATGGCGCAGGCCGCGCGTGCGCTGGCCAAGGTCGACGCGGCCGAACGCATCGCAGACATCATCCTGGAAGAAGCCGGGACCGGGGACCCGGGACCAGGGACCCGGGAACAGCAAAGACAGGAATCCATGCATACGAACGACAACGGGCAAGCGCGCGTCGCCGCTGCTTCTTCGCCTTTCCCCGGTCCCGGATCCCGGGTCCCGGGTCCCGCTGCCTCCAGCGGAGGCGCCCCATGATCCGCCGCCTCCACGACACCACGGACCTGGTCCGCGCCTTCCCGCGCGTGCATTTCGTCGGCATCGGCGGCACCGGCATGAGCGGCATCGCCGAGGTGATGCTGACCTTGGGCTATGAGGTCTCCGGCTCGGACAACGCCGACAACGCCGCCACCCGCCGCCTGGCGCGGCTGGGCGCGCGGGTGATGCGCGGGCATTCGGCCGCCAACGTGCTCGGCACCGACTGCGTGGTGGTGTCCAGCGCGATCCGCGAGGACAACCCCGAGCTGATGGAGGCGCGCAGCCAGCGCATCCCGATCATGCCGCGCGCGGCGATGCTGGCCGAGCTGATGCGCTTCCGCCGCGGCATCGCCGTGGCCGGCACGCACGGCAAGACCACCACCACCTCGCTGACCGCCGCGGTGCTCAGCGAAGGCGGGCTGGACCCGACCTTCGTGATCGGCGGGCAGCTGCTGGCCGCCGGCGCCAACGCCAAGCTCGGCGGCGGGCAGTGGCTGGTGGCCGAGGCCGACGAGAGCGACGGCAGCTTCCTGCGCCTGAACCCGCTGGTCGCGGTGATCACCAACATCGACGCCGACCACCTGGAGAACTACGGCAACGACTTCGCCCGCGTGCAGGCGGCGTTCGCCGAGTTCCTGCAGCGCCTGCCGTTCTACGGCCTGGCGGTGCTGTGCATCGACGACCCGGAAGTGGCCGCGCTGGCCACGCAGACCCCGCGCCACGTCATGACCTACGGCATGAACGGCAACGCCGACGTGCGCGCCGAGGACGTGGAGCAGGACGGCGCGCGCATGCGCTTCACCCTGCGCCTGCCCGAGGGCAGCAGCGTGCCGGTGACGCTGGCGCTACCGGGCCGCCACAACGTGCTCAACGCGCTTGCCGCCGCCGCCATCGGCTGGCAGCTGGGCGTGGCGCCGGAAACGATCGCCGCCGCGCTGGAGAAGTTCGAAGGCGTGGGCCGCCGCTTCAACGACCTGGGCGTGGTCACCACCGCCAAGGGCGCGAAGGTGCGGCTCATCGACGACTACGGTCACCACCCGCGCGAACTGGCCGCGGTGTTCGCCGCGGCCCGCGGCGGCTGGCCGGCGCAGCGGCTGGTGGTGGCGTTCCAGCCGCACCGCTACAGCCGCACCCGCGACCAGTTCGACGCGTTCGCCGCGGTGCTGTCGGAAGTGGACGCGCTGGTGCTCAGCGAGGTCTACCCGGCCGGCGAGGCACCGATTCCCGGCGCCGACTCGAAGTCGCTGGCCCGCGCCATCCGCGCGCGCGGCCGCAGCGAACCGGTCGTGGTCGGCCACGCCCACGACCTGGTGTCGGTCCTGCCGGACGTGCTGCGCGACGGCGACCTGCTGCTGATGATGGGCGCCGGCGACATCGGCCACGTCGCCCAGCAGATCGCCACCGGCGGGTTCCAGGAGGCGCGGGACGAATGACGGCCTGCCTGCTTCCGCCGGCGCGTACCCCGACCATGGCCGATGCCGGCCTTGGCGCGGTGCCGTCGCGTGGAACCGCACCGGCCGGCGGGAGGCGCGCATGAGCGCGCTGCTGCGCATCCTCGCCTGGCTGCTGGCCATCGCCCTGGTGGCGCTGCCGGTGGTGGCCGTGCTCAACGGCTGGGTCGGCGCCGAGCGCTGGCCGCTGGCCAAGCTGCGCGTGCACGGCGAGTTCAAGCGCGTGCCCGGCGAGGACCTGCGCAGGGCGCTGCTGCCGTACGCGCGCGCCGGCTACTTCGCGGTGAGGCTGCAGGACGCGCAGCACGCGGTGGAGCAGCTGCCGTGGGTGGAAAGCGCGCGGGTGCGCAAGCAGTGGCCGGACGTGCTGGAAGTCAGCGTGGTCGAGCACCGCCCGTTCGCGCGCTGGGGCAAGGACCGGCTGCTGTCCGAGCAGGGCCGCCTGTTCGCCACCCCGCACGGGCTGGAGAACGCGCCGCTGCCCGAGCTCGACGGCCCGGACAGCAAGACCGCCGAGGTGGTCGAGCTCTACAACGATTCGCGCGCGCTGTTCGCCCCGGTGGGCGTGGACGTGCGCGCGGTGGCGATGGACGCGCGCGGCAGCTGGTCGCTGGCGCTGGACAACGGCACCGAGGTCATCGTCGGCCGCGACGACGCGCGCTCGCGGCTGGGCCGCTTCGTGCGCGTGCTGCCGCAGCTCACGCGCACCCAGGTGCCGATCGTGCGCGCCGACCTCCGCTACACCAACGGTTTCACGCTGAGCTGGGGAACCCCGCCGCCGGCAGCAAAGCAGACGCAGGACAGGACATGAATCGCAAGGGTGACAAATCGCTGATCGTCGGCCTCGACATCGGCACCTCCAAGGTGGTGGCGCTGGTGGGCGAGTACTCGCCGGGCAGCCCGATCGAGGTGATCGGCATCGGCTCGCACGAATCGCGCGGACTCAAGCGCGGCGTGGTGGTGGACATCGAGTCGACGGTGCAGTCGATCCAGCGCGCCATCGAGGAAGCCGAGCTGATGGCCGGTTGCGAGATCCGCTCGGTCTACGCCTCGATCTCCGGCAACCACGTGCAGTGCCGCAACTCGCAGGGCATCACCCCGATCCGCGAGGGCGAGGTGACTTGGGGCGACCTGGACCGCGTGCTGGAGGCGGCCAAGGCGGTGGCGATCCCGGCCGACCAGAAGATTCTGCACGCGATCCCGCGCGAGTACGTGCTGGACGATTCGCAGGAAGGCATCCGCAACCCGGTCGGCATGACCGGCGTGCGCCTGGAGGTGCACGCGCACCTAGTGGTGTGCGCGCAGTCGGCCGCGGCCAACATCAGCAAGTGCGTGCAGCGCTGCGGCCTGCAGGTGGACGACCTGGTGCTGTCCTCGCTGGCCTCGTCGGTGGCGGTGCTGACCGCCGACGAGCGCGAGCTGGGCGTGGTGATGGTGGACATCGGCGCCGGCACCACCGACATCGCGGTGTTCGTGCAGGGCGCGATCTGCCACACCGCCTCGCTGCCGATCGCCGGCGACCACGTCACCAACGACATCGCGCACATGCTGCGCACGCCGACCCCGGAAGCCGAGCAGATCAAGGTGCGCTACGCCTGCGCGCTGGCGCAGCTGGCCACCGCCGAGGAGAGCATCCAGGTGCCGTCGGTCGGCGACCGCCCGCCGCGGCGCATGCCGCGCGCCTCGCTGGCGCAGGCGGTGCAGGGCCGCTACGAGGAAATCTTCGAGATGGTGCAGGCCGAACTGCGCCGCTCCGGCTTCGAGGAGATGGTGCGCGCCGGCATGGTGCTCACCGGTGGCGCCTCGAAGATGGAAGGCGTGGTCGAACTGGCCGAGGAAATGCTGCAGATGCCGGTGCGCGTGGGCATTCCGCAGCACGTCACCGGCCTGGGCGAGGTGGTCGGCAACCCGGTGCACGCCACCGGCGTGGGCCTGCTGCTGATGGGCAGCCAGATCGAGCATCCGCGGCGTCCGTCGCTGCCGACCGGGCGCGCCGGCACGCTGTTCAACAAATTGAAGAACTGGTTCCGCGGCGAATTCTGACGCGGAGCAGGCGGTAGCGCCGGCAGGCGGCCGGCGATTGAAGCAGTGCGGTACCCCCGGAGTGGCGCAGGCCACGAAGGATTCCAACGACAACTGCCGCAACGGCGGCGCGGTACGGCAAGGGCAGGACGCCTGCGCGGCCACGCCAACGGAAGCGGTTATAACGAGGACATGGACATGGCACATTTCGAACTGATCGAGAAGATGGCACCCAATGCGGTGATCAAGGTGGTGGGCGTGGGCGGTGGCGGCGGCAACGCCGTGGCGCACATGGTCAACTCCAGCGTGGACGGCGTTGAATTCATCACCGCCAACACCGACTCGCAGGCCATCAAGAACTGCGGCGCCAAGCTGCAGCTGCAGCTGGGCACCAACGTCACCAAGGGCCTGGGCGCCGGCGCCAACCCGGAAGTCGGCCGCCAGGCCGCGCTGGAAGACCGCGAGCGCATCATGGACGCCCTGCAGGGCGCGGACATGGTGTTCATCACCGCCGGCATGGGCGGCGGCACCGGTACCGGCGCCGCGCCGGTGGTGGCGCAGCTGGCCAAGGAAATGGGCATCCTGACCGTGGCCGTGGTCACCAAGCCGTTCCCGTTCGAAGGCCGCCGCCGCATGCAGGTGGCGCTGAAGGGCATCGAGGAACTGAGCCAGCACGTCGACTCGCTGATCACTATTCCCAACGAGAAGCTGATCACCGTGCTCGGCCGCAACGCCACCATGGTGCAGGCGTTCCGCGCCGCCAACGACGTGCTGCAGGGCGCGGTGCAGGGCATCGCCGACCTGATCGTGCGCCCGGGCCTGATCAACGTCGACTTCGCCGACGTGCGCACCGTGATGTCGGAAATGGGGCTGGCCATGATGGGTACCGGCACCGCCCGCGGCGACGACCGCGCCCAGGCCGCCGCCGAGGCCGCCATCCAGAACCCGCTGCTGGACGACGTGAACCTGGCCGGCGCCAACGGCATCCTGGTCAACATCACCGCCGGCCCGGACTTCACCATGAGCGAGTTCGACGAGATCGGCCGCACCATCGACGGCTTCGCCTCGGAAGACGCCACCGTCGTGGTCGGCACCGTGCTCGACCCGGACATGCAGGACGAAGTGCGCGTGACCGTGGTCGCCACCGGCCTGAACCGCGCCGCCGCCAAGAGCGCGCAGCGCCCGGGCGAGCGCGCGCCGATCAAGCTGGTGCGCAACGCCACCACCGGCCAGGCCGAGTTCGGCGGCGACTACGAGAGCCCGGCCGATGCCGTGGCCAAGGCCGTGGGCAGCTCGCTGGGCATGGGCCTGCGCCGCCCGAGTTCGGACACCGTGGCCGCCTCGGCCCCGGCGGCCGCACCGGCCGCCGCGGAACTGCCGAGCGACTACCTGGACATCCCGGCGTTCCTGCGTCGTCAGGCCGACTGATGCCGCCCTTGGCGGAACAGTCTGCCTTGCGGACGGGCCGGCCTGGCCATCCATGGCCAGGCGCTACGCTGCGCGCGAAGCGGTGCTTCGCAAGCGCGCAGCTCGCCCTGCGCCGTCAGGCCGACTGACCGCGCGGCCCCTGTTCCGCTGGACGCCCTGATTAGCGGGGCGCTGGCGGTGGACGGCGGGCCGGCCAGTCGAAGGTCGTTGTAGACGCCGGGGTTGTCCTCCCCGGTGGCAGCATCCATGTCCTTGCTGCCGGGCCAGGATCGGCCCGGCGGCATCTTCGCCTCCCCGGAGGAGGCGGGGCCGGCGCCGCGCGCCAGGGCTGGATGTTGATGCGTGTTATTCTTGTTTGGCTATGGCCGCGCTCCGGGCGGGCCCCTCCTGAACCTACTTCCGATGATCCAGCAGCGCACCCTCAAGAACACGATCCGCGCCACCGGCGTCGGCCTGCACAGCGGCGACAAGGTCTACATGACCCTGCGCCCGGCCCCGGTCGACCATGGCATCGTGTTCCGGCGCGTGGACCTGGACCCGGTGGTGGAAGTGCCGGCGCGCGCCGACCTGGTCACCGAAGTGACCCTGTGCACCGGCCTGACCTGCGAAGGCGCCAAGATCCAGACCGTCGAACACCTGATGTCGGCCATGGCCGGCCTCGGCGTGGACAACGCCATCGTCGAACTGTCCTCGGCCGAACTGCCGATCATGGACGGCTCCTCGGGCCCGTTCGTGTTCCTGCTGCAGTCGGCGGGCATCGCCGAGCAGCCGGCGCCCAAGCGTTTCCTGCGCATCCTCAAGACCGTGGAAGTGCGCGACGGCGACAAGATCGCCCGCTTCGAACCGCACGAAGGCTACCGGCTGGGCTTCACCATCCAGTTCGACCACCCGATGATCCCGGCCAGGCAGTCGCGCGTGGAGATCGACTTCTCCACCGCCGCCTACATCAAGGAAATCTCCCGCGCGCGCACGTTCGGTTTCATGCGCGACCTGGAATACATGCGCGAGCGCAACCTGGGGCTGGGCGGCTCGATGGACAACGCCATCGTGCTGGACGAGTTCCGCGTGCTCAACGACGACGGCCTGCGTTACGCCGACGAGTTCGTGCGCCACAAGATCCTCGATGCGATCGGCGACCTGTACCTGGCTGGCGGCCCGGTGCTGGGCGCCTACGAGGGCTACAAATCCGGCCATGCGCTCAACAACAAGCTGGTCCGCGCGCTGCTGGCCGACGCCAGCGCCTGGGAGTGGGCGAGCTTCGATTCCCCGGCCACCGCCGACCCCATCACCTACGGGGCGCCTGCCTACGCCTGAATGGGCGGTTCGCGGATAGGCGTAGACAAAATGTGAATCCAGGCGCCACTTCGGCCTGAATTTAACCTTTTTTTAACAAAACACTAACTCCTGCACTGCAAGTCGCGGCTAGGATTCCTGCCGGCTTGGTGCTGGGAGTCCTTCGGGATGCCCGGACGCGGTGGAGGAACTCCTCCGCATTCAGGAACGGGTGCCCTTTACATCCGCCAGACAAGCCAGGGCGTCGCGCAGGCCTTTGTGCGTGGCGGCCGTTACTGCGTGAGTGCTGCGCTGGTCGTTGCGCACCGGGGAGGGTGCAGGCGCGGTTGCAGTCTTGACGGTCACCCGGGTGGCCGCCAGCCCGATGGATCGGGCCGCGTCGAGCAGCTGGCCTTCGGCAAGCCTGACCTTGGCATGCCAGACCGGCGATTCGACGAGAAAAACGAGGTGTTCGCCGTCCACATTGGCCAGCCGGCAACGGTTCGCCAAGGCAGGCGGCAGATGGGGGCGCAACTGCCGGTCCAGCGCGTCGAGCCACAGGGCTCGCCGCAACGGGTTTCCCGCTTTGTCCGCCATGACCGCTTCCAGCGCCTGTTTCGGCGCGGTGCGGGAACGAACGCTGGATTTCGGCTCAGACATAAGAATTCTTCGATGGCATTCAAAAAGATCGTAATCAAAACACGGGGGCAGCAGGCGAAAACGCCGTTGGCGCGCCTGCAGGTGTTTTTCGAGGATAGGCCAAAGGCACTGCTGGGCACCGTGATGGGGCTGGGCTGCCTGGTGGGCGTGGGGCTCACCCTGGGTACCGGCGCGGCGGGCGACGCGGCGCTGCGCGCCCAGGTCGAGCGCCAGGAACGCGAGCTGGTCAGGGTGCAGGCCGACGCGCAGACGCAGGTCAACGCGCTGGCCGCGCGGCTGGGCGAGCTGCAGGCCCAGGCCACGCGCCTGAACGCGCTGGGCGAGCGCCTGACCCAGATGGGCAAGCTCGAGGACGGCGAGTTCGACTTCAACGAGACGCCCGGCCTGGGTGACGGCGATGCCGGCCCGGCCCAGGACATCCCGCTCAGCGCCGTCAACAGCGACTTACAGGTGCTGGAGCAGCGCTTCGCTGCTTCAGGCCGCCAGCTGTCGGTGCTCGAGTCGCTGCTGTTCGACCACCAGTTGGAGCAGAACGCCGTGCCCTCGCGCATGCCGATCCGCAACAGCTACGTGACCTCCGGTTTCGGCACCCGCGCCGACCCGTTCGGCCGCGGCGCCGCGACCCACAAGGGCATGGACTTCCACGCCCGCGTCGGCGATCCGGTGATGGCGGTGGCCGACGGCGTGGTCAGCTTCGCCGGGGTCAAGGGCGGCTACGGCAACGTGGTCGAGGTCGACCACGGCAACGGCTACAAGACCCTGTACGCGCACAACTCGCGCCTGACCGTGCGCGAGGGCAACCTGGTCCGCGTCGGCCAGGAAGTGGCCAAGGCCGGCTCCACCGGGCGTTCCACCGGCGCGCACGTGCATTTCGAGGTGTGGCAGGACGGCCGCGTGGTCAACCCGCGCAAGTTCCTCGGCGATGGCCGCGCCACGCCGGTCGGCCGTGTCGGGCGGGGCTGATCGCCGCCGGCGGGCGCTTGAATCGCCAGGCGCCCGCCCCAAGCTACAATAGGCGTTGCCATCGACAGGGCGCATTGCGCCCTGTTTCGTTTGTGCCCGGCTGGTCCCGCTTGGGGTGGGGCCGCGCACGGCATTCCATTCAAACCGGTTCCTTCAATGATCAACAGCCTGCTTACCCGCGTTTTTGGCAGCCGCAACGAGCGCCAGCTCCGCCAGCTCAACCGTATCGTCGCCAAGATCAATGCCTTGGAGCCGGAAATCCAGAAGCTTTCCGACGACCAGCTGAAGGCCAAGACCCCTGAGTTCCGCGAGCGCATCGCCGCCGGCGAAGCGCTGGACAAGGTGCTGCCGGAAGCCTTCGCGGTCTGCCGCGAGGCCTCGCAGCGCGTGCTGGGCATGCGCCACTACGACGTGCAGTTGATCGGTGGCATGGTGCTGCACCTGGGCAAGATCGCCGAAATGCGCACCGGCGAAGGCAAGACCCTGGTGGCGACCCTGCCGGTCTACCTCAACGCCCTGGAAGGCAAGGGCGTGCACGTGGTCACCGTCAACGACTACCTGGCCCGCCGCGACGCCGCGCAGATGGGCAAGCTGTACAACTGGCTGGGGCTGAGCGTGGGCGTGGTCTACCCGGGCATGCCGCACGGCGACAAGCGCGAGGCCTACGCCGCCGACATCACCTACGGCACCAACAACGAGTTCGGCTTCGACTACCTGCGCGACAACATGGCGCTGACCCGCGCCGACCGCCACCAGCGCGGCCTGCACTACGCCATCGTCGACGAAGTGGACTCGATCCTGATCGACGAGGCGCGCACCCCGCTGATCATCTCCGGCCCGGCCGACGATTCGCCGGAGCTGTACATCCGCGTCAACCGCGTGGTGCCGCAGCTGGTCAAGCAGGAAACCGAGGAAGGCGAGGGCGATTTCTGGGTCGACGAGAAGGGCAAGCAGGTGCACCTGTCCGAAGCGGGCATGGAGCACGCCGAGGAGCTGCTGCGCCAGGCCGGCATCATCGACGCCGACAACGACGGCGGCCTGTACGCCGCGCAGAACCTGACCGTGGTCCACCACCTCAACGCCGCCCTGCGCGCGCACGCCATCTACCAGCGCGACGTGGACTACATCGTGCGCGACGGCGAAGTGGTGATCGTGGACGAATTCACCGGCCGCACCCTGGCCGGCCGCCGCTGGTCCGACGGCCTGCACCAGGCGGTGGAAGCGAAGGAAGGCGTGCCGGTGCAGCGCGAGAACCAGACGCTGGCCAGCATCACCTTCCAGAACCTGTTCCGCATGTACAAGAAGCTGTCCGGCATGACCGGTACGGCCGATACGGAAGCCTACGAGTTCCAGAGCATCTACGGCCTGGAAGTGGTGGTGATCCCGACCAACAAGCCCACCATCCGCAAGGACCACCCGGACCAGGTGTTCCTCAACCGCAAGGGCAAGTTCAACGCGGTGCTGGCCGACATCGAGGAATGCGCCAAGCGCGGCCAGCCGGTGCTGGTCGGCACCACCTCGATCGAAACCTCGGAAATGCTGTCCGAGCACCTGCGCAAGGCCGGCGTGCAGCACGAAGTGCTCAACGCCAAGCAGCACGACCGCGAAGCGACCATCGTCGCCAACGCCGGCCGCCCGGGCTCGGTGACCATCGCCACCAACATGGCCGGCCGCGGTACCGACATCGTGCTGGGCGGCTCGCTGGAAACCGAGCTGCACGAGCTGGGCGAAGACGCCAGCGCCGAGCAGAAGGCCGCGCTCAAGGCCGCCTGGCAGGAGCGCCACGACGCGGTCAAGGCCGCCGGCGGCCTGCACATCGTCGGCACCGAACGCCACGAATCGCGCCGCATCGACAACCAGCTGCGCGGCCGTTCCGGCCGCCAGGGCGACCCGGGTTCCTCGCGCTTCTACCTGTCGCTGGAAGACAACCTGATGCGCATCTTCGCCTCGGACTGGGTGCAGAAGGCGATGCGCCTGATGGGCATGAAGGAAGACGACGTCATCGAGGACCGCCTGGTCAGCCGCCAGATCGAGAAGGCGCAGCGCAAGGTCGAGGCGCACAACTTCGACATCCGCAAGAACCTGCTGGACTTCGACGACGTCAACAACGACCAGCGCAAGGTGATCTACGCCCAGCGCGACGAGCTGCTGGACGCCGAGTCGGTCAAGGACAACATCGACGGCATCCGCGGCGACGTGATCTACGACGTGGTCACCCGTTTCGTGCCGCCGAACTCGGTGGACGAGCAGTGGGACCTGCCGGGCCTGCAGGCCACGCTGGAATCGGACCTGGGCGTGCAGATGGACCTGGTCGGCCTGTTCAAGCAGCACGAGGAACTGGATGCCGAAGGCATCGCCCAGGCCGTGGCCGAGCACCTGGACCAGCACTTCGTGCAGAAGGAAGCGGCGGTCGGCGCCGAGACCATGCGCGCGCTGGAGAAGCACGTGATGCTGACCGTGCTCGACCAGAGCTGGAAGGAGCACCTGGCGCGCATGGACTACCTGCGCCAGGGCATCTACCTGCGCGGCTACGCGCAGAAGCAGCCCAAGCAGGAATACAAGAAGGAAGCCTTCGAGCTGTTCTCGGAGATGCTGGAGAACGTCAAGCGCGAAGTGATCCAACTGCTCTCGCGCGTGCGCATCCGCAGCGAGGAGGAAGTGGCGGCGATGGAAGCGCTGGAGCGCCAGCAGGCCGAGGCGCGCCTGCAGATGTCGCAGTTCCAGCACCAGGACAACGGCGGTTACGGCGCCGACGAGGAAGCGGCTGACGTGCAGGCCGCGCTCGCCGAGCCCAAGGTCGGCCGCAACGACCCGTGCCCCTGCGGCAGCGGCAAGAAGTACAAGCATTGCCACGGTCAACTCAACTGAAAGTTGAGTTGACCGTGGTGTAGCCCGCTTTGCGGGCTACACCCCCAAGTCCGCCGTGCGGACTTGGGGCCCCGCGTTCCTTTCTCCCGATCCCCGCGGCTGTCGCCGCGCCCCCTTACCAAGGGGGCTTTCCCCCGGACGGATTCGGTAGTGCCGGCCGTTGGCCGCGGCACGCCATCGCTGCGCGCTGTCGCTCCACGATTTGCGCCGCAAACCGCGGCCCCGTTCTTTTCTTCTTCCCCGGACCGGCGCAGCGCACCGGGCGTCCGGCTGGCCTGCGGTGCGGTGCCGCCTAGGCAGGCCACCCTCACCCCCGCGCCTTGGCCGGCCCCGGCATCCGGCCCGCTCTTCGGGCCGGCGTCGCCGTTCGCGCTTCGCGTCGTGGTGCGCGCTGACCCAAGGGGCTTGCCTCCAGACGCGATCCCGATGGGTGCCGACAGTCGATCGGCACTGCCGTGCACCGCTGGACCGTAGGTGTGGGGCTCGCCCCACACGGGGCCTTGTCGATGGCGCCCGCGCCGGAAAGGCACGAGCGCAGGCGATTGCGCCGGCCCTCGGGTTTTCGGCATTCTCGGCGCATGACATCTCCGTTGCGTTCCATCCATGTCGTGGCCGCCGTCATCACCGACGCGCGCGGCCGCATCCTGCTCAACCGCCGCACCGGCAACAGCGACATGGCCGGGCTGTGGGAGTTTCCCGGCGGCAAGCGCGAGCCGGGCGAGACGTCCGAACAGGCACTGGTGCGCGAGCTGCACGAGGAGCTTGGCATCGAGGCCGAGATCGGCGACTGGGTGATGGAGGTGCCGCAGCTGTATCCGGACAAGCGCCTGCGCCTGGAAGTGCGGCTGGTGCCGCGCTGGAAGGGGACGGCCCGCGGCCGCGAGGGGCAGGCCATCACCTGGGTGACGCCGGACAAGCTCTGCCGTTATTCGATGCCGCCGGCGGACCTGCCGGTGGTCGCCGCGCTGCGCCAGGCCGACCGCTACCTGGTCACGCCCGAGCCGGTGGCCGGCGCCGCGGCCTGGCTGGACGGGCTGGCCGCCGCGGTCGAGGGCGGCATCCGCCGCGTGCAACTGCGCACGCCGCAGGCCGGCGAACGCGTGGCGCTGGCGCGCGATGCGGTGGAGCGCGTCGGCCGCCAGGCCGAGCTGCTGCTCAACCGCGACATCGCGCTGGCGAAGGAACTGGGCGTGGGCGTGCACCTGGGCAGCGAACAGCTGCTGCAGCTGGACCGGCGCCCGGTGTCCGACAGCGTGCTGGTGGGCGCGTCCTGCCACGACCTGGCGCAGCTGCAGGCGGCGCAGCGGCTGGGCTGCGACTTCGCCGTGCTCGGCCCGGTACGTGCCACCGCCAGCCATCCCGGCGCCGCGCCACTGGGGTGGGAGGCGTTCGAACGGCTGCGCGAGCAGGTATCGCTGCCGATCTACGCCATCGGCGGCGTGGCCGCGCAGGACATCGCCACCGCGCGCGGCCATGGCGCGCAGGGCGTGGCGGCGATCCGCGCGCTGTGGCCGGAACCGGTCACAGGCTGATCCAGAAACAGTTGTACTGCCGGCGCAGTTTCAGCAGCGTGCGCGACGGCGTGGCGCTGCGGCCCAGGGTCTGTTCCAGCCGCAGCGCGACCGGGCGCGGGCGCAGCGCCGGGACGTTGCTGATCATGATCGGGCCGAAGGCGCCGGTGCCGGCGTCCTCGGTTTCCACCGGCTCCAGCGCCGGATCGTCCGGGAATACCGGCGCGATATCCACCAGCGGCCGCTGCACGATCGCATCCAGCCGGTCCATCACCCGCGTGGCCGCGGCGCTGGACAGCCCGTTCCAGAAATAGATGCCGGACAGCCGGTTGGCGTCGCGCGCGTCCGCCGCCGAACGGATCTGCGCCACCACCTCGCTGAGCCGGCGCGCGCAGGTATCGCGGTACAGGCCGCCGGTGCCCGCGGCACGCGCCTCGGGCAGCAGGCGCACGCTTGCGCCCATCGCCGCGCAGGACCTGTCGCCGTATACCGTCCGGCCCTGCGCGTCGGTGCAGCGGTTGACATGCTGCGCCTGCGCGGTGCTGGCACACAGTGCGGCGGAGAGGACGAGAAGCGGCAGGCATCGCATCGGCCAAGCGTAACCGGTGGAGCACATGCTGGCGCGTGATGGCGCCTGCGCTGTTCCCCGCGCGACGGCCTGTCCATGTGTGGAGATCCAGAGGGGCAAGCAGCGCGCGGGCCGGCGTGCGCTGCCGCGCGGGCGCGGATCAGCCGCGGCCGATCCGCTGCAGCACCGCGCTGGTCGGCTTGGCCAGGTTGAGCGTGTAGAAGTGCAGCGAGGGCGCGCCGCCGGCGATCAGGCGTTCGCACAGCGCCGCGACCACGTCGGCGCCGAACGCGCGCACCGACTCGGCATCGTCGCCGTAGGCCTGCATGCGCTTGGCGATCCAGCGCGGGATTTCCGCGCCGCACTGCTCGGAGAAGCGGCGCAGCTGGCTGAAGTTGGAGATCGGCATCACTCCCGGGATGATCGGTACCTCCACGCCCAGGCGCCTGGCCGCATCGACGAAATGGAAGTAGGCGTCGGCGTTGTAGAAATACTGGGTAATGGCGGCATCGGCGCCGGCATCGATCTTGGTCTTGAAGTGGCGCAGGTCGGCCAGCGCGTCGTTGGCCTGCGGGTGCGTTTCCGGGTAGGCGCCGACCTCGATGCGGAACGCGTCGCCATGTTCGGCGCGGATGAAGGCGATCAGCTCAGAGGCGTAGCGCAGGTCGCCGGGAAAGCCCATGCCCGAGGGCAGGTCGCCGCGCAGGGCGACGATGCGCTGCACGCCGATGGCGCGGTACAGCTTGAGCAGTTCGCGGATCTCCTCGCGGGTGCCGCCCACGCAGGACAGGTGAGGTGCGGCCTGCAGGCCGTGGTGCTGGTTGAGGTGGCGCACCGTCTCGGAGGTGTAGCTCAACGTCGAGCCGCCGGCGCCGAAGGTGCAGGACACGTATTCCGGCGCGTAGGTCTTGAGCCTGCTCGCGGTACGGTCCAGCTGCGCGCGCTGGTCGTCGGTCTTGGGCGGGTAGAACTCGAAGCTGAGCGCGGTCATGGCGGGCTGTGGGATGGGTTCGGACTGAATTATATCTCTCCATCAAGATGGATGTGCAATCGTTTCGAGTGTGACGGGGTGCCAGGCGCGCGCGCCAGCCCGGCTTGCGGCATGCGGTGAGCCGGATATCCAGCAATCGCGACGGCCTGCGCTTGGCGCGGGGTGGGCAGAGATCACGATCAGCCGCGCGTTCCGCGTCTGGGGCGTGTGGGATGACGCAGAACGGGTGCTTCCGTATCCGGCACTTTGCGGGCCTGTGACCTGCATGCCCAGTCATGGCGCGATGGCCGACAATGGCCGGGTTTCCCGAACGACCCGGCCATGTCCATCTTCCTCACCCCCTTCGCCCGCACCCGCCTGTTCCCGCGCACGCCGCGCCCGAACACGATCCGCGACTGCACGCCCGAGCAGTTCGAGCAGCACCTCAACGAACACGAACCGCTGAAGGTGCTCGACGGCTACGCGCCGTTCTGCAAGCTGCACGTGCACCGCAACTGGACGTCCACGCGCTGCCTGACCGTGCCGGTCACCGACGGCAACCGCCATCTGCTGCGCTCGGCCTACGAGGCGCGCACGCGCGAGGAACTGCCGGTGCTGGTGCGCTGGTTCGAGGGCGTGGAGCCGCCGGTGGCCGATTACCTGGTCGTCATCCTCTACAGCCGCGAGCAGCTGGCGAAGGAGGGATCGCCCATCGACGCCGACTGGGGCGTGGTCGGTTGCCTGTACACCGCCGAGCCGGCGGAAATCCCGATGGCGCCGATCACGATGATGCGCAACGCGCTGGGCGTGGAGGAAGGCGGCTCGGGCGTGCCCATCGACCGCGACACCTACCGCCGCGCGGTGGAGTTCTGGGAAGCGAACGCGAACTGGCGCTGAGCGGCCCAGGCTTGCCATCCGGGCCGCCTGGGATAGAATGTGTACGAATTACCGAGTAATTACACATCATGCGTACCAATATCGTCATCGACGACCAGCTCATGCAGGACACCCTCAAGGCTACCGGCTTGCGCACCAAGCGCGAGGCCGTGGAACTGGGATTGCGGACGTTGCTTCGCCTCCGGCAGCAGGCCGAGATCCGCCACCTGCGCGGGGGGCTGGCCTGGGAGGGTGATCTGGAGCGGATGAGAACCGACCGTGATCCTCGTTGATTCAAGTGTCTGGATCGATTACTTCCGGGGCGTGAAGAATCCCCAGACCGACACGCTGGACGGTTTGCTCGCATCAGAGCCGGTGGCGGTAGGCGACCTGATGCTGGCCGAAGTCCTGCAGGGCTTCGGTTCGGAGCGCGACTTCAACCGGGCAAAGGCTGTTTTGACGAATCTGGAGCAGGTCCACATAGGCGGCACCGAACTGGCAGTGCAGGCCGCCCGTAACTTCCGCACGCTTCGTGGTCTCGGTGTGACGGTGCGCAAGACCATCGACGTCCTCATTGCTACGCGCTGCATCGAGGACGACCTGTTACTGCTCCACAGCGACCGTGATTTCGATGCCTTCGAGCAGCATCTGGGATTGCGAGTGTTCGGCGCCGGCGGATAGAGAGGCGTGCGCATGCACGTTCCCCAAGGTATCGGACTGCGGTCTCAGGGGCCTTCGCGGTAATCGATGGCCAGGCGCAGCATGTCGCGGTGCTGGATGCCGTGCTCGATGATCGCCTCGTCGTAGTGGCGCAGGAAGAAGTCGCGCTCCACCTGGAACACGCGGAAGCCGTGCCGCTGGTAGAAGGCCAGCTGGTAGCCGAAGGTACCGGTGCCGACTTCCAGCCGCTCCGCACCTTCGCGCCGATAGGTATCGATCACGTGGGCCAGCAGCCGCGCGCCGATGCCGCGCTGCTGCCGTGCCGGATCGACGGCGATGTTCATCAGTTCGTGGCGGCCCGGCCCCAGCGGCACGACCGCGCAGACGCCGGCGATGCCGCCGTCCAGCAGCGCGGCGAAGCAGCGCGTGGCGGGCAGGTAGGCGCGCACCTTCCGCTCCGAGGGATCGGCCAGCAGGAGCAGCGCCATCGGCGCTTCGGCGGAGGGTATTTCGCGGATGGATGCGGACATGCGCGTCGTGGGTCTACTGGCGCGGCGGGTTCCGGTGGCGTTCCAGGATGGATCAGCGGTTGTCGCCGCTGGAGGCCGGCACTGCCGGATACATGCGCTCGATCGCCATCGCTTCCAGCGCGTTGTAGATCGTGTCGTGGCGCAGGTCCGGGCGCGGCATGGCCTGCCATTGCAGGCCGGGCAGGGCGGCGCGTTCCAAGGTATCCGACAGCGCCTGCGCATGCGGGCCGATGTTGTCCTCGTCGCCCCAGGCCAGCAGTACACGGCCCTTCAACCCGGGCATGCCCCGCAGCCGCTCGCCGGCGCCGCGGGCGAGCGCCGCGTCGTTCCACCACAGGCTCGGGCTGAAGGCGATCCAGGTGTCGAACAGCTGCGGCTGCTCGAACAGGGTTTCGACGATGAACAACCCGGCCAGCGATTCGCCGATGATGCCGCGCGCCTCCGTGGTGCGGTAACGGCGTTCGATCTCGGGCACCAGCTCCTCGGCGATGAAGGCGCGGAAGGCGGCCGACCCGCCGACCACCGGCGCGATGCGGCGGTCGCTGTCCACGTCGGTCGGGCTGGTCATGTCGCGGCGGCGCTGGGTGTTCTCGATGCCGACCACCAGCAGCGGCGCGATGCGGCCGGCGCGGATGCCGGCATCGACCGTGGCGGCCACATGCGGGAAGTCCTCGGCGATGCCGCCATCGGGCATGTACAGCACCGGATGCGCCGACGCCGCGTCGGCCGGCGGCAGGTAGACGTTGATGGTGCGCGCCTCCTGCAACCGCTGCGACTGGATGACGAAGCTTTCGTGCGCAGGCGCCCCCCGCTGCGCATTGCTGGTGCCGGGCAGCACCGCCATCAGCAGGGCCGCAATGGCCGGGAGCATCGGTTTCATCGTCGTCTTCATGGGGCGGGTGCGCAGCGTAGCAGGCGCGCATGGGAGGAACGAGAAGCGGATTCCGGCGCAGGCCTTCTTCCCGCGGCGCATGTAAAACGGGCGCCTCGCGGCGCCCGTCTGCTGTTGCACGCAATGACCGGCAGGCCGATCAGTAGCGGTAGTGCTCCGGCTTGAACGGGCCGTCCACCGGCACGCCGAGGTAGTCGGCCTGTTCCTGGGTCAGGGTGGTCAGCTTCACGCCGATCTTTTCCAGGTGCAGGCGCGCCACTTCCTCGTCCAGCTTCTTCGGCAGGCGGTAGACGTCGGCCTTGTAGCTGTCCTTGTTCGCCCACAGGTCGATCTGCGCCAGGGTCTGGTTGGCGAAGCTGTTGGACATCACGAAGCTCGGGTGGCCGGTGGCGCAGCCCAGGTTGACCAGGCGGCCTTCGGCCAGCAGGAAGATCGCATTGCCGTTCGGGAAGACGTACTTGTCCACCTGCGGCTTGATGTTGATGTGCTGCACGCCCGGGAACTTCACCAGCGCATCGACCTGGATCTCGTTGTCGAAGTGGCCGATGTTGCAGACGATGGCCTGGTCCTTCATCGCGCTCAGGTGCTCGATGCGGATGATGTCCTTGTTGCCGGTGGTGGTGACGTAGATGTCGGCGCGGCCCAGGGTGGATTCGATGGTGTTGACCTCGAAGCCTTCCATCGCCGCCTGCAGCGCGCAGATCGGGTCGATTTCGGTGACCACCACGCGCGCGCCGTAGGCGCGCAGCGAGTGCGCCGAGCCCTTGCCGACGTCGCCGTAGCCGCAGACCACCGCGACCTTGCCGGCCAGCATCACGTCCATCGCGCGCTTCAGGCCGTCGGCCAGCGATTCGCGGCAGCCGTACAGGTTGTCGAACTTGCTCTTGGTGACCGAGTCGTTGACGTTGATCGCCGGGACCAGCAGGGTGCCGGCTTCGGCCAGCTGGTACAGGCGGTGCACGCCGGTGGTGGTCTCTTCGGACACGCCCTTCCAGTCCTTGACCACGCGGGTCCAGTAGCCCGGGCGCTCGGCGTGCACGCGCTTGAGCAGGTTCTTGATGACCTGCTCTTCGTGCGAGCTCGAGGCGCTGTTCACCCAGTCGCTGCCGTTTTCCAGCTCGTAGCCCTTGTGGATCAGCAGGGTGACGTCGCCGCCGTCGTCCACCACCAGTTCCGGGCCGAGCAGGGTGCCATCGCTTGCCTTGAAGGTCAGCGCCTCCAGGGTGCAGTCCCAGTATTCCTCCAGGGTCTCGCCCTTCCACGCGAACACCGGGGTGCCGGTGGCGGCGATGGCGGCGGCGGCCTGGTCCTGGGTGGAGAAGATGTTGCACGAGGCCCAACGCACGTCGCCGCCGATGTCCTTCAGCGTTTCGATCAGCACCGCGGTCTGGATGGTCATGTGCAGCGAGCCGGTCACTCGCACGCCCTTGAGCGGCTGCGAGGCGGCGTACTTGCGGCGGATCGACATCAGGCCCGGCATCTCGTGCTCGGCGATGTCGATTTCCTTGCGGCCCCAGTCGGCCAGCGAGATGTCGCGGATCTTGTAATCGCCTTCGGTGGAGAAGGTCTTGGCAACAGCGTTCATGTAAGGCTCCGGTGTGGTGCGGGCAGGGCTCGCGTTCGCCGGGCGCCGTTGTTGCATGTGATGCCGTCCGAGCCTGGCCGCCGTGCCGGTCCGGCCCTTGCGGGGGACTTGCACGACGGTCGCAGCGCCCCTCGGACGGGCCGGCGATTATATCGCGGGCCGGCCGGGCCCAACCAAAGGCAGGGGAGCTGGCGGCCGGGGATTGTTAACGTGACCGGTCGATCCAGCCAGAGAGGTCAACCATGACGATGTTCGCTTCCCGCCGCGTCCGGCGGGCTCCGGCGGCGCTGCTGCTGTGCGCTGGCCTGCTGCTGGCCGTGCCGCCGCTGCTGGCCGCCGCCCCGGCCGCCAACGCCCCCGCCGGCGATGCCCAGGGCTACCGCCTGCCGTCGGCCGCGCTACAGGCGGTGGTGGACGCCCCGCGCGCGCCGACCCTGCGCCTGTCGCCGCGCCGCGACTTGGCGGCGATGCTGCAGACCCCGCCGCTGCCGTCCATCGCCCAGGTGGCGCAGCCGGAGCTGAAGCTGGCCGGCCTGCGCATCAACCCCAAGACCTTCTCCGACAGCCGCTTCTCCTTCGGCAGCAAGCTTTGGCTGATCTCCACCGTGGATGGCAAGGAGCAACAGATCAGCGGCCTGCCGCAGCCCTTGTCGGTGGCCTCGCTGGCCTGGTCGCCGGACCAGAAGTACCTGGCCTTCAACCAGGTCGATCCGGCCAGCGGCAGCAACGAACTGTGGCTGGTGGACGTGGCCGCCGGCAGCGCGCGCCGCGTGGCCGAGCGGCTGAACTCGGTGGTCGGCAACGGCTACGCCTGGCTGCCCGGCGGCGACGCGCTGCTGGTGATGCAGCGCCCGGCCGGGCAGGGCGCCGCGCCGGTGGGCGACGGCATCCCGACCGGGCCGGCGGTGCAGCAGACCGAAGCGGGCAAGGGCGTGCGCTCGGTGCGCACCTACCAGGACCTGCTGAAGAACGAGCACGACGCGCGCTTGTTCGAGCATTACCTGCAGGCGCAGCCGGTGCGGGTGGCGATCAACGGCGAGAGCCGGCCGCTGGGCGCGGCCGGCCTCTACCTGGGGCTGTCGTCCTCGCCGGACGGCAACTACCTGCTCAGCCAGCGCGTGGAGCGGCCGTTCTCCTACGCGGTGCCGGTGAGCCGTTTCCCGCGTCGCATCGAGGTGCTGGATGCGCAGGGCCGGGTGGCGCACACGGTGGCGAAGCTGCCGCTGGTGGAAGGCCTGCCGACCGGCAACGACGCGGTGCCGACCGGCGTGCGTTCGATCGGCTGGCGCGCCGACGCGCCGGCCACCCTGGTGTGGGCCGAGGCGCAGGACGGCGGCGATCCGGCGCGCGAGGCGGCGATCCGCGACGCGGTGCTGGTGCAGGCCGCGCCGTTCGACCGGCCGCCGGCGACGCTGGCGCGGCTGGGCTCGCGCTACGCAGGCATCACCTGGGGCCGCGGCGACGTGGCGCTGCTGGACGAATACTGGTGGAAGACCCGCCAGGTGAAGCAGTGGAAGATCGCGCCGGACCACCCGGAGCAGGCGCCGACGCTGCTGTACGCGCGTTCGGAGGACGACCGCTACGGCGATCCGGGCGAACCGCTGCTGCAGCCCGACGACGGCGGCCGCGCGCGCCTGCAGTTCACCGCCGACGGCACCGGCTTCTACCGCGTCGGCGACGGCGCCTCGCCCGAAGGCGACCGCCCGTTCCTGGATCGCGTCGACCTGGCCAGCGGCAAGAGCGAGCGCCTGTTCCATTCGCAGGCGCCGTACTACGAGGCGCCGGTGGCGGTGACCGAGGGCGACGCGCCGCGCGTGCTGTACAGCCGCGAGTCCAACGACGAGCCGTCCAACCTGTATGCGCGCGCGCTCGGCGGCGATGCGGCGCCGGTCGCCCTGACCCACAACGCGCACCCGCTGCCGCAGCTGCGCGGGGTGAAGAAGGAGCAGATCCGCTACAAGCGCAACGATGGCGTCGAGCTCACCGCCGACCTGCTGCTGCCGCCCGGCTACGACCCGAAGAAGGACGGCCCGCGCCCGCTGCTGATGTGGGCCTACCCGGCCGAGTTCAAGTCGGCCGACGACGCCAGCCAGGTCATCGGCTCGCCGCACCGCTTCAACGCGATCAGCTACTGGGGCCCGCAGGCGTTCCTGGCCAAGGGCTACGTGGTGCTCAACAACCCGACCATGCCGATCGTCGGCGAGGGCGACGCCGAGCCCAACGACACCTATGTGCAGCAGCTGGTGGCCAGCGCGCAGGCGGCCGTGGACGAGGTGGTGCGCCGTGGCGTGGCCGACCGCGGCCGCATCGCCGTCGGCGGCCATTCCTATGGCGCGTTCATGACCGCCAACCTGCTCGCGCACACGCGCCTGTTCAAGGCCGGCATCGCGCGCTCGGGCGCCTACAACCGCACGCTGACCCCGTTCGGTTTCCAGGCCGAAGAGCGCAACTACTGGCAGGCGCAGGACACCTACCTGAAGATGTCGCCGTTCAACTACGCTGGCGACATCAAGGACGCGATCCTGTTCATCCATGGCGTGGACGACAACAACTCCGGCACGTTCCCGATGCAGAGCGAGCGCATGTTCGCCGCGGTCAAGGGCCTGGGCGGCAACGCGCGGCTGGTGATGCTGCCCAACGAATCGCACGCCTACCGCGCGCGCGAATCGATCATGACCATGCTCGCCGAAAGTGAGGACTGGCTGGACCGCTGGCTGGCGGCGCCGGCCAGGGACGAAAAAAGGCGCTGACATTCCGGCGTCATCGCATGACCACGACGGGGCGTTCGCGCCCCGTCGTCGTGTCTGCGCGGACAGCGCGCGGACAACATGCAGATGCAACCATTTTCTGCATTGATGCACTGCAAAAACCGTGGGATTTTTCGGTTAGGCTTGGGGCGTTCCCGCTCTTCAGGTCCCGCTTCCCGGATGAACGAGTACCGCAGCAGCGTCGTCTTCGCCACGCCCGATCTGCCCCTGCGCGACGACGTCCGTCGGCTTGGCGCGATGGTCGGCGATCTTCTTTCCGAACAGGTTTCGCCCGCGTTCCTCGATGAGGTGGAGGACGTGCGCACCGCCGCGATCGCGCGCCGCGAGAGCCAGGCGCCGCTGGCCACACTCAGCGCGCAGCTGGCCGGGCGCACGCCGCGCCAGGCCGAGGCGCTGGTGCGTGCGTTCAGCACCTACTTCCAGGTGGTGAACATCGCCGAGCGCGTGCACCGCATCCGCCGCCGCCGCGACTACCAGCGCGCCGGCACCAAGCGCCCGCAGCCCGAAGGCCTGCAGGACGCGCTGCAGCAGCTCAAGGCGCAGGGCGTGACGCTGGAAGAACTGATGCAGTGGCTGCCGCGCATCGACATCGAGCCGGTGTTCACCGCGCACCCGACCGAAGCGGTGCGCCGCGCGCTGCTGGAAAAAGAGCAGCTGATGGTGGCCAGCCTGGTGGACAACCTCGACGGCCAGCGCACGCCGGGCGAACAGGCCGCCGACACCGCGCGCCTGCGCATGGCGCTCACCGCGTCGTGGCAGACCGCCGATTCCTCGCCGGTGCGACCGAGCGTGGAGGACGAGCGCGAGCATGTGGGCTTCTACCTCACCCGCGTGCTGTACCGGGTGATGCCGGTGTTCTACGAATCGCTGGAACAGGCGCTGCTCGACACCTGGGGCCGTAGCCTGCCTCTGCCGCGGCTGGTCCGTTTCGGCACCTGGGTGGGCGGCGACATGGACGGCAACCCCAACGTCGACGCGGCCACCATCGCCGCCACGCTGAACGCGCAGCGCGACGCGGTGCTGGAGCTGTACCAGAAGGACCTGCTCAAGCTCGCCAGCCTGCTCAGCCAGTCCACCGAACTGGTGGCGGTGAGCGACGCGGTGCGCGCGCGGGTGGAGGAGTACCGCGCGCTGCTGCCGCAGGTGCAGTCGCGCCCGCGCCACGCCGACATGCCCTACCGCCTGCTCAACGACCGCATGCGCGCGCGCCTGCAGGCCACGCTCGACGACGCGCCGGGCGCCTACGCATCGCCGGAGGAACTGATCGGCGACATCCAGCTGATCCTCGACAGCCTGGACGCCAACAAGGGCCGCCACGCCGGCTGGTTCTCGGTGCGCCGCCTGCTGTGGCGCGTGCGCACCTTCGGCTTCCACCTGGCGCGGTTGGACGTGCGCCAGGAATCGAGCGTGCATGCGCGCGCGCTGGCCGAAGTGCTGGGCGGGCAGGACGCGTTCGACGCGCTGGACGGCGCCGCGCGTGCACGGCTGCTGTCGCCCTATGCCGCCGGCGAGGCCGCGCTGCCGCGTGGCGCCGACGAGACCGGGCAGCGCCTGGACAAGGTGTTCGCGGCGCTGGCCGACGCGCACCGCCGCCACGGCGCCGATGCGCTGGGCAATTACATCATCTCGATGGCGCATGACCGTGGCGACGTGCTGGCGGTGCTGGCGCTGGCGCGACGCGGCGGCCTGGTCGACGACGGCAACGCGGTGCCGCTGGACATCGCGCCGCTGTTCGAGACGGTGGACGACCTGCGCCGCGGCACCGCGACCCTGCGCGACCTGCTCGCCGACCCGGTGTACCGCGCGCACCTGGCCGCGCGCGGCGACGTGCAGATGGTGATGCTCGGTTATTCGGACAGCGGCAAGGACGGCGGCATCGCCGCCTCGCGCTGGGGCCTGCAGCAGGCGCAGGTGGAGCTGCTCGCCGTCGCCGCCGAACACGGCGTGCGCCTGACCTTCTTCCACGGCCGCGGCGGTTCGATCAGCCGCGGCGGCACCAAGACCACGCACGCGGTGGACGCCTCGCCGCGCGGCAGCATCGACGGCCGCCTGCGCGTCACCGAGCAGGGCGAGGTGATCCACCGCAAGTACGGCATCCGCGCGCTGGCGCTGCGCTCGCTGGAACAGTCGGCCGGCGCGGTGCTGCGCGCCAGCCTGCGCCCGCGCGCGCCCGAACCGCGCGAACGACAGTGGACGCCGGTGATGGACATCGTCGCGGCCGAAAGCGCGCGCCGCTACCGCGCCTTCGTCGGCGACGCGCGGTTCATGGACTACTTCCGCGCCGCCACGCCGATCGACGTGATCGAGCGCATGACCCTCGGCTCGCGGCCGTCGCGCCGGCTCGGCCAGGACGCGGCGCTGTCCAACCTGCGCGCGATCCCGTGGGTATTCGCCTGGAGCCAGGCGCGGGCGGTGATCCCCGGCTGGTTCGGCGTGGGCAGCGGCCTGCAGGCCGCCGCCGACGCGGGCAACGAGGAACGGCTGCGCGAGATGGCGCACGACTGGCCGTTCTTCGCCACCTTCATGGACGACATGGCGATGGTGCTGAGCAAGGGCGACATCCACATCGCCGAGCAGTTCTCGCGCCTGGCCGGGCCGCTGCACGAACGTTTCTTCCCGCTGATCCGCGAGGAACTGGCGCTGACCGCGCACTGGGTCAAGCGCCTGAGCGGGCAGCAGGAGCTGCTGGAGCACGATCCGCGGCTGGCGCTGTCCATCCGCCTGCGCAATCCCTACATCGACCCGATCAGCACCCTGCAGGTGGACCTGCTGCAACGCTGGCGGGAAAGCGGCCGCGAGGACGAGGCGCTGCTGCGCGCGCTGGTGGCCTGCGTGAACGGCGTGTCGCAGGGCGTGCAGAATACCGGCTGACGGCGGCACGCCGGGACGGGAACGGGGACGATGCGCGAAGGGGAGGGGAGCGGTGGCGACGCCGGGCGTTACCACCGGGTCAAGCAGATCGTGCTGCAGGCGCTGGACCTGCAGGACCGCGCGCGCGAGGAGCTGATCGCGCGCGAGGTGGGCGACGACGCGGCGATGGCCGACGAGGTGCGGGCGCTGCTCGCTGGCATGGAGGCCGACCAGACGCTGGTGGTGTCCTTGCGCTCGCCGGGAGTGGCGGCGCCCGACACGGGCCAGGACCTGAGCGGCCAGGAGACCTCGGCCGACGCCGCGCGCGACTACCGCCTGCTGCAGCGCCTGGGCGCCGGCGGCATGGGCGTGGTCTACCTGGCCGAACGCCGCCACGGCGGCTTCGTGCAGAAGGTCGCGCTGAAGCTGCTCAACCCGGTCGCCGAGGCGTCGCCGGAACTGCGCGAGCGCTTCGCCCGCGAGCGCGAGCTGCTGGCGCGGCTGGACCACCCGGGCATCGCGCGCCTGCTCGACGGCGGCATCCTCGCCGACGGCCGTCCGTTCCTGGCGATGGAATACGTCGAAGGCGAGCGGGTGGACGTCCATGCCGCGCGGCTGCCGCTGGACGGGCGCATCGCGCTGTTCGTCAAGGTGTGCGAGGCGGTGGCCGAAGCGCACCGTTGCCTGGTCATCCACCGCGACCTCAAGCCGGCCAACATCCTGGTCGACGCGCGCGGCCAGCCGCGGCTGCTGGATTTCGGCATCGCCCGCCTGATCGACGAGGACAGCGCGATGGGCGGCGACACCCGTACCGGCCAGCACGCCCTGACCCTGGCCTACGCCAGCCCCGAGCAGCTCGCCTGCCAGCCGCTCACCACCGCCACCGACGTCTATTCGCTGGGCGCGGTGCTGTACCAGCTGGTCTGTGGGCAGCTGCCGTTCGCCGACATCGACAACCCGGCCGGCCTGTACAACGCCATCGCCAATACCGACGTGCCGCCGCCCAGCCGGCGGCTGCGGCGTGATGGCGAACCGCGCGCGCAGGGTCGCGCAGTGCCGGCCGACATCGACGCGATCGTGCTCAAGGCGCTGCGCAAGGAACCGGACCTTCGCTACGCTTCGGTCGCGGCGCTGGCCGAGGACCTGCGCCGCTATCTGGCCCATCGCCCGGTCAGCGCGCGGGCCGGCGAGCGCGGCTACCGCGCGCGGCGTTTCCTGCGCCGCAACGCCTGGCCGCTGGCCGCCGCCGCGCTGGTGCTGCTGTCGGTGCTGGGCGGCCTGCTGGCCTCGGTGCTGGCGCTGCGCGAGGCGCGGGCGCAGCAGGCGCTGGCCGAAAGGCGCGGCCACGACCTGCAGCGGCTCACCGATTTCCAGCAGGCGATGCTGGAGAGCGTGGACATCGACGCGATGGGCCATGCCATGACCGACGCCCAGCAGCGCAAGGTGCTGGAGGTGCTGGCCAGGCAGGCGCCGGGGCAGCCGCTGGAGGCGCGCCTGCGCCAGGCGTTTGCGCAGGTGGGCGCGCCGAGCATCGCCCGCGATGCGCTGGACCAGCAGGTCGTCTCGCACGCGCTGGCGCGGCTGGACGCCGATTTCGCCGACGCGCCGCAGCTGGCGGCCGACATGCGCCAGTCGCTGGCGCGGGTGCTGATCGCCATCGGCCACTATCCGCACGCGGCCGACGAACTGCGGCGGGTGCTGCAGACGCGCGAAGCGGCGTTGCCGGCCAGCGACGCGCGCGTCGTGTCCGCGCGCATCGACCTGGGCCAGGCGCTGTCGCTGCAGGGCGAACTGGAACCGGCGGCGGAGGCTTTCGAGCGCGCGCTGGCGGCCACGCGCGGCCGGCCCGCGCTGGACCCGCAGCGCCGTGCCGCCCAGGCTGGCGCGGCGCGGGTGCTGGCTGCGCGCGGCGACCCGCAGGCGGCGCTGGCCCGCCAGTCCGCGCTGCGCACGGCGTGGATGGCGGCCCTGCCGGCCGACGATGAAGCCCTGCTGCTGCTGCGCGGCGATTACGCGCGCACGCTGGAGGAACTGGGGCGGCGCGACGAGGGCCGCGCCGAGCTGGAGGTGCTGCTGCCTCTGTACCGCGCCCGTTTCGGGCCGGAATCCAACCGCACGCTGGCGGCCATGGACACCCAGGCCGAACTGCAGTTCGCCTATGCCGACTACGAGCACGCCGCCGCCTTGGCGCGGCAGGTGGCCCAGGTACGCGAACGCCGCCTCGGCGCCGAACATCCTGACACGCTCAAGGCCTGGGGCACGGCCGCCACCAGCCTGGTGCGCCTGGCCGATTCGCCGGAAAGCTACGCCGAAGCCGAGGCGCTGCTCGACCACCTGCTGCGCACGCAGGGGCAGGTGCTGGGCATCGAGCATCCGGCCACGCGCCAGTTCGTCGTGGACAAGATCCGCCTGCTGTCCAAGCAGGACCGCATGCAGGAGGCGATCGCTCTGCAGCGCCGGCACCTGGCCGACTGCCTGCGCGTGCTCGGGCCCGACCATCCCGACACGCTGTTCGCGCGTGGCGGGCTGTCCAGCATGCTCAGCGACCAGCCCGGCGGACTGGACGAGGCGCGGGTCCTGGCAGGGGTGACGCTGGCCGCGATGCGTCGCCAGCTCGGGCCGGAACACCCGCTGGTCACCGCCACCCTGGACCTGACGGGGCGCATCGAGCGCAACGCGGGCAACTGGGAAGCTTCGCGCGACGCCCATGCGCAGGCCCTGGAAATCCGCGCGCGCACGCGCGGCCAGCTCGACGGCCATACCCTGGAAAGCGCGACCCGGCTGTACATCGCGCTGTACAGGCTGCACGACGAGGCCGGCATGCGCGACCTCCGCACCCGTTTCCTCGACCCGCTGCTGGCGCTGGACCCGGCCACCCTCAACGCCAGCCGGCGCAGCCACCGCAGGGCGATCCTGCTCGCGCTGGAGGGACGCTGGGAGTAGCGCGCGGCGCGGGCGCGGCGATGCGCGTCCCGCGTGCGTGCGGTCAGCGGTCCGGCGTGGAGCCGGGCGTGCTCCGGAGCAGCTCCAGGTGCCGCTGCTCCATCTCCTGCCGCAGCTGCCGGCGCAGCTGGGCGGCGGCGAAGCGGCGCTTCTCGTCGCCGGTGCGCGGCTGCAGCGGCGGTACCGGCGTCGGCCTGCCTTCGTCGTCCACCGCCACCATGGTGAAGAAACAGCTGTTGGCGTGGCGCACGCTGCCCTTGCGGATGTCCTCGGCCACCACCTTGATGCCCACTTCCATCGACGAGGTGCCGGTGTAGTTCACCGAGGCCAGGAAAGTGACCAGCTCGCCCACCGCGATCGGCTGGCGGAACGTCACCTGGTCCACCGACAGGGTGACCACGTAGTTGCCGGCATAGCGGCTGGCGCAGGCGTAGGCGACCTGGTCGAGCAGGCGCAGCACCGCGCCGCCATGCACCTTGCCGGAGAAATTCGCCATCTCCGGCGACATCAGCACGGTCATCGACAACTGGTGGGGCGTGGGGTCGGGCATGGGCGGCGCCAGGCTGGGACGGAGCCGCAGGCTACCCCAGCGCGGCAACCGGATGCACGCAGGACCCCGTAGGAGCGTCTTCAGCCGCGAAGGGGCATTCCCGGGAAACCCCCATCGCGGCTGAAGCCGCTCCTACGGGAAGCGAAGCGTGGCCCGTCAGAAACGGAAAGACCGCCCCTGCGGGCGGCCTTTCCGGTCACGCGGTGCCTGGCCGGCCTTACTTGAGCTTGGCGGCCTTGCGCAGCGCTTCGGCGCGGTCGGTCTTCTCCCACGAGAACGCCGTGGCGTTCTGGGTCTTGCCGTCGCCGTCGACGTACGAGAATTCCTTCGGCTTGCGGCCGAAGTGGCCGTAGGCGGCGGTCTGCTGGTACATCGGGTGGATCAGGTCGAGCATCTTGATGATGCCGTACGGGCGCAGGTCGAAGTGCGCGCGGATCAGCTTCTCGATCTGCGCATCCGGAATCTTGCCGGTACCGAAGGTGGTGACCGAGATCGAGGTCGGCTCGGCCACGCCGATGGCGTAGGAGACCTGCACTTCGCACTTGTCGGCCAGGCCGGCGGCGACCACATTCTTGGCGACGTAGCGGGCGGCGTAGGCGGCCGAACGGTCGACCTTGGACGGGTCCTTGCCCGAGAACGCGCCGCCGCCGTGGCGGGCCATGCCGCCGTAGGTGTCGACGATGATCTTGCGGCCGGTCAGGCCGCAGTCGCCCACCGGGCCGCCGATCACGAAGATGCCGGTCGGGTTGATGTGCACCTTGTTCTTCGGCAGCTTGTCCAGCCACGCCTTCGGCAGCACCGGCTTGAGGATGTGCTCGCGCACGGCCTCGATCAGGTCCTTCTGCTTCACGCCCGGGTCGTGCTGGGTCGACAGCACCACCGCGTCCAGGCCCTCGATCCCGCCGTCCTGGCCGTAGCGCAGGGTCACCTGGCTCTTGGCGTCCGGGCGCAGCCACGGCAGCGGCGAGTTCTTCTTCTTGCGCACCTTGGCCTGCTGCTCGACCAGGCGGTGCGAGTAATAGATCGGCGCCGGCATGAATTCCGGGGCTTCGTTGCAGGCATAGCCGAACATCAGGCCCTGGTCGCCCGCGCCCTGTTCTTCCGGCTTCTTGCTCTTCTTGTCGGTGCCGTCCACGCCGGCGGCGATGTCCGGCGACTGCTTGCCGAGCATGTTGATGATGGCGCAGGTGTGGCCGTCGAAGCCGACGTTGGAGTTGTCGTAGCCGATCGAGTTGATGACGTTGCGGGTCAGCTCCTCGATGTCGACCCACGCCGAGGTGGTCACTTCGCCGGCGACGATGGCCGCGCCGGTCTTGACCAGGGTTTCGCAGGCGACGCGCGCGCGCTTGTCCTGGGTCAGGATCGCGTCCAGCACCGCATCGGAAATCTGGTCGGCGATCTTGTCCGGATGGCCTTCGGAGACCGACTCGGAAGTGAAGAGATAGCTGGACATGAGCTTGTATCCCTGTATGCGGATGAAAAGATAGCCGCGAATGATACACGGCCGGGGCACCGCCGGAATAGTGCAGGGGCGGCTGTTGCCATCCGGTTAATAAACCGGTTCACCTGCCGCGCCGCAGCGGCAGGTGGCAGCGCGCGCGTCACGGAACTGCCGCAAAACCGCAACCGCAGTGCCGCCTGGTGGGCGCAGGCTGCCGGCCAACCGGGCCGTCGGACTACCGTCATGCACCAGATCGAACACCGCCTGCAGCAGCGTTATCCCGATTGGTTCCACGGCCCGCGCGGCCACTTGGCGCGGCCGCTGCTGCGCACGGTGGGGCGCTGGTCGCGGCTGGACCGGGTGCAGGACTTCCTGCGCCGCAACGACCGCAGCGGTCTGGACTTCGTCGCCGCGGCGCTGGACTTCCTCGGCAGCCGCTACGAAGTGGAGGCCGCCGCGCTGGCGCGCATTCCCGCCAGCGGGCGGCTGCTGGTGGTCGCCAACCACCCCTCCGGCGCGCTCGACGCGCTGGCGCTGCTGGACGCGGTGGGCCGGGTGCGGCGCGACGTGCGCATCGTCGCCAACGACCTGCTGGCCGGACTGGAACCGCTGCGCGACCTGCTGCTGCCGGTGCGCATCCTCGGCGGCCGCGCCGGACGCGCCAGCCTGCAGGCGGTGGAGCAGGCGCTGGCGGCCGGACAGTGCGTGATCGTGTTCCCGGCCGGTGAGGTCTCGCGGCTGTCGCTGCGCGGCATCCGCGACGGCCGCTGGAACCGCGGCTTCGTCCGCTTCGCCAACGCCACCCGGGCGCCGGTGCTGCCGGTGCGGGTACAGGCGCGCAACTCGGCGCTGTTCTACGGCGCATCGACCCTGTTCAAGCCGGCCGGCACCGCCCTGTTGGCGCGCGAGATGTTCGCCCGCGGCGGGCGCCCGCTGCGGCTGCAGGTGGGGCAGGCGATGCAGCTGGACCCGGCGCTGGACCCGGCGCTGCAGCTGCAGGCGGTGCGGCGCGCGCTGTACACGCTGGGCCGCGATGCCGTGCTGGCCGACGCCGTCAGCGGCGGGCCGGAACCGCTGGCCGCGCCGGTCGCGGTGGAGCGGGTGCAGGCCGACATCGAGGCCGCCGAGCTGCTCGGCCAGACCGGCGACGGCAAGCAGATCCGGCTGGCGCGCTGCGCCGCCGGCTCGCCGTTGCTGCTGGAACTGGGCCGGCTGCGCGAGCTGACCTTCCGCCGGGTCGGCGAAGGCACCGGCCGCAGCCGCGACCTGGACGACCACGACCCGCTGTACCAGCACATCGTGGTCTGGGACGCGGCGCAGCGGCGCATCGCCGGCGCCTACCGCATCATGCGCGGCGCCCAGGCGCTGGCGCGCAGCGGGCTGGCCGGGCTCTACACCGCCGGCCTGTTCCGCTATTCGGACGACGCCATCACCCGCATCGCCGAGGGCATGGAGCTGGGCCGCAGCTTCGTCGTGCCCGATTACTGGGGCAGCCGCAGCCTGGACTACCTGTGGCAGGGCATCGGCGCCTATCTGCGCTGCCAGCCGGGCATCCGCTACCTGTTCGGCGCGGTGTCGATCAGCGCGGCGCTGCCGCGCGAGGCGCGCGAGCAGCTGGTCGCGTACTACCAGCGCTACTACGGCGGCGGCCATGGACTGGCCGAATCGAACCGGCCGTTCCAGTACTTCGCCGCGCCGCCGTGCTTCGGCGACCTGGACGCCGAGGCCGCTTTCGAGGTGCTCAAGGCCAACCTGGCCGCGCTGGGCGCCGGCGTGCCGACGCTCTACCGCCAGTACACCGACCTGTGCGAACCCGGCGGCGCGCGCTTCCTGGCGTTCGGCGTGGACCCGGATTTCAGCGATTCCATCGACGGCCTGATCGAAGTGGACCTGCAGGCGATCCGGCCGAAGAAACGCAAACGCTACCTGCACGACGCCGGGGCCGCGGCATGAGCGCGCCGGCGCAGCTGCTGCCGCACCGGCGCGCGGTGTTCATCTCGGACACGCACCTGGGCGCGCGCCACTGCCATGCCGCCGAACTGGCGCGCTTTTTGTCCACGCTGCGCTGCGAACGGTTGTACCTGGTCGGCGACATCGTCGACCTGTGGTGGCTGGCGCAGCGGCGCGCCAGCTGGACGCCGGCGCACAACGAGGTGATCGAAGCACTGCATGCGCTGCGCCGCGCCGGCACCGACATCGTCTACATCCCCGGCAACCACGACGCGCCGCTGCGCCGCACCTGCGGGTTGATGCTGCCGGCCATGCAGGTGCGCCGCCGCGCCATCCACGTCACCGCCGACGGCCGCCGGCTGCTGGTGGTGCATGGCGACGACTACGACGGTGCAACGCATTTCGGCGGCCTGCAGGAACGCTTCGGCGACTGGCTGTACTACCGCATCCTCACCGGCAACCGCCTGCTCAACGCGCTGCGCCGGCGCTTGGGCCTGCGCTACTGGTCGCTGGCCGAGTTCCTCAAGCGGCGCAGCGCGGCGGCCGAACGCTACATCGAACGCTTCGTGCAGGCGGGGCTGGACGACGTGCGCCGCCGCGGCCTGAACGGCATCGTCTGCGGCCATATCCACCGCGCCGCGCTGGTCGAGCGCGACGGGCGGGTGTACGCCAACGACGGCGACTGGGTCGAAAGCCTGACCGCGCTGGCCGAGGACCCGGACGGCACGCTGCGCCTGCTCGACCACGCCGGCCGCAGCCTGGCATGGCTGCCGCCGCGGCCCACGCTGGCGCGCGCCGCCTGAGGCCCGCGCGCATGCTTATTCCTCACGGCGCCGGCGCTATGCTGGCGCGGGTGAGGGGAAAGGAGCATCCGCAGTGGCAGGCAAGCAGCCGACAACGAGGGGACGGGCGTGGCTGCTGGCGGCCTGCCTTTTCCAGGTGGGGAGCGCCGCCGCCGACGACGCGCCGGTACTGAGTTTCGAGCAGGCGCGCGAACGGCTGGAGCAGGTATCCGACGCGCTCGCCGCGGCCCAGGCCGGGGTGCGCAACAAGCAGGACCTGCAGGACGCCAGCCGCTACCTGCGGCTGCCGGAAATCACCGGCGACGTGCGCCGCATGCAGTTCCAGAAGACCCTGGAGCTGCCGCTGGGCTCGCTGGCGCCGGTGGCCGAGGCGTTCGGCATCGAATCGCCGCTGCGCTTCGTCGAGCGCGACTGGCGTACCCGCCCGATCGTCACCGCCAGCGTGCCGCTGTACAGCGGCGGGCTGATCCCGGCGGCGCAGCAGGCGGCGCAGGCGGCCACGGCGCAGGCGCAGGCCGAGCGCGAGGCGCAGCGCCAGTCGCTGGCATTGCAGCTGGTGCAGGCCTATTTCGGCCAGCAGCTGGCCGAACAGGCGGTGCAGGTGCGGCGCGAAGTGCGCGACGGCCTGCAGCGGCACCTGGACGATGCGCTCAAGCTCGAACGCGAGGGCTTCGCCAGCCGCGCCCAGCGCCTGCAGGCCAACGTCGCCCGCGACAAGGCCGAGCGCGATTACCAGAAGGCGGTCAACGACCTGGCCACGCTGCAGCAGGCGCTGGCCACGCTGCTGCGCAGCGGCGGCGCGGTCGGCACGGCCTCGCCGCTGTTCGTGATCGACGCGCCGCTGGGCGCGCGCGAGGAGTTCGAACGCAGCGCGCTGCAGCGCCACCCGCAGATCGAACGCCTGCGCGCGCTCGCCGCGCAGGCCGAACAGGGCCTGCGCGTGCAGCAGGCCAAACTCAAGCCGCAGGTCTACCTGTTCGGCCAGTACGACCTGCACCGCCGCGACGCACTGCTGACCGACGCCGACTGGGCGTTCGGCATCGGCCTGCGCTACACCTTCCTGTCGCCGAACGCGCGGCCGCTGCAGGTCAGCGCCGCGCGCGCGCAGCTGGACCAGGCGCGCTCGGGCGTGAGCGAGGCCGGGAACCAGCTGCGGCTGGGCGTGGCCAAGGCCTGGAACGAGCTGGATACCGCACGCACCCAGTTCCGCCTGCTGGACAGCAGCATCGCCCAGGCCGAGGAAAACCTGCGCCTGCAGGAGCTGTCCTTCCGTGAAGGCCAGGCGACCTCGCTGGACGTGATCGACGCGCGCCTGGCGCTGGGCGGGGCGCGGGTGGAGCGGGCGCAGGCCGCCTACCAGTTCGACGTGGCGCTGGCGCAGCTGCTGGAAGTGAGCGGGCAGATGGAACGGTTCGACGACTACCGCCGGCGGGCGGACAAGGTGCTGGAATGAACGATTCCCTGGGACAGGGCGCGGGTCCACGGCATCGCCGCGCCTTCGCCATCGGTGGCGGCCTGTTGCTGGCGCTGGTCGCGCTCGGCCTGTGGCTGGGCCTGCGCACGCCGGCCGACCAGGTGCAGGGCATGGCCGACGCCGACAACGTCAACGTCGCCGCCAAGGTCACCGCGCGGCTGCAGACGCTGCACGTGCGCGAGGGCGAGCGGGTCGCGGCCGGGCAGGTGCTGTTCGAGCTGGACAGCCCGGAAGTCGCGGCCAAGGAGCGCCAGGCCGATGCCGTGGTGGCCGCCGCGCAGGCGGTGGCGGAGAAGGCCGAGGAGGGCGCGCGCAGCGAGGACATCCGCGCCGCCGAGGCCAACTGGAAGCGCGCCGTGGCCGGCGCCGAGCTGGCTACGGCCACCTTCCGCCGCGTGGACAACCTGTTCCGCGAAGGCGTGGTGACGCGGCAGAAGCGCGACGAGGCGCAGGCGCAGGCGCGCAGCTCGGAGGAGCTGGCGCGTGCGGCAAAGGCGCAGTACGACCAGGCGCTGGCCGGCGCGCGCCGCCAGGACAAGGCCGCCTCGCTGGCGCAGGTGCGCCAGGCCGAAGGCGCCAGGGCCGAGGTCGAGGCCGCGCGCCAGGAGACGGTGGGCCGCGCGCCGCTGGCCGGCGAGGTAGGCAAGCGCCTGTCCGACATCGGCGAGCTGGTGCCGGCCGGCTACCCGGTGTTCACCCTGGTGGACATCGACCATATGTGGGTGGCGCTGACC
Source organism: Stenotrophomonas nitritireducens (assembly GCF_050984405.1). Lineage (GTDB taxonomy): Bacteria > Pseudomonadota > Gammaproteobacteria > Xanthomonadales > Xanthomonadaceae > Stenotrophomonas > Stenotrophomonas nitritireducens_B. The sequence continues at coordinate 3,762,122 of NZ_CP158790.1, read as the reverse complement.
CTGCGCGAGGACCAGCTGCATGGGCTCACGCCGGGCGCGACGCTGCAGGGCACGATTCCCGCGCTGGGTGGGCGCCGCGCCGCCTTCGAGGTGTACTTCATCAGCCCGGCCGGCGACTACGCCACCTGGCGCAGCACGCGCCAGTCGTCCGGCTACGACGTGCGCAGCTTCGAGGTGCGGGCGCGGCCGCGACAGCCCATCGACGGCTTCCGCCCGGGCATGAGCGTGCTGTTCGCATGGCCGCAGGGCTGACAGCGGGCACGCGCGTCGCGTTCTGCGCTTCGCTGCGGCGCGAACTGCGCCACTGGCGCCACGACCGCTGGGAACTGGCGCTGGTCACGCTGATGCCGCTGCTGCTGATGGCGCTGATGATGTGGCTGTTCTCCGCCTCGGTGCTGCGCCAGGTGCCGGTGGCGCTGGTGGACCTGGACGGCAGCCCGGACAGCCGCGCGCTGGCGCGTGCCATCGACGCCAGCCCGGGCGTGGCCATCGCCCGCCAGCCGGCGTCGCTGCCGCAGGCGCAGGCGCAGCTGCGCGCGCTGGAGGTGTTCGCCATCGTGCTGGTGCCGCGTGACATGAGCCGGCGCGCGCTGCGCGGCGAGGCCGCGCCGGTCTACGCGTTCTACAACGCCACCTACATGGCCACCGGCCAGTCGGCCGCGCGCGACATCGCCGATGCGGTCGGTGCCTTCAACGCGCGCATGCTGCGCGAGCGGATCGGCCGCCAGGTGGGGCCGGCGCGCCTGCGCGCGGCGCCGGTGACGGTGCAGGCCACGGTGCTGCACAACCCGGCGCGCAGCTACGAACTGTTCCTGCTGCCGCTGATCTTCCCCGCGGTGCTGTCGCTGCTGGCGGCGTTGGCCGCCGGCGGCGCGGTCGGGCGCGAACGCCGCGACGGCCTGCTGCCCGCATGGCTGGGCGAACGCCCCTGGGCGGCCATCGCCGGCAAGCTGGCGCCCTACGTGGCGCTGTTCTCGCTGTATGGCGCGCTCGGCGTGCTGTACGTGGCGTACGTGCGCGGCGATGGCGTGGCCGGCAGCCTGTGGCTGCTGGTGCTGGCGCAGCCGCTGTTCTACCTGGCCTGTTGCTGCTTCGCGCTGCTGTTCATCGCCGTCACCCGCGACATGGGCACCGGCCTGTCGCTGGTGGGGTTGAGCATCGGCACCGCGCTGGCGTTTTCCGGCGCCACCTTCCCGGTGATCGAGGCGCCGCTGTTCACCCGCGTGTGGAACGCGCTGCTGCCGCTCACCGCCTATGTGCAGGTGCAGATGCAGCAGCTGTTCATGGGCGCGCCGTGGACGCTGTCGCTGCGGCCGCTGGGCGTGCTGCTGCTGATGGCGGCGGCGGCTGGCGGTCTCGGCGCGCTGCTGCTGGCGCGGGCCGCGCGCCGGCCCGCCGACGCGCCGCCGGTGCCGGCATGAGGCGCATCGCCGCCACCTTCCGTGCGACGTTGCAGGCGGTGTTCGCCGATTCCTCGGCGCGCGCGGTGATGATCGGCGCGATCCTGCTGTACTCGTTCTTCTACCCGGCCGCTTACCGCCACCAGGTGGCCAGCGACCTGCCCATCGCCGTGGTCGATGCCGACCGCAGCGCCACCAGCCGCGACCTGGTCCGGCATATCGACGCGCTGCGCGCGGTGCGGGTGGTGACGCAGCCGATGGATCTGGCGCGGGCGCGCGCGCAGCTGGAAGCCGGGCAGGTCGATGGCATCGTGCTGATCCCGGCGCGGCTGGAGCGCGACATCCTGCGCGGCGGCAGCGGCCAACTGGTGCTGCTGGGCAATGGCGCCTACCTGAGCCGCGCCAGCGCCATCCTCAACGGGCTGGCCGAGGGCATCACCGCTTTCGCACGCACGCAGGCGGTGCGCCAGGCCGCCTTCATGGGACCGCCGCAGGCCGCGCCGCTCGAACTGGTGCAGCGGCCGCTGTACAACACCCGCGAGGGCTATGGCAGCAGCGTGGTGCCGGGCGTGGCCGAACTGATCGTGCACCAGACCCTGCTGCTGGGCATCGGCGTGCTGCTGGGCAGCCGCCGCGCGCAGCTGGGCCGGCGCCTGCATTTCGCTCCGCCGGTGCTGCTGGGCATGGCCGCGGCGTTCGCGCTGGTCGCGGTGTGCGGGCTGCTCTACTACGCCGGCTTCACCGCCTGGGCGCAGGACTACCCGCGCGGCGGCAACGTGCCGGGCCTGCTGCTGGCGGTGCTGCTGTTCGCGCTGGCGACGGTGCCGTTCGGGCTGTTCGTCGGCAGCTTCTTCAATACCCGCGAGCGCGCGTTCCAGTACGTCACCGCGGTCTCGATCCCGCTGTTCTTCCTGTCCAACCTGTCGTGGCCGGCGCTGGCCTCGCCGCCGGCGCTGGTGGCGCTGGCGAAGCTGCTGCCGACCACGCCCGGCATCAACGCCATCGTGCGCACCCAGCAGATGGGTGCGCAGCTGCCCGAGATCGGCGGCGAACTGCTCAACCTGCTGCTGCTGGCGCTGCTGTACGCCGCGCTGGCGCTGTGGCGGTTCCGCCCACCGCAACCGTAGGAGCGGCTTCAGCCGCGACGGGCTTTCCCATGACTGTTCCCGCGGACCGCGGGCTTCATTCCGTTGGGAAGGCCTCTCGCGGCTGAAGCCGCTCCTACGCGGTGGGCGGGGCGGTTGGTGGGCTGGAAGGCTGCGTGCGTCGAGTGCCTGGGAGTCGTCGGGGCGTCTCCTTCGGCTGAAGCCGCCTCTGCGGGAGGAAGGCAGTCCAACGGCATAATGCGGCCATGGATTCCCTCAGCCAGATCGTTCTCGGCGGCGCGGTCGCCGCCGCCATCGCGCCTGCCGGCCATCGCCGCGCGGCCCTGCTCGCCGGCGCTGCCTTGGGCACGCTGCCCGACCTGGACGGGCTGCTGATCGTCGCCTTCACCCGCGACCCGGTCAGCCTGATGACCGTGCACCGCAGTTTCAGCCATTCGCTGTTCGTGCTGCCGCTGCTGGGCACGCTGATCTGGTGGCTGTACCGGCGCTTCGGCCACGGCCGGGTGGCGGCGGCGCCCACGCGCTGGTGGTGGGCGATGGTGCTGGCGCTGGTCACCCACCCGCTGCTGGACGCCTTCACCGTCTACGGCACGCAGCTGTGGTGGCCGCTGATGCCGCACCCGACGATGTGGTCGAGCGTGTTCATCATCGACCCGCTGTATACGGTGTGGCTGGCGCTGGGCTGCGTGGTGGCGTGGTTCGCGCGCGCGCGGCCGCTGGCGCAGCGCGCGCTGGTGGCCGGGCTGGCGCTGAGCTGCGGCTACCTGGGCTGGTCGCTGCTGGCCAAGGGCATGGTCGAGCGCGAGGCCGACCGCGCGCTGGCGGCGATGGGGCTGGCCGACGCGCCGCGCTTTTCGGTGCCGATGCCGTTCAACACGCTGCTGTGGCGGGTGGTGGCGATGACCCCGCAGGGCTATGTGGTCGGCGACCGCTCGCTGTGGGCCGACCACGGGCCGATGCGCTTCACCGGCCATCCCTCCAACGTGCAGGCGCTGCGGCAGGCCGCGCCGATCCCGGCGGTGGCGCGGCTGCAGTGGTTCAACCGCGGCTTCATGCGCGCGCAGGTGCAGGACGGGCAGCTGGTGCTCAGCGACCTGCGCATGGGCCTGGAGCCGGACTACAACTTCAGCTTCGCCGTGGCCCGGCAGGACGGCGAGGGTTGGGCGGCGATGCCGCCGCGGCAGCTGCGCCCGGTGTACCGCGACGCTGGTGGCCGCGCGCTGCTGGAGCAGCGGCTGGCCAGGGTATGGCGCCGGATATGGAACGATGACGGCACGATGCCAGCGGAGGTGATGGCTGGCGGATAGGACGGATTCCGGGCAGGAAGGACGATTGTTTGAAATTCGGAACAAATAGTGATTTCTTTGATATTTGTTCCGAATTTGTCGGTAATTACACTGGCGCCCAATCCACGAACGGCCGCCTCGCCGGCATTCCTTCCTTCCGGAGTCATCATGAACAGCCAAGCCATTGCCCTGTACAAGAAGCGCCGTTCCCAATACGCGCTCGGTCGCAACCTGCCCGTCGGCCAGGACGAGGCCACCGACCTGATCAAGCATGCCGTGCGCGAAGCGCCGTCGGCCTTCAACTCGCAGCCGACCCGCGCGCTGATCCTGCACGGGGCGCAGAGCGTGAAGTTCTGGGAGCTGGTCAAGGACGCGCTCCGCCCGATCGTGCCGGCCAACGCCTTCGCCGCCACCGAGGGCAAGCTGGACAGCTTCGCCGCCGGCGCCGGCACCGTGCTGTTCTTCAACGACGTGGACGTGACCCGCGGCCTGCAGGACCAGTTCCCGCTGTATGCCGACAACTTCCCGGTGTGGGCCGAACACGCCAACGGCATCGCCCAGTTCGCGGTGTGGACGGCGCTGGCCGAGGCCGGCATCGGCGCCAGCCTGCAGCACTACAACCCGCTGGTGGACGAAGCGGTGCGCCGCGAGTGGGGCATCGCCGACAACTGGCAGCTGCGCGCGCAGATGCCGTTCGGTTCCAACGAAGCCCCCTTCGGCGAGAAGAACTACATGGAAGACGAGGCCCGCTTCAAGGTCTTCGCCTGACCCTTCCGGCGCGCTCCTCCCCCCGCGCCGATCCAGGCCCGCCAGCGCTGCTGGCGGGCCTTTTTGTTGCAGCCCCGCGGGTTCGTGGCCGTGCCGAGTACAGGCTTGGGGTCGAGCGTCCCAGCTGCGGATCGAGGACGTAGGTGCGGGGCTTGCCCCGCACGGAAGCCATGCCGGAACGCCCCATGCGGGGCAAGCTCCGCATCTACGGAATCGGAAAGCCTTTCCGGCAATGCCCGCTGCGGGCCAAGCCCTGCATCAACGGCATCTCTTTTGCGCCGGGGCCTGGGCTGGCACGTGCCGCGCCGGATCGCCCTGCGCAGGTATTGGTCAGGCGGCGGCCAGCGGCTGCCCGGCGATCAGGCCGTCGAAGTAATCGCGGGTCAGGCGCGACTGCGCCTCGGCGCTCTCGGCGGCGTTGACCACGGCGCGGAAGGCGGCGTTCTCCGGCCGGTCCTTCGCGTACCAGCCCAGGTGCTTGCGGGCGATGCGCACGCCCTGCGGTTCGCCGTAGAAGGCATGCAGGTCGGCGAGGTGGCCGAGCAGGATGTCGCGTATCTCCTGCAGCGTCGGCGGCGGCAGTTCCTCGCCGGTGGCCAGGTAATGGGCGATCTCGCGGAAGATCCACGGCCGGCCCTGCGCGGCGCGGCCGACCATCACCGCATCGCATCCGGTATGGGCCAGCACCTGCGCGGCCTTTCGCGGCGAATCGACGTCGCCGTTGGCCAGCACCGGGATGTCGAGCATCGCCTTGATCGCGGCGATGGTGTCGTACTCGGCGGTGCCGGTGTAGTGCTGGTCGCGGGTGCGGCCGTGGATGGCCAGCGCGGCGATGCCGCTGTCCTGCGCGATGCGGGCGATGGCCGGCGCGTTGCGCACTTCCGCGCACCAGCCGGTGCGGATCTTCAGCGTCACCGGCACGTCCACCGCGCCCACCACCGCCTCCAGGATGCGCGCCACCAGCGCCTCGTCGCGCATCAGCGCCGAGCCGGCCCAGGCGTTGCACACCTTCTTGGCCGGGCAGCCCATGTTGATGTCGATGATCTGCGCGCCGTGGTCGACGTTGTAGCGCGCCGCCTCGGCCAGCTGCCGCGGCTCGGTGCCGGCGATCTGCACGCTGATCGGCGCAGGCTCGCCGGCGTGGTCCATGCGGTGGATGGATTTGCGGGTATTCCAGAAGCGCGGGTCGGAGATGGTCATCTCCGAGGCGGCCAGGCCCGCGCCCAGCCGCTTGCACAGCTGCCGGAACGGCTTGTCGGTGACGCCGGCCATGGGCGCGAGCACCACGTTGGGCGCGATGGTGTAGGGGCCGATCTGCATGCGGCGCATTGTAGTGCCGTGGCAGCGCTGTTCGCGCACCCCGTAGGAGCGGCTTCAGCCGCGAAGGGGCTCTACCGGTGAAGCCCCTTCGCGGCTGAAGCCGCTCCTACCGGGAGGGGGCTGCCGGGCGGCCGCTCAGCCGGCGTCGGCCGGCGTCATGCGCGGCATCGCCGCGGCGGCGCCCTCGCTCTCGGTGGAGCGGGCGGCGTACTGGTTGGCGAAGCGCACGTGCTTGATGAAGGCCGCGTCCGGCGCCTGCGCCAGCGAGGCGGCCAGCGCGCCGTTGAAGGCATCGCCGGCGCCGGTGGTGTCCACCACCTGCACCGATTCGGCGGCCACGCGGTAGTAGGGCTGGCTGTCGCCGCGCAGGCGTTCCTCGTCGTGCGAGACGAACACGCCGACCGCGCCGAGGGTGACCACCACGGTGTTGCCCGACAGCTTGCGGCACAGCGCGTGCAGGCTGGCGCCGTCCAGCGCGGCCACGTCGTCGGCCTCCACGCGCTCGCCGACATGGCGGCCGAGCAGGGCGGCGAACTCGGTTTCGTTCGGGGTCAGCACGTCGGCCAGCTTGAGCAGGCCGATGGTCGAGGGCGCGTTGGCCGGGGCGGCGTTGAGCACGGTCAGCACGCCGGCCTCGCGGGCGATGCCCAGCGCCGCCTCGATCGACTCCACCGGCGATTCCAGCTGCGCCAGCAGCACCCGGGCGCCGCCGATCAACGCGGCGTTGGCGGCCATGAACTCCGTGCTCAGCGAGGCGTTGGCGCCCGGGCCGATGACGATGGAGTTGCGGCCGCGGCTGTCCACGTAGATGCCGGCGGTGCCGGTGGGTTCGCTGCTGGCCTCGGCGGCCAGCGCGATGCCGTCGGCGGCCGCCAGCTGGCGCGCCAGCGCGCCGCCGGTATCCCCGCCCAGCGCGCAGACGAAGGTGATGTCGGCGCCGGCGCGGCGCGCCGCCACCGCCTGGTTGAAGCCCTTGCCGCCGGGGCCGGTGCTGTAGCGCCCGGCAATGGTCGCCCCCGGCGCGGGCAGGGCATCGCAGCGCCAGACGTGGTCGACATTGAAGGAACCGGCAACGACAACAGAACTCATGGAATCTACTTCTCTACAGATGGCCGTGGGGCAGCCGGAAGGGGAAACGCGCCGCGGCTCAGCCGAAGTGGCTGAGCACGCCGGCGATGGTCGCCGTCATCAGCGTGGCGATGGTGCCGCCCAGCACCGCGCGCAGGCCGAATTTGGCCAGGTCGTGGCGGCGGTCCGGGGCCAGCCCGCCGATGCCGCCGATCTGGATGGCGATCGAGCTGAAGTTGGCGAAACCGCACAGCGCGTAGGTGGCGATCAGGCGGCCCTCGTCGCTCAGCGCGACGCCGGCGACATTGCCCTTGATGATCTCCGACAGCTGCAGGTAGGCGACGAACTCGTTGATCACCACCTTCTGGCCGATCAGCGAACCCACCGTGGTGGCGTCGGCCCACGGCGTGCCGATCACCCAGGCGATCGGCGCCAGCACGTAGCCGAAGATGGTGGCCAGGTTGGTCGGCTTGCCGATGGCCTGGGCCAGGCCGGTGACCTCGCCCAGCCAGGTCAGCGGCGCGTTGAGCAGGGCGATCAGGGCGATGAAGGCCAGCAGCATCGCGCCGATGTTCAGCGCCAGCTTCAGGCCGTCGCCGGCGCCGGCGGCGGCCGCGTCGATGATGTTGGAGGAGGTCTTCTCCACCTCCATCTTCACCGTGCCGCGGGTCAGCGGGGTGTCGGTCTCGGGCACCAGCAGCTTGGAGATCACCAGCGTGGCCGGTGCGGCCATGATCGAGGCGGCCAGCAGGTGCTTGGCGTAGAACGCCTGCGCCACCGGGTCGCCGCCGCCGAGCATGCCGACGTAGGCCGCCAGCACGCCGCCGGCGATGTGCGCCATGCCGCCGATCATCATCGTGATCAGCTCGGACTGGGTCATCTTCGGGATGTACGGGCGCACGGTCAGCGGCGCTTCGGTCTGGCCGATGAAGACGCTGGCGCAAACGCTGGTGGTCTCCGCGCCGGACACGCGCATCACCTTGGTGATCGCCCAGGCCATGACCTTGACCACCGCCTGCATCACGCCCAGGTGGTAGAGCACGCCCATCAGCGCCGAGAAGAAGATGATGGTCGGCAGCACCTGGAAGGCGAAGATGAAGCCGTACTTCGGCACGTCCATCAGGCTGCCGAAGATGAAGCCGGAGCCTTCGTTGACGTAGCTCAGGATCTTGACGAAGCCCTGGCCCAGCCAGTCGAACACGTCGCGCCCGCCGGGCACCAGCAGCACCAGCGCGGCGAAGGCGATCTGCAGGGTGATGCCGGTGGCGACCAGCTTCCAGTCCACCGCCTTCTTGTTGTTGGAAAACAGCCAGGTGATGCCGATCAGCACCACCAGGCCGAACAGGCCGAAGCCGATCCTGCCCAAACCTTCGACCATGAGTATTCCCCGGGCCAGCCCGCAAAAGCGGCAAGCCTAGTGCAGCGGCCGGTGGCGGGCAACAATTCCGGTGCCGGCCGGGGGCAACGGCGGCGAACGCGCCGGTATCGGCAAGGTTTCCGGGGCCTGGCCTGACCGCGCCGGGCGCTACACTGGCGCCCCGTCCGCGCCGCCGGCGCGGGCCGCGTTCCAGGAGTCCGCCATGCACTACCGCCGCCTCGGGTCGTCCGGCCTGCAGCTTTCCGCCCTGTCCTTCGGGGCCTGGGTCACCTTCGGCAGCCAGATCGCCCGTGGCGAGGCCCGCAACCTGATCGCCGCCGCCTGGGACAACGGGGTCAACTTCTTCGACAACGCCGAGGTCTACGCGCAGGGGCGCGCCGAGCAGGTGATGGGCGACGTGATCGCCGACCTGCGCCTGCCGCGCGACGGCTACTGCGTGTCCAGCAAAGTGTTCTTCGGCGCGGTCGACGCGCCCAACCCGCTGCAGCGCGGGCTTTCGCGCAAGCACGTGCACGACGCCTGCCACGCCGCGCTCAGGCGCCTGCGCGTGGATTACCTGGACCTCTATTACTGCCACCGCCCCGACCCGGACGCGCCGATCGCCGAAACCGTGCAGGCGATGGACGTGCTGATCCGCCAGGGCAAGGTGCTGTACTGGGGCACGTCGGAATGGTCCGCCGCGCAGATCGCCGAGGCGGTGGCGTTCGCCCGTGGCAACGGCCTGCATGCGCCGACCATGGAGCAGCCGCAGTACAACCTGCTGCACCGCGAGCGGGTGGAACGGGAATACGCGCCGCTCTACGCCGACGCCGGCCTGGGCACCACCATCTGGTCGCCGCTGGCCTCGGGCCTGCTGACCGGCAAGTACAACGACGGCATCGGCGCCGACAGCCGCCTGGCGCAGACCACGATGGACTGGCTGAAGGACGCGGTGCTGGGCACGCCGGAACAGGACCGGCTGGGCAAGGTGCGGCGCTTCACCGCGCTGGCCACGGAACTGGGCGAGTCGCCGGCGCAGCTGGCCATCGCCTGGTGCCTGCGCAACCCGCACGTGTCCAGCGTGATCCTCGGCGCCAGCCGGGTATCGCAGCTGGAAGAGAACCTGCGCGCGCTGGAGGTGCTGGAGCGCGTGGGCGAGGACGCCTGGCGCCGGATCGAGGCCGCGTTCGCCTGAGCCATCGCCGGACGGCAGCGGCGTTCCCCGTCGGCTGCGCGGCGAACGGAAAGGGCGCGCGAAAAGTGGCGCGCCCCCTCTTGCGTAGCGGATGAGAATCATTATCATCAATTCCGTCCCCGCCACGGAATCGCCACGATGTTCGCCCAACCTGTCCTGCTCCGCCCCCGCACGCTGCACCTGCCGCAACGTTCCGCCCCGCAGCAGCTGGCCGCCGACGGCACCATCGACAGCGGCGCCCTGCTCAAGGGCCAGCGTGAAATCCTGATCCGCCATGGCGACCGCGTTTACCGCCTGCGCCATACCAGCAACGACAAGTTGATCCTCACCAAGTAAGCCCCGGCCGCATTCGCCGCCAGCCGGCGCGCCGCTGCGCGTCATGCCCGCCTGAATCGCAACGCTCTCTCCCCCTCGGCCGCGGCCGGGCCGCAGCTGCGGCCGGCCGTTCCGCCGGGGGTCAACCTTTCGATTCCAGGTACCCATGATCCGTCCTGCTGCCTTGAGCGCCGCCCTGTGGGCGGTGCTGTCCCCCGCCCGCGCCGAAACCGCGGCACCGGCCGATGCCCACCAGTTCGACCGCGTCCAGGTCACCGCCACCCGTACCGGGCGCGCGGTCGGCGACGTCGCCGCCACGGTCGACGTGATCGACCGCGAGCAGCTGGACCGGCAGCTCGCCCATGACATCGGCGACCTAGTCCGCTACGAACCGGGCATCTCGGTGACCCGCAGCGTGGCCCGCTTCGGCCTGGGCGGCTTCCGCATCCGCGGGCTGGACGGCAACCGCGTGCTGATCCAGACCGATGGCATCGCCATGCCCCGCAGTTTCGCCATCGGCAGCTTCGCCAGCGCCAACCGCGATTTCACCGACCTGGAAACGCTCAAGCGCGTGGAAATCGTGCGCGGGCCGGCCAGTTCGCTGTACGGCTCCGATGCGCTGGGCGGCGTGGTCGCCTTCGTCACCAAGGACCCGGCCGACTACCTTGAGGACGGCGAAAAAAGCCATGTCGGCCTGAAGTTCGGTTACGACGGCGACTGGCAGGGCCTGCTCGCCGGCGCGACCGTGGCCTTCGGCGACGGGCGCTGGAGCGGCATGGTCAATGCCAATCACCGCCAGGGTCAGGAAACCGGCAACAAGGGCCGGGTGCGCAGCCTCGACAACACCCGTACCGCGCCCAACCCACAGGATCGTGACGGCCGCAGCGTACTGTCCAAGCTGGTCTTCGCGCCGGACGAAAACCAGCGCTTCCGCCTGACCGTGGAGGGCAACGAGGACGTGACCGATACCGACGTGTACTCGGCGATCGACCACGCCACCACCACCGGCATGAAGGCGCACGACCGACAGACCCGCGCCCGCGTGTCCTTCGCCCACGAAATGGACGCGCTCGACGCCGCGTTCGCCGACAGCCTGCGCTGGCAGCTGTACCGGCAGGACAGCGAGACCACCCAGGTCACCGACGAAGACCGCGCCAACCGCAGCCGGCGCCATCGGGAGTTCAACTTCGACCAGCGCGTGTACGGCGCGCAGGCGCAGTTCGACAAGCGCCTGGCGACGGGGGCGGTCGAGCACGCGCTGACCTGGGGCTTCGACGGCGCATGGACCGAGATCCGGCAGAAGCGCGACGGCTACCAGGTGCTGGCCAACGGCGGCACCAGCAGCACGATCCTGCCCGACGCGTTCCCGGTGCGCGATTTCCCGATCAGCAGGACCACCGAGCTGGGCCTGTACGCACAGGACGAAATACGTTTCGCCGGCGGCAACGTATCGCTGGTGCCGGGCGTGCGCGTGGATCATTACCGGCTCGAGCCGCAGGTGGACACGATTTTCAGCGAGGACAATCCCGGTGTCGCGCTGGCCTCGCTGCGCAAGACCAGCGTGTCGCCGAAGCTGGGCATGGTGTGGCGCCTGGACGACCGCTGGTCGTTGTTCGCCGGCTACGCGCGCGGCTTCCGCTCGCCGCCGTACAACGACGTCAACCTGGGTTTCACCAACGTGATGTTCGGCTACACCGCCATCCCCAACCCGGACCTCAAGCCGGAAACCAGCAATGGCCTGGAACTGGGCCTGCGCTACCTGGGGCCGGTGCTGTGGGCCAGCCTCGGCGGCTACTGGAACGACTATCGCGACTTCATCGAGTCGCAGCGTTATGTCGGCACCAACGCGCAGGGGCTGATGGTGTTCCAGTCGCAGAACATCGCCGATGCGCGCATCCACGGCGCGGAGCTGAAGGCCGGCGCCGACCTGGGCGGGTTGAGCGACCGCCTGGCCGGCTGGTCGCTGCGCGGCGCGGCGGCTTGGTCGCGCGGGCAGAACCGCAGCGAAGGCGTGCCGCTGGACTCGGTGGACCCGCTGCGCGGCACCCTCGGGCTGGCGTACGACCGCGACGACTGGGGCGCGGAGCTGGCCGGCAGCTTCGCCCGCCGCAAGCACCGCGTCGCCAGCGCGGACGCGTTCCGCCCCGCCGGCTACGGCGTGTTCGACCTGATGGCGCATTGGCGTTTCGCGCCGGGCGCCACGGTCAACGTCGGCGTGTTCAACCTGGCCGACCGCCACTACATCGACTGGTCCAGCCTGGCCGCGACGCTGTCGGCCTCCAGCCGCGTGATCGACCGCTACGGCAACCCCGGCCGCACGCTGTCGGCCAGCCTGTCGCTGGCCTGGTGAGCGGCCCCGCATCCTTTCCTCCCCCGATGGAGCGCCAGCGGCCAGGGACGGCCTTCCTTGCACGAGAGAACCCACGATGAAACCGCATTGCGCCAGCCTGCTGCTGTTGTGCGCCACCACCGGCGCCCACGCCGCGCCCGCCGATCCCGCCGATCCCGCCCGCGACCACGACACCATCCTGCGCATGCGAGGCGAATACACGGTGGATTTCGCCTTCGACGAAACCGTACTGCTCCAGCCCGGCTACGAGCGCGCGCCGGCGATGCGCAGCGGCGGCAACGAACTGGTGGTGGTGGTCGAGGACACCCCCACCCGCATCGTGCTGCAGCACCTGCTGGTGGACCCGAAAAGCGGCCACGTCACCAAGCACTGGCGGCAGGACTGGAGCTACGAGGCGCCGACCCGCTTCGAGTTCAGCGCCGACCAGACCTGGCGGGTGCGCGCGATCCCGGCGTCCGTCACCCGCGGCGCCTGGACCCAGTGCGTCTACGAGGTCAGCGACGCGCCGCGCTACTGCGGCACCGGCCGCTGGAGCTACGACAACGATGTGCCGAGCTGGACCAGCGACCCGGGCTGGCGCCCGCTGCCGCGCCGCGAGTACACCCGGCGCAGCGATTACAACGCGCTGGCGATGGTCAACCGGCACACGCTGACGCCCGGCGGCTGGACCCACGAGCAGTTCAATACCAAGGTGCGGCGCGAGGCCGGCGGCGCGCAGCACGAGATCGCGCGCGAGTTCGGTTTCAACGATTACGTCCGCACGAAGGACGTGGACTTCAGCCCGGCCCGCGACTACTGGAACGCCACCGCCGGCTACTGGGCGCAGGTGCGCCGGCACTGGGACGGATTCCTCGGGCAGGCGCCGGGCGTGCGCCTGAAAACCAGGGTGGACGGCATGGCGATGATCATCCCGCTGTTCACCCAGGCCGCGGACGTGCAGGCCGGCAAGCGGGTCAAGGACCGGCAGATCGACGAGGTGTTCGCCGCCTGGGTCGAGAAGGCGCCGGACGAAGGTTGAGGCGGGGGCTGCTCTTGCGCCTGGGCGACAGGGGAGTGCCGGGGTGCGGGCGCCGGCATTGAAGCCGCTCCTCGGCGCGCGGCCCACGGCCCGCATCCGGCGCGTTCCCGACGCCGGGGGAGAGGCCAGGGAGCCGGCGCCGGCCGGGCTATTCCTTGAACATCAGCAGCGCGGCGAGCACGATCAGCGCGAACGCCGCCCAGTGGTTCCATTTCAGCGGCTGGCCCAGGTACACCGCCGAGAACCCGGCGAACACCAGCAGGGTGATCACCTCCTGCATGCCCTTGAGCTGCGGCGCCGAATAGACGGCCGCGCCCAGGCGGTTGCCCGGCACCTGCAGGCAGTACTCGAAGAAGGCGATGCCCCAGCTGACCAGGATCACCGCCAGCAGCGGCGCCGAGCGGTATTTCAGGTGCCCGTACCAGGCGAAGGTCATGAACACGTTGCTGGCCACGAGCAGCAGCACGGGGTAGAGGTAGGCGGAAAGGGGCGGGGTGGGCATGGACGGGTCCGGCGGAAGGCGCGCATAGCATAGGGCCAAGGCCCGCTCGGCCCGCCGCCGCGGCGGGCGCCGTTTTCTTCACATGGGATGCACTGCGGGTGCGGCATCTTTCACAAAGCTGAAGAACGAGGAGGCTCCATGCGACAGACAAAGGAATCGTCCGGACTGGTGCTCGTCATCGAGGACAACCGCAACATCTCCGAGATGATCGGCGAGTACCTGGAAGGCAAGGGATTCGAGGTGGATTACGCCTGCGACGGCCTTGACGGCTATCGGCTGGCGGCGGAAAACAGCTACGACGTGGTGGTGCTGGACCTGATGCTGCCGCGTCTTGACGGCATCGAGGTCTGCCGCCGCCTGCGCAACGAGGCGCGCAAGTCCACGCCGGTGCTGATGCTGACCGCGCGCGACACGCTGGACGACAAGCTCACCGGCCTGGGTTTCGGCGCCGACGACTACCTGACCAAGCCGTTCGCCATCCAGGAACTGGAAGCGCGGCTGCGCGCGCTGATCCGCCGCGAGCGCCGCCAGGTCGGCGCCGAGGTGCTCAAGGTCGCCGACCTGGTGCTGGACCCGGTCAGCATGCGCGCCACCCGCGCCGGCACCGAGCTGCAGCTCTCGCCCATCGGCCTGCGCCTGCTGACCATCCTGATGCGCGAATCGCCGCGGGTGGTGACCCGCCAGGAGATCGAGCGCGAGATCTGGGGCAACGGCCTGCCGGACTCGGACACCCTGCGCAGCCACCTGTACAACCTGCGCAAGATCATCGACAAGCCGTTCGACCGGCCGCTGCTGCACACCGTGCAGAGCGCGGGCTACCGCATCGCCGACATCGCCCAGCCGATGGGCTGAGCATGCCGGCGAACGCACTCCGTCGCGAAGGGAAGGGCCGCGCCGCGGCCCGGTTCCCCTTCCCTTAACCGCACAGGACCACCGCCGGGGCTGCGATGCTGCACGGGTTGCCGCGCAAGATCAGGACCGCTTTCATGCTGCAGGCGCTGCTGGCCGGCCTTGCGGTGCTGCTGGGCGGCTACCTGGTGTTGCTGGTGGTCAAGTTCGGCCTGGTCAACGCCCTGCTCAAGGAAGAGGCGGCGCATTTCTGGGAGCTGCACGCCGCCTCGGCGGCGCAGCCGCCGCCCAATACCAGCAACATCCGCGGTTACCTGCTGGAAACCGGGCAATCGCCGCTGAGCCTGCCGGCCGACCTGCGCGCGCTGGCGCCCGGCTTCCACGAGATCGGCGATGCCGACCAGCTGGTGCTGGTGGACGAGAAGCCCGACGGCCGGCTCTACCTGGTGTTCCTGCGCTCGCAGGCCCAGCGCCTGGCGTTCTGGTTCGGCGTGGTGCCCGTGCTGCTGATCCTGCTGGCGGTCTACGGCGCCTCGTGGCTGACCTACCACGTCTCGCACCGCGTGGTGTCGCCGGTGACCTGGCTGGCGCGGCGCGTGTCGCAATGGGACCCGCTGTATCCGGACGCCAGCGAACTGGCGCCGGAACGGCTGCCGCCCGACGTGCAGGGCGAGGTGCGGCAGCTGGCCGACGCGCTGCACACCATGGCCGGCCGCATCGGCGACCACGTCGCGCGCGAGCGCAACTTCACCCGCGACGCCAGCCACGAACTGCGCACGCCGCTGACCGTGATCCGCATGGCCAGCGACATGGCGCTGGGCGCGCAGGAACTGAGCCCGGGGCTGCAGCGCAGCCTGCAGCGCATCCAGCGCGCCGGCCGCGACATGGAGGCGCTGATCGACGCGCTGCTGATCCTCGCCCGCGAGGCCAACATCGAACCGCAGGCCGAATGGGTCGAGGTCGCCGACGTGGTCCGCTACGAGGCGGCCAACGCCCGCGGCAGCCTGGCCGGACGCCCGGTCGAACTGGAAGTCCACGTGCTCGCGGCGTGCCCGCTGCGGGCGCCGCCGCAGGTGCTGCACGTGGTGGTCGGCAACCTGCTGCGCAATGCCTGCAACTACACCGACGCCGGTCGCGTCGACGCCTATGTGGAGGCCGACCGGGTGGTGGTGCGCGATACCGGCATCGGCATGTCGCAGGAGGCGCTGGCGCGGATCTTCGAGCCGTTCTTCCGGGTCGAGCCGGAGCGGCGCCAGGGCCACGGCCTGGGCATGCCCATCGTGCACCGCCTGTGCGAGCGTTTCGGCTGGCGCATCGAGCTGGACAGCGCGCCGGGGCAGGGCACGACGGCGACCGTGCGGTTCTCGCTGGGCGCCCGCCGAAGCGACGAAGACCCCGGCCAGGCCACGCCCGGCTGAGTGCCCCGTGGGGGCGTCCAGTCCCCGCCGCGCCCCTGAATGGCTTCGCGCGCGCCCCTGCCATGCACCTGCGGGCGAGAGCGCGCGCGAGGCGGCGACAGGGCGCCGACAGGACGCCTGTGGCAGAATCCCGCGCTGTTCATCGTCACGGCCGCCCGCATGGTTCCCTCCCGTTCCCGCCCTGTTCCGGCCGCCCGTGCCGGGTCGATCGAGGGCCGCGTCCATGGCTGACGAGGTCGGCAACCTGCCGCGCGGTCCGGCGCGGGTGCTCAAGGCGGCGATCTGGTCCTGGCAGGGCCTGACCGCGGCGTGGAAACACGAATCCTCGTTCCGGCTGGAGGTCTACCTGTTTGTGCTGCTGGCCCCGCCCGCGCTGTGGCTGGGGCAGACGCCGGTGGAGCGCGTGCTGCTGGTCGGCTCGATGCTGCTGGTGATGGCCATGGAGCTGGCCAATTCCGCCATCGAGGCGGTGATCGAGCGCTACGGCCCGGAATTCCACGTGCTGGCCGGGCGCGCCAAGGACATGGGCTCGGCGGCGGTGTTCGTGCTGATGATGAATGTTCTGCTGTGCTGGGGCCTGATCCTGGTGCCCCGGCTTTTCTGAAACCACCGGCCGCGCGGTGGCGGTGTACGGTCTTTGCTGAAGGATTGCCTGCATGTCTTTTGAGTTCCTTGCCGACCCGAACGTATGGGTCACCCTGTTCATGCTCAGCGCGCTGGAAATCGTGCTCGGCATCGACAACCTGGTGTTCATCTCCATCGCCGTCGGCCGCCTGCCCGAGCACCGGCGCCCGCTGGCGCGCCGCGTCGGCATCGCCGTGGCCTGCATCACCCGCATCCTGCTGCTGGTCTCGCTGGCCTACCTGGCGCACATGGAGAGCAACCTGTTCACCGTGGCCGGCATGGGCATCTCGATCCGCGACCTGGTGCTGATCGTCGGCGGCCTGTTCCTGCTCTACAAGGGCGTCAAGGAGATCCGCGAACTGGTCAGCGGCGGCGAGGACCAGGACCCCACCACCACCCGCGCCTCGGCCAGCTTCGGCATGGTGATCGCGCAGATCGCCGTCATCGACATCGTGTTCTCGCTGGACTCGGTGATCACCGCCGTCGGCATCGCCGACCACATCCCGGTGATGGTCTGCGCCGTGCTGCTGGCGGTGGCGGTGATGCTGCTGGCGGCCAACCCGCTGGGCCGCTTCATCGACGCCAACCCGACCGTGAAGCTGCTGGCGCTGGCCTTCATCCTGCTGGTCGGCGCGGTGCTGGTGCTCGACGGCCTGGACCTGCACGTACCCAAGCCCTACATCTACGCGGCGATGGGCTTCTCGGTGCTGGTGGAGTGGCTGAACCTGCTGATGCGCCGCAACGCCAAGGCGCACCACGTCCCCGGCGCGGACAACTGGTAAGCCGTGACCTGCCGCCGGCGCCAATGCCGGCGGTGGCGACCTGACGGGCCGGCCCATGCCGGCCCTTGTCGTATGCACACACTGAACACCGGGGGTGGCATGCTGCGGGCTCCAGTCGCCCAGGGGCCCGCCATGCGCCAGTTCTTCCGTCTGATGTTGCTCGCCCTCGTGGCGGGTTCGGTTTCCGGCTGCGGCTACAACGCCATCCAGCAGAAGGACGAGGCGGTCAAGGCCGGCTGGTCCGAGGTGGTCAACCAGTACAAGCGCCGCGCCGACCTGATTCCCAACCTGGTCAATACCGTGCAGGGCTACGCCCAGCAGGAGCGGCAGGTGCTGACCGAGGTGACCAACGCGCGCTCGCGGGTCGGGCAGATCAACGTCAATGCCGACGACGCCGCCTCGCTGCAGCAGTTCCAGCAGGCGCAGGGCGAACTGGGCAGCGCGCTGTCGCGGCTGCTGGTGGTCAGCGAGAACTACCCGACGCTGAAGTCGGACCAGAACTTCCGCGACCTGCAGGCGCAGCTGGAAGGCACCGAGAACCGCATCACCGTCGCGCGCGGCCGCTACATCCAGCTGGTGCAGGACTACAACACCTACATCCGCTCGTTCCCGCAGGTCATCACCGCCAAGCTGTTCGGCTACCAGGCCAAGCCCAACTTCACCGTCGAGAACGAGGCGCAGATCGCGCAGCCGCCGGCGGTGGATTTCGGCACCCGCCCGGCGCCGCAGCCGCAGAACCCGCCGCCCGCGCCGGCGCAGTGAGTCGATGACGCGCCTGCCGTACCTGTTGCTGCTGGCCCTGCTCTGCTTCGGCGGGGCAGGGGCGGCCATGGCGCAGCCGCTGGCGCCGATCCCGCCGCTGGATTCGCCGGTGGTGGACACCACCGGCACCCTGGATGCCGCGCAGCGGCAGGCGCTGGTGCAGCAGGCGCTGGCCCTGCAGCAGCGCAAGGGCAGCCAGCTGCAGGTGCTGGTCGTGCCCAGCACGCAGCCGGAAGACATCGCCCAGTACGCCACCCGCGTGTTCGAGCAGTGGCGCATCGGCCGCAAGGGCGTGGACGACGGCGTGCTGCTGCTGGTGGCGAAGAACGACCGCCGCGTGCGCATCGAGCCGGGTTACGGGCTGGAAGGCGCGATTCCCGATGCCGTCGCCAACCGGGTGATCCAGGAATACCTGGTGCCGCGGTTCCGCCAGGACGATTACGCCGGCGGCATCGCCGATGCCACGGCCGTGCTGGTCCGGCTGGTCGACGGCGAGGCGTTGCCGGCGCCGGTGGCCAGCAACCGCGGGTCCGGCGATGGCGAAGCCACGTTCGGCATCGCGCTGTTCATCGGCGGCTTCGCCGCGCTGCTGGCGCGGCTGCTGTTCGCACGCCGTTCGCGGCCGCTGAAGGGCCTGCTGGCGGCGCTGCTCGGCGGCGGCGCGGGCTGGCTGCTGCTGTCGCTGGCCGGCGGCGGCGTCGCCGCGGCGGTGGGGTTCTTCCTGTCGCTTGGCGGGCTGTCGCCCGGCGGTTTCGCGCGCGGCGGCGGTTTCGGCAGCGGGGGCTTCGGGGGCGGCGGATTTGGCGGCGGAGGCGGCTTCGGCGGAGGCGGCGGCTGGTCCGGTGGCGGCGGGCGTTCGGGAGGCGGCGGCGCCTCGGGGAGCTGGTGATGCGCTGGTTGCGCCATTTCTTTTCGCCGTCGGCCCAGGCGCGGTTTCCGCCTGCCAGCCTGGACCGCATCGCCCGCGCCATCGCCGAGGGCGAGCGCCGGCACGCGGGGCAGGTGATGTTCGCGGTCGAATCCGACCTGCCGCTGGCGGCGCTGTGGCGCGGCGTATCGCCGCGCGAACGCGCCGAGCATGCCTTCGCCTTGCTGCGCACCTGGGACACGCAGGCCAACAACGGCGTGCTGGTCTACCTGCTGCTGGCCGACCACGCCATCGAGATCGTCGCCGACCGCGGCCTGCACGGACGCGTCGATGCGGCGCAGTGGCGCCGGGTCTGCGAGGACTTCGCCCGGCTCCGGCGCGACGGCGACCTGGAGGCGGCGGTACTGGCCATCGTGGCGGAGGTTTCGACGCTGCTGGCCGCGCACTTCCCCGCCGTTGCCGGGCAGGCGCGCGACAACGAGCTGCCCGACCGCCCGCGGCTGCTGGAGTGAAGCGGCGGTTGAGCCCTGCGGGCGCTGCCCCGAGAATAGGGACTCGTCCGCCGGACCTGCCTGCATGATCTATCTCCACGACATAGACCCGATCGCCTTTTCCCTCGGGCCGATCAAGGTGCACTGGTACGGCGTCATGTACCTGCTGGGCTTCGCCGCCGCGTGGTGGCTGGGGCGGCGCCGCATCCGCGCCGGACGCCTGCCGGGCGTGGACATGAACGGTTTTTCCGACCTGCTGTTCTACGCCATGCTCGGCGTGGTGCTGGGCGGGCGCATCGGCTACATGCTGTTCTACGCGACCGCCGATTTCCTGCACAACCCGCTGATCCTGCTGCGCGTGTGGGAAGGCGGAATGAGCTTCCACGGCGGCCTGCTCGGGGTCATGGCCGCCGGCTGGTGGTGGACGCGCAAACACGCGCTGCACTATTTCGACACCCTCGATTTCGTCGCGCCGCTGGTGCCGCTGGGGCTGGGCTTCGGACGGCTCGGCAATTTCGTCGGCGGCGAGTTGTGGGGCAAGTTCACCCACGCCGGCTGGGGCGTGGTGTTCCCGCATGCGCCGCTCAAGGACGTGCCCGCCGGCCTGCCGACCATGGAGCAGCTGATGTCGGCCGCGCAGATCAGGCAGGACTACGCCGCCGGCCTGCTCAGCCAGTACGCGCGCCATCCCTCGCAGCTGTACGAGGCGGTGCTGGAGGGGCTGGTGATGTTCGTCGTGCTGTGGGCGTATTCGATGAAGCCGCGCCCGCGTTACGCGGTGTCCGGCCTGTTCGCGCTGATGTACGGCAGCTTCCGCTTCCTGGTCGAATTCGTGCGCATGCCCGACAACGGCATCTACCTGGCCTTCGGCTGGTTCACCCGCGGCCAGCTGCTGAGCCTGCCGCTGATCGCGCTGGGACTGGCGCTGCTGGCGATGTCGCGCCGCGCGCCGACGCTGCAGCCGGTGCTGCCGGTGGGAGGCAAGGCGTGAGCATGAAGCCCTTCGCCGGAGGCAGAAAGTGAAGCAATACCTGGACCTGCTGCGGCACGTGCTCGAGCACGGCACGGAAAAGGCCGACCGCACCGGCACCGGCACGCGCAGCGTGTTCGGCTGGCAGATGCGCTTCGACCTCAACCAGGGGTTCCCGCTGGTCACCACCAAGAAGCTGCACCTGCGCTCGATCATCCACGAGCTGCTGTGGTTCCTGAAGGGCGACACCAACATCGGTTACCTGAAGGACAACCAGGTGCGGATCTGGGACGAGTGGGCCGACGCCAATGGCGACCTCGGCCCGGTCTACGGCAGGCAGTGGCGCAGCTGGGCCACCGCCGACGGCCGCGAGATCGACCAGATGCAGTGGCTGGTGGACGAGATCCGGCGCAATCCGGATTCGCGGCGGCTGGTGGTCAGCGCCTGGAACGTGGGCGAGCTGTCGCAGATGGCGTTGATGCCCTGCCACAACCTGTTCCAGTTCTATGTCGCCGACGGCAGGCTCAGCTGCCAGCTGTACCAGCGCAGCGGCGACATCTTCCTCGGCGTGCCGTTCAACATCGCCAGCTATGCGCTGCTGACCCACATGGTGGCGCAGGCCACCGGCCTGGGCGTGGGCGATTTCGTGCATACCCTGGGCGACGCGCACCTGTACTCCAACCACTTCGAGCAGGCCCGCGAACAGCTTTCGCGCCAGCCGCGCGCACTGCCGACGTTGTGGCTGAACCCTGAGGTGACCGACCTGTTCGGCTTCGCCTACGACGACATCCGCATCGACGGCTACGACCCGCTGCCCGCGATCAAGGCGCCGGTGGCGGTATGACGGGGGGCCGGGACCCGGGACCCGGGACCGGGGACCCGGGAAAAGCAGCGGAGAGCTGCCTTTCTGCTTCCTGCGTCGGAACGGCAGTCATGGAGCAAACCGACGCGAGAGTCGCTTCTCCCGGGTCCCCGGTCCCGGGTCCCGGGTCCCGGCTTTCGCTCATCGCCGCGCTGGACCGCAATCGCGGCATCGGCCGCGACAACGGCATGCCGTGGCACCTGCCGGACGACTTCCGGCACTTCAAGGCGCTCACGCTGGCCAAGCCGATCCTGATGGGGCGCCGGACCGCCGAATCGCTCGGCCGTGCGCTGCCGGGGCGGACCAACCTGGTGCTCACCCGCAGCGGCCAGGTGCCGTTCGCGGGCATGCGGGCGGTGGCCTCGCTGGACGAAGCCAGGGACGTCGCGGCCGGCGAGGGCGCCGAAGAACTGTGCGTGATCGGCGGCGGCGAGATCTACCGGCTGCTGATCGACCAGGCCACGGACCTGCACCTGACCTGGGTGGATGCCGAGGTCGCGGCCGACACGTATTTCCCCGAGGTGGACCCCGCGCTGTGGCAGGAAGTGGACAGCCAGCCGCATCCGGCCGACGATCGCCACGCCTTCGCCTTCCGCTTCGTCCACTACGTGCGGCGCTCCCCGTAGCTGCGGGGCTTGCCCCGCAGGACGCATTCCCGGAGAAGCCCAGCGCGGCAAGCCCCGCTCCACGGCTTCCCGGTAGCCGTCCCGCGGCCGTTTCGGCCGTTGTGCGGGAGATGCGGTCGTGCCGGGCACGCCGCCGGCCAGGCGTAGATACCTTCCAACCCGGGGAGACGAGTGTGGGCGCGTTGTTCGATCGGATCGATACCTTCATCCTGCGGGTGGCCGATTACCAGGCCGCCGCTGCCTGGTACGCCGCCAATCTCGGCCTGGAGGCCGCGTTCGTGGATGCGGGCGAGTGCCTGGCGGTGCTGCCGCTGGCGGAGGGCGCGAGCCTGACCCTGTGGCAGCGCAAGGCCGGTGAACCGGCCGCGGATCCGCACGTGCAGGGCGCGTTCCCGATCTTCGCGACGCGCGATGCGGCAGCGGCCCTGGAGGCGTTGAAGCGGCGCGGCGTGCGCGTCGGCGAACTGCAGTGCGGCGACGGTGTGGTGTATTTCCGGTTCCAGGACGCGGACGGGAACTGCCTGGAA
Source organism: Stenotrophomonas nitritireducens (assembly GCF_050984405.1). GTDB lineage: Bacteria > Pseudomonadota > Gammaproteobacteria > Xanthomonadales > Xanthomonadaceae > Stenotrophomonas > Stenotrophomonas nitritireducens_B. The sequence goes on along the minus strand of NZ_CP158790.1, from coordinate 3,739,658 downwards.
GCCTGCCAGGTCCTGGCGCCCGGCGCCTGAGCGGCTACGGCGCGGGCGTGGCGCCGCCGTTGTTGCCCGGCGTGCCGCCCGGACTGCCATTGTTGCCGCCGTTGCCGCCATTGTTGCCGGGGCGGTGCCGGCGTGGCCGGCGCCGCTCGCGGCGTTCGCCCTGCGCTTCGCCGCGCGGTTCCGGGCGACGTTCGGACGGCGGCCGCCGCGGCGGATGCGCGCCGGGCACCGGCGCCGGCACGTCGCGGCCGGGCACCTGCACCACGCGCAGTTCGTCGCTGTCCAGCCGCAGCGCGGTGAGCCTGCCGCCCCACACCGCGCCGGTGTCGATGGCGTGCACGCCCTGGGTGATGGTCAGGCCCAGCGCCGACCAGTGGCCGCAGACCATCTTCAGTTCGCGCTCGACCCGGCCCGGGACCTCGAACCACGGGTACATGCCCTGCTGCTGGGTGCCGGGCGTGCCCTTGTCTTCCATGCCGATGCGGCCGCGCGGCGTGCAGTAGCGCATGCGGGTGAAGATGTTGATGATCGCGCGCGCGCGGTCGTAGCCGGCCAGGTTCGGCGCCCAGCTGGGGCCGTCGCCGTACATGTTGCGCAGCAGCTTGCGGTAGCCGTTGCCATGCAACTGCTGCTCGACCTCGCGCGCGTGCTTCTCGGCCATCGCCACGGTCCACTTCGGCGCGAGGCCGGCATGGAACATCATCCAGCCCAGCTCGCGGTCCACGTGCACCAGCTTCTGCTGGCGCAGCCAGTCCAGCAGCACGTCGCGGTCCTCGGCGAGCACCACGCGCTGCAGGTCCGGGTTGACCTTGCGCTGTTCCTCGGGGCTGCGCGCGCCGACGGCCAGCAGCGAGAGGTCGTGGTTGCCCAGCACCACCGTGCAGTGTTCGCGCAGCGAATGCACCAGGCGCAGGGTTTCCAGCGACTGCCCGCCGCGGTTGACCAGGTCGCCGCAGAACCACAGCCGGTCGGCGGCCGGGTCGAAGTTGATCTTCTCCAGCAGCCGCTGGGTGACGTCGTAGCAGCCCTGCAGGTCGCCGATCGCCCAGGTCGCCATCAGTGCAGGGTCCTGGGAATGGACAGCACGAACGGCGCGACCGGCGCGGCGAATTCGGTACCGTCGTCGGCCAGCATGTCGTAGTGGCCCTGCATGGTGCCGCGCTCGGTGCCGAGCATGACCCCGGAGGTGTAGCGGAACTCCTCGCCCGGGCGCAGCCGCGGCTGCTCGCCGACCACGCCGTCGCCGTCCACGTGCTCGGTGCGGCCGTTGCCGTCGGTGATGCGCCAGTGGCGGCTGATCAGCCGCGCCGGCACGGTGCCGCGGTTGTGGATGCGGATCGTGTAGGCGAACGCGTAGCGCCCGTCCTCGGGGGCCGACTGTTCGTCGACGAAACGAGGCGATACCTCGATCTCGATCGCGTAGTGGCGGGAATCGTCCATGCGGGCAAGTGTAAGCAAAAGCGGGTGGAGCGGACGTCAGGCGACGGTGACGTTGGTCAGGGCGATGAAATCGGCCACGTCCAGTTGTTCGGCGCGCGCGTCGCTGCGCACGCCGGCGGCGGCGAAGCCGGCTTCATCGACGATGCCGTTCAGGGCGTTGCGCAGGGTCTTGCGGCGCTGGCCGAAGGCGGCCTTGACCAGGTTGGCGAAGTGCTGCGGATCGACGATGCCGACCGTGGCCGGGTCGCGCGGCACCAGCCGCACCACGGCCGAGTCCACCTTCGGCGGCGGCCGGAACGCGCCCGGCGGCACCACGAACAGCGAGGTGACCTGGCACCAGGCCTGCAGCATCACGCTCAGGCGGCCGTAGACCTTGCTGCCCGGCGCGGCGGCCATGCGGTCCACCACTTCCTTCTGCAGCATGAAGGTCATGTCCGAGATCGCCGCGGCGTGCTCCAGCGCGTGGAACAGGATCGGCGAGGAGATGTTGTAGGGCAGGTTGCCGACCAGCCGGATCGGCGAGCCGGCGGCCAGTTCGGTGAAATCGACCTGCAGCACGTCGCGGTGGACGATGGTCAGCTCGCCCAGCGGCGCGGCCGCGGCGGTGAGCGGCGCGATCAGGTCGCGGTCGAACTCGATCACCGTCAGTTGCGGATGGCGGCGCAGCAGCGGGAAGGTGATGGCGCCCTGGCCCGGGCCGATCTCGACCAGCCGGTCGCCGGGCTTCGGGTTGACCGCCAGCACGATCTTCTCGACGTAGTGCGCGTCGGCCAGGAAGTGCTGGCCCAGCTGCTTCTTCGCCGGCGCGGTGAAACCGACGCCGGCGCGCGGGGAATGGGAGGAATTCATCGGGCGATTCTAGAGCGTGTCGTGTGCTTTGGCGTGCGGTCCGGCGCGATCGGGCCGCTGCGCGGCAGGACGAGGGCCGCAGGCAAGGCGCATGCATTCGGCGGACGCAACGCCGCGCCGCGGTGATCCGGACGCGCCGGGACGCGCTTCAAGGCGCATGGCATGCCCCGCGTTGCGCGGCCAGCCGCGCGCACAGCGCGGTGGCGGCCTGCAGGCTGGAAGGGTCGGCCGTGCCCTTGCCGGCCAGGTCCAGCGCGGTGCCGTGGTCGACCGCCACGCGCGGGTAGGGCAGGCCCAGGGTGATGTTCACCGCCTGCTCGAAGCCGCTGTACTTGAGCACCGGCAGCCCCTGGTCGTGGTACATCGCCAGCACCGCGTCGAAGCCGCGCAGCTTGCCCGGCAGGAACGCGGTGTCGGCCGGCAGCGGGCCGACCAGGTCCACGCCTTCGCCGCGCAGTCGTTCCAGCAGCGGGATGACGACATCCAGTTCCTCGCGGCCCAGGTGCCCGTCCTCGCCGGCGTGCGGGTTCAGGCCGAGCACGGCGATGCGCGGCCGCGCCAGTCCGAAGTCGCGGCGCAGCGCGGCGTCGGTGATGGCGATGACCCTGCGCAGGCCGTCGGCGGTGATCGCGTCGGGCACCTCGCGCAGCGGCAGGTGGGTGGTGGCCAGCGCCACGCGCATCAGGTCGTTGGCCAGCATCATCACCACCTCGACGCCGGCCTGGTGGGCCAGCAGTTCGGTGGTGCCGCTGTAGGCGATGCCGCCTTGGTTGATCACCGCCTTGTGCACCGGGCCGGTGACCACGCCGTCGAGTCCGCCGTCCAGGCAGGCGCGGCCGGCGCCGAGCAGGGCGTCGATCACCGCGCGTGCGTTGGCGGCGTCGGGCTGGCCGAAGCGGGACGGGGCGGCGTTGCGGATCGGGCGCAGGCGCAGGTCGCCCGGCGCGCGCGCCTGCGCTTCTTCGGGCAGCAGGTTCAGCGGCAGGCCGAGCGCGGCCGCGGCGGCGCGCAGCACGTCGGGGTCGGCGAACGCCAACAGCCGGCAATCGCTGCGCGGCTGTTGGACGAGGCGGATGCAGAGTTCCGGGCCGACCCCGGAAGGCTCGCCCGGGACCAGAGCGAGCTGGGGAATCATCGGATCAGGGCTTGGCGGGGTCGGCCGCCGGCTCGGCGGTGCCCTCGGCGCGGTCGCCGGTGCGGAAGCTGACGTAGGCGTCGCCGCGCAGTTCCTGCAGGAAACGGTTGTATTCGTCGTCCAGCTTGCGGCGGCCGATCTGGTCGCGGATCTGCGCGCGCTTGTTGTCGTCGGTCACGTCGGTCTGGCGCGTGGCCACGCGCTGCACGATGTGCCAGCCGGCGTCGGTGCGGAACGCCGCGGTGACGCCGCCGTCCTGCACGCTCTCGACCTGGCGGCCGAAGTCCGGGCCGAACGCATCGGCCGGGAACCAGCCCAGGTCGCCGCCCTGGCCGCGGCTGTTGGCGTCGTCGGACGCTTCCTTGGCCACGGCCTGGAAGTCGGCGCCGCCGGCGATGCGCGCGCGCAGGGTCTCGATCTTCGCCTTGGCCGCCGCGTCGTCCACCTGGTCGGTCACGCGCACCAGGATGTGGCGGGCGTGGAACTCGGTGACGGTGTGGGTGCCGGCGGCAGCATTGTCGCTGTCGCGCACCTCCACCAGCTTCAGCAGCTGGAAGCCGCTCGGGCCGCGGATCGGGCCGAGCACGTCGCCGGCCTTCATTTCCTTGATCTGCATGGAGAACGCGTTGGGGATCTCGTCCAGGCTGCGCCAGCCCAGGTCGCCGCCTTCCAGCGCGTTGGGGCTGTCGGAGTAGCGCACCGCGGCGGCGGAGAAGTCCAGTTCGCCCTTGCCGATCAGGTTCTTGATGCCGTCGATCTTGCTCTGGCCGGTGGCGATCTGCTCGGCGCTGGCGCCGTCCGGCAGCGCCACCAGGATGTGCGCCAGGTGGTATTGCATGCCGCCGGCGTTCTGCTGCGCCAGGGCCGCGTCGACCTCGCCCTCGCTGACGCTGATGCGGCTCTGCGCGAAGCTCTGGCGCAGGCGCTGGGTGACGATCTCCTCGCGCACCGAGTTGCGGAAATCCTCGAAGCCGATGCCGTCCTGGGCCAGGCGCTGGCGCAGGCCGTCCAGGTCGGTGCCGTTCTGCTGGGCGATGCTGGCCAAGGCGTGGTTCAGTTCCTCGCCGCTGACGCGGATGCCGCTGCTCTCGGCGCGGGCCACCTGCAGCTTGACCAGCACCAGGCGCTCGAGCACCTGGCGTTCGAGCACGCCCTGCGGCGGCAGCTGGTGCTCGCGGCCGGCGTACTGCGACTTGATGTTGTTGACCGCGCGCTGCAGTTCGCTCTGCAGGATCACGTCCTCGTCGACGACGGCGGCGATGCGGTCCAGCGGCTGCGTCTGCTGCGCGGCGGCCGGTGCGGACACGCCGGCAAGCGCCAGCAGGGTGGCGAGGACTGCAGGTAGGGTCTTGGTCATGGAATCAGGTTCGGATCGTAGTCGTCGTCGTTCGCCTCGATGTTGCTGGGCGGAACGAGGTACAGGTCGTCTCGGTTGTAGCCGAGAATAGCACGGCGCAAGGTGCGGTCCGTGTCCTGCCCGACCGAGCTCAGGCCCTTGAGCACGAACTCGACCTGGAAGGAATTGTTCATCTCGCCCTCGCGGTTGCGCACGTAGCGGCGGGCCAGGGCGCGCACCGCCAGGCAGCAGCTGTCCCACTGCACGCCGCCGATGATCTCCAGCGGCTTGTGGTCGAGCATCGAGTAGTAATAGCGGCCGACGATGCTCCAGCGCGGGTTGATCGGGTACAGGAAGGACAGGTCGGCCTGCTTGAGCTGGTCGGTGTTGTTGCTGGGGTTGCGGCGGTAGCGGTAGGTCAGGTTGACCACGCCGTCCTCGGGCAGCAGGTAGCGCGCGCGCACGCTGGCCAGGTCTTCCTTGCGGTACTTCGGGTTCCACTGGTAGGTGCTGCCCAGGGTCCAGCGGTCGTTGATCGCCCAGTTCACGTCGGCGACCCACGCCGACTTGCCCTGCTGGACGATGGCGTCGCTGCTGCCCAGGGTGACCCGCGAATCCTCGAAATAGGTGATCTGGCCGATGCTGGCCGACAGCTTCTCGCGGCCGTCGTCCTGGCGGATCAGGCGCGTGGTCAGGGCCGTGGTCAGCTGGTTGGCGTCGTTCTGGCGGTCGGCGCCGGTGAAACGCGAGTCGCGGAACAGCTGGCCCCAGCTGAAGGTGAAGGCGCGGGTATCGAACAGCGGCAGGTCGCCCTGGTCCCGGTACGGGGTGTTCAGGTAGAACAGCCGCGGCTCCAGGGTATGCAGGTAGGACCTGCCGCCGATCTCGGTTTCGCGGTCGAAGAACAGGCCCATGTCCAGGCTGGCGATGGGCAGGCTGCGGTGCGGCGCGGTGTTGCCGCGCAGCTGTTCGGGCGTGGCGGTGGCCGGGTCGATGCCGGCGGCGATCAGCTGGTTGCGGCGGATGCCGTCGGCCAGGCCGCGCTCCAGTTCGTAGGCGGTGTAGCGCCAGGCCAGGGTCGGGGTGACGTACCACGCCGCGCCGGCCAGCGGCATCGACACGTAGGGCTTGATGTCCAAGCGCGAGCCGCCGTAGACCCGGGTCAGGCTGCCATCGCGCACATACTCGCCCTCGGCATCGATGGTCTTGCCGCGGATGTCGTCGTGGGTGAACCGCACCGCTTCGGCATAGACGCCGGTCTCCAGCCAGCGGCCGAAGCTGTCGTCCCAGGTGCCGAACAGGCGCGGCTGGCGGCTGTAGGGCAGGGCGGCCTCGGTCAGGGTGTAGTCGGTCAGCTGCCAGTGGTCGGCCATCAGGCCGGCAGTCCAGGTGCGGCCGGTGCCGTACAGGCCGGCGGTGCTCTGCAGGTTGGAGGCGGTCACGCCGAGCAGGCGGTTGGCGAAGTCCTCCATGTAGCGTTCGTCGCTGACCCAGGCCAGGTTCGCGCGCGCCTGCCAGTGCCGGTCGACGTTGTGGTAGCCGTTGTAGGCGACCTTGCCGCGCTCCTTGTCGCGCAGCGAGTCGTGCGGCATCCACTCGGTGTCCAGCTGCCCGCGGCCGCCGCCGTAGAGGTAGCGGAACTCGTTGTTGAGCATCAGCCCGCGGCGGCTCATCCAGCGCGGGGTCAGGGTGTCGTCGTAGTTCGGCGCCAGGTTGAAATAGATCGGCTGCGCGTAGTCGAAGCCGTTGCGCCCGGACAGGCTCAGCTTGGGATAGAGCAGGCCGGTCATGCGCCGGTCGTCGATCGGGAACTTGAACCAGGGCATGTACATCACCGGCAGCTTGCCGACGCGCAGCACCGCGTTGCGGGCGGTGCCGAAGCCCTCCTCGTTGTCCACCTCGATCTGCGGCGCGACCAGCTTCCACACCGGTTGCGACGGATCGCAGGTGGTATAGGTGGAGCGGTGCATCTGCCCGACCGAACCCTGCAGGTCGATGGAGTCGGCGCTGCCGTTGCCGCGCCGCGAGACCAGCTGGTAGCGGATGTCGCTGATCTTGTGGCTGTCCGTTTCCTGGTTGCCCTCGGCGCGCTTGGCGGTCAGGCGGATCGAGGAGTCGGAGTAGCGCACGTTGCCGTCGGCGATGTAATTGCCGGTTTCCGTGTCGAAGCGCAGGTTGTCGGTGCCCATGAACTGGTCGCCGCGCTTGAGCGCCACGTTGCCCTCGTACTGCGGGATCGTGCTGGTGCCGGTGAGCTGGTCGCCCTCGATGTCGGTCGGCAGCTGGTCGCGGGTGGCGGCCGCGACCGGGTCGGCCTTGGGCGCTTCGTCGAAGGCCGGCAGCACGTCGGTGGCCGGGCACAGGTTCCAGTTCACCGGCTTCTCGCTGGCCATCGCCGACAGGCAGAGGGCGACGCTCAGGGGCAGGGGAAGCAGGCGGAGGGCTCGGCGCACGCGGATCGGATTCAGGGAAAACGGCCGCTAGCTTGCCGCATCGACTGCATGGGGGCAATGAAGGACCCGCACGGGCGGGGGCCGGGGTTCATGCGCCCGTCACCGGGCCAGCAGGCCCTGCACGTGGGCCACGCTGCATTCGGCCAGCGCCTGCAGGTCGTAGCCGCCCTCGAGCAGGGACACCAGCCGGCCGTCGGCGTGGCGCTCGGCCAGCGCGGCCAGTTCGCCGGCCAGCCAGCCGAAATCCTCGGTCTCCACCATCAGGTCGGCCTGCGGGTCGCGCATGTGCGCGTCGAAACCGGCCGAGACCAGCAACAGCTGCGGGCGGAAGGCGTCCACCTGCGGCAGCAGGTCGTCGGCCCAGGTGTTGCGGAAGCGGAAGCCGCCGCTGCCCGGCGGCAGCAGGATGTTGCAGACGTTGCCCACGCCGCGCTCGCGCATGCTGCCCGAATGGGGGAACAGCCCGGATTCGTGGCTGCTGTAGTAGGCCACGCGCGGGTCGGTCTCGAAGATCGCCTGGGTGCCGTTGCCGTGGTGGACGTCGAAATCGACGATGGCGATGCGCTCCAGCCCGTGCACGTCGCGGGCGTAGGCCGCGGCCACGGCGATGTTGTTGAACAGGCAGAAGCCCATCGCGGTGTCGGCGGTGGCGTGGTGGCCGGGCGGCCGCACCGCGCAGAACGCGCGCCGGTCGGGGCCGCGCATCACCGCATCGACCGCGGCCACGCCGGCGCCGGCGGCATGCAGCGCGGCGCTGGCCGAGCCGGGCGAAGTGAAGGTGTCCAGGTCGATCCGCCGCAGCGGCGCGGTCTGCGCCTGCAGCATGTCGTCGATCAGCTCGCGCCCGTGCACCCGCGCCAGCTCGCCGAGCTTGGCCGGCGGGGCCTGGCGCCAGTCCAGCTGCGCCGGGAATGCCTGGTGCAGCGCGTCCAGCACCGCGCGCAGCCGCTCGGGCGATTCGGGGTGGTCGGGGCCGGGGTCGTGGCCCAGGCAGGCCGGGTGGGTGAATACGAGCATGCCCGGCAATGTAACCGACCGCCATGCTTCGTAGCTGCCGGCCTTGGCCGGCAGAGTCGCTCAGGAACGAGTGGAGAGGAACGAGGAACGAGTAAAAGCAGGAGCGCGGCTCTCACTCGTTCCTGACTGATCAGGCGCGCCGGCGCTCGTGGTTCCAAAGCACTTCGCCGTGGCCGTCGGCGCGGGCCAGCACCCGCGCCAGCACGAACAGCAGGTCGGACAGGCGGTTCAGGTAGCGCACCGCCTCGCCGCGCACGGCTTCGACCCGGGCCAGGGCGACGGTCTCGCGCTCGGCGCGGCGCACGATGGTGCGGGCCAGGTGGCAGCGCGCCGCCGCCTCGCCGCCGGCCGGCAGGATGAAATCCTTCAGCGGCGGCAGGTCGTCGTTGTAGCGGTCCAGGTGCCGTTCCAGCGCGTCGATGTCGGCGGCCTGTATCGCGGCGTGGCCGGGGATGCACAGCTCGCCGCCGAGGTCGAACAGCTGGTGCTGGATCGTGGTCAGCAGCGCGCGCACGTCCTCCGGCAGGGCCACCGCCAGCAGCACGCCGATGGTCGAGTTGGCCTCGTCGACGGTGCCGTAGGCATTGACCCGCAGCGAGTCCTTGCCGGTGCGGCTGCCGTCGCCCAGGCCGGTGCTGCCGTCGTCGCCGGTACGGGTGTAGATCTTGGAAAGGCGGTTGCCCATCGTGCGGCGCCGGTCAGTGCGCGACGCGGTCGGCGGCCGACTGGCGCGCGAACGCCTCGGCCGCGGCCTGCGCCAGCGCCGCCACGCCGGTGTACATGGCCGCGGTGCGCATGTACGGCAGCAGCCAGTCGGTGTAGTTCTTGAACCAGCCGGCGACGGTCGGCTCGGCGACGACGCTGCTGGTCCAGTAGAAGCCGCCCTGCGCGAACAGGTGGCAGACCACCACCGCGCCGACCAGGGTCGCGGCGAACAGGCCCAGCGCGCGCCAGCTGGCGCCCGTGTAGGAACGGCGCAGCAGCATGCCGCCGGCCCACATGGCGAAGTAGGCCGGGACCAGCGCCCAGTAGCCGGCCGAAACGCAGTAGTGGCTCCAGAAGTCCATGCCCTGGCTGCTGATCACCGTCCAGTCCACGGCCACCGCCAGCGCCATCAGCAGCGGGAATGCCCAGCGGGTCCAGCTGCGCAGGTAGAAGCCGCCGATGAAGAACACCGCCCAGGACGCGTCCGGGATCGGCGCGAAATGGTTGATGCGGGTGCCGACCATCAGCAGCACGAGCAGGGACAGGACGAAGGTGCGTTGGACGTTGGCGGTCATGGTGATGAGGGATCTGGCGGAATCAGGCCGCCATTCTAGCCGCAGTCGCGCCGAGGACGCGGTTGCGGCGCCGCATCGCGCCGGCGGACGGGGTGGCCGAGCCCTTATCATGTCGGCATGAACGACCTGCATGATGTGGTGATCGTCGGTGGCGGACTGGTGGGTGCCAGCCTGGCCATCGCGCTGGACCGGCTGGGGCTGGACGTGGGACTGGTGGAAGCGACCCCGGCCGGCGAGCTGCCGGCGGTGTTCGACCAGCGCAACCTCAGCTTCGCCGCGGCCACGGTCAACGCGCTCACCGCGCTGGGCGTGATGCAGCGCCTGGAAGGCGCGCCGGGCCCGATCCGCCGCATCCACGTCAGCCGCGCCGGCGATTTCGGCCGCGTGGTGATGGACGCCGGTGACTACGGGCGCGACGCCTTCGGCCAGGTGGTGGTGGCGCGCGACTTCGGCCGTGCGCTGGAAGCACGGCTGGGTGATCTGTCGCGGCTGACCCGCTACCGCCCGGCGAAGTTCGTGGGGCTGGGCGGATGCGCCGACGGCCGCCGCGAGGTGCTGATCGCCGACGCGGCCGGCGAGCGCCGCCTGCGCGCGCGGCTGGTGGTCGGCGCCGACGGCACCCGCAGCGCGGTGCGGCAGGCGCTGGGCATCGAGGCCAGCGAGCACGACTACCTGCAGACCCTGTTCGTGGCGCGGGTGCGTAGCGCGCGGGCGCCGGACGGCACCGCCTGGGAGCGCTTCACCGATACCGGCCCGACCGCGCTGCTGCCGCGCGGCGACCGCCACTACGGCCTGGTCCATGGCGTGGCCCGCGACGAAGCCGAGGCGGTGGCCGCGCTGGACGACACCGCCTGGCTGGCGCGGCTGCAGGACGTGCTGGGCTGGCGCGCCGGGCGGCTGCTGGAAAGCGGCCCGCGCAGCGCCTACCCGCTGGTCCAGGTGCTGGCGCAGCGGCTGGTCGGCGAGCGCGCGCTGCTGCTGGGCAACGCCGCGCAGACCATCCATCCGCTGGGCGCGCAGGGCTTCAACCTGGGCCTGCGCGATGCGCTGACCCTGGCCGAACTGATCGGCGACGCCGCGCAGGACCCGGGTTCCGACGACCTGCTGCAGGCCTACGTGCAGCGCCGCGGCCCCGACCGCGAGCAGACCCTGGCCTTCTCCGACGGCCTGGCGCGCCTGACCGGCAACGCGGCGCCGCTGCTGCGGCCGCTGCGCAGCCTGGGCCTGGTGGCCGCCGCGCAGGCCGCGCCGCTGCAGTCCTTCCTGGTCGGCGGGGCGATGGGATTCCGCGGGCAGGTGCCCGAACTGTGCAGGAGCCAGGTGCGATGAGCCGGCGTGGAGGATTGGACGCGGTGGTGGTCGGCGGCGGCGTGGTCGGCACCGCCTGCGCGCTGGCGCTGGCGGGCGAAGGCCTGCAGGTGGCCCTGGTGGAAGGGCGCGAGCCGTCGCCGTGGTCGGCGCAGCGGCCTGACCTGCGTGTGTTCGCCTTCGCCCATGACAACGCGGCGCTGCTGGAAACGCTGGGCGTGTGGCCGCAGGTGGCGCAGGCGCGGGCGCATCCCTACCTGCGCATGCGGGTGTGGGACGCGGCCGGTGGCGGCGAGCTGGCCTTCGACGCCGACGCGCTGGGCCGCCGCGAGCTGGGCTGGATCGTCGAGAATGGCCTGCTGGTGGACCGGCTGTGGTCGGCGCTGCCGGCGGCCGGCGTGCAGCTGCATTGCCCGGCGCGGGTCGAGTCGATGGAGCAGGACGAAGGCGGCGTGCGCCTGCGGTTGGATGATGGCCGGCGCGTAGACGCGGCCGTGGCCATCGCCGCCGACGGTGGCGAATCCACGCTGCGCGCGCTGGCCGGGCTGGCCGTGTCGCGCCACGACTACGGCCAGCGCGGCGTGGTCGGCTACGTCGACAGCGAGCGCCCGAACGAGGCCACCGCCTGGCAGCGCTTCCTCGATACCGGCCCGCTGGCGGTGCTGCCGGTGGACCGGCACCGCAGTTCCATCGTCTGGACCCTGCCCGATGCCGAGGCCGACCGCGTGCTGGCGCTGGACGACGAGGCCTTCGGCCGCGAACTGAGCAATGCCTTCGAAGGTCGCCTGGGCGCGATGCGCCCGGCCTCGCCGCGCGCGGCGTTCCCGCTGCGCCGGCAACTGGCCAGCGACTACGTCGCCGGCCGCGTACTGGTGCTGGGCGACGCCGCGCACGTGGTGCATCCACTGGCCGGGCAGGGCGTCAACCTCGGCCTGCGCGACGTGGCCGCGCTGCGCGACCTGGTGCGTGATGCGCGCCAGCGGCGCGCGGACTGGACCGCACCGCACCGGCTGCGGCGCTGGGCGCGGGTGCGGCGCAGCGACAACACGGTGGCCGCCTACGGTTTCGACGCGATCAACAAGGTGTTCTCCAACGACGAGATGCACCTGACCCTGGCGCGCGGCGCGCTGCTCGGCCTGGCCGGGCGCATGCCGCCGCTGCTGTCGCTGTTCTGGAAGCGCGCTTCGGGTGTGTGACGGCGCCGGAACACCGGCGCCCGCGATACGCGTAGGAACGACTTCAGTCGCGATGGCTTCTGAACGCTTCACAGGGCCTGAAAGCCATCGCGACTGAAGTCGTTCCTACGGGTGCAGCGCGTGGCCGACGTCGCATCAACGCGGCACGCTCAGGCGTGCCAGCTCCGGGGCCGCGCACCGCAGCGCACCGTGCACGATGGGGCGGCTTGCGCCCGTGCTTCATGCATCCACGGTCGCGGCCGCTGGATCAGTAGCGCGGCACGCTGCTGTCCACGTCCTGCGCCCAGGCGTCGATGCCGCCGGCGACGTTGTAGACGCGGGTAAAGCCCCGAGCGCGGGCGGGTGGGCGCAGGTGAGGGTCAGCGGACCAGCCAGCCGGCCAGCTGTTCGCGTGCGAGCTTGCCGCGTCGTGCGGTATCGAGCGCGTTGAACTCGTCGGCCAGCGCCGGGTTGGCCTGCGCCTCGTCGCGGCTGAGGAAACCGTCGCCATCCACGTCGAGCGCGTCGAAATCGATGCGGTAGTTGCCGGTCACGCTGTCCGGCTGGATCGAGCGCACGATCACCGTGGCCTGGCCGGCTTCGCCCGGCAGACGGACCTGGTGCGTGACCGCGCCGCTGGCCAGCGACTGGCTGCGCACGGCGACCGGCGCCGACGGCAGCGGCGCGGTGACAGCGGTATCGCGCGGCGCGTGCTGCGCGCGCGTGGGTGCGGCCGGCAGCACGCACAGCAGCAGGAAGAGGGTGGACAGGCTGGGACGGATCACGGGCAGGCCTCGCATGCGGACGACGGGATTCGCCTGCCGGCCCGCCCGGCCTCACTTCTTCATCCAGCCCTCCAGCTGCGCCCTGCTCAGGCGGCCGCTGCGGTGGGTGTCGAGCGCATCGAACTCGCGTTCGAGCGTGGGATTGGCCTTGGCTTCCTCGCGGCTGATGAAGCCGTCGTGGTTGCGGTCCAGCGTGGCGAAGTCGATATGGTAGTCGCCGCGGATCGAATCGGGTTCTTCCGAGGTGACCGTGACCGGCGTGCCCTTGTCGGTGAGCGTGGTCCGGCCGGTTTCCTGCGCCAGCGCCGGAACACTGGCGGCGGCGCACAGCAGCAGGGCGGGAAACAGGGAGCGGGAGAGGTTCATGGGTGGACTCCGGAAAGGAAACACGCGCCCGATGCTTGGCCCGCCGCTGTTAAACCAGCCGCAAGAATGCATGCAGGCCGGCTGAATGTTGCCGCCGGTTCAGCGCCGCGCCGTCCGCGCGTTGCTCAGCCCGGAATGAACGGAAACGCCAGTTTCAGCAGGCCCTTCAGGCCACCCTCGACGGTGGAGCTGACCGCCTTGGCGCCCAGGCTGTTCAGGGCGCGGCGCACGTCGTCCCAGCGCAGCTGGGCGACGTCCTTCTTCAGCAGGTCGGCCACTTCCTCCGAGGTCGGCGCCAGCTTCTTCAGCGCCGCCACCGTCGCCTGCGGATCGGGCTGCAGGTAGCCCCAGCGCTCGGCGATCTTCAGCAGGGTGTCGAAGCGCACCGCCACCACCTCGCGGTTGCGCTCGTATACCGGCAGCGCGCCGACCTCGAGGATCGCCTGCTCGAAGCGCTGCGCGTCGTCCGGGTGTTCGATGCGGATGGCCAGGAAGCCTTCCTTGCGGCTGCGCTCGCTCACGTGCTTCGCCCCCGAGCGCAGGTTGGCCTCGGTCAGCACGGTGGCGACGATGCGCTGCAGGGCGTCGTCAGCCTCCTCGGGCACCAGCGCCCGCCAGCGGGCATAGCCGTCGCGGCGCAGGCCCTTGACCTTGGCCGGCGTCACCCGCAGCTGCAGCGCCACGCTGGCGTTGGAATCGCCGCGGTCGATGGCGCCGTCGCGTTCGAGCAGCACGAAGATCAGCAGTTCCAGGTCGCGCTTGGTCAGCGACTGGAAGCCCTGCAGCAGGGTCAACCGCAGGAATTCGTTGCCGAAGCCGGCCGGGTCTTTCAGTTCGATGGCGTGCATGCGTGTCCTCCCAAGGGTCACAGCATGCCCGATCGCGGTTGCGCGGATTGAGACGCCGCGCGCCGGGCCGGCGATCCGGCCTCAGTGCCCGTATTCACGTCCCGGACGGTCAGTGCGGAAGGTCTCCACGGCGCCGCGGTCCTGCAGCGTCACGAACACCTGCCGGCCATCGGCGCCGCCGAAGGCCACGTTGGTCGGCTTGCGGCCCTTGAGCGGCACCTCGCGCAGCAGTTCGCCGTCGGGCGAGACGATGGCGACGACGCCCGCATCGTAGCGGGCGATGTACAGGTTGCCGTCGGCGTCGCAGCGCATGCCGTCCATGCCGTGCGCGTCGAAGCGGATCAGCAGGCGCTTGTTCGACAGCGCGCCGTCGGCATCGCGGTCGTACACCCAGACGTTGCGCTGCACGCTCTCGTTGACGTACAGGCGGCGCCCGTCCGGGCTGACCTCGATGCCGTTGGTCGTGCCCATGCCCGATTCCAGCCGCTGCGCGCTGCCGTCGCGGTCGATGCGCCACAGCTGGCCGTTGTCCGGGTTGGCCCAGTCCGGATCGCTCGCGTACAGCGTTCCGTCCGGCGCCAGCGCGATGTCGTTGGGCTGGTGCGCACCGTCCAGGCGCGCGAACACCGACACCGCGCGCGTGGCCGGATCGACGCGCAGCACGGCATGGCCCTTGTAGTCGGCCACGAACATCGCGCCATCGGCGCCGAAACGGATGCCGTTGCCGACGCTGCCTTCGGGCAGGGTGACGAACAGTGCGGCCCTGCCGTCCGCATCGACGCGGCCGATGGTGCCCTCGTGGCCGAAGTTGACCACGTACAGCGCGCCGTCCGGGCCGGTGGCCGGGCCTTCGATGCCGGCGGTGAACACACCGTCGCCGACATGGTCGTGGGCGAGGAAGTCAGGCGCGGCGATGGCATTGCCGCACAGGGCCAGGCACAGCGTGGCGGCGGCAGGACGCAACAGGACGTGACGGGCGATGGCGGCGCTCTCCATGCGGGGAAGGCCCGCAGTGTGCCAGAGCCGCGCCGTGGGAATGGCCGCTGGTTGCGAGAGCAACGACGTACCGCCGCAGGTGCGGGGCTTGCCCCGCACGCGGCCTTCCCGGCAATGCGCCGTGCGGGGCGAGCCCCGTACCTGCGATCAACCGCGCGCCGGCATCGCCAGCACGGTGATCTCCTCGCGGTCGTGATAGAGCTGCTTGGCGCGCACGTCCAGCGGCCTGCCGGCCTGCTCGGCGAACAGGTCCAGGCACAGGCGGGTCTCGTCCCAGCGCTTCTTCATCGGCAGTTTGAGGTTGAAGATGGCGTGCCGGCACCAGCCTTCGCGCAGCCAGGTGGCCATGCGCTCGGCCACCTTGCGCGGCTGTTCGACCATGTCGCAGACCATCCAGTCCAGCGCGGTCTCCGGCTTCCAGTGGAAGCCATCGGCGCGCAGGTGCTCGACCAGGCCGGTGTCGAGCACGTGCTGGCGCAGCGGGCCGTTGTCGATGCTGGTGACGCGCAGGTGCTGGCGGGTCAGCACCCAGGTCCAGCCGCCGGGTGCGGCGCCGAGGTCGGCCGCGCGCATGCCGGGCTTGACCAGCGCCTCGCGTTCCTCGGGCGTGAGCAGGGTCAGCAGCGCCTCGTCCAGCTTCAGCGCCGAGCGCGAGGGCGCTTCGGGCAGCAGTTTCAGGCGCGGGATGCCCAGCGCCCACGGCGCGCTGTCGCGGGTGTCGGCGGCGCCGAGGAAGGCATGGGTGCCGTCGACGAACACCACGTGCAGCCGCGGCAGCCTGCCGTTGTCCTTGTCGGTGAGCAGGCCGGCCTTGCGCAGCGCCGGGCGCAGCGCGTTGCCGAAACTGCGCGCCAGCCCGGCCAGCGGCTTGCCCGCGTCCGAATCGGGGTGTTCCACCCACAGCTCGCCGAAGCGCGGCTGGCCCTGCAGCGCGGCGATGATCGGGCTGATGCGGTCGCTTGGGTCCAGTTGCGGCAATTCCGCCAGCAGGCGCAGCTTCTGCCGGGCGAAGATCAGCCCGCGCCAGGGCAGGGCGCGGTCGAGCGCGGCGGCTTCGTCAGTGACGAACACCACGTAGCCGTCGTTGCGCTGCGTGCGCGCATAGCCGGCGATGCCGGCATGGCCGGCGCGCTCGGTCAGTTCGGCGGCCAGTTCCGGCTCGAAGCCCTGGCGGCAGTAGCACAGCAGGCCGGTCATATGAGTTCCTTGAAATGAAGCCAAGCGGAAGGCAGCCCTTCTCTCTTTGGGGTGAAGGCGTGTGGCCTGCGAGCCATAGGCTCGCACACGACTGAACGCCCGGCGCGCTGCGCCGGGCCGGGGCGCGGAGCGAGGTGCCCCGGAGGGGCGGATGAGGGTTCGGGCGAAGCCTGGTGCAATTTGGCATCAGAAGGGCTTCGCCCCGTACCCTCACCCCCAACCCCTCTCCCCAAGGGAGAGGGGCATAAAAGCTCAGTATCGCGCGCCGTCGCTCTGGCCATAGTGGCGCAGCACCGCGCGGGCGGCGTCGCGGTGCAGGCCCTGCACGACCTCGATGCCGCGCCGGTTCAGTTCGCCGACCCAGTCGGCCGGCAGCGGGCCTTCGTCGAACGGGGTCAGCTCTTCGACGTCGGCGGCGCTGGCGCCGATCAGCAGGCGGTCGATGCCCGCCCAGATCGTCGCGCCGTAGCACTGGCAGCACGGCTGCGAGGAGGTGGCCAGGGTCACCGGCGACAGCGCGTCGTTCAGGCGCGGGGTCTGCAGACGCTGCTGCGCCAGCATGTAGGCCATGTTCTCGGCATGCGCCAGCGAAGTGCAGTGCGGCACCACGCGGTTGACCGCGGCGGCGATGACACGATCGTCCGGCCCGAACACCACCGCGCCGAACGGACCGCCGGTCTGCGCGTCCACGTTCAACCGCGACAGCTCGATCGCCAGCGCGACCTTGGCGTCGTCGCCCGGGTAGGCGCGGCGGGTGTCGACGACTTCGTGGATCCAGGCCGGCAGGGTCAGGTGGACTTGCGCGTACAGCATGCGGGGCGGTGCCTCATGAGCGTTGAACAGGGGAATGCGGCGGCCAGTCTAGCCCGGCGCGCCGGTGCGGACCGTGCAGGGCACAGCCGCGCGGCCCGGCCCGCAGGGCGGGCACGGGCGTGGCGTCTTGCGATGGAACGGGCGGCAGCGGGCTTCATGCCCGCCGCCCTGCGGTCAGCCGGCCCAGGTGTCGCGCAGGGTCACGCTGCGGTTGAACACCGGCTTGTCCGCGCAGTGGTCGCGGCGGTCGGCGACGAAGTAGCCGGTGCGCTCGAACTGGAACGACTGCTCCGGCACGGCGCTGGCCGCGGCCGGCTCCACGTAGCCGGTGACCACCCTGCGCGATTCCGGGTTCAGGTAATCGCGGTAGGTCTTGCCTTCGGCTTCGTCGTCCGGGTTCGGCACCGAGAACAGGCGGTCGTACAGGCGGATTTCGGCCTCCACCGCATGCTTGGCGCTGACCCAGTGGATGGTGCCCTTGACCTTGCGGTTGGCGCCCTCCATGCCCGGGCGCGATTCCGGGTCCAGCCAGCCGCGCAGCTCGACGATCTCGCCGGCCTCGTTCTTCACCACCTCGTCGACGCGGGCGATGCCGGCGCCGCGCAGGCGCACTTCGCCGCCCGGCACCAGGCGCTTCCAGCCCTTGGGCGGGACTTCGGCGAAATCCTCGCGCTCGATCCACAGTTCGCGCGAGAACGGCACCTGGCGCTCGCCGAAGGATTCGTCCTTGGGGTGGTTGCTGAAGGTCAGCGTTTCCTCGTGGCCTTCGGGCAGGTTGGCCAGCACGAACTTCAGCGGCTCGATCACCGCCATGCGGCGCGGCGCGGCGCTGTCCAGGTCCTCGCGCAGCGCGCCTTCCAGCACGCTGAAATCGATCAGCGAGTTCTGCTTGGAAATGCCCACGCGCTCGGCGAACAGGCGCATCGCCGACGGCGTGTAGCCGCGGCGGCGCAGGCCCTGCAGGGTCGGCATGCGCGGGTCGTCCCAGCCGTCCACCAGCTGCTCGGTGACCAGCGCCATCAGCTTGCGCTTGCTCATCACCGTGTAGTTGATGTTCAGCCGCGAGAACTCGATCTGGCGCGGCTTGGCCGCCTCGCGCGGCAGGCCCTTGTCGGCCAGCGGCTGGGTCAGCGCGTCGTCGTGGGCGAAGTCGACGTTGTCCACGCACCAGTCGTACAACGGGCGGTGGTCCTCGAACTCCAGCGTGCACAGCGAATGGGTGATGCCTTCCAGCGCGTCGCCCAGCGCGTGCGCGTAGTCGTACATCGGGTAGATCGGCCAGGCGTTGCCGGTGTTCTGGTGCTCGACGTGCTTGATGCGGTAGAGCGCCGGGTCGCGCAGGTTGATGTTGCCGCTGGCCATGTCGATCTTGGCGCGCAGGGTGCGGGCGCCGTCGGCGAACTCGCCGGCGCGCATGCGCGCGAACAGGTCCAGGTTCTCCTCGACGCTGCGCTCGCGGTACGGCGAGGGGCGGCCCGGCTCGGTCAGGGTGCCGCGGTAGGCGCGCACTTCCTCGGCCGACAGGTCGCAGACATAGGCCTTGCCCTCGCGGATCAGCTTCTGCGCGCCCAGGTAGTAGGCCTCGAAATAGTCCGAGGCGTGGCGCAGCTCGTGCCATTCGAAGCCCAGCCAGCGCACGTCGTCCTGGATCGCCGCCACGTATTCCGGGTCTTCCTTGGCCGGGTTGGTGTCGTCGAAGCGCAGGTTGCACACGCCGCCGAACTCACCGGCGATGCCGAAGTTCAGGCAGATCGACTTGGCGTGGCCGATGTGCAGGTAGCCGTTGGGCTCGGGCGGGAAGCGGGTCTTGATCGCGGTGTGCTTGCCGCTGGCCAGGTCCTCGCGGACGATCTGGCGGATGAAGTCCCTTTTCTCGGCAGGGGCGTTCTCCGGCGTGGTATCGGCAGCAGGCGTGTTCTCGGACATGGGGGCGCAGCGTATTGAAAGAACGCAAGTTTAGCCGAGCCCGGCGCCGGCTGCCGGACCGGCGCTATGCTGGACGCCCCGCCCGCAGGTTGCGCCCATGAACCGCCCCGTCCTGGTGATCGGCAACAGGAACTACTCCTCCTGGTCCCTGCGCCCCTGGCTGCTGCTGCGCCAGTTCGGCGTCGAGTTCGACGAGGTGCGGCTGGCGCTGGACGCGCCGGACTTCGCCGCCCAGGCCCTGCGCCATTCGCCCACCGGCAAGGTGCCGGCCCTGCGCGATGGCGCGCTGGCGGTCTGGGACTCGCTGGCGATCTGCGAATACGCCAACGAGCGCTGGCTGGACGGCAACGGCTGGCCGGCCGACCTGCACCGGCGCGCGCTGGCCCGCGCCGCGGCGGCGGAAATGCACTCCGGCTTCATCGCGCTGCGCACCCAGCTGCCGATGAACAGCCGCCGCCGGCCCGATGCCTACCGCTGGGACGCCGCCGCGCAGCGCGACATCGACCGCGTGCAGGCGCTGTGGCGGGGGCTGCGCCGCGACCACGGCGCCGGCGGCGATTTCCTGTTCGGCGGATTCGGCATCGTCGATGCCATGTTCGCGCCGGTCGCGATCCGCTTCGATGGCTATGGCGTGACGGTGGACGACACCGCCGCGGCCTACATGCAGGCGCTGTTCGCCCTGCCGGCACTGCGGCAGTGGCGCCAGGCGGCCGAACAGGAAAGCGAGCGCGTGGCCGCCACCGACGCGCTGTGCCGCCCGGCCTGACGCCGGCCGTTTTCACGGAGAACGCCATGCAACTGATCTACCAGACAAGCAACCTGTTCGACGCCCACCTGGTCAGGCACGCGCTGGAGGACGCCGGCATCCCCGCCTTCGTGTTCGGCGAATCGCTGCTGGGCGCTGGCGGCGAACTGCCGCTGTTCGGCCTGCTGCGGGTCTGCGTGCCGGACGCGGCCAAACCGGAGGCCGACGACATCGTGGCCGCGCTGGGCTTGGACGACGACGCGGCCGGCCCCATCTGTGACGATGAGCAAGCGCCGGGACTGCTGCCGGCCTGAGGAGCGGATCATGCTGGGTATCGGACAAGGGCTGCTGGGCATCGGCGCGTTCAAGCAGCGCCTGCCGCGGCCGGAAGAAGCGTTGCCGGGGCGCGAGGCGCCGCTGCCGCTGCACAACGTGCATTACGTCAACGGCCAGCCGCTGCGCGGCGATTTCGCCGGCCTGCAGGTGCTGGACGTGGGGCTGGGCTGCTTCTGGGGCGCCGAACGCAAGTTCTGGCAGTTGCCGGGCGTGGTGACCACGGCGGTCGGCTACCAAGGCGGCGTCACCCCCAACCCGACCTACGAGGAAGTCTGTTCCGGGCTCACCGGCCATACCGAGGTGGTGCGCGTGGTGTTCGACCCGGCGCAGGTCGCGCTGGACGCGGTGCTGCGCACCTTCTGGGAAAGCCACGATCCCACCCAGGGCATGCGCCAGGGCAACGATACCGGCACCCAGTACCGCTCGGCGCTGTACTGCCATACGCAGGCGCAGTTCGATGCCGCCATCGCCAGCCGCGATGCCTACCAGCAGCAGTTGAATGCCGCCGGCTACGGCGACATCACCACCGAGATCCTGTTCCCGGCGCCGCCGTTCTATTACGCCGAGGACTACCACCAGCAGTACCTGGCCAAGAACCCGAACGGCTACTGCGGCATCGGCGGCACCGGCGTGAGCTGCCCGATCGGGCTGGACGCCTGAGGTGACCGGCGCCGCGCCACGGCGGTTGCTGGTGGTGTGGCACGGCTTCACCGGCGCCACCCGGGCGATGGCCGAAGCGGTCGCCTCCGCCGCGCGCGGGAACGCCGGCGACGCGCTGGACGTGCGCCTGCTGCGCGCGGCCGAGGCCGGCGCCGACGACGTGCTGGCCGCCGATGCGGTGGTGTTCGCCACGCCGGAGACGCTGGCCTCGATCAGCGGCGCGATGAAGGACTTCTTCGACCGCAGCTACTACCCGCTGCTGGGCCGCTGCGAGGGAAAACCGTATGCGCTGGTGGTCTGCGCCGGCTCGGACGGACAGCCGACCATCGCCCAGCTGCGCCGCATCGCCACCGGTCTGCGCCTGCGCGAAGTAGCCGAACCGGTGCTGGTCTCCACCCACGCACAGACGCCGGAGGCGATCGCCGCGCGGAAAGTGCTGCCGGAAACGGAGCTGGCGCGCGGCCGCGACCTGGGCGCGCTGCTGGCGGCGGGATTGGAACTGGGGATTTTCTGAAGCCGGCGACGTAGATGCGGGGCTTGCCCCGCATGCGCACTCGCGGCCAGACATCCGCGGGGCCATCGCCGGAACGCCTGTAGGAGCGCACCTTGGTGCGCGATGGGGCTTTGCCGGTGAAGCCTGCCGCGCACCAAGGTGCGCTCCTGCGAAGGTCAGCCTGCCAGCTCGTCGGCGACGCGCTGTAGGCTGGGCTGGAGCTCAGGATTCTGAAGCCCCCAGCGTCGTAGATGCGCGGGCTTGCCCCGCATGCGCCTTCGCGGCCAGACATCCGCCGGGCCATCGCCGGAACGCCTGTAGGAGCGCACCTTGGTGCGCGATGGGGCTTTGCCGGTGAAGCCTGCCGCGCACCAAGGTGCGCTCCTACGAAGATCAGGCAGCCAGTTCGTCGGCAATGCGCTGGCGCAGCGCCTGCAGGTCTTTGGCGAAGGCGTCGATGCCGGTAGCCAGCTTCTCCGTCGCCATCGGGTCGGCGGCCATGTCGGCATCGAACTTCGCTTCATCGATCGCCGCGACGTTGACTTCCTCGGCCGGCTGCGGCGAGAGCTTGCGCGGCAGCTCGCCCATATCGGTGTCGAGCTTTTCCAGCAGGTCCGGCGAGATGGTCAGGCGGTCGCAGCCGGCCAGCGCCTCGATCTGCGCGGTCGAGCGGAACGAAGCGCCCATCACCACCGTCGGCGAACCGCGGCGCTTGAACTCGGCGTATACGCCGCGCACGAACTTCACGCCCGGGTCTTCGTCGATGCTGGCCGGCGCCTGGCCGTTGGCTACGTACCAGTCCAGGATGCGGCCGACGAACGGCGAGATCAGGAACGCGCCGGCTTCCGAGCAGGCCAGCGCCTGGGTCGGGTTGAAGATCAGGGTCAGGTTGCAGTCGATGCCCTCGGCCTGCAGCACGCGCGTGGCTTCCACGCCGGCCCAGGTGGCGGCGATCTTGATCAGCACCTTGTCGCGCGGCACGCCGGCCGCTTCGTACATGGCGATGAACTGGCGCGCCTTGGCAATGGTGGCGGCGGTGTCGTGGGCCTGGTCGGCATCGACCTCGGTGGAGACGCGGCCCGGCACCAGTTCGGCCAGCATCGTGCCCACGCCGATGGTCAGGCGGTCGACCACGGCCTTGGCGACCTCGGCGCGGTCGCCGGGTTGGGCGCGGCCCCATTCCAGCTCGCGCTCGATCAGCCCGGCGTAGACCGGCAGGTCGAGCGCCTTCTTCACCAGCGTCGGGTTGGTGGTGCAGTCGACCGGGCGCAGGCGCTTGATGGCCTCGTAGTCGCCGGTGTCGGCGACGACGACGGACAGGTCACGCAGCTGGGCGAGCTTGGATCGGGTCATTGCGGAATTCCTGGTACGGGGCCGGCGCGCGGCGCTCAGCGGTGGAAATCGCCCGCGGCTTCGGGCTGGTAGTGGACGGCGGTCACGCGCAGGCGCAGCTGGCGGCCACCGGGGGCGGTCCAGTCGATGGTCTGGCCGACGGCCAGGCCCAGCAGGGCACTGCCGACCGGCGCGAGCACCGAGACGCGGCCCTTGTCGAAATCCGCCTCGTGCGGATAGACCAGGGTCAGGGAATGCTGTTCGTCGTGCAGTTCGTCCACGCAGTCCACGCGCGAGTGCATGGTGACGATGCCTGCGGGGATTTCCTCCGGCGGCAGCACCTGCGCGCGTTCGAGCTCCTGGGACAGGGCGACGGCGGCCGGGTGCCGGCTCAGGGCCGGGGAATCGAGCATGGCCTCGAGGCGGGCCATGTCGCGGCTGGAGACGATGATCGATGGGGGCAGGCCGCTGTTGGTCGGCATGGAAAAACTCCTGCAATTGTTGAGAGACAAGCAAAAGGCGGCGCCAAGCCGGCACCGCCCGGGCCTATTGTGCTGGGAATGTGGAACGGATGCGACCCACCCCGATCATGGGGGCGGGGCGGCGGGGATGCAATGCGCCGGTGGCCCCGGTTCAGGCGTCCGTACGCGCCCCCGGCGCAGCGGGGGCAAGGCGCGTTACAAGGCCAGCAGATCCGGCGGCAGGCGCTGGAAAATGCCCGCCAGCTGCTGCAGGAAATCGCCCATGGCCGAGCTGCGGCGCCAGACCATGGCAATGCGCCGGCTGGGCGCGTCCTCGCCGGTGAAGCTGAGCAGGCGGATGTTTTCCGAGCGCGCGACCGGCGGTTTCACCGCCAGCATCGGCAGCAGGGTGACGCCGACATTGGCCGCCACCATCTGCCGCAGCGTTTCCAGGCTGGTGGCCTGGAATTCGGATTTCTCCAGCGCGCCGGCCAGGTGGCAGACGTCCAGCGCCTGGTCGCGCAGGCAGTGGCCGTCCTGCAGCAGCAGCAGGCGCTGGTCGGCCAGGTCGCCCATGCCCAGCGTCGCGTGCGCGGCCAGCGGGTGGCTTTCCGGCGCGGCCAGCACGAACGGTTCCTCGAACAGGAATTCGGCGTGCAGCTGTTCGTCGTGCAGCGGCAGCGCCAGCAGCGCGGCGTCGAGCTGGCCGTTGCGCAGCTGGGTCAGCAGCACGTCGCTCTTTTCCTCCACCAGCAGCAGTTCCAGCTGCGGGAAACGCTCGCGGATCGCCGGCACCACGTGCGGCAGCAGGTACGGCCCCAGCGTGGGGAAGATGCCCAGCCGCACCGTGCCGGCCTCGGGGTCGCGGCTGCGGCGCGCGGCCTCCTTCATCTGCTCGACCTCGGCGACGATGCCGCGCGCACGCGCCGCCGCCTCGCGCCCGGCCGGGGTCAGCATCACCTTGCGCGGCGCGCGCTCCACCAGCGGCACGCCCAGCTCTTCCTCCAGCTTCCTGATCTGGGTGGAGAGCGTGGGCTGGCTGACGAAGCAGGCCGCCGCGGCCCGGCCGAAGTGCTTGTGCTCGGCCAGCGCCACCAGGTACTTGAGGTCACGCAGGTTCATTTCGGCCTCGGAACGTTTTTTCCTTCTCCCCGGGAGACGGCTTGGCAGGATAGCCAGGCTGCACGGCGAAGCCGCCCGGAGGGTGCGGCACAGGGATGTGCCGCATGCAGGTGCCCCGTAGGGGCGGATGAGGGTACGGGCGAAGCTGCGTGCAGCCTGATATTGCGGGGCTTCGCCCTTGCCCTCACCCCAACCCCCGCTTCGCGCCCCGGCCCTTGCGCTGGCGCAAGGGCGTTCGAGGGGCAGCGAACCAAGGGTTCGCAAGCTGCCCCTCTCACCCCCGAGGGAGAGGGGCTCAAGCGTCAGGCGGTTTCGGCCGCCACCGCCACCGGCTGCGGCGCCGACGTGCGGATCAGGTGGTCGAAGGCGCTCAGCGCGGCGGTGGAGCCGGCGCCCATGGCGATGATGATCTGCTTGTACGGCACCGTGGTGCAGTCGCCGGCGGCGAACACGCCCGGCACGCTGGTCTGGCCGCGTTCGTCGATGACGATCTCGCCGCGCCCACTCAGGTCCACCGTGCCGCGCAGCCACTCGGTGTTCGGCAGCAGGCCGATCTGCACGAAAATGCCTTCCAGTTCCACCCGGTGCGAATCGCCGCCGACGCGGTCGGTGTAGACCAGGCCGGTCACCTTCTGGCCATCGCCCAGCACCTCGGTGGTCTGCGCGTTGAGCACCACCTTCACGTTGGGCAGGCTGTTGAGCTTGGCCTGCAGCACCTGGTCGGCGCGCAGCTTGCTGTCGAACTCGAACACGGTGACATGGCTGACGATGCCGGCCAGGTCGATGGCCGCCTCGATGCCGGAATTGCCGCCACCGATCACCGCCACGCGCTTGCCCTTGAACAGCGGGCCGTCGCAGTGCGGGCAATAGGCCACGCCCTTGTTGCGGTATTCGTTCTCGCCCGGGACGTTCATCTGCCGCCAGCGCGCGCCGGTGGAAAGAATCACCGACTTCGACTTCAGCGACGCACCGTTCTCCAGCTGCACTTCCACCAGGCCATCGGCACCGGCCGGCACCAGCCGGGTGGCGCGCTGCAGGTTCATGATGTCCACCTCGTACTCGCGCACGTGCTGTTCCAGCGCCGCGGCCAGCTTCGGGCCTTCGGTGTGCTGCACCGAAATGAAGTTTTCGATGGCCAGCGTATCCAGCACCTGGCCGCCGAAGCGCTCGGCCGCCACGCCGGTGCGGATGCCCTTGCGCGCGGCGTAGATCGCCGCCGCCGCGCCGGCCGGGCCACCGCCCACCACCAGCACGTCGAACGGGTCCTTGGCGTTGATCTTCTGCGCATCGCGCGCCGCCGCGCCGGTGTCCAGCCTGGCGACGATCTGCTCCAGCGTCATGCGCCCGGAATCGAACATCTCCCCGCCCTGGAACACCATCGGCACCGCCATCACCTGGCGCTGTTCCACTTCCTGCTGGAACGCGCCGCCCTCGATCACCGTGGTGCTGATCTTCGGGTTGAGGATGGCCATCAGCGCCAGCGCCTGCACCACGTCCGGGCAGTTGTGGCAGGTCAGCGACATGTACACCTCGAAGGCGAACTCGCCGTCCACCGCCTTGATGCTGTCGATCACCTCCTGCGCCACCTTCGGCGGGTGGCCGCCGGTCCACAGCAGCGCCAGCACCAGCGATTCGAACTCGTGGCCCAGCGGCAGGCCGGCGAAGCGCACGCCGTGGCTCTCGCCTTCGCGGGCGATCACGAACGAGGGCCTGCGCGCATCGGTGCCCGAGGCGTCCAGGGTGATCTTGCCGTTGCCGGCGGCGACGATGTCGTCCAGCAGGCCGCGCATCTCGCCGCTGGCGGCGCTGTTGTCGAGCGAGGCCACCAGGCGCAGCGGCTGGCGCAGCAGGCCCATGTACTGCTGCAACTGGGTCTTGAGGGTGTCGTCGAGCACGGCGCAACTCCTTGTTCGAGGCAAAACGGGGGGAGGGCGCGGTTGCGGCAGGCAACGCGCCGGGAAAGTAGGGGTGAACCGGAGCCGCGTCTGGCGGGCGACGAGCGGGCTGGCTCGACGCGGCTTCGGTTCACCTCCACACCACGGGGTGGAGGAACCGTAGGAGCGCACCTTGGTGCGCGATGAAGCACTACCGGGAAATCCCATCGCGCACCAAGGTGCGCTCCTACAGGGGAGCAGAGGGAGTGAGGCTCTATCTCGTTCCTCACTCCTCTCCACTCGTTTCTCGCTTTTAGATCTTGCCGACCAGGTCCAGCGACGGGGTCAGGGTCTTTTCGCCTTCCTTCCACTTGGCCGGGCACACTTCGTTCGGGTGCGCGGCGGTGAACTGGGCGGCCTTCAGCTTGCGCAGGGTCTCGGACACGTCACGGGCGATCTCGTTGGAGTGGATCTCCATGGTCTTGATCACGCCTTCCGGGTTGATCACGAAGGTGCCGCGCAGGGCCAGGCCTTCTTCCGGAATGTGCACGCCGAAGGCGTTGGTCAGCTGGTGGGTCGGGTCGCCGATCAGCGGGAACTTGGCCTTGCCCACGGCCGGCGAGGTCTCGTGCCACACCTTGTGCGAGAAGTGGGTGTCGGTGGTGACGATGTAGACCTCGGTGCCCGCCTTCTGGAACTCGGCGTAATGCTCGGCCGCGTCCTCGATCTCGGTCGGGCAATTGAAGGTGAAGGCCGCCGGCATGAAGATCAGTACCGACCACTTGCCCTTCAGGCTTTCCTCGGTGACTTCGATGAACTTGCCGTTGTGGAAGGCGTTGACCTTGAACGGCTGGACCTGGGTGTTGATAAGGGACATGGAACTTCCTCTTGGTTGAAGGGACGGGTGGTGAACCGTGGAGCACAGGCTAATAGGCAGTGCCTAATAAAACAAATGAATTGAATGCATCGAATCAATAGATATTGGCTATTGATTCAGCCCGCCGGGCAGGCCCTGACCCCCGATATCGGGCGCTTTTCCGGCTTTCCAAGCCGCCGCGCCCGCCAAACTGAACGGGCAGGCATAGGCAGGCTCGATCCCGGCCGGCGCCACCGCGGTAGGCAGCGACAGGCCGGGTGACTATCCTCCCGGTCCCGGAAACGTCCCGCGAAGAGGTAGTGAAGTGTCCAGCCCGAAGGTTGCCGAGCTGTTGCGGGAAGGCGCTGCCACGCTGCCCGGCGAGGACGCCCGGCACGAGGCCGAACAGCTGCTGTTGCACGTACTGGGCGTGGACCGCGCCTGGCTGTTCGCCCACGCCACCGACCCGGTGGACGACGACGCCCGCCAGCGCTTCGAACTGCTGCTGCAGCGCCGCGCCCAAGGCCACCCGCTGGCTTACCTCACCGGCCGCCGCGGCTTCTGGACCCTGGACCTGCAGGTCAACACCGCCACCCTGATCCCGCGCCCGGAGACCGAGCTGCTGGTGGAACAGGCGCTGGCGCGGCTGACGCCCGACCACATGGCGCGCGTCGCCGACCTGGGCACCGGCAGCGGCGCCATCGCCCTGTCCATCGCCAGCGAACGCCCGCTGGCCACGGTGATGGCCACCGACCTGCTCGGCCCCACCCTGGCGGTGGCGGTGAAGAACGCCCAGGCCCACGGCCTGGACAATGTCTGGTTCCGCCGCGGCCACTGGTACGCCGCGCTGGGCGCGGACCGCTTCGACCTGATCGTCAGCAACCCGCCCTACATCGCCGCCGGCGACCCGCACCTGCAGCAGGGCGACCTGCGCTTCGAACCGCCCCCGGCCCTGGCCTCCGGCGCCGACGGCCTGGACGCCATCCGCGAAATCATCGCCGGCGCCCCCGACCACCTCGTCCCCGGCGGCTGGCTGCTGCTCGAACACGGCTGGGACCAGGGCCCGGCCATCCGCGCGCTGCTGGAGCAGGGCGGCTTCGACGAAGTGGCAACCGTGCAGGACCTGGAGCAGCGGGATCGGGTAACCCTGGGGCGGCTGCGGGGGATTGCCTGACGTTGACCTCGCCTGGGTGCGGTGATCAGATCGCCACAGGTGCTCAACACACCTTTACTAGGCGGTCGCCGCGCCCGAAAGCCATGCGGCTTTATTTATGCCATGGTTAACGCCTATGGCCGGGCGGCGCGCAGCTATACAACACCCGAAAGGGAAAATCTGCGGGCGGACCTAGTACCGTGTTGAAGCACCCGGCCGCCTCTCTCAACAGGAGGCAAAGTTGATCATTCAACGAATACTAGGAGATCGTCATGATCGAACAGACCGAACCCCGGTTTACGTCGCGCATCCTGAAAGTCGGCTGCCAGTACTACGAGAGCCGAGCCAAGGAAAAGGACCGCCGCTTCAAGACCCGGCAGGTGCCCTACCTGCGACTGTGCGGCGATTGGCTGGAGGCCGCAGGCCTCAAAGTCGGCCAGAACGCGCGGGTGATAGTCACTCGACGCGGCATAGTGATTGCTGCTGAGGAATAGCTTGCTTCATGCCGTGGGCGACAACGCCGCCCACGGCATCTGTTGCATATAAGCCCAAGGCCAAACGCTTGAGTTAAGCCGCGCCACGAAGTGGCGTCGGCTTGAATGAATTGTTAGATCACTCAGCCTGAACCAGCACAGGCTTTATCTTTAGGACAGCAGCAACATCCTCGAGGCGGCGCTTGGAGAACACCCAACCTTTGCCCCCCGTCCGGAGTGAAATCCACTTGCCATTAAATGATTTAAGTTCATCAATGTACTCTGTGGTGTCGCCTCGAACTGCGAATGCTTTTTCTGTGTAATCCTCAAGCCATATTTCGTCTTTTGCCTTTGGTTTGGCTTTTGCGACGGGTCTCTTGATGTCACTATCTGCGTTTGATGCTTTGGCTTCACGAACCGTCTTTGCGTCGACTTTCGGGGTGACAGAGATGTCCCGCATGACAATCGTTAGGTGACGAAGAAGAACTTGTTTAAGCTCGGGAATGGAAGAATATTCAGATTGAATTCCTTTATCCCGTATCGAAGCCTTAAATTGCTTTAATTTCTCAATCTGGGCTGTATCAATGCGATCGAGGTCTACTTGTTGCTTTGAGTAATAGAGCATTACAGGCTTGTTTTGCTTTAAGAACCACCGAATCTCTTCGACTGTTCCACTTTCCTCGACGCCAGTGGGCGATCCCAGCCTTGTCCAGAAGGCCCCGATCAACATGTCGCAGTCGCGAACCACTTGCCTGTTGATTATTTCTTGTGGGCGATCACCCATTGCAGGTGCGCTGTGCGATTCCCACATTACGGGCAGGAGAACATAGCCAGTAGATTGCGAATTAAGCGAGTTCCACTCATGAAGGGTTTCTGCAATGGCTTGCCGTTCACCTGTAACATCAGATGGAGATGCGATTAGAACGCAAAGAACCGTAGCGGAATAGGGCACGACACTGCTCCATAAGTGATCTAACGCCTGAACTAAGCCGCGCCGTGAAGCAGCGTCGGCTTGAGCGAATTATTAGAACCCGCTAGCTGGAACCGCTCAGCCTGACGTTTAGGTTTGGCATGTAGATAGCAACAGGGTTGTCATCACTGCGGCCCTTCTCACCGCCTGAATAGCTTCTTATATGTTCTACAAGTTCGCGCCGGGCTGACTCCACCTTTTCTATGATTGTATAAATATCGGACATGTCTATCGAGATAGTCCTGCCCTGCGAAACATCGAAGGGAATTTTATCGCCTCGCCTAATTATCTGTATTGTTGGCAGCTTCGTCATGTGACGTATTCCAAGCTCGTAGAAGGCGTTCGGATTGCCGAATGAGAGGTCGGCAACGCAGTACTTGCTAAAAGCCAGATGCTCGAATATCTGCTGAGTGATGAGGCCGGATTTCTCAATCTTGTCGGCTCGTATCACCTTCACTTCGAACTCGCTAAAAGCGGGCTCAATTAGGTGCTTCAGAAGCAGATCTGCGTGCTTCCTCACCTCCGAGCCATCGTCCCCGATTGGCGTGATATAAAAGCAGACGTTCGCACTGCCAAGTGCTTTTCCTGTGGAGATATCCTGTGGGTTCTCTACCTCTCCAATCACCGGATCTGCACTAGGGCTCAGCAGCGCATTTGCTGACGACTTCGGTGCAGAGTCGAGTCTGATCAAGCGCTTTCCGTCACCGTGCTCTGACATGATTCCAGCGAATCGTGCATTCGCAAGAATTACGTCTTTCGCTTCTTCGGCGCGCTCCCGTGGTACGTCGTACCTGTTCTCCAAGATGTTGAGTAGAAAATCATCTTGAGGTAGAAGCTTGCCATTGTATTCGGAGTAAAACTTGCTAAAGACGGTAGGGACCGTTATGGCCTTGACAATCCCCTCAATTCTTTCTTCCGGATAATTTGGCGCGAGGATCTTCCTCGCTGTCTCCGATAGCGAGTACTTGTCTCCAGATTTGATTAGTAGATCGTAAGCCTGAGCGCTCCAGATCGCGTATTTAGTGTTGTTGCTTCTTGCACCAAGGCCGGCAGCGGTCGCAAGCTCATCCCAAGTCGCAGGTTGTCCCGCGTACATCTCGTGGATAGGCCTGGCTACATTGATACATTCTTCGATTGGCTTTTTTGGTAGATCCGCAGCAGACACTTGTTTGCGGCCCGCTGCAGGCCCCGGCCTCTTCGTGGCCTTCGCTGATTTCGTGGCCTTCTTCGGTTTGGTTGCCATGCCCCCTCCCAAGGGTTCTAACGCCTGAATTAAGCCGCGCCACGAAGTGGCGTCGGCTCGAATGAATTGTTAGCTATCATTGCGGATGGATCTGATTGGCCCAATCGGAGTCATTGCTTTTGCAAGGGCATTAAGGGCAGCGAGCCTTGAACGATAGCACCCCCCAAATCTGATCACGCCATCTTCAATGACGTAAGAGCGGATGGTGCCATCCGGATGAGCGGCGATTTCACTTATACCAATTTCAAATGCCTCCGGTACAAGGTCGTTGCATGATTCAATTTCTTCGATGGTGCGACCAATGGAAATTACAAGAATCGTGTTCTTGTCTGATCGGCTCTTGGCTGAGATTGCCGTGGAGTAGTATTTCCCGTCCTGTGATTCATTAACGAAATTCTCAATTACCTTTATGATGCGAGGTCGGATTGCAGCTTTGTATATTTCATCTAGAGCGGTCTTTGCGGCCCATGTGCCAAGAAAAACACCAACAGCAGCAAGGCCGCCTAGCTCTGTGAGGAATGCCTGAGGAGTGGAGCGCGCACTTATCTCAAAATGATCATCTTCATCGGTGTCGTCAAATATTGATGCCAATTCCTCCATCTCTTCGGAAAGAGGGATCGCAACTGATCTTACGAAATGTCCTTGCCCTAGGATGAGTATTGATTGATCAATGGAGATCCGATGATCTTTGGTCATGATGGCTAACACCTGAAAGGCGCGCCGCGAAGCGGCGTCGGCTTGAATGAATTATTAGGCCGTCGCCCGGGATCACCAGACATTGGCCGATTCATCAACGTACAGCGGAAAACTGTGCGCCACACACCATTGACTCAGCTGTGCATGGAGTGAAGGCCACATATCTTTGGCCCACTCTGAGGCTTTACTTGGCCACTGAGCAAGGGGCGGGAGAAAAACCGAGGCAACTTCCATAGGCATTTCAAGGGAAAATGACCCGTCAGAGTACGTGCACACCAATTCCTCTTTCCAGCACGCTTGGAATTCGAATTGTGGAGTCATGAAGTTTTGTGCAGGCTAACACTGGACTTAAGGCGCGCCGCGACGCGGCGTCGGCTTGAAGGACTTGTTAGACCTCAGCACGCTCGAACCTCTGCTCTATAAGCCGCATTTGCGTAGCGATATCGCTGGCGCGCTCCCTATGGGTTTTGCGCTCTTTATTGGCAAAGAACAAGCAGGCCAAGCCGACAAGGCCGGTCGCCGCAGTCACTGCCCAGGCAACGACTAGCGCGTTTGGTGCATTTTGCGTTGAGACCGCACCCGTCCAGATGGAGATAACTGTTGCCAATGACGCGCCGACAAAGACGGAGCCGACAGTATGAAAGAGCCAAGGCTCCGTGGTGAGTTGTTCGATCTTTGAACGGAGCACATCCCACTCATTACATGGAACGGGCAGGGCCTGTACGGACTTTGGAAGAAGTATTTCGAAGCCTGTAGAAGCCTTGATGTTGTCAGACATTGGGCTTCTCCTGCGTTTCGGCAGGCTTCTGGAGTGCTCCGGAGATTAGGGCGTTTACCAGAACGGTATGGCCGCAGTTCGAGCAGGAAACTGGGACGACAGGAATAAGTGGGCCACCGACAATAAGGCCGCCGCCACTGAACTCGCTCAGCTGGAAGATCTTGCCTTGAACCTCCCAAGGCCCCTTGTTGCACATAGGACAAGCACGATTTCCCCACTTCTCATTCAAGAACTTGATGAGCTTGTCGGAAGCGGCTTTCTCTTCTTCTGTGGTCAACGCAAGTTTCTCCTGAGATCTAACGCCTGAAAGTCGAACCGCGAAGCGACGTCGGCTTGAATGAATTGTTAGCCATCACTTGGCAGTGGGTACGGCGTTCTTGGCAGCTTTCTTTACCGCCTTTTTGACCTTCGCGGTCTTGCCTTGTCCCTCGATGAGCTTTGCAAAAGCGGCCCAGGTCATGCGCTTTTTATTGACGGAATTCCCCCGAGGCAGCCACTCAATGTTGCCTTTGCTTATCAGCAACGTACCAAGCTTGCCGGCGCTGCTGCTCTTAACCACAACTTCAAGATCTTTGTGGGCGACAACCTTGGTGTGAATCTTCGCGCTTACTTCATGTGCCATGTAAAGTCCCCCTGTGATGGCTAACGCTGGAGTTAAGCGGCGGCGAAGCCGTCCGCCTTGAACGAATTGTTAGGCCCGCTGACCTTGCTGCAAGCCAAGACGGCATGATGAGGGAGCCAACAATCACTGCGCTCTGTGCCGATCTCGTGACCGTTGGAGCACAGTAAGTTGAAACCGTCCAAACCATCGAGACCGCAGCACCCATTGAGCCTTGCGCTGTCCGGATGGTGCTGAGTGCGCTGAAGATCTTTGAGATTGACCAGAAAGTCACCGTCACACTCAGGCTCAAACTCTCCGTCCGAGACCACAAAGTAACCGGTGGAGAATAGATCCTCTCCGTCCTTCAGGTTGAGGGAAACGCCAACAGGAAGCGGCGCCAGATCGCTGGCGATCACGATGCCGCACGTTGAGCAGTGAAAGGAGGTAATCAAGGGCCTAACGCCATAGTTAATCCGCGCTGCAAAGCGGCGTCGGCTTGAATGAATTGTTAGGAGTCATTGCCGAGCGTCCTCCTACCGAAATTTGCGGCTAAGGAACAGCCACATAAATACGCCCCAAAGGATGCCCGCAATCGGGAAGACGACAAACCAAGTTGCCCAAGTTTTAGGGACTCCCCTCGCGCCACCCATTAGCCACTGGATCAGGATGAATAGGGTGGCCGCGCCCAGGCCCCAACCAAGGACTCCTCTGAAAACAACAAATCTCAAGATGCCCTTGCTGCGGATGTGCTGCCATTTCTCGGTGCTTTCGGCTCGCATTGTCATTCCTTGACCCCTAACGCCTATTCGGCCGCCTAATCGCGGCGTTGCCCCAAGTGTCCCGCTTTCTGGGGCTAATGTGAAGATGTGGTGATGCCAGAGATATCAGTAGCTTGGAAGGAGTGAGGGGTGTGGTGTGCCTCCGAGGCCGACGGTAAACACCGCGCGTTTGCGGCCATATCGGTTACACCCCGAGATCTTCCGCATAACGCAAGCGCCTAAACCCTTGACGGGATGAGTTGCTTGGACCGGGTGCCGGCAGTGTCCCTTCCTCCAGACGGAAGAAGGGACGAATGAACTCTTCAATACAACCCCTGCGCCAACATCGCATCCGCCACCTTCACGAACCCCGCGATATTCGCGCCATCCACGTAGTTGACGCTGCCGTCGGCGCGCTTGCCGTGCTGCACGCAGTTGGCGTGGATCTCCTTCATGATCACGTGCAGGCGTTCGTCCACGTCGGCGTGGCGCCAGGACAGGCGCAATGCGTTCTGGCTCATTTCCAGGCCGGAGGTGGCGACGCCGCCGGCGTTGCTGGCCTTGCCGGGGGCGTAGAGGGTGCCGGCCTGCAGGAAGACGTCCACCGCTTCCAGGGTGGAGGGCATGTTGGCGCCTTCGGCCACGCACAGGGCGCCGTTGTGCACGAGGGTGCGGGCGTCGGTCTCGTCCAGTTCGTTCTGGGTGGCGCAGGGCAGGGCGATGTCGGCGGGGATGTGCCAGGGGCGGCGGCCTTCGAGGAACTCGAAGCGTTTGTCGCCGGCCAGTTCGGACAGGCGGCCGCGGCGTTCGTTCTTCAGCGCCATCACGTCCTGCATGGCCTGTTCGTCGAAGCCGTCGCGGGCGTAGAGGGTGCCGCCGGAGTCGGAGAAGGTGAGTACCTTGCCGCCGAGTTCGGCGGCCTTGAGCGCGGCGAACTGGGCGACGTTGCCGGAGCCGGAGATCAGCACCCTGGCGCCATGGGTTTCGCGGCGAGCGTGGTGCAGCATCTGTTCGACGAAGTAGACGGTGCCGTAGCCGGTGGCTTCCGGGCGCATCAGGCTGCCGCCGTAGGCCAGGCCCTTGCCGGTGAATACGCAGGCGGCGTCGTTGCTGAGTTTCTTCATCATGCCGGCCATGAAGCCGACCTCGCGCGCGCCCACGCCGATGTCGCCGGCCGGTACGTCGGTGTCCGGGCCGAGGTGGCGGTACAGCTCCAGCATCAGCGCCTGGCAGAAGCGCATCACCTCGCCCTCGCTCTTGCCCTTGGGGTCGAAGTCCGCGCCGCCCTTGCCGCCGCCCATGGGCAGGGTGGTCAGGGCGTTCTTGAAGGTCTGCTCGAAGGCCAGGAACTTCAGGATCGACAGGTTCACCGAGGGGTGGAAGCGCATGCCGCCCTTGAACGGGCCGATGGCCGAGCTGTGCTGCACGCGGAAGGCGCGGTTGACGTGGGTGCGGCCGCTGTCGTCGGCCCAGGCCACGCGGAACTGGATGACCCGTTCCGGTTCCACCAGCCGCTCGAGCAGGCCATGCCGCGCGTACTGCGGGTGCTGCTGCAGGAACGGCCAGAGACTGTGGGTGACTTCCTTGACCGCCTGCAGGAACTCGGGCTGGTAAGGGTCGCGGTTGGCGACGTAGGCCAGGAACTCATCGGGACTACGGTGGTTCAAGGGCATTCCTCCTGAAGGTGGGGAAGGGACAGCAAAAGGACAGCCGGAACGAAAACGCGGCCCGTAGGCCGCGTCATGGAGTCATTGCAGGCGGGCGAGAACCGCCTGCGCCGCCTGGGATGTGGAAAGCGCTCGCCCCTGCGCGGCGAGGTCGGCGGTGAACAGGCCGTCGTCCAGCGCGGCGGCCACCGCCTGTTCGACGGCGGCGGCTTCGTCCTCCAGCCCCAGCGAGTGGCGCAGCAGCATGGCCGCGCTGAGGATGGTGGCGTAGGGGTTGGCGATGCCCTTGCCGGCGATGTCCGGCGCCGAGCCGTGGATGGGCTCGAAGATGCCGACCTTGCCCTGCTCGCCCAGCGAGGCGGAAGGGAGCAGGCCCAGCGAACCGGCCAGCATCGAGGCCTCGTCGGTGAGGATGTCGCCGAACATGTTCTCGGTGACGATCACGTCGTAGGCGCGCGGCTTGGCGATCAGGTGCATGGCCATGGAATCGACCAGCTGGTGTTCAAGTTCCACGTCCGGGAATTCCTCGCGGCCGATGCGCGCGGCGACGTCGCGCCACAGCCGCGAGGTCTCCAGCACGTTGGCCTTGTCCACCGAGGTCAGCTTGCCGCGGCGCTGCTGCGCCAGGCGGAAGGCGCTGCGCAGCACGCGCTCGATCTCGGCCACGGTGTAGCGGCACAGGTCGCTGGCGCTGTCGGCGTCGCGGGTCTTGTCGCCGAAGTAGATGCCGCCGGTGAGCTCGCGCACGACCACGAAGTCGACGTCGGCGAGCAGCTCGGGCTTGATCGGCGAGGCGTGCAGCGCGGCCGGGTGGGTGCGCACCGGGCGCAGGTTGGCGAACAGGCCCAGCGCCTTGCGGATGGCCAGCAGGCCCTGTTCCGGGCGCACCTTGGCGTTGGGGTCGGACCACTTGGGCCCGCCGACCGCGCCGAGCAGCACGGCGTCGGCCTTGCTGCAGGCTTCGAGCGTGGCGGCCGGCAGCGGTTCGCCATGGTTGTCGATGGCGATGCCGCCGATGTCGTGTTCGGCGAAAGTGAAGTCATGGCCGAAGCGCGCGGCGATGGCCTTGAGCACGTCCACCGCGGCGACGGTGATCTCGGGGCCGATGCCGTCACCCGGCAGTATGACGATGTTGGCTTGCATGGGGATGTTCCGGTTGTTTGTTTTGTCGTCTGAAGCCCCTCTCCCTCCGGGAGAGGGGTTGGGGTGAGGGTAAGGGGCGAAGCCCTTGCCGTGTTTGGATGCGCGAGGCTTCGCCCGTACCCTCATCCGGCGCTACGCGCCACCTTCTCCCGGAGGGAGAAGGGAAAAGCGTCACGCTGCCCGTTGGCTCTCGTACCGCTCGATCTCCGGCACCCGCCCCAGCAGCCAGCCCAGCTGATCCACGCCTTCCAGCAGGCAGGTCTGCGAGAAGCCGTCCAGCGGGAAGGAATACACCTTGCCGGCGGGGGTGCGCAGTTCGCGCGCGGCCACGTCGATGGTCAGTTCGTCGTCCGGGCGCTGCATCAGTTCCTGCACGTCGGCTTCGTCCAGCACGATCGGCAGCAGGCCGTTCTTCAGCGCATTGCCGCGGAAGATGTCGGCGATCTCGCTGCTGACGATGGCGCGCAGGCCCAGGTCGGTCAGCGCCCACGGCGCGTGCTCGCGCGAGGAGCCGCAGCCGAAGTTGCGCCCGGCCAGCAGGATCGAGCGGCCGGCGTTCTGCGGCTGGTTGAAGGCGAATTCCGGGTTGGGCGAACCGTCGGCCTGCCAGCGCCAGTCGTTGAAGGCGTTCCTGCCCAGGCCGGCGCGTTCGGTGGTGGACAGGAACCGCGCCGGGATGATCTGGTCGGTGTCGATGTTGGTCTGGCGCAGCACCACGCTGCGCGAGCTCAGGGTACGGAAACCGGCCATCACGCCACCTCCTTCTTGAACAGCTCGCGCACGTCGGCGACCTTGCCGTTCACCGCCGCCCAGGCCGCGCTCATCGGCGAGGCCAGCAGGGTGCGCGAGCCGGGGCCCTGGCGGCCCTCGAAATTGCGGTTGCTGGTGCTCACCGCCAACTGGCCCGGTGCGACCAGGTCGCCGTTCATGGCGATGCACATCGAGCAGCCGGGTTCGCGCCATTCGGCGCCGGCGGCACGCACGATCTCGTGGATGCCTTCGGCCTCGGCGTCGCGCTTGACGATCTCCGAGCCCGGCACCACCAGCATGCGCACGCCGGCGGCGACGCGCCGGCCGCGCAGTACTTGCGCCACCTCGCGCATGTCGCTCAGGCGGCCGTTGGTGCAGGAGCCGACGAACACCACGTCCACCGGCGTGCCGGCCAGCGCGTGGCCGGCTTCGAATTTCATGTAGTCCAGGCCCTTCTGCGCGGCGGCGTCGTTGGCGGCCGGGATCGGCGCGTCCACCGCGATGGCGGTGCCCGGGTGCGTGCCCCAGGTCAGGGTGGGGCGAATGTCGGCGGCGTCGATGCGCACTTCGACGTCGAAGCGCGCGCCCTCGTCGCTGCGCAGCGTCTTCCAGTAGGCGATGGCGGTGTCGAAATCGGCGCCCCTGGGGACGCGCGGGGTCTTCGCCACCCAGTCAAAAGTGACCTGGTCCGGCGCCACCATGCCGGCGCGGGCGCCGGCCTCGATGGACATGTTGCACAGGGTCATGCGCTGTTCCATGTCCATCGCGCGGATCGCCGAGCCACGGAATTCCAGCACGTGGCCGGTACCGCCGTTGACGCCGATCACGCCGATGATGTGCAGCACCACGTCCTTGGCGCCGACGCCCGGGGCCAGTTCGCCGTCGACGGTGATCGCCATGGTTTTTGCTTTGCGCTGCAGCAGGCATTGCGTGGCCAGCACGTGGCCGACTTCGCTGGTGCCGATGCCGAAGGCCAACGCGCCGAACGCGCCGTGGGTGGAGGTGTGGCTGTCGCCGCAGACGATGGTCATGCCCGGCTGGGTGAAGCCCTGTTCCGGTGCGATCACGTGCACGATGCCGCGGTTGCTCGAGGCCATGTCGAACAGTTCGATGCCGTACTCGGCGCAGTTTTTCGCCAGCATCTCCACCTGCGCCTCGGAGGCCTTGCTGGCGTACGGCAGCCTGCCGTCGGCGCCGGCCGGCAGGGTCGGCGTGGAGTGGTCCATCGTCGCCTTGGTGCGGTCCGGGCGGCGCGGCTTCAGGCCGCGTTCGCGCAGTTCGGTGAAGGCCTGCGGCGAGGTGACTTCGTGGATCAGGTGCAGGTCGATGTACAGCACGGCCGGCGCGCTGTCGCTTTCGGGGACGACGACGTGCGCGTCCCACAGCTTGTCATACAGGGTCTTGGGTGCGGAGCTCATTGCGTCTTGTTCCGTTGCCTATGCGGGGGCCGTCGCGCTCAGGCGCTGACGGCTTCCTGGGCCTTGCTGCCTTCGCGCTGGCGCAGCAGGCGGTTGGTGACGTCCAGCCAGGCCAGCGCGCTGGCCTCGATGATGTCACGGCTGGTGCCGGTGCCCTCGTAGATGTTGCCCTCGTGGCGCACGCCCAGGTTGGCCTCGCCGCGCGCGTCGGCGCCGATGCCGACGCTGTGCACGTGGTAGCTGTCCAGGGTCAGCTGCACGCCGGTGGCGGCCGACAGCGCCGAGAACAGCGCATCCACCGGGCCGTCGCCCTGCGCGGTTTCGGCCACGCGGTTGCCATCCGGGTCGGACAGCTCGACCAGCGCGTTGGCGCGGCTGCCGACGTCGCTGATGGTCATCGACGCCAGGCGGTAGCCGTCGCCGCCGGAGTTGCCCTGCATCAGGGTCTGCAGGTCGGCGTCGGTGACCACGCGCTGCTGCTCGCACAGCGCCTTGAACTGGTCGAACACCAGCTTCAGCTCTTCCTCTTCCAGCCAGTAGCCCAGCGCACGCAGGCGCGCCTCGACCGCGGCGCGGCCGCTGTGGCGGCCCAGCACCATCTGCGAGGACTCCCAGCCCACGTCTTCCGGGCGCATGATTTCGTAGGTGTTGCGGTTGCGCAGCATGCCGTGCTGGTGGATGCCCGATTCGTGCGCGAAGGCGTTGGCGCCGACGATGGCCTTGTTGCGCTGGACCGGCATGCCCACCAGGCGCTGCAGCAGCTGCGAGGTCGGCACGATGCGGCGGGTGTCAAAGCCCGTGTCGAAGTTGTAGAAGGCGTTGCGTACCTTCAGCACCATGGCGATCTCTTCCAGCGCGCAGTTGCCGGCGCGCTCGCCGATGCCGTTGATCGAGCCTTCCACCTGGCGCGCGCCGCCCTCGATGGCGGCCAGCGAGTTGGCCACGGCCAGGCCCAGGTCGTTGTGGCAGTGGGCGCTGAAGATGACCTTGTCGGCGCCGGCGGCGTTGCCGATGACGTGCTTGAACATCGCGCGGATCTCGTCCGGCGTGGTGAAGCCGACGGTATCGGGCAGGTTGATGGTGCGCGCGCCGGCGGCGATGGCCACCTGCGCCACCTCGGTCAGGAAATCCAGTTCGGTGCGGGTGGCGTCCTCGGCCGAGAACTCCACGTCGTCCACGTAACCGCGCGCCATCGTCACGTGCTTGTGCACCGATTCCAGCACCTGTTCCTTGCTCATGCGCAGCTTGTGCTCGCGGTGCAGCGGGCTGGTGGACAGGAACAGGTGCAGGCGCGGGCGTGCCGCCGCTTCCAGCGCCTTGACCGAGGTCTCGATGTCGGCGGCCAGGCAGCGCGACAGCACCGCCAGCACCGGCTCGCGGACCTCGCGGCCGATCAGCGCCATGGCCTCGCGGTCGGATTGGGAACTTGCCGGGAAACCGGTTTCGATCACGTCCATGCCCAGCTCGGCCAGGGCGCGCGCCATCACCAGCTTCTGCGGTGGGGTCATGCTGCAGCCCGGTGACTGTTCGCCATCGCGCAGGGTCGTGTCGAAGATGGTAATTCGGGGGGTGTTGATGGTTGGAGTAGTCACCAGAGGGTCTCCTCGACAGCGGGTGCGATGATGTTGGGGTGTTCGTTTCGGGTGGGCCGCGGCGCGTTGGGGGCGACGCGGCTTCTAAGTCGTTCGGCGTTGCGCCGTCGCGGTTTGCGCGGCGGGCTGGGGCGCACTTCGGACAACAGCGTGGACAGCACGGTGGCGTCGATGTTGCCGCCGGAGACCACGGCGCACTTGCGCCTGCCGGCCACGCGGCGGCCGGCGGCCAGCGCCAGCGCGCCGGCGCCTTCGGCGATCACGTGTTCTTCCAGCGCCAGCCGCACCAGGGTTTCGCGCAGCTCGGCCTCGCGCACGATGACCACGTCGTCGAGCAGGCTGGCGCACAGGCGGCGGGTGAGGAAGCCGGGGATCTTGACCTTGACGCCGTCGGCCAGCGTGGCAACCGGCGCGATCTCGCGCACGTCGCCCTTGATCGCGCGCGCCATCGAATCCACGCCCTCGACCTGCGCGCCGACGATGCGCACGCCCTGCGATTTCAGCGCCAGCGCCACGCCCGAGGCCAAGCCGCCGCCGCCGATCGGCACGATCACCACGTCCGGCGCGTGCGGGGCGATCTCGATGCCCAGCGTGCCCTGGCCGGCGATCACGTCCGGGTCGTCGAACGCGGACAGGAAGCGGTAGCCGTTCTGCTCGGCCAGTTCGCGGGCGAAGGCGTAGGCCTCGTCGTAGCTGTTGCCATGCTGGCGAACGGTGGCGCCCCAGTGCTGCACGCCGGCGATCTTGGTGGCCGGCGCGCCATGTGGCATCACAGTGATGGCCTGCACGCCGAGGCGGAAGGCGGCCCAGGCCACGCCCTGGGCGTGGTTGCCGGCCGAGGCGCAGATGACCGGGCGTTCGTCGCCGCGCTCCAGCGCCGCCAGCATCGCGTTCAGCGCGCCGCGCACCTTGTAGGAGCCGGTGCGCTGCAGGTTTTCGAGCTTGAGCCAGGTGCCGAAGCGCTCGGCGTAGTGCAGCGGGGTGGGCGGCAGGAAGCGGCGCAGGCGTGCCTGCGCGGCCAATACGTCGGCGACGCTGACGTTTACGCCGCCGGCGCTGACGTTTACGCCGCCGGCGCTGTCGGCATCTGCGGTGGCGCGGCCGCGGTCAGGCATTGCCGGAAAGCGGGGAGCGGGGAAGCGGGAACGGGGAAAGAAGTTGCGCGGCGCTGCGTCGAAGAAGACGCCTCCGCTGCGGACGCGCAGGAACGGCGCACAGGGAACAGGCATTCCCCGTTCCCTGTTCCCCGTTCCCGCGCCGTACGGCTACGTCGGGGTTCATGCCGCTACCCCGGCCGGGTCCAGCGCCACGATCCGTACCGACTCGCAGTCGTAGACCTTCTCCAGCTGCCGGCACAGCGTTTCCGGCGGGCGCTCGCCGCTGACTTCCATCTGCACATGCCAGCGGCCGGCGTCGGTGGCCTCGCGGCTGCCGGCGATGTTGCGCGGGGAGAAGCCCCGGCGTTCGACCATGCCTAGCACGCGCAGCAGCGCGCCTTCGGCGGGCGTCAGCACCAGGTCAAGCCGGTATTGCATTGGAACTCTCCTGAGTGGCCTTGGCGTGGGCGGGGTTGCCTTCCAGCATGGTGCTGTTGGCGTTGTTCGGCGGCACCAGCGGCCACACGTTGGCGCGCGCGTCGATGGCCACGTGCAGCAGCGCCGGGCCGGGGGTGTCGAGCAGCGCGGCCAGCGCGTCCTCGACGTCGGCGCGCTGGGTGATGCGCGTGGCCGGGATGCCGAACACCTGCGCCAGCGCGGCGAAATCCGGGTTGTCGGACAGGTCGATCTCGCTGTAGCGCTCGGCGAAGAACAACTCCTGCCATTGCCGCACCATGCCCAGCGAGGAATTGTCCAGCAGCACGATCTTCACCGGCAGGCGGCAGCGGGCGATGGTGACCAGCTCCTGCACGTTCATCATGAAACTGCCGTCGCCGGAGACCAGCACCACGGTGCGGTCCGGGCAGGCGAACTGCGCGCCCATCGCCGCCGGCAGGCCGAAGCCCATGGTGCCCAGCGCGCCGGAGGTCAGGTGGTTGCGCGGGTGGTTGAAGCGGCAGTGCTGGGCCACCCACATCTGGTGCTGGCCGACGTCGCAGGCGATGACGGTGTCCGGCGGCGCGATCTCGCTCAGGCGCTTGAGCAGCGCCGGCGCGTAGATGTCCTGGCCGGGCGCGTCGTAGCGGGCGGCGAATTTCTCGCGGTTGGCGGCGCAGCGCGCACGCCAGCCGTTGCAGTTGCCGCGGATGCCGGACAGCGCGCGCAGGCCGGCCTTGAGGTCGCCGGGCACGCCGATGTCGGCCTCGCGCAGCTTGCTGATCTCGTAGGCGTCGCCATCCAGGTGGATGACGCGCGCGAACGGCGCGAACTCGGCCAGCTTGCCGGTGGCGCGGTCGTCGAAGCGGGCGCCGACCACGACCAGCAGGTCCGACTCCTGCACCGCCATGTTGGCGGCGCGGGTGCCGTGCATGCCCAGCATGCCCAGGTACTG
Source organism: Stenotrophomonas nitritireducens (assembly GCF_050984405.1). Taxonomy (GTDB): domain Bacteria; phylum Pseudomonadota; class Gammaproteobacteria; order Xanthomonadales; family Xanthomonadaceae; genus Stenotrophomonas; species Stenotrophomonas nitritireducens_B. The sequence continues at coordinate 3,697,126 of NZ_CP158790.1, read as the reverse complement.
CGGATGGTTGGCCGGTAGCGCGCCCAACCCGCGCAGGGTCAGCACGGTGGGAATGCCGGAGGCCTCAACGAACTGGCGGAAATCCTCCACCGCCTCGGCCAGGGCGATGCCGCCGCCGCCGTAGATGACGGGCTTTTCGGCGGCGGCGATCATCTCCACCGCCGCGGCCAGGCGCTGCGCGTCCGGTGCCGGCACCGGATCGACCGAGGCCGGCACGTGGTCGGGCAGGTGCGTGGCATCGGCCAGCTGCACGTCCTTGGGCAGGTCGATCAGCACCGGCCCGGGGCGGCCCTCGCGGGCGACGCGGAACGCTTCGGCCACCACCTGCGGCAGGTCGTCGACGCTGCGCACCAGCCAGCTGTGCTTGACGATGGGCATGGTCATGCCGAACACGTCCAGCTCCTGGAACGCATCGGTGCCCAGCAGCGGCGTGCCGACCTGTCCGGTCAGGCACACCATCGGTACCGAGTCGAGCATCGCGTCGGCGATGCCGGTGACCAGGTTGGACGCGCCGGGGCCGGAAGTGGCCACGCATACGCCGACCTTGCCGCTGGCGCGGGCGTAGCCGTTGGCGGCCAACGCCGCGCCCTGCTCATGGCGCACCAGGATGTGCTTGAGGGTGGAATCCACCAATGCGTCGTAGAACGGCATGATGGTGCCGCCCGGGTAGCCGAACAGCGTCTGCACGCCTTCGGCCTCCAGGGCCTGCGTCAACCAGCGTGCGCCGTTGCGTGGCGCGCCGTGGGTGGGAGTGTTCATGCAGCGACCTTTGCCTTTGCGGGTGGGGGACCGCGGGTTACGCGCTCTGCGCCTGCAGCCAGACCATCTTGGCGCGCAGTTCCTTGCCGACCTTCTCGATCGGGTGCTCCAGGTCGGCCTGCTTGAACCGGTTGTAGTTCGGCAGGCCCGCTTCGTATTCGGCCACCCAGTTCTTGGTGAAGGTGCCGTTCTGGATGTCGGTCAGCACGTCCTTCATGCGCGCCTTGGTGCCGGCGTCGATCACCCGCGGGCCGCTGACGTAGTCGCCGTACTGCGCGGTCTCGGAGACGAATTCCAGCATGCGGGTGATGCCGCCTTCGTAGAACAGGTCCACGATCAGCTTCAGTTCGTGCAGCACTTCGTAGTAGGCGATCTCCGGCTGGTAGCCGGCTTCCACCAGGGTCTCGAAGCCGGCCTGCACCAGCGCCGAGGCGCCGCCGCACAGCACCGCCTGCTCGCCGAACAGGTCGGTCTCGGTCTCTTCCTTGAAGGTGGTGCGGATCAGGTTGGCGCGGGCGCCGCCCAGGCCGGCCGCGTAGGCCAGCGCGAACTGCTCGGCCTTGCCGCTCCTGTCCTGGTAGACCGCCCAGATGCACGGCACGCCGCGGCCGATCTCGTACTCGCGGCGCACCAGCGCGCCCGGGCCCTTGGGCGCGACCAGCACCACGTCCAGGTCCTCGCGCGGGGCGATCATGCCGTAGTGCACGTTCAGGCCGTGGGCGAACAGCAGGCACGCGCCCTGCTTCATGTTCGGCGCCAGCACGTCCTCATAGAGCTTCTTCTGCACCATGTCCGGGGTCAGCACGGCGACCAGGTCGGCGTCCTTGACCGCTTCGGCCGGCGCCTTGACCGCGAAGCCGTCGGCCTGGGCCTTGGCTTCGGTTGGGCCGCCGGCACGCAGGCCGACGGTCACGTCGAAGCCGGACTCACGCAGGTTCAGGGCATGGGCGCGGCCCTGGCTGCCGTAACCGATGACGGCGATCTTGATCTGGGGCAGTTCGTTGGAGCTCATGGGACTTGGTTCCTTGCAGTGATAGATGGAGCGCAAAAGAAAACGGCCGTCGCGTCAGGACGCGGCGGCCGTCGGGGGAGGGAGGAGCGCCATGCACGCCGCGGCGGTGCGCATGGCATCGCGGGCGGTGTGTTTCTGCGTGGCGGTATCGGTGGTGAACATGGTTTCAGTTGAAATGGATGCTGGAAACGAAAAACCCCGCACCGGGGCCGGTGCGGGGTCTTTGATCGAATCTGGCTTTTTTCTGCTACGCGCCAGCTCGTCCCGCACCTGTGGGTTCGGTAATAAGCACGAGTACGAGCAGCGCCGCGGCGGAGGCCGGGATGCGGGTCGGGTTGGCGGTGGTGTGGCGTTGCAGCATGGGGTCGAGATAACCACGGCGCTTTCGGCGCTGTCAAGCGTGGTGGCGCATCGCGGCGGCGCATGCGGTGACTTCGTCCGGAAAGCCCCGCCACCGCGGCATGGTTGCGGTTGAAAGTTGTTCGATGCGCAAGGCCGACGATGCCGATGGGCGCCCGCGTGCGCGGGCCGTGGGGCATTCCAGCAGGTGCGCGGCCATCATGCCGGCAGCGCCGGACTCCATGTTCCATCCGGGACCAGTGCGCGGGCGCATAGCGGAGAGGTGTCGCGAAAGCAATTGAAAGCGAGTGATAGGAACCGGACGGTTTTCACGGTTTGGTTAGTGAGTCCCGCGAAACAGCGGGACCGCCAATCCGAAACGCCTGGGGAACCGCATGAACCGTTTTCTCGCCTGCCGTATGGGGAATGGAAGCCCGCGCACTCCGTCGACCGCCGCCATGGGATGGATGCCATGAGCGCGTGGCCGGGCCACGTACAGCCCTTGATCCGCCTGCTGGGCGAATGCCGCATCGGGACCGCCGCGCGGCCGGGCCGGCTGGTCTACCGCAAGGGCTGGGCGCTGCTGGCCTACCTGGCGATCGAGCGCCCGCGCGTCCATCGCCGCAGCCGGATCGCCGCGATGCTCTGGCCCGACCTGCCGCACGGCGCCGCGCTGACCAACCTCCGCCAGGTGCTGACCGACCTGAACCGGGCGATCGTCGCGGCCGCGGGCGAGGGCGTGCTGCTGATCGACCGCGAGAGCGTGCGCCTGTGCCCGGACGCATCGCAGGGGCTGTTCGATATCGATCTGCTGGAACCGGCGCTGCCGGCCGGCGACCGCACGCGGGAGTGGCTGGGGGAGGCGGGCGAACTGCTGGAAGGCGTTTCGCTGGAGCAGTGCGACGAGTTCTGCGAGTGGTTGCCGGGGGCCAGAACGTGGGCGCGGCAACGGCTGCTCAAGGCGCTGGAGCGGGCGCGCGACGCGGCGACGGCGGCAGGCGATGTCGAGCATGCCCTGGGCCTGGCGCGTCGCCTGACGGTGCTGGATCCGTGGGACGAGGCGCAGCACCGCAGCCTGCTGGCGCTGTATCTGCGCCTTGGCGAAACCGGCCTGGCGCTGAGCTGGTATCGATCGCTCGAACGCGGGCTCAGGCGGGAGCTGGCGGTCGAGCCCCATCCGGCGACCCGCGCCCTGGGCATGGAAATCGAACGCCGGATCGCCCGCGTCTCCCAGCCCATGCCTACGTCGAGGGCGTGGGATCGCATCTCCGTCGCCGCCATGGCCTGACGGCGGGCGGCGGCGGGCACGCCCGCCGATGATCAGGGTGTGGGCGCGCTGGTGGCGGGCGGCACATAGGCCTTGGCCGTCGCCTGGGATTGCAGGTCGGGGTACAGCCCCAGCATGTCGGCGCGATACAGCTCGGTGTCCAGGCTGGTTTCGAGCGCGGCGGCATTGGCCGGAAACGTGGTGTTGAACTCCGCCGCCAGGCTGGAGGCCTGGCCCTTGTAGGCATCCGCCTTGCCTTTGGCGATGCCGGCGGCGATCACCGAACCCACCGCACTGCCGATGCCGACGATGGACAGGTTGATGCGCCAGTTCCATGCGCCCAGGGTAGCCAGCGTCTCGCCGACGGTATCGAACACGCCGCCGGTGGCATAGCCGACCTGGGCGATGGAGCCGACCAGCGCCGCGTTGGCGCTCAGCACGCCAGCATCGGCCATCTGGTCCATGATCGCCAGCTGTTCCTTGTAGTCGTACATCGCCGGGACGTTCAAGGTGGCGGCGGCGGCGGCGTTGGCCTGCCCGTAGGTAGCGGCGCCCAGCGCGTCGCCGCAGTTCAATCGTGACCACATCTGGTCCAGGCCGACGGCGACCACCTTGTCGCCGTAGTTCGGGGAACTGGCCTGCCGCGGCGATGCGAATGCGAGAGACGTACCGGTATGCAGCGCGTTCGCCTGGCCCGGCGCGCTGCTGGAAAGGGCATAGGCCACGTTGCCCGCGATCTCCATCGCGGGCAGGACCGGGCGCAGTGTGTGTACCCGGCTGGCGTCGGTCGGATGCTGCATCGCGTTGCGCAGGCCCACGCAGAAATCCAGCCCGTTCAGTTGCAGCTGCGGCATGGCGGCGCACTCCGCGCCGCAACCGGGCAGGGTGAAAACCTCGCCGAGGACTACGCCGGTACCGGCCATGGCGGTGACCTGCAGCACCCTGTTGCGGTCATGCAGCACGGCAAGATCGGCGTCCGCGCCTTCCGGCCGGGTGTCCTCGCCACGGTAGACACCGTAGCGGAGCAGGCCGGCGCGGCTGTCGGGCAGCCCCAGGCTGCGGAACGGAAGCAGGCCCACCGCGCGCGAACAGTCCTCGCCACCGCCGGTGTCGGCCGCCGGACAGGGCAGTCGGCCGTTGCTGGCCGCGAAGGCGGTGATGGCATCGTCGGCGCGCTGCAGCAGCGTGCGCTGGACCAGCTGCGAGCGGTCCTCCGATTCCATGCCGATCCAGCGGGCGAGCAGGATGCCGATGACGCCGAGGATCACCAGTGAAAGGGTCAGTTCCAGCAGGGAGAAACCTGCGGCGGCGCGGTGCGCGCGATACGGAGCGTGGATGTTCAACGTCGGGTTCCTCCGGCGGCGAGCCGCAGTGCGGCCTCGACGCTGTCGACATAGAGCTGGTCGGTTTTCTTCTTCTGCGCTTCCACCCGCTCCAGCGCATCCTCGGCGTCGGCCAGCGTCTGGTTGGCGGAATCCAGGTCGTTCTTGGCCAGGACGACGCTGGCGATCGCGTAGCCGATCGACGTCATCGAGGTGATGTTCTCGGCAATGCCGACAGCGATGGCGAACCCGTCGGGCGGCCAGCCCGCGGCCATCAGGATGACGCCCATGGCCTGGTCGAACAGGCCCATGGCCAGGCCCACGCTCGCGAACGCCAAGGCCGCTTCCGACTGCGCCTGCACGAGCTTGGCGATGCGCACGTCGAATGCCCGGAAATCGCGGTTGAAGCTGGCCGCCTGGCGGATGCTGTAGGCGGTCATCGCCGCCTGCGCGGCGCCGTGCGCACGCGCCAGCAGCTGCGGGCAGGCCATGCGCGATGCGAGTTCGCCCGGCCCGGCGGCCGTGCTGAGCATCGGCTTCCCGGCGGCATCCTCGCTGCCGGGAAGCGGAATCGCCACGGGTGGGCCTGCCATCGCCGCCCCGGGATCGGCGGGTGCGGCAAGCGCATAGGCCGCAGGCAGGCCGAGGATGCCGAGCGTGCGGTTGTCGCGCTGCTGGGTGAACAGGCGTATGCACAGGTCCAGCCCGTTGGGCGTGGACGATACGCGTGCCTCCTCGCCTGGAGGCAGGTGGGGCGCGAACTGGCGGCTGGCCTCGGCCGCCAGTTGCGCATCCACCTCGTAACGGACGCGCAGCCGTGGCGGCAGTCCAAGGGTGCGTACCGGCAGCCAGCCACTGGAGGTGCCCGCATCGGCTTCGCCGTCGCCATCGCCATCGGCGAAGGGCAGGTGGTAGTGCGACAGGCCGAAACCCAGCAGCGCTTCTTCCGACTGCGCCAGCTGCCGCTGCTGCAGGTCGCCAGTGGCGGCCTGCCTGCCCAGCGGCAGCAGTGCGAACAGCAGCCCGGTGAGCAGGGCGGCGATGACCAGGCTGACGGCCAGTTCGATCAGCGACCAGCCCGATTGTCGATGTCGGTTGTTCATGGCGAAGGACAGGTTCCTGGCGTATTGGGCGTGCTGTTGGCGGGCGGCAGCGCCGCGCCCACCGAGCCGAGCTGGTCGGCCATGCGCAGGATCGCTTCCGTGCCTAGCACGAGATTGACCTGGCAGGCGCCGCCCGCGCCGGGTGTGACCAGGTTCTTGAGCTTTTCGCACCTGTCGTTCATGAGCACGTACTGGTCATCGAGCTGCCTGTAGTTCGTCTCGGCCTCGTCGGCGGCGATCTTGGCGGTCCTGTAGTCGTTGTAGGCGCGGCTGTACGGGTAGTGCTCGCACAGGGTTCCGTTGATCCACGGGTTGATGCCGAAGATGCAGTTGAAGATGCTGATCGAGGTATTGGTGCGCAGCAGTTCGTGCTCGTCGGCGTAGTAGAACGGCGGCGCCTCGTTCGACGTGTTGTTCGGGTTGTAGGCACTGCCGTTCTGCCGCCATTCGTACTTGGGATTGCCAAGCGCGGTCTTGCCCACCTCGACCAGGCTCCACCACGACCAGTCTTTCTGCGGATAGTTCAGGTAGGGGGACGGCAGGCCGTCATAGCTGGATTTCCGCGCCGCGACATTGCTGGCGGCGTTGTCCTTGGTGGCCTGGGCGGCGTCGAGTTTGTCCTTCAGGCGCGGCATGCAGGAGGCGTTGGGCTCGGTATCGGTGGTTTCCACTTCGACCATGCTGCCGTCGGGCAACTGCTTGCGCTCGGTCTTCTTGCAGGTCTGGGTGTAGCGCACCGATGCCTTGTCGTTCTCGCATACCTGCCTGAACCTTTCGCGTTCCTCGGTGGTCGACGCGCTGCTGGCTTTTGCGCAGTCACTGTCACGCTGGCTCAGCATGGCCGGCAGCAGCGTGTCGTTCCACTGGTTGTAATTGTTCCTGGCCAGCTTGAGGGCTTCCTCGGCCTCGGAGGCCGCGCGGTTGGCGTCCGACCAGGCTTCGGCCGCCTTGCGCTTGGCGATGGCGTCGGCGATCGCCACGTCCCACTTGAATCGCTTGACCCACTCGTAACCACCCGGGACGAGCTTGCCGTCGGAGTCGTAGACGTAGTCGCAGGCGCCGTTGCTCCAGCTCCGCTGCCCGCCAGAGACGCCCTCGCACACCCACATCCTGTAGCGGCCGTTGTGCATGTCGATCGATTTCGCCTCGTCGATGCGGTAGCGGATCTGTCCGTCGCTGAACGGAGTGATGCGACGGGCGTAGATCTGATCGCGATGGGCCGCCAGCTCGTCGTAGACCTCCTTGGCCTGCTCCTTCTGCTGTTTCAGTCCGTCCTGCCAGACGTTCTTCTGGTCCTCGAACTCGTACTGCGGGGCGAAGTTCTCGTCGAAGACCTGCTTGCCGCTGGAGTCGAGGACCGGAATGAGGTTCCCGTCCGCGTCGCGCTTGAGCACGCGCTTGTCCACGTAACCGCCGTTGGCGGCCGCACAGACCTTGTCGGCCGCCTCGCTGACGTCCTCCACTGGTGGGATGACCGCATTCTTGGCACGCTCCCGGACCTCGATGGTCTTGTTCAGGGCGACGGCCGACAGCGAGACCGTGCCGATGTTCACACCCAGCGCCGCGCCATAGGAAATGATCGAGCCTATCTCCATGGCCACGGCGGAGGCCTTGATCGGGACTTCCCAGCAGGTGGCGCCAAGGGAGGCGATGCAGGTGCCGATGGCGCGTATCAGGTCGGCGATGTCGGTGATGTTGCTGGAGACGGTGTCGGCGATGTGGCCAGCGGCCAGCAGCACCTGGGCTGCCGACATCGCCTGGGCGAAGCTGGCGTCGCGCACGGCGGATTCAGCATTGCCGATGTTGTTGTCCTGCAGGCCGGCCACGCTGTCGTGCAGGGTGAGAGCGGCGGCGAGCGCATCCACCGAGGCGGTGGAGATGTTGTAGGGCGTGGTGTTGATGCTGGAATCGGCGATCTGGCGGCAGCCGACCGCATGGGCGACGCCGGCAAAGGTCTGCACCCGGACGCGGTCGTCGTAGTCGGAGCTGCCCTCGCGCCAAGGCGACTCCAGCGCATTGCCGGTGCCATTGCCGCCGTCGAAGCGGTTGCCCGCGGCGCTGTTTGGGCCAGCGGCGGCGATGCCATAGGCGATGTTCAACGGCAGCGCGTTGCGGTCGGAGGTCGCGGCCAGCGCGCCATTGGCGGTGGCCGCGCCGGCCAGGCCCAGCGTCTGGCAGAAGTCCAGGCCGTTGACCGCGTCGTAGCTGCCATCGGTGTCGTCGTCGTTCTTGAACGTGCGCGGTTCACCGGCCAGGTCGCGAGGCTGGTAGGCGTTGAGCGGCTGGGTCAGATCCAGGTGGCTGCCGGCATCGCCGCGATAGACGGCGTAGCGCAGCGGGCCGACGCCGGGGGCGGTACCGGAGGCGCCGGCCAGCGTGCGCAGGGGCAGCCAGCCGCTGTCGCGGCTGACCGAGCAGTCTTCCTCGCCATCCAGGGTCGTGGCGGGGCAGGGCAGGCGCGAGTTCGAGGCGGCGAAGGAGGTCACCGCTTCCTCGGCCCAGCGCAGGCTGTCTTCCTGGGTCCGGGTCTGCTCGGCGCTGCGGCGGGACTGCAGCAGCACGACGCCGGCGACCAGGGCCGAACTGACCAGCAGCAACAGCACCAGAGCCTGCACCAGTCCGAAGCCGCGGGACGGCGAGGTTACGTGGCGGAGGCGGGAAGGCGATACGGGAGGCATGGCGTGGATCCGTGTCGGAGGGCTTACTGGTTCATCTTCAGATAGGCGGTCATGGTCACTGACTGCCCGTCCGGCTTGCCGTCTTGGGTGTCTACGCCTGTCCGGCTCCAGGGGTTCGCCGCCGGCGGGCTGCCGATCGCGCTGGTGAGGTTGTATCTGGCGGCGCCAGGAGTGGCTTCGCGCAGGCGGCCGAAGCGCGCATCGACGCGGCCATCGATGCGGTTGTCGAGCTGGTTGGCCAGCTCGGGCGTCAGGCCGCGCAGGACCATCACGTTGCGGACGCGCTGCACATAGGTGTCGTCTGGACCAGGTTCGGCCCAGTCGATGACCGAGGTGAAGCACACCTGCACTTCCTGGGGGATGCCGTTGCTGTCCTGGAAGGCATAGCGCGATTCCATGCCCTCGGCCCGTCCGGCCGGCAGGGTGATGCCACGCTTGAGCATCTCGTTGCGCAGGTCCCTGGCGCTCGTGGTGTCGCAGAGCGGATCGGTACTGCCGTTCCTCACGCGACCGCTGGGATTGGCGAGGTTGTCGAGCGGCACGGTGCCGACCTGGGCGACGTAGCGGTCGTAGGCGATGATCCACCCCTGCACGAACTCGGTGCTGATGCGTTCGGCCACGGCGCTGCGGTAGACGTCGCGGCCGACGCTGACCGCGCCGATGATCAGCGCGATCACCACCAGCACCACCGACATCTCCAGGATGGTGAAGCCGCGCTCGCGGCGTGCCTGCATGGACGACATTGAGTTACCTCGTTTCATAGCTTTGGCCCGGTGATCGCCTGCTGGACCAGGTCGTAGACGGGCAGCAGCAGGGCGACGATCAGGAACACGAACATGCCGCCGGCCAGCAGCACCACCACCGGCTTGATGACTTCGGAAAGATTGGTGATCAGCCGCTGCAGGCGCAGGCTGTACTCGGCGGAAAGACGCGCGAACTGCGAGTCGAGCGTGCCGGTTTCCTCGCCCACGCCGATCATGCGCACCATCATCGAGGGGAAGCCGCCGACCTGGCGCATTGCCGATGACACGCGGTCGCCGCGCTCGAGCACCTGGCGGATGGCGATGATGCGGTCGCGGTAGTACTCATCGCGCATCGCCCGCTCCATCACCTGCAGGCTGCTGACCATGTCCACGCCGGCGCGAATCAGCAGCGCCATGTACTCGGTGAAGAACGCCAGGCCGGAGGAGAACATGATGGTCCTGGCGATCGGCAGCTTGTGCAGGGTGTAGTGGATCGCGCGCCGGAAGCCGCGGCTGTAGCGCCAGGTGACCCAGAACACGAACACGGCCACCACCAGCCCGGCCAGGATCCAGGCGATGTGCGCGATCAGCCACTCCGAACCGGCCATCACCGCGATGGTCAGCGGGGGCAGCTTGGCGTTCATCTGCTTGAACAGGTCGGCGAGATTGGGGATGACGTAGTAAATCCAGAAGCCGCCGGCGGCGAAGATCGCCGAGAACACGAACGCCGGGTAGATCAGCGCCTGGCGGGTGTCGGCGGTCATCTTGGAGATGCGCTCGATGTGGTCCGCCGCTTCGCCCAGCATGCGATCCATGGTGCCGGTCTCGTCGCCGATCATGACCAGGTTGCGCACCGTTTCCGGGAACGCGTCGGGGAAGCGCGAGAAGGCGTCGCTGAGCGACGCGCCGGCATCCAGTTCCTCGAGCAGGCGCCGGGCCAGCTTGGCCGGGTTCGAGGTGCGGCCGCCGCCGACTTCGTTGGCCACGGCACGCAGCGCCTCCAGCACCGGGATGCCGCTGCTGGTCATCACCGCCAGGTCGCGCAGCATGCCGGCCAGTTCTGCCGGCCGGATGCTGGGCTTGACCAGGTGCGAGATCGAGCGCTGGGTCTCGGCCAGCCATCCTGGCAGGCGGTAGAGCGACAGCACCACCGCGTCGAAGTTCTTTTCCAGCCACATCCGCGCCGAGGCGTCCTGTTCGACGGCAAGCTGGGTGACGCCGCTGCGCACGCGGCCGCTGGAGAGCAGCAGGCGGTAGTAGTAGACGTTCATGGCGCCGGCCCCACGCCGGCCACGCGCATCACTTCCTCGCTGGTGGTCTGGCCGGCGACGACGCGCGCCTTGGCCACGTCCTCGATGCCGCGGAAGCCGGCGTTCATGGCCAGGTTGCGCAGCGCTTCGCGGCCGGCATCGTCGGCGATGCCGTTGGCCAGTGCGTCGTCGACCATCATGATGTCGTAGACCGGCAGGCGGCCGTAGAAGCCGCTGCCGCGGCAACGCTCGCAGCCCGTGCCACGCTTGCCGCAGCTGCCGGCCGGCAGGCCCAGCCACTCCAGTTCGCGATCGCTGAAGGGCGACTCCTGCGCGCAGAAGGGACAGTTCTGCCGGACCAGGCGCTGGTTGACCACGGCCAGCAGGTTGTCGGCGATGACCTGCGCTTCCAGCCCGAGCGGGCGCAGGCGCGGCACCACGCCGAACACGGTGGTCACGTGCAGCGTCGAGAGCACGAGGTGGCCGGTGGCCGCCGCCTCCAGCGCGGCCTGCGCGGTTTCGGCGTCGCGCATTTCGCCCAGCAGGATCACGTCGGGGTCGTGGCGCAGGAAATGGCGCAGCGCCGAGCCGAACTCGTAGCCGGCGCGCCGGTTCACTTCGGTCTGGCCGGCGCCGGGCACGCGGTATTCGATGGGGTCTTCCACGGTGAGCACGTTGCGCTCGATCAGCGACTGCATGCGCAAGGCCGCGTGCAGCGAAGAGCTCTTGCCCGAGCCGGTGGGGCCGGTGATCAGGATCAGGCCGGCCGGGCGCGCGAACAGGCGTTCCAGCGCGGCCACGTCCTGTTCGAAGAAGCCCAGTTCCTTCAGCCCGTCCAGGTCGCTGTGTTCGGGCAGCAGGCGCATGACCACGCGCTCGCCGGCGTCGGTGATGATGGTGGAGATGCGCACGGTGAGCGCCGAGTCCAGCACCGTGGCACGGAAGCTGCCGTCCTGCGGGCGGCGCTGTTCGGAGATGTCCATCTCCGCGGCGAGCTTGATGTAGCCCAGCAGGCGGCTGAGCGAGGTCGGCATGGCGAACATCGGCCGCAGCACGCCATCGACGCGGAACAGCACGTGCAGGCTGTCGTCCGACGGCGCGATGTGGATGTCGGTGGTGCGCTCGCGCACCGCGTAGTGCAGCAGGTAGTCGAGCAGCTTCTCGGGGCTGTAGGCATGGTCGTTGTCGGCCGACAGCCGCTTGATCTCGCGCTCCAGCAGGCTCTCGACCGGGTTCTGCGCGAAGTAGTAGGTATGGCGGATCAGCCGCGCGACCTTGCCGTACTCGCCCTGCAGGAAGCGGCAGCGCAGGCCGCAGCGCTGCAGCACCAGCTGCTGCACCGCCTGCGGATCGGCGTCGCCGATCAGCACCTCCAGCGCGTCGCCGGCGCGGCGCAGCGGCAGGAACTGGCGCAGCTGGCACAGTTCGCGGTTGAAGATCGCCAGCACCTGCGGATCGGCCTGCGGCAGGGTGTCCACCTGCACGTAGTCGATGCCGTTCATCTCGGCCAGCGCCTGGACGATGTCCGACTCGTTGGCCAGGCCATGCTTGATCAGGATGCGCCCCAGGCGCTGTTTCTCGACTTCGTTCTTCTGCAGCGCGTACTGCAGCTGCGTGGCGTCGATCAGGCCATGGGCCAGCATTCTCTCGCCCAGGCGCATGCCGTCCTTCTGCGGCGCGCTCGGGGGCTGGGGGCGGAGCGAGGAGGTGGGGTCAACCGTGGCCATGCTGTTGCGTTTCCGGAGAAGTGGGGCCGGCACCGGAGCGTGCGGCCAGGAGTGTGTCGAACAGGAGCAGGGTGGCGGGATCGGGCAGGCCGCTGGCCGGCAGGCCGCTGCGGCCCTGGAATTGCCGGATCGCCGCGCGCATGCGTGGGCCGTAGCGCCCGTCCAGCGCGCCGTCGTAGAGGCCGTGGTCAGCCAGCAGCGCCTGCAGCGCCAGCAGGCGCCGGCGGTCGCCCAGGCCGTCGAGGAAGTCTTCCGCGCGCAGGCCGGCACGCCAGCCGGCGAGCCAGCCGTGGCCCTGGCGGCGCAGGCACAGGTGCTCGGTGCTGGACAGGCGTGCGAGCAGCGCGTCGTCGATGGCCTGCACCTGCACGGGATGGTCCCCCAGGCGCTGCAGGCAGGCATTCCATTGCCGCGCGCTTTGCTCCGCGCCGGTGGCGACCGGGGCCGGGCGGATATCGGCACGTTCCTCGGCATGGCTGTCGCCGCTGCGCAGGGCGAGCGCGGAGATCGCCACCACCAGCAGGCCCGCCAGCGACGCCGCCAGCGCGACCGGCAGCCTGCCGCGCATCCGTACCGGTTGCACGCCGGCTTCGGCGGCGGCGGTGCGCACCAGCGCGGTGTCGACGCTGCGTGCATCGGCGCGCCGTCCGTACAGGCCATACAGGCAGCGGTCCATGATCAGGTGGACGCGGCGCGGATTGCCGCCGCTGGCGCGGTGCAGGGCCAGCGCCGCGCCGGGCGACAGCGCGATGCCCGGCGAGGGATTGCCGGCCGCGGCGAGGCGGAAATGCACGTAGCGCTCGATTCCGGCCGGGTCCAGCGCCTCGAGGCGCACGTGCTTGCAGATGCGGCTGGTGAGCTGGCGGATGCAGGGCTGTTCCAGGTTGTGGTGCAGCTCCGGCTGTCCCGCCAGCACGATCTGCAGCAGCTTCTCCTGCCCCGTCTCCAGGTTGGTCAGCAGGCGCAGCAGCTCCAGGCTTTCCAGGGTCAGGTTCTGCGCGTCGTCGATCACCAGCACGCAGGTGATCTGCGCGCGCCAGCGCTGGATCAGGAAACGGTTGAGGGTTTCGATGTCGGCGGCGGGGTTGCCCCTGGCCTCGAGCCCGAAGTCGCGCAGCACGGCCGCGAGCAGGTCCGGTCCCTGCAGGAAGGTGTTGAACACCATCGAGGTGACGACGCCTTCGCCGTCGAGCGCGAGCAGCAGGCGGCGCAGGAACGTGCTCTTGCCGGTGCCGACCTCGCCGGTCAGCAGCACGAAGCCGGCGCGGGTGCGCAGGCAGTGCGCGGCCTCGACGAGATCCGCCTCCAGGCGCGTGGTCTGGAACCAGGCGGCCGCATCCGGCGTGGGCGGGAACGGGGCGCGTTCCAGTCCCAGCGTCTGCAGGTGGCGGGCCATGGCCGGATTCATTGCTGCGCCGCTTCCAGTTCGGCCAGGGCCTGCGCGACCTGCGTCGAGCGTCCGTTGCGCGAAGCCAGGTGGCCCAGCCGCGTGCGCGCCTCGGCGACGTTGCCGCGCCGCGCGTCGAGCAGGGCGAGATTTACGCCGGCGGTCTCGTCGTCGGGCACGCGGTCGAGGATGGCGCGGTACAGCCGCTCGGCCTCGGCATAGTCGCCGCCGCCATGGGCCACCCAGGCGCGGGCGCGCAGCAGGGTCAGGCTCTGCGGCGGCAGCAGCGCCTGCAGCCGGGTGACCGCGTCGTCGATGCCCGCCTCGTCACCGCCGGCGACGGCGGTGTTGAGCGCGTTCATGGCCATGCGCACGGCCACGGTGGTGGATTCGTCGCCGGCGTCGCGTTTGGCGTCGGCGGGGTCCTGCTGGCGTACCGAGAGCTGTATCTGCGCGCGTGCGGGTGGTGCGGATTCATTGCCCGCAATGCGGGCGTCGGATGGTGGATCCGCGGGCGCGTTGTCGGGGGCCATGGACGCGGCAGGCGGCGCGGCAGGCGTGGCGACACGGGGTGGCGCGGCGGGAGCGGGTGCCATGGGATCCACTGGACGGGTTGCCGCGTTGCCGATGCTGTCGACCGGAGTGGCCGGAGGCAGGGGCGCGGCGGCAGGCGGAACCACCGCCGCCACCGGCATGACAGTGGCGATCGTTGGCACGGCGGAAGGGGCAGGGGGCGCGGGGTGGCGCGGAATCAGGAAGGCGACCGGCATGGCGACCACGACACCGGCCAGCAGCCAGGCGACCGGAAAGCGGCGGCCGTCGGCCAGGCGCCGCGGCGACGCATGCGTCCGCGACGGCGCGCCGTTATCGGTCGTCGTTGCCGGTTGCCGCAGCGCGTCGTGGATCAGGCTCATCAGATCACCTTCACCCGCAGCACGAGGACCAGTTCGCGGGTGTTGTGGGTCTTGCCGCGCGAGCCGAACATGCGGCCGAAGACCGGCACGTCGGACAGGCCGGGGATGCCGGCGTCGCTGGTGGTGCTGTTCTGGTCGATCAGACCGCCGAGCATCACCGTGTCGCCGTCCTTGAGGTTGAGCGTGGTGGTGATGCCCTTGACGTTGATCACCGGCAGGGTGACCGCGTTGCCGTTGGGGAAGTTCTTCAGTGCCAGGCTCGACGGCTCGACCTCGGTCTGCATCGGGTGCACCAGCAGCTCCACCGAACCGTTCTCGTGGATCATCGGCGCCACGCCGATCACCACGCCGGAAAACAGCGAGTCGGTCTGGATGTCCGAGGAGGTGAAGCCCGAGCCGGTGCCGGAGCCGCCGGAAAAGTTGGTGGTGGACTTGGTGACGTAGCGGATGTTGGTGCCCACGCTCAGATAGGCCGGGCTGCCGTTGCGCACGCGCACGGAGGGGTTGGACAGGATCTTGACGTTGCCGAACTGGCGCAGCACGTTCAGCGCCGCCGAGAAGGTGTCGCTGATGTAGCTCAGCCCCAGCGCGCGGCCGGCGGCCGAGCCCAGGTTCTGCTCCGGAAATACGATGGTGCGACCCTGGTTGCCGTAGCGGTTGCCGCTGAAGTTGCTGTGCGGGTCGCTGCCCTGGTAGCCGCTGTAGTCCAGGGAGTTGGGATTGGTGTCGGTACCGGGCGTGGGCCGGATCACGGCTGGCGTATCGCCATACAGGCCGGCGACGCGGTTGCGCAGCAGGTTCCAGTCCACCCCGTAGTTGGAGTTGTCGTTCAACGAGACATCAAGGATCTGCGCCTCGACCAGCACCTGTCGGCGCAGCTTCTTCTTGCTGTGTTCGATCAGGTCCTCGACCGCACGCATCTGCGAAGGGCGCGCGCGCACGTAGAGCGTGCCGCTGCCTGCATCGAGATTGAAGCGCGGGAGCTCCGGCGGCGGCGGGTCGTTCGGGCCGCGGGCGGCCGGCGCGGCAGCCTTGTCCGTGCCGAGAATGGTCTCGATCGCGGTGCCAAGCTGCTTGTAGGGGTCGTTGTCCTTGCCGACGGCGCCGGTCATGGTGAGCGTGCCGCGCAGCTGCTGGCCGCCACCGCCGCCGCTCTGCATGCCCGCGCCAAACACGTCGCCGCCGGTGGACAGGTCCAGCGAGGTGTTGGAGTCGAGCATGTCGACGTTGAAGATGCGCTCGCTCATCTGCGAGACCACCAGCGTGCCGCCGCGGACCTCGCCGTGCAGGTCGAAGCCTTCCAGGATGTGGTTGTAGACCTCGCGCGCACTGACGTTGCGCAGGTGCAGGCTGGAGCGCTGGCGCTGTTCGAGCACGCGCGGGTCGACGATCAGGTTCATCTTCAGTTCGTCGGCCAGCGCCCACAGCAGCTGGCCGACGTCGGCGTCGTACATGCTGATGCTGACCACGCTGTTCTCCAGCGGGTCGTAGGCCGGCGCGACCGGCGCGATCGCGGCCACGGGGCTGGATGACTGTTCGAGCTGCTCGCGCAGCTTGTCCTGCTGCGCGGCCAGCTTGGCCGACTCCTCGGCCACGGCGGTGCCGGTACGTTCCAGCGCCTTGTACTCGGTCGGCGGCAGGTCCTTCACGCTGCGGGGAGGCATGTTGGCGCACGAGGCCAGCAGCAGGCCGCCGACGGTACCGGCAAGCAGCCGGAGCGCGGGATGGCGGGAGTGCGGGGCGTTGGGGCGAAGGATCATGTCGATGGGCCTTGGAGGAATGCGGAAGGACGTGTCGGGTCAGCGGGTGGACGTGGCCAGCCAGCCGAGCAGCGTGGTCGCGCTCTCGGCGACGACCACGTCGTCGTAGCGGTTGTTCGGTGGCCGCGCGGGCGTCGCCACGCACTGGCTGGCGCCGGTGGCGAAGCTGCGGTTTGGTCCGTCGAAACCGGGCGCAGGATCGCCCGAGCCATCCAGGTCCGCTGCCGGCGCGACCAGGACGAATGCGGGATTGGTGGGGAAATCGCCGGCGCAGCCGGCGCCGGTATCGCTGGGATCGGGGGCGGCGGCCGAATACCAGGGCGCGACGGTGGTCGGAGCCGCGTTGACCAGCGCGTCCAGTACCGTGGCCAGACCGCTGCGCCCCTCGATGTCGGGTTCGTCGACCGAGGATGCGGCCGGGTCGACCAGATCGATCGTGCCGTTGCGATACACGCCGTAGCGCAGCCGGCGGTTGCGCTCTGGGATATCCAGTCCGAGCGTCTCGTAGGGCAGCCAGCCGCTGCCTCCGCTGCAGACCGCATCGCTGCGGCCGCGGTCGCCGCCGGTGCTGGTGTCCGGGCAGGGCAGCCGTTTGTTGCGCAGCACATAGGCACGCAGCGCCTGGCGGGCGGCCTCGGCATCAGCCTGGGCGGCGTTGTACAGACGCGCCTGTTGCATGGATTCGACGGCCGAATTCATGGTGAGGGTGAGCACACCGAGGATGCCGAGCACGGTCGCCAGTTCCACCAGCGTGTAGCCGCCCTCCCGTACAGCCATCGCCCGGGTCCGCTGCCGGCGCATGTCACTGCGTCCTGCCTGGCGTTGCCGCGGTGGATACGGCGGCCGCTTCCAGGTTGACGTCGTAGCGCAGCTGACTCTTGAGCTGCTGCAGCTCGGCGATGATCGCGTTCATGCGCGGCTGCGTATCCGTGCCGGCCGGAGCCGCGACCAGGTCGCCCATCTCCCGCGCCAGTTCCTGCGTGCGCTTGGCGATCAGCAGGTTGTTGCGCAGGGCCTCGGCATTGATGTTCGGCGGCAGCTTGCCGCTGGCCTGCATCGCATCGAGCTGGCGCAGCAGTTCGTTGGCGGCACGGTCGTTCTGCGCAGCCTTTTCGCGGATCTGGAGCAGGGCCTGGGCCAGCTCCGCGCGGGTGGGCTGGCGTCCTCCGAACACGGCAGGGGGCTGGCGCGCGACGGTAGCCGCCGCCGCGGTACCCGGCGCGCCATTGTTCATCCACGGCGGAGGCGGTTCGGCCGTGTGCCCGGCAGGGACGACGGGCGCGGGAGGCGCAGCGCCGGTTTCCGGCGCGGAGGAAACTGGCGCGGCGATACCGGGATTTTCCGGCGTGCCTTGGCGAAGCAGCACCACGGTCAGCAGGCCGACGGCAACCAGCGCGCCGGCCCAGAGCACGGGCTTGACGGCCGGTTTCATGGGCGGCCTCCGCCCTGCACGGGCTGCAGGGGATTGAGCACGCGCAGGGTCTGGCGGGTACCCGCGGCATCGTCCAGGCGTACCCAATCCTGGCCGATGGCGCGGACGCGGGTGCCGTCGGCGAGGCGGGAGCCGACCTGGACATACTGGCCATCGATCACCGCGACCCGGCGGCCATTGGTCACCAGTACCAGCGAGAGTGCGCGTGCTGCAGGGGCCGCTCCAGGCTCGGCACCGGCCTGGTTACCGGTTGTTGTGCCAGCGACGGAGGCGGTGGAAACCGGAGCCGCGACCGGCAGTGCGATCACGCCGTTGCCATCGGCAACGGGAAATGCGGCGTCGCGCAGCGTGGCGATCGCCGCCGCGGTCTGCCGGTTGCGCGCTATGCCGTTGCGAAGCTCCGCCATCTCGGCGGTTTCCTCGGCCTGGTTGCCCAAGCGAAGCACGGCAGGCTTGGCGATCACCATGCTGGCCAGCCAGCCGACGACCAGCAGCCACGCCAGCAACGCGGATGCGGCGGTGTATTTCATTTTCATGGAGTGGCTCCGGTGACCGCCGGTGCGGGAGCGGCGGCGGCCGCGCGCCTGAGCAGATAGGAGAAGAAGCCGCCGGCTGAACGCGTCGCCGCCGTGCTGGCCTGCGGATCCAGCGGCACCGGATCGAATCCGGCCCGCCGCAGGCGCTCGACGAACGTGGGGATCTGCAGGCCGGCATCGCCGTGGTCGGGATCGACCACGGCATCCACGCGCAGGGTCGGTTCGCTCACGTCCGGAGCATCGGGGGCGCGGACGGGCGAGCCGGCGGGCGCGGGCTCCTCCACGCGCACGCGCAGGATCCGCACCTGGCCGTCGGCGGCCTCGCGCACGAGGTTCATGCCTGCCACCGGATCGATGCCACCCTGCAGTTTTCCGGCGCGTTCGATGAATTTCAGCACGTCGTCGAAACGGTCCGGCATGGCCGATTTCGGGGCCAGTGCGGTGATCTGCGCGTCGAGCCCCGATATCTGCGCGTTGATCTCCTCCGAGCGGGTGTTGGCCTCGTGCGCGCTCAGCGTCCAGCGCGCGCCCAGCGTGCCGAGCACCAGGGCGAACAGCAGCGAGGCGGCGCTGGCGTAGGGCAGGGCCCACTCGGCCAGGTAGGCGGCGCGGCTGCCGCCCGGATTCACCGCGATGGCGGCGCCGGCAACGCGTTCCATCCATGCCGCGCCGCTACGGTATTCGTTGCCCGCCTCGTCCAGCACGCGCCGCACCGGCACGGTGGCCACTTTCAGGCCGCTGCGCGCGGAGAATATCTCGCGCAGGCTGTCGTCCGGCCAGGGCCGCTCTTCGCCGGGATGGCGCACGAGCAGCGGGCACCATTTCATTTCCAGCGGATCGAGGTTGTCCTCGCCGCGCGCCAGGTCGTCGGCGATCTGTTCGGCCAGCGAGCCGGCGGTCATGGCCAGATCGTCGGGGTCGTCGCTGTAGGCCAGCGAGCTGCGGTAGACCATGCCGTGCCTGAGCAGGGCCAGCACGCTGAGCTGGCGCCCCGATTGCAGGACCACGCCCTGGCCGGGCTTGAGCGCCTTGAACAGCAGCGAGGTCATGGGCACCAGAAGGCAATGGTCCGGCTGCGACTCCGACCAGGCGTAGGTCTGTTGCCAGGTGTCCAGCGGGATGGCGGTGAACAGTGCCTGGTAGCCGGCGCCGACGCCATGGGTCTTGTGGATCAGGACCTTGGCGTCGCCATCGACCAGGCCGTCGGAACGCAGTCGGCGCTCGATGAGCGCCACCGCATGCGCCGGGCTGCCTTCCAGGGCGATCACGCTGCTGACCGCGCCTTCGAAGTCGGCGACGGCCATGGCCGCGCGCTGCAGGCGCGGTCGGGTTTCGCTGCGGCTGACATGACCACCATCGAACGTCAGCCAGCCGTTCTGCTGCTGGACGGTGAAAAGCAGGCTCATGGCGCGACTCCGGCGGGAAGGGTGGTCGCCCCGGTGGCGCCGGTGCGGAACAGGATGGCGCCGCGCAGGGTCAGCGACAGCGGCGCGGGTGCGCGGTCGCTGGCAACGGGAGAATTGAACAGGCCTTCGTCGGGATGGGTCACCGACAGCTCGAACGCGTCCGCGCCGAACATGCGGTCGTCACCGCGGGTGACGGCGCCCAGCAGCGCCGCGGTGTCCTCGCGGCTCATCTGGCTCTGCCGCAGGTTGATCAGGCGTTCGCCCCAGGCCTCCGGCTGGAGGCCGTTGCGTTGGGCGCCGGCGAGCAGTTCGTGCGCCGATCGCGCGTAGTCCACGCGCAGTTGTGCCTCCTGTCCGCGCACCTGCGCCTCGGCCAGGGCCTGGTTGCGTTCGCCCAGGCGGGCATAGGCCTCGGCCAGGGCCGAGCGCGCGCTGATGAACCACACGGCGGTGACGATCAGTGCGGCCAAGGTGATGCCGAACGCCGTCAGCGATGCGCGCCGGGACTGCTGCAGGCGCGAGAACAGGGAGGGCACGTTCATGGCGGCGTTACTGGTTCATCTTGTAGTTGGCGACCAGTGTCATCACCTGGTCGTCGTCGGTGGCGGTACCGAAGGTCTTGCCGTCGGTGGTGGCCGAAGCCATCGAGCCGGTGTTGTTGCCGCCCCACTCGGTGCCGATGGTGGCGGTCGTGGCGCCGCCGGACGCGGTGGCCGGGCGGGAGGTGATGCCGACCTGGCGGAAGGTGCCGTTGGCGGCGTCGGCCTTGCCGTCGATCATCTGGTCCAGTGCGCGGGCCAGATCCGGGGTCAGCCCGGTGATGTACATCGAGTTGCCCGAACCCCACAGCGTGCCCGGCTTGTTCCAACCGAAGCAGATGCGGATCTCCTGCGGGTTGCCGTTGGTGTCCAGGTAGGCGTAACGGTCTTCCTTGCCTTCGCCGCGGCCCGGCGGCAGGGTGATGCCTGCCCGGCGCACGAGGTCGCGCAGGTCGAACTCGTTGCCGCCCTGCTTGCCGCGGGTCAGGCCTGCGGCCGTCGGCAGCGCGTCGGCTCCTGAGCAGATCAGTGCCGGCTCGGTGGCGCCGGTCATGTTGCCGCCGGAGAAGCCGGAGGTGTAGTTGGCGCCATTGACCATCAGCTGCGGCGCGGACTGGTTGTCGCCGATCGGCGCGCCGTAGCGCTGCTGGTAGCTGTTGTAGGTGACCACCCACTGGTCGACGAACTTCTGCTTGATGCGGGTGTACTCGGCGTTGCGCTGCACGTCGCGGCCGATCATCACCGCGCCGATGATCACGCCGATGATGACCAGCACCACCGCCATTTCGACAAGGGTGAAGCCGCCCTGGCGGCGCTTGGAAGACATTTGCATTGGATTGCCCCTTTGATGGAAACCTGCGCGGCCCGGCGGACACGGAAGTTCCGTCGGGCGTGTGTTGTTTCGGGCAACTTGATAGGCCACCAGCGTAAGAGGAACGTAAGAGCGCGCCGCGGCCGGAAACTTCGGGTGCCGGCAGCGATGCCGGGTGGGGTATTCCGCGGGCGGCAGGCCATCGCGGGGAAGCGGTCGAGACGGTCCCGTACGGCGCGCCGGATGCGCGCGCACCGCCTGCCGGTTATCGTCCGTGTCCGTTCTCTGCTCCTGGTCCCGCCAATGAAACGCCTGCCGCTGCTGCTCCTGTCCTGCCTTGCCATCCCGGCCCTGCATGCCGCCGACCGCATCACCGGGCCGGGTTTCGCTACGCGCTCGGAGGTGATCGCGCCGCACGCGATGGCGGCGACCTCGCAGCCGCTGGCCACGCAGATCGCGCTGGACGTGATGAAGTCAGGCGGCTCGGCGGTGGACGCGGCGATCGCCGCCAACGCCGCGCTCGGGCTGATGGAGCCGACCGGCAACGGCATCGGCGGCGACCTGTTCGCCATCGTCTGGGACCCGAAGACGCGCAAGCTCTACGGCTACAACGGCTCGGGGCGCTCGCCGCAGTCGCTCACCCTGGCCGAGTTCCAGCGCCGCGGGCTGAAGGACATTCCCGCCACCGGGCCGCTGCCGGTGTCCGTGCCCGGCGCGGTCGATGGCTGGTTCGCCCTGCACGGGCGCTTCGGGCGCAGGCCCATGACCGACAACCTGGCCCCGGCGATCCGCTATGCGCGCGACGGCCACCCTGTGGCCGAAGTGATCGCCTACTACTGGGACCGCTCGGTACCGCGCCTGTCGCAGTACCCGGGCTTCAGGGAGCAGTTCACCGTCGACGGCCGCGCGCCGCGCAAGGGCGAGCTGTGGCGCAACCCGAACCTGGCCGACACCCTGCAGAAGATCGCCGATGGCGGCCGCGACGCGTTCTACAAGGGCGACATCGCCCGCACCATCGATGCCTATTTCAAGGCCAACGGCGGTTTCCTCAGCTACCAGGACATGGCCGCGCACCAGGGCGAATGGGTCGAGCCGGTAAGCAGCAACTACCGCGGCTACGACGTGTGGGAGCTGCCGCCCAACAGCCAGGGCATCGCCGCGCTGCAGATCCTCAACATCCTGGAGGGCTACGATTTCTCGAAGATCCCGTTCGGCTCGCCCGAACACGTGCATCTGTTCGTCGAGGCCAAGAAGCTGGCCTTCGCCGACCGCGCGCGCTTCTACGCCGACCCGGCGTTCTCACCGGCGCCGGTGCAGCGGCTCGTGTCCAAGGACTACGCGGCGCAGCGGCGCGCGCTGATCTCGATGGACAAGGCGCTGAAGGAAGCGCAGCCGGGCACGCCCAAGCAGCTGGAGGAGGGCGACACCATCTACATGACCGTGGCCGACGCTGACGGCATGATGGTCTCGCTGATCCAGTCCAACTACCGCGGCATGGGCAGCGGCATGGCGCCGCCGGGGCTGGGTTTCATCCTGCAGGACCGCGGCGAGATGTTCGTGCTGCAGAAGGGCCATCCCAACGGCTACGCGCCGGGCAAGCGCCCGTTCCAGACCATCATCCCGGCCTTCATCACCAAGGACGGCAAGCCGTTCGCCAGCTTCGGGGTGATGGGCGGGGCGATGCAGCCGCAGGGCCATGCGCAGATCGTGATGAACCTGGTGGACTTCGGCATGAACCTGCAGGAAGCCGGCGACGCGCCGCGCATCCAGCATGAAGGTTCCACCGAACCGACCGGGCAGGGCACGGCGATGCGCGATGGCGGCGAGGTCAACCTGGAAACCGGCTTCCCCTACGAGACCATCCGCGCGCTGATGCGCAAGGGCCACCGCGTGGTGTTCGCCGACGGCCCGTACGGCGGCTACCAGGCGATCATGCGCGACGCGCAGACCGGCGTGTACTACGGCGCGTCGGAAAGCCGCAAGGACGGGCAGGCGGCGGGCTACTGAACCTGGGTTTCATCGCGTCGCCCGCCACGCGTCGATGCGTGGCGGGACGGCGCGCCTTCCGGACAGGGACCGCGCAGCCATGGACGCCACGCGGTCCGCGCGATGTCAGCCCTGCTCCTGCGCCCGTGTCGCCTCCGCGCGGGTTTCTTCCTGCGCCGCCATCTCGCGTTCGATCCAGGACTGCACCGCATGCCGCGCGCGCTGCGCGCGGCGCCGTTCGAGCTGGTATTCCAGGTCCAGCACGCGGTACAGGCAGACCATCACCAGCACCATCAGCAACGCGAACGGCAGCGCGGCGATGGTGATCATGCCCTGCAGCGCGTCCAGCCCGCCGGCCAGCAGCAGGACCGCGGCGATCAGCGCCACCGCCACGCCCCACACCGCCTTGCGTGACAGCGGCGGGTCGCCGGCCTCGTCGGTGGACATGCTGGCCAGCACCAGCACCGCCGAATCGGCCGAAGTGACGAAGAAGATCACCAGCAGCACCAGCGCGATGATGGACAGCAGCAGCGAGGCGGGCAGGCTGTCGAACAGCGCGAACAGCACGGTCTCGTAGCCGTTGCCCAGCGCCTGCAGCAGGTCGGCATGGCCGGTGATCTGCGCCCACAGCGCGCTGCCGCCGAACACCGAGAACCACACGAAGCCGAGCAGGGTCGGCGCCAGCACCACGCCGACCACGAACTCGCGCACGCTGCGGCCGCGCGACACGCGCGCGATGAACGCGCCGACGAACGGCGCCCAGGCGATCCACCAGGCCCAGTAGAAGATGGTCCAGTCCGCCACCCAGGTGCTGCCGGAGAACGGCGACATGCGCAGGCTCATCGTCACCAGCTGGTTGAGATAGGCGCCGAGCGTGGTGGTGAAGGTGTCGAAGATGAAACCGGTCGGCCCCAGCACCAGCAGCAGCGCCGCCAGCAGCAGCGCCGCCAGCAGCAGGTTGAAGTTGGACAGCCACTTGATGCCGCGCTCCACGCCGCTGAGGGTCGAGGCCATGTACAGCACGAAGGCGATGGCGATGATGGTCAGCTGCACCGGTACGCTGGCGGTGATGCCGAACACGCGCTGCAGGCCGGCGGCGATCTGGATGGTGCCGAAGCCCAGCGTGGTCGCCACGCCGATCGCGGTGGCCACCACCGCGGCGATGTTGACCGCATGGCCGACGGCGCCGCGGTGATGGCGGCCGATCAGCGGCTGCAGCATGTCGCTGATCAGCCCGCGGCCGTTGCGGTTGTACTGGAACCAGGCCATCGCCAGGCCGATCAGCGCATAGATCGCCCAGGGGTGCAGGCCCCAGTGGAAGAAGGCGTAGCGCATCGCCGCGCGTGCCGCGTCCACGCTCTGCGGGGCGAGACCTTCGGGCGGCTTGGAGAAATGCGAGATCGGTTCGGCCGCGCCCCAGAACACCAGGCCGATGCCCATGCCGGTGGCGAACAGCATCGCCAGCCAGCTGGCGCGCGAGAAATCCGGCTCGGCATCTTCGCCGCCGATGCGCAGGCTGCCGAAGCGGCCGGCCGCCAGGTACAGCAGGAAGGTCAGCGTCAGGAACACGATCAGCAGGTACAGCCAGCCGACGCTGCGCACGACCTCGGTCAGCGCGGACTGCACGATATCGTTGAACGGGCCGGGCGCGACGCCGGCCAGCAGCACCAGTACGGCGACCAGCGCGATGGAAACACGAAACACCATGGAGGAGCTTCTCCGATCTGGGGATGGGGGAGCGAGCCAGGGCTTGCAGCGAACCGGCCACGAAGCGGCGCGGAGGAGGAGGGGCCGGCACGGCGGCACAGGGCGGCATTAATGCGGCAGCGGCGCATCGTACTGGAAGGGATGTCACGATTTCGTTAGAACCGGCTTCACGCTTCCACCGTGGAATGCGCCGCAGGAGCGCACTTCAGTGCGCGATGGGGCTTGCATGCAGGCCTTTCCGCAACAGCTCATGCAACCACGTGCCAAGGTCCAGAGGGGACGGCTCCATCGCGCACTGAAGTGCGCTCCTACACCAAGCGTGCTCCTGTACGCGCGCTGTTGGAGGCCGGTGCCATTGTTTCCGGCTTCATGCTCTAATGCCGCCCGAAGCGGGGGTACCGCGGCCATGGCGCCACGGTTGAGACAGTCCCTTGGAACCTGATCCGGTTGATACCGGCGTAGGGAAGCTTCGCAATGCCAGGCCGCGTGGATACCTGCCAGGGTGAGTCCATGCGCCTGCGGCAGTGCGCCTTCGCTTCGTCCGGCCCGTGCATCCGCGCGGGCCTCCAACAGGACGATGCCCGATGAACGCACCGCTTTCCGCCCTGCAGCAGCAGGCGCAGCAACTCTCCGGATCCGTGACCCGACCGATCCCCGGTTCGCGCAAGATCCACGTGGCGGGCTCGCGCCCGGACCTGCAGGTACCGATGCGCGAGATCGCCTTGGCGCGCACGCCCACCCTGTTCGGCGGCGAGCACAACCCGCCGGTCACGGTCTACGACACGTCCGGCCCCTACACCGATCCGGACGCACGCATCGATCTGTCCGCCGGCCTGCCGGCGCTGCGCGCGGGCTGGATCGAGGAACGCGGCGATACCGAACGCCTCGACGCCCTGAGCTCGGCATTCGGTCGCGGCCGCGAGCGCGACGCGAAGCTGGACACGGTGCGTTTCCCCGCGCGCAGCCTGCCGCGCCGCGCGTGCGCCGGCGCCAACGTCACCCAGATGCACTACGCGCGGCGCGGTATCGTCACGCCGGAAATGGAGTTCGTCGCCATCCGTGAGAACCAGCGCCTGGACGCGATGCGCGAGGCGCTGCGCGAAACGCCGCGGGCCGATGCGCGGGCCCACGCGCAGGCGCCGGCCCTGCTGCGCCAGCATCCGGGCGAGGCGTTCGGCGCCACCCTCCCGGCGACCATCACCCCCGAATTCGTGCGCGAGGAGATCGCCCGCGGCCGCGCCATCCTGCCGAGCAACATCAACCATCCGGAAAGCGAGCCGATGATCATCGGCCGCAACTTCCTCACCAAGATCAACGCCAACATCGGCAACAGCGCGGTGTCCTCGGGCATCGCCGAGGAAGTGGAGAAACTGGTGTGGGCGATCCGCTGGGGCGGCGACACCGTCATGGATCTTTCCACCGGCAGGCACATCCACGAGACGCGCGAATGGATCGTGCGCAACTCGCCGGTGCCGATCGGGACGGTGCCGATCTACCAGGCGCTGGAAAAGGTCGACGGCCGCGCCGAGGAACTCACCTGGGACATCTTCCGCGACACGCTCATCGAACAGGCCGAGCAGGGTGTGGACTACTTCACCATCCACGCCGGCGTGCTGCTGCGCTACGTGCCGCTGACCGCCGGGCGCGTCACCGGCATCGTCTCGCGCGGCGGTTCGATCATGGCCAAGTGGTGCCTGGCGCACCACCGGGAGAATTTCCTCTACACCCACTTCGAGGACATCTGCGAGATCATGAAGGCCTACGACGTGGCCTTCTCGCTGGGCGACGGCCTGCGACCGGGCTGCATCGCCGACGCCAACGACGCGGCGCAGTTCGGCGAACTGGAGACGCTGGGCGAGTTGACGAAGATCGCCTGGAAGCACGACGTGCAGACCATGATCGAAGGCCCCGGCCATGTGCCGATGCAGCTGATCAGGGAAAACATGGACAAGCAGCTGCGCGAGTGCGGCGAGGCGCCGTTCTACACGCTGGGCCCGCTGACCACCGACATCGCGCCCGGCTACGACCACATCACCAGCGCCATCGGCGCGGCGATGATCGGCTGGTACGGCACGGCGATGCTCTGCTACGTCACGCCGAAGGAACACCTGGGCCTGCCCGACCGCCAAGACGTGCGCGACGGCATCATGGCCTACCGCATCGCCGCGCATGCGGCCGACCTGGCCAAGGGCCACCCCGGCGCGCAGCTGCGCGACAACGCGCTGAGCAAGGCGCGCTTCGAATTCCGCTGGCAGGACCAGTTCCATCTCGGCCTGGATCCGGAAAAGGCGCAGTCGATGCACGACGAGACCCTGCCGAAGGAGGCGCACAAGCTGGCCCACTTCTGTTCGATGTGCGGGCCGCACTTCTGCTCGATGAAGATCACCCAGGACGTGCGCGATTACGCCGCGGCGCAGGGCATCGACCCGGCCACCGCGATCGAGGCCGGCATGGCAGGGAAGTCGGCCGAGTTCCGCGCGCAGGGTGCCGAGGTGTATCGCGTGGAATGACCGGTGGAACGATGCGGGGCACGGACGCGCCGCATCGTGGTCGTGTTGCACGGCGATGACATCGCGGGGCGCGCATCCATCGCAGCGATGGAATCGCTGTGTAATGACCTGTTTATTTTTTCTTCAGCTTCTTGAAACCCGAAACGTTGCCGCCGGGTTGCCGGTTGCCTGTGCAGGCTTCGGTCCTTCATTGCCTTGGCCCCGCAACGTTCCCGCTGTCCTGAGCGCAGCAGGCGCCGCTGCAGGGAAGATGAATGAAACATAAAAAAATCGCGCCCTGGGGCGCGAATTCTGAAGCGGTTATGTGCGTTGCGTCGGCGAGAGAGAGCCTGATGTCTACCCGCATGGCTATACAGGCAACTCCCATAGGCTAATATCGCCGCGCCTCGAAACATTTGCTCATTGCGTTGACGCCATTTGCGGAATTTGGCGGTTCACTGGCGGCAGCGCCTCCAGGGAGCGGGCTCAGGATGCGGCCACCAGCGATTCACTCCCTGATCGGCATGGAAACCATCGATAGCGGCTTCTCCTCTCCTGATCGCCTGAACATCGGCGACTGTCTGATCGTCCTGTCCTCGCGCGAAGTGCATGCGCCCGGTGCGCGCCGTCCTGCGCGCCTGACGCCCAAGGCGATCGGCGTGCTGCTGGTGCTGGCCCGCAGCGCGGGCGATGTCGTCACCCGCGACGAGCTGTTCGCGCAGGTTTGGCCGGACACGCTGCCGACCAACGACGTGCTCACCCAGGCGGTCACGCAGCTGCGCAAGGCGCTTTCGGCCGGTGGCGCGTTCCAGGAAGGGCAGGAGTACATCGAAACGATCGCCAAGACCGGCTATCGCCTGTTGGCGCCGGCGACGTGGGTCTCCGTGCCGGAAGGGCGGGATGCCGGCGGCACGGAGACCGCCGGGTCCGGACCCTCTGCCAGCGATGCATCCTCTTCCCCGGCACCGGCGCCCATTGCGCCCGATGGCCGGTCCGCCGGCTTCCGTCAAGGCACCGGGTTCTGGCGCCTGGCCAGGCGCAGGCTGCTGCTGGCGGCCGGGCTGTTGCTGCTGTGCAGTTCGGTGACGATGGCGTGGCTGTTGTGGCAACGGCCGGCAAGGGAAACCGCGCTGGATGCGGCGACAGCCGATGGAAAGGGCGTGATCGGCAGCCCCGAGCGGCCGTACCGGCTCATCACGGCGCGGCAGGGATTCGGTACGTTCCCGGCGTTGTCGCCCGACGGCGCACTGGTTGCCTTCGCGGACGAGAGCGACGGCGGATCGACGCTCAAGGTGCAGAGCACCGGCAGCGCGACGTCGGCCACGCTGGTGGAGGCACCGGCCGATGCGCTGGATCGCTTTCCGGTCTGGTCGCCCGACGGGCGCGAGATCGCCTACGCGCGTTTCCACCCTCGGGGCGGTTGCGAAGTGCTGGTGATCGGTGCCACCGGCGGCAACCCGCGTCGCGTCACCGCCTGCGATGGCGCGGAGATGCTGAGTTTCAACTGGACGCCCGACGGTCGCGGGCTGGTGTTCGGCTCGATGACCGGGCGCCACGGTGCGCCGGGGATACGGACGCTGGACCTGGCGACGGGGCGATGGACATCGCTGGCGTACGACAGGGCCGATGGCGATTTCGACTATGCGCCGCGTTTCTCGCCCGACGGCAGCCAGCTCGGCTTCATCCGCAACCCGCAGATGGGCGGCCTGTGGGTGATGGCCGCTGCCGGCGGCGCGGCGCGACGCGTCACCGCCGGCAGTACGGAGATGCGCGGCTGGAGCTGGCTGGGCAACGAGGCCGTGGTGTTCGGCCGACGGGTGGACAGCGAGTCGAGGCTGTACCAGGTCGACCTGCGCACCGGCCTGCTGAAGGACCTGGGCGTGGACGATGCGCAGAGTCCGAGCGTGGCCGGGATGGGCAGGATGCTCGCCTTCGTGCACCGCGCTCCGCTGTTCGGCCTGTTCCGCATTCCGCTCGATCATCCGGAGCGGAAGGAGCGCCTGTTCGCGTCCTCGGGGCGCGATGCCCAGCCGATGATCGCGCCCGATGGCCGGCAACTGGTTTTCACCTCGAGCCGATCCGGTGCGTTCGCGCTGTGGTGGGCGCGCCTGGGGGATGATGGTTCCCTGCACCCCGTGGAAGGCCTGCGCCCCGAAGCGCGGCAGCCCCCCGACTGGTCGGCCGACAGCGAACGGGTGCTGGTCAGTGGGCGCGACGACGCGGGGCGTCCGGGTATCTATGAGGTGGCGCCGGAACAGGGGCAGTGGAAGCGCCTGCCCATTCCCATGTCCGAGCCGCTGCAGGCGATCTACGGGCCTTCGCCCGATACGCTCTTCGTGATCGGCGGCGAAGAGAACGGACCGGTGAGCTTGACGCTCTTCGACCGCAGCGGCGGCACCTGGCGGCGCCGGGCCCAGTTGCCGGGCGCTTCCCAGATCCGCTACGACCGCCGGACGCAACGGGTGCTGTTCACGCGGCTGGCCGAAGGCGGCCTGTGGTCGGCCGACGCCGACCTGTCGCCCGCCAGCCTTCGCGAAGTCAGCGGGGATGTGCCGACACGTTGGCGGTTCCGGACCTGGGCCTTAGGCAGCGACAGCGCCGTCGCTTACCTGCACCAGGATGCGGGCTGCTCCGTGCAGCTGAGCCGGCTCGATCTTCCTGAGGCGTCGCGCTGCCTGGAAACCCGGGCATCGAGCGCGACCAATGGATTCAGCATCGCGCCCGACGGCAGTGCGGTCTACATGGCGCTGGCCGTGGCCGATGGCACCGACATCGGCGTGATGCCGGTTCCGGAAACATCCTCGCGGCCGCTGCTCGGCATCCTCAAGTGGTTGCCGCTGCTGGGAAAACTGGATTCGTGATTTCTTCGTGCCGCCTTCCAGAAGAATTCGGAAGGTTATCGGCATAACTTCCTGACGCCTGCCGCCAGAGTTGGCAAAACCATCGGCCATTGAAGGCAAATGATGGTGAGTCATGCGACAGGTAGCCTGGGTCGACCGCGGCCAGTCGGTTTCGTTCGAGAAGCAACTTGAGGAGGGGCCGCGCCCGAACTGCGTGGGCGTCGCCCGCCTTGGCAGCCTGCAGACCTCCGGCACGGTGTTCACCGTATGGATGCAGCTGCGCGGCAGCGCCTGGGTGGAATCCAAGGAAGGCCGCTTCCGCTTGCGCCAGCGCGAGTGGATCGCGTTCGAGAAGGAATCGCGACCGCTGATCCAGGCCAGCCGCGACGGACTGTGCATCGGCGTGGCGCTGGATGCCGACGCGCTGCGTACGCTGGGCAACCTGGCCGACAGCGCGCTCTATGCCGGTCATGGGCTCATGAGCCGCACCGAGGCGCGCACGGCGCTGCACCTGTGGCGCGAGGCCCAGGCCAAGGGGCCGGGCACCCACGTCCTGCGTCCTCTGCTGCTGCACGTGGCATCGCTGCAGCGGGACTTCTCCGACGGCGTGCAGCGCTGCCCGGGGCGCTCGCGCCTGCGCAAGCGCCAGGTGTTCGGGCGCATGCAGCGCGCGCGCATGTACCTGGAAGGCAACAGCCACCGCGTGGTGCGCATCGGCGAACTGGCGGAACTGACCAACTTCTCCAGCTGGTACCTGTCCAAGACGTTCCAGAGCCTGTACGAGGAAAGCCCGCAGTCGCTGTCCGCGCGGTTGCGCCTGGAGCGGGCGGCGACGCTGCTGCGCGATACCGACATGATGATCAGCGAGGTCGCCTCGGCCAGCGGCTTCGACAACTGCTGCAGTTTCGCGCGCGCTTTCCGCGCCCGTTTCGGCATGTCGGCCACGCGCTACCGTGAAACGGTCGTGACGCTCCCGCCACATTCGGCAAAGTCTGCGACTGGTTCGGGCAAACCCATCAGTTCGGTACAAACGTAACGTTCAGGGGTGTTTAACACACCACTAACGTAACCGGAGAGATTGATGAAATTTCGTACTCCCGCAGTGCGGCTGGGCCTGCTCCCGGCCGGCATCGCGATCGCGTTGACCCCTGCCTTCGCTTCCGCGCAGGACGCCACCGGCGCCACCACGCTGGACCGCCTGGAAGTGACCGGCTCGCGCATCCGTGGCGCGAACATGGAAACCCAGCAGCCGATCCTGACGCTGAGCCGTGAGAACCTGGAGAAGCAGGGCTTCACCTCGGTTGCCGACGTGCTGCAGAACCTGACCTCGGCCGGCTCGCCGGCGATCTCGCGCTCCGAAGCCCTGGCTTCCGGCGAGAACGTGGGTGGTTACTACATCGACATCCGCAACCTGGGCGCCACCCGCACCCTGGTGCTGATGAACGGCAAGCGCCTGGGCGCGACCAGCGGCGGCTACCAGGACCTGAGCCAGATCCCGATGTCGGCGATCGAGCGCATCGAGATCCTGAAGGACGGCGCTTCGGCCATCTACGGCTCCGACGCCATCGCCGGCGTGGTCAACGTCATCACCCGCAAGCGTTTCGACGGCGCCGAAGCCAGCGCCTACGTCGGCCAGTTCAGCGAAGGCGACGGTGAAACCAACCAGTATTCCTTCACCCTCGGCGCCGAAGGCGAGCGCGGTGGCGTGACGCTGTCGGCCGAGTACTCCAAGCAGGATCCGGTGTGGGCGCGCGACCGCTGGTTCTCGCGCGACGGCGGCCTGGGCCCGAACACCACCAACGACGATCTGAGCCCGATCGGCCCGAACAGCGTGTGGTGCGACCCGCGCGTCTTCGGCGACTGCAAGCCCGCCAAGGGCAAGCCGGATCCGATCTGGCAGACCCTGAACCCGGGTGGCGATCCGACCAATCCGAACGACTACCACCCGCTGACGCCGGCCGAGTACGCCAACGCCAACCAGCAGATGATGCTGCAGACCGGCATCGAGCGTAAGTCGGTGTACGTCAACGGCAACTACGACTTCACCGACTCGGTGACGTTCAACGCCGACCTGCTGTACAACGACCGCACCACCGACCAGCAGATCGCCGGTTACCCGTACCAGTCGCAGTCGTTCGGCACCCCGCTGTCGGCCGACAGCGCGTTCAACCCGATCGGCCAGGACATCGAGTTCCGTCGCCGCCTGTGGGAAGTGCCGCGCACCACCGAGAGCAAGCTGAAGACCCTGCGCTTCGCGCCGTCGGTCAGCGGCTTCTTCGAGTTTGCCGACCGGAGCTTCGACTGGAACGTCGGCGCGCTGTGGAACCGCAACGAAGTCACCAAGACCAATTACGGCGACATGAGCCTGATCGCCGCGCGCCAGGCGCTCGGCCCGTCGTTCGTCGACGCCAACGGCGTTGCCCGCTGCGGCACGGCCGCCAAGCCGATCGACGGCTGCTATGCGTGGAACCCGCTGCTGCCGGCCGGCGTTGCCGGTCCGGGCTCGCTGGACAACCAGGAACTGCGTAACTTCCTGTTCCCGACCTTCACCACCACCGGCGTGAGCAAGACCACCTCGTTCACCGCCGACCTGAGCGGCTCGATCGTGGCGCTGCCGGCGGGCGACCTCGGTTTCGCCGTGGGCGTTGAGCACCGCAAGGAAGAAGGCCGTTACGTTCCGGACGCGTTCGCGCAGTCGGGTGAGTACACCGGCCTGGCGTCGAGCACGACCAACGGCGAATACAGCCTGGACGAGGTGTACCTGGAGCTGAACGTTCCGGTGCTGGCCGACATGGCCTTCGCCAAGGAACTGACCCTGAACGTCGCCAGCCGTTACTCGGATTACAGCAACTTCGGCGACACCACCAACAGCAAGTTCGGCATCACCTGGCGTCCGGCCGACGACCTGCTGGTGCGCGGCACCTACGCCGAGGGCTTCCGTGCCCCGACCATCGACAACATGTACGGCGGCACCGGCTCGAGCTTCGAGAAGTACATCGATCCGTGCGGCGTGAAGGCTCCGGCCAGCGTTAACGGCAACGCGGCCTGCAACGCCGCCGGCGTGCCGCTGGGCTACGTGCAGCTGGGCCAGGGCCTGGTGCCGTGCTCGACCTATCCGTGCGCGACCCCGGACCAGTTCATCAACGGTTCCAACCCGAATCTGAAGCCGGAAACCTCCAAGAGCAAAACTGTTGGTCTGGTGTGGAGCCCGCGCTGGGTGCAGGGCCTGGACATCTCGCTTGACTGGTACAACTACCAGATCAAGGAGATGATCATCCAGGACAGCGTCGACCGCATCCTGCGCGACTGCTACACCCTGGGCAACAGCGCCCGCTGCGCCGGCATCGTGCGCGAAGCCGACGGCCACATCAGCAAGATGTTCTACGGCCTGGCCAACCTCGGCCAGATGGAGACCGAAGGCTACGACCTGGGCATCAAGTACCGCCTGCCGGAGCTGGCGATCGGCAAGTTCAGCATCGATTGGCAGACCACCTACACCGCCAAGTACGACGAAGCCGGCCAGAACTCCGCTGGCGAGAACATCATCATC
This sequence comes from Stenotrophomonas nitritireducens, assembly GCF_050984405.1. Lineage (GTDB taxonomy): Bacteria > Pseudomonadota > Gammaproteobacteria > Xanthomonadales > Xanthomonadaceae > Stenotrophomonas > Stenotrophomonas nitritireducens_B. The sequence goes on along the minus strand of NZ_CP158790.1, from coordinate 3,663,569 downwards.
GGCAACGTCGGTACGGCGGGCATCTTCCGCCTGCGCTCGAACGTGGGCGTGAACTGGGAGTACGGCGACTTCGGTGTCAACTACACCGCGCGTTACTACTCCGGCATGCGGGAGGGCTGCATCGACCTGGATTCGTTCTGGTGCAACGCTCCGGACCACATCGCCAATGGCGAGGATGATCCGCTGCGCAAGACCGGCTCGAACACCTTCCACGACCTGCAGGTCAACTGGAAGGCGCCGTGGGATGCCACCATCGCCGTCGGTGCGAACAACGTGTTCAACCACCGCGGTGCGCTGCAGTACTCGGCGCCGAACAGCGACTTCGCCTACTACGGCGGCTTCGACATCGGTCGCTTCATCTACATGAAGTACACCCAGCGCTTCTGATCCATCGAAGTTCTGTGCAGCATGACGAAGGGCGGGCCGCAAGGCCCGCCCTTCGTCTTTTCGCTCCTGCAGGCACGTGGAGCCGTGGATGCGGAGGCTCGCTCCGCACGGGCTTTCTCCTGCCGGAGCTTGCGCGCCGGGCAGGCCAGGCACCCGCTTCCGGTCCCGGGAGTGCAGCAGGGGTCGCCTTTTTTTTCCCCGTTCCTGCCGAAGCACGTGGAGCCGTAGATACGGAGCTCGCCCCGCAGGGGCTTTCCTGTCGAGGCTTGCATGCCGGGCAGGCAAAGCACCTGCTTCCGCCGTTGCCGAGTGTTTCAGGGCGCAAAAAAACGGCCGCATCGAATGCGGCCGTTGCGGAGAGCATGCGCTGAGCGCCGCCTAGGCGGTGGCGGCCAGCCCGGCGAGATCGTTGGCCATCTCGCGCCAGCCATCGAGCCGCGGCAGCACCGCGGTGCGCTCCAGGTATTGCTCGTCCACCTGGCTGCCGCTGGCCAGCGCCGTGGCGACATGCACCGCGCCGGTGACCCAGAAGCTGCGCACGTTCGAGCGCTGCGGCTGCAGGTGGAAGGCGACCGCCTCGATGATCGGCATCGGCAGGCCCCACAGGCCGAGCAGGTAGGCGCCGGCTTCCGCGTGCCCGGGGCGGTCGTCGCCCTCGACCGCCGGTTCGCGCTCGTCGCGCACGCCCGGCAGCAGCAGGCCGATGTCGGCCAGCAGCGCCGCGGTCGAGCCCAGTTCGGCGCTGGAGGACGGCAGCATCTTCGCCGCCAGGCGCGAGGCCGTCAGTGCGCGCGCCTGCAGGGCGTTGCGCTCGGCCGGCGAGACCGACGGCAGCGAGAACACCTCGCTGGCCAGCACCAGGTCGCGCAGGGTGGCCAGGCCCAGCCGGGTCACCGCGCCGCGCAGGTCGGAGATCGCGCGGCCGCTGTTGAAGAACGCCGAGTTGGACAGCTGCAGCACCTTGGCGGCGATGGCCGGGTCGGCCGATACCAGCTTGGCGATGTCGCTGGCGTCGGTGCTCTCGTCCTCTTCCAGCGCGTGCATCAGGCCCAGGTACACGTGCGGCGGCGAGGGCAGCTTCTCGACACGGCCAATGGCCGCGCGCAGGCGTGGGCTGTCCAGCAGGTCGCGCAGTTCCTCCAGGCTGGTCAGCGCTTCGAGCAGCACTTCCGGCGACAGCGGCAGTGGCAGGAAGCGGTGCGCCACGCCGATGATGCGGGCCGCGGGCGCGCGCTGGCTCTGCGCGGCGTCGATCAGCGCGATGCGGATCGTTTCCGGGCGCAGGGTCCGGATCTGGCCGAGCAGGGTGGCCGGGGTGAGGTCGGGCAGGACCGGCGCGACGATGACCGCGTCGATGGTGCTGGTGGCCACCGTGGCGATGGCGGCATTGCCGTCCGGGGCGGTCTGGACCTGCCAGTCCTCGCCCAGGTCGGTGATGTACTCGAGGAGATCGGCCGACAGGCTGGCTTCGTCGCCGACTAGCAGGATACGCAAGACATTTCCCCCAATGGAACCGCCCGGCCGCAACGGGAACAGGCCGGAAACCGGCCTGTCAATGTAGCGGAACGCCCCGGCGAGGTCATGCCCCGCGCGGGTGAAACGTGATCGTCGTCGCTGGCGGCGGCAAGGCCCGCAGGCTGCCGCCGCCCGTCGCCTCAGCCCTGCTTGGCGGCGAAGTTCTGCTGGGCCTCGACCAGGATGCGCTTGGCTTCGGCGGCGTCGCCCCAGCCTTCGATCTTGACCCACTTGCCCTTTTCCAGGTCCTTGTAGTGCTCGAAAAAGTGGCCGATGCGCTCCAGCCAGTGGCTGGACACCTGGGCGATGTCTTCCACGTGGCCGTAGCCGCTGAAGATCTTCGACACCGGCACGGCCAGGATCTTCTCGTCGCTGCCGGCCTCGTCGGTCATCTTCAGCACGCCGACCGGGCGGCAGCGCACCACCGAGCCGGGCACCAGCGGCAGCGGCAGCACCACCAGCACGTCGGCCGGGTCGCCGTCGCCGCCCAGGGTGCTGGGCACGTAGCCGTAGTTGCAGGGGTAGCGCATCGGCGTGGAGAGGATGCGGTCGACGAAGATCGCGCCCGATTCCTTGTCCACTTCGTACTTCACCGGTTCCGAATCCTTCGGAATCTCGATGATGACGTTGATTTCTTCCGGGGGGTTCTTGCCCGCGGAAACGAGTTCCAGACCCATGCGCTGCTCCGAATCGTACGTTTGACAGAAGGCCGCCATTCTACGCCGGCCGCTGGTGCGGCGCACCAAAGGCCGGTGCCGTGGGCTGAGGCGCGGGACCGGAGCGCGGGCGCGCGGATGCGCCCGTGGAGGCGGGCGGGTAGCCTGCCGCGATGGATTCCCTGATCGCCGCCTCCGCGCGGGCCCTGGCCGCGGGCGATGTGCTCGCCGCGCTCAACCACGTCGCGCTGCGCTCGGACCCCCGGCGGCGCTGGCCCTGCGCGGCATCGCCATGGCCCGGCTCGGCGAGCTGGGCCGCGCGCGCGATCTGCTGCGCCGGGCCCACCGCGGGTTCGGCCCCCACGAGGTGTGCTGGCCCGCGCGCGCTGCACGCTGGCCGACGCCGAGGTGGCGCTGGCGATGCGCGAGCTCGGCGGCTCGCCGGCGCCGCTGCAGGCCGTGGCGGCGCTGCTGGAGGCGCGCGGCGACCATGCCAATGCCCTGCAGGCCTGGCTGGTCCTGGCGCGGCGCCTGCTGCTGCTCGGCCGGCTGCAGCCGGCGGCCGACGCGCTGGCCAGGCTCGACGGCAAGCGCATGTCGCCCGCGCTGGCGGCCATGGCCGGGCTGACCGCCGCGACGCTGGCGCTGCATTCCCTGCAGGTGGCGCAGCGCGCGCGCCGCGCTCGAGGACGCCCGCGCGGCCGCGCGCAATGCCGGCATTCCGGCGCTGCAGGCCGAAGTCGACGACGCCTGCGCGCGGCTGGAGCAGCCCGCGGCCCGCTGCGTGGGCGGCGGCGCCGATACGCCGTTGCGCATGGAACAGGTGCAGGCGCTGCTGGCTTCCGGGGTGCTGGTCGTGGACGCGTGCCGGCGCGGCGTGCGGCTGGGACGCAGCTGGCGTTCGCTGGCGAGGCGTCCGGTCCTGTTCGCGCTGGCGTGCGCGCTGGCCGAGGCCTGGCCCGGGGATGTCGAACGCGACACGCTCGTCCGCCGCGTGTTCGGCATGCGCCATTGCGACGAGACGCTGCGCGCGCGGCTGCGCGTGGAGATCGGCCGGCTGCGGGCACTGGTCGACGGCCTGGCGCGCATCGAGGCGACGCCGGACGGTTTCCGCCTGCAGCCCTGCGCCGACACCACGGTAACGGTGCTGGCGCCGCCGATCGAAGGCGAGCAGGCGGCGCTGGCCGCCCTGCTGGGCGATGGCGCGGCCTGGTCCACCTCGGCGCTGGCCCTGGCGCTGGGCGCCAGCCAGCGCAGCGTGCAGCGGGCGCTGGCCGCGCTGGAAGCAGCGGGACGGGTGCGTTCGAGCGGGCGCGGGCGGGCGCAGCGCTGGCGTTCCCTGCCGCTGGCCGGATTCACGACGATCTTGTTACTCCCTGCCGCGCTGCCGGTTGACTAGTGTCGGCGGCAGGCACCGATTCCCGCATGTGCCAGGAGACTGCAGCGATGAACACTGGAACCCCCGCTTCCGAAACGACCACGGCCAAGGTGCGCCCGGCCGAGGTAGTGCGCGACTATGGCCCGTTCGCCGGTTCGGATTGCATCCACGGCGTCAGCTTCGACGGACGCAACGTCTGGGCCGCCACCGGCGAGGCGCTGGTGGCCTTCGATCCGGCCGATGGCGAGCCGGTGCGCACGCTGGCGCTGGCCTGCGACGCCGGCACCGCGTTCGACGGCACCCACCTCTACCAGATCGCCGAGGCCCGCATCGACAAGATCGATCCGCGCAGCGGGCAGGTGCTGTCGTCGATCCCCGCGCCCGGCGCCGGCGCCGATTCCGGCATGGCCTGGGCCGAAGGCAGCCTGTGGGTTGGGCAGTACCGGCAACGCCGCATCCACCAGATCGACCCGGCCGACGGCGCCGTCCTGCGCACCATCGAATCGGACCGCTTCGTCACCGGCGTGACCTGGGTGGACGGCGAGCTGTGGCATGCCACCGGCGAAGGCGGGGAGAGCGACATCCGCCGCATCGATCCAGACACCGGCGCGGTGCTGGAACGGCTGCAGATGCCCGCGGGCATCAGTGTCAGCGGCCTGGAAGCCGACGGCGGTGGGCTGTTGTTCTATTGCGGCGGCGGCCGCAATGGCCGGGTGCATGCGGTGAAACGGCCGCGTACGCGCTGAGGCTGTGCCGGGGGCGCGTCCGGAAGCGCGCTTCCCTGCCGTCCCTTCCCCCCAGGTGGGGAAGGGCCGTCTGCCGCGAAGACGACGGCCGTTCGTCCGACCCAAGCAGCCTGTCCCCTGCAAGCAGGGAAAGGCGAGGGCGCCGTACGTAGTCGACGCGGTCTACAGCAACGGCACCAGCAGCGCCACGGTGTTGATGATCCTGATCCCAGCCTTGCAGCTCATCCCATCCCGTTCCCTTCCCCCGCAGGCGGGGGAAGGGCGACGGGACCAGCAGCAGCGCCACGATGTTGATGATCCTGATCCGAGCCTTGCGGCTCGCCCCATCCCGTTCCCTTCCCCCGCAGGCGGGGGAAGGGCGAAGGTGCCGTGCGCAGCCGGCTTCGGTTACAGCAATGGCACCAGCAGCAGCGCCACGATGTTGATGATCTTGATGAGGGGGTTGATCGCCGGGCCGGCGGTGTCCTTGTAGGGGTCGCCGACGGTATCGCCGGTCACCGCGGCCTTGTGCGCCTCGCTGCCCTTGCCGCCGAAGTGGCCGTCCTCGATGTACTTCTTGGCGTTGTCCCAGGCGCCGCCGCCGGTGGTCATCGAGATCGCCACGAACAGGCCGGTGACGATGGTGCCGATCAACAGCCCGCCGAGCGCGCGCGGCCCCAGCAGCAGGCCGACGATGATCGGCACCACCACCGGCAGCAGCGAGGGCACGATCATTTCCCGGATCGCCGAGCGGGTGAGCATGTCCACCGCCTTGTCGTACTGCGGCTTGCCGGTGCCCTGCATGATGCCGGCGATCTCGCGGAACTGGCGGCGCACTTCTTCCACCACCGCGCCGGCGGCGCGGCCCACCGCCTCCATTGCCATCGCGCCGAACAGATAGGGAATCAGGCCGCCGATCAGCAGGCCGATGATCACCGTGTGGTCGGACAGGTCGAAGGCGAACGTCTCGCCCGGGTGTGCGGCCTGCAGGTTGTGGGTGTAGTCGGCGAACAGCACCAGCGCGGCCAGCGCCGCCGAGCCGATCGCATAGCCCTTGGTCACCGCCTTGGTGGTGTTGCCCACCGCATCGAGCGGGTCGGTGATGTCGCGGATCTCGCTGGGCAGCTCGGCCATCTCGGCGATGCCGCCGGCGTTGTCGGTGATCGGGCCGTAGGCGTCGAGCGCGACGATCATGCCGGCCATCGACAGCATCGCGGTGGCGGCGATGGCGATGCCGTACAGTCCACCGAAGTGGAACGCGCCCCAGATCGCCGCGCAGACCGCCACCACCGGCAGCGCGGTGGATTTCATCGACACGCCGAGGCCGGCGATGATGTTGGTGCCGTGGCCGGTGGTCGAGGCCTGCGCCACGTGCTGCACCGGCTTGTACTGGGTGCCGGTGTAGTACTCGGTGATCCACACGATCAGCCCGGTCAGCACCAGCCCGATCAGCGCGCAGTAGAAGATGTGGGTCGACGACACCGCCAGCGTACCGTCGAGCGTGGTCAGCCCGTCCGGGAGCAGGTTGGCGGTGACGAACCAGAACGCGACCGCCGACAGCACCGCCGACACGATCACGCCCTTGTACAGCGCGCCCATGATGTGGGTGCTGCCATCCTTCACCTTGACGAAGAACGCGCCGATGATCGAGGCGATGATCGACACGCCGCCCAGCACCAGCGGGTACAGCACCGCGTTCGAATCCTGGGCGAACATCAGCCCGCCCAGCAGCATGGTGGCGATCACCGTCACCGCGTAGGTTTCGAACAGGTCGGCGGCCATGCCGGCGCAGTCGCCGACGTTGTCGCCGACGTTGTCGGCGATCACCGCCGGGTTGCGCGGGTCGTCCTCGGGAATGCCGGCCTCGACCTTGCCCACCAGGTCGGCGCCCACGTCCGCGCCCTTGGTAAAGATGCCGCCGCCCAGGCGCGCGAAGATCGAGATCAGCGAACTGCCGAACGCCAGCCCGACCAGCGCATGCAGCGCGGGTTCGCCGGTCACGCCCAGATAGCGGGTCAGCAGCAGGTAGTAGCCGGCCACGCCCAGCAGGCCCAGCCCCACCACCAGCATGCCGGTGATCGCGCCGCCCTTGAACGCCACGTCCATCGCCGCGCTCATGCCCTTGCGCGCAGCTTCGGCGGTGCGCACGTTGGCGCGGACCGAGACGTTCATTCCGATGTAGCCGGCCGCGCCGGACAGCACCGCGCCCACCGCGAAGCCGACCGCGGTGTACCAGCTCAGGAACACGCCCACCAGCACGAACAGCACCACGCCGGCGATGGCGATGGTCAGGTACTGGCGGTTGAGGTAGGCGCGCGCGCCTTCCTGGATCGCCGAGGCGATTTCCTGCATGCGTGCGTTGCCGGCGGGCTGGCGCAATATCCAGCGCGCGGCGAACAGGCCATAGGCGATGGCGATGACCGCACATGCCAGGGCGAAGACGAGACCGTAGTTTTGCAGCATGAACCCCTCCAGCACAGGTGGATGTCGTCCAGCAGCGCTGAACGCGGGACACGCCGGGATGAAGCACTGGAACAGACCCGGAGCCATGCAGCGGCCGTGGTACGTGTCGCGGTGTTCAACTTTTCCTGGAGCCGCAGCGAGTATGGGTCAGCTGCCGTTCACTGTCACGGGGCAGTAGCGGGCGTTCGTCCGCGCTTCCGTTGCCCAGTTGAAGGGCTGCGGTCGCGCCACTGCCGGCGGCCGGGCCTGTGGGGTGCGTTTGCGCCCGTGCCACGGCGTTCAGCACCGCACTGGCACCGTGCGGCTTTCCGCTGACGAACGAGACAAGGCGATGAAGACCGTATGTGGAGTGCTGTCGCTGCCGTGGCTGGTCCTGCTGCCGCTGGCCGCGCAGGCACAGGGGCCGGCGGCGCAGCCGGAAATCCAGCGGCCGCCGGGCACCGCGCAGGCGCTGGGCGCCGTGCATACCGTGCGCCAGATTCCCGAAGCCTGCGTCCGTATCGAAGGCCGCTTTACCGGCCAGGCCGATGCGCCCTACGCCATGCAGCTGGTGCGTACCGACGCACGCTGCCAGCCGCGCGCGGCCCTGCTGGATGCGGCCCAGGTCACGCCGGGCGCGAACGGATGGCGGCTCAACGACCGCATCCGGATTCCGGCGGCGGCGTGCCCGGGCCAGCAGGCGGTGGTCGAGGTCTGGCGGCGGCCGGTCGAACAGCCGCTGACCCGCGATGGCCAGGGGCAGGTGCGCGTGTACCTGGGCGAAGCCCGGCAGCAGGCCGAAGCCGGCAAGCTGGCGTCGCTGCCCGCGTTCGCGGTGAACATGGCGGTGGAGGGCAAACCCTGCCGCTGAGCCGGTGGAGCAGGGCGGCAGCGGCTGGCGGGATTCCTGGCTCAGGCCGGGGTGTGCTGCGTGGCGGCGCTTTTGTGTCCGGCCAGATGCTGGCCCAGGCGGTAGCCCGCGCCGCCGATCAGGCAGACCAGAAGAAAGCCGAGCATGCCGATCAACACCTTGCGGATCATGGCGCCGTACCTGTGCGGGAAACGCGGCATCAGGGTGCGCGCCGCGGGCGCCGCCGGGCACCTGCCTGAAGTCACCGCGACGCAAGGCAGGGGCGGCGTCGGCAGCGGGTTCAGCCCTCCCAGTCGGGAAGCTTCTTCGCCACCGCCACGTTCTTCAGCGTCACGTACTTCGGCAGGCCGTCGCGGCCCCACGGCAGCGGCGCCTCGCCGCGGATCAGCGGCTGCAGGTAGCGCCGCGCTTTTTCGGTGATGCCGAAGCCGTCCCTGCGGATGAAGCCGGCCGGCATCTTCTTTTCGTGGTTGGCCACCTTCGACAGCGGCGCCGCCTCGATCTTCCAGCGGTACGGCGCATCGGCGGTGCGCACGATCACCGGCATCACCGAGTTGCGGCCCTCCAGCGCGAAGCGTACCGCCGCCTTGCCGACCGCCTGCGCCTGCTCCCAGTCGGTCCTGCTGGCGACATGGCGGGCCGAGCGCTGCAGGTAGTCGGGCAGCGTCCAGTGCACCTTGTAGCCCAGCTCCGCCTTGACCCGGCCGGCTAGGTACGAGGCGACGCCGCCGAGCTGGGTATGGCCGAAGGAATCGGTGGCGCCGCCGGCGTCGGCGACGAAGCGGCCGTCGGCGGTGTGGATGCCTTCGCTGGCCACGACCACGCACCAGCCTACCTTCGCCACCACCTGCTTCACTTTCGCCAGGAAGGCGGCTTCGTTGTAGGCGCGTTCGGGCAGCAGGATGATCTGCGGCGCGTCGTCAGGGTTTTCCCCGGCCAGCCCGGCCGCGGCGGCCAGCCAGCCGGCGTGGCGGCCCATCGCCTCGTAGATGAAGACGCGGGTGGAGGTCTCGGCCATCGCCGCGACGTCCAGCGCGGCCTCGCGTACCGACACGGCGGTGTACTTGGCGGCCGAACCGAAGCCCGGGCAGGTGTCGGTGACGGCCAGGTCGTTGTCGATGGTCTTGGGCACGCCCACGCAGGTCAGCGGGTAGCCGAACTCCTTGGCCAGCTGCGAGACCTTCAGTGCGGTGTCGGCCGAATCGTTGCCGCCGTTGTAGAGGAACCAGCGCACGTCGTGCGCCCTGAGCACGTCCAGCAGGCGCTCGTACTTGGCCCGGTCCGCTTCCAGCGACTTGAGCTTGTAGCGGCACGAGCCGAACGCGCCGCCCGGGGTGTGGGCCAGCGCGGCGATGCTGGCCGCCGGCTCCTTCGAGGTGTCGATCAGGTCCTCGCGCAGGGCGCCCAGGATGCCGTTGCGCGCGGCCAACACCTTGATTTTCTTCGCCCGGGCTTCGGCGATGACGGCCGAGGCGGTGGCGTTGATGACGGCGGTCACGCCACCGGACTGGGCGTAGAGCAGGGTACCTCGGGACATGGACGGGACTCTCCGGGCGGGGGACATTTCCGGGACATTGGCCGGATGCGGTAAGCTGTGTTATTGCGGTGCAGCGTGAATCGGCCCATGAGTCTAACGCCGCTGTCCGTCCCTGAAAGAAATCGTCCTCTACATACAAGGGAGTCAGGAATGCGATTGGTTCTGTTGGGACCGCCCGGTTCGGGCAAGGGCACGCAGGCGACCCGCCTGAAGGAAGAACTGCAGATTCCGCACATCTCCACCGGCGACCTGCTGCGCGCCGAAGTGGCCGCCGGCACCGAGCTGGGCAGGCAGGCCAAGGCGGTGATGGACGCCGGCAACCTGGTGTCCGACGACATCCTGCTGGGCATGCTGGAATCGCGCCTGGCCCAGGCCGACGTCGCCAACGGCTTCATCCTCGACGGCTACCCGCGCAACGTGGCCCAGGCCAATGCGCTGGGCGAACTGCTGACCCGCCTGGACCAGCCGCTGGACGCCATCGTGCAGCTGGACGTGCCGACCGAACTGCTGGTCGAGCGCATCGCCGGCCGCGCCAAGGAACAGGGCCGCGCCGACGACAACCCCGAGTCGGTGCGCCAGCGCCTGCAGGTCTACAACGATTCCACCGCGCCGGTGATCGACTTCTACGCGGCCAAGGGCACCCTGGCCCGCGTCGACGGCGTGGGCGCGCTGGACGAAGTGCTGGCCCGCATCCTGGCCGCCATCAAGCGCTGATGCCCGCCCGCCCCGGCATGGCCGGGGCAGGCCGGAAGACCGGCATGCGCATAAAAGAACGCCCGGACCAGTGCATGGTCCGGGGCGTTCGTCGTACAGGGGCCAGCAGGTGGGCGTGCTCAGGGCCCCGCAGCATGAGCTCCCTGGGGACGGCCTCTTGGGGAGTAGGACCTGAGGGATACTGCGGCTGGCCCGTGCATTCTCGGTATGAATGCCCCCGAACGGTATAGGAGTTTCCCCTACAGATCAGTAGGGGTAGTGCCGGGACGACGTATCCGGCGCGCCGGCGCATCGGCGACAATCGGCGCATGAGCAAGATCCATATCCTCGGCATTGCCGGTACTTTCATGGGCGGCGTGGCCGCCCTGGCCCGCGAACTCGGCCACCAGGTCGAAGGCAGCGACCAGGCGGTGTATCCGCCGATGTCTACCCAGCTGGAAACGCTGGGCATCGCCCTGTCGCAGGGCTATCTGCCGGGTAACATCGGCGACGACTGCGACGAGATCGTGGTCGGCAACGCGCTCTCGCGCGGCAACGCCGCGGTGGAGGCGGTGCTGGATGCCGGCCGGCGTTATACCAGCGGCGCGCAGTGGCTGGCCGAGAACGTGCTGCCCGGGCGCGACACCGTGGCCGTGGCCGGTACCCATGGCAAGACCACGACGACGACGATCCTGGCCTACCTGCTGCAGGCCGCCGGGCGCGAGCCGGGCTTCCTGATCGGCGGTGTGGCGGAGGATTTCGGGGTGTCGGCGCGGTTGGGCCGTCCCCTTCTCCCTGCGGGAGAAGGTGCCCGCAGGGCGGATGAGGGGCAGGCGCACCCCGTGGGCCTGGTCCATCAGGACACCATCACCCCTCACCCCAACCCCTCTCCCGAGGGGAGAGGGGCTTCAGGCCGACCGCTTTTTGTCGTGGAAGCCGACGAATACGACACCGCGTTCTTCGACAAGCGCAGCAAGTTCGTCCACTACCGGCCGCTGGTGGCGATCCTCAACAACCTGGAATACGACCACGCCGACATCTTCCCTGACGTGGCGGCGATCCAGCGCCAGTTCCACCACCTGGTGCGCACCGTGCCCGGCCGCGGCCGGCTGATCGTCAACGGCGAGGACGCGCGCCTGGCCGAGGTGCTGGCGATGGGCTGCTGGACGCCGGTGGAACGCTTCGGTTTCGACTCCGCGCTGGAGTGGAGCGCGCGCCTGCTCGAGCAGGACGGCAGTGCGTTCGCGGTGCTGCACGATGGCGTGGAAGTGGCGCAGGTGCGCTGGCCGCTGCTGGGCCGGCACAACGTGCTCAACGGCCTGGCCGCGCTGGCCGCCGCGCACGCGGTGGGCGTGGAGGTGGCCACGGTGGCACCGGCGCTGGCCGGCTTCCGCAGCGTCAAGCGGCGCCTGGAAGTGATCGGCCAGGCGCGCGGCGTGACCGTCTACGACGATTTCGCCCACCACCCCACCGCCATCCGCACCACGCTGGAAGGCCTGCGTGCGAAGGTCGGCGATGCGCGGATCGTGGTGGCGATGGAGCCGCGCAGCAATTCGATGCGCCTGGGCGCGCACGCCGAAGCGCTGGCGCCGTCGCTGGACATCGCCGATGCGGTTGTGTTCCTGGCCCGTCCGGAACTGCCGTGGGACGCGGCCCGGGTGATCGCGGCGGTGCGCGGCGACGCGCAGGCGGTGCCCGATACCGACGCGCTGCTGGCGCGGTTGGGCGGGGCGGCGCGCGATGGCGACCACGTGGTGTTCATGTCCAACGGCGGCTTCGACGGCGCACCGCGCCGCTTTCTGGCGCAGCTGCAGGGCTGATGCGCGCGGCCACATCGTGGCGGGGGCATAACCCGCCCTGCGATACCCTCGCCCTGCATCCCTTCGCTTCCGGAGTACGGCCGGCCCGATGACAGACACGCAGACACTGCCCCTGTTCCCGCTGCACGGCGTACTGCTGCCCGGCGCCGCGCTCGGCCTGCGCGTGTTCGAGGCGCGCTATCTGGACCTGGTGCGCGAATGCGGCCGCCAGGGCGGCACCTTCGGCATCTGCCTGATCCTGGAGGGCGAGGAAGTCGGTGCGCCGGCCACGCCCGCGGCCTGGGGCGTGGAGGCGCTGGTCGAGGATTTCGATGTCGGCGCCGATGGCGTGCTGCAGCTGCGCCTGCGCGGCGCGCGGCGTTTCCATGTGGAGCGGACGCGGGTGCGCGACAACGGCCTGGTGGTAGGCCAGATCCAGTGGCGCGACCCCGACCACGACGACGAACTGCGGCCCGAGCATGCGCTGCTGGGCCTGCTGCTGGAACGCATCCTCGAGCAGGCCGGCGGCGAATTCGCCGGCGCCGGCCCGGCGCAGCTGGACCAGGCGGCGTGGGTGGGCTGGCGCCTGGCCGAACTGCTGCCGCTGGAAGACGAGCAGCGGCTGGTGCTGCTGCAGGAAGACGATCCGCACCAGCGGCTGGATCGCCTGCTCACCTGGATTCCCGATTTCGAATCGCCGGCGGAATCCGAACTGTAGAGGGGCAAGCCCCGGCCTCTACGGAGTGCGAGAGTTGCGGCGATGTGCGTAGGTGCCGGGCTCGCCCGGCACGGGCTTCGCTGGGAGGCTTCATGCAGGGCAAGCCCTGCATCCACGGAATGCGAGGATTGCGGCGACGCGCGCAGGTGCCGGCTCGTCCGGCACGGAGCTTTGCCGGGAAGGCTTCATGCAGGGCAAGCCCTGCATCTACGGAGTGCGAGGATTGCGGCGGTGCACGCAGGTGCCGGGCTCGCCCGGCACGGCTTCGCTGGGAGGCTTCATGCAGGGCAAGCCCTGCATCTACGGAATGCGAGGATTGCGGCGGTGCACGTAGGTGCCGGGCTCGCCCGGCACGGGCTTCGCTGGGAGGCTTCATGCAGGGCAGGCCCCGCCTCTACGGTTGCGGTTCGCTGCGGATCATCAGCAGCGGCATGCCGCTTTCCGGCAGCGTCCGGGTGCGCGTTTCCATGCCGTCCAGCGATTGCGTCACGGCCTCCAGCGCCGGATCGACGCCGCGCAGCGGCAGCCACAGGCCGAACAGCCGGAAATGGCGCTGGTAGCGCAGGGTCTGCGCGCTGCCCAGCCACAATGGCGCCTGTCCGGGCTGCAGCCGCACCGGTGCCGGCCACAGGCGCAGCGCATGCACTTCGTCGGCGCGTGCGCCCTTGCGCACCATCAGCAGCGATTCGACATTGGTGTCCAGCGTGGCCGGCAGCACCGGCACCTGCTCCGGCGCGGCCTTGCTGTCGAGCATGACCAGCGCCTGCTGCCAGCCGGCCTGCGGCTGCAGCTTCCAGCCGTGGCGTTCCAGCTGCTGCTGCAAGGGCGCCAGCGGCCCGGCCACCTGCACGTCCAGCGGCCAGCGCTGGTCGTCGTCGAACTCGTTGCGGCGCGACGGCAGCTCGTGCCAGCCGTCCTGCCACCAATAGTCCACTTCCATCATGCGCGGGGCTTCGGCCACCGGCTCGAACTTGGCCAGCTTGGCCGGCACGTTGCGCGGCGCGTACCAGAGCCCGGCCAGCACGAACACGCCGTAGAACAGCCACGTCACCGGCTTGACCCAGAACGAGCGGTTGAAGCGGCGCCGGTAGGCGATGCCCAGCACCAGCAGCCAGAAGATGCCGAACAACATGCCGCCGATGACGTCGCTCAGCCAGTGCGCGCCCAGGTAGATCCGCGCAAAACCAATGATGGTGACCACGATGCCCGACACCAGGTACGGCCATACGCGCGTGCGACCGGGCAGCTCGCGGCCGATCAGCACGGCGAAGAAGCCGAAGGTGATGGTGGCCATGGTCACCGACACCGAGGGGAAGCCAAAGCCGCTGCTGGCCGCGGGCGGCCGCACCACGTCCACGGTGGCGCCGAGCAGCTTGGTCAGCGCCAGGCCGAAGGCCAGCGCCGCCAGCCAGTGCGCGGCGGCCATCCAGCGCCGGCGCCAGCACAGGTAGCCCATGCCCGCGGCGGTGGCCGGCAGCAGCACCTGCCAGTCGCCCAGCGAGGCCAGCGCCGCCATCGGGTAGTCGGCCAGCGGATTGCGCAGGGCCAGCATCAGGTGGTGCACGGCCAGGTCCAGCGCCAGCGGCTCGCCATGGCCCACCACCACCATCAGCAGCACGAACCAGCCCCAGCCCAGCAGCAACAGCATCAGCGCCAGCATCGCCAGCGGCACCGATTCGCGCCGGCGCGGGTCGAACAGGTCGTTCCAGTAGCGGCCGAGCAGGTGCGGATGGCGCTGCGACCAGCGCAGCAGGCGCGCCAGCCAGCCGTCCATGCGCGCGGCCGACCAGCGGTAGCCGTACAGCACGATGGCCCACACCAGCCCCAGCATCACCCCGAGCAGGGCCACCACCACGAACAGCCGCCCGGCCACCGCCGCCACCGCGTCGTAGGCCTGGCCCAGCGCCCAGCCCGGCAGCAGGAACAGCACCGCCCACGACAGGCTGGCCACCACGCTGGGCTGCGCGTAGCGCGCCAGCGGCATTTTCGCCATGCCGGCGATGGCCGGCACGAACGGGCGGATCGCGCCGACATAGCGCGCCACCAGGATGCTCTTGAACGCATTGCGCCTGAACAGCAGTTCGCCGCGCTCCAGCAACTGCGGGTAGCGGCTGAACGGCCACACCCCGCGCAGGCGGTCACCCCAGCGCCGGCCGACCCAGTAGCTCAGGCCGTCGCCGCAGAACGCGCCGAGCGCGGCGCAGGCCACCGCGTAGGGGCCCGATATCTCGCCCATGCCGATCAGCACGCCGATGGCGATCATCAGCGGCAGCGCCGGCACGATCGCGCCGAGGATGATCACGGCGTCGCAGAAGGCGATGGCGAAGATGACGACGCCGGCCAGCATCGGGTGCGCGGCGATCCAGGCCAGGGTGGTGTCGATCCAGGATGAATTCATCGACGGATTATAAAAGGGCGCGGGCGCAGGACCGGCGCCCGGCGAAGGGGTTCCGGACAGCGGCGGTGCAGGTAGGAGAAGTACGCGTGCACGCGTCGCCGGCCGCGGCGGGGGCGGCCCGCTAGAATGGCGGCGATGGCGAATACGAACGACGACGGCGTCCAGATCCTCAAGTCCGACAGCTTCGGGCGCATCCTGCGGGTAAACGAAGGCGGGCGCTGCTTCGTGCGCCGCGACCTCGGCGCCACGCCCTGGTGGCTGCGCCTGCCGGCCTGGTGGCTGGCGCGGCGCGAGGCGCGCGCGCTGGCCAGGCTGGGCGGCATGGAGGCGACGCCGCGGCTGCTGGGCTGGGATGGACGCTGGCTGGACCGCAGTTACATGGAAGGAGCGGCGATGTACCAGCGCCCGCCGCATGGCGACGTGGCCTGGTTCCGCGCCGCGCGCCGCCTGCTGCAGCGGGTGCACCGCCAAGGCATCGCCCACAACGACCTGGCCAAGGAAGCCAACTGGCTGGTGCGCGCCGACGGCTCGCCGGCGCTGATCGATTTCCAGTTGGCGGTATGCGGCAACCCGCGTTCGCGCTGGATGCGCCTGCTCGCCCGCGAGGACCTGCGCCATCTGCTCAAGCACAAGCGCACGTACTGCCGGCAGGCGCTGACGCCGGTGGAACTGCGCCTGCTCAAGCGCCATTCGTGGGTGCGTGAGCTGTGGTTCGCCACCGGCAAGCCGGTGTACCGCTTCGTCACCCGCCGTGTCCTGCATTGGGAGGACAACGAGGGGCAGGGGCCGAAGGCGTGACGCAGCCCGCGTAGCGGGCTGCGTCCCCAAAGTTCTGCACGGCAGAACTTTGGGCCCCGACTCCTTGCCTGCCTATCCCCCGCGCCTTTGGCGCGCCCCCCCTTACAAAGGGGGGCTCTGCTCCATCGTGTTGGCGCGAGTGTGTAGCGCGACGCTTGCCCGCTGGGGTCTTGCCGGGAAATCACAGCGGGGCGAGGCCTGTTCTACGGTGGGTTCGCTGGAGCGGTGCGGCTTTGTGGGGCTGGCTTGCGCCGACCGCACGAGACGACGTTACGACTCAGCGCACTTCCAGCACCTGCCGGCCGATGTAGCGGCGCTGGGCGTCGAAGTCGTAGCCCAGGGTGAGCGTGCCGGCGTCGGCGCAGGCGTGGCAGGGGCGCAGCGGCGTGCTGTAGTGCAGGCGCACGCCGCCATCGGGCAGCGGCGCGGTGCCGGCGGGCTGTGCCGGCGCGAATGGCACGGCGTCCGGATGCTTGTCGAAGAACGCCTTGACCTGTGCATCGGCGCGCGCGCTGTCGTCCAGCACGTCCGCGTCCACATCGATGGTCCTGCCGCTGGCATCCACCAGCCAGGTGCCCTGGTTGGTGTTGGCGCGCAGCGGGAATTCCAGCGTGGCGATGCCGACGCCGGACTGGTCGTCCCACGCGCTCACGTAGCCGGGCGTGTCCTGCGCGGCCAGCCGTTGCGCGGCGGCGATGGCGGCCGCCGTCGCGCCCGCCGCGCGCATGGCCTGGACCACGCAGCCCTCGCCGCCGGGCGGGGTGTCGCTGCGGCAGGCGTCGGTCGATCCGCTCCATACCGCGCCCGCGTCGATCCGCACCGCCGTGGCGTCGTTGCCCAGGCCGGTGGTCTGCACGGCGACGTCGCGCGGGCGCGCCGTCTCGGCGGGCGATACGGCAGGTTTCTGGCAGGCGGACAGGGCAAGGACGAGCAGCAGGGGGACGGCGACGGACAGCGGTTTCATCGGAACGCACGGCGGATACGGAAGGGCGCCAGTATCGCCATCGCGCATTAACGGCAGGTGTTCGGCCACAGGCATGGCGCATAATGCGCCCCGCTTCCATCGGGTACCGCGGAGTCGCGCATGAGCAGCCTGCAAGGCAAGACCCTCTTCATCACCGGCGCCTCGCGCGGCATCGGCCTGGCCATCGCGCTGCGCGCCGCGCGCGACGGCGCCAACGTCGCCATCGCCGCCAAGTCGGCGGTGCCCAACCCCAAACTGCCGGGTACCATCCATACCGCGGTGGAGGCGGTGAACGCGGCCGGCGGCCGCGGCCTGGCGCTGAAGTGCGACATCCGCGAGGAGGACCAGGTGCGCGCGGCGGTGGCGGCCACCGTCGACACCTTCGGCGGCATCGACATCCTGGTCAACAACGCCTCGGCGATCTGGCTGCGCGGCGCGCTGGACACGCCGATGAAGCGCTTCGACCTGATGCAGCAGGTCAACGCGCGCGGTAGCTTCCTGTGCGCGCAGGCCTGCCTGCCGCACCTGCTGCAGGCGCCCAACCCGCACATCCTCACCCTGGCGCCGCCGCCGAGCCTGGACCCGAAGTGGTGGGGGCCGCATACCGGCTACACCCTGGCCAAGATGGGCATGAGCTTCGTGACCCTGGGCCTGGCCGCAGAGTTCGGCCCGCAGGGCGTGGCGGTCAACGCGCTGTGGCCGCGCACCATCATCGCCACCGATGCGATCAACATGATCCCCGGCGTCGATGCCGCCGGCTGCCGCCGCCCGGAGATCATGGCGGACGCCGCGCACGCGGTGCTGGTGCGCGAGGCGGCCGGTTTCAGCGGCCGCTTCCTGATCGACGACGAGGTACTGGCGCAGGCCGGCATCACCGACCTGTCCGCCTATGCGGTGGACCCGTCGCGGCCGCTGCTGCCGGACCTGTTCCTGGATTGACCGGCTGTTCCGGATGGGGCCGCTCGTATCCTGCGGCCCCGCATCCAGCACCCCATCGTAGGAGCGGCTTCAGCCGCGAAGGGACTTTACCGGTAGAGCCGCTTTCGCGGCTGAAGCCGCTCCTACGGAAGACGGTAGGTCAGGGATCCAGCGGTTCCGGCAGTTCGTGCCCGCAGCGGTTGCAGTAGCGCGCCTCCGGGTCGTGGCCCTCGTGGCCGCAGACGATGCAGCCGCGGTCGTCGCGGCGGCGCCGGCCGGCTTCGGCCTGGCGCATGCCGTTGGCCAGCTCGGCGGTGTAGATGCCGGTGGGCACGGCGATGATGCTGTAGCCGATCAGGATCAGCACCGAGGTGACGAAGCGCCCCAGCGTGGTCTGCGGCACGATGTCGCCGAAGCCGACCGTGGCCATGGTCACCACCGCCCAGTACATGCTGGACGGGATGCTGCTGAAGCCGTGGCTGGGGCCTTCGATCACGTACATCAGCGACCCGGCGATGATGGCGATGGTGATCACCATCGACAGGAACAGCAGGATCTTGCGGCGGCTGCGCCACAGCGCCCGCAGCAGGACGCCGCTTTCCTCGATGTAGCGGGTCAGCTTGAGGATGCGGAACACGCGCAGGATGCGCAGGGCGCGCACCACCAGCAGGGACTGCGCGCCGGGCACCAGCAGCGACAGGTAGGTGGGCAGGATCGCCAGCAGGTCGATGATGCCCCAGACGCTGAGCGCGTAGCGCAGCGGCCGCCGCACCACCAGCAGGCGCAGCGCGTACTCGGCGGTGAACAGGACGGTGAAGCCCCATTCGACCACGTAGAACCACGACGCCCAGGCGGCATGGACGTGCTGCACGCTGTCCACCACCACCACCAGCACGCTGGCGACGATGGCGTAGACCAGCAGCAGGTCGAAATTGCGCGAGGGGCGGGTGTCGTGCCGGTAGATGATGTCGAACCAGCGGCGGCGCCAGCCGGTCTCGGACGCGGGGTTGAGCTGCGGGGTGGAGAACAGGCGCATGGCGGCATTGTGCCGCAGCCCCGTGGAATGGGGGACCCGGTAGATGATGTCGAACCAGCGGCGGCGCCAGCCGGTCTCGGACGCGGGGTTGAGCTGCGGGGTGGAGAACAGGCGCATGGCGGCATTGTGCCGCAGCCCCGTGGAATGGGGGACAATGCCGCTTTCACCCACCACACCTACCGGAACGCCATGACCGCCGTCGCCGAACCGCTGCTGTCCCTGTCCCAGTACTACCTGCCGGTGTACCGGCCCCGCCAGCTCGTGCTCGAGCGCGGCCAGGGCGCCCGGCTCTGGGATACGCAGGGGCGCGAGTTCATCGACCTGGCGGCCGGCATCGCGGTATGCAGCCTGGGCCACAACAACCCGGAACTGAAGGCCGCGCTGCTGGCCCAGGCCGACAAGCTCTGGCACACCAGCAACATGTTCTACAGCGAGCCGCCGCTGCACCTGGCGCAGGAACTGGTGGACGCCTCGCGTTTCGCCAGCCGCGTGTTCCTGTGCAATTCCGGCGCCGAGGCCAACGAGGTGGCGATCAAGCTGGTGCGCAAGTGGGCCGCCGCGCAGGGCCGGCCGCCGGAGCAGCGCGTCATCCTCACCTTCCGCGGCAGCTTCCACGGCCGCACCCTGGCCACGGTGACCGCCACCGCCCAGCCCAAGTACCAGGAAGGCTACGAGCCGCTGCCCGGCGGTTTCCGCTATGCCGACTTCAACGACGTGGCGCAGCTGGAAGCGGCCATGGCCGGCGGCGACGTGGCCGCGGTGATGTTCGAGCCGGTGCAGGGCGAGGGCGGGGTGATGCCGGCTTCGGCGGAATTCATGCGCCGCGCCCGCGAGCTGTGCGACCAGCACGGCGCGCTGCTGGTGCTGGACGAGATCCAGGTGGGCATGGGCCGCACCGGCGAGCTGTTCGCGCACTGGAACTGGGGCGTGACCCCGGACATCGTCAGCCTGGCCAAGGCGCTGGGCGGCGGCTTCCCGATCGGCGCCATGCTGGCCGGCCCGAAGGTGGCCGAGGTCATGGGCGTCGGCGCCCACGGCACCACCTTCGGCGGCAACCCGCTGGCCGCGGCGGTGGCGCGCGTGGCGCTGCGTACCCTGGCTTCGGATGGGATCAAGGCCAACGTCGCCCGCCAGTCGGCCGCGCTCAAGGCTGGGCTGGAAGCCATCGGCGCCGAGTTCGGCGTGTTCGAGCAGGTGCGCGGCATGGGCCTGATGATCGGCGCGGTGCTCAAGCCCGACTACGTGGCCGACATCGGCACCCTGCTGGACCTGGCCGCCGAGAAGCAGGTGCTGATCCTGCAGGCCGGCACCAGCGTGCTGCGATTCGTGCCGCCGCTGAACATCACCGACGAGGAACTGGCCGAAGGCCTCAAGCGCGTGCGTGCGGCGATTGCCGCGTACATGGCCGCGCGCTGAGGCAGGCCCGGCAGCCCGAGCCTGCCGCGTCGAGGAAGGGCAGGGGGGCGCACGGCTCCCTGCCTTTTTTCTTGCCCGCCTGCGGCCGCTGGCGGTGCGTTCCTAGCAGCTTCGGCAAAGGGAACGGCCACGGATGTCCTTCGGGCCGATGCAGTGGCGGGGGCCAGCGTGTTCGCGCCCAAGCGGCAGCCCGTTGACGGCCCCGGCGCGCCCGCGCCAAGGGGCGTGATTGGATGGCCCCGCTTTCTGCGGTTGGGTTGTTGAAGGTTTCTTTCGTGGATGGGCGCCGATCGCCGGCCCGTCTCTGTGTGATGGTGGACAGGGGAAATTGCATGCGGCAGATGAGTCGGCTCCCGGCGTGGGGCGGAAAGGTTGTGCGTTGGCTGTCGGCATGGGGTCCGCAATCGGCTCGCCATGCATATGGCCGCGCGCCTGGGCTGACGGGCGGGTGCGTCGCGCTGGTATTGGCGCTGCTGCTGTGCGTCCCGCAGCTGGCCCATGCCGTGCCCACCGACATCCAGCTCAGCAACCAGTCCGTGGGCGTCGGCGGCGGCCTCAATGCGACGGTGGGAACGTTCTCTACCAGTGATGCAGGGGTGGGCGAGACCTTCACGTACACGCTGGTGGCCGGTACGGGTGACACCGACAACCCGGCTTTCCAGATCTCCGGCAACAGCCTGCTGGCCAACAATCCATCGACGTTCACCCCGGGGACGCAGAAGAGCGTCCGCGTCCGCAGCACCAATTCGCAGAACGCCACTTACGAGAAGGCGTTCACCCTTTCGGTGATGCCGGCGAACCTGGTGATCAGCGCCGGCGCGGCGTCCGCTCCGCGCGTGGGGGACAGCTACAGCCAGAGCAATGTGGCAACCGGCGGTGTCGCGCCCTATACCTATGCGCTGAACGCCGGCGCGTTCGTGCCGGGCACCTCGCTCGACGCGTCGACCGGACTGGTGTCGGGCACGCCGACCGTCGCCGGCAGCTTCGCCTATCAGCTCTGGGTCACCGACAGCCAGGCTCCATCCGCCATGGCGGTCGGCGCGATCGTCAGCGTGACGATCGCCAAGGGCAACCAGACGGTCAGCTTCATGCCATCGCTGCCAGGCGTGGCGCAGGTGGGCGGGGCGCCCTACAGCGTGAGCGCGGTGGCAAGTTCGGGATTGACGCCGACGGTGTCGCTGGCTGCAGGCAGCAGTGGTTGCGTACTTGCGGGCGGCACGCTGACCTTCACCGCTGTCGGCACCTGCGTGATCAACGCCAACCAGGCGGGCGACAGCAACTGGAACGCGGCCGCGCAGGCCCAGCACAGCATCAACATCGGTGCGGCCGGTGGCATCGCCGCTGCGGTCGATTTCGCACCCGGTTCGATCGGCGTCGGCGCGGCCGGGCAGGTCACGATCACCTTCACCAATCCGAACGCATCGAGCAGCCCCGCCTTCAGCGTGCTGCTCACCTCGCCGGCGCTGGTCTCGCGGATTCCGGCGATGCCGGGGGGGAGCTGCACGGTCGGCGCCGCATCGGTGCCGAGCATGAACACCGTGCAGCTCACCAATGTGGTGGTGCCGGCCGGCAGCTGCACCGTCACCTTCGGTTACAACGGGGCCACGGCGGGTTCCGCGGCGGGGTTCGCGCTGGACGCGTTCACGCCCAGCGGGTATCCGACCACGCAGCCGACGGTTGGCAACAGCATCGTCGTGGTGCCGACGGTCATCACGCTCTCGCCGAACGCCGGCCCGGTCAGCCAGGTCGTGACGGTCAGCGGCACCGGCTTCAGCACGACGCCGGGCAACAACCTGGTCAGTTTCGGCGGCGCCGGCAACGGCACGGTCACGGCAGCGTCGGCCACCTCGCTGACGGTGACCGCGCCGGCGGCCGGCAGCGGCCCGGTTGCGGTGACCGTCGCGGTCAACGGCCAGACCAGCACCAGCAACGCCACCTATACCTTCATCGACAAGCCGGTGGCCGCGGACACGACCGGCGTCACGGTGCCGTACAACAGCACCGGCACGGCGATCGACCTCTCCGGCGCGATCACCGGCACCCATCACAGCATCGCGATCGGCAGCGCGGCGGCGCATGGCACCACCAGCGTCGCTGGCGATGTGGTGACCTACACGCCCACGGCCGGCTATTTCGGCACGGACAGCTTCACCTATACGGCCACCGGGACCGGCGGCACGTCCAACGTCGCCACGGTGAGCCTGACCGTCGCCACCCCCGCCGCGCCGGTTGCCGCGGACAGGGCGGTGCTGGTGCCGTATCAGAGTCCGGGGACGCCGATCGATCTGGCGTCCTCGATCACCGGCGTGCATGCAGCGATCGCCATCGCCACCGCACCGCAGCACGGCACCGCCAGCATCGCCGGCGATGTGGTCAGCTACGTGCCGGTGCCCGGCTACTCGGGCCCGGACACCTTCACCTATGTCGCCACCGGCCCCGGCGGGACCTCCGCGCCGGCGCGGGTCAGCCTGACCGTGAGCGTGCCGCCCCTGGAACTGGGCCCGACCAGCCTGGCGGCGGCCACCGCGTCCAACGCCTACACGCAGCGGGTGACCGCCAAGGGCGGTACGGCGCCGTACACCTATGCGGCCAGCGCGTTGCCTGCCGGCCTGGTCCTGTCGGCCGAGGGTGAGCTGTCCGGCGTACCCACCGGCGCGGGCAGCTTTGGCTTCGACATCACCGCCACCGACAGCAGCACCGGTGCCGGTCCGTTCTCCGTGACCCGCCACTACACGCTGGTGGTGGCCACGCCCAGCCTGCAGCTGGACCCGGCACTGCCGCCGGCCACCGGCGACGTGGGCTACCAGCAGCAGCTCGGTGCCAGCGGGGGAACCAGTCCGTACCGCTTCAGTCTGTCCAGCGGCGCGTTGCCGCCGGGGCTGACGCTGCTCGAGTCCGGCCGCATCGAAGGTGAGCCCAGCGCGGCCGGCAGCTACGACTTCAGCGTGCAGGTCACCGACGCGAACGGCTTCACCGGTGTGCAGGCCTATCACTTCCAGGTGCAGGCCGGCGCGCAGGTGATCTCCGCCTTCGTCGCCACGCCGGCCGAACCGGTCTACGTGCAGGGCGGGAGCTTCACCCTGGGCGCCAACGGGGGCGGCTCGGGCAATCCGGTCAGCTTCGCCTCCAGCACGCCGGCGGTGTGCACGGTCAGCGGGGCGACGGTGACGATGCTCGCTGCCGGCACCTGCGGGCTGACCGCCGATCAGGCCGGCAACGCGATGTACCAGGCGGCCACGCAGGTCCGGCTGGACGTGAACATCGCGGTGGGGACGCCGCAGCTGTCCTGGCTGGGCGACCTGACCCGGACCCAGGGCGAGGATGCCTTCGAACTGCCGGTACCGCACAGCAGCAGCCCCGGTGCCTTCAGCTATGCCAGCAGCAACCCGGCGGTGGCCACGATCAGTGGGCGTACCGTCACCCTGGTCGGTGAGGGCACCACCGTGCTGATGGCGACCCAGGCGGCGACCGGCAACTTCGCCACGGTCACGGTGCAGCTGCAGCTGACCGTCAGTGCCCGCCCCGATCCGACCCATGACGGGCAGGTCAGTGCTGGCCTGCAGGCGCAGGTCGATGCCAGCGTGCGCTTTGCCCAGGTGCAGGGCGACAACATCCGCGCGCGCCTGCGCCAGGTACGCAGCGGCACCAACGCCAGCAACTTCAACTTCGCGCTGGCCTATGCGGGCAGCCAGCAGGCCTCGGGCCTGACCCTGCCGGTCGGCCAAGCGGCGTTGCCGGCCCTGCCGCAGGGCTGGGGGCTGTGGCTGGCCGGTACCGCCACCTTCGGCAAGGTTGGCCGCAACGGGGGTGCGGGCGGTGGCTTCGATTTCGACACCGGCGGCATCACGCTCGGTGCCGACCGCGCGGTGGGCGAGAACCTGTTGTTCGGCATGGCCGGCAGTTGGGGCCGGCAGGACACCGACTTCGACGGCAGCCCCTCCAAGGTCGATGCCGACCAGCGTTCGCTGGCGGCCTACGGGCTGTGGCGGCTGGGCGAGCACCTGTTCGTGGACGGCCTGCTGGCCAATGGCCGACTGGACTTCGACCTGACCCGCTGGAGCGAGCCGGCCCATGCCAGCGCGCAGGCCTCGCGCAGGGGTGACCAGTGGTTCGGGTCGCTGACGGTCGGCTATGAGCATCGCAATGCCAGCGGCATGAGCGTGACCGGGTATGGCCGCTATGACGGGCACCGCGCGACCCTGGATGGCTACCGCGAGCATGGGCTGGGCATCTACGACCTGGGCTATGGCCGCCAGCGCGTGGACAACAGCGCCCTGGCGGTGGGCCTGGAAGGCAGCCTGAGCTTCAAGCGCGAGCGGCTGAACTGGCGTCCGTACTGGAGCATCGAGTACCGCAGCGCATTGGAGAACCGCGGCGATGTCGCGATGAACTACGTGCAGCGGCCGCAGGGCACCGATTACGTGCTGGCGATGCGCAGCTACAACGACGACATGCTGGCGCTGGGCGCGGGCATGGACCTGCAGCTGGACAGCGGCTGGATGTTCTCGCTGCTGTTCGGCCACGAGCAGGGCCGCAATGCGATGCGCAGCAACAGCATCGGCCTGCAGGTGCGGTTCGGCCAGCAGGGGGCCCACGTGCCGATGTTCGGCGAGGGCGATGAACTGGGCGTCGGCGATGACACGCGGCGTCGCTGCCGTGGCGGTGCGACGCCGTGCGCGGCGCCGGCGGGCACTGGCGGTGACCGGCTGCCGTAAGGCCGAGGATCGCGCCGGCGTTGTCCGGCGCGATCACGGCATGTGATCACGGTGTCGTGCGTCGTGGCTGCCGTTCAGAGCAGGTGGTGACGGCGCAGGACGCGGCGCAGTGACTGGGTGTGGTGCGCGGTGTCGGCGTGCAGGCCGGCAGCGCGTGCGCCCTGCACGTGGCGGAACAGGTGGTCAACGAACAGCGTGCGCGCCGGCGCGCTGCCGAGCCTGTCGGTCGCGGCCAGGTAGATGCGCGGGTCGGGCTTGCGCACGCCCAGCGCGGCGCTGCACAGCACCTCGATGCCGGGCAGCAGCGCGACGATGGCGGCCGCGCTCAGGGGGCCGTTGTTGGTCAGCACGGCGACGCGCGCATCCGCATCCGCGCGCAGCCGCTGCAGGGCGAGCGTGTCGCGGCGCAGGGCGCTGGCGTGGGTACGCGCGGCGGACCAGTCGGCAGCGGAGAGCCGGCTGCCGAGATGCCCGTTCAAGGCTTTCAGCAGCGCATCGCCGTCCAGTTCGCCACGCGCGTGCGCCAGCTCCAGGCCCTCGCCGCGCAGCAGCGCGTCGATCTGCGCCGGCGCGCAGCCGGCCGCGTCCGCCAGATGCCGCAGATGGCGCGAATGGTCGTAGTCGGCGAGCAGGCCGTCGAAGTCGAGCAGCAGGGCGTGGATCATGGGCAGGGGCAGCGCTCTGTAGGAACGCACTTCAGTGCGCGATGGGCTTTCACGCACGCACCGCAGGTGCCGGGCTTGCCCGGCACGGGCGCTGGTCTGGAAGGCCCATGCGGGGCGAGCCCCGCATCTACGGAAGCATCAGCCGGCGACCACCTTGAACGCCTCGCGCGCGGCGGCCAGGGTGGCGTCGATCACCGCGTCGTCGTGCGCGCTGGACAGGAAGCCGGCCTCGTAGGCCGACGGCGCCAGGAACACGCCGCGCTCCAGCATCGCGTGGAAGAAGCGGTTGAACGCGGGGATGTCGCAGGCGGTGGCCTGGGCGTAGGTCTCCACCTTCTCGTCGGTGAAGAACAGGCCGAACATCGCGCCGACGCGGTTGGTGGTGACGGCGACGCCGGCTTCGCGCGCGGCCGCTTCCAGGCCCTCGCACAGGCGCGCGGTGCGCGCGGCCAGCGCATCGTGGAAACCCGGCTGCTGGATCAGCTGCAGCATCGCCAGGCCGGCGGCCATCGCCACCGGGTTGCCGCTGAGCGTGCCGGCCTGGTAGATCGGGCCGGCCGGCGCGATCTGCTGCATCAGCTCGCGGCGCCCGCCGTAGGCGCCCACCGGCATGCCGCCGCCGATGATCTTGCCGAAGGTGGTCAGGTCCGGGGTGATGCCGTAGTGCGCCTGCGCGCCGCCCAGCGCCACGCGGAAGCCGGTCATCACCTCGTCGAAGATCAGCAGCGCGCCATGCTTCGTGCACAGCGCGCGCAGGTGCTGCAGGTAGCCCTCGCGCGGCGGGATGCAGTTGGCGTTGCCGACCACCGGCTCGATGATCAGGCCGGCGATCTCGCCGCCCTGCTGCTCGAACAGCGCGGTGGCGGCGTCGAAATCGTTGTAGGGCAGGGTAAGGGTGAGTTCGCTCAGGCCGGCCGGCACGCCCGGCGAGGTCGGCACGCCCAGGGTCAGCATGCCGCTGCCGGCCTTGACCAGGAACGAATCGCCGTGGCCGTGGTAGCAGCCCTCGAACTTGACGATGCGGTTGCGGCCGGTGGCGCCGCGCGCCAGGCGGATCGCCGACAGCGTGGCCTCGGTGCCGGAGTTGACCATGCGCACCATTTCGCACGAGGGCACCAAACGGGTGATGGTTTCCGCCATCGTCACCTCGGCCGCGCACGGCGCGCCGAACGACAGGCCGTTGCCGATGGCCTGCTGCACCGCTTCGCGCACCGCCGGGTGGTTGTGGCCGACGATCATCGGGCCCCACGAGCCGACATAGTCGATGTAGCGGTTGCCGTCCACGTCGAACAGGCAGGCGCCGTCGGCGCGCTGCACGAAGAACGGCTCGCCGCCGACCGACTTGAACGCGCGCACCGGCGAGTTGACGCCGCCGGGCAACAACTGCTGGGCGCGGGCGAACAGGGCGTGGGACTGGTCGTGGTTCAGGGACATGGCAGGCACGGGGTCAACGAAAGAATGCGCCCATTGTCCGCTTTCGCGCCGGGCGCCGCCATGCGCTGGGGCATGCATGACCAATGGCCTGCAAGGGCGCGCGGCACGCGTGCAAGAATGCGGGACGATCCGTCCCGAAGGGAGAGCCATGAAGTTCGATACGACGTTCAAGGCCGGCGCGCTGTCGACCGCGCTGCTGCTGGCCTTCGCCGCCACCGCCCAGGCCGGTACCGGCCCGGCGGAGATTTCCGAGCGCGCGCGCGCCATCCAGGCCAGGGCGATCAACCTGGACACCCACCTGGACACGCCGGCGCTGTTCTCCAAGCCGGGCTGGAAGATCACCGACCGCCATGCCTTCCAGGACGACGGCTCGCAGATCGACTACCCGCGCATGGTCGAGGGCGGGCTGGATGGCGGCTTCTGGGTGGTGTTCACCGGCCAGGGCGAACGCGACGCGGCCGGCAACCTGAAGGCGCGCGACGCCGGCCTCCGGCGCCTGTCCGAGATCCGCGAGATGGTCGCGGCCAACCCGGACAAGTTCGAACTGGCCACCACCGCCGACGATGCGGCGCGCATCAAGGCGGCCGGGAAGAAATCGGTCTACATCAGCATGGAGAACGCCTACCCGCTGGAGTACGACCCCAGCCTGCTGAGTTTCTATTACAGGCAGGGGCTGCGCATGATTTCGCTGGCGCACATCAGCCACAACGATTTCGCCGATTCGGCCGGCATGGGCGTGGCCCCGGAAGGCGAGCACGGCGGCCTGAGCGAGAAGGGCAAGGCGATGATCGCCGAAGCCAACCGGCTGGGCATCATCATCGACCAGTCGCACGCGTCCAACACGGTGTTCGACCAGATGCTGGAACTGAGCAAGGCGCCGATCATCCTTTCGCACAGCGGCGCCTACGACGTATTCGCGCACTCGCGCAACATCGACGATGCGCGCATCCGCGCGCTGTCGAAGAAGGGCGGCGTGATCCAGGTGAACTCGCTGGGCGGCTACCTGATCGACACCGGCGCCACCCCTGAGTACCGCGCCGAGCGGCGCAGGCTCTACGAATCCTTCGGCGGCCGCGACGACCTGGGCGACGCCGAGCGCGCGCAGCTCAAGGCGCGTCTGGCCGAGCTGGACGCGAAGTACAACATCCGCAAGGCCGATTTCGACGACTACATGCGCCACCTGCTGCACATCATCAAGGTGGCCGGCTGGGAGCACGTGGGCCTGGGCGCGGACTGGGACGGCGGTGGCGGCGTGGACGGCTACGAAGACATCGCCGCGCTGCCCAAGGTGGTGCAGGCCCTGCTCGACGCCGGCTACGACGAGCGGCAGATCAGCGCCATCCTCGGCGGCAACACCGTGCGCCTGATCCGCGAGGTGCAGGCCCTGGCCGACCCGGCGGCGGTCAAGGCGGCGCTGGAGTAAGCGCTGCTCAAGCCCCTCTCCCCATGGGGTGGGAGGGCACGGTCTGCGCGCCACGGGCGCGCGCCTTCGAGCGCCCACGCCGCTGGCGTGGGCCGGGGCGCGGAGCGGGGTTGGGGTGAGGGAGCACGGTGAAGTCCGTGGCGCTCTGCTATCAGAAGCGTCCACCGCGCCTGCATCCGTTCTTCCGGAAACCTCAGCAGGCGACGCATCCTTCGGCCGACCCTTCGGAAGGCTTGGCGGTGCAGCCCGGCAATCCGGCCGAGCTGCTCAAGCCCCTCTCCCGATGGGAGAGGGGTTGGGGTGAGGGTACGCGGCGAAACCCCGGGGCTTCGCCGTCGGGCGCTGCCCCTCGACGGTATCGGGGAAGCAACGCGCCGCGGCCGCTCAGCGCGGAGAAAAACACGCCTGGTAGCCGCGCAGCGCCGCCACCGGGTCGGCGGCGGCATACACGCCGCTGATGACCGCCAGCAAATCGGCGCCGGCGGCGACCAACGGCGCGGCGTTGTCCGCGGTCAGGCCGCCGATGGCCACGCGCGGCACCCCCAGCGCCGCGGCCTCGCCCAGCAGCGACGGGTGCGCGCGCCGCGTGGTGGCCTTGCTGCGGCTGGGAAAGAACGCGCCGAAGGCGACGTAGCTGGCGCCGGCGGCCACCGCGCGCTGCGCCAGCCCGATCTGGTCGTAGCAGGATGCGCCGACGATCGCGTCCGCGCCGAGCAGGGCGCGCGCCGCGGCGATGTCGCCGTCGTCCTCGCCCAGATGCACGCCGGCCGCGCCGATAGCCGCGGCCAGCGCGGCATCGTCGTTGACGATCAGCGGCACGCCAGCGGCGGCGCACAGGGCCTGCAGCGCCTGCGCCTGTTCATGGGCGGTGGCGGCATCGACCGCCTTGTTGCGGTACTGCAGCCAGGTGGCGCCGGCGGCGAGCAGCGGCCGCGTGCGTTCGAGCAGGCGCGCGGTGTCGGTTTCGTCGGGGGTGATCAGATAGACGCCGCGGGCGGCGGGCATGGGGTGGGGCATGGATGGCTACCTGTACGGCGGCGGGAATGGGACAATCTGCGGCCGCCCCTGTGTTGCCGTGATTATCCAATGTCCGACGCTTCCGCCTCCACTTTCCGCACCTGGATGTGCGTCGTCTGCGGCTTCATCTACCGCGAAGCTGACGGCCTGCCCGAAGAGGGCATCGCCCCGGGCACGCGCTGGGAAGACGTGCCGGAGACCTGGACCTGCCCGGATTGCGGCACGACCAAGGACGATTTCGAGATGGTGGAGCTGGACTGAGTCCGGCCGGCGCCGGGATGCCGCAGGTGCGGGGCTTGCCCCGCACGGGCGTTTCCGGTGACGCCGCATGCGGGGCAAGCCCCGCATCTACAGGTCAATGCAGCACGGGGCAGGCCCCACATGCATAACGTCAATGAGGCCTGCGGGCCAGGCCGCGCATGCCAAGGTCAATGCAGCTGCGGCCGTTCGCCGCCGAGATCGATCAGGCGTTCGCGCACCTGCGCGGCGTCGGCGGCATCGGGTTCGCGCCGCAGGTACAGCGACAGGTCCGCGCGCGCGCCGGCCAGGTGGTCCAGGCGCAGGTAGGCCAGGCCGCGGTCGCGCAGCGCATCGTTCTGCTCCGGCGCGAGCTTGAGGATGCGGTCGGCGCTGCGCGCGGCGCGGTCCCATTCCTCGCGTTCGGCGTAGACGCCGTACAGGTTGCGAAGCATGCGCATCAGGATCGCGCGCGCCGGCGCCGGGTCCAGGATCTGCGCCAGCACCTGGTCGTCGGGCGTCTCGCCGCCGAGGTTGCTGCGCGCGCGCTCGCGCAGTTCGTCCACGCCCAGCGGGCGGCCGCCGTTGAACGGGTCCATGACCAGCACGCCTTCTTCCACCGGCAGCCGCACCAGGAAGTGGCCGGGGAAGGAAATGCCTTCCAGCGGCAGGCCGAGCCGGCGCGAGACTTCCATCTGCACCAGCGCCAGCGAGATCGGGTTGCCGAGCCGGCGCGTGACCACTTCGTTGAGGTAGCTGTTGCGCGGGTCGTAATAGGCGTCGTGGTTGCCGCTGTAGCCCAGTTCGTTGAACAGGTGGTGGTTGATGGCGGCGACCTTCAGCGGCCACTCGGCGATGGCGGCCACTTCCACCCGCAGGTGGTCGGCGTGGGCCTGCAGCAGGCGGTCGCAGCGGGCCGGGTCCAGCTCCGGGTATTCGTCGCGTGCGATCAGCAGCGCGGTGGGCAGCAAGGGCAGTGCGTCGTCGGCCAGCTCGGCCAGCGCATCCCAGTGCGGCAGGGTGAGGCGTGTGTCGGACATGGCCCAAGACTGGCGGCAAAGCGCGGCCGGTTCAAGGCGTGCGGCCTGCGCATGCGCGGTAGGAGCGACTTCAGTCGCGATGGGGCTTTCCTGGTAACGCCCCTTCGCGACTGAAGTCGCTCCTACGTGGGCAGGTCATTTGGCCTTTGGGATGCCGGGGCCGAACACCAGTTCGGTGCCGTCTTCCAGTTTCAGCTTCGCCGCCTGGCCGGCGTTGAGTTCCAGCACGTAGCGCGCCGGTTTGAAGCTGGGGTAGGGCGGGCAGGCGTCGCCGGCCGAGCACGGCGGCACGTCGCGCTGCTGGCTGACCAGCCGGCGGGCGTCGTCGAAGTAGAGGATGTCCAGCGGGATGCGGGTGTTCTTCATCCAGTACGCCTGCGGTTCCAGGCGATCGTGGATGAACAGCATGCCGCGGTCGGCGTCCATGCGGTCGCGGAACATCAGCCCGCGCGCGCGGGTGGCGTCGTCCTGGGCCAGTTCCACCTGGTAGCGGGTGCCGGCCAGTTCCACCCAGTGCCCGCCGGCGCTGGCGCAGCCGCCGAGCAACAGCAACAGGGACAGGCAGGCGGCGAGGCGCGGCAGGGACATGGCGGGTTCCACGGGTGAAGGAGGCGCTGCGCACCTTCACGGATGCGCGCGGTGGCGTCAAGCGCCGCCACGATCCGGCGCCGGTGCGGGCGGCGCGGCGGCGAAGGCGGCCAGCAGGTCGGCGAACAGCGCGCGCACCTCCCCGCGCAGCCACGCCCGCGTGGCCGCGGACGGCTGCACGAACAGCTGGCAGGAAAGCGCCAGCGCCGCGGCGTCCAGGCCGAGCGGGTCGTCGTGGTGGCGGCCGAGCTGGAAGAAGCGGTCGTACAGGTCGAAGCGGCTTTCCAGCAGGTGGCCGAACCAGGCGCCGAGCGTGCCGTCGATGTCCAGCCCGGCGGCCCGTCGCGGTGGCGCCCAGCCGGCCGGCACGTACAGCGGCGGCGCCGGCGCCGGTCCCGCGCCTGCATGGGCATGCGCGCGGCAGGCCAGCCAGAAGCGGAACAGGCACAGCTCGGCGATCGCTTCGGCCGGCATGGGGTGCAGACGCAACAGGCCGGCGTAGCGGCTCCGGTAGTCCACATCCGTGTAGCCGTGGATGAGGGGTTCTGCTTCCGTGCCGGCGACGGGAACACGCTCCATGGTGCTTCTCCTTGGCAGGGCGGCGCTGCCCTGGCACGCGCCGCACGTGGGTCCATGCGCAAATGAAAGCAATTAGTTCATTCAAATGAAAGCGATTGGTGATTTCGTCACGGGCGTGGTCCGTAACGTTGCCGGCCATGAGCGACGAACGCTTCGAATTCTCCCGACGCTTGGGACAGGCGATGAGCGCGGCCGGTTACGAACCGCGGCCGGCGATCCTCTTCCGCCTGTTCAATGCGCGCTACACGGGGCGTTCGGTGAGTTTCCAGAGCGCTTCGCGCTGGCTGGGCGGTCGTTCCATTCCCGAACAGGACAAGCTGCAGGTGCTGGCCGACCTGTTCGGCGTGGCGCCGCAGACCCTGCGTTTCGGCGATGCGCCGCGCGTGGCCGAGGCCCGCGCCGAGTGGAACGCGGTGGGCGCGCGCGAACGCGCGGTGATCGACACCTTCCTGGGCCTGCCGGTGCGGCAGCGCGAACTGGTCGGTGAGCTGGTGAAGGCGCTGGCGCAGGCCGACAGGAAGTCCACGCGCTGACGGCGCGGCGCGCGATCGCGCGCGGCTGGACACATCCGCCGGTTCGATGCGTCAGGGAAGCATCCCGTCCGGAGATGCGCGCATGCTTCTTTCCCGTTCCCTTACCGCTGCATTGGTGCCGTTCCTGCTGCTGCTCGCGGGCAATGCCCAGGCCGATGCGGGCTGCCCGCCGCTGCCCGGCCTGGAGCACTGCGCGGCCGGCGCGCATGGCTGGGTCTACGGCCGCGATGCCGGGCAGGTGCGCCTGCTGGCCGGCGACCTGGCCGCCAGCGCCGACGCCTTCGCGTCACTTCGCCCGTCCACCCGCCGGCTCGCCGTGCTGCTGGATGCGCCGGAGGACATCGGTGCCGACGACCGCGCGCGGCTGGTCGCCGCCGGTGCCGCGCAGGTGGTCGACTGGCCCGGCATGCAGGCCTTCCAGGCCGCGCGGCAGTCGGCGGTGGCGGCCGACGATCCCGGCAGCCGCCTGCTCGCGGCCAACCCGGCCATCGCCCAGGCGATCTGGCGCAACCTGACCCGCCACGAGCTGGGGCATGTGATCTTCAATCTCGCCTACTGGCCCGACCTGGGCAGGACGTCCGGGCACGGCCATGCGCGCAGCCCGGACTGGCTCAACGAAGCGGCGGCGATGCTGCTGGAGGCCGACGAGCTGGCCGCCCCGCCGGCGGATGCTGCGCGGCATGCGGGCCGATCCGGCCCATCCGCTGCCCGGTCTTGCCGACTTCCTGGCCATGGCCAACCCGGCCCGCCCGGACGGACAGACCGCGCCGGCCGCCAAGGGCGTCAGCCTGGTCTACCGAAGCCCGGCCGAGGCCGGCGACGCGGCGGCCGGCGCGCGCTACTACGCGCAGGTGCAGGGCTGGGCCGATTTCCTGGTGCAGGCCACGGCCGCGGCGCGCCCGGGCGTGCTGGGCAGCCTCAGCGGGCGCATCGCGTCCGGCGGCCGTTTCGACGACTGGCTGGCCGACACCGGCCCGGCGTTCGGCCTGCCCGACAATCTGCCCGCCCTGGAACGGCAGTGGCGGGCCTGGCTGGACGCCACGGCCGGCTGAGGCGCCGTGGCAACCGTCGTCGCGTGTGCGGGCTTACAGCACCTGCGGCGGTTCGCCGCCGACGATGACCACGTCCGCCGGGCGCCGTGCGAACAGGCCCACGGTGACCACGCCCGGGATCTGGTTGAGCTGCTGCTCCAGCTTCACCGGGTCGGTGATGGACAGGTTGTGCACGTCCAGGATCAGGTTGCCGTTGTCGGTGACCACGCCGTCGCGCCACACCGGCTGGCCGCCGGTGAGCGCCAGGATCTCGCGCGCCACCAGGCTGCGCGCCATCGGGATCACTTCCACCGGCAGCGGGAACTTGCCCAGCACCGGCACCTGCTTGCTCGGGTCGACGATGCAGACGAACTGCCTGCTGGCCTCGGCGATGATCTTCTCGCGGGTCAGCGCGGCGCCACCGCCCTTGATCAGGTTCTTGCGCGGGTCGCATTCGTCGGCGCCGTCCACGTACAGCGACAGGCCGCCGGTGTGGTTCAGGTCCAGCACCTCGATGCCGTGGCCCTTGAGCAGGGCGGTGCTCTGCTCGGAGCTGGACACGGCGCCTTCGATCTGGTCCTTGATGCGCGCCAGCGCCTCGATGAAGTAGGCGACGGTGGAGCCGGTGCCGACCCCGACGATCATTCCCTTCTGGACGTATTCGATGGCTTTTTCGGCGGCCAGGCGCTTGGCTTCGGACATGGTGGACTCGATGGCGGTGGAGGAGTGCGTGTGTCGGTACGGTAGGAGCGGCTTCAGCCGCGATCGGGCGTTCCCAGGAATGCCCGTTCGCGGCCGAAGCCGCTCCTACGGGAGGATAGGAATCAGGCCGGCTTCTTCTTTTCCAGCGCCAGCAGCAGCTTCCACTGCGCGGCGGTGACCGGGAATACCGACAGGCGATTGCCCTTGGCGGTCAGCGGGAAGCCTTCGCCCAGTTCGTCGGTGTGCTGTTTGATCTCGTCCAGCGGGATGACCTGCGCCAGCTTGCGCTCGAAGGCCACGTCCACCAGGTACCAGCGCGGCTGTTCGCGGCTGGCCCTGGGGTCGTGGTAATCGGACTTCGGGTCGAACTGGGTGTCGTCCGGGTAGGCCTCGCTGGCCACCGTGGCGGTGCCGACGATGCCCGGCACCTTGGTGTTGGAGTGGTAGAACAGGATGCCGTCGCCGACCTTCATGCCGTCGCGCATGAAATTGCGCGCCTGGTAGTTGCGCACGCCGTTCCACGGTTCGGTGCCCACGCGCTGCAGGTCGTCGATGGAAAAGGCGTCCGGTTCGGACTTCATCAGCCAGTAGCGCTTGCGGGCGGTCATGCGTGCGACGGTTCCGGGTAGAGAGTGGCCTGCTCGGTGCAGATGGCATCCACCGCCACGTCCCAGTCCTCGACCGGCAGCGCCGGCACCTGCTGGGCGGCGAAGCCGGCGCCGACCAGCCAGGGCGGCGCGCTCTGCCGCTGGCGGAAAGCGAAGCTGCGATCATACCAGCCGCCCCCCATGCCCAGCCGCCGGCCCTGTGGGTCGAAGCCGACCAGCGGCGCGACCACCAGCGCCATGTCCTGCGCGTGCAGCGCGCGTTCCGGATCGACGTCCGGCTCGGGGATGCCGTAGCGGTTGGCGCGCAGCGGCTGCCCCGGCCGCCACGGTGCGAAACGCAGCAAGCGGCCGTGCAGCACCGGCAGGCAGTAGGTCTGGTGCGCGGGCAGCTGCATCTGCCAGCGGTGCAGGGCGATCTCGCCGTCCAGCGCCCAGTAGCCGGCCACCGGGCCGGACACATCGGCGAAGGGCAGGGCGAGCAGCCGGGCGGCCAGCGCCTCGGCGGCGGCGATGCGTTCGGCGGCCGGGATGTCGCGGCGGCGCTGGCGCAGGTGTCGGCGGAGGTCCTGGCGGTTGTCGGAAGTCATCGATGGTTCCGTGCAGGGAGCATTCAAGCCCCTCTTCGGGAGAGGGGTTGGGGAGAGGGTACGGGCGAAGCCTCGTGCAATCGAATGTCACGGGGCTTCGCCCGTACCCTCATCCGGCGCTTCGCGTCACCTCGCGCCGCGCCCCGGCCCGGCGCAGCGCGCCGGGCGTTCAGGCGTGTGCGAACCAATGGTTCGCAGGCAACACGCCTTCACCCCGGAGGGAGAAGGGAAAAAGGAACGGCGCCTTGCGGCGCCGTTCCGGAATAATTGCATTCTCCGCCATGACGATGCGTGCGAAACGACCTTGAACCCGGGGTTCAAGTGGGGACGCTGGGGAACCATCGGGCTTCCCGCTGCAAGGCGGACCTGCACACCCGGTGCCGTCGCGCCCCCGTGGTCGTCATTAAGGGACAAGGCGAATGTTTGCACACGCCGTCGTTCAGGGCAGAGAACGCGGCGCCAGTATAACGAGGTTGCGCGCGCATGGCAGCCCGTCCGCACGACGCGGACGCGACCGTTCATCGGATGAATGCGGCGCCGTCAGCGGGCGTCGTCGATGGCGTCGTCCACGCGCCGGTTGAGCTCGTTCATCGCGCTCTGGAAACGCTGCTGTTGCTGCGCCAGTTCATCGCGCATCAGGTGCAGCTCGTGGGCCAGGTTGAGCGCGGCCAATACCGCCACCCGGTCCACCGCGGCCATGCGGTTGTTGCCGCGGATCTCGCGCATGCGCGCATCGAGCATGCGCGCGGCGGCGGTGAGGCTGTCGCGTTCGGCCGGCTCCACGCCGACGGTGTATTCGCGGTCGAGGATGCGGACGCTGACCGGCTCGTTCTGGCTCACGTGTGCTGCTCCAGCGATTTGAGGCGGGTGATCATCGCTTCCACGCGCGAGCGCGCCTGCTCGTTCTTGGCCAGCAGCTGCGCGCGTTCGGCCACCAGCTGTTCCTGCTGCTGGCGCAGGCTGCGGTTTTCCTCGGCCAGGCGCCGGTTGCGCTCGAACAGCAGTTCAAGGCGGGCGGCCAGGGCCTGCAACTGGGCAGCGGGATCGAAGGCATCCATGCCCGGCACGATAGGCATGCGCGTCGGGGGTGGTCAAGATGGCGCGCACGGCGCCGTTGCTACACTGTGCAGCCGTTGCCGCGCCGCGCGCGGCGCGGGCCTTTCCCGCTTCCGCAGACCCAGGTGACATGACCGATCTTCCCGCCGTCAACGACATCCTCCAGGCCAGCCAGTCGCTGGACCTCGGCGCCACCCCGGCCGAACTCCACGGTGGGCTGTGCGGCTGGCTGGCCGCCGGCGGCGCCGACCTGCCGGCCTGGCCGGCCAGGGTGCTGGCCGACGACAACCTGCCCACGCCCGAGCCGGGCAGTGCGCTCGACCGCCTGCGCCAGGCCGTGGTGGCGCAGCTGGAAGACCGCGATTTCGACTTCGAACTGGTGCTGGCCGCGCCGGCGGCGACGCTGCAGGAACGCACCGACGCGCTGTTCGACTGGTGCCGCGCGTTCCTCGGCGGCTTCGGCCTGGCCGCGGGCAAGCGCCCGGCGCTGAGCGAGGAGGGCGAGGAAGCCCTGCAGGATCTGGCGCGGCTGGCGCAGGCCTCCAGCGACGAGTTCGACAGCGCCGACGAGGACGAGGACGCGCTGGCCGAGATCGAGGAATTCGTGCGCGTGGCGGTGCTGCTGCTGCACGGCGACTGCGTGATGGGCGCGCGCCACCGCCAGCGCCTGAACTGAGCCGCCATGCACACGCTGACCGGCATCGCCCCCGCCGAGTACGCGCACCGCCGCCGCCAGCTGATGGAGGCGGCCGGCGACGACGCCATCCTGGTGCTGCCGGCCGCGCCCGAGCGCGTGCGCAGCAACGACACGCATTACCCGTACCGGCAGGACTCGGACTTCTGGTACCTGTGCGGTTTCCCCGAGCCGGAAGCGGTGCTGGTGCTGATCCCCGGCCGCCGCCATGGCGAGACGATCCTGTTCTGCCGCGAGCGCGATGCCGAGCGCGAGGCCTGGGACGGCCCGCGCGAAGGCCAGGAAGGCGCGGTGGCGCGCTACGGCATGGACGACGCCTACCCGATCGAGGACCTGGACGACATCCTGCCGGGCCTGCTCGAAGGCCGTTCGCGGGTCTACTACCACTTCGGCCGCGACGCCGATTTCGACCTCAAGCTGATCGGCTGGGTGAACCGGGTGCGCTCGCAGGTGCGCCACGGCGCGCAGCCGCCGCACGAGTTCCTGGAACTGGGCCACCTGCTGCACGAGCAGCGCCTGTTCAAGTCGCCGGCCGAGATCGCGCTGATGCAGCAGGCCGCCGACATCAGCGTGCGCGCGCACCGCGCGGCGATGCGCGCCGCGCGCGCCGGCATCGGCGAATACGAGCTGCAGGCCGAGCTGGAACGCGAGTTCCGCCGCCACGATGCGGTGCCGGCCTACAACAGCATCGTCGGCGCCGGCGCCAACGCCTGCGTGCTGCATTACCGCGCCAACGGCGGCGGCAGCCGCGACGGCGATCTGGTGCTGATCGACGCCGGCGCCGAGTACCGCGGCTATGCCAGTGACATCACCCGCACCTTTCCGGTCAACGGCCGCTTCAGCGCCGAGCAGCGCGCCCTGCACGACCTGGTGCTGGCCGCGCAGGCGGCGGCGCTGGAACAGGCGCAGCCGGGCATCGCTTACGAGGAAGGCCACCTGGCCGCGGTCGAGGTGCTCACCGAGGGCCTGTTGCGGCTGGGGCTGCTGAAGGGCGACCTGGAAGAGAACCTGATCGAAGGCCATTACAAGCGCTTCTACCGGCACAAGACCGGGCACTGGCTGGGCCTGGACGTGCACGACGTGGGCGACTACAAGCTGGCCGGCGAATCGCGGCTGCTGGAGGCGGGCATGGTGTTCACCATCGAGCCGGGCCTGTACGTGTCGCCGGACGACAGCAGCGTGGAGGCGCGCTGGCGCGGCATCGGCATCCGCATCGAGGACGACGTGCTGATCACCGGCGACGGCCACCGCGTGCTGACCGGCGGACTGGAACGCAGCGTCGAGGAGATCGAGGCGTTCATGGCGCGAGCGGATTCGTAATAGGAGCGCACGTAGGAACGCAGGCAGGAGCGCACTTCAGTGCGCGATGGAGCTTTACCGGGAAGTCCTCATCGCGCACTGAAGTGCGCTCCTGCGGTGCTCCTGCGATGGCTTCTGCAAGCCTCTGCACGGTCACGGATTTACGGAGAACCGGATGTCAGTGAATTTCCCCCTGCGCCTGCTGCTCGCCGCAATGCTGGCCTTCGCCTCGCACGCCGCGGCCGCCTCTTCCCATGCCGATCCCTACGCCGACGTGCTCGACCTGCACGGCACGCCGGCCAACGCCGCCGATCGCAGCTTCAACGTGTTCTTCGACGCCGGCGCCTGGCACGGCTACAGCCTGCCGGCGGCGGGCGATGCCGGCAGCGGCTTCTCCGGGCCGTTCGTGCACAGCCTCGGCGCCGGCCGCTGGGTCGGGCGGCGGATGGCGAGGGTGGAACTGAAGGACGCCGCCAGCAGCACGCCGCTCGCGCTGCGCGAGGTCGCCAGCCACAGCCTGCCCGGTTGCCTGGAGCGGCGTTTCGAGGGCGACGGCGTGCGCCTGCGGCAGGTGCTGTACTTCGCCGATGCACGGCGCGCGCTGGTGCGCATCGAACTGGAGGCATCCACCGCGCGCAGGCTGGATGTCGCCGTGGAAGGCGAGTCGATGCCGGCGCCGGGCGATGCTCTCGCGCTGCGGGGCGATGCGCTGCTGCAGACCTTCGCCGGCAGCGGCGAAACGCTGCTGACCCGGCTGTACGCCACGGGCGGAGAGATGCGGCCGCGGCAGGAACGGCAGGGCTATCGTTTCGCCACGGCCGTGCCGCTGCGATTGCAGCCGCTGGCGCTGGTGCTGGAGCAGTCCCTGTCGCCCGAAGCGGGCGGTACCGTGCCGCGCCTTGCCGATGAGCCGGCGCTGTGGCGGCACAACCGCGCGCGCTGGGAGGGCTACCTGCGGGCGACCGCCGCCGCGCACGTCGAGGGCGTGGATGACTCGACCGCGCGCCGCATCGCGGTCAAGGCGGTCCAGACCCTGATCGGCAACTGGCGCTCGGCCCGCGGCGACCTGCGCCACGACGGCGTCATCCCGTCGTACTCGGCCGACTACTTCAACGGCTTCTGGGCCTGGGATTCGTGGAAGCATGCCGCGGCGCTGGCGTGGTTCGCGCCGGACCTGGCGCGCGACCAGATGCGCGCGATGTTCGATTTCCAGGCCGCCAATGGCATGGTCGCCGACAGCGTCTACCTGGACGCGAAGGAGAACAACTGGCGCAACACCAAGCCGCCGCTCGCGGCCTGGGCGGCGCTGGAAATCCACCGCGCCACCGGCGATGCGGCCTTCGTCGCCGAGATGTACGACCGGCTGGTGCGCTACCACCGCTGGTGGTTCGCCGAGCGCGACCACGACCGCAACGGACTGGCCGAATTCGGCGCCACCGACGGCACCCGCATCGCCGCGGCATGGGAAAGCGGCATGGACAACGCG
Organism: Stenotrophomonas nitritireducens; assembly: GCF_050984405.1. GTDB lineage: Bacteria > Pseudomonadota > Gammaproteobacteria > Xanthomonadales > Xanthomonadaceae > Stenotrophomonas > Stenotrophomonas nitritireducens_B. The sequence continues at coordinate 3,623,624 of NZ_CP158790.1, read as the reverse complement.
GTGCGCTTCGACGAGGCGAAGATGCTGGCCAACGGCGAGGGCGCGTGGTCGCTGGACCAGGAGTCGGTGGATCTCAACGCCTATCTCTACCGCGAGAAACGCGATCTGGCCGAACTGGCCGGCATCCTCGGCAGGACCGCCGAACGCGATGCATGGCGGCGCGAGGCCGAGGCGATGAAGCAGCGCATCGGCACCCGTTTCTTCGATGCTGACGCCGGCTGGTTCTTCGATGTGCGCCTGGGCACGGGCGCGCGCATCGGCGTATTCGGCGCCGAGGGCTGGACGCCGTTGTGGGCGGGCCTGGCCAGCGAGACGCAGGCGAAGGCGGTGATCGCGACCATGCTCGACCCGGAGCGATTCGCCACGCCGATGCCGCTGCCGACCCTGGCGGCGGACGATGCGCGCTTCTCGCCGATCAAGGGGTATTGGCGCGGGCCGCTGTGGCTGGACCAGGCGCGTTTCGGCGTCGAGGCGCTGCGCCGTTACGGCCATGTGGCCGAGGCCGACGCGCTGAGCGCGCGCCTGCTGCTGGTCGCTGACGGCCTGGCCGCGCAGGCGCCGATGTACGAAAACTACGACCCGACCACCGGCAAGGGCTACCAGGCACGCAACTTCAGCTGGTCGGCGGCGAGCTACCTGTGGCTGCTGGGCATCGGCCGCGAATGACGCATCTGCAGGAGCGCACAGAGGGGCATGCGGGGCCGTAGGTACCGGGCTTGCCCGGTACGGAGCTTCACCGCGAGAGCATGCGGGGCAAGCCCCACATCTACGCCCCGTAGGTACCGGGCTTGCCCGGTACGGAGCCTCACCGCGAGGGCATGCGGGGCAAGCCCCGCATCTACGAACGATGGGCCCAGGCCGCGAACGCCGGTGGGCGAGGTTGTCGCCTCGCCGTCGGTGCGCAGCACTTCTTCCTCGATGCGGGCGCCGCCGCAGGGATGGAAAAAATCCACGCAGTCCGGTTTCACGCTGCTGGCTTCCGCTCCATCAAGCCAGGGGTAATCGCGGCTGAAGCCGCTCCTGCGCCGGGCGAGCCGCAGGCACGGCCCGGATTACACCGCGAACACCGGGCGGGTGAGGTTGTCGGCCTCGCCATCGGTGCACAGCACTTCGTCCTCGATGCGGATGCCGCCGTAGGGGCGGAAGAAGTCCACGCGTTCCCAGTTCACGCTGGCGGCGTTGCCGGCCTGCTTCACCTCGTCCAGCAGCATGTCGATGAAGTACAGGCCAGGTTCGATGGTCACCACCATGCCCGGTTCCAGCACGCGGGTCATGCGCAGGTAGGGATGGCCGGCCGGGCGTTCGATGCGGCCGCCGCGGTCGCTGGCGGCGAAGCCCGCCACGTCGTGCACCTGCGCGCCGATCAGGTGGCCGATGCCGTGCGGGAAGAACGCCGCGCTGACGCCGCTGGCCAGCGCCGCTTCCGGCGAGACGGTGATGACGCCGAAGTCCTTGAGGATGCCCATCAGCGCCAGGTGCGCATCGACGTGCAGCTGTTTGTAGTCGAAGCCGCCGCGCACCGCCGCGCACAGTGTCTGCTGCACGGCGTCCACCGCGTCGATCAGCGCCTGGAACTCCTCGTGGCCGGTGGCGGCATGGGTGCGGGTGATGTCGCTGGCGTAGCCGTACGCGGAGGCGCCGGCGTCGATCAGGAAGCTGCGCGCCGGCTGCGGCGCGGCGTGGCCGAGGTCGGTGTAGTGCAGCACCGCCGCGTGCTCGTTGAGCGCGATGATGTTCCCGTAGGGCAACTCGTTGGTGTCCTGGCCCACGGCACTGCAGTAGGCCATGTGGATGGCGAACTCGCTGGCGCCGGCGCGGAACGCGGCCTCGGCGGCGCGGTGGCCGCGCACCGCGTGCACCTGCGCCTGGCGCATCAGCGCGATCTCGTAGGGCGTCTTGAACGCGCGCTGGTATTCCAGGTAGTCGATGACCGGCTGCGGGTTGTTGGGCACGAACTGCCTGCCAGACGCCTGGCCCAGCGCGCTCTGCGGCTCGCCGAGGATGGCGCAGCGCGCCGGGTCCTTCGGCAGCAGCGCCAGCGCTTCTTCCGGCGTGCGGATGACGTGGACGTCGAAATGCCCGACCCACCAGCCGCTGGGCGCGGCCGGCACCGCGTGCCAGTAGTCGTGCGGCTGGTGGTAGACCAGCTGCGGGCGGCGGCCGGGCGTGTACACCAGCCAGCTGTCGGGCAGGCGGGTGAGCGGCAGCCAGGTCTTGAACTGCGGGTTGACCGCGTAGGGATAGTCGCGGTCGTCGAACAGCTGGTAATGCAGGCGGCCGCTGGGCACGACCAGGTGGTCGAAGCCGCCGCGGGCCAGGGCTTCGTCGGCGCGGCGGGCGAGCACGGCCAGGTGGTCGGAATACAGGGCGCCGGGATCGGGCAGGTTCATCGTGGGGCTCGCGGCAAGACTGGAATCGAGCCACGATTCTGCCGCAATCGGCGCCGCGCCGCTGTGCCGGTTCCGTCGCTCAGGATGCCGGAAGGCTGGATTCGATCCACTGCCGCAGGCGTTCGCGGTGGCCTTTTTCCAGGGTGAGGAAACGGAAGCCGGCCCAGAAGTGGCCCGGCGCCTGCGCGGCTTCGCGCCACAGCAGGTGCACGCCGACGTCGATCGGCTGCTCGCCGCCGCGGCCGTCGGGGACCGGGAAACGCAGCTGGTAGAGCGCGTCCTCGTTGAGCGGTTCGGAAGCGATCAGCAGCATGCCGGTTTCGGATACGTTGCCGAGCCGGCCGACCACGCTGGCGGTCATCGTGTCGGTGACCGGCACCAGGGCCGGTACCTGCAGGCGGGGGGCGCGTCGGGTTTCGGGGATCATGCGGACTCCGGAGCGGCGTGGCCGCCGGCGAGCGAGCGCAGGGCGCGCACGGTGGCCTGCCAGGCGCGGTCGATCAGGCGCCCGCGGTCCTCGGTGACGACGCGCAGCTGGCCGCACGCCATCAGCCGCGCCAGCGCGTCGAGCGAATGTTCGGCCACCTTCTGCCCGCGCTGGTTGACGAACAGGGCGTGGTCGGTGACCAGGCTGTACCAGGACAGGCGCAGGCGTCGGGTGTCGCCCTGCTGGTTGGTGGTGAATTCGAACCAGGTGCCGAACGGCAGCGTGCGCAGCTGGCGGTAGAAGCCTTCCTCGGCCGGCGTGCGCTCGGGCTGCGGTGGCGCCTGCAGATCCTGGCCGTCCTTGCCGGCGCCGCCGCCGAGCCGGGCGCGGGCCTTCAGCCGGGCGGCCAGTTCGGTACGCGAGGTGATCTCGTCCTCGCCGCCGGGCGTGGACAGGCGGCGGGCGATCGCGCCGGCCTCGTCCTCGTGGTAGCCGACCTGCAGCAGCGATTCCTCGATCTGCGCGCACAGCGCCGGATCGGCCGCGCCCTCGGCGCTGGCGGTGATCTGGCCGATGCGGCGCGTGGCCTCCTGGCGCTGGCGCCATTCCTCCGAATCCTCGCCCTGGCGCAGCAGGGTCAGGGTCAGCACGTCGCTCCAGGCTTCGTGCAGCAGGGTCTGCACGAACTTGGGCGGTTCGGCCGCGCGGCACAGCTGGCCGATGGTGCGGCCGGCCAGCTGCTTGGCCGCCTCCAGCCGTTCCTTGCCGCGCGCGGCCTCGATCTGCCGGCGCTCGGTGACCTCGGCCTTGCGCACCGCGGCCTGCAGGTGCGACTGCACCTGGCGGTTGGCGGCGGCGAACACCGCCTCGTCGCCCTGGTATTCGGCGACGACGCGTTCCACCGCTTCGCCGAGCTTCTGCAGCAGCACCGGGTCGCCGTCGTCCTCGCCCAGCCAGACCGCGCCGGACTCGGCCACGGTGTTGAGCAGTTCGCGCGCCGGATGCTGGTCGCGGACGAAGAACGCCTCGTCGCCGACGGCGGCGCGCGCCAGCGGCACCTGCAGGCGGTTGAGCAGGTCGGCGGCGGGGCCGTCGGCGCGCACCTCGCGCTGGATCTGGCCGTAGAGCATGCCGAGCAGGTCGAGCGTATTGCTGTCGCGCGGCGAGAGCGCGGCGCTTTCGCCGTGCGTGCTCGGCGCGCACCTGCGACACAGCAGCGCCTTCTGGAGGTCGCCGAAGCTGCGGCGCGTGCCTGCCGCCGCGCCCTGCGGCTGCAGGCGCGCGAGCACGTCCATCACCGCCTCGCTGGGAACGGCGCGCGCGGGAGGAGCGGGCGCCGTGCGCGCTGTGCCGCCGCGCCCATCGCAGCCATTGCCCCCATCGCGCCCATCGCGCCCGGATCGGTGCCCCCGCCGCGGGAAGTCGCTGGCCGGCCAGCGCCGCCAGTCCGGCCAGCATGTCCGCGCCGGCGAGCGCTCCCGGGGCAGCGTCGCCGGCGCCACCGGCCGGCAGGTGCTGCGCCAGCAGCTGGCGTGCGGTGTCGAGCAGCTGGTGCAGCGAAGCCATGCCGGCCACCGCGCTGCCCGCGGCCGGCATCGCAGGCGCGGGCAGGGGTGTTCCCGCTGGCGGCGGCAGCGCGGCTTCGGCCCATGACGCCGCCGGTGCCTGGCCCTGCCAGTGGGTCAAGGGGGCGCGGGCGGGCGGGCGCGGCGCCCGCCTGCGCGGGACCCGCCGGCGCGCCCGCGGCGCGGCGCGGTCCCGAAGGACGCGGCAGGTAGGGGATGTAGACCAGCCCGGGCAGCACGCCTTCGCGCGCCAGCAGGATGTTCAGGCGATCCAGCAGCTCGACATGCCGTTCCATCGCCTGCCGTTCGAACACGTGGTAGAGCTGCTGCTGCGCCTCCAGGTTCAGGCCCAGCCGCTCGCCGCAGGCGCGCAGGATCCGGCACAGCGCGTACGGCCCGACCGGCAGGCGTTCGACGTCGAACGCCGGTTGCGCGGCGAGCACGCCGAAACGCTGGCCGAGCAGCTGCAGGTGCGACTGCGCGCGGTAGCTCTCGCGCCGCGCCATTTCGTGCAGGACGATGTCGCGGTCGATGTCGGTGTCGTTGACCAGGGTCATCGCCGGTATCGCCGCGGCCGGCGCCGCGCCCGGCGCGGCGGGTTCGCGCAGCCGCGCCAGATCGTCGGCGAGCGCGTCCAGGAACCAGCCGGGGAACTCGGCCGCGTGCACGCCCAGCTGGCGGATCTGCGCGTAGGTGTCGGCCTGGACCTGGCTGTTGCGCGCCTTCTCGGCCAGGCCGAACAGTTCGCGTTCCAGCTGCACCATCGTCAGCTGCAGCGGCGAGGCCAGCACCTGCGCGGCGATGCCATGCGCGGCCAGGAGCAGCTGGCGCACGCGCTCGGGAACCTGCGCGCCGTTGAGCCGGGCGAGCGCCTGGCTGGAGGAGGTTGCTGTGATGCCTGACATCCGATGTGCGTTCCGCGCCCCCTGGGTGGGCGATTTCTAACATTTCGACGCTGGCGCCGCCACTTGTGGCGCGCCGCGGCGCCCTGTTCAGGGCAGGAACAGTTCGACCACGTCGTTGGTGAAACGCCGCCCCAGTTCGGTGGGGACGACACGTTCGCCGTCGTGCAGCAGCCAGCCGCGCTGCACCGCGGTGGCCAGCGCCGGCCGCAGCACGGCGCGGTCCAGGCCGGTGCGCGATTCGAAGTCGCGCAGGCCGAAACCTTCGTGCAGGCGCAGCAGGTTGAGCATGTATTCGAACGGCAGGCGCGCGGCGTCGATCACGTCGTCGCCGCCGATGGCGGCAGGCGTGCCGGCGCTGTCCATGAACGTCTGCGGGTGCTTGTGCTTCCAGCGGCGCAGTACGTGCTGCTGCGCGCCGGAACTGATCTTGCCGTGCGCGCCGGCGCCGATGCCCAGGTAATCGCCGAAGCGCCAGTAATTGAGGTTGTGCGCGCACTGCCAGCCTTCGTGGGCATAGGCGCTGACCTCGTACTGGCCGTAGCCGGCCTGCGCCAGCAGCGCCTGGCAGTGCTCCTGGATGTCCCAGGCGCTGTCCTCGTCGGGAATGCCCTGGGGCGGCCGCGCGAAGAACACCGTGTTCGGCTCCAGGGTCAGCTGGTAATGCGAGATGTGCGTGGGATCCAGCGCGAAGGCGCGTTCCAGGTCATGTTCGGCCTGGGCCAGGGTCTGCTCCGGCAGCGCGTACATCAGGTCGATGTTGAAGTTGCGGTAGCCGGCGTCCTGCGCCAGCTTGACCGCGCGTTCGGCCTCGGCGCTGTCGTGGATGCGGCCCAGGCGCCGGAGCGCGTCGTCGTTGAAGGTCTGGATGCCGAAACTGATGCGGTTCACGCCGGCGGCGCGGTAGCGATCGAAGCGGCCGTGCTCGGCGGTGCCGGGGTTGGTCTCCAGCGTCACTTCCAGGTTCGGCGCGAACCGCAGCCGCGCGCTGGCCTGCTGCAGGAAGCGGTCGATGGCCTCGGGCGGGAACAGGCTGGGCGTGCCGCCACCGAAGAACACGCTGTTGACCACCCGGCCCCAGACCAGCGGCAGGTCCTGGTCGAGATCGCGGATCAGCGCGTCCACGTAGGCGTCGAACGGCAGCGCGCCCTTGCCGGCGTGCGAGTTGAAATCGCAGTACGGGCATTTGCGCACGCACCAGGGCAGGTGCACGTACAGCGACAGCGGCGGCGGGACCAGCTGCACGGTGCCGGTCGCGTCGCAGCCGCAGGTGTCGTCATGCACGTGGGAAGGCGCGCTCATCGCCGGGGCTCAGTGCGCCAGCTGGCGGGAAAGCCGCTGCAGCAGCAACCGCAGCGCGATGGCGCGATGGCTGCGCGCGTTCTTCTGCTCCGGCAGCATCTCCGCCGCGGTCAGGCCCAGTTCCTCGTCCAGGAACACCGGGTTGTAGCCGAAGCCGTGGCTGCCGCGCGGCGCATCGATGATGCGGCCTTCCCAGCTGCCTTCGCAGATCAGCGGCTGCGGGTCGTTGGCATGGCGCAGCAGCACGATCACCGCGTAGAAACGCGCGCCGCGGCGTTCGGCCGGCACCTCGCGCAGCGCGTCGAGCAGCTTGGCGTTGTTGGCCGCATCGTCGGTGGGGCTGCCGGCGTAGCGCGCGCTGTACAGGCCGGGCGCGCCGTCGAGCGCGTCGACGATCAGGCCCGAATCGTCGGCCAGCGCCGGCAGGCCGGTGACCGCGCAGGCGTGGCGCGCCTTGATCAGCGCGTTCTCGACGAAGGTCAGGCCGGTTTCCGGCACGTCGTCCACGCCCAGCTCGCGCTGCGGCACGATCTGCAGCGGCAGGTCGGCCAGCATGGCCTGCAGTTCCTTCAGCTTGCCGGCGTTGCCGCTGGCCAGGACCAGTTTCATTGCTTGGGCTCCAACAAGTCCCAGGTGTTGCCGTACAGGTCGCGGAACACCGCGACGGTGGCATAGGGTTCCTCGCGCGGGGCTTCGAGGAACTCGACGCCGCGTGCGGTCATGGCGGTGTGATCGCGCCGGAAATCATCGGTGTGCAGGAAGAAGCCGACCCGGCCGCCGGTCTGGTTGCCGATGCGGCTGCGTTGTTTCTCGTCGCTGGCACGGGCCAGCAGCAAGGCGACGCCGCTGCCGTCGGCCGGCCCGACCACCACCCAGCGCTTGTCGCCCTGGGCGACGTCCTCCAGCAGCTGGAAACCGAGCTTGCCGGTGTACCAGGCGATGGCCTCGTCGTAATCAGCCACCACCAGCGTGACCAGGGCGATGCGCCGGCTCATGCCTGGGCCAGTGCCGCCTGCTGCGCGGCGAACAGTTCGCCGATGCCCTTCTCGGCCAGCGCCAGCAGCGCGTCCAGTTCGTCGCGGCGGAAGGCATGGCCTTCGGCGGTGCCCTGCAGTTCGATGAAGCCGCCGCCGTCGTTCATGACGACGTTCATGTCGGTGTCGCAGTCGCTGTCCTCGGCGTAGTCCAGGTCCAGCACCGGCACGCCCTTGTAGACGCCGACCGATACCGCCGCGACTGCGCCGAACACCGGGTTGCGCTTGATCTCGCCGCGCTTGAGCAGGGTGTTCACCGCGTCCACCAGCGCCACGTAGGCGCCGGTGATGGCCGCGGTGCGGGTGCCGCCGTCGGCCTGCAGCACGTCGCAGTCCAGGGTGATGGTGCGTTCGCCCAGCGCGTTGCGGTCGATGCAGGCGCGCAGGGTACGGCCGATCAGGCGCTGGATTTCCAGCGTGCGCCCGCCCTGCTTGCCGCGCGCGGCCTCGCGGTCGGAGCGGGTATGGGTGGAGCGCGGCAGCATGCCGTACTCGGCGGTGACCCAGCCTTCGCCCTTGCCGCGCAGGAACGCCGGCACGCGGTTCTCGACGCTGGCGGTGCACAGCACGCGGGTATGGCCGAAGCTCACCAGCACCGAGCCTTCGGCGTGACGGGTGAAGCCGCGTTCGAGGGTGACGGTGCGCAGCTGGTCGGCCTGGCGGCCGCTGGGACGGGAAAAAGTCATGGGAAGTCCGGATTGCGATGGGGTTCCTTCTCCCACCGGGAGAAGGCGCCCCGGAGGGGGCGGATGAGGGTACGGGCGCAGCCTCGTGGCAATGAGCCGTGTGCCGGGGAAAAGGGTTGCTAGGGTACCATTCGCCCTTTGCAACGCACCGGAAATCCACATGATCCGAAGCATGACCGCCTATGCCGGCGGCGAACGCGCCACGCGCTGGGGCACCCTCGGCTGCGAGCTGCGCTCGGTCAACCACCGTTTCCTCGAAGTGGGGGTGCGGCTGCCGGAGGAACTGCGCGCGCTGGAACCGCAGCTGCGCGAGCGCGTGGCCGCGCGCATCAGCCGCGGCAAGGTGGACCTGGTCATGCGCCTGCGCGCGCCGGAGACGGCGCCCACGCTGTCGGTGGACGAGGCGCTGGTCGAGCAGCTGGGCGAGGTGGCCCAGCGCCTGCACGGGCACTTCCTGAACATGCGCGTCAGCTTCACCGAACTGCTGGCCTACCCGGGCGTGCTGCGCGGCGAGGCGGTCGACGCCGCGGCCCTGCACGCCGAGGCGCTGGCGCTGCTGGACGAGACCATCGACGGCTTCGTCGCCGCGCGCGAGCGCGAGGGCGCCAAGCTGACCGCGGCGATCAGCGAGCGCGTGGACGCCATCGAACGCATCGCTGGCGAGGTGCGCGGACTGATCCCCGCCATCCGCGAGGGCCAGCGTGCCAAGCTGGCCGCGCGCCTGGCTGATCTGCCGCACCCGGTCGACCCAGGCCGCGCCGAGCAGGAACTGGTGCTGTGGCTGCAGAAGCTCGACGTGGACGAGGAGCTGGACCGCCTGGGCAGCCACATCGGCGAGATCCGCCGCGTGCTGCGCCAGCGCGAACCGGTCGGCCGGCGCCTGGATTTCCTGCTGCAGGAATTCAACCGCGAGGCCAACACGCTGGGCTCCAAATCGGTGGACAGCCGCACCTCCAACGCCGCGGTCGAGCTGAAGGTGCTGATCGACCAGATCCGCGAGCAGGTGCAGAACCTGGAGTAGGGCTTCGACGTTAAGCCCCTTTCAGTCGCAGCCTGCGCTATGGCTCGCTAGTTTTTTCATTTCCCGTAGTTCCATTGCAATCTCGCTCGGAGTTCTACAGATATCATCCGGTTCTGCATCGTACTTTCCTCTTGCGCGTGCATTGATTGCTTTTAGCTCGTCTTGGCACTGGCTGGAAAGCCTCGCCGTATCTGCGGATTCGATCCATCTTGTTAGCTCCAGTCTGCGACTAACGATGTAACAATGAAAGTCACTGGAGAGGCCGGCGTCAAATCGAAATCTTGTCAGCTCAACGAGACTTTTGGGGTGCAAGTCGAGCACGACTTCCGCCGATTAGGGAAAGGCCGAGCTCGGCTCCGTCCACCCCAAAGCACGCGTAGGGGTTCTCCGTGCACAAATATCGACTGTTCGTGCTGCGATGAGAGATAAGTGAGGCGAGAATGGAGTGCTCGGCGGTCTTTAGGTCAAGAGAAAGTTTTTCATCGAAATCTTCAGCATCTGCTGATGGTGGCATCATAAGAGTTGTAAGGAGAGCGAGGAGGAGTTTCATGTTCTTCATGGCGTCACCAGAATCGTGGTGGAAGCTTCGGGAAGAAGTTGTCCCTTACCTGTAGCGTGCTACCGGGTTCGGCATCAATGAGTTTATTGATCCTCTGCATGTCTGACGAAGTTCCCGTGATGCAGCCCTCCGAGCAGAATGTTGGACCCATGGATGGTCCAAATGGATTGAGGCAGCTGTGGGTGCGGAATAGGTCGCGGCCGTGAACTTGTGTCCCCGGCGCCGGTGCGAGTGCCCTGCCGTTCGGCTTCGATGTCCATTCGTCGGTCCAAAGCCAGTTTCCTGTGGGGATTGGCCCACGGTTCGGTATGCTCGTACATGACGGATTGTCTTTGCACTGCTTCCCATTGCCATTGTTTCCAGGCGCGACAGGGATGGATACGATTTCGTGTCCAGGCACATCTGGGTAGCAAACGAGTCGTTTGTCAGCTATTGCGTAAAAGCAGCTGGCTAAACAAAGGAATCCGTCAGAATAAGCGGTGCGCTGGCGGCATAGCCATAGGTGGTGAGTCCACCTGACAACCCGATTGGATCGGATTGCGCGTAACGCCCTGAACTGGCGTCATAGTCCCGGAAGTAGTTGTAGTTGAGGCCACTCGCCGCATCATAGCGCTGCCCGGGGAAACGCATGTCGAGCGTGAACGCGACACTGTCCCCGTCGGGATCTTCGTTCGGGGCGCTGTCGCCGAAGGCTTCGCCTTTCAGGTCCCACGCCCACACCGCGACGTCCCGGGCCGGCTCGATGACCACGCGCGGCGTACCCAGGTGATCGGGCTGGATGTAGTGCAGACGTCCGGCCGCCGGCGAGGCGCCGACGAGCAGGCCGACCGGGAGGTCGTCCATCCACACCGCCTGCTGGATCGGTGAGCCGGAGCCGTCGTAGTCGCCCAGCCAGCGTCCCGCCTCGTCGTAGACGCTGTAGGTGCTGGAGCTGCCCAGGTAGCTGCGGACCCGCTCTCCGTTGCCGTTGTAGGCGTACTGGCGCAGGGTGACGCTGCTGGCCTTCACCTCGCTCAACCGGTTGGTCGCGTCGTAGGTGAAGGTCTTCACGGTGCCGCCGATCGACGTCGTGTTGCCGGCCGCGTCGTAGCCGCGGGCGACGGCGTCGATGGACGCGAGGTGATGGCTGCCCGGTGCGTACAGGTAGGCCTGGGTGCCCGCGGCGTTGGCGAACGAGGTGCGGTTGCCCGTGGCGTCGTAGGTGTAGGCGTCGATCGGCGTCCCTGTCGGGCCGTCACGGAACGCGGTCAGGCGGTTGAGGTTGTCGTAGTCCAGGGTGGCCCGCGGCGGCGATGCCAAGGCGCCATCATGCAGCTTCTGCAGGTTGCCGACGGCATCGTAGGCGAACCCCGCGTCGAGGCCGCCGGAGGTGGTATCGAGGATCGAGGTGGCCCGATAGTCCAGGTCGAGGGAGCGAGCCAGGTATCGGGCGTTGCCGTAGCTCCATCCCGTCGCTGCGCCAAACGGCGCATAGGTAGCGCCGGTCAGCAGCACTTCGCGGCTCTCGCCCGGGCCGGTGACGCCGACCTGCGCGATCCGCTCCTGTGCATCGCGCCCGTAGTCGACGACGGTGCCGTCGGGGTAGGTCAGGGTGAGCAGGTCGCCGCTGGGGGTGTAGGTGTAGCGCACCACGAACGTGAGCCCGTTGGTGACCTGGACCTTGCGCGCCACCTGGCCGAAGCGGTCGTAGCAGTAGGACGTGCTGCCGCTGGCGTCCGCGATGCCGGTGAGCCGGCCGAGCGCGAAGGTCTCGCCGCTGACGCAGGCCGAGGCCACGGTGTCGTACTGGTAGGTCACGACCAGCGCCGGCGCCCCGGTGAAGCTGACGCTGGTCAACCAATTGAGGGCGTCGTAGCCGTAGGTCGAGGCCTGGCCGCGCGCGTCGGTCTGGCCGGTGTGATTGCCGCCGCTGTCGTAGGTGGCAGTGCCCGTGTCCGGCTCCTGCTCATGGCTTCGGTGAACACGAAGGATCTCTCAATTCGTACCCACCGTGGATTGCCCGTCACTCTTCAACCACTCCTCCACCGACGCAACAAAGGGTTTGATTTCCGGATGTTTTTGAAGCCAAACCTCACCAAGAAACTGAGGCAAGGACAGGCCATCCAGCGTCTTGACGATCTGCTCCTTGTCCCCGGCCTGAAGTAGTAAATGGGCTCTGGACATTACGTCCTGAGAGAACTCGGCGTATGGCTCGCCGAGCTCCGTGCCCCAAACCTTCTGGATGGCCGAGATCAGTCGCCCGAGCGCGGCTCGCAGCGACGTCCCGATTCTAGGCATTCACGGTTCCTGCGTCATGGGGAGCATGGAGCGACCAAGTGGCAGCTGTTGTGCTCCTCCGTGCTTCGCCTCATCAATTCTCCCATAGTGATTTTTGTGTTACCTGCCACCGGCCATTTCTCTTCCGCAAGAACGCATCGATATTTTTGCCGGAGGGGTACAGGTACGCATTGACGAATGCTGCATCCGCATCGAAGTACATCTGTTCGATCAGAATGAATTCGGAGCCTTTCGAAATCCCTGGGTTCGAGGGCCTGACAAAACGAAGATGATCACCGCTGTTGCTGCATTCCTCCAATTCTGTCGGCATGTTACGCCAGTAGATCAGCAGCCTCGGTTCTTCGAAGAAGCCACTCGCATAGAGCTTAATCTCTGGATCACGCTGGACCGCCTCAAGCAAGTCGAGAGGTGGGCATACCCCTTCCATTGGAGCCATCAACGGGCGTGAACAACTGATGCCGGATAGCGAGAAGAGGGTGCTCAGGAAGAGCGCCCGTGCATTAGTTCCTCGAGATCGGAGTGCCGTAGACAATGTTTTCATAACGCCAGCCTTCTTCGATCGTGCTTCTATTTCTGTTCCAGAAGTATTCTGCAAAATGAACCAGTTCATGCTCAATGGTGCGGTTGAGAATATCCAGTAGTTCGGGGCTTCGGTCGCCGGCTTCGAATCTATCGAAGTAGCTCCGGTGCACAAAGAGTTCACCGGAGCCATTCCTGTAGCTTCCGTGATCGTGTTTCAGCCAATCCGGTGTCACTACCGGGCCGGAACATGGGTCCAGTAGCTCATCCAAGTGTTTTCTTCCGATGTTCGCGGCGCGGGAGAATCCGTCGTACTTCGCCGCCGTCATCCGTTCTCGCATGGCATTGATGTAGTTCACGGTGTTCGGATACTGGCGCTTGACCCAGGGATGGAAGCGCAGCAGGCCGGGTGGGTCGACGTATGAAAGAGGTGCGCCTCCAACGTAGGCATAGGACGATGTGCCCCCCGCCAAACCGATGGGGTCGGACTGGACATATCGGCCCGAGGTTGCGTCGTAGTCCCGGAAGTAGTTGTAGTTGAGGCCGCTCGCGGCGTCGTGGCGCTGCCCGGGGAAACGCATGTCGAGCGTGAACGCGACACTGTCCCCGTCGGGATCTTCGTTCGGGGCGCTGTCGCCGAAGGCTTCGCCTTTCAGGTCCCACGCCCACACCGCGACGTCCCGGGCCGGCTCGATGACCACGCGCGGCGTACCCAGGTGATCGGGCTGGATGTAGTGCAGACGTCCGGCCGCCGGCGAGGCGCCGACGAGCAGGCCGACCGGGAGGTCGTCCATCCACACCGCCTGCTGGATCGGTGAGCCGGAGCCGTCGTAGTCGCCCAACCAGCGCCCCGCCTCGTCGTAGACGCTGTAGGTGCTGGAGCTGCCGAGGTAGCTGCGGACCCGCTCTCCGTTGCCGTTGTAGGCGTACTGGCGCAGGGTGACGCTGCTGGCCTTCACTTCGCTCAACCGGTTGGTCGCGTCGTAGGTGAAGGTCTTGGCGGTGCCGCCGATCGACGTCGTGTTGCCGGCCGCGTCGTAGCCGCGGGCGACGGCGTCGATGGACGCGAGGTGATGGCTGCCCGGTGCGTACAGGTAGGCCTGGGTGCCCGCGGCGTTGGCGAACGAGGTGCGGTTGCCCGTGGCGTCGTAGGTGTAGGCGTCGATCGGCGTCCCTGTCGGGCCGTCACGGAACGCGGTCAGGCGGTTGAGGTTGTCGTAGTCCAGGGTGGCCCGCGGCGGCGATGCCAAGGCGCCATCATGCAGCTTCTGCAGGTTGCCGACGGCATCGTAGGCGAACCCCGCGTCGAGGCCGCCGGAGGTGGCATCGAGGATCGAGGTGGCCCGATAGTCCAGGTCGAGGGAGCGAGCCAGGTATCGGGCGTTGCCGTAGCTCCATCCCGTCGCTGCGCCAAACGGCGCATAGGTAGCGCCGGTCAGCAGCACTTCGCGGCTCTCGCCCGGGCCGGTGACGCCGACCTGCGCGATCCGCTCCTGTGCATCGCGCCCGTAGTCGACGACGGTGCCGTCGGGGTAGGTCAGGGTGAGCAGGTCGCCGCTCGGGGTGTAGGTGTAGCGCACCACGAACGTGAGCCCGTTGGTGACCTGGACCTTGCGCGCCACCTGGCCGAAGCGGTCGTAGCAGTAGGACGTGCTGCCGCTGGCGTCCGCGATGCCGGTGAGCCGGCCGAGCGCGAAGGTCTCGCCGCTGACGCAGGCCGAGGCCACGGTGTCGTACTGCCAGGTCACGCCCAGCGCCGGCGCCCCGGTGAAGGTCACGCTGGTCAACCGATTGAAGGCGTCATAGCCGTAGGTCGAGGCCTGGCCGCGCGCGTCGGTCTGGCCGGTGCGGTTGCCGCCGCTGTCGTAGCCGTAGGTGGCGATGCCCGTGTCCGGGCTGTCGAGCTGCAACAGGTCGCCGAGCGCGTTGTAGGTGTAGTGCGTCTGTAGGCCCTTCGGATCGGTCAGCTGGACGATCCGATCCAGCGGATCGTAGGTGGCCACGGTCTGCGCCGCGATGCCGCCCACGTCCTGCACCGTGCGGGCGAGGCGGTTCAGCGGGTCGTACTGGTGGCTGGTGATGCGGCCCAGCGCGTCGGTGACCGTGGTCGGGTTGCCATTGCCGTCGCGCGCGTAGTCGGTCGGGTTGCTGGACGCATCGGCCGTGGTCTCCAGCCGTCCCAGCAGGTTGTAGACCCGCGATAGCGAACGCCGGAGCGTGTTGGCCGCATCACGCGTTTCCTCGGCGATGCGATGGCCGGCCGCATCGAGCGTGTAGGCGATGTAGCTGCCGTCGTTGTCCGTGACCCGCACCAGCCGTTGCGCGACGTCGTAGGTGAAGTCCAGGTAGGCGCCATCCGGCTGGGTGACCCGCTTCACCTGTCCGTTGGGCCAGTACGTCGTGCGGGTGATGCGATCGTCGGTCTCGACGCTGTTGTTGGGGCCGCGGACCTTCACCGCGGTCAACCAGCCGCGCGGGTGGTACTCGAAGTCGGTGACCACGCCGTTGGGGTCGGCGATGGACAACGGGCGTCCGTTGCCGTCGTAGCGAAGAAACTCGGTGACCCGGCCCAGCGCGTCGGTGACCTTCCACAGGTCGCCCTTGCGGTAGGGGCAGGTGGCCGGTGACGCGGCGCAGCTGCTGTGGTTGGCCTGGTAGTAGGTGTAGCCGGTCAGGTCGGTGACGTCGGTGCGCGGCCCGTCCACGCTGATCGGCAGGCCCACGAACGGACAGGTGCCGCCACTGACGCCGCTGGCTTCGCAATAGGCGTGGGTGACGGTGCGGCTGGTCGTGGCGACCGGATCGGTCCGGGTCTGCGTGAGGACCTGGCCGCGGCTGTTGTAGGTCAGCGTTTCCTTGGCGACCAGCGTGCTGGTGGCATCGTAGATCCGATGCTCGGTCGGCTGCCGGAACGTGGCGTGCCAGTCGCTCTGCACCGTCCGCTTGTTGCCGGTGGTGTCGGTGGCCGCCTCCACGCGCTGGGTGAGCAGGCCCCGCGTGTTGTAGGTGGTCTGGGTGACGTTGCCCTCGAAGTCCGTGACGCTGGCCGGGTAGCCGTTGGCGTCGTAGGTCCGCGCCGCGGCCGCGTTTGCGCAGCCATCGCAGGGCGCGTCGAGCGCGGTGAGCCGGGCGACGCGCTGGCTCGCGGCAAAGGTGTAGTCGCGCACCTGGCCCAGGCTGTCGGTGATCGTCGCCGAGCCGTCGCCGTTGAACTGCAGGGAGGTGCGATCGGCGGTGCCGGTGGCATAGGGGCCGTGCACGCTCAGTACCGCACGCCGGTTCGCGTCGTATCCCCAGCTGGCGTAGCGGTTGCCGTTCTCGTCGGTGATCCCGGTCAGGACATGCGGCTGCGATACGCCGCCGGTCTGGCCAGACTCGTTGTAGTGGTACGTGCGGGTGTCGGTGCCCGATGCCGTGTTCGGATAGGTGGCGCTGACCAGGTCGCCGCCGCTGTAGCCGAAGGTGATGACCGCCCCGGCGTTGTCCGTCAGCGTGGTGAGCTGCCCCGCCGAGTAGCCGAAGGTCAATGTCCGGCCCTGCGGATCGGTGACCCGCAGGAGCCGGGAACCCCCGGTATAGGTCAACGTCTGCACCAACCCTTCGGGCGAGGTGATCGTGGTCAGCTGGCCGAACTCGTTGTAGGCCTCGACGGTGTCGTCGGCCCGTCGGCCCGTCGGTACGTCGCCGAAACCAGTGCGCCGCTGGATACCGTGGCGGTCAGACGCTCCGGCACATCGGCGTCGCCGACCCAGCTGGAACCGACCAGGGTGAAGGTCTGGATGGCGCCGTTGGGCCGGTAGACGCGGATCCGGGTGATGGAGCTGCCGGCGAACATCGGCACCACTCGGGCGGCATAGCTGTGCGTCCAGCCCACGCCGATCGGCTGGGGCCGGTTGTCGGACACGCGATGGCTGTTGTAGTAGCGCGTGAACTCCAGCGGGAACACGCCGGCGCCGAGATAGTCCGGCTCGCGCTGGCGCTTGTTGCCGGTGGCGCTGGCGATGGGATTGGACTGGTTGCCGCCATCGGCGGGGCAGTCGTTGTTGCACTTGGGGATGCCGCATTGCCCGGTTTCCGGATCGGCCAGGCCGCCGAGCGGGCAGGGCGGCGTGGTGCCGTTCGGACCGTAGACCATCACGTCCACGATCTCGACACCGAACCACACGTTGAACTGTTTCTTCTGCAGCGTGCCGCGGCAGATGACCTCACCGCCGAGGTCCGGCCCGACATAGGCCGAAATGATGCGGTGCGGCAGGCTGCTGGCGGCCGTGTATCCGTCCAGGCGACGCTGCAGCTCGCCGGTGAGGCAGGCTTCCTCGGCGTTGGGGTAGTGGGTCTGGCTGGGATCGGCCCGTGAATCGAGCCAGTAGGTTTCCGCGTGCGTGGACGCGGTGAACAGCAGGATGGCACTCGCGATTGAGCCGGTGAACAGCGAGCGGAGTCTCAGAAAGGTACGCATTGCCGTCGTCCTCCATGAACGAGGCAGACGCGGTCAGCAGAAGGACCGACCGTGCTGCCATGCAAGTCGAAATCGCCTTCTTCAGCAGAACCACGCAACCGGTGGTTCGTTTCCCGATGGCGCGGCGATCGACCGCGCTATGGGGTGGGATACCCCCTTGCCTAGGGCTTGTCAAATCGACGGCGCGCCCTTGCGCGCTGTCGAGGCGTGATACGCCTCCGTACGGAAAACCTGTGCCGGGCACCCCGTGGGGTGAATTTCAATCCCGCAGCGCGTCGCTTTGGATGAAGACCGGCGCGCAGATGGCGTCTACAGCCAACCGCGCATCGCCAAGAAAACATGCTGCGTGGCACCAGCCACGAAATGGTCCAACAGCCGGATGTCGGCTACCGCGAGCGCCTCCTTGACCAGGCGGGAGACCGCGCGATCACCCTCGCTCTCGGCCGGCGAAGTACAGCAGCAGCCATTCGCGCAGGGCGCCGGGCGAGTCGACGACGAGCCACGGGGGGCGGCTGTAGGAACTGGGGTCAAGAGTCTCGCACCGGAGTATCTGTAGCGCGCAAGGGCCGATGGTCAGGCGAGTGCGGAGGCGTGGTACGTCGAGCAGGCGAGAGATCTGGCTTCCAGACAGATCCTGAGCAATAGGGTAGAGAGCCCGTTATCCGGGCTGCGGAAGAAAGAGCCCACAGTGGAAATGTCCGAGGTGTAGGGCATCGCCATCGCCGCGTCTTGGTGGGCAGCATCCCTTCTACGAAAGCTCAAGTCGCGACGTCTTCCGTACGCGCTTATGTTGGCGGCGACCGTTCTCATGAGAGAGGATGATCACCGAGGTGCATTTCATTCGCACGAAGGGCAGGTCGGGGTGGCGAAGACCTTCGAGAATCCGGATTTGCCTAGGCTGTGAGGTCGGGTTTGAGTTGCTTGCACTCGCTCTTTCTTTGGGGAAGCCGATGCCGAAGCCGAGGGGCAAAGCTGGCGGCATGGCAGCGCGAGGAATGGGACTCAAGCGGCCCTCCAAGAACTGCCCCTTTCGGTCAGATGTTCCGCGCTATCTGCATCCACAGCGCTACCAACAGATCGCAAGGAGCTGGTGGAGCATGGTGGCAACTTCCGTTGTCACGAGACGGTCCACTTCGACGAGAGCGCCGAGTACGGGAGCGATGTCTGGCTGCAGACGCAAGGGCGGCCCAATCAGCTGATGCAGATCATGGAGAGGTTGGGAGTCTTTGATCCGGCTCGGCTTGACCAGTTGGCTCCGGTGTACCGTACTCGCGGAAGCAAGAGCGCTTGCCCCTTGATGCCTGCATGCCTCTGCTAAAATTGCAGTCGCGTACGACGCTGGTTCGTTTGCCCGATCAGCCTCCAAGACGTCCCAGGCAAGCTTGGACATGGTGTGGGGGAATCTGTGGGGGATTTCGTGAGAGGCCGAAAAGAAGTTATTTCAAATCAGATGGTCGCGCCCTGCTTCCGCGAGCAGGTGCAGAACCTGGAGTAGGTCCGCCGGCCGCGGCGGGTTTGGCCGCCAGCGTCTTGTCAGCGGGCGCTGGCAGTTATTGGGACAGGGCGTTGGCGATCACTGCGCGCGTCCGTTCTTGTAGAACGTGCGGTCCGTCTCGCGTGCGCCGCTGCCGTCGGGCAGGCTGGCCATGCGGCGCACCGGGCCCTGCAGGAAGCCGCCCACCAGTTCGCCTTCGCGCCATTGGCGCATGCCGTCGTCCAGGCTCAGCATTTCGACCAGGCGACCGGTGCCGCCCGGCGCCAGGTCGGCGCCGCGCTCGTCCAGGCAGCGCAGGTAGCGGTCACGGCCGTCGCGGTCTTCGATGCTCTCGGTATTGAGCGCACCATTGGGCCAGTAGCGCAGCCAGCGCTTGCCGCCGGCGTGCGGCGCGATGCGCAGTTGCGGCGAGCCGCCGGGGTAGAAGTGTTCGCTGCACAGCTCCTGGCCATGCCAGTACAGCGATGCGCTTTCGCGCTGGCCGTTGGCGAGGAAAGTCTCGTGCAGCCCGTGGTGGCCCAGGCCCAGCGCCAGCCGGTCGTTGCGCACGGCCTGGAGGGCGCCGCTCATGAAGTTTTCGCCGGTCGTCCAGCTGCTGCTGGCCTGGCTGGGGTAGTGGATCCAGTGGCGGCTGCGCTCGTCGCCGAAGCCGGCCGTCTCGCACTGCAGCAGCGTGCGGTCGGGCGAGAGCCAGACCACGTCGCAGCCGCCGTCTTCGTTCTCGAAGACATTGGGGCCCAGGGGAAAGCCGTCCACGAAACGCAGGCGGTGGGCACCGTCCGCGAGCGCCACGTGCTCGACGCCGCGGCCGCGCAGGCCGGGCACGGGCGCCAGGGCGAAGTAGCGCTGCGGGTCGCGCACGATGTCTTCCTCCAGCCGCTGGCGGAGGGCGTGGTGCAGGGCGAAAAAGGCTGTGGCGATGGCTACCATGCGCTCCTCGTGCGGGGCCAGCAGGTCGTCGTCATCCTCGTCTTCCTCTTCCTCTTCCTCTTCCTCTTCCTCTTCGTCGTCTTCGTCTTCTGCGCGGTACGCATCCGCCACCGCGTTCCAGATCGCGTGCGCCTCTTCGATCAGCGGCAGCGCGGGTGCGTAGACCGGATTGGCCGCGATGATGCCGGGCATGGCCGCCGCATCGTCCAGGTGCGCGGCCACGTTGGCGAAGTATTGGTCCACGCCGCCATTGGAGACCTGCGCGTCGAACAGGTCGAAGTAATAGACCGCGCGCACCAGCGGCGCGAAGCCGTCCGGCCCGGATGCGTGCAGCGCATCGACGATGGCGCGGCTGAAGTACGGGGCAGAGCGGAGCAGCGCGGGCCAGTCGATAGGGGGAAGCAGTGCCGGGTTCATCCCATGTCCTTGTGCTGTTTCAGGAAGGTCCTGCAGACCTCGGGCCGGTTCAACAACCGGGCCGACCGGTCCTCCATCGCCTCGGTGTCATCGGCGTCGGGGGCGGTGATGAACAGTACCGCGCTGTGCGGTCCCTGCCGGTACCGGCCGAAGAGGCCTTCGCCGTCCAGCTGCCCCAGCGCCTCGGTCATGGCCTGGTGCACCTGCGCCTTGAAGGCGGCCAATGCAGTCGCATCGCTGGAGGCCGCCGCGCGGGCCGCGTGCAGTTGGCGGCTGATGGGCTGGAACGGCTCCCACGCCCAGGCTTCGTAGGCCCATTCCGGGCTGGCCCACTGGTAGTACGCACGCTCCTGCCGGCCGGGCTTTTCCAGCGTTGCCAGAGTGGCCTGGTATTGCTCCAGCGAATTGGCGGCGGGTGCGACGGTGGTGCAGTCCTCGTCGGTGTAGAGGGCAAAGGCGTAGAAGGCCTCGTCGCCATGCTGGGCGAGGAGGGTGGAGAACGATTGCCGCGCGGCGGCGGTGATGTCGTTCGTCAGGGCGGGCCAGTCCATGCTCTTCCTTCTTGCGGGCTGCGGTATGGATGGTCGCCAGCGCCTTCTGGAAGGCGCTGGGGGCCATCTGGGTTCATGTCACCTGCACGAAGAAAAGACCGCTGCGGTCGATGCCTTCGGCGGCCTGCGCGGGCAGATACAGATAGCCCACGCCGTCGGCCAGGAAGAACAGGCCGCGCAGCGGCTTGGGCAGGTCGCCGCCGTCGATCTGCCACGCGAAGGCCAGGCCGCCGAGGTCCAGGTCTTCGTTCTGCAACCAGTCCGGCGCGCCGCCGATGAAGGACAGCGCATCGCCGCCGCCAGTCCGTGCGTGGAGGCCGTGCGCGGGCAGTTCCAGCGCGCCGTGCACCAGCGTACCGGCCGCGTGCACCAGCACCTGCGTGGTGCCGCTGCGCAGCAGCGCCAGCTCGGCCGGGTCGCCGTCATAAGTGATGGCGTCGAGGTAATACGTTCCCGGCGCGTAGGTGGTGAAGACCGAGGCGACGCGGCCCGCGCCGATGGCGATGCCCGCATGCTCGGTCAGGAAGGCGGCGGGCAGCGAGGCGGCCAGCACCAGCGGCTGGCTGGCCCGAGGGGCCGTGCGGCCACGGCGCCACGCCGCCGATCAGCGCGCCGCCGCCCAGGCGGGGGGGCCGAGGGATGGGGGGTGTCAGGGATGATGGCGAGGGGTGTCGGCATGGTCTTGTCGCGCGGGTGCTGGCCGCGTGCGTGGTGGAGATACGAGGGCTTCGCCGGGCTGGTCTTCACCCAGGTCCCAGGCATGGATGCTGCCCGTCGCCGCATCGACCTGGTAGTAGCCGACCAGGTTGCTGCCCGCTGGCGGCAGGCCGTCGCCGCGCCAGCGCAGCGCGATCACGAAGCGCGCGGCAGCGTGCGGCTGGTGTTCGCAGACGTAAGTGCCGTTCCTGCCGGGGCCGGCCAGTTGCCGTGCCTGGGCCGCTTTGACCAGCCGCTGGCAGGCGCGATCCGCATCGATGGGCAGGTCGGCAGGTGCTGCCAGGCCTGGCCAGGCGACTGCCGCGAGCACGATCCCGCGCAGCTTCATGCGCGTGCGCCCTGCCCGCTCCGTGATGCCGTGGCCGCCCCCAGCGCCTGGGTGCTGGGGGCGGCATGCAGCCACAGTTCCCACCAGGCGTCGCCATCGCCCGTGCCGAGGTGTTCGTACAGTGCGAGCCAGCCGTCCGGCGTGCGCCATCGGCCATGGAGCGTGCGCCAGTAGCGGCGATGGCCGATGCGATGGCAGCGTCGATCTGCTCGGGCGGGTTCGTGCAGCAGCACTTCGAAGCGGGTGGCGGTCAGAAGGGGCATGCACTTCTCTTTGTTAATAGCTGCTTTGCGCTTGCTGGATGGGTGCTGGAGCCTGTTTTGATTCATATCCAGCCCTCCAGCGCGGCGATGGCGCTGGTTTTCTGCAGGAAGCGCGCGTGCTGCAGGGCGTTGCTGCCGCCTGCCACCAGCCCGTCCAGCCGCGCGCCGCTGGCGTGGATGTGGCGCAGCAGCGCGGCGTCGTCCTGTTCCACCGCATGGCACAAGGCGATGCGCAGGGCGTAGGGGTGCGCGGGCAGCGTGCCGGCTTGCAGCAGGGCGCGCCAGTCGATGAGCGCGCGCCGGTAGTGTGCGAGCAGGGCGTCGGCCAGCGGCGCGGGCAGGCCGTTGCCGCGGCAGGTGTCCAAGTAGGCCAGCAGCTCCGAGCCGGCTCGGTAGCCGTCGCCGGGGGCCAGCGGGTCGTCGTGCAGCGCCAGGCGGGCGAAGGCGGCGGGCAGGCTGGGGGCGAAGGTGGTCACTGCGTCTTCGGTGAGCGCGGGGGCCCAGGCGGGCGGCAGGCCCATCTTCCAGGCCAGCACGCCGCCGTCGTCGGGCGCGCCGGGCGAGGTCACGGCGTAGATGCGGTCGCAGTATTCGAAGCCGCCGATGGGCAGATAGGCCAGCTTGCCGTTCCACTCCTCGCCCGCGTCCTCGGCGGCCTCCCAGGCTTGTTCTTGCTCGTTTTCGATCCAGCCTTGCAGGTCGCGGTAGAAGCGGCTGCCGTCGTAGAACAGCTCGCACCAGGCCACGGCCTCGATGCGTGGGCCTTCGCTGGTGTCCACTTCCAGGCTCAGGTGGTAGTCCAGCCGCCCGCCGGCGGTCTGCCGCCACAGCGCCAGCAGCGCGGGCGGCAGCGGCCCGGCGCAATGGGCCTGCACGGCGGCGATGGCGTCTTCGGCCATGGGCGGCTGGGCGTCGAAGATGACCCGCCCGGCGAACAGCGCGATGCCGTGGGCGCGCAGTGTGCGGATGTCGGCTTCGGAAAATCCGTGCGGCGCGGTCATGGCGGCTGGGCTCATAGGGGGGCGCCGTGTTCCCGGCGCACCTGCGCCAGCGCGGCTTCTTCGGCGGCCGTGTCGGCGTCCACCTCGGTCACCAGCAGGCGGATGCCGGGGGCGTCGGCGAACACGCCTGCGTGCTCCAGGCGGGCGAGCAGGTGGCGCAGGGTGTCCAGAAAGCCCTCCGGGTAGCCGGCGTGCCGCGCACGCTCGGCTTCGTAGCGTGCGCGCACGGGTTCGTAGCGCGCGCGCCAGAGCGCGGCGCTGGCGGGCAGCTCGGCCTCGGCGCATTCGTGTTCCCAGTCGGGCGGCTCAAGGGCAGCGCGCGCCGGGTCGCGGGCCAGGCTGATGTGCACGTCGCCCCACGCCGCACTGCAATTGAAGGCGAAGCCGGCGGGCGCGCCGGGCCAAGTGCGGCGCGTCTCGGCCAGCGTGTGCAGGGTGAGTTCGTGCAGCAGCGCTTCGAAGCCGGTGGCGGCCAGGAAGGCGCTCCACGGGCTCGCCGGCGGGGAAAGGGCGGGTGTCATCTGCTTCTCTTTTGATAGCTGCTTGCGCCTGATGGGCGGGCGCT
Organism: Stenotrophomonas nitritireducens; assembly: GCF_050984405.1. Lineage (GTDB taxonomy): Bacteria > Pseudomonadota > Gammaproteobacteria > Xanthomonadales > Xanthomonadaceae > Stenotrophomonas > Stenotrophomonas nitritireducens_B. Next base: position 3,600,216 of record NZ_CP158790.1, on the reverse strand, counting down.
ACAGGGTGTTTTTATGTGAAGCCCGTGGGTTCGACAGGCGCCGCAGCAGCCCGCCCACTGCCATGCCCGCGGCGCTGGCGGCCAGCAGCACCCAGCCGGCCACGGTCCGCAGCCAGAAGGAACTGCCGATCTCGGCCTGCGTGGGGTCGGCCGCGCTGTAGCGCACGGTGATGGATTCGCCCACCTCATGGATGGCCTGCCCCTGGCGCACCAGCGCATCCGTCACCTGGAAGCTGCGCCCGTCGTGGGTGGTGAACTCGACGATGCTGCGTGCGCCCGGGCCGCGCTTGAGCTGCACGTTCTGCTGCCCCACCACACGGCCTTGCGCCGTGCGCAGGTCGCTGCCGCCGCCCAGGCCGAACACCATCCAGGCAGCGCCCAGGGCCGTCAGCAGGCTGGTCAGGAACACGAACATGCCGAGCAGGCCAAGGAAGCGGCGAAAAGGAGAGGCTGGAGAGGTCATCGCAGCACCAGCGGTTCTTCGGCGCCGCTGCCGGCCGTCCAGGCCAGGTGGCACAACGGCATGTGCCAGGTCTGCACCACGGGGCTGGTGGCGGCGCCTTTCACGTGCACGTACAGCGGGCCGAGCGTTTGCGCCATGGCGTCGTGCCAATCCTGCGAGGCCGTCGCCCGCACCGCGTTGCGCGCCACGAGGTCGCCCTGCACGTACAGCAGTTCTTCGCGCAGGTGGAGGCTGTCGCAGTGCAGGTCGCCCAGCACGATCAGGCCGTCCACGCCATGCAGGTCGATCCCGCCCATCGAAAGGTTGCCATCGACGACGACCAGACCATGGCGCTGGCGGTCCCAGGGCTCGCCGAAGGCCACGCCGCGGTGCAGCAGGTCGAGGTCGCCCGCGCAGGCGGTGTCGCCGTCGAAGACGAGCACGGCATCGTCCTCGTCCAGCCGGTCGCCGATGAGGTCGTCGAACTGGTCGCCCAGCAGGCGGTCGATGGCGAAGTCCTCCACGGCCTGCACGAGCGGAAGGGTACGGTGGTGGGCGGGGATCATGAAGGCTCCTGAGATACACAACGGGGGCGCAATGTCAGTCTTCGCCGTTTACTGGATCGGCAACAGCTTGTCGGGCTCCTGCCCGCGTGCGCGCATGCGCTCGCGCTCCTCGTCGCGCGAAGGCGGCGGCCAGGCCACGCCCATGCCGACGATGCGGTCGCGGACCTGCAGCATGCGGCGCTGCGCGGGCGAGCCGCTTTGCTGGCGCCCGATCTGGAACTGCAACTGGCCCGCGAAAGACACGCCGTTGATGTTGACGAAGTGCGGGCTGGCGCCCCGGTCGAGCAGGAACATCACGTGGTCGAGCTGCATGCTTTGCAGCGCGTCCATCAGCGCGGTGTTGCCCAGGCTGTCCTTTCGGTCGATGCTGGCGCCGCGCTCCAGCAGCAGCGCAAGCGTGGCGGCGGAGCCCTCGCTGGCGGCATCAAGCAGGATGGGTGAACTGCCGAGCACGGTGTCCGGACTGACGCCGGCGTCGAGCAGGGCCTGTACGTACAGTGGGCTTGGGGCGCGCAGCGCCACGCCGAGCACGCTGCCGAAGTCGGGCACCTCCTGCGCCGGGTCGGCACCCGCGCGTACCAGCGCGGTGATGATCTGGAGCTGCCGGGGTTTCTCGCCCATGGCGCTTTGCAGCGCGAAGAACAGCAGCGTCATGTCCTGCGCGCCGGGGCGGTTCAGCCCCTCGCGGCCGAGGCGGCGCGCCAGCGGATCGATGTCGGCGAGGGCGCCCTGGCGAATGGCCTGTGCCAACGCCAACTGGTCGCCGGTGAAATAGGTGTGCGGCGACGACACCTTGGCGTGGCCGCAGCCAGCGGCCAGGGATTGCAGGGCCAGCACCAGGGAATACAGCAGGGCGCGCAGGCGCATGGTGGACTCTCTGTGTCAGTGAAGGTATGGCGGGCCAGTCAGCGGGTTCGTATTGCCTTGCTGCACCGCTCCGCTCGCGGTTTTGAGAATGTCCAGCGTGCCGGGCAAGCCCGCCATCTTCGCCTGGTAGTGCTCCAGCGAATTCCAGCATGGCGCCAGCGTGCCCTCGAGCGGATGCCGGAGCCGGCCGGCATGCAGCGCGAACGGCATGTGGCGATTGCCAGGAGGCCGCTGGATGGCCCGGGGAGCGTCGTCGTCAATCCGGGGCATGGCCGATCCCGCTCCCGCATGGTCGCCAGCCGCGCTCGCTCGCTTCCGGCCGCCATCCGGCTGGAAGGACATGGCGTCGGCTTGGGCGATGGGCAGGGATCCACGTCAGCCGGCCAGCATGCCGATCAGCGCGGCGACCAGCAACGCGGAGACGCCGACCACAAGCCAGATGGGTAGAGGGCCCTTGTTCGGCGCGGCCGCCATGCGCTCCTGGGTCGGGCCGGACAACTCCTTCATTATTTCGACGGCACGGTTCCAGTCGCGCTCATGCAGTACGTACACCCTGCCTGCGCTGCCGATCGGACCGGCGATGCTGGACAGGGAGGTGGTCTCGGCATCGGAGCAAAAGGTTTCGATGTCTTCGCCAGCCAGGGCGATACGCAGCGAATGAATGAACGCAAGGCTGCTGGATGAGCAGAGGAGTTTCATGTGATCCCGACGGCGAACGCCGCGATGGCCCCGGCAAGGGGGAATGGGGGGGAGTGGGCGCTGGTTGGAGAAAGTCGCATGCTACGCCGTTGATGCCATGGCGTCGTCGATCCAGTCGACGTAGCAGCCAAGGCGGACGCCCAGGCTGGTCTGGCCGTAAACCCCCGGCCGGAACGTGGCGGGGTTGCCGTCGACGCGTTTCCAGGAGGTCAGCCCCGCCAGTTCCCAATGGCCGTCGACGTTGACCAGCATCGGCCCGCCGCTGTCGCCATTGCCGGCCATGCCCTCTAGTGGCAGCGCCGCGGGCGGTGCGTCGAATACGTATTCCAGCCAGCGGCCTTCCGCGCGGGTGATGGTGTTGAAGGCATGACGCAGCTCGGTGCGGTTGGGGCCTTGCGGATCGTGACCGCGCACGCCGGTCCCGGTGGCGCCCTTGCCGACGATCCGCACGACTTTTCCCATGGGGCTGCCGGCATGGATCGCGATGGGTTGGACCCCATCGACGGGGTCGGCGAGTTGCAGCAGGGCGATGTCGTCGGAGGCTGCGACATCGTCCATCAGCCGGGTCGCATCCCCCGAGGCCAGCGCGGCGTCGACGAGTTTCTGCGGCAGCTTCCGGTAACCGGGATGGATGACCACGCGCTGTACCCGCCTCGGCACCCCCGCGATGGACACTTCGCCGAGCGCTGGTTGCCAGGCGATGGCGTGCGCGGCGGTGAGCACCCAGCGTGGGGAGATCAACACGCCGTGGCCCTCGCCCGGCAGGTCGGCGAGCGCAGGCAGCGCGGACGCCGGTATCCGGTAGCGCGCATCGTCGACGTCGTCGCGAATGACGATGGCACCGGCCACGGACGGCACCGCCAACAGCAGCGCAAGGGCAGGGCGCAGCAGCGGCATTCCCCGGCTCATGCTTCCACCGGCGGCAGCCCGCGCCGGGCCAGGCCTGCGTTGTACAGGAGATGCCGGTATGCATTGGGGCAGGCGTGACCTTCGGTCGTGCCCCAGATGTCCTCGTATTCGTCCGCGACCGTCAAACCGGCACCGATCAGCGCGGCGCGCACCCTGGCGAAGTCGTCCTCGTCGCAGGAGATCGCCAGATAGTTGCCGATGCCGTCGGCGACCAGCGCGTACTGGCCTTCGCTGTCCAGCCGCACCACCGGTGCCGTCGCCGGGGGCGTATTGGCCAGCCCCCGCCACAGGCCGACGAAGCCCTCGTTGTCCTGGCCGAACCAGGAGATCAGCACGTTGGTCGCGCACATCGCCTCGACGTTGGCCATGATGTGGGGGTCGGCGCGGTCCTTCTCGGTCAGGTAATGGAAGTTGGAAGGCTCCGTCCAGTTCGGATCGTCGACGAGTTCCAGCCCGAGCGGAGCGACCACTTCGTGCAGGCGGGCAAACTGGTCGCGCAGGCGGTCGAGATCGGCGGTCAGCATGGAGAGTACGTCCTGGCGGGTTCCTTGGCTTGAACGGAATTTAATGGGGACGGCGCTCACCGCAACGCGCATCGGGCGGGCCTGAGCGGATCGGGCGTAGCCGGGCAGGCGTATATGCCCTCGTGCAGTGTCATGGCGGTTCAGCGCTGGATGAAGTCAGGGCTGTTCTTGGGCTCGTGCCCAGCGGTTTGCACGCTGCAGTAGCGGGTCAGGGGGCGATGCCTGGATCGACGGACTGGTTGCGCTGCACGATAGGTCCGCGGGCGCCGAACGGCGACCCTCGACCCGAGGCGTACGTCAGGCCATGCGCGAGCGGACTTGGCGTCTCTCGCGCGCATAGCCGCCCGGCGAGCGGCCCACGTAGCGGCTGAACGCGGTGCTGAAGGTACTTGCCGACGAATAACCCACACGCTCGGCGACCTTCTCGATCACCAGATCCTGCCGATCGAGAATGTCCTTCGCGATCGCCATCCTCCAAGCAAGCAGGTACTCCATTGGCGACATGCCGACCGCACGGGTGAAGCGTTGGAAATAGGCCGACCGCGACAACGCCGCGACTCTGGCCAGTTGCTCCACCGTCCACGCGCGAGCCGGATCGCGGTGCAGCTCACGGATCGACAGGGCGAGGCGCTCGTCCGCGAGGCCACGCAGCAGGCCGGCTGGCGCGGCATCGCCCGGCGCCGCGCGCAAGGCTTCGATGAGCACGATTTCGACCAGCCGGGCCAGGATCAGGTCGCGCCCCGGCTTCGATTGCATGGCTTCCTCGCGCACGAGACGGACCAGCACCCCCAACCGGTCCTCGCCGCGGACATGGATGATCGGCGGGAGCAGCGTCACCAGCAGCGCCGTGTCGGGCGAATCGAAGACGAAATAGCCGCCCAGCATGCGCACGTCGGGTTCCCCCTCAAGCGCGCCATGCCGAACTTCATGGCCCTGGTCGGCGATGGTGGCAGGATCGACATACTGCGGCCGGGCGGGCTCGAACCCCGACAAGACGAATCCTGGCGTCGCGGGCAGGAACACGAAATCACCTGCCTCCAGCCGCAGCGGATCCGCGCCATCGACCTGCAGCAGGCACGCACCGTCGGTCACCACGCAGAAGCCCGGGTGTCCGAACGGCGCGTAGCGGACGCTCCAATGTCCTGCGCCGCAAATGCTCTTGCCCATGACCTTGTTGGGTCGGAGCAGGGTGATCAGCTCAGCCAGTGGATCGATCATGTCAGGACTTTGGCGAATGTTTTCTGGACTTTACATGGTCGAAAGTGCTTTGTCGCAGGCCTATCGTGGTTGCACCCACCCTCACGGAGTTCCCGCAATGAAGACCGTTCTGATCACTGGCAGTTCTTCCGGCTACGGGCTCGAAACCGCCCGCTATTTCCACGACCGTGGCTGGAATGTCGTCGCCACCATGCGCCGGCCGGGTCCCGGCATCCTGCCCGCGTCTGAGCGCATCAAGCTGGTCGCGCTGGATGTCACCGACGCCGGCAGCATTGCGCGCGCCATTGCCGCGGCCGGCCCGATCGACGTGCTGGTCAACAACGCGGGCATCGGCGTCGTCGGTGCCTTCGAGGCCACGTCGATGCAAACGGTGCGCGAGGTGTTCGACACCAACACCTTCGGCACGATGGCGATGGTGCAGGCGGTGATTCCGCAGATGCGCGAACGTCGCGCGGGCACGATCGTCAATGTCACCTCGAGCGTTACCCTGGCCAGCATGCCCCTTGCCGCCGCCTACACCGGCAGCAAGGCCGCGGTCGAAGGCTTCACCGGGTCGCTGGCGCACGAACTTGGCGCATTCGATATCCGGGTCAAACTGGTCGAACCCGGCTATGGCCCGACCACGCGCTTCGCCGAGAACGGGGCCGAACGCATGAGCGGCCTCATCCCGGACGTCTATGGGGACTTCGCTCGTCCGATATTCGAAGCATTTTCCCGCCCGCAGGCCACGACACAGCCGCAAGACGTGGCCGAGGCCGTCTGGCAGGCCGTACACGGCGCGTCCGGCCAGCTCCATTTTCCGGCCGGCGCCGATGCCGTCGCATTGGCGGGGCCGCGGTGAACTCCGCGGCACGACTTGCCCGGTCCGCAAGGCGGCCATGGCATTCCGTGCCGGCTATCGGCTTGCTCCTGGCTGCAGCGCTTGCGGCTGCCTCGGGGGCACTGCCTGCGAAGCCCAGACAGACGGCGTGATCGGGCTCCGCCAACTGGATGCCAGGCCGCCTGGCTTCCGACACGCTCAGTACATTGCCGTCAGGATCATCGAACCAGGCGATCTTCGCCATGCCATCAGGGACGGGCCAGATGCCGTTCCCGTCCTGCACCATGCCGTCACGGACGGTGGAGGTGACGCCCTTGTCGCGTAGCGCCTGTACTGCTCCGCGGATGTCGCACATGTTCCAGCCGACCTTGAAATCAGGCATCACGGTGAGGCGGATTACGCGTTGTCCATGCCGGTAAGGTCGTCGAACGGATCGGGGCTGCGCAGCGTCAGTCCCCGTTGATCGCAATAGAAGCCCAGTGCGCGTTCCCGGTCGGCGGCGTAAGGAAAGCTCGCCGGTCCGGTCGACCTGAGATCGCGGTTTCCATTCCCTGCGGCGGTGATCGGCCGTGTTTCCAGGGGGGGATGTCTGTTGCAGGATCAGGTCCGGCGCCTGCTTCAACCAGTGCCGCGCTTGATCTTCTGCGGTGCGATGCCGGCGATGATGACCTGGGGACCCTGCAGCGCGGTCGGGATGTGGGGGAAGGGGCAGGCATCCCCGGGGTTCGATGCCGGGCATCTTCTTGAAAATTTCTGCACGCGGGGTGTGAGATTGCACGCCCCGGTGCGAATCATGGTTCCAGGAGGCGCGAAGACCGTGCCGGGGAACCCATGGATACCATCGCCGCCATCATGCCCACCATGACCGCGAACGACGCCCAAGATGCCTTCGGCAAGCTGCTGCAGCGGCATTCCGGGATCGTATACAAGGTCGTCAACAGCTATGCGCGCGGCGCCGACGAACGCGCCGAGCTGGCGCAGGAGATCGCCGCGCAGCTCTGGCACGCCTGGCCGAAGTATGACCCGACACGCAGCTTCAGCACCTGGATGTACCGGATCGCGCTGAACGTGGCGATCAGCCACTTGCGCAGCATGGAACTGCGGCGGCGGCACGACGCGGTGCCGCTGGACGACGCCCTGCATGACGTGGCCGACGGTAGCGCCGCCGACCCCGAACAGGAACAACGCCTGCGCCTGCTGCAGGGCTTCATCGCCCGCCAGCCTCAGCTGGACCGCGCCTTGCTCCTGCTCTACCTCGAGGAGCGACCGCAACGTGAGATCGCCGAGATCCTCGGCATCACCGAAAGCAACGTCTCCACCAAGATCGGACGCCTGAAACAGCGCATCCGCGACGAATTCTGAAAAGAAGCGACATGGACACCCCGATGGAACTCGACGACTTCAAATCCGCCTGGCAATCGCTCGACCGCCGGTTGCAGCTGGAGGGCGCGCTGAAGCTTCACGAACTGCGCGAGCGCAGGCTGAACAGAGCGCGTGGCAGCCTGTATCCGCTGTTCTGGGGCCAGGTCGCGCAGATTCTGTCCGGCATCCCCTTCATCCTGCTCGCTTCGCTGCTGTGGATGAGCCAGCCGGCGCATGCATCCTCGATCGTCGCCGGCATCCTGGTACACGCCTATGGCGTGGTCCTGATCGTCGCTGCAGGCCTGGTGCTCGGTGCGCTGCGCAAGGTGGATTACGCCGCACCGGTGCTGGATATCCAGAAAAAGCTGTTGCGCGTGCGCATGCTGTACATCCGCAGCGGCATGGTCGCGGGCCTGCCGTGGTGGTTCCTCTGGATCTCGATACTGCAGGTGCTGGCCGGACTGGGCGACGTGGACCTTTTGACCAAGGCGCCGTCGTTGGTTTGGATCGGCTACGGCATCGGCGCCGTCGGCCTGCTCGTCACCTGGTGGTTCCATCGCTGGGCGCGCCGCCCGGAACGTGCCGGGTTGGGCAGGAGGATGGACGACAGCCTGAGCGGGGGCAGCCTGCGCAAGGCGCTGGCGCAACTGGACGAACTGCAGCGCTTCGAGCGCGACTGAGCGCTCGCTTTCCCTGGGCCGGCAGTGCCGGCCTGCATCCACGAATCGTGCTTGGCTGCAAACTTTTTGCCTGCGGTGCGGCCCCATGCATCCCGAAACATCGGAGACTTTCCATGCAACCGTCGATTGTCCCCCCGTCCCGCGAACGCCTGCACGGACTGGATGCGGTGCGCGGCATCGCGCTGCTGCTGGGCGTGATCGTGCATGCCAGCATGTCCTGGTTGCCCGGCGCGCAGTACTTCTGGCTCACCCACGACACTTCGCCCAGTGATTTCGCCGGGCTGGTGTTCTACGTGCCGCACATGTTCCGCATGCTGTTGTTCTTCCTGCTCGCAGGCTTCTTCGCGCGGATGGCCTGCGAAAGGCGCGGCGCCAAGGGGTTCATCCGCGACCGGGCGCGCCGCATCGGCATGCCCCTGCTGGTCGGTTGGGGACCGATGCTGGCGACGATCCTCGCGGTCGGCGCATGGGCCGCGTGGCTGGCCAACAACGGCCAGTTGCCGCCTCCGCCGGAAACGCCGCCGCTGTCGCCCAGCCATTTCCCGCTCACCCACCTGTGGTTCCTGTACGTGCTGCTGCTCTGCTACCTCGCGGCGCTGGCGCTGCGCGCGATGCCTGGTCGCAGCGATGCCGTGCGGCGCATGGTCGATGCGGGGGTGCGCATGCTGGCCTCGCCGATCGGTCCGCTGCTGCTGGCGTTGCCGCTGGGTGCCGCCTTGTGCGCGCATGCGCAGTGGTACGCCTGGTTCGGCATCCCGACGCCCGACCAGTCGCTGTATCCCAACCTGGCCGCGAGCATCGCGTTCGGCAGCGCTTTCGGCTTGGGTTGGCTGCTGCAGCGGCAACCGGTCTTGTTGCAGAACTGGGCCATGCGCTGGCCGCTGCATCTGGCGATCGCGCTGCTGGCTACCGCCGGCTGCCTGTGGCATGCCGGGCTCGCGCCGCGACTGGTGCCGGCGGCGCAGGACATCGCGACCCTTGCCTATGCCGTGTCCTATGCCATCGCCGGCTGGAGTTGGACCTTCGCCCTGGTCGGCCTGGGTCTGCGCTTCCTGTCCGCGCACAGCCCGTGGCGCCGCTATCTGGCCGACGCCTCGTACTGGATCTACCTGGCCCACCTGCCGCTGGTGATGGCGCTGCAGGTCGCGATGTCGCGCGTGCGATGGCCGTGGTACGTGGAATTCGCATCGGTTCTGCTGGCGGCGATCGTGGTGCTGCTGGTCAGCTACGACCTGCTGGTGCGCAACACCGCCATCGGTGCCTGGCTCAACGGGCGGCGCAAGCCGCGCGGGTTGGAACGCCGCTGAAGTCCTGCCGGAAGTTGGCGTGACTTCACCAGAATGGGGCCGGTTGGGCGGGTTCCAGATTTTTCTTGACGCATGAAGGTGGCAGCTCGGGGGCTGCCTTCCACCAGGAAAACAGGTTCTGCATGCTCTTCGACATCGAAACCGAACGTCGCGCCATGGCGTTGTTTCGCCGCCTTCTGGAAATCGAACCTGCCAGCGATGCGGTGCTCGAATCTGAACTTGCGCGTAGCGACGTCAATGTGGCCGCGCGCGTGCGTGCCATGCTGAATGGCCATCGAAGCGCGACGTCGCGCTTCGAACGCAGCTGGCAGGCCGGAGAGGCGGGCCAGCTGCCGGCAAGACTTGGGGCTTACACCCTGACACGCGAGCTGGGGCGCGGCGGCATGGGGGTGGTGATGCTGGGCGAACGATATATCGCCGGGATCGCACGGCGCGTAGCGGTCAAGCTGATCCGGCCTTGCCAGTTCGATCCCGAGCGGCGTGCACGCTTTGCACTGGAGCGTGAGCTCTTGGCACGCCTGCGCCACCCGCACATTGTGCAACTGCTCGACCGCGGCGAAGGTCCGGATGGCGAGCCGTGGTATGCGATGGAGCTGGTCGAGGGTTTGGCGCTATCGGCGCATTGCGACAGGCGGGGGCTCGAACTGCGCGAGCGCATCGGCCTTCTGGTTGATCTGTGCGAGGCGGTCGGCCACGCGCACCGACACTCCATCCTGCATCGTGACATCAAGCCATCGAACGTGCTGGTTACCACCGATGGGCAAGTCAAGTTGATCGACTTTGGCATCGCCGGGACAGCCGAAGCGGGAGGCGGTGGCCCGGTCCACGATCTGCTGCCGATGACACCGCGCTACGCCCCGCCGGAACACTTGCAGGGAAAACGCCCGACCACCGCCAGCGATCTGTGGCAGCTGGGCGCGGTTGCGTTCGAAGTGCTGGTTGGACGACCGTTTCGCGGTGATGGCGCTGGCGAATCTTCCGTGCCGAAGGTCCGTGCGCGCGCTGTAGATGCGGCCGTCGCCATGCACGGACTGGCACCTGCCAGGTTCCCTCCGGCCCCGCCTGGCGATGTCGAGGCGATCGTGGCCAAGGCACTGCATCCGGAGCCTGAAGCGCGCTATGCCAGCGCCGCGGAGATGGCTGCCGACCTGCGTGCCTGGCGGATCGCGCAGCCGGTGGCGGCATGGCACGGCGAACGCGGCTGCATGTTGCCAAGGCAATGACAGTGGCCTCGCTCGCGCCCGCGGACGCAGCGCTGTACGCCGAGATATACCAACAGCTCAGGCTGCGCGCGCATGTGCTGCGTCGTGGGCGGTATGGCGACACGCTCGATACCACGGCGCTGGTCCACGAATCGTTCATCAAGCTGGTCGAGGCGAGGGCGTGCGTGCATGATCGTGCGCACCTGTTCCGACTCGCTGCGCTGGCAATGCGGCAGATATTCATCGACCACCTGCGCGAGCGGCAGGCCGACAAGCGTGGTGGCCGCCTGCAACGAGTCGAGCTGACCAGCTTGGCCCTGCCGGAGGACGATCCTGCGCTGGGCCTTGCGGTAGTCGCGCAGGCGCTGGACCAGTTGCGTGCAGTCGACGAACGCATGGCCGATGTGTTCTCGCTGCGGGTGTTCGGCGGACTCGGATTCGAGGAAATTGGCGTCCTGCTCGGTACCTCGCGCCCGACCGCGCAACGCGATTTCCAGTCCGCGCGCGCATGGCTGCTCAGCGTGATGAGTGATCCGGGTGAACCTGCGCCGGTTCCGCTCCCGTGAATCGCCAGCTGGCGCCCGGTTGGTCGCTCGGGTCCGGGACGATCAGGGCGTGCGCCTGATTTCCACCAGTCGATGCGGCATCGGGTTTCGTTCGACTCTCTGCTATGCGGGATTGCGCGCCCCGGTGCGAATCATGGGTACGTTGGTTTCTGGAGTGCACCCGTCACGGCATTGAGGTAACTGCCAGAGCCAAGCCATATGACCTCCACGGATGCCGGGACGATTCACTTCCCGGGCGTAGTGAATCTCACCGCCAACCCAACCCTCACCCGCCAGGGGACTGCTTGAAAGACCTTGTACTTGCCTTCGCGCTGCTGACAATCGCGGTCCCTTCGCCCCTAGGAATCACTGCGTCCGTTCACCCTCTTGCGAAGGCGCCCGGGAGTCAGCGGCACCACGCCGAGGCGCTGCTGATCCGGCTTCGCGCGCAGTACGAACTGCCAGCCCTCGCAGCGGTCGTCGTGCGTGCAGACACCACGCTCGATCTGGCGGTGACTGGTCTCAGGCGGCAAGGGGGCGGGAAAGAGGTCGATCAGGCCGACCGTTTCCATCTGGGTTCCATGGGGAAGGCGATTACCGCCACCGTGATCGCCCGACTGGTCGAGGAGGGAAAGCTTTCGTGGACGACACGGCCCGTCGACGTATTCCCGGAACTTGCAGAGACCATCCATTCTGGCTATCGGGACGTCACCATCGAGCAACTGCTGCGGCACCAGGCAGGCACGCCGCCGTACGATTCGGCCGCAGAAATAAGAGGAGCGGAGACCCGGGCGGGCTCCGGCTCTCCGCGCGACCAGCGTCGCGCGTTCAGTATCTGGCTCCTGCAGCAACGGGTGCACGTCATGCCGGGAACGCGGCCGGAGTACTCGAACGCAGGGTATCCCGTTGCCGCTGCCATGGCCGAAGCTGCCGCCGGAGAGGCGTGGGAGTCGCTGGTCGAGAGCCGGCTGTCCAGGCCCTTGGGGATCAACCTGACGCACGGCCTGCCTGCACGCGGCGACAGCCAGCAACCGTGGGGACATAAACCGAAGTCCGCATTCTTGGGCATGGCGACATACCGGAACGTTGTCGAGCCGCAGGCGCCCGGAGACGGCTGGGCGCTCGGCGTCATCTTCGGGGCGGCTGGCGATTACTCGCTCTCGCTCGCGGATTACGCGAAGTTCCTGCAGCTCCATCTTGCCGGGCTCGCCGGTCGTGACGGGTTGCTCAAGGCCTCTTCCATAAAGCGCCTGCATGCCGGGCCCGGCGAGTATGCGATGGGATGGTTCCTGCGCGGGTTCGGCGGAACGGCAGCGCACTGGCACACCGGCAGCACGGAGACGTTCTTCTCCCGCGTGGTCATGCTGCCTGAGCGGGATGTTGCAGTCGCGGTCTTGACGAACACGGGAAGTGATAACGCAGCCAAGGCCTCCCGCGAGGCGACGATGGAGCTGCTGAAGGTCTATGGTCAGCCCGCCGTGCGGTGACGCGGCAAGGCGGACAGGGACAGCGCTATGGCACGTGCTTCACGGCTCTTCGTGGGCGTCCCAGTCGATGAACGCGTCGTGGTCATGGAAGTAGCGCACGGCGCGCAACAGGTCGGCATCGCTGGGCGATTCGAGCTGGTCGCAGGTGTTGGCGATGGCGTCCTGGATGTCTTCGGCGCTGAGGGTGCAGACCCATCCAGCGGCTTCGAAGCGTGCGCGCAGGGCGGTTTCGTCCTCGGGCGCCAGGTCGATGTCGGCCTCATGGAAGAAACCGGTGGTTTCCATCGTCCAGTTGCCTGGCTCCAGGTACAGCCAGCCCGCATGCGCATCGGGTTGGCGCAGGATGCTGCGCAGGGTCAGCAGCGGCGGGAGGTGATCTTGAGGGCGGCGCATGGCGACAGTATGAGCTGGCTTGTCCGGCCGTGCATGTTCCGCCGCTCGGACTTTGCCCCTACTTGCGCTGGGGCGTTGGCATGGGCCAGCTGAAGTCCGTGCTCGACGAAAGGGGAGTCCCCTTGGTCCTGCGCATTCATCTGGACGGTGTCATTTCGTCCCGCGGTGTTGAAGGCTCATCGGGCCGGAATTCCACCGTGGCGCCCAGCGCCTGCAATCGCACCTGCATGTCGCGCAGTTGCGCAAGGCAGCCCTCGGCAACGGCGATGTCGCCTTGTTCGGCCAGCGCCAGCGCCTCTTGTGGCGACAGGTCCTGCACCCGCTTGAGGTGCTGCACGATCTTCATCTTCTGCGGGCCGATGGCGGTGATGACCAGGGTGCCACGCTGCCAGTCCGCGGGGCTGGCGGGCAGGACTGTCGGCGTGGGCGGTTCCACGTGTCGCTGCTGGCGCGTCTGGAACACCTCGCGCCAGAGCGCGCTCGTCAGGCCGACTTCGGCCTCGATCCAGCGCAACGCCGCCGCATCGTCATCGCCCATGCGCTGCAGTGCTGCCAGCATCTCGCCCAAATGCCGCAGGCTGGGCGCGGCCTGCTCGGCATCCCAGCGGCCCGCACCGTTCGGCGCGTAGTAGACGGGAAAGTTCTGCGCGGCTTCGCCAAGGTCGATGAAGAACGGATCGTCGAAGCCGTTGAGCGCAACCACATGCCAGCCCGGCTGCCATTCCCCCGGCGTGGCCGCGACCAGGCTCTCACCCGTGATGCCGTGTACTCGAAAGCCGCTTTGCCAGCGCTCCCATTCCTCGGTCGTGGGGTAGTGGAAGGGCAGCGCCATGTCACCCACGACGGTGGCGGCTTCGATGAACTGGCGCACGGCATCGGGCAGGGTGGGCATGGGGTTTCCTAGCTGGAATTGCGCAAATACTATGCGCTGGCCACCTCATGGCCTGCACGTCGCCGTTCGCGCTGATGGACGGACGCGGGAGCCGTTCTACCTTGAATTGCCCTGAAGCCGCCGGGCATCGGCCAGTGCGGCGTCCGCCTCGGGCAGCGCGCCCGAGTGGCCGCAGGCATCGACGTAGTACGCGCCGTCGCGCCCCTGGCGGATGAACAGCAGGTAGCGCTGGCCGGGCGCCATGGGGAAGCGGCCGGAGGTGTTCTCCGAGCGCAGCACCAGCGTGGGCGCGGCCATTCCGCGCAGGCGCTCGACCACCTCGATGGTATAGAGCGTGGCGCTGATGCCGGCCGGATCTTCGGGAGCGTCCTGCACGTCGCGCGCCGACTGCAGGCGGGCGATGGCCACGGTGGTCTGCGCGAACTCATCGGCCAGGGAGGGGCGGCTGGACAGGCAGGCGCCGGGCCCGGGTGAGGCCAGCGCCAGGATGTCAGGCACCAGCGCGGCGGGAAAGATGCGGTCGACGGCGGCCGTCCCCTCCGCGCGGATCTGCTGCGCTGCGATGAAGTGCGTGACCTCGACGGTCCCGCCGTCGAGGTCGGCCAGCCGCGCCGCGCCTTCGCGCGGAGGTTGCAGGGGGTCATCGCCCAGGATGCGGACCCAGGCGTAGTACTTGGGCCAAGCGATGCCGGACTGTGTGGGCGCATTGCGCAACAGGCTGAATTCGATGCGTCCGGCAGGACCAAAATGCGCGCGCAGACCGCGTTGCAGCCGTGCTTCGAAGGGCTGCGCGAGGTTGGTGGTCTGCGCGGCGCCAGGAAGGGGAAGGAGCAAGGATGTCAGAGCCATCAGCACCAGCGTAGCGATGCGGAAGGTGCGGAAGGTGCGGAAGCGCTTCATCGTTGTCTGCATCCTCATGGGCTTCCCTTCCAAAACAGTTGCGCTCGCCGTGCGGGTAGTGTGGCCGCTTTGTACCGGAATCCTCGAAGGCCGAGGCCATCGGCCTGTCGGTAACAGGCACGTTCCGTCCCGGCACTGGCGGGGCAGGCACGGCTCGCGCACGCCAGCGCATGAGGGTCATGGACCCAGCTCCCACGCGCGGCGCAGCGTTTCCACCGCTTCCAGGCAGGTGCGCGGTTCGCCGCCGACCTGCTGTTTCCACAGCGCCGCGGCCTGCGCGCGCTGGTGGTCGTGCACCAGCCAGCGGATGCGTTCGCGCGCCTCCACCGGCAGGGCCTGCCATTGCCGCAGCGCCAGTGGCCGCGGTTCGCCGGAGCGCCCGCCTGGATCGCGTGCCAGCAGCTCGGGCGCGAGCGCGTGCAGGCGCTGCGTATCGGACGTGGCCAAGGTGCCGCAGGCCAGGTGCGGCGTGGCGGCGTCGGGCAGGTCCCAGCCCAGGCCCAGCGCGGGATAGTCCAGCAGCTGCGCGATGTTGTGGATGGCCAGGATCTGCGCCGAGCGCACCACGCCGGTCAGGTCGTGCACGTCGACGCCGGCGTCGAGCAGGCGCTGCAGCGCCTCGGCGTCGATGATCGGGAAGCCGTCGGCAGCCAATTCACGCCAGCGCGTCGTCCAGCGCGGCGTTGGCTGCGCCTCGTCGACCACGTCGCTCCACAGGCCATGCAGCAGCAGTTCGTGCACGAAACCGCGCAGGTCTCCGTCGCGCAGCGCCTGCCGCGCGCGCTCGGCGTCGTCGGGAGCCAGGCCGATGGACTGCAGTTGCTCGCGATCGATCACAGGTCACCTCCGGTGGCGGAAAGATGCTGGCACAGGCGGGCGTGCAGCGCCTGGCGGTCGTCCCAGCCGGGATGCCCGCGCACCAGCCAGGCCATGGGCGCGGCCGGCGTCGCGGACCGTGCGCGCGCCGGTGGCGGCGATGGCCGACGCGATGGCGGCGTCGACCTGCGCCGGGGTAGGCGGCAGGTCCAGCACGAAGTCCAGCGTGAGCGGCGTGTCGGTCCAGGCGGTGAGGCCCGCGGCGGAAAAGACCAGCGTGCCGGCCAGCTGCACGGGCATGCCCTGTGCGTCCGGCGTGCCGAAGGCCAGCGCGGTCACGTCCAGCGGCACATGCCGGTGCTGCAGGTAGAGGCTGCCGTCGATGTAGCCTGGCTGCGGATTGACCGGGAAACGGTGGCAGCTGCCGGCCTGGCGTCGCGGGTCGCGCAGGTCCAGCGCGATGCCGTCCAGGCGGATGCAGGTATCCACCTGTCGTTCCTCCAGCAGGAACGGGCGCAGGGCGATGGTGAGCGCCGCCAGCCCTGCCGGCCCGCTGCAGGGCTGGCAATGGGCGCCGGTCGCCGCCAGCAGGTGATGGGGGAATCCGCTCATTCGCTGTCCTTGTCCATGCAGCCGGTTCGTCGCGATGCCCGGCGGCGCCGGGGGGAAGAATGACGGAAAACGGGGCTGGTCGGCGACAGCTTGCCGCGGGGAACGCGGCCTGCTATCCAGTCGGTTCCCTCATTCCCCGGTGCGGCCATGCGCGGGAAGAACGCCGATCCAGCCCAACGACGCAGGTTCCTGGCGGCCGCCACGGGCTGCGCCGCACTCGGCCTGTTGCCGGCGACGGCGCTGCGCGCTGCCGGGATGGGAGGCGACGACCGCCCATGGATTCCCTCCGATGCGTTCCTGGCGGGCTTGCCGGAATGGATGCGCGCTTTCGGCGTGCCCGGCGTCGCCATCGCGGTGGTGGAGCGGGGCGAACTGGCATGGCATCGCGGGTTCGGCGTGGCCGACGTGGCAAGCGGCGCGCCGGTGGACGCGGACAGCGTGTTCGAGTGCGCATCGCTGAGCAAGCCGGTGTTCGCCTACCTGGTCCTGCAGCTGGTCGATGCCGGCGTGCTGCAGCTCGACAGCACGCTGGTGGACTACCACCGCCCGGATTTCCTGGCCGGCGACGATCCCAGGCTGGCGCGGATCAGCGTGCGCGACGTCCTGCGCCACAGCAGCGGCCTGCCGGACTGGCGCGCGCACCCCGACCGCGATCCCCTGCGCACGATCGCCGAGCCGGGGCAGCGCGTGAACTATTCGGGCGAGGCCTTTTTCTGGCTGCAGCGGGTGGTGGAGACCGTCACCGGCCAGAGCCTGGACCAGCTGGCGCAACGGCGCCTGTTCGCGCCGGCCGGCATGCACGGCAGCACCTACACCTGGAACGCCCACGCCGCGCGCCATTCGGTGACGGGTGTGCCCGCGCCCGACGCCCGTCCGGTCGTGCAGACCTTCCGCGCGCAGTGGCCGCTGCTGCAGCCCCTGGCCGAGGCGCAGGGCAAGCCGCTGCCGGCCTGGACCTGGGGACGACGCCGTGCGCGCGCTGCCGCAGGCGCGCGCCGCCGCGCCCGAGGGCATGTTCGTGTGGCCGGGCGACCTGCTCGCCAATGCCGCGGCCAGCCTGCGCGGGCCGGTGCAGGACTATGCGCGCTTCATCGCCCACGTCATGCGCCGCGAACCGCGGCAGGACTGGGAGATCGGTGAGGCGACCCGGCAGGTGATGCTGACGCCGCAGCTGGCGGTGCGGCCCGGCTGGCTGGACAAGGGCCTGGGCTGGAACCTGGAGCGCGTCGATGCGGATACGCGCTGGTTCTTCCACGGCGGCTCCAACGCCGGCCGCTACAAGACCTTCGCGGTGGGCGACCCGCAGCGTCGCCGCGGGCTGGTGGTGATGACCAATGGGGGCGGTGGCACCGGCGTCTACCAGCGCATCGTGCGCGCGGCCACCGGGCGCGACCTGCTGGCCTTCGATCTCTGAAGGCGGCCGCCGGTTGCCTTTCCGGCGGGGCCGCAGACAGTCCCGGCGCGGGCGCCGGCGGCCCCGGCATTTGCAGCGGCGGCCCCGGCTGGTTATCGTGCGCCGCCCGAACCATCGACCCGGAGATCCGCGCGATGCGTGGCACCCTCTTTATCGTCGCGGCTCCCTCCGGCGCCGGCAAAAGCAGCATCGTCAACGCCACCCTGGCGCGCGATGCGCAGATCGCGCTGTCCATCTCCTTCACCTCGCGGGCGATGCGCCCGGGCGAGGAGAACGGCCGCCACTACCACTTCGTCAGCGCCGCCGAGTTCGAGCGCATGATCGCCGCCGGCGATTTCTTCGAGCACGCCAGCGTGCACGGCGACTGGAAGGGCACCGCGCGGCAGTCGGTGGAGCCGCAGCTGGCCGCCGGCAAGGACGTGCTGCTGGAAATCGACTGGCAGGGCGCGCGCCAGGTGCGCCAGAAGGTGCCGGACGCGGTCAGCGTATTCATCCTGCCGCCTTCCAAGCAGGCGCTGGACGACCGCATGCGCAAGCGCGGCCAGGACAGCGAGGCGGTGATGGCGCAGCGGCTGGCCGCCGCGCGCGAGGAAATGCTGCATTACGACGAGTTCGACTACGTCATCGTCAACGAGGTGTTCGACACCGCGGTGGACGAGATGTGCGCCATCTTCACCGCCAGCCGCCTGCGCCGGGCCCAGCAGCAGGTCCGCCACGACGGCCTGATCCGCTCGCTGCTGGACTGAGCCGGGCTGGCCCCGTGCCCGGGTGCCGAGCCCGTACGGGGTCGCTCCGGAAGGCGTTCCGGCGGGCAACTGATTGATTCCAAAGGACCGGTGTGCGCGGCGATTTGAATCCGCTGGCGTCCGGCTGTACAATCCGCGACCTTTCCCTCATCCGATCGAGCGGCCGCTGCTGGTCGCCGGGAGCTCGCATGGCCCGCATTACCGTAGAAGATTGCCTGGAAGTCGTTAACAACCGTTTCGAGCTGGTCATGATGGCGTCCAAGCGCGCCCGCCAGCTGGCCAACGGCGTGCAGGCCACCCTCGACAACAGCGAGACCGAGGACAAGCCGACCGTGCTGGCGCTGCGCGAGATCGCCGCCCGCAAGATCGACAACGCGCTGATCGAGGAAGTCGAGAAGGCCGAGCGCGAGCGCGCCGAGCGCGAGGCGCTGGAATGGGCTGCCGCCGAAGTCGTCGCCGACGAGGACATGTCCAAGAACGACGACTGATCCCCGCCGGTCATCGTTGTGCACCGACAGCCCGCCGCACGCGGGCTGTCTGCTTTTTTGAACATCCGGCACCCGGAAAGCCCTCACCACCGGACGTATCTGGAGGAAAGCCTCCTGGGTCAGGGGGCGCCGCGAAGCGGCGGGGCGTGGAGGGGCGAAAGACGGCGCCCACGGTTTGCAGCGCGAACCGCGGGGCGGCAGCGCGACAGCGATGTCGCATTCCCGCCGTTGCCGTGTTGTTGCCGCTGGCATATCTTCCAGACCATGAACCCAGGCCCCTCCGCCCAGGTCGCTGCGCCAGCGGATGGCGCGGTGCCGGACTACGTACTCCAACTCGAACGCGCAGCCAGCTACCTGCCCGCCGAGCAGCTGCCGATGCTGCGCCGCGCCTGGGAAGTGGGCGCGGCCGCGCATGCCGGGCAGACCCGCAAGTCGGGCGAGCCCTACATCACCCATCCGGTCGCGGTCGCCGGCATCCTGGCCGAGCTCGGCCTGGACGTCGAAGCGCTGGTCGCGGCGATCCTGCACGACACCATCGAGGACACGCCGCTTACCCACGACGCGCTGGCCGGGCAGTTCGGGCAGACCGTGGCCGAACTGGTCGAGGGCGTCACCAAGCTGGACAAGCTGCGCTTCCGCGACCGCCAGGAAGCGGCGGCGGAAAGCTTCCGCAAGATGCTGCTGGCCATGTCGCGCGACCTGCGCGTGATCATGATCAAGCTGGCCGACCGCCTGCACAACATGCGCACGCTGGGCGCGCAGAGCGCCGAGGCGCGGCGCCGCATCGCGATGGAGACGCTGGACATCTACGCGCCCATCGCCCAGCGCCTGGGCATGAGCCTGATCAAGTCCGAACTGCAGAACCTGGGCTTCAAGGCGCTGTACCCGTGGCGCCACGCCATTCTGGAAAAACACATCCGCAGCCAGCCGGTGGTGCGTCGCGAGGCGATGGCGCAGGTGGAGGTGCAGCTGTCGCAGCGGCTGGCGCGCGAGGGCCTGGAGCATCGCCTGGTCAGCCGCATCAAGACGCCCTGGAGCATCTACACCAAGATGCGCGAGGAGAACAAAACCTTCGACCAGGTGATGGACGTGTTCGGCTTCCGCCTGGTGATGCGCTCGGTGCCCAGCTGCTACCACGCGCTGGGCGCGGTGCACGCCGCGTTCAAGCCGCTGGACGGGCGCTTCCGCGACTTCATCGCCATCCCCAAGGCCAACGGCTACCAGTCGCTGCACACGGTGCTGTTCGGGCCCTACGGTTCGCCGATCGAAGTGCAGATCCGCACCGAGGAAATGGACCTGATCGCCGAGCGCGGCGTGGCCGCGCACTGGACCTACAAGTTCGGCGGCGATTCGCCCAACAGCGCGCAGAGCCGCGCCCATGCGTGGATCGTCGAGCTGATCGATTCGCAGCGCTCGGCCGGTTCCTCGCTGGAGTTCCTGGACAACGTCAAGGTCGACCTGTTCCCGGATGAGGTCTACCTGTTCACGCCCAAGGGCAAGATCCTCGCGCTGCCGCGCAATTCCACCGCGCTGGACTTCGCCTACGCGGTGCATACCGACGTCGGCAACCGCGCGGTGGCCTCGCGCGTGGACAAGAAGCTGGTGCCGCTGCGCACCAAGCTGGTCAGCGGGCAGACGGTGGAGGTGATCACCGCGCGCTCGGCCACGCCCAAGCCGCAGTGGCTGGAATTCGTGGTCAGTTCCAAGGCGCGCACCGCCATCCGCCACCAGCTCAAGCAGCTCGAGCACGAAGACGCGGTGCAGCTGGGCCACCGCATGCTCGACCGCGCGCTGGAAGCGATGGACAGCTCGATCGAACGCCTGCCCAAGGGCCGGCTGGACGCCTTCCTCGGCGAGCACCGCTACCCGCGCCTGGAAGCCTTCCTGGCCGACGTGGCGCTCGGCAACTGGATGCCGACCCAGGCCGCGCAGGCGCTGATGGCGCACGGCGAGCCGCGCGCCGGCGGCACCGCGCAGCGCGCCCAGGAGAAGATCCTGATCAACGGCAGCGAGCGCGGCGTGGTCAGCTTCGCCGGCTGCTGCCAGCCGATCCCGGGCGACGAGATCATGGGCTACCACACCGCCGGCAAGGGCATCGTGGTGCACCGCATGGACTGCCCGAACCTGGCCGAGCTGCGCAAGTCGCCCGAGCGCTGGGTGCCGATCGGCTGGGACAGCAGCGTGGTCGGCGATTACGACACCGCGCTGGTGGTGGAAGTGGAGAACGGCACCGGCGTGCTGGCGCAGCTGGCCGCGGCCATCGCCCAGAGCCAGTCCAACATCGAGCGCGTGGACTACCTGGACCGCGACTTCAACGCCGCGGTGCTGTGCTTCAACATCCAGGTGCGCGACCGCAACCACCTGGCCGAAGTGATGCGCCGGCTGCGGCGCCTGAGCGTGGTGCAGGCGGTGCGGCGCCAGTGAGCGCAGCGAACGGGTAGATGCGGGGCTTGCCCCGCATGGAGCTTCACCGAAATGCCCCACCGGGCGCAGCCCTGCGCCACGGACGCCAGCGCCGACCCCCTGTAGAGCGGGGCACCGCCCCGCTGGGGCTCCATCGGCAATGTCCCCACCCGCGCTGCGGAACAACCGTCATCCGCCGCCGCCGCGGTTTCTCCACAGCCGGTGTGCAACGCCATGCCGACAACCTGTGGATAACCATCCGCGCGCGTTGCCGGGTGGGCTTCGGCCAGCGGTGGCGAAAATTTGTCCAGCGCGTCCCGCGATGGCGTCGCCCGCCAGCGCCCGCGGTCCGGCGTGGCGGAAGCGGACGTTACAATGGCCCGTCTTTTCCCAACCGGAGCTCCCCCATGTCCCGCCAGATCATCAACACCGCCAACGCGCCGGCCGCCATCGGCCCGTATTCGCAGGCCGTGCGCGCCGGCAACACCGTGTACTTCTCCGGCCAGATCCCGCTGGACCCGGCTACCGGCGAGATCGTCGCCGGCGACGTCGCCGCGCAGGCGCGCCGCGCCTTCGACAACCTCAAGGCGGTGGCCGAGGAAGCCGGCGGCTCGCTCGACAGGATGGTGCGCCTGGGCCTGTACCTGACCGACCTGGGCGAGTTCGCCAAGGTCAACGCGGTGATGCAGGAGTACTTCCAGGCGCCGTTCCCGGCCCGCTCCACCATCGAAGTGTCGGGCCTGCCCAAGGGTGCGGCGTTCGAGGTCGATGCGGTGATGATCCTGGACTGATCCACCCGCATGGCGCGTACCCGGCCGGCGGCCCCCGTACTGGCGGCCAATGGCGAAACGCCGGTGACGGCGCTGCCGGGCGTCGGCCCGGCGGTGGCCGCCAAGCTGCAGGCGCGTGGCATCGGCAGCCTGCAGGACCTGTGGCTGCACCTGCCGCTGCGTTATGAGGACCGCACCCGGCTCAGCGCCATCTCCGCACTGCAGCCCGGCACCGCCGCGCAGATCGAAGGCCGGGTGGTCGCGGTGGAACGCGGCTTCCGCTACCGGCCGATGCTGCGGGTGGCGGTGGAGGACGATTCGCGTGGCACCCTGGTGCTGCGTTTCTTCCATTTCCGCGCCGCGCAGGTGGCGCAGTTCGCGGTCGGCGCGCGCCTGCGCTGCTATGGCACGCCGCGCCCCGGCCAGCACGGGCTGGAAATCGTGCATCCCAGCTACCGCATGCTCGGCGACGGCGAGGACGCCGGCCTCGGCGACGCGTTGGACCCGGTCTATCCGGTCGTGGAAGGCATCGGTCCGGCGACCCTGCGCAAGCTGATCGGCCAGGCGCTGGAACGACTGCCTGACGAAGCCGCGCTGGAACTGCTGCCGGCGCATTTGCTGGCCGGCCTGGCGCTGCCGTCGCTGCGGCAGGCACTGCTGGCCATGCACCGCCCGCCCGCCGATGCCGACGTGGCCGCGCTCGCCGCCGGCACGCATCCGGCGCAGCGGCGGCTGGCGATGGAAGAACTGCTCGCCCACCACCTGAGCCTGCGCCGCCAGCGCATCGCCCTGCAGCAACATCACGCGCCGGCCTTGAAGGGCGGCGACAAACGCGTGCGGCAACTGCGCCAGTCGCTGCCGTTCCGCCTCACCGGCGCGCAGCAGCGCGTGTTCGCGCAGATCCGCGAAGACCTCGCGCGTCCGCACCCGATGCTGCGGCTGGTGCAGGGCGATGTCGGTTCCGGCAAGACCGTGGTGGCGGCGCTGGCGGCGATGCTGGCGGTGGAGCAGGGCAAACAGGTGGCGCTGGCGGCGCCCACCGAACTGCTGGCCGAGCAGCACCTGGCCAACCTGCGCGGCTGGCTCGAACCGCTGGGCGTGCGCGTGGCCTGGCTGGCCGGCAAGGTCACCGGCAAGGCGCGCGCCAGGGTGCTGGAGGACATCGCCTCGGGGCGGGCGCAGGTGGTCGTCGGCACGCATGCGCTGATGCAGGACAACGTGGTCTTCCACGACCTGGCACTGGCCATCGTCGACGAGCAGCACCGCTTCGGCGTGCACCAGCGGCTGGCGCTGCGCGACAAGGGCGCCGACGGCCGCAGCGTGCCGCACCAGCTGGTGATGACCGCCACGCCGATCCCGCGCACGCTGGCGATGGCGGCGTACTCCGATCTGGACGTGTCGGCGATCGACGAACTGCCGCCCGGCCGCACGCCGGTGCAGACCATCGTCCTCAGCGCCGAACGCCGCCCCGAACTGATCGAGCGCATCCGCCTGGCCTGCGCGCAGGGGCGGCAGGCCTACTGGGTGTGCACGCTGATCGACGAGAGCGAGGACGAGGACGGGAAGCCCGGCGCCAACGCGGGACGTATGGAAGCCGTCGCCGCGCAGGCCACCTTCGAGGCGCTGTCGGCGCAGTTGCCGGGTGTGCGCGTCGGGCTGGTGCACGGGCGCATGAAGGCTGCCGAGAAGCAGGCGGCGATGCGCGCGTTCAAGGCCGGCGAGACCGGCCTGCTGGTCGCCACCACGGTGATCGAGGTCGGCGTCGACGTGCCCAATGCCTCGCTGATGATCATCGAGAACGCCGAGCGCCTGGGCCTGGCGCAGCTGCACCAGCTGCGCGGGCGGGTAGGGCGCGGCGCGGCGGCGTCCAGCTGCGTGCTGATGTACCAGGGCCCGCTGTCGGCGATGGCGCGGCAGCGCCTGGAAACCATGCGCCAGACCAGCGACGGCTTCGTGATCGCCGAAAAGGACCTGGAGCTGCGCGGCCCCGGCGAACTGCTCGGCACCCGCCAGACCGGCCTGGCCGCGTTCCGCGTCGCCGACCTGGCCCGCGACGCGGCGCTGCTGCCGGGCGTGCATGCCCTGGCCGACCGCCTGCTGGCCGAAGCGCGGCCGCCGTCGCCGACCGCGTGGTGGCGCGCTGGGTGGGCGGCGCGGCGCGCTACGCCTCGGCCTGAACGCGGGCTTCCCCTGTCATGGTCCAGGTGCCAGACTCCATGGCCGACCAGAAGACAAGCATGAGATGAGCAAGAAGATTCCGTTGCTGATTGATACCGACCCGGGCGTGGACGATGCGCTGGCGCTGTTGATGGCCTTTGCCGACGAGCGCCACGACGTGGTCGGGTTGACGGTGGCGGCGGGCAACGTCGGCCTGGACTACACCGTGCGCAACGCGCTGAAGCTGTGCGAAGTGGCTGGGCGCGAGGACGTGCCGGTGTTCGCCGGCGCCCCCGACCCGCTGGTGCATCCGGCCGAGGACGCCGCCCACGTGCATGGCCGCGACGGCTTCGGTGATGTCGATCTGCCCGTCGCCGCACGCGCGGTCGAGAGCGAGCACGCCGCGCTGGCGATCCTGCGCCTGTCGCACCAGTACGCCGGCGAGCTGCTGCTGGTCGCGCTGGGGCCGCTGACCAACATCGCGCTGGCGCTCAAGCTCGACCCGACCCTGCCGCAGCGCGTGAAGCGCTTCCTGGTGATGGGCGGGGCGATCACCGGGCACGGCAACATCACCCCGGTGGCCGAGTTCAACATCGCCTTCGACCCGGAGGCGGCGCACATCGTGTTCACCGCGTTCCCGCACGCCGACGTGGCCGACTGGGAAGCCACCGTGGCCCATGGCCTGCTGCACCGGAAGGTGGAGCAGTGGCTGGCCGCCGACACCGGCAAGGCGCGCTTCTACGAGCTGATCTCGCGCCAGACCCGGCTGTGGTCCGAGGACAGCCGCGGCGAGTACTGGTATGCGGCCGACGCGCTGGCGATGGCCTGGGCGCTGCAGCCGGAAGGCGCGACGAAGCTGGAGCAGCGCCCGCTGGCGATCGAAATGGCCGGCGGCCGCACCCGCGGCGCCACCGTGGTGGACTGGAACCGCCAGACCGGCGCGCCGGACAACACCACCCTGCTGATCGGCTACGACCAGGAACGCTTCGAAAGCCAGGTGCGGCGGGCGCTGGGCCTGGTTTCCTGACCGGGTGCATTCCCGGCTTGCTCCGACGGGCGAGCCGGGACTATAATGCCGCTCTTGACCACCAGCCCACACGGTGTGAGCCCATGAAGGCCGACATTCATCCCGATTACCACAGCGTCGTGTTCCACGACGTCACCTCCGATTTCAAGTTCCTGACCCGTTCGACCATGTCCTCCAAGGAAACGGTCAAGTGGGAAGACGGCGAAGAGTACCCGCTGATCAAGGTCGAAATTTCCTCGGCCTCGCACCCGTTCTACACGGGCAAGCACAAGGTCATCGACACCAGCGGCCGCATCGACAAGTTCCAGAAGCGCTACGCGCGCTGATCGGTAGTTGTCGTTTCGACCGGACAGCGGCCGCGCCTTGCGCGGCCGCTGTTTTGTTGCCGCCTTCGTGTGGCGGCGCCGCGTCGTCCGCAGGTCGCGTTGAAAACCTCTTCGGCAGCTTTGGCTGGCCGCCACCTGGCGGGCGGCCTTGAGTCTTTTGCGCGTCGTGCTGGCGACTCTAGAGCGCGCTTCGCGCTGCCGCCATCCGGGCTGAACAACCGCGTACTGCACCGGTGACGCGACCGCGACGCTGTGTCGCGGCCATGCGGGTCCATAGGACTTTCGTCTGCGCTACCGGGAAATGCTGCTGTGCGATAATGGCGCGAACCGCGGTGGAAAACCGCGGAACTTCCTTCACGCACCTGTCCGTCGTTCCTGCAGGACAGGCGCCTTCCACTTGAGGAGCGCACACTGTGTCCGATCTTGATCAGGTCACGCTCAACGCCGGCGACAAGTCGGTCGTTCTGCCTGTAGTCAAACCCGTCCTGGGCAACGACTGTGTCGATATCTCGAAGCTGACCAAGGAAACCGGTCTCTTCACCTACGACTCCGGTTACACCGCCACTGCCAGCTGCAAGTCGGCCATCACCTACATCGATGGCGACAACGGCGTGCTGCTGTACCGCGGTTACCCGATCGAGCAGCTGGCCGAGAAGTCCAGCTTCGTCGAAGTCGCCTACATGCTGGTCAACGGCGAGCGTCCGGACGCCGCGCAGCTGAAGGCCTTCGAGGCCGAGCTGGCCGGGGAAGCCGGCGTGGACGCGTCGATCAACACGCTGATCGGCAGCTTCGCCAGGGACGCGCACCCGATGGCGATCCTGGCTGCCTCGATCGCGCAGCTGTCGGCCAAGTATCACGATTCGCTGGACCTGGCCGACGCCGAGCAGCGCCGCAAGGCCGCCGTGCGCCTGATCGCCAAGGTGCCGACCCTGTCGTCGCTGATCTACCGCCACGGCAAGGGCCTGCCGGCCAACGCGCCGGACACCTCGCTGGACTACGTCAGCCGCTTCCTGAAGCAGACCTTCGAGTCGGCCGACGGCAAGTACGACCTGAACCCGAACGTGGTGAAGGCGCTGGACCTGCTGTTCATCCTGCACGCCGACCACGAGCAGAACGCCTCGACCTCGACCGTGCGCCTGGTCGGCTCGACCGGCGCCAACCCGTACGCCTCGGTCGCCGCCGGCGTCACCGCGCTGTGGGGCCCGGCGCATGGCGGCGCCAACGAAGCCGTGCTGAAGATGCTGGAAGAGATCGGCAGCGCCGACAACGTCGAGTCCGCCGTGCTCAAGGCCAAGGACAAGACCTCGGGCTTCCGCCTGATGGGCTTCGGCCACCGCGTCTACAAGAACTTCGACCCGCGCGCCAAGGTCATCGGCGAGATGACCAAGCAGGTGCTGGGCCAGCTGGGCGTGACCGATCCGCTGCTCGATGTCGCCATCAAGCTGGAGCAGGCCGCGCTGCAGGACGACTACTTCGTCGCCCGCAAGCTGTACCCGAACGTGGATTTCTACAGCGGCATCATCTACAAGGCGCTGCAGATCCCGACCGAGATGTTCACCGTCATGTTCGCCCTCGGCCGCACCGCCGGCTGGGTGTCGCACTGGCTGGAACAGCAGGTCGATCCGGAAATGAAGATCGGCCGTCCGCGCCAGGTCTACACCGGCCACGCCGTGCGCGACTACAAGTAAGCGGCGGGGCGCAGCGATGCGCCGCCAGCGCGACGAAAAGCCCCGCTCCGGCGGGGCTTTTTTTTTGCCGTGTTCGTGACGGCAACTCCCGGGTCTACTGGCGGCGGATGCAAGGAACCGCTCCCTCTCGCGCTTCTCCATGATGCTGCCCTTCGGGCCATCGGCAGGCGATGTCGAGGACCGCTCGTGTGACCTGTCCGCTGCGCACAGGGAACAGGGAATAGGGAACGGCTAACGGCTAACGGCAGGGCCATCCCCGCGATCCGTTTTCCACAGCGACTGTGCGGCACTCCCGGCAAAAGCTGTGGACAAGTGCGTCCCGGCCCCGTGCCACGGGCGTTCCAGAGGCGTGGTGAAAATATGTCCAGCCACCATGGTGGCATGGGCGCGGCGGTGCGCGGTTCCAGAGCGGGCGCCTGAGCGCGCCGCGTTGATGGCCGCCGAACGTGCCGCGAGGACTACGCCGGTTCTTCCGCCACCAGCTGCCGCAGCTGCGCGAGCGTCGCCCTCGGCAGCGGCTTGCCGTCGTCGCTGGAAACGGGCGGATGGCGCAGCGCGTCCTCGGGCAGCACCACCAGCTCGAAGGCGATGCCATCGGCGGCGAATTCCCAACCCGGGTAACGCTGCCGCGCCGGATGCCCTGCCAGCTGCAGCGTCCAGCTGCGCGCTTCGGCGGGGATGCGCTGCTCGTGCAGAAAACGTTGCACGGCGTCGGTATCGTCGCAGTGCAGGTGCAGGACCACGGGGCTGGTGGCATCGGCGGTACCGGCCAGCACCGCGCCGGCCAGGCGGGGTTGGAAGGCCTGCAGGAACTGCATGGCATGCGCGGCGGAGTCGCGGCGCAGGCGCAGCGCCGCCGGTTGCGAGCCGGCGTCGAACAGGCGCTGCTGTTCTCGCAGCACTTCTTCCACCAGCGCCTGGCGCGGCCACAGCGCTTCGTCGTGGACGCCAAGGCGGGCGGCCGCCTTGCGCCTGGCCTGGTCGATGTCGTGCATGCCGCTCTCGCGGATCAGCCGCGCCGCTTCCTGGGCGATCAGCAGGCGCCCGCGGTTGCCGCGCTGTGCGTTCGGTGCCGGACGTGGCATCGGGTCACCCTCCGGTTGTCGGCAGCCCGCCGGAATCCGGGCCGATGCGGGATGGCGGCAGCGCCGCCATCCCGGCGTGCATCAGAAAATGTCGAACGCGGCGTCGTCGGCCTGCGTGTCGTTCTGGTCGAAGTCGAATTCCTGCATCCGGTCCAGGTCCTCGACCTTGATCCACTCGGTGGCGCCGTTGACGCTGGCTTCGACCATGCCCGACGGCGGGTCGTTTTTGGCGATCGGCGCGTCCTTCAGCGCCACGCGCATGTAGTCGATCCAGATCGGCAGCGCGGCGCGGCCACCGTATTCGCGATAGCCCAGCGAGCGGAAATCGTCGCGGCCGACCCAGACGGTGGTGGCCAGCGCGCCGCCGAAGCCGGAGAACCAGGCGTCGCGGTGGTCGTTGGTCGAGCCGGTCTTGCCGCCCACGTCCTCGCGGCCCAGCACCTTGGCCGCGGTGCCGGTGCCGCGCTGGACCACGTCGCGCATCATCGACACCAGCTGGTAGGCGGTGCGTTCGTCGATGGCGCGCGGCGCGGTGCGGGCGTCGGGGTTCGGCGCTTCCGGTTCGGCCTTGGGCCCGATCTCGCCGGCGACGGCATCGGGCCTGGCCGGTGCCGGCGCGGCCTCGGCGCCGAAGTTGAAGCCGTCCACGACCTGGCTGGCCGGCGCCCCGCCGGCGGCGCTGCCGCCGCAGCCGCGGCAGGCCAGCGCCGGGTTCTGCTTGAACACCACGTTGCCGTCGCGGTCCTTGACCTCGTCGATCGTCCAGGTGTCCACGCGCGAGCCGCCGTTGGCGAACACCGCGTAGCCGCGCGCGACCGACAGCGGGGTCAGCGAGGCGGTGCCCAGCGACATCGACAGGTTCGGCGGCAGCTCGGCTTCCTGGAAGCCGAACTCGCTGATGTACTTGCGGGCGAAATCCACGCCGATGCTGTCCAGCAGGCGCACCGACACCAGGTTGCGCGACTGCACCAGCGCTTCGCGCAGGCGCATCGGGCCGCGGAAACCGCCGCCGTCGTTCTTCGGCTCCCAGGTCTTGCCGCGGCGGTCGCGGAACACCACCGGCGCGTCGAGCACGATCGAGGCCGGGTTGAAGCCCTTGTCGAACGCGGCCGCGTACAGGAACGGCTTGAAGCTGGAGCCGGGCTGGCGGCGGGCCTGGGTGGCGCGGTTGAACTTGTTGCCGGCGAAGCTGAAACCGCCGACCAGGGCGCGCAGGGCGCCGTTGCCGGCGTCGAGCGAGACCAGCGCGGCCTGGCCGACCGGCAACTGCTCCAGCAGCCACTCGCCTTCTTTCTCGCCGGCGCGCACGCGGACGACATCGCCGCGCGCGACCAGCTTGGCGGGCGTGCGCGTCGTCCAGCGGCTGGCGGCCGCCGGCAGGACCAGTTCGGTGCGGTCGGCGAGCACCACGCTGGCGCCACCGTCGGCATGGACCGCCGAGACGATGGCCGGCAGCAGGCCGGACTGGGCCGGAATCGCGGCCACATGGCGGGCCAGGGTGGCCACGTCGGCATCGGCGGCGACGTCGATGTGCTGCTCGGCGCCGCGCCAGCCATGGCGGTGGTCGTACAGCAGCAGGCCGTCGCGCACCGCGATGTTGGCCGCTTCCTGCATCTGGCTGTCGATGGTGGTGGTGATGCGGTAGCCCTTGTTGAGCACGTCGCCGCCATGCAGGGCGATCATCTCCTGGCGGACCATCTCGGCCACGTAGGGCGCGTTGACCTCGATCGGCGGCTCGTGCGGCGTGGCGTGCATCGGCACCGCCTTGGCCGCGTCGGCCTCGGCCTGCGTGATGAAGCCCAGCTCGGCCATGCGCTGCAGCACGTAGTTGTCGCGGCGCTGGCGCGCGCGCTCCGGGTTGCTGATCGGGTTGCCGCTGGACGGGAACTTGGGGATGCCGGCCAGCGAGGCCATCTCGTCTAGGTCCAGGTCGGCCAGCTTCTTGCCGTAGTAGTACTCGGCCGCCGCGCCGATGCCGTAGGCGCGGTTGCCGAAGAAGCTCTTGTTCAAATAGAGCTCGAAGATCTCGTCCTTGCTCAGCTCGCTCTCGATCTTGCGCGCCAGCAGGATCTCGGCCAGCTTGCGGGTGTAGCTGTACTCGGAGCTGAGGAAGAACTGGCGGGCCACCTGCTGGGTGATGGTCGAGCCGCCCGGCACGCGCTTGTCGCTGGTGGTGGCCAGCAGCCAGACCGCGCGGGCGATGCCCTTGTAGTCGACGCCGCCGTGTTCGTAGAAACGGGCGTCCTCGGTGGCCAGGAACGCCTGCTTCAGGCGTTCGGGCACGTCCTTCATCTGGATCGGATAGCGCCGGGTCTCGCCGAACACGGCCATCAGCTTGCCGTCGCTGGCGTAGACGTACATCGGTTCCTGCAGCTCCACCTCGCGCAGGGACTGCACGTCGGGCAGCTTGGAGGAGACGATGTAATAGAGGGCGCCCGCGGCGATGGCGCCCGCCAGGGCGAGGGCGACGAACAGTGCCAGCAGCCAGCGCAGCCAGCGACGGAAACGGGGCATCAAGCAGGATCCCGATTGCGGATTTCGTGGCCGCAGAGTATAGAGTACGCGAGGGAGCGGCTGGGGCCGTCCCTGGGGACAAGTGGTTGGGGATGGCTCTGCCGGCGTGACGGATTTCTCGGCCTGCGTGCGGAGCGGTTGCCAATCGCCAGAAATTCATTATTAATGCGCGGGCGCAACAAATGCGTCCAAGTGCCCGTCGGCAGGGGAGAAACCGTGGGGCTTATCCCAAAAAGTCAACCGCCGCTCATCGGTGTTGACATCAGTTCGACTGCGGTGAAGCTGCTTCAGCTTGCCCGCAGCGGCAATCGTTTCCGTGTGGAACATTACGCCGTGGAACCGCTTCCGCCGAACGCGGTGGTGGAAAAGAACATCGTCGAGGTCGAGGCCGTAGGCGAGGCGATCCGCCGCGCCGTGGCGCGCTCGGGGACGCGCGCCAAGGGGGCGGCCGCCGCGGTGGCCGGCTCGGCGGTGATCACCAAGGTGATCCCGATGCCGGCCGACCTGGACGAGAGCGACATGGAAGCCCAGGTCGAGCTGGAGGCGGTGAACTACATCCCGTATCCGATCGAGGAAGTGAGCCTGGACTTCGAGGTGCTCGGGCCGGTGCCCAACAACCCGGAAATGGTCCAGGTGCTGCTGGCGGCCTCGCGGTCGGAGAACGTGGAACTGCGCCAGTCGGCGCTGGAACTGGGCGGGCTGGTGGCCAGGGTCATGGACGTGGAAGCGTTCGCGATCGAGAACGCCTTCGCGCTGGTGGCCAGCGAGCTGCCGGTGGCCAGCGACGGCGTCGTGGCGCTGGTGGACATCGGCGCGACCATGACCACGCTCAACGTCCTGCGCAGCGGCCGCAGCCTGTACAGCCGCGAACAGGTGTTCGGCGGCAAGCAGCTCACCGACGAGGTGATGCGCCGCTACGGGCTGAGCTACGAGGAAGCCGGGCTGGCCAAGCGCCAGGGCGGCCTGCCGGAGAGCTACGAGATCGAGGTGCTGGAGCCGTTCAAGGAGGCGACGGTCCAGCAGATCGGCCGCCTGCTGCAGTTCTTCTACGCCGGCAGCGAGTTCAACCGCGTCGACCACATCGTGCTGGCCGGTGGCTGCGCGTCGCTGCCGGGCCTGCCGACCATGGTCGAGGAGCAGCTCGGCGTGAGCACGTCGGTGGCCAATCCGCTGGCGCAGATGACGCTGGGCCAGAAGGTGCAGGCGCATGCGCTGGCCCAGGACGCCCCGGCGCTGATGATCGCCACCGGGCTGGCCCTGCGGGGGTTCGACTGATGGCACGCATCAATCTATTGCCATGGCGCGCCGAGCGGCGCAAGCAGCGCCAGCGCGAGTTCTACACCATGCTGGGCCTGGCCGCCGTTGCCGGCGTGCTGCTGTCGCTGCTGCTGTACTTCTATTACGACGGGCAGGTCAGCGGCCAGAACGAGCGCAACGCCTACCTCGAGGCCGAGATCGCCAAGGTCAAGCAGCAGAACCAGGAGATCGAGCGGCTGGACCGGCAGAAGGACCGGCTGCTCGCGCGCAAGCAGGTGATCGAGGAACTGCAGGGCAAGCGTTCGCAGATGGTGCACCTGTTCGACTCGCTGGTGCGCACCATTCCCGACGGCGTGGTGCTGACCACGCTCAAGCAGGAAGGCGAGACGCTGACCCTGGAAGGGCGCACCCAGTCCAACGCACGCGTCAGTACCTACATGCGCAACCTGGAAAGCTCCGGCTGGATGACCAATCCCGAGCTGTCGATCATCGAGGCCAAGGCGCAGGAAGCCACCGGCAGCGCGGTGGACATCAAGTCGCTGCCCTATGTCTTCATGCTGAAGGTGAAGCTGCCGGCGCCGGGCGAGAACCCGGTCGCCGAGCCGGCGCCCGCGCAGGCCGAGGCCGCTTCGCCGGCCGCGGCTCCCGCGGCGGCGGCCGATGCGGCGCAGCCGGCGCCTGAGGCGGCTGCCGCGCAGAAGGAGGCTCGCCCATGAGCCAGAAGAAGAGCAGTTTCAACAATCTGGACCTCAACAACATCGGCAACTGGCCGCAGGGTCCGAAACTGGTGTTCTGCGCCCTGCTGGCGGTGCTGATCCTTGGCCTGTCCTACCTGCTGGTGATCCGCGGCAAGTCCGAGGAGCTTGGCGAACTGGAGGCCCGGGAAGTCACCCTGCGCCAGGACTTCGAGAAGGAGCAGAAGCGCGCGGTCAACCTCGAGCCGCTCAAGCAGCAGCTCGCGCAGATGGAGCAGGTGCTGCAGCAGATGCTGCGCCAGCTGCCCAGCAAGACCGAGATGCCGGACCTGATCATCGACGTGTCGCAGACGGCGCTGTCCAGCGGCCTGAACAACGAACTGTTCAAGCCGGGCGACGAGCAGCTGAAGGAGTTCTACGCCGAGAAGCCGATCGCGTTGCGCCTGGTGGGCAGCTACCACCAGTTCGGCGCCTTCGTCAGCGGCGTGGCCTCGCTGCCGCGCGTGGTGATCCTGACCATGCACGACATCAACCTGAAGCCGAAGGACCCCAAGGCCGGCATCACCGCGCGCAGCGGAGCGCTGGAGCTGTCCGGAACGGTCAAGACCTACCGTTACCTGGACGACACCGAGCTCGAGGAACAGGAAAAGAAGGCTGCCGCCGAAGAAGCGGCAAGCAAGAAGGGGGGCAAGTGATGGACCGTTCCCTTCGTATCAGGGCACTTTGTGCTGCCGCGCTGCTGCTGGCGGCAACGGGGTGCTCGCGTGGAATCACCAGCACGCCGGGCGACGCGCCCAACCTGGAAAAATGGATCGCCGACGTGCGTGCGCGTCCGGCCGAGCCGCTGGATCCGTTGCCGGTGATGCAGCAGTTCGAGACGTTCGAATACTCGGCCCAGGGGCTGCGCGATCCGTTCAGCGATGCCTGGGCCAATCCGGAAGGGGGCAGCTCGCTGCGGCCGGATCCGAACCGCCGCAAGGAGCCGCTGGAGGCGTTTCCGCTCGACAGCCTGGACATGGTGGGAACGATCGGCAAGGGCGTCGGCATGGTGGCGCTGGTGATGGGGCCGGACAAGGTGACCTACCGCGTGCGTCCCGGCGTGTACCTGGGCCAGAGCGACGGCCGCGTCACCGGTGTGCGCGAGGACGGCATTGAGCTGATTGAACTGGTGCCCGATGGTGCTGGCGGCTGGCTGGAACGCCCGGCCTCGCTGGCGCTTGACGATCGATGAATGATTATTGGGGATAGCACGATGACTTTTTCCAAAGCCCTGAGCCTGCGTCCCGCCCGGCGCCAAGCGATGGTCCACGCCCGCGCATTGGGAGTTGCGCTGGCGCTGGCCTGCGGCTCTCCGTTCGCGGCCTTTGCCGCGGATACCGTACCGGCTGCTCCGGCCGCGCAGCCGGCGGCGGCCGTCGCGGTCACCAAGGTCGACTTCAAGCGTGGCGACGATGGTGCCGGCCGCCTCATCCTGCAGTTCGACGGTCAGGGTGCCAGCCCCGACCTGCGGACCCAGGGCAGCAACGTCGTGGTCGACATGGGCAACGCGACCCTGCCGGCCGAACTGCAGCGGCCGTTGAACGTCGTCGACTTCGCCACGCCGGTGCAGCGCATCGACGCGCGGCCGTCGGGGCAGGGCTCGCAGCTGGTGCTCAGCACCCAGGGCGCGTTCGAGTCGCTGGCCTACCAGTCCGGCAACGAATACGTGGTGGAAATCTCGCCACGCCAAGAGCAGGCGGCCACCGGCGCGGTGACCGCCAGGACCGTGGCGCAGGCCGCCGCGACCGTGGCCGCGCGCGGCTACAGCGGCCGTCCGGTGACGTTCAACTTCCAGGACGTGCCGGTGCGCACCGTGCTGCAGCTGATCGCCGAGGAATCCAACCTCAACGTGGTCGCCTCCGACACCGTGCAGGGCAACGTGACCCTGCGCCTGGTCAACGTGCCGTGGGACCAGGCGCTTGACATCGTCCTGCGCGCCAAGGGCCTGGACAAGCGCCGCGATGGCGGGGTGATCTGGGTCGCGCCGCAGCCTGAGCTGGCCAAGTTCGAGCAGGAAAAGGAAGACGCGCGCATCGCCATCGAAGAGCGCGAGAACCTGGTCACCGACTACATCCAGATCAACTACCACAGCGCCGAAGCGATCTTCAAAGCCCTGACCGAAGCAAAGGGCATCGGCAACAACGGCGCGACCGGCGGTGGCGGGACGGGCGGGCAGCGCGAGAACGGCTTCCTGTCCCAGCGCGGCATGATCGTGGCCGACGAGCGCACCAACACGCTGATGGTCAGCGACATCCCGAAGAAGATCGCGCAGATGCGCGAACTGATCGCGGTGATCGACCGGCCGGTCGACCAGGTGCTGATCGAAGGCCGCATCGTCATCGCCACCGATACCTTCGCGCGCGACCTGGGGGCGAAGTTCGGCGTCAACGTCAACAACCGGAATCCTGTTACCGGCAGGGGCGACGCGTACGGCGGCTCGCTCGGCACGATCGGCAACACGTCCACCGGTCGTGGGCTCAACGTGAACCTGCCAGCCGGCAACTATACCGAAAGCCCTGCCGGCGCGATCGCCTACACCCTGCTGCGCGGCGGCTTCTCGCTGGACGTGGAGCTGTCGGCCATGCAGGAAGAAGGTCGCGGCGAAGTGGTTTCCAACCCGCGCATCGTCACCGCCAACCAGCGTGAAGGCGTGATCAAGCAGGGCAAGGAAATCGGCTACGTCACCATCTCCGGCGGCGGTGGCGCCGGCGGCGCGCCGACGGCCAACGTGCAGTTCAAGGAAGTGCTGCTGGAGCTGAAGGTCACCCCGACCATCACCAAGGACAACCGCGTCTTCCTCAACATGAACGTGAAGAAGGACGAGGTCGACAGCATGCTGGAGGTGACCGACTACGGCACCGTGCCGGTCATCAACCGCCGCGAGATCAACACCGCGGTGCTGGTGGACGACGGCCAGACCGTGGTGATCGGCGGCGTCTACGAGTTCAACGACCGCAGCAGCGTGGCCAAGGTGCCGTTCCTGGGCGACATCCCGTTCCTGGGCAACCTGTTCAAGAAGCGTGGCCGCAGCAAGGACAAGGCCGAACTGCTGGTGTTCGTGACGCCGAAGATCCTGCGCGTCGCCAAGCCGCACTGAGCCGGGTCCAACCGGACGATCACGGAAAGGCCGCTGCAGGGCGGCCTTTCCCGTTGCGGGCCGCGCGATGAACCATTTCATCGCGGATCGGTCAAACTGCGCCTATGAACCTGCCCCCGCACATGCCCGAACCGCCGGCCACCGACAACGGCCTGCATGCGGCCTTCATCGCCCTGCGCGATGCCCTGGCCACCGAGATCGTCGGCCAGTCGGTACTGGTCGAGCGCCTGCTGGTCGCGCTGCTGGCCGACGGCCATCTGCTGGTGGAGGGCGCGCCTGGCCTGGCCAAGACCACCGCGATCCGCGCGCTGGCCTCGCGCGTCGACGCCAGCTTCGCGCGTATCCAGTTCACGCCCGACCTGCTGCCCGCCGACCTGACCGGCACCGACATCTGGCGTCCGCAGGAAGGGCGCTTCGAGTTCCAGCCGGGCCCCGTGTTCCATCCGATCCTGCTGGCCGACGAGATCAACCGCGCGCCGGCCAAGGTGCAGTCGGCGCTGCTGGAGGCGATGGGCGAACGGCAGGTGACGGTCGGCAGGAAGACCTACCCGTTGCCGGCGGTATTCCTGGTCATGGCCACGCAGAACCCGATCGAGCAGGAAGGCACCTTCCCGCTGCCCGAGGCGCAGCTGGACCGTTTCCTGATGCACGTGCGCATCGGTTATCCGGATGCCAGCGCGGAAACCGAGATCCTGCGGCTGGCGCGCGAGCGTGCGCTGCGCGAAATGGATGCGGTGCCGGCGCGCGTGGAGAAGCTGTCGCTGCAGCAGGTCGAACAGGCGCGGCGCGCGGTGCTGGAACTGCACATGGCGCCGCAGCTGGAACGCTATCTGGTCGAGCTGGTGCTGGCCTCGCGCGATGCGTCGGCCTACGACGCGTCGCTGGCGCGGCGCATCGCCTGGGGCGCGAGCCCGCGCGGGTCCATCGCGCTGGAGCGCTGCGCGCGCGCCAAGGCCTGGTTGTCCGGGCGCGACTACGTGACGCCAGACGACGTGCGTACGGTCGCGCCGGACGTGCTGCGGCACCGGATACTGCCCAGCTACGAAGCGGCCGCCGAAGGCTGGGACGGCGAGCGCCTGGTCGCGGCGCTGCTCGACCGCGTGCCGTTGCCGTGATGAAGCGGGGAAGCGGGAAGGGGGAGAAGGGAAGGGCGGTATCTCCCGGGCCATCCGCCCGCGGCGGGGCGTCGTTCCCCGTTTCCGATTCCCCGCTCCCCGCATCCGAGGGCATCGCCCCGTCGCTGGCCGAACTGATCGCATTGCGGCGCTCGGCATTGCGCGCGCGCGATCCGCGTCGCGCGCAGCGCGGCGTCGCCGCACGCGCGACCTCGGCGCAGCGCGGGCGCGGCATGGAATACGCCGAGTCGCGCGAGTACGTGGCCGGCGACGACGCGCGCCACATCGACTGGAAGCTGAGCGCGCGCACCGGTTTCACCCATACCAAGACCTTCCAGGCCGAACGCGAACGATTGACGCTGGTGGTGGCCGATACCGCGCCCGCGCTGTACTTCGGCACCCGCACGCGGTTCAAGTCGGTGCAGGCCGCGCGGGCCGGTGCGGTCGCGGCCTGGTCGGCGCTGCGCGATGGCGACCGCGTGGCGGCGCTGTGCGGCGGGCGCGAGGACGGGCTGGGTGCCGCCCGCCGGCGGCATGCGCGGCGTGCTGCGCGTGCTCGATGCGCTGGTGCGCTGGCTGGTATCGCGCGCCGTCCGCCGATGGCGCGGGCCTGCAGTCCGCGCTGGAGCGCGCGACGCGCCTGCTGCATCCGGGCGCGCGGGCGCTGGTGCTGGCCGATCCGGCCAGTGCCCTGGCCCGTCGCGCCCGCCACCTGGTCGGCGCTGGCGATGCACGTGGACGTGCGCCTGCTGCTGCTGGTCGATCCGCTGGAAATGCAGCCGCCGCACTGCCTGCTGCCGGTGGCGGCGGCGGGCGGACGCATGGAATTCGACCTGTCGGCCGATGCGGTACGCGATGCGTGGCACGCGGCGTTCGTCGCGCCGGTCCAGACGCTGTGCCAGGCCTTGCCGGGCCGCAGGATCCGGGTGCAGGTACTGGCGACCGACGAGGCCAGCGACGCCTGGCTGGGCGCGGCCGGCGCATGATCGCCACCTCGCTGCCGCTGCGTGACGTGCACCTGCCCACGGCTCCCGGCTGGTGGCCGCCCGCGCCGGGCTGGTGGCTGGTGCTGGCCGCGGTCGCGCTGGTCGTCATCGCGGTCGTTGCGCGGCGCGCACGCCGTGCGCGCCGGCGGCGACGCTGGTCCGCGTTGTTCGATGGCGGGCTGGCGGCCGCGACCGGACCGCGCGGCGGCGCGCCTGGGAGCGGCCTCCGAACTGCTGCGCCGCGCCGCCCGGCGCCGCGCGCCGCAGGCGGCCCTGCTGCAGGGCGAGGACTGGCTGCGATTCCTCGATGGACAGGCGCGCCGCGATTTCAGCGAAGGCGACGGCCGCCTGCTGCTCGATGGCGGTTTTCGCCGCCAGGTCGATGAGGCGCAGGCGCGCGCGCGCCTGCGCGCTGGCGCGCGGGCGTTTCGTGGAGCTGATGGAGCGGCGCCGGTGATGGAGCGGCTGCACGCGCTGTTGAACGGCCTGCCGGAGTTCGCCTGGCCGTGGCTGTGGCTGGCCGTGCCGCTGCCCCTGCTGATGGGATTGTGGCCGTTGCGCTCGGGCAGCGGCCCGGCGCTGCGGGTGCCCTGGGCGCCGGCACGGTTGCAGGTGACCGCCACGCAGCGGCGCGGCCTTTCTCCCCGCACGCTGTTGCTGTGGTTGGCTGGCTGTGCCTGTGCGCCGCGGCCGCGCGTCCGCAGCAGCTCGGCGAGCCGGTCGAACCGCCGCGGCAGGCGCGGCAGATGATGCTGGCCGTGGACCTGTCCGGCAGCATGAGCGAGGACGACATGCAGCTCGGCGGCCGCGTGGTGGACCGTCTCACCGCGGCCAAGGCGGTACTGGCCGACTTCCTCGACCGCCGCGAAGGCGACAGCATCGGCCTGCTGGTGTTCGGGCAGCGCGCCTATGCGCTGACCCCGCTGACCCGCGACCGCGCCAGCGTACGCGCGCAGCTGCGCGACAGCGTGGTCGGGCTGGCCGGACGCGAGACCGCGCTGGGCGACGCCATCGCGCTGGCGGTCAAGCGCCTGCGCGAACAGCCCGAAGGCCAGCGCGTGCTGATCCTGCTCACCGACGGCGTCAACACCGCCGGCGTGCTCGATCCGCTGAAGGCGGCCGAGCTGGCCAGGGCCGAAGGCGTGCGCGTGCATACCATCGCCTTCGGCGGCAGCGGCGGGTTCTCGCTGTTCGGCCTGCAGGTTCCCGGCGAGGACCAGATCGACGAGGACACGCTGGCGCGCATCGCCGGAGACACCGGCGGACGCTTCTTCCGCGCCCGCGACACCGGCGAACTGGTCGGCATCTATGCGGAGCTGGACCGGCTGGAACCGGTACGCAGCGCCGGGCCGGCGCTGCGTCCGCGGCTGGAGCGTTATGCCTGGCCGCTGGCGGTGGCGTTGCTGCTGGGCCTGCTGGCGCTGGCGTGGCCGGGGCGGCGCCGATGATCGCTTTCTGGAACGGCCTGCATTTCATCCGCCCGGATTGGCTGTGGGCGCTGTTGCTGCTGCCGGCGCGCGCTGCTGGGCGGCTGGTACCGGGCCGGCGCGGCGCGACTGGCGCAGCGCGGTGGATGCGCACCTGCTGCCGCACCTGCTGGAGGGCCGCGGCCGGCGCGGCATCGGCGGCTGGCTGGGCTGCTGCTGGCCGGCCTGCTGCTGGCGGTGCTGGCCCTGGCCGGGCCGAGCTGGCGCCAGGTCGAACAACCGCTGTGGGAATCGAAGACGCCGCTGGTCGTGGTGCTGGACATGTCCAGCCGCATCGCCGCGTCGGACCTGCCGCCGAGCCGGTTGCTGCAGGCGCGGGCCAAGCTGGCCACGCTGCTGCGCGAACGCCGCGGCGGCGGGGTGGCGCTGGTGGCCTATGCGGACGAACCCTTCACCGTGGCGCCGCTCACCGACGATGCCGGCAACGTCGCGCTGTTCCTCGACGCGCTGGCGCCGGACATCATGCCGGTGGACGGGCAGCGGGCGGACAAGGCGCTGGAATGGGCCGGCGACCTGCTGCACCAGGCCAGCGCGCGTGACGGCACGATCCTCTGCTCAGCGACCATGCCGACGCCGCGGCAAGCGCCGCGGCCGTGCGCCTGCGCGCGGCCGGTTACCGGGTGTCGGCGCTGGGGCTGGGCACGCCGGTGGGCGCGGCCTACCGCGATCGCGAAGGGCGGATCGGCCAGGCGCGGCTGGACGAAGGCACGCTGCGCGCGCTGGCCGTCGCCGGCGGCGGCCGCTACGCGCGGCTGTCGGCCACCGACGCGGACCTGCGCTCGCTGGACGTGCTGCAGCCGCGGACGGCCGATGGCGATCGTCCCGGCCGCGGCGCAGAGAGAACCTGGCAGGACGAGGGCTACTGGCTGCTGCCGCCGCTGATGCTGGTCGCGCTGCTGGCGTTCCGGCGGCGCCGACAGGCACTGGCCGCCGTCGTGCTGTGCCTGTGCCTGCCGCTGGCCATGCCGGCGCATGCGGCCGAAGGCGGAGGCTGGTGGCAGCGCGCCGACCAGCGCGACCACCAGCGCCTTGCCGAAGGGGTCGAAGCCTACCGCAAGGGCGATTTCGCCGGCGCGCAGCGCCGCTTCGAGGGCATCGACAACGAACAGGGCTGGTACAACCTGGGCAACGCGCTGGCGCGGCAGGGCCGCTACGACGAAGCGATCGACGCCTATGATCGCGCCCTGGCGCGGCGGCCGGACATGGCCGACGCGAAGGCCAACCGCGCCGCGGTCGATGCCGCGCGCAGGCGCAGGCCGCCGCCGGGACAGCAGGGGGGCGGCCAGCAGAGCAAGCCCGACATGCAACAGGGCAAGCCATCGCCCGGCCAGCAGTCGCCGGGCCAGCCGCAGGACGAACCGCAGCAGGATCCGTCGCAGCAGGGGCAGCCCGCGCAGGACCGGCAGCAGAACGCGCAGCCGGAACAGGGCAAGGGCCAGCCGTCGGCGGACGCGCAGCGCCAAGCGCCGCAAGCGGAAGATGCCCAGGGCCAGCAGCAGGCCGACCAGGCCCAGCGCGAACGCATGGCCGAAGCGATGCGCCGGCAGCAGCAGGCCGAAGGCGACGCCGGAAAACGCGCGGCGCAGGCGGCGATGAGCCCGCAGGAACGCGAGCGGCGGCAGGCGGTCGAGGCATGGATGCAGCGCGTGCCCGACGAGCCGGGCGCGTTGTTGAAGGCGAAGTTCCAGCTCGAATACGAGCGGCGCAGGCGGGAAGGACGATGAACAGGCGAAGCGTTTTCCTGATGGCGGGGCTGTTCTGGCTGCTGGCCTGCGCCGGCGCCGTGCACGCGCAGACCCGCGCATGGCTGGACCGCGACCATGTCGCCGAAGGCGAGGTGGTCACCCTCACCATCGAGACCGACCAGACCGGCGCGGCGCCGGACTACGCGCCGCTGCAGGCCGATTTCGCGCTGGGTGGACGCAGCAGCGGCCGGCAGGCGCGCATGGCCAACGGCAGGATCAGCAGCAATGCCGCGCTGTTCGGCGTCGTGCTCACGCCGCGCCGCAGCGGCGTGCTGGTCGTCCCGCCGTTGCAGGGGGGCGCCGCGCGCACCGCGCCCCTGCAGTTGACGGTCGAGTCGAGGCCGCGCCGGTGGCCAGCCGCGCCGGCGATGCGGTGGCCTTCGTGGAAACCGAGGTCGACGACCCGCAGCCCTATGTGCAGCAGAGCGTGGGCGTGGTGGTGCGGCTGTACTTCGCCACCCAGCTGGCGTCCGGCGAACTGGACCTGGCCACGCCCGCGCGCGTCGCGCGCGCTGCAGCGCGTGGGCGAGGACCGTTCCTCGGTGCGCGAGGTCGGCGGCCGCCGTTACAACGTGGTCGAACGGCGCTTCCTGCTGATTCCCGAGCGCAGCGGCCCGCTGCGGCTGGAAGGCGCGCGCTTCAGCGGGGGCGCGGCGTCGGCGGCCTGTTCGACGATTTCCTCGGCCGGGGCAACGGCGCGCTCACTGCGCGCGCGCCGGACCAGACCCTGCAGGTGCGTGCCGTGCCCGACGCCGCGCCGCAGCCCTGGCTGCCGCTGAAGGACCTGCGCCTGCGCTACGCGCTACACCGCCGCGCCGCAGGCCGCCCGGGTCGGCGAGGCGGTGACCATCGAGGTGGAGGCCACCGCCGTGGGCGCGACGCGCGCGCAGTTCCCGGAACTGCCGGTGCCCTCGCTCGGCGACGCCGCCCAGGTATTCGCCGAACCGCCCCGGTACGACGAGACCTTCGACGGCGGCGGGCCGCAGCTGAAGCTGACGCGCCGCTATTCGATCGTGCCGCAGCAGCCGGGCACGCTGGCGGTACCCGGCCTGCGCATGCGCTGGTGGGACGTGCGCTCGGGCCGAGGCCAGGACCGCCGCGCTGCCCGACCTGAGCCTGCCGGTGGCGCCGGGCCGCGCCGGCGCGGTGCCGCCGCCGCAGGTGCCGGATGCCGCCGCCGCCCCCCACGCCGGTGCCGGCGGCCGCCGATGGCGCGCCATCGCGCTGCCGGACGATCGCGGCGTGCCGGGCCGCCTGTGGCGCTGCTGGCCGCGGGGTTCGCGCTGCTGTGGCTGCTGTGGCTGGCGACGCTGGTCTGGGCGCTGACCCGGCCGCGCGCGGCGCGACGCGGCCCGGCAACGGCCGAACACGGGGCGCGTCCGCGCGCCGTCGCCGGGGCCACCCATTCGCTGGCCGACCTCCGCCGGGCGCTGGACGCCGGCGATCTCGACGACGACGTCGAACAGGCGCTGCGCTGCGCGGCATGGCCCGTCCCGCGGTCGCCGACCTGGACGAACTGGCCGCGCGCGCGGCTGGACAGCGCCACGCAGCGCCAGGCGCTGGACACCCTGCGCGCGCGCGCGCTGGGGCGGCGGCAGCGGCACCGAGGCACGGGCCGCGCTGCGGGCCGCGTTCGCCGGCGGGCCCGCATGGCGCACGGACGCGGCGACACCCGCGGCGCCGCTGCCACCGCTCTATCCCGAACGTCCGAAATCCGCTGAGCGGTAATCCCCGGACGCCCCGCGTCGGCCGTAGGTGCCGGGCTCGCCCGGCACGGGCTTCCCCGGGAAGGTTTCATGTGAGGCACGCCCTGCATCTACCGGGGGCGAAGGTTGCGGGAACAGGGGCAGGTGCCGGGCGGTATCTCCGGAGGTCGGCCATCGGCCGCGTAGGTGCCGGGCTCGCCCGGCACGGGCTTTCCCGGGAAGGTTTCATGTGAGGCACGCCCCGCATCTACCGGCGGCGAAGGTTGCGGGAACAGGGGCAGGTGTCGGGCGTATCTCCGGAGGCCGGCCGTCGGCCGCGTAGGTGCCGGGCTTGCCCGGCATGGGCTTCACCGGGAAGGTTTCATGCGGGGCATGCCCGCATCCACGGGTGAAGGTTGCGGGAACGGCCGGCCATCGGCCTCCTAGGTGCCGGGCTCGCCCGGCACGGGCTTTACCAGGAAGGCCCCATGCGGGACAAGCCCCACATCCATGGGAGCGCGCCGGCCCGGACGCATTGGCCCATATGGCAGGGGTGGGCGGTGTGCAGCTTTTGTTAAGCTACGCGACCTTTCGCCCGCGAGTACCGCCGCATGTCCCACGCCCACGCGCCCCGGAAGCCCTCCATGCCCCTGCACATCAAAGTGCTGCTCGGGTTCATGCTGGGCACGATCGTGGGCCTGGTCGCGCACGCCGTCGCGCCGGATGCGGCCTGGGTGACGACCACCATCGACTACGTCACCCAGCCGTTCGGGCAGATCTTCCTCAACCTGCTGTTCATGCTGGTGGTGCCGCTGATGTTCTCGGCGCTGGTGCTGGGCGTGGCCGAACTGGGCGACATCGCCTCGCTGGGCCGCCTGGGCTGGAAGACGCTCAACTACACCGCGGTGGTGACCGCGCTGGCGGTCGGCATCGGCCTGCTCTGCGTCAACCTGCTGCAGCCGGGCACGCACATGGACCCGGCCCTGGTCGAACAGGCCATGAGCAGCGCCAAGACCGGCGAGATCATCAGCAAGGGCAACGAGTTGCGGCTGATGGACCTGCTGGTCAACATCGTGCCGCACAACATCGTCAACGCCATGGGCGACGACAGCAAGAAGCTGGGCATCGTGTTCTTCGCGCTGATGATCGGCATCGGCCTGGTGATGAAGCCGACCGCCGGCACCACCGCGTTCAAGAACGCCGTGCAGGGCCTGTTCGAGGTGTGCATGCACCTGATCGGCATGTTCATCAAGCTGGCGCCGTTCGCGGTGGCCGCCTTCATGTTCAACCTGACTGCGCGGCTGGGCTGGGACGTGATCCAGAGCCTGCTGTGGTTCGTGGTGACCGTGCTGCTGGCGATCGCCATCCATGGCTTCATCGTGCTGCCGCTGTGGGTGCGCCTGCTGGGCGGCATGTCGGCGCGCAGCTTCTTCCGCGGCACCCAGGAAGCCACGCTGACCGCCTTCGCCACCGCGTCCTCGTCGGCCACCCTGCCGGTGACCCTGCGCGTGGCCGAGGAGAACCTGAAGCTGCCGCGCAAGGTCAGCCGCTTCGTGCTGACCGTCGGCGCCTCGGCCAACCACCATGGCACCGCGCTGTTCGAGGGCATCACC
The DNA here is from genome assembly GCF_050984405.1 of Stenotrophomonas nitritireducens. GTDB lineage: Bacteria > Pseudomonadota > Gammaproteobacteria > Xanthomonadales > Xanthomonadaceae > Stenotrophomonas > Stenotrophomonas nitritireducens_B. The sequence goes on along the minus strand of NZ_CP158790.1, from coordinate 3,555,638 downwards.
GTGCTGTTCCTGGCGCAGGTCTACGGCCTGCACCTGGGCCTGCCGCAGCAGCTGATGGTGCTGCTGCTGTGCATCCTCGGCGGCATCGGCACCGCCGGCATTCCGTCCGGTTCGCTGCCGGTGATCGCGATGATCTGCGGCATCATCGGCATCAAGCCCGAGGGCATCGGCATCATCCTGGGCGTCAATACCTTCCTGGACATGTGCCGCACCTCGCTCAACGTCACCGGCGACCTGGCCACCGCCGTGGTGGTGTCGCACCGCAGCGGCGTGGCCGACGACGAGGTGCCGGAAGTGGCGGACAACGCCGGCCACCACTGAGCCGGCCGGCAATCCGGACCCGCACGAAGGCCGCCTCCGGGCGGCCTTCGCCGTTCCGGAAGCAGGCTGATCCTGCCTCTGCCGCAGGCGGACATGGCCTGACCTGCCCGGTGCTCTGTGGGACAATAGGCCGCCCGCAGCTCCGCGGGAGCCTCCCGACCCGACGAACCATGACGCAGCCCTCCCGCCGCCAGTTGGCGAACGCCATCCGTTTCCTCGCCGCCGATGCGGTGCAAGCCGCCAACTCCGGCCACCCCGGCATGCCGATGGGCATGGCCGACATCGCCGAAGTGCTCTGGAACGACTACCTCCGGCACAACCCGAACAACCCGAAGTGGTTCAACCGCGACCGCTTCGTGCTGTCCAACGGCCACGGCTCGATGCTGCAGTACGCGCTGCTGCACCTGAGCGGCTACGACCTGCCGATCGAGCAGCTCAAGGCCTTCCGCCAGCTGGGCAGCAGGACCGCCGGCCACCCGGAGCGCCATGAAACCCCGGGCGTGGAGACCACCACCGGCCCGCTGGGCCAGGGGTTCGCCAACGCCGTGGGCTTCGCGCTGGCCGAAAAGCTGCTGGCGCAACGCTACAACCGCCCCGAGTTCGAAGTCGTCGACCACCGCACCTGGGTGTTCATGGGCGACGGCTGCCTGATGGAAGGCATCTCGCACGAAGCCGCCTCGCTGGCCGGCACCTGGGGCCTGGGCAAGCTGGTCTGCTTCTGGGACGACAACAACATCTCCATCGACGGCGAGGTGGAAGGCTGGTTCACCGACGACACCCCGGCGCGTTTCGAGTCCTACGGCTGGAACGTGGTGCGCGGCGTCGACGGCCATGACCCGGACAGCATCAAGGCCGGCATCGACGCGGCGCTGTCGCAGTTCGACAGGCCGACCCTGATCTGCTGCAAGACCACCATTGGCTTTGGTTCGCCGAACAAGGCCGGCCAGGAATCCAGCCACGGCGCGCCGCTGGGCAAGGACGAGCTGGAAGCCACCCGCAAGGCGCTGGGCTGGGAATACGGCCCGTTCGAGATTCCCGAGGACATCTACGCCGGCTGGCGCGCGGGCGGCACCGGCACCCTGCGCCAGGCCGAGTGGGAGCAGCTGTTCGACAAGTACGCCGCGCAGTTCCCGGCCGAGGCCGAAGAACTGACCCGCCGTTCGCACGGCGAACTGCCGGCCGATTTCGTCGCCCAGGCCGATGCCTACATCGCCCAGGTGCAGGCCGAAGCGCCGAACATCGCCTCGCGCAAGGCCTCGCAGAACGCCATCCAGGCCTTCGCGCCGCTGCTGCCGGAAATCGTCGGCGGCTCGGCCGACCTGGCCGGCTCCAACCTGACCCTGTGGAAGGGCGCGCACACCGTGGTCGGCGACGACGCGCAGGCCAACTACGTGCACTACGGCGTGCGCGAGTTCGGCATGAGCGCGATCGCCAACGGCCTGGCCCTGCACGGCGGCTTCCTGCCGTTCGACGCCACCTTCCTGGTGTTCAGCGACTACGCCCGCAACGCGCTGCGCATGAGCGCGCTGATCCCGGCGCAGGTCATCCACGTGTTCACCCACGACTCCATCGGCCTGGGCGAAGACGGCCCGACCCACCAGCCGGTCGAGCACATCGCTTCGCTGCGCTACATCCCCAACAACGACGTGTGGCGCCCGTGCGACGCCGCCGAGTCGGCGGTGAGCTGGAAGGCGGCGATCCTGCGCAGGGACAACCCGAGCTGCCTGATCTTCAGCCGCCAGAACCTGGCGCCGCAGCAGCGCAGCGCCGAGCAGGTCAGGCTGATCGAACGCGGCGGCTATGTGCTGGCCGACGCCGCCGGCACGCCGGACGTGATCCTGATCGGCACCGGCTCGGAAGTGGGCCTGGCCATGGCCGCCAAGGCCGAGCTGGACGCGGCTGGCATCAAGACCCGCGTGGTGTCGATGCCGTCCACCAACGTGTTCGACCGCCAGGACGCGGCCTACCGCGAATCCGTGCTGCCCAACGCGGTGCGCGCGCGCGTGGCGGTGGAAGCCGGCGTCACCGGTTTCTGGCGCCAGTACGTGGGCCTGGACGGCGCCGTGGTCGGCTTGGACACCTTCGGTGCCTCGGCCCCGGCCGACAAGCTGTACCAGCACTTCGGCATCACCGCCGAGGCGGTGGTCGCCGCCGCGAAGGCGCAGCTGGCGAAGTGATGCGCCGCATCGCTCCGTGGTGAGAAGAGGCCGGGATTTCCCGGCCTTTTCTTTGGTCCTCTCCGGCGGAAGCGCGTCCCGCACCCCGTAGGAGCGACTTCAGTCGCGAAGAGGCTTTCCCGGCGATGCCCTTTCGCGACTGAAGTCGCTCCTACGTGCGGGTTCTCCGGCGTTGGCGCGCGGGTCCAGGTACGACGAAGCCCATTGGCTCCGGCTCCGCCCGCATGCGAGCATCGGCCGCACGCTCCCCGTCGCGGGCGGCACATCCGGAGAAGCATCATGAAGCGCGTGACCGGTATCGGCGGCATCTTCTTCAAGGCGAAGGACCCGACCGCGCTGGCGGCCTGGTACCGCGATCATCTCGGGCTCGAGGTCGCCGGCTGGAACGGCGCGGTGTTCCGGTGGGGCGGCGAGGGCAGCGCGCCGGGCATGACGATCTGGAGTCCGTTCGCCGCCGACACGACCTACATGGCGCCAGGTACGGCGTCCTTCATGGTCAACTTCCGTGTCGCCGACCTGGATGCGCTGCTGCCGGTGTTGCGTGCCGAGGGCTGCGACGTCGTCGACAGGACCGAGACCTCCGAGCAGGGAAAATTCGGCTGGGTCATCGACCCGGAGGGCAACAAGGTCGAACTATGGGAGCCGCCGGCCGGGCAATAGCGCACACCGTGGAGAATCCGATGAAAGTGAAGCGCATCGTCGCCAACATCCGCACCGACCAGATCGATGCCACCGACGCGTTCTACCACGCGATCCTCGGCCTGGAACCGGTCATGGACCATGGCTGGATCCGCACCTACGCGGCACCATCGCGCATGACCACGCAGGTGAGTTTCGCCACCGAAGGCGGATCGGGAACGCCGGTACCGTACCTTTCGGTGGAAGTGGACGACCTGGACGAAGCGCTGGCCCGCATCCGTGCCGCGGGCATCGCCCTCGAATACGGGCCGGCGCACGAACCCTGGGGCGTGCGCCGGTTCTTCGTGCGCGATCCGTTCGGCAAGCTGGTGAACATCCTGCAGCACGATCCGGCCGCCGCGGACGCCTGAGCGGCGCGCCGCCGTTCAGGCCCCGCGGTGCGCGCCAGCGCCAGGCGCAGCAGGCGGGCGTCGAGCCGCTCGCTGAGACCAACCGGCCGCTCCAGCCCCATGCGCTGCAGGTACATGGCGTCGTTGTCGCCGGCGCGCTGGCGCAGGGCGGCGAGCACGGTGCGCAGCTTGCCGCCGGCACTGCCGGTGCGGGACTTGAGCCAGGTCAGGGCGCGCAGCAGGTCCTGTTCGACCGGGGTGAAATCGCTGCCCAGCGGATAGTCGGGCAGGGTGCCGTCGCGACGGAACGGCGCCAGCGCGGCGGCAAGCACCTCGGCGCGGTTGCGTTGCCAGCGCGTCGGTGCGGCGAAATCGCCGGCAAGTTTCTTCGCCGCCTTCGCCTGTTCCAGCAGCGGCGCCTGGAAGGCGGCGTCGGTGATGCCGGCCATGGCGATCACGCACTCCTCGTCGGTCACGCCGCGCAGGTCGGCGATGCCGTACTCGTCGATGAAAACGTCGCGCAGGTGGCGGGGAATGGTGGTGTGCCCGTAGTTCCAGCGCACGTTGGAGCGCGCCCCGCCTGCGCCGTCCCGCACGGCGCGGAACATCAGCACGCTGCGCGCGTCCGGCAGCGCGTGGGCCATCGCGACGAAGTTGTACTGGCCGCCGACGCCGGACACCACGCGCCCGTCCTCGAGCGCATCGGATACCGCCGCGCCGAGCGCGGTGGCCATCATGCAGGAGTTGAAGAAGCGCGCCTGCCGGCGCTGCAGCCGCTCCAGCGTCTCGTCGCCGCCGTAGAGCTGGTTGATCTCGCTGATGCGGCGCATGCCGATGGCGCGGCATTCGTCCTCGGGCAGGTGCCGCAGCCAGTCGTAGAACTCCGGCGAGCCGAGGTAGAACGCGCCATGCAGGTATTGCCCTTCTTCGGCCAGCCGCGCATGGTCGGCGGTGTAGGCGCTGCCGTTGGCCAGGCGCTGCATCAGCGCGAGATCGTCGTGTACCTTGCGGCGGATCACGCCACTCTGCACCAGCTTGCGGAAGCCTTCGTTGAGCATCTCGCTGCAGCCGTACAGGCCGGTCTCGAACGGCTCCAGTCCGCCGGCTTCGCGCACCAGCGGATGGTCCTCCAGGGTGGGATCGAGCGCGTGCAGCACCTGCCGGTAGCGGGCGTTGTCGGCATGGCGCAGCACCAGCGCGTGGCTGAGCGCGTCGGCCAGCGCGCCGATGCCGATCTGCAGGGTGCCGCCGTCGCGCACCAGCGTGCTGGCGTACAGGCCGATGGCATAATCGGCATCGCTCACCGGTTGCCGCGGCAGGCCGAAGAGTTTCGGGTACGGCCCGGGCGGGTCGACCACCAGGTCGAAGAACTGCGCCTCCACCGCCGCGGTGCCGCCCAGCCACGGCAGTTCCGGGTCGATCTCGGCGATCAGCAGCGGGCGCGGCAGGCCGCGCGCGGCGATGGCGTCGAGCGTGTCCTGGGTGATGTCGTTGTTGCACGACAGCGACAGCCGCGCAGTGCCTTGGCGGCGCGCCACCTTCTGCACGATGGCGTGCGGCGCGCGCTGCGCCACCGCGTCGGCGGCCTGGGTGTAGTTGAGGCTGGTATAGGCGCGCTGCGCCTGCGAGGAGCCGAGCAGGGCGCCGGACTGCATGTAGAACTCCTCCACCTGCACGTGCGCGGGCAGGGCGTCGCGCGCCACCGCCTGCGCGTAGGCCAGGCGCGGGAAGTCCGCGCCGAAATGGCGTTCGACGAACGGCTGCAGGAAACGCGCCTGCAGGTCGTTGCCGCTGGCCTGCGGCGGATCCAGCGAGAGCGCGGTGTAGAGCTGCAGCGGGCGCGCGGGATCCTTCTCGATGCGGGCGTAGAGCGCGTTGAGCAGGCGATGCGGCTTGCCCAGCGCCAGCGGCGCGCCGATGCGCAGCGGACCCTCGACGTGGGCCAGCAGCCACGCCGCGGCGGCATCGGGATCGGTCACGTGGTGGGGCATGGCGGGCGCGTCGTTGCGGGGAGCCGGCATTACAGCATCCGGGTGATGAAGCCGTGGTCGGGACGCTTGACAGCCGATTCGTTTACTAATGTAATCGATAAAAATTACGGGCGTAAACGATGATCCGGATCAGCGAAGCCGAAGCGGTGGTGATGGAGATCCTGTGGGAGGCGCATCCGTTGGCCGCCGAGGACGTGATGGCGCGCCTGGCCGGCCGCAACGACTGGGCCGAAGCCACCGTAAAGACCCTGCTCAACCGCCTGCTCAACAAGGGCGCGATCAGTGCGGCGAAGGAAGGGCGCCGTTACCTGTACGCGCCGCAGGTGCAGCGCGACGCGTGGCTGCTGGAGGAGAGCAGCAGCCTGCTCGAACGCCTGTTCGACGGCCGCGTCGCGCCGCTGGTGGCGCACTTCAGCCAGCACCGGAAGCTGAGCCGCGACGACGTGGCCGAACTGCGCAGATTGCTGGAGGAGCTCGACGATGATCAGCCCTGAGTTCATGCAGGCCTTGCTGGCGACCACGCTGGCCAGCAGCGCGGCGATGGCCGTGGTGCTGCTGCTGCGCGGTGCAGTGCGGCGCCGGCTGGGCGCCAGCGCGGCCTACCTGTTGTGGCTGGCGGTCCCGGTGGCATGGGGTGCGGTGCTGTTGCCGGCGCCGCGCGTCGCGGTACTGCCGATGACGGCCATCAGCGCGGCGATGCCGGTGGCCACCCGTGCGGTTGTTCAAGGCACCTTGATGCTGCCGTGGGTATCGGTGCTGGGCGGAATCTGGCTGGCGGGTGCGCTGCTGACGATGGCATGGCTGCTGCGCCAGCAGCATCGTTTCGTTCGTGGTCTGGGAACGCTGCGGCGCCGCGACGATGGCCTGTGGCAGGCGCGCGGTGCTGCCGGACTGCCGGCAGTCGTCGGCCTGTGGCGGCCACGAATCGTTCTGCCGGCGGATTTCGAGCGGCGCTACACCGCACGGGAGCGGCAGCTTGTGCTGCTGCATGAGCAGGTGCACCTGCGCCGCGGCGATATCGTCGTCAACGCGTTGCTGGCCGCGATGCAGTGCCTGTACTGGTTCAACCCGCTGCTGCCGCTGGCGTCGCGCCGCTGCCGCGAGGACCAGGAATTTTCCTGCGACGAACGTGTCATCGCCCGCAGCGGCGGCGCGCGTCGCAGCTATGGCACCGCCATGCTCAAGACCGGGCTGGCGCTGTCGCCCCTGCCGGTGGGGTGCCACTGGCAGGACCAGCATCCGCTAAAGGAACGTATCGCCATGTTGAAGCGTCCGGTACCCGGGAAGAGGCAGTGGTTCGCGATGGTGCTGCTGGCGGCAGCACTGTCGGCGGGACTGGGCTGCGCGGCATGGGCGGCGCAGCCGGCGCGGATGGAGACAGCCGTCGCCGATGCCGCCTACTACAGCGTGAAGCTGCAGCTGGATGTCGACGGCGAAGCGCGCGGTTTCGAGATGCGCGGGCAGGCGGGCACGCCGTTCGCCTTCTCGATGGAGACGGCCGCCGGCCGCCGGTGGGAAGGCGAGTTCGAGGTGCGGCCGCTGGATGCGGACAAGGTCGCGCTGTCGGGCACGCTGCGCGAAGGCGGCCAGATCGTCGCCACGCCGGCGCTGGTGGTGATGATCGGCCGCGCGGCCAGCATCCAGGTCGGCACGAAGGACGGCGGCTCGTTGTTCCGGATGGAAGCGGTCGTCGCCGATTCCGGCGCGCAGGCGCGTCCGGCGCAGGACGTGCCTGCGCCTGCGTTACAGGCACGCGCCGGCGTGGAACCGGCGGATGCGCCGGCCAGCACGGTCGGCTTCGCCGAGATGTCGCCGCCGCGTTATCCGCCGAGCATGCACACCGGCGAGGTGGTGCTGAAGGTCGAGGTGGCCGCCGATGGCACGGCCGCCGGCATCGTGGTCGACCGCAGTTCGGGGCATGCCGACCTGGATGAGGCGGCGATGGAAGCAGCCCGTGAGTGGAAGTTCGTTCCGGCCTACAAGGATGGCAAGGCCGTCGCCGGCAAGGTGCGCGTGCCGGTGCGTTTCGCGATGGACGAAACGACCACCACGACCGAGGGAGGCGCTTCCTGATGCGGCACCAGCCGGCAACGGTTCCGTTGTGTGCGCTGTGCCTGCTGTTGGCGGCGACCGGTTGCGCGACGCGTCCCGCCGTCACCGAAGATGCTGCGGACAGCAGCTACAACGTCGGCCAGCGCCTGCTGGCACCGGAGCGCGAGGGTGGGCAGGGCGGGGAGATACAGCCGTATGAACTTTCGGCGCGCGAAGGCTTCCGCATGCCCGAACCGGTGCATGCGCCATTGCCGGAGCTGCCGACCCTGCAGGGGCGGCAATCGCTGCCGCCGGTGACGGTGTGCCTGAACGTCGTCGTCGATGCGCAGGGGCAGGTGCAGCGCAGCTTCCCGTTGCTGGCGCACAGTCAATGCGGTGCCGGCAACGACGCGGACAATGGATACCTGCTGCAGGCCGCGGGAGATGCCGTGCGGCAATGGCGCTTCGCGCCCGCGGCGATCTGCCACTTCGGCCCCGGCTCGTTGCCGGCCGCGCCGGACGACTGCACCGGCGCCGCGAAGGTGGAAGAAGTGCCGGTGACGCTGCCCTATGCGTTCACCTTCGAGATCGTGCAGGGGCAGGCGCGCGTGCAGCTCGGCAAGCCGCCGCAGCCGTAGGTGCCGGGCTTGCCCGGCACGGGTTCGCCGGGAAGGCCGCATGCGAGGCGAGCCTCGCACCTACGGAGTGCGAGGTTGCGGAAACGCCTGTAGGTGCCGGGCTTGCCCGGCACGGGCTTCGCCGGGAAGACCGCATGCGAGGCGAGCCGCGCATCTACGGAGTGCGAGGTTGCGGGATCGCCCGTAGGTGCCGGGCTTGCCCGGCACGGACCTTCCGGCAACGCGGCACCATCTGCCGGTCAGTGTTGCTTCGGCGCCGTATCCAGCAGTTCGTTCAACAGCGTAGCCAGCCGTTCGCCGGCCAGGCGCAGCTGCGCTTCGGCCACCGGGCGCCAGGTGTCGGCGTAGGCCTGGCCGACCTTGCGGTTGGCCGGGTAGACGCCCTCGCGCGTGGCGATGCGGCAGCTCTGTTCGGCCCAGCGTGCCGCATCGCGCTGCAGCTGCGGCGCGACGATGCCCGCGGGAGCGGGCAGCGCCTGCAGGCGCTGCAGGAACGGGTCGTCGTCCAGCTGCAGGGCGTAGAACATGCCGCTGTCCCACAGCGAATGCAGGTTGGTGCCGCGTTCGTTGAACTGCAGCTGGTAGGTATTGCCGCCCTTGTCGTGGCCGTAGCCGGCGTGCATGGGCTGGTGCAGGTCGCCGGCCAGGTGCACGACGAACTTGAGCGCCTGCAGGCGCTCGGCGTCGGAGAGGCCGCGGTCGGCCAGGCGCGCGCTCTGCGCCTTCAGCGCTTCGATCACGCAGTCGCCGTCGCGGCAATGCTTTGGCGGGTCGTAGGCGCAGCCGTCCTCGGCCATGTTGACGTAGTGCCAGCCGGCCGAACGCTTGCCCAGGTCGGGATCCTCGGCGCGCAGCTGGTCGGCCCAGGGCGCGATGCTGGCCAGGGTGGCGCCGGGCTCGGTGGCGAGCAGGCGCTGCACTTCCGCTTTCGCGGCGGGGTCCAGGCGTGTTTCGGCGATGCGCGCGACCAGTCGGTGGCCCTGCGCGCCCCAGGCAGAGGCGGGGGCCGGAAGCAGGGCGGTCACGGCCAGGGCGAGGCCGGAAAAGAGGACGGGAACACGGGTGGAGAATTTCATCGCCGCATTCTAGCGGCGGCATCGCCCGCACCATGTGCCGAAAGTGGCGGGCCTGCCATGATCCCGCCACGCTTGGCTCGCGGCGGGCCATGAACAGGCCCTGGGAACATCCTTCCCCCGCGGTACCGGGGGAAGGCCGGATCAGAACGTGCGCACGTAGGCCACGCCGTATACCAGCGGATCGATGTTGGCGGTGCCCAGCTTGTGGCCGTTCACCTTGACCTTGGTGTCGATGTCGGCCCAGCGCAGGTCCACGCGCAGCGCGTCCTTGTCGGTCAGCGCGAAGTCCAGGCCGGCGTGCGCGGCCAGGCCCCACGAGTCTTCCAGCTTGAGCCGGGTGCCCTGCAGCGCGCCCTTGCTGTCGGTGCTGAAGAACTTGGTGTAGTTCACGCCCAGGCCGACGAACGGGGTGACCTTGCTGCTGTTGGCGAAGTGGTACTGCAGCGAGACCACCGGCGGCAGCTGCTTGGTGCGGCCCACGGTGCCCACGCCGTCGATGCTGACGTCGTGCTGGAACGGCAGCGCGGCCAGCACTTCCACGCCCACGTTGTCGGCGACGAAGTATTCGAACGTCACGGTCGGACGCACGCTGTTGTCCACCTTGGCCGGCAGCGCGCCCAGGCCCAGGGCCGAGCCGTCGAGATCGCCGGCGCTGGATTTGGGATCGACGTTGTGCACGCCGACGCCCAGGGTCCAGTCGCCCTTGGACTGCGCCATGGCGGGGGAGGCGGCCAGGACCAGGGCGGCGGCGAGGCCGGACAGCAGCAGGGCGGGGGTCTTGCGCATGGTGCGTTTCCATTGCTTGGTGAGGTTGCGGCCAGTCTCCGCCGCGTGCCCGGTGTCCGCCTTGATCCGGATCAAACGCACGTCTGTGCTCACGGGGCGTTCATGGTTTTGCCTCGTGGCGGCCACCGCTTTGGTCATGCGCGGCGTGCGGGCCCTCAGGCCAGCCCGGCGGGCCCGGCTGCTACAATGCCGGTCCCCTTCCACCCCCGCCGCAGCGGTCTGCGGCCGCAGGAGTTCGTGAACATGGCAATCAAGGTCGGCATCAACGGTTTCGGTCGCATCGGGCGCAACGTGCTGCGCTCGGCGGTGTTGAACTTCGGCAACGACATCGAGATCGTGGCCATCAACGATCTGCTCGAGCCGGACTACCTGGCCTACATGCTCAAGTACGACTCCGTGCACGGCCGTTTCAAGGCCGACGTCGCCATCGAGGGCGGCCACCTGCTGGTCAACGGCAGGAAGATCCGCCTGACCCAGGAGCGCGACCCGGCCAACCTGAAGTGGGACGAAGTGGGCGTTGACGTCGTGATCGAGTCCACCGGCCTGTTCCTGACCAAGGAAGCGGCGCAGAAGCACATCGACGCCGGCGCGAAGAAGGTGATCATGTCGGCCCCGTCCAAGGACGACACGCCGATGTTCGTGTTCGGCGTCAACGACAAGACCTACGCCGGCCAGGCCATCATTTCCAACGCCTCGTGCACCACCAACTGCCTGGCGCCGCTGGCCAAGGTGATCAACGACAAGTGGGGCATCAAGCGCGGCCTGATGACCACCGTGCACGCCGCCACCGCCACCCAGAAGACCGTCGACGGCCCGTCCAACAAGGACTGGCGCGGCGGCCGCGGCATCCTGGAGAACATCATTCCGTCCTCCACCGGCGCGGCCAAGGCCGTGGGCGTGGTGATCCCGGAACTCAACAAGAAGCTCACCGGCATGAGCTTCCGCGTGCCGACCTCGGACGTGTCGGTGGTCGACCTGACCGTCGAGCTGGAAAAGGAAGCCACCTACGCCGAGATCTGCGCCGAAGTGAAGGCGCAGAGCGAAGGCGCGCTGAAGGGCGTGCTGGGCTACACCGAGGACAAGGTGGTGGCCACCGACTTCCGCGGCGAGACCCACACCTCGGTGTTCGACGCCGAAGCCGGCATCGCGCTGGACTCCACCTTCGTCAAGCTGGTCAGCTGGTACGACAACGAGTGGGGCTACTCCAACAAGTGCCTGGAAATGGTGCGCGTGGTCGCGGCCTGACCGGTCCGCATCGTGGTCGCATGAAAGAAGGGCGCCGGAAAGGCGCCCTTCTTTTTTGCGTCTCGCCACCGCAGCCGGACAGGGCGCCCTCGCAGGAGCGCACTCGTAGGAGCGCACTTCAGTGCGCGATGGGGCTTTGCGGGGAAGGCCCCATCGCGCACTGAAGTGCGCTCCTGCGTGCTGAGGAGGCCATGCGGCGGACCATGCCCGGCGATTTTCCTGCCACGTGCCACGGACCGGCCACGCCGCATCTTGCGTTTCGGCGAGGCGTGGATAAGGTGGTGCCGCACCTCCCGGTGACAAGGACGAAGAATGGATGGCGCGGTGATGTTCTTTGGATTGCTGGCTGTCGTGGTGGTGCTGGCGGTGCCGGTGCTGCTGGTCATGGCGCTGGTGTCGGTGTCCTCGCTCAAGCGGCGCGTGGCCGTGCTCGAGGCGTTGCTGGCGCATGGGCAGGCTGGCGACGCGGCGCGGCCCGAAGCCGCCGAACCGGGCAACGCCTGGGAGGAGCCGCTGCCGGAGGCGGGAGAGTTCGCGCCTTCCGGGCCAGAGCCTGACCCCGACCCCGACCCCATGCCTGCCCCGGCGATGGAAGCGCCCGAGCCGCCGCGCGGCGGCGGTCGCGCCGCCACTGCCGCCGCTGCCGGACCCCGTGGCACCGCCGCCGGCGCGTGCCCTCCCGGCAGCCGCGCCGCCGCCGGCATCGCGGGTGCCGGAGGAACCGAATGTCGTCGAGCGCGGCCTCGCGCGCGTCAAGCAGTGGTTCACCACCGGCAACGTGCCGGTCAAGGTCGGCATGCTGGTGCTGCTGGCCGGCGTGGCGGCGCTGCTCAAGTACGGCAGCGACGCCGGCTGGTTCAGTTTCCCGCCCGCGTTCCGCCTGGCCGGCATCAGCCTTGCGGCATTGGCCGGGCTGGTGTTCGCGTGGCGCAAGCGCGAGAGCCACCGCGCCTTCGCCCTGGCCCTGCAGGGGGGCGCGATCGGCGTGCTGCTGCTGGTGGTGTTCGCCGCGTTCAAGAGCCACGGCCTGATCGACGCGCTGCCCGCGTTCGCGATCAGCGTGGTGCTGATCGCCGGGCTGTGCGTGATGGCGGTGCTGCAGGAGTCGCGCACGCTGGCCATCCTCGGCGTGCTGGCCGGGTTCATGGCGCCGGTATGGCTGTCCGACGGCAGCGGCAACCATGTCGGCCTGTTCTCGTACTACGCGCTGCTCAATGCCGGCATCTTCGCCATCGCCTGGGTGCGGCCGTGGCGCATCCTCAACCTGCTCGGCTTCGCCTTCACCTGGGGCATCGGCACGATCTGGGGCGTGCTGGACTACGCGCCGGCCAAGTTCGCCAGCACCGAACCGTTCCTGGTGCTGTTCTTCGTGTTCTACCTGCTGTTGCCGCTGCTGTATGCGCGCAGGGCGGCAACGCCGGGCGGCGCGCGCATCGACGGTTGCCTGCTGTTCGGCACGCCGCTGGTGGCGTTCTCGCTGCAGGCCGGCCTGCTGCAGGGCGAGCGCATGCGCTGGCGCTGTGCGCGCTGGGCGTGGCGGTGCTCTACGCGGGCGCTGGGCGCGCGCGCTGCTCGGCGGCGCGGGGGGCGCTGCTGCTGCTGGCGCAGGGCTACGCCATCCTCGCGGTGGGATTCGCCACGCTGGCGGTGCCGCTGGCGCTGTCGGCCAAGGCCACGGCCTCGGTGTTCGCGCTGGAAGGCGCCGGCCTGGTCTGGCTGGGCCTGATGCAGCGCCGCCGGCTGGCGCGCTGGACCGGCATCGGCCTGCAGCTGGCGGCGGCGTTCGCGCTGGGGTGGGCATGGACGGCGCCCATGCGGTCCGCGATGGCGTGGCGTTCGCCGTCGCCAACGCGGGGGGGGGGGGGGGGGGGGGGGGGGGGGGGGGGGGGGGGGGGGGGGGGGGGGGGGGGGGGGGGGGGGGGGGGGGGGGGGGGGGGGGGGGGGGGGGGGGGGGGGGGGGGGGGGGGGGGGGGGGGGGGGGGGGGGGGGGGGGGGGGGGGGGGGGGGGGGGGGGGGGGGGGGGGGGGGGGGGGGGGGGGGGGGGGGGGGGGGGGGGGGGGGGGGGGGGGGGGGGGGGGGGGGGGGGGGGGGGGGGGGGGGGGGGGGGGGGGGGGGGCTTCGGGGGGGGGGGGGGGCTGGGGGGGGGGGGGGGGGGGGGGGGGGGGGGGGGTACCGGTGGGGGGGGGGGGGGGGGGGGGGGTGGCGGGATCGGGGGGGGGGGGGGGGGGGGGGGGGGCCTGCTGCCTCGCGCTGGATGGGGGGGGCGCGCGGCACGCGACACCGGCGCGGCGGTGGCGGTGATCGGCTACGCCTGGGGCGCTGGCTGGGGGGGATGGGCAACATCGGCGAGATCGCGCGCTTCGTCGAACCGCGCAGCGTCCTGCACGGCATGCTGCTGCTGCTGGGCGGGGCTGGCTGGGGGTGCAGGGCGGCCGGCCGGCGCTGCGCTGTCGCTGACCACGCTGGGCTGCCTGGTGCTGGCGTTCCCGCTGGCGTTCCTGCAGCTCGGCGCCTACGGCCAGCCGTTCGCCGGCCACGGCGCGTGGGCCTGGCCGCTGTTCGCCGCGTTGGGCGTGCGCAGCCTGCTGTGCTTGCGCGCGGCCGGCGATGCCATCGCCGGCGCGGCGCAGCTTGCCTGGTGGCTACTGTGGCCGACCGTGCTGTCGCTGCTGTCCTGGTACCTGGGCAAACGTTTCTGGCTGGCCGGCGGCTGGGTCGGCATGCTGCTGGCGCTGCGTGGCTGCTGCTGGCGGCGCTGTCGATCCGCCGCTGGCACTGGCTGGCGCAGCCGCTGGGCGCGGCGTTCGACCGCTACCGGCCGATCCTGCAGGCGGCGACCTTCGCCGTGCTGGGCCTGTGGTGGCTGGTATCGCTGGCCAGCGACGGCGCCTCGGCGCCGCTGCCGTGGATCGCGCTGCTCAATCCGCTGGACCTGGCGCAGCTGCTGGCCGTGCTGGTGCTGGCGGCGCTGCGGCGGCTGTCGGTCGGTCGGTCGATGCGCGCGCGCGCCGGGCCGGGCTGCGGCTGGGCCTGCTGCCGCTGGCGGCGCTGGTGCTGGTCAGCACCCTCACCCTGCGCGCCGTGCACCACTGGGGCGGCATCGACTGGAACGGCCGGCTGATCGATACCAGCCTGGCGCAGACCAGCCTGACCGTGGTGTGGAGCCTGCTCGGCGTGATTGGCTGGGTCAGCGGCTCGCGGCGCGGGCAATGGGGGCTGTGGCTGACCGGCGCGATCCTGATGGGCGTGGTGCTGGCCAAGCTGCTGCTGATCGACCGCGGCAACCTGGGCGACCTGCTGGGCATCGGCGCCTTCATCGCCTATGGATTGCTGTGCACGCTGGTCGGCTGGCTGGCGCCGGCACCGCCGCGCAAGCGCGGCGACGAGACACGACAGGAGGAAGCTTCCGCATGATCAGGCGTTTGTGGTGGATGGCGCTGCTGCCGCTGACGGCGCACGCCGCCGACGATTTCGCGATGCAATGGCCGCTGCAGCCGGCCCAGGCCGATGCCGGCGCCTACCGCGTCGCATTGGACGCCGGGGTCTACCGCGCCGCGTACTGGCGCGACCTGCGCGACGTGCAGGTGATCGACGCCGATGGCAAGCCCATGGCCAGTGCGGTGCAGGCCGCGGCCACGCCGATCGCCGCACCGGCGCGGCAGGTGCCGCTGGACTGGTTCGCCTTGCCCGCCAGCGCCGCCACCACGACGGGCGATGACCTGAGCGTGGTGGTGGTGGTGGGCGCGGCGCGATGCCGGCGGCAACGTGGTATCGGTGCGCAGTTCGCCGGGCGCCGCCGGCGCGGCCAAGGGCGATCCCTCCTGGCTGGTGGACCTGGGCCGGCAGGCAGGGCAGGTGCAGGCGCTGCGCGTGCAATGGGAAGGCGAACCGACGGCGCTGGACCTGGGCTATCGGCTGGAAGGCAGCGACGACCTGCGCCGCTGGCAGGTGCTCGACCCGGAAGTGCGGCTGGTGCGCCTGCACAACCAGGGGCGGGAGTTGAACAGCGACCGCGTCGCGGTGTCCACGTCGCTGCGCTACCTGCGGCTGGTGCCGCTGCAGCGCGACGGCGCGCCGCCGCTGCGCGCGCTGCAGGGCGAACTGGCCGGCGACGCGGCCGCGGACGACTGGCAGTGGGTCGAACTGGCCGCCTCGGCACCCGACAACAGCGCCCCGGCCCGGTTCCGCTACCGCGCGCAGGGCCGTTTCCCGGTGCAGCGGGTGGACGTGGCGATGCCGGCCAACACCGCGGTGTCGTGGACTGTTTCCAGCCGCGACGACGACCGCAAGGTGGCCGACGCGGAGCAGGCCTGGCAGCTGCGGGCCAGCGGCTGGAACACCTGGACGCTGCTGGAAGGCGGGCGCAGCCAGGTGTCGGCGCCGCTGGAGCTCGGGCAGGAAACCGCCGACCGCGACTGGCAGCTGCAGGCCGAGCCGGCGGTGGCCGGCACGCCGGCGCCGGCCTTGAAGCTGGGCTACCGCCGGCCGGGCAGCGTGGTGTTCCTCGCCCAGGGCCGCGCGCCGTACCTGCTGGTGGCCGGCAATGCGCGCGCCGGCGTGCGCGAGAGCAACCTGGAGCCGATGCTCGCAGCGCTGCGCGCCCGCAACGGCGCGCAGTGGCAGCCGGCAGCCGCCCGCCTCGGCGACGGCGCGGGCGCGCGCCGGCGACAAGGCCTATGCGCCGGCCGCACCGGTGCGCGACTGGAAGAACCTGGTGCTGTGGGCCGTGCTGGTGGCCGGCGCGCTGGCCGTGGCCGGTTTCGCGCTGAGCCTGCTGCGCGGCAACCGCCCCGCGAACGATTGAGGCGGACCCGGTAGGAGTGCACGTGCAGGGGGCGTTTGTAGGAGCGCACTTCAGTGCGCGATGGGGCTTTCCCGGTAATGCTCCATCGCGCACTGAAGTGCGCTCCTACAGGGGCGCTATTACGGCGGGTCGATGAAATCCCGGCGCAGCAGGCCGTACAGCGCGGTGTCGCAGATCTCGCCGTTGACGTGCCAGCGTTCGCGCAGCACGCCCTCGCGGACGAAACCGAGCCTTTCGACCAGCCGGCACGAAGCCTGGTTGCGCGGGTCGATGTCGGCTTCGATCCGGCGCAGCCCCATGCCATCGAACAGGTGGCGCAGGATCAGGCGCAGCGCCTCGCTGGCCAGCCCGCGCCCCTGCCAGTCCGGATGCAGGCTGTAGCCGATCTCGGCGCGGCCCTGCTCCAGATGCATCGCGAACACCGCGCTGGTGCCGATCAGCAGGTCGCTGCGTGCATCGGCGATGGCCCAGACGAGCATGTCCAGCTCGCGGCGCTGGCGCTGGATGTCGGCCACCTTGCTTTCGGCCTGCGCCAGTCCGGTCCAGGCCGGGTAGCTCCAGTAGCGCATCACCCGTGGGTCGCTGTGGATGGCGAACAGCGCCGGCGCATCGTCCCCGCGCACTTCGCGCAGGCGCAGCCGGGGGCTGGACAGCTCGGGTTGCGGCAGGCGGGGCGGCATGCGGTGCACCTCGGGTTTGCCCCGCTTGCGGGGGCGGGCGAGAATCGCGGTTTCCCCCACAGTCTTCCGGAGCCGACCCCGCCATGTCCATCGTCCGCATGACCGACCTCGACCTCGCCGGCAAGCGCGTACTGATCCGCCAGGATCTCAACGTGCCGATCGACGAGAACGGCAGGATCACCTCCGAACAGCGCATCACCGCCTCGCTGCCGACGCTGAAGCTGGCGCTGGCCAAGGGCGCGGCGGTGATGGTCACCTCGCACCTGGGCCGGCCGAAGGAAGGCCAGTGGAGCCAGGCCGATTCGCTGGCGCCGGTGGCCGCGCGCCTGTCCGAGCTGCTGGGCGTGGACGTGCCGCTGGTCAAGGACTGGGTGGACGGCGTCGAGGTCGCGCCGGGCAGCATCGTGCTGCTGGAGAACTGCCGCATGAATGCCGGCGAGGGCAAGGACGACGAGGCCCTGTCGAAGAAGTACGCCGCGCTGTGCGACGTATTCGTGATGGACGCCTTCGGCACCGCGCACCGCGCGCAGGCCTCGACCCACGGCGTGATCCGTTTCGCCCCGGTGGCTGCCGGCGGCCCGCTGCTGATGGCCGAGCTGGACGCGCTGGACAAGGCGCTGGCCAACCCGGCCCGTCCGCTGCTGGCCATCGTCGCCGGCTCCAAGGTCTCGACCAAGCTGGAGCTGCTGTCCAGCCTGGTCGGCAAGGTGGACCAGCTGATCGTCGGCGGCGGCATCGCCAATACCTTCATCGCCGCCGAAGGCCACGACGTGGGCAAGTCGCTGGTCGAGAACGACCTGCTCGACACCGCGCGCAACATCGATGCCGCGGCCAGGGCGCGCGGCGCGCAGATTCCGCTGCCGGTGGACGTGGTGGTCGCCCCGGCGTTCGCCGCCGACGCGCCGGCCACCGTCAAGGCGGTCGATGCGGTCGGCGCCGACGACATGATCCTGGACATCGGCCCGAAGACCGCCGCGCACTACGCCGAGCTGATCGCCAAGGCCGGCACCGTGGTGTGGAACGGCCCGGTCGGCGTGTTCGAGTTCGACGCGTTCGGCAAGGGTACCGAGGCGCTGGCCCGCGCCATCGCCGCGTCCAGCGCGTTCTCCATCGCCGGCGGCGGCGACACGCTGGCCGCCGTGGACAAGTACGGCATCGCCGACGAGGTGAGCTACATCTCCACCGGCGGCGGCGCGTTCCTCGAGTTCCTGGAGGGCAAGACCCTGCCGGCCGTGGCCGCGCTGGAGGCCCGCGGCTCGTGAGCCGCGATGCGCTGTTCTTCGATCTCGACGGCACGCTGATCGATTCGGCCGTCGGCATCACCCGCTGCGTGGCCCATGCGCTGGAGAAGATGGACCAGCCGGTGCCCGGCGACGCCGAGTTGCGCAAGTGGATCGGCCCGGCGCTGCGCACCAGCTTCACCCCGGTGTTCGGCGACGCGCAGCGCGTCGAACGCGCCGTGGCGCTGTATCGCGAGCGTTTCGACCTGCACGGCTGGCTGGAGCATGACGTCTACGCCGGCATCGGCGAGGTGGTGCAGGGCCTGCACGCGGCCGGCCACCGCCTGGCCGTGGTCACCGCCAAGAACGAGCCGCACGCGCGGCGCATCGTCGAGCACCTGCCGTTCGGCGGCTGCTTCGAGGACGTGATCGGCGCCACCGAGGACGGCGTGCGCAGCCACAAGCCGGAACTGATCGCCGAAGCGCTGCGGCGCCTGTCGTTGTCTTCGGCGCAGTGCTGGATGATCGGCGACCGGCGCATGGACATCGAAGGCGCGCGCCACCACGGCATGCGCAACGTCGGCGTGCTGTGGGGCTTCGGCGGCCGCGAGGAACTGACCGCCGCTGGCGCCGGCGCGCTGGCCTCCACCCCGGCGGAACTGGGGCGGCTGCTCTCGCCGTAGGGTCGACGGCCCCCCTCCGGGGCCCTTGCCGGCGTTGCCCGTGTTGTCGTCGGGGCAACGCCGCTCTTTCCGCGCTGGATTACTTCCGTTCCGGTTGCCGCCGGTGCGGCCGGTTGCCTGTGTGCGCCCGCGCCCGTGCAGCGCAGCGATGTCCCGGCTGGCCCGCCGCCTGTCCCGCGATGCCCTGCCTATGCCGGTGCGTGTCCTGCCGGTGCGGCTGCGCAGGACATCTTAAGGAACCCCCTTCGCGCTGTCCGGACAGGCTGTCCGCCCTGTCTGCGGGACAGCGAGGAAAGTGTCTTCTGAAATCGTATGCGACATCGTTGTCATGCACTGGATATGCTAATTTCGGCGGCCTTTCCGGGAGTTTTCGCACCATGATTGAACGCCAGCGCCGCACCAAGATCCTCGCCACCCTCGGACCGGCCACCGATGCGCCGGGCGTGCTCGACGATCTGTTCCGCGCGGGTGTCAACGTGGTGCGGCTGAACTTCTCCCATGGCGATCCGTCCGGCCAGGCCAGGCGCGCCGCCGAAGTGCGCGCCGCGGCCAACCGCGTCGGCGTGGAAGTGGGCATCCTGGCCGACCTGCCGGGCCCGAAGATCCGCATCGAGCGCTTCGCCGAGGGCAAGGTGCAGCTCAAGGCCGGCGACCGCTTCGACCTGATCGCCAAGGCCGATGCGGCCCCGGGCGATGCCACCCAGGTGGGCGTGAGCTACCTCGGCCTGCCGCAGGACGTGGGCCCGGGCGACGTGCTGCTGCTCGACGACGGCCTGATGCAGCTGCAGGTGGTCGAGGTGCAGGGCGAGCGCATCGTCAACACCGTGCTCAACGACGGCGTGCTGTCCGACCGCAAGGGCCTGAACAAGCAGGGCGGCGGCCTGTCGCTGGGCGCGCTGACCGAGCGCGACAAGGAATTGATCGGCATCGTGGCCAAGATCGGCGTGGACTTCATCGCCGTCTCGTTCTGCCGCAACGCGCAGGACATGAACGACGCGCGCGCCATCGCCCGCCAGCACGGCTGCGACGCGGCGCTGGTGTCCAAGATCGAGCGCACCGAGGCGATCGAGAACCTCGAGGAGATCGTCGAGGCCAGCGACGTAGTGATGGTCGCGCGCGGCGACCTGGGCGTGGAGATCGGCGACGCCGAGCTGCCGGGCCTGCAGAAGAAGATCATCAAGGCCGCGCTGGCGCAGAACAAGGTGGTGATCACCGCCACGCAGATGCTGCAGTCCATGGTCGAAAGCCCGATCCCGACCCGCGCCGAAGTGCTGGACGTGGCCAACTCGGTCATCGACGGCACCGACGCGGTGATGCTGTCGGCCGAAACCGCGGCCGGTGCGTACCCGGTCAAGGCGGTCGAGGCGATGGCGCGCATCTGCCTGGGCGCCGAGCGCCAGTTCCAGATCGATACCGATTTCAACGCGTCGCCGCGCAACCTGGAGCGCGCCGACCAGGCCATCGCCATGGCGACGATGTTCCTGTCCCAGCACGTGGGCGTGCGCGCGATCGTGGCGATGACCGAATCCGGCGGCACCGCGCGCTACCTGTCGCGTTTCCGCGCCAAGGCGCCGGTGTTCGCGGTGACCCGCCACGACGGCGCGCGCCGGCAGATGGCGCTGATGCGCGACGTGTTCCCGATCAACTTCGACAGCCGCGGCTTCACCCCGCGCGAAGCGGCGCGCGGCAGCATCCGCCTGCTGGTCGAGGCGGGCCTGCTGCAGGCCGGCGACCGCGTGGTGTTCACCAGCGGCGAGCACATGGAAACCCACGGCGCCACCAACACCCTGCGCCTGCTCGAGGTCGGCAGCGACGGCCGCGCCAGCGGGCTGGGCGAGCTCTGACGAACACGCACGCACGGGCCATCGCGATGGCCCGTGCGTGACCGCAGTGGACAGGATTTGTCCTGCGGCGAGCATTGGAACCGGTTCCAGGCCGCGCTCACGGCCGGCCCACGGGCGGTGCGGGCTATAATCCGGGTTTTCCCGCACCCCGTTACAGGAACTTCATGAGCATCGAACTGCTGGCTGAAACCGCCCAGGCCATGGTCGCCCCGGGCAAGGGCATCATCGCCATCGACGAATCCACCGGCACGATCGCCAAGCGCTTCGCCAGCGTCGGCATCGAGAACACGGAAGAGAACCGCCGTGCCTATCGCGAGCTGCTGCTGACCACGCCCAAGCTCAACGAGCACATCTCCGGCGCGATCCTGTACGACGAAACCATCCGCCAGTCGACCAGGGATGGCGTGCCGTTCGCCAAGTACATGGCCGACCACGGCATGATCCCGGGCATCAAGGTCGACAAGGGCGCGCACCCGCTGGCCGGCTGCCCCGGCGAGCTGGTCACCGAGGGCCTGGACGGCCTGCGCGAGCGCCTGCAGGAGTACTACAAGCTCGGCGCCCGCTTCGCCAAGTGGCGCGCGGTCATCAACATCGGCGAGAGCATCCCGTCGGGCACCTGCATCGAATCCAACGCCCACGCGCTGGCCCGCTACGCCGCGCTGTGCCAGGAATGCGGCCTGGTGCCGATGGTCGAGCCGGAAGTGATCATGGACGGCGACCACGACATCGAAACCTGCTACGAAGTCACCGAAGCCACCCTGCGTTCGCTGTTCGACGCGCTGTACCAACAGAACGTGCTGCTGGAAGGCACCATCCTGAAGGCCTCGATGGTCATCTCCGGCAAGGACTGCGACGAGCAGGCCGATGTCGAGGAAGTGGCCGAAGCGACCGTGATGTGCCTGAAGAGCACCGTGCCGGCGATCCTGCCGGGCGTGGTGTTCCTGTCCGGCGGCCAGAGCGACGAGCAGTCCACCGCGCACCTGAACGCCATGAACCAGCTCGACAAGCTGCCGTGGCCGCTGAGCTTCTCCTATGGCCGCGCCATGCAGCAGGCCGCGCTGAAGCTGTGGGCCAAGGACATGAAGGGCAATTACGACGCCGCACAGAAGACCGTGTACGAGCGCGCCAAGGAAAACGGCCTGGCCGCGCTGGGCAAGTGGGAAGGCTGATCGCCGACCGCCCGCGATGAACGTGGAAACGCCGGCCCTGCGCCGGCGTTTTCATGGCGCACATCCATGTGCGCCACCCTTCGGGCAGCTTCACTGTGAAAAACGGCTGTCCTGCCGTTTTTTCATTTGCGGGCGGGCCGAAGGCGGGGCATGGCCGGTTCGGTGATGCGGGCGATACCGGGGCTTTTGCGGCGACGCTCCAGCGGCGCGCCGCCCACGTATCCGCGGGGCGCTGTAGCGCCAGGCAACGCCCGGCGGGCCTTCGCAGGGAAGGCTCAATGCGGGGCAACCCCCGTTTTTCGACACGTGGTCGCAAGGTTCCGTAACCCCGGGCATTGCCCGCAGCCGCGTTGCCGGAAAGGTTCAGGGGGGCGTTGCCTCGCTCTACAGGAAATGCGCTGCAGCGGCGGGCGATGGCATGGGGACGATGCCGTGGCCGGTCAGCGCGCGAACGACGGCAGCGGATCGTCCATGGACGGGAACGCCGGCCCTGCCTGCCCCGCCGCGGCCAGCGCCTGCTGGTAGGCCTTGAAGGTCGCGGTGTTGTAGGCCACCAGGACGATGCGCACCGGCCGCGCGTGGCTCTTCTGCCAGGTGACGGTTTCGGTGACGGCGATGGCGGCGGCCTGGTGCATCGGGTAGCCATAGACGCCGCAGCTGATGGCCGGGAAGGCGATCGATTCCAGCTGCATCTGTTCGGCCAGCCGCAGCGACTGCCAGTAGCAGTTGGCCAGCAGCGCGGCCTCGTCGCGCTGGCCGCCGTGCCACACCGGGCCGACGGTGTGGAAGACATGGCGCGC
Organism: Stenotrophomonas nitritireducens; assembly: GCF_050984405.1. Classification (GTDB taxonomy): domain Bacteria; phylum Pseudomonadota; class Gammaproteobacteria; order Xanthomonadales; family Xanthomonadaceae; genus Stenotrophomonas; species Stenotrophomonas nitritireducens_B. The sequence goes on along the minus strand of NZ_CP158790.1, from coordinate 3,533,145 downwards.
CGGCAGCGCATGGCCGCCGGTGGCGCGGACCTCGCCGGTGGGGCAGCGCACGCCCGGGCGCAGTTCCGGCAGGCGCCCGCATTCGGCCAGCAGGCCCGGCCCGGCCGCGCGGTGGATCGCCCCGTCCACGCCGCCGCCGCCGAGCAGGCTCTCGTTGGCCGCGTTGACGATGGCGTCCACGTCGAGGGTGGTGATGTCGCCCTGCCAGATGTCGATGTTCATGCCCGCGATCTTCCCTTGCCGTATATGAGCGAAACGTGACGGATGCACGGCTTGCGCCCGCTCGCGGCAAAGTCTGAAGAGGGGGCGTCTCGGCGGCTGCGACAGGCGCCCGGACAGCACGAAGGCCGCGCGGGGCGGCCTTCGTACCGGGGAAGGAGCAGGGGATGCAGCCAAGAAGCAGGGCGGTAACGGCCGCGCGCCGCGGGGATGACCGGGGCGTCCCCCGGTCGCGGCGCGGGGCGTCCGCGGCCCCGGCTTACGGCAGGCCGGCCAGCCAGTCGTCGTCGCTGCCTTCGTTGATGTCGGCGAACAGCGGGGTGGAGAAGTAGCGCTCGCCGGTGTCGGGCAGCATCGCCAGGATCACCGAGCCGGCCGGGGCCTTGGCGGCCACCTCCAGCGCGGTGGCGGCGGTGGCGCCGGAGGAGATGCCGACGAAGATGCCTTCCTCGGCGGCCAGCCGGCGCGAGGTCTCGATCGCGCGCTCGTCCTGCACTGAATACAGCTCGTCGTAGGCGCTGCGGTTGAGCACTTCGGGCACGAAGTCCGGGGTCCAGCCCTGGATCTTGTGCGGCTTCCACTCGTCGCCCTTGAGCAGCGAGGCGCCGGCCGGTTCGGTGGCGATGATGCGGGTGTCCGGGCGCGCCAGCTTCAGCACTTCGCCGACGCCGGTCAGGGTGCCGCCGGTGCCCCAGCCGCTGACGAAATAGTCCAGGCGCCTGCCGGCGAAGTCGCGCAGGATCTCGGCGGCCGTGGTGTTGCGGTGGTAGGCCGGGTTGGCCGGGTTGGCGAACTGGCTGGCCAGGAACCAGCCGTGTCTGGCGGCCAGTTCCTTCGCCTTCTCCACCATGCCGGTGCCGCGCGCCGCGGCCGGGGTCAGGATCACCTTGGCGCCGTAGGCACGCATGGCCTTGCGGCGTTCGACCGAGAAGGTCTCGGTCATCACCGCGACGAACTTGTAGCCACGCGCGGCGGCGACCATGGCCAGCGCCACGCCGGTGTTGCCGGAGGTGGCCTCGACGATGGTGTCGCCGGGCTTGAGCACGCCGCGCTTCTCGGCGTCTAGCACGATCGCCAGCGCCAGGCGGTCCTTGACCGAGCCGCCGGGATTGAACGATTCGACCTTGACGTAGACGTCCACGCCGGCCGGCGCCAGGCGGTTGAGCTTGACCACCGGGGTGTTGCCGACGGTCTCGAGGATGTTGCTGTAGAGGGCCATGGAGATCTCCTGGGAAGGGAATCAGGCGGCGTCGGCCAGTGTGGGCGGCGGCGTCTTTGCGGAAGGTGAGGAAGCGGGCGGCGCGGCCGGCAGCGGCGCGGCGCCGAACCAGTGCAGTTCGTCGGCCAGCGCGGCCACCTCGCCGAGGATCAGCAGCGCCGGCGACTGCACCGCGTGCCGGGCGGCGGCATCGGCCAGCTGGCGCAGTTGGCCGCTGACCACGTTGGTCGGCGCGCGAGCCGTTTTTTCCACCAGCGCGAACGGCGTGGCGGCGGGCAGGCCGGCATCGAGCAGCAGCGCGCCTGGATCTGCGCCAGCGCGGCCACGCCCATGTAGAACACCAGGGTCTGCCGCGGCGCGGCCAGCGCCGGCCAGTCCAGCGTGTCCAGCGAATCGCGGCAGTGCGCGGTGACCAGGCGCAGCTGCTGGGCGTGGTCGCGGTGGTGAGCGCGGGATGCCGGCATGCGCGGCGCAGGCCAGCGCGGCGGTGATGCCGGGCACCACTTCATAGGCAATGCCGTGCGTGCGCAGGAACTGCAGCTCCTCGCCGCCGCGGCCGAACACGAAGGCGTCGCCGCCCTTGAGCCGCACCACGCGGCGGCCGGCGCGGGCGTGTTCCAGCATCAGCGCGTGGATGTGTTCCTGGCGGGTGCTGTGGCCGCGCGCGGACTTGCCGACCTCGATGCGCTCGGCATCGCGGCGGGCCAGCTGCAGCACCTCGGCGCTGACCAGACGGTCGTACAGGATCACGTCGGCCTGGTTCAGGGCGCGCAGCGCGGCCAGGGTGAGCAGGCCGGGATCGCCGGAGCCGGCGCCGACCAGCACCACCGAACCGGCGGCGGCCGGCGGTTCGTCGGCGAGGGCCTGTTCAAAGGCGGCCTCGGCGTCGGCCTGGCGGTGGCGGCGCAGCAGGTCCAGCACCGGGCCGTCGAGCAGGCGGTCGAAGAAACGGCGGCGCGCGCCGGTGTCCGGGAAACGCGCGCGGATGGCCGGGCGATGGCGGCCGGCCAGTCCGGCCAGCTGGCCCCAGGCGCCGTCGAACAGTTCTTCCAGGCGGCGGCGCACATGGCGCGCCACCATCGGCGCGGCGCCGCCGCTGGAGACGGCGATCTGCAAGGCGCCGCGTTCGACCACGGCCGGCACGTGGAAGCGCGACAGCTGCGCGTCGTCGACCACGTTCACGAACAGCCGCTGCGCCTCGGCGGCGGCGGCGACCGCGCGGTTGACCACGGGTTCATCGGTGGCGGCGATCACCAGCCAAACGTCCTCGGCCAGCCAGCGCGTGTCGAACAGGCCGGGCAGCCAGTCGATGCGGCCGGCTTCGGCCAGCTCCCGCAGCGCGGGCGACAGCTGCGGCGCGCCGACCCTCGGGCGGGCGCCGGCATGCAGCAGCGCCTCGACCTTGCGCCCGGCCACCGCGCCACCGCCGACCACCAGCACGGCACGGCCGTTCAGATCGGCGAACAGCGGGAACAGGGGAGCGTCCAAGGCGGGAAGGGCGGCGGTGGCGGAAGGGATGCTGACCGTAGCCCCGGCCCCGAAGGCCCGGAAATGACTTGCGCCGCCTATCAAATTACTTTCGGTTATAAGTAGATCGGGCAATCTGACCTACAGTCATCCGTCCCGCCGCGCCGTCCCCACGACCTTCGATGACCCTGACCCAACTGCGCTATCTGGTGGCCATTGCCGACGCCGAGCTCAACATCACGCTGGCGGCCACGCGCGTGCATGCCACCCAGCCGGGCCTGTCCAAGCAGCTCAAGCAGCTGGAGGACGAACTGGGCTTCCTGCTGTTCGTGCGCAAGGGGCGCAGCCTGGAGTCGGTGACGCCGGCCGGCGAGGAAGTGATTTCCCGCGCCCGCCTGGTGCTGGCCGAGGCCAACAACATCCGCACCTACGCGGCCAACCAGCGCCGCGAGAGCCACGGCCAGCTGATCCTGACCACCACCCACACCCAGGCGCGCTTCGTGCTGCCGCCGGCGGTGGCGCGGATCAAGCTGGCCTATCCGCAGGTCAGCGTGCACCTGCAGCAGGCGGCCGAGAGCGACGCGCTGGACCTGCTCAGCCAGGGCGACGCCGACATCGCCATCGTCAGCACCGCCGGCGGCGCACCCAGCACCGGCATCGCGGTGCCGCTGTACCGCTGGCGGCGGCTGGTGCTGGTGCCCAAGGGCCACGCGCTGGACCGCGCCGGCAAGGTGCCGGACATGGCCGCGCTGGCCGCGCACCCGCTGATCAGCTACGAATCCTCCACCCGCCCCAGCTCCTCGCTGCGCCGCGCCTTCGCCACCCAGGGACTGGAGCCGGACCTGGCGCTGACCGCGCTCGACGCCGACCTGATCAAGACCTACGTGCGCACCGGCCTGGGCGTGGGCCTGCTGGCGGAAATGGCGGTCAGCGCCGGCGACAGCGACCTGCGCGCCTGGCCGGCGCCGGCGGCGGTCGCCGAGTGCACCGCCTGGGCGGTGCTGCCGCGCGACCGCGTGCTGCGCGACTACGCGCTGGAACTGGTGCACGTGCTCGCCCCGCAGATCGACAAGCGCGACCTGCGCCGCGTGCTCGACGGCAACCAGGAAGCCGCTTGGCCTACGCCGCCGAGCTGGGAAGAACTGACCCAGACCATTACCAGCTGATACGCAGGTACGCACTTCGTAGGAGCGCACTTCAGTGCGCGATGGGGCTTTCCCGGTAGAACCCATCGCGTACTGAAGTGCGCTCCTGCGTTGCGCCCATGCCGGTGTCCTCTTCCTCCCCTGCGGCACTCCGTCGCATCTGAAAGGCGATGGTGGCGTTCTAAAATCGCGGGGTGATCCGATCCCCGCCCCTGCACCGCTGGATGTTGCTGCTCGCGCTGGCAGCCACGCTGCTGATGGCGCTGGCGCCGGTGGTCAGCCGCTGGATGCAGGCCGGGCAGGGCGCGCACGCGACGATGGCGCATGCGATGCCCGCGATGGCGATGCCTGCCGAGATGCCGGCCGGTCACCCTGCGATGGACGCGCACGCCGGGCATGGGACCGCCCACGACACTGTCGGCAAGGCGCCCCCGGCCGATCCGCACGCCGCCCATGGCGAGGCCTGCGACTACTGCACCATGGCGTCGCGCCTGCTGCCGTGGCTGGCGGTGCTGCTGGTGCTGGCGCCGCTGCCGTACCGCATCGCGCCGCAGCCGCCGCGCGCCACCCTCTTCACCGCCGGCCTGCGCTGGCCGGCGCACCCGGCGCGCGGGCCGCCGCTGTTCTCCTGACGACATTCCCCCTTCTTCCCGCCGCCTGTTGCCCTCCGGCAGTGCGCGGCATGTCGTACCGGAGAACCTCATGTATTCCGTTTCCCGTATGCCGGGCGTCCCGGCGTGCCTGGCCGCCTGTGTCTGCCTGGCGCTGTTTCCCCACCTCGCGCACGCCGACGAGGCCGATTCGATCAAGACGCTGGACACCTTGGTCGTCACCAGCGCGGCACCGTCCTCGCCGCTGAACTGGGTCACCGATCCGCGCCTGCCGCGGCAGCCGGTGCCGGCCAGCGATGGCGCCGACTACCTCAAGACCGTCCCCGGCTTTTCCGCCATCCGCAACGGCGGCACCAACGGCGACCCGGTGCTGCGCGGCCTGTCCGGTTCGCGGCTGAACATCCTCAGCAACGACGGCAGCCTGATCGGCGCCTGCCCGTCGCGCATGGACAACCCGCTGTCCTACATCGCGCCGGAAACCTACGACCGGCTCACCGTCATCAAGGGCCCGCAGAGCGTGCGCTGGGGCGCCGGCGCCTCGGCCGGCACGGTGCGCTTCGAGCGCGACATGCCGCGCTTCGACGCGCCGGGCATGGAACTGCAGGCCAGCGCGCTGGGCGGCTCCAACAACCGCAACGACCAGATGCTCGATGCCAGTTTCGGCAGCAGCCCGGGCTACGTGCGGGTGAACGGCAACCGCTCCGAGTCCGGCGACTACCGCGACGGCAACGGCGACGTGGTGCCCTCGCGCTGGCGCAAGTGGAACGCGGACGCCGCCATCGGCTGGACACCCGACGCCGATACCGTGCTCGAACTCAACGCCGGCACCGGCGATGCGCTGGCCCGCTATGCCGGCCGCGGCATGGACGGCGCCGCGTTCCGGCGCAGCAGCTACGGCCTGCGTTTCGAGCGCGGCAACCTGCCCGGCGCCTGGGACAAGCTGCAGGCCAACCTGTACTACAACGAAGCCGACCACGTGATGGACAACTACACGCTGCGCACGCCCAACCCGCACGGCAGCATGCCGATGCCGATGGCGTCGAACGTGGAGCGGCGCACCAGCGGCGGCCGCCTCGCCTCGGAATGGCGCTGGCAGGGCGTGGCCATCGTCGCCGGCGTCGACGCGCAGGACAGCCGCCACCGCAAGCGCAGCGGAATGCGCGGGACGTGGCAGCAGAAAACGTGGACCCGCGACGCCGAGCTGCGCAACCAGGGCGCGTTCGCCGAGCTGACCTTCGGCGAGGACACGCCGCGGCGCTGGGTGAGCGGCCTGCGCGTGGACAGGGCGGAGGCGAAGGACCTGCGCCGCACCACCGGGATGATGGCCATGCCCAACCCCACCGCCGGGCAGACCCGCGAGGAAACGCTGGGCAGCGGTTTCCTGCGCTACGAGCGCGACCACGGCCAGGCCTGGACCTGGTACGCCGGGCTCGGTCACAGCGAGCGCATGCCCGACTACTGGGAGCTGTTCTCGGCCGACGCCGGCCCGGCCGGCAGCGCCAACGCCTTCGCCGGGGTGAAGCCGGAAAAGACCACCCAGCTCGACCTCGGCCTGCAGTTCCACGGGCGCACGCTGGACGCCTGGGTGTCGGCCTACGCCGGGCGCCTGCAGGACTACATCCTGTTCGCCTACCGCAGCGGCGGCATGATGGGTGGCAGCACGCGCGCGGGCAACGTGGACGCGCGCATCGCCGGCGCCGAGGCCGGGCTGGAATGGCGCCCGGTGCAGGGCTGGAAACTGGGCAGCACGCTGGCCCATGCCTGGGGCGAGAACCGCGACGAGCAGCGGCCGTTGCCGCAGATCCCGCCGCTGGAAGGGCGCTTCACCGCGTCCTGGGAGCATGCGCGCTGGTCCACCGGCGCGCTGCTGCGCGTGGTCGGCCGGCAGAACCGGGTGGCGCAGGACGAGGGCAACGTGGTCGCGCGCGACCTCGGCCCGAGCGCCGGCTTTGCCACGCTCTCGCTCAATGCCGCCTACCGCATCAGCGACGGGCTGCGCGCCAGCGCCGGCGTGGACAACCTGTTCGACCGCGCCTATGCCGAGCACCTGAACCTGGCCGGCAGCGCCGATTTCGGCTTTCCGGCCGATCCGGTGCGCATCAACGAACCCGGCCGCACGTTCTGGCTGAAGCTGGACTACCGCTACTGACGCGGCTTCTCCCGCTGCCGGAGCTCCCGGCGGCGGGGCGCCTGTGTCATGCTCGCGCGCCCAGGGAAGGAACAGACAAGCAATGACGCAGCACGCCGTGGCCTACATCAGCACCGCCGTGGCCGGCCTCACGCCGGCCGACCTGGACCACCTGCTGGTCGACGCGCGCGCCCACAACCGCCTGGAAGGCGTCACCGGCGTGCTGCTCCACGATGGCCACCGTTTCTTCCAGTATTTCGAAGGGCCGGAAGCCGGCGTGGCGCGCATCTACGACCGCATCCGCGCCTCGCGCATGCACGTGGCGCTCGAGGAACTGCAGCATGGTCCGGTGGAGCGTTTGTACTTCAGCCAGTGGCACATGGGCTGCAGCCGTGCCGAGGGCAGCGTGCTGCAGGCATTGAGCAGCCGGCAGTGGCGGCAGGAGGCCCGGCATCTGCGCGAGGACGTGGCGCTCGCCGGCCATCCGCCGGGCCTGCGCGAACTGCTCGCGTTCTGGGAGCGGCAGCAGGAAACGGTTGCCCGCTGATCGCGTCGCGTCGCGTCGCATCGCGCAGAACTGAGCCTGCTCCGCTGGCTTTGCCGGGAAAGCCTTTGCCGGGCGAGCCCGGCAACTACGGGGTGCGACGGGTTGTCCACGGTGCACGTAGAGCGGCGTTGCGCCGGGGCTTCACCGCGAAGGCGTCCGCCACGCAAGCCCGGCGCAATGCGAGGCGATGGGGGCTCCACGGCGTGCGTGGAGCGGAACCTGCTCCGCTGGGGCTTGGCCGCGAAGGCGCCCGCCGGGCACGCCCGTCGCTATGGCCGTCCTAGATTTCCTCGTGCAGCCCGCACTCGCGCTTGAGGCCGAAGAAGCGGGTGTCCTCCTCGCGCATGCCCGGTTCCCAGCGGCGGGTGGTGTGGTAATCGCCGATGGAGACGTAGCCCTGTTCCCACAGCGGGTGGTAGGGCAGGTCGTGCTGCTTGAGGTAGCGCCACACGTCGCGGTCGCTCCAGTCGGCGATCGGGTTGACCTTCCAGCGCGCGTCGCGGCGCTGCAGGATCGGCGTGCCGGCGCGGCTGGCCGACTGGCTGCGGCGCAGGCCGGTGAACCAGGTGCCGGCCTGCAGCTCGTCCAGGGCGCGCTTCATCGGCTCGACCTTGCGCAGGTTGTTGTACTGCTCGATGCCGACCAGCCCCTGTTCCCACAGCCGGCCGTGGCGGGCTTCCATCCAGGCGCGGCTGACCAGCGGCCGGTACACCTTCAGGTTCAGGCCCAGGCGTTCGGTCAGTTCGTCGGCGAAGCGGTAGGTCTCGGGGAACAGGTAGCCGGTGTCGATCAGGATCACCGGGATGTCCGGCTGCTCGCGGCTGAGCAGGTGCAGGGTCACCGCCGACTGCGCGCCGAAGCTGGACGACAGCACGTGCGTGCCCGGCGTGTGCTGCAGCGCCCAGCGCACGCGCGCGGCCGCGTCCATCGCCTCGAGCCGTGCGTCGAGTGTGGCGACATCCTCGGTCGGGGCGATGCTTTCGTCGTTGAGGGAAGACAGGGACAGGGCGCTCATGCGTGCAGTTCCACGGCAATCTGGCGGTGGGTCGGGTAGGGCGGCAGCTCGATCAGGCCACTGCGGTGCAGGAAGTCGCCGAAGCGTTCGTCCGCGCCGCGTTCGGCGGCGTAGCGGGCCAGCAGCGGTTCCAGCGCATCGAGGATCTGCGCTTCGGTGATGTTGTCGCGGTACAGCGTGTTCAGGCGCTGGCCGCGGTGGTCGCCGCCGAGGAACAGGTTGTAGCGGCCCGGCGCCTTGCCGACCAGGGCGATCTCGGCCAGGTAGGGACGCGAGCAGCCGTTGGGGCAGCCGGACACGCGCAGCAGGATCGGCGCCTCGCGCAGGCCGTGCCGGGCGAGCAGCGGTTCCAGCGCGGCGAGGAAGCCGGGCAGGTAGCGCTCGGCCTCGGCCATCGCCAGCGCGCAGGTGGGCAGCGCCACGCAGGCCACCGCGCTGCGCGCGATGGCGGTGGGCGCCCTGTTCTCCAGGTCCAGCACGTGCTGCGCGACCAGCGCGTCGATGCGCGCGCGCTGCGCGGCCGGCACGCCGGCCACGATCACGTTCTGGTTGGCGGTCATGCGGAACTCGCCCTGGTGGACCCTGGCGATCTCGCGCATGCCGGTCAGCAGCGGGCGCCCGGGCGTGTCGGCGATGCGCCCGCTGGGCAGGGACAGGGTGAGGTGCCACAGGCCGTTTTCGCCCTCGACCCAGCCGAAGCGGTCGCCGTTGTGCTCGAACAGGAAAGGCCGCGCAGGCTGCAGCCGGAAGCCGGCGCGCTCCTCCATCATCGCCACGATCCGTTCCGAGCCGTGGTCGTCGATGGTGTACTTGAAGCGCGCGTGCTTGCGGTCCTCGCGGTCGCCCAGGTCGCGCTGCACGGTGATGGCCGCCTCGGCGATGGCGAACACCTGCTCGGGCGCGACGAAGCCGATCACGTTGCCCACGCGCGGGTAATGCGCGGCGATGCCGTGGCTGGCGCCCATGCTGCCGCCGATGGCGACGTTGAAGCCGGCGAGCGTGCCGGCTTCGTCGACGATGGCGATCAGGCCCAGGTCGTTGGCGAACACGTCCACGTCGTTGTACGGCGGCACCGCCACGGCGATCTTGAACTTGCGCGGCAGGTAGGCGTCGCCATAGACGGGCTCGTGCTCGACGCCGCTTTCGGCCACCTTCTCCTCGTCCAGCCAGATCTCGTAGTAGGCGCGGGTGGCCGGCCGGAAGCGCAGCGACAACTGCTGCGCCCAGTCGTGCACCTGCGCGTGCAGCGCCGACTGCAGCGGGTTGCTGGCGCCGAGCACGTTGCGGTTGACGTCGCCGCAGGCCGAGACGGTGTCCATCGCGGCGGCGTTGATGGCCTGCATCGTCGCCTTCAGTTCGCGCTTGATCACGCCGTGGAACTGGAAGGTCTGGCGCGTGGTCACGCGCAGCGAGTGGTTTGCGTAGGTGGTGGCGATCTCGTCGAGCTTGAGCCACTGCTGCGGGGTGAACACGCCGCCCGGCGCGCGGATGCGGATCATGAACTGGTGCGCGGGCTCCAGCTTCTGCCGGCGGCGCTCGTCGCGCAGGTCGCGGTCGTCCTGCTGGTAGCTGCCGTGGAACTTGATGGTGCGCTGGTCCTCGAAGTTCAGCGAGCCGGTGGTGGGGTCCTGCAGGCCCTCGCTGAGGGTGCCGCGCAGGCGCCGGCTTTCGAGTTTGATCTTTTCGACGGAGGGGTGGCTCATGGTCAATCCAATGGCGGTTTGCGTAGGAGCGACTTCAGTCGCGATGAAGCTTTCCCGGTAAAGCCCGATCGCGACTGAAGTCGCTCCTACGGGTCAATAGACGTCGCGGGCGTAGCGGCCTTCGCGCTGCAGTCCGGACAGATAGTCGGCCGCGGCCTCGGCGTCGCCGCCGTTGTGCGCGGCGACGACGTCCAGCAGCGCGGCGTGCACGTCCTTGCCCATGCCGATGGCGCCGCACACGTACAGGTGCGCGCCGCCCTGCAGCCAGTCGTACAGGTCGCGGCCCTGTTCGCGCAGGCGGTCCTGTACGTAGATTCGTTGGCGCGAGTCCCTCGCAACAGCCCGCACATCCATGTGCGGGGATTTCAAATGGTCGCGGGAAAAGGCCAGGTCGAGGCGATGCAGTTCCTTCTTCTGCAGGGCTTCCTGCCACTCGACCTGGTAAAGGAAATCGCTGTTGAAGTGGCGGGCGCCGAAGAACAACCAGTTGCGGCCGGCCGCGCCGGTCTCTGCGCGCTCCTGCACGAAGCCGCGGAACGGCGCCACGCCGGTGCCCGGGCCGATCATGATGATGTCGCGGCTGGCGTCGGCGGGGACGCGGAAACGCTCGTTCGGTTCGACGAACACCGGCACCTGCGCGCCTTCCTCCAGCGCGGCGAGGAAGGCGCTGGCGGCGCCCATATGGCCGCGGCCATGCGCGTCGTAGGCCAGTTCGTCCACGGTCAGGTGCACCTCGTCGCCCACGCGCCTGCGGCTGGAAGCGATGGAGTACAGGCGGTGCGCGGCCGGGCGCAGCGCGGCGACCAGCGCGGTGGCGTCCCAGCCGGCGGGCCAGCGGTGCAGCACGTCGACCAGCTGGTGGTCGGCGAACACCGCGGCCAGCTCGCCAGAGCGCGCCGGTTCCAGCAGGCCGGCCAGGTCGGCGTTGCCGCTGCGTTCGGCCACGGTCGCCAGCAGCGGGCGCGAGATGCGGGTCAGTTCGCGGTGCCCGCCCAGCCACTGCGCCAGCGGGCGGGTATGACCGTCGTGGCTGACCGCGGCATCGCCGTCCAGGCCGGTGGCGGCGAGGATGGCGTCGACCAGCGGCGGCGGATTGCGGTGCACGATGCCCAGCGCGTCGCCCGGTTCGTAGTGCAGGCCGCTGCCTTCCAGCGACAGCTCGACATGGTGCACGCGCTTGTCGATGCGCCCGTAGTGGCCGTAGGCCGGGCCCTTGAAATCGCGGCCGCTGACCAGCTGCCGCGCCAGCAGTTCGGCATGGAACGGATGCTGGGCGCTGTGCGCCGCGCTCTGGCCGTGGCGCAGCGGGGTGACGTTGCTGGCCGGCGGCGCGGCGCTTTCGCCCAGCGCCTGGCGCGCATCGGCCAGGGCGCGGGTGCGCCACCACGGCGCTGCGACGGTGTCGATGTCCAGGTCGGCTTCGCCCAGCGGCTGCAGGCGGCGCGCGCCGAGTTCGGCCAGGCGCGCGTCCAGTTTGCGGCCGATGCCGCAGAAATCGGCGTAGCTGGAATCGCCCAGGCCGAGCACGGCGTACCGGAGTTCCGGCAGCTTGGGCGCGCGCTTGCCGGCGATGAACTCGACCAGGCCGATCGCGTCGTCCGGCGGATCGCCTTCGCCCTGGGTGCTGATGACGATGTACAGCAGGCGCTCGCCGGCCAGTTCGCGGGTGGGGTAGGCGTCGGCGCGGAGCAGCCGCACCGCCAGCCCGGCCGCTTCGGCTTCGCCGGCCAGCTGTTCGGCGGCGCGGCGCGCGTTGCCGGTCTGGCTGCCGTAGACGATGGTCAGCCGGCCCGCGGCCTGCGCGGCGGGCTGGCCGCCGGCGATCACCGCCAGCGACGGCGGCGGGTGGCCCTGGGCCAGGCCGGCGGCGAAGCCGGACAGCCACCACAGGCTGTTGCCGTCCAGGCCGTCCACCAGGCGCGTCAGCAGGACCCTGCGGTCTTCGGGCAGGGGGCTGGGAGGCACGGTGGCAGCGGCGGCGGTCATGTCCTGTCCGGTCTGGAGGTGGGTGACCGATGCTAGGGAGGCGCCCGGCGCGGGGGAAAGGATGCGCGGTTATCGGTTCATGCCCTGCGTTTATTTCTGCGCGGGGCGGGCGGGCCGCACACTCGCTGCCCTGCCGGGGACTCCACCGGCCCGCGCTGTTACCCTTCCCCCCGTTCCTACACGTGCAGCTCCTGAATCCCCCGCAATGACCGTTACCGCCCCCCTGTCGCACCTCGACCGGCTGGAAGCCGAGAGCATCCACATCCTGCGCGAGGTCGCCGCCGGCTTCTCCAACCCGGTGCTGCTGTATTCGGTCGGCAAGGACAGCTCGGTGCTGCTGCACCTGCTGCTCAAGGCGTTCGCGCCCGGGGTGCCGCCGATCCCCTTGCTGCACGTGGACACACGCTGGAAGTTCCGCGAGATGATCGCCTTCCGCGACCGCCGCGTCGCCGAGACCGGCGTGGACCTGCGCGTGCACATCAACCCCGACGGCATCGCCCGCGACATCGGCCCGGTGAGCCACGGTGCGTCGGTGCATACCGACGTGATGAAGACCCAGGGCCTGAAGCAGGCGCTGGACAAGTGGAAGTTCGACGCCGCCATCGGCGGCGCGCGCCGCGACGAGGAGAAGTCGCGGGCCAAGGAGCGCGTGTTCTCGTTCCGCAACGATCGCCACCGCTGGGACCCCAAGAACCAGCGCCCGGAGCTGTGGAACCTGTACAACGCGCGCATCCACCAGGGCGAGAGCGTGCGTGTGTTCCCGCTGTCCAACTGGACCGAGCTGGACATCTGGCTCTACATCTACCGCGAGAAGATCCCGGTGGTGCCGCTGTACTTCGCCGCCGAACGGCCGGTGGTGGAGCGCGACGGCAGCCTGATCATGGTCGACGACGAGCGTCTGCCGCTGCATCCGGGCGAAGTGCCGCAGCTGCGCAGGGTGCGGTTCCGCACGCTGGGCTGCTACCCGCTGACCGGCGCCATCGAATCGGAAGCGGACACGCTGGAAAAGATCATCGCCGAGATGCTGGTGTCCACCAGTTCCGAGCGGCAGGGCCGGCTGATCGACCACGACCAGTCCGCCTCGATGGAGAAGAAGAAGCTGGAGGGCTATTTCTGATGGGTATGGAGAAGGCGGGACCCGGGACCCGGGACCCGGGACCCGGAAAAGCGGGCGATATCTCGGCTGTTGCGGTTGCTGTTCCCGGGTCCCCGGTCCCGGGTCCCCGGTCCCGCGATCCGGACATCGCCGCCTACCTGAAATCCCATGAAGACAAACCCCTGCTGCGCTTCATCACCTGCGGCAGCGTCGACGACGGCAAGAGCACGCTGATAGGGCGCCTGCTGTACGAGAGCAAGCGCCTGTTCGACGACCAGTTGGCCGCGCTGGAGGCCGACAGCCGCCGCCACGGCACCCAGGGCGAGCGCATCGACTACGCGCTGCTGCTGGACGGCCTGGCCGCCGAGCGCGAGCAGGGCATCACCATCGACGTGGCCTACCGCTACTTCGACACCGACCGCCGCAAGTACATCGTCGCCGACTGCCCGGGCCACGAGCAGTACACCCGCAACATGGCCACCGGCGCCTCCACCGCCGACCTGGCGGTGGTGCTGGTGGACGCGCGCAAGGGCCTGCTGCCGCAGACCCGCCGCCACAGCTACATCATTTCGCTGCTGGGCATCGGCCAGGTGGTGCTGGCGGTCAACAAGATGGACCTGGTCGATTACGGCCAGGACGTGTTCGAGCGCATCGCCGGCGAGTACCGCGCGCTGGCCGCGCAGCTGGGCATCGCCAACGTGCAGGCCATCCCGCTGTCGGCGCTGGAAGGGCAGAACCTGTCGGCGCGCTCGGCGCTGATGCCGTGGTACGCCGGCCCCAGCCTGCTCGAACACCTGGACACGGTGGCGATCACCGGGCACGACGCCGACAGCGGCCTGCGCCTGCCGGTGCAGTGGGTCAACCGGCCCAACCAGGATTTCCGCGGCTTCGCCGGCACCATCGCCGCCGCCGCGTGTCCGCCGGCGACGCGGTGGTGGTGGTGCTGCCCTCGGCGCGCCGGTCCACGGTGCGGCAGGTGCTGGGCCCGGACGGCCCGCTGGACGCGGCCGCCGCCGGGCAGGCGGTGACCCTGACCCTGGCCGACGAGATCGACGTCAGCCGCGGCGACGTCATCGCCGCCGCCGACGACCCGCCGGAAGTGGCCGACCAGTTCGCCGCGCACGTGCTGTGGATGGACGATGCCGCGCTGCTGCCCGGACGCCCGTACTGGCTGCAGATCGGCAGCCGCACCGTGGCCGCCAGCGTCAGCGAGATCAAGCACCGCATCGACGTGAATACGCAGGACAAGCTGGCGGCCAAGCGGCTGGAGCTGAACGAGGTCGGCTACTGCAACCTGTCGCTGGACGAACCCATCGCCTTCGAGCCCTATGTGCGCAACCGCGCGCTGGGCGGCTTCATCCTGATCGACCGTCAGAGCAACGCCACCGTCGCCGCCGGCACCCTGGACTTCGCCCTGCGCCGCGCCGGCAACGTGCACTGGCAGCACCTGGACGTGGACAAGGCCGCGCGCGCGCGCATCAAGGGGCAGACGCCCAAGGTGCTGTGGTTCACCGGCTTGTCCGGCGCCGGCAAGTCCACCATCGCCAACCAGGTGGAGAAGCGCCTGCACGCGCGCGGCTGCCACACCTTCCTGCTCGACGGCGACAACGTCCGCCACGGCCTGAACCGCGACCTGGGCTTCACCGACGAGGACCGCGTGGAGAACATCCGCCGCGTGGCCGAGGTGGCCCGGCTGATGGTCGATGCCGGCCTGATCGTGCTGGTCAGCTTCATCTCGCCGTTCCGCGCCGAGCGGCAGATGGCGCGCGAACGCTTCGCCGACGGCGAATTCATCGAGATCTTCGTGGACGTGCCGCTGGACGTGGCCGAATCCCGCGACGTGAAGGGCCTGTACCGCAAGGCGCGGGCCGGGCAGATCCCCAACTTCACCGGCATCGACTCGCCGTACGAGGCCCCGGAAGCGCCGGAACTGCACCTGTACGCGGACGGCGAGGCGCTGGACGCGATGGCCGACCAGGTGGTGCGGCTGGCGCTGCGCTGAAAGCGGTAGGAGCGCACTTCAGTGCGCGATGAGGCCTTCCCGGCAAAGCCTCATCGCGCACTGAAGTGCGCTCCTACAGGGATTTTCGCCCCCAGCCCCACCCAATGGCACATCCGGACTGTCATCGGCGCCGGCTAGACTGCCCGATCGTGTATCTGACGGGATTGCGTATGTTGGGGCGTTTTTCCGCCACCTTCGCTGGTGGCGCTGTCTTGATGCTGGCCCTGGCCGCCTGCGGGCGCGGGACGGGCGATGCGCCGCGCGCGCAGGGCGGCGCCGTGCCGGTCACCACCCAGGTGGTCGCGCATTCGGCCTGGAACGACACCCTGCAGGCCATCGGCACCGCCAAGGCGCGCGAGTCGGTGACCGTCACCGCCAAGGTCAGCGAGATCATCGACGCGGTGCATTTCCGCAGCGGCCAGGAAGTGGCCGCCGGCGCGCCGCTGGTGACCCTGCGCATCGACGCGCAGCAGGCCGCGCTGGCGCAGGCCCAGGCTACTTTCGACGAGGCCGACCGCCTGTACCGCCGCCAGAGCGAGCTGGCCACCCAGCAGCTGGTCGCCAGCTCCACCCTCGATACCCAGAAGTCGATCCGCGACGCGGCCGAGGCGCGGGTGCGGCAGATGCGCGCGGACGTGTCCGACCGCCAGGTGCGGGCGCCGTTCGCCGGCGTGCTCGGCATCCGCCAGGTCAGCCCCGGCTCGCTGGTCACGCCGACCACGGTCATCGCCACGCTCGACGACATTTCGCGCATGCATGTCGATTTCCAGGTGCCGGAGGCCGAGCTGGCCTCGCTCAGGCCCGGCGACAAGGTCAGCGGCAGCAGCATCGCCTACCCGGGGCGCAGCTTCGACGGTGAGGTCAGCACGGTCGACGCGCGCGTCGATCCGGGCAGCCGCGCGGTCACCGTGCGCGCCGATTTCCCCAACCCCGACCACGCCCTGCGCCCGGGCATGCTGCTGGACGTGCGCGTGTTCCGCCCCGAGCGGCAGGCGCTGGTGATCCCGGAGATCGCGGTGGTGCAGGTGGGGCGTGATTCCTACGTGTTCCGGGTCAAGGACGACGCCACGGTCGAGCGCGTCGACGTGAAGACCGGCACCCGCCGTTCCGGCGTGGTCGAGATCGTCGACGGGCTGGAGGCCGGGCAGCGCATCGTCGTCGACGGCACCGGCAAGCTGCGCCCGGGCCTGCGCATCGACGATGCCAAGGCCGCCCCGGCCGCCGAGGCCACCGCCGAATGAAGCTGTCGGATCTCTCGATCAAGCGGCCGGTGCTGGCCGTGGTGATGAGCCTGCTGCTGGTGGTGCTGGGCGTGATGTCCTTCAACCGCCTCACGCTGCGCGAACTGCCCGCGATCGACCCGCCCATCGTTTCGGTGTCGGTCGATTACACCGGCGCCTCGGCGGCGGTGATCGAGAGCCGCATCACCCAGGTGCTGGAAGACGCGCTGGCCGGCATCGAGGGCATCGACACCATCAACGCGCGCAGCACCAACGGCCGCGCCTCGGTGAGCATCGAGTTCACCGCCAACCGCGACATCGAGGCCGCCGCCAACGACGTGCGCGACGCGGTCAGCCGCGTCGCCGACCGCATGCCCGAGGAGGCGCGCCCGCCGGAGATCGCCAAGGTCGAGAGCGACGCCGACCCGATCATCTGGTTCAACATGAGCTCCTCGGCGATGGACACGCTGGAGCTCAGCGACTACGCCGAACGCTACGTGGTCGACCGCTTCTCCAGCATCGACGGCGTGGCCCAGGTGCGCATCGGCGGCCGCCAGCGCTACGCCATGCGCATCTGGCTGGACCGCGACCAGCTGGCCGCGCGCGGCCTGACCGTGGGCGAGGTGGAGAGCGCGCTGCGCAACGAGAACGTGGAGCTGCCGGCCGGCCGCATCGAATCGGCCGACCGCGACTTCACCCTGCGCGTGGAGCGCAGCTACGTGGCCCCGGCGGACTTCGCCAGCATCCCGCTGGGCAAGGGCGGCGACGGCTACGTGGTGCGGCTGGGCGACGTGGCCAAGGTCGAGCTGGCCTCGGCCGAGCGTCGCGCCTATTACCGCAGCAACGGCGAGCCCGGCATCGGCCTGGGCATCGTCAAGACCTCCACCGCCAACGCGCTGGACGTGGCCCGCGCCACCCGCGCCGAGGCCGAACGCATCGCCAGGACCCTGCCGGCCGGCACGCAGATCTTCGTCGCCTTCGACAACACCACCTTCATCGAGGCGGCGGTGGAACGCGTCTACGCCACCCTGGTGGAAGCGATGATCCTGGTGCTGGTGGTGATCTGGCTGTTCCTGGGCAGCCTGCGCGCGGCGCTGATCCCGGCGGTGACGGTGCCGGTGTGCCTGGTGGCCGCGTTCATCGCGCTGTTCGCCTTCGGTTTCTCGATCAACCTGTTCACCCTGCTGGCGCTGGTGCTGTGCATCGGCCTGGTGGTGGACGACGCCATCGTGGTGGTGGAGAACGTGCAGCGCCGCATCGACCTGGGCGAACCGCCGCTGGTCGCCGCGCGCCGCGGCACCGCGCAGGTGGCATTCGCGGTGATCGCCACCACCGCGGTGCTGGTGGCGGTGTTCCTGCCGGTCGGCTTCCTCGAGGGCAACACCGGCCGCCTGTTCCGCGAGCTGGCGGTGGCGCTGGCCGCGGCGGTGGCGCTGTCGGCCTTCGTCGCGCTGACCCTGACGCCGATGATGGCCTCCAAGCTGCTCAGGCCGCACAGCGAGCGCCGGCCCAACCGCATCAACCGCTTCATCGACGGCCAGCTCGCGCGCGTGGCGGCGGCCTACGGCCGCGTGCTGGACCGCCACGTGCAGCGCAGCTGGGTGTTCGGGCTGGTGATGCTGGCCGCGCTGGGCGCCAGCTGGGGCCTGTTCCGGCTGCTGCCCTCGGAACTGGCGCCGGCCGAGGACCGCGGTTCGTTCCAGATCATGATCGACGGCCCCGAAGGCGCCGGCTTCGACTACACCGTCGGCCAGGTGCAGCAGGTCGAACGCATCGTCGATCGCTTCGTCGGCCCGGAAGAGCCGATCGTGCGCGCCAACCCGCGCGTGCCCGGCGGCTGGGGCAACAGCGAGGAAATGCACACCGGCCGCATCAGCGTGTTCCTGCAGCCGTGGCGGCAGCGCCAGGAGGCCACCGCCGATGTCGCCAACGCGCTGCAGAAGGAGCTGGACGGCCTGAGCGGCGTGCGCGTGCGCACCCAGGTCGGCGGCGGCCTGGTGCGCAGCTTCGGCCAGCCGTTCCAGGTGGTGCTGGGCGGGCCGGAGTACGCCGAGATCGCGCAGTGGCGCGACCGCCTGCTGGCGCGCATGGCCGATTACCCGGGCCTGGTCGGCGCCGACTCGGACTACAAGGAAACCCGGCCGCAGATGCGGGTCAACATCGACCGCCAGCGCGCCGCCGACCTGGGCGTGAGCGTGACCGACATCGGCCGCGCGCTGGAAACCATGATGGGCTCGCGCCGCGTCACCACCTTCGTCGACAACGGCGAGGAATATGACGTGCTGGTGCAGGCCGGACGCGAAGGGCGCGCCTCGCCGGCCGACCTGGCCGCCATCCAGGTGCGCGCGCGTTCGGGCGAGCTGGTGCCGCTGTCCAACCTGGTCAGCCTCAGCGAGGTGGCCGAAGCCGGCACGCTGAACCGCTTCAACCGGCTGCGCTCGATCACCATCAGCGCCAGCGTCGCGCCCGGCCACACGCTGGGCGAGACCATCGCCTGGGTGCAGCAGGTGGCGCGCGAGGAACTTCCCGAGTACGCGCAGATCGACTGGAAGGGCGAGTCGCGCGAGTACCAGAGCGCCGGCAGCGCGGTGCTGCTGACCTTCGCCATGGCCCTGCTGGTGGTCTACCTGGTGCTGGCCGCGCAGTTTGAGAGCTTCATCCACCCGCTGGTGATCATGCTCACCGTGCCGCTGGGCGTGCTCGGCGCCTTCGTCGGCCTGTACATCAGCGGCGGCACGCTCAACCTGTTCAGCCAGATCGGCATCGTCATGCTGGTCGGCCTGGCGGCCAAGAACGGCATCCTGATCGTGGAGTTCGCCAACCAGCTGCGCGACGAGGGCCGCAACGTGCACCAGGCCATCGTCGAGGCGGCGACGGTGCGCCTGCGCCCGATCCTGATGACCTCCATCGCCACCGTGGTCGGCGCGGTGCCGCTGGTGCTGGCCGGCGGCCCGGGTTCGGCCAGCCGCGGCACCATCGGCATCGTGGTCATCTTCGGCGTCGCCGTGTCAACCTTCCTGTCGCTGTTCGTGGTGCCGGCGTTCTACGCGCTGCTGGCGCCGTACACGCAGTCGCCGGAAACGGTGGCCAACGAACTGGCGAAGCAGGAGTGCGAAACGCCCTCGGTGGGCGGGCATGCGTGAGCCGCCCGCCGCCGGCGCGGTGCGGTTGCGGCGCTGGCGGCCGGGCGACCTGGAGTCGCTGCTGCGGTACGCCGACGATGCGGACGTCTCGCGCGGGCTGAGCACGCGCTTCCCGCATCCCTACACCCGCGCCGACGGCGAGGCGTTCCTGGCCGGGCGGGTGCTGGACCTGTCCGGGCCGGTATACGCGCTGGAGATCGACGGCGAAGCCTGCGGCGGCATCGGCGTGCAGCCGGGCAGCGGCGAGCGCCGCCACGGCGCCACGCTGGGCTACTGGCTGGGGCGGCGCCACTGGGGGCAGGGCATCATGACGGCGGTGGTGGCCGGCTTCGCGCCCTGGGTGATGGACGAACTGGGCCTGTACCGGCTGGCGGCGCAGGTCATGGCCGGCAACCCCGCGTCGGCGCGGGTGCTGCTCAAGACCGGTTTCACCGAGGAAGGCCTGGAACGCCAGGCCGTGCTCAAGGACGGCCTGCTGCACGACCTGCGCTGCTTCGCCCGCCTGCGGGCGTGGCCGGCGGGTGGATGAGGCGCCTGAGCGGACGCCGCCCGCTTGCCCGCGACGCCGCAGGTCGGGGGCGCACCCGCGTCGGCCGGTCGTGCCGGGGGCGCCGCCCCGGCCCACAACCGGCGGCTATACCCCCCTGACGTCCTTGTTGTCCCCGGCCTGGAAGGCGGGGGATACGCCATCTGCCTATCGCTGCGGAATCATGGAAGAATCGGCAGCTTGCCTGCTTTCCCTTCAGCTACCCGGGAGTCCGCGTGGAATCCATCGTCGAATTCGTAAATGGCATCATCTGGAGCAATGCGCTCATCTTCATGTGCCTGGGCGCGGGCCTGTGGTTCACCCTGCGCACGCGCTTCATGCAGATCCGTGGTTTCGCCGAGATGTGCCGGCTCACCGTGCGCGGGCAGAAGTCCGATGCGGGCGTCTCCTCGTTCCAGGCGCTGGCCATGTCGATGGCCGGGCGCATGGGCATCGGCAACATCGCCGGCGTCGCCACCGCCATCGCCTACGGCGGCCCGGGCGCGATCTTCTGGATGTGGGTGATGGGCTTCCTCGGCGCCTCCACCTCCTACGTCGAATCGACGCTGGCGCAGATCTACAAGACCAAGGATGCCGAAGGCCGCTACCGCGGCGGCCCGGCCTATTACATCGAGAAGGCGATGGGCCTGAAGTGGTACGCGGCCGCGTTCGCCGTGGCCACGGTCATCGCCGCCGGCTTCCTGCTGCCGGGCGTGCAGGCCAACGCCATCGCCGACAGCGCGGTCAACGTGCTGTGCACCGGCGCCGACGCCTGCGCCTCGGTGGGCGGCGCGGGCAGCATGAAGCTGTGGATCGGCATCGCGGTGGCGGTGCTGCTGGGCGTGATCATCTTCGGCGGCGTCAAGCGCATCGCCAGCTTCGCCGAAGTGATCGTGCCGTTCATGGCGCTGGGCTTCATCCTGATGGCCATCGTGGTGATGATGCTCAACGCCAGCAAGGTGCCGACGATGTTCGCCGACATCTTCTCCAGCGCCTTCGGCGCGCATGCGGCGTTCGGCGGCATCATCGGCCAGGCCATCGCCTGGGGCGTGAAACGCGGCATCTACGCCAACGAGGCCGGCCAGGGCACCGGCCCGCACGCCGCCGCCGCCGCCGAGGTCTCGCACCCGGCCAAGCAGGGCTACGTGCAGGCCTTCGCCATCTACTTCGACACCATGCTGGTGTGCACCTCCACCGCCTTCCTGGTGCTGTCCACCGGCATGTACAACGTGTTCCGCGAGGTCACCGAGGGCGGCGTGCAGAAGCTGGAGGCGATCGTCACCGGCGTGCCGGGCGTACAGCCCTCCGAAGGCGCGCTGTTCACGCAGGCCGCGGTGGAATCGGTGCTGCCGGGCTGGGGCGCGGGCTTCGTGGCGCTGGCGCTGTTCTTCTTCGCCTTCACCACGATCATGGCCTACTACTACATGGCCGAAACCAACCTGACCTACCTGGCCGGCAGCAACCGCACCCATCCGGCGGCCACGCTGCTGCTGCGCCTGGGCATCATGGGCATGGTGGTGTTCGGCGCCTTCCACAACGCCAAGATGGCGTGGGCGCTGGGCGACATCGGCGTGGGCCTGATGGCCTGGCTCAACGTCATCGCCATCTTCATCCTGCAGAAGCCGGCGATGCTGGCCCTGACCGACTACGAGCGGCAGAAGAAACTGGGCCTGGACCCGGTATTCGACCCCGATGCACTGGGCATCAAGAACGCCGACTTCTGGCGTGGCAACAAGTAAACGAGCGCGACTGCAGTGAACAGCCCCTGGAACAACCGCCGTCCTTCCGCACGCCCGCCGCGTGCCACGCCGCTGGCGCCCGCCGGCGGCCGTGGCGACGGCCAGGGCCCGGTGCGCGGCAACGACGAACTGCGCCTGTATGGCGTCAACGCGGTGCTGGCGATGCACGCGCGGCGCCCGCAGGCGCTGCGCAAGTTGTACCTGGCCGAGGCGCTGATCCCGCGGCTGCAGCCGCTGCTCAAGTGGTGCGTGGCCAACCGCGTCGGCTATCGCGTGGTGGGCGAGGGCGACCTCAACAAGCTCGCCGCCACCACCCACCACGAGGGCGTGGTGGCCGACGTGCTGCGCGCCGAACCGCAGCCGCTGGCCGCCTGGCTGGCCGCGCTCGGCGACGGGCCGGCGCTGGCGCTGTGGCTGGACGGCGTGGGCAACCCGCACAACTTCGGCGCGATCCTGCGTTCGGCCGCGCACTTCGGCGCGGCCGGCATCCTGCTGCCGGCCGAGTCGCCGCTGAGCTTGTCCGGCGCAGCGGCCCGCGTCGCCGAAGGCGGCGCCGAGGCGGTGCCGCTGGTGCGCCTGCCGGCGCTGCCGCAGGCGCTGTCGCAGCTGCGCGACGCCGGCTTTGCGCTGGCCGCGACGCTGGTGGAAGGCGGCCAGGACCTGTTCGCCGCGACGCTGCCGTCGCGCATGGTCTACGTGATGGGCGCCGAAGGCGAGGGCATGGACCGCGGCTTCGCGCAGAACTGCGACCTGCGCCTGTCGATTCCCGGCACCGGCGCGGTGGAAAGCCTGAACGTGGCCGCCGCCACGGCGGTGTTCCTGTCGGGCTGGCGCGCAAAGAGGTAATGCCGGCTGTCGGCCGGCAGCTTCGCATCCATCCGTACCCGCGCCGTTGCCGGCCAGTGGCCGGCACAACCGGAATGACCGGTGTGCGGCTCTTTCAGCCGCGGTAACCGTTGCTGATCGGATACCGCCGCTCGCGGCCGAAGGCGCGGCGCGAGACCTTCGGCCCCGGCGCGGCCTGGTGCCGTTTCCATTCGCTGATGCGCACCAGCCGCAGCACGCGTTCCACCACTTCCGGCGCGTAACCGGCGGCGACGATGTCCTCGTGCGACTGTTCCTGGTCGATGTAGCGGTAGAGGATGCCGTCGAGCACGTCGTAGGCCGGCAGCGAGTCCTGGTCGGTCTGGTTCTCGCGCAGCTCGGCCGAGGGCGCGCGTGCGATCACCGCCGGCGGGATCACCGGCGCGCCGCCGACCGTATTGCGCCATTTGGACAGGCCGTAGACCTCGGTCTTGTACAGGTCCTTCAGCGGCGCATAACCGCCGCACATGTCGCCGTAGATGGTGGCGTAACCGACCGCGTATTCGCTCTTGTTGCCGGTGGTCAGCAGCAGGCCGCCGAACTTGTTGGCCAGCGCCATCAGGATCACGCCGCGGCTGCGCGACTGCAGGTTCTCCTCGGTCACGTCGGCATCCTGGCCCTCGAACATCGCCGACAGCGACTGCATCAGCCCCTGGAAGGCCGGTTCGATCGGCACCGTCTCCAGCTTCACGCCCAGGGCGCGGCACTGTTCGGCGGCCAGGTCGTTGGACAGGCCTGCCGTGTAGCGCGAGGGCATAGCCACCGCGGTGACGTTGTCCGCGCCCAGAGCGTCCACCGCCAGCGCCAGCACCAGCGCCGAATCGATGCCGCCGGACAGGCCCAGCCATACCTTGCCGAAGCCGTTCTTGCGGCAGTAGTCCTGGATGCCGCGGGTCACCGCGCGCCAGGCCAGCGCGTCCATGCTCTCGTCGCCGTCGTCGATCCAGCGCAGCGGCGTGAACGCGCGCGCGTCGGCGTCGTACTCGGCCACCAGCATCTCCTCGGCGAAGGCCAGCGCCGCCGGGTGCACCGTGCCGTCGCCGTCGGCCACCACCGAGGCGCCGTCGAACACCAGCGCGTCCTGCCCGCCGACGAGGTTGACGTAGGCGATGGCGGCGCCGCTGTCGCGGCTGCGTTCGGCCATCAGCGCGTCGCGCTGGGCGTGCTTGCCGCGTTCGTACGGCGAGGCGTTGGCGACCAGCACCAGCTCGGCGCCTTCGGCCACGGTGGCGGCCAGCGGCTCGGCGAACCACAGGTCCTCGCAGACCAGCAGCCCCAGCTTCACCCCGCCGACCTCGAACACGCAGTTGCCGCCGTCCGGGTCGATGTCGAAATAGCGCCGTTCGTCGAACACCGCGTAGTTGGGCAGCTCGCGCTTGCGGTAGGTGGCGGCGACCGCGCCATCGCGCAGCACGCTGGCGGCGTTGTACACCACCGCGCCGGTGCTCTGCGGCCAGCCGACCACGGCGACGATGCCCTGCACCTGCGCGGCGATGCGGGCGACCGCCTGCTCGCAGTCGCGCAGGAAGGACGGGCGCAGCAGCAGGTCTTCCGGCGGGTAGCCGCTGATCGCCAGTTCCGGGAACAGCACCACGTCGGCGCCGTATTCGTCGCGGGCGACCTGCACCAGTTCGACGATGCGCGCGCTGTTGCCGGCCACGTCGCCGACCGGGAAGTCGTACTGCGCCAGGGCGATGCGAAGGGATCGGGACGTCATGAGAGGGCTGCCATGCGGTGCGTTGGCGGCCATTATCCCAGACCCGGGTGAGCAGGAAGGAAAAGCGGCTTTCGTAGGAGCGGCTTCAGCCGCGAGGGGCCTTTACCGGGAAAGCCCGTTCGCGGCTGAAGCCGCTCCTACGGAGGAGTGCGCAGATGGCGGCAGTTGAATGTTGCCGCGGCGGTGATTCCGCGGCGGGATCGTGCGGTGCCCGTACCCCGCGTGCGTAGGAGCGACTTCAGTCGCGATGGGATCTCACCGCGAACGCTCCTTCGCGGCTGAAGCCGCTCCTATGGGGTGCGATCGTGTCGAGCAGCGGAAGCGCCTGGCGGCGCTTCCGCGCAGTGGAGCGTCTTCGTTGCGGTGGCCCTGCGCTGCCGCTTATTCCTTCGGCGGCACCACGTCCTTGGCTTCGCTGCCGAAGCTGCCGTCGGATTCGGCAGCGAGGTAGGCGAACACGGTGTAGGCGGCCACGTTCTGCGCCAGCGCCTTCGGGTCGATCTTGTCCAGCGTGTCGTCGGCGGTGTGGTGCAGGTCGAAATAGTCGGTCCCGTCCTGCGCCAGCCACGCCCAGGCGCCGCCCTTGGCCGCCAGTGGACCCACGTCCGGGCCGGGGCCGCCTTCGTCGGGGCGGTACTCGATGCCCAGCGGTGCCAGCACCTGCGCGATCTGCGCGGTGGCCTCGCGCGAGCCGGCGGGATTGCCCGAGCCGGTGTTGAACGCGTAGATGCGGCCGGCGCCGAAGTCGCTCTCGGCGGCGATGTGCTGCAGCGGGACTTCCTTGGCCTTGACGCGCGCGGCGGCGTAGGCGAATCCGCCGTGCAGGCCCTGTTCTTCGTTGGCGAAGGCGATCACGCGGATGGTGCGTTTGGGCGCCTGCCTGAGCTGGCCGATCAGGTGGCCGGCGGCCATGGTGATGCCCACGCCCGCACCGTCGTCGATGGCGCCGGTGCCCAGGTCCCAGGAATCGAGGTGGCCGCCGATCACCACCACTTCCTTCGGCAGGCTGCGGCCGGTGATCTCGCCGATGACATTCTGCGAGGTGTAGCTGCCGTCCCAGCCGCAGTCCAGCGCCATGCGGATGCGGGTCGGGCCGCGCGCGACCAGCCGCGCGAGCTGGTCGGCGTCGGGCACCGACAGCGCCGCCGACGGCACCGGGGTCAGGCCCTCGTCGAAGCGGGTGATGCCGGTGTGCGGCACGCGGTGCGAGTCGGTGCCGGCCGAACGCATGATGTAGCCCACCGCGCCCTTGCGGATCGCCTCGGACGGGCCGCGGCTGCGGACCGTGCCGCCGATGCCGTAGTCCTCGCCGCTGCGGCTGCGCGTCATCTGGTAGTCGATGAAGGCGATCTTGCCGGCCAGCGAGCCTTCCGGAGCGGCCTTCAGCGCTTCCAGGCTGTCAAAGCGCACCACCTCGCCCTCGGCGGTGCCCGCGGGACTGCCGCCCAGCGCGGTGATCGCCAGCGGCTGCGCGTGCGCGCCCAGCACCTGCGCGTGCTCGCTGCGGCGCTCCCACTTGGGAAAGGTGACCGGCTCGGTCCACACCTTGTCGAAGCCCAGCGCCTTGAACTTGGCCTTGGCCCATTCCACCGCGCGCGCGTCGGCCTCGCTGCCGGCCAGGCGCGGGCCGACCTCGGTGGTCAGCGATTCGACCACCTTCCAGCCGGTGTCGTCGGCCAGCGCCTGTTCGCGCAGTTCCGCGGCCTGGGCCAGCGCCTGCTCGGGAATGCGGGTAGGGGCGGCCTGCGCGCCGGCGCAGGCGAGCACGGCGGCGATGGCGAAGGCGAGACGGCGCATGGCGGGCTCCAGGAACGGGAAAGCCGCGAGCATACGCCAGCGGCTTTCGGTGGGACCGTGCTGGAGGTCACCGGCGTTGCCGTTCTGCCTTCTCCCTCAGGGAGACAGCCCGACAGGATCGCCCGGCTGCGTCGCCAGGTTGCCGGATGCAGGTGGCGCGAAAGCGCACGGACGCGGGTCAGGGCGGAACCGTGTGCTAGCGAAGCGCGAGGCTCTGCCCGACCCTCGTCCCAACCCCTCGTTCCGCCCCCCGGCCCATGCCAGCGGCGTGGGCGCTCAACCGCAGGCGCGCAGTGCGCCATCTCCCCGAAGGGAGAGGGCCCGCATCACTTCTTCAGGTTGTCGCGGATCTCGCGCAGCAACAGCACTTCCTCGCTCGGCTCGGCCGGCGCGGCGGGCGCTTCTTCCTTCTTGCGCGACAGGCGGTTGACCACCTTGACCAGCATGAAGATGGCGAAGGCGACGATGACGAACTGCACCACCGTGTTGATGAAATCGCCGTAGCCGATCACCACGGCCGGGATCTCGGTGCCGTCGGCGGCCACGCGGGCCGGCGCCAGCGTCCAGGCCAGCTTGGAGAAGTCGACGCTGCCGATCATCCAGCCGATCGGCGGCATGATCACCTTGTCCACCAGCGAGGTGACGATCTTGCCGAACGCGCCGCCGATCACGACACCGACCGCCAGGTCGATGACGTTGCCGCGCATCGCGAATTCCTTGAACTCACTGATCATTCCCATGTGTTTCTCCTGTATGCGTGAAGGGAAGGCCAGCACAGGGTACGCCGGCGTCCGTCATCCGGCGATCATGCCGTCGCAGCGGGCGATGCCGCCCAGTCGCGCGCTGAAACGGTCGCCGGGCTGCAGCGCGGCCACGCCGGCCGGCGTGCCCATGAACACCAGGTCGCCGGCGCGCAGCGCGTAGAGCCTGGACAGCTCGTGCAGGATTTCCGGCACGTTCCAGATCATGTTGTCCAGCGTGGAGCGCTGCCGCACCTGCCCGTTGATCTCCAGCGACAGTTCCAGCGGCGCCAGCTCGCCCACCTGCGTGGCGGGCACCAGTTCGCTGACCGGCGCGGAATGGTCGAAGCCCTTGGCGATATCCCACGGGCCGCCCTTGGCCTTGGCGGCGGCCTGCAGGTCGCGGCGGGTCAGGTCCAGGCCCACGCCGTAGGCCAGCACCAGCGACATCGCCTGCTCGACGGCCAGCACGCCGGCCGGCGCGTCCTGGCCGAGCGCGACCACCAGCTCGACTTCGTGATGCAGATCGGAGGTGGCGGACGGATACGGAACGGGCGCGTCGCCGGTGACGATGGCGTCGGCCGGTTTCATGAAGAACATCGGCTGGCCGCGTTCGGCGGCCGAGGCCGGCGCGTTGGCGCCCATCTCGCGCGCGTGGTCGGCGAAGTTGCGGCCCACGCAGTAGATGCGGCGCACCGGGAAGGTGCCGCCGCCGGCCACCGGGATGCGCGGAACGGGCGGGGTGGGAATCAGGTCGGTCATGGGGCGTCCGGAAAACAGGGGCAGGCGCCATGATGCCGGACGCCGCCGCCGGGCCGGTAGTGTCGTGACGCGAAAGCGGAGCAGGGCGCACGGTGGTCCGCAGGACCAACGCGCGGGGGCTGCGCGAAAGCGGTGAGGCCACCGGCGGGTGCTGTCCCTCCGGCCAAATGCAGCGCGCCCGGCCGATGGCCGGGCGCTGCGCGGTAAATCGTTGCCGGGAAACCGGCGTCAGTGGGCGTGCGGCAGCGCCGGCTTGCGCACCACGCGGTACTCGCCGTCCATCACGTTGCCGGCGACCTTGCCCGCGGCACGCGCCTTGCGCGCGGCCAGCAGCTTCCAGGTCAGGCCGACCAGGATCATCGCCGCGCCGACGAACACGCCGGCGACGATCATCACCGCGAGGATCGCCAGGCCCAGCAGGCCCAGCGCGATCCGCAGCAACGGGTTGCGCGGCTTGCGCGGCGCGAACAGGTTGCGGAGGTTGGCGAACTGGAAATAACGGATCTGCATGTCGGTGGTATGACGTTTTGGCTGGCGGCAGTATCGGGGGCGATGCCGGCCGATGAGTGAATTTGTCGTTAAATGCGGCCGCGCATTCATGCAGGACCGCGGCGGGGCGGGCAGTACGGGCGTGCGACAATCGCCTCTCCCGCCTTTATTACGCAGCCCCGCGATGTCCATGTCCGCGTCTTCCGCCGTCGAGCTGGCCCGGCTCGATGCCTTGCCCGACCAAGGTTTCCATTCGGTGGAGGCGGTGATCGAGGGCGACGCCGAACCGGTGATCCTCCATCGCGACGGCGCCCATGTGCGTGCCTGGCTCAACGTCTGCCCGCATGCCGGCCGCAATCTCGACTGGGCGCCGGGGCAGTTCCTCAAGAGCCGCGAGGGCCATCTGGTCTGCGCGGTGCATGGCGCCGCGTTCGAGCTGCAGGGCGGCACCTGCGTGTCCGGTCCGTGCAAGGGCGATGCGCTGCGCACGGTGCCGGTGCGGGTCGAGGACGGCAGGGTGCTGCTTGGCTGAACGATTGCTGCCGGCTCCCATATAGGAGCGCACTTCAGTGCGCGAAGGGCTCTACCGGGAAAGCCCCATCGCGCACTGAAGTGCGCTCCTACAAGTGCGCTCCTGCGGTGGTGCCTCAGAACATGATGTTGACCATCACCACCACGACCACGGTGTAGATCAGCGACAGCGGCCCGCCGACGCGCCACATCTCGCGCGGGGTGTACTTGGCCGGGCCCATCACCATCGAGATCACCGGGTTGGAGGCGGTCATCAGGTTGTTGGACGCCGACAGCGCCACGATCAGCGCGAACGCGGTGGGATTGCCGCCGGCCGCCAGCGCCAGGTTGACCGCGATCGGCACGGTGACGATGGTCGCGCCGACATGGCTGATGACCAGCGAGAAGGCGGTGGTCAGCACCGCCAGCGCCAGCTCCAGCGTCCAGATCGGGATGCCGGCCGGCAGCTTGTCGATGGTGTGGCCGGCGACCCAGGCCGCCGCGCCGCTGGAATCCATCGCCCAGCCCAGCGGGATCAGCCCGGCCATCATGAAGATGGTCTTCCAGTTGATCGCCGCGTAGGCCTCGTCCATGCGCAGCACGCCGGTGAGCAGCATGCCGGCCACGCCGGTGAGCAGGGTCAGCGCCACCGGCAGGTGCGAGGTCAGCGCGATGATGATGGTGAGGGCGAAGATCGCCATGGCGATCTTGAACTTGTGCGGGCGCTGCTCGCCCTTCGGGTAGTCGGTGACCACCACGAAATCGCGGCTCTCGGCGGCGGCGGCCAGGTCCTGCCAGATGCTGTGGAACACCAGCATGTCGCCGGCGCGCAGCGCCACGTTGCGCACGTCCTCGCGGATCACCTGCTTGTCGCGGTTGATCGCCAGCAGGCTGATGCCGCGCTCCTTGCGCAGGCGCAGCTGGCCGGCGGTCTTGCCGATCAGCTTCGAGGTCGGTGGGATCACCGCCTCGGAAATGCCGGCGCGGCTGGGATTGAACAGGTCGCCGAGGTTGCGCAGGCGCGATGACATGCGCAGGAACTGGTTCTGCGCGAAATCGGCCACCTGCTGGCGCGGGCCCATCGCGCCGATCACGCTGCCGACCCAGATGCGCAGGTCCGCCGGCGGCGCCAGGCGGGTGTCGTTGCCGGTTTTCAGCGCCAGCAGCAGCGGCGCGTCGAACAGGTTCTCGACCTCGCTGACGGTCATGCCGACCAGCGGGCTTTCGGCCGTCACCGCCAGCTCGAACACCTCGCCCTCGATGCCGTAGGCCTTGGCGAAGTAGCTCTCGGTGCGCGCCGGGGTCTGGCCGTCGCCGTCGCTGCCGTCCCCGCGCGACAGTTTGCGGTCGCCGAAGAAGCGGAAGTACAGCAGCGAGGCGGCCAGCAGCGCCACGCCGATCGGCAGCGGCGCGAACATGCGCAGCGGTTCGATGGTGGCGGTGCCGGAAGGCAGGTTGTTGTTGGCCGAGATCAGCAGGTCGTTGAGCAGGATCAGCGGCGAGTTGCCGACCATGGTCAGGCCGCCGCCCATCACGATGGCGGCGGTGATCGGCAGCAGCAGCCGCTTGAGGGTGAGCCCGGTGTGCGAGGCCAGCCGCGAGGCGACCGGCAGGTACAGCGCCATCACCGACGGGTTCTGCATGAAGGAGGAATTGAAGCCGGCGGTGGCGCTGGTCAGCAGCAGCAGGCGCTGCTCCAGCCCGTGCGAGCGCCGCAGCAGCCAGCCGGCCAGGCGGTTCAGCGCGCCGGTGCGGTCCAGCCCGGCGCCGAGGATGGTGGTGGCGATGATGCTCATCACCGCGTTGCCGGAGAAGCCGCCGAAGATTTCCTCCGGCGCGATCAGGCCGGTGACGCCCAGCACCACCATCACCACCAGCGCCACCACGTCGGCGCGGATGCGCTCGAACAGGAACATCGCCATCGTGAAGCCGACCAGCCCGAGGACGAGCTTCATGTCGGTCGTCAGCGTGAGGGCGGTATCCATCAGGGCTGGGAGGCGGAAACGGGGAGGCGGGGAGCGCGCGTGGCGGGTTCGGCCGGCGAACCCCCGCTGCCGGTCCCCGGGGCGGGATGGAGGGCGGCACGTGCCATCCGGCGTCGGGTGGAGGCTGCATGCCGGGGATTGCGGGAGGGAGCGGCCTTGCGCACCAGACGCCTGGCGCTGTCTCCGGATGCGCTTGTGCGTGAAGGCAACATTCCCTTAGTCCCCGGCTCCCGTTCCCTGCCTGTCATACAGCAGATCCCAGACGCCGTGGCCGAGTTTCTGGCCGCGGGTCTCGAAGTGGGTCTGCGGGCGCCAGTCCGGGCGCGGCACGCTGCCACGGGGGCCGGCGCGGTTGCTCAGCCCGTCGGTGGCGTCGAGCACGTCCCACATCTGCTCGGCGTAATTCTCCCAGTCGGTCGCGCAGTGCAGCAGTCCGCCCGGGCGCAGCTTGCGCACCAGCAGCGCCGCGAACGCCGGCTGCACCAGGCGGCGCTTGTTGTGGCGCTTCTTGTGCCACGGGTCCGGGAAGTAGATGCGCACTTCGTCCAGCGCGCCGTCGGCGATTTCCTTCTCCAGCACTTCCACCGCGTCGTGGTGGTAGAGCTTGACGTTGCCGGCATTGTCGTCGGCCAATGCATTGAGCAGGCGGCCGACGCCCGGTGCATGCACCTCGATGCCGATGTAATCCTTGGACGTGTCGAACTGGGCCGCGTAACGCAGCGCGGCGCCGTTGCCGAAGCCGATCTCCAGCACCCTGGGCGCACTGCGGCCGAAGGTGGCGTCCAGGTCGCGCGGTTCGCCGGTGAAGTCGATGCCGAAACGCGGCCAGCGCTCGTCGAACGCACGCTGCTGGGCGGGGGTGAAGCGCCCCTGGCGCAGCACGAAGCTGCGTACCTCGCGGCGGCCTTCGGTGACGGTGAAGGGCTTGGGCGGCGCCTTGGCGCCGGCGCTGTCGAAGGGATTGGTCATCAGCCGATCAACCCGTCCACCGGCGAGGACGCGCTCGCGTAACGCTTGCGCGGAATGCGGCCGGCCAGGAAGGCCTCGCGCCCGGCCTCGACCGCCTTGCGCATCGCGCTGGCCATCAGCACCGGGTTGCGCGCGCCGGCGATGGCGGTGTTCATCAGCACGCCGTCGCAGCCCAGCTCCATCGCGATGGCGGCGTCCGACGCGGTGCCGACGCCGGCGTCGACGATGATCGGCACCTTGGCGTTCTCGATGATCTCCATCAGGTTGTACCTGTTCTGGATGCCCAGCCCCGAGCCGATCGGCGCGGCCAACGGCATCACCGCCGCGCAGCCGATCTCCTCCAGGCGCTTGCACAGGATCGGGTCGTCGGAGGTGTAGACCATCACCTCGAAACCGTCCTTGACCAGCTGCTCGGCGGCCTTGAGGGTCTGCACTACGTCCGGGTACAGGGTTTTCTGGTCGCCCAGCACCTCGAGCTTGGTCAGGTTGTGGCCGTCGAGCAGTTCGCGCGCCAGGCGGCAGGTACGCACCGCGTCCTCGGCGGTGTAGCAGCCGGCGGTGTTGGGCAGGATGGCGTAGCGGTCCGGCGGCAGCACGTCGAGCAGGTTGGGCTCGCCCGGGTTCTGGCCGATGTTGGTGCGGCGGATGGCCACGGTGACGATCTGGGCGCCGGCGGCCTCGGTGGCCAGGCGGGTTTCTTCCAGATCCTTGAACTTGCCGGTCCCGGTCAGGAGCCGGGACGCATAGGTCTTGCCGGCGATGACCAGCGGATCGGTGGGGGCGTGTGCATTCATGGGGCGATTATCGCCGATCATGGCAAGCGGCGTTGCGTGGCGTTGCCTCGTGGATGCGGCGCTTGCCCCGCATGAGGCTTTCCCGGTGGGGCCGTGTGGGGCAAGCCCCATACCTACGGCGGCAAGAGATCACCCGCCGCCCAGCGCGTGCACGATCTCGACCACGTCGCCCTCGTTCAACTGCCACTCACCGTGCCGGCCGCGGGGAATGATCTCACCGTTGACCTCCACCGCCACCCGGCGCTCGGCCAGGCCTTCGGCCGCCAGCAGGCCGGCCAGGGTCAGGGGTGTCGGGAACGGGCGCGGTTCGCCATTGAGCTGGATGTTCATGCAGCCATTTTCGCCAGCGCGGGTGGAAAATCCCAGTCCGATGCGGCGGTGCAGCGTGAGCCCGCCGTGGGGCAATGAAAAACTAACACCGTGCGGCGGCGTACGCTGTCGCTTTCCTCGTCCGTCAGGAGTTTCCCATGCGTGTTTCCACCCGCCCGCTGCGTTCGGCCCTTGCCCTGGCGCTGGCATGCGCCGCCGTCCCGGCCCTGGCGCAGTCCCCGTTCTCGAAGACCGTGTTCTTCGGCGACAGCCTGACCGACACCGGCCATTTCCGCCCGGTGCTGATGCAGATCGATCCCAATGCCTCGCTGGTGGGCCGCTTCACCACCAACCCCGGCTGGGTGTGGTCCGATTACCTGGCTGATCACTACGGCACCGACGCCTCGCCCAACGGCAATGGCCAGAACGGCGACAACTACGCCGTCGGCGGCGCGCGCGTCGGCGTGGATACGGTGGGCGGGCTCGGCCCGACGCCGTCGCTCAAGACCCAGCTCGGCACCTACCTGGCCGCCAATGGCGGCAAGGCCGACGCCAATGCGCTGTACACCGTGTGGGGCGGCGCCAACGACCTGTTCGAGGTGCAGCGCACCCCGGCGCTCGCGTCGGCCATCATCGGCGGCGCGGTCGCCGACCAGGTCGGCATGGTGGGCATGCTGAAGGCCGCCGGCGCGCAGTACGTGATGGTCCCCAACCTGCCCGACATCGGCCTGACCCCGGCCGCGCGCGCCGGCGGCGCCCTCGGGATGGCGCAGGGCACGGCCCTGTCCAAGGCCTACAACGATGCGCTGTTCGGCGGGCTCAGGCAGGCCGGCCTCCAGGTCATCCCTGTCGATACGTTCACCATCCTGCGGGAGATCGTCGCCAACCCGGGCGCCTACGGTTTCGCCAACGTCAGCGGCGTGGCCTGCAAGACGCAGCCGGCGCCCAAGGGCGATTCCTCGCTGTTCTGCAACCCGCTCAGCTACACGACCCCCGGCGCGGCCGACACCTATGTCTTCGCCGATGGCGTGCACCCGACCACCGCCGCACATGAAATCCTGGGCCAGTACGCGATCTCGGTGCTCGAAGCCCCGCGCCTGCAGCAGGTGCTGACCCATTCGGCGCAGACCACCGGCCGCGCGCGCGCCGCGCAGGTCGGCGGCCACCTGGCCGGCCGACCGGCCGACGGCATGAGCTGGTGGGGCAACGTGCGCGGCGACATGCAGCGCTACGACCATGGCAACGTGTACGACGGCATCGCCCCGGCCGGCCTGTTCGGCGTGGACTGGGCGCGCGGCGGCATGGTGGTCGGCGGCTTCGCCGGCTATGGCCGCATGGAGGCCGATTTCGGCAACAACAAGGGCGATTTCACCCAGTCCGATACCACGCTGGGCCTGTTCGCCGGCTGGTACGGCGAGCGCGCCTGGGTCAACGGCCAGGTCGGCTACAGCTGGCTGGGCTACGACGTCACCCGCAAGGTGCAGCTGGGGCCGGCCACCCGCGAGCACACCGGTTCGCCCGACGGCAGCAACCTGACCGCCGCGCTCGACGCCGGTTACGAGTTCGGCCAGGAAGGCGGCTTCCGCCACGGCCCGGTGGCCGGCGTGGTCTGGCAGAAGGTCAAGCTCGACGGCTACGTCGAAAGCAACGCCAGCGCCACCGCGCTCGGCTACGGCGACCAGGACGTGGACTCCACCGTCGGCCGCCTCGGCTGGCAGGCGCGTTTCGATGGCGGCAGCATCCACCCCTACGCGCAGGTCACCTGGGACCACGAGTTTGAGGACGGCCAGCAGGCCAGCGCCTGGCTGCAGACCATGGCCGACGTCGGCGCCTACAAGGTTCCGGGCCTGCAGTTCGACCGCAACTACGCCACCGCCGTGCTGGGCGCGCGGATGAACCTGTGGGGGCTGCAGAGCAATATTGGCGTGAGCACCACCACCGCGCAGAAGTCGGCCCGCGACGCGACGCTGTTCGCCACGTTCAGCGGCGGATTCTGAGCGCGGCACGAAGGCGGCGCTGTCATGGCGCCGCCTTTCCTGGGTGTGGATCCGGGGCCTGCCCCGCATGGTGTTGCCGGGAGAGCTCCTGTGCCGGACAAGCCCGGCCCTTGCGAGTGGTCGTTGCACCGGGCACCTGCCACCGCATAGACTGCGCATCGCCGCGCGGGTGTAGCTCAATGGTAGAGCAGAAGCTTCCCAAGCTTACGACGAGGGTTCGATTCCCTTCACCCGCTCCAATCGACTTTCCATCGCATTCTAGGAAAGTCCAAGGGTGCGCCTCAGCGCATCCGTCCGTCAGCCGGTAATTTCCTCCCCACGCCAGCAGCCCGCGCAGAGCGCGTCAAGGAATGCGGTCTGTCGCCGCAGCGGGATTGCCTGGGCCTTGCACGACATCCCTTTGGCGCGGTGCTGGACTCCGCGTTCTTGCCGTTGGAACGCGCTGGTCTTGAAGCCCGCGCGCAGTTGCCGGTGGTCAGCAGCAGTCGCCTTTGCCGGGCTTCGTGAGCCATCGGCCGGTCGGGAAAGGCGTGGTGGTCACGGGCGCTCGAGAATGCGGGGGCCGGGCCCTCCCGCACCCAACGCGTCCTGCGGGTTGCGCAGGGGACACTCGTCCAGCGACAGGCAGCCGCAGCCGATGCAGCTGTCCAGTTCGTCGCGCAGCCGCGTCAACCTGGTGATGCGTTCGTCCAGGCTGGCGCGCCAGCGCGAGGACAGTTCGCGCCACTGCGCGGCAGTGAGCTTGCTCCCGGGGGGATACCGGCCAAGGGCCTCCTTGATTTCCTCCAGTGGAATGCCCGTGCGCTGGGCCACCTTGATCACGGCGATGTAGCGCAGCACGACCGAAGCGAATCGGCGCTGGTTGCCGGCGTTGCGCGTGCTGGCGATCAGCCCCTTCGACTCGTAGAAGTGGATCGTGGAAACCGGCACGCCCGCGCGATGTGCCACTTCGCCCACGGTCAGCAGGCGCGAGAAATCGAATGGTTTCCCTGCATGCATGGCTTGACCTCAACTTTGCTTGAGGTTTTATAGTCCGCCCGCGCTGAACCTGGCAAGCCGCTTTGAGCGGCCGGTTTTCCTGCAACCCATCGGTCGCACGGCTTTGTCGCGCGGCCGCTTCTTCGAGAGCGGACACTCATGCAAAACATCGTTGACAAGATCCTGGACAGCCGCTGGGCGTGGAGGGTTGCCCGCCTCCTGCTGGCGGTGGTGTTCCTTTCCTCCGGGCTGGCCAAACTGCTCGACTTCCAGGGTGGGCTGGCCGAGATGCGCGCCGCCGGGCTGGAACCGGACTGGCTGTTCAACATCGCCACCATCGCGGTGCTGCTGGGCGGCTCGGCACTGCTGCTGCTCGATCGCGCGCTTTGGCTGGGCGCGGGGGCACTGGTGGTCTTCCTGCTGCTGACCATCCTGGTCGTGCACCGCTTCTGGGCGTTGCCGGAACCACAGGCCAAGGCGGCGATGTTCTGGGCGCTGGAGCACATCAGCCTGGTGGGCGGTCTGGTCGCGGCGGCGATCGCCAGCCGCCTGCGTCGCCGTTTGGAGGGGCAGGCATGAACGCACGGTCTGCTTTTCAGGGTGCGGACGACCGTGCGTGCCAGTGGTCAAGGGCCCGAACCGGTCGCAGGCCCGTTCCCGGTTCACAGTGCCAACGGCTGGCCATGACGGGCAGGGGTGTTCAGGTCTGCGTGTGCCCGGACAGCAACGGATACAGGGACAGCACGAGCAGGGCGGCCATCGCGATGTTGAAGGCGCGCAGGTGGCGCCTGTCCGTCAGCCAACGACGCAATGTCGTGCCGAAGGCGGCCCAGACTGCGACGCTGGGCGCATTGACGACGGCGTAGAGCGCCGCGATGGCGATCACCGCCGGCAGGCCCGCTTCGGCGGGTGTGTAGGTGGCAATGGCCCCGATGGCCATGATCCACGCCTTGGGATTGACCCACTGGAAGGCGGCAGCCTTCCAGAATCCGAATGGCCGGCCGGGGGGCGCCTCCTCATGCAGCGGCTGCGCCACGGCGATCTGCCAGGCAAGCCAGAGCAGGTAGATCGCACCGACCACGCGCAATGTGGTGTACAGGAACGGGTACGCGAGGAACAGACGCCCGAGCCCCACGCCCACGCCGAATACCATCGCCGCGAAGCCGACACTGATGCCGATGATGTGTGGCACGCTGCGGGCGAACCCATGATTGAGCCCCGAGGCGAGCACCATGGTGTTGTTGGGTCCTGGCGTGATGGAGGTCACCAGCGCATAGGTCATGAAGGCGAGGAGCAGGTCGGGTTGCATGGGGCGCGGGCAGGGAGCTGAGGGTGACGGGAGAGGAGGGCAGGCACGGCCGGTCGTTGCGCCGGGTCACGGCACGCCGGTGCAATGCGCGATGAATCCTGCGCGTCGTTCGATGCGCCGGTAGTAGTCGTCCACCGCGTCCAGGTGGGGGTGCTCGAATGGCGTCTGGTACCAGCGATGGACGGAAAGTCCCACGGCGATGTCAGCGAGGCTGAATGTTTCGCCTGCGACGTAGGCGCCCGTATCGACCAGGCGGCCTTCCAGTACGCGCATGAACCGATGCCAGGCGTCCAGTGACCGCTGGGTCTGCTGGGCATCACCGTGCTCCGGGGAGTGGCGCACCAGTGCCATGAAGGCATAGCGCCATGCACCATTGAGGTCGGAGGCCTGCCAGTCCAGCCACTGGTCGACGCGGGCGCGCGCCCTGGGTTCGAGGGGATAAAGCGCGGAACCGCCATGGCAGTTGGCGAGGTAGCGCAGGATGGCGTTCGACTCCCACAGCACGAAATCCCCGTCGATCAGCACGGGCATCATCGCGTTCGGGTTGAGCGCCTTGAAAGCATCCGTGTTTACGTCGCTGCAGCCGCTGCCCCATTCCTCGAGCTGGTGCGACAGGCCAAGCTCGGCGCAGGCCCACAGGACTTTGCGGACATTGATGGAAGATCGCTTTCCAAGGATCTTGAGCATGTGCTGTTCCGGTGGGGAGCCCGGGCAACGGCGTTCGTGGTGTTCAGGGGGACTGGGCTTCATGCGGGAGCGAGTTCCGCGCGGCGCTGGATGATGCGGGATACGAGCCCGTAGGACAGGGCTTCCTCGGCCGGCATCCACAGGTCACGCTCTATGTCCTTCAGGACGCGGCCCAGGGGCTGGCCTGTCTCGCGCGCGATCACCTGGGCGATGCGTTCCCGCGCCTTGATGATCTCCACGGCCTGGATCGCGATATCACTTGCGGGTCCACCGGCCCCGCCACTCGGCTGGTGGATCAGGAAGCGGGTCTGCGGCAGGCAGAAGCGCCGCTCCCTGGGCGCTCCAAGGTACAAATGGGTAGCTGCGCTGCCGACCCACCCCGTGCCGATCATGTTGACCGGCGACGAAACGAAGCGCACGACGTCGTGGATCGCATCGCCTGATTCAAGGTGGCCTCCCGGCGAGGAAACGATCAGGGTGATCGGCGCGCTGGATTCCGCATCCAGGGCAAGGAGCTTGCGGACGGTTTCCGCGGCCAGTGTGTCCGTGATGGTGCCGAACACAAGCACCGTCCTTGCACGAAAGGCCTTTTCTTCGAGAAAGGTGCTGGCGCCTCCAGGCTGGACGGCTGCGGGGGACTCTGCATCGCTGGCGAACATCAAAGGGAACTCCGAGGGCAACGGACCAGGGGCACATGCTGTGGGGGCGCGTGGGCGGCAGCAGGATAAAACCTCATGTTAACTTTAGGTCAAGCGGGGCATGGCGCGGCTGTGGCAGGCCAGGCGGGGCGATCCAGGCTGGAGTGAGCGGGCGGCCGGGATGCGATGGCGGTGCGCGGCCGCGACAGATTGCGACGACCCCAGCGCGGGTGGTTGCAGATCTCCTGCGCCGGTGGCACGCACTGGGCGAAATGCCATCCGGCCGTGTGCGGGACTGCTGCATCACCTTCCGAAGAGTGGCGAACTCCATTGCCGGTGAGGTGCCCGGCGCCATTCCGTGGTCGCTTGCTTACCCGCGCGCTGCACCGTTCCGCCGATGCTGGATGGCGTCAACGGTGGACAGGGTGTCGCGCCCCTCCACGCCCTGCGCGAACTCCCCTGAGGCGGCCTCTGGCCGGTTGCCGGCGGGGGGCGCCAGGTACATAATCCGGGCGCGATTCCATGGCGCCATCGGAAGAAGCCCGTTGTCGTTCAACGTCCTGAGTGTGGCGCGGTACTCCCATCACCTGCTTCATTCGCAGATGCCGCTTGGGCATCGTGGCGTCAAGCAAGGGCCAGGACGTGGCGTGCCCTGTCTTTCTGCCCTGGCCCTGCGATGAAGCTCGCCATCCTTTCCCGCAACAGCAAGCTCTACTCGACCCGGCGTCTGGTCGAAGCCGCGCGCGCGCGCGGCCACACGGTGCGCATCCTCGACCCGCTGCGCTGCTACATGCGCATCACCGCGGGCGATTTCAGCATGCATTACAAGGGCCGGCCGCTGACCGGCATCGACGCGGTGATCCCGCGCATCGGCGCCTCCATCACCCGCTACGGCACCGCGGTGCTGCGCCAGTTCGAAATGATGGGCGCACGCACGCCCAATCCATCCGACGCGATCCTGCGCGCGCGCGACAAGCTGCGCGCGCACCAGGTGCTCGCGGCCAAGGGCATCGACATGCCGGTGACGGTGTTCGGCGACAACCCGGACGATACCCACGACCTGCTGTCCATGCTGGGCCCGCCGCCGCATGTGGTGAAACTCAGCGAAGGCACGCAGGGCCGCGGGGTGATCCTCACCGAGAAGCTCAGCGCGTCCAAGGGCACGGTGGAGGCGCTGCGCGGCCTGTACGCGAACTTCCTGGTGCAGGAGTTCATCGCCGAGGCGCAGGGCGCCGACCTGCGCTGCCTGGTCGTGGGCGACCAGGTGGTCGCTACCATGCGCCGCCAGGCCCAGGACGGCGATTTCCGTTCCAACCTGCATGCCGGCGGCAGCGCGGCGCCGGCGGTCTGCAGCAGGGCTGAACAGCAGGTGGCGGTGCGCTCGGCCAAGGCACTGGGGCTGGGCATCGCCGGCGTGGACATGATCCGCTCCCGGCGCGGGCCGCTGGTGCTGGAGGTGAATTCGACCCCCGGTCTGGAGGGCATCGAGAGCGTTTCCGGCGGCGACGTCGCCGGCTGGATGATCGACTACGTCGCCAATCTCAAGCGCTGAGGCCGGATT
The DNA here is from genome assembly GCF_050984405.1 of Stenotrophomonas nitritireducens. Taxonomy (GTDB): domain Bacteria; phylum Pseudomonadota; class Gammaproteobacteria; order Xanthomonadales; family Xanthomonadaceae; genus Stenotrophomonas; species Stenotrophomonas nitritireducens_B. The sequence goes on along the minus strand of NZ_CP158790.1, from coordinate 3,493,273 downwards.
CCGAATTGCTTGCAAGGTTTTAACGGGCCTTTAATTCCGGGGGCCATAGGCTTGCTCCACTGCGACCAGCCCTCCTCAGCGGGTCCGGTGATCGGGAATCTTCAGGCTCTGGCGTCTCTGCGCCAGGGCCTTGTTTTTATGATTTGTTTGCTAGAGTGGGGGGCAGACAAGGAAGAGGCCGAACATGTTCCGCAAATCGTTCTTTTTGATGGTATGCCTGGCGCCAGCCGTTGCCTTCGCCAGGCAGCCTGAATTGCCATTGCAGGCGGCGCAACCTTTCCAGCCGCAGCAGTTGAAGGTCCGCTCGGATCTGCAGGGCGGAGAGGTGTACAGCGAAATATCGGCTTCGGACCGGGAGCGTGTGATCGCTGCCCTGGACCGCATGTCGCGGGCTGTGGGTGACGGCAACGTCGAGACACTGCCCCCGGAAAGAAGGGTCGAGGTGTTCAATGACCAGGAGCTGGTCAACAGCGTGCTGACGAAAGCCCGCGCGGACAGTCGCTTGATCTGCAAGCGGGAGAAATCAGTGGGGTCGAATATGGCGACGACCCAGTGCTTCACCGTGGCCGAGCGCGAACGGATGAAGAGAGACTCGGACCGTTTCATGGGTTCCATGCAAGGCGGCAAGGATGCGAAGGTCGGCAACTGAGCGCTGATCATCGGTGTGATGGAGAGGTGCCGTGGGGGTTGTGAGAATTTAATGATTGCTGTGCTGTAATTCTCCGCACCAATGGCATTGCGTCATCCGGAAATCCCACGACTGAGGTACCTGCACACGTGCGCATTCTCGTGATCGAAGACAACAGCGACATCGCGGCCAATCTTGGGGACTACCTTGAAGACCGTGGGCATACGGTGGATTTCGCGGCCGATGGCGTGACCGGCCTGCACCTGGCGGTCGTGCACGATTTCGATGCGATCGTGCTCGACCTCAACCTGCCGGGCATGGACGGCATCGAGGTCTGCCGCAAGCTGCGCAACGACGCACGCAAGCAGACCCCGGTGCTGATGCTCACCGCGCGCGACTCGCTGGACAACAAGCTCGCCGGGTTCGATTCGGGCGCCGACGACTACCTGATCAAGCCGTTCGCGCTGCAGGAAGTCGAGGTGCGGCTCAATGCGCTGTCGCGGCGCGGCAAGGGCGGCCATACCCGCGTGCTGGAAACCGGCGACCTGGAATACAACCTGGACACGCTGGAAGTGCGCCGCCAGGGCAAGCTGCTGCAGCTCAACCCGACCGCGCTGAAGATCCTGCAGGCGCTGATGGAAGCCTCGCCGGCGGTGGTCACCCGGCAGGAACTGGAAACCCGGGTCTGGGGCGAGGAGCTGCCCGATTCGGATTCCCTGCGCGTGCACATCCACGGCCTGCGCGCGGTGGTGGACAAGCCATTCAACGCGCCCATGATCCAGACCCGCCATGGCATCGGATACCGGATCGCCGCACCCGATGCCTGAAAGCGCGTCGCCGGCGGTCGTCCGCAGGCACGGGCGGTATCGCCGTCGCCTGCGCAGCCGCATCATCGTCTCGTTCGTGCTGCTGGGCTTCTGCCTGACGGCATTGTTCGCGTTCGCCACCAACTGGGCGCGCATGCGCGTGGAAAACCAGCTGGTCGAAGACGTGATGAACCGCAATCTGGACGCTTCCTGGCAAAGCTATATGCAGAGCGGCGGCCGGGACGTGATTGCACCTGTGCAGCAGATGCGCGCGTTCCTTTATCGTCCCGACAAGCTGGACGGGCTGCGCCGCGACTATCCCGAGTGGGAGCACCTGCAGGACGGTATCCATAATTTCAGTGGTGAGGACGCTGACGGGAAGGCGTTCTCCTACAAGGTGGGCGTACGCAAGACACCCGATGCCTGGTTCTTCGTCGCCTATGACATGAGCCAGTCCGTCAGAGGCGAGCAGCAACTGAAGCGCGCGCTGGTCCTGTCCGTGCTGGTGTTCAGTCTGCTTTCCTGGGTGCTGGGTTGGTGGTCCGCTTCGCGGGTTATGAGGCCGGTCTCCGATCTCGCCGCGCGCCTGCAGGCCTATCGGGGAGGCAGCAGCCATCCCGAGCCGCTTGCGCCGCGTTTTACCGACGACGAGGTCGGGCAATTGGCCGAGACTCTGGACGATTACTCGGCGCGGCTGACCGAAGTGGTGCAGCGCGATCGCGAGTTCAACGCGGACGTGAGCCATGAGCTGCGTACGCCGCTGGCCGTGATCCGTGGCGCGACCGAACTGCTGCTCGCGCGTCCGGGCCTGGACGAGAAGATGCTGCTGCGCCTGCAGCGCATCCAGCGCGCCGAGCAGCAGTGCAGCGACCTGATCGGCTCGCTGCTGCTGTTGTCGCGCAACGAACGCGGGCAGGGCAGCAGCAATGTCGCCAAGGTCGCTGAACAACTGCTCGATGCGCATCGTGCGCAACTCGGCGGCAAGCCCTTGGAGCTCGTGCTCGAAGGCGGGCGCGAGCTGGTCATCGATGCCCCGGAAGCCGCGCTGTCGGTTGCACTGGGCAACCTGATAGGCAACGCGGTGAAGTACACGCAGGAGGGACAGGTGCGGGTGCGGGTGCTGGACGATGCGGTCGAGGTGATCGACACCGGCCCAGGCCTTAGCGAGAAGGATGCGGCCAGCCTGTTCCAGCGGGGTTACCGGGGTACCCATGCCGGCCATTCGCAGGGCGGCGGCATCGGCCTGTCCATCGTCAGCCGGTTGTGCGCGCTCTATGGTTGGCAAGTGAGCATCCGGCCGGGCGCGGAGCGCGGCGTCGTTGGCAGGTTGACGTTCACGCCTGCGGCTTCGCCATAGGCGCGGCGCCTGCCTTCGGTCTGCAGAATGGTCCGGGCGTGGTCCCGGGTGCCTCAGGGCGCGCGCGCCGCGGCTAGCTGCCGGTAGATCCGATCCAGCGCCTCCACCTGGGGCTGCAGGTGCTCTGGCTGTCCATCATTGACTATCACGTCGTCGGCCAGCGCCAGCCGCTGCTCGCGGCTGGCCTGCGCCTGGATCATGCGCGTCGCCAGCGCCGCATCGATGTCGTCGCGCTGGATCAAGCGGGCGTGGCGCACGGCTTCCGGCGCATCGACCACCACGATCCGGTCCAGCCAGGGATAGGCCGTGCGTCCGCCGGCTTCGGCCAGCAGCGGGATCGCGGCGATGGCGTAGGGGCTGGCGGCCGTTTCGCAGATGTCCCGCACCCGCGCGCGGATCGCCGGATGGGTGATGGCCTCCAGCGCCCTGCGTTCCTCGTCGTTGCCGAACACATGGGCGCGAAGCTGTGCCCGGTCGAGCGAGCCGTCGGCCAGCAGCACCGCATCGCCGAAGCGCTCGCGTATCCGTTCCAGCGCGGGGCTGCCCGGCGCCACCACCTCGCGTGCCGCGACGTCCGCGTCGGCCACGGTGATGCCCAGCGCCTCGAAGCGGCGGGTGACCTCGCTCTTGCCCGAGGCGATGCCGCCGGTAAGGCCTACGATGAAGCGGCTCATGGGAAATGCTTCATGCCCTTGGAGCATTCCGGGGCGGTCGTTTTCACGCCAGGCCCGCCCATTGGCGGTAAGCGGCGATCATCGGAGCGCCCCACATGAAGACCAGCCAGCCGGCGATGGCCAGGTACGGGCCGAACGGGATGGGCGTGGCGCGATCGCGGCCGCGCGAGTACAGCCAGATCGAACCGACGATGGCGCCCACCAGCGAGGACAACAGGATGATCGGCAGGATGCCCTTCAGCCCGCACCAGGCGCCGAGCGCCGCCAGCAGCTTGAAATCGCCGTGGCCCATGCCTTCCTTGCCGGTGAGTTGCTTGAACAGCCACCACACCGTCCACAACGACAGGTAACCCACCGCCGCGCCTATCAATGCCGGCTTGGCGGGCATGTAGAGATTGTCCATGCTGCCGATCAGGCCCAGCCACATCAGGGGCAGGGTCAACTGGTCGGGCAGCAGTTGGGTGCGCAGGTCGATGCCGGACAGCGCGATCAGGAAACAGGTCAGCACGATCGCACCGAAGCCCTGCCAGCCGAAGCCGAACTGCCACACGCTCGCAAGTACCAGCACGGCGGTCAGCAGTTCCACCAGGGGGTACTGGATGGAAATTGGCGCCTGGCAATGGCGGCAGCGCCCGCGCTGGACCAGCCAGCTGAACAGCGGAATGTTCTCGTACCAGCTCAGCTTGTGCCTGCAGTGCGGGCAATGCGAGGGCTCGACCACGATGCCGGGCGGTGGCGGCTCGTAGATGTCCGGCTCGTCCAGGATCTCGCGTGCATCCCGCTTCCATTGCCATTCCATGCGCCTGGGCAGGCGCAGGATCACCACGTTCAGGAAGCTGCCGATCAGCAACCCCAGTCCGGCGGCGGCGGGGTAGCCGACGCCGGGATGCTGGTCGAGAAATGCCATGGGTCAATTATCCAACTACGGAAGCGAGCTTGAAGATCGGCAGGTACATGCCAACGACCATGCTGCCGACAACCACGCCGATGAACACCATGATCATCGGCTCGATCAGACTGCTCAAGGCATCGACGGCGTTGTTCACTTCCTGCTCGAAGTATTCGGCCACCTTGAACAGCATGGTGTCCAGCGCGCCGGCCTCTTCGCCGATGGCGGTCATCTGCACCACCATGTGCGGGAACAGGTTCACCTGCTTCATGGCCATGTTCACCGGGTAGCCGACCGCCACGTCGTCGCGCATGCGGAAGACGGCGTCTTCGTAGGTCTTGTTGCCGGTAGCGCCGGCCACGATGCCCAGCGCCTCGACCAGCGGCACGCCGGCCTTGAACGTCACCGCCGTGGTCCGGGCGAAACGGGCGATGGAGCTGTTGTGCATGATCTGGCCGATCACTGGTACCTTCAGGATCAGCCGGTCCATCGCATACTGCATCTTCGGCGTGCGCTTGTAGGCGAAGATGGAGCCGCCGACACCCACGACCGCCACCAGCAGGATCAGCCACCACCAGCTGACCATGAAGCGCGATGCCGCCACGATCATCTGGGTGAACACGGGCAGATCGGTACCGAAGCTCTTGAAAATGTCCTCGAACTGAGGAACGACCCACATCAGCAGGACCGCACTGACCAGGATCGCTACCACGATGACCATCGCCGGGTAGAACAATGCCTTCTTGATCTTGCCTTTCAGCGTTTCCAGGTTTTCCTGGTAATTGGCGATGGTTTCGAGCACGGTTTCCAGCACGCCGGCACCTTCGCCGGCCCGTACCAGGTTGCGGTACAGCTCATCGAACTGCACCGGGTGCTTGCTGATGGCTTCGTACAGCGAGGAGCCGCCTTCCAGGTCGGCGCGGACCTGTCCGACCAGCTTGGCCATGCGCGGATTCTTGTGGCCGCTGCCGATGATCTCCAGCGCGCTCACGATGGGCACGCCGGACTTCATCATCGTCGCCATCTGGCGGCTGAAGAAGGCGATGTCCCGGGGTTTGATGGGCTTGCCGGCGGCGCCGAACAATGGCTTGGGCTTGGGTTTGACCACCGTGGGCGTGATGCCCTGCTTGCGCAGTTCCGCGCGCAGCAGGTTGGCGTTGCGGGCATCCTGTTCGCCCTTCATCTTCACGCCCCGCTTGTCGGTCCCCTCCCAGACAAACGGTTGCATCAGGCTGGTGCCGCGTGCGGCTGGCTCTTTGTTGTTCACTGCGCTTCGGGTAACAGACATCGCTCTTCTCCCCATCCGGCCGCTCCCCGGGCCGGATAACTCCCGCATGGTAACTGGTCCGTGGAGGAGCGACATCCCAGTCTTCGGCAAGCGTGTCGATCATCACGCTCCATGTCTGAGGCTGGGTCGCCTAGGTTCCAGAGAGGTGAGCTAGGTGTTCCCTCGGCAACCGGTTGTGGCAACTGTAGCAGCATGGAGACTGAGGTTGGGGCGCAATGTGACGTGCTGCGTCACCTTGCCGGGTTTGTCGCAGAATCATCAACGAGAGCTTTTCTTCCCAGTGAATGCTGCCATCATGGCGACCGGGGGCCATGGCGGCTGCGGGCATCCTGGCACGTATCCTGCTGTGCAACTCCATACCGGGCGGGCGACGGCCCTCCGCGTTTTACCACCAACCTCTAGGGGATGTACCAATGAAGAAGCTGCAGAAGGGCTTTACCCTGATCGAACTGATGATCGTGGTTGCGATCATCGCCATCCTGGCGGCAATCGCGCTGCCGGCCTACAACAACTATCGCGTGCGTGCTGCCGAAGGCGCCTGCGCCGCCGAAGCCAAGGCATACATGAATTCGGCCGTGGCGGCCATCCAGGGTGAAATGGATTCGATCCCGTCGTTCCCGGCCAAGGCTTGCTCATCGGCAAGCGCGACGCTGACCAGTGCCACGATCAGCGGTAGCACGACGTTTACGCCGAAGGCTCCGGGCACCAAGTCCACGGTGTGCGACAACGCCAGCGCAAGCTGCAACAAGCCGACCTGATGCTTCTCGTGAGCTAAAGTGTCATGGAAGCCCCTCCAACAATCGAGGGGCTTTCTTTTTTGTCCAGGGTTGGATCCGGATGGCCTGATTTTTGCTGGTGCTCCAGTCGACCATATTCATCCAATCAAGCAGGGGAAGGTGTCATGTCCAACGGGGAAAGGGGCTTCACTTTGATCGAGCTGATGATTGTGGTCGCGATCATCGCCATTCTGGCTGCTATTGCTTTGCCGGCATACAACAGTTATCGCATCAAGGCTGCCGAAGGTGCATGTCAGGCAGAGATGAAAAATTACGCGAATTTCGCACTTGCCACCATTCAGAACGGAGAGAGTCCAAACTCTGCACCAAAGAGAGCGTGCAGTTTGGCAGACGATGCGAGCTCCATCGGCGTGAACATTACCGGCACGCCGAAAGCTCCGGGCATCAAGCTCACCACCTGCGACATGAACACTGGTAACTGCACCGTAGGTTCCTGAGTTTCCGTCCTGATTGAATATCCAGAAAGATGGGGTGTGTGCGTCAGAACCGTCGGCCGGCGTGCTCCCTGCTCCAGGAGGGCGTGTGCTGAAGTTGGCCAGAGCGCGGCTCGTGGAGCTTGCAGCGGCGGGGTTGTTGGTGGTGTGTCTTGCTCTGCTGAAGGGGCGATATCTTGGTATCGGGCATGACAGCCTCCTGTACCTGGGGCAGGTGCTGGAGTATCTGTATCCAGAGTCCCTCCAGCACGACTTGTTTTTCATCTATGGCAGTCAGGCGTCCTTCACGGCTTTTCCTTGGTTGGTTGCCAGGCTGGCTGAACATGTCGGATACGGGGCCGTCTTTATCTGGCTTTCTGCCATCGGCCTCGGTGCCTTCTGGTTTGCAAGCTGGGGGCTGGTGGCCAGGCTCTTGCCAAGAGATTCTGGTTTTTACGGTTTGCTGGCGTTGCTTCTGCTTCCTTCCAGCTATGGTGCCTGGGAAGTATTCCACTACGCCGAGCCGTTCCTGACTGGTAGAACGTTTGCCGAGCCGCTTTCGCTGTTTGCGTTGATGCTGGTGGTTTCGGGGCGTTGCTGGGTAGCAGCCATCGTTGGGCTTGTCGCGGTGGCCATGCATCCATTGCAGGCGTTGCCGGCAGGCGTTGTCGCATGGTTATGGCTGGTAGCAGGAGACCGGCGTTGGTTGCATGCGCTGTGGGCGTTGGCGGGAACGGTCGCATTGGGGGCGCTAGCGCCGCAATGGCATTTCCTGTTCGAAGTCATGGATGCCCAGTGGCGCGCACAGGTGATGCTGCGCAGCGCGCATGTGTTCCTGGGAAACGCCAGTGTCGGCGACTGGTATTACCTGCTGACGGATATGTTCGTCGTAGCGGTGGCCTTCTGGTATGCGCAGGGACTTCTCCGGCGTTATCTGGGATCAGTGCTGGTCGCGAGCTTAGCCCTGGTTTTGCTCAGCTTTCTGCTGGTCGATGCCCTGCACTTGGCATGGCCGGCGCGCCTGCAGTTTTGGCGGGTGCATTGGCTGCTGCATTGGTCTGCGATGATGGTGCTGCCGTGGTTGGGGTTGGTTCTATGGAGTACCTCCAGCTGGCGGCGTATCGGGTTGTTTGCCTGCGTCATAGCGCTGGGTTTCCTGCCGGGAGCGGCTCATCCGCTCATGCCTGGGATCGCGCTGTTGTACCTGGCTTGGCCACGCTTGGAACATCATCTCGGCCCAGGCATTCAAAACATGCTGGTCTTGTCGGTGATGGGAATGGCGTTCGCCCACGTACTTGGTCAGGCGATTTTGCTGTTGCCTCCATGGCAAGGGGTGATGAGTGGATTCTGGCTTAGCCGGTTGGCTGAGAACCTGATGCCGATATGGCTGGTTCCTGCGGTTGTCGTCGGTATTTGGCTATGGAAAAAGGGCCGGGGAAAGGAGCTGTTGGGGGGGGTGTTGATCATTGGCGGGGGATGCGCGTTCCTGCAATGGGATGGACGGCCGCCGATCCAGCGCGATTTCACCGACACGCAACCGCAAGAGCCTCCGTTTGGTGTCGAGGTTGCTCCCGATGCCCAGTTGCTTTGGCTGGGAGAAGTGCTGCCAGTGTGGAGTGTGATGAGGCGACCGAGCTATATCAGTTCGCCACAGATGGCGGGAATCGTGTTCAGCCGGCGAACCTCTATGGAGGCATTCAGGCGCAAGGAGCAGATGCATGTGCGTGATGGCGGTGGACGGGATTGTCGCCTGGTAGTTCTGCCGGATGAGCCATACATCCGCTGCAAGCCCGATGAAGCAGCCATCCGCAATGCCTGCGAGCAGGCAAGTGGGGCCTTGGCCTTCGTCGTACTGCCGTACCGCCTGCGTAGTGCTCCAGTTGGGACGTGGGTGCCATCGCGGAGGAATGCTGGGGCGTATCATCTCTACGCCTGCAACAGCCTGCTTGTGCAGGGTACGGGGAGTGGGGAGTGAAGAAGTTCTGGGGGCGTATCGCGGACCATGACTTGGTCCGTTATCTGATCGCATCGGTGGTGGCGTTGGCGGTGGACATGGCTGTGCTGTCATGTGGCCTCAGGCTGTTCCATCTGGCGCTGGGATGGGCTGCCACGTCAGGTTTTGTTGCTGGTGCCGTTACCGCATACCTGCTGAGCATCCGGTGGGTGTTCCGGCAACGCGCGCTGGAGCGCGCGCCGTTGGTTGAATTCCTCAGTTTCGTGGGCATCGGTGTGGCGGGACTTGGGGTCACCCAGATGGTCCTGTGGCTGGGAGCAACAAAACTGGGATTGCTGCCGGAGATGGTGAAGCTGGCTGCCGCAGGCGCGACCTTTGCCTTCAATTATCTGGCCCGTAGATCGCTGCTGTTCATGGTCCGCTCGCGTATCATCGCCGGCGGGGAGAATCTGGTGTAAGCATGCATTCAATCATCATCGTAGGCGGTGGTCCCGCTGGTCTTACTGCTGCGCTCGAATTGCAGGACGCGGGCATTGAGGACATCACCATCATCGAAGCCGATGCGCAGGTAGGTGGAATCTCGCGTACCGTAGCGCATCATGGCAACCGCATCGACATCGGCGGTCATCGCTTTTTTTCCAAATCCGACTGGGTGATGGGCTGGTGGAGGAGCCTGATGCCGGTTGCTTCGCCTGCCGAGCTTGGCGTCGCGCGCGAGCTGCGCTACCAAGGAAACAGTGCCACGATTCCTGTGGCTACCGCTAGTGAAGCGGATGACGACGTGCTGCTGCTTCGTACCCGGCTGTCACGGATCTATTTCAGCAAGCAGTTTTTCGATTATCCGCTCAAACTCAATCTCGAAACATTGCTCAAGCTCGGGCCGTGGAAAACTTTCACTTTTGGCATGAGTTATGTATGGGCTCGTGTCAATCCGCGTCGCCCCGAGGCATCGCTTGAGGACTTCCTAGTCAACCGTTTCGGCCGCAGGCTGTACCGCCAGTTCTTCAAGGAGTACACGGAGAAGGTCTGGGGAGTCCCATGCGGCGAGATCAGTGCGGCCTGGGGTGCGCAGCGCATCAAGAGCCTTTCCATACTCAAAGCTGTACTTCATGCGCTGCGTCGGATGGTGGGGGCTGGTGGAGATGCTGAGCAGACCTCCCTGATAGAGAGCTTCTTGTATCCCAAGTATGGTCCAGGACAGATGTGGGAGACGGCGGCGCAACGCTTCATGGCGCGAGGCGGCAGGTTGTTGATGCAAAGTCGCGTAGACCAAGTTGATATCGTGGATGGGCAAGTACGTGGCGTGGCGTATCGCGACGTGAACGATGTCAGTCATGTACTGCCCTGTAGCCATCTGCTTTCTACGATGCCCATCAAGGAGTTGGTGCAGGCTTCAGCCGGAGCATGGACGCAGGAGGTGCGCGATATCGCCGGCAATCTTTCCTATCGCGATTTCATCACTGTGGGGCTTCTGTATCCCCGTGATGCTATGCCGCGCCGACTGGATGACAACTGGATATATATCCAGGAGCCGGGAGTGAATGTTGGTCGGGTGCAGATATTCAACAACTGGAGTCCATACATGGTGGCTGACGAATCCACCCTGTGGCTGGGGCTTGAGTTTTTCTGTAGAGAGAACGATACGCTGTGGAGCATGGATGATGATGCACTGAAGGCGATGGCCCAGCAGGAGATGGTCAAGATCGGTCTGGTTAATGCAGATGCGGCTATGGATGCCGTGGTGCTGCGTGTTCCCAAGGCATACCCCGGCTATTTCGGTGAGGCCTACAGGCATTTTGATCGGTTGCAAGCTGCGCTTGATGCGGTGCCGAACCTGTACCTGATTGGGCGCAACGGCATGCATCGCTACAACAACCAGGATCATTCGATGCTGACTGCGCGCGAGGCTGCCAGGCAGATCGCGTGCGGTGAAATCGACAAGGCGAAGATATGGGCCATCAATGTGGATGACGAGTACCACGAAGAAAAGTAAGCGCTGCCTTTCCTCATGTGGCGAAAATAAAAGAGGAGCTTGGGCTCCTCTTTTTGAAGTATTAGCGAGGAATATTCCATTCCCTGTTCCAGCAGGGGCGGGGTTCTTCGCTGAGGATGGCTGCGGACTTCACTGTTTGCATCCAGGCAGGCAGTGCGTCCACTTGAGCGAAATAGCCGTATTTCCCCGACTCTGAGAATGCTGTCTGGTTCCAGGTCGCCAGCAGGTTGCATTGCGACAGGGGGGGAGGAAGAAACCGGATGGAGCGGTAAATTTCATGAAGTGGGGTGATGCTGCCGATTCCTGCCAGGAGGATTATCGCCCACTTGGTCTTCATCGGAGGGCCTAGCCTGTCATCGCCGAATGCCGATCGGGCCAGGGCCTGTGCAGTGGCATAGGTAAGAATTGCGAGGCTGGGAATAGATGCCCGCATCATGAAGTCGGAATGTATGCCGATCCTTATCAGTGGAGACAGCAGCAGCGTGCCCGCAACGGTTGCCGTCAGTATTCTTCCGTTCGGTTCATCTTTATGGATCAGCCACAGTAGTGCAATGAATGGCAGGACCTCCAGTGACTGGAAAAGCATATAGAGCGCGAAGGGGGGCATGGACATCGATATGCCCACGCTTTCCGGCGCAGTAAGCAGGTAGGCAAGAGCAACTGCCGATATGGACGAGCCGATGAGGCCGGCAATGATGTCCTTGCAGAGGGCATGTCGAGAAGCGATGTGTCTGTAAAGGACAAGGCCGGCGAACGGGAGTAGTCCGAGCAGGGTCAGTGGTGACCAGAGGGCGGTCAGTGGTACAAACAGAATGAAGGCCTGTGACGATGCCTTGTTCTTGTGCCAGAGAAGGAAAAGGATGGCTCCAAGCCAGCCCGGTAGAGCATGATTGGGGACCCAGAATGCCAAGGTGATGTTGGACGAATACTGCAGTGGTGCGGCCCACCATTCCAGATGGGAGTAGGGAGTCTTCAGTATCTCGGGGGAAGTGATGAGGGTTCCAAGCGCATCGAGACCACTGAACGCCACGAAGATCACGGCAGCAATAGTGAGTTCGCGCCGCCGGAAGATTGTGGATGCAAGTGCGAGCGTGATGGAGAGGATCGACGTGTTCTGAATGAGAAGAGCTGCTTCCACCCAATTGAAAGGCAGGATATTCCCCATCGAGGCGGGGATCAGATACATCCCAATGGGGGCGCGAAGAATCCAGTTGATGCCGTGTTCCTGGTAATGGAATGGCCACGGCATGGTGGCCAGGTCCTGTAGTAGCGTTGCCCGAACCTGCCAGTCGATGTTCCTGTAGAGCAGCCCATCGCTGCCCTGTCCTCCGAGCAGCATGACCAGCAGGCTGATGACCACGCAGCCAGCCAGAGTCGTTGCTGGAATAGTCTGGGTTTGTGGCGCGGTTGGCACCTTGCGGAAGATGAGGAGAGCGATCAGGGCTGTTGCCACAAGGAGCGATAAAAGGGTGGCTGTTCCCGAAGGACTCAGGAAATGGAGCAACAAGAGATTTGATGCAGCGAAGATCGATACCGCCGTGTTCGTGAGTGCTGTGACGCTTATCTGCTTTTCGAGCATCGGCTTGGGCATGTGAGGGCAGGAGTGTCGGCGTGTAGTATGGCTGAAAGCATTTTCGTGGGGTGGGTCGTGGCAGGTGCGGGGGCGCAAGAGATGCGGTCGGGGGACTTTCAGGTGGGAAAGGTGGTTGCTGGCATGCAGGCAGTCGTGATCCTGCTCCTGCTTCATCGCTATCCGGGCATCGTCCATGACTCGATCCTCTACATGGGGCAGGCGATGGCGCACCGCTGGCCGGACCTTCTAGGCAATGACCTGTTCTTCATGTACGGCGGGCAAAGTCATTATTCCGCGTTCCCCTGGTTGTTGGGAGTGCTGCTGCAATACTTCAGCCTGCCGGCATTGTTCATGTGGGGAAGCCTGGTTGGCGTCCTGCTGTTCGCTGCAACCAGTTGGTACTGCCTGTCCAGGGTGCTTCCATCATCACAGCGCTATTGGGCATGGCTGGGTGTCCTGTGCCTTCCAGCAATGTATGGCGTGGTCAGTATCTTCAGCTACGGCGAGGCCTTCCTGACTTCGCGTCCATTTGCGGAAGGATTGTGTCTTCTTGCCATTGGTTGTCTGATGGCGAAGAGGTGGGTTCTTGCAGGCGTATGCATCGCTCTGGCCGGTGCCATGCATCCGTTGCAGGCTATGGCGGCGATGCTTGTCATCTGGGTGTGGGCGATAGGCTGGGATCGACGTTGGCTGCATGCGCTTTGGCTGGCGATTCCGATCGTGGCTCTGACGGTGGCAGGAGTGCGTCCGTTCAATGGCCTTGTCCAGCAGGCAGACTCCCTGTGGCTGGACAGCATGCGGACGAGCCGCCAGCTCTTCGTTACGTCATGGGGAATCAACGACATAAAGTTCCTCGTGTTCGATGCTTTCATCTTGTTGCTTGCTTGGCATCGAGTGCAGGGCGATTTCGGGAGGTGGTGCATTGCAAGCTTGATCGCCTTGGCACTGGGCATCGGCTCGAGCATGCTTCTGGTGGATGCCATGCATCTGGTTCTGCCCGCAGGGATGCAGCTATGGCGGGTGCATTGGTTGGCACACTGGTTCGGAGTCGCAGCTATTGCGGTCTTGCTGTGCCAGCATCTGCAGAGTGGCGAAAGATCACGTGCCGCACTGCTCTTTCTGGTGGCGCAACTGGCCTGGGGCGAAACGGACTGGGGATGGGCGGCAATGGCTGCGATCTATCTGGCGTGGCCCCGGGTGGTCGCGGGGTCGCGAAAGCGGATTGAGCCCCTGCTTGGAGGATTGTTTGTGCTGGCGGTAGTGCTGTTGTTCGTGAATCACGCCGCCAATGAGTGGAAATGGTTCAGGCTTGCGGGGTTCCGACTGGACTATTACGCCATTGATCGTCGCCTGCTCGCGTTTCCCGCCTTGGCCTTTGGCTTGCCATTGTTGGGCGCGTATCTATGGCAGCGCGCAGCAGCAGCTGGCCGCACCTTCCTTCTGGTGGGCATCCTGCTGCCGCTTTTGGTGCTTGGAGTAACGGTTTGGGATGCGCGCCCATCCTTGCTGCGTATCTTCGAGGATGCTGCAGGGCATGAGGAAATTTTCGGCGTTCCTCTGCCCGAAAACGCGCAGATATATTGGGGAGGGGACTCGCCGGTAGGCAGCTGGCTGGTGCTCCATAGGCTCAGTTACTTCAGTACCAGCCAACTCGCCGGACAGGTGTTCAGTCGCGAAACCGCCGTCGATGGGAGACAGCGAGCCGAGCGGATGATGGCATTGGACCAGGCAGTGTCGCATTGCCTGGATCGCCGGACTGCTGAAAAGGAGCGCAATTCATGCCATGCCAGCGACGAGGTGTTGAGACAGGCCTGTACGGTGAAAGCTGTGCCCGGACCGGATTATCTCGTGCTTCCAATTCGACAACCACAGCAGGCAGCTGGCAGTTGGGTGATAACGAATCCCCACACAGGTCAGCCTGCCCTTGTCTATTGGCTCTATAGCTGTGCCACCCTGATGGAAGAGTTGAAAAATCCCTGATTATGAAGACGACAGAGAGGCCTAGCCGTCTTACCGTGATTGCAGGAGCACTGCTTGGATTGCTCGTGATACTGCATCTGCGGCGTTATGCGGGAATCAATCATGATGCAGTGCTGTATCTGGGGCAGGGACTGCTGCAGCGCTGGCCTGAAATATTCATGCATGATCCTTTTTTTTCACATGGAAGCCAGGAAAAATACAGCCTGTTTCCCAGGTTGATCGGGTTCCTGTTTGGTTTTGCAGATCCTCCTGTCGTGTTCCTCTGGGGTGTTCTTCTTTTTCTGCTTCTTTTTGCGGCTGCCTGCTGGTATTGCTTGAACGCCGTTTTGCCCAGTGGGCAGCGTTATTGGGCATGGCTCGGAATCTTGTGCCTGCCCTCTTTGTATGGCGGCATGTCCGGCATGTTCGGATATAGCGAGCAGTTCTTCACGCCACGCTTGGTGGCGGAAGCTTTGTCATTGACCGGCATAGGGCTTCTTGCCCGCGATAGATTGCCGCTGGCCATTGGTTGCATGGCGCTGGCGGTATTGTTTCATCCCTTGCAGGGTATCGCAGCGGCAATCATCGTATGGTCCTGGATGGTGCTGCGTGACCGACGCTGGCTGCATGCGCTTTGGTTTGTGGTTCCCTTGCTGGTGTTGGCATGGGGGCAGGTGCAGCCATTTGATGGCTTGTTCCGAAAGATCGATGCGGAATGGTTGGGAAGCTTGCAGGCGTATACGCGACAGTTGTTCGTCTCCCTCTGGAGGCCTGTGGACTTCAACTTGCTTGGGTTCGATGTGCTGCTGCTGATCTACGCATGGCGAACGTTGCATGACAGCTTTGCAAGATGGTGCGTCGCCAGCCTGCTAGGTCTTGCGTTGGGGCTTGTGGCAAGCGTGTTGTTGGTGGATGTGATTCACCTGGTGCTACCCGCAGGTCTGCAACTGTGGCGCGTCCACTGGCTGGCACATTGGTTCGCCATGGCTTCCATAGGAGCGCTGGTATACCGAGACGCCATGGCACGCGAATGGTCGCGGATGGCACTGCTTGCCTTGATCATCTTGGCGGCGTGGAGCGGCATGTGGTGGATATGGCTGCCGGGTATGGGGGTGTATATGGCCTGGCAATGGGCGATACGGCCAAGGAGCACGAAGTTCGTGATGTTGCTGGGCGTTTTGTCCGCACTGGGATGTTTTTTCTTTTTTTCCAATTTCTTCGCGATGGAGTGGCTTCGCTTCCGTATGGCCCACTATCGTTTCGATCTGTACGCAATTGATCGACGGTTATTGGCATTCCCGATTGCAGGGTTGGTTCTGCTGCTTCCCTGGGCCTATGCATGGGAACGGTTCTCGCGCGTTGTGCAGCTTGGTTTCCTGATCCTGCTCCTATGCCCTTTGCTGATCATCGGCGGCATTCGTTGGGATTCGCGGTCGGTGATCAACCTTGCCTACGAGAATGCTGCTTTCGCTAGCGGCGTGTTTGGCGTTGATCTTGCGCCTGACGCGCAGGTCTATTGGGATGCCGATTCACTGACGGGGCCGTGGTTGGTGCTGCAACGGGCAAGTTACTTCAGTCCAGGGCAGCTCGCTGGCGGGGTTTTTCACCGGGATACCATCGTTGAGGGAAACGAACGGGCAAATCGCATGCGCCCACTGATCCAGGAGAGCATGTGGTGCAGTGACCGTTCATTGCCGGTGGAGGAACGCGAGAACTGTCATATCAGCGAGGACGCAATGAATACGGCATGTGCGTTTGGGCCGGGTAGACGGCCTGATTACCTCGTACTCCAGTACAAGCAGCCCCAGGCTGAAGCGGGCCGATGGGAGATCATTGATCCTGTGACTGGCGAATCAGCGGTTACGTTCCATCTCTACCGTTGTGCCGATATCGTGAAGGAATGACGGAATGAAGTGCGGAATGAATCCATGTTGAGGGTGATGGTCTGCGGCGGCGCCGGCTACATCGGCAGCCACATGGCGCGCCTGCTGGCCGCGCGGGGCCACGAGGTGGTGGTGCTGGACGACCTGTCCACCGGGCACGCGCAGGCGGTGCAGTGGGGGCGGCTGGTCGAGGCGGACGTGCTGCATCCGCCATCGCTGGAAGCGGCGTTCGCGGGGCAGGGCTTCGATGCCGTGTTCCATTTCTGCGCGCGCTCGGTGGTGGCCGAGTCGATGGTCCAGCCGTACGACTATTACGCGAGCAATGTCGTGGGCACGCTCAATCTGCTCGAAGCGATGCGCCGGCACGGGGTACGGCGGCTGGTGTTTTCCTCGAGCGCGTCGGTGTTCGGCCAGCCGGCCGCGGACATGGTCGACGAGGACCATTCCACGCTGCCGATCAATCCGTACGGGGCGAGCAAGCTGATGGTGGAGCGCATCCTGGCCGATGCGGCGGCGGCCTATGGGCTGGATTCGGTGGCGCTGCGTTATTTCAACGCGGCCGGCGCGGCGGCCGATGCGCGCATCGGCGAGTCGCACGCCTGCGAGACCCACCTGATTCCCAACGTGCTGCGCTCGGTGCTGGGCGGCGGGCCCGCGCTGAAGGTTTTCGGCGGCGACTATCCCACGCCCGACGGAACCTGCATCCGCGACTACGTGCACGTGGAGGATCTGGCGCAGGCGCACCTGCTGGCGCTGGATTACCTGGACTCCCATCCGGGCGCCCACGCGTTCAATCTCGGCAACGGGCGCGGCTTTTCCGTGCGCGAGGTCATCGCCGCCGCGTCGGCCGTCACCGGTCGCGCTGTGCCCTGGGAGATGGCGCCGCGCCGTGCCGGCGATCCGGCGGTGCTGGTCGCCTCCAGCCGGCGGGCGAAGGCGGAACTGGGCTGGTCGCCGGCCTGGACCGACCTGGAGGCCATCATCGGAAGCGCATGGCGCTGGCATCGCGCGCAACCCTGGTGAGCGGGCGCGTCCGGGCATCCGTCAGTAGGTGACCACCCGCAGCGGTTGCAGGCTGGCGGCATCGAGCACCACGCGCCCGGCGCCGTGCCGGGCCACGATCGGCAGGCTGCGGAACGGGGCGTCTGCCGGGTCGGCGGCGGGCTGGCCGTCGGCGGTGCTGGGCGCGGCGTTGAAGGCCAGCCGCGGCACGATGGCGGCATAAGGCACATACCATGCCGGCTTCCTTTCCTGGTCCATGCCGGTATCGAGGAAGGCGGCAAGCGCGGAAGCATGGTCGGTACGCGACGTTCCCGGGCGCAGGCCGACCAGCAGCGGCGCGCCGCGCGGCAGCCGCGACCACGCCGGGGTGCTGGCCCGCGCCAGGTCGGACGGATCGACCTCATTGGCCAGGACGACGGCCAGGCGCATGTCGCTGGCGACCACGAACACCGGCCGGGTCTGCCACAACAGGTGCAGGCCGAAGCCGAGGAAGACCAGCTGCAGCAGGCAGACGACGGCCAGGTCCAGGCGCAGGCTCTTCTTGCCGGGTTTGAAGACCACCAGGGTCAGCAACGGCCCGGCGATCAGCTGCGCGCCCAGCAGCAGGCCGAGCAGCGGCAGCACGCCGGAGATGCGGTACAGGCCCCACGGGTGCCATAGCGGCAGGACGATGGCGGCGATCACGGCGACCAGCAACAGGGTGGCCAAGGCATGCAGGGCGGCGGCTTTCCGGTGGGTCATGGAAAAGTGGCGGTGGAGGAGGAGAAGGCGCCATGGCGAATGGCGTGGTTCTGGACGGGCGTGCTGGATGGCATCCGGTGCTGCGGCTTCCGGGCCTATGCCTGGGAGATCAGCATATCGATCGCGTCGATCAGCGTGTTGGCGTGCGCCGACAACGAGTGCACGGGGCTGCCCAGTTTGCTGGCCGGCACGGACACCATCTCAAGCGGATGCAGTACGCATGGTTTGTGCTCGATCACGAAGACCGGGTTCAAGGTGGGATGGTGGATGTCCGGGAGCGCCGTGCGCAGTACAAGCGGAACCACCATTCTTCGGTGATATCCACCCAGCGAGGGCGATTGCACATCCACCACGTAGGGAATCGCCGGGTTCCTGCCAGGATTTCTGAAGACGTCGTACTGGGCCATCAGAGCGTGGAGAACTCGTCGGCGATGGAGCCGTGGCGGCTGTTGAAGTCGTTCCAGACATCCGTCGATTTTTTCAGGCGCTCCCGGTCGTTGCGCAGTTCAAGCGTCTTCTGTTCGACAAAACTTGCCAGCATGGCTTCAACCTCGGCAGACAGGTTCGTGGTCAGGTTGCGGGCCTGGGCGACCAGATCCTGATTCAGGGACAGATTGACCGGGCGCTTGGGGGCGGTGGTGTCGTAGAACGTAAGCATGGAATGTCCTCCGGTTGCATGCGCATTATATGCGCATGGCAGTGGCGCGCAACGCACTGCGCCATTTCTTCGTGCGTTCGTCATCCCGCATACCCCCGTACAATCGCCGTATGTCGTCCATGCCGGGGAGCACCATGAATACAGCCGTCACCGCCAATCTCGTGGGCATCACCGGGATCGCCCGCCGCCTGGTGCAGGACGGCGCGCTGGACGAGGCGGCGGCGCGCAACGCGATGGCGCAGGCGGCAACGGCCAAGGTGCCGCTGGCGCAGTGGCTGGCCGAGAAGAAGCTGGTCAACGCCGCGCAGCTGGCCGCGGCCAACGCCGTCGAGTTCGGCATGCCGCTGCTGGACGCGTCGGTGTTCGACGCCAGCCACAACGCGATGAAGCTGGTCAGCGAGGAGCTGCTGCGCAAGCACAACGTGCTGCCGCTCTTCAGGCGCGGCGGCAAGCTGTTCATCGGCACCAGCAACCCGACCCAGTCGCTGGACGAGATCAAGTTCCACACCAACCTGGTGGTCGAGCCGATCCTGGTGGACGAGGACCAGATCCGGCGCACGCTGGACATGTGGGTGGCGAGCAACGAAAGCCTGGCCGGTGGCCTGGGCGACGACGAAGACGGCGTGGGCGACCTGGAAGTCGCCGCCGGCGACGAGGACATGGGCGGTGGCGGCGATGCCGGCATCGACGCCAAGGGCGACGACACGCCGGTGGTGAAGTTCGTCAACAAGGTGCTGGTGGATGCGATCCGCCGCGGCGCCTCGGACATCCACTTCGAGCCTTACGAGGACGATTACCGGGTGCGCTTCCGCATCGACGGCCTGCTCAAGACCGTGGCCAGGGCGCCGGTGAAGCTGCGCGAGCGCATCGCCGCGCGCCTGAAGGTGATGTCGCAGCTGGACATCGCCGAAAAGCGGGTACCGCAGGACGGCCGCATCAAACTCAACCTGTCCAAGACCAAGCAGATCGACTTCCGCGTGAGCACGCTGCCGACGCTGTTCGGCGAGAAGATCGTGCTGCGTATCCTCGACGGCAGCGCGGCCAAGCTGGGCATCGACAAGCTCGGCTACGAGCCCGAGCAGCAGCGGCTGTTCCAGGAAGCCATCCACAAGCCCTACGGCATGGTGCTGGTGACCGGCCCGACCGGTTCGGGCAAGACGGTGTCGCTGTACACCGCGCTGGGCATCCTCAACGACGAAACCCGCAACATCTCCACCGCCGAGGACCCGGTGGAAATCCGCCTGCCGGGCGTGAACCAGGTGCAGCAGAACAACAAGCGCGGCATGACCTTCGCCGCGGCGCTGCGCTCGTTCCTGCGTCAGGATCCGGACGTGATCATGGTCGGCGAAATCCGCGACCTGGAGACGGCCGAGATCGCCATCAAGGCGGCGCAGACCGGCCACATGGTGCTGTCCACGCTGCACACCAACGATGCGCCGCAGACCATCGCGCGCCTGATGAACATGGGCATCGCGCCGTACAACATCACCTCCTCGGTGACCCTGGTCATCGCCCAGCGCCTGGCGCGGCGGCTGTGCCCGCAATGCAAACGCCGCGCGGAACTGCCGGTCAACGCGCTGCTCGCCGAAGGCTTCACCCAGGCGCAGATCGACCGGGGCATCCAGCTCTACGAACCGGTCGGCTGCGAGGAATGCACCGAAGGCTACAAGGGCCGTACCGGCATCTACCAGGTGATGCCGATGACCGACGAGATCGCCACGATCGTGCTGC
The DNA here is from genome assembly GCF_050984405.1 of Stenotrophomonas nitritireducens. Taxonomy (GTDB): domain Bacteria; phylum Pseudomonadota; class Gammaproteobacteria; order Xanthomonadales; family Xanthomonadaceae; genus Stenotrophomonas; species Stenotrophomonas nitritireducens_B. The sequence continues at coordinate 3,472,927 of NZ_CP158790.1, read as the reverse complement.
AGGGCGGCAACGCGCTGGACATCGCCGAGGCCGCGCAGAAGATCGGCGTCAACGACCTGCGCCAGTCGGCCCTGCTCAAGGCCGCGCAGGGCATCACCAGCCTGACCGAGATCAACCGCGTCACCAAGGATTGACCCGCCGCCGCACCGTACGCCTGCTGCGGCAGGCGTATTGAGGTCGCCGGAGATCGCCCGCGCGCCGCGCCGGAGCGTCACCCCTACAGCTCTGCGATCGCCCGCGATACGTGGCGGGCACGGCAGTTGAGCCGCCACGGGCGCCGCGCTCAAGCGCGGCGCCCGCAGGCCGATACACCGCCAGAGGGCAGGCAGAGGCAGTTCGACCGCCGGGCATGATTGCGCTAGGCTGGCGTGGCACGTGTCGGTCCAGCACAGCCGGGTCTGGGGGGAAGGGGCATGAGCGGTAGCGCATGGTCGGGCGACGACAGGATGTTCGAGTTCCGCCAGGAACTGGCCGACAGCGGCCAGCCGCCGGACAGTACGCCATTCACCGTATTGAGCGTCGATGACGACCCCGGCTTCCAGCAGTCGCTGCGCATGGCGCTGTCCGATTTCCGCTTCAACGAAAGCCCGCTGCGGCTGCTGACCGCGTCCTCGTCCGGCGAAGCCCGCCAAGTGATGGAGGCCAACCCCGGCATCTCCGCGATCCTGCTCGACGTGGTGATGGAGACCGACGATGCCGGCCTGCAGCTGGTGCGCGCGGTGCGCGAGCAGTTGGGCAATACCGAAGTGCGCATCGTGCTGATCACCGGCCAGCCCGGCATGGCGCCGCTGCGCAAGACGCTGCAGCAGCTGGACATCAGCGAGTACTGGCTCAAGACCGATCTCTACCGCGAGCGCCTGCAGGGCATCGTCACCGGCTCGCTGCGCACCTGGAGCGAGATCCACGCGCTGGCGCGGGCCAAGCGCGGACTGCAGCACATCGTGCAGGCCGGCAGCCGCCTGGCCGGGCTGCGCGATCCGGACGGTTTCTCGCGGCAGCTGCTGCGCGAACTGGCCGCGCTGCTGGAAGTCCCGCTCGACGGCCTGGTGTGCGTGCACGACGGCCCGGCCGACGCGCCCGCCGAGGATGCCGTGGTGACCGCGGCCGATGGCTGTTTCGAGGCGCTGGAAGGCCGCACCGTGCAGGACATCGCCGACCCGATGGTCCGCGACCTTCTGGTGGACGCGTTCTCCCGCCGTTCCAGCATCGGCATGCCCTCCAGCCAGGTGCTGTACCTCGACGGCGACGGCACGGTGCCGCCGATGGCGATCTACCTGGCGACCGAGCGCTCGCTCGACGCCGAGGAACACGAACTGCTGCAGGTGTTCGTCACCCACGCCAACGCCGGCCTGGTGAACGTGGACCTGGCGGCGCGGCTGGACCGGGTCGCCTACCGCGACAGCCTGCTGGACATCCCCAACGGCAACGCGCTGCGCCGCGACCTGCGGCAGCTGCTGGAGCAGCCGCGGCCCTGCGGGCAGAGCCTGCTGGTGGTCGACCTGGGGCAGTACACCGATGGCAGCCTGGCGCTGGGCCCGGAACAGGGCGACCTGCTGCTGCAGCGCATGGCCGAACGGCTGGCGCAGATGTATCCGCCGCCGTGCCGCATCGCGCGGCTGCACGAGGGCACCTTCGCCGTGCTCGGGCCATCGCGCTGGCTGGCCGCCGATCCGGTGGACGCGCTGGAGCAGAGCGAGGACGCCGGGGAACTGCCCTTCCTGCGTGTCGACGCGGCGCGCGTGGACCTGGACGAATACCGCGGCGGCGCCGGCGGCGCGCTGGCGGCCGGCCTGCTGCTGGTGAACCGGATACGCGCCAGCGGCGGCCATGGCGTGGCCGAGTACCAGGTCGAGAGCGAGCAGGAGAACCTGCGCCGCTTCCTGGAATCGCGCGCGCTGTACCGCGCGCTGCGCGAGGACCGCATCGGCATCGCGCTGCAGGCGCAGGTCGACCTGGAAAGCGGCGCCATCATCGGCGCCGAGGCGCTGGCGCGCTGGAGCGAGGACGGCCGGCCGATGTCGCCGGCCAGCTTCATCCCGGTCGCCGAGGCCAGCGGCCTGATCGTGCCGCTGGGCGGGCGCGTGATCGAGCTGGTCTGCGACGCGTTGCGGGCGATGGAGCGGGCGGGTTTTCCCGACATCCCGGTTTCGGTCAACGTGTCGCCGCTACAGCTGCGCCGCCGCGAATTCATCGAGGAGCTGGCCGCGACGGTGGCGCGCCACGGCATCGAGCCGCGGCGGATGGAGATCGAGATCACCGAGGGCGCGGTGATGAGCGACTACCAGGACGGCCGCGAACTGCTGGCGCGCCTGCGGCGGCTGGGGTTCGGCATCGCCGTGGACGACTTCGGCACCGGCTATTCGTCGCTGCGCTACGTGCATTCGCTGCCGGTGACCCGGCTCAAGCTGGACCGCCAGTTCACCGCCGGCGTCGGCGACGAGGCCGGCGGCGCGAACGTGGCGGACATGATCATCGCGCTGGGCCGCCGGCTCGGCCTGGACATCGTGGCCGAGGGCGTGGAAACCGCGGCCCAGGTGGAATGGCTGCGTCGCCACGAATGCCCATGCGCGCAGGGCTACCTGTTCGCGCATCCCGAGCCCGTGGAGGACTTCATCGCGCGCCTGCGCGGACAGGGCTGAGCGCGTGCGCCGCCTCTGGCAGGCCCCGCGGCTGCGCTGGCAGGAAGCGTGGGCGGCGCTGCGCGCGCATCCGTGGCGGGTCACGCTGATCGCCGCGCCCTGGCTGTTGGGCCTGCTGACCGCGTTGCCGGTGCTCTGGTACGAAATGGACCGCGCCGTGCGCCTGCCCGAACGCCAGGCCGCGCACGACGCGGTGGAGAACGCCGCGCAGTCGATGCTGCGCAGGCTGGGGCGCCTGCGCGACGACACGCGCTTCCTCGCTTTCCTGACACCGCGCCTGCTGGAGACCGGCTCGCAGGCGCAGCTGCTGGAGACCTACACCAGCTTCCTGATGGCCGGGCGCGACTACCACAAGGTGCGCTGGATGGACGCCGCGGGACAGGAGCGCCTGCGCGTGGACCAGGACGCGGGCAGCATCCACCGCGTTCCCGGCGGCGCGCTGCAGGACAAGCGCGGCCGGCCGTTCTTCGAGAACGCGCTGCACCTGCTGCCAGGACAGATCCATCTCTCGCCGCTGGACCTCAACGTCGAGAACGGGCGCATCGAGCAGCCGCTGCGACCGACCCTGCGCGCGTCCTCGCCGTTCGTGCTGGCCGACGGCAGTACCGGCGTGGCCGTGGTCAACCTGCACGGCAACGTGCTGCTGGAGCGCCTGCGCGAGCGCGCGGCGCAGTCGGGTTTCAGCCTGTACCTGGTCCATCCGCAGGGCTATTGGCTGCTCGGCCCGACGCCCGACGACGCCTGGGGCTGGCAGCTGGACCGCACCGGCCGCACCGTGGCGAACTTCGATCCGGCGCTGTGGAAGGCGATGCAGCGTCGGCCTTCGGGCGACTGGCACGACTGGAGTTTCTCCACCCTGCAGGCGGCGTGGCGCGGCACCGAAGGCGACCTGCTGGCCCACGCCGACCCGACGCTGGGACAACTGCGGCTGCTGGTGCACCGCTCGCGGCCGCCGGCCGCGCGCTGGAAGGCGGTGCTCGGCGGCTTGGCGCTGCTGGGTGGCGTACTGGTGCTGTGGGTGGTGCTGGGACAGGCGCGCGGCCTGGCGCGCGAACTGGCCTACATGCAGCGCCTGCGCGACAGCAACGAGGCGCTGGCGCTGGCCAACGAACACCTGCAGACGGCGCAGCAGGAGCTGGCCCGGGCCGAGCGCCTGTCCTCGCTGGGCCTGATGGTGGCCGGCGTCGCGCACGAAATGAACACGCCGCTGGCCAGCGCGCAGCTGGCGCTGGGCACCCTGCGCAGCGGCATCGCGCGCCTGCAGGCGCAGATGCTGGCGGGGTTGCGCCGCTCCGAGCTGGAAGGTTTCCTGGCCGAGGCGGGCGGGGCCTGCACCCTGGCCGACGGCGAACTGCGGCGGACCGCGGCGCTGGTGCAGCGCTTCAAGCAGGTGGCGGTGGACCGGGCGTCGCTGGAGCGCCGCCGCTTCGAGCTGTCCGAAGTGCTGCTCGACGCCGACCCGCGCCTGCGCCGTGGCGGACCGATCGACGGCATCGCGCTGGAGCTGGACCTGGAGCCGGGCATCGCCATGGAGACCTATCCGGGACCGCTGGAGCAGGTGGTGGCCAACCTGCTCAACAACGCCCTGCTGCATGCCTACCCCGACGAAGGGCATGGGCGTATCCGCCTGGCGGCGCGCCGCGACGGGGACGCGTACGTCCGCATCGAGGTCGCCGACGATGGCAGCGGCATCGCGCCGGAGCACCTGTCGCGCATCTTCGAACCGTTCTACACGACGGCGCGCAACCGCGGCGGCACCGGCCTGGGCCTGCACATCGTCCACCAGATCGTGACCGAGGTGCTGGGCGGAAGGATCGAGGTGCGCAGCCGCCGCGCGGACGTTCCCGGCGACAGCCCGGTGGGCACCTGTTTCACGCTGTACATCCCGCGCGAGGCGCCGGAACGGCCAGGAACTCCGGAGCCGCAGGGGGCGTAGGGCGGGTGTTTCCTTCCTCCTGCGGGAGGGAGCTCAGTGCTTTCCTTCTCCCTTTGGGAGAAGGTGCCCCGAAGGGGCGGATGAGGGTCCGGGGCGGAGCCCTGCGATGTCCAGCTGCACGGGGCTTCGTCCGTGCCCTCACCCCAACCCCTCTCCCGGTGGGAGAGGGGCTCTGTGCTTCCCTTCTCCCTGCGGGAGAAGGTGCCCCGAAGGGCGGATGAGGGTTCGGGCGCGGCCCTGCGATGTCCGGCTGCACGAGGCTTTGCCCGCGCCCTCACCCCAACCCCTCTCCCGGTGGGAGAGGGGTCCGAGCTTCCCTTCTCCCTTTGGGAGAAGGTGCCCCGAAGGGGCGGATGAGGGGCGGGGTGGAGCCCTGCGATTTCCGGCTGCACGAGGCTTCGCCCGTACCCTCACCCCAACCCCTCTCCCGGCGGGAGAGGGGCTTTTGAGCACGCATATGGAGGAGCCGCGCGTCAGTCCATTCCCAGCTTCTTGAGCTTGTAGCGCAGCGCGCGGAAGGTGATGCCGAGCTGCGCCGCGGTGCGGGTGCGGTTCCAGCGGTTCTCTTCCAGCGCCTTCTGGATGGCGGCGCGTTCCATCTGCTCGATGTAGGAGGGCAGGGCGGCGTTGCCCGGTTCGATGTCGGCCACCGCTTCCTCGCTGGCCGCGGATGCGTCGCCGCGCGGCGTCGGCAGCCGCAGGTCGGTGGCGCCGATGCTGTCGCCGTCGGCCAGGGCGAGCGCGCGTTCCAGTACGTTCTCCAGTTCACGCACGTTGCCCGGGAAGGCATAGCCGGCCAACGCGTCCAGCGCCGACGGCGACAGCAGCGGCGTGGGCAGCTGTTGCGAACGCGCCAGGCGGCTGAGGATGGCGGCGGCCAGCTGCGGCAGGTCGCCGCGGCGTTCGCGCAGCGGCGGCACGCGCAGTTCGATCACGTTGATGCGGTAGTACAGGTCATGGCGGAAACGGCCGTCCTGCACCAGCGTCGACAGGTCCTTGTGGGTGGCCGACAGGATGCGCACGTCCACCGGCACCTCGGTGGCCGCGCCGACCGGGCGCACCGACTTCTCCTGGATGGCGCGCAGGAGCTTGACCTGCATCTGCAGCGGCAGTTCGGCGACCTCGTCCAGGAACAGCGTGCCGCCGTGCGCGGCCTGGAACAGGCCCGGCTTGTCGGCATGGGCGCCGGTGAAGCTGCCCTTCTTGTGGCCGAAGAACTCGCTTTCCATCAGCTCGCCGGGAATGGCGCCGCAGTTGACCGGGATGAACGGCCCGGCCGCGCGCGCGCCCTGGTCGTGGATGGTGCGCGCGACCAGTTCCTTGCCGACGCCCGACTCGCCGACGATGTAGACCGGCGCCTGGCTGCGCGCGACCTTGGCGATGGTGGCGCGCAGGTCGGCCATCGCCTGCGAGTCGCCGAGCAGGCGCGAGGCGCTTTCCGGCGGCGCCGGCGGCGCGGCGCGTTCGCTGTTGTTGAGTTCCAGCGCGTGCTTGACCATGCCGCGCAGCACGGCGATGTCCACCGGCTTGCTGACGAAATCGAAGGCGCCGGCCTTCAGCGCTTCCACCGCCAGGTCCATGCTGCCGAAGGCGGTGATCATCGCCACCGGCGTGCGCGGGTGGTCGCGCGCGATCTCGGTGACCAGCTCGATGCCGTTGCCGTCGGGCAGGCGCATGTCGGTCAGGCACAGATCGAAGCTGTTGCTGGCCAGCAGCTCGCGGGCCTCGGCCAGGTTGGCGGCGGTGCTGATGCGCAACCCCATCCTGCCGAGGGTGAGCACCAGGAGCTCGCGGATATCCCGTTCGTCGTCGACGACCAGTGCGCTATGCGTCACGTTCATGCCGAAAACGATAGCCGAGTACGCCGCCGAACGTCACCTTCCGCCCGTCGCCGCGTGCAGCGGATCAGGCGGCGAAGGCCCCGTGCGGCGCCGCCATGACGATGCGGAAGCAGGCCCCGCGCGTGGGGACGGCGATGTAGTCCAGCTGCGCCTGGTTGGCCCGGCACAGCTCGCGGGCGATGTACAGGCCCAGCCCGGTGCCGTGTTCGGACGTGGTGTAGAACGGCCGGAACAGCTGCGCGGCGACGGCTTCCGGAATGCCGGGGCCGCGGTCGATCACGTCGATCACCGCATGGCGCCCGGCCGGCGCGACGCGGATGCGCACGCGCGCCGGTTCGTCGCCGGTGCGCCCGTACTTGAGCGCGTTGTGCACCAGCGCGGTCAGTACCTGGTGCAGGTGGCGCGGGTCCATCAGCGCCGGCACCGAGGACTCGCGGATGATGGATTCCACGTCGTCGGTCTCGGTGGACAGCGTCTGCCGGTACTCCAGCACGAAGCGCCGCACGAAGCTGGCCAGGTCCAGGTTTTCCGGGCTGGCGCGTTCGCGGCGGGCCAGCGCCAGCACGCTCTCGACGATGCCGTTGGTGCGCTGGCACTGCTGGTGGATGATCTGCAGCAGGCGGCGGTCGGCGTCGCCCAGGTCGCTGGATTCCTCCAGCAGCTGCGTGGCGTAGTTGATCGCCGCCAGCGGGTTGCGGATCTCGTGGGCCAGGCTGGCCGAGAAACGGCCGAGCGTGGACAGGGTCAGCGATTCGGCGCGGCGCGAGACCACGCTGGTGTCGTCCAGGAACACCAGGGTCTGGTCGCTGCCGGCGAGCATGCGCACGAAGCGCGGCAGCACCTCGGGCAGGTCGGCGGCCAGGCGCAGCGGCAGCTCCTCCTCGTTCATGCCGTTGCGCCAGCGCTGCAGGCGCCGCGCCAGCTCGGGCGCGACCTGCGCCAATCGCGCCTCGCCGCCGGCCAGCCCGTCGCCGGCTTCGCCCAGCAGCGCGGCCGCGGCCTCGTTGGACAGCGCGATGCGGCCGCCGCCGTCGATCACCAGCACGCCGGTGCGCATGCGGCGGATGATCAGTTCGTTGATCTCGAACAGGTTGGCGACTTCGGCGCCGCGCCGTTCGGCCAGCTGCTGGTTGCGGCGGGCGCGGTTGCCGATCTGGTAGCTGATCCAGGCCAGGGCGAGGTAGCTGGTGATGAACATCGCCAGTTCGGCCAGGGTGCGGCTGCTGTCGCCGCCCTCCAGTTCGCGCCAGCCGAACTCGGCCACGGTGGCGATGCTGGCCACTACTGCCACCAGCATGCCGCGCGAGAGCGGCAGCAGCATGGCCGCGGCGGAAATGTTGAACAGCAGCGTCATCGAGATGCCGGCGCTGGCGCCGGGCAGCGCGTGGGTGAGCAGGGTGGCGGCGAGGATGTCGGTGACCGCGCCCCAGAACACCAGCGGCTGCAGCCAGCGCTCGTTGCGGCCCCACACCAGCAGGCCCAGCGCGACCGGCAGGTAGCCGACGGAAACGGCGCGTGCCAGCAGCGGGTGGTGGGCTTCGCCCATCAGCCCGCTCAGCGGGCTGAACACCAGGGCCGCGATCAGGCTGGCGATCAGCACCCGGTACAGCGCGAAGAAGTAGAGCTCGCGCCGCGGTATCGATTCGATGCGGTCGATCAGCGAGGAACGGGAAGGCAAGCGTGGGCTCCGGCGGCGGGCGGCAGGACGGAGTATAGGTGCCGGCGCGGGCCGCCGCGGGCGGCAGCCCGTCCGGCGCCGCGACCGGCAAGTGGCTGAAATGGCGCGTGATTCCAGCCGCGAGGCGGTTCCGGGCGGGCCTCTCCCGGTTTATGTCGTTTACCTTGGCGGGGAATCCTCCACCGGCCTGGCCAGGCGGCGTCGCAAACCGCGTCTGGTCGCTTCTTTTGCGCCACGGGCCCCGGTCGGCGACAATGGCGGGCCCGCCCGCCCTGCAGGAAGGTCATTCGATGGCCCTGTGGACTCGTGGCGGTTGTTCCCATTCCCACGGTGACACATGAATTTCCACGAATACCAGGCAAAACAACTGCTTGCCGAGTACGGCATCCCCGTTCCGGCCGGCAAGGTCGCGGCTACCCCGGACGAGGCGGTTGCCGTCGCCCAGTCCCTGGGCCAGGGCCCCTGGATGGTCAAGGCGCAGATCCACGCTGGCGGCCGCGGCAAGGCCGGCGGCGTCAAGTTCTGCAAGACCGTCGAAGACGTGAAGGCCGCTGCGGCCAAGATGCTCGGCACCAAGATGGCCACCTACCAGACCGCCGGCGTCGAGCTGCCGATCAACCTGGTGCTGGTGACCACCGCCGGTGAGATCGTCAAGGAGCTGTACCTGTCGGTCCTGGTGGATCGTGGCACCCGCACCATCAGCTTCATCGCCTCGTCGGAAGGCGGCATGGAGATCGAGCAGGTCGCCGCCGAGACCCCGGACAAGATCCACACCCTCAACGTGGACTTCGTCGAAGGCGTGCAGGGTTACCACGGCCGCGACATCGGCTTCAAGATGGGCCTGACCGCCAAGCAGGCCGGACAGTTCGCCAGCATCATGGTGAACCTGTACCGCATCTTCAACGAAAAGGATCTGGCGCTGGTTGAAATCAACCCGCTGGCGATCCTGGACGACGGCAACCTGTACGCGCTGGACGGCAAGTTCAACAGCGACGACAACGCCAGCTTCCGCCACAAGGAACTGGTCGCCATGCGCGACAAGTCCCAGGAAGACGAGACCGAAGTCACCGCTTCGGAGCTGGACATCAACTACGTCACCATGGACGGCAACATCGGCTGCATGGTGAACGGCGCCGGCCTGGCCATGGCCACCATGGACGTCATCAAGCTCAACGGCGGCGAGCCGGCGAACTTCCTGGACGTGGGCGGCGGCGCGAACAAGCAGCGCGTGATCGAGGCGTTCAAGCTGATCCTGTCCTCGGACAAGGTCGAGGGCATCTTCGTCAACATCTTCGGCGGCATCGTCCGCTGCGACATGATCGCCGAGGGCATCATCGCCGCGGTCAAGGAAGTGGGCGTCAAGGTTCCGGTCGTGGTGCGCCTGGAAGGCACCAACGTGGAAGAAGGCAAGCAGCTGCTGCGCGACAGCGGCATGGCCATCATCCCGGCCGACAACATCAACGACGGCGCCAAGAAGGTCGTTGAAGCGGTCAAGAACGCCGCCGCCTGATCATTCCCTGTTTCGGGGCACCGGGCTGCGCTTCTCCAGCCCCCTTGAGTCAAGGGGGCGACATCGCCGCGAAGCGGCGATGTGGGGGATGTGGAGGCATGCCTGAGCGATGTTCCGCATGGCGGAACATCACGGGGTTCCGAAGCCGACAACAGCAAGAGATTCAGAGGACTCAAACGAATGTCCGTTTTGATTAACAAGAACACCAAGGTGATCGTGCAGGGCTTCACCGGCCAGCAGGGCACCTTCCACGCCACCCAGATGATCGAGTACGGCACCCAGGTCGTCGGCGGCGTCACCCCGGGCAAGGGCGGCACCACCCACATCGACCTGCCGGTGTTCAACACCGTGGCCGATGCCGTGGCCAGCACCGGCGCCGACGCGTCGGTGATCTACGTGCCGCCGCCGTTCGCGGCCGACGCGATCCTGGAAGCCGCTGCCGCCGGCATCAAGGTCATCGTGTGCATCACCGAGGGCATCCCGGTGCTGGACATGCTGCGCGTCAAGAACGTGCTGACCCGCACCTACCCGGAGACCGTGCTGATCGGGCCGAACTGCCCCGGCGTGATCACCCCGGGCGAGTGCAAGATCGGCATCATGCCGGGCCACATCCACAAGCCGGGCAAGATCGGCATCGTGTCGCGTTCGGGCACCCTGACCTATGAAGCGGTCAAGCAGACCACCGAAGTCGGCCTGGGCCAGTCCACCTGCATCGGCATCGGCGGCGACCCGATCAACGGCCTGAACTTCGTGGATTGCCTGAAGCTGTTCAACGAAGACCCGCAGACCGAAGGCATCATCATGGTCGGCGAGATCGGCGGCGACGCCGAGGAAGCCGGCGCCGAGTACATCAAGGCGCACGTGAAGAAGCCGGTCGTCGGCTTCATCGCCGGCGCCTCGGCCCCGGCCGGCAAGCGCATGGGCCACGCCGGCGCGATCGCCTCGGGCGGCAAGGGCACGGCCGAAGGCAAGTTCGCGGCGATGGAAGCCGCTGGTGTCGTCACCGTGCGTTCGCCGGGCGACCTGGGCGCCGCCATCGCCAAGCTGGTCAAGTAAGACCAGCCGCGATGCGCAACGAAAAGGCCGCCTCCGGGCGGCCTTTTCTTTTGCCCTCCGCCCGTAGATGCGGGGCTTGCCCCGCATGGGCATTGCCTGCCGGGGAAGGGTTCATACGGGGCAAGCCCCGTATCTACGCGGATCAGCGCAGCGACTTGATCGTCAGGTCCAGCGCGTCCTTGCCGCCTTCGCGTTGCAGCAGGCGCACCGGCACCGGCATGCCCGGCGCGATCCAGGCGATCTGCTCCTTGTCGCCGTCCACGCGCGAAACCTTGGTCGCTTCCACGGTCTTGCCATCGACGGTCATGCTTTCCTTGCCGACGACGCGATAGGACAGCGTCTTGACCCGGCCGCCATCCACCATGCGGTAGTTGAGCGGCTTGCCGGCGGCGACGTCGCGGGCGATCGCCAGGTTGATCAGCAGGCCATCCATGTCGCCGTTCTGCAGCCGCACCGGGCCGCGCCGGTCGGGCTTCACGTCGCCGCTCCAGGTGGCCTGGTTGCTGCCCCAGTCGTAGCGCGCGTCGACCGCGCGGCGCTTGAACGGGATCACCGAGGCATCGTGGCTGCTGAGCGGGCGCAGGCGGCCGTTCTGCTCGTCGAACAGGGTGCTCTGGCTGAGTTCGGCCAGCTGGTTCTTCACCTGCAGCGTATAGCGCCACTTGCCGCCGCTTTCCGCGGCCAGGGTCATCACGCCGTTGGCCTGCAGGCCCATGTAGCTGGCCTGGTAGTTGGCGGTGAAGGGCTGGGTGGCGAACGCGGGCAGGCTGGCCAGCGCGGCGAGGGCGGCGACGGCCAGCGGAAGGGGGCGCAGGAAGGGTTTCATGCTCAGGCTCCTTGGTACTCGGTCAGGCGCAGGTCGATGGCATCCTCGCCGTCTTCCCGTTGCAGGATGCGCACCGGGGTCGGCACGCCGTTGGCGATCCACAGGATGGTTTCGTCGTTGCCGCCGTTGGTGCGGTAGACGCGCAGCGCGTCGTAGCTGAGGTCGCCGACCTGCACGGTCTCGGTGCCGGCGGCGGCCTGGTATTCGTACTGGCGCACCCGGCCCACGTCCACGTAGCGGTAGCGCAGCGGCTGGCCGGGGCGGGCGTCGCGCATCAGCGACAGGTTGAGCAGCAGCGCGCTCTGGTCGCCGCGCTGCAGCGGGATCGGGCGCTGGCGCTCCTTTTTCAGGTCGCCCTGCCACTGCGCGGTGCCGTCCTGCCAGTCGTAGATGCCGGTGACCTTCTTGCCGAGGAACAGGGCCTTCTTCACCGTGCTCTGGCTCAGCGGCACGTACACCGCGCCCTCGTTGTCGAAGACCGTGCTCTGTTCCAGGTTCAGGCCGAGCACGCCTGCGAAGCCGCGGCGGCCGCGCACCGCCATGTCCACGCGCCAGCGGCTGCCCTCGTTGTGGACCACGCGCATGGTCGCGTCGCCCGCTTCCTTGCCCTTGTAGAAGGCCTGGTAGGTGGCGACGAACGGCTCCAGCGCCGGCGGATCCCATTCGGCCTGCGGCAGCGCCATGGCCCCGGCCTGCGGGGCGTCCTGGGCCACGACCGGCAGCGCGGTCAGCAGGCCCGCCAGCAGCAGCGGTTTGAGGAAAGCGGTCGTCATGCTCGGATCGGGGCGGGTGGGATGTGGATCATGCCAGCCTGCGCATCAGCGGCATGTGCGGATCAGGAGGTCAGCGTTCCGGCGGAATCTAGGCGCAGCGGATTAAACAGGGACTGACCATCGAGCAGGACCGTGCCGTCCCGTTCAGTTACGCGCCCGTCGACGAGCAGGCGCACGGTGGCGCGCAGCAGCGGGTGTTCGACCGCCAGTACCCGCGCGGCCAAGGTGGTGGCGTCGTCGCCGGCCAGCACCGGCACCCGCGCCTGGGCGATCACCGCGCCGGCGTCCAGCTCCGGCACCACGAAGTGCACGCTGGCGCCATGTTCCGCGTCGCCGGCCTCGAGGGCGCGGGCATGGGTGTGCAGGCCCTTGTGCAGCGGCAGCAGCGACGGATGGATGTTGACCAGGCGGCCGGCGAAGCGCTGCACGAAGCCGGCGCCGAGGATGCGCATGTAGCCGGCGCAGACGATCCAGTCCGGCGCGCAGGCGGCCACGGCGTCGCCGAGCGCGGCGTCGAAGGCGTCGCGGTTGTCGAAGTCTCGTGGGGCGCGCGCCCAGCGCTGCGCGGGGGCGACCTTGTCCAGCGCCGCGGCGCCGGGATTGTCGGAGAACACGCCGGCGATGCATGCATACAGCTGCCCGTCTGCGATGCCGTCCAGCAGGCATTGCAGGTTGCTGCCGCGCCCGGAGGCGAGCACGGCGATGCGGGCCGGCGCGTTCATCGCCAGGCCCGCCGCGCCAGCGGCCATGCCAGCAGGCTGCCGACGGTGGCCAGCAGCATGTCCGCGTGCGCATCCCAGACATCACCCTGCTGGCCGTTGTAGGCCTCGGCGGCTTCCGGCGACAGCGCCAGGGCGATGCCCCATTCCAGCCATTCGTAGACCAGGCTGGAGCACATGACCGCCATCACCGCCAGCATGAACGCCTGCCCGCCGCGCAGCGCCGGCCAGGCGTGGCGCGCCAGCTGGGCCAGCGCCGGGGTGAAGCAGGCGCCGTAGAGGAAATGGATCAGCCGGTCGAAATGATTGCGCTGCCAGCCGAACGCCGCGCCGGGCGACCAGCCGGCCAGCCCCTGCAGCCACGCCTCGTACGGCACGTTGGAATACAGCCAGCGCGCGCCGATGCAGTGCAGGGCGACGAAACCGCAGACCGCGGCGAAGGCGCCGCCGCCCAGCGGCCAGCGCCGGTCCACCCACCACAGCGCCGCCAGCCCGGCCACGGTCAGCGAACTGTGCAGCGCCTGTTCCAGCGGCCACAGCGGCTTGATCCACGTGAGCAGGAACACGGCGAGCACGCCGGCGAACGCGGCCTGCTTGGCGGGGGACATGGGGCGGCCCGGGCGCGGGGCGAGGGGCGGTGGCGCGTCGTTCAAGCGAAAGCCGCCTTGACCGAAGGGCGCATCAGCACGATCAGGGTGAACACGCCGAGTACCGTGCCGACGGGCATCATCATGCAGGAGATGGCGGCCACCACCAGGCAAAGCGTGTAGCGCCGGCGCTGCCGTAGGCAGCGGCCGGCATAGGCCATGAAACCAGCCAGGGTCAGGCCGCAGGCGATGAAGACGCCGGCGAAAGCGACGAAGAGCCAACCGAACAGCCGCGGATCGACGGCTTGCGTTCCGGAATTGCCCGCCTCCATCGGCAGCTTGCCGGTGGCCATGGCCAGCCCCATCACCAGATGCAGCACGGGAATCAACGAAAACAGCGCGGTGATCGCCGCTACCACGTAATGGAAGATCGATAGCAGGCGCAGTTGGCTGGCGTCCTCGTCGGTCAGCGTGGAGGGCGGGGCAGGAGTGGTCACCGGGTCCATGGGGCACCTTGCGGTCGGGAAATCTCAGCCGATGCGCACGCGCTCGCCGCCGGCGGCCGCGACGACCTCGCCTATCCGCCAGTGCGCCAGCTGCAGCGCGTCGAGCGAGGCGCCGATGGCGGCGGCCTGGTCGGCCGGCACCAGCAGCACGAAGCCGATGCCGCAGTTGAAGGTGCGCCACATCTCGCTGTCGGCGACGTTGCCCTCGCGCTGCAGCCACTGGAATACCGGCGGCAGGGTCCAGCTGCCGGCGTCGATGTCCAGGCCCAGGCCGTCGGGCACGACGCGGATGATGTTCTCGGTCAGGCCGCCGCCGGTGATGTGGGCCATGCCGTGGATGGCGGCGCCGTGTTCCTTCAGCAGCGACAGGATCGGCTTGACGTACAGCCGCGTCGGCGCCATCAGCGCGTCCACCAGCTTCACGCCGTCCTCCAGCACCAGCTCGGCGGGCTGGCCGGCGCGGTCGTAGATGCGGCGCACCAGCGAGTAACCGTTGGAGTGCGGGCCGGAGGAGGCGATGCCGATCAGCACGTCGCCCTGGCGCACGCTGGAGCCGTCCTTCAGCTCGCTCTTCTCCACCGCGGCCACGGTGAAGCCGGCCAGGTCGTACTCGCCCGGCGCGTACATGTCCGGCATCTCGGCGGTCTCGCCGCCGATCAGCGCGCAGCCGGCCTCGGTGCAGCCGTTGGCGATGCCGCCGACCACCGCCGCGGCGGTGTCGATGTCCAGCTTGCCGGTGGCGAAGTAGTCCAGGAAGAACAGCGGTTCGGCGCCCTGCACCAGCACGTCGTTCACGCACATGGCGACCAGGTCGATGCCGATGGTGTCGTGGCGGCCGAGCTGCTGGGCCAGCTTGAGCTTGGTGCCGACGCCGTCGGTACCCGAGACCAGCACCGGCTCGCGGTACTTGCCCGACAGGTCGAACAGCGCGCCGAAGCCGCCCAGCCCGCCCATCACCTCGGGACGGAAGCTGCGCTTGACCAGCGGCTTGATGCGTTCGACCAGTTCGTTGCCCGCGTCGATGTCCACGCCGGCGTCACGGTAGGTCAGGGGAGAGTTGGCGGAAGTCGGGGAACTGGTCACGGGCGGCTGCACTGGCGGGGTGAACGGGCGATTTTAACAGGCCACGTTGGCGCCAAGGCCGCATTCGGGCAACAATTCCCACCGGAACCGTCGAGCAATGGAACCCTCAATGCGTCGCAGCCTGGCCTTTTCCCTGTTTCTGGCGCTCTGCCTGTCCGTCCCGGCGGCGCTTGCGCAGTCCGGCATGCGTACCGAAGGCGACGTGGCCAGCGCGCAGAACCCCTACGAGGCCGAGGTACCGGTCAACAGCCAGGGCGATGCCGACCGCAACGGCGCGCTGGCGCGCGCGCTGGGCGCGGTGCTGGGCAAGCTGTCCGGCGACCGCAGCGCGATGACCCGGCCGGGCGTGGCGCAGGCGCTGCGCAGCGCCAGGGACATGGTCGAAAGCTACGACTACCGCCAGGACCAGAGCGTCTCGGCGTCCGGCGCGCCGAGCTTCCGCACCATGCTGGTGGCGCGTTTCCACCAGGACGACGTGGATGGCCTGGTGGCGGCGCTGGGGCTGCCGGTATGGCCGCAGCCGCGGCCCAAGCCGGTGGTATGGATGGCGATCGACGACGGCAGCGGCCCGCGCCTGGTGGGCGTGCAGCAGGCGAACGCGGCGCGTCCGCTGCTGGACCGCGCCATCGAGCGTGGTTTCCGCCTCGGCCTGCCCGGCGGCGGCGCGGCCGAACAGGCGCTGGTCGGCGCGATCTGGCGCCAGGACACCGCGGCCATCGCCCGCGCCTCGGCGCGTTATGCCCCGCCGATGCAGCTGGTCGGCAAGCTACCGCGCCGGTGGCGGCGGCTGGATGGCCGACTGGGTGTTCGTCGACGACGGCCGCGAACTGGCCAAATGGACCACCCGCGACGGCGATGCCCGCCGCGCGATGGCCGGCGGCGCCGACGGCGCGGCCGACGCGCTGGTCAAGCGCTACGCCAAGGCGCCGGTGGCCGGCGCGGCCGGCACCTACCGCATCCGCATCAATGGTCTGCGCACCGCGGCCGACTACCTGCGCGTGGCCGCGACCCTGCAATCGGTGGCGGTGGTGCGTTCGATCGTGCCGGTGCAGGCCTCGGGCGACCGCCTGGAACTGGACCTGGAGCTGATGAGCGGCCTGCAGGGGCTGAACCGCATGCTCGGCGCCGACGCCGCGCTGCAGCCGGTGGCGCCGCCGGCCGAGGGCCAGCCCGCGTCGTCCGGCCCGGCCGAGTACCGCGTCCGATGAGCGGCACCGCCGAGAACGAGATCGCGCTGTTCCTGCGCCGCCTGAAATGGGTGGTGCTGGGCGCCTTCGCGCTGTGGGTGATGGGCCTGCTGGCGCCGATCCTGACCCCGTTCGTGGTCGCGCTGATGCTGGCCTGGCTGGGCGACCCGCTGGTGGACCGGCTGGAGGCGCGCGGCCGTTCGCGCAACACCGCGGTGATCTTGGTGTTCGCCTTGATGATCCTGCTGATCGCGCTGGCGCTGCTGATCCTGGTGCCGATGATCCAGCGCCAGATCGTGACCCTGGTGGCGGCGCTGCCGCAGGCGCAGGAATGGCTGATGGGCACGGCGCTGCCGTGGATCGAGCAGCGCACCGGCGTGGAGATCCTCGGCTGGCTGGAGCCCGAGCGCCTGTTCGAATGGGTGCGCACGCACTGGCAGCAGGCCGGCGGCGCGGCGACCACCCTGTTCGGCTACGTGTCGCGTTCGGGCTTCGCGATGGTGACCTGGGTGGTGAACCTGGCGCTGCTGCCGATCCTCGCCTACTACTTCCTGCGCGACTGGGACCGCCTGGTCGAACGCGTCGCGTCGATGATCCCGCGCAACCACATCGAGACCGTGTCGCGGCTGGCGCGCGAATCCGACGAGGTGCTGGGCGCGTTCATCCGCGGGCAGATCGCGGTGATGGTGGCGTTGGGCGTGGTGTACGCGGCCGGCCTGACGATGGTCGGGCTCAACCTGGGCCTGCTGATCGGCCTGGTCGCCGGGTTGATCAGCTTCATTCCCTACCTGGGCGCCACCACCGGCGTGGTGCTGGCGGTGCTGGCGGCGCTGGTGCAGGCGCAGGGCGTGGACCTGAAGCTGCTGGCGCTGGTCGGCGTGGTGTTCGTCGTCGGCCAGCTGCTGGAGAGCTACGTGCTCACCCCGCGCATCGTCGGCGACAAGATCGGCCTGCACCCGGTGGCGGTGATCTTCGCGGTGATGGCAGGCGGCCAGCTGTTCGGCTTCCTCGGCATGCTGCTGGCGCTGCCGGCGGCGGCGGTGATCAACGTGCTGCTGCGCTACGCGCACGAGCGTTACCGGCAGAGCGAGCTGTACGCCGGGCACGGCCCGACCATCGTGCTGCAGTCCAGCGGCGAGCCCGCCGCGGGCATGGGCATCGTGCCGAAGGACGCCGAACCGAAGTGAGCGTGCCGCAGTTGCCGCTGGCCCTGCGTTATCCGCCGGACCAGCGATTGGAAAGCTTCATCGGCGCCCCGGACGGGGCGCTGGCGCAGTTGCGCGCCGCCGCCACCGGCGGCAGCCGCGACTGGATCTACCTGGTCGGTCCCGCCGGCAGCGGCAAGACGCACCTGGCGCTGGCCGTGTGCGCCGCCGCCGAGCAGGCCGGGCGCGGTTCGGCCTACCTGCCGTTGCAGGCCGCGGCCGGGCGCCTGCGCGATGCGCTGGAAGCGCTGGAAGGGCGCGACGTGGTGGCCCTGGACGGCCTGGACGCCATCGCCGGCCAGCGCGACGACGAGGTGGCGCTGTTCGACTTCCACAACCGCGCGCGCGCCGCCTGCGTGACCCTGCTCTACACCGCCACGGCCGCGCCCGATGCGCTGGGCCTGGTGCTGCCCGACCTGCGCTCGCGGCTGTCGCAGTGCGGGCGCATCGTGCTGGACGCGCTGGACGACAACGGGCGCGGCGCGGTCCTGCGCGAGCGCGCGATCCGGCGTGGGCTGGCGCTGGACGAGGCGGCCATCGACTGGCTGCTCACCCGCACCGGCCGCGACCTGGGCGGGCTGGTGGTGCTGCTGGACCGGCTCGACCGCGAGTCGCTCGCGGCCAAGCGGCGCATCACCGTGCCGTTCCTGCGCAAGGTGCTGGACGCGTCCTGAGCGACGCGGTTATCGCCTTTGCCGGGGGCACCGGGAACGTTCCATGCGAGGCAGGCGGCTTGCGCAGGTACGGGGCAAGCCCCGTACCTACGACAGATTCGTTCCCTCGCGGGTGGAACCTGCTCCCGCGAACCGAGTAGGTCGAGGTTGCCCTTGGCGCTCTGAATGTCGGTGCCGAGCGCGTAGCCCCGGCCCGCGGTGAACAGAGCGTTGGCGCAGTGGTTTCCGCAGGTGCGGGGCTTGCCCCGCACGAGGCTTCACCGGGGAAGCCCCGTCACGCACCAGGGTGCGCTGCTACGAGAGGGCTTCTTCCAGCGCCTGCAGCCGTTGCGGCGTGCCGACGTCGGTCCACTGGCCGCGGTGATGCTGGCCGGTGATGCGACCCTGCGCCATGAAGTGTTTCTGCAGCGGCACCACGCTGAAGCGCGGCGGCGTGCGCTCGCTGCCGGGCGCATCGCCGATCACCGCGCGCCAGCCGTCGAGGATCGAAGGACGGTACATGCCGATGCCGGCATAGGTCAGGCAGGGCGCATCGCGGTCGTGGTGCAGCACGCCCTGCGCGTCGAGGCGGTAGTCGCCCTGCGGGTGCTGCGGCGGGTTGTCCACCAGCACCAGGTGCGCTTCGCCGGCCGGTTCGCGCGGCAGCAGGGAGAAATCGAAATCGGTCCAGATGTCGCCGTTGACCACCAGGAACGGCGCCTGGCCCAGCAGCGGCAGCGCGTTGAGCATGCCGCCGCCGGTCTCCAGCGGCACCGGGCCTTCGTAGGCATAGTGCAGGCGCAGGTTCCAGCGGCTGCCGTCGCCCAGTGCCTCGGGGAACTGCGCGGCCAGCCACGAGGTGTTGACCACCACGTCGCGCACGCCCAGCGCGGCCAGCTTTTCCAGGTGCCATGCGATCAGCGGCCTGCCGCCGGCGTGCAGCAGCGGCTTGGGCGTGTGTTCGGTGAGCGGGCGCATGCGTTCGCCCAGCCCCGCGGCGAAAACCAGCGCCTTCATCGTGCGGCCTGTCCGGCCAGCGCCGGCTTGATGCGCTCTTCCAGCAGCGTGCGCAGTGCGGACAGCTGCGGATGGCGCGGCAGCACCTCGTCCAGGTAGGCGATGAAGCGCGGCACGTCTTCCAGGTAATGGCTCTTGCCGTCGCGGTAATGCAGGCGCGAGAAGATGCCGAGGATCTTCAGGTGCCGCTGCACGCCCATCCAGTCGGCATCGCGCAGGAAGGTGGCACGGTCGGGCACCGGCAGGCCGGCCGCGCACGCGCGCTCGTGGTAACGCGCCAACCAGCCGTCCACGCGTTCCAGCGGCCAGCTCAGGAAAGCGTCCTTGAACAGGCTCACCGGATCGTAGGCGATGGGCCCGCGCACCAGGTCCTGGAAATCCAGCACCGCCGGGCCGTCTTCCACCGGCATCAGGTTGCGCGGCATGAAGTCGCGGTGCGTCATCAGCTGCGCCTGGCCCAGCGCGTTGTCCATCAACCGCCGCTGCGCCAGCTGCAGGCCTTCGATCTCGCCGCAGTCCAGCTGCAGGCCGAGATGGCGCTGCAGGAACCATTCGTCGAACAGGCCGGCATCGCGCTGCAGCAGCGCTTCGCCGAAATGGCCGAAGCCGTCCGGCACCGGGATCGACTGCAGCCGCACCAGCTGCTCCATGGCGCGGTCGAACCATGTGTCGGCATTGTCGGCATCCAGCAGCCGCGCCAGGGTCGGCGCGCCCAGGTCTTCCAGCAGCAGGAAGCCGGCGTCCAGGTCCTGGGCGAGCAGGGCCGGCACCCGCAGCCCGTGCGCCAGCAGCAGTTCGCGCATGCGCAGCCACGGCCGCGGGTCTTCCAGGCCGAGCGGGGCGTCCATGACGATGTGGCTGCCGGCACCACCGGTGACGCGCCAGTAGCTGCGGAACCCGGCGTCCACCGACGCGCGCTCGATGTCGGCCGCGCCGTCGCCCAACTGGTGGCGTGCCCATTCCAGGCGCTGCCGCGCGCGCTGCGGTTCGAGGGAAATGTCCGGGGTCATCGGTGGAGCGTGCTCACAGGTGCCATGGACCGCGCGCAGGGCGGCAGTGCCCTGCGGCGTTCCGGTGTTCGAAAGGGAAGGGAGCAAACGTTCAGCGCTTGCCGCTGACCAGCCGCAGCAGCGCCAGCAGGGCGATCGCGCCAATGATGGCGCCGATGAAGCCAGCCGGCTGCCCGGCGGCGTACCAGCCCATGTAGCGGCCGAACCAGCCGGCGAACACCGCGCCGGCGATGCCCAGCACGATGGTCAGCAGGCAACCCATGCGGTTGTTGCCGGGCATGAAGAAGCGCCCCAGCAGGCCGACCACGAAGCCGACCAGGATGATGTACAGCCAGCTGTCGCTGCCAAACAATCCGCTCATGTGCCCGCCCGCTTCAAGGAAAAACGCAGCCTAGCAAGGCCAGGCTGCGTCGTCATCGCACCGCTCAGCAGCAGCCGTGGCCGCCGTGGCGGGTGCCGCTGTCGGCCGCCACCGGCGAGCCGCTGGTTTCGCCGCGCAGGCTGGCCGCGTGGTGGTCGAACAGCACCTTCGACACGCAGGCGGTGACGCGCTTGCCCATCGGGATGTGCAGGAACTCGTTCGGGCCGTGCGCGTTGGAATGCGGGCCGAGCACGCCGGTGATCATGAACTGCGCGCCGGGGAACTTCTCGCCCAGCATGCCCATGAACGGGATCGAGCCGCCTTCGCCCATGTACATGGCCGGCTTGCCGAAGAAGGCCTGGCTGGCGTCGTCGATGGACTGCTCCAGCCACGGCGCCATGGCCGGCGCGTTCCAGCCGGTGGAGGCCTTTTCCAGGTCCAGGGTGACCTGCGCGCCGTTCGGCGGGTCGCGCAGCAGCGCTTCCTTCAGCAGTTCGCCGCTGGCCTTGCCGTTGGCGGTCGGCGGCAGGCGCAGCGACAGCTTCACCGACGTCTCCGGGCGCAGCACGTTGCCGGCCGATTCCAGCGGCGGCATGCCGCCGATGCCGGTCACCGACAGCGCCGGGCGCCAGGTGCGGTTGAGCACCAGCTCGGTCAGGTCCTCGTTCATCGGCTTGAGGCCGTCGACCAGCGGGAACTTGTCGAAGATGGCGGTATCGACCACTTCGGCGGCGCGCCTGGCCTGCTGCAGGCGCTCGGCCGGGATTTCGGTGTGCAGGCCTTCGAGCAGGATGCGGCCGGTGTTCTCGTCCTCGATGCGCGACAGCAGCTGGCGCAGCAGGCGGAAGGACGAGGGCACCACGCCGGAGGCGTCGCCGGAGTGCACGCCCTCGTTGAGCACCTTCACGGTGAAGTTGCCGCCGGTCAGGCCGCGCAGCGAGGTGGTGCACCACAGCTGGTCGTAGTTGGCGCAGCCCGAGTCCAGGCACACCACCAGCGACGGCTGGCCGATGCGGTCGGCCAGGTGGTCGACGTAGGCCGGCAGGTCGTAGGAGCCGGATTCCTCGCAGGCTTCGATCAGGATCACGCAGCGGGCGTGCGGCAGGCCCTGCTCCTGCAGCGCGAGCACGGCGGCCAGCGAGCCGAAGATGGCGTAGCCGTCGTCGGCGCCGCCGCGGCCGTACAGCTTGTCCCCGCGCAGCACCGGCTTCCACGGGCCCAGGTCGGCGTCCCAGCCGGTCATCTCCGGCTGCTTGTCCAGGTGGCCGTAGAGCAGCACGGTGTCATCGCCGGTTTCCGGGCCGGAAGCCGGGATTTCCAGGAAAATCAGCGGGGTGCGGCCTTCCAGGCGGACCACTTCGACCTGCAGGCCGGGAATCTTCTGCGCCTTTGCCCAGCTTTCCATCAGCGCCACGGCCTGGTCCATGTAACCGTTGGCAACCCAGTTCGCGTCGAACATCGGCGACTTGTTGGGGATGCGGATGTAGTCGACCAGCTGCGGGACGATGTCGTTGTCCCACTTGTCGCTGAGAAATTGGCCGAGCTTGGCGCTGTCCATTCGGGAACTCCGGTTGCAAGGTTTCAGATGCGCCCATTCTACGCCGTCCGTCTTGTAGGAATTTTCCTACAAGGAATCGGGCGGTTTGCCGGCTGTGGGCTGGAGGCGCGGCGGATAGGCTGTGTTCATGTGGCGCGGAACACTGGTCTGGCCGGCGGGGATGCCGGCATTCCAGTCCAAGCCACAAGGAGTTGCAGCGATGAAGCTTTTCACCGTGATGCTGAAGTCACTGGTTCTGGCGTTGTTGTTGACCGCATCGGCGCAAGCCACGGACAAGGTCGACATCAACACCGCCACCGCGGCGGAGCTGGACCGGGTATTGGTGAATGTCGGCGCCGCCAAGGCGCAGGCGATCGTCGAATACCGACAGGCGAACGGTCCCTTCAAGAGCGTCGAGGAACTGGCGCTGGTCAAGGGCATCGGGTTGAAGACGGTCGAACGGAATCGTGACCTGATCGGCGTGGGCGCAGGAACCGCCTCCGCTGCCAGGAACGCCAAGGCGGCGACGCCCAAGCCGGTCGAGAGGCGCTGAGCGGAAGGGAATCGCGACAAGTGCGTCGTCCGGATGACGGCCACACGGAGAACCCCGGACAGCCAGGAGGCTGGGGAAGGCAGGACGCCTACAGGGATGTGAATATCGCCCGGTGTTGCACAGTGACGTGCAGCCGGGCGATTCTTTTTTCGGCGCGTTGCCGGAGTGCCGGGTGCGGGCGTCAGGCTTCAGGTGTCGAGTATCAGGCGTGTCCCCGCGCACCGACCCGCATCGCGTCTATCCATCTTTTGCATCTTGGCCGTGCAATGAAGACCGCTGGCGCTCGCCCGGAACCGCGGCCGCGGCGCCAAACCCTCACTACCGAGAACCGAGCGCCAGACCGCGCGCCGGGTAGCGCTGGCAGGCATGCCGTAGGGCGCCCGTCCTCGGCTGTCGCAGCCCGGGCTGGGCGTCGTTGGCGCCGCGTTCGGCCAACAGGGAGGAGCGGATCGGCCGGATGCCGCTGATGGCGCCGTGCGCCCCGTTTCCTGGAATGGCCTGCTGGCAGCACAGGCTTGCGGCCACTTCGTCCCATTCCCTTCGCTGCCACGCAACGCCGGTGGCATACGGAGGGGTGGTCCGCTCTCCGGCGGCGCGGCGCTTCCGGTATCGGCGTTGCCGGCTGGCATCAAGCGCACGTTGCGGCACGCGCGCCGGAATCCCGGGCGCACGCCGATACCTGGCCTGCCGCCTCAGACCACGCCGGTGGCGTAGTACACGCCGATGATGGCGAACACGGCCAGGGTCTTGATGAGGGTGATGGCGAAGATGTCCTTGTAGGACTGGCGGTGGGTCAGGCCGGTGACGGCCAGTACGGTGATGACCGCGCCGTTGTGCGGCAGGGTGTCCATGCCGCCGGAGGCCATGGCCGCCACGCGGTGCAGGACCTCCATCGGGATGCCGGCGGCCTGCGCGTTGGCGATGAAGCTGTCGGCCATCGCCGCCAGCGCGATGCTCATGCCGCCCGAGGCCGAGCCGGTGATGCCGGCCATGGCGGTGACGGAAATGGCCTCGTTGACCAGCGGGTTGGGGATCGAGCCCAGTGCGTTGGCTACCATCAGGAAGCCGGGCAGGGCGGCGATCACCGCGCCGAAGCCGTATTCGGAGGCGGTGTTCATCGAGGCCAGCATGGCGCCGCCGATCGCCGATTTCGTGCCTTCGGCGAACGCGGCCACCACCGGCTTCCAGGCGAAGGCGATGACGCTGAGGATGCCCAGCAGCAGGGCGCCCTGTACCGCCCAGATGGCGGCGACCTTGGAGACTTCCTGCACCACCGGCGCCGGGTTGCCGATCACCGCCGGCACGAACGACTGGCTTTCGCCGTAGAACCCTGGAATCCAGCGGGTGAACAGGAAATTGGCCACGCCCACCAGCACCAGCGGCAGCACCGCCACCAGCGGATGCGCGAGGCGGTCGCCCTGGAAGGGTTCGGGTTCGTTGCGCAACTCCTCGTGGGTGCCGGAATAGCCCTCGCCCCTGGCGACGGCCACGCGGCGGCGCCATTCCAGGTAGCTGATGCCCAGGGCCAGGATCACCACCGTGCCGATCACGCCCAGCCAGGGCGCGGCCCAGCCGGTGGTGCCGAAGAACGAGGCCGGGATGATGTTCTGGATCTGCGGCGTTCCCGGCAGCGCGTCCATGGTGAAGGTGAAGGCGCCCAGCGCGATGGTGCCGGGGATCAGCCGCTTGGGGATGTTGCTCTGGCGGAACAGCTCGGCGGCGAACGGGTAGACCGCGAACACCACCACGAACAGCGACACGCCGCCGTAGGTGAGCAGGGCGCAGACCAGCACGATGGACAGCATCGCGCGCTGCGCGCCGACCAGGCGGATGGTGGCGGTGACGATCGACTTGGAGAAGCCTGAGATCTCGATCAGCTTGCCGAACACCGCGCCCAGCACGAATACCGGGAAATACAGCTTCAGGAAGCCGACCATCTTGTCCATGAACAGGCCGGTGAACATCGGCTGCACCAGCGTCGGGTCGGTCAGCAGCACCGCGCCCAGCGCCGCCACCGGCGCGAACAGGATCACGCTGTAGCCGCGGTAGGCCACGAACATCAGGAAGCACAGCGCCGCCAGTACGATCAGAAACGACATCCACGGCTCCGCGGCCAGACACGATGCCGGCGAGTATCCGGAGCCGTGGCCGGCCGGCCCACTGTACGAACGGACGATGCTCCGGCTCCGGGCGCCCGGCTAACGTGCGCAGCATGGGCGGCATCCGTGTGCCGCCGCGTCATACCCGGGAGGAGGGAGACCAATGAAGCGCAAGTATCTGAGCATGGCCGTGGGCTGTGCGTTGCTGGCCCCGGCCGCGTTCGTGCAGGCCCAGGAGCAGCCGCAGCCGGCCGGCCAGCCGCAGGCCACCCAGCTGGACGAAGTCACCGTGACCGCGCGCCGCCGCACCGAGTCCATCCAGGACGTGCCGGTGGCGGTGTCCGCCTTCGGCGAGGAGCAGATCAAGGACCTGCAGGCCTCCACCGTGGAGGGCCTGCAGGGCGCGGTGCCGAACATGAACATCGCCCAGGGCCGCGGCTCGGCCAACAGCGTCAACGTGTTCATCCGCGGCATCGGCCAGCCGGACGCACTGCAGACCTTCGACCCGGGCGTGGGCATGTACGTGGACGATGTCTACTACTCGCGCATCAACGGCGCGCTGTTCTCGCTGTTCGACATCCAGCAGCTGGAAGTGCTGCGCGGCCCGCAGGGCACGCTGTACGGCAAGAACTCCACCGGCGGCGCGATCAAGCTGACCACCAAGAACCCGTTCGACAACGAGGGCGGCGCGGTGGAAGTCACGGCCGGCGACTACGGCCGCCTGGAAGGCCGCTTCTACGTGTCGGGCAAGCTCAGCGACACCGTCGCGGCCAGCATCGCCGGCGCCAAGATCACCAACGACGGCTACGTGAAGGACGCCGACACCGGCAGGCGCTACAACGACGACGACACCGAGGCGCTGCGGTTCAAGCTGGCGCTGAACCCGACCGACAACTTCCGCGCCACCCTGAGCGTGGACACCACCAAGCAGGACGCCGCGCTGACCATGGGCCGGCCGATGGCCGCCCTGCGCCAGACCAGCCTGGCGCCAGCCGGCGTGATCGTGCTGCAGCCCGGGCAGACCGGCGAATGGAACCGCCGCGCGCGCACGTCCTTCGACGATGGCAAGGGGCAGTCCCTGAAGCACTCCGGCGCCTCGCTGGCGATGGACTGGGACATCAACGGGCAGTGGACGCTGAAGAGCATCACCTCCTACCGCAAGCTGAAGACCGAGTCGTACATCGACATCGACGCTTCCGAGTACGAGCTGGGCGACGTGCTGGTCGCGCTGGACCAGGACCAGACCAGCCAGGAATTCCAGCTGCACTACGACAACGGCTCCAACCTGCACGCCACCTTCGGCGCGTACTACATGAAGGAGAACGTGCCCTCGTACCAGGAGGCCTATGCCGACGACCTGTTCTCGTTCCTGGGCGCGAAGGTGCCGTTCCTGCGCACCATCGACGACGACCTGACCACCACGTCCAACGCCGCCTTCGCCCACGTCAACTGGGAGTTCGTGCCGAGCTGGACGGTGGCCGCCGGCGTGCGCTGGACCAGGGACAAGAAGGACTACGACCGTTCCACCAGCACCTTCTGGGGCGCGCCGTTCTCCGCGCTGAACGAAACCGTGGCCTTCGCCGCCAATGCCTCGTGGACGGCGGTGACGCCGTCGGTCAGCCTGCAGAAGGCGTTCGGCGACAACCTGATGGGCTACGTGTCGGCCAACCGCGGCTTCAAGTCGGGCGGCTTCAACGGCCGCGCCAATACCGTCTACGACACCCGGCACGCCAAGTTCGATCCGGAATACGTGTGGACCTACGAGCTGGGCCTGAAGGGCAGCTCGGCCGACCACCGCTTCCGCGGCAGCGCGGCGGCCTTCTACAGCAACTACAGCGATTTCCAGGCGCGCGTCTCGCAGGACGTGGGCACCTTCCCGGTGCTCAACGCGGCCAAGCTCAACATCAAGGGCATCGAACTGGAAGGCAGCGCGCTGCTGGGCGAGGCCACCACGCTGAGCGCGCAGGTCGGCTGGATGGACGCCAGGTACGACAAGTTCGAGGACTTCCGCCTCGATCCGTCCTACCCGGGCTTCGACCCGAACGTGAACCACGACCACGTGCCGTTCTCGCCGGACTGGACCGCGCGCGTGGCGCTGCAGCACGTGTTCGCGCTGGGCGACAGCGGCGCACTGACCCTGGGCGGCGATGTTTCCTACCGGGGCAAGACATGGCTGAGCGTGGACAACCGCGACGTGTTGAGCCAGGACGCCTACACCCTGCTCGGCGTCTACGGCGTGTGGGATTCGCCGCAGATGGCCTGGCAGGTGCGCGCCGGCGTGCGCAACCTGACCGACAAGCAGTACAAGACCGAAGGCCAGGAGTTCGCCAGCGTGGGCAACATCCAGACCGCCTACTACGGCCTGCCGCGCAACTGGTACGTGTCGCTGCGCTACAACTTCTGAGGCGCACGTTCCGCGGTCGTGGATCGAAACCCTCCCTGCGCCCGCAGGGAGGGTTTTTCATGGCATCCACCCGCGTGCGCCGCCGCTCGCGCGGCTCTGCCATGAATGACGTCCTTCCGTCCTCGCACGGTCCCGGTAGGAGCGGCTTCAGCCGCGACAGGGCTTTCCTGGAATTGCTGGAGACAGTTTTGCTGGCGTGCGCGGTGGTTCATCGGGAATGCGCCATCGCGGCTGAAGCCGCTCCTACGGGAGCGGGTGCGCTGTGCGGCTCCTCTGCGCTTGCTGCCTTGGCTTGCGTGGTGGTTCATCGGGAATGCCCTATCGCGGCTGAAGCCGCTCCTACGGGGACTGGCGCGCGGTGCGGTTCCTCCCCGCCGGCCGCGCGCCGTATCCTGCCCGCCATGCACACGGGGAACGCATACGCATGTTGAGTCTGGTGACGGTGGTGCTGGCAGGGCTGGCCTGGCTGGTGCTGATGTTCGGCGTCGCGCTGTACGGCGAGCGCCGGCCGACTGCGTTCGCGCGGCACTGGCGCCATGTCTATGCGCTGTCGCTGGCGGTGCACTGCACCTCGTGGACGTTCTACGGCACGGTGACCCAGGCCGCGCGTTATGGCTGGCCGCTGCCGCCGACCTTCGCCGGCGCCATCCTGTTCTACGCGCTGGCCATCGGTATGATGGTGCGGCTGGTGCGGCTGGCGCGCGAGACCAACGCCACCTCGTTGGCCGACCTGATCGCCGCGCGGCTGGGGCGCGATGCGTGGCTGGCGGCGACGGTGACGCTGATCGCCGCGCTCGGCCTGATTCCCTATATCGCGCTGCAGCTCAAGGCGGTGGCGATGAGCTTCGGCATGCTCACCCTGCGCTCGGCCGACGCCGTGCAGGACGCCGCGCCGTGGCGCGACAGCGCGCTGTACGTGGCGTTGGCGATGGCCTTGTTCGCGATGCTGTTCGGCGCGCGCCGCGCCGATGTGTCCGAGCACAACCGCGGGCTGGTGCTGGCGATGGCCGCCGAATCGCTGTTCAAGCTCGGCGCGATGCTGGCGCTGGGCGCCTTCGTCTGGTTCGGGCTGGACGGGGTGGCGGTGCCGCCGCCGGCACCCGCGGCGGATGCGCCGGCCGGCGGCTTCGTGCCGCTGGTGCTGCTCGGCGCGCTGGCGATGTTCCTGCTGCCGCACCAGTTCCACGTCGGCGTGGTCGAGTGCCGCGACCCGGCCGACATCCGCACCTCGCGCTGGCTGTTCCCGCTGTACCTGCTGCTGATCGCGCTGCCGATCCTGCCGCTGGCGCGGGCCGGCGGCGCGCTGCTGGGCAACAGCGTGCCCAGCGACATGTACACGCTGGCGCTGCCGTTCTCGGCCGGGCACACCGGGGTGGCGCTGTTCGCCTTCCTCGGCGGCCTGAGCGCGGCCACCGGCATGGTGGTGGTCAGCACGCTGACCCTGAGCCTGATGATCGGCAACCACTGGTTCGCGCCGGGCCTGCTGCGCAGCACCTGGGCGCGCGCCGGCGGCGACCACCGCCGCGAGCTGGTGTGGCTGCGGCGCGCCGGCATCTGCGTGATCATGCTGCTGGCCTGGGCGTACAGCCGCTCGATCGGCGGCGGCAACGTGCTGGCCGACATCGGCGCGATCTCGTTTTCGGCGATGGCCACGTTGGTGCCGGTGCTGGGCTTCGCGATCTGGCGACCACAGACGCCGCCGCGCGCGGCCATCGCCGGCGTGCTGGCCGGTTTCGCCACCTGGGCCTGGGTACTGCTGTTGCCGACGCTGCTGGAAAGCGGCGGCCACGTGCCGGCCTGGCTGGCGCAGGGGCCGCTGGGCTGGCGCTGGCTGGCGCCGGAAGCGCTGTTCGGCCTGACCGGCTGGAGCCCGCTGGGGCGCGCGGTCGGCGCGAGCCTGTTCGTCGGTACGGCGGTGACGCTGCTGGCGATGGTCTGGCGGCGCGATACGCCCGACCGTACCCGCCGCAATCTCGATGCCGACGCGCTGCGCGATGCCGGGCGCCGCTTCCTGCCGTGGGAGAAGGTGCAGCGCCTGCTCGCCGATGCGCCGCGGCAGGGGCCGGTCCCGGCGGCGACCGAGGCCGGCGTGGAGCGCGAACTGTCCGCGGTGCTGGGCGCGGCCTCGGCGCGGCTGCTGCTGGACGCCGCGCGCCGCGAGAGCGGCGAACTGGCCACGGTCGCGGCCATCGTCAGCGAGGCCTCGCAGGACCTGCGCTTCAACCAGCAGGTGCTGCAGGCGGCGCTGCAGAACATGAGCCAGGGCATCAGCGTGATCGACCGCGAGCAGCGGCTGGTGGCATGGAACCGCCCGTACGCGCAGCTGTTCGGCTTTCCCGACGCGCTGCTGCAGGTCGGCCGGCCGATCATGGACCTGACCCGCTGGGCGCTGCAGGCGATGCCGCAGCGCGGCAGCGATGAGCGCGCGGTGGACCGGCGCCTGGCGTTCATGCGCGCCGGCACCGCGCACCTCACCGAGCGCGTATTCCCGGACGGCCGCATCGTCGAGATCCGCGGCAACCCGATGCCCGGCGGTGGTTTCGTCGCCACCTTCACCGACGTCACCGAGTTCCGCCGCACCGAGCAGGAACTGATGCGCAGCAACGAGACGCTGGAGCAGCGCGTGGGCGAGCGCACCGCGCTGCTGGAATCGGCCAAGCGCGAGGCCGAGCGCGCCAACGACGCCAAGAGCCGCTTCCTGGCCGCCATCGGCCACGACCTGCTGCAGCCGCTGCATGCCGCGCACCTGTTCACCGACACGCTGGCGCAGCAGGTGGAGGAAGCGCCGCAGCGGCAGGCGGTGGTGCAGATCCGCGGCGCGCTGGATTCGACCACGCAGCTGCTGACCGGGCTGTTCGACATGTCGCGGCTGGAAGCCGGTGGGCTGGTGCCGCAGCCGCGCGACATGCCGCTGGCCGAGGTGCTCGATCCGCTGGCTTCGGAGTTCCGCGCGCTGGCCGCGGCGCGCGGGCTGGGCTTCCGCTACGTGCCGACCCGCGCCTGGGTGGACAGCGACCCGCAGCTGCTGCGGCGCGTGCTGCAGAACTTCCTGGCCAACGCGGTGCGCTACACGGCGCGGGGGGGGGTGCTGCTGGGCGTGCGCGCCGCGACGGTGGACGGCTGCGCATCGAGGTGCACGACACCGGGCCGGGCATCGCCGAGGGCGAGCAGCGGCGCATCTTCGAGGAGTTCCGGCGCGGCGAGGACAGCGGCGGGCAGGGGCTGGGCCTGGGCCTGGCCATCGCCGACCGCATCGCCGGCCTGCTGGATGCGCCCCTGCGGCTGCGCAGCGAGGGCCAGGGCACCGTGTTCTCGGTGGCGGTGGGCATGGTGCCGGCGCCGACGTCGCGCGCCAACGCCGCCGCCGTGCCGGCGCAGGACGGAACCGTGGAGGCGCGCGAGCCGATCCGCGTGCTGGTGGTGGACAACGACCCGGCGGCGCTGGTTGGGCTGGCGGCGCTGCTGCGCGGCTGGGGTTACGACGTCGTCGCCGAGGCGGCCGATGACGCCGGCGCGTTCGCGGCGATGC
This sequence comes from Stenotrophomonas nitritireducens, assembly GCF_050984405.1. Classification (GTDB taxonomy): domain Bacteria; phylum Pseudomonadota; class Gammaproteobacteria; order Xanthomonadales; family Xanthomonadaceae; genus Stenotrophomonas; species Stenotrophomonas nitritireducens_B. Next base: position 3,442,218 of record NZ_CP158790.1, on the reverse strand, counting down.
AGGCCGCACCGGCGGCGCTGTGGCTGTTCGACTACAACCTGGACGACGGCGATACCGGCACCGCGCTGCAGGCACGGCTGGGCGCGCGTTTCGGCGCGCGGCCGACCCTGATCCTCAGTGCCGACGACAGCCTGGCCACGCGCCGCGAGGTGCTGGAGCAGGGCCTGACCCTGCTGCACAAGCCGGTGCGGCCGCTGGCGCTGAAATCGATCATGGACCGGCTGCTGGCCGCGCGTGCCGTGGCGCAGGCGCCGTCGCCGTAACGGCGGCTTCCCCGCCTACGCCGGGCGCCTGCGCTTCTGCCTGCCGCAATAGGCGTCGTGCAGCGCCTGCATCACGCCCAGCGCGGGGCTGTCGGCGAGCGCGTAGAAGATGGTCTGCGCCTCGCGCCGCGTGGTCACCAGCCCGGTTTCGCGCATCACCGCCAGGTGCTGCGACAGCGCCGACATCGACAGGCCGACGCCGGCCTGCAGTTCGCCCACCGACGCCTCGCCTTCCACCAGACGGCAGAGCACGCGTAGCCGCGCCGGGTGGGCGATGGCCTTGAGCAGCTGCGCGGCCTGTTCGGCATGGGCCTGCATCTGCGCGATGTCCAGGTCGGGCGTGTTCATGCGTGCGTCGGGTTGGGGCTTGTGGTTCGGGTGGGGAGAATTTAATTTAGAAAAACCTAAATTACAAAGCGGCCACTACCATGCATCCGACTCCACGACCTTCCCCTCTGGTCGAAGCCTTCTTCGACAAGGACACCGGCACCTTCAGCTATGTCGTGTACGACGAACTGGCCGGTTCGGCGGCGATCATCGACCCGGTGCTGGACTACGAGCCGGCCGGCGCGCGCATCGGCACCGCCTCGGCCGACGCGCTGCTGGCCTTCGTGCGCGAACGGCAGCTGAAGGTGGAGTGGATACTGGAAACCCACGCGCACGCCGACCATCTCAGCGCCGCCGGCTACCTGGCCGACATCCTGCATGCGCCGGTGGCGATCGGGCGCGGCATCGTCCAGGTGCAGGAGCGCTTCAAGGCCCTGTTCGGGCTGGGCGACGAATTCATCGCCGACGGCCGCCAGTTCGACCGGCTGTTCGTCGATGGCGACAGCTTCCGCATCGGCACGCTGGACGCGCGGGTGATCGCCACGCCCGGCCATACCGATGACAGCCTGACCTATGTGATCGGCGATGCCGCCTTCATCGGCGACACCCTGTTCGCCACCGATACCGGCACCGCGCGCACCGACTTCCCCGGCGGCGACGCGCACCGGCTGTACGCGTCGATCCAGAAGATCCTCGCGTTGCCGGAGGACACGCGCCTGTTCCTGTGCCACGACTATCCCGGCGACCGCCGCGACGCGTTGCCGCAGACCCGCATCGACGAACAGAGGGAAAACAACCCGCACCTGGGGGACGGCGTCGACGAGGCGGCGTTCGTGCACAAGCGCCAGCAGCGCGACGCGACCCTGCCGGTGCCGCGGCTGATCCTGCCTGCGCTGCAGGTCAACATCCGCGGCGGGCGCCTGCCGGAGCCGGACGCCAACGGCATCCGCTACTTCCGCCTGCCGCTGGACCAGATGGGCGTCGCGCGATGAGCGCCTGGCCTGCTGCCCTGGCGGGCGGCGTGCTGATCGGCCTGGCGGCGACGCTGCTGCTGTGGTTGAACGGACGCATCGCCGGCATCAGCGGCATCGTCGGCGGCGTGCTGCTGCCGCAGCGCGGCGAAGTGGCGTGGCGGCTGGCCTTCCTGCTGGGCCTGGTCGGGGCCGGCGCGGCATGGCTGTGGTGGGTGCCGGGCGCGTATGCGCCGCGGCAGGGATTTCCGCCGGCGCTGCTGGTGGTCGCCGGGCTGCTGGTCGGTTTCGGCACGCGCATGGGCAATGGCTGCACCAGCGGCCATGGCGTCTGCGGGCTGGGGCGGCTGTCGCCGCGCTCGCTGGCGGCGGTGCTGGCCTTCATGGCGACCGCGATCGCCACCACTTACATCGTGAGGCATGTGGCATGAGCGGCATCCGGACCCTGCTGGCGGCGTTGCTGGCCGGTGCGCTGTTCGGCCTGGGGCTGGCGGTGTCGGGCATGACCGACCCGCTGCGCATCCTCGGCTTCCTGGACGTGGCTGGCGCGTTCGATCCGACGCTGCTGTTCGTGCTCGGCGGCGCGGTGGGTACCACGATGCTGCTGTTCCGCTTCGTGCTGCGACGTCCGGCGCCCGTGCTGGCCGAACGGTTCCAGGTATCGCAGTTGCGCAGCGTCGACGCCCGCCTGCTGGTCGGTGCGGGCGTGTTCGGCATCGGCTGGGGGCTGGCGGGCTATTGCCCGGGGCCGGCGCTGGTGGGCCTGGGCGTGCTGTCGCCCGAAGCGCTGTGGTTCGTGCCGGCGATGCTGGCGGGCATGGCGCTGCACCGCCTGCTGCGCGGGCACTGATCCGCCGTTCCTAGACGGCCTGTTTTGCCGGGTCGCTCAGTTCCAGCTCGCGCAGCACCACGCTGGCCTGGGTGCGGTTGCGCACGCCCAGGCGCTCGAAGATCGCCGACAGGTGCGCCTTGACCGTGCGTTCCTGCACGTCCAGGCGGTCGGCGATCTGCTTGTTGAGCAGGCCCTCGGCGACCAGCGCCAGCACGCGGAACTGCTGCGGCGACAGGCTGGCCAGGCGCGCGGCCAGTTCGCTGTCGTGGCTGGAGGACTGCGCGCGTGCCACCGCCGCGCGCAGCGAGGCCGGCAGCCATTGCTCGCAGGCCATCACGCTGCGGATCGCCTCGCGCAGCTCGTTCAGCCCCGAACTCTTGGGCAGGTAGCCGGCGGCGCCGTGGTCGAGCGCGCGCCGCACCACGCGCGGGTCGTCGTTGGCCGACACCACGATCACCGCCACGCCCGGGTGCTGGGCGCGGATCGCCGCCAGCCCGGCCAGCCCGTGGTTGCCGGGCATGTGCAGGTCGAGCAGGATCAGGTCGGTCTCCGGCGCGGCATCCAGCGCGGCCAGCACGCCTTCCAGCGATTCGGCCTCGCGTACCTGCAGGTCGGCCACCGCCTCGCCCGCGGCCTGGCGCAGCGCGGCGCGGAACAGCGGGTGGTCGTCGGCGATCAGCAGGCTGGGCATGGGCGAGGAGTGAGTGAAGAGGAACGAGAAACGAGTAGAGGCAAAGGCCGAGGCGAAAGCAAGCATTGCACTGCTTTCACTCGTTCCTCGTTCCTCTCCACTCGTTCCTGGCTTCACTGCGCAGTCCACCCACCATCCATCGGCATCGCCGCGCCGGTGAGGTTGTGCGCCTCGCGGCGGCACAGCCACACCACCATCGCGGCGATGTCTTCCGGCAGCGACATGCGCAGGCTGGGCTGCTTTTCCTCCAGCAGGGCGCGCACGCCGTCGTCGCGGCTGCCGCCGTTGCGGTGCGCCTGGATCTGCGGCTCGATCAGCGGCGTTTCCACCCAGCCCGGGCACACGCAGTTGACGGTGACGCCGCCGCTGTCGCGGCTGCCGGCCGCCGCGTACTCCAGCGCCGCGACCTTGCTCAGGCCGACGATGCCGAACTTGCTGGCCACGTAGGGCGCCTTGTTCTTCGACGCCACCAGCCCGTGCACCGAGGCGATGTTGACCACCCGGCCGTAGCCGCGCGTGGCCATGCCCGGCAGCGCCTGCTGCATGGTGTGGAAGGCGGCGCTGAGGTTGATGGCGATGATGTCGTCCCACTTCTGGGCGGGCTGCTCGGCCAGCGGTGCGGCGTGCTGGATGCCGGCGCAGTTGACCAGCACGTCGAGCGCGCCCCAGTCCTGCACCGCGGCCATCATCGCCTCGATCTCGGCCGGGTTGCGCAGGTCGGCGCCGAAGTGGCGCGCCTGCCCGCCTGCCGCGGCGACGCTGGCGAGCGCGGCGTCGATCTGCTCGGGCGTGCCCAGGCCGTTGATCGCCACGCGGGCGCCGGCCGCGGCCAGCGCCTGGGCGATGGCAAGTCCAATCCCCGAGGTGCTGCCGGTCACCAGCGCGGTGCGGCCCTGCAGGAAACGGTCCATGGAAACTCCGGAAAACGAGGTGGGGAAGGCTGCAGAACGTAGCAGCCGGAACGTAAGCGCCGCGTGGTACGAAAGTACGATGGGACGGGCAGGACGCTCTGCTAGTGTTGCGGCATGACTATCTCCGTCCTGCGCGCCGCCTGCGGCCTCATCGTCGGACTCGGCCTGGCGTCGTGCGCCAGCGCTCCCGCGTCCAAGTCCGTGGAGTCTTCCATGTTCAGCAACGAACTGCGCAGCGAACACCGCGGCGACGACGACCTGTTGACCGCCGGCCTCGGCCTGGCCGGACTGCGCAGCATGGCGCCGCCGGCCTTCGCCGACGCCAATGCGCCCACCGTGGACGAACTGCGCCGGCGCGCGCTGTGGGGCAGCTGGCGCGGCATCGCCGACCTCGCGCCGGGCGGCGGTTATGGCGAACTGTTCGGCAGCCTGGCGCCGGTGCCGGGGCGCGAATATTCGGCCTACGCGCGCCTGCCCGGCGCGAAGCAGCCGCACCGCGTGCTGGCGCAGGTGCCGGACAATTTCGACGCCGGCAGGCGCTGCGTGCTGGTGGCGCCGGCTTCCGGTTCGCGCGGCATCTACGGCGCGGTGTCGGTGGCGGCGGCCTGGGGCCTGCCCAGGGGCTGCGCGGTGGTCTACACCGACAAGGGCGCGGGCAGCGACTACTTCGACCTGGACGCGCAGATGGGCGTGCGCGCCAACGGCATGGTCGGCGCGCTGGGAGAGGTCGCCGACCTGGCCTTCGTGCCGGATGCGCCGGTCAACGCGTCCGGCGTGGCGTTCAAGCACGCCCACTCCCGGGACAACCCGGAGGCGGACTGGGGCCGCCACGTGAAGCAGGCCGCCGAGTTCGCGCTGCTTTCGCTGGACCAGGCGTTTCCGCAGGCCGCGCCCTTCACCTTCGCCAACACCCGGGTCATCGCGGTGGGCATCTCCAACGGCGGCGGCGCGGTGCTGCGCGCCGCCGAGATGGAAGGCGACTGGCTGGACGCGGTGGTCGCCGGCGAACCTAGCGTGCTGTCCGACGGTCCCGGCGCGCGCGCGCTGTACGACTACGCCACCGAGGCGGCGCTGCTGATGCCGTGCGCACAACTGCACATGGCCAACCTGCCGCAGCCGCCGCTCACCGCCGCGCTGCAGGCCGGCGCCACCGTGCGCTGCGCCACGCTGGCGGCCGAGGGCGTCATTGCCGGCGCCACGCCGGCGGCGCAGGCCAAGGCCGCCTACGAACTGATGTTGAGCAGGGGCTGGACCGACGCCGCGCTGCGCGCCGGCGCGCTGTCTACCGGCTTCGACCTGTGGCGCGCGGTCGCCGCCACCTATGCCTCCGCCTATGGCCGCTACGGCGTGGGCGAGCATCCCTGCGGCTTTGCTTTCGCCGCGCAGAACCCGGATTTCTCGCCGCGCGCGGCCACCGCCGCCGAGCGCGCAGCCTGGATCGCCGACGGCGGCGGCATTCCGCCGGGCGCCGGCGTCGGCTTGCTCGACCGCAAGGTGCAGCTGCCGGACCTGACCTACGCCGGCCTGAAATGCCTGCGTGGCCTGTGGGACGGACAGGGCGAGGACGCGCGCCGCGTGCAGGCCGGCATCCAGGCCACCCGCGCCAGCCTGCCGCGCAAGGGCCTGCCGGTGATGGTGGTGCACGGTACCGACGATGGCCTGATCCCGCCGGCGTTCAGCAGCGCGCCGTACGTGGCCGCGGCCAAGGCGGCCGGGCGCGAGGTGAACTACTGGCAGGTGCGCCACGTGCAGCACTTCGACGGCTTCCTCGGCCTGCCCGATTACGGCGCGCGCTACCTGCCGCTGCTGCCCTACGTATATGCCGCGCTGGACCGCGTGCAGGCGCGCCTGGACAAGGGCACCCCGCTGCCGGCGGACGCGGTGATCGAAACCACGCCGCGCGCGGGCAAGCCGTTGAGTGCCGCCGATCTCGCCATCCCCGAATGAGGCGAACATCTGTAGGAGCGCACTTCAGTGCGCGATGTGGCTCTCCCGGTAAAGCCTCATCGCGCACTGAAGTGCGCTCCTGCAATTGCGCTCCTGCGCGCGGCGCTGGCATCGCTACAAGGGCGAGTTCCGCCGCCCCTCCCAGTGCGCTCTTGCGCGCAACGCTGGCATCATGCCGCGATGGACATCCTGACCACTCCCTCCCGCGTCATCCCGGCCGCCACCTATCACCGCGAGCGGTGGCGCAACGGCCTGGGCTGGACCCGCGAAATCCTGCGCCTGCCCGGGCAGGGCGACTGGCAGCTGCGCCTGTCCATCGCCGAGATCGAACAGGACGCGGCGTTCTCCGCGTTTCCCGGCATCGAACGCGAACTGGTGCTGCTGGAGGGCGAGGGTCTGCGCCTGCGTTTCGCCGACGGCCGCTGCGAAACCCTGTTGCCGCCGCACCAGCGGCTGCGCTTCGCCGGCGAGGAAGCGCTGACCGGCGAACTGGTCGATGGCGCCACCCGCGATTTCAACCTGATGTGGCGGCGCGCGGACCTGCACGCCGAACTGCTGCACCGGCCGCTGGTCGGCAGCATGCTGTTCTTCAGCGAACCGCAGGCGGCGTGGGCGGTCCACCTGCTGGCCGGCCAGGCCGCCTTCGAGGATCCGGCGCTGCCGCCCTTGCAGGCCGGCGACACGGCCTGGCTGGGTGCCGGCGAACGCCGCCGGCATGCGCTGCACGGGGGCGGGGAACTGCTCGCGATACGGGTCACGCCGGCCGGCGGCTGACGCAGCGCGGACAACGTGGACAGGCGTGCGCGGCGCGGCCGATGATGGCGCCGACCAGGCGTGCGGGGAGCAGCGATGAGCAATGCCACGACGACGGATGTCGCTGCGTTCATCGAGGCGCTGGATCATCCGCTGGCGCCGGCGATACACGCGCTGCGCGCCCTGCTGCTGGCGGTCGATCCGTCGATCGGCGAAGCGGTGAAGTGGAACGCGCCCAGCTTCCACACCTCCGGGCACTTCGCCACGATGCAACTGCGCAGGCCCGACGTGGTGCGCCTGGTCCTGCACCTGGGAACGAAGAAGCACAGCCTGCCGGCGGACGCCATCGCCGATCCGGACGGCCTGCTCACCTGGCTGGCACCGGACCGCGCCCTGCTGGAGTTCCGCGATGCCGCCGAACTGGAAGCCAGGCAGGCCGCGGTGGTGGCGCTGGTCAGGCAGTGGATCGCGCTGCTGCCGTAGAGGCGGCAGCGCCCCGATGGAACATCACCCATAAAGCCATGTGCCGGGCAAGCCCGGCACTACGCTCCTGCGCTGATGCGGATCGAAGAGGCGGGGCTTGCTCCGCGTGGGCCTTTACCCCTCACATCCCGGCGGGCAGCCCCGCCGTTCCCTGCTTCATTCGTATCTGTCAGTAAACATCGCGCCGGTAGCGCCGCTGCATGACCAACTGGTCCCTGCGGTCGTCGCCCAGCGCCTGCGCGATCACCGCGTCCACCGCCGGCGCCATGCCCTGCAGGCTGCCGCAGACCAGCACGGTGGCGCCCTCGTCCACCCACTGCCGCAGCCGGTCGGCGTGCGCGGCCAGCACGTCCTGCACGTAGCGGTGGGTTCCGCCGTCGCGGCTGAACACCGTATCCAGATGCTCGATCCAGCCTTCGTGCCGCCACTGCTCCAGTTCCTCGCCGAAGTGGAAGTCATGGGCCTGGTTGCGTTCGCCGAACAGCAGCCAGTTGCGCCGCGCGCCGGCGTCGATGCGCGCGCGCAGGTGCGCGCGCAGGCCGGCGATGCCGGTGCCGTTGCCGACCAGCACCAGCGGCGCGTCCTCCGCCGGTGGGTGGAAATTGGCGTTCGCGCGCAGGCGCAGGTCGATGCGTTCGCCGATGGCGGCGTGCTCGCACAGCCAGCCGCTGGCCAGGCCCGGGGTTCCGTCCGGATGCGCCTGCCGGCGCAGCAGCAGCTGCAGGCTGCCTTCGGACGGCAGCGAAGCGATGGAGTATTCGCGGTGCGGCAAGGCCTGCAGCGTCGCGGCCAAGGCGTCCGCGTCGGTGGAAGCGGGGGTGTCGGGCAGCGTCGAGGCGGCCAGCACGTCGCACAGCGCGCGGCCATCGGCCAGCGTCGCCTGCCGGTCGAGTCCGTGGCGCAGCATCCAGTGCTCGACCGTGGCGGCCGCGTGGCGGGGGCCGATCTCGGCGATGTCGCCGGCCTGCCAGGCAGGCAGGTCGCCATCGGCCGGTTGCAGGCGCAGGTGGAACACCGGACCGCCGACGCTGCCCGGATTGAGCTGCCTGCGCCTGCGCAGCAGCCACGCCTGGTAGTCGGGCGCGCTCCAGTCGGCCTGCACGCTGCCGTCGCCGAACTGGCCGAGCAGCTGCTGCCAGTGGCGCAGGGCGGCGGGATCGGCGTTGTCCACCTCCACGGTATCGAACACCGGCCGCGCGCCGTGCCGGCGCAGCCAGTCGTCCAGCTGGCGGCCGAACGCGCAGTAGTGGTCGTAGCTGCGGTCGCCCAGCGCCAGCACCGCGTAGCGCAGTTCCGGCAGCGCCAGCGGCTGCCGCATCACCTGGCCGAGGAAGGCCAGCGCATGGTCCGGCGGGTCGCCTTCGCCGGTGGTGCTGGCGATGAACAAGGCCTCGCGCGTACCGGCCAGCAGCGCCGCGTCGACCTGGTCGAGGGCGCGCGCACGCGCACCCTGCGGCCGCCGTCGCGCAGGCCCTGCGCGGTGCGTTCGGCCAGCTGCTGGGCGAAACCGGTCTGGCTGGCCCAGCCACCAGCAGCAGCAGCGGCGGCGCGCCGGTGTCGCCGGCGTCGTCCTGGCGTGGACGCGCGCGCCACCACAGCGCGGCGCACCACGCGGCGTAGGCGAGCAGGGCGGCCAGCGCGAACCACCTCCGCGGCGGCAGCGGCGCGGCCAGCCACCAGTCCTCGCCCAGGTGCAGGCGCAGCAGCAGGCCGGCGCTCGCCAACAGCAGGAAAACGACCGCCAGGTTGCCGGCGAGGGCGCGCGCGGAACGGGTGCCGTTCATGCGTTGCCGGCCTGCAGATGCTGCCGGAAGCCCTGCGACAGGGTTTCCACCGGGCCGCCGTCGCCGCGCTGGACGAAACGCGCGGCCAGTCCGTGCCGGTCGGCGAAGGCCAGCCCTTCGTCCGCGCCCATCACCGTCAACGCGGTGGCCCAGGCGTCGGCCAGCATCGCCTCGCGGTGGATCACCGTGACCGCGGCGGCCGCGGCCGTCACCGGCGCATGCCGGCGCGAGTCCAGGGTATGGCTGTAGCTCACGCCGTCGTGTTCGTAGCGGTGCCAGCGGTCGCCGGAAGTGGCCACCGCCAGATCGTCGAGCGCCAGCACGCGCGGCGGATGGTCGGCGCCGGCGTCTTCCTCCGGCGCCGATTCGACCAGCACGCGCCAGGGCTGCCCATCCGGCTTGCGGCCGCGACCATGCAGTTCGCCACCGACCTCGACCAGCGCGGCATCGATGCCCTGGCCGCGCAGCCAGTCGCTGACCAGGTCCACGCCATGGCCCTTGGCGATCGCCGACAGGTCCAGCTGCAGGCCGCCAGGCTGCAGTACGGCCTGCGCCCGTGCGTCCATCTGCAGCCGCTGCCAGCCGCAACGCGCGGCGACCTCGGCGAGCTGCGTTGCGTCGGGCCTGCGCTGGCGCGCGGCAGCGGCGCCGAAACCCCACAGCGCCACCAGCGGGCCGACGGTGGGGTCGAAGGCGCCATCGCTGCGTTCGGCCACCGTCTGCGCGGCCCGCAGCACGCGCCAGAAATCGTCCGGCAGCACCTGCCAGCTGCCGGCGGCGGCGCGGTTGTAGCGGCTGATGTCCGAGGCTGGCTCCCACGTGCTCATCTGCGCGACCACGCGGTCCAGCTGCGCCTGGATGCCGGCATGCAGCGCATGCAGGTCGCGGTCGCGCGGCGCCACCAGCTTCACGCTCCAGGTGGTGCCCATGGTGTGGCCGCCGAGGGCGGCGATTTCGGTGGGGAGCATGGACGGTGGGGCTAGGAACGAGTGGAGAGGAACGAGGAACGAGAGAAGGCAAAAGCGGAGCTCGCTCCTGCTCTTGCCGGAGATGATGGTGAAGAACCGGCCTTTGCGACGGAGAGAGAGGAAGCGAGCCAGCGCCGCCGTGACCTTTACTCGTTCCTCTCCCCCTGTTCCTGCTTCACTGCGGCAGCACTTCCAGCGTGGCGACGTAGCTCAGGCGGCGCTGCTTGGCCTGCGGGGCGCTGGTCTTGTCGTCGGTGGTCGAGGCCTCCAGCCAGTACATGCCCGCTTCCGGCCACGTCACCTTGAAGCTGCCGTCGGCGCCGGTGGTCACCTTGATCTCGTCCTGCGCGTTGCGGTAGCGGGTGGCGCCGCGCACGATCTCCACTTCCAGGCCGCTGGCGGGCTTGCCGTCGACCACCAGCTTGAAGGTGGCTTCCTCGCCGGCGAACAGGTCGTTGGGATGGGTGACCGGCACCAGCTCCAGGCCCTTGCCGACGGCCACGATGCTGCTCGGCTTGCCCTTGGTGACGAAGGTCTCCACCCGGCCGATGCCTTCAGTGACCACCAGGTTCTGCGCGTCCTTCGGGATCTTGGTGGCCAGGTCTTCGGGCGTGGCGTTGCGCAGGAAGCCGCCGCGCGGGCCGCCCGTGCCGGCGGCCGCCGGCTTGTCCTTGGCCGCGGCCAGGCTTTCGGGGGTGTCCCAGCGCGCGGACAGGCCGCTGTTGAGGTTGGCGATGCGGTACGTGCCTTCCTGCGCCAGCTGCACGTCGAACACGCTGCGGTACTTGCCGGTGGCCGGGTTCTGCGGCCGCAGGACGTTGCCGTCCGGGGTGGCGATGGCGACGTTGTCCAGGCGCATCGCGACGTGGTCGGGGTAGTACAGCTGGTTGGATACCGCCGCGTCGACCGTGACCCACACGTCGTTGCCGGCGACCACGGTGGACGAGGGCAGCAGCCACTGCTTGTGGGCCAGGGCGGAGAACGGAAGCGTGGCGGCGATCAGCGCGGCGAGCAGGGTGGTGCGTTTCATGGCGTGTCTCTCCTTGTTCGGAACGTCAGGGCTTGATGGCGAGGGTGACCAGGCCGAGTTCGCTCTGGCCCTGGGCGGTGCCGTTGCCGGCCTTGCCCTTCCACTCGAAGGGAATCTTCAGCAGCTCGCGGCCGCCGACCTCGCGCACGGCCTCCACCACCAGCGTGTACTGGCCGGCGGGCAGGCTGCGCAGCTGCGGCTGGCTGTCGCTGAAGCGCAGCGCATGCTTGCCGGCCGGGCGGGTCGGGCCGGTCACCCCGTCCACCGGCACCTGCAGGGTGCGGCCGCTCTTGCGCCACCACTGGCGCAGGTCCGGCAGCCACTTGGTGCCGTGGCCTTCGGCGTTGGACGTCTGCTGGTACCACACCGACAGGTTGGCCGCGGACTTCTGCCCGGCGTCCTCGATCCACACCGCCACGTAGGGGCGGTGGTACTCGGCCACGTTGAGCTTGGGGATCTCGACGTTGATGTCCAGGCTCGCGGCGTAGGCCGCCGGCGAGGCGGCGAGCAGCCCGCTCAGGGCGATGGTCAGGGTGACGCGCATGGTGCGACTCCGTAGGGAAAGCGTGTTCAGTGGATGAGGAGCAGGGCGATCAGCAGCGGGATCAGCAGGCCCAGGCCGACCAGCGGCCAGGTCATGCGCCGCTGCCGCGCATGCAGGTGCAGCAGGAACAGACCGGTGATGCAGAACACCAGGCAGGCCACGGCGAACAGGTCGATGAACCAGCCCCAGCCCGGGCCGGCGTTGCGGCCCTTGTGCAGATCGTTGAGGTACGAGATCCAGCCGCGGCGGGTGCGTTCGAACTCCACCGCGCCGGTTTCGCGGTCGATGCTCAGCCAGGCATCGCTGCCGGGGCCGGGCATGGACAGGTAGACCTCTTCCGGCGACCACTCGGCCGCGCGCCGGCCGATGGCCACGTCCAGTTCGCGCGACAGCCAGTCGGCGACCCGGGCGGGCAGCGGCGCGTTGCCGTCCTCGTGCGGCGCCGCCAGCGCCCGCAGCAGCGGCGCCGGCAATTCCAGCTGCCGGGTGGTCACCTGCGGCTTGGCCTCGATCTTCGCGGCGTGGTTGAGGGTGATGCCGGTGGCGGCGAACAGCAGCATGCCGATCAGGCACACCGCCGAGCTTATCCAGTGCCACTGGTGCAGCGTGCGCAGCCAGAAGCCGCGGCTGGCCTGCTGCTGGACGAGATCGACGGGGGAGCGTTCGGCGGACACGTGCGTGGTGCGGATGAAAGAGATGGAATTAGAACATTGATGAGAATGATTCGCAATTTGTATCGCTCTGTATCCCTGCCGCCGCGGCCGGAGGAAGCCGGCCCCCGGAGAGGAGGGCCGGCACTCCCGGCCGCGGCCCGCGGATCAGAAGCGCATGTTCACGCTCATCCAGACGCTGCGTGCCTTGTCCTTGTTGTTGTAGTCGTCCTCGAACAGCACTTCGTTGCTCACGTCGCCGTAGATGCCGTTGCCGTTGAGGTCGTTGAACGAGGTCTGGTAGGTCGTGAAATCGCGGTCGAGCAGGTTGTTGATGCGCGCGTTGACCGTCAGCCACCGGGTGGCCTCGAACGACGCACCCAGGTGCAGCACCGTGTAGTCCTTGTAGTACAGCTCCTGGCCGGTGACCGCGCTGACGCCGCGGTAGCGCCTGGAACGCGCCTCGGCGGTGAGGAACACGTTGAAGCGGTCGCTGGCCTGCCAGTCGAGGGTGGCGTTGGCCATGTGCCGCGCGCTGTTGCCCAGCGGCAGGCCCTTCTCCGCGCCGCTCTTCTGCTCGCTGTCGGTGAAGGTGTAGTTGGCGCGGAAGCCGAAGGCCTCGCTGATCGTCCAGCGCCCGGCCAGCTCGGCGCCCTGGATCACGACTTCGTCGATGTTCACCGTGCGGTTGCTGCTCGAATAACCCAGCTCGGCGTATTCGCCGCTGCTGGTGCAGCTCAGCGCCAGGCCGGCGCCGCAGGGCTGGCTGTCGATCTTGTCGTCGAACCGGTTGTGGAACAGGGTGGCGTTGAAGTTGTGGCCCCGCGGGTGCTGCCAGTAGACCGCCAGTTCGGTGCTGGTGCTGGTTTCCGGCTTGAGGTCCGGATTGCCGAAGAACGGCGAGGTGCCCTGGCCGCCGAAACCGGTGACGCCGTCGTACAGGTCGGTGGTCCTGGGCGTCTTGAAACCGGTGCTGATGCCGCCCTTGACCGTCCACTGCCCGCCGAGGGTGTAGACGCCGTACAGGCGCGGACTCAGGTGGTTGCCGAACACTTCGTGATCGTCGTAGCGCAGGCCGGCGGTGAGGGTCAGCGGCGCGCTCACCTTCCAGTTGTCCTCGACGAACAGCGAGTACATGTCGTGTTCCTGCTTCAGGCCCGGCGTGCCCTTCTCGGTGCCGAACACGCCATCGGTCAGTTCGCCGCGGATGACCTGGGTGCCGGCCACCAGGGTGTGCTCGCCTGCGGCCTGGAACGGGATGTCGAGCTTGGCGTCCAGGGTGTACTGCGCGCTCTCCAGCGTGCGCTTGGGGCGCGGCAGGAAGGTGGATTCGGCCAGCGAGCGGCGCTCGGCCAGGCCCATGCCGGCGTACGGGCCGGCGCCGTCGATCATCGCCAGCAGCTGTTCGCGCTCGGCCACGGTGAACGGCAGGGTACGGCCGTCGTTGTTGGTGGCCACGTGCGCCAGCGAGACGAAGCTGTTGCCGAAGTCCCACTGGCCTTCATGGGTCAGCGCCCAGGTGTCGCGGGTGAACTCCTGCGAGGGGCTGTAGCCGACGCGCGGATCGGCGCGGCGCGCCCAGGTGCCGCCGTTCGCACGGCAGGCATTGGCATTGGCGCCGGCCGCGCCGCGGCAGAAGTTGGAGGCGCGCCAGACGCTGTTGATGTTGTCCACGGTGCCGACGGGGTACTCCTCCACGCCGCTGTCGTTGATCTTGATCCTGTTGTCGTATTCCTGCCGCGAGGTGTCGTAGTCCAGCGACACGGTCTGGTTGTCGGCCGGCATCCAGGTCAGGGTGATGCCGCCGGCCTTGTTGGTGTTGTCCACGGTCTTGCCGCCGCTGCCGAAGCCCAGCGGGCGGGTGTGCAGGCCGCCGGCGGGATCGGTGACCGGCGCATAGGTCGGGTTGGACGCCTTGCGCTCGTACCAGCTGCCGCGGGCGCTGAGGTTGAGCACGCCGGGCAGCAGCGGGCCGGTGAGGAAGAAATCCACGGTGCTGTCGTCGCCGAACTCGTCGCTGGTCTCGGCGGTGCGGGCGATGCTGGCCGAGCCGTGCCAGCCGTCGAGGGTGCGCTTGGTGATGATGTTGATCACCCCACCCATGGCGTCGGCGCCGTACAGCGTGGACATCGGGCCGCGGATCACCTCGATGCGCTCGATCGCGTCCAGCGGCGGGATGTGGTTGAACTGGTTGCCGCCGAAGTTGTTCGGATAGATGTCGCCGTGGTTGTTCTGGCGCCGGCCGTTGACCAGGATCAGGGTGTAGTCCGAGCCCATGCCGCGCATGGAAATGGTGCCCTGGCCGGTCTTGTCGCGGGTTTCGCCCACGTCCACGCCCTCAAGGTCGCGTACCGCGTCCAGCAGGGTCATGTAGGGGCGCTTGGCCAGCTCCTCGCGGGTGATGACCGAAATGCTGGCCGGCGCGTCGGTGATCTTCTGCTCGAAGCCCGAGGCGGTGACCACCACGGTGTCCAGCGTGGCCGGCTGGCCGGCCGGTACGCCGGACGCCTGCGCCTGGAACGACATGGCGGCCAGCAGGGCGATGGCAAGGGAAGTGCGCGCGGCGGGCGCGCGGAAACGATGGCGCAGAGCCATGGGTGACCTCGGGGAACGAAAGGAAAAGGCGTGGCCGGCCGGTGGCGCACGCGGGCGCCACGGCAGGTAATGGAGGGAGATGGACGCCCGCCGCGGTGCCGCGGCCGCCGGTCAGGCCAGCGGAGGCGCCTGGCTGCGTTGCAGCCGCCAGCGCACGGGCGTGGCGTCCGGGGAGGCCGGCGCGGCGGCCGGGAGGGTGGAGCGCACGGCGACTGCCTTATCGTCCGCGCATGCCGCCGGATGCGGCGGGGCGGGGCGGTTCCCAGCCATGCGGGGCGCTGGCAGCGAGGCTGCGCGGCGGAGTTTGGCGGGGTTTTCCCGTTCGGCGGATTCGCCGGCCGGGCTTTCTTCGCCGCTGGCGGGCGCATGGGCGGCCAGTCCGGCCGTTGCGGTCAGCAGTGCGCCGCCCGGCGAGCCGGGCAACAGCATCGAGAACAGGGCCAGCAGTACCAGCATCGGCGCACGCAGGCCGGCGCGCAGATGCGCGAAGGCTGGCAGGCGGCATGGCTGGAGCAGGTGGCGCACTCGAATCCCCGTTGGCGCAAGGCATCGGCCAGGTGGCCGGCGTTGTCGCTCAATTGTAGTTGGGATTCGTTATCTTATGCAAATAAGAATTTGTTTCATTTAAGGGTGGCTTGACGCAGGTCAGGCCGCACGCGGGACACCGCGCTCAGACCTCGGCCCATTGCCGCAGCAGGTTGTGGTACACGCCGGTCAGCTGCAGGACCGCGCCGGCGTCGGCGTTGCCGCGGCGCAGGGTCTCGATGGACGTGTCCATCTCGAACAGCATGCGCCGCCGCGCGTCGTCGCGCACCATGCTCTGCACCCAGAAGAACGAGGCCAGCCGCGCGCCGCGCGTGACCGGCGTGACCTGGTGCAGGCTGCTGGAGGGATACAGGATCAGGTCGCCGGCCGGCAGCTTCACCTCGTGCTCGCCGTAGGTGTCGCTGACTACCAGTTCGCCGCCGTCGTATTCGCCCGGGTCGTTGAGGAACAGCGTGCACGACACGTCCGAACGCAGCTGCTCGCCCTGGGAGAGGTTCATCACCGCGCCGTCGACGTGGAAGCCGTAGGTGCCGCCGCCGGTGTAGCGGTTGAAGCGTGGCGGCAGGTACTTCAACGGCAATGCGGCGCTGAAGAACAGCGGGTTCCTGGCCAGCGCGACGAGAATGGCTTCGCCCAGTTCGCGCCGCAGCGGCGAGTCCTCCGGCAGCTGCTCGTTGCGTTTGGCCTGCGCGCCGAGGTGGCCGACCGTCTCGCGCCCGTCGGTCCACTGCGCGGCATCGAGCCGGGCGCGGAATCCGGCGACCTGTTCGGGAGTCAGTACGTTGGGGATGTGCAGCAGCATGGGATCCTCAGCCTGCGAGGTGGGCGACCAGTTCCCGCACCCGCGGGTGCGGCGACGCGGCCAGTTCCGGGACGATATGGGCCATGAACGCGGGACTGCCGTGCGCGAGCGCGCGCCGCAGCCACGGCAGCGCTTCGTCGAGCCGGCCTTTCTGCAGCAGGATGGAAGCGTAATTGGCCTGGCCGCGGAAGTCGCCGGCCTCGGCCGAGCGCCGGTACCAGTCCAGCGCGGCCTGCGGGTCGCGCGCGGTTTCCAGCCCATCCTCCAGGTGGCGCGCCAGCAGGTTCATCGACTTGGCGTGGCCCAGGTGGGCGGCGCGGGTATAGAGATCGAGCGCCTGGCGGCGGTCCTGCGCCACGCCGCGCCCGGTGGCGAGCAGGTTGGCATGGTTGTACATGCCCCAGTCCAGCCCGGTTTCCGCCGCGCGGCGGTACCAGACGGCGGCCAGCGCGGGATCGGCAATGGTGCCGACGCCCAGTTCGTGGCAGCGCCCGAGCATGTTCATCGCCATCGCGTCGCCGTTGTTGGCGGCGGTTTCGTACCACAGCAGCGCCGCGTCGGCGTCCTGCGCGACACCCTTGCCTTCCATGTACATCTGCGCCAGCAGCAGCTGCGCGGCGACCTGTCCGGCCAGCGCCGCCGCGCGTACGCCGGCGAAAGCGGCCTGCGGGTCGGATTGCAGCCGTGCGGCCAGCGCATCGGCGTCAAGGAGCGGGGCGGTGGGTTCGGACATCGGTGGCCTGTTCGATCAACTCCGGCGCGAAGGCGTGCGGGCGCGGGCCGCGGGGGAAAAGGGAACGGCGGCAGGAAACCTGCCGCCGTGCGTGCTGCGTTCCGGTCAGAACTTCACGTTCAGCGTCAGCGTCGCCGAGCGTCCCGGGGCGATGCTCGCGTAATGCGAGGCATAGGCCTTGGTGAAGTAGATCTTGTCGGTCAGGTTCTGCAGGTTCAGCTGCAGGCTGATGTTGTCCTGGATCGCGTAGCTGGCCATCGCGTCCCAGCGCGTATAGCCCGGGACCCACTTGGTGTTGGCGGCATCGCCGTACTGCCTGTCGACGTAGCTGGCGCCGCCGCCGATGGTCAGCCCGAACGGGAACACGTAGGTGGTCCACAGCGTGGCCGCCTGCCTGGGCGTGTTCGGGAACAGGTTGCCGTCGTTCGGCGACGGGATGTAGGCGCCGGCCGGGCAGGGCTGGCCGCGCGGCACGCTGACGGCGCAGACGTAGCCGTTCTTCTTCAGCTCCGAATCCAGGTAGGTGTAGCCGCCGGAAACGCTCCAGCGGTCGGTGATGCGGCCGGTGATGCCGATCTCCAGGCCGTCGATCTCCTTCTCGCCGATGTTCTCGGTGGTGCCCGCGTCGGTGGTGGCGCGGGCGTTGTTCATCACCGTGTGGAAGATGGCGGCGGTCAGGTTCAGGCGCTGGTCGAACAGGTCCCACTTGGTGCCCAGTTCGTAGTTCTTCGTCTCCTGCGGCTCCAGGTTCTGGACGGCGGCGCTGATCGAATCGTTGCCTTCGCCGCTGTCCATGCCCGGCGGCGTGGACGAGGTGCCATAGGAGAGATAGATGCTGCCGTTCTGCGCGGGCTTGAACACCACGCCGGCCTGGTAGTTGAGGAAGTCGTTGTCGTTGCGCAGGCGCAGGCCCGAGGACGGCGTGAACGCTTCGGTCGAGTAGTCGTCCCAGCGCAGGCCGAGGTTGACCAGCCACTTCGCGCTCAGCTCGATGGTGTCGAACGCATAGATCGAGGTGGTCGTGGTCTTCTGGGTGGCGTCCAGCGCCTTGCCGCTGCGGGTGACCGGGTGGGTCGCCGCCCACGGATCGTTCGGATCCGGGTTGTAGAAGTCGGTGCAGTTGTAGCCGGTCGCCGCGCCGGTGGTGCGGCAGGTCTGGTTGCCGGTCAGCGGGTTGTTGGTGCCTGCGCCGCCGATGATGTAGCTGCCCTTGCTGCTCTTTTCTTCGCTGTACTCCACGCCGGCGCTGTAGCTGTGCTTCAGGCCGCCGGTCTGGAAGGCGCCGGTCAGGCTGAGCTGGTCGGCGAACGTCCTGGTGTCGATGGCGCGGTTGTTGGTGCGGCGCCACAGCGTGCCGTTGGTCAGCGGGTTGTTCTTGCTGTCGTCCGGCTGGGTCCACAGGTAGTCGTTGCTGGTGTTGCCCAGGCGCGCGATGTTGCGCAGCTTGTGGCCGCCCAGGTCGTAGCTGGCGTCGATGGTGCTGATGTCGGCGCGGGTGCGCTGGAAGTCGCGGTCCTTCAGGCCGTAGTAGTTGTTGCGGTCCGGCACCAGCGGCTTGCCGGTGGTGGTGCCGGTCGCCGGATCGGCGTACGGGAAGCCGCCGGCGTCGGGCAGGTCGTCGGTTTCCAGGTGGTAATGACTGGCGATCAGCTGCAGCGGGCCGTTCAGGCCGAAGGCGATCGACGGCGCGATGCCCCAGCGACTGACATTGGCCGCGTCGCGGCCGGCGATGTCCGATTCGTGCTTGAGCAGGTTCACGCGGGCGGCGATGCCGTCGCCCAGCACGTAGTTGCCGTCGACGGTGCCGCGCGCGTAGCTGTCGGTGCCGGCGCCCATGCTGACGCTGGTCTCGTTCCTCAGCTTCGGGGTCTTGCTGACGAGGTTGATGCTGCCGCCGCCGGAATCGCGGCCGCCGTAGGCCGAACTCGGGCCCTTGACCACTTCAAGTTGTTCCAGGTTGAACACTTCGCGGGTCTGCGTGCCGACGTCGCGCAGGCCATCGACGAACATGTTGCTCTGGCCGTCGAAGCCGCGCAGGAACGGGCGGTCGCCGGTAGAGTTGCCGCCCTCGCCGGCGCCGAAGGTGATGCCCGGCACCATGCGCAGCGCGTCCACCAGGCTGGTGGCGCCGATCTCCTGGATGGTCTTCTCGCTGACGACGGCCACCGACTTGGGGGTGTCCAGCAGTTCGGCGGTGAACTTGGGCGAGGACGGGGCGAACCAACTGCCGCGGACCTGCACCTTGTCCAGATCGATGGCCTGCGCGCCGCCGCCGGCGCCATCGGCATCGGCCGCCTGCGCCGTCAGGGGGGAGAAGCCGGCGGCCAGGGTGGCCGTGGCCAGCATGGTGGCGCGCGGCGCGTACTTGCGGGTCTTGATATGGATCATGGAAGAGGAGGTCCGGGGAGAAAGGAAGGCGAAGGCGGTACCGGGGGCGCCGGCAGCCGGGCGCCCAGGGATGCGTGCTGGAGAACGGGAAGGCCGCCGGGCGACCCCGGGCAGGCGCGGGCGCCCGCGGAAAACTCAGCCTTGGCGGGCGGCCGGTGGGGCATGGGCCGGTGGCGACCGGTACGCCCGTGCGGTGGTACCCGCAGGAAAGATCGCCGGCAGGCGCGGCGCTGCCAGGCGGGCGGCGTGCCGTGCCGGCCAGCTCATGGGCGAAGCATCCGTAGCCCGCGTGGCCCGCACGGTTTCGCCGTCGGATTCGGCCATCGCCAGCAGGTGCACCGGTTCGCCGCCCGGGGCCATCGGATGCCCGGCCGCGGTGGCCAGGGAAGCGCCATCAGGGGAACCGATATCGGCATGGGCGGACGCGGTGACCAGCACCGAGGCCATCAGGCCGAGGGTCAGGATGAACGCCGCAAGCAGCCACGAACGCCAGGCCCGCCGGACCGGAGCGGTCGGCAGGCTGTCGGGAGATCCTTCCCAGGATCCACGCAGGTGGGCGCAGGCGGGATGCATAACGATAAGTTAAACAATAATGATTCGCATGTCCACCATCATGCGAAGCGCAGCGGGAGGCGTGAAGAGCCGCCCACGCTCAATCGCGGTCGTCGCGGGCCCAGATCCCGCCGTCTTCCCGCTTGACCTGGAACTTGGGCACCGGCGTATAGGCCGGGGCGCACAGGGCGCGGCCGTCGCGGATGTCGAAACGGGCGCCGTGCAGGATGCATTCGATGCTGCCCTCGGCCGGATCGAGGTTGCCCGAGGACAGCTCGAACTCCTCGTGCGTGCACTGGTCTTCCAGCGCATACAGCTCGCCGTCCAGGTTGAACACGACGATGGGCGCGCCGGTGACGTCGTCGAAGGCGGTCTTCATTTCTCCCGGCAGCAGTTCATCGCTGGCGCAGACGTAGGTCCAGGTCGCGCTCATGCGGCCGGCTCCAGCCGCTTTTCCAGGACTTCGAAACGCAGGTCGTCGCGCTTCGGGATGCCGAAGCGTTCGTCGCCATAGGGGAACGGCTTTTTGATGCCTGTACGGGCGTAGCCGCGACGCTCGTAGAAGGCGATCAGTTCGTCGCGGCAGTCGATCACCGTCATCTGCATGGCCGGCAGTCCCCACTGCACGGCCACATGGCGCTCGGCCTGCTGCATGACCTGCTTGCCGACGCCGCCGCCCTGCGCCGCGGGGCTGACCGCGAACATGCCGAAGTAGCCGTGCCCGTCCTCGTCGGCGATGTGGCAGCAGGCCAGCAGCCGGCCGCCCTGCTCGGCCAGCAGGATCACGCTGCGCGGGCGGTTGATGTCGGCGAGAATGCCTTCGGCATCCACCCGCTGGCCGTCGAGTATGTCGGCCTCGGTGGTCCAGCCCACGCGCGAGGCGTCGCCCCGGTAGGCGGAGGTGACCAGTTCGATCAGGGCCGGAACGTCGTCCGGGGTGGCGGTGCGGAAGGTGAGGGTATCCATCGCTGCATTGTAGCGATGCCGGATTTCCTTGTAGATGCGGGGGCTTGCCCCGCATCAAGCCGTGCCGGTAGAACCGCATGCGGGGCAGGCCCCGCATCTACGTTCAGCCCAGCAGCGTGCGCACCTTCTTCAGCGCGGCCATGAACGCTTCGATTTCCTGGTGCGTGTTGTAGAACGCCAGCGAGGCGCGGCAGGTCGCGGCCACGCCGTAGTACTGCAGCAGCGGGTGCGCGCAGTGCTGGCCGGAACGTACCGCAACGCCCTGCAGGTCGAGCAGGGTGGCCAGGTCGTGCGCGTGCGCGCCTTCGACCAGGAAGGACACCACCGCGGCCTTGTGCGGGGCGGTACCGAAGATGCGCACGCCGTCGACGCGCTGCAGCTCTTCGGTGAAGTGCGCCAGCAGTTCCTGCTCGCGGGCGGCGATGTGGTTGCGGCCCAGGCCGTCCAGGTAGTCCACCGCCACGCCCAGGCCGACGAAGCCGGCGATATTGGGCGTGCCGGCCTCGAACCTGTGCGGGGCATCGTTGAACACGGTGCCCTCGAAGCTGACTTCCTTGATCATCTCGCCGCCGCCGAGGAACGGCGGCATGTCCTGCAGCAGCTCGCGGCGCGCCCACAGCGCGCCGGTACCGGTGGGGCCGCACATCTTGTGGCCGGTGATGGCGTAGAAATCGCAGCCGATGGCGGCCACGTCCAGCTCCAGGTGCGGCGCGGCCTGCGAGCCGTCGATGACGGTGACGATGCCGCGCCTGCGCGCTTCGCGGCAGATCTCGCGCATCGGGTTGACCGTGCCCAGCACGTTGGAAACATGCGTCAGTGCCAGCAGCTTCACCTCCGGCGTCATCGCCGCGTGCAGCGCGTCCATGTCCAGGCTGCCGTCGGGCGCGATCTCGGCCACGCGGATGATCGCGCCGGTGCGCTGGGCCACCAACTGCCACGGCACGATGTTGGCGTGGTGCTCCATGCGCGAGACCAGGATCACGTCGCCGGCCTTCAGCCGCGGCAACGCCCACGAGTAGGCCACCAGGTTGATGGCGAAGGTAGTGCCGCTGCACAGCACCAGTTCGTTGGCGCGCACGTTGAGGAAACGCGCCAGCTTGGTGCGCGCGCCTTCGTAGGCGTCGGTCGCCTCGGTGCCCAGCGCATGCACCGCGCGGCTGACGTTGGCGTTGTAGCGGCGATAGAACTCATCCACCGCGCCGATCACCGGCAACGGCTTCTGCGCGGTGTTGGCGTTGTCGAAATACACCAGCGGCTTGCCGTTGACCTCGCGCATCAGCAGCGGGAAATCGGCGCGCACGCGCTCCCAGTCGGGGGCGCTGCCGGCGGCGGGAATCGGCCGCGGTGAGGAAAGGTTCATGCCATGCCCGCCTGTTGCAGCGCCCGGTCCAGGTGGCGGACCAGCTTTTCGGTGAGGAGGCCGTCCACCGCGGCCAGCGGCTCGTGGCAGAACGCGGCGCTGAGCATGGCGCGCGCCTGTTCGGCCGGCACGCCGCGCGAACGCAGGTAGAACAGCGCATTGGCGTCGAGCTGGCCGACGGTGGCGCCGTGCGCGGCCTTGACCTCGTCGGCATCGATCACCAGCGTCGGCTGGGTGTCGATCTCGGCATCGGCGGACAGCAGCAGGTTCTTGTTGGACAGGTTGGCGTCGGTGCCGTCGGCGCCTTCGCGGATGTGGATGCCGCCATGGAACACGACGCGGCTGCGGTTGGCGGCCACGCCGCGCCACAGCAGTTCGGCGCTGGTGTCGCGGGCGATGTGCTCGATGCCCAGGCGGGTGTCGATGTGGCGGCGGCCCGTGCCCAGCAGCACGCCGTTGGCGACCAGCCTGGCGTTGTCGCCTTCCAGGCGCACGTTGAGCTCGTGGCGGCTCAGCGCCGCGCCCAGTTCCAGGTCGATGCGGCGGTACTGCGCATCGCGCGCCAGCACCGCGTCGGTGCGCAGCAGCGAGGTGGCGCGCGCGCCATCGGCCTGCACGCGGGCGTGCGAGAGCTGCGCGTCCTGGGCCAGATGGACGTGCACCAGGGTGTTGTCCAGGTGCGCGCTGTCGCCGGCTTGCAGGTGATGTTCGACCAGGTTCAGCGCAGCGCCGCGGCGCAGTTCGACGAGGTGGCGGTGGTGCCAGGCGCGGTCGGCCTCGTCCGATGCGCTGACGAAGACCAGGTGCAACGGCGTCGCGCTGGCGGCGCTTTCGGCCACCTGCACCAGCACGCCCTCGTCGGCGAGCGCGGCGTTGAGCTGGGCGAAGACTTCCTCGGCGCGGTCGAAGCGGCGGGCGAGGAAGCGCGCCGCTTCCGGCTCGTCGCGGCGCACGGTCGACAGCGTGCGCACCTGCACGCCGGCGTCCAGCCCGGACGGTCGCTGTGCGCCTGGCTGGGGCGGCCGTTGACGAACACCAGGCGCGGGGCCGGGATGTCGGCCAGCAGCGCGGCGTCGATGGCGGGCGCCTGCAGCGGCGCGGCGCTGAAACTGCGGCGTTCGAGCTGGCGCAGCGAGGTGTACTTCCAGGCCTCGCTGCGCGCGGCGGGCAGGCCGGCGCGCAGCGCGGAATCGAGCACTTCGCGGCGCTCGTCGCTGCCGCAGAAGGCGGCAGCCAGCGATTGCAGGAGCGGGCTCATTACTTGGCCGCCTCGCGCACCACGCGGTCCTTCAGGAAGTCGTAGCCGTGCGCTTCCAGTTCCAGCGCCAGCTCCGGGCCGCCGGTCTTGACGATGCGGCCATCGGCCAGCACGTGCACCACGTCCGGCTTGATGTAGTCGAGCAGGCGCTGGTAGTGGGTGATGACCAGGAACGAACGTTCCGGCGAGCGCAGTGCGTTGACGCCGTCGGCCACGCTCTTGAGCGCGTCGATGTCCAGGCCCGAATCGGTTTCGTCGAGGATCGCCAGCTTCGGCTCCAACACCGCCAGTTGGAAGATCTCGTTGCGCTTCTTCTCGCCGCCGGAGAAGCCTTCGTTGACGCCGCGGTGCAGCAGCTCGTCCTTCAGGTGCAGCACGGCCAGCTTCTGCCGCACCAGCTTGAGGAACTGCATCGAGTCCAGTTCCGGCTCGCCGCGCGTCTTGCGCTGGGCGTTGAGCGCGGCGCGCAGGAAGTAGGTGTTGTTCACGCCCGGGATTTCCACCGGGTACTGGAATGCCAGGAACAGGCCGGCGGCGGCGCGCGCTTCCGGCTCCAGCTCCAGCAGGTCGCCGCCTTCGAACTGCACGCTGCCGTCGGTGACTTCGTAACCGTCGCGGCCGGACAGCACGTTGCCCAGGGTGGACTTGCCGGCGCCGTTCGGGCCCATGATGGCGTGGACTTCGCCGGGCTTCACGTCCAGCGACAGGCCCTTGAGGATTTCCTTGCCGGCGATGCTGGCGTGGAGGTTTTCGATCTTCAGCATGATGTTGTCCGTTCTGTTGCTTCAGGCCCCTTTCCCGCCGGAAAGGAGTCAGGGTGAGGGTTCGGGCGAAGCCGCTGCGGAGTCCGGTGCGCGGGCTGTGCCCGCACCCTCATCCGGCGCTTCGCGCCACCTTCTCCCGGAGGGAGAAGGGCGCGCATGTCATCCGACGCTGCCTTCCAGCGACACTTCCAGCAGCTTCTTGGCTTCCACCGCGAATTCCATCGGCAGTTCCTTGAATACCTGCTTGCAGAAGCCGTCGACGATCATCGACACCGCGTTCTCCTGGTCGATGCCGCGCGAGCGGCAATAGAACATCTGGTCGTCGGAGATCTTGGAGGTGGTGGCCTCGTGTTCGACGGTGGCGCTGGGGTTCTTCACCTCGATGTAGGGGAAGGTGTGCGCGCCGCACTTCTTGCCGATCAGCAGCGAATCGCACTGGGTGTAGTTGCGCGCGCCCTCGGCGCCGGCGGCGACCTTGACCAGGCCGCGATAGGTGTTCTGGCCGCGGCCGGCGCTGATGCCCTTGGAGACGATCTTGCTCTTGGTGCGCTTGCCGACGTGGATCATCTTGGTGCCGGTGTCGGCCTGCTGGCGGTGGTGGGTGAGCGCCACCGAGTGGAACTCGCCGACCGAATCGTCGCCCAGCAGCACGCAGGACGGGTACTTCCAGGTGATGGCCGAACCGGTCTCCACCTGCGTCCAGGTCACCTTGGAGCGCGCGCCGCGGCATTCGGCGCGCTTGGTGACGAAGTTGTAGATGCCGCCGACGCCGTTCTCGTCGCCCGGGTACCAGTTCTGCACCGTGGAGTATTTGATCTCGGCATCCTCCAGCGCCACCAGCTCGACCACCGCCGCGTGCAACTGGTTCTCATCGCGCATCGGCGCGGTGCAGCCTTCCAGGTAGGAGACGTGGCCGCGGTCCTCGCAGATGATCAGGGTGCGCTCGAACTGGCCGGTGTTGTTGGCGTTGATGCGGAAGTAGGTGCTCAGCTCCATCGGGCAGCGCACGCCCCTGGGCACGAACACGAAGCTGCCGTCGGAGAACACCGCCGAGTTGAGCGCGGCGAAGTAGTTGTCGCCCACCGGCACCACCGAGCCCAGGTACTGGCGGACCAGGTCGGGGTATTCGCGGATGGCCTCGGAGATCGAGCAGAAGATCACGCCCTTGTCGGCCAGTTCCTTGCGGAAGGTGGTGCCGACCGAGACCGAGTCGAACACGGCGTCGACCGCCACGCCGGCCAGCCTGGCGCGCTCGTGCAGCGGCACGCCGAGCTTGTCGTAGGTGTCCAGCAGTTCCTTGGGCACCTCGTCCAGCGACTTGTACTTGGGCCCCTTGGGCGCGGAGTAGTAGCTCAGCGCCTGCAGGTCGATCGGGCCGATCTGCAGCTTGGCCCAGTCCGGCTGGCGCATGGTCAGGAAGTGGCGGTAGGCGTCCAGGCGCCACTGGGTCATCCATTCCGGCTCTTCCTTCTTGGCCGAAAGCGCGCGGATGATGTCCTCGTCCAGGCCCGGCGGGAACGAATCGGATTCGATGTCGGTGACGAAGCCGGCCTCGTACTTGCGGCCGAGCTGTTCGTGGATCTCGCGGTTGGGGGTGTCGGCGCTGCCGACGTTTTCGATGGTTTCGGTGGCCATGAGGCTGCCTACGGAATTCAGGAAACGATGCTGACGTCGATGCGGCGACGGTCAGCGAATGGAAGGGGATGCAGCATCTGCGCCAGGGTCACGCCGCGCAGGGCGTCGGCGACCACGTCGTTGATCAGCCGCCAGTTGGAACGCACACCGCATTGGCTGGCGATGCCGCACTGGCTCTGGCCCTGGCTGCATTCGGTGATCGCCAGCGGGCCTTCCATCGCCTCGACGATCTCGATCAGGCTGATCTCGGTGGCCGGGCGGGTCAGGCGGTAGCCGCCGCGCACGCCGCGCAGGCCCTCGACCAGCCCGGCCTGCGCCAGCGGCTTGAGCAGCTTGCTGACGGTCGGCGGCTCCAGCCCGGCGGCTTCGGCCAGTTCGGTCGCGCTCAGCACTTCGTCCGGCCGCGTGGCGAGCACGGTCATGACGACGCTGGCGTAGTCGGTGAGCTTGGTGACGCGGAGCATGGGGGGTGCGACGGGGAAATCAATGTGGACCGAAATTGTACTCTTTTGTGGGCGGCGCCTCAAACCCCGCCCGTGGCGGGGCGTTGATACAGGTCAAGCGGCCGGCATCGGACGCCCGGGCTTGGGAAGCCCGCGCGACTGCGCGAGAATCCCCCTTCCCATCGTTTCCCGGCCATGTACATGCCCAAGAAGATCCAGGCGCGCAAATCCACCATCCACGGCAATGGCGTGTTCGCGCTGGCGGCCATCGCCAAGGGCGAGCGCATCATCGAGTACAAGGGCCTGCGCCGGACCCATGCCGAGGTGGACGCCGACGATGCGGGCGACGTGGAGAGCGGCCACACCTTCCTGTTCACGCTGAACGACGACTACGTCATCGACGCCAACCACAAGGGCAACGACGCGCGCTGGATCAACCACAGCTGCGATCCGAACTGCGAGGCGCTGATCGAGGAAGCCGAGGGCGACGACCGCACCGCCGACAAGGTATTCATCGAGGCGGTCCGCGCCATCAAGCCGGGCGAGGAACTGACCTACAACTACGGCATCACCCTGGCCGAGCGACATACGCCGCGGCTGAAGAAGATCTGGGAGTGCCGCTGCGGCTCGCCCAAGTGCACCGGCACCATGCTGCAGCCCAAGCGCTGATCTGAAGCGGGGAAGTGGGAAAGGGGCGGAAGGAAGGGGAGGGTTTTGCGGGCTTCCTGCTCGATGCAACCCTGCTTCCCACTTCCCGCCTTGGCCTCAATTTCCCAGCAGCCCCTGCGGCACCAGCCTGCCGAGGTCCTGGTTGAAGTCCACCGCGATGCGGCCGTTCTCGATGCCCACCGATTTCACCTGCAGCGCGCCCATCACATTGGCGATGGCCGGGTCGATGCGGTAGATCGGCTCGCGACGCGCATAGTCGGCCAGCCAGCTGTTGAGCAGGCCGCGGGTGCTGGAGTCGAGTTCGGCGCCGGCCATTGCCGGGCGGAAAGCATCGATGGTGGGCTGTTCCAGGTGGAAGCCGCGCGTGGCCGCGTCGTAGCGCAGGCTGCTGCTGAGCTGCACGTTGCCCACCGGCATCGGTGCGCCGCCAGCGGCGGCCATGGCCAGGTCGAACTGGAGGTTCAGGCGGCTGCCGGCCGGCAGCGTCAGCCGCGGCTGGCTGATCGTCAGCGCGAGCAGTCCGCCGAGCGCCTTCTGCGAGCGCGGGAAGCTGCCGTCCAGGTACTGCTGCACGTCGGCCGCGTCGACCATGAGCCTGCGGCCGCTGACCTGAGGCGATGCGTGGGCGCTGGTGGCCATGACCACGCAGGCGACGGCGGGCAGCAGCAGGGAGCGGAGGTTCATCGTATCGGCCTGGGAAGAGTGCGACGGAAGCGATGCACGATACCCGGAAACGGTGAATGGCCGGTTAGCGGAATGGCGACGCCGCCGCGCTCACTGCGCGTCGCGCAGCGCCTGCAGTTTCGCGATCAGCCCGTCAAGCTCCGGCTGCAGCGCCGCCAGCGGGTGGCCGGCCTCGCGTGCCGCCGCGGCCAGCGTCTCCAGCAGGCCGGTAGCCACCACCACGCCGGCATCTTCGTTGCAGGACAGGCGCCGCTGCCGCTGCGCGCCTTCCAGTTCGCGCATCCAGTTGCGCGGGCTGCGCTGTTCGAATTCGATGGTGCAACGGCCGCTGCACTGCAGGCCATCGGCTTCGATCGGCGTGACGGTGATGCGGTAACGGTGCTTGCTGCTGGACATGGCATGGGGTGCGGCGGGGGAATTGGCGACCACCATAGGCCGGCCATGCGGCAGGGGGCGAGGCGCCGGCCCATGACGCTGTGTTCCAGTGCGATGCGGGCCGCCAGACCTCTGCCGCGCAGCGCCCGGTGGGTAGCGTCGCCACATGCAACGCTGCATGCCGCTTTCATGATGCAGCCCGAACCGGCCACGGGGCGATCGCGGTGCGTCGTCGCGGCAGCAGCGCCAGGGGAGCGAAGGACGCGAAGAACCGCGGCGGTCCGGCGGTTCTTTTCGCCGGCGACCGGCAGCGCCGATGGCGGCGCAAAAAAAACGGGACGGCAGGGCCGTCCCGTTTCTTCGCCGAAGGGCGCGCGGATCAGACCGCGGCGTCCTTGAGCTTCTTGAGCGGGCGCACCTTGATCTTGGTGGAGGCCGGCTTGGCGGCGAACCACTGCTCTTCCTTGGTGAACGGGTTGATGCCCTTGCGCTTCGGCTTGGCCGGCACGTTCACGGTGGTGATCTTCAGCAGGCCCGGCAGGGTGAAGCTGCCAGCGCCCTTCTTGTTGACCGATGCGGCAACGGCGCCTTCCAGCGCGGCCAGGACGGAGCGGACATCCTTGGCGGCGACGCTGGTCGCCTCGGCCAGGTGCGCAACCAGACCCGACTTGGTCAGGGCTTCCTTGATCGGCTTGGGAGCGGCCGGCTTGGCGGCTGCCTTCGTAGCGACTTTCTTCGCTGCCTTCTTCGGGGCAGCCTTCTTAGCGGTCTTTGCCATGATTTCCTGTTCCGTGAACGGTTGGTTGTTGGTCGTGCCGACCCCGTCGGCAAGCGAAATGTAGGGCATGCGCGGGGCATCGCCAATAGGGAAAGGCACAAAAACCCCATAAAAATCGCATTCCCCCGCTTTCCCGCCCGGGCGCGGCACCATCCGGGCGGAAAAATGCGCCGGCCGCGCGCGTTTCTCCGGGCGGACGGCGGTCCGCGCCGTTCCCGCCGCCGCGGCGCACAAGACGCTAACGGACGCTGCCCTACGCTGCAGCGACCATCCACGCACAGGAGACGCACATGGGTATTTCACGCCACGCCACCGCGCACTGGGAAGGCGACCTCAAGAGCGGGCAGGGGCGGCTGAGCACGCCGCAGAGCGGATTGATGGAGAACACGCGTTACGCGTTTTCCAGCCGCTTCGGCGACGAGAAGGGCACCAACCCGGAAGAGCTGATCGCCGCCGCGCACGCCGGCTGCTTCACCATGGCGCTGTCGGCCAAGCTGACCGAAGCCGGTTTCCCGCCGCGTTCGCTCGACACCCGCGCGGACGTCGACCTGTCGATGGAAGGCGGCCCGCAGCTGTCGCAGATCCGGTTGAAGGTGAAGGCGGTGGTGCCGGGCATGGACGAGGTGAAGTTCCGCGCGGTGGCCGACGACGCCAAGCAGAACTGTCCGGTGTCCAAGGCGCTGAGCGCCGTGCCGATCAGCCTGGAAACCGAATTCGAAGGCTGATCCGCCGGCCGGACCGGTGTCCGCGCTGGTCCGGTGTTCCGGTTCAGGGGCGTTTCACACGCCGGGCCGGAGCATCCGTCCATCCCAACCCCGCCGGTACGGCCGCCATGTCCCGATCGTTGCCTCTCGCAGGTGTCCTGGTCCTCGGTTGCCTGCTGGCGTTGCCCGCCGCGGCGCAGCGCTACGACGACGGCCGCTATCGCCCGCAACCGGCCGCCGGCGACTGGCGCCAGGACGACGGTCGCTACTACGACGACAACGGTCCGGCCTACGACTACGCCCGCGTTGTGCGGGTGGATCCGATCATCGTCGGCGACGGTGGCCGCCAGGGGCAGTGCTACGAGCGCAACGACGGCGACTACGTGTATGGACCGGACGGCTACCGGCAGGATCGTCGCGGCGTCCGCGATTACGGCGACGACCGTTACGACGGCGGCTACCGCCAGGGCAGCGAAGGCGCGCGCCAGGTCGCCACGGTGATCGGCGGCCTGGCCGGCGCCATCATCGGCAGCCGCATCGGCGGCGGCGACGGGCGCTATCTCGGCACCGCGATCGGCACGGTCGCCGGCGGCGCCGCCGGGCGCGCGATCTACGACGCGAACAACCGTCCGGTCTACCGCCGCGCCGACGTGCGTGTCTGCGAGCCGGTGCGCGACGGCTACGGGTACGAAAGCGAGCGCGTGGACGGGTACGACGTCACCTACGAATACGCCGGCCGCGAGTACCACACCCGCCGCGACTACCATCCCGGCGAACGCATCCGCGTGCGCGTGGACGTCAGCGCCGACTGACCCGCACGGCGCGATGCGCGCCGTCCGTCGCCCGTCATGGCTGCGGGCCACCCGATCGCAGAGGTCATTCCCCGGCGCGCTTAGCGGTCCGGTTTGTCACCTCTGGCCGATGGCGGCATAGTCGCCGTTCCCGTTGGCCAGGAGTGTCCCCGCATGCGCCGTACCGCCGCCTGTCTCGCCGTCCTGCTTCCCTGCCTGCATCCGGCATCGGCTTCGGCCGAGGTGCGGGTGCTGCTCGCCGATACCATCCATACGGGCGATCCGCAGCAGCCCACGGCCAGCGCGCTGGCGTGGGACACGGACAACGGCCGCCTGCTCGCGGTGGGCGAACGCGCCGCGGTGCTGCAGCGCTATCCGAAGGCCGCGCGCACCGACGCCGGCAAGGCCACGGTGGTGCCGGGCCTTATCGACGCGCATGCGCACCTGGTCGGCCTCGGCGACACGCTGGCGCAGGCCGACCTGACCGGCGCGCGTAGCCGCGCCGAAGTGGTGGAGCGTCTGAAGGCGTTCGAGAAGACGCTCGCGCCGGGCGAATGGCTGCTGGGCGCGGGCTGGGACCAGAACCGCTGGGACGACACCGCGTTCCCGACGGCGGCTGATCTGGATGCGGCCTTCCCCGAGCGGCCGGTGTACCTGGAGCGCATCGACGGCCACGCCGGCTGGGTGAACGGCGCGGCGCTGCGCATCGCCGGGAAGGCGGGCAAACCGCTGTCCGGCGATTGGCAGCCGGAGGGCGGGCGCATCCTGCGCGACGCCGCCGGCATGCCGACCGGCGTGCTGGTGGATGGCGCCTCGTCGCTAGTGAGGGCGCATATCCCGACGCCCGACGAGGCCGTGCGCGAGAAGCGCCTGCAGGCCGCCGTGCAACTGGCGGTCAGCAACGGGCTCACCGGCGTGCACGACATGGGCGTGTCGCGCGCGGACCTGGCGGTGATGAAGCGGCTGGCCGACCAGGGCAGGCTGCCCCTGCGCATCGATGCTTATGCGGACGGCAACCAGGGCGCCCTGGACGATCTGTGCGCCAACGGCCTGTATACCCATCCGGGCGGACGCCTGCAGATGCATGGGGTCAAGCTGTTCATGGACGGCGCGCTGGGCAGCCGCGGCGCGGCGCTGCTGGCCGACTACAGCGACGACCCGCACAACCGCGGCCTGCTGATGACCTCGCCGGAGGATTTCGAAGCGGCGGTGCGCAAGGCCGACGGCTGCAAGGTGCAGGTCGCCACCCACGCGATCGGCGATCGCGGCAACCGCATCGTGCTCGACACCTACGAGAAGGTGCTGGGCGCGCACAAGGGCAACGACCACCGCTGGCGCGTGGAGCACGCGCAGGTGGTGACGCTGCAGGACATCCCGCGCTTCGCCCAGCTCGGCCTGATCGCCTCGATGCAGCCCACGCATGCCACCTCGGACATGGGCTGGGCCGAACAGCGCGTCGGACCGGAACGGATCAAGGGCGCCTATGCATGGCAGCGCTACCTGCACAGCGGCGCGCGCCTGGCGCTGGGCTCGGACTTCCCGGTCGAGCAGGTCGATCCGCGGCTGGGCCTGTACGCGGCGGTGACGCGCCAGGACCGCGACGGCCGCCCGCCCGGCGGCTGGCAGCCGGACCAGCGCCTGAGCGCGGCCGAAGCGCTGCGCGGCTTCACCAGCGATGCCGCGTACGCCGGGCATGACGAGGCGCAGGTCGGCCGCCTGCGCAGCGGCATGCGCGCCGACTTCGTCGTCTTCGACCGCGATCCGCTGGACGGGAACGGTGGCCGCCTGGACGAACTGAAGGTGCTGTCCACCTGGGTCGATGGCGAGCCGGTCTACACCGCCACGCCGCCGGCCAACAAGAGCTGACGCCGCGGCGGCGCTGCGGAGATGGCGGCTCGATGGCGCCGCGCACGGATGCAGCAAAGGACGCCAGGATGCACTTGCCAGGTCGCCGCGCGTCCATGCCAGCGACAGGTTGCATGGATGCGAAAAATCCGCGCAGTTTCAGATGATATCCGGTACCGCAGTCGAGGTTGCGGAAGAAACAATCCGGTCTTCATGGCTTCATCGACCGGGGTGCGTTTCGCCCTGCAAAAGAGGACGGGCCTGGAAAATCGAATCCGGCTGGCAGGCGTCGCGCCCCTCGGAACAAGCGCTTACGCGCACCAGCGTTGAGCCCCGCATGGATGCTCCGATCAGCAGGTATGTCCGGTTGCATCCGCAATGAAATTTGTCTTCCCATAGACATTGCGCATTGTTCGTTCACGAGTTGGCACTGTCGGTGCGCCCCATGCGGGGCGCCCCCCAGTCATCGCTAATCCGGGTAACGAACAAAAATGCGCAAGCCACTCCTGCTCCACCCCCTGACGTTGTGCGTCCTGGTGACCCTGGCCGCTTCGGCCAGCGCCCATGCCCAGACCAAGGACGAAGGCAGCGACCGCAAGGTCAGCGATCTCGCCACGGTCAGCGTGTCCGCCTCGCGCATCGATCGCCCCGACCTGGTGGCGCCGACACCGACCCTGCCGATCACCGCCGAGGAGCTGAAGCTCGACTCGCGCACCAACATCGGCGCCGCGCTCAACGACCTGCCCCAGTTCCGTGCGACCAGCTCGCCGCAGACCACCGGTTCCAACACCGGCGCCGGCAACGCGCCGGTCGACCTGCGCGGCCTGGGCATTTCGCGCACCCTGGTGCTGCAGGACGGCCGCCGCATTTCCAGCGACAACGACCTCAATACGATTCCATCGATCGTCGTCAAAAGCGTCGACGTGGTGACCGGCGGCGCTTCCGCGGCGTGGGGCTCGGGCGCGGTCG
The DNA here is from genome assembly GCF_050984405.1 of Stenotrophomonas nitritireducens. GTDB lineage: Bacteria > Pseudomonadota > Gammaproteobacteria > Xanthomonadales > Xanthomonadaceae > Stenotrophomonas > Stenotrophomonas nitritireducens_B. The sequence continues at coordinate 3,409,207 of NZ_CP158790.1, read as the reverse complement.
GCGGCGTGGTCAACATCAGCCTGGATCACGACTTCGTCGGCTTCAAGGCCGGCGTGCAGGCCGGGCAATCCACCTACGATGACGGCAAGGAAAAACGTTTCGAGGCCGCCTGGGGTACGGACTTCGCCGATGGGCGCGGCCATTTCCTGGTCGGCGGCGAGTTCCTCGACAACGACGGCATCGTGCCGCGCAGTTCGCGCAGCCGTGCCGGCCGCTGGTCGACGCTCTCGAACGGCAAGCAGTTCGAATTGATGCCCGACGTGGGCTTTTCCGATGCAGCGTACGGTGGTCTGATCCTGCCGCGAAAACTGCCCGGCGGTGCCAAGGATACGTCCGCGCTGGCGGGCAAGGCGTTCAATCCGGATGGTTCGCTGCGCGACTTCCATTACGGCCGCGTTGTGGGTGCGCTGATGAGCGGTGGCGAGGGCCCGTCCAACGACGACTACAGCCCGCTCAGCGCGCCGCAGAAGCGCTACTCGGTGCTGGCCAGCGGCCGCTACGACCTGAACGACGATGTGCGCCTGACTGCCGAAGTGCGCCACTCGCGGATGTACAACAACTACATCTGGTTCGGCGACCACAACCGCGGGGAGGGTTTCACCGTCAAGATCGACAACGCTTTCCTGCCGCAGCAGGTGCGCGATGTGATGCTGGTCGAAGGGCGTGAGACGATCAACATCGGCCGCTTCAACAACGACATCAACTACCCGCACATCGATTTCGAGCGTGAGACCACCCAGGCCACGCTCGCGCTGGACGGCTACGCCGGCGACTGGCGCTGGAGCGCGTACTACAGCCACGGCGAGGCGCAGGCCAACTTCGATACCCCTGGGTTCATCCTTCGCGACGCGTGGGCCAATGCGGTCGATTCGGTGATCGATCCGTCCACCGGCAAGCCGGTATGCCGTGTCAGCCTGGCCAACCCGGCGATGCACTGCGTGCCGATCAACGTGTTCGGCGAGGGGGCGCCGTCGCAGGAGGCCATCGACTACGTGACCGGCACTCCGCAGCAGCGCGCCAAAACCACGCTGGACGTGTTCGGCGCCAGCCTGCGCGGCGAACCCTGGGAACTGCCGGCGGGCGCGGTCTCGGTGGCATTCGGCGTGGAAGGGCGGCGCGAGGCGATCGACCAGCGCGTCGGCGAGCTCGACGCGGCCAAGGCCTTCCGTTCGTTCAACTTCAGCGCCATGAAAGGCTCGTTCAACGTCAAGGAGGCCTTTGGCGAGGTGCTGGTGCCGCTGGTCAAGGACGTGCCGGGCCTGAACAACCTGGCGCTGAGCGCGGCCGCGCGCATCTCCGACTACAACACCACCGGCTCGATCTGGTCGTGGAAGCTCGGCTTCACCAATGAGTTCTTCGACGGTTTCCGCGGCCGCCTCGCCCGTTCGCGCGACATCCGTTCGGCCAACCTGGGCGAGCTGTTCACCACCACCACCACCGGCTGGAGCTACGTCACCGATCCGACCAACAACCAGACCGTCTACGCGCTGAGCAACGGCGGCGGCAACCCGGGCCTGCGGCCGGAGACCGCCGATACCCTGACCGCCGGCCTGAGCTGGTCGCCGCGCGCGGTCGAAGGCCTGGATTTCTCGATGGATTATTTCAACATCGACATCAAGGACGTGATCACCACCATCGGCCTGCAGGACATCCTCAACCGCTGCGCCGCCGGCAACGCCGAGCTGTGCAGCCGGGTCGAGCGCGACGCGGGCGGCAACATCACCCGCATCGTCTCCACCTACACCAACCTGTCCCAGTACAAGACCGACGGCGTCGACCTGGAAGCCTCCTACCGCCGCGACGCCAGCCTGTTCGGCGTGCCCGGGCGGCTGCGCCTGCGCACCCTGGCGACCTGGGTCAACAGCCTGAGCACCGACGACGGCGTCAAACGCATGGAATACGTCGGTTCGCAGGGCTACGCATTCGGCCTGGGCGTGCCGAAGTGGCGCGCGGTGTCCAGCATCGCCTTCGACAGCGACGCCTTCTCGCTCAACGCGCGCGCCCGCTACCTGTCCGCCGGCGACTACGACCGCAACCAGAACATCGTCAACAACCGCATCGGCAGCTATGTCTACTACGACGTGGGCGGCGCCTACCGGCTTGGCGGCGAGGGCAGGGTCGAGCTGTACGCCAGCGCCAACAACGTCTTCAACAAGAAGGCGCCGATCGCCGCGACGTTCTCGCCGTACTACGACGTCATGGGCGCTTACTACACCGCCGGCGTGCGGGTGAAGTTCTGAGCGGCCGCGCCGCCAACCGACAAGGAGCACACATGCATCATGCAATCCGTACCCTGCTGGCCGCGGCATTGGCCGTCGCCGGCAGTGCGGCCGCAGCGGTTCCGGTGCCGCCGGCGATCCACGCCGACGGCGTTCCCGCCATTCCCGAGGCGACCGCGGAGGCCAGCGCCCGTTACCTGGAGTTCCGCCGAGCCGCCTTCCTTGGCTGGAACCCGCAGAACCACTCGGTCCTGATGAAAACCCGCTTCGGCGGCACCGACCAGCTGCACAGCGTGCGCTCGCCTGGCGCCGCGCGCACCCAGCTGAGCTTCGAGGCCGAGCCGGTGCCCTTCGCCAGCCACGCGCCGGGCGACAGCGGCCACCTGGTGGTGCAGAAGGACATCGGCGGCAACGAGTTCTTCCAGCTGTACCTGCTGAAGGACGGCCGCCTGGATCTGCTGACCGACGGCAGGTCGCGCAACTGGTTCGGCAGCTGGAGCCGCGATGGACGCCTGCTCGGCTACGCCTCCTCGCGGCGCAACGGCGCGGACATGGACCTCTACGTGCTGGACCCGGCCCGGCCGGGCAGCGACCGCATGGTCGCGCAGGTCAGCGGCGGCGGCTGGAACATCTCCGACTTCTCGCCCGACGGCAGCCGCGCGCTGGCCATCAACCGGCTCTCCATCAACCACGCCGTGCTGGCCGAGATCGACCTGCGCAAAGGCGGGATGAAGGTGCTGACCCCGGCGCGCGGGCGCGCGTCCTACGCCGATGCGCACTACGCCCGCGACGGCCGGATCTGGGTGCTGTCCAACCGCGATTCGGATTTCGTCCGGCTGGGCAAGCTGGACCCGCGCAGCGGTGCGTTCACCGCGGTCAGCCGCGAACCGCGCTGGGACGTCACCGACTACGCGGTGTCCGACGACGAACAGGTGCTGGTCTACGCGATCAATGATGCCGGCGTCTCGCGGCTGCGCGTGGGCGATGGCCGGGGCGAGGACATGCGCCAGGTCGATGGCCTGCCGGAAGGCGTGCTGGACTGGAGCATCGGCCGGCTGCTGCAGATCGCGCCGTGGGGCGAGATCGGCCTGAGCCTGTCCTCGGCCCGGGTGCCGGGCGATGTGTATTCGATCGACCCGAAGACGCTGGCGGTGAAGCGCTGGACCTGGAGCGAGGCCGGCGGCCTGGACCTGGAGCGCAACCGCGAGCCGGAACTCGTGGAGGTGGCCAGTTTCGACGGGGAGAAGGTGTCCGGCTTCCTGTACCGCCCCGATCCGGCCCGTTTCCCCGGCAGGCGGCCGTTGATCATGGACATCCACGGCGGCCCGGAAGGGCAGAGCCGGCCGGGTTTCCTCGGCGCCGACAACTATCTGCTCAATGAACTGGGCGTGGCTTTGTTCCTGCCCAACGTGCGCGGCTCCTCGGGCTATGGCAGCCGGTTCCTGGACCTGGACAACGGGCCGTGGAAGCGCGAGGACTCGGTCAAGGACGTGGGCGCGTTCATCGATGCGCTGGCTGGCGACCAGGGGCTGGATGCGGCGCGCTTCGCCGTCTACGGTTTCAGCTATGGCGGCTACATGTGCTACGCCTCGGCGGTGCATTACAGCGACCGCCTGCGCTCGGCCAGCTGCGCCGTTGCCATCTCCGATTTCGTCACCTTCCTGGAGAACACCCAGGCCTACCGGCGCGACCTGCGGCGGGTGGAGTACGGCGACGAACGCGATCCGGCCCAGCGCGCCAGGCTGGCGGAGATATCGCCGCTGCGCAATGTCGGGAAGATCCGCATCCCGCTGATGGTCGCCGCCGGCGGCAACGATCCGCGGGTGCCGGCCTCCGAGGCCGAGCAGATCGTCAGGGCGCTGCGCGGGCAGGGCGGCGAGGCCTGGCACGTGCTGGCGCGCAACGAAGGCCACGGCTTCCACAAGCGCGAGAACCGCGATTACATCTTCTGGGCCGGCATCGAGTTCTGGAAGAAGACGCTGCTCGCTCCGGCGAAGTGAGTGCGGCGGGAGGCGCCGGCATCGGCCGGCGCCTCCGGCTCAACGGTCGTCGTGCAGCTGTCCGCCGGGCAGGAATACCCAGGTGCGGGTGACCTGCAGGATGTCGATGTCGTCATCGGTGCGGGGCAGCGGCGGGAACGGCTGCGCCAGTTCCACCACCCGCAGCGCGGCCGCGTCGAGCAGCGGGGTGCCGCTGCTGCGCAGGATGCGGCTGCTTTCCACGCTGCCGTCGCGGCGCACGCCCACGGTGATCACCACCTGTCCGCCGAGGCGGCGCTGGCGCGCTTCGTCGGGGTAGTTCAGGTTGCCCACGCGCTCGGCGCGGTCCACCCAGGCGCGCAGGTAGTTGGCGTAGGCGTACTCGCGGGTGCTGGCCGAGACGAACTTGCGGTTCGGCCGCTTGGCGTACTGCTCCGAGCGCAGGTGCACCTCGGCGGCCAGCCGCGCCATCTCCGCGTCGCGCTGTTCACGCGCGGTCATCGGCGCATTGCGGTCCGGGCGCTCGGGCAGCGGCCGCGACTGCGCGTCGGCGACGAGGTGTTCGCCCTGCGTGCTGCTGACAACGCGCGCCTGCGGCGGCGGCGGAACCGCGGCGTCCTGGCGCCGGGTGGGCACCGGCGCCAGCCCATTGTCGGGCTGCGGCACGATGCCGGCCTGGCTGTCGCGCGGCCGCTGCGGCCTGTCGTGGTCGCCGCCGCCCTGCTGGTTGGCCTGGGCCAGGAAATCGGCCTGCGCCGGCGTCAGCGGCGTGCTGGTCTGGCTGAAGATCACATCCAGCGTCGGCACCAGCGGCGCGTTGCCGCTGACCGCGAAACCCACGCCCGCGATCAGCAGGCCGTGCACCAGCAGCGACAGCGCCAGCGTGGCGCCCAGGCGCTGCTGTTCGGTGACCCGCGCCGGCGGCGGCAGGGCGTCCGCGGGCACGCTCATCGCGGCAGGCCGGCCTCGAGCGCGTCGAACAGCTGGCCGGCGATGTTCAGCCCGAACTGGGCGTCGAGTTCGCGGGCGCAGGTCGGGCTGGTGACGTTGACCTCGGTGAGGTAGTCGCCGATCACGTCCAGGCCGACGAAGCGCATGCCGCGACGTTTCATTTCCGGGCCGACCTGGGCGGCGATCCAGCGGTCGCGCTCGCTCAACGGGCGGCCTTCGCCGCGGCCACCGGCGGCGAGGTTGCCGCGGAACTCGTCGCCCTGCGGAATGCGCGCCAGGCAGTAGTCCACCGGCTCGCCGTCGATCAGCAGGATGCGCTTGTCGCCGGCGCTGATGTCGGGGATGAACCGCTGCGCCAGCGCCAGCCGGCGGCCGCCGTCGGTCAGCGTCTCCAGGATGACGTTGAGGTTGGGATCGCCGGTGCCGCTGCGGAAGATCGAGCGCCCGCCCATGCCGTCCAGCGGCTTGAGCACGACCTGGCCGTGCTCGAGCGCGAACGCCTTCAGCGCGGCCGCGCTGCGGCTGACCAGGGTCGGCGGGCAGCACTGCGGGAACAGCAGCGCGGCCAGCTTCTCGTTGTAGTCGCGCAGCCCCTGCGGGTCGTTGACCACGCACGCGCCGGCGGCCTGCGCCACCGACAGCACCTGGGTGTCGTAGAGGAATTCGCCGTCGAACGGCGGGTCCTTGCGCATCAGCACGATCTGGCCGGGACCGAAGGCGGTGCGGCCGTAGCTGCCCAGGGCGAACCAGCCGGACGGGTCGTCGCGCACCTGCAGCGGCGCGGTCTCGGCCACGGCGGCGCCGTCTTCCAGCGCCAGCCCGCCGGGGCGCACGTAATGCAGGCGGTGGCCGCGCCGCTGGGCTTCCAGCAGCATGGCGAAAGTGGTGTCCTTGGCGATCTTGATTTGGGCGATGGGGTCCATCACCACGATGACGTCCAGCATGATCCACGGCCGTTCGGGTCAGGCGGCGATGGTAGCGTCCCGGCACGACGGGCGCCCAGCGCCATGCGCGGCCCGGAGCGTTGCGTGGCTGAATGGCCCCGCGCAACGACTGCGATGGGGGTCACACTGCGCGTGGCGCCGGCCCCGCGCGGGTAGCGGCCCTTGACAGTTCGCGGCCGGACTGGGATATAGACCGCTTTCGCAGCAGCACCACGCACAGATGGCGCGCTGCGCGCCCGGGGAAATCGCAATGGTTGAAAACATGGCTGCGGGTGGGGAACTCGCAGGGCTGAAGGTGATGGTCATCGACGATTCGAAGACCATCCGGCGTACCGCCGAGACACTGCTCAAGCGCGAAGGCTGCGAGGTCGTGACCGCGACCGACGGCTTCGAGGCACTGGCCAAGATCGCCGACCAGCAGCCGCAGATCATCTTCGTCGACATCATGATGCCGCGGCTGGATGGCTACCAGACCTGCGCGCTGATCAAGGGCAACCAGCTCTTCAAGTCCACGCCGGTGATCATGCTGTCCTCCAAGGACGGCCTGTTCGACAAGGCGCGCGGGCGCATCGTCGGCTCCGAGCAGTACCTGACCAAGCCCTTCACGCGCGAAGAACTGCTGGGTGCCATCCGCACATACGTCAACGCCTGACCAGGGGGTAAGGCACATGGCTCGAATCCTGTTGATCGAGGACTCACCGACCGACCGGGCGGTGTTCACGCAATGGCTGGAAAAGGCCGGGCACGAAGTGCTCGCCACCGACAACGCCGAGGACGGCCTGCAGATGGCGCGCAGCCAGACGCCGCAGCTGGTGCTGATGGACGTGGTGCTGCCCGGCATGAGCGGCTTCCAGGCCACCCGCGCGCTGTCGCGCGACGAGGCCACGCGCGGCATTCCGGTGCTGATCGTCAGTACCAAGAGCATGGAGACCGACATGGCCTGGGGCATGCGCCAGGGCGCGTCGGATTACGTGGTCAAGCCGCCGCGCGAGGACGACCTGATCGCGCGGATCAACAAACTGGTGGGTTGATGCGATCTCCCTTCGACATCCTCGAGGCCTACGAGCGGCGCAGCCTGGCGCATGCGGTGCAGCTGCCGGAACGGCATTTCTCCGCCGACGTCTGGCGCGGCGTGGGCTACCGCATCGGCAGCAGGCGCCTGGTCTCCGATTTCCGCGAGGTGGTCGAGATCGTGCCGATGCCGCCGGTCACGCCGGTGCCCGGCGCGCAGCCGTGGCTGCTGGGCGTGGGCAACCTGCGCGGCAACCTGTTCCCGGTGGTGGACCTGAAGTATTTCCTGGAAGGGCAGCGCACCGTCCAGCAGGAAGGCCACCGCGTGCTGATCATGCGCCAGACCGGCGGCGACGTCGCCATCAGCATCGACGAGCTCTACGGCCAGCGCAGCTTCGAGCTGTCCAGCCAGGTCCCGGCCGGCGACATCGCCCAGGGCCGCTACGCGCACTTCGTCGAGCACGCCTTCACCGACGGCGGCCACGACTGGGGCGTGTTCTCGCTTTCCCTGCTGTCGCGCACGCCTGAATTCCGGCAGGCCGCCGCCTGAGCGCGGGCCCGCCTTTCCGCATTGGATACCGAGGTCGAAACATGAGTACTGCTCCGGACGCCGCCAAGGCCCGCAAGCTTGGCAACGTGGGTACCAATTTCTGGCTGGGCCTGCTGGTGCTGTCGATGATCGTATTCGGCGCCAACACCGGCGTGGCGACCTGGCAGGGCAGCCGCCTGGCCGGCGCGGGTACCGGCGCGGCCGACCTGCAGGTGCTGTCGCAGCAGCTGGCCAACCAGGGCCGCGAGGCGGTGGCCGGCAACCGCGAGGCCTACGCCGCCTTCAAGGACACCCGCGCCCGGGTCGACCGCACCGTGGGCGAGCTGAAGGGCCGCTTCGGCGAGGAGGCCGGCGTGGCCGCGCCGCTGCGCCAGCTGGTCGAGACCTGGCAGCCGCTGTCCAAGAACGCCGAGCAGATCGTGGCCAGCGAACCGGCGGTGCTGGCGCTGGCCGGCAACGCCGACAGCTTCGTCGGCGCGGTGCCGCAGCTGCAGGCGCAGTTGAACGAAGTGGTGCGCGCCATGACCGCCGGCGGCGCCCAGTCCTCGCAGATCTACAACGGCCTGCAGCAGGTGGTGGTGGTGGGCTCCATGGCCCGCCGCGTCACCGAGATCCGCGCGGGCGGCCCCGGCGCCAGCGGCGCCGGCGATGCGCTGGCGCGTGACATGACCGTGTTCACCCAGGTGCTCGAAGGCCTGCGCGCCGGCAACCAGGAACTGGGCATCGCCGCGGTGCGCAACGCCGACGCGCAGGTGGCGCTGGAGCAGTCGGCCAGCCAGTGGACCAAGATGAAGAAGGACGCCGACGCGATCCTGGCCAGCTCGCGCAACCTGTTCGCCGCGCAGTCCTCGGCCGCGGCGCTGGCCAGCGGTTCGGACCGCATGCTGGACAGCAGCCGCAAGCTGTTCGACGCCTTCTCCGCGTTCGGTTCCACCCGCGATACCCGCATCTTCCCGAACTTCTGGTGGAGCGTGGTGTTCGGCGCGCTGTCGGTGCTGTCGATCATCGGCTTCGTGTGGAGCACGGTGCGCAGCCGTTCGCGCGAACAGGAACTGCGCTACCAGACCCAGGTGGAGTTCAACAGCCGCAACCAGCAGGCGATCATGCGGCTGCTGGACGAAATCAGTTCGCTCGGCGAAGGCGACCTGACGGTGAAGGCCTCGGTGACCGAGGACATGACCGGCGCCATCGCCGACGCCATCAACTACGCCGTGGATGAGCTGCGCCACCTGGTGACCACGATCAACGACATCTCCAGCAAGGTGGCGGTGTCGGCGCAGGAAACCCAGGCCACCGCCATGCAGCTGGCCGAAGCGGCCGGCCACCAGGCCGACGAGATCACCAGCGCCTCGGACCGCATCGGCGAAATCGCCTCGTCCATCGAGCAGGTGTCGCGCAACTCCAGCGAGTCGGCCGAAGTGGCGCAGCGCTCGGTGGTCATCGCCACCGAGGGCGCCGGCGTGGTGCGCCAGACCATCCAGGGCATGGACCAGATCCGCGACCAGATCCAGGAAACCTCCAAGCGCATCAAGCGCCTGGGCGAGTCCTCGCAGGAAATCGGCTCGATCGTGGAACTGATCAACGACATTTCCGAGCAGACCAACATCCTGGCGTTGAACGCGGCCGTGCAGGCGGCATCGGCCGGCGAGGCGGGCCGCGGTTTCGCGGTCGTGGCCGACGAAGTGCAGCGACTGGCAGAACGCACTTCGGGCGCGACCCGACGGATCGAAGGCCTGGTGCAGGCCATCCAGGCCGACACCAACGAAGCGGTCACCTCGATGGAACAGACCACCGCCGAAGTGGTGTCCGGCGCGCGCCTGGCCGAGGACGCCGGCACCGCGCTGACCGAGATCGAACGCGTGTCAAACGCGCTCAACACCTTGATCAAGAGCATCTCCATCGCCGCCCACCAGCAGGCCGCCGCCGCCACCGACATCACCCAGACCATGGGCGTGATCCGGCAGATCACCGGCCAGACCTCGCAGGGTGCCGGGCAGACCGCCGATTCGCTCGGCCAGCTGAACCAGCTGGCCGCGGACCTGCGCCGTTCGGTGGCCGACTTCAAGCTTCCGGCCTGAACCGGTTGAACGGGCGGGGATGGAAAGGAACCAGCAGATGATGTGTCGTCATACCGCAGAACAGGGCCGCCCGGACGGCATGCGAACGATGCTGCACGGGGGAGTGCGATGAGTACCTTGCGCGATGCGATGAGCCACGCGGCGCTGGGCTGGGTCAAGCCGGAGCTGGACGAGACCCTGCGCCAGGCGCGCAGCGAGATCGAGTACTTCGTCGAGGACCCCGCCGACACCAGCCGCATGCGCTTCTGCGCCGGCTTCCTGCACCAGGTGCAGGGCACGCTGCGCATGGTCGAGCTGTATGCCCCGGCGATGGTGGCCGAGGAGCTGGAACTGCTCGCCGACGCCGTGCGCGACGGCGCCGTGCCGGACCGCGACGAAGCCTGCGCCACGCTGATGCGCGGCACCGTGCTGCTGCCCGACTATCTGGAACGCCTGCAGAACGGCCACCGCGACATTCCGATCGTGCTGCTGCCGCTGCTCAACGAGATCCGCGCCGCGCGCGCGGCCGAAGGCATCAACGAGGGCGTGCTGCTGGCGTTCGACCCGGAAGCGGGCAAGGCCAGCGAGGCCGAACTGGAACACGCGCGCGGCAGCCTCAGCGGCCGCAACCGCGAGCTGCTGGACACGGTCGGCAACGCGGTCAAGGAAGAACTGCTGCGCATCAAGGATGCGCTGGACCTGCACGTGCGCCTGGGCGGGGACACCGCCGGGCTGCAGACCCAGGTCAACGAACTGGGCGCCGTGGCCGACACGCTGGGCGTGATGGGGCTGGGCGTGGCGCGCGGCGTCGTGGCGCAGCAGCGCGACGCGCTGCGCGACGTGGTGGACGGCGGCCGTCCGCTGGACGACAACCTGCTGCTCGACATCGCCGGCGCGCTGCTCTACGTCGACGCCTCGCTGGACGACCAGGTCGCCTACCTCGGCGCCACCCTGGACGGCGACGAGGACCCGGCGGCGGTGGAAACGCGGCGCACCGTCGAGGTGCTGGCGCACGAGGCCATCGCCAATTTCGGCGCGGCGCGCGAAGCCTTCGTTGCCTTCATCGAGACCAACTGGGACCACGCGCGCCTGCAGGACGTGCCGCGCCTGCTGGACGAGGTGTCCGGCGCGCTGCGCATGCTCGACCTGCGGACGCCGGCGGACTACATGAACGGCGTGCGCCAGTACATCGGCGTCGAACTGATCGGGCGCAAGCGCATTCCCGGCGGGCGCCAGCTGGACACCCTGGCCGACGCCATGGCCAGCCTGGAGTACTACCTCGAGGCGCTGCGCGAGCGTCGCCCCGGCCGCGAGGAAATCCTGGACATCACCCGCAGCAGCCTGGAGGCGCTGCGCTACTGGCCGGTGCCCGCGGCAGGCGCGCCGGAGGATGCGGTCTCCGCTCCGGCCCTGGTGGAGGCGAGCGCGCCGGTTGTCGCCGACCGCACGCAGGACGATGCGGTCGCCGCAACGGCCTACGCCGACGCTTTCGCGCCGGCGTTCGATGCGGTGGAAACGAAGGTCGAAGAGCCTGCCGCGCCCGTGGCGCAGGTCCGGCCGCTGGTGTTCGGCGAGGCCATCCATGCGCGTCCGGCACCGGTGACGCCGGTGGCTGCCGAACCGCCGCCGCTGCCGCCGCTCGACAGCATCGATGCCGCCGGCGTCGCCGACGCCACCCCGGCCTTCGACGTGGACATGGCGGAAACCGACCCGGCGCCGTCAGACACCGGCGACCGCTACGCGATGCCGGAATGGCTGTCCGGCGAAGTGGCCGGCAAACCCGCCGCGACCCACGAACCGGCCGCGACGGACGGATTCCTGTCCTTCGATCCGATCGCCGCGGAGCTGGGTGCCGGCCCGCAGGCCGATATCGCCCTGGCGCCGTTCGCCGCCGATCCGGTCGATGGCGGCGTCGTGCCGTCGCAGGACGCCGAGGTTCCGGCGGACACCGGAACGTTCCCCGCCTTCGACCCGGTCGCCGCGGAGCTGGATGCCGGCCCGCAGGCCGATATCACCCTGGCGCCGTTCGCCGCCGATCCGGTCGATGACGGCGTCATGCCGTCGCAGGACGCCGAGGTTGCGGCGGACGCCGGAACATTCCCGGCCTTCGATCCGGTCGCAGCCGAGCAGGGGCCGGATGACGCGCCTGCCGTGCCGGACACCGTCGATGCGCTGGCGTTCGATGCGGCGCCGTTCGAGTTCACCCTGGCGGACGAGGAGCCGGCCGTCGCGCGCGCGGAAGGCGAGGACGTGTCCGCCGCCGTTCCTGCCGCGCAGCAGGACGAAGCGCCGGCGGCGATGGATGCGCCGGAGCAGGCTCCCGCCGACACCGCCCCGGCCTCCGAAGCGCCCGCGCCCGACCACGAGATGGCGGCATTCATGGCCGAGCTGGACAAGGCCGCCGCGTCGTTCGACCCGTTCGTCGCGCCGGCCGCACCGGAGGCCGTGCCGGTCGCACCCGTCTCTGCGCCCGCCGCCGAAGCGCTGGACGCGAGCGCCGGCGTGGACGGCGGGTTCGACAACGATGCCGAGCAGATCGACCAGGACATCCGCGATGTCTTCATCGAAGAGTTCGACGAGGAACTGCTGAACCTGGGCCGGCTGCTGCCGGCCTGGCGCGCGGCGCCGGACAGCATGGAACGACTGCGCCCGGTGCGCCGCGTGTTCCATACGCTCAAGGGCAGCGGCCGACTGGTCGGCGCGCGCACGCTGGGCGAGTTCAGCTGGAAGATCGAGAGCATGCTCAACCGCGTGCTCGACGGCACCCGTCCGGCGAGTCCGGCGGTAGTGGCCATGGTCGGCCAGGCCTTCGAGGTGCTGCCGCAGTTCAACGCCGCCCTGCGCGGCAACGGGCGCATCCATGCCGACGTGCTCGGCATGCAGGACATCGCCGACCGTATCGCCGCCGGCGAGGAAGCCTTCCATGTCGCCGGCGCCCCTGCCGCCGCGGCCACCGCCGCACGGGTGGAGGCGAAGCCGGCCGCCGTGGGCACGCCGGCCTCGGTGGACAGCGTGCTGCGCGAGATCCTCGAAGCCGAAGTGGGGCAGCACCTGGCCACGGTCGAAGCGTGGCTGTCGCAGTCGCGTGCCGAACCGCAGCCGGTCACCGAGGAACTGCTGCGCGCGGTGCACACCATGAGCGGCGCCTTCGCGATGACCGAGGTGCCGGAGATCACGGCGGTGACCGCGCCGGTCGAATCGTTCGTGAAGCGCTCGCTCGCCAACGCGGTCACCCCGACGGGCGAAGGCGTCGCCGCGCTCGGCGAGGCCGCCACCGCCGTGGCCACCACCATCACCGCGCTGCAGGCGCCGTCGCCGCTGATTCCGTCGTTCGCGCCGCTGGCCGGGCGCCTGCAGGCGCTGGCCGACGCATTGCCGGAAGTGCGCTGGCCGCCGCTGGTGCACGAGGACATCGACGACGAGGACATGCCGGCCGCCGCCGCGCCTGCCGACGCCCAGACGCCGGAACCGCTGCCGGTGGCCGAGGAACTGGCCGGCATCGGCGATCTTTCCGCGTACTTCGACCCGGCGCTGCTGGAAGCCTCGTTCGCGGGTGTTCCGGCACAGGACGCGAGCGGGCAGCACGAGGAGGCGCACGCGCCTTCCACTGCCGCGGACGATGCGGCCGCGCTGCAGGTCTTCGAATGGCCCGAAGAGGCCGACGACGAAGCGGAAGCCGCGATCGCCGCTGGTGCCGGGGCGGAGCTGGAGGTTTCCAGTCCGCCGCAGGACGAGGTGGAAACCCAGCCGGCGCAGGACGAGGCGGACGACATCGCCGGCATCGCGCCGCAACTGGACGAGGTCGCGCCGGAAGCGTCCGTGCATGCCGCGCTGGCGCCGGCGCCGGCGATGGACATGGCGACGTCCGACTTCGAACCGGTCGAGGCCGCGTTCGCGGCACCGCCCGCCGACGCGGCGCAAGCCATTGCGGCCGACGAGGATTACGCAGGACAGGCGCTGGACGACACCGTCGCGGCGCAGGATGCGCTGCATGACGGGGATGCGGCCGGCGAGTCCGATGCCGCGATCCTGGAGCCGTTCCAGGCCGAAGAGGACGCGGTCGCCGCGCCGGTGCTGTCGCTGGACGCCGTCGAATCGACGGACGCGCCGGACGAGCAGAGCGGCACTGGCGCCGATACTGCCGTCGAATCCGAATCCGAATCCGAATCCGAATCCGAGCAGGAGCAGGAGCAGGAAACCGAGTCCGATTCCGAATCCGAACGCGAGGAGCCGGAGCACGCCTCCGGACCGGTCGCCGAGGCACCGGCCGAACTGGCGCCGTTGACGGCACCGGTGATGGACGCCGCGCCCGCGGCCGCCGTCGACGCGGCGGCATTCGACGCCGGCCCGCTCGACTTCGACGACCTCGACCGCGAACTGGTCGACATCTTCGTCGAGGAAGGCAAGGACCTGCTCGACCATTGCGACCGCCTCATCAGCGAACTGCGTTCGGCGCCGGAAGACCGCGAACTGCTCGCCGGGCTGCAGCGCGATCTGCACACGCTCAAGGGCGGCGCGCGCATGGCCGGCATCAATGCCATCGGCGATCTCGGCCACGGCATCGAATCGCTGCTGGAAGCGGTGGCGGCCAGCCGCACCGAGATCGGCCGCGGCGACGTGCAGCTGCTCGAGCGCGGTTTCGACCGCCTGCACCAGCTGCTGATCCGCACCGGCGCGCACCGCGCGGTGCAGATGCCGGTCGATCTCATCGAGGCGTTCGAGGCCCGGCCCGCACCGCCGGCCGCGGCGACGCGCCCGCGATTCCGCTGCCGGCGCAGGAGCCGGCGCTGGCCGCCAGCGTGGGCGCCGGTCGTCGAGGCCACGCCGGAAACAGAAAACGGGCGACGGCGAGAGCGAGGGCGAAGCGGAACTGCCATCGGCCGCCGACGCCATCGACGATGCACCGCCCGCGACGTTCGCGGCGCCCGCGCCGCCGAGGTCCTGCCGGACATCGCGCCGCAGCCGCCGCTGGCGGCCACCGGCATCGCCGCCGAGCCGCTGTCCGCGCCGGTGGTCGAAGCGCAGGCCGTGGACGAGGAAGGCGCGACCCGCACGCAGGAACAGGTGCGCGTGCGCGCTGACCTGCTCGACCGCCTGGTCAACCATGCCGGTGAAGTGGCGATCTACCGTTCGCGCCTGGAACAGCAGCTGGGCGCGTTCCGCAGCGCCATGGGCGAGCTGGACCGCACCAATGCCCGTCTGCGCGACCAGCTGCGCCGCCTGGACCTGGAAACCGAGGCGCAGATCGTGGCCCGCTACCGCCGCGAGCAGGAGCAGGCCGACCAGGCGTTCGATCCGCTGGAACTGGACCGCTTCTCCACGCTGCAGCAGCTCAGCCGCGCGCTGAACGAATCGGCGGCCGACCTTGGCGGCCTGCAGGGCGTGCTCGACGACCTGTCGCGCAATTACGACGCCCTGCTGCAGCAGCAGTCGCGCGTCAGTTCGGAACTGCAGGACGGCCTGATGCGCGCGCGCATGGTGCCGTTCGACGGCCTGGTGCCGCGCCTGCGCCGCGTGGTGCGGCAGGCCGCGCACGACATCGGCAAGCAGGTGCACCTGAACCTGGAAGGCACCCACGGCGAGCTGGACCGCAACGTGCTCGACCGCATGGTCGCGCCGCTGGAGCACATGCTGCGCAACTCCGTGGCCCATGGCCTGGAGACGCCGGAGCAGCGCATCGCCGCCGGCAAGCCGGAAGAAGGCAGCATCACCCTGCGGCTGCGCCGCGAAGGGTCGGAAATCGTGCTGGAGGTGGCCGATGACGGCGCCGGCCTGGACCGCGAGGCGATCCGTCGCCGCGGCGAGCAGCGCGGCCTGATCCAGCCCGGCGAACAGCTCGACGACGCGCAGCTGGACAACCTCATCTTCGCCTCCGGTTTCAGCACCAGCGAGCAGGTCAGCCAGCTCGCCGGCCGCGGCGTGGGCATGGACGTGGTGCGCAACGAAGTGCGCCAGCTCGGCGGCTCGGTGGACATCCATACCGTGCGCGGGCAGGGCGTGACCTTCACCCTGCGCCTGCCGCAGACGCTGGCCGTCACCCAGGCGGTGTTCGTGCGCATCGGCGAGACCACCTTCGCCGTGCCGGTCGCGTCGGTCAGCGGCATCGGCCGCATCGCCCGCGAGCGTTTCGAATCCGGCCAGGGCGGCTACCACTACAACGGCGAGGACTTCGCGCTGCACGACCTGGGCACGCTGGTCGGGCAGGCCGCGGCCAAGGCCGAAGGCCAGCCGCAGATCCCGCTGCTGCTGGTGCGCGCCGGCGACCTGCGCGCGGCCGTGGCCATCGACCAGGTGCTGGGCAACCGCGAAATCGTGGTCAAGCCGGTGGGCCTGCAGATCGCCTCGGTGCCTGGCATCTACGGCGCCACCATCACCGGCGAAGGCAACGTGGTGGTGATCCTGGACGTGGCGCCGCTGGTGCGCCGCCACCTGGCCCAGCCGCAGCAGCCGGTGGAAACGGCCGCGGTCGGCCAGCAGCGCAACGTGCCGCTGGTGATGGTGGTGGACGACTCGCTGACCATGCGCAAGGTCACCGGCCGCGTGCTGGAGCGCCACAACTTCGAGGTGGTGGCCGCGCGCGACGGCGTCGAGGCGCTGGAGCGGCTGGAGGAACGCGTGCCGGACCTGATGCTGCTGGACATCGAAATGCCGCGCATGGACGGCTACGAGCTGGCCACCGCGATGCGCGCCGATCCGCGCTACAGGGAAGTGCCGATCGTGATGATCACCTCGCGCAGCGGCGACAAGCACCGCCAGCGCGCATTCGAGATCGGCGTGCAGCGCTATCTCGGCAAGCCGTACCAGGAGCTGGATCTGATGCGCAATGTCTATGACCTGTTGGGGATCGCCCGTGTCCGCGAGTGATCGTTCCGCCGCCAGGCCGGTCGCCCTGCTGGCGCGGCCGGGCGCCGCGCGCGAGCGGCTGAAGGAAGCCGTGCTCGCCGCGGGCGGCGACCTGGTGCTGGAGGCGGACCCGGAGACGCTGGAGCCGGCGGCGTTGCAGGCCGTCGGGCCGGCGATGGTGCTGGTGGCGCTGGAGCCGGCGGTGGAGGACGCGCTCGAGCGCCTCGGCCCGGTTCTGGATGCGCCGCAGCTGGAGCTGATGTTCGAGGAAGCCGAGCTAGCCGCGCGCCGCGAAGGCTGGGACGCGCAGCGCTGGACGCGCCACCTTGCCGCCAAGCTGCACGGGCACGACCAGGTGCTGCCGCCGGGCCACGAGGAAGAAGCGCTGCCGTTGCCGGAGCCGGGCATGCCCGAGCGCCCGGACCAGCGCCACGCCGATGCGCCGCTGCAGTTCCATGTCGACGAAGCGGTGCTGCATATCGACGAAGTGCCGGCCGACACGCTGTATGCGCCGCCGGCTGCCGTCGACCGGCCGGAAGTGCTGAGCTTCGAGGAACTGATGGCGCTCGCTCCTTCGCGGGCGGCGCCGGACGCTGCGCCGGTCGGGCCGCCGGAACTGCCGCCCGTGGCCGATGGGCCGGCGCCGGCTGCCGCAGCGCCGTTGCCCGGCAGCTTCCACAGCTGGTCGCTGGTCGATGACGATGCCTACGTTGCGCCGACGCCGACGCCCGCGCCGGCCGCGCCGGTCCTGGACGATGCGCCGCCGGCCACCGATGCCGGCGGGTTCGGCGCCGGCGCGCTGTCGCTGGTGGAACTGGACGCGGAAGCGGCCGCCAGCGTGCCGGGCGCAGTGCTGCTGCTGGCCGGCATCGGCGGGCCGGATGCGGTCCGGCGCCTGCTGGGCGCGCTGCCGGACGACTATGCGCTGCCGGTACTGGTGCAGATGCGCCTGGACGGCGGCCGCTACGCCAACCTCGTCAAGCAGATGTCGCGCGTGGCGATGCTGCCGGTCGCGCTGGCCGAAGCCGGGCAGGCGCTGGAGGGCGGCAATGTCTACGTGCTCCAGGACGGCGTCGGCGTGACGGCGCAGGCCGGCGGGCTGCGTTTCGTCGACGGGCCGGCGCCGGTGCTCGAGGTCCTGCCGGCCGAACGGTCGGCGGTGGTCATGCTGAGCGGCGCGGATCCGTCGCTGGTGCCGGCGGCGTTCGAATTCGCCGAGCGCGGCGGCTGGGTCGCCGGGCAGAGCGGCGAAGGGTGCTACGACCCGGAGGCCGCCAGCCAGCTGGCCGTCGCCGGGCATCCGGCCGGCACCCCGGAATACCTCGCCGGCGAGCTGGCGCAGCGCAGCGTCGGCTGAGCGGCAACCGATCAAGGAACCGACCATGAGTTATGCAAGCAACGATGAAGTCCGCGGCGTCCTGATCCAGGCTGGCGCCGAGCGCGTGCTGCTGCCCAACGCCACCGTCGCCGAAATGATGTCGCGGGTGACGGTGGAGCCCATCGAGGGTGCGCCCGACTGGCTGGCCGGCTACATCGCCTGGCAGGGCTGGGAAGTGCCGCTGTTGTCCTTCGCCCGCTTCAACGGCGGCGACGAGCCGGTCGCCGGCAGCAACAAGGTGGTGGTGCTCAAGGCGCTGGGCGGCAACCCGGAGATGCCGTATTTCGCGCTGCTGACCCAGTCCTTCCCGCAGCTGATCGCGGTCCCGCGCGACGGCCTGCTGGCCGACGCCTCCGAGGAAAGCCTGCCGCAGGGCGTGCACATGCGCGTGCTGCTGGGCGAACAGAGCGCGCTGCTGCCGGATCTGGACGCGATCGAAAGCGCGGTGCTCGCCGCGCTGGCGGCGGTGGCCTGAAACATCTGTGGGAGCGCACTGCGGTGCGCGATGAAGCGTTCCCGATGAGGTGCCCTCGCGCACCGCAGTGCGTTCCTGCCGCTGCGCCGGCGGCTACAGGCGGAAACCCTCGTTGTTTCGTGCTCATTGCGTGAGCCCGTGGTGCTCTGGCACCGGAATACGCAGCCATCCGCAGGTGCGGGACTTGCCCCGCATGGGCTTCATCGATCCGGTCGCGTCGCATGCGGGGCAAGCCCCGCATCTACAGTGCGTTCCTACAGGTCGCCCAGCCGCGCCTGCAGCGCCGCGATGGCCGCCAGCCCGGCGGTCTCGGTGCGCAGGATGCGCGGACCCAGCTGCAGCCCCTGGAAACCGGCGTCGGCCAGCTGCTGGCGATCGCGTGGCGACCAGCCGCCTTCCGGGCCGATGGCGATCACCACGCCGCCGACCGGCGCCGGCGGCAACGCGGACAGGCGGTGTTCGCCCTGCGGGTCCAGGGTCAGGCGCAGGCTCTCTGCGCGGGCAGCGCCGCGGCCGCCGCGGCCAGCGCCTGCGGCGGCGACAGCGCCGGGATGCGCGCGCGGCCCGACTGGCCGCAGGCCGAGCCGATCACGCTGCGCCAGTGCGCGATGCGCTTCTCCGCGCGCGCGGCGTCCAGCTTCACCTCGGTGCGTTCGGCATTCACCGGCACGATGGCGGTCACGCCCAGCTCGGTGGCCTTCTGCAGGATCAGGTCCATCTTCTCGCCGCGGGCGATGCCCTGCAGCAGGGTGATGGGCAGCGGCGATTCGTTGTCCAGGGCGTGCGCGGCGTCGATGCGCACCTGCGCGTCGCGTTTGCCCACCGCGACCAGCGTCGCCGCGTAATCGTTGCCGTCGCCGTTGAACAGCACGCAGGCGTCGCCCTCGCGCAGGCGCATCACCCGCACCAGGTGGTTGGCGGCCTCCTCGGGCAGCGACAGGGTCTGCCCGGCGTGCAGCGGCAGCTCGACGGGGCATCGTGTCAGGCGCATGCGCGGCTCCGGCGATGCGGGGACGACGTCGCGACGGCGGGGTCTGCTAGCATTTCGTGCTCATGGAAACGTATCTGCCAGTGCGCATTCTAGCCATCCGCCGCCGCGCCGCCCGGGGCCGCGCATGAGCCGGCGGCTTCCGGTCATCCACCGGGTGCGGGAAGAGGACATCGGCCCGTTCCACCAGGAACACCTGGACCTGGAGTTCTCCAACGGCGAGCGCCGGCATTTCCAGCGCCTGGTCAGCCGCGGGCATGGCGCGGTGGTGGTGGTGCCGATGCTGGACGAACACACCGTGCTGCTGGTGCGCGAGTACGCCGCCGGCCTGCACCGCTACGAACTGGGGCTGGTGAAGGGCCGCATCGATGCCGGCGAAACGCCGGAGCAGGCGGCCGACCGCGAGCTCAAGGAAGAGGCCGGCTACGGTGCCCGCCGCATCGACGTGCTGCGCACGCTGACCCTGGCGCCCACCTACATGAGCCACCAGTCGTGGCTGGTGCTGGCGCGCGATCTCTACCCCGAACGCCTTGCCGGCGACGAACCCGAGGAACTGGAAGTGGTGCCCTGGAAACTGGCCGACCTGGACCAACTGATGCTGCGCGAAGATTTCTCCGAAGGACGCTCGCTGGCGGCCCTGTTCATCGCCCGCGAATGGCTGGGAGCGGCGCGGTGAGCGTCTTGGAAACGGCCCTGCGCGAAGCCGTCATCGCCATCGCCGGGCAGGCCGGCGCGGCGATCATGCAGGTCTACGCCGACGGTTTCGACATCGCGCACAAGGACGACCTGAGCCCGCTGACCAGCGCCGACCTGGCCGCGAACGAAGTGATCGTGCGCGGCCTGTCGCGCTTGACCCCGGACCTGCCGGTGCTGTCGGAGGAATCGGCGCAGCTGCCCTGGGAAACCCGCCGCCAGTGGCAGGACTACTGGCTGGTCGATCCGCTGGACGGCACGCGCGAGTTCATCAAGCGCAATGGCGAGTTCAGCGTCAACATCGCGCTGATCCGCGACGGCGCGCCGGTGTTCGGCGTGGTGCAGGCGCCGGTGACCGGCACCGTCTGGCATGCCACGCGCGGCGAAGGCGCATGGCGCCGCGATGGCGCGCGCGAGGACGCCATCCTCACCCGGCGCCCGGCGGCCGCCGGCGCTGCCGCTGCGGGTGGCGGCCAGCCGCTCGCACCGCGATGCCCGCACCGTCGAGCTGCTCGGGCGCATGGGCGAGATCGAACTGGTTGCCCAGGGTTCCTCGCTGAAGTTCTGCCGCATCGCCGAGGGCACGCTGGACGTATACCCGCGCCTGGGCCCGACCAGCGAATGGGACACCGCCGCCGGGCAGTGCGTGCTGGAAGCGGCCGGCGGCGCGGTGCTGGCGGCCGACAGCGGCGAGCCTTTCCAGTACAACCGGCGCCCGCGCCTGCTCAATGGCGACTTCGTCGCGCTGGGCGATCCGGCGCTGCCATGGCGCGACTGGGTGGCCGGGCTGTGAGCGGCGCCGGCGACCTGGGCGAGCCGGGCGATATCGGCACCCTGCTGCGGATCATGGCGCGCCTGCGCGACCCGCAGGGCGGCTGCCCGTGGGACCTGCAGCAGGATTTCTCCAGCATCGCGCCGTACACGATCGAGGAGGCCTACGAGGTCGCCGACGCGATCGACCGTGGCGACCTGGCCGACCTGAAGGACGAACTCGGCGACCTGCTGCTGCAGGTCGTGTTCCATGCGCAGATGGCCAGCGAGCAGGGCGCGTTCGACTTCGCCGGCGTGGTCGCGGCGATCAGCGGCAAGATGCTGCGCCGGCACCCCCATGTGTTCGGCGACGAGCAGGCCGGCGATGCCGGCGAGGTCGTCGCCAACTGGGAGCAGATCAAGCAGCGCGAGCGCGCCGACGCGGGCGACACCGATGACTCGGCGCTGGCCGGCATCGCCCGCGGCCTGCCCGAGTGGCAGCGCGCGCTGAAACTGCAGAAGCGCGCCGCGCGCACCGGCTTCGACTGGCCCGACGTCGCCCCGGTGCTGGACAAGCTGCGCGAGGAGATCGGCGAGGTGCAGGCCGAGTTCGAGAGCGCCGCCTATTCGGACAACCGCGCGCGGCTGGAAGACGAGATCGGCGACCTGCTGTTCGTCTGCGCCAATCTCGCCCGCCATGCCAAGGTGGACCCCGGCAGCGCGCTGCGCCGCGCCAACCACAAGTTCGAGCGCCGCTTCCGCGCCATGGAGGCGCTGGCCGCCGCGCGCGGGCAGTCGATGGCCGCGCTGGACCTTGGGCAGCAGGAAGCGCTGTGGCAGGCGGTCAAGCGCGAGGAAAAGGACGCGCCGTGATCAGGACCCTGGCGCTGTTCCTGCTGACTGCGCTGGCCGAAATCGTCGGCTGCTACCTGCCGTGGCTGTGGCTGCGCCAGCAGGGCAGCGCGTGGCTGCTGCTGCCGGCGGCGGCCAGCCTGGCGCTGTTCGCCTGGTTGCTGACCCTGCACCCGACCGCCAGCGGCCGCGTCTATGCCGCCTACGGCGGCGTCTATGTCTGCGTCGCGCTGCTGTGGCTCTGGCGGGTGGATGGCGTGGCGCCGACCCGCTGGGACCTGCTCGGCGCCGGCCTGTGCCTGCTGGGCATGGGCGTGATCATGGCCGGTCCCCGCGCCGCCGCAGCCTAGGCGCTATGCTGCGCGCATCGCCCGTCGAGGGATGCGCCATGGCCCGTTTCGGCAGCTTCCGCGAGTTCTATCCCTACTACCTGAGCGAGCACCGCAACCGCACCTGCCGCCGGCTGCACGTGCTGGGCAGCAGCGCCGCGCTGCTGTTGCCTGCTGGCGGCCTTCATGACCGGACGCTGGCAATGGGCGCTGATGGCGCTGTTCTGCGGGTACGGCTTCGCCTGGGTGGGGCATCTGTTCTTCGAGAAGAACCGCCCGGCCACATTCAGCCACCCGCTGTATTCCTTCGCCGGCGACTGGGTGATGTTCGCCGACGTGCTGCGCGGCCGGCTGCCGTTCTAGCGCCCGCCGGGCTGGCTATACTCGATCCGGAAACCTACGAATCGAATCTCACAAGGAGCGTACTGATGGGCAGCGGTGTCTTTCTCGCGTTGGTGGTGCTGGTGGCCGGCGCCATCGTCCTGTTCAAGACGGTGCGCATGGTGCCGCAGGGGTATGAATGGACGGTGGAGCGCTTCGGCCGCTACACCCACACCATGTCGCCCGGCCTGCATTTCCTGATCCCGGTGGTCTACGGCGTCGGCCGCAAGGTCAACATGATGGAACAGGTGCTGGATGTGCCCAGCCAGGAAGTCATCACCAAGGACAACGCGGTGGTGCGCGTGGACGGGGTGGTGTTCTTCCAGGTGCTGGACGCGGCCAAGGCCGCCTACGAGGTCGCCAACCTGGAAATCGCGATGATCGCGCTGGTGCAGACCAACATCCGCACCGTGATCGGCTCGATGGACCTGGACGAATCGCTGAGCCAGCGCGAGACCATCAACGCGCAGCTGCTGAGCGTGGTCGACCATGCCACCAATCCGTGGGGGATCAAGGTCAACCGCATCGAGATCCGCGACATCCAGCCGCCGCGCGACCTGGTCGATTCGATGGCGCGGCAGATGAAGGCCGAGCGCGAGAAGCGCGCGCAGATCCTCGAGGCCGAGGGCCTGCGCCAGTCCGAGATCCTGCGCGCCGACGGCGAGAAGCAGGCCGCCGTGCTGGAAGCCGAAGGCCGCAAGGAAGCCGCGTTCCGCGACGCCGAGGCGCGCGAGCGCCTGGCCGAGGCCGAAGCCAAGGCCACGGCGATGGTGTCCGAAGCCATCGCCCAGGGCGATGTGCAGGCCATCAACTATTTCGTCGCGCAGAAGTACGTGGAGGCTTTCAAGGAACTTGCGAGCTCGCCCAACCAGAAGCTGGTGCTGATGCCGATGGAAGCCAGCGGCGTGATCGGCTCCATCGCCGGCGTCGCCGAACTGGCCCGGGAGGCATTCGCCAGACAGGAAGAACGCAAGGCATCGCCGTCGCGCGGCAACCCGCCGCCGCTGGGGCGCTGAGCCATGCGCTGGGAAGTGGTGGGCTGGGCGGCGCTGGCGGTGATCCTGTTCGCCGCCGAGGCGATGGCGCCGGGCGCCTTCATGCTGTGGATGGGCTTGGCCGCCACCGCCGTGTTCCTGGTGGTCTGGGCCTACGACGGGCTGGCCGTGCTGATGCAGGTGGTGCTGTTCGTCGTGCTCAGCTTCGTCTCGATCCAGGTTTACCGCACCTGGTTCCGCCGGCGCGCGCGGCCCAGCGACCAGCCGCTGCTCAACCGCCGCGCCGAGCAGATGGTCGGGCGCGTGGTGGTGCTGGACCAGGCCATCGCCAACGGCACCGGCCGGGCGAAGGTGGACGACGCGTTCTGGGTGGTGGCCGGGCCCGACCTGCCGGCGGGCAGCCACGTGCGCGTGGTCGCGGTGGACGGGATGACGCTCAAGGTCCAGGAAGCCTGAGGCGACGGCGGCGCGGCCTGCGCGCCGCCATGGGCTTTGCCCGCGGCCATCTGGGATAATGGCGCCTTTCCTCGCGTGGAACGGCAATGACCCTGAAGACTCTCCTCAACGAAACCCACCGCTCGCTCGGCGCCAAGATGGTCGACTTCGGCGGTTGGGACATGCCGATCCACTACGGCTCGCAGATCGACGAGCACCACCTGGTGCGCCGCGCCGCCGGCATGTTCGACGTCAGCCACATGACCGTGGTCGACCTGAAGGGCGCGCGCACCCGCGAGTTCCTGCGTCAGCTGCTGGCCAACTCGATCGACAAGCTCAAGGTCACCGGCAAGGCCCTGTACTCGTGCATGCTCAATGCCGAAGGCGGGGTGATCGACGACCTGATCGTCTACTTCCTGGCCGACGACTTCTTCCGCATGGTGGTCAACGCCTCCACCCGCGAGAAGGACCTGGCGTGGATCCGCCAGCACGCCGCCGCCTTCGGCGTGGAGGTCGTCGAGCGCGAGGACCTGGCCATCGTCGCCGTGCAGGGGCCGCAGGCGCGCGGCCTGGTCGCCGGCCTGGTCGCCGACGCCGACCGCGCCGCGCTGGACAAGCTCGGTCGCTTCGCCGCGCTGGACGTCGCTTCCGCTGACGGCGTGCCGCTGTTCGTCGCGCGCACCGGCTACACCGGCGAGGACGGTTATGAAGTGCTGCTGCCGCAGACGGCGGTGGTCGCGTTCTGGAACGCGCTGCTGGCCGCGGGCGTGAAGCCGGCCGGCCTTGGCGCGCGCGACACGCTGCGCCTGGAAGCGGGCATGAACCTCTACGGCCAGGACATGGACGAGAGCGTCAGTCCGTTCGAGGCCGCGCTGGCCTGGACCGTCGCCCTGGACGAGGGCCGCGACTTCATCGGCCGCCCGGTGCTCGAAGCGCAGAAGGCCGCTGGCAACGCGCGCCAGATGATCGGCCTGGTGATGGACGAGAAGGGCGTGCTGCGCCACGGCCAGAAGGTGCTCACCGCCCACGGCGAGGGCGAGATCCTGTCCGGCACGTTCTCGCCGACGCTGGGCAAGGCCATCGCCTTCGCCCGCGTCCCGGCCGGCGACATTCCGCTGGGAGCGGCGGGCAACGTGCGCGTGGACATCCGCGGCAAGGAAGTGCCGGTGCGCGTGGTGAAGTTCCCGTTCGTGCGCGATGGCCAGGCCCAGCCCGGCATCGACGCCTGATCCGCCCCGCGGTCCGCTAAACTAGCCCCCCATCCCGTCCACCGTTTCTTCCGGAGCAGTTCCATGAGCGAGATCCCTGGCGACCTCAAATTCCTCAAGTCCCACGAATGGGCCCGCGTCGAAGGCAATGGCCGCGTCACCGTCGGCATTTCCGACCACGCGCAGGGCCTGCTGGGCGACCTGGTCTACGTCGAACTGCCCGGCGTGGGCGACACGGTGCAGGCCGGCAACGCCGCCGCCGTGGTCGAGTCGGTGAAGGCCGCCTCCGACGTTTACAGCCCGGTGTCGGGCACCGTGGTCGAAGTCAACGAGGCCCTGGCCGACAAGCCGGAGACCATCAACGAGGACGCCTACGGCGAAGGCTGGCTGTTCGTCGTCGAGATGTCCGAGGCGGAGCAGGTGAACGAACTGCTCGGCCCGGACGACTACGCCGAGCTGCTGGAAAACGACGACCACTGATCCGGTCGTACCGGACGAACAGGACGGCCGCCTCGTGCGGCCGTTTCTGTTTCCGGCACCCGCACCGGCGGCGATGCGCGCGGACGGCACCGTCGTCGAGGGCGGCACCGCCGCCGCGCATCGTCGCGAGGCGACATCCGAAGCAGACCGGGTAGCTGCCGTCGGCGACGCCGGTCGATGGTCGCGCGCGATGCTCGAACGTTCGGCGAAGGCATGACCCGCCGCCGTCGTCGTCGTCGCCGGAAGGCCGCAACGGCCGCGCGATGGTGCGAAGTGTTTGCGCAAATCGTTCCCCGCGACGCGGGAAAGCGCGATCGCGGCGAACGGAATTCAGTTCCCGGCCGCTTTTTTTTTCACGCCTCCGAAGACGCATGCCTGCCGCCGTGCACGCATGCCCGCTGTCGCGTCGCGCGCGCACGCTGCAAACGAATAGTGCTTTTTTTATGGTGTTTTTCGCACGCGTGCGCATTGAGTGCGGGTCGCGCGCGTCGTCGCCAGGTGCCGCGCGCGGGGCGAAGGCCGGCGTCGTTGGCGCGACCGGCGTGAAGCTTTCCGGAAAAAGTTGCGCGCGGGTAGTTGACAGTAAAAAAAACCGTGATTAGGTTTCGCCCAGCAGACCATTGCTGCGGAAGCGAGTGAGCCGGATCAACATTCAGATGCGAAGCACAACCTGGACATCCGCCACGCGCGCTGATGGTGGAGCAGGAGTCGCTTCCTTCCGCGAAACACCCCCGAACAAGACATGGCACCCGTGGCGGGAATCGTTGCGGGTGTTTCTGTATCCGTCACGATGCGTCTGACGCATCGTCGGTCCTCCGCGATACACCGCGGATTTGCTTCAACTGGGCATTTCAATTCCATAGATCACTGACGAGGAGCCATCCAATGGCCACGAAGAAAGCTGCGAAGAAACCGGCCGCCAAGAAGGCGGTGAAGAAGGTCGCCAAGAAAGCTGCCGCCAAGAAGGCGGTGAAGAAGGTCGCAAAGAAGGCCACCGCCAAGAAGGCAGTGAAGAAGGTTGCCAAGAAGGCGACTGCCAAGAAGGCAGTGAAGAAGGTCGCAAAGAAGGCCACCGCCAAGAAGGCGGTGAAGAAGGCGGCGAAGAAGGTTGCCAAGAAGGCCACCGCGAAGAAGGCGGTGAAGAAGGTCGCCAAGAAGGCCACCGCGAAGAAGGCGGTGAAGAAGGTCGCCAAGAAGGCCACTGCCAAGAAGGCGGTGAAGAAGACCGCGAAGAAGGCTGCTGCCAAGAAGCCGGCCGCCAAGAAGGTCGCTGCCAAGAAGAAGCCGGCTGCCCGCAAGAAGAAGGCGGCTCCGGTCGCGCTTCCGGCCACCCCGGCGCCGCTGATCTGATCCAGCGCTAAGCTGTACCTGGAACTCCTTCCCCGACTGCCCAGCGGGGAGGGAGTTTTTTTATGCGCGGGTGCTGCCGGCAGCCGGGCCGGCGCGGGTGGGGGGCTTCGCTGTTCAAGCGGATGCCGAGCGGATGGCACGGGACCGCGGTAGATGTCCAGGCCGCCTGCAGGACGCCGATGCAGGGTGCGGTGCGGTACTGGAGCGCGTCGGTGGCACCTTGGTGCAGGCACACGGCTTCCCGTCGCGGCGACCTGTCCGCCATTCCTTCCGGAACAGATGACCGCCTGCCCGGCGCCCGCGCAGGGAACACGGCCGGACAGCGTTTTCATGGCGAAGCCAGTCGACGGGCGACGTACCCGGATGTGTCGTGGGACGAGCGGCGCGACCGCCATCTCCGTCTGGAGGGTGGTGTACCCCGATGCGCCAGGAGAAACGGCAGGGCAACCGTTTCTACAGCGAAGCCGCCGGAAGGGGGGGCGCGCGCAGGGAGGGACGTCATGAAAAAAGGCGGCCGAAGCCGCCTTGTCGAAGAATGCCGGGTATGGTCAGCGCGGGGACGCGGTGGCGCGATCGGAGGCGACGCCCTTCCTGCCGCGCGGCGCATTGGCCGGTGCGTCCTCGGCCATCAGGTTGTCGCTGCCGAAGTCGGTGTCCACGTCCAGCCAGCGCTGCGTCGGCAGTCCGATGGCGCGGTCGAGGATGGTCGGCATCAATCCGCTGGGAACGCTGCTCTCGCCATTCCACAGGACGGCGATGCCGAGATCGCGCTCGGGCAGCAGGGCGACGAGGCCGCGATAGCCCTGCACCGCGCCGGCATGGAACACCACGGTGTGGCCGGCGTAGTCGAACACGCGCCAGCCGAGCGCGTAGCCGGCCGAGTCCAGCCGCTCGCGGCGCCAGCCCGAACGCATCTCGCCGGGCGTGTTGACCAGCGGCGCATGCAGCGTCGCCAGCAGCGGTGCGGAGAGCACGTCGGGACGGTGCCCGGTATGCGCCAGCAGCCATTGCGCCATGTCGCTGGCACTTGCGTTGACGCCGGCGGCGGGAGCGACGCGGTAGTAGGTGGGCTTGGGCGACAGCGACACCCAGCCGTTGCGGCTGCGCACGTGCGGGCGCGCCCAGCGCGGACTGGCCTGGATGCCGGCCAGGCCGAGGCTGGCATCGTTCATGCCGAGCGGCTTGAACAGGCGCCGTTCCACCGCCTGCTCGTAGAAGCTGCCGGAGGCGGCGTAGACCACGTCGCCGATCAGGCTGAAAGCGACGTTCTGGTAGGCATAGCAGTCGCCCGGCTCGCACTTGAGCGGCGCGCTGGCGAGCTTGCGGGTCAGGGTGTAGTAGTCGGCGTTGGACTCGATGTCGCGGTCGTAGGCGTTGTACGGCAGGCCGACGCGATGGCTCAGCACGTCGGCCACGGTCAACCGGCCTGTCGCCTCGGGCGTGGCCAGCTGGAAGCCCGGCACGTAGTCGGTGATCTTGCTGTCCCAGCGCAGCGTGCCGTCGTTGACCAGCAGGCCGGCCATGGTGCCGGCGAAGGCCTTGGACAACGAGGCAAGGCGGAACACCGTGTGCGCGTCGACCGGCTGCGGGTTGCCGATGTCGGTGACGCCGTAACCGCGCGCGGAAAGGACGCGCCCGTTCTGCACGATCGCCATCGCGATGCCGGGCACGCGGTTGCCGTAGGTGAGCTGCTCGGCCATCGATTCGATGGCGGCGATGTTGAAACCGTCCGGCAGCGCCTGCACCTGGTCCGGCCGCAAGGCGACCCGGTAGGGCATCGGCTGCGTCGGCGACGGCAGCGGCGCGTTCTCCAGGTTCGCCGGCAGGCGCGGCGCCGATTCCGGCAGCGCCAGCGGCGCGGTGGGCGTCTGCGCGGTGGAGGACAGTGCGAAGGGCATCAATACACCCAGCAATCCCGATGCCACCGGACGGAAACGCCGGCGCCTGTTGTTGTCTTTCATCGTGATCGATGCCTGATAGCTGAGGCTGTCGGCGATTCTAGCGCCGCTTTTCGTGATTGCACAAACCAGAAGAAAATGAATGGGCATCGCGTTGATATTGCTGATTTTTGTGGCCGCGACCCACCGGTGGCGGACATCGCCTGATCTACAACGGCCGGAGCCGGGGCGCGGCATCAGCCACCCAACAGAACGCTTCATCCGGGAGCGGACCTGATCGCACTGGCGATGTTGCAGTGCATCGGATACCTTGCGCGCTTCGTTGCGACGGGTACGGGCCGATGCAGGCGGGTCAGGGCAGGGTACACACGGGCGAGTGGCTGGCGGTCGCGCTGTCCTTCGCCTATTTCTTTTGCGTGC
Organism: Stenotrophomonas nitritireducens; assembly: GCF_050984405.1. Taxonomy (GTDB): domain Bacteria; phylum Pseudomonadota; class Gammaproteobacteria; order Xanthomonadales; family Xanthomonadaceae; genus Stenotrophomonas; species Stenotrophomonas nitritireducens_B. The sequence goes on along the minus strand of NZ_CP158790.1, from coordinate 3,380,021 downwards.
TGGCCGCGTACTACGTGATCCGCCCGCTGCGCGAGCAGCTGGCCGCGGCCGTCGGTTCGACCCAGCTGCCGTGGTTCTACGGCGCCACCTTCCTCGGCACCCTGCTGCTGTCGCCGCTGTTCGGCGCGCTGGTCACGCGCTGGCCGCGCAGGGTGGTCATGCCGGTGGTCTACGTATTCTTCATCGCCTGCCTGGTCGGCTTCGTGCCGCTGTTCGCCTGGCCGGACCTGCTGGCGCCGAAGACGCTGGGCGTGATGTTCTTCGTCTGGGTCAGCGTGTTCAACCTGTTCGTGGTGTCGGTGTTTTGGAGCTTCATGTCCGACATCTGGGACAGCGAGCAGTCGCGCCGCCTGTTCCCGGTCATCGCGGTGGCCGGCACGATCGGCGCGGTCACCGGGCCGATGCTGACCCGCTCGCTGGTCGGCGTGATCGGCGTGGCGCCGCTGCTGGTGGTGTCGGCCGCGCTGCTGTGCCTGGCGCTGGGCTGCGTGATCGCGCTGGGGCGCTGGGCGCGCTTGCATGGCGCGCGCCGCCACGAGCCGGGGCACGAGGCGGCGGTCGGCGGCGGCATGTTCGACGGCCTCAAGCAGGTGTTCGCCGATCCGTTCATCCGCAACATGTCGATCCTGCTGCTGCTGGCCGACGGCATCGGCACGGTGAACTACGCGCTGGTGACCGACTATTCCGGCGCCACGTTCACCGACGCGGTGGCGCGCACGCGCTTTGCCGCCAATGTCGACCTGGCCGGCAACGTGCTGACCGCCATCACCCAGCTCACCCTGACCCGCTGGCTGCTGCCGCGGAAGGGGCCGGGCATCGTCATCATGATCTGGGCGCTGGTCAGCGTCTGCGCGCTGTCGCTGGTGCTGTTCGCGCGCGATCCGCACGCGCCGGTGCTGCTGGGCATGCCGGCCGTGGCGATCGCGCTGATCGTCAGCCGCGGTCTGGCTTACGGCATGGCCGAGCCGGCGCGGCACAGCCTGTACACGCGCGTGCCGCGCAACGTGCGCTACAAGGGCCAGAACGCGGTGGATACGGCGGTGTGGCGCTTCGGCGACATGACCATCGCGCTGGGCATGAACGGGCTACGCCTGCTGGGCGTGGGCGCTGCCGGTTTTGCCGGCGTCAGCGCGACCGCGGCGGTGATCGCCGCCAGCATCGGCTGGCGCCTGTCGCGCCGGCCAGAAGGCGTGTCAGCGGCGGAGGCGCCATCCTCCCGCTGATGCAGGAGACGGCGCGCGGATCGACGGCGCGCCTCAGGCCAGCCACAGCGGCACGGCATGCAGCGCCGCGCCCAGCGCGAACAGCGCGCTCAACAGGTGCACGCGCCAGTCGTGGATGCGCAGGAATACGAACTGCTCCACCGTGCGCCCCACCCAGAACAGCGCGATGAATCCCAGCAGCGCCCGCCCCAGCGGCGTGGCGGCCAGCTCACCGCCGAAGGCCAGCGCCAGCGCGCCCATGCCCAGGAAGACGTAGACCAGGCGCAGATTGAGGATCTGCATGATCGCGCGGTTGGCCAGGCTGTTGCGGGCGAGGTCGCGTTTCCAGTCGAACAGTTTCCAGAAGGCCAGGTGGAAGGCCGCGAAGCCCAGGCTGTGCACGCCGCCCAGGCGCACCAGCAGTTCGGCGGTGTCCATGGCTCACCCGTTTCCGCGGCGCGGCGACACCCACATCGCGATGCGGGCGACGAACACCTCGGTGCCCGCGGCATCGCTGATGCCGACCCGTACCGGCAGCTCGTAACCGGCCGTGGCGCTGGCGATGGGGCGTTCGGGCACGGCCACCGCCTTCAGGGTGCCGTGGGCCTTGGCCTGGTAGCGCACGTCCATGCCCTTGGGAATCCAGCGCATCCCGGCCGGCAGCGAGGCATCGACCATCAGCCCGGCGGTCAGTTCGGCCAGGTTGCACAGCGCGATCGCATGCACCGTGCCGATGTGGTTGCGCACCTTGCGGCGGTCGGCCAGCGTGCCTTCGCAGCGGCCGGCCTCGAGCAGGGTGATGCGCGGGGAGATGCTGGCGAAGTAGGGCGCCTTGAAGCACACCGCGCGCGTGAACAGCCAGCGGCCGCCGGGCCAGCGCGACAGGCGCCGGTAGAGCGGGAGCAGGGGAGCGGTCATGCCTTCCTCCGGAAAGGAAACGGCGGGCAGTGCCCGCCGTTTCCGGTTGCAGATGGCTGCCCGTGATCAGGCAACCTGCGAGGGCCGCTGGCCTTCGCGGTCGTAGTACGAGGCCGCGCGCAGTTCGTGCGGTTCGAAGTCGTCCACGGTGATGGTGTCCAGGGTGATCGCGCGCAGTTCTTCCAGCAGGGTGCGCTCGTCCTGGGTGATGACGCCCTCGGCCACCGCCTCGTCCAGCTGCGCGGGGAAGGTGAGCGCCTCGATGCCCTTGGTCTTGAGCGCCTTGAGGAACTTGCGCTCCACCGGCTCGGCCATGACCGCCTTGGTCAGGTAGCTGGCGATGCGGCCGCCCGGGTTGTTCTCGCACGGGGTCAGGAACACGCCCTGGGCCAGGCGGTCGCGGGCTTCGTTGGGCGACATCAGGGTGGCGGCCACGCGGCGGCTCAGGCGGTCGCCCGGGGCCTCGGCGCGGCGGCCGAACGGGAAGATCAGCGCCCACATCAGCCAGCCGACCGGACGGATCGGGAAGTTGCGCAGCGCCGCCGACAGCGACTCCTCGATGCGGTGCACGCTGTCGTGGAAGGCCCAGGCCAGCAGCGGCTGGTCGGTGGCCGGCGCGCCCTCGTCGTGGTAGCGCTTGAGCATCGCGCTGGTCATGTAGATGTGGCTGAGCACATCGCCCAGGCGGCCGGACAGCGATTCCTTGAACTTGAGCTTGCCGCCCAGGGTCATCATCGAGATGTCGGCCATCAGCGCCAGGTTGGCCGAGTAGCGGTCGAGCTTGCGGAAGTAGCGGCGGGTGTAGGCATCGCCCGGCGCGGCGCCGAAGCGCGCGCCGGTCAGGCCGAACCAGAACGAACGCACCGCATTGGAGATGCCGAAGCGCACGTGGCCGAACAGCGCCTGGTCGAACTCGCGCAGGCCGGCCGCGCGGTCCTCGTCCTGCGCGGCCTTCATTTCCTTCAGCACCCACGGATGGCACAGGATCGCGCCCTGGCCGAAGATCAGCAGGCTGCGGGTCATGATGTTGGCGCCTTCCACGGTGATCGCGATGGGCGCGGCCTGCCAGCTGCGGCCGGCGAAATTGCGCGGGCCGAGGATGATGCCCTTGCCGCCGATGATGTCCATCATGTCGCTGATGCACTCGCGGCTCATGTTGGTGCAGTGGTACTTGGCGATGGCCGACGGCACCGACGGCACGTCGCCGCGGTCCACCGCCGCGGCCGTGGCCTGCGACAGCGCGCTGATCTTGTAGGCCTTGCCGCCGATGCGGGCCAGCGCTTCCTCCACGCCCTCGAAGCGGCCCACCGACAGGCCGAACTGCTTGCGGATGCGCGCATAGGCACCGGTGACGACCGCGCCGGCCTTGGCGCCGCCGGAAGCGGTGGACGGCAGGGTGATCGAGCGGCCGACCGCCAGGCACTCGTTGAGCATGTTCCAGCCCAGGCCGCGCTTCTCCGGGCCGCCGATGATCTGGCTGAGCGGGATGAACACGTCCTTGCCGCGGATCGGGCCGTTCTGGAACGGCGAGTTCAGCGGGAAGTGGCGGCGGCCGATCTCCACGCCGGCGGTGTCGCGCGGCAGCAGCGCCAGGGTGATGCCGATGTCCTTGGTGTCGCCGAGCAGGCCGTCCGGGTCGTACATGCGGAACGCCATGCCGATCAGCGTGGCCACCGGCGCCAGGGTGATGTAGCGCTTGTCGAAGGTCAGCTTCAGGCCCAGCACTTCCTCGCCGTTCCACGTGCCCCTGCAGACGATGCCGAAGTCGGGAATGGAGGTGGCGTCGGAACCGGCGAACGGGCCGGTCAGGCCGAAGCAGGGCACTTCGATGCCTTCGGCCAGGCGCGGCAGATAGTAGTCCTTCTGTTCCTGCGTGCCGTAGTGGTTGAGCAGTTCACCCGGGCCCAGCGAGTTGGGCACGCCGACGGTGGAGCTGACCACGCTGGAGATCGAGGCCAGCTTCTGGATCACCTTGTGGTGCGCCAGCGCCGAGAACCCCAGGCCGCCGTACTGCTTGGGAATGATCATGCCGAAGAATTTGTTCTTCTTGATGAAGGCCCACAGCTCCGGCGGCAGGTCGGCATGGACATGGGTGATTTCCCAGTCGTTGACCATCCTGCACAACTCTTCGACCGGGCCGTCGAGGAAGGCCTGCTCTTCGGCGGTGAGCTGGGGCTTGGGATAGTCCAGCAGCTTCTGCCAGTCCGGGTCGCCGGTGAACAGTTCGCCCTCGAAGCCGACCGAACCGGTTTCCAGCGCGATGCGCTCGGTCTTGGACAGCGGCGGCAGCACCTTGCGGAACACGCCCATGAACGGCGAGGTGATCAGCGGCTTGCGCAGGAATGGCAGCAGCACCAGCGCGCTGACCAGCGCCAGGATCGCCGCGGCGACGATGACCGCGGTCTGGTTGACGCCGGCGAACCAGCAGATGCCCAGCAGCACCGCGCCGATCACCGTCCAGGTGACCAGCCGCATGCGGTGATAGGCGACGAAGGCGCCTGCCAGCAGCAGGGCCAGGAAGGGAACGACAATGCTCATGGACTTGCTCCGGTAACGTGCTCGGTACGGGCGGACGCTGCGGCGGAAGCCGGGGGGAGTGCGTCCAGATAGTTCAACACGGCGGCGGTAAACGCGTCGTTGTCATCGCCTGCCACCATATGCGTGGCGTCGGGCAGATGCACGTGTTGCGCATGCGGCACCAGCGCCAGGAATTCGGCCACCGTCTGCGGCGTGACCAAGTCGCTGCGGCCACCGCTGACCAGCAGCAGCGGGCATTCGACGCGGCGCGCGGCTTCGGCGATGGCGTCCTGGTGCTGCTCGCTGTCGCGTGCCAGCTCTTCCACCAGGCGCGGGTCCCAATGCCAGCTCCAGCGGCCGTCCGCGGTGGGGCGCAGCAGGGCGCGCAGCGCATCCTCGCTCTTGCGTGGGCGGTGCGGCAGGTAGGCGGCGATGCTGTCGGCGGCCGCTTCCAGCGAGGCGAAACCTTCCGGGTGCGCGCTCATGAAGGCCAGGATGCGCTCGACGCCACGCGTTTCCCAACGCGGGGTGATGTCCACCAGCACCATCGCCGCGAACAGCCCGGGCCAGCGCGCCTCGGCCATCAGCCCGAACAGCCCGCCCATCGACGCGGCGACCAGCACCGGCGGCCGTGGCAGTTCGCCGGCGACGACGATCAGGTCATCGGTGAACTGTTCGCCGTGATACGGCAGATCGGCCCCATTCCAGTCCGAACCGCCATGGCCGCGCGCATCGAAGGCCAGCGTGGCATGGCCCGCTGCGTGCAGCGCCGCGGCGGTTGCCGTCCACGCGCCGCGGGTCTGGCCGAAGCCATGCGCGAACAGGATCGGCGGTTTGCTTCCAGTGGTTTTCGAGGCGGCCAGCGCGATGCCATGGGCACCGTCCAGCCGGATGTCTTGCACGTGCATGCGGGAGCCATGGGTATGAAACCGTACCCGATGGTATGGATTGGTGGTGGCGCCTGTCAATACTGCTGGGTATGGAAGTGTTGCGCCCTGTTGTTGCAAGGGAAAAGCGCCACTGGGCTGGTCGTGCGCCGGCCGCCGCAGGCGCATACTGCAACCAGTCCCCGGCGTATGGTTAAATCAACGGATGAACGAATCTTCAGCTTCCCCGACCGAAACCCGCGGTACACGCAACAGCCGCCTCAGTGCGGACGACTGGGCCCAGGCGGCCCTGGACCTGATCGCGGAGCAGGGTGTTGGCGCCGTAGCGGTGGAGCCGCTGGCCCGCCGCCTAGGCGTCACCAAGGGCAGCTTCTACTGGCATTTCCCCTCGCGCGACGCCCTGCTGCAGGCCGCGCTGGAGCGCTGGGAGCTGGTCGAGCAGCAGCAGGTGTTCGGCAGCCTGGAGGAAGTGCCCGATCCGCGCACCCGCCTGCGCGCGCTGTTCCAGCTCGTCGCGCACGAAGTGACCCCGCACATCATCTACAGCGAACTGCTCAAGGCGCTGGACAACCCGCTGGTGCGCCCGGTGATCGACCGCGTCTCGCAGCGCCGCCTCGACTACCTGATGGCCTCGTTCCGCCAGGCCGGCCTCAGCTCCACCGACGCCCGCCATCGTGCGCGCCTGGCCTATGCCGCCTATGTGGGCTTCCTGCAGCTGTCCCTGCAGCTGCAGCAGCCGAAACAGGCCCGCGAGGAGTTCGAGTCCTACGTCGAGCATGTGATCGAGACGTTGATTCCGAACGGATGAGGTGGCAACCGTTCCGGTCAACCTAGGAGGCCGCGCATGTCGCGGCCTTTTCTTTGCTGTGCTTCATGTGGCGGGCATTAAAAAACCACGGCCCCGAAGGGCCGTGGTTCTCATTGCAAATCTACCGCGCCAGAATCAGAACTTCTGGTTGTAGCGCATGTAGAAGAAGCGACCCGGGATTTCATACTGCGGGTCGAACGAGTTGGCGAACGTGGTGTATGCCTTCGGCGGGTCACGATCGAACGCGTTGTTGACACCCAGGGTGATCTGCCCGTTCCACGGCGTCTTCCAGTACGCGCTGAGGTCGGTGTAGGTCGCGCTCGGGATGTAGTTGCGCGGATCGCGCTTGCCGCCCAGGCCGATGCGGTCCTTGTCCGAGCACAGCAGGGCGAAGTTGCCGCCGGTGAAGTTGCTGCCGGTGCACTTTTCGGTCTGCGGCGAGTAGTAACGCACCATGGCAGTGGCACCGAAGTCACCCAGCTGCCAGCCCAGCAGCAGGTTCGAACGGATGCGCCAGTAGTTGTCGCGGCTGCGGTACTGGCCGACGCGGTTGGCGCCCGGGTTCAGCGGATCGGAGACCGAGTAGTTCGAGGTGTAGGTCGAATCCCAGACCACGTTGAAGCTGCCGAAGCGGGTTTCCGGCATGCGGTAGCCCACCGTCAGGTCCCAGCCTTCCACTTCCATGGTGGCGACGTTGTTCGGCACGGCCAGCATGTTGGAGATCTGGCCGGTCGCATCGCGGGTGATCAGGTCGCAGACGGCGGAGATGCCAGCCTTGTAGCAGCTGTCCAGCATTTCCTGCGCATCCTGGGCATAGATGGCGCCTTCGATCTTGATGTTCCACCAGTCAAGCGACAGGTCCAGGCCCTGCACGTAGCTGGGGCTGTAGACGAAGCCCAGCGTCTTGGAAGTGGAAGTCTCCGGGCCCAGCTTCGGGTTGCCACCTTCGGTCGTACGGATCTGCGAGTTGGCCTGCGGGTAGCGCGGAATGCCGGCACACGCAGCCGGGCTGGCCGGGTTCGGCACGCCTTCCACAGAACCGGCGCAAGGATCGGCCACGTTCTCGAAGGTGTCGCTGACGCCGGAGTACAGTTCGCTGATCGACGGGGCACGGAAGCCTTCCGACCAGTTGCCGCGGATCATCAGGTCGTTGATCGGCTTCCAGCGGAAACCGAACTTGCTGTTGAGCGTGTCGCCGAAGTTGCTGTAGTCGGAGATGCGGGTAGCCACGCTGAAGTCCAGCAGCTGCGCGCCGGTCACGCCCGACAGCAGCGGGATCGCCAGTTCCAGGTAGGCTTCATCCAGGCTGTAGCCGCCGGCGGTCGCGGTGCGCGCATTGCCGGTGGTGTCGCCGGAGTTGATCAGGCCGTCCGGATCGTCGAAGCCCGATTCATTGCGATGCTCGAAGCCGGCCGAGAAGGCGAATGCGCCACCCGGCAGGTCGAACAGCTCGCCGCCGATGTTGGCGTAGTAGGTCTTCTGCTCATAACCGTAGACGTCATGCGCGGTGAAGCCCGCGTACTTCATCATCTCAGGAGTCAGCGAGCCCGTACCGCTGAGCATGTTCATCGGTACGCAGCCATCGATCACGTTGCCGGCGGTTCCGCAGCGTGCGACGCCACTGCCGTCGATGAACGACGGGCCCAGGGCATTGCGCAGAGCGGAGATGTTGAAGAAGCCGGTGGTGATGTCGGTCTGGTCGTTCTTGCCATAGAACATGCCCGCTTCCCAGTTCCAGAAGCGCTCGTTCACTTCGAAGTCGCCTTCGAAGCCGCCATTGAAGGCGTAGGTCTTGACGTTCTGCTTGTAGATGCGGCCGCCGGTCTCCATCGCGCGGTACTGGATGTAGTCGATGTCACGACCGGTGTGGTTGTAGATGTTGTCCTTGCTGATGACGATGTTGGCGCCGTTGGTGCCCGGTGCCGCGCGGCCCAGCACGATCGGCATGGCGGCAAGGATCTGCTCGGACTTGCGCTCGTTGTAGGTGACCGTCGTCTTGAAGCGGACGTTGTCGGTGATCGACAGGCCAGCGTCGGCGAACAGGGAGGTGCGCTCCTGCGGGGTGACCAGCAGGTTGCCGGGGGCATGGTTGAAGCTGTCGGCGCTGGTGTAGTTGCGCCAGGTGCTGCCGCCATTTCCGGTGATGAAATAGCCTTCGCTGCCATTCGGGCGGGTCGAGCCGTAAACCGGGTTGCCCTTGTCATCCACGCCAGTCTGGCCGTAGAAGCCGAAGCGGCCGTCCGGGGTGGTGCTGCTGTTGCCGGTGTTCGGCAGTGCGCCGAAGGTCGGGACGGCCGAGATCTTGCGGTTGCCGGCCCAGACGGGCTCTTCCTTCACATAGCCCACGCCCAGGGTGGCGTGCCAGCGGTCACCGACGGAGCCGATGGTGAAGTCGTACGCTTCGCGAGCGCCGTCGCCCTCGTCGTACTGGCCGAAATACGCATTGGCCTCGGCGCCGTCGAAGTTCTGGCGCAGGATGATGTTGACCACGCCGGCGATGGCGTCCGAACCATAGATGGTCGAAGCGCCGTCCTTCAGGACTTCAATGCGCTCGACGGCAGCGGACGGGATGGTATTCAGGTCGACCGCACCGCCAAGGCCGGTGCCGCCGATCCAGCGACGACCGTTGACCAGGACCAGCGTGCGGTTCGAACCCAGGTTGCGCATGTTGACGCGGGTTTCGCCGTTGCCGCCGTTGTTGTAGCTGCTGTTGAGGGTGGAGCCGTTGGTGCTGATGCTCTGGATGATGTCGCCGATCGAGGTCTGGCCTTGAGCCTGGATCTGCTCGCGGCTCATCGTGAACACCGGCTGCGAGGTTTCAACGTCAACGCGCTTGATGCGCGAACCAGTGACCTGGATGCGATCCAGGTTGGTGGCGCCATCGGCATCCTGGGCGAAGGCAGTGCCGGTGGTGCCGGCGGTGCCAGCAACCAGGGCCAGCACCACTGCGTCACGCAGCTTGTTGGACTTGCAATACATGGGCTCTCTCTCCAAGTGATCTTGGTAGTTACAAGTGGAATCGCCTGCGTGGTGGGAGCGAAAGATGCGGTCCCAAAGCCGCGAGGCTGACCCGATAGTACTTCCGTCTCTTCTGAAATTAAAGCTTCGTTAATGAACCGCATGAATTTGGTGAAATACGGCAAAGTATTGTTGCAGGCGCAACAAAAACGCCTCCTTGCGGAGGCGTTCTGGTGATTCTTCGGGGATGGAGGAGCCTTACAGGTCCTGCTCGTACCGGACGTAGGGAATGGCTCCCTCGTCGTTGCTCTCGTTGCGGGGCGAGAAGGGATTCTTGCCGCGGGTAATGACATTCTCGGCGCCCACGGTGAGCTGGCCGCTCCACGGGGTGCGCCAGGTCAGGCCCAGGCCGATGCCTTCCCACTTGCCGGTCTGGCCCGGGGCGTCGACGACGCGGCCGATGATGTTGGCGCTGAAGGGGCCGTAGCCGCCACCGATGCTCAGGCTCTTGCTGTCCCACTGGTCGACGAGGGCGGGCGAGGCGTCGCTCAGCGGCACCAGGCGGGCCTTGGCGTAGGTGCCGCCGATCGATACGAAGCCTTCGCGGCCGATGTTCTTCTGGCCGAAGACGGTCAGGTCGTTCTGTTCCATGCGCGCGGCAGGCGCGCGGGTGTTGCCGGACAGCCAGGCCGGCAGGGTGTCGCGGCCGGTGCCCGCGCTCAGGCCGACACGTCCGCCGGGACGGTTGAACGCGGTGGTCGCGGACAGGTGGCGCCCGGCGCCGGCGTCATCGTCGTCGCCCAGGCTGGCGAGCATGCAGTGGCTGGCCAGCCCGCTGATGCTGCTGCCGCGGCTGCTGTTGCACAGCAGGCCGAGCGAATCGCCGGACGAGAGTCCGAAGGCGGCATCGAGCGAGTTGCGGCCGAAGTGCCAGCGCGCGCCGGCCACCTGTTCGCCGGTGGGCTCCAGGTACAGCAGCGCTTCGACCTTGCCGCTGCCCTTGTTCCACACCGGGAGCACGGTGCTGTCCGGGGTGGCGCGCGGCTTGGCCTGCGCATGCGCGCCCGTGGCCACCCCCAGGGCGATCAGCAAGGCAAGCGGCAGGCGCAGGAAGGCGTTCATGGACTCAATCAGACAGGGCCAGGGCCGGGGAGTTCCCGGCGCGTGAGATTCTGATCGTATGTTGTTTATGTTTTCTTAACAAGACTCCGTCCTCCCCGGAACGCAGCTCGTCGATGCCGTTACTGCAGCCGCTCTGGAGCGGCCTGGCTGGCTGGTGTAGCTGCGAACAATACGCCGAATTCGGTCAAAGGGAAGTGATATTCGCGCCCGCAGAACTCGCAGCGCACGTCCACCTGGCCGGTATCGGCGGCCGCGGCGCGGGCCTCTTCCTCGCCCAGCGACTGCAGCATGCCGATCACCCGTTCCCGCGAGCAGGAGCAGCCGAAGCGCAGCGGCTTGTCGCCCATGGTCTCGGGGTGCTCCTCATGGAACAGGCGGTGCAGCAGCTCGGGGCCGGCCACGGCCAGCAGTTCGTCGCGTCCGAGGGTGTCGAACAGCGCGCCGGCGCGGGCCCAGCCATCGTCGTCGCCCTGGTCGCCCGGGAGCTTCTGCAGCAGCAGGCCGGCGGCGCGTTCGCCGTCGGCGGCCAGCAGCAGGCGCGTGGGCAGCTGCTCGGAATGGCGGAAGTAGTCCTCGAACGCCTCGTCCAGGCTGGCGCCCTGCAGCGACACCAGGCTCTGGTAACGCTGCGGCTCGCGTGGGTCCAGGCCCGGATTCTCGATGGTGATGGCCAGCAGTGCGCCTTCGCCGAGCTGGGAGAGGTCGGCCGGGGCGTCGTGTCCGTCCTCGACCTGGGCGATGCCGCGCAGGGTGCCGGCGGAGGTGCACTCGGCGAACAGGGTGCGCAGCGGCGAACTGCTGCGCAGCTGGACCGACAGCCGCCCGTCGATCTTGATGTGGCCGGTGAACAGGGCCGAAGCGACGCAGGCCTCGCCCAGCAGGCGCTGGGCCGAGGGCCGGTAGCCGCCGTGGGACAGGATTTCGCGCCAGCTTTCGGAGAGCTGGACATGGACGCCGCGCACGCCGGCCCCGGGCAGGAGGAAGCGGACAAGGAGGTCGGACGTTTCGGTCATGGGAATCTGCACGTGTGGGGACGCCGGTGCCGGATAATGCACCGATTGTCGGGATTCATGGGTCAGGCATGCAGATGGGGACGGAGCGGGACGAGCGCAAGGTGCGGCCGCGGCGCAGGTGGCGGCGATGGCTGTGGATCACGCCCTGCGCGCTGGCGGTGTTCAGCATCGCGCAGGTGGCGGTGCTGCGGTTCATCGACCCGCCGTTTTCCACGGTGATGGCGCTGCGCCAGATGGAGGCCTGGGGGCAGGGCGACTGGGGGTTCCGCATCCACTACCAGTGGCGCGACCTGGACGCGATGGCGGCCAGCGTGCCGATCTCGCTGGTGGCGGCGGAGGACCAGCGTTTCCCGCTGCACAACGGGTTCGACCTGGAGGCGATCGAGAAAGCGATGGACCACAACGCGCGCGGCAAGCGCCTGCGCGGCGGCAGCACGATCAGCCAGCAGGTCGCCAAGAACCTGTTCCTGTGGCAGGGCCGCAGCTGGCTGCGCAAGGGCCTGGAAGCCTGGTACACGGTGCTGATCGAAGCGCTCTGGCCGAAGCGGCGGATCCTGGAGATGTACGCCAATGTCGCCGAGTTCGGCGATGGCGTCTACGGCGTGCAGGCTGCGTCGCGGCGGTTCTGGGGCAAGGACGCCGGACGGCTGTCGGCAGGCGAGAGCGCGCGGCTTGCCGCGGTGCTGCCGTCGCCACGCCGTTACAGCGCGACGAAGCCGGGGCCATTCGTGCAGCGTCGTGCGGCGTGGATCCAGCGCCAGGCGCGCCAGCTGGGCGGCTCGGGCTATGCCGTGGGCGATGACTGAGGTCGCGGCGCGCATGGGAGTACCGGGCGCGTCGACGGGATTCCGTAGAATGCGCGCATGACATCCCGCGACCGGCTGACCATCGTCATCGCCGCCTGCAACGAGCAGGACGCGCTGCCGTTGCTGCACCCGCGCATCCGCGCCGAACTGGAGCGCCTGCCTGACATCGACGGGCGCGTGCTCTACGTGGACGACGGCAGTACCGACGCCACCTGGTCGTTGATGCAGCAACTGGCGGCGACCGACCCACAGGTGGCCGCGCTGCGCCTGTCGCGCAATTTCGGCAAGGAGGCCGCGCTCACCGCCGGGCTGGACCTGGTGGACGAGGGCGCGGCGCTGATCCTGGACGCCGACGGACAGGACCCGCCGGAGCTGATTCCGCAGTTCGTCGCGTTGTGGCGGCAGGGTCACGACGATGTCTACGGCACGCGCCTGGTGCGCGACGGCGAAGGCTGGCTCAAGCGCGTTACCTCCGCCGCGTTCTACCGGGTGATCGGGCGCCTGTCGAAAACGCCGATCCCCGCCGATACCGGCGATTTCCGCCTGCTGTCGCCGCGCGCGCTGGCCGCGTTGCGGCAGCTGCGCGAACGGCAGCGCTTCATGAAGGGACTGTTCGGCTGGGTCGGGTTCCGCCGCGTGGCGTTGCCGTACCATCGCGCGCCGCGCATGGCCGGGCGCAGCAAGTTCGGTTTCTGGAAGCTCTGGAACTTCGCGCTGGAAGGCATCACCAGTTTCTCCACCGCGCCTTTGCGCGTGGCGACCTACCTGGGACTGCTGACCGCCGCGTCGGCGTTCGGTTTCGGCGCCTGGGTGGTGGGCAAGGCGGCGCTGTACGGCGACCGCGTCGCAGGCTGGCCGACGATGATGGCGGTGATCCTGTTCCTGGGCGGCGTGCAATTGATCGCGCTGGGACTGATCGGCGAGTACCTGGGCCGCCTGTACATGGAGGCCAAGCAGCGGCCGCTGTACCTGGTTGACACCTGGCGGCCGGCCGACGTGGCACTATCGGACGCATCCGCCAGCAAGGGAGAACGCCATGCAGACCGTTCGTCAGTTGCTCGGGACCAAGTCCCCTGAGATCCACGCGGTAGCGCCGCAGAGCGCGGTGATCGACGCGATCCGGCTGATGGCCGAGAAGGGCATCGGCGCGGTGCTGGTGATGGACGGCGCGCGGCTGGCCGGCATCCTTTCCGAGCGCGACTACGCGCGCAAGATCGTGCTGCGCGACCGGTCCTCGCGCGATACGCCGGTGGCGGCGATCATGACCGCCGACCTGGTCACGGTGTCGCCGGCGGCCACGGTGGAGGATTGCCTGCAACTGGTGACCGACCGCCGCATCCGCCACCTGCCGGTGGTGGAGGACGGCGCGGTGCTGGGCGTGATCTCGATCGGCGACCTGGTCAAGGCGGTGATCGAACAGCAGCGGCAGGAACTGGGCCAGCTGCAGCAGTACATCGTCGGCGGCTGACCGCGCGCCGGCGTCCTACTTCGCGTAGTGGCCGCCGCAGTCGGCGTCCTTGCCGGGCCCGGTTTCGATGGTGGCCAGCAGCGCCGCCGGCGGCGTGATGCTGCCCAGGGTCAGGGCGATGGCGCCCCGCAGCCCCAGCGCCTTGAAGTCCGGGCGGAACGAAGGATCCTTGAAGGTGCCGCCGATGCGCAGCGGCGAGCGCAGGGCGAGGATGCTCTTGTCCTTGGGCCGCGGCCGCAGCAGCAGGTCCAGTTCCTCGCGCTTGAGGCTGATGCTGCCTTCGCCCACGACCAGCGTGTCGGTGGTGTCGAAGGCCAGCGCACGCGCCTGCATCAGGCCGTTGTCCACGCCGAAGTCGGCGAACGCGCAGCGCAGCGGTATCTGGCGATCGCCGGTGAACAGGAATTTCAGCGATTCGGCCACGTCCAGCCCGGCCAGTTCCATCAGCAGGTTGCCGACGTGGCCGCGGCCCATGCCCAGCGCCACGCTGCCGTCGCTGCTGCCGAGCATGGCGGCGATGGAATTGCCGGTGCCGGACAGGCGCACCTGCCCGCCGATGCCGCCCGATGCCTGTTCGGCCAGCTTCGCATCGGGGAACAGCCGGCCGAGCTGCACGCCGCGCACGCTGGCGTCGAGCGCCGTGGTGATCTGCGGGCGCCGCGCGTCCATGCGCACGGTGCTGCGGATGTCGCCGCCGGCCACGCCGAAGTTCAGCGGCTCCAGGCGCAGCAGGCCGTCGTCCAGCCGCAGGTGCGCGTCCATGTCGTCCAGCGGCAATGTCGGCGAGTTGATGCGTTGCGCCTTCCAGCGCACGTCGGCGTCCATCGCGCGCAGCTTGGCCAGGTTGTAGGGCGTGTCCGGCAGCACCGTGGGCCTGGCCGCCAGCGCCGCGGCCTTCGCCTTCTGTTCGGCGTTCGCGGTCTCGCCGCCGCCGGTCCTGGGCGGCGCGCCGACGAAGCCGGCCAGGTCGTCGAAGTCCAGCCTGCGAGAGACCAGCCCGGCCGTCAGCCGCGGGCGCTCGCCGGCCACGTCGATTTGTACGTCGCCGGCAAGGTCGCTGTCGCCGACCTGCCCGCTGAACTTCTCGTAGCGCCAGACCTGGTAATCGCGTTTGAGGCGGCCATCGAGCCGGTACGGCGGCGAGGAAGGCAGGGCGATGCCGATCAGCGGGTACAGGTCTTCCAGGTCCTTGCCGCTGAGCCTGAACTGCAGATCGAAGACCTGCAGCTGGAATGGATTGGTCAGCGTGCCGCTGGCTACCGCGTGGGTGGCGCCGGCATGGCCATCGAGGTGCAGGCGGAAGGGATGGTCGCTGTCGGCCAGTTCCAGGGGCGATTCGGTGCCGCCGCGCACGGTGAACGAGGCGCCGCGCCAGCGGCCCTTGCCTTCCAGCAGCAGCGGCGGCGCCGCGCCCGCCTGCCTGGCGGGGCCGCTGTGCACGTCCAGCTGGATGTCGGTGCGGCCGGCTTCGTCGAGGAATTGCAGCCGGCCATCGTCCACACGCAGGCGCCGGAGCTGTGGCGCGCGGCCGCCGTCGCCGCCGGGGAGGAACGCCCAGTTGCCGGGTTCACCAGGTCGCGGTGCGGTCTGCAGCAGCAGGTCGGGACGGGTGAGGCGTATCTCCGGCAACTGCACGCTGCCGCGCAGCAGCGGCCACAGGCGCAGGTCGATCTCCACCCGGTCGGCGCGCGCCATGTCCGGCCGCTCCGCCCACGATGCGTTGGCGAAGGTGACGCGGTCCGCGCGCACGGTGCTGGTACGGCCCAGGTCGACGTCGAGATCGCCGATGTGCAGGGCGCGACCGGTGCGCGCCTGCACCATGCGCTCCAGCGGGCCCTTGAACCAGTTCCAGTCCCACAGCAACAGCAGTACGACGATGGCCGCGAGCAGCAGCGCGGACGCCGCCAGCCAGCGCTGGCCACGCTTGCCGGGGCGGCGGAGACGCCAGCGCGACGCGCGCGGCGCGGCGGGGGCAGGCGGAGTATTCACGCGGCCATGGTTGCCGTCGTCCCGTGCACGCGGTGCGAAGCACTCATTCGCGCGGCGTGCAGGTTCCGTTGCCGCCGCATGCGGCGCGCCGGCGGGCGCGCGCCTGCAGCTACAGGATCTGCGCCGTCACCGAGACGAAATGGCAGACGCTGCCGCCGATCACGAACAGGTGCCAGATGGCGTGCGAATAGCGCACCGATTCGCGGTGGTAGAAGTAGGTGCCCAGCGTGTAGAAGACGCCGCCGGCCAGCAGCCAGCCGAGGGTGAAGCCGTCCAGCGAGTTCCACATCGGCTCGATGGCGACGATCACCAGCCAGCCCATCGCGATGTAGATGGCGGTGGAAAGCCGCTTGAAGCGGCCGGTATAGAACAGCTTGAACACCACGCCGCCCACCGCCAGCGTCCAGATCGCCGCGAACAGCCCCCAGCCCCACGGCCCGCGCAGCCCGATCAGCGTGAACGGCGTATAGGTGCCGGCGATCAGCAGGTAGATCGCGCAATGGTCGAAGATCTTCAGCCGTCCCTTGGCCACCGGGTGCTGGATGGCGTGGTACAGCGTGGAGGCGGTGTAGAGCAGCAGCAGCGCGATGCCGAAGACGATGGCGCTGGCCAGTTGCCAGCCATCGCCGTAGATCGCGGCCAGCGTGATCAGCACGGCGCTGGCGCCCAGGGCGGTGACGGCGCCAAGCCCGTGGGTCAGGGCGCTGGCGATCTCCTCGCGGATGTCGGCGGCGTGATGCCGCAGGGGAGCGACGGTAGGCATGGGCGGCAAGTTACCGCAATGCAGCACCCGGTGCATCCGTACGCCGGACGCCTGTTCCGGATGGCGTCAGGCTACGACGGCAGGAGCTACCCTGGTGTGCGATGAGGCTCTCCCGGGAAAGCCCCTCGCGCACCAAGGTGCGCTCCTGCATGGGCATTCATTCCACCGAGACGGTGTGCGCGGCCTCGCGCGTGGCGGAGAAACGCACGTCCGGCGCGCGTTCCTGCGCCAGCTGCAGGTTGACCCGGGTCGGGGCGAGGTAGACCAGGTGCCCGGCGGCATCCACGGCCAGGTTGCTGGCGTTCTTTTCGCGGAACTCCTCCAGCTTCTTCGCGTTGTCGCAATGCACCCAGCGCGCGGTCACCACGCCGACCGGCTCGAAGATGGCTTCCACGCCGTACTCGTCCTTCAGGCGGTAGGCGGCCACGTCGAACTGCAGCACGCCCACCGCGCCCAGGATCAGGTCGTTGCTCATGATCGGGCGGAAGAACTGGGTGGCGCCTTCCTCGGACAGCTGCGCCAGGCCCTTCTGCAGCTGCTTGAGCTTGAGCGGGTCCTTCAGGCGCGCGCGGCGGAACAGTTCCGGGGCGAAGTTGGGGATGCCGGTGAAGGTGACCGCCTCGCCCTCGGTGAAGGTGTCGCCGATGGAAATGGTGCCGTGGTTGTGGATGCCGATCACGTCGCCCGGCCACGCCTCGGCGGCGATCTCGCGGTCGCTGGCCATGAAGGTCAGCGCGTTGGCCAGCTTCATTTCCTTGCCGGTGCGCACGTGGAAGGTCTTCATGCCGGCGCTGAACCTGCCCGAGCACACGCGCATGAACGCCACGCGGTCGCGGTGCTGCGGGTCCATGTTGGCCTGGATCTTGAACACGAAGCCGGTCAGCCTGTCTTCCTGCGGGGCGATGTCGCGGCCGGTGGTGGCGCGCGGCTGCGGCGCCGGCGCGTGCTCGACGAAGAAGTCCAGCAGCGGCTGCACGCCGAAGTTGTTCACGCCCGAGCCGAAGAACACCGGGGTCTGCTGGCCGCGCAGGTAGGCGTCCTTGTCGAACGGATGGCTGGCGCCCTGCACCAGTTCCAGTTCCTCGCGCAGGTCGGCCAGCATCTTCTCGCCGATGCGCTCGGCCAGGCCGGGCGCGTCCAGCGACGGGAAGATGGTCGAATCCTGGCGGGTGAAGTTGCGGCCCGGTTCGTACAGGTGCACTTCGCCGGTGAGCAGGTGCACCACGCCCTTCAGGCGCTGGCCCATGCCAATCGGCCAGGTGACCGGGGCGCACTGGATGCCGAGCACGGTTTCCACCTCGTCCAGCAGTTCGATCGGGTCCTTGCCCTCGCGGTCGAGCTTGTTGATGAAGGTCATGATCGGCGTGTCGCGCAGGCGGCACACCTCCATCAGCTTGATGGTGCGCTCCTCCACGCCCTTGGCCACGTCGATCACCATCAGCGCCGAGTCCACCGCGGTGAGCACGCGGTAGGTGTCCTCGCCGAAGTCGGCGTGGCCGGGGGTATCGAGCAGGTTGACGATCTTGCCCTCGTACGGGAACTGCATCACCGAGGAGGTGACCGAGATGCCGCGCTCCTTTTCCAGCGCCATCCAGTCCGAGGTGGCGTGGCGGCTGGTCTTGCGCGACTTCACCGAACCGGCCATCTGGATCGCGCCTCCGAACAGCAGCAGCTTTTCGGTCAGCGTGGTCTTGCCGGCGTCGGGGTGGGAAATGATGGCGAAGGTGCGGCGGCGCGCGGCTTCGGAGGCGACTTCGGACATGGCGGCTGCGCCCGCGGCGGGCGCGCATTGGGAAAGGGAAGCCGGCGATTATAGCCGCTCAGGGCGCGGCGCCCGTTTCGCGGGCGAAGCGCAGCTCGCCGTGCGGGCCGGCCATGCGGAACGGGATCGAAGCCAGCGCCAGCCCGGTATTGGCCTGCACCGCGAAGTGCAGGTGCGGGCCGGTGCTGCGGCCGGTGTTGCCGGAGCGGGCCAGCACCTGGCCGGCCTGGACCGCCTGCCCGGGGCGGACCGCCAGGCTGCCGGACTGCAGGTGGGCATACAGCGCCATGCCGCCATCGGCGTGCAGGATCCGGACCAGGCAGCCGTCCTCCGGCGAATCGGCCACCGCCTGCATCACCGTGCCGGCGCGGGCGGCGAGGACCGGCGTGCCTTCGGGCAGGGGGAAGTCGATGGCATGGCGGTTCTGCGCGTCGCGGTGGCTGCGGTGGCCGTCGATGCCCTGGCTGACACGGACCGGCGTGCCCTCGAACGGCAGCCGGTAGAGATGGTCGGT
The DNA here is from genome assembly GCF_050984405.1 of Stenotrophomonas nitritireducens. Taxonomy (GTDB): domain Bacteria; phylum Pseudomonadota; class Gammaproteobacteria; order Xanthomonadales; family Xanthomonadaceae; genus Stenotrophomonas; species Stenotrophomonas nitritireducens_B. Next base: position 3,361,294 of record NZ_CP158790.1, on the reverse strand, counting down.
GGGGCGGGCGGACGGATCGCCGGGAACGGCATCAAGCAGCAGGCGCACGCCCTTGCCGTCGTCGGCCAGCCACAGCAGGCGGCGCTGCGCGCCGGCCGGCAGCAGCACCGGCGCGGCCATCGCGCCGCCACTGCCGCCATCGCGCAGGCGGACCTGGACCGGGCCGGCCAGCAGGTTGCGCGCCTGCGCCTCGTGGCCGCCGGCGCGGTGCTGCAGCTCCAGCAGGCGGGCGAAGCCGGTGCCGTGGGCAATGCCGTTTCCCTGCGGCGTCGAAGCGGTCAGCCCCCAGCCCTGGCGCCAGCGCGGCGCGGCGCCTTCGCCGTGGGCGGGCAGGGCGAGTGTCGCGGACAGGAGCAGGAGCGGCAGCTGGCGCATGCGATGACGGCGGAGGCGGGCCCCGGATTATGCCGGCATGGTTGCATCGGAAACTCCATCGCTCCATCCGAATAAAGAGATTGACAGGCGGCGGGGCGGCTGGCATCGTGTGCCCACCATCGAGACCGGCGGAGGGACAGGCCCTTTGATGCCGGGGCAACCAGCGGGTGCGCAAGCGCCTGTGTTTGGTGCCAAATCCTGCGGTGACCACTGTGTCCGCCGAAAGATGGTTCGATCCGTGCCAGCGCACGGCGAACACGGGCCCGCGAAGCTCGATGGCTGCTCCTTACCGGATATCGCCATGAGTTTCGCCACCGCCACCGCCCTCCGTGAAATCCCGGCCGCCGCGCATGACGGCGCGACGCCTGCCATTGCCGCCGTGCGCGGGGAAATCGAGGTGCGCCTGGCCATGCGCCATGCCGGCGCGCGCGTGCTGCGCCTGCGCTACGAGCTGGTCGGCCGCGCTGATGCGCCGGTGGTGCTGGTGGCCGGCGGCATTTCCGCGCACCGCCACATCGCCGCCAACGCGGTATTCGGCGAGAAGGGCTGGGCCGACGGCCTGGTCGGCGCCGGCCGCGCGCTGGACCCGTCGCGCCGCCGCCTGCTCGGCTTCGATTTCATCGGCGCCGATGGTGGGCTGGACGCGCCGATCGACACCGCCGACCAGGCCGACGCCGTCGCCGCGCTGCTGGACGCGCTGGGCATCGACTGCCTGCACGGCTGCGTCGGCTATTCCTACGGCGCCCTGGTCGGCCAGCAACTGGCCATCCGCCACCCGCAGCGGCTGGGCCGGCTGGTGGCGGTCAGCGGCGCGCACCGCCCGCATCCCTATGCCTCGGCCTGGCGCGCGCTGCAGCGGCGCGCGGTCGCACTGGGCCAGCTGCAGTGCGCCGAGACGCACGGGCTGGCGCTGGCGCGCCAGTTCGCCATGCTCAGCTACCGCACGCCGGAGGAGTTCGGCGAGCGCTTCGACGCCGCGCCCGAGGTGGTCAACGGCCGCGTGCGCGTGGCCGCCGAGGACTACCTCGACGCCGCCGGCGCGCAGTACGTGGCGCGCACCCGCGTCAACGCCTATCTGCGCCTGTCCGAATCCATCGACCTGCACCGCGTCGACCCGGCCGCCATCGGCGTGCCGACGCTGGTGGTCGCGGTGGAAGGCGACCGCCTGGTGCCGCTGTCCGACCTGGTCGCGCTGGTCGAGGGCCTGGGCACGCGCGGCAGCCTGCGCGTGCTGCGCTCGCCCTACGGCCACGACGCCTTCCTGAAAGAAACCGATCGCATCGACGCGATCCTCGCCAACGCCCTTCGCCTTCCCGGAGAAACCGCATGAGCCTGTCCACCGTTTCCGACGTGTCCTGTTGCCGCGCCACCGCGGCCGTGCGTGCCGGCATCGACCGCGATGCCGCCTTCGGCGCGGTGACGCCGCCGATCGTGCTGTCGTCCAACTTCAGCTTCGACGGCTTCGGCAACAAGCGCCAGTACGACTACACGCGCAGCGGCAACCCGACCCGCGACCTGCTGGGCGAGGCGCTGGCCGAACTGGAAGGCGGCGCCGGCGGCGTCATCACCTCCACCGGCATGGGCGCGATCAACCTGGTGCTCAACGCGCTGCTGCAGCCGGGCGACAGGCTGGTGGTGCCGCATGACGCCTACGGCGGCAGCTGGCGGCTGTTCAACGCGCTGGCGAGCAAGGGCCACTTCGAGCTGATCACCGCCGACCTGACCGATCCGCGCGCGCTGGCCGAGGCGCTGGCGCAGGCGCCGAAGCTGGTGCTGGTGGAGACCCCGTCCAACCCGCTGCTGCGCATCACCGACCTGCGCTTCGTGATCGACGCCGCGCACAGGGCCGGCGCCAGGGTGGTGGTGGACAACACCTTCCTGTCGCCGGCGCTGCAGAACCCGATCGCCTTCGGCGCCGACCTGGTGCTGCATTCGACCACCAAGTACGTCAATGGCCACAGCGACGTGGTCGGCGGCGCGGTGATCGCGCGCGACGCCGAGGTGCACCAGCAGCTGGTGTGGTGGGCCAACGCGCTGGGCCTGACCGGCTCGCCGTTCGACGCCTTCCTGACCCTGCGCGGCCTGCGCACGCTGGACGCGCGCCTGCGCGTGCACCAGGAAAACACCCGCGCCCTGGTCGATCTGCTCGCCACCAGCGACGTGGTGGCCAGGGTCTATTACCCGGGGCTGGAGTCGCATCCGGGCCATGCGGTGGCCGCGCGCCAGCAGAAGGGTTTCGGCGCGATGCTGTCCTTCGAACTGGCGCAGTGCGAAGGCGCCGATCCGCACGCGGCGGTGCGCGCCTTCGTCGAAGGCCTGCGCTATTTCACCCTGGCCGAATCGCTGGGCGGCGTGGAGAGCCTGGTCGCGCACCCGGCCACCATGACCCACGCGGCGATGACCGCCGAAGCGCGCGCCAAGGCCGGCATCAGCGATGGCCTGCTGCGCCTGTCGGTCGGCATCGAGGCCAGCGAGGACCTGGTGGCGGACCTGCAGGCGGGCCTGCTGCGCGCGCGCCGCGCGCGTGCTGGCCGACAGCCGCGCCGCCGCCCAGCGAAAAACGGTGGATGCATGAGCGCGCAGCTGCGTCCGCGGGCCGCAGCGCAGGCGGCTGCTGCTGCTGGGCACCGGCACGGTCGGTTCGGCGTTCGTGGCCCGCTACCAGCCCCCTGCGCCAGCGCCAGCTCAACCTGCCGCTGCTGCACGTGGTGGCGAACTCGCGCGTCGCGCTGGCCTGCGACGGCGCGCCCGACGCCGTGCTGTCGCGCGCGCGCGTCGCGGACCGGCAGGGCGACGCGCCGGCGCACCGTGAGGAAATCGGGCGCCTGCGCGCCGGCGACATCGTGGTCGACGCCACCGCCAGCGAGGATGTCGCCGCAGAACACGCGCACTGGCTGGCGCGCGGCATCCACGTGGTCACCGCCAACAAGCTGGGCAACGGCACCACGCTGGCGCGCGCGCGGCAGATCGGCGGGCTGGTGTCCGCGGGCGGCGTGCGCTACGGCGACGCGGCCACGGTCGGCGCGGGCCTGCCGCTGCTGTCCAGCATCCGAGCGCTGGTGGCCGGCGGCGACCAAGTGCATGCCATCGAAGGCGTGCTGTCCGGTTCGCTGGCGTGGCTGTTCCATCGTTTCGACGGCAGCCGGCCGTTCTCGGCCTGCGTGCGCGAGGCGGCGGCAGCCGGCTATACCGAGCCGGATCCGCGCATCGACCTGTCCGGCGAGGACGTGCGCCGCAAGCTGCTGATCCTGGCGCGCGCGGCCGGCCTGGCGCTGGACGCGGAGCAGGTGAAGGTCGAATCGCTGGTGCCGCCGGCGTTGGCGGCGCTGCCGGCCGACGAGGTCGATGCGGCGCTGGCGCAGCTGGATGCGCCGCTGCAGGAATGGCTGCAGCGGGCGCACGCGCAGGGGTTGAAGCCGTGTTTCGTCGGCCGCGTGGACGTGCAGGGCGCCAGCGTCGGCTGCTGCGCGCGCTGCCGGCCGACCACGTGCTGGCGGGGGCGGCCGCGGTACCGACAACCGCGTGGCGATCCACAGCGACCGCTACCGCGACCAGCCGCTGCTGATCCAGGGGCCGGGCGCCGGCGCCGGCGTCACCGCTGCGGCGCTGCTGGACGACGTGTTGGGCATCGTCAACCGCTGAGGGCGGAGGGGCGCGCGTCCGGCTGCACCTGGTTGGCAGACGGGAATGGAGGCTGGCCGACGGTCCGGCGCCGGAGGATTCATCGGCCAGGCCCTTTCGCGGCTCAAGCCGCTCCTACGGGGTCTTCTTGCGGCATGGCAGCGGCCTTTCGTGGATGCGGCGCTTCCCTGCGGATGGGGTGCGCCGATGCGCCGTGCGGCGGGCCGCGCCTTCGGGAACAAGGTGGGTGCCGGCCGTTGTCGTGCCCGCCGCAGAGCTTCCGTCCGGGCTGCTGTCGAACGCTGACCGCTGACCGCTGACCGCTGACCACGGACCGCGGACCGCGGACCGCGGACCGCGATAGCGGGCGCGGGCGGCTTCTCAATGCCGCGCGAACTTCCCGGCGAGAAAACGCTCGACCTCGGCGCGGCCCATGCGTGTTCCGTCGCCGTCCACGACGTTGAAATCGACGCCGTTGTCCCACAGCTGCGGCGCCGCCAGCACGGCGATGTCCTCCGACGCGGTGCGCGACTGCAGGTCGAGCAGGCGCTGGTTGAAGCCGGCGGCCTGCAGCCAGGCGCTGTAGCTGGAGTCGTGCTCGGTGGCGAACTGGTCCTGGTAGTGGCATTCCTCACGCGCCGGCGAGGGCAGGGCGTCGCACTGCGCGTTGCGCTGGTGCAGGCCGATCACGGCGTCCGGTTCCATCTGCCGCTGCGCGGCCGCGGCCCAGAGCGCGACGCAGATGCTGGCGCAATGCCCGCGCACGCGCACGGTGAGGTTGTTGCGGCGGACGATGCGCGCCGCTTCCAGCCCGGTGACGGCATAGCCGCCGCCGCTGGTGATGTCGATGCGCCGCACCGACGGCGCCGAATCCAGTATCGCCTTCAGGTCGGTGGCGAAGTTCCTGCCCACGCCGCCTTCGATGCGCAGCGTATTGCCCTGTTCCTGCAGGGACATGCTGGCCTCCCCGACGTTCGCCAGCGTGGTCGATTTCTCGCCGCGCACGACCATCGCTTCGGGTTGCGGGGAGGGCGCGGCGGCCACCGCCGGCGCGGCTTCCGCCGTTGGATCGGCGGCGCCCGGGTCCACCTTGACCGGCCTCCTGCCGATGAAATACGCCAGCACCAGCAGGACGATCGCCGCGATCACGAGCCTGGGCAGGGTGAGGCCGCCGCCGGTGCGCGGTGCAGGCCGCGCCGCGGGTCCGCGCAGGGCTGGCCGGCGCCGGCCGGTCGGTTGGCTGTTCGTTCTGCATCCTTTCCCCGCCCTGCCTGGTGATGCGGGATTCTGGTGCGCGCGGCGCGGTCGGCGCAATACGCGCGTCCGCGACGTGGGCGTCGCCGTGCGTGCCGGCCAGGGCATGGCTACGGCGTGGCTTCGCAGCGTATCTCGCCTTCGATGCCGAACATCTCCAGCAGGCCGTTTTCCACCAGCCACCATGGGTCGCCGGTGATGACCGACAGGTCGTCGGGCACGCGCGCGCCCGCTACCGGCTGGTAGGCGATCCAGCCGTTGCGGCCGGAGGTCTTGGCCCGGTACAGCGCCCGGTCGGCGAGGGTGACCAGCTGCTCCCAGCCGAGCAGCTGCGGGTGGCTGGGGAACAGCGGGCACTCGATCAGGCCGACCGAGGCGGTGAGCCGATGGCGCTTGCCGTTGCCCAGGTCGAAGCTGTGTTCGGCGATGCGCGTGCACAGGCGCTGTCCCAGCCGCGCCAGGCTGCCGCGCGGCAGCGGCCGGAACACCAGCAGGAATTCCTCGCCGCCCCAGCGCGCCACGTAGTCGCCGCTGCGCTTGAGCTCGCCGAGCAGTTGGCCGATCTGTTCCAGTACGCGGTCGCCTGCGGCGTGGCCGTGGGTGTCGTTGATCGACTTGAAATGGTCCACGTCGAGCAGTGCGAACACCACCGCCTCGGTGCCGCCCCTGTAACCGCCGTCGCGTTCGTAGAACGACAGGTCGGTGGGGATCTGCTGGGACAGGTAGCGCCGGTTGTGCAGGCCGGTGAGCGGGTCGGTGAAGCTGATCGCCTTGAGCTGCGCGTTGGCGGCCTGCAGGTCGCGGGTGCGCTCCTGCACCAGCCGTTCCAGCTGCGCGCGCTGGCGCGCGTAGCGGTGCTGCAGGCCGAGGTAGCCCAGCCAGATCAGGCCCGCCAGCCCCAGCACCGCCAGCAGGCGGAAGGCCAGGGTCTCGTGCAGGCGCCGCGGGATTTCCACCGCCACGTGCGCGGCGTGGCGCAGCGGCTCGGGGTGGCTGAAATCGGCGACCTCGAAGGTGTAGTAGCCGGGCGGCAGGCTGGCATAGCTGGCGTTGCGCATCGCCGGGTTGTCCAGCTCGCGCCAGTCCTTCTCGTAGCCGGCCAGGCGGTAGCGCAGCTGCGGGGTGTGCATCGGCTGGAAGTCGGGCAGGCTGAACTCGAAGCGCAGGTCGCGGGCGTCGAGCGGCAGCTTGAGCGTGCCCTGGCCGGCGGCCAGGCGGCGGCCCTGGACCTGCACGTCGTCGATCCTGATCGCGCGCGGCACGCTGTCCGCGGCCGTGCCCACGTCCACCAGCAGCGCGCCGTCGCGGGTGGGCAGCCACAGCTGGCCATCGCGCAGCACACCGCGGCTGTTGCCCGCGCCGTTGCAGCATTTGTCCTGCTGGCCACCGGCGCGGTCGGCGCCGGAGTTGATCACGATCTGCGCGGCCACCGGCTGCGCCGGATCGGCCAGCGCCCGGTCCAGCGACGACAGCGGCAGGCGGTAGACGCCGCGCATGCCGGCGACCCACAGGTCGTTGCCGTGCTCGGCCAGGTGGAAGGCGACATTGGCCGGCAGCTCGCGTTCGCGGTCCAGCCAGTGCCAGCGGCGGCCGTCGTAGAGGCGCAGGCTCTCGCCGTTGCTGGTGCCCAGCACCCAGCGCCCGTCCTCCAGTTCGAGGAAGGCGGTGACGGGGGTATCGTCGGACAGCCCGGTGAGCCGGCCGGTGGGCAGGATGCGCCCCTCGCGCCACTCGTACAGGCCCTGGTAGGTGCCCAGCAGAATGCGGCCGTCGCGGGTTTCGTGGACGAGGCGGATGCGCGGGTCGGCCAGGCCGTCGCGTTCGGCGTAGCGCGACAGGCGCGTGCCGTCCTCGAGCAGGAACAGGCCGCGGGTCGTGGCGAACCACAGCCGGTCGGCGCGGTCGCGCACGATGCCGTTGATCTGCGCGTCGCGCAGCGGCGCCAGTCCGGCCGGTTCCTCGATCCGGCCCTGGCGCAGCACCGCGACGCCAGCGCGGGTGCCGATCCAGACCTGGTCGCGCTCGGGCAGCAGGCTGTAGGCCTCGGGGTGCGGGAGCTGGCTGCCCGGTACGCGGTTGTGGAAGCGACCGTCGCGCCAGACGTCGACGCCGTCGCTGCTGCCGACCCAGACGTCGCCGTCCGGCGCGGCGGCGATCGACCACAGCAGGGGCGTGTCCAGACCGTCGGCCTGGCTCAGGCGCCGCGCCCAGCCGTTCCACGCGCGGGTCACGCCCTCGACCATGCTGCCCAGCCAGAGGTTGCCGTCGCGGTCCTCGAAGATCGAGCGGATGGCGATGGCGCCGGGCGTGTCGCGGATGCGCTCGGCCGGTTGCCCGGCGCGCAGCCGTTCCAGGTATTGCGGGGTCGCCACCCACAGGTTGCCGTCGCGGTCGGCCTGCATCGCCTCCACCGCCTGGGCGTCGGCCGGGCGGCCGGCGGCCGCCTGCCAGTTGCCGTCGTGCAGGCGGAACAGGCCATGGCGGGTTCCGGCCCAGAGCGTGCCGTCGGCCTGCGCCAGCGCGGTGACCGAGGCGCCGTTGGCCATGGCCGGCAGGGGCAGGGTCCGCACCTTGCCGTCGACCACGTGGAATACCCGGCCTTCGCCGCCGGCCCACAGCCCATCCTCGCGGGCCAGCAGGCTCAGCGCCGGGCCTGGCAGGGCGTGCACGCGCCGCAGCCGCCCGTCCTGTGGCGTGCAGATGCCTTCCGCGCAACCGACCAGGATGCGGCCGTCGACGTCCAGCAGGGCGCTGGCCGGCGCGGGGCGGTCGGCCACGGCTGGGGCGATGGCGCGGAAACGCTCGTCCTCCAGCACCAGCAGCCCCTGCGAGGTGCCGATCCACAACCGGCCGTCGCCGCCGGCGAGCAGGGCCAGGATGGTATTGCCCAGTTCGGGCGCGTCGCGCTGGGTGTAGCGCACGAAACGCACGCCGTCGAAGCGGGCGAGCCCGGTCTGGGTGCCGAACCACAGGTAGCCGGCCGGATCCTGGGCGATGGCCAGCACGCTGATCTGCGGCAGTCCCTGGTCCACCCCCCAGGTATCGGTGACGTAGTCGCGGAATGGCTTGCCGGCATCCAGGGCGGCAGCCGGCAGGGAAACCGCCAGCAGGACCAGCAGCCACAGGTGAGCCAACAGCCCGGCGCGGGCTGCCAGCGCCCGGCACGGATGGCAGATGGTGGATGGATTGTCGATCGAGATTCCCCCTGAATCCCGGACTGCGCGTCAGGTTACCTCGAATCCCTTAGCGGCCCCTCGACCGGCGACTTGAATCCCTTGCCGTATTCAGCATTCGATGACATTGACGGCCAGCCCGCCGCGGCTGGTTTCCTTGTACTTGTCCTGCATGTCGCGGCCGGTGTCGCGCATGGTCTTGATGACCTTGTCCAGGCTGACCTTGTGCTTGCCGTCGCCGCGCATGGCCATGCGCGCGGCGTTGATGGCCTTGACCGCGCCCATGGCGTTGCGCTCGATGCAGGGGATCTGCACCAGCCCGCCGATCGGGTCGCAGGTCAGGCCCAGGTTGTGTTCCATGCCGATCTCGGCGGCGTTCTCGATCTGCCCCGGCTTGCCGCCCAGGGCGGCCATCAGCCCGCCGGCGGCCATCGAGCAGGCCACGCCGACCTCGCCCTGGCAGCCGACCTCGGCGCCGGAGATCGAGGCGTTCTCCTTGTAGAGGATGCCGATGGCCGCGGCGGTAAGCAGGAAGTCGAACACGCCCTGCTCGTTGCTGCCCGGGCAGAAGCGGTCGTAGTAGTGCAGCACCGCCGGGATGATGCCGGCCGCGCCGTTGGTGGGCGCGGTGACCACGCGCCCGCCGGCGGCGTTCTCCTCGTTGACCGCCAGCGCGTACAGGTTGACCCAGTCCAGCGTGGTCAGCGGATCACGCATGGCCGCTTCCGGGCGCGCGGACAGCTCCCGGTGCAGCGCCGGGGCGCGGCGGCCCACGTGCAGGCCGCCGGGCAGGGTGCCCTCGGAGCGGATGCCGCGCGCCACGCAGGCCTGCATGGCGTCCCAGATCTCGCGCAGGCCGTCCCTGATTTCGGCCTCGCTGCGCCAGCACTTCTCGTTCTCGAACATCAGCGCGGCGATGCTCAGGCCGCTGCGCGCGGCCTGGGCCAGCAGCTCGTCGCCGCTTTTGAACGGATACGGCAGCGGCGTCTGGTCGGGCACGATGCGGTCGTCGGCGGCATCGTCGGCATTGACCACGAAGCCGCCGCCGACGGAGTAGTAGTCGCGCGTGGCGATGACGTCATCGTTGGCATCGAAGGCGGTGAAGCGCATGCCGTTGGTGTGGTAGGGCAGTTTCTGGCGCTTGTTCAGGGCCAGGTCGCGCTTCTCGTCGAAGGCGATTTCGTGCTGGCCCATCAGGTTGATGCGCTTGGCCGAGCGGATGCGCGCCAGCGTGGCGGGGATGATGTCCGGGTCGATCAGGTTGGGGCGGTGGCCTTCCAGGCCGAGCAGCACGGCGGTGTCGGTGCCGTGGCCGCGGCCGGTCAGGGCCAGCGAGCCGAACACCTCGGCGCGGATGCGCGCCACGTCCTGGAGCCTGCCCGGATCGAGCAGCCAGCGGTGGACGAAGCGCTCGGCCGCGCGCATCGGACCCACGGTGTGCGACGAACTCGGGCCGATGCCGATCTTGAACAGGTCGAACGTGCTGACGGACATGCGTTGTGCGTACTGCTTGGAGAGGATCGTTATTCTACGGGTTCGCCGCTGCCGGACCTGCCCGCAGCGCAGCATCGGACCGGCATGGGGTGTAGGGAATGGGCTTGATTCTGTATCAGCGCGACGACTGTCATCTGTGCGACCAAGCGCTGGCGGTGCTGGCGCAGGCGCGTGCGCCGGAGTTCGACAGCGTGTTCATCGACGAGGACGACGCGCTGGAAGCGCGTTACGGCACGCGCGTGCCGGTACTGCGCGACAGCGCGAGCGGCGCCGAACTGGACTGGCCGTTCGACGCGGACGGCCTGCGCCGGTGGCTGCGGTGAGCGCCCGCGCCTGGCCGCTGCTTGCCGCGCTGGGCATGACCGCAGCCACCGCCGGCGCGGCGGACGTGGACCTGGCCAAGGCGTCGCCGGAGCGGTCGGCGGGCTTCGCGTGGCAGGGGCGGACGCTGGCCCAGGTGGTAGCGGTGGACGATATCGAGCGCCTGGTCTTGCTGAAGGCGGTCACCAGCGCGCCGGCCGCGCTGGACATGCGCAACCTGCGGCGCATGCTGCGCGACGCGGCGGGCATGCCGTTGCAGGCCGCGCGGGAAGAAGAGCATCGGCCACTGCAGGCTGGCGGCCCGGACACGGTGTGGGAGGCGGTGCTGCTGATGCGCGACGGCGGCGTGTTCGGCCTGGCGGTGCGTCCCGGCGGGACGCAGGACCGGCGGCACCGCGCCTGCCTGACCGATGCCGCCGGCCGGCGCGGGTGTTTCGATATCCCGGCCGTCGCCCCCGGCTGATCGTCGCGCCGGGGGCGGAAGGGCTTACTTCGAGCGCAGCACGACCTTGGTGCTGATCGCGGTGTCGTCGGGAATGGTCTTGGTGTCGGCCCAGTCGCCGCCGCCGACGCCGAAGTCCAGGCGTTTCACCGTCGCCTTGCCGGTCAGCACCGGCTGCGTGCCGGGCGTCCAGGTGAAGGTGAGGGTGACCGGCTTGCTGACGCCGCGCAGCTGCAGCGTGCCGTCGGCCGCGTAGCGGTTCTCGCCCAGGGCGCGGAAGCCGCTGGCGGTGTAGCGCGCCTGCGCGAACTGGGCGACGTTGAAGAAATCCTTGCCCTGCAGGGTGGAGTCGCGGTCGCTGTTGCCGCTGCGCGCGCCGGCCAGCGGGATGGTGACGTCGAGCTTGCCGGCGGCCGGGTTGGCCGGGTCGAAGCTCAGCTGCGTCTGGAAACCGGGGAAGGTGCCGGTGAACACTTCGCCGTCGTACTTGGTGGCGAAGACCAGGATCGAGCCGGGCGCCTGTTCGTAGTCCGCGGCCATGGCCGGGGCCGCGGCCAGCATGCCGGCCAGGGCGGCCGCGACCGCGGACGGGGTGGTGAGCTTGATGTTCATGCGGATTCCTTCTGTGGGGTATCGAGCCAGCCCCGCGGCAGCATGCGGGCGAGCGTGGCGTCGCGCTGCTGGAGGTGGTGGTAGAAGGCGGCGCCGGCATGGCCCAGCACCGCCAGGATCAACAGCCAGAAGCCCCATTCGTGCAGGCCGTGCGAGAGCTGCGCGGCCTGCTCGCTGGGCGCGACGAGCTTGGGCATCTCGAACAGGCCGAACAGCTTGAACGGGCGCAGCCCGCTGGCCGAGTCGTACAGCCAGCCCGACAGCGGGATGGCGAACATCAGCGCGTACAGCAGCCAATGGGTGGCCGAGGCGATGCGCTCCTGCCAGCCCGGGGTGCCGGGCACCGGCCGCGGCGCGCCGGCGTAGAGCCGCCACGCCAGGCGCAGGGCCACCAGCGCCAGCACGCTGATGCCCAGCGATTTGTGCGCGGTATAGACCCAGAAATACTTCGGCGTCTTCGGCAGCTCGCCCATGGTCAGTCCGACGATGCCCAGGGCGAGGATCAGCAGGGCGATCAGCCAGTGCAGGGTCTGGCTGACGCCGCCCCAGCGGTCGGGCGTGTTTTTCAGGCTCATGGATGGTGTTCCGGTTGCGGGGAAGGATCGAGGGCGGCGTCGGCCGCGGCTTCGGTATCGGTATCGGGCGCGCCGGCGTCGTCGCCGGCTTCTGGCGCCTGGGCGTTATCGTCGCGTACCGCCTCGGCCTCGATGCGCAGCTCGACGCGGTCGCCGATCACCGAGGGCCATGCGGTGATGCCGAAGTCCGAGCGCTGCAGCGTGGCGGTGGCGGAGAAGCCGGCGGTGCGGCGGAACGGCGGCAGCGGGTGGCGCCTGAGCGCGTTGAGGCGGACGTCGAGCGCCACCTCGCGGCTGACGCCGCGCAGGGTCAGCAGGCCGTGCACGCGGGCATGGCCGGCCTCCAGCGGTTCGACGCGGGTGGAGACGAAGCGCGCCTGCGGGTGGCGCTCGCCGTCGAGCAGGTTGCGCGCCAGCGTGGCCTGGTTCCATTTGCCATCGCCCAGGTCGAGCCGGGCGATCGGGACGACCACGTCCAGGTGGGCGCTGCCCCAGTCGTCGGGGTCGAACTCCAGCACGCCCTCGCTGCCGGACACCGTGCCCAGCGCCTGCGAGAACCCGGCGTGCTCGACCGCGAACAGCACCCGCGTATGCACCGGGTCCAGCCGGTAGCGGTCGGCGGCGGACGCCGACAGCGGCAACAGGCAGGCGAACAGCAGGGCGAGGAAACGAGGCAAGGGTCCGGCTCCGGAAAGGATGGGGGATTCTAGGCACATGCCCGGCAGGGATTGTTGCCGTGCCGTGCAATGGATTGTTCCCGCCATCCCTGGCGGGAACCCTTCGGGCCATCGACAGGCGATGTCTAAAGACCGCCCCCGGCCGTTTTGGTTCCGGCCCTTCATGGCGGGAACGCCGTCGGCCACTGGCAAGCGATGTCGGACACCGTTCGTGGCGACTTCCCGCGGCTTGGCGCGGCTGCGGTCGCGCACGCATGGCGCCTGTCGCCGTACGGCTGCTGGACGATCGCGCCCGCGCCGGATGGTATTTTCCCCCGGGATACGGACAGCAGCGGGCGATGGATGGACGACGGGGACAGGCTTGAAACGAACGCATGCGCGCCGGCCTGCGCGGCCGGGACCGTGCGCGCTCCCGCTGTGCGGCGACGTTGGTTCCCGGCGCCGGTGCAGCATGCGGTGAACGGGTGGCGGTCGTGGCTGCTGTGCCTGTCGCTGCTGTCCGGCCCGGTGGTGCAGGCCGCCGCCGAGGTGCCGATCACCCCGCAGCCGCGCCGGCTGGGCGTGGCCGACGGCCTGCCCTCGGCCAACATCAACGCCTTCGCCGAAGACCGGCTCGGCTACCTGTGGCTGGCCAGCCATGACGGCCTGGCGCGTTTCGACGGGCGCAACTACCGCATCTGGCGGGCCGAGGACGGGCTGCGCGACAACCTGATCTGGAGCCTGCACGTGGATGCCGGCAACCGGTTGTGGTTCGGCACGCAGAACGCCGGCCTGGGCATGCTGTCGGCCGACCGCCGCAGTTTCCGTTTCTTCGACCGCGCGACCTATCCGCAGATCGGCAGCAACACGGTGTGGAGCGTGGCCTCCACGCCGGATGGCAGCGTCTGGTTCGGTACCCCGACCGCCGGCCTGCACCGGTTGGCCGCCGACGGCACGATCCAGCGCTTCATGCCGGTCGCCGGCCAGCGCGACAGCCTGCCCTCGGCCTCGATCGCCTACCTGGCGGTGACCCCGGACGGCGTGCTGTGGGTGGGAAGCAAGGGCGGCCTGGCGCGCTGGACCGGCACCGGTTTCGCGCGCGAGGGCGAAGGCGTGTTGCCGTCGCCGCGCATCAACGGGCTGAAGGTCGATGGCGGCCAGCGCCTGTGGATCGCGACCAACGGCGGGGTGGTGGTGCGCCACCGCGATGGCCGCTTCGAGCGCAAGGAATGGCCCGGCGCGGCGCCCGGCGACGTGCTCAACGTGCTGCAGTACGCGGCCGACGGCAATTACTGGCTGGATACGCTGCAGGGGCTGGGGCGCAGCCGCGACGGCGCGGCGGTGCGCAACGTGCCGCTGTACAGCGCGCAGGAGCGCGGGCTGGTCAAACCCAACTGGAGCACCGCCTACGAGGACCGCGACGGCGGCCTGTGGTTGGCCAGCACCAACGCCGGGCTGTGGCACCTGTCGCCGAACTGGCGGCAGTTCTCGGTGCTGACGCGGCATCTGGACGATCCGGCCTCGCTGCGCAACCCGTATGCGCTGGCGATGGCCGCGTCCGCCTCCGGCGGCATCTGGGTGGTCGGCACGCGCGGCGCGCTGGACCGGTTCGATCCGGCCAGCGGCGCGGTGGAGCACCACCTGCAGCCCATCGACGGCATCCACTGGCCGCAGTCGGTAGCCGAGGATACGCAGGGCCGGGTCTGGATCGGCAGCCTGGACACGCTGGTGCGCTACGACCCGCGCGACGGCGCGGTGCGCCACTGGCGCCACGACGACGCGGTGGACGCGGCGATGGTCGGCGACGGCGACATCGTGCGGATCTGCGACGGCGGCCGGATCTGGATCTATTCCGAGGACGGCGGCATCCAGCAGCGCGACGCGCAGGGGCGCGTGACGCTGCACCTGGCGCCGGGCCAGCGCGGATTCCCCGAGACCGCGCTGCAGGACATGCAGTGCGGCCCCGGCGACCGACTGTGGCTGTCCGGCGCCGCCGGCCTGGCCGCGTGGCAGCCCGATGCCGGCGCCTTCGCGCCGGTGCCGGGCGGTCCGCAGGCGCATGCCTATGCCTTCGATGCCGGTGCCGACGGCAGGGTGTGGGTCGCCGTGCTCGGCGGGCTGGAGCGTTACCGCTGGGACGGCGGGCGCCTGCTGCGCGAGGACGCCATCGGCGCCGGGCAGGGATTCCCCATGCTGGCCGCCGGTGCGCTGGTGGTGGATGCGAACGGCGTGGTCTGGGCGAGCAGCGCGCGCGGCCTGATCCGGGTCGATCCGGCGCGCCGCGCGGTGCGCCTGTACGGCGTGCACGACGGGCTGCCGGGCCAGGAGTTCCGGCGCCGCGGCCTGGTGCGGGCGCGCAGCGGCCAGGTGGCCGGCGGCACGCCCGACGGCGTGGTGCTGTTCGACCCGGCCCAGGTCAGGCCGCTGGCGCGGCGGCCGCCGCTGGTGATCGAGCGGATCAGCGTGCACCGCGGCGACCAGGAATTCGATCTTTCGGCGCAGCCATCCCTGCGCATCAAGGACGGCGACCGCGACCTGCACGTCGTCGCGCGCCTGCTGGCCTTCGCCGATTCCACCAACAACCTGTACCGGTTCCGGCTGACCGGCTACGACCCGGACTGGGTGAACGCCGGCGCCAACGGCGAGCGCGTGTTCCCGCGCCTGTCGCCGGGCAGCTACACCCTGCAGATCCAGGGCGCGGTGCCCGGCGGCGGCTGGATCGCCGCGCCCGACCTGCTGATCGAAGTCGCGCCGCCCTGGTGGCGCAGCGGCTGGGCGATGGCCGCCTACGCGCTGGCGGCGATCCTGGCGCTGGGCATCGCGGTGATGGCCTACCGCGCGCGCCTGCAGCGGCGCAGCGAGTGGCAACTGGCCGAGCAGCGGCGCGAGCTGGCCGAGCAGGCGTCCTCGGCCAAGACCCGCTTCCTGGCCACGCTCGGGCACGAGGTGCGCACGCCGATGACCGGCGTGCTGGGCATGACCGAACTGCTGCTGGACACGCCGCTGGACGCCACCCAGCGCCGCTATGCCAACTCGATCCAGCAGGCCGGCACCCACCTGCTGCACCTGGTGAACGACTCCCTCGACCTGGCGCGCATCGAGGCCGGCCGCCTGGAGCTGGACAGCCAGCCGTTCGAGCTGGCATCGCTGCTGGACGAGGTCGCCGCGCTCATCGCGCCGGTGGTGCGCAAGCGCGGCCTGCTGTTCGTGCAGGAGCCGCGCCTGCCGGTACCGGTCAGCGTGACCGGCGACGCGATGCGCCTGCGCCAGATCCTGATGAACCTGCTCGGCAACGCGGTCAAGTTCACCGAGCATGGCCAGGTCGGGCTGGGCGTGGCGCTGCTGGCGGACGGCGCCGGCATCCGCCTGGAGGTCAGCGATACCGGCCCGGGCATCACCGCCGAGCAGCAGGCGCGGCTGTTCCGCCGTTTCGAGCAGGCCGAGGGGCCGCATACGGCCTCGCGCTATGGCGGCAGCGGGCTGGGACTGGCGATCTGCCAGGAGCTGGCCGGCGCGATGGGCGGCCGCATCCGGATCGACAGCCGGCTCGGCGCGGGGCGCGCGTTTCATCGTCGAACTGCCGCTGCCGTGGACGCCGCTGCACGGTGGGCACGCCGTGCAGGCCAGGGCGCCGGGCGACGGGCCCGAAGGCAGCCTGCGCATCCCTGCTGGTCGAGGACGATCCCACCGTGGCCGACGTCATCGCCGGCCTGCTGCGCGCCCGCGGCCACCAGGTCGTGCACGCGCTGCACGGGCTGGCGGCGCTGGCCGAAGTGGCGGCGTGGTCGTTCGACATCGGCCTGCTCGACCTGGACCTGCCGGCGCTCGACGGGCTCGCCCTGGCCGCCCAGCTGCGCGGCCAGGGCCACCATTTCCCGCTGGTGGCGGTGACCGCCCGTTCCGACGCCGCCGCCGAACAGCAGCGCGCGCGCGGCCGGCTTCGACGGCTTCCTGCGCAAGCCGGTGACCGGCGAGATGCTGGTCGCGGCCATCGCCGCGGCGTGGCGTCCGGCCGCGGCGGAGGGCGCGCGGCCGGCCCCCGGCCTGGACTGACTACTCCACCACTTCCTCGACCGCGCGCGGATGCGGGCGGTTTTCCGGCAGTTGCCAGAACACCAGGGTCGAGCTGAGCGTGATCGCGCCGACGCAGACGAAGGTGGCGTGCAGCGCGGCGCTGGCGCCGTGGCCGGTGAGATGGGTGCCGAAGGCGGAAAGCAGGCTGCCGGCCGTGGCCGCGCCGAAGCCGGTGGCCAGCATCATCACCATCGACAGCAGGCTGTTGCCGCTGCTGGCCTGGCCCACGTCCAGGTCGCGCAGGGTCACGGTGTTCATCACCGTGAACTGCATCGAGTTGAACGCGCCGAACAGCGCCAGCTGCACCAGCCGCGCCCACAGCGGCTGCTGCACGGTGACGAACATGAAGCTGGCCATGGCCAGGCCCACGCAGACGGTGTTGATCATCAGGATGCGGCGGTAGCCGAAGCGTTCCACCAGGGTCACCGCCGCGCGCTTGGCGGCCATGCCGGCCAGTGCCACCGGGATCATCATCATGCCCGCGGCCATCGGGCTCATGCCCAGGCCCACCTGCAGCAGCAGCGGGATCAGCAGCGGCATGGCGCCGCTGCCGATGCGCGAGAACAGGTTGCCGAGGATGCCGATGCGGAAGCTGGCCACCTGGAACAGGGTCAGCGGGAACAGCGCGTCGCGGCGCCCGGCCGCGTGCAGCCAGTAGCCGGCCAGCGCGGCGATGCCGATCACCGCCAGCAGCAGCACCAGCGCGTGCGCCGAGCCGAAGCCGGAAGCGCCGTCCAGCGCCAGCGACAGCGCGACCATGCCGAAGGCCAGCATCAGGTAGCCGGCCAGGTCGAAGTGGTGCCGTTCCTGGCCGTAGTGGTCGGGCATGATGCGCAGCGCGGCGCACAGCCCGACCAGCCCGATCGGCAGATTGATCAGGAAAATCCAGTGCCAGGACGCGGCCTGCACCAGCCAGCCGCCGAGCGTCGGGCCCAGCAGCGGGCCGACCAGCGCCGGAATCGCGATGAAGCTCATCGCCGCCAGGAACTGCTCGCGCGGCACCGAACGCATCACCGCCAGCCGCCCCACCGGCAGCAGCATCGCCCCGCCGATGCCCTGCAGCACGCGCGCGGCTACCAGCCAGTGCAGCGTCGGCGACAGCGCGCAGGCCAGCGAGCCGAGGGTGAACAGCACGATCGCCGCCAGGAAGGTGCGGCGCGTGCCGAAGCGGTCGGCGATCCAGCCCGAGGCCGGGATGAAGCTGGCCACCGCCAGCGCATAGCTGAACACCACCGACTGCATCTGCAGCGGGCTCTCGCCCAGGCTGCGCGCCATCGCCGGCAACGCGGTGTTGACGATGGTCGAGTCCAGCATCTGCATGAAGATCGCCAGCGACACCAGCCACAGCAGGGGGCGGTGCGGATCGCCGGCGGGCAGCGGGCTGGAAGGGGGCTGGGACATCAGGCGCTCTCGTGACCGGGGCGGAGGCGGCATTGTCCCCGTTCATGCGTGCAGACGCCGCGCACGCCCCGGCGCGTATGCGCTGGGCGTCGTGAGGCTGTGGGAACCGGGCGGGCCTGGCCGCGCCCGGGCGCGCTCAGCGGCGGCTGAGGCGGTGCACGGCGTCCACCAGCACCGCCACGTGCTCGGGGTTCATGTCCGGCGACATGCCGTGGCCGAGGTTGAAGACGTGGCCCTCGCGCGAACCGCCGTTGCCGGCGGCGTAGCTGTCCAGCACCTTGCCCGCTTCGCGGGCGATGGCCTCGGGCGAGCCGTACAGCGTGGTCGGGTCGAGGTTGCCCTGCAGCGCCACCTTGCCGGCGGTCGCGCGCGCGGCGTCCTCCAGCGAAATGGTCCAGTCCACGCCCACGCCTTCGGCGCCGGTGGCGGCCAGCTCGGCCACGTACTGGCCGGTGCCCTTGCCGAACAGGATCAGCGGCGTGCGCTGCGCGCCGTCGCCGCGCTCCAGTTCGCGCGCGATGCGCGCCAGGTAGGGCAGCGAGAACTCGCGGTACATCGCCGGCGACAGCACCCCGCCCCAGGTGTCGAACACCTGCAGCGCCTGGGCGCCGGCCGCGCGCTGCGCCGCCAGGTAGGCGACGACCGCGTCGGTCACCACCTGCAGCAGCTGGTGCAGGGCCTTGGGTTCGTTCAGCGCCATCGCCTTGATGCGCGCGTAGTCCTTGCTGCCGCCGCCCTCGACCATGTAGCAGGCCAGCGTCCACGGGCTGCCGGAGAAGCCGATCAGCGGCACCTTGCCGTCCAGTTCGCGGCGGATCAGCCGCACCGCGTCCATCACGTAGCCCAGTTCGGTCTCCATGTCCGGCACCGCCAGCCGGGCGATGGCCGCGGCATCGCGCACCGGGTGGTGGAACTTCGGGCCCTCGCCCTCGGCGAAGTACAGGCCCAGGCCCATCGCGTCGGGCACGGTGAGGATGTCGGAGAACAGGATGGCCGCGTCCAGGTCGAAACGCTCCAGCGGCTGCAGCGTCACCTCGCAGGCGACCTCCGGGTGCTTGGCCATGCCCAGGAAGCTGCCGGCGCGGGCGCGGGTGGCGCGGTACTCCGGCAGGTAGCGGCCGGCTTGGCGCATCAGCCAGACGGGCGTGCAGTCCACCGGCTCGCGGCGCAGGGCGCGCAGGAAGCGATCGTTGCGGAGGGGGCGGGTCACGGAAAACTCCTTGGAACGTGGCCGTTGGGCCGGGGCGGCGCCAGGCGCGCCGGGGCCGGTCAGGGGTGCGGCTCGCCGCTGGCGAAGACGACCTGGAAACCGCGCTTGATCTGCGCATCGCGGGCCTTCTCGAAGGCGTGGCGGGCTTCGTCCTGCTGCAGGTACAGCTCGCGGCGCAGCTGCGCGCGGCCGCCGGTCTGGCCAGTCTCGCGCAGCAGCTCCCAGCCGCCGAGCAGGTCCGGCAACAGGGAAAGCTGCACATAACGGGGGGATTCATTGCCGCTGGGCGGCTGCTGCAGGTAGACGCGCATGGCGGCGATTGTAGCCGGGCACGCGGCATGGAGCGCGGTGCGCCACGCCTGGCGTTGCCTGCACAGCGCCCAACCGGGCGCATCCGCTCGGCGGATGCACGCCGCGCACTGCCTGTCCTTGCCGGGAAATCCCCGTAGAGCGCGGCTTGCCGCGCTTGGCATTGCCGCCGCGGACCCCGTATGGGGTGAGCCCCGCGGCTACGGGTGCGCGCGCAGCACCGCCAGCACCGCGGCTTCGTCCACGTCCGGCACTACTTCTGCCTTGCCGATGCCGCGCCACAGCACCAGGCGCAGGCGCCCGGCGATGTTCTTCTTGTCCAGGCGCATGTGCGCCAGCAGCGCTTCGGGTTCCAGCCCGGCCGGGATCGCCACCGGCAGGCCATAGGCGCGCAACAGGTCGCGCAGGATGTCGGCATCGGCGGCATCGGCCATGCCCAGCGCGGCCGACAGCCTTGCGGCCAGCACCATGCCCACCGCCACCGCCTCGCCGTGGTTGAGGTTGTCGTTGCCCGGCGCGCCATAGCCCTGCGCGGTCTCGATGGCGTGGCCGAAGGTATGGCCGAGGTTGAGCAGGGCGCGTTCGCCCTTTTCCAGCGGGTCGCGTTCGACGATCTCGGCCTTGTGCTCGCAGCTGCGGGCGATGGCCTGCGCCAGCGCGGCGTCATCACCGGCCAGCAGCGCCTGGCGTTCGGCCTGCAGCCACTGGAAGAACAGCGGGTCGCGGATGCAGCCGTACTTGATCACCTCGGCCAGGCCGGCGCGCAGCTCGCGCGCGGGCAGGGTGCGCAGCGCGGCGGTGTCGGCGATCACCGCGCGCGGCGGATGGAACGCGCCGACCAGGTTCTTGCCCTGGGCGATGTCCACCGCGGTCTTGCCGCCCACCGAGGAATCCACCATCGACAGCAGGGTGGTGGGCAGCTGCACGCAGTCCACGCCGCGCATCCAGCAGGCCGCGGCGAAGCCGGCCAGGTCGCCGACCACGCCGCCGCCGAGGGCGAGCACGCAGGCATCGCGGGTGGCGCCGAGCGTGGCCAGCGCGTCGATCGCGCCGCCGAAATGGTGCAGGGTCTTGGACGCTTCGCCGGCGGGAATCACGTGCTGGCCGATCTTCAGTTCCGGACGCGCGGCCTGCAGGGCGGCACGCACGCCGGCCAGGTACAGCGGCGCGACGGTGTCGTCGCTGACCAGCAGCGCGTGGCGGCCGCGCAGGGCGCCGGCCAGCAGGCAGCCGTCGCCGAGCAGACCCGGGCCGATGTGGATCAGGTAGGGCGAACCGCCGCCGACGGCGACGGTGCGGGGGGCGTTGCTCATGCGGGGAAGTCCGGGTTCTGCCATTGCGCGGCCAGGCGCACGACCAGCTGCGCGGTGGCCTCGGTAGGGGAATAGGGATCGGTATCGACGATCAGGTCGGCGACCTCGCGGTACAGCGGGTCGCGCAGCGCGGCCATGTCGTGCAGCACCTGCTCGCGGTTCTCGCGCTGCAGCAGCGGGCGGGTCTTGTCGCGCTGCAGGCGCTGCAGCTGCGCGGCCACGCCCACGCGCAGCCACACCACGAAGCCGCGCTGGCGTATCTGTCGGCGGTTGTCGGCGTCCAGCACCGCGCCGCCGCCGGTGGACACCAGCAGCCCGCCGCGTTCCAGCAGCCTGGCCAGCACGCGCTTTTCGTGCGCGCGGAAACCGGCTTCGCCGACGTTTTCGAAGATGGCCGGAATGGCCGAGCCCACGTCATCGACGATGGCCTGGTCGGCATCGACGAATTCCAGCCCGAAACGCTCGGCCAGGCGGCGGCCGATGCAGGTTTTGCCGGCGCCCATGGGGCCGACCAGGATGACGTTGGGGGCGGGATTCATTGCGGGCCGATGCTAGCACCTCGTGTCGGTGCCTTAACACGGTAGCAGCCAAGCTCGGTGCGGCCACGAGTGGTTCGTGGTGCAACCAACGGAGGCGGACATGGCAGTGGCGAAAATCATCGAAGTCAGCGCGTCGTCCGGCGCCAGCGTCGAGGACGCGGTGCGCAGCGGCCTGAAGAAGGTGGCCGGGACGGTCAAGGGCATCCAGGGCGCCTGGATCAACGAGACCAAGGTGGTCACCGACGGCGACGGCAACATCACCGAATGGCGGGTCAACCTGCGGGTGACTTTCTTGGTCGAGTAGGTGTGGGGCTTGCCCCGCACGGTTTTCCTGCATGGCGTGTGCGGGGCGGGCCCCGCACCTACGCCGCCACCCGGCGCTGCGCATCCAGCGCGATGGTGCGGTCAGCGATGTCCGGCAGGCAGCGCAGCGCCTGCCGGCTGACCCGCTCGTAGAACTGTACGAAGCGTTCGACCTGCGCGCGGTTCATGCCGGTGCGGCCGGGCGCGGCCTGCTGCAGCGCCTGCTTCTGCTGCCAGCGCCAGTGCGGCACCACCGAGAAGCCCGGCGGCTGCAGGAACCACAGCCGGTCGCAGCGCCGCCACAGCGCGGGGTAGTCGTCGGCCAGCGCCCGGTTGCACCAGCGCCGCCAGGTGCCCTGCGGGTCGGCGTCGCGTTCCAGCGCGTTCAGCGGTTCGTGCAGGGCGTCGTCGGTTTCGACCGGCGTGCCCAGGAACCAGCCCTCGAATACCAGCAGGTCCAAGCCGTCGATGCGTTCCCACTGCGCTTCGGGCACGCGTTCGTCGGCGAGCTTGTCGAAGCGCGGCAGCGCGAACGCCTGCCCGGCGCGCGCGGCGTCCAGCGTCGCCAACGCCAGCGGCAGGTCGTGCGTGCCCGGCGGGCCGCGCGTGGCAAGCAGCGGGTGGATGCGGTCGGCCAGGCGCTGGCGCTGGGCGCGGGTCAGGTAGACGTCGTCGATCGACAGCGCCGCCGCGCGCAGGCCGCGCGTGCGCGCCAGTTCCACCACCTGCGCGGCGAGGGTGGACTTGCCGCTGCCCTGCAGGCCGCTGATCGCAAGGACCGGCACGGGCTGGCCGGTGGCGAGCGCTTCGTCCAGTGCCTGCGCGACGAGTGCCTGCGGGAAGCGGCGTGCGGAGAAGCGGTGCGGAACGGACGACATGGCGCCACAATAGCCCAAACCCGTGCTGTCCGAAGTGGAGCCATGACCGATCTGTACGCAGAAGCGCTTTCGACCTTCGCCGACCTGTTCGAGGAGGCCAAGGCCAGCAATGAAATCGAGCCCAGCGCGATGACCGTGGCCACCGCCGACGTCGACGGCCGGCCGTCGGCGCGCACCGTGCTGCTCAAGGCCTTCGACGAGCGCGGCTTCGTGTTCTACACGCACCTGGACAGCCGCAAGGGCCGCGAACTGCACGCCAACCGCCAGGCCGCGCTGCTGCTGCTGTGGCGCAGCCTGCGCGGGGCCGGCATCCAGGTGCGGATCGATGGCGACGCGCAGCTGGTGTCCGCGGCCGAGGCCGACGCCTATTTCGCCTCGCGCCCGCGCATGAGCCAGATCGGCGCCTGGGCATCGATGCAGTCGCAGACGCTGGCCTCGCGCGAGGAGTTCGAGGAGCGCCTGCGCAATTTCGAGGCGCGCTTCGAGGGCCGCGACGTGCCGCGCCCGGACGGCTGGAGCGGCATCCGCGTGGTGCCGCAGCGCATCGAGTTCTGGTACGGGGCGACCTTCCGCCTGCACGAGCGCTGGTGCTACGAGGCCGACGCGGCCGGCACCTGGAGCAAGCGGCTGTTGTACCCGTGAGTACGCTGCGCCTGCACCCGGTCTACCGCATCACCGTGTTCGTGCCGCCGGCGCGGCTGGACGCGCTCAAGCGCGGCATCCTGGCGGTGGACGACCTGGCGGCCGGCGGCTACGCGGACGGCATGTGGGAATCGGCGCCGGGGCGGGAGCAGTTCCGCGCGCTGCCCGGCACCACCAGCGCCATGGGCGCTGCCGGCGAAGGGGTGAGCGAGCCCACGGTGCGGCTGGAGTTCTGCATTCCGCGCGGCGTGCCGGGCGACCGCGAACGGCTGCAGCGCCTGCTCGACCAAGGCATCGCCGCGCACCACCCGTGGAACAGCCCGGCGGTGTTCGTCGATGCGGTGGAGTTCGCCGCGCCATGAGCGGACCGCGCCGCATCGTCTGCCTCACCGAGGAGCCGACCGAGACCCTGTACGCGCTGGGCGAACAGGACCGCATCGTCGGCATCAGCGGGTTCACCGTGCGCCCGCCGCAGGCGCGCCGCGACAAGCCCAAGGTCAGCGCCTTCACCAGCGCCAAGGTGGAGGAAATCCTCAAGCTGCGGCCCGACCTGGCGATCGGCTTTTCCGACATCCAGGCCGACATCGCCGCCGAGCTGGTCCGCCGCGGCGTGGAGGTGTGGATCGCCAATCACCGCAGCGTCGCCGGCATCCTCGACTACGTCCGCCGGCTTGGCGCGCTGGTCGGCGTGGCCGCGCGCGCGCAGGCCTACGCCGATGAACTGCAGCGCGGGCTGGAGGCCATCGCCGCGCAGGCCGCGAGCCTGCCGCAGCGCCCGCGCGTATACGTGGAAGAGTGGGACGAGCCGATCATCACCGGCATCCAGTGGGGCGCCGAGCTGGTGGAGATCGCCGGCGGCATCGACGTGTTCCCCGAGCTGTCGCGCGAACCGCTGGCCAAAGCGCGCATCCTCGCCGATGGCGGGCCGGTGATCGCGCGCGACCCGGACATCATCATCGGCTCGTGGTGCGGCAAGAAGTTCCGCCCCGAGCGCGTGGCCGCGCGGCCGGGCTGGGACGCGATACGGGCGGTGCGCGACGGCGAACTGCACGAGATCAAGTCGCCGCTGATCCTGCAGCCGGGGCCGGCGGCGCTGACCGACGGCGTGCAGGCGATCGCGGCCATCATCCAGCGCTGGGCGCAGCGCCACGCGTAGGTGCGGGGGCTTGTCCCGCACGGGCTTTACCGATGGAGCACAAGACGGGGCGAGCCTCTGTCCTCTGTCGCCGCTCGTCTTTCTGCCTGCATCAAGCAATGGGCCGACCGGCGGCGTGCAGTGGTTGCGGTAATCATCCAGCGCTGGGCGCGGCATCACGCGTAGGTGCGGGGCTTGCCCCGCACGGGCTTTACCGACGGAGCACCAGACGGGGCAAGCCTCTGTCGCGGCCCGCCTTCCTTCCTTCATCAAGCAGCGGGTCCGGCCTCACGGTTTCAGTTCGCGGGCTTCATCGCCCAGCCTTTTCTCCAGATTGGCGCGCCCGCTCCGGGCGTAGCGCCTGCACGCCCCAGCGTCGACCAGAGGTTTGCCGTCCGTGCCCTGCAGGCGCGCGAACAGGTCGCTGGCCAGCGGGTGCGGGGTGATGTGGATGTCGCAGGGCAGGGCGGCCAGCGTGTCCAGGCCGCGGCGGAAGGCGGCCACCATCGCCGGGTGGTCGCTGTAGCGGTACTGGCTGTCCGACAGCGCGCTCACGCTGTCGGTGTAGGCCATGTCCAGGCAGCGCGTGCCCTCGCAGGAGCGCCAGGTCCAGCTGGTGCCGCCGGGGGTGTGGCCGGGCGTGGCGTGGGTGGTGAGCGCCAGCGCACCGACCCTCACCGCGTCGCCATCGTTGATGGTTTGCACCACCGGCACGGCGGGAAAGCCCTGCTCGAATTCCAGCTGTTGCGGGTCGCTGCGGTCGCTCACGCCGGTATGCAGCGTGTTGACGGCCGGCGCCCGCGCCAGCAGCGGCGCGCCGGTCGCGCGCTGCAGGTAGGCCAGGCCCGCGGCGTGGTCATGGTGCTCGTGCGAGTTCAGCAGGTACTTCACGTCCTTCGGGTCGAAGCCGAGCGCGCGGATGTTCGCTTCGATCAGCGGGCCGGCCGCTTCGGTGGCGCCGTCGATGAGGACGTGGCCGTCGTCGGAGGTGACCAGCAGCGCGGTCAGGCCGCAGGTGCCCACGTACCAGGTGTTGCCGAAGATGCGCCGCGGCGGCGCGCGCTCGTTCCAGCCCTCCATGGCGTTGTCGCTGGCCGGGCAGGCGGGGATATCCGGGGCTTCGTCCGTGCCCGCTGTCGCGGCGCTCGCGGCGGCGCCCGCCGGCGTGGACGCGCCCTGTGGCGCGGGTTGGCAGCCGGCCAGCAGGGCAAACCCCAGGGCGGCTGCGGCAA
The DNA here is from genome assembly GCF_050984405.1 of Stenotrophomonas nitritireducens. Taxonomy (GTDB): domain Bacteria; phylum Pseudomonadota; class Gammaproteobacteria; order Xanthomonadales; family Xanthomonadaceae; genus Stenotrophomonas; species Stenotrophomonas nitritireducens_B. The sequence continues at coordinate 3,335,735 of NZ_CP158790.1, read as the reverse complement.
GCTGGTACGGCAGGAGGGCGTGTCGGCGCATCGCGGTCATCTGGCTGTTGGCTGCAGGTGCCGCAGCATAGGCAGGCCGGCGCATGGCGACCAACGCGAAATGTCTGCGGCAGGCATGAGCCGGATGCATGCCTCGCCGCGGGCATCACCGCCCGGGCGCCAGCCCCGTGTAACGCGCGCGCGGGCGGATCAGCGTGCCCAGCGCCTGCTGTTCCAGCGCGTGCGCCAGCCAGCCGGTCAGGCGTGCGGCGGCGAACATCACCAGCGCGTGCGCGCCGGGCAGGCCATGCACGTAGCAGATGGCCGCCAGCAGGCCATCGATGTTCGGATGCTGGCCGCTGTGCTCGGCGGTGGCGGCCAGCACCGTTTCGACGTGGCGCATGCGCGGCAGCTCGCCGCAGCGTTCGCGCAGCTGGCGCAGCATTTCGCTGCCGCGCGGGTCGCCGTCGGGGTAGAGCAGGTGATTGAAGCCGGGCAGCTCGTCGCCGCGGCGCCAGCGCTCGGCGATGAACGCAGCCGGCGCGCCGCTGGCCTCGGCGTCCAGCAGCAGCGCATGCGCGCGCGCGGTGGCGCCGCCGTGGCGCGGGCCGGACAGCGCGGCCAGGCCGGCGCTGACGGTGGCGTGCAGGTGCGCGCCGGTGGAGGCGACCACGCGCGCGGCGAACGCGGACACATTCAATTCGTGGTCGGCGCACAGCACCAGCGCCGAGCGCACCAGTTCGGCGAAGCCGGCGTCGCCCGGCTGCCATGTGTCGGCGAGCAGGCGATGCACCGGCCGCGCGTCGGGCTGGGTACCGACCAGCAGGGCCGCGTTCTGCCGCAGCAGCATCGCCGCCACCTCGCGCCGCACCGGCGCGGCGGCGTTGAGCGATTGCCGCTGCTCCAGCGCCAGCAGCGGGATGCAGGCCATGGTGCGTTCCAGCGGCGGCAGCGCGGCGTCCAGCGCCAGCGCCGCCACGCGCTCGGGCCAGGCCGCGGGCGGGCGGCGCCGCGGCGAACGGGTCCTGTTCCTCGCATTCCCACAGCAGCCGGGCGATGTCTTCCAGCGTGGCGCCGGCGCGTGCCGCCGCCACCGCCGAGCGGCCGCGATAATAGGGCGCATCCGGGCGGATCAGCGAGATCCGCGTCTCCAGCACCGGCAGGCCGCGGTCCAGGCTCTGCGCCGCCCCCGCGCGCGGCGCCGCGGCCGGCGCGCTTGCGCTGCACCAGCCGTTCCACCTCGGCGCGCAGGTAGACGCGGCTGCGCGGGTCCGGCCCGGGCCGCGAACTGAGCTGGCCGCGGCTGACATAGGCATAGAGCGTGGCCGGGCTGATGCCGAGCAGGGCGCAGGCGTCGCTGGCGGTAATCAGTTCCGGATCGGTGGGTTCGGCCATGGCGTTCGATATGTTGATTTGTTGAATCAAGATTGATCAATGGTTTGGATGGTGCCAGATTGTGCGCCATCGCGGAACGGCGCCCCCGCCGCCGCCAGACCAGGAGTCCCGCCATGTCCCTTTCCTCCGCCGGCGCCGCCTTCCGCGCCGCCCTGGCCGCCGAGCAGCCCCTGCAGGTGATCGGTGCGATCAACGCCAACCACGCGCTGCTGGCCAGACGCGCCGGCTACAAGGCCATCTACCTGTCCGGCGGCGGCGTCGCGGCCGGCTCGCTGGGCCTGCCGGACCTGGGCATCAACACCCTGGAAGACGTGCTGATCGACGTGCGCCGCATCACCGACGTGTGCGACCTGCCGCTGATGGTGGACATCGACACCGGCTTCGGCCCGAGCGCGTTCAACATCGCGCGCACGGTGAAGTCGCTGATCAAGGCCGGCGCCGCCGCCTGCCACATCGAGGACCAGGTCGGCGCCAAGCGCTGCGGCCACCGCCCGGGCAAGGAGATCGTGTCGCAGGGCGAAATGGTGGACCGGGTGAAGGCCGCGGCCGATGCGAAGACCGACCCGGACTTCTTCCTGATCGCGCGCACCGACGCCATCCAGATGGAAGGCGTGGATGCGGCCATCGAGCGCGCCATCGCCTGCGTCGAGGCCGGCGCCGACGGCATCTTCGCCGAGGCCGCCTACGATCTGGACACCTACCGCCGCTTCGTCGACGCGGTGAAGGTGCCGGTGCTGGCCAACATCACCGAGTTCGGCAAGACCCCGCTGTTCAGCCGCGACGAACTGGCCTCGGCCGGTGTCGCCATCCAGTTGTTCCCGCTGTCGGCGTTCCGCGCCGCCAACAAGGCCGCCGAGAGCGTGTACGAGGCGATCCGCCGCGACGGCCACCAGCGCAGCGTGGTGGACGCCATGCAGACCCGCGAGGAGCTGTACGACCGCATCGGCTACCACGCCTTCGAGGCGCAGCTGGACAAGGTATTCGCGCAGAAGGGCGCATGATGGCCGTCCCCGCGGCCACCTGAGTTCCCGCCATGGCGACGTCCTCTTCCCACCGCAACCGCGTCGACCGCCGCGACACCGCGCGGCGCCTGCTGCAGCGCGAGCTGGACCAGCTCACGCCGGAGGAACGGGTGGTGGTCGAACGCTTCATCTCCGGCGGGCGGGTCTCGCGCAACGTGCGGCGCGAGCTGCACGCCTCGCGCACCCTGGGCGAGCGCGTCGCCGACCGCGTCGCCGCGGTCGGCGGCAGCTGGGCCTTCATCGGGTGCTTCGGCGTGGTGCTGGTGGTATGGATGGTCGCCAACAGCTTCCTGCTGGCCAGGGCGTTCGATCCCTATCCCTACATCCTGCTCAACCTGGTGCTGTCGTGCCTGGCCGCGGTGCAGGCGCCGATCATCATGATGAGCCAGAACCGGCAGGCGGCAGTGGACCGCCTGCATGCGGAAAACGACTACCAGGTCAACGTGAAATCGGAACTGGAAGTGCTGCAGATCCACGAGAAGCTGGACGTGCTGCGCTCCCGCGAATGGGCACTGCTGGTCGAACAGCAGAACCGCCAGATCGAAATGCTGCAGCGACTGCTGGAATGCGCCACCGCGGCGCCCGGCGGCATGCAGAAACAACCGTAATCCTTCCCTCCAGAGGCAGAAGACCATGTCAGAACAGACCACCGCCACGCCCGGCTTCAAGCCCAAGAAGTCCGTCGCCCTGTCCGGCACCGCCGCCGGCAATACCGCGCTGTGCACCGTCGGCCGCAGCGGCAACGACCTGCACTACCGCGGCTACGACATCCTGGACCTGGCCAACACCAGCGAGTTCGAGGAAATCGCCCACCTGCTGGTGCACGGCAAGCTGCCCAACAAAGCCGAACTGCGCGCCTACAAGGCCAAGCTGAAGTCGCTGCGCGGCATCCCGGCCGCGGTCAAGGCCGCGCTGGAGGAACTGCCGCCGTCGGCGCACCCGATGGACGTGATGCGCACCGGCGTGTCGGTGCTGGGCTGCGTGTCGCCGGAGAAGGACGACCACAACCACCCCGGCGCGCGCGACATCGCCGACAAGCTGATGGCCTGCCTCGGCTCGATGCTGCTGTACTGGTACCACTGGAGCCACAACGGCCGCGTCATCGACGTGGAAACCGACGACGACTCCATCGGCGGCCACTTCCTGCACCTGCTGCACGGCGAGCAGCCGCGCGAATCGTGGGTCAGGGCGATGCACACCTCGCTGATCCTGTACGCCGAGCATGAGTTCAACGCCTCCACCTTCGCCTGCCGCGTCATCGCCGGCACCGGCAGCGACATGTACAGCGCCATCACCGGCGGCATCGGCGCGCTGCGCGGGCCCAAGCACGGCGGAGCCAACGAGGTCGCCTTCGAGGTGCAGAAGCGCTACGAGACGCCGGACGAGGCCGAGGCCGACATCAAGGCGCGCGTGGAACGCAAGGAAGTGGTCATCGGCTTCGGCCACCCGGTCTACACCGTGTCCGATCCGCGCAACAAGGTGATCAAGGAAGTGGCGCGCGAGCTGTCGGCCGAACAGCAGAACATGAAGATGTACGACATCGCCGAGCGCCTGGAGTCGGTGATGTGGGACATCAAGAAGATGTTCCCGAACCTGGACTGGTTCAGCGCCGTCAGCTACCACATGATGGGCGTGCCGACCGCCATGTTCACTCCCCTGTTCGTGATCGCCCGCACCGCCGGCTGGAGCGCGCACATCATCGAGCAGCGCATCGACGGCAAGATCATCCGCCCCAGCGCCAACTACACCGGTCCGGAAGACCAGCAGTTCGTGCCGATCGACCAGCGCGCCTGATGCGCTTTTAAGCCCCTCTCCCCATGGGGTGAGAGGGGCAGTTTGCGAACCCTCGGTTCGCTGCCCCACGAACGCCCTTGCGCCAGCGCCAGCGCCAGCGCAAGGGCCGGGGCCGGGGCGCGGAGCGGGGGTTGGGGTGAGGGCAGGAGGCCAAGCCCCTGCGATGTCCGATTGCACGAGGCTTCACCCGCACCCTCACCCGGCGCTTCGCGCCACCTGCATTCGGCACCTCCCTGTGCCTCACCCTTCGGGCGGCTTCGCCGCGCAGTCCGGCAATCCTGCCGGACTGTCTCCCGGAGGAAGAGGCAAAAAAGCGGGCCACAGCGCACCGTTTCCAACTCCCCAGCTTTCCGAGCCAGCCATGAACAGCCAGCACCGCAAACCTCTCCCCGGCACCACGCTGGACTACTTCGACGCCCGCGAAGCGGTCGATGCCATCGCCCCCGGCGCCTACGCCACCCTGCCGTACACCTCGCGCGTGCTGGCCGAGAACCTGGTGCGCCGCTGCGATCCGGCCACGCTCGGCGATTCGCTGAAGCAGCTGATCGAGCGCCGCCGCGATCTGGATTTCCCGTGGTTCCCGGCACGCGTGGTGTGCCACGACATCCTCGGCCAGACCGCGCTGGTGGACCTGGCTGGCCTGCGCGACGCCATCGCCGAAAAGGGCGGCGACCCGGCCAAGGTGAACCCGGTGGTGCCGGTGCAGCTGATCGTGGACCACTCGCTGGCGGTGGAATGCGGCGGCTACGACCCGCAGGCGTTCGAGAAGAACCGCGCCATCGAGGACCGCCGCAACGAGGACCGCTTCCACTTCATCGACTGGACCAAGCGGGCCTTCGAGAACGTGGACGTGATCCCGCCGGGCAACGGCATCATGCACCAGATCAACCTGGAGAAGATGTCGCCGGTGATCTACCAGCAGGACGGCGTCGCCTTCCCGGATACCTGCGTCGGCACCGACTCGCATACGCCGCACGTGGACGCGCTGGGCGTCATCGCCATCGGCGTCGGTGGCCTGGAAGCGGAGAACGTGATGCTGGGCCGCGCCTCGTGGATGCGCCTGCCCGACATCGTCGGTGTCCGGCTCGGCGGCCGGCCGCAGCCGGGCATCACCGCCACCGACGTGGTGCTGGCGCTGACCGAGTTCCTGCGCAGGGAACGCGTGGTCGGCGCTTACCTGGAATTCTTCGGCGAGGGCGCCGCGGCACTGACCATCGGCGACCGCGCCACCATCTCCAACATGTGCCCGGAATACGGCGCGACCGCGGCGATGTTCTACATCGACCAGCAGACCCTGGATTACCTGCGCCTGACCGGCCGCGAGGAAGCGCAGGTGGCGCTGGTGGAGAACTACGCGAAGACCGCCGGCCTTTGGGCTGACGCATTGCAGGCCGCGCAGTACGAGCGCGTGCTGGAATTCGACCTGTCCACGGTGGTGCGCAACATGGCCGGCCCGAGCAACCCGCACCGGCGCCTGCCGGTGTCCGAGCTGGCCGAGCGCGGCATCGCCGACGAAGCCAAGCTGGAAAACGGCAAGGGCGAAGAAGCGCAGGGCCTGATGCCCGACGGCGCGGTGATCATCGCCGCCATCACCAGCTGCACCAACACCTCCAACCCGCGCAACGTGATCGCCGCCGGCCTGCTGGCGCGCAACGCCAACGCGCGCGGCCTGCTGCGCAAGCCGTGGGTGAAATCGTCGCTGGCGCCCGGCTCCAAGGCCGTGCAGCTGTACCTGGAAGAGGCCGGCCTGCTGCCGGAGCTGGAGAAGCTGGGCTTCGGCATCGTCGCCTTCGCCTGCACCACCTGCAACGGCATGAGCGGCGCGCTGGACCCGGCCATCCAGCAGGAAATCATCGACCGCGACCTGTACGCCACCGCCGTGCTGTCGGGCAACCGCAACTTCGACGGCCGCATCCACCCGTACGCCAAGCAGGCATTCCTGGCCTCGCCGCCGCTGGTCATCGCCTATGCCATCGCCGGCACCGTGCGCTTCGACATCGAGAAGGACGTGCTGGGCATCGACGCCGACGGCAACGCCGTGCGGCTGAAGGACATCTGGCCGACCGATGCCGAGATCGACGCGGTGGTCAAGGCCTCGGTCAAGCCGGAGCAGTTCCGTAGCGTCTACAACCCGATGTTCAACGTGCGCGTCGAGCACGGCGGCAATGTCAGCCCGCTGTACGACTGGCGGCCGCGCAGCACCTACATCCGCCGCCCGCCGTACTGGGAGGGCGCGCTGGCCGGCGAACGCACGCTGCGCGGCATGCGCCCGCTGGCGGTGCTGCCGGACAACATCACCACCGACCACCTGTCTCCGTCCAACGCCATCCTGCCGTCCAGCGCCGCCGGCGAATACCTGGCGAAGATGGGCCTGCCGGAAGAGGACTTCAATTCCTACGCCACCCACCGCGGCGACCACCTCACCGCGCAGCGCGCCACCTTCGCCAACCCCAAGCTCTACAACGAGATGGTGCGCAACGACGACGGCAGCGTGAAGCAGGGCTCGCTGGCGCGGGTGGAGCCGGAAGGCAAGGTCATGCGCATGTGGGAGGCGATCGAGACCTACATGCAGCGCAAGCAGCCGCTGATCATCATCGCCGGCGCCGACTACGGCCAAGGCAGCTCGCGCGACTGGGCGGCCAAGGGCGTGCGCCTGGCGGGCGTGGAAGCCATCGTCGCCGAGGGCTTCGAGCGTATCCACCGCACCAACCTGATCGGCATGGGCGTGCTGCCGCTGGAGTTCAAGCCGGGCACCGACCGCAACACGCTTGGCATCGACGGCACCGAGACCTTCGACGTCATCGGCGCGCGCAGACCCGGCGGCGACCTGACCCTGCTGATCCATCGCAAGGACGGCAGCACGCTGGAAGTGCCGGTGACCTGCCGCCTGGATTCGGACGAGGAAGTGTCCATCTACGAGGCCGGCGGCGTGCTGCAGCGCTTCGCGCAGGACTTCCTGGAAGGCAGCAGGGTGGCCTGAGGCCGGCTGCCATGAGCGGACGCCGCCTGCGTGCCTGCGCCGGCGGCACGCTGGACACCCGCCGCTGGACACGCCGCACGATGCCATGACCGGAAGCCTGTTCTTCAACATCGCCGGTACGGTGAACACCGCCTTCATCCTGCTCAGCCTGGCCGGCGTGGCGGCGCAGCTGCGCCTGGTCCAGCGCCGCCGGCGGCGCGCGGATGCCAGCGACGGCGCCACCGCGGTGCTGTCGCTCAACCAGTTCACGGTCAGCTTCCTGGCCTACCTGTCCTTCTTCGTCTACGGCTACAGCATCGCCCCGTTCAACCACTTCATCGTCTGGCCGCGGCTGCTGGCCTCTCTGCTGGTACTGCTGATCCTGGCCGAGATCTGGCGCGACCGGCGCAGCCGCGCATCGCTGGCCAGCCTGCTGCTGGCGCTGGCGGCGTTCGCCTGCGCCCTGGCCGGGCTGTTGCGCGGCGGCCAGCACGTCGACGAGGGCAGGGTGCTCGCCAGCACGATGATCGTGGCGATCACCGCGCTGCTGGCGCAGGGCTATGCGCACCAGATCCTGCTGATCCTGAGCAGCGGCCACACCGGCGCGGTGTCGCTGCGGATGAGCCAGCTGATCCTGCTGATGGACCTGTCCACGGTGGTCTTCGCCTTCGCCATGGGCCTGCGCCTGGGTTGGCCGCTGCTATTGCTGGCGGTGGTCAGCGGCAGCACCAAATTGGCGATCCTGTGGCTGTTCCGGTGGCAACATGGGGCGCAGGCCGGCGAGCGCCGGCGGCGTTGCAACGCCGGTGGTCATGGGCGTCGCCATGCATAAGCCAGGTGTACGGGCAGGTGCGGATCCAGCGCTTGCCCGGCAAACTCTCTCCTTACTTTGACAGTTCCGGGACGGCACAAGATGCGCAAGGACATGGCTTCTGCCACGGAGGGGGAGCTGCTGATCTACCCGGCCGGGGGCGGTGCAGGCGGTGTCCGGGTCTGGTTGATCGGCGAGACGGTCTGGATGACGCAGCGCCAGATCGCCGAGTTGTACGGCGTGTCGGTGCCCACCGTGAACGAGCACCTGTCCAACGCTTACGACGAAGGCGAGGTTGAACCTGAACGAACCATTCGGAAATCCCGAATGGTTCAGGTCGAGGGTGGTCGCGAGGTCCGTCGCCTGCTGGACCATTACAGCCTGGAGGCGATTCTCGCCGTCGGCTACCGCGTCCGCTCCGCGCGCGGCACCGAATTCCGCCAATGGGCGACGGCGCGGCTGGCCGAGTACCTGGCCAAGGGGTTCGTGCTGGACGACGAGCGGCTCAAGGGCGGGCGTGGCCCGGTCGACCACTTCGACGAACTGCTGGCGCGCATCCGCGATATCCGCGCCAGCGAGGCGCGGGTGTATCAGCGTATCCGCGAGATATTCGCCATGGCCGTGGACTATCGCGAAGGCGAGCAGGCCAGCCAGCGCTTCTTTGCACTCATGCAGAACAAGATGCACTACGCGGCCACCGGCCTGACCGCGGCGGAAATCGTCCATCGGCGTGCCGATGCCGGCCAGCCCAACATGGGCCTGAATACCTGGAAGGGCAGCCGCGTGCTCAAGCAGGACGTGGGTACCACCAAGAATTATCTGGACGAGCAGGAAGTCGACACGCTCAACCGCATCACCGTGATGTTCCTCGACCAGGCCGAGTTCCGCGCCACGCGGCGCCAGGACATCCGCCTGGCCGATTGGGAGGGCTTCCTCGACAAGTTCCTGCGCGATACCGAATTGCCGGTGCTGGAAGGCGCCGGCAAGGTCAGTCACGTGCAGGCGCTGGACTGGGCCGAGCGCCAGTACGATGCCTTCGCCGAGCGGCGGCGAATGGACGCAGAGCGCGCCGCAGAAGCAATGTACATGGAGGACCTGCGCGCGACGGCACGAACCCTGGAGGCGACCGTCGCACGTAAAGCGCCTGTAGGGAAGAAGACGAGCAAGGTATCGAAGTCGAAGGGCAACGAAAGCAAGGAATGAACAGGAAAAGCGTTTCACGAATAGTCATGTCCATGCGCCGGATCACCGCTGGAATGGGCGCTGCCGGCCTCGCACTGCTGTCGCTGACCGGCTGCATGAGCCTGCCGGAGCACCATGTCGGCACCGAGCGCGTCGATGGCGCCTTCGTCTCCACCGACGGCAAGCTGTACCTGCTGGGTACCCTGCGCACCGCGGTGTTCGACGCCGCGCCGTTCCGCGCCTATCGCGAGCTGATGGACAGTCCGCTGAAGGACGCGGTGGCGTGCGCGCGCCTGAACTACCGCCTCGACGTCAAGGGCAATGCCCCGGCCGAAACGGTGCGCGGCACCTACGGCATGCTGCTGCACGCCGACCGGGTGACGCCGGAACAGGCGGCGCGCTTCGGCCTGCAGCGGCTGGACGTGGCGGCGCTGGACGATCCGGCGCGCGTGCCGGACCGCTACCTCAAGGCCGCCGACCCGGCCTGTGGCCTGCCTTCCGGCGGCGGCCACTATTACAGCGCGCTGTTCGAGGGCGACGGCGTCTGGGTGCGCCTGCCGGACACCTCCGCGCTGCTCGAAAAAAGCCGGCTGCCCACCCCCATCCAGGCGCGGCTGGAAGTGAACCGCGCCCCGGCGCCGCTGTTCACCCCGCTGCAGGCGGTGGGCAGCGTGGTCGGCGTGGCGGCGATCCCGGTATTCCTGGTTTCCATCCCCTTCCTGGGCCCCGATCATTGGAAGTGACATGAGCACGAAGACCCCCCCGCAGATCCGCATCCCGGCCACCTACATGCGCGGCGGCACCAGCAAGGGCGTGTTCTTCCGCCTCCAGGACCTGCCGGAAGCGGCGCGCGTCCCCGGCCCGGCGCGGGACGCGCTGCTGATGCGCGTGATCGGCTCGCCCGACCCGTATGGCAAGCACACCGACGGCATGGGCGGGGCGACGTCGAGCACCAGCAAGTGCGTGATCATCGCCCCCGCCTCGGTGCCGGACCACGATGTCGACTACCTGTACGGCCAGGTCTCCATCGACAGCGCCTTCGTCGACTGGTCGGGCAACTGCGGCAACCTCAGCACCGCGGTGGGGCCGTTCGCCATCGCCAACGGCTTCGTCCCGGCCACGCGCATCCCGCACGACGGCACGGTGGCGGTGCGGGTGTGGCAGGCCAACATCGGCAAGACCATCGTGGTGCATGTGCCGGTCCGCGACGGGCAGGTGCAGGAAACCGGCGATTTCGAACTGGACGGGGTCACCTTCCCGGCGGCGGAGATCGTGCTGGAATTCATCGACCCGTCGGACGATGAAGGCGAGGGCGGCTCCATGTTCCCCACCGGCAATCTCGTGGACGATCTGGAGGTGCCCGGCGTCGGCACACTCAGGGCGACGATGATCACCGCCGGCATCCCCACCGTGTTCGTCGACGCGGCCGCCATCGGCTACGACGGCACCGAACTGCAGCCGGCGATCAACGACGACAGGGCGGCGCTGGCCCGGCTCGAGGCCATCCGCGTGGCCGGCGCGCTGCGCATGGGCCTGATCAGGTCGCCGGAGGAAGCGGCCACGCGCCAGCACACGCCCAAGGTCGCCTTCGTGGCGCCGGCCAAGGACTACGTCGCCTCCAGCGGCAAGCGCATCGCTGCCGCCGACATCGATCTCAACGTGCGCGCCATGTCGATGGGCAAGCTGCACCACGCCATGATGGGCACCGCTTCGGTCGCCATCGCCACCGCCGCGGCCGTGCCCGGCACGCTGGTGAATCTGGCCGCCGGCGGCGGGCAGCGCGAGGCGGTGCGCTTCGGCCACCCCTCCGGCACGCTGCGGGTGGGCGCCGCGGTGGCCCAGGTCGATGGCCAGTGGACGGTGACCAAGGCGGTGATGTCGCGCTCGGCGCGGGTGCTGATGGAAGGCGCGGTGCGGGTGCCGGGCGACGCGTTCTGACCCGGCGCCGTGCTGCCGGCACGCCCCGCATGGCGTGCCGGGGCGCACACGGGGCGTGCGCCGGCGGCGGCTATACTCGCCGCGTCTGCAGGAGAACGCCATGGGCAACAGGAAGTGGAAGCACATGCGGTGGGCCGCGGTGGCGCTGGTGGCGCTGGCCATGCTCGCCGGCTGCAAGCGCAACGAGACCGGGCAGCTGCCCGGCGCCAGCGGCGAGGCGATCCAGGCCAAGCGCGACGAGGTCAAGGGCTTCGCGCTGGTGCGCGTATGGCCCGACCAGAAGGGCGGCGACGGCCTGTCGCTGGCGGTGGAGTTCTCGCAGCCGCTGGTCGGCACCCAGGATTTCGACAAACTGCTGCGCTTCGAGGAAAAGGTCGGCACCGAGGACAGCAGCTGGTCGCTGTCCGACGACGGCAAGACCCTGCGCTACCCCTACGTCGAGGCGGCCAAGGACTACACCCTGATCGTGTCGGCCGACCTGCTCGCCGCCGACGGCAGCCGCCTGGGCAGGGAAGTGCGCCAGCAGGTATTCACCGGTGAGCTGACGCCGGCCGCAGGTTTCGCCTCGCAGGGCAGCGTGCTGCCGGCGCGCGAGAGCCGCGGCCTGCCGGTGGTGTCGGTCAACGTGCCGGAGGTGGACGTCGAGTTCCTGCGCGTGGGCGAGAAGAACCTGCCCACCTTCTTCAGCCAGTACCAGCGTGGCGGCCGCCGCGGCAGCTGGGAACTGGACAGCGACTATGGCGAGCACACGCCGATCTCGCAGCTGGCCGAGCCGGTCTACCTCAACCGCTTCGTGCTCGGCGGCAAGCCCAACGAGCGGGTGCTGACCTACCTGCCGATCCAGGACATCAAGGAACTGCAGCAGCCCGGCCTGTACTTCGCGGTGATGAAGCGCACCGGCAGTTTCGAGGGCGAATACGACACCGCGTTCTTCACCGTCAGCGACATCGGCCTGCACACCCGCGCCTACAAGGAGCAGCTGTTCGTGCACACCGCCTCGCTGGCCTCCGGCGCGCCGGTGAAGAAGGTCGAGCTGCGCGTGCTCGACGGCAAGGGCGAGACCATCCTCAAGGGCCAGACCGACGCCAACGGCAACGCCCTGCTCAACTACACGCTCGACGCCTCGCACGTGCTGGTGGCCTCCAGCGGCGGCGACACCACGATGCTGCCGTTCAACCAGCCGGCGCTGGACCTGAGCGAGTTCGCCGTGGCCGGGCGCCAGAACGCCTGGTTCGACGTGTTCGCCTGGTCCGGCCGCGACCTGTACCGCCCCGGCGAGACCGTGCGCGTGTCGGCGCTGCTGCGCGACAACGACGGCAAGCCGGTCGCCGGCCCGGACAAGGGCGGGCAGCCGGTGTTCCTGCGCCTGAAACAGCCCGACGGCAAGGTGTTCCGCGAGACCCGGCTGCAGCCGGGCGCGCAGGGTTATTTCAGCTTCGAGCAGGCGATCCCGGTCGAGGCGCCGACCGGCCGCTGGCAGGTCGAGTTCCGCACCGACCCGGCCAGCAAGGAAGCGGTGCAGGGCATGACCCTGCGCATCGAGGAATTCCTGCCCGAGCGCATGAAGCTGGACCTGGACAGCGCGCAGAAAACGCTCAAGCCGGGCGAGCCGCTGAAACTGCAGGCCGACGCCGCTTACCTGTACGGCGCGCCGGCCGACGGCAACCGCTTCACCGCCCGGCTGGCGGTGGCGGTGGACCAGCACCCGGTGGAATCGATGCCGGGCTGGTTCTTCGGCGACCCCACCGTGACCCTGCCGCGCGAAGCCAACGACGTGATCGACACCACCCTGCCGAAGGACGGCAGGCTGCGCCAGGACATCGCCCTGCCGGAAGAGGTGGGCAAGGGCACGACGGTGGCGGCGGTGGTGTCCGGCAGCGTCTACGAGACCGGCGGCCGCACCGTCACCCGCACGCTCAAGCGCGTGCTGTGGCCGGCGCCGGCGCTGGTCGCGGTGCGCCCGTTGTTCAACGACGAAGATGGCGCCGATGCCAACAGCAACGCGCGCTTCGAGCTGCTGCGCGTGGACGCCGACGGCAGGCCGCAGCCAGCCAAGGGGCTGAAGCTCACCCTGGTGCGCGAACTGCGCGACTACCACTGGACCTTCAACGACAACCGCTGGGATTACGATTTCACCCGCCGCTTCGAGAACAAGGAAACCCGCACCGTCGACGCCGGCGCCACCTCGGTGAAGTTCGACTTCCCGGTGGAGTGGGGCGAATACCGGGTGGACGTGTTCGACCCGGCCACCGGCCTGACCACGCGTTACCCGTTCCGCGCCGGCTGGAGCTGGAACGACGACAACCGCGGCCTCGACGCGCGCCCGGACAAGGTCAAGCTGGCCCTGGACAAGACCGGCTACAAGGCCGGCGACACGCTGAAGGTGACGCTGACCCCGCCGCATGCCGGCCGCGGCGTGCTGATGGTCGAAAGCGACCGCATGCTCTACGTGCAGGACATCGACGCCAAGCCGGGCAGCACGTTTGAAATCCCGGTCACCCAGGAGTGGGAGCGGCACGACGTCTACGTCACCGCCCTGGTGTTCCGCGGCGGCAGCGCGCCGAGCAAGATCACCCCGGCGCGCGCCGTGGGTGTGGCGCACGTGCCGATGGACCGCCGCGACCGCCGTGTCGCGGTGGGCCTGGTGGCGCCCAAACAGATGCGTCCCGAACAGCCGATGACGGTCACCGTCAGCGCCCCGGAACTGGCCGGCAAGCCGGCGCACGTCACCGTCTCGGCGGTGGACGTGGGCATCCTCAACATCACCCGCTTCCCGGTGCCCGACGCCAACGCGCATTTCTTCGCACAGCGGCGGCTGGGCGTGGACGCCTACGACATCTACGGGCGGGTGATCGAGAGCTTCGAGGGCAACAGCGGCAAGCTTCGGTTCGGCGGCGACATGGCGCTGCAGGCGCTGCCGCAGGCGCGGCGCCCGACCGCGCGGGTGCAGACCGTGGACCTGTTCTCCGGCCCGGTCGCGCTCGATGCCAAGGGCAACGCCCGCATCGCCCTGCAGGTGCCGGACTTCAACGGCACCCTGCGGGTGTCGGCGCTGGTGTATTCGGACCAGCGCTACGGCAACCGCGACGTGGAAACCCTGGTGCGCGCGCCGATCCTGGCCGAGGCCAGCATGCCGCGGGTGATGGCGCCGGGCGACCGCAGCACGGTGACCCTGGACGTGCAGAACTTCACCGGCAAGCCCGGCGAGTTCGCGGTGCGCGTGGACGGCGAAGGCCCGCTGGCCCTCGGCGAACCGGCGCGCCGGGTGCAGCTGGCCGCCGACGCCAAGCAGACGCTGAGCTTCCCGCTCACCGCGCAGGAGGGCTATACCGTGGCCAGGGTGCGGGTGCGGGTGGACGGCAACGGCTTCAAGGTCGACCGCCGCTACGACCTGCCGGTGCGCGCGGCGTGGCCGCAGGTGCTGCGCTCGCAGACCCGCACGCTCGACCCGCTGGCGCCCATCACCCTGGACAGCGCGTTCGCCGGCGGGCTGATGGCCGGTTCGGTCAACGCGCGCATGCTGGTCAGCCCGCTGCCGCCGATCCCGTTCGCCTCGGCGCTGCAGGGCGCGTTGAACTACCCCTACGGCTGCGCCGAGCAGACCACCAGCAAGGGCTACGCGGCGCTGCTGCTGGACCAGGCGACCTCGGCCATGCTCGGCGCCGACGGCCTGGACGCCAAGGCGCGCCGCGAGCGCATGGAAGGCGCGTTCGGGCGGCTGGCCTCGATGCAGGTGGCCAATGGCAACTTCTCTATGTGGGGCAACGACGACTACGTCAACCCGGCGCTGACCCCGTACATCGCCGAGTTCCTGCTCGACGCCAAGGATGCCGGCTTCGCGGTGCCGGACAACGTGCTGCAGAAGGCGCTGAACCGGATCAGCGAGGACCTGCTCAGCGGCGGCAACCAGTTCTACGGCCAGGACCGCCGCGACGCGCTGAAGTTCTCCAACCAGGCCTATTCGGGCTACGTGCTGGCGCGCGTCAACCGCGCCCCGCTGGGCACGCTGCGCGCGCTGTACGACACCGAGCGCGGCAAGGCGGTGACCGGGCTGTCGCTGGTGCACCTGGGCGTGGCGCTGTCGCTGCAGGGCGACGGCAAGCGCGGCCAGGCCGCCATCGCCGCCGGTTTCGGCATGGCCGGCACGGACCGTCCCGCCTACTTCGGCGACTACGGCAGCCCGCTGCGCGACGATGCATTGATGATCGCGCTGCTGCACGAGCGCGGCCTGGCCAAGCCCGAGTACGACGCGCGCGCGGTCAGCCTGGGCCGCACGCTGGACGCGCGCCGCAACAGCGGCTGGCTGTGGCTGAGCACGCAGGAGCAGGTGGCGCTGGCGCGGCTGGGCAAGGCGCTGATGGCCGACCAGAAGAAACTGGTGTCCGGCGAACTGGCGGTGGGCGAGGCGCGCGAGGCCATAGACGCGCGCAAGCTGTTCGCGCGCGTGTTCGACGCCGCGCAGCTGGCGCAGGGCGTGCGCTTCTCGCCGCGGGGCCAGGCGCCGATGTTCGCCAGCCTGGAAGTGGCCGGCATCCCGCGCCAGGCGCCGGCGCCGGACAACAGCGTGATCGGCATCGAGCGCGACTGGTTCACCCCCGACGGCAAGCCGTGGACGCCGCGGCCGCTGAAGGAAGGCGAGGCGCTGATCGTGCGGCTGAGCGTCACCGCCAACACCGCCATGCCCGACGCGCTGCTGACCGACCTGCTGCCGGCCGGCCTGGAGATCGAGAACTTCAACCTCGGCGACGCCAAGCAGTGGGCCGACGTGGTGGTGGACGGCATCCAGATCAACGACCGTGGTGGCGCGGCCGATGCCAAGCACGAGGAGTTCCGCGACGACCGCTACGTGGCCGCGCTGAACCTTTCGCGTGGCAGCACCGCGCGGGTGTTCTACCTGGTGCGCGCGGTCACCCCGGGCACCTACACCGTGCCGCCACCACTGGCCGAGGACATGTACCGCCCCGACCTGCGCGGCGTCGGCCGTTCCAACCCGACCACGATCACCGTCGTGCAGCCGTGACGGCCACCGCGGGCGCCGGTTGAGGCAGGCGCCCGCGCTGCAATGAATGGATGGCGGATGGCGAGCGGTACATCACGGACACCAGCGACACAAAGCCCCTCTCCCCCCGGGAGAGGGGTTGGGGTGAGGGCCGGACGCACTAGCGGTCCCGAAAGGAACCAGGAATCCAGAGGTTTCGCACGCCGCTTCCGCCGCCTGCTGCCCTGGCTGCGCTGGGGCACCGCGGCCGCGCTGTCGCTGCTGCTGGTCCTCGACCTCGCCTTCCCGCCGCCGCTGCCGAGATCGCGCGACACCAGCACCCTGGTCGTCGCCCGCGACGGCACGCCGCTGCGCGCCTTCGCCGACGCCGAAGGCGTGTGGCGCTACCCGGCCGACGCCAAGAGCGTCTCGCCGCTGTACCTGCAGGCGCTGCTGACCTACGAGGACCGCTGGTTCTGGCGGCACCCCGGCATCAACCCGTGGGCGCTGCTGCGCGCCGGCGGGCAGATGCTGGCCGAGCGCCGCATCGTCTCCGGCGGCTCCACCCTGACCATGCAGGTGGCGCGCATCCTCGACCCGCACACGCGCACGCCATGGGGCAAGCTCAAGCAGCTGCTGCGCGCGCTGCAGCTGGAAGCGCACCTGGGCAAGGCGCAGATCCTGGACCTGTACCTGGAGCGCGCGCCCTACGGCGGCACCATCGAAGGCGTGGAGGCGGCCAGCTGGGCCTACCTGGGCAAGCCGGCGGCGCGGCTGTCGCATGCCGAGGCCGCGCTGCTGGCGGTGCTGCCGCAGTCGCCCAGCCGGCTGCGCCCGGACCGCCACCCCGAAGCGGCGCGCCGCGCCCGCGACAAGGTGCTGGCGCGCATGGCCGAACTGGGCGCCTGGTCGGCCGCGGACGTGGCCGACGCGCGCGTGGAGCCGTGGTGGTGGCGCGTTCGCTGCAGCAGCCGCTGCATGCGGCCCTGCTGGCGCAGCGCCTGCGCAGCGCCCGGCCGCGTGCGGCGCACATCCAGACCACCATCGACAGCGGCCTGCAGCGCACCCTGGAAGAACGCGTGGCCTCCTATTTCTCGCAGCTGCCCGAGCGCACCTCGGCCGCGCTGCTGGTGATGGACAACGCCACGCTGGAGGCGCGCGCCTACGTCGGCTCGGTGGCGTTCGCCGACAAGCCGCGGCTGGGCCACGTGGACATGGTGCAGGCCTGGCGCTCGCCCGGCTCCACGCTCAAGCCGTTCCTGTACGGCATGGCGCTGGACGACGGGCTGATCCATTCCGAAAGCCTGCTGGTCGATGCGCCGCAGAGCTTCGGCGGCTACCGCCCCGGCAATTTCGATGCCGCCTTCAACGGCCCGGTGGGCGCGGCCAGCGCGCTGCGGCTGTCGCTCAACGTGCCGGCGGTGGACCTGCTCGACCGCGTCGGCCCGTCGCGCTTCGCCGCGCGGCTGGGCAACGCCGGCATCAAGCTGCGTTTCCCGCACGGCGTGCAGCCCAACCTGGCGCTGATCCTCGGCGGCACCGGCGCGCGCCTGGAAGACCTGGTCGGCGCCTTCGCCGCGCTCAACCGCGAAGGCATCGCCGGGCGCGTGCGCTACACCGCCGACGATCCGCGCATCGAACGCCGGCTGGTGTCGCCGGGCGCGGCGTGGGTGGTGCGCGACATCCTCGCCTCCAACCCGCGCCCGGGCTATGGCGTGGGCACCTTCGACACCGGTGGCCGCCCGCCCGTGGCATGGAAGACCGGCACCAGCTACGGCTACCGCGACGCCTGGGCGATCGGCAGCACGCGCCGCTACACCGTCGGCGTATGGGTAGGGCGCCCGGACGGCACGCCGCTGCCCGGCCAGTACGGCGCGGTCACCGCGCTGCCGCTGATGTTCGAGGTGATCGACAGCCTGCCGCGCCAGCCCGGCGACGCCGCCGCGCCGGCGATGCCGGCCAGCGTGGGCGAGGTGGAGGTGTGCTGGCCGCTGGGCCTTGCCGCGGCCGACACGCCGCCGGCCATGTGCCAGCGTCGGCTCACCGCGCTGGCGCTGGACGGCACCGTGCCGCCGACCTTCGCCGAACGCGACGCGCGGCTGTGGCAGTCCGGCCAGGTGCGTTTCGAGGTCGATGCGCGCAGCGGCCAGCGCCTGTCCGCCGGCTGCGAGGGCCACCCGCAGCGACAGGCGCGCGAGGGCGCGGCGCGCTGGCCGGCGCTGGCCTCGCCGTGGCTGTCGCAGGCCCAGCGGCAGGCGCAGCGCCTGCCGCCGCTGGCGCCGGACTGCCCGGACGATGGCCGCGGCAGCGACGGCATGCTGCATATCGACGGGCTCACCGACCGCGCCACCCTGCGCGCGCGCGCCCGGCGCCACGCACGGGCCGCGCCTGCAGCTGCGCGCGATCGGCAGCGAGGCGACGGTGCAGTGGCTGCTGGACGGGCGCTGGATCGCCCAGACCGAAGGCGCGCGCAGCTTCGTGCACGACTTCGACGAACCCGGCGAGCACAGCCTCACCGCGCTGGCCGCCGACGGCGCCTGGACCCGTATCCGCTTCCGCGTGGCGCACTGAGCGGTGTGCGATGTGATTGCGTAGGTGCGAGGCTCGCCTCGCACGCTCTTCGTGACCGATATCGGGAACACCCCTGTGCCGGGCAAGCCCGGCACCTACGATGCCCTCGGCCGCTCCGGCATCCAGATGCCATTGGACGATCCAGCCGCGGCATATGCTCCATGGCTAGCCGCCGGCGGCGCCTGCAGGCCCTCCGCCCGGCGCATGGCATGGTGAGCGCTGTGCCTGCGTAGGTGCGAGGCTTGCCTCGCACGCCCTTCCACGAAAAGCGCCGGGGGCGCGTTCTGCGCGGTTACTCGCCGATCCAGCCGTCGAGCATGTCGGCGAAATCGTCGGCGTGTTCTTCTTCCTGCGCCAGGATGTGCTCGAGGATGCGCTTGGTGGTGGTGTCCTTGTCGCCGACGAAGTTGATCATCTCGCGGTAACTGTCGATGGCGATGCGCTCGGCCACCAGGTTCTCGCGCACCATGTCGCGCAGGTTGCCGCCTTCCTTGTACTCGGCGTGCGAACGGGCGGTGAGCGTGTCCGGGTTGAAGTCCGGTTCGCCGCCCAGCTGCACGATGCGCTCGGCCAGCATGCCGGCGTGCGCCTGCTCCTGCTGCGCGTGTTCCAGGAACTCGGCCTTCACCGCGTCGGCCAGCATGCCCTTGGCCATGTAGTAATGGCGGTAGTAGCGCAGCACGCATACCCACTCGGTGGCCAGCGCGTCGTTGAGCAGCTGGATCACCCTCTTGCGGTCGGCGCTGTAGGATGGCGTGATCGCGCCGTCCTCGATGCTCTTGCGCGCGTTGGCGCGCAGCGTCTTGCGGTCGGTGATGACGGTCGCCGGGACGGTCATGGCGGTCTTGCTGGCGGGCTGCTTGCTCATGGCGGGCGTGCTCCGTGGTGGAAAGGGGGCTACTCCGGGAGGTGGGCGAGCATGTACTCGGCCGAGGACACCTCGAACTTGCCCGGCTCCTCGACGTGCACGCCGCGCACCGTGCCGTTGTCCACGTACAGCGCGAACCGGCGCGAACGCATGCCCATGCCCGAACCGCTGGCGTCCATCTCCAGCCCCAGGGCGCGGGTGAAATCGCCGTTGCCGTCGGACAGCATCAGCAGCCCGTCCGGCACCGACTGCGCCCTGGCCCAGGCCTGCATCACGAACGGGTCGTTCACCGCCATGCAGAACACGTCGATGCCGCGGCTGCGGAACTGCTCGAAATGCTCGACATAGCCGGGCAGGTGGCGCGCCGAGCAGGTCGGGGTGAACGCGCCTGGCACGGCGAACAGCACCGCCTTGCGGCCATCGAACAGCGCCTGCGTGTCGATGGTTTCCATGCCCTCGCGGATGCGCTTGAGGGTGACTTCCGGGATGCGGTCGCCGACGTGGATGGTCATGGGGTTCTCCAGAGTCTGAATCGAAGTTTAGTGAGCAGGGGCTGAGGGCCGCGTCAAAGGCTTGAAAGGCTGGCCTTCACGCAGCATTTCCCGTGCATGGGCGCCAGGGCGCCATTCCGGCCGCCCGCCCCGCATCCCTGCAGGAGGACATGATGAGCATCGTACGTTACCGCCAGTGGCCGACCTCGACCGACATCCGCCATCTGCTGGCGCCGCTGCTGGACACGCCCCAGGACGCCGCGACCACCGGCAGCTGGCTGCCGGCCGTGGACATCCGCGAACACGACACGCAGTTCGTGCTGCACGCCGACCTGCCGGGCGTGGACCCGGCCTCGATCGAGGTGCAGATGGACAAGGGCGTGCTGTCGATCAAGGGCGAGCGCGCCGCGCCGGCACCGGTGGAAGGCCAGCGCTTCTCGCGCATCGAGCGCCGCCACGGCGCCTTCGAACGCCGCTTCGCGCTGCCCGACAGCGCCGACGCCGAGGGCATCGCCGCCAGCAGCCGCGATGGCGTGCTGGAAATCCGCATCCCCAAGCGCGCCGAAGCCGCGCCGCGCCGCATCCAGGTGGCCACCGCCAGCGCCGCGTAAGCGCGCCGCTGCGCACATCGGCACCGCCGTGGCCCGCTAGAATGGCGCCACGGCGGCAGCCGAACCCGTATCGGCCCGTTCGCCGCAAGGCGGCGGGCCCGACTCTTTCCGAAAGGGTGTCTGGATGGAATTCAAGGATTACTACGCGACATTGGGCGTGGAGCCCACGGCCGGCGATGCCGAAATCAAGACCGCCTACCGGCGGCTGGCGCGCAAGTACCACCCGGACGTGAGCAAGGAAGCCGGCGCCGAGGAAAAGTTCAAGGCCGTCAACGAGGCCTACGAGGCGCTGCGCGACCCGGCCAAGCGCCAGGCCTACGACCAGCTGCGCGCGCGCGGCTACCGGCCGGGCGAGGAGTTCCAGGCGCCGCCGGATTTCGGCGGCGGCCAGGGCTTCGACTTCGAGGAAGTGTTCGGCGGCGCGGGCGCCGGCGGCGGCTTCAGCGATTTCTTCGAAAGCCTGTTCGCGCGCGCCAGCGCGGCGGCGGCGGCGCGCGCGTGGCGGTTTCGAGGGCTTCGGCGGCAGCGCCGGCCCGCAGCCCACGCGCGACACCCGCGCCAAGCTGTCGGTGCCGCTGGAAGCGGCCTACAACGGCGACACGCTGCGCATCAACGTCGACGGCCGCCAGCTCGACGTGCGCGTGCCCAAGGGCATCCGCCCGGGCCAGGTGATCCGCCTGGCCGGGCAGGGCAGCGGCGGCGGCAACCTGATGCTGGAAGTGGAATACGCCGCGCACCCGCAGTTCGAGGTGGACGGCCGCAACATCCTCTACACCCTGCAGGTCACGCCCTGGCAGGCGGCGCTGGGCACCAGCATCAGCGTGCCCACCCTGGGCGGCGCGGTGGAACTGAAGGTGCCGGCCGATTCGGACAGCGGCCGCAAGCTGCGCCTGCGCGGCCGCGGCCTGCCGGGCAAGCCGGACGGCGACCAGATCGTGGAACTGGAGGTCATCGCCCCGGTGGCGACCAACGAGGCCCAGCAGAAGGCCTACCGCGCGCTGGCCAAGGCCTTCGGCGAGAAAATCTGAAGCATCGGGCGCATGCAGGCGCGCACTTGGGTGCGCTCCTGTGTCGTATATATGGGGCTTGCTGCAGCATCGTAGGTGTGGGGCTTGCCCCACACGGGGCTTGCCGGGAAAGCCTCATGCGGGGCAAGCCCCGCATCTACGCGTCAGGCTTCCGGTACGTCGCCGCCGCCGGCGAACACCCGCGCGATCACCTCGGACAGTTCGTCCTCGGAAAACGGCTTGGTGATGTAGGCCTTGGCGCCCTGGCGCATGCCCCACAGGCGGTCGGTGTCCTGGTCCTTGGTGGTCACCAGCACCACCGGGATGTGCGTGGTGCTGGCCTCGCGCTTGAGCGTGCGCGTGGCCTGGAAACCGTTGAGGTTGGGCATCACCACGTCCATCAGCACCAGGTCGGGCAGGACCGCCTTGGCGGCCTCCACGCCGGCGGCGCCGTCGGTGGCGGTGAAGGTTTCATGCCCCAGTTTTTCGACGATGCGCTGGATGCCGAGCAGCTGCGACGGCGAATCGTCCACGATCAGGATGCGCGCCACGTTCTTCCCCAAGATGATGTCGCCCGCCTAGTGTCGGCCCGCCGGCGGCGCGAAGCAACCGGCGCGCCGCCGCCAGAGCGTGCGCGCGGCCGCATTCAGTCGATCCGGACCACCGTGCGCCCGAACGAGCCGCCGGCCAGCATGGTGGCGAACACCTCCGGCAGCCCGTCCAGGCCCACCTCGCGGGTGCAGAGGGTGTCCAGGTGGCGCGGCTTCCAGTCATCGCCCAGGTGCTGCCAGACCTGCTGGCGGATGTCGCGCGCGGTGCCGGCCGAGGCCACGCCCAGCAGCGACACGCCGCGGATGATGAAGGGCATCACCGTCATGTCCAGCTGCGCGCTGGCGGCCAGCCCGGCCGAGGCCACGTTGCCGTAGGGCGCGGTCTGCGCCAGCAGGCTGGTGAGCATGGCGCCGCCGACATTGTCCAGGCCGCCACCGAAGCGCGCCGATTCCATCGGCCGGGTGGTGGCCAGCGCCTCGCGGCCCAGCACTTCGGTGGCGCCAAGCGTGGTCAGGTACTCCTTGGCCTCGGCCTTGCCGCTGATGGCGTGCACCTCGAACCCGGCGCGGCTGAAGATGTCCACCGCCAGCGAGCCCACGCCGCCGGTGGCGCCGGTCACCGCCAGCGGGCCGTGTTCGGGCGTCTGCCGGTTGTCCTTCATGCGCAGCAGCGCCAGCGCGGCGGTGAAGCCGGCGGTGCCCAGCACCATGGCCTCGCGCAGGGTCAGCCCCGCCGGCAGCGGGATGGCCCACTTCGATTCCAGCCGCACGTACTGGCTGTAACCGCCGTCGCGGGTCTCGCTCAGGCCGCAGCCTGTGGCCAGCACCGCATCGCCCTCGCGAAACGCCGGATCCGTGGAAGCCACCACCTCGCCGGCCACGTCGATGCCGCCCACCAGCGGGAAGCGGCGCAGGATCTTGCCCTGGCCGGTGCCGGCCAGCGCGTCCTTGTAGTTGACCGACGACCAGCGGGCGCGCACCACCACCTCGCCAGGGGCGAGCTGGTCCAGCGTCACCTGCTCCAGCCCGCTGCGGTAGCCGGCGTCGTCGTTGTGGATGCGGAAGGCGGTGAAGGGGGCATGGGCGGACATGGCGCGGCCTGCAGCGGAACGGGGGAATAACCAAGATAGCGGTTGCGAAACGTCAGGTCTGCCCCATCTAGTAGAATCCGGATTCGATTGACCACGGCCAGGATTGCGGGAACGCCCCGCATACAGGCCCTGACAGATGGAGCATGCATGGCCTGGAACACACCTGGCGGCAACGACAGTGGCGGCCCCGCCGACAACCGGCGCGGATCGCGCACGCCGCGCGGCGGCAATGGCGGCGGCGGATGGGGCGGACTGCCCGGCCCGCTGCGCGACCTGTTCGACGGCGGCATCTGGCGCTGGGTACTGCTGGCGGTGGCGCTGCTGGTGCTGTTGTCCAGCTTCCAGCTGATCGGCGAACAGCAGCGCGGCGTGGTGCTGCGCTTCGGCCAGTTCTCGCGCATCCTGCAGCCGGGCCCGAACTTCAAGCTGCCGTGGCCGATCGAGTCGGTGGTCAAGGTCAACGCCACCCAGATCAAGACCTTCAGCAGCAACGTGCCGGTGCTCACCCGCGACGAGAACATCGTCAACGTGGCGCTGAACGTGCAGTACCGCGTGGACGACCCGCGCCTGTACCAGTTCGGCACCATCGACGCCGACCAGGTGCTGGAGCAGTCCGCGCAGAGCGCGGTGCGCGAGCAGGTGGGCCGCGCCGACCTCAACACCGTGCTCAACAACCGCGGCCCGCTGGCCGTGGCCGCCGAACAGCGCCTGGAAGCCTCGCTCAAGGCTTACCGCACCGGCCTGGTGGTCACCGGCCTGACCCTGCCCGACGCGCGCCCGCCGGAAGAAGTGAAGCCGGCCTTCGATGAGGTGAACGGCGCCCAGCAGGTCAAGGAACGCCTGATCAACGAAGCCCAGGCCTACGCCGCCAAGGTGGTGCCCGAAGCGCGCGGCCAGGCCTCGCGCGCGCGCACCACCGCCGAAGGCTACAAGCAGGCCATCGTGGCCCGCGCCGAAGGCGATGCGCGCCGCTTCACCCTGCTGCAGGCCGAATACAAGAACGCCCCGGAAGTCACCCGCAAGCGCCTGTGGCTGGAAACCGTGCAGCAGGTGCTGGCCGAGAACCGCAAGGTCATCGGCGGCGACGGCCGCCAGCTGATCTACGTGCCGATGCCGGCCGATGCCGGCAAGACCGGTAATGCCCCGCAACTGACGCCTGAAATGGCGGTGCCGGCGCTGCCGCCCACCACCGACAGCATTCGCAACGCGGACCGCTCCGGTTCGCGCTCGGCAAACCGTGAGGAGGCCGGCCGATGAAGAATTCCCTTGTGATCGGCCTGCTGGTCGTGCTGCTGATGGGCCTGCTGGGCTCGGTGTACGTGGTGCGCGAAGACCAGACCGCCATGGTGCTCAACCTGGGCAAGGTGGTGCGCTCGGACATCAAGCCCGGCCTGCACTTCAAGGTGCCGCTGGTGGAAACCGTGCGCGTGTTCGACCGCCGCTTCCAGGTGCTGGACACCGCCCCGGCGCGCTACTTCACCGCCGAGCAGAAGGACGTGAGCGTCGACTTCTTCGCCATCGGCTACATCTCCGACGTGCGCGCCTACTACCGCGCCACCGGCGGCGACGGCAAGGTAGCCAACGCCCGCCTGGCGCCGATCATCACCGACTCGCTGCGCAACCAGATCAACGCCCGCACCCTGCAGCAGCTGGTGTCCGGCGACCGCGGCGAGCTGATCGCCGGCCAGCTCAAGGGCATCAACGAAGCGGTGCAGACCCTGGGCATGCAGATCATCGACCTGCGCATCAAGCAGATCGACCTGCCCACCGACAGCCAGGTGATCACCGACGTCTACGAGCGCATGCGCGCCCAGCGCAAGCAGGAAGCGGCCAAGCTGCGCGCCGAGGGCGAGGAGCAGTCGCTGACCATCCGCGCCCAGGCCGACCGCGAAAGCACCGTGCTGGTGGCCGAGGCCGAGCGCGACGCCCAGCAGCTGCGCGGCGAGGGCGACGCCCAGGCCGCGGCCATCTACGGCAAGGCCGGCTCGGCCGACCCGGCGTTCTATGCCTTCTACCGCAGCCTGGAGGCCTACCGCGGCTCCATGACCGACGGCAACGGCGTGATCGTGCTGGACAAGAACGACCCGTTCCTCCAGTACCTCAAGAACGACCGCTGAGCCTCCAAAGCCCCTCTCCCTCCGGGAGAGGGGTTGGGGTGAGGGCAGGGGGCGAAGCCCTCGAGTTGTTCCCTATCCCTGGGCTTCGCCCGCACCCTAATCCGCCCTACGGGCCCCTTCTCCCGATGGGAGAAGGGGAGAAACAGCCCCCCATGCAAGACCTCCTCTCCGCCCTCTGCCTGGTCGCCATCCTCGAAGGCCTGTTCCTGTTCGCCGCCCCGCTGGTGTGGAAACGCCTGGCCGCGCGCCTGCTGGAACTGCCCGCCGCGGCCCTGCGCCAGTCCGGCGGGCTGATGCTGGCCATCGGCCTGGCCGTGCTGTGGTGGCTGCGCCACTGAACCGCTGCCGGCCGCCCGCCGCGGCCCGGGCCGGCGGGGGTGGTAGCCGCCAGGCAAAACCCGGATAATCCAGAAAAGCCGGCCGGGGCACTCCCGTTCGGCTTTTTCCGTGTAGGGCGCATGCGTTTGCCGGCCGCCCCCCGATGGGGCCGCCACCCAGGCAGGCCCGCCGGCCCCGCACGGTCCCGTCCGCGGCCCCGATGGCTGCAGCCAACCTAGGAGTCACCCGTCATGGGTCAATCAGTTGTTGTTCTCGGCGCCCAGTGGGGCGATGAAGGCAAGGGCAAGATCGTCGATCTGCTCACCGAGGAAATCGGTGCCGTCGTGCGTTTCCAGGGCGGCCACAACGCCGGCCACACCCTGGTCATCAACGGCAAGAAGACCGTCCTGCACCTGATTCCATCCGGCATCCTGCGCGACGACGCGCTGTGCCTGATCGGCAATGGCGTGGTGATTTCCCCGGCCGCGCTGAAGAAAGAGATCGAAGAGCTGGAAACGGCCGGCGTGGAAGTGCGCTCGCGCCTGAAGATTTCCCCGGCCGCGCCGCTGATCATGCCGTACCACATCGCCCTGGACCAGGCGCGCGAAAAGGCCGCCGGCGGCAAGGCCATCGGCACCACCGGCCGCGGCATTGGCCCGGCCTATGAAGACAAGGTGGCGCGCCGCGGCATCCGCATCGCCGACCTGCACTACCCCGAACAGCTGGCCGAAAAACTGCGCGCCGCGCTGGACTACCACAACTTCGTGCTGACCAAGTACCTGGGCGTGGAACCGGTGGATTTCGACGCCGTCTACGCCGAGGCGCTGGCCTTCGGTGAGTACGTGGAGCCGATGAAGAGTGACGTGGCCGGCATCTGCCACGACCTGCGCAAGCAGGGCAAGCGCGTGCTGTTCGAAGGCGCGCAGGGCGCGCTGCTGGACATCGACCACGGCACCTACCCGTACGTCACCAGCTCCAACACCACCGTGGGCGGCGCGCTGGCCGGCACCGGCGTGGGCGCGGATTCCATCGACTACGTGCTGGGCATCGCCAAGGCCTACGCCACCCGCGTGGGCGGCGGCCCGTTCCCCACCGAGCTGGACGATGAAATCGGCCAGGGCATCCGCGACCGCGGCGCCGAATACGGCGCCTCCACCGGCCGCCCGCGCCGCTGCGGCTGGATGGACATCGTCGCGCTCAAGCGCGCCGTGGCCATCAACGGCATCACCGGCCTGTGCATCACCAAGCTGGACGTGCTGGACGGCATGGAGAAGCTCAAGGTGTGCATTGCCTACGAATACCGCGGCAAGCGCACCGAATACGCCCCGCTGGACGCCCAGGGCTGGGAAGAGTGCACCCCGGTGTACCTGGAATTCCCGGGCTGGAGCGAGAACACCCACGGCATCACCCACTGGGACGACCTGCCCCCGGCCGCCCGCGCCTACCTGCGCTCGCTGGAAGAACTGGCCGGCTGCCCGATCAGCATCGTCTCCACCGGCCCGGACCGCGACCACACGATGGTGTTGCAGGACCCGTGGGGTTGAGGCCTTAGTCCCAGGAGCTGGGTCACTAGCTCCGAATTGATGAGGTCGAACTAAGAAGCCCCGCATGTGCGGGGCTTCTTGTTGCTAGTTAAAGAAATTTCAGTTTATCGCTAACAATAAGCAGAGCGGTTATTTCTCGGCGCAGACTTGGGGTGGTGTCCGTTTCAATTGCCAGTTTGTACATAAGAGAATTGGCGGGGCTTACAAAAAGGCCATAAAAAATAACGCTCGCTTTCGGCCAAGAGCGGAGGTGTCAATGCGCCTCGCTATGCTGCGTTTCGTCCGAAAGAAAATAGACAAAGAGGTCCTTTTTTGCTGCCGGCCCTTACAGCCCATCTCATGGCTGCTTAAATAACGATCGCTGCTTCCCTTCCCGCACGGCAGGTTCTATAGATTGAATCGCACGTAATGTCTTCAGTACTTGTTCTGCCAAGTGGGCTGAGTCGGTATTCTTGATCGCGGCGAGTAACCCCACAGTCTCCGGCATATCCGAAGGTCTGGCAGGACGTTCTCCAAACTGAACGAAGGGTCCATCCGACTCGGTAAGTAATCGATCCTCTGGTATGAATCGAATGAGTGCATGCGTCTTCGCATTCCGCATCATCTCTGCGTTCACCGAGAAGTAACACCCCTGCTCGATCGCCCGATGCGCTTCGGACTTCGTCCCCGTGAACCAGTGCAGCACCGGGATGCAGGTCGGATTCTTCAGGTTCTCTTCCAAGGATCCGAGCACCCACGCGACCGAACGGACGCTGTGGATGCTCAGTATCTTGCCGCCCTGTTCGCTACATGCCCGGAGTATCCGATCAAATAAGCGTCGCTGCTGCTGGAAGCTCGCATAGAACCTAGGGCTGGCATCCAACCCTACCTCTCCGACATAGTCGGTGCACTCGAGCAGCCTTTCGAACAACGGCAACTCGTCGGACCGCTCCGCAACGAGTTGCGGATGCAAGCCTAATCCGACGGTCACATAAGGAGAGCCGAGGGCGAAGTCGACATTGCGTGCGAACGCCTTCGGCGTCGTTGTTACCGCAAGTGTCGCGATCCTCCGTGCATCGCACTCACGGATGACTCCGAGATGGTCCTGGTACAGATCCAAGTGGCAATGGAAGTCGACCCAGCTTGGCGATGCATGACTCATGTCTGTCATTCCAAAGGCCGTGCCTCGACGTTCTGGAGCAGGTCGGCAACCTCTTCCAAGCCATCCCGATAAACGGCCTCATAGTCCCCCCAATCGTCAGGAAAGTCTATTAGCGGCCCTGGCTTATGGATGTCGAAGCGGGCACGCCCCGGCTTGGTACGGAGACGCGAGATGGCCAACTGGAATGATCGCACGTGCTCGCCCTCGGCCGACTTGCTGTCGAGCTCGGCATTTTCCAGATCCTCGAGTTGGTATTCGGTGTCGTCCTGGCCGAATCCACGCTTCAACGCAGCCCGCCTGATCAGGCAGGGAACACAATGTCCGCAGTTCTTTGGCTTTCGCCGCTCCTCGTCCGCGGAGAACCTGGCCTTCGCAGGCGATGAACACGAAATAGTCTCCTTGGCGTGCTCCCGGAGGAAGTCGATGTCCTCGCACTCCTCGACCATCTCGCCCTTCGTCATATGACGATAGCTATTGTGGAGAGATCCGCCGAGTCCTATGGCTCGCAACAGTTCGTTGAAGCGGGACATGTAATACGGGTGGGTCGTTCGCGTACTCAGCGATCCGAGTCGCAGTGGATCCAGTGGCACGTTCAGCGAGATCAGGCCGTTCTCCGGCACATGGATGGTCACGTTCCTCCCGATGGCGTCCGCTGCGAGTGCGGCCAGGGAGAAAAATAGAAAGGAGCGGGCGCGCAAGGTATTCTCTGCCCAGCTGCCATCGATTGCTCCCGTCTCGAAACCAACCCGCGCGCGTACCGAAAAAAATGATACGTCTTTATATCGCTCCTCCAGCGCATTGAGACATACATCTTGGTGCTTGCTGGTAACACTGTCCCAGTAATGACTGACCAGTAGGACGCTTTTCCCCTCCGAAAGAAGATCAATGGCACCAATAAAGCTGTCCAGTCCTCCGGAAAAAAGACACACGTCGGTCGGACGTTCCGCGAGCGTCTCCGTAAGCGGTTCGATGATCCGCGCCGCGGACGGCGACCTGGGGCGGAATGTCACCGTCCACCGATCGCCTGTCAGGAAATTCAGCGTCCTCTCCAAGAGAGACACGACCGGTAGCCATGCCTCCTGATCGTGGACCGGAAGACATATCTCCAGTTCCCTCGTCCACCCGTCCTGCCCTTCCTTGCTTCTTTCGACACGTGTATCCGCTGCGGTTATTGCGGCGGCCAGCATCGCCAGGTCCAGAGACCGCTCGGAGGGTTGGAGGCCCAGCCGTTCCAGCTTGGATAGGACGCCGCCAAGCAGACGGTCGATATCGGCGAATCCATCGAAAGCGAATTCCGTGGCATGCGAACCCTCGAGCCGCGTGGCGACTACCAGTCTGTCATCGGCCCCTACCCTGAAAACGATTGATTGCCTGCTCATTCCACATCTCCTGCCATCGCTGAGACCAGTTCGAAAGCTGCTTCGTAGATACGTTCGACGGTCTCCTTCACCTGCTCGTCCGTTTTCTCGGCAAGCCCATCGAAATGCTCGCCGAGGTGGCCCCTGACGCAGTTGGATACGAATCCGTGCAGTTGCTCCTGAACCTGCTCGACCCCGTCGACGGTCTCCGGGAAATCGATAGCGTGCGTGCCGATGTCGGCTATCACGCGACCCTCGATGGTGTAGATGACGAAGTCTTGGAAGAACTCGGACAACTGCTCCGGTGTCATCTGCTCGAATGTCTCCCCACCGGCATCTGCAAGACCCGCGATCGCGTCGAGCATGGCCTGCCTCGCGATGGCCTCGTCGATCCGTCCACCGGGTGGGCAGATGGTTTCCAGCATCGCGACGAACACGTCCGCCGCCGGTCTGCCGGAAAGATGTTGCAGATTGAGCTTCTGCAACGTCGCAGCCGCGCCCTGCCGGTTGACGTCGCGGATGACCTGTAGCAGCTGGGTTCCGGCGCTGCGGGAGGCACCCATCCGCCTGGCGGCCTTACGCGCAGACCCGGTCCCGTTGCGGACGTACTGCGATATCGATCTACGCAACGTGTCCGAATCACCGCTCCTGACGAACCGCGTGAAGTTGCCCTTTGCGGTACTGAGCCGACCCGCCGACGAGACGTCCGGCACGGCGGCGGGCACTTTTGGCGCCACCTCTGGCGATGCTCCCGCCGCTCCACCACCACCGGGAACAGCTGTGGGCGCAGCGGCGCCTGGCGCGGTGTCGTCAACCCAACTCGGAACAAGCCCACTCGGGGCACCACCGTATCCTTTCGATGTCCCCATGGCTCACTTGTCTCCCATCTTCGAAATAGCGCCGGCCGCAGCCTTGAGGGTGGTGCTGTCTGTCTGCTCGGACCAACTCTTGAGGAGACCTTGGTAATCACGCAAAACGGCAAGATCCTTGAAGACGTTTCCGAACGCTGCGGGTACCCAAGCACCCAGCTTGGGCACGGGAAGTTCCTTCGCAAAGTCCAACAGCCTCCGCTCCAATTCCGGGCGAATCTTCACCAGCTCCACCAAGCCCCGGGCTCCCGGGGGTTCCTTCGCGAACGACTCTCCCTGGAGGACGCGCATACGCACGACATCGAAGAGTTCCTCGGCAGCAGCGGCCGTCAATTCCCCCGCCTCCTTCGCGGCAGCCTTCGCCTGGATGGGTCCGGCCATCAGACCGTCCGCGATCTGCTCGAGTCGGCTGGCGCTACCGGAACCACTGAACAGCATCCGCTTATCGCGGGTGACGAACACGTACGGCCGGAGATCAACGTCGGCCAGCTTGGGTTCGAGAGCTGCCCACGACTTGATCCAGTCGATCTTCAGCCAGTCCTCGATATCTGTCGGAACCGCCGGTTTGGCCGACTTGGCACGTATCAGCGCCCCCGCCTTTTTGGGCTCGGCAGGCGGCTCATCAGAGTCGGCGGGCGCGGCGATATGCTCTTCGAGGCTCCGAATGCGTGGGGAACGCCCCTCCATCGCGGCGCTCGCTTCACGCGCTATCTCGTCGAAGAAATCCGGCTTGAATCGCTCCGCCAGCATCAGCTTTGCGAGCACGGGCACGGTTACCTGCGCAGCGAATCCACGCGCCTCGCCGATCTCCCTGCGCAACAGCATGGAGTTCAGGAAGCGCTTGATCTGGCGAGGGTTGCCCTTGGTCCCTTCCGCCAGCATTGACGTGATCTGGTTCGCCAATACCAGCGCCTGACCGACGTCCGGCCCCTCCTTGCCAAAGGCATCCGCCAACGTTTTCGGCGTAATCCCCTTGCTCAACCAAGGCTGCCGCATATCCTCGCGCGCCTGCCCGAGCAGCTTCTTGAATCCCTCGTCGCCCGGACCCAGCTCTGCTTCGACCAGCAGGAGAGTGATGTAGGTTCGTGTCTCCGCGACGCCGAGGGCGGGAATGCGGAAAGGAACCTGAATCAGTTTCTCCAGATAATTCCGTGCATAGCTCACCGGGCCCGCAGATGGCGGGAGGTCGGGGAAGTGATCCCTGACGGCATACTCGATCATCATCTCGTCGGCACCAATGACGAATGCGGTTCGATCGACGAAAAGGAAAAGTCGTATTGCCTCCAGCGTACCGATCGCGGTCGGCGGCAGGCACCTGTCCAGATCGTCCACCATCACGACCAGTTGTTTCACCTCCGCCGCGTCGAGGAGCTCTAGGAACTCTTCGCGGAACGCGTGGATATGTGCGGGGACGCTGTCTTCCTCGGCCTTCATGAGAAAGCCGGAGGCTTCGTCCGCGAATCCCTCGATGTCCTCGCGTGAGAGTTCCCCGGCACTCTTACCGAGCGCAGACCTGGCAGCGCCGATGAGGTCGCCGATCTGACCAAGCGTTGGGATGCCCGTCGCAAGCGTGAATGCGAGTCCGCCCGCCTTCTTCGCCGTCTTCAGCCAATCGACGCGCTTCAGCAGCTTCTTTGCGGCATCCTTGACCTTCTGTGATTTCGGTCTAGCCCGCTTCAACTCCTCGATGATCGTCTCGAGGACCACGGTCTTCGCGTCCTCGAACCCCTCGAATGCCCAGCCGTTGAACCAGATGCACAGGACACCATCCGTCCCTTCCAAGGAAGATTGCGCCATCTTGAGGACGCTGGATTTACCGGCACCCCAGTCACCATGAACGCCGATAGTGATCGGCACCCCCGGTGATTTCTCGATGAGCTTTACGACGGTCTTGGCGATCGCCTCGTACTGCAACATGTCCGTCGCAGTTTCCTGATCACTGATGAACATCCCCCCCTCCTTCACGATTCAGATTTTCTTTCGACCAAAGCGAACGCATTACCTAAAGCGGAGCGGATCCAATGTTGCTGAACAGGCCTGAAACTCGTTCCGGACGACAGTATCATCCTCTTCTTTTTTCCCCAAGCATCGGCAAGACGTCTCAAATACGCGATTCCCTCGATCAATTTGCTTTCTCAATAGCTTCATTGAACTCCGGGACGGTTGCGTCAGGGATCCTGGAATTGATGAATGCTCCATTCGACGGTGGAGTGAAACCTGAGAAGTGAAGTCCCATTGTGCGTTCTCCGTTGACGCGCAATGCCTGAATTGAGTCGACCTGCGAAGCGGGTTCGGCTTGATTGAGTTTCTAGTAGTCAGTCCGTCATAGTCGCCCATGTGCCAATTACGCCAACGAGTAGTCCAGCAATACCCACGATTAAGCTTGTCCAGCTAAGTGCGCCAGTTTGCCCGGCCTCAAATATCCACTGGCTCCAATTCGGCCTATCGATTCGCATGCGCTTTACCCCGGTCTCAAATTTCGAATCATGGGAGTATGAGAAGCGACCAAGTGCTCTTGCGAGATTCCCTTTAATGTTCCCAATCTTTTGTGAAGCCAGATGGGTAAGTGCTTCAACCTCGACCTCGAATAGCTGATTCGAAGTTCTACCTGTCTTTGGGTTGGTAAAAAAGTAGACATCAAGAGAGAGTCTGTATTTCTCTCCGGGTTTTTCTACAAGGTAGTTGTGGCGCTCGTTCGTTACCTTGAGTACGTGCTCAAACTGTGCAGAGGTGAGATCCGGAAAAGCTTTCAACGCCATCGTGTGAAAGTTGTTCACAATCTCAGACTGCAGCGCAGGCTCCGATGACTCCTGTTGGTACTCACTGCGCTTGAACTCGCCCTGTGCCTGACTGAGCATCGACTTGGCGACGATCTTTGGGTTTCCGCCATCTCTGCGGACGCGCAACAATGAGTGATCTCGAAACAGCGTTAATGAGCTAGTGTCATAGTAGTCGTCCGTTACGTTCTTTCTATTCTCGGGGTTGACCGTATAGTCGGCCAAGCCAAACATTCCCTTCAAGGTGTCAGCGAAATGGGCAAGCTCTTGAGACCGCATTGACGCGAAAAGCTTTACTTGTGTGGTTGAGCTCAATTGAATCTTGATTTCATGCTCGGTAGCGCCGTCAATTTCCGTGGTCAAAAATGTCTCTCCTAACTACTAACTGTCTTATAGGCGGGGCTCGTGGGTCCGGCTATGCGGCTTATCCACAAGGCACCGTGTGGTGGGCTTCCTTTTTGATGCCGCTCGATATTAGGGCTGCTCTCAGCGGAGGGCCCCAGTGACCGCTGCAAGCTCGCTGCGGTAGAGATTCTGATGCCCGCTATGGGCCGAAAGCAGTCATCTGGATATCGCCTCTTTCAATGCTTGGTCACTGACATAGACATAGCACCCCTTCATTCCCCGGCTCATCAGTGTTTTGTAGGTATTCCGGATGATCCGATCCACCCGGTCGTGAACCTCGGAGTTGCGCTTGGTCTGTGACTTGTAACCCCAAATCGAACGGTCCTGCTTTGAGCGCTTGCTTGGGTCGGTAACGAGTCGGCCATCGCGCCAAGCCAGGTCTGGGCCGATGATCACGCCTACGTAGTCCATCTCCAGGCCTTGGCTGGTGTGGATGCAGCCGACCTGCTCGACGGAATTGTCGGCGATGGCCCACAGGCTGCCGTCGCTGCCCAGGTTCCATTGGGCGCGGTAGTCGTGTTCGGGGATTTCGATGTCCCAGGCGTTGGGGTCTTTCTTGCTCTTCCAGTCCCAGCAGTAGCCGGCGACCATGCGCGATTTGTTGTTGGCGCGGTTCTTCTCGCGGATCAAGTGGTGCAGGTCGCGTGGGGAGTCGACGATGCCGAACTCGAAGGCGCCGCGGTCGAAGTCGGTATTGGCGGTCTGACGGATGCCGAGCAGGTTGTCCAGCCATGCGATGTAGCCGTCCGAGCCGGCGCAGCGGAATTGGGATGACAGTTCGAGCAGGCTGACCTCGGCGTCAAAGTAGGCCGCCCAGCGGCGCAGTTCTTCGGTATGGCCGATGTCGGACAGGGTGACTATCTGGTCGTCATCGACGAAGAATACGGTGCAACGGGCGCTGCGGATCAGTTCCATGACCTGGTTGTCGCCGAGGTTGCCGTACAGGCCGCTCTTCTCGTTGAGGCGGTGGGCCTCGTCCACCACCAGCACGTCGAAGGTGTTGGGCTCGGTGGTGTGGAAACCACCGGAGCCGGAGAACAGGCCGGCGATTTCGTACTTGCGGATATGCCCGGCAAGCTTCTGCGCGTAGACGGCGCGCGGCGCGGCGTTCTTGGAAACGTACTTGGTGGTCAGGCCGCGCTTGGTCAGTTCGACCAGCAGGTTGATGGCGACGACCGATTTGCCGGTGCCCGGGCCACCCTTGACGATGACGACCTGCTTGCGGGTGTCGCTGGCCTGGGCCGCGCGGGCGAGGCAGTTTTCGTAGACCAGTTTCTGGTCGTCGATCAGGACGAATTCCTCGTTGCCCTTGAGCATGCTGGCAACGCTGTCGGCCAGCATCTTGGACGGGCGCACGCGGCCGTTTTCGATGCGGTACAGCAGTTCGGCCTTGTCGCCACGCTTGACGTGCTGCTTGATGAAGGCGCGCAGCTTCTGCTTTTCGCTCGGCCCGCGCAGGAATACCGGCGCCTTGTCCAGATGGGCGGCATAACGTGGGTCGTCGATGGCGCCGTTGCGCACATGGTTGTGCAGGTAGGCACAGGGTTTGAGCTGGATGCCGCCTTCATGCACGGCCTCGTTGAAGCCTTCCAGCAGGGCGGCGTAGGACCAGGCCTGGTAGCTGGGGTGGATGCCTTCGGTTTCCACCGGGCCGCCGCGCTGGGCGATGATGATGCCGTCCTTGTCGGTGACCTTGGACTCGGACCACTGCTTGAGTTCAACGATGATCGCGCGCGGGTCGCTGTCGGCGGCATGGCCGCTCAGGATGAAATCGATGCGCTTGTTGCTATAGGGAATGCCGAACTCGATGCCGACGCCCATGTCGTCGGGCAGGTCGTCGTCGCTGAGTACGTCCACCATCTGCATCAGCGAATGGCGCCACGCTCGGAATTCCGGGGTAGGGGCATACCGCTTGGTCTTCTGGAGGAAGGCCTGCGCTACGATTTCCTCGATGGCGTTTTCCTCGGAATCCCTGAGGAACCCGGACCGTGTGGACTGATAGACAATCACGCTGGCTCTTTCCCTGATGTTTCCCCGCTTCCGTGAAGCTCGGTGTACTTGTCGCTGCGCCCTTTTGCAAGTTCAACCGGGTATTTCTTTGCGTTGAGCGCGAGTTTTCCGCGCGCGGCGTCGGCCGGGTCGATCTGCAGCACATCGCAAAGGCGCAACAGGTAAAGCAGGACATCGGCAATTTCCGTGCCGACTTGAGCCTTGCGCTCGTCGGTCAGGTTCCGGCTCTGAGTTTCGGTGAGCCATTGAAAGTGTTCCATCAGCTCGCTGGCTTCGATGCTCAGGGCCATGGCGAGGTTCTTGGGGCTGTGGAACTGCTCCCAGTCACGCTCCTGTGCGAACTGGCGCATGGCGGACTGGAGTTCATGGAGTGCGTCGGACATGGCATCGATTTGCTGTCAGAAATTTCTGAACATGGTAATCCCCGATTGACGCCGGTGGGCTTCGGTAGCATCCTCGCGCCACGGAGCCTAGAAACTCCCCACACAGCGGTACCCACCTCCGATAAACCGGTGGGTTTTTTGTGCCTGCTTCGCGGGCGCAACCGACGCGATGCCTGCGTCGGGAGGGCGGCGAATACAACACCCGCAAGGGAAATAAGCCCGCCGTCTGTGTGCGGTTTCTAGCCTCCCGACTTCCCGTCCGCCGTTCGCGGCGGGCGGCCACTTCACGGAAGGAGACGGCAACGATGGCAAAGCACACATTGGACGATGACAGGCCGGGCTACTACCTGCCCGCGGACAGCCAGCAGCGGCTGGTGCGGCTGAGCGACCACATCCGGTTCCTGCTGCGGTTGATGCGGCCGCTGGCCGATGCGGCGGGCGGGCCGGCGCGCGAGGTGCGCATGGCCGAGGTGGCGTTCTGCCTGGAACTGTTGGGCGACCAGGTGGACCTGGTGCTGGATGAGATGTCGGGGCCGGCGCAGCGGGCGGTTCAGGCGGGCGCGCCCGCACGCTACGCGGCGGGCGAGGCGCAGGGCTACACCTTCGGCGTCACGTTGGCGCAGATGGACACGCTGGAAGGGCTGGTGCGCACGCTGGCCGCGCATGGCGACGTGGTGGCCACGGGCGATGCGGCAGGGTGGGTGGGCGGTACGTTGCCGGCGATGGGCAGTGCGGTGTTCGATGCGGCGGCCGCCGTGCGCGGGGTGCTGGATGCGGTGGAAACGCAGCGGCTGGCGACGGGCGCGGATGCGCGCTCGCGGGTGGAGGAGGCGCGGGCGGTGTATGCGGTGCCGGCGCGTCTGTCCGCCGATCACACGCCGGTGGAGGCGCAGCTGCCTTACGGCGACTATCTGCACTGAGGCGGGCGTACAACCCGGGCGGTGCAGCCGTGGGCAGCCGGGCTTTCGGCACGCCCGTAACCGCATGGGTGCGGACGGCTTGTGTCACATAGGGCGCGTGGCCCACGTCGCTTCTCCCGAACAAGGCAATCGGCGATGCTGCCGCAGCAAAAAGGGGGGAAGGAATGACGCACGGGCAGCAGGACGACAACAGGGATGCGCAGGGCAGTACGCTGCCCGCCGAGCCGATCAACTGGTCGCCGATTCCCGATGTGGGCGCTGGCGACGAGTCGTGGGTGCTCAACCTGTGGCGGCGCGGTTGCCGCGAGCCGGCGCTGATGTTTTCCGCCGCGTATGTGCTGGTAGCGTTCCTGGGGTTGTGGTCGAGCGCGTGGTTCTACCAGGGCTTTGGCATCACCATTGCCGATTACCTGCAGGCCAGCGATTACCTGGTGGCGGGCCTGCGCGACCCGGCGTATGCGCTGATTTTCGCCATTGGCGTGCTGCTGGCGGCGCTGGTGAGCTGGCCGGAGGCGCTGCGCCGCCGTTACCCCGAGTACGTGGCCGACCTGCGCCGGCGCCGCTGGTGGGCGCGCCTGGCGTTCCCGCGTTCGCGGATCATGACGTGGGATGGCGTCGGCATCCACCCCATCACCGGCGTCAGCCTGGTGGTGGCGAGTTTCATGCTGCTGGGCTCGGCGGTGTACGTGCAGACCAAGGGCGAGCTGGTACGCGAGAAGGGCCGCGGCACGCCGGTGCGCGTGCATATGCTGGGCGATGCCGCGCCGCTGCCCGGCGAGGCGCGGCTGTTGGGCACCAGCAGTGCCTTCGTCTACCTGTGGTGGCCGGCGCAGCAGCGTGCCGAGGCGTTGCCGATCACGTCGGTAAGGCAAGTGCAGGGCATGCCGAAATCAGCCCGTAGCGCCAAGGCACCGCAACCAGCGCCCGCCGCTTCGCCCGCTACGCGCTGACCCGCTTACGCCTGGTCCAGCGGAATGCCGTTGAGCTGGCGCTCCACGATTTCCAGAATGGTCGGCACGCTCACGCCGAAGGAGCCGGCGCGCCCCGCATCGAACGCCTGCCGCCATTCGTCGTAGCCCTTGCGGTAATCGGCGGCCGGCGCCTGCGGGCCCACGTACACCATGCCGCTGCGCTCGAAGGTCTGTTCGATGACCGGCGCATGCGCCAGCCGCGTCATCACGCCGCCGGGCAGGCCGGGGTGGCGCAGGCGCAGGCCGTCGAGCGTGACGTGGAAGATGCGCCCGCCCAGCGGGTGCGTTTCCACCAGGTTGATCAGCAGCGTGGGCTGCTCGTCGGGCCCGCGGCCATTGCAGCGCCACAGCTGGCCGGCGGCGTAGTCGGTGGGAACGGGCGGCTGGCTCATGGTCACGGTCCGGTGGGTGGACCGCCGATGATGCCTTGCGGCCGCCGCCCTGACGTTGCGCAATCGGGCCGGATGCGCCCGGTCAGTGCTTGGTGTCGTGCTTGCGCCCGCTGCCGGATTTCTTGCCGCCGCCGTCCTGCTTGTTCACTGTGGCCCAGGCGATGCGCTCGGCGGTCTTGGTGCTGGCGCCGCGCGCTTTCTCGCTCTTTTCGATGTGTTCGGCCTGGCGCTTCTGCTTGTCGGTGTAGCTGGATTTGTCGCCCTGGGTCATGGCGGCGCTCCCTGGGTGGGTGGGGCCTGCAGGTATAGGCCGGGCAGTGGGTGGAGAAGGTGAAGCCGCCGTTGGCGGCGCGTTAGGGCCGGCCCGCGCCCGGGCGTGGAGAAGGGGTTGGCTAGAATGCGGCGATTGCACCGCTGCTGGACCCTGCTTGATGCGCATAGACCCCGCCGAGATCGAAGCCCTGTTCGACGCCATTCCCAGCGTGCTGTTCTTCGCCAAGGACATGGACGGCCGCTACACCCACGTCAACATGACGATGATGCAGCGGCTGGGGGTGCGCTCGCGCGGCGAGGTGATCGGGCGGCGCGCCGACGAGCTGTACCCGGCCGGCATGAGCGAGGCCTATGTGGCGCAGGATGCGCGCGTGCTGGCCGGGGAGGTGATCGAGAACGTGATGGAGCTGCAGCTGTTCTCCAACCGCCAGCCGGGCTGGTGCCTGACCTGCAAGCGGCCCATCGTGGAGAACGGCAGGGTGGTGGGGCTGATCGGCATCTCGCGCGACCTGGGCCAGCGCGGCGGGCTGGAATCGCAGTACGAGCCGCTGCGGCTGGCGCTGGAGTACCTCAATACGCACTACGCCGAAAACGTGCGCATGCAGACCCTGCTGGACATCACCGGGTTCTCGCTGTCCAAGCTGGAGCGCAGTTTCCGCAAGGTGTTCCAGATGACGCCGCAGCAGGTGCTCACGCGCCTGCGCATCCAGATCGCCCTGCACCTGCTGCACGGGCAGGACAGCGTGGCCAGCATCGGCCAGGCCTGCGGGTTCACCGACCAGAGCGCGTTCACCCGCAAGTTCAAGGCCGAGGTGGGCATGGCGCCGCGCCAGTACCGGGCGATGATCGCGGCGCGGCAGGACGGCAAGGCGCTGGAAAACTGAACGAAGCATGACTTCCGGCGCTGTCGGGCCGGCGCCCGCGCGCGGACGATGGATGGCTGGGGATTTCCATCGACACATTCCATCGATAAACGGGGGAGAACAGGCATGCGCCGTATTCTGGCAACCGCGATCACGCTGGCCTTGGCCGGCATCGGCCTTCCGGCATCCGCACAGGAACAGGCGCCTGCCGCGCCGGCTGCGCAGTCGGCGGCGGTGACGACGCAGTTGCCGCGCACCGCGCGGCCCACGCACTACCGCGTCGACGTCACGCCGCATGCGCAGCAGATGGCGTTCGACGGCAAGGTCGGCATTGACCTGGAGGTGCTGGAGCAGACCTCGAGCATCGTGCTGCAGGCCGCGGACCTGCGTTTTGCCAACAGCACGCTCACCGCCGCCGGCGGCAAGCCGATGCCGGCCAGGGTGAGCATCGACGCGGAGAACCAGACCGCGACCTTCAGCTTCGACAAAGCGCTGCCGCCCGGGCGCTACACGCTGGCCACCGACTACAGCGGCGTCGTCAACACCCAGGCCAACGGCCTGTTCGCGCTGGATTACCCCACCGAGGCCGGCAGCCGCCGCGCGCTGTTCACCCAGTTCGAGAATTCCGATGCGCGGCGCTTCATCCCTTCGTGGGACGAGCCGGGCTTCAAGGCCACCTTCGACCTGGCCATCACCGTGCCCGAGGCCGAGATGGCGGTGAGCAACATGCCGGTGGCCAGCAGCAAGTCGCTCGGCAACGGGCTGAAGCAGGTGGTGTTCCAGACCACGCCGAAGATGTCCACCTACCTGCTGTTCGTGGCCACCGGCGATTTCGAGCGCGCCGCGCTGAAGGACGACGCCGGCACCGAGATCGGCGTGGTGACGCAGAAGGGCAAGGTGGAGCAGGCGCGTTTTGCGCTGGAAGGCAGCCGCGCCGTGCTGCGCGAGTACAACGATTACTTCGGCGTGCCGTACCCGCTGCCCAAGCTGGACAACGTGGCCGCGCCGGGCAGCAGCCAGTTCTTCAGCGCGATGGAGAACTGGGGCGCGATCTTCACCTTCGAGCACACCCTGCTGCTGGACCCGGCGGTATCCGGTGTGTCGGACAAGCAGCGCGTGTTCTCGGTGGCCGCGCATGAAATCGCGCACCAGTGGTTCGGAAACCTGGTGACGATGGCGTGGTGGGACGACCTGTGGTTGAACGAAGGTTTCGCCAGCTGGATGGAGGACCGCACCACGCGCAAGCTGCACCCGGAATGGGACGTCAACCAGGTGGGCGCGGCGCTGACCAGCCGTGGCGCGATGGGGCGCGACGCGTATGCCACCACCCACCCGATCGTGCAGCATGTGGCGACGGTGGAGCAGGCCAGCCAGGCGTTCGATGGCATCACCTACGGCAAGGGCGCGGCGGTGATTGCCATGTTCGAGGATTACGTGGGCGCCGAGGCCTGGCGCGAGGGCGTGCGCAGCTATGTGCGTGCGCACGCCTACGGCAACGCGGTCACCGACGACCTGTGGCGCGAGATGGACAAGGCCGCGCCGGGCAAGCGCTTCGTCGAGGTCGCGCACGATTTCACCCTGCAGCCGGGCGTGCCGCTGATCCGCGTGGCCAGCCAGTGCGTGGGCGGCCGCACGCAGGTGACGCTGGCCCAGGGCGAATACACCCTGGACCGCAAGGACAAGGTGCCGCTGCGCTGGCGCGTGCCGGTGACCGTGCGCGGCGCCGATGGCACCATTGCGCGCACGCTGGTGGACGGCAACGGCGCGCTGGAGCTGCCCGGCTGTGCCGGGCCGGTGCTGGTCAATGCCGGGCAGAAGGGTTACTACCGCACGCTGTATGCGCCGGCGCAGTTCAAGGCGCTGGGCCAGGGCTTCGCGCGGCTGCCGGTGGTGGACCAGCTGGGCGTGATGATGGATGCCAGCGCGCTGGCGGCGGTGGGCCTGCAGCCGGAATCGGACGTGCTGGACCTGACCGCGCAGGTGCCGGCCGATGCGCCGTCGGACCTGTGGGAAATGGTGTCCGGCACGCTGGGCGGCATCGACGTGCTGTTCGACGGCGATGCGCCGCGCCAGGCGGCGTTCCGCAGGTATGCGCGTTCGCGGCTGTCGCCGGTGCTGCAGTCGCTGGGCTGGGACGCGCGCGAGGGCGATGCGGCGCAGACCCGGCAGCTGCGCAGCGGCCTGATCCGCGTGCTCAGCACGATGGACGATGAGCAGGTGATCGCCGAGGCGCGGCGCCGCTTCGATGCGTTCCTGGCCAACCCGGACTCGCTGCCGGCCGATCTTCGCCGCACGGTGCTGGGCGTGGTGGCGCGCAATGCCGACGCCGCCACCTGGGACCGGCTGCACGCCCTGGCGAAGAAGGAAACCTCGGCCATGGTGCGCGACCAGTACTACGGCCTGCTGGCGCGGGCCAAGGACAAGGCGCTGGCGCAGCGCGCGCTGGACATGGCGCTGACCGGCGAGCCGGGGGCGACCAACGCCGCCGAGATGATCAGCCTGGTGGCGCACGAGCATGCGGATCTTGCGTTCGACTTCGCCGTGGCCCACCGCGAGAAGGTGGACACGCTGGTGGACAGCACCTCGCGCGCGCGTTACTACCCGGGCCTGGCGATGGGTTCGGACGACCCGCGCATGGTGGACAAGATCCGCGCATTCGCCGAGCAGCACATCGCCCCGACCTCGCGCCGTGATGCGGAGACCGCCATCACCGGCATCCAGACCCGGCTGAAGCTGCGCGCCGAGCGCAAGCCGCAGATCGATGCCTGGCTGAAGAAGAACGGTTACTGAGGCCGGTAACGGGCTGGGGCGCGGCGGTGGTGCCGCGCCTCAGCCGGCGTAGTTCGCGCGCGGTTCCTGCACGCGGCCGCCCGCGTCGATGCGGATGCGCGGGCGCAGCCAGGCGGCGAATTCGGCTTCGCTGGTGGAGCCTTCGGCCAGGCGCAGCATGGCGATGTATTTCTCTTCGTCGCTCGCGATCAGCTGCCCGTCGTTGAGGGCGATGAGCACGCGGTAGCAGACATGCGCGGTGCGCTTGTTGCCGTCGACGAACGGGTGGTTGCGGGCCAGGCCGAATGCCAGGCTGGCGGCAAGGTCGGCCAGGTCCGGTGGCGGGTCGCCATAGGCATGCAGCTGCTGCGGGCGGGCGAGCGCGGAGTCGAGCAGGGAATCGTCGCGCACGCCGCTGGCGCCGCCATGTTCGGCAAGTTGGCGGTCGTGGATGGCCAATGCCAGCGGCTTGCTGATCCAGCGGATCATGGTCGCCTCACTGCGCCAGCTTGTGGAGCACCTGCCGGTCCTCGCGCATGATCGCCTCGGCCACTTCCATCTGCGCGGCCAGTTCCGGGTCGAAGGCGGTCAGGCGGATGCCGTCGGGGGTTTCCAGCGCGTAGAGCTCGTCACCTTTTTCCAGGCGCAGGCGCGCAAGCAGTTCCTTGGGCAGGATGATGCCGGACGAATTGCCGATGCTGGTGATCTTGAGTTTCATGGCGGGATTTCGCGATTGTTATAACGAACGTTATCACTCGGTAATGCGCGGGGCAAGCGCATGGCTGGTACAGGGTTCATGGCACACTGCTTCGCCGGCCCACCGGGCCGGTGCGGAGGGGGCTCCGCATCACAGGGGAAACGAACATGCATCGTCTTGTCGTGCTGGCGGTTGTTGCGCTGAGCCTGTCGCCGTGGGTTGCCGCCGCGCAGTCGCCGACGACGGGCTATGTCCTGTGCACGTTGACCGATATCGGGCATACGCCCGCGCGGATATGGGCGTCGCCGGTATTCGAGTCCGATGTGGCGGCGTACGACATGGAGGCCCTCAACCGCCTGGCGGGTGCCTTCCATCGCCATGCGGCGGGACTGGGCGGTGCGGGCGAGAAGAGCTGCGTTGCGACAAGCACACGGGCCGAAGCCGAAGCGCTGCGCCAGGAGCAGCGTGCGCTGTGGGAAAGGCGCACATTCTTCGTGAAGGCCGGCAGCTGGCATGACGTGCCGTGGACGCCGCCGGCGGACGTACTCGTCGCCAGGAATCCGGAGCAGGCACAGACGCGCTATTTCCGTTGCCATGCAACCATGACAGATGTGCCAGGGCGCATCGACATCGCATGGACCGTGAGCAGCGGCGTATTCGAGAAGCCGGTACCGGGAGATCGCGCCTTGGCAGCGGCGCTGGAGCAGGCGCATTCCTATCGGGAGGAGTTCAAGAAGGTCGCGCAGGCCGCGGGTATTCCAGCCGAACTTTCGTCGTGCTTTCCCTACGACACCCGCGGTGAGGCGGACAAGGCCGAACGCGACTACCGCCGCCTGATCGGCGGCTTCAACACGAAGTACAACGTGATCGCCTGGGTACCGAGTGGCAAGGCGATACCACCACCGGTGATGCCGTCGGCAACGGCGCAAACAGCGGACGTCAATGCCAAGCCTGCGGGACTGGGCATGAGGATCGGGGTGGTCGGCGCGGAACTGGCGCGGGCGTCGGGGTTGGGGGCGCCGAGGGGCGCCTGGGTCATCGGGGTTGCCGACGGCAGCCCGGCACGACAGAGTGGTTTCGAGACGATGGATATCGTGCTCGAGATTGCCGGCCAGGCAGTTGCCGTGCCCGGCGATGTGGCGGCCATCATCGAACGCCTGCGGCCCGGTTTCGAGGCGCCGATACAGGTATGGCGTGCGGGAGTGTTACGCGAACTGAAGTTCATCGTGCCTGTGCCGCAGGCGCCAGCGGCTCCGGTCGTGGCGGATGCGGTGGCTTCGCCTTCGCCGGAGGCCGTCCGCCGGCAGGCGGCCGTGGTGGTGGAGCCCGCGACGCTGTACTGCCTGGGCTCGGTGCAGCGCTCCAAGCCGCCGTTGCTGTTGCGCACGCCGATCCGCCAGCAGGCGACGGCCGACGCAGATCCAATTGTTCTGAGAGAAACACTGGCGTCCCTGTATGCGGCAGCCAGGCAGGCCTATCCGGGCGACTGGCGCGACCAAGAGGTCAAATGCGAGGCCACGTCCAACATGTTTCCCGGCG
Source organism: Stenotrophomonas nitritireducens (assembly GCF_050984405.1). Classification (GTDB taxonomy): domain Bacteria; phylum Pseudomonadota; class Gammaproteobacteria; order Xanthomonadales; family Xanthomonadaceae; genus Stenotrophomonas; species Stenotrophomonas nitritireducens_B. The sequence continues at coordinate 3,291,141 of NZ_CP158790.1, read as the reverse complement.
AAACCATGTGCATCGCCGTCAGCAACAGCCGTTTCGGCGGCTTGCAGAACGCCTTGCTGTTCTGCAACGCCTCGCGCGAGCAGATTCAGGCGCGCTCGCAGGGCATGGACAAGGCCGATGGCGGCACTGCACAGGCGTTCGACTGGCCTTCACCTTGATCCGGGGGCAGGCGTTCCGGTGGTGAGCTACATAAGGAAACGGCCCGCTTGCGCGGGCCGTCTGCTTTCCCCTGCCTCGGCCCGTCAGGCCTCGACGTCTTCCTTGTAGGCATCCACCGGGATGCAGGCGCACATGATGTTCTTGTCGCCGTAGACGTTGTCCACGCGCGCCACCGGCGGCCAGTACTTGGACTGCTTCAGCGACGGCAGCGGGAACGCCGCCAGCTCGCGCGGGTAGGCGTGGGCCCACTCGCTGGCCGATACCGCGGTGGCGGTGTGCGGGGCGTGCTTGAGCGGGTTGTCCTCGCGGTCCAGGCGGCCGTCCTCGATGGCGCGGATTTCCTCGCGGATCTGGATCATCGCGTCGATGAAGCGGTCCAGCTCGTACTGCGATTCGCTCTCGGTCGGCTCGACCATCAGCGTGCCGGCCACCGGGAAGCTCAGGGTCGGGGCGTGGAAGCCGAAGTCGATCAGGCGCTTGGCCACGTCCTCGGCGCCGATGCCGGAGGTCTTCTCCAGCGGCCGCACGTCGAGGATGCACTCGTGCGCCACCAGGCCGTTGCGGCCGGTGTACAGGGTCTTGTAGTGCGGGGCCAGGCGCTTGGCGATGTAGTTGGCGTTGAGCAGGGCGACCTGGGTGGCCTTGCGCAGGCCGGCCGCGCCCATCAGCGCGATGTACATCCAGCTGATCGGCAGGATCGAGGCGCTGCCGAAGGTGGCGGCCGAGACCATGGCGCCGTTGCCCACGCCCTGCGTGCGCAGGCCGTCGGCGACCAGCGCGCCCGGCAGGAACGGCGCCAGGTGCGACTTGACCGCGCACGGGCCCACGCCCGGGCCGCCGCCGCCGTGCGGGATGCAGAAGGTCTTGTGCAGGTTCAGGTGCGACACGTCCGAGCCCCACTTGCCGGGCTTGGCCACGCCGACCAGGGCGTTCATGTTGGCGCCGTCGGTGTACACCTGGCCGCCATGCTGGTGGATGATCTGGCAGATCTCCACCACCTCTTCCTCGAACACGCCGTGCGTGGACGGGTAGGTCATCATGATCGCGGCCAGGCGGTCGCTGTACTTCTTGGCGTTGGCGCGGATGTCCTCGACGTCGACGTTGCCGTTGGCGTCGGTCTTGGTGACCACCACCTTCATGCCGCACATCTGCGCCGAGGCCGGGTTGGTGCCGTGCGCCGAATCCGGGATCAGGCAGATGTCGCGGTGGCCTTCGCCGCGCGAGGCGTGGTAGGCGCGGATCGCCAGCAGGCCGGCGTATTCGCCCTGCGCGCCGGAGTTGGGCTGCAGGCTCACCGCGTCGTAGCCGGTGCATTCCACCAGCATCGCTTCCAGCCCGTCGATCAGTTCCTTGTAGCCCTGCGCCTGGTCGGCCGGGGCCAGCGGGTGGATGTTGGCGAACTCCGGCCAGGTCACCGGGATCATCTCGGCGGTGGCGTTGAGCTTCATGGTGCACGAGCCCAGCGGGATCATCGTGCGGTCCATCGCCAGGTCCTTGTCGGCCAGCGAACGCAGGTAGCGCAGCAGTTCGTGCTCGCTGTGGTGGGTGTTGAACACCGGGTGGGTCAGGAACGCGGACTGGCGCACCAGGCCGGCCGGCAGCGCGTCGGCGGTGGCCGCGTCCAGCGCGTCCACGTCCACGCTGGCGCCGAACACCGCGCCCAGCGCGACGATGTCCTCGCGGGTGGCGGTTTCGTCCAGGCTGATGCCCACCGCCTCGCTGTCGATCACGCGCAGGTTGAAGCCGGCGGCCACGGCCCTGGCCTGCAGCGCGGCGGCGTCGACGTTGCGCACGTGCAGGGTGTCGAAGAAGTGCTCGCCCACGTCCACGCCGTTCTTGCGCAGCGCGGCGGCCAGCAGGGCGGCCAGGCGGTGGGTGCGGCGGGCGATGCGGGTCAGGCCTTCCGGGCCGTGGTAGACGGCGTACATGGAGGCCATCACCGCCAGCAGCACCTGCGCGGTGCAGATGTTGGAGGTGGCCTTCTCGCGGCGGATGTGCTGCTCGCGGGTCTGCAAGGTCAGGCGGTAGGCCGGCTTGCCTTCGGCATCGACCGACACACCGATCAGGCGGCCCGGCATCGAGCGCTTGTAGGCGTCGCGGCAGGCCATGAACGCGGCGTGCGGGCCGCCGAAGCCGAACGGCACGCCGAAACGCTGGCTGTTGCCGACCACGATGTCCGCGCCCCATTCGCCGGGCGCGGCGATCAGGGTCAGCGCCAGCAGGTCGGTGGCCACCGCCACCAGGCCCTGGCGGGCGTGCACGGCCTCGACCAGCGCCTTGTGGTCGCCGATGTGGCCGAAGCTGTCCGGGTACTGCAGCAGTACGCCGAAGGAATCGGCTTCCAGCGCTTCTGCCGGGGTGCCCACGCGCAGCACGATGCCCATCGGCTCGGCGCGGGTGCGCAGCAGTTCCAGCGTCTGCGGGTGCACCGCGTCGTGCACGAAGAACACGTCCGACTTCGACTTGGCCGAGCGCTTGGCCAGGGTCATCGCCTCGGCGGCGGCGGTGGCTTCGTCCAGCAGCGAGGCGTTGGCGATCTCCATGCCGGTCAGGTCGGCGACCATCTGCTGGAAGTTGATCAGCGCTTCCATGCGGCCCTGCGAGATTTCCGCCTGGTACGGGGTGTAGGCGGTGTACCAGGCCGGGTTCTCGAGGATGTTGCGCAGGATCACGTTCGGCGTATGGGTGCCGTAATAACCTTGGCCGATGAAGCTGCGCAGCACCTTGTTCTTGCCGGCGATGGCGCGGATTTTGGCCAGTGCCTGCACTTCGGTCAGCGACTCGGGCAGGGCCAGCGGGGCGGGCGATTTGATCGCGCCGGGAACGATGGCGTCGGTCAGCGCATCGAGCGAATCGTGGCCGACCACGCGCAGCATCTGCGCGATTTCGGCATCGTTGGGACCGATATGGCGGTCGACGAAGGCGGAGGCGTGTTCGAGTTCGCGCAGCGAGGGCGTGTTCTGGGGCATGACGGACGTCCGGAGAGTGGCGTGCGGGGCTGGGTCGGCGAGTCCCTCCCGGTCCGGCAGCGGTACCGCGCACGCGGCACCCCGGCCGGCAAGCCGGCGGCTCGCCTCGTGCCCCTCTGTCCTTTTGCCTGAGAGTTTGGAAGGCGCAACCTGGGGGTTACGCGCCTCGTGCACCTTCGGCGCCGGATTGAACCGGTCTCTCCAGAGTTTTGACGCAGGTGGTATCGGGGCCTGAGCGATTGCGGGCGTTTGCGCCTTCGGCAGCGATGAACCGCTTCTCCCACCGTGTAGCGCGCCGATTATAGCGGTTGGCCCGGCCGGGCGGTGCCGGTTCCTTCTCCCTCCGGGGTGAAGGCGTGTGGTTTGCGAGCCATCGGCTCACGAATGCCTGAACGCCCGGCGCGTGAAGCCGGGCCGGGGCGCGAAGCGAGATGCCCCGCAGGGGCGGATGAGGGGCGCCCAACGATGAACACGTCGCCACGCGTCCAAGTGGGAAAACAATCGGGATACCGCGGTGTTTCAGGCGGTACTTGGGCTTCGCCCCGTCCCTCACCCCAACCTCCGCTTCGCGGCCAAGTACACGCTGGTGCCATGGGCGCTCGAAGGCACGCGAGCCAGCGGCGTGCGGGCTGTGCCTTCCCGCCCCGTGGGGAGACGGGCTTCCCGAGCGCGGGCATTCAGCTACATGCCTACCGACGGCGGGCCTGCGCCTCTATCATGTGCGGCCTTCCCGTTTCCTCCCGGCGCCGCCCGTACAGGGCCGGCGCCCGTCGTGCGTCCTCGCGCGCCCCGCCGGATACCCCATGACCGCCGCTTCGCCCTCCACCCGCCGCCTGGCCCTGCTGCTCGCCGGGCTGTCCATGTTCGGGCCATTCTCCATCGACACCATCTTCCCGGCGTTCCCGCTGCTGGCGCGGGAACTGGCGGTGGACGAGGTGGCGGTGCAGCAGACCATCAGCGTCTACCTGCTGTTCTACGGCCTGATGAGCCTGGCGCACGGCCCGCTGTCCGATGCCTGGGGGCGCAAGCGGGTGATCCTGGGCGGGCTGGTGCTGTTCACCGCCGCCTCGGTCGGCTGCGCGCTGTCCACCCACCTGGGCACGCTGCTGGCGTTCCGCGCGCTGCAGGGCGTTTCCGCCGGCGTGGGCATGATCGTCGGCCGCGCGGTGATCCGCGACCTGTACCACGGCGCCGACGCGCAGCGGCTGATGAGCCAGGTGTCGATGATCTTCGGCATCGCCCCGGCCATCGCGCCCATCATCGGCGGCTGGATCCTGCTCGGCGGCGGCGACTGGCCGCTGATCTTCTGGTTCCTGGTGGTGTTCTCGCTGCTGCTGGTCGTCGCCACCGCGCGCTGGCTGCCGGAAACGCATCCGATCGAGGCGCGCACCGGGCTGTCGCCGCGCGGCCTGGTGCGCGACTACCTGCGCATCGGCTTCAACCCGCGCTTCCTGCGCCTGGCGCTGGCCGGCAGCGTCAACTTCGGCGGCATCTTCCTGTACATCTCCTCGGCGCCGGTGTTCGTGATGCAGCACCTGCGCCTGGGCGAAGGCGGCTTCGCCTGGCTGTTCATTCCCACCATCGGCGGCATGACCACCGGCGCCTTCCTGTCCGGGCGCATGGCCGGCCGCACGTTGCCGGTGCGGCAGATCAGCATCGGCTTCGCCTGCTGCGCGCTGTCGGCGGTATTGAACATCGCCTACGCCGCGTCGGTAACGCAGCTGGAACTGCCGTGGGCGGTGCTGCCCATTTTCCTCGGTGGCCTGGGCATGGCATTGATCTTCCCGGTGCTGGCGCTGGCGGTACTGGACATGTACCCGCAGCAGCGCGGCCTGGCCTCGTCGCTGCAGGCCTTCGTGCAGCTGATGATCAGCACGGTGGTGGCGGGCGTCGTCTCGCCGCTGCTCAGCGGCCGGCCGCTGCACCTGGCGCTGGGCATGGCCGGTTTCATGCTGCTGGGCTTCGCGTTCTGGTACTGGGAACACCGCCGCGAGCGCCGCCTGGCCGGCCCGCACATGCACGTCTAGGCTGGGCGTCCATTCCCGCATCACCCCGCCTGCGTCACTCTCCCCATCACCGGCCATCGGCCGTCATCGGAAGTTGCCACCATGTCCATCCATTCCAAGGGCCGCCGCGAGGCGAAGAAGAAGCTGGCCGAGCGCGAGCGCAACCAGGCCGCCGCCAACCCGGCGCCGAAGGCCACGGTGGAACCGCATGCCGAACTGCGCGACCAGCAGCGCACCCTGCTGGCCGGCATCGTCCGCCGCGACGGCGAATGGGTGCTGGGCATGGACGGCAAGATCGCCGGCGAAACGCCCAGCGCCGCCCGCGTGCTGGCGCTGATCATGCAGGCCGCCGAACTGCATGAGCGCAGCGGCACCCCGGTGCGGCTGATGTACTCCGACGCGCTGAAGGACGCCGCGCACGCCGAAGCGGCGGAGCAGGGCATCGACTTCGATACCTGGAAGCGCAACCTGGCCACGGAACTGGGCCTCGGCGGGAAGGACGCCGCGACCACGCATTGAGTTCCGACGGCAAAGCTTGAACGGACAAGGGCGCCTCGAGCGCCCTTGTCGTTTTACGGACGCGCCGCGTTGTGGCCCCGGCCGCGCTACGGCATGCCGGCGCCCACCGTGGCCCGCACCGGGATGCCGGCCGGGTCGAAATCCTCCAGGCAGAACACGTTGATGCCGTAGTGGTCCGGGGTGACGCGCTTGCGGTGGAACGGATAGATGCCGCAGGTCCGGCAGAAGTAATGCGTGGCGGTGAAGGTGTGGAACCGGTATGCCGACAGGTGCTCCTCGCCCGAGAGCAGGCGGAAGTCGCTTTCGTGCACCTTCACCATCAACGCGTTCTTGCGCCGGCAGATGGAGCAGTCGCAGGTCGTCAGTTCGGGGAAGTCGCTGGTGATCTCGAAGCGGACGGCGCCGCAATGGCAGCTGCCGGTGCAGGTGGTTCGGGGGCGGGAGGACATGGGCGTGCAGGGAAGAGTACGGTCGAACAAGACTAAGGCCAAAGTGCCTCAGGGGTTGGCGGGTCATTCGCCATTGCGCCCGCCATGCAGGTGTTCCTGTCGTGGTTGAGCCCGCTGGTCAGTCGCTTTGGGACGACAAATGCCTGTACATGACATGGGCGTCCACAAAGCCCAGCTGCTTGTGGCGGAAGGCCTGGGGCAGGGTGCCGACGACGTCGAACCCCAGCCGCCTGTACAGCCCCACCGCCGGCGCATTGGTGCTCACCACGTAATTGAACTGCATGGCCCTGTAGCCGGCGTCCTGCGCCCGGGCAAGGCTGTGTTCGACAAGTGCCCGTCCGATTCCCCGGCCCTGCGCTTCCGGACTGACCAGGTAGGTGGCGCTCGCCACATGCGCGCCGCGCCCGGGGTAGTTGGCCCCGAACTTGTACATGCCCACGATGCCGGCTTCCGCGACGGCGACGAAGGACGCGTGCGATCCGAACCAGTGCGACCGGAAGGTCTCCAGGTCGAAGTCGTCCGAGAATGGCAGCGCATCGCCCGCGGCGATGACCGCCTGGCATATGCGCCACATCGCGTCGAGGTCGGAATGCCGTGCCTGTCGGATCTGCATGGAATGGGTAGAAGCCTGAGGCATCGCTAAACCGTCCGGCTTGAATGGATCGTCAGCGCCCACTGCGGCGAACGGCGCTGTAGGTGCGGATGTAGTAGCACGATTCCTCCACTGCTCCCGGGGCGAACTGCGTGCGGCCGAGAAGAGCGATGGTTGTCTGGTCGAAAATCCTGGCTGGCCGGGAGAAAACTACTGTTGCGTCTTTTGCTTTTCCTGATCCATCGAGCCTGAAGGAAGCAACGACCACTGCGTTGTGCTCACGGCCGCGCGCCTGTTTGGGAAGATCGTTCCAGGTCATGGGGGCGGCCTGAAGAAGGTGCTCCTCGCAGGTGCGCCCGGAAAGAATTTCCGGGGGGATCTCATTGTCGTCGGCAGCATGCGTGCCGATGGCCGCGAAGGCCAGGAGAAAAAACGCAGGCAATCTCACGATGGTCTCCAGCAGGTGCCTATGTTTGAATCAAGCCGCGTTGCGGTAGTGAGGCGGTTCGAACGGAGATCAGACGCGCGGTTCGTCAGTGCGCCCGCCTCTCGATCTCATCCTATTTGCCCCGATAGCGCGCCGCAGTACATCAGGAAGCGACATGCAACGATCTGGGCGACGACGAAGCCAATGCTGCAGGCCACCAGGCCTGCAGCAAAAGCCATCCAAGGGCGTGCCCGACGCCGGCGAACAGCTACGGCGGCCATGACAGCGGCGATGCCGAGCCCCGGCAGTGAGAACAGGTGACCGAGACCAAGCAGGCCTTGCGGCTGCGGCAACGAGGCCTGCCATGTCCAATAGAAGAGGAAGGAACCGGCGAGCGCCATGGCGGCGCCGGTTGTGAGCAACGGCGGTGCCTTGGCGATCTGCACCAGGCCGACAAGCGCAAACCAGGCAATCAGGTAGTACCAGGCACCTGCGTAGATCGGGTCGCCAAAAACGAATGCCGCTGCCAGCACAATGGCCCCGATCCCGAAAGCGATGACGCTGTCCATCCGGCGAGAGAGTGTGCGCATGGGGCCCCGACGCCTGTTGGGCCGCCTGATGGCGGCATGGCGCGGATCATGGCCGACTGGCCGACGCCTGGCAACGCGGGGCTTCCCTTGTGTGTCCAGTTATGTCGGACGGTCGAATAGTCCTTCAACCGCTCTTGTCGCTTTAGGCTGTTGAACGCTGCAACATCATCGGGGCAGCTGGAAAATCGGCAGGTGGGCCGGCAGAAAGACCAGCGGTACACCGCCGGACACCGGCGGCGAATGGCATGGTCAGAAGCGTAAGCAGCTGAGGGGCTCTTGAACATGTTCAGTCGTTCCCTGGTGTAGCCCGTGCTGGTGCCTGGTATGGCGGCATGGCCGGGGCTATTTCAGGCCGGGGCAGTGCCGATAGACTTGTATCCAAGGTAAAGGGGAGCCAAGGAAAGGATGATCATCGGTATCGATCTGGGCACCACCAACTCACTGGTGGGGGTGTATGAGGAAAGCGGCGTGCGGCTGGTTCCCAATGCACTAGGGGAGTTGCTAACGCCGTCGGTGATTAGCGTGGCGGAAGATGGACAGATACTGCTGGGGCGTGCGGCGCGCGACCGGCTGGTCAGCCATCCCTCTGCCAGCGTGGGCAGCTTCAAGCGCTGGATGGGCAGCAAGCGGGAAACTCGCTTGGGTACGCGGACCTACCTGCCCGAGGAGTTGTCGGCGCTGTTGATCCGCGGGTTGCTTGACGATGTGCAGGCTGCGCTGGGAGAACGCGCGACCGAGGCGGTCATCAGCGTGCCGGCGTATTTCAGCGACGTACAACGGCGAGCGACCAAGCGCGCCGGCGAACTGGCCGGTCTGCGCGTGGACCGGTTGATCAATGAGCCCACCGCCGCCGCGTTGGCCTATGGCCTGACCGAACGACTGGATGATGCGCACGTGATGGTGCTGGACCTGGGCGGAGGCACCTTTGACGTATCCATCCTGGAAATCTTCAGCGGCGTCATCAAGGTGCACTCCAGTGCGGGGGATAATTTCCTGGGCGGGGATGATTTCACTGCTGCACTGGAGGCGCACTGGGTGCGTATGCATGGCATCCACCAGCACGCTATGCGCCCGGAAGAACGGGCTCAGCTGCGACGCCGCGCCGAGCAGGCAAAACACACGTTGGCCAGCGGTCAGATGGCCACCGTGCGTGGCTCCGTGGCGGGTCGCGAGTTTGACACGATCATCGACGAGGCCGAGTTCGAGCGGCTGATCGCCCCTTTGTTGCAGCGCATGCGACAGCCGATCGAGCGCGCGCTGCGTGATGCCGGCCTGCGCGGCAGCGACTTGTCCGACGTGGTGATGGTGGGCGGCGCATCGCGCATGCCACAGCTGGCCAAGCTTTCTGCACGTCTGCTCGGGCGGCTGCCCCTGCGCCATGTAGCACCGGATGAGGCGATCGCGCACGGTGCGTGCGTGGCAGCTGGCTTGAAAGCGCGTGATGCTTCGCTGGATGAGATCGTGCTGACTGACGTATGCCCGCATTCGTTGGGGGTGGAAGTCAGCATGGACCTGGGCAGCGGGCAGCGCAGTGCCGGTCACTTCGACCCGATCATCGATCGCAATTCCACGGTTCCGGTCAGCCGCGTACGCGAGTACTTTCCGGTGGAGGAGCAGCAGAGCTCTGTCACCTTGAACGTGTACCAGGGCGAGAGCCCTGCTATCCGCGACAATATTCTCCTGGGTTCGCTGAGTATCCCGGTGACTCCGGGCGCTCCGGCCGAAAACGGACTGGACGTGCGTTTCACCTACGACATCAACGGCGTGCTGCAGGTCGAGGCTACTCTGCAGAAGAGTGGCCTGAAGCGTGAGCTCATTCTCATTCAGGAAGGCAGCCGGATTGGCGAAGCCGAAGCGCGCGAGCGGATGCGGGCATTGGCCGAGCTGAAGACCCATCCGCGGGACGAACAACCCAACATCGCGGTGATCGCGCGTGCCGAACGCCTTTACGCTGAATCCCTCGGCGCGGACCGCAAGCAGCTGCAGCAGATGCTGGTGAAGTTCCAGTCGGTGCTGGGTGGCCAAGACAAAAAGCAGGTTGCCGAGCACCGGGCGGCGTTCACCTTGGCGCTGGATGCGTTCGAGTCGGGGAGAGCATTTTGAGCCGCACTGCATGGGATGTGCTGGGGATCGAGGAAACGCTTGATGGCAAGGCCATCCGCAAGGCCTATGCGTTGGCGCTGAAGCGCACCCGACCCGACGAGGATGCCGAGGGTTTCCAGCGGCTTACCGACGCCTTCGAATGGGCGGTGGGCTGGGCACGCCATGCTGCTGCCCAACAGGCAGCCGAGCAGTCGCCAGAGCCTGATCCGGCGCACGATACGCTGGACATCATGCCTGCCGCGCCCGCGGATGCCATGGCGGTTGATGCTGATGCGGCGGCGGGCACAGGCACCGACGACGCGGATGGCCAGGCGCAGTCGTTCGCTTTCGCGCCGTTCTTCGAGGAGATGGCCGGGAAGGTGCGGCAGCGCAACCCGATCGTGCTGCGGCAGTGGCTGGACGAGCATCCGGATCTGTACTCGATCGAGTTGAAGTGGGCGCTGATGCCGCATGTATTCGACGCGCTTGCCCACTCGGCGGTGGAGCTGGACCCCCACCAAGGACACCTGAAAGTGCTGATGGAGTTCTTTGGCGTGGATGCGCGCCTGCGCCAGCACCCTGCTCTGGCGGCGCCGCTGAATTACCTTGAGTCGGCCAGCTGGCGCATCCCGCCGCCGCAGCGGACCGGTGATGTCCAAGGTACAAAACCTGGATGGGACAATTTGGGCGCCGTGCTCCACAACCGCGCGGAGGAGCGACGGCGCAAGCCGGCGGAGTCCTCGTCCAATTGGTTACACGTCTTGTGGCTGCTGTTGGGATTGAGTGTCCTGTCCCAGGTCGCCCGGCAGTTGTCTGGTAGCTGAGCGGCAATCTGGAAGCCTGTTTCCATGCATCGAGGGCGCCCATAGGCGCCCTCGATGGTCGGTCATGCTCGTCGGTTTACGGTGAGGCTGGCTTGGTTTGTTCGGCTGCCGGGGCCGTTGCGGTCTGCGACGCCTGCCAGCCGCACATCTGCCCTTCGTTCTGCTGCTTGAGCCATTCCTGCAGCGGGGCGAAGTATTCCAGCATCGGCGCGGCGTCGAGTTTCTCGGTGCCGGTCAGTTCCTTGAGGGTGGCCTGCCATGGCTGGCTGGCGCCCTTGCTGAGCATGGCCCAGTACTTCTGGCCGGCTTCCTTGTTGCCGTAGAAGGTGCACTGGTTGAGCGGACCGGTGTAACCGGCCGCGTCGCACAGGCCCTTGTAGAACTGGTACTGCAGGATGCGCGCCAGGAAGTAGCGCAGGTACGGGGTGTTGCCCGGCACGTGGTACTTGGCGCCGGCGTCGAAGTACTCCTCGCCGCGCGCGCTGGCCGGGGCCACGCCCTGGTACTGGGCCTTCAGTTCCCACCACTTCTGGTTGTACTGCTCGGGCTTGATCGAGCCGTCGAACACGCCCCAGCGCCAGCGGTCGATCATCAGGCCGAACGGCAGGAACGACACGCCGCTCAGCGCCATGCGCATCTGCGCGTTGATGGTGGCCTCGCGGCTTTCCTGCGGCTTGTCGACCAGGCCGATGGAGTTCAGGTATTGCGGGGTCATCGCCAGCACGATGGTGTCGCCGATGGCTTCGTGGAAGCCGTCGTTGGCGCCGCCCTGGAACAGCGGCGGCAGCGGGTTGTAGGCCAGGTCGTAATAGATGTGGCCCAGCTCGTGGTAGATGGTGGTGAAGTGCTCTTCGGTGGGGGTGATGCACATCTTGGTGCGCACGTCCGCGCCCACGTCCTTGCCGTCGCCGCCCATGTTCATGTCCCAGGCGCTGGCGTGGCAGACCACGTTGCGGTCCAGCGGCTTGATGAACTGGGTGTTCTGCCAGTAGCCCGCCGGCAGCTTGGGCATGCCCAGGGACACGTAGAAGTCCTGCGCGCGCTCGGTCATCTGCTTGGCGGTGGCAAGCTCGGCCTCGCGCTGGGCCTTGAAGCGGGCGGCGACGTCGGCGCCGGCGCCGGCCTTGGCCAGCGCCGCGCTCAGGTTGCCCTGGTGCTGCTTCTCCAGCGCGGCGGTGATGTCCAGGCTGCCGGCGCCGGGGTAGGGCTGCAGCTGGTCCCACAGGTTGCTCCAGTCCTGCTGCCACATGTTGCCGGTCAGGTGCGCGGCGATCAGGCCGCCGTCGACTTCGGCCTTGTCCTTGCCGTATTCCTTGTCCAGTTTGGCGCGGGTATAGCAGTGCAGCTGCTCGTACAGCGGCTTGACCTGTTCCCACAGGCGGTCGGTTTCCGGGCCGACCTGTTCGGCAGGCATGTCGTAGCCGGCGCGCCACATCTGCCCGGCGTCGGTGTAGCCCAGTTCGCGCGCGCCTTCGTTGACCAGTTCGACGAAGCGCTGGTACGGCTTGCGCGAGGCCACGGCGGTGGAGTGCCAGCCCTGCCAGGCGTCGAGCTGCTTGTCGTAGTCGTGCGAGCGCGCCAGCACCTGCTCCAGCTCGCCGAGCTGGCGGCAGTTCTGCTGGTCGCCTTCGCCGGTGCAGTAGGTGCCGGCGCCGTAGTCGCCTTCCAGCTTGGTGGCGATGCCGGCCAGTTCGGCGAGCTTGGCCGGGTCGCGCGGGGCCGGCATGGCGGTCATCAGCTTGAGCAGGTGCAGGGCACGCTTGGTGTCCTCGCTCATCGGCTGGCCTTCGTACTTGCCGGCCTGTTCGATCCAGCCGTTGAGCGTGGTCAGCCAGCGCTCGTTGGCCTTGGCCGCCACGCGCGCGGAATCGTCGTTGATGTAGGTGGACGACAGCCACTGCGCCGAGGTCATTTCCGGGTACATGGCCTTGTACTCGGCGTTGACCCGGGCGATGAACTGGTCGGCGCTCTCGGCCGGCGCGGCCTGGGCCGCCGGTGCGGCGGTGTCGGTGGCGGCTTCCTTCTTGCAGGCGGCCAGCGACAGCACGCCGGCGCTCACGGCAAGGGCCAGCAGCAGATGACGTTGTTTCACGCGATTCCCCGGTGGTAGTGGATCGGCGAAGGCTAGAGGGCCGCGGCGGCGGCGGCAAGTGGAGCGGGGTGGGGGTGTGCCCAGGAGCGGCTCCAGCCGCGATGCGGCTTTGCCGGGAAAGCTTCTTGGCGGCTGAAGCCGCTCCTACGCGGGGCCGGGATTCTCAGCGCTTGAGGGCCATCAGCAGCACGCCGCCGCCGATCATTGCCACGCCCAGCCATTCGCGCCAGGCCAGGCGCTCGTGCAGGAAGGCGACGGCGAACACCGCCACCAGCACCACGCTGAGTTTGTCCACCGGCGCCACCTGCGAGGCCGGGCCGCGCTGCAGGGCGCGGAAGTAGCACAGCCAGGAGGCGCCGGTGGCCAGGGCCGAGAGCAGCAGCCAGAGCAGCGTCTTGCCCGGCAGCATCAGCGGGTTGCTCCATTTGCCGGTGGCCGCCACGAACAGCCCCAGCACCGCGACGATGGCGACGGTGCGCAGCAGCATCGCCAGGTCGGCATCGACCTGCTGCAGGCCGAGCCTGGCGAAGATGGCGGTCAGCGCGGCGAAGGCGGCCGACAGCAGGGCCCAGGGCAGCCATTGCGGGAAGGTAGCCATGGTGGTTCTCCGGGTCGGGGCGTATCCATCTTCCCACCACCGTAGGAGCGGCTTCAGCCGCGAATGCTTTTCGCCGGGAAGGCCCGGGAGCATCGCGGCTGAAGCCGCTCCTACGAAGGCGGGCTTACCCTGCGCAGCCGGCGAACAGGTCGCGGTCGCGGGCGTAGACCGAGGTGGCGACCTGCATCAGGCCCAGCACCGAAGGGAACAGGTTGTCCTGGTCGGTGCGGCGGTGCGCACGCTCGCGCAGGCACTGCAGGTCCAGGCCGCGGTCGGCGGCGAACTGCGGCGAGAACCACATCACCATCGGTACGCGGGTCTGTTCGTCCGGCGCGATCGCATACGGCACGCCGTGCAGGTACAGGCCCTTTTCGCCCAGCGATTCGCCGTGGTCGGAGAGGTAGATCATGGCCGTGTCGTAGTCGTCCAGGCCGCGAAGGGTGGCGATGGTGCGGGCCAGGAAGTGGTCGGTATGGCGCACCGCGTTGTCGTAGCTGTTGACGATCTGCCCGCGGCTGCACTTGCCCAGGTCCGGGGTGTCGCAGGTCGGCGCGAACTGGCGGAACTGCGCCGGGTAGCGCTGGAAATAGCTCGGGCCGTGGTTGCCCAGCTGGTGCAGGACGACCACCCGGTCGCCCGGTCTGGCACGCACCTGCGCGGCCAGGTCGTCGAGCAGGATCTCGTCCATGCAGCGGCCGTCGGCGCACAGGCCGGGCTTGGTCGCGTCGTCCAGGCGCTGGATGTCCAGGCCTTCGCACACGCCCTTGCAGCCGGACTGGTTGTCGCGCCACAGCGTGGCGATGCCGGCGTGCTCGAGCACGTGCAGCAGCGACTGGTGGGCGCGGATCTTCTTCTCGTCGTAGTCGTGGCGGCCGAACGGCGAGAACATGCACGGCAGCGATACCTCGGTGCTGGTGCCGCACGCATGCATGTCCGGGAAGTTGATCACGCCGGCCTGCGCCAGTTCGGGCGTGGTCTGGCGGGCGTAGCCGTTCAGGCCCCAGTTCTGCGCGCGCACGGTTTCGCCGACCACCAGCACCAGCAGGCGCGGGCGGCTGCCGGCCGCGCGCGGCATGGCCCTGGCGTCGGTGCCGAGCGGCAGCCTGGGCGCGTGCTTGATGGGGTTGGACGCGCCGAGGTTCTGCTTCAGCGCGATCAGGTAGTTCACCGGCGTGGCGAGGTAACGCACCTCGCGGTGGTTGCGCATCAGCGCCGACACATTCTGGAACGAGGCCAGCGTGCCGGCGCCAGCCACCACCACCACGCCCGCCAGGAACAGCAGGCGCCACAGCAGGGTGCGGCCCCAGCTTCGGCGGCGCAGGCGCACACGCCACAGCAGCACGCACGGCACCAGCGCGTAGCCGAGCAGCGGCAGGAGCAGCGCGGGCGTCATCAGTTCGCGCGATTCCTTGTGGTCGGTGGCCAGCACGTTGCGCAGCATGTCCGCGTCCAGGTAGACGTTGAAGCTGTTCATGTAGTGCGTGGCGAAGGCGGTGGTGACCAGCAGCATCGTCAGCAGCACCCTGGCGTTCCAGCGCCACACCAGCAGGCCGAGCAGGAAGGCGTGCACGCCCATCAGCAGGGCGAACAGCGACAGCGCGAACAGCACGCTGCCGGGGTTGGTCGCCATCGCGTTGCGCCAGAACAGGCCGTTGCAGGCCAGGGCGAAGAACGCGCTGGCGAGCAGGATCAGCGTTTCGGTGGCGATTTCCGGGCGCCAGCGGCGCAGGCGGGCGAAGGGCGTGGCCGCTGCCGGCAGGTGCGGGGATGCGATGCTCATGCGCGGTTTCCGTCCTTGAAAGTGCCGGCCCAGGCTGGCGCGAACATCAGCAGGTAGAGCAGCACGGCCACCGTCCAGCCCACCGCCAGCGACCCCACGTCGTGGGAGAGGAAGTGCGCGCCGCGCAGCTGCTGGGAGACGCCGAACAGCAGGCCGGTGGCCAGCGCGGCCGCCAGCGCCGGCCAGCGCCATTGCGGGCGCAGCAGCAGCGCGAAGAAGTACAGCGCCACCCAGCCGTAGCCGGCGCTGGCGTGACCGGCCGGGAAGCAGGCGGCATGGCCGAGCAGCACCGGGCGCGGCTGGAACAGGCCGACGAACGGGCGCAGTCCGCCATACCGCTGCAGGTCCCAGGGGCAGTCCATGTGGGTCATCGACTTGAGCAGGGCGACCACGCCGGTGGACAGGCCCACCGCCAGCAGCAGGTACAGCAGCGGCAGGCGCAGCGGCTTCCAGCGCGCATCGACGCAGGCGCGCACCAGGGCCAGCATCACCAGCAGCGCGGCAAGGGTGCTCAGGTTCTTGCCGCCGCGGTGGATCACGTGGCTGGTCCACCACGCATCCTTGAGCGCCCACTGGCCGCCTTCCCAGCGATAGAGCAGGTCGGCCAGCCACTGGTCGCCGTTGCCGGCCATCAGCAGCACGCTGGCGACGGCCAGCGCCGCCAGCGGCAGCAGCAGGTGGCGGCGCAGGAAATCACCGCGGCTGGCGGCGGCGAGGTCGGCGGGTAACGCGTAGGGAGGGGTGGAAGCCAGGGGCACGGGCGATACGCCATCGGAACGTGGGCGCATCGTCGTTGCCGGCATGTCGGAGACGGGTCGGAGCGGTGTCCGAACCGCGTTAAGCGGTCAGCGGCCGGCAAGCTTTCCGTGTTTCGCGTGTCCGCGCACGCCGGTGCCGGGGCGTCGCCCGGCGGCGGCCTCACTCCTCGGCGTCGGGGTCTTCGATCGCGCCGGCCACCGCGCCGTGGCTGCGCGCCACGCAGGCGGCGTCCAGCGCGGTGCCGGGCAGCAACTGCCAGTCGTTGCGGTTGGCACTGCCGATGTCGATGACCCGGGCCGGATCGGCGCAGGGCGTCATCGCCTGTTTGAGCACGAACAGCCAGCGCCGGCCGGGATCGGCGGCGACCCACTGCGCGGCGCGTTCCCACTGTTCGGCGAGCGGGCGCTTGAAGCCGAAGTCGGTGGCCTGCGGCGAGGTCTGCAGCAGGTTCTGCTCGCGCCAGGCGACCATGCCCAGTTCGGCGTCGGCGCCGATGCGCGCGCGTGCCTTGGCCATCACCGCCGAAGCCGAGCTGTACGGGTCCAGTGCCGGCATCAGGCCTGCGCCGTACATGATCCACAGCAGCGCCGTGGCCAGCACCACCGCCAGCCCGGCGCGGCGCAGGCGCAGGAACGCCACCAGCGCCAGCGCGGCGATGCCGAAGCCCAGCAGCCAGGCGCCCACCTGCGGCAGCACCCACGGGTCGATGGCGCGTTTGGCCGCGTTGCGCTGCGCCCAGCCGTCGCCGTGCAGCGCGCCATGGCCGATGGCCAGGGTCGCCACCGCCAGCAGCAGCACGTACAGCAGCAGCACCCAGCGCACGCCGGTGCGGCGCAGCAGCCCGGCCAGCAGCGGCGCGGCCGCCACCGCCAGCGCCGGCAGCATCGGCAGGATGTAGACCTCGCGCTTGCCCGGGCTGGCGCTGAAGAACACCAGCACCAGCAGCGCCCAGCCCAGCAGCACGATGTAGCGCGGGTCGGCGCGGCGCAGGCGGCGCCACCAGGCCGGCACCAGCCACGGCAGCAGCAGGCTGCCCGGCAGCCACAGCGTGGCCATCACCTGCAGGTAGTACCAGGCCGGCTTGTGGTGGTGCCAGGCGTTGGCATAGCGGGTGCCGGTCTGCTTGAACAGCAGTTCGTGGGCATAGGCCTGCAGGTGCGGGTCGGGGGTGCGCAGCAGGGCGATGCCCAGCGGCGCCAGCCATACCGCGGCGCCGGCGACGAACAGCGGCAGGATCAGCCACCAGCCCCATCCGCGCCCGGCGCCGGCCGCGCCCGGATGGCGCCAGCGCCAGATGGCCCAGGGCAGCAGCGCCAGCAGCGGCAGGAAACCCACGCCCTTGGTCACCGTGCCCAGGCCGGCGGCGAAGGCGCCCAGCGCCAGCAGCTTCCAGTTGGGCCCCAGCAGCAGGTGCCGCAGCAGCGCCCACAGCGACAGCGTGGTCATGCCCACCAGCACCATGTCGATCTGCGCGCGCTTGGCCATCAGCCCGAACTGGATGACGACGAACAGCCCCAGCACCGCGTAGCGCGCCACGCGCCGGTTCCACAGCCGCCGCGCCAGGTCCCAGGTCAGCCACAGGGTCAGCAGCGCCGACAGCAACGACGGCAGCAGGAAGGCGACGGTCCAGTTGCCCAGCACCGAATAGGTGGCGGCCTGGATCCACATGAAGGTCGGCGGCTTCTCCGCGTACAGCTCGCTGCCGCGGTGCGGCAGCAGCCACTGCCCGGTCTCCACCATCTGCCGCGCGGCGAGCACGAAACGCGGTTCGTCCGGCGGGGAGGGTTCGCGCATGCCGAGCCCGGCCAGCAGGCTGGCCACGACCAGCGCCAGCAGCAGGAACCAGGGGGCGGAGGACCGGGGGCTGGACAGGCGCACGCGAGGCTCGCTTGGAAGAGGGGCGGGGATGGTCGCGCGGCCGGCGTGGGAAGCGCGTCGGAGCCGCATTGTCGCCGTTTCGACGCCGCTCCGACCATCGATGTGGCTACGATGGGCGCACCTTCGGCGCTGGCCGTCGCCGCCGGCCGCGCCTTGGCCGGCCGCCGCCGGCGACGGGGCGTACCGTTCCTCCCGGGATTCCCACATGCGGCTGCTGGTCATCGAAGACAATCGCAACCTGATCGCCAATCTTTTCGACTATTTCGAAGCGCGCGGCCATGTGCTCGACGTCGCCCCCGATGGCGTGACCGGTCTGCACCTGGCGGCCACCCAGCCCTACGACGCGATCCTGCTGGACTGGATGCTGCCGCGGCTGGAGGGGCCGGAGGTACTGCGGCGCCTGCGCGAGGAGCACCGCTCCGAGGTGCCGGTGATCATGCTCACCGCGCGCGACGAGCTGCCCGACAAGATCGCCGGCTTCCGCGCCGGTGCCGACGACTACCTGACCAAGCCCTTCGCCCTGCCCGAGCTGGAAGTACGGCTGGACGCGGTGCTGGCGCGCACCCGCGGCCGCAACCCGCGCAAGGTGCTGGAGGTGCACGACCTGCGCCTGGACCTGGCGACGCTGGAAGTGCAGCGCGCCGGCCAGCCGCTGCACCTGTACCCGGCCTGCCGCAAGCTGCTGGAGGTGCTGATGCGTGCCAGCCCGGCGGCGGTGCCGCGCGGCCAGCTCGAATACGCGCTGTGGGGCGACGAGCCGCCCGATGGCGACATGCTCCGCTCGCACATCTACGAACTGCGCCGCAGCGTCGATGGCCCGTTCGAGCAGAAGCTGCTGCACACCCTGCCGCGGGTGGGCTACCGCCTGTGCGCGCCCGGCGCGACGGAGGCGCAATGAAGCGGCGCACGTTGCGGCGCAAGCTGCTGGGCTGGCTGGCCAGCTACCTGGCGCTGCTGACCCTGGTGGTGTTCAGCGCGGCCAACTACGTGCACGAGCGCGCCGAGCATTCGGTGTGGCGCGCGCTGCTCAACTCCGAGCTGGACAGCGTGATCGCCAACAAGCGCAGCGATCCGCACTACCGCTGGCAGGACTCGGACACCCTGCATTTCTTCAGCGAGCACGACGCGCACGGCATCCCGGACGTGCTGGCGCACCTGAGGCCGGGGCTGCACGACGGCGTGTGGCTGGAAGGGCACCGGAGCGCGGTCATGGTGCGGCAGACCAGCGATTTCGGCCGCACGATGCTGGTGCTGGACATCACCGATTTCGCCGAACTGGAGCACTTCATCACCCGCTGGGCGGTGCTGGCCGGCATCGCGATGGCGATCGTCACGTTGCTGATGGCGTGGGTCGGCATGAACCGGCTGGTGCGGCCGCTGGTCGGCCTGGCCGACGACATCGCCGGACTGCAGCCCGAGCGCAGCGGCCAGCGGGTGCAGGTCGCCGCGCGCGGCAGCACCGAGATGGAAGTGATCGCCGATTCGGTCAACGACTACCTGGAGCGCAACGAGCGCTTCGTCGAGCGCGAGCGTGCCTTCATCAGCACCGCCAGCCACGAGCTGCGCACGCCGATCGCGGTGATCACCGGTGCGGCCGAGCTGGCGCTGGAACAACCCGAGCTGCCGCCGCGCGCGCGCCAGCAGCTGCAGCGGGTGCGCGGCACGGCATCGGGCGTGGAGCAGCTGATCGAACTGATGCTGGTGCTGGCGCGCGACCCGGCGCGGCTGGCGGCGTTGAGCGAGCCGCTGGCGCTGGAACAGCTACTGCCGGAGATCGTGGCCGACCACGCCTACCTGGCCAGCGGAAAGGAGCTGTCGGTCGAGGTGGCGGACGCCGCGCCCTGCACGATCGTGGCACCGGTGGGCGTGGTGCAGGCGGCGGTCGGCAACCTGCTGCGCAACGCGCTGGAAAACAGCGACCGCGGCGTGATCCGCATCGCGCTGTCCGCGCGCGCGGTGGTGACCATCGACGACCCTGGCCACGGCATGAGCCCGGAGGAAGTGGCCGCGGCCTACGCCAAGATCGCGCGCGGCGAACGCAACATGCGCACCGGCATCGGCCTGGACCTGATCGGCCGCCTGTGCGAGCACCTGGGCTGGAAGCTGGACATCCACTCGGGCCCGGAGCGCGGCACGCGGGTCACGCTGGACATGGGGGCGTCGCTGCCTTAGCGCCGGGGAGCGCCCCTCACCCCAACCCCTCTCCCGGCGGGAGAGGGGCTTCAGGTCAGCGCGCGCTGCGCTGTTTCCCTTCTCCCACCGGGAGAAGGTGCCCCGAAGGGGCGGATGAGGGGCGGGACGAAGCCTCACGCAGCCTGCTGCCCGAGCAGCCAGGTTTCCGGATGGATACGTAGCCACGGGCCCTCGCCACGATCAAGCCGGTTTCCGTGCGATGCAGGCGGCTCTGCCCTCGCCCCGACCCCTCTCCCGGCAGGAGAGGGGCTTTTCTCACGCCGGCAGCAGCCCGCGTTCGACCAGCCACTGCCTCGCGTCGTCGGCGTCCTGCTCGAACCACGCCTGTGTCGAGCCGAGTCGGTACGTATAGCCCCATGCATCCATGTCGGCCATCAGCCGCGCGCTGCCGACGCCCGGCAGCTGCCCGGCCAGCACGATCTGCAGGTAGCAGGTGGCGTCTTCCTCGGCCACCGAATCGGTGGCGTCGGTGTGCACCAGTGCGCGCCGCCCGGGTGGCAGCACGATCAGGTGGCAGGCTTCGTGCAGCATCGAGTGCACCGGCGTGTCGGCGCGCACATGGACGTCGCTGGCGATGATGCCGGCTTCGGGTTCGCCCCAGTAGCTGCCGGGGATCTTCTGCCCGTCCTCGACCCGGTTCAGGCGCAGGCCGTGGCGGGCGAGCAGGGCGGCCGCGTCGTCCCAGGCGATATCGCCCACGCACAGGATGGAGGCGGCGGGAGCGGTGGCAGGCGGGATGGACATCGGCAAGGGCATCCGGGGCCAGCGCGTGGCCCCGGGCGTGGAATCAGCTCTGCGGGCCTTCGGGCAGGGCCACGGAAATGTCGAGCACGTCGTGCTCGCCGTCCTTGACCAGGTCGACCTTGACCGCGTCGGCGTCGATGTTGACGTACTTCTTGATCACTTCCAGCAGTTCGCGCTGCAGCAGCGGCAGGTAGTCCGGGCCGCCGCGGGTGCTGCGCTCCTGGGCGATGATGATCTGCAGGCGGTTCTTGGCGGTTTCGGCGGTGCTCTTCTTCGCCTTGAAGATGTCGAAAAGTCCCATCGTCACCCTCCGAACAGCTTGCTGAAGAAGCCCTTCTTCTCCACGGAAGTGAAGCGCATCGGGCGCTCCTCGCCGAGGATGCGGCCGACCGCGTCCTCATAGGCCTGGCCGGCCATGGATTCGGTGTCCAGGATCACCGGCTCGCCCTTGTTGGAGGCGTTGAGCACGTCGCCGGACTCGGGGATCACGCCGATCGCCTTCAGCCCCAGCACTTCCTCGACGTCGCCGATGCTGAGCATCTCGCCGCTTTCCACGCGCGAGGGGCTGTAGCGGGTCAGCAGCAGGAAGGCGGGCACGTTCTTGCCGGCCTCGGCGTTGGCGGTCTTGGAGTCGAGCAGGCCGATGATGCGGTCCGAGTCGCGCACCGAGGACACTTCCGGGTTCACCACCACCACGGCGCGATCGGCGAAGTACATCGCCAGGAAGGCGCCCTTCTCGATGCCGGCCGGCGAGTCGCAGATGATGAAGTCGAAGCCGTCGGCGGCCAGGTCCTTGAGCACCTTCTCCACGCCTTCCTTGTTCAGCGCGTCCTTGTCGCGGGTCTGCGAGGCGGCCAGCACGTACAGGTTGTCGAAGCGCTTGTCCTTGATCAGGGCCTGCTTCAGCGTGGCCTCGCCATGAACGACGTTGACGAAGTCGTACACCACCCGGCGCTCGCAGCCCATGATCAGGTCCAGGTTGCGCAGGCCGACGTCGAAGTCGATGACGGCGACCTTCTTGCCGCGGCGGGCCAGGCCGCACGCGATGCTGGCGCTGGAGGTGGTCTTGCCGACGCCGCCCTTGCCGGAGGTGACTACGATGATTTCAGCCAAAGGATTTCTCCTGAATGTTCCGTGGTGGGCTGCGCGTCAATCCAGCGCAGCGATCATGATCTGGTCCTGTTCCAGCCAGACCTGCACGGCCTTGCCGCGCAGGTTGTCGGGAATATCGTCCAGCACCTTGTATCGTCCCGCAATCGCGACCAGTTCAGCGTGGAAGTCGCGGCAGAAGATGCGGGCGCCGGTATTGCCCTGCGCGCCGGCGAGGGCGCGGCCACGCAGGGTACCGTAGATGTGGATGCTGCCGTCGGCGATCACCTCGGCGCCGGCACCCACCGTTGAGAGTACGGTCAGGTCGCAGTTCTCCGCGTACAGCTGCTGGCCCGAGCGCACCGCGCCCAGCTGCATGCGGCCGGGCTGCGCGGCGGGCGCCGCGGGCGAGGGTGCGGGCGCCGGTTCGGGCGCGCGCGCGCGCCGGGGCGGGGGCCGGCGGCGGTGCCGCGGGCGCGGCCTCGGCGCGCTCGTACTGGGCGCGGAACTTGGCCAGCAGCGGCAGCCCGAGCTGGACGGAGAGCTGTTCCACTTCCGTGGTGCCGTAGGCCAGCGCCACCGGCAGCACGCCGGCATCGCGCAGCCCGTCCAGAAGCGCCTGGGCGCTGGCCTGGTCGGGAACGCGGCTCAGGCCGCCGAAGTCGAGGATGACCGCGGCGCGCCCGAACAGCTTGGGCGCGCGCGCCACGCGCTCGCGCATTTCCTGTACCAGCCGCTCCACGTCGAGGGTGCGGATGCGCAGGTTGGCGATGCCCACCTGCCCGATCTTCAGTTCGCCTGCCTGTTCGTAATCCGGATTCACTGCCATCTCAGGTTCCCGTCGGCCGCTGCTGCATGGGCCGGCGTGTGTGGCCCACCCATGGAACATCGGGCAGGTTGTCGCCATAGGTTTCCTTCACCCACTCGTAGCTGCATAGGTCCTTGAGCAGCATGCTGGCACGCACGTCCACCTCGCCCTGGGCGTTGTGCATCGTGTTCTGCCCGACCTCGCGGAAGCCGAAGCTGCCGTGGAACAGCAGCGCGGCGTCGGCGCCGTGGTCCAGGAACACCTCGCAGGCCATCTGCGGGTAGCGCAGCTCGGCGTAGCTCTGCGCATCGGCGTAGAACGCACGGCCGACGCCGCCGCCGCGACGGCGGCTGGCGACCACGATGCGGTCGATATAGAAGAAGCTGGGGTAACGCTGCTGGAACCAGGCGAAGTTGCAGCTGTCGTGCTCGCTGCTGCTGCCGTAACCCACCAGGAAGCCGGCCATGTTGCCGTCGCGCTCGGCGACGCGGAAATACTCGGCGGTCTCGTAGAAGCGGCGGATCTTGGCGGCATCCAGCGGCAGGATGGCCAGGCCGGCGTTGTTGTTCAGTGCCAGGACGGAATCGAGCTCGTGCTCGCGCACGTCGCGGATGACGATCGACATTGTGACTCCGTGGGTGAAGCGGTCGGCCCCGAGTGGGGGTGGGGGCTGGCCGGCGATTATCGCATGGCCGGCCGGACCCGGCGAGCGCCGGCCGGGCATGACTTCCGTGGGAGGGCGCGAAGCGCCCGGGCTCCTTACCATGCACGCATGTTGGGATACCTCAGCCATACCCGCGTCCTGCGCCTGGCCGGCCTGTTCACCTGGGCCATCGTCAGCCTGCCGCTCATCTACAGCCAGTACGCACTGGACGAGGAGGCCGTGCCCGGGTGGCCGGGCGAGGTGCTGTGGCTGTTCGTGGTCTATGCCGCGTTTGGCGGCTGCTATTTCTGGTTGACCCGCCGGCTCAACAGCGGCGGCCACGCGCACTGGTACGACCGCCTGCTGCTGGTGGTGCTTACCCTGTGCGCGCTGGCGGTCAGTTTCCTCAACGGCTCGGGCCTGGGCAGCATCCTGATGATGGTCGCGGCCGGGGTCATCCCATGGCTGCTGCCGGTGCGCATGGGCGTGCTGTGGCTGCTGCTGAGCCAGCTGACGGTGCTGCCGGTGTACCTGATGCTGGGCTTCTCGATGTTCGAGGCGCTGATGCAGTCGCTGCTGTATGGCGGCTTCTCGATGTTCATCTTCGTGACCAGCCTCGTGGCGCGGCAGCAGACCCAGGCCCGCGAGGAGCAGCGCCGGCTCAACGCCGAGCTGCGCGCCACCCGCCTGCTGCTGGCCGAAAGCGCCCGGGTCAACGAGCGCACGCGCATTTCCCGCGAGCTGCACGACCTGCTCGGCCACCACCTGACCGCGCTGAGCCTGAACCTCGAGGTGGCCGGGCACATCACCGAGGGCCAGGCGCAGGAGCATGTGCGCCAGGCCCATACCCTGGCCAAGCTGCTGCTCACCGACGTGCGCGAGGCGGTCAGCCAGCTGCGCGAGAGCGGGGCGATCGACCTGGCCGCGGCGCTGCGGCCACTGGCCGAGCGCGTGCCCTCGCTCGAGATCCACCTGGACATGGACGACCCGCTGAGCGTGGAAGACCCCGAGCGCGCCCACGTGCTGCTGCGCTGCACCCAGGAAGTGATCACCAACGCGGTGCGCCATGCCGGCGCCCGCAACCTGTGGATCCGGGTCGAGCGCGACCGCGGGCGCATCGTGATCGACGCCCGCGACGATGGCGTCGGCGGCGAGGTCGAGGACATCCTGCCCGGCAACGGGCTGCGCGGCATGCGCGAACGCCTGTCGCAGTATGGCGGCGAACTGGACGTGTCGGCACGGCGCGGCGAAGGCTTCCACCTTCGCGCCTCGCTGCCGGTGGCAACCAATATGATGCTGGCCTCCGGGCCGCAAGGAGTGAACTGATGATCCGCGTCTGTCTGGTCGATGACCAAACCCTGGTACGGCAGGGCATCCGTTCGCTGCTGGCGCTGGACGACGGCATCGAGGTGGTGGCCGAGGCCACCGACGGCCGCCAGGCGGTGGAGATGATCCCGCAGGTGGCGCCGGACGTGGTGCTGATGGACATGCGCATGCCGGTGATGTCCGGCCTGGAGGCGCTGCAGACCCTGTCGCGGCTGGGGCAGCTGCCGCCGGCGATCATCCTCACCACCTTCGACGACGACCAGCTGGTGCTGGCCGGGCTCAAGGCCGGCGCCAAGGGCTACCTGCTCAAGGACGTGACCCTGGAGCAGCTGGTCGGGGCGATCCGCACCGTGGCCGAGGGCGGGTCGCTGGTGCAGCCGGCGGTGACCCAGCGCCTGCTGTCGGGGCTGGAACACATGCGCAACGAGTTCGTCAGCCTCGACCGGCCCGACCCGCTGACCGACCGCGAGACCGAGATCCTGCGGCTGATGGCCAGCGGCTTCTCCAACAAGGAGATCGCCAATTCGCTGGGCGTGGCCGAAGGCACCATCAAGAACCACGTTTCCAACATTCTCAGCAAGCTGGGCGTGCGCGACCGCACCCGGGCGGTGCTCAAGGCCTTCGAGCTGCAGCTGGTATGAAGCCAGGATGCCCGGCCCGCCGCAGCGCGGCGGGCGTTCGCCGGCAGCACGAGGCGGTGCCGCGTGAGCGCTGCCGCCTCACCCTCAGCAAGCTGGGCGTGCGCGACCGCACCCGGGCGGTGCTCAAGGCCTTCGAGCTGCAGCCGGTGTGAACCGGGCGGCGCGCGTGCCATGCCGTACGGTTGCGTCCGGTGCCGGGCGCCGCGGATGGCGATGCCGACATGGCGGAATCTGCTTTCGAATGAATCTCAAGGAACGGCTGGTGTGAAGACCATGTGTGGAGGGAAAATGGGCGCGCCGGGCTCCTTCGCCACCCGGGCCTTCGCGTGACAGCGCGCACGGCAGCCGAGGCAGGAGGTACCCTTTACGGCCTTCGGCCCGCATGCCTGCACCGGACACGGAAACCGGTGCGCCAAATCCGTCAACAACCTGCGCAAAGCCTGATAGGATGGGGGCTTCGCTTCAATCAACCCGGCCGTGGGATCGGCCCCGGAGACTCCTGAATGACCCGTATTATCGAGTTCCTGATCGCCTTGGGGATCGTGGCTGGCCTGTTCGTCATCATTGGCGTGTGCCTCCCGGGCGAGCGCCATATTTCCGAAAGCATCGAAACCAACCGCAAGATGACGATCGTGTATGACACGGTCAACAGCCTGCGCCGCTTCAAGGACTGGAACCCGCTGGTGCTGCGTGACAAGAGCATCGAGCTGAAGTACAGCGGTCCGGACGCCGGCGCGGGCGCCAGCATGGAGTACACCTCCAGGGACCTGGGTTCGGGCAGCTGGAAGATCACCGACAGCGAGCAGAACAAGCGCGTCGTGATCGCCATCGAGGACCAGACCAAGGGCAAGGACAAGGTCACCACCTTCACCCTTGAACCGACCGGCAAGAACGACCGCAACGTCAAGATCACCCAGGACTACTCGGTCAACTACGGCTTCGACCTGTTCGGCCGCTACGCCGGCCTGTACGTCAGCCGCCACATCGGCGACGACCTGAAGCTGGGCCTGTCGCGCCTGGCCAACATGCTGGCCTCGGTGCCGAACGTCGACTACCGCGCACCGGAAGCCCCGCTGACCGACCTGAAGCTGGTGGAAGTGCCGGCCGAGGACCTGCTGGTGGTCAACGCCGGCAACATCGACCGCAGCAACGAGAGCATCCGCAAGTCCATCCAGGACAACCAGGAGTGGATCAAGCGCGCGATGGAAGCCAACGGCCTGGAGGCCGCCGGCCCGGTGCGCATCGTGACCACCGACTTCGGCGCCGAGAAGTACGCCTTCGACGTGGCCCAGCCGGTCCGCAAGAAGAGCGGCGCCGCTGCTGCCGGCGACAAGAAGGAAGGCGAGGCCGACAAGGCCGAGGCCGCTCCGGTCGCCGCCGCCGATGGCAAGCTCGACGTGAAGATCCCGTCCGGCAACCCGGTCACCTACGTGCATGCCGATGCGCACCGCTCGGCGTTCGCGTCCTACACCGGCCACATGGCGGGTCTGGACGTGGCCCGCAACGCGCTGCGCGCCTGGGCGACCACCGCCGGCTACGAGGTGATCGACCGTCCGTACGAATCGTGGAAGGGCGGCGTGGACAAGGCCTTCACCACCGACGGCACCTACGACGTGTACTGGTCGGTCAAGTAACCGGCCCGTCGCGGAAGATGAAGTGATGCACAGAAAACGCGCCGCCTCCAGCGGCGCGTTTTTTGTTGCCTCCCTGCCTGGCGGCAACCGGACGCGCGTCCAGGCAGGCGTAGCGATCAGCGTCCGGGCGATCATGGGCCACGCCGTGGTGGCCGACGAACCGGGGGAAGGATGATGCTGGGAATGGAACGGAGGGTGCGCAAGCCATCGCTGCTGGCGTTCTGCGGGGCGTTGCTGGCCGCGTCCGCGGTGGGGTTGTCGGCCTACGCCTCGCATGCGGTGAACGATCCGCTGGCGCAGTCCCACCTCGACACCGCCGCGCTGTACGCCTTCGGCCATGGTGCCGTGCTGGCGGTGCTCGGCCCGGCCTCGTTGAACGCGGCCGGACGCACCGCGCTGTACGTCCTGCTGCTGGGCGTGCTGCTGTTCTCCGGCAGCGTGGCCGGCGGCGCGCTGGGGCTGTGGCCGACGCGCCTGGCGCCGGCCGGCGGCACCGCGCTGATGGCCGGCTGGGTGCTGCTGGCGCTCAGCGCGCTGAAACGGTAGCCGCGATGCCCCGGCATGCGCGCGGTTTCGATGTGGAGCAGGCGCTGGCGCACCTGCAGCGCCGCGACCGGCGCCTGGCGGGCTGGATCCGCCGCGTCGGCCCGCTGGAAGCGCCGCCGGGATGGCGGCGTCCGTTCGACCCGGTCGACGCGCTGGCGCGCGCCATTTTGTTCCAGCAGCTCAGCGGCAAGGCCGCCTCGACCATCGTCGGGCGGGTGGAGGCGGCCATCGGCAGCCCGCGCCTGCACGCCGACACGCTGGCCCGCATCGACGACGCCGGCCTGCGCGCCTGCGGCGTGTCGGGCAACAAGGCGCTGGCGCTGCGCGACCTGGCGCGGCGCGAGCTGGCCGGCGAAATTCCCTCGACCCGGCAGATGGCGTGGATGCATCACGACGCCATCGTCGAAGCGCTGGTGCCGATCCGCGGCATCGGCCGCTGGACGGTGGAGATGATGCTGATGTTCCGGCTCGGCCGGCCGGACATCCTGCCGGTGGACGACCTGGGCATCCGCAAGGGCGCGCAGCGGGTGGACGGGAGCGACACGATGCCCACGCCGCGCGAGCTGCAGGCGCGCGGCGAACGCTGGGGCCCGTACCGCACCTGGGCCAGCCTGTACCTGTGGCGGATCGCCGACCTGGCCGATGCCGGCGGCGCGAAGACCAACCGGTCGCAGGATTGAGCGTCAGCCCGGATACGGGCAGTGGACCGAGGGCAGCAAGGCCAGCGCGACGAGGGTCGCCAGCCCGATCAGCAGCGCCGGCAACAGCCAGCGGAGCACCCGCCAGTCCACGGCGAGGGTGACGGCCAGCATGACCAGCAGCAGACCGCCCAGGGCAATCAGGGCGAAGACGAACAGGTAGCCGCCGCCACAGCCCATGAGCCCGGAGAGCGATTGGACGCTGACGCCCGCGAGCAGGGCGGCGATGCCCGCGGTGATGATCGCCAGCACCCGCGCGGCGAGCCGCCGCGGGTTTCCGGTCGATGGCATCGAGACCCCGCTCACCGCGCGGCGCCGCCGAAGCACCAGTGCCACGGCTCGTAGACGATGCCGTGCGGGTTGTCGCGCGGGTAGCTCATGCGGAAGCCGAAATCGCCGGCGTTGGCCTGCAGCCAGGCGAAGGCGGGCGTGCGCTCGAAAGATTCTTCCGCCGGCGGCTCGCCCGGCGTGCCGATGTCCAGCGCGTTGCCGCCGTGGTGCTCGCTGTAGCCGGGCGCCGCATTGACGGTGAGGATCTGGGCCACGCCCAGGCCGCGCGCGAGTTTGCGTTCGAAAATGCCCAGCTGGTAGTCGTGGCTGCGGTAGCCGGAGATCGCGTGCAGGGCGATGCCGTCGGCCGCGGCGGCGCCATGCAGGCGCTGCCAGGCGCGCGCGGCGCCGCGGGTCAGCCACAGGGCGCGGCGGTAACGGTCCAGGCCGGCCAGATGCAGGCAGGACGGTTCGGCCACCAGCACCAGGCCGCTGCGGTCGGCATAACTTTCGTCCAGGCCGAGGCAGTGCAGGCGTTCGTTCAGGCGCTCCAGCGGCAGCGGCGTTTCCGCTGGCGCGCCGCGCCGCAGCAGGGGATCTTCGAGACGCTGCAGTGCCTCGTCGATCCCCGGCTCGCGGGCCAGGCGTTCGACCATCGGCATCAATCCCTCCGGCAGCACCGCCGCCAGATAACGCCCGTCGCGCTTGCGCCGCAGCACCGTGCGCGCGCGGGAGAGCAGGCGCGCATCGTGGCTGCCGCGCGCGCGCAGCAGGCCGGCGGGCCACAGTTCGATGTCGGGGGTATTGAGCAGCAGGCGTGGAGCGGGGCGCATGGGGCTAGCTTGGGCTATCGATGCGGGGCTGTCGAATGCCGGGAGAGGAAGGAAGGCGCTGCCGTGGAGGCGGGACTTGTTGGCATGGCATCCAGCGTCCGTGTCAGACCTGTCCGGCATTGCGCGGAATCGCATGCGGGGCAGGCCCTGCCTCTACGCGGTGGAGTCGCCGGCCCGTTGCTCCAGCGCGTCGAGCAGGGCGCGGGGATGCTCCGGCGAAAGCAGCACCAGCGCGCCGTCGCGCAGCGGCAACGCCAGCACGCGGCTGTTGTCGGTGACCAGGCAGAACGCCTTGCCGCCGTCGCGCATGCGGAAGTGGCCGGAGCGGAAGCCCGGCAGGGCGTAGCCGTTGGTCTTGATCGCCGGTTTCAGTTCGCGGTGTTCGGCCAGGTCGACGATGCGCGCCCGTTCCAGCCGCATCGCGCTGACGGCCACGGTCCTGGTATAGAACGTGGAGCGGACGACCAGGCCGCCGGCGCCGAGCGTGATGCGCCGGCGCAGGTAGGCCAGGCTCACCACTACGCCGGTCAGTGCCACCAGCCCCGGACTCAGCCAGGCGCGAGGGCTCGCCAGATCGGCCATGCCCTTGTCGCCGGGCATCAGGGCCAGCGGCAGCACGATCGCCGCCGCCAGGATTGCCCACAGGACCAGCATCGGCATGCCGGTCGGCGGGGCGACCGGGTAATCCTTCGGTGCGTGTGTCCCGGACGGCATTGCGCGGGTTCCTCCGGGAAACGTCATGGCGCGCCGGCTCCCGGCAAAGGCGCCAGCACGTGCAGCACGATGTCGGCGCTGAAATGGGCGAGCATCGCCATCTCCAGCCCGCGCCGCCAGTACAGCCAGCCGCAGACGCAGCCGACCAGCGCGTTGAGGACGATGGTGCGCAGCACGACGATGGCATCCAGTCCCCACAGCTGGGCGGCGGCGGGCAGGTGGCCGACGCCGAACAGCACGGCGGCCAGCACGATGGCCACGTGGAAGGCCGCGTTTCCCGGCAGGCGCCGGCGCAGGCGGGCGACCACCCACAGCATCAGCGTCATCAGGAACAGCCGCAGCTGCAGCTCTTCGGCGATGCCGCCGTAGAACGAGGCCAGCAGCCCGTTGAAGGCGGACATGCCGGCGGCCGTGGCCTGTGGCGGGTTGATCATCGTGGGCAGCCACGGGTCGATCCACTGCGCGCACAGCAGCACCACCGCGCCCGAGGCGCTGCCCAGCAGGATCGCCTGCAGCGGCGCAGGGCGCTGCGCGCTGTCCTGTCCGCCGCCGAGCCAGCGCCGCAGCAGCGGCGCGCCCAGGCCGAGCCGGTGGCCCATGCGCAGGCCCAGCAGCGACAGCGCGCCGAGCAGCACGAAGGCCTGCAGCGACTGCACGGTCACCAGCAACGGCAGCGGCAGCGGAATGCGCGCCAGCTTCTCCGGCATGAGCTGCAGCAGGTAGGGGAACAGGCCGGCGGTGGCCAGCGCGGCGGCCAATGCGAGCACGCCGGCGATCTTCAGGTCGATCTTCCACGCCGGCGCGGCCACGGCGGAATTCACCGCTGCGCCTCCACCCAGCGGGCGATGTCGTCGATCAGCGTGGCATCGACGTGGCCGGGCTTCCGGTACTCGTCCAGCGTGCCGGGGCCTTCGCCGGCGATGCCGAGGTGGTTGAGCGCGGGATAGAGATGGAAGCGGTAGCGTGGGCCCTGCAGGCCCTGCTTCCAGCGCTGCCAGTCGGCGTCGATCACCTGGAAGTCGCGGCCGCCGTGCAGCAGCAGCACCGGCAACCCGCTGTCGCGCGCGTCGGCGACGGGATCGACCTGCTCCAGCTGCTGCCAGTAGCGGCCCGGAAGCTCCAGCAGTTTCGCCCCGTGATCGCGGCGCACGTTGGCGATGGCCGCGTCGAGCGCATCCAGGTGCGTCTGTTCCGCGGCGCTGATGCTGCCATCGAGATTGGCCAGGTAGCGGTTCTGCTCGCCGAGCAGGTCGAGGATCGGCCGCGCGGGCGCGGCCAGCAGGATCAACCCGGCGACCTTGCCCTGGCTGTTGTCGGCGATGCGGCCGGCGAGCATGCCGCCCTGGCTGTGGCCGAGCACGTAGATGCGGTCGCGGTCGCTGGCGGCGTTGCTGGCCAGCGCCGCGACGGCGGCGACGGCATCGTCGGTCGTTTCGTCGTCGATG
This sequence comes from Stenotrophomonas nitritireducens, assembly GCF_050984405.1. Taxonomy (GTDB): domain Bacteria; phylum Pseudomonadota; class Gammaproteobacteria; order Xanthomonadales; family Xanthomonadaceae; genus Stenotrophomonas; species Stenotrophomonas nitritireducens_B. Next base: position 3,259,833 of record NZ_CP158790.1, on the reverse strand, counting down.
CCGAACGCGCCCTGGAAATCCTGCGGCCGCCCCCGGGTGCGCTTGTCGTAGCGCAGCGTGGCGATGCCGTGCGCGGCCAGGCCGCGCGCGATGTCCAGGAACGGGCGGTTGGCGCCGATGCTCTCGTCGCGGTCCTGCGGACCCGAGCCGTGCACCAGCACCACGGCCGGGAACGGCGCCCTGGTCCGCGGCAGGACCAGCGTGCCCGGCAGCCCCGGCTTGCCCGACGCGGTGGCGGGCAGGGTGATGCCCTGCTCGATGAAGGGTGCGTCGGTGAGCGCCGGCGGGGGCGGTGGCGGCGCCGGCTGCACCAGGAAGCCGGCGATGCGGTCGTCCTTGTCCAGCACCACGCGCGCCAGCACGCTGGCGGCGGCGTATTCCAGCGGGATGACGACGATGCGGAAACCGTCGGCTTCGCTGGTCGTGGCCTCGCCGCGCCTGCCCGCCGCACCCAGCTGCGCGGGCAGCGATTCCCACACGGTCTTGAGCTTCTCGGCGGGCACCGCGGCCTTCATCTGCGGCGAGAACGTGGCTTCGGCGGCGGCGTACTGGCCGGCGTCGAGCTGGTCGAGCAGGCGCGTGGCCAGGGCGACGGGAGAATCGGCGGCCGATGCGGTGGCCGAGATCGCGAGTGCGACGCCGGCGATCCATGCCTGCAGGCGCCGCACCTCAGGCCTCCCGCTTGAACAGCAGGGTCGGCGAGGAATAGCCGGGCATGGAATGCACCACGTTGACCAGCTCCCAGCCCAGCCGGCCCTGCTTGTCCAGTTCCTCCTGCAGCGTCTCCATCTTGAAGCCGCCGAATACGCTGGTGTCCACTTTGACGACGAGATACTTCCATTGCTTGTTCATGGTTCTTCCTCGCTGGATTCGTGCTTCGGTGCGGGCAGCCGCCCGGCCTTGCGCAGGGCGTCGCGTATCACGTACTCGATCTGCGCGTTGAGGCTGCGCAGTTCGTCATCGGCCCAGCGCTGCGCCGCCGCCAGCACGTCGGCGTTGATGCGCAGCGGGTAGGCCTTCTTCTCGCTCACTACCGTCCCGTCCCCGCCGGCGCGCGGCGCAGGTGCAGGACCAGCGCGACGCCCAGCGCGTTGACGACCACCACCAGCGCGATCGCCACGCCATAGGTGGCCATGCGGTTGCCGGCGGCCAGGTACAGGCCGATGGCGCCGAGGAACAGGCTCAGCGCGATCAGCGCCCAGCGCAGCCCCAGGCCGCGGGCATGCCGGCTGCCGTCGCGGCTGCTCCAGGCGGCGATGCCCAGGGCCGGCAGGCCGGTGAGAGCGACGATCAGCGCGGCGAGCACGTCATTCATCACGGTGCCTTCAGTACAGCGAGCCGGTGTTGACCACCGGCTGGGTGCCGCGGTCCGAGCACAGCACGGTGAGCAGGTTGCCGACCATCTGCGCCTTGCGTTCCTCGTCCAGCGCGACCAGACCGCTCTTCTGCAGTTCGGACAGCGCCATTTCGACCATGCCCACGGCGCCGGCGACGATGCGCTGGCGGGCGGCGATGACCGCGTTGGCCTGCTGCCGCTGCAGCATCGCCTGGGCGATTTCTGGCGCGTAGGCCAGGTGGCTGATGCGCGCGTCGAGCACCTGCACGCCGGCGTCGGCCAGGCGCTCGGCCAGTTCGTCCTGCAGGTGCTGGGAAATCTCGCTGGCATGGCTGCGCAGCGACAGCTGGCCTTCCTCGTGCTGGTCGTAGGGGTAGCTGGTGGCCATCGCGCGCAGCGCCGATTCGGACTGGATGTGCACGAAGCTCTCGTAGTCGTCGACGTTGTAGACCGCTTCGGAGGCGTCCACCACCTGCCACACGATCACCGCGGCGATCTCGATGGGCGAGCCGTCCAGTTCGTTGACCTTGAGCTTGCCGCTTTCGAAGTTGCGCACGCGCTGGCTGACCTTCTTCTTGGTGAAGAAGGGGTTGTTCCAGCGCAGGCCGTTGTCCTTGACCGTGCCCACGTACTTGCCGAACAGGCTCAGCACCGCGGCCTGGTTGGGCTGGACCATGTACAGGCCGGTGCTGATGAAGATGCCGGCCACCACCACGACCACGCCGAAGATGACGTACGGGCCACCGCCGCCCGCGCCGGTTTTGGTGAGCGCCACCGCGGTGATGAAGGCGGCCACGCCGGCCAGCATCAGGACGAGCGAGCCCAGCAGGGTGGGGATGCCGGGCAGGGAACCGAGGGCTTTCTCTTTCATGGCGCGTCTTCCGTGGTGGTTGAAATGGAAGATATCAAATTGATATCAGCATGCAAGAGGGGCGGGGAGAGGGGCCGCGGCTAGAATGTGCGGCCCTGTTCCCGCCCGGATCCGCCCGATGACCTGCCTTGGTACCCCGCTGTCGCCTTCCGCCACCCGCGTGCTGCTGCTCGGCTCGGGCGAACTGGGCAAGGAAGTGGCGATCGAACTGCAGCGCTTCGGCGTGGAAGTCGTCGCCGTCGACCGCTACGCGGACGCGCCGGCGATGCAGGTCGCGCACCGCAGCCACGTCATCGACATGCTCGACCCGGCCGCGCTGCGCGCGGTGATCGCGCTGGAACAGCCGCACCTGGTGGTGCCCGAGATCGAGGCCATCCACACCCAGACCCTGGTGGAGCTGGAAGCCGCGCAGAACCTGCGGGTCATTCCCACCGCGCGCGCCGCGCGCCTGACCATGGACCGCGAGGGCATCCGCCGGCTGGCCGCCGAAACGCTGGGCCTGCCGACCTCGGCGTACCGCTTCGTCGATACAGAAGCCGAGTACCGCGCCGCGGTGCAGGCCATCGGCCTGCCGTGCGTGGTCAAGCCGGTGATGTCGTCCTCGGGCAAGGGCCAGAGCACGGTGCGCAGCGAGGCCGACATCGGCCCGGCGTGGGATTACGCGCAGACCGGCGGCCGCGCCGGCGCCGGGCGCTGCATCGTCGAGGGCTTCATCGATTTCGACTACGAAATCACCCTGCTGACCGTGCGCCACGCCGGCGGCACCGCGTTCTGCGATCCGATCGGCCACCTGCAGCGCGACGGCGACTACCGCGAGAGCTGGCAGCCGCAGGCGATGTCGGCCACCGCGCTGGCGCGCGCGCAGGACGTGGCGCGCGCCATCACCGACGATCTCGGCGGCTGGGGCGTGTTCGGCGTGGAGCTGTTCGTGAAGAACGACGAAGTGTGGTTCAGCGAAGTCAGCCCGCGCCCGCACGACACCGGGCTGGTGACGCTGGCCTCGCAGGAGCTGAGCGAATTCGCGCTGCACGCGCGCGCCATCCTCGGCCTGCCCGTTCCCGTGATCTGCCACCACGGGCCGTCGGCGTCGTGCGCGATGCTGGCGCAGGGCAACGGCGTGCCGTTCTTCAGCGGCGTCGATGCCGCGCTGCGCGCGCCGGACACCGCGCTGCGCCTGTTCGGCAAGCCGGTAGTGCAGGGCCAGCGCCGCGTCGGCGTCACCCTGGCGCGCGCCGCGGACGTGGAGCAGGCCCGCGCCATCGCCCGCGAAGCGGCCGAAGCCATCGGCATCGAACTGCGCTGACGGGTGCAGGAGCGCACTTCAGTGCGCGATGTAGCTTTCCCGGTGAAGCCCCATCGCGCACTGAAGTGCGCTCCTGCAAGGGCAACGAAGAACGCCGGCGATCGCCGGCGTTCTTCGTTATGACCCTCGTTGCATTGCGTGCAACCTCAGCGCACGTCCACCCACACCAGGTGGTGGTCGCTGCCGTCGGCGATCGCCGCTTCCGCGCTGCCGTCGGCCGGCCAGAACACGCCGCTGCCGATGTAGCTGAAACCGGTCGAGGGCAGCACGTAGTCCAGCCGCATCGTGCCCGAGCGCGGGCCGAAGTCGCCGGTGGCGTGCTGTGGCGCGCCGCGGCGCGCGATGCCCTTCTCGGCATAGGCCAGGCTGGTCTGCTCGCCGCCGACGCTGGTCGGGGTGGGGTAGCGCAGCACGCGCGGGTGTTCGAGCAGTTCGAGGATGGCGTCGTGGCGGCCGTCGCCGTCCACCGGGTCGTTGTTGAGGTCGCCGACGATCACGAAGCGCGCGTCCGCCGCCAGCCCGCCGCAGCGGCCCTGGTCGTCGCACAGCCACGGCGTGTCGCCGCCGTCGAGATATTCCTTCCACAGCCGCAGCTCGTCGTGGTTGCGCGCGGCGTTGCGTTTTTCACGGCCGTCGAACACCGGCGGCGTCGGGTGCGAGGCCAGCACGTGCACCGTGCCCAGCGGCGTGTGCACCGGCACGTCCCAATGCGACTTGGAGGAAAGCCGCAGCTGCGACCACACCGCGTCGTTCCAGAACGGCTTGCCGGTTTCCGGATCGACCGGCCGCAGCGCGCCCGGCAGCGCGCTCCACTTCAGCAACTGGAAGCTGCGCACGGCGGCGGTGTCGATCGGGTACCTGGACAGCACCAGCATGCCGTACTGGCCGGGATGCAGGCCGTAGCCCCAGGCGTCGTTGCCGCGTTCGCGGCCCTTGCCGCCCACGCTGCCGTTGTTGTCCAGGTCCAGGCCGCTGGGCACGCCGGTGTTGACCGGGGCCAGGTAGCGGTAGGGGTAGCGCAATGCTTCGCCGCCGCCGGCCTGCGGCGTTTCCAGGTAGCGCTGCTGGAACAGGTCGGCGGCGCGGTGAGCATCGTCGAAATCGAACTCGTTGAGCAGCACCAGGTCCGGGCGGACCTGCTGCAGCACCGCGGCGATCTTGCGCGCATGCGCGCTGTCGCCTTCCAGTTCGGCGATCAGGCCGCCGGCCTCGTCCGAGTACAGCGAGGTGTTGTAGGTCGCCAGGCGCAGCTGCGCGGTGGCCGCGGGCGCGTCCGGAGCGGCGGGGGCGGTGCTGGTGCAGGCGGCGCAGAGCATCGTCAGGGCCAGGAGCAGGGAGTGTCTGTTCATGCCGGCATTCTCGCATCCGGACGATGAAGGCGTGATGGCAGCGGCGCTAGGGCGTGCCGTCCGCGGGTGCGTCCGCTTCCCGCCAGCGCCTGCCGTCGAAGTGTTCAAGCGGCCGGTAGCGGCGTTTGTAGTCCATCTTGCGGTGGTTCTCGATCCAGTAACCCAGGTACAGGTGCGGCAGGTGCGCGCGCCGTGCCCAGTCGATCTGCTGCAGGATGGCGTAGGTGCCGAGCCCGCGCGCGTGTTCGTCCGGGTCGAAGAAGGTGTACACCGCCGACAGGCCCAGCGGGGTGACGTCGGTGACGGCGACGGCGAGCAGCCGGCCACGCCGGCCGGCTGCTGCTGCGGCGGCGGTGCGGATCTCGAGGAAACGCCCGTGCGACCAGCCGCCGATCAGGAACTGGTCGAACTCGTGCGGGCCATGCTCGTCCATGCCGCCCTTGGCATGGCGCGCGGCGAGGTAGCGCCGGTACAGCGCGAACTGTTCATCGGTGCGCTCGGCCGGCAGCACCCGGCATTCGAGGTCGGCGTTGCGCGCCAGGCAGCGGCGCTGGCTGCGGTCGGGCGTGAAACGTTCCACCGGCACCCGCACCGGCACGCAGGCGCGGCACTGCTGGCAGTGCGGCCGGTAGACCAGGTCGCCGGAGCGGCGGAAGCCCCAGCCCAGCGCCATCGGGTACAGCTCGCCGAGCCGGCTGTCCTGCGGGTCGAGCACGAGATCGCGCGCGCGCCGCTCGGGGAAGTAGCCGCAGGGGTGTTCGCCTGTCTGGAACAGGCGCAGTTCTTCGTTGGAGTCGCCGTGCAAAGCCATGGCGGCAAGCATAGCGGCAGGCGATCTCACCACGTGCGCATGCCGCTGGTTCCGAGGGGCGCCGACGGGTACTGGCCACGGCCCCGGGGCCACGCGGCGCTACCGTGCCGGCGGCGGCACCTGTCCGTGCGATGAATGCGTCCGGCGCGCGGTCAACGGCTTCGGTGCTGGCACGTTGATGTCAACAAGGCGCAGCGATGTGTCCTTTCATCCACTACCGGAGCCAGACCCATGACCCACCGCAAACCCCTGATCCTGCTGGCCGTGCTGATGGCCGCTTCCGTCACCGGCGTCGCCCTGGCCGCCACCGCGCCGGCGCAGAAGCCGGCCCGCGCGCAGCTGGATGCCAACGGCGACGGCGCGATCGACCGCCAGGAAGCCGCTGCCCGTCCGCGCCTGGCGCAGCGTTTCGACGAGATGGACAGGAACAAGGACGGCAAGCTCTCGCGCGAGGAGATGCCGCGCTGGCACGCCCGTGGCGGCGACGGCCACCGCGGCATGGCGCGCCATCATCGCGGGCACCGCGGCGACGGGTTCCAGCGCATGATGGATACCGACCGCGACGGCCGCATCAGCGCCGCCGAGCACCAGGCCTTCTTCGCGCGCATGGACGTGAACAAGGATGGCTTCATCGACCAGGCCGACCGCGACGAGCGCGCCAGGCAGCGTCGCGAGGAATGGTTCCGCAACGCCGATACCGACAAAGACGGCAAGCTGAGCCCGGCCGAACTGGAGGCCGCCCGCGCGAAGATGGGCACGCACGGTCCGCGCGCTATGCAGGCGCCCGCGGCGAAGTGACCCGCCGCCGATGAAAAACGCCCCGCCGTCGCGCGGGGCGTTTTTTGTTGCCGCCATCCCTGACGGCCACCCTTGGACCATCGACGGGCGATGTCAAAAACCGCTCTCCCGGCGGTTTTTGTCCGCCGGCACCGCCGCCGGACGACGGTCCTCAGCGCTTGAGCAGCACGAACAGCACCGCGGCGATGGCCAGCGCGCTGGTCACGACCACCGCGCTGCGGCCGAACAGGCTGTTGTACACGCGGCTGGGACCGCTGCGGCCGTGACGGGCGGCATCGCGCGCGAGCATCGGTCCCATGATCCGCGGCAGCGTCACCAGGTACTGGTAGTTGATCGCGCACATGCCCAGCGCCAGCGTCGCCAGGGTCGCGACCATTCCCAGGCGCAGCGCCACCGCAAGCAGGGTGCTGCCGCAGAACAGCGCGGCGGTGACGGTGTGCAGGCGCATGAAACGCTGCACCTGCGCGCGCTCGCCCGCCGATTCGGCGTAACGCAGCAGATACAGGCAACCCAGCCACGCCGCGGCGGTGCCGCCGATCGTCGCGCCCAGCGTCAACCCCAGGTGGAAACCGTCGGCCATCAGCGTGTTGGCGAGCATGCCCAGCGAGCCGCCCACCGCGCCGCCGCCGCCCACGGCGGTGGCGCCCATGCCGCCGGCGCCGAGCTTGCCGGCGCCGGCCAGGCCGGCGGCGGTGCTGCGATCACCACGGCCTGGCCGTGCCCCGGCCCGGCGCGGCCACCATCAGCAGCGAGCCGATCGTCGCGGCGAAGGCGGTGCCCGGCGCGCTGCTGCGCGCGAACTCGCCGAAGCGGCGCAGCATTTCCTCGCGCACGGTGGCGCGGGCGCGCGACAGGCGCTTGCGCACCGCCGCGTCGCTCAGGCCCAGCAGCGTGGCGACCTGCTGCGAGCTCTGCCCTTCGCGGTAGAACAGCAGCAGCGCTTCGCGGCTGTCCTCGGGCAGGGCCGAGATGATCTCTTCGGCGGCCAGTTCCTCCTCCACGCGCGCCATCGCCTCCGCGGCACCGGGCGTGGGGTCGGCGGCCATGCCGATGGCGATCTCCGCCGCTTCGCCGCTGAGCGGGCGGTTGCGGTTGGCGCGCAGCCAGTCGCGGGCGAGGTTGCGGGTGATCTGCCGCAGCCAGGGCAGGAAGCTGGCCGCGTTGTTGAGCTGGTTGAGCTGCTGCCAGGCCTTGATGAAGGCTTCCTGGGCGATGTCCTCGCTGGCCTGCACGTCGCGGGTGATGGCCAGCGCGATGGCGGTCACCGTGTTCTGGCAGGCCAGCACGATGCGCCCATAGGACTGCGCGCAGCCGCCGCGGGCGGCGGGCAGTTCGTGATGCAGCAGGTTTTCGAGCGTGGCGGCGGTCATGGGTGGCTCCCGGTGGTCTGCAGGACAGGACGGAAGCCGCCGGACGATGTGACCGCCACGCCGCCGGTCAGGGCTTCGGTGGCGGGGCCGGCACGGGCGAGGGCGTGGCGGGCGCCGGACCGCTGGGCTGGATGCGCACGCGGAAACCATCCTCCTCCTGCGCCGGTTGCACCTGCGGTGCCGGTGCCGGTGCCGGCGCGTGCGGCGGCGCCTGCGTGCCGCGATGGCGCAACATGATCACCAGCGTCACGCCGGCGATCACCACCAGCAGGGCGATGCGGATGCGCCAGGCCCAGCCGCGGCCGGCGGACGGTGCCGGCGTTTCGCGGAAGGCGTACTCGGCGACCGGGTGGTCGCGGCGGGTGGTGTCGAGCAGGCGCGCGTCGCGCAGGATTTCGCGCGCGCGCGGCTGGTCGTCGGCACGCACCACCCACACCGTGGGCAATTCCGCGTCGCTCTTCCTGTCCAGGTAACTGAACTGGCCGCGGCGCTTGCTGTGGTACGAGCGGCCGTTGGTGATGCGCACCTCGATGCCGGCCTCGCGCAGCATGTTGGCCACGCCCTCGGCGTTTTCCACGCGCTGGCTGGTGAAGATCTTGCGCATGGCTATTCCTTGTTGCCTTCGCCGGCGGCCGGCGGCGCGACGCGGATCAGCCCTTCTTGCGCGGTGCTGGCCACCAGCACGCCGTCGCGGGTGAAGAACTGGCCGCGCGCCAGGCCGCGCGAGTCCTGCGCGCTGGGGCTGTCGAGCGAGTACAGCAGCCAGTCGTCCACGCGGAACGGCCGGTGGAACCAGATGGCGTGGTCCAGCGAGGCCATCTGCACGTGCGGCTGGTAGTAGCTGATGCCGTGCGGGAAGGTCGCCGTGCCCAGCAGGTGGAAATCCGAGGCGTAGGCCAGCAGCGCCTGGTGCAGCTCCGGCGCGTCGCCGACGCGCTCGTTCAGGCGCATCCACACCTGGTGGTAGGGCGGGCGCTTGGGCGGGTTGAGTTCGTCGCGCGGGTAGACGTGGCGGAATTCGAACGGGCCGCCGCGCGAGAGCCAGCGCTGCACCTTCACCGGCAGGCGCTCGAGCACGTCCGGCGGCAGCGGGCGGTTGGGCTCGATGTCTTCCGGCTGCGGCACCTCGGGCATCTTGTGCTGGTGCTCGGCGCCGTGCTCGGCCTGCTGGAACGACGCCGCGCAGAAGAAGATCACCTTGCCGTGCTGGATCGCGGTGACCCGGCGCACCGAGAAACTGCCGCCGTCGCGGGTGCGGTCCACGTCGTAGATGATCGGGTGGTCGATGTTGCCGGCGCGCAGGAAATAGGCGTGCAGCGAATGCACGTGGCGGCCGTTGTCGAGGGTGGCCTGGGCGGCGGCCAGCGCCTGGCCCAGCACCTGCCCGCCGAACACGTACTTGGTGCCGATGTCGCGGCTCTGGCCCCGGAACAGATTGTCCTCCAGCCGCTCCAGCGACAGCAGGTCGATCAGTTCGGTGACGACGGGTTCGGGGTTGGAGGACAAGACGGCGGGCCTGGGTTTCGACAGGCGGCGATTATAGCGGGCAGGGCCAGGCGGCCATGCCGCCAGACGTGAACCGGTAGGAGCGCACTTCAGTGCGCGAGGGGCTTCACCGGGGAAGCCCCCTCGCGCACTGAAGTGCGCTCCTACCCGGGGATCAGGCTTTGCCCAATTTCGAGGCCAGCGCCTGCAGCGCCGCCTGCGCGTCGGCCGAATACCAGGCTTCGACGAAGCGCTCGAGCTGGATGTGCTGCGGCTGCATCGCCTCGTGCAGGTCGGCGCGGGCGATGGCGCGGGTCTGCAGCATCGGCTGGCGCGGCAGTTTCAGCTGCGCCTGCAGCCAGGCGATGGCCTGCCCGACTACATCGGCGGCGCCATCGGCCAGTTCGTCCACCAGGCCGATCTCCAGCGCGCGCTCGGCGCTGACCAGCTGGCCGCCGGCCAGCAGCACGCCGGCGCGGTGCGTGCCGACCACGCGCCGCATCAACCGCTGGATGCCTTCCGGCGCGACCAGGCCCACCTGCACTTCGTTCAGGCCGATCAGGAAGGGCTTGGCCGGATCGGCGCTGCGCGCCATCACCCGGTAGTCGCAGCACAGCGCCAGCACGCAGCCGCCGGCCGGGGAATGCCCGGTCAGCGCGGCCACGACGGGGATGCGGCTTTCGGCCAGGGTGCGCGCCGCGCCGAAGAAGGCCTGCCAGCTGTCCAGCAGCCGCTGCCGGTCCTCGCCGTGGCGCAGCAGGTACGGCACGTCCATGCCGCCGGTGAACACGCGCTCGCTGCCGGACAGCACCACGCCCTGCACGTCCTCGGCCATGGCCTGGTTCATCGCCGCGATGAGCGCGCGGCACAGCTCGGTGTCCAGCGCGTTGACCGGCGGCCGCGCCAGCCGCAGTTCGCGGACGGGGCCGTGGTTGATCGTGTCGATGAGCGTTGTCATGCTGCGGCCTCGAATACGGCTAGGGAGTCGAGGGTCCGATGATAACCAAACCATTCGCGTGCGTACTGTTGGCGGTGGCGAGCTTCGCCGCGGGCGGCGCGGCGCAGGCGGCGGAATCCCCGTGCGTGCGCATGAGCGAGGGCTGGATCCGTTTCCCGGCGATGGCGCACATGGCCGGCGGCTTCGGCCGCATCGACAACGCGTGCAGGACGGACGTGGCGGTGACCTCGGTGCGCAGCGCGGCGTTCAAGGACGTGTCGCTGCACGAGACCACCCTGGTCGATGGCGTCAGCCGCATGCGCGAGGTCGAGCGGCTGCCGGTGGCGGCCGGGAAGGGCGTCGAACTCAAGCCCGGCGGCCTGCACCTGATGCTGATGGACGGCACCGGCTCGCTGCAGGAAGGCCAGCGCGTGCCGCTGCTGCTGGGCCTGTCCGACGGCACCGAGGTGCGCGGCGAACTGGTGGTGCGCAGGCCCTGAGCGGACAGCATCCGCACCCGCCGGCGGCAGCGCCGGCAGGTGCGGCGCTCAGCTTCCTGCCGGTGCCTGCGGCCGCGCGGAGATCACCTCTTCGATCCAGCCGGCGTAGTGGCCCACGCGCACGTTGCAGGCGGTCTGGCCGTAACGTCCCGGCCGCGCGGTGCGCACATCGCCTGCGACCACCTTCCACGACGCCAGGCCGGCCAGGCGCCACTGGCCGCCGTCCTCGATGAGCACGGGGCCGCCGCTGTCCCCGTTCCCCAGCATGCCTTCCAGGGGCAGCGCGGCTGGCGGTTCGTCGAACACGTAGCAGAGCCAGCGGTCGTAGGCGCTGGTGACGGTATTGAACGCGCGGCGGAGTTCGGTGCGGTTGGGGCCGGCGGGATCGTGCCCGCTGGCGCCGGTGCCGGTGGCGCCCTTGCCCACGATCGCGATGGTCCGGCCCGGCTCGTCGCCGCTCCGGTAGAGGGCCATCGGCGCCACGTCCGCCACCGGTTGCCTGAGTTCGATCAGTGCGATGTCGTCGGAGGCGGCGAGGAACACCACGATCAGCATCGCCTCGCCGCTGGCCATGGCCTGGTCGACCAGCGGCTGCGGCAGCGTCCGGTAGCCGGGATGGATGACGACGCGCGCGACCTCGCGCGGCATGCCGCCGATCACGACCTGTCCGAGCGCGGAATGGGCAGGAAGGGTGTGCGCCGCGGTCACCACCCAGCGCGGGGCGATCAGCACGCCATGGCCCTCGCCGGGCATGTCGACCAGCGCCGGGAAGCTGGAGGCGGGCACGCGGTATTTCGCATCCTCGACGTCGTGCCGGATCACGACGGCGCCGGCGGCCAGGGGAACGGCGAGAAGGAGCAGGAGCCAGGCGAATCGGAGCATGGGCGGTTCCGGGGAGGAGGCGGTGGACTGTCCAGGGAGGCGCCGTTCCGTTCTGTGGATGCGGCTGGCCATGTCCCCGGCATGCGTCGCCGTCATCGTAGTTGCCCGGGCGCTCCTGCGCACACGCCGCGGTCCGGGGCGCGGTTCCGCCCGGGGGCAGGGGAGGCTTGTTGCAGCCATCACGCGGTAAAATGCGCCGATTCCCACTTCCACGCCCGTCATGACCGTCCGCACCCGCTTCGCCCCCAGTCCCACCGGCTACCTGCACATCGGTGGCGCCCGCACCGCGCTGTACTGCTGGCTGGAGGCCCGCCACCGCGGCGGCGAATTCGTGCTGCGCATCGAGGACACCGACCGCGAGCGCAGCACCCAGGCGGCGATCGATGCCATCCTGGAGGCGATGGACTGGCTGGGCCTGGACTACGACGAAGGCCCGGTCTACCAGACCCAGCGCGTCGCCCGCTACAAGGAAGTGGCCGAGCAGCTGATCGCCGCGGGCAAGGCCTATTACGCCTACGAGACCCGCGAGGAGCTGGACGCCATGCGCGAGGCGGCGATGGCCAGGCAGGAGAAGCCGCGCTACAACGGCGCCGCGCGCGACCTGGGCCTGCCGTTCAGGGACGACCCGAACCGCGTCATCCGCTTCAAGAATCCGCTCGACGGCGTGGTCGCCTTCGACGACCTGATCAAGGGCCGCATCGAGATCGCCAACAGCGAACTGGACGACATGGTGATTTTCCGTCCGGACGGCTACCCCACCTACAACTTCGCGGTGGTGGTGGACGACTGGGACATGGGCATCACCGAGGTCATCCGCGGCGACGACCACATCAACAACACCCCGCGCCAGATCAACCTGTACGAGGCCATCGGCGCGCCGGTGCCGAAGTTCGGCCACATGCCGATGATCCTGGACGAGCAGGGCGCCAAGCTGTCCAAGCGCACCGGCGCGGCCGACGTGATGCAGTACAAGGACGCCGGTTACCTGCCCGACGCGCTGCTGAGCTACCTGGCCCGCCTGGGCTGGTCGCACGGCGACCAGGAGCTGTTCGGCCGCCAGGAACTGATCGACCTGTTCGACGTGACCCACTGCAATTCCAAGGCCTCGCGCCTGGACATGGCCAAGCTGGGCTGGGTCAACCAGCACTTCCTGAAGACCGAGGCGCCGGCCAGCATCGCGCCGCACCTGGTCTACCAGCTGGAAAAGCTGGGCCTGGACCTGGCCGCCGGCCCGGCGCCGGAGGACGTGGTCATCGCCCTGCGCGAGCGCGTGCAGACGCTGAAGGAAATGGCCGAAAAGGCGGTGGTCTGGTACCAGCCGCTGACCGTGTACGACGAAGCGGCGGTGGCCAAGCACTTCAAGGCCGGCGCCGAACTGGCGCTGGGCAAGGCGCGCGAACTGCTGGCGGCGCTGCCGCAGTGGACCGCCGAGAGCGTCGGCGCCGCCCTGCACGACACCGCCGCCGCGCTGGAGATCGGCATGGGCAAGGTCGCCCAGCCGCTGCGCGTGGCCATCACCGGCACCCAGGTCAGCCCGGACATTTCGCATACGGTGTACCTGGCCGGCCGCGACGAAGCCTTGAAACGCATCGACGCCGCACTCATCAAGGTACCGAAGGGCTGATCCGGCCGAGGCAGACATGAGCGCACACGAGCACAGCTGTACCGCCCCCCACCACCACGTCGACGACGCGGCGGGCTTCATCGCGGTGGTCGAACGGGTGTGCCGCGAGCGCGGGCTGCGGCTCACGCCGATCCGCGCCAACGTGCTGCGGCTGATCGCCGAGGCCGGCAAGCCGGTCAAGGCCTACGAACTGCTGGAATGGGTGCGCGAGGGCAAGGGCGTGGGCGCCGACGCCCCGCCCACGGTGTACCGCGCGCTGGATTTCCTGATGGCCAACGGCTTCGTGCACAAGTTGTCCTCGGTCAATTCCTTCGTCGCCTGCCACCACCCCAGCAGCAACCAGCATTCGGTGCCGTTCCTGATCTGCGACCGCTGCCACAGCGCGGTCGAACTGGAGGACCGCGACATCGTGCGCCAGCTCGAGACGCGCGCCCGTGAACTGGGCTTCAAGCCGCAGGCGCAGACGCTGGAAGTGCACGGCCTGTGCGCGGACTGCGCCGGCTGAGCCTGCTGGCGGGGCCTGCCACGTCGCGCGCACCCCGTGGCGCGGTGAGGATTTCGCCGCGCGGCCTGCGCGTGCTGTGGGGCTCGACCGCCGCCGCCGTGGTGCTGTGGATCGCCTGCTTCGTGGCGGCGCCGGCTCCAGCTGCCGCAGCATGGTCGACTATCCGGAGTTCCTGCTGATCGCGGCGGTCTTGGGCGTGGTGCTGCTGATCCCGGTGATCGCCGTGGTGGCGTTGGTGGCGACTCTCATGGCGAAGCGCAGGCCGACGGGTTGAAGGCCCCGCATGCGGCCAGCGGCCGATCGTCGGCCTACTTCGCCAGATCCCCCGCGCTGTAGACGACCTCGCCGTCCTTGATGGTCCGCAGCACCTGGATCGTGTGCAGCGCGGCCGGCGCGATGGTCAGCGGATTGTCCGAGAGCACCACCAGGTCGGCGCGCTTGCCGGTTTCGATCGAGCCCTTGCGCGCCTCTTCCGAATACTGCCGCGCGGCCCACAGGGTGATGGATTTGAGCGCCTGTTCCGGCGTCACCCGCTGCGCCGGACCGAGCACGCGGCCGCTGCGCGTGGTGCGGTTGATGGTGGCGTCGAGCACCCGCATCGCATCGGGGAACACCACCGGCGCATCGTGGTGCGAGGTGAACACCATGCCCGCGTCCAGCACCCAGCGCGTGGGCGAGATGTTCTCCGCGCGCTCCGGGCCGAGCACCGAATCGCGGTGCCAGTCGCCCCAGTAGTAGGTATGCATCGGGAACAGCGAGGGGAAGATGCCGAGCCGGCGCAGTTCGCCCACCTGGTCGCGGCGCAGGGTCTGGCCGTGGATCAGCACCGGCATCAGCCGTTTGTCCGGATGCGCGGCCTCGGCGGCGGCCACGGCGTGGATGAACTGGTCGATGGCCGCATCGCCATTGGCATGCGCCAGCACCTGCCAGCCGTTGTCCCAGGCCTTGCCGATCAGCGCATCGGCCTGCGCGTCGCTGTAGGCGGGATAGCCGGCGTAATCCGCCTTTTCGCCTGCAGGCACCCGGTAGTAGGGCCGGCTCAGCCAGGCGGTCTTGCCCTGCGGCGAACCGTCCAGGCTGATCTTCACCCCGCCGATGCGGAAATGGTCGATGTAGTCCGGGCCGTAGTAGGGGCCGCGCATAGCCGGGCTGTCCAGCGCCACCTGGATGTCGGGGTAGGCGACGACGTCGATCTTCAGCCTGCCCGCCTTGCCGGCCATCGGCAGCATCGCCAGCGTGCCGGCATCGGTCTTGCCGTCCTGCGCGGTGGTGTAGCCATGTTTCATGTACAACGCCTGGCCGGCCTCGAACATGGCCATGGCCTGCTCCAGGCTCAATGCCGGCATCAGCCGGGCCAAGGCGAGGGTGTGTGCGCTTTCCTCCAGTACGCCGTCGGGTACGCGGCTGCCGGGCTCACGGCGGATCACTCCGCCTTCGGGATCGGGCGTGCCGGCGTTGATGCCGGCCTGTTCCAGCGCCTTGCTGTTGTACGCGCCCAGATGCCCGGACTGGTGCATCAGGATCACCGGGATGTCGGTGGCGATGGCGTCCAGCTCGGTGCGCGTGGGGTGGCGTTTTTCCGCCAGCTGCGAGTCGTCGTAGCCGAAGCCGATCAACACCTTGTAGCCGCCGGGCACCGTGGCCGCCGCGCGGAACCGGCGCATGATGTCCTGCAGCGCGGGAATGGAATTGCCCTCGCCGTCGGGCGCGGGCAGCAGGTTGGCCGACAGCGCCTGCAGGCCGACGCCGGAGACATGCCCGTGGCTGTCGATGAAGCCCGGCACCAGGGTGCGGCCATGAAGGTCCACCTGCCGCGCCTGCGGACTGAAGGCCAGCGCGGCGCTGCGCGTGCCGACGAAGGCGATGTCGCCGCCGCGCACGACCACCGCTTCGGCCTGCGGTTGCCGGTCGTCCAGGGTGACGATCGGTCCGCCGGAGTACAGCGTGTCCGCCGCGCCGGCGGTGCCATGCAGCGCCGCCAGGAGCGGCAGGGCCAACAGGGGTTTCATGCGCGCGCTCCGCGGCGATGGACGATGCCGAAGCCTAGCGTGCCGCCGGCATGGGCACGGTGATTGCGGCGTCGCTCAGCGCCGCGGTCCGGCGGCCGTGTCCACTTCCACCACCACCGACATGCCCGGGCGCAGGCGCGCGGCCAGCGGCTGGTCGGGGTCGATGGCGATGCGGATCGGCAGGCGCTGCACGACCTTGGTGAAGTTGCCGCTGGCGTTGTCCGGCTTGAGCACGGCGAACTCCGAACCGGTGGCCGGCGCGATCTGTTCGACATGGCCGCGCAGGCGCTGGCCCTGGAAGGCGTCGACGCTGAAGCTCGCCGGCTGGCCGATGGCCATCTTCCAGGTCTGGCCTTCCTTGAAGTTGGCCACGATCCACAGGGTGTCCGGCACCAGGAACAGCAGCTGGCTGCCGGCGGTGACGTACTGGCCCAGCCGCACCGAGGCCTCGGACAGCTGGCCGTCGCGCGGGGCGCGGATGACGGTGTTGTCCAGGTCGATGCGCGCCAGCTCCAGCGCCGCTTCGGCGCTGGCGACCCGGGCCTCCAGCCCCTGGCGCGCGACGCGAGTGGCGGTGAGGTTCTCCTCGGCGATGCGGATGGCCGCCTGCGACTGCGCCACGTCGGCGCTTGCCGCCTGCGCGCCAGCGCGCAGCTTGTCGCGGTCGCTGCTGGACACCAGCTGCTGCGCGGCCAGCGTCTCGTAGCGCCGCAGCTCGGCGCGGCTGCGCTGCTGCTCGGCCTGGCCGGCCGACAGGTTGGCGCGCGCGGAGGCGATCTGCGCACGGTTCTGCGCCTGGCTCTGGTCGGAATTGGCCAGCTGCGCGCGCGCATCGGCCAGCGCCGCCTCGGCCTGGTCGACCTTCTGCCGGTAGGTGCGCTCGTCGATGCGCAGCAGCGGCTGGCCCTGCTTCACATGGTCGAAGTCCTTCACCAGCACCTCGGTGACGTAGCCGCTGACCTGCGGCGCCAGCACCGTGACCTGTCCGCGCACATAGGCGTCGTCGGTATGCACGTGGCTGCTGTTGAACGGCCACAGCTGCCAGGCGCGCAGGATCAGGGTCAGCCCGACCAGGGCGATGACCACCATCACCACCACGCTGGTGCGGCTGGGCGTGTTGTATTTGGAGACCGGCGCCGGTGACGCGGCCGCCTGGCCGTCGCTGGCGTCGGTGATCGGTTCGTCGGCGTTGCCGGGGTTTTGCTGCTTGTCGCTCATGTCGGTTGCTTCATCTGGAAGGCGCGGCGGCCGCGGCCGGCCGGATCGCCTTTTTCACGGTGGGATTGCGGAACAGCACTTCCAGCAGCAGCCAGCCGAGGAAGCCGATGGCCAGCCAGCCGCTCAGCGCGAACACGTCGTTGAAGGCGCGTACGTTGGCCTCGCGCCGGGTGGCTTGCGCCAGCGACGCGGCGGCCTGTGCCTGGCGTTGTGCCGGGTCGGTGACCAGGCGGGCGTAGCCCTGTTGCTGCGCGCGCAGGCGCTGGGCGACGACCGGGTCGGCCGGGTCCAGCTGGCTGACCAGCTGGCTGGAGTACACATGCTCGCGGTGCAGCTGGTAGCTGCCCAGCAGGGCCGAGCCGGCCAGGCCGCCGAAGGTCTGGGTCAGCGACAGCACCACGATGAAGGACACGATGTGGTCCAGCCCGCGCGCCATCGCCTGGCGGATGCCCATCAGCATCAACGGGCCCATGAACATGCCGCTGCCCACCGCCGCCAGGAACTGGCTCAGCGCGAAATCCATCGGCCGGTCCAGGCTGGTGCGGTGCTGGTCGAGGAAGGCGGCGCTGCCGAGCAGGAGGATCGAGGCCAGCAATTGCGGGATCAGCGCCTTCGGCCCGAAGGTCAGCGCGCCGGCGGCGATGCCCACCAGCACGCCGAGCAGGATCACCGCGAACAGCGGCGCCATCTGGTCCGGCCCCATGCCCAGGGTGCGCATCATCGTGACCATGCCGTAGGACTGCTCGTTGGTCAGGAAGCGGATCAGGAACGCGCCGGCGATGAAGCGCAGCATCGTCGGCCCCATCAGCCAGCGGATCTGCAGCAGCGGGTTGCGGCGGTAGTGCTCGATCAGGAACGCCGCCAGGATCAGCACCGTCGCCGCGGCCAGCAGCCAGCCCAGCCACGGCGTGTCGAACCACCAGTGCAGGTAGCCCTGGCTGAGCACGATGACCAGCATCGCCAGCGCCGGGGCGAGCAGGGCGAAGGTGACGAAATCCAGCGGCTCGAACACCTTGATCTGGATGCCCGGCGGAAGCTTGAGGATCACCACCGCGGCGAACGCGCACAGCGCCAGCCCGGCTTCGAACAGATAGAGGTTGTGCCACTCGCCGTGGTCGAGCAGGCCCGGCGAGACCAGCCACGCCAGCGGCACCGCCAGCTGCGACAGGCCCATGCCGACCACCAGCAGGTTGCCCACGTACTTCCTGGGCAGCGCCTGCAGCATGTACAGCGTGCCCAGCGTTGTGCAGGCCGCGCCGGCGAAACCGCTGGCCGCGCGCACCAGCATGGTCGTCGCCAGCCCGCCCACGGCCAGGTGCAGCACCGCCAGCGCGGCGTAGACGCCCAGGCCCAGTTCGGCGAACAGCCGGATGCCGTACTCCTGGCGGAACTTGAACACCAGCAGGTTGGCGGTGACGTTGACCATCAGGTAGGCGGCCACCAGCCAGTTCGCCTCGGCCGGCTGCAGGCCCATCTGCCCCTGGATCCACGGCAGGTTGGCGCTGAGCAGTGCGTTGCCCAGGCCGCCGGTGATCGCCACCAGCACCGCCACCGCGGCGTAGGCCGCGCGCCGGTGCGGCGGGTGCCAGGGCATCGAGGCGGAGCCGGGCAGGGTGGGTTTTTCGTGTTCCTCCCAGTCCGGGATCGGCTTGAGCGGTTTCATGCGCCTGCTCCGGCCGGTGCGCGCAGCCCCGGGCGCAGCAGCTCCAGCGCACGCGCGGCCAGGCGGGCGCGGTCGGGCGCGGGTGCGCCCGCGCAGCGCGGCGCCGAGCATGCTGGAAATCAGCGACAGGTCGGCCAGTTCCAGGTCGGCGCGGCACAGGCCGGCGGCACGTGCGCGCTGCAGGGCGGGCTCCATCAGTTTCAGCACGCGCTGGCGGGCGGCGCGGATCGGCGGATCGTTCTGGTCCACGGCGCGCCAGTAATCGGCCAGCGCCGGCGAGTGCACGATGCGCCGGGCCATGCCGCCGATCAGCTCGAACAGGGCGTCGTCGCGGTCGCCCAGTTCGGCCACGTGCGCCTGGATCTTCTCCACCGTGCGCTGGAGCATCGCCTCGATCAGCGCGGCGCGGTCGGGGAAGTTGCGGTACAGCGTGGCGCGGCCGACGCCGGCGCGTTCCACCACCAGGTCAAGCGGGGCGGTGATGCCGTGTTCGCCGAACACGGCGTCGGCCGCGTCCAGCAGCTGGGCGCGACGCGCGGCGGCATCGGAACGGATCGAGGTCATGCGCACATGATCCGGACAAAAGTGTCCGCTTACAATGAGCGCGGTGTGAAACGTTGCGTCCGGCAAAGCCGGCATTCAGGTCGCCGTGCGCCGGCTCCGGAAAAGCGGAAGGGGCCTTGCGGCCCCTTCCTCCCTCGTTGCCTCGGCGGCGCCGGTCAGAACCAGGCGCGGATGCCGAAGGCGACGCCGCGGCCGGGCAGCGGCGAGTAGTCGCGCAGCAGCGAGGTGTGCGGGCGGGCTTCGCGGTTGGTCAGGTTGCTGCCGTCCAGGAACAGCTCATAGCTGTTGCTGCCGCTGCGGTCCCAGCGGTAGGCCAGGTGCGCATCGACCAGGGTGTAGCCGGCGCTGGGCGCCTCGTTCGGCGCCACGTCGTTCTGGCTGCCGTAGCGGACCGCGCCCAGCGAGGCGCGCCAGCCGTCGCGCGCCCAGCGCAGGTCGGCGCCGACGCGCGCCGGCGAGATCCGCGGCAGGTAGCCGCCATTGGCCAGGTTCACGCTGTAGCGGTGGCTGTGGTCGCCGTGCGGCACGGCGATGTCCGCGCGGCGGCTGCCACTGCCGTCCAGTTCGGCCTTGACGTAGTCGCCGAACACGCGCAGGTCCCAGTCGCCGCTTTCGCCTTCGGCCAGGTGGAACATGGCCTCGGCCTCGGCGCCCTTGAAGGTGGCGTCGTGCTGGGTCCAGACCCGGACCGGCAGTCCCTGCTCGACCACGCCGGTGTCGGCCAGGTAGATGAAGTCCTTGAACTTCGTCTGGTAGACCGCGGCCGAAACGTCGATGCGGTCGCTGTGCGCGTGCACGCCCAGTTCCATGCGGTGGCCCCGCTCGGTGTCCAGGTTGGCGTCGCCGATCTCCAGCGAGCGCGTGGCGATGTGGGCGCCGGCGGCGTACAGCTCCTCGTTGGTCGGCGCGCGTTCGGAACCGTCCACGCCGAAGCGCAGGTCGAAATGGTCGTTGACCGTCCAGATGCCGGCCGCCGACAGGTTGGTGGCGCCGAAGTCGCGGTCGCGCAGCGCATCGTCCGGGCTGAGCTTGACCCGGTCGTGGCGGCCGCCCAGTTCCAGCTTGAGCGGGCCGAACTGCTTTTCCTGCAGCACGAACAGGCCCAGCGTGCGCGTGCGCGTATCCGGGACGAAGGCCTCTTCGCCCTGCGCGCCGAAATCGCTGTCGCCGAACTGCAGGCCGAACGCGCCGTTCCAGCCGGCCAGCGGCTTCTGCACCGCTTCCACGCGGCCTTCCACGCCCTTGTTGGTGAAGCGCGTGGACGGCGTGCCGGCTTCCAGTTCGGTGTGCTCGTAATCGGTCCAGGCCGCACGCACGGTCACGCTCTGCAGGAACGGCAGCGGATCGTAGAGGCCGCCTTTCACGTCGAAGCGGTTCTGCACCATGTCGATGCGCACGTCGTGTTCGCCTTCGCCTTCCTCGTCGCCATGGTCGTGGCCGTGGTCGTCATGGTCGTGATCGTGGCCGTGATCGTCGTCGGCATGGACGTGGGCGCCGTTGGGAATGCCGTAGTTGCTGCGATACGTGCCCAGCGAGGCACCGAGGAAACCCGACTCGCCCAGCCAGGTGGCGCCGACGCCGCCGGCGCGGGTGCGCGTGGCGCTGTTTTCCAGGCGGCCGCGCGGGCCGAGTTCGTCGCCGTGGTCATCGTGCTCGTCATGGCCGTGCTCGTCGTCCAGCGCCGCCGGATTGATCGCGTGACCGGGGATGCGGTAGTCGTCGCCGTTGCGCACCAGGCCGTCGACGTGCAGCACCAGGTTGTCGCCGCTGACGCCGTCGAGCCGGAACATGCCGCTGCGCTCGCTGTTGACGCTGTTGCCGCGCAGTTCGGCGCGGCCGCTCAGCGGGCGCTCGGGCAGGTCGCGGGCGATGCGCCCGTCGACCACGTTGACCGCGCCGCCGATGGCGCCGCTGCCGAACAGCAGGGTCGCCGGGCCCTTCAGCACTTCGATCTGGTCGGCCAGGAACGGCTCGATGCTGGTGGCATGGTCGGCGCTGACGGTGGAGGCGTCCATGTTGCCGACGCCGTTGGCGACCACCGCCACGCGCGGGCCTTCCTGCCCGCGGATGATCGGCCGGCCGACGCCGGGGCCGAAGGAGGTGGTCTGCACGCCGGGCATGCGCGAGATGGTGTCGCCGAGCGTGGCCCCCTTGCGCGCGTCCAGTTCCTCGCCGGTCAGCACCGCGACCGGGCGGGCCAGCGATTCGGCGTCGCTCTGCAGCGGCGAGGCGGTGACCTTGACCGCGGAGAGTTCGGTCAGGTGGTGGCTCTGCCCGTCGCCGTCGTCGGCGGCATGGGCGGCGGGAAGGGCCGCGGCGAGCGCCAGGAACAGCGCCGGGCGGGCGAGATGCGGGAGGGAGCGGGAGGAGATCGGTCGGGTCATGGTGTTGTTACTTTGTATCAATGGAGGGGCGTGGGACGGCCAGGAAGGGCGGCGGTCAGGAAAGGGTGTGGGCGGGCAGGACGATAATGTTATATTATTCCATAACGCGCCGCCGCCCCTGCTGGAAGTCATGCCGCCGAAATCGTCCCGCCAGTTCCTCGACCGCTTCGGCGCCGCCGGCTCGCTGCTGTGCGCGGCGCATTGCGCGATCCTGCCGGCGCTTCTGGCGCTGGCGCCGTCGCTGGGGCTGTCGTTCTGGCTGAGCGACGGCATCGAGCAGGCGGTGGTGGTCTTCGTGACCTTCCTTGGCCTGTTCAGCCTGCTCTGGGGCTACCGCCGCCATCGCGCGCTGCGCGCGCTGGCGCTGCTCGTCCCCGGCCTGGCGCTGCTGTGGGCCGGGCTGCTGCATGCCGAACTGCACCATTCTCGGGTGCCGCACGCGCTGGTGATGACCGTCGGCGGCGTGCTGGTGGGCCTGGCCCACCTGATGAACCTGCGCCTGAACCACCGCCACGTGCACGACGCCAGCTGCGCGCATTGAGGGGCGCATGTTAGGCTTTCACTTCACGCGCGGGGGC
This sequence comes from Stenotrophomonas nitritireducens, assembly GCF_050984405.1. Lineage (GTDB taxonomy): Bacteria > Pseudomonadota > Gammaproteobacteria > Xanthomonadales > Xanthomonadaceae > Stenotrophomonas > Stenotrophomonas nitritireducens_B. Next base: position 3,237,646 of record NZ_CP158790.1, on the reverse strand, counting down.
GCTCTCAAAGCGGCCTCGCCGAACCCGTGTCAGTACGGGGCAATTTGATTTCACACTTGAGGAGTTGACGACATGGGTAAGGGTGACCGCAAGACCGCCAAGGGCAAGCGCTACAACGCCAGCTACGGCAATGCGCGTTCGCATTCGGTGAGCAAGGTGGCCGTGGGCGCAGCTGCGCCGGTCGCCAAGAAGACTGTCGCCAAGGCACCGGCCAAGAAGGCCGTCGCCAAGAAGACGGTGGCCAAGGCCGGTTGATCCCGGTCCGGCATCAGCGAAAAAGCGGCGCTTGCGCCGCTTTTTTCATGCCCGGCTTCAGCCGCGATGGGGCATCCATGCGGCGCCTTCTACAACGGGCCAGCGCCCTGCGTGAGGAATGGGGTGATGGGAATGCCCCGTCGCGGCTGAAGCCGCTCCTGTGGGTACCGCTATCCACACCGCGGCGCGCGCGCTGCCGGGCCGGGGTGGCCCGTCGGAGCACGCTGGCTCCGGCCATGGCCGGTTTCGTCGCGCCCGGGCGGGCGTTCGTCGCATTCCCGCCGGCGCGCATGGCGATGCGACAGGATGCCGGCTCCCCGGATAAGGAGACCGACATGCGACTTGCCTTGGCGTTGTTCGCCACCCTTTCGACCACCGCACTGCCCGGACCGGCCCTGGCATCGGCGGACGCGACGCTGGCGCGCGTCGTGGCGCAGCGCCTGCAGGGCGACCGCACCGGCGCCTGCCTGGCGGTGGCCGTGGTGGAGCGTGGACAGGTCGCGCGCACTTACCAGTGCGCCGACGACCGCGCGCCCTTGCGCATCGGCGCCGACAGCGCGTTCGAGATCGGCTCGGTCAGCAAGACCATGACCGCGGCCCTGCTGGCCGATCTGATCCGCGACGGCAAGGGCTCGCTGGAGGACCCGCTTTCGGCGTGGCTGCCGGCGGGCACGAAGGTGCCGGCCTACGAAGGCCAGCCGATCCTGCTGCGCCACGTGGTGACGCACACCTCGGGCCTGCCGGCGCTGCCGCCGGGGCTGGCGCCGTCCGATCCGGACGACCCCTACGCCGGCCTGGACGCCGCGGCGCTGCTGGCCTCGCTCGGCGAGGTGCGCCTGGCGGCCGTGCCGGGCAGCGGTTTCGAGTATTCCAACTACGCCTCGATGCTGCTCTCGTACGCGGTCGCGCGGCGCGCCGGCAGCGATCTGGAAACGCTGCTCTCGCGGCGCCTGTTCGCGCCGCTGGGCATGACCGGCGCCTACATCGAGGCGAAGCCGGCGCAGGTGCGCGCGGCGGTCGGGCATCGTCCGGGCGCGGCCGTGCCGGCATGGCGTTTCGCCACCGACCTGGCCGGTGTCGGCGGCGTGCGCGCCACGCTCCAGGACATGGTCCGCTACGTGCAGGCCCAACTGGGCTGGATCGAGGCGCCGGTGGCGCCGGCCCTGGCGATGACCCATGCGCCGCTGTCGGCGGAGCCGGCGATGGGCATGAACTGGATGCGGGTGCCGGTGAACGGCCGCACCGCGCTGATGCATGAAGGCGGCACCGGCGGCTTTTCCTCCTTCGTGGCGCTCGATCCGGAGCGGCAGCGCGGCGTGGTGATCCTGTCCGACACCAGCTGGACCGCGATCGGCGGCCTGGGCAGCCTGGGCCTGCACTTGGTCGACCCCGCCTTCCCGCTGGGCAAGCCGCGCCGGGAAGTGGCGCCGGCGCCGGCGCTGCTGCAGGCGCTGGCCGGCGAGTACCAGTTGCAGGGCGCGATGAAAGTGGCCCTGCGCGCACGCGATGGCCAACTGTACGTCCAGCCCGACGGGCAGGCCGAACTGGCGATGGGCCACGACGATGCCGGCGAGTTCCATGCGCTGCAGGCCGACGTCGTGCTGCGCCCGCAGCGCAGGGCCGACGGCAGCTACGGCTTCGTCTGGTCGCAGATGGGCGCGGAGATCCCTGCCGTGCGCGTCGATCTGCAGCGCGCTCCGCCGCCGGTGCTGTCGGCGCAGGCGCTGGCCGCCTATGCCGGCACCTATCCGCTGATGCCGGGATTCGCGCTGGAAGTGCGCGGGCGCGACGGTCGGCTGCATGCGCAGGCGAGCGGGCAGGGCGAGTTCGCGCTGGACGCGGTGGCGGCCGATGCCTTCGAAGCGCCGGCCTACGGCATCGAGATCCGTTTCCTGCGCGGTGCCGACGGCGGCGTGCGTTCGCTGGAACTGCACCAGGCGGGACAGGTGCTGCGCGGCACGAGACAATGACCGCCTGCCCGGGAACGGAAACGAGGGTCTTTGCATGGCATCCACGCACGAGCCGCCCACGGCGCGGGACGGGCGCTCCGGCGCGGCGGACGCGCGGATGAGCGGTTTTTCCGGCTATTCGCTGCGGCAGCCGCTGCCGGCCGAGGTGATCGTCGGCGGCAGCGCGGCGTGGAGCCGCTACCGCCAGTACCCGGTGTTCAGCGCGCCGTGGCTGGGCAGGCGCAGCCTGCTGTTCATGGCCCTGATCGCGCCCGCGGCCGTGCTGCTCGGTGCCGTGGCCGTGGCCGAGGGGCATGGTTACCGTGCCGGGTTGCTGATGTTCGCGCTGCAGTTCACCGGGTTCTCGCTGATGGCCACCGCCGGGCCGGCATTCGCCACGTGGGTGCGCCACCGCCGCTGGAGCGAGGCGCGCGAACGCCGCGGCGTGGTGGTCGCGGTGCTGCTGGGTGTGGTGTCGAGTTTCGTGGTGGACCACTTCGTGTCGGCCGAAGTCACGCGCCTGGTGGCGCTGGAAACGCCGGAGCCTGGGGGCCGCGCCGGGCTCGGGCCGGTGGCGCGCGTGGTGGCGCTGTCGATCAATATCGCGGTGCTGCTGCTGGTCTACGGGCTGTTCGGTGGCGGGCTGGCGCTGCGCGCCTATTTCAGCGAGCGCCGGCGCTGGACCGGGCATCGCCACCGCCAGGAACTGGAAGATGCGCAGCGGCGCGCGCGCGATGCCGACCTGCGCCTGGGCGTGCTGCAGGCGCAGGTGGAACCGCATTTCCTGTTCAACACCCTGGCCTCGGTACGCGCGCTGGTGCGCCAGGAACCGGCGCAGGCCGAGGCGATGCTGGACGCGCTGGCCGGTTTCCTCCGCGCCACCATTCCCCGGCTGCGCGAGGACAGCGTCGCGCTGCACTCCACGCTCGGCCAGCAGCTGGACCTCTGCACCACCTACCTGGCGCTGATGCAACTGCGCATGGGCGGGCGCCTGCAGTACGGCGTGCAGGCCGACGCGTCCCTGCGCGCGCATCCGTTCCCGCCAGCGCTGCTGATCACCCTGGTGGAGAACGCGATCCGGCATGGGCTCGAATCCCGGCCCGGCGGCGGCTGCATCGATATCGTGGCGGTGCAGCGGGAGGATCGCCTGCAGGTGGAAGTGATCGACGACGGCACCGGCCTGAAACCGGGGCCGGTCGGCGGCGTCGGCCTGGCCAACATGCGCGAGCAGCTGGCGCAGCGGTTCGGCGGCCGCGCGCGCCTGCGCCTGCATTCGCGCGACGGGCGTGGCGTGGCGTGGTCGCCGGGAGGTGCCATGGGAGGACAGGGCAGCGGGGAAGCGGCGGTGCGCGCGGCCGGGTTGATCGCCGAGGACGAGGCGCCGCAGCGGCGCGCGCTGCACGAACAGCTGCGGCAGGCATGGCCGGAGCTGGAACTGGTGGGCGTTTGCGAGGACGGCGTGGCGGCGCTGGAAGCGGTCGAGCGGCACCGGCCCGATGTCGCGTTCCTGGACATCCGCATGCCCGGCGTCAGCGGGCTGGAAGTGGCGCGCGCGGTGGCGGCGCAGGGCGGGCTGGTGGTGTTCACCACCGCCTACGACGACTACGCCGTGCGTGCGTTCGAGACCGGCGCCGTCGATTACCTGCTCAAGCCGGTGCAGCCGGCGCGGCTGGAACAGGCGGTGGCGCGGGTGCGCGGGCGGTTGGCGCAGGCGTTCCGCCCCGACGTGCAGGCGCTGATAGACGACCTGGAAGCGCGCCTGCGGCCGCGCGGCGAACGCCTGGTGCGCTGGATCAGTGCCAGCGTCGGCGACAGTGTCAGCATGACCGGCATCGACGAGGTGCTGTATTTCCAGGCCCAGGACAAATACCTGAAGGTGGTCACCGCCGACGGCGAAGTGCTGATCCGCACCCCGCTGAAGGAGCTGCTGGCCGGCCTGGATCCGGACGAGTTCTGGCAGGTGCACCGCGGGGTGGTGGTGCGGGTGGCGGCGATCGAACGGCTGCGTCGCGACGAGTTGGGGCGGACGACGATCCGGCTGAAGCAGCGCCCGGAGGTGCTGCCGGTCAGCGCCGCCTTCCTGCACCGTTTCCGCGGCATGTAGGCCGAAGGCGGCGGCGCCGGCTCAGCGCGCCGGCTGGCGCAGCGCCGGCAGCAGCGCCTGCGGATCGCCGTCGTTGGGCGCGGCGGTGATGCCGGTCAGCCGCGCCAGCAGCGGATAGAGGTCGACATTGTCGAAACGCGGCAGCACCGCGCCCTGCCGGAACGCGGGGCCGCGGGCGACGAATACCGCCTGCATCGACGGCAGCGCCGGGTCGTAGCCGTGCGAGCCGCGGTTGCCGGGCGAGCGCTTGGCGATGCCCTTGCGGGTCAGCGCGTCCCAGCCTTCGTGCATCTGGCAGACGATGGGCGGAACGCGCGGATGGGTGCCGTAATGCCAGCGCGCCGGGAGCTGTTCCTTCTTCCAGCAGTCGTAGTGCGCATGCGCGCCCAGCAGCGCCTTCTCCGCCTCCCGTTCACGGCCCGGCTGCGGGGCGAAGCCGACCGACTGGCCGACCGATACCTCGCGCGCGATCTCCGGCGCGACCATGTCCTCGGTGGCGATCACCTGCCCGGCCGGGACGCTGGCCATGCCATGGTCGGACACGACGATCACGTTGGTCCTGTCGAGCAGGCCTTGGCGGCGCATGCCGTCCAGCAGCTGGCCGATGGCCGCGTCCACTTCCTGCAGCGCGGCGGCGTATTCGGGCGAATCCGGGCCATGGTCGTGCCCGGCCTGGTCCACCTGTTCCATGTAGGCGGCGACCAGGCGCGGCGTGCGGCCGTCGGGCGCGCCTTCCAGCCACGACAGCACCAGCTGCATGCGTTCGGGCAGGGGCACGCTCTCGTCGTAGGCGTGCCACTGGCTGGCGTGCACGCCCTGGATGGCGGCCTCGCTGCCCGGCCAGGACCAGGTCGCGCTCTTGTAGCCGGCCTTCTCCACGCCCACCCAGATCGGCTCGCCGCCCCACCAGGCGGGATTGGTCACCGCAGCGCGGTCCTGGAGGCTGAAACGCCCCAGGTCCTCGGCGCTCATGCTGTTGTGGATGATGCCGTGGTGGTCCGGGCGCAGGCCGGTGACCAGGGTGTAGTGGTTGGGAAAGGTGAGCGAGGGGTAGGACGGCGACATGCCGGCCGAACGCACGCCTTCGCGCGCCAGGCGGGCGAGGTTGGGACTGTGGCCGCGCTCGACCATGTCCGCGCGCAGGCCGTCGATGGACAGCAGCAGGACGGTGGGGGCGCGCCGTGGCGCGGCTGCGGTGGTGGAGGACGGGGCGGGGCCGGTCGAGGCGCAGGCGGCGAGCAGGCTGGCGCCGAGCAGCGCGAGGGAAGTGCGGAACGGAATCATGCGCCCATGATAGTCCCGGCCCGATGACAGCTGGCATGCAGGAACGGGCGGCAGGCGCAGGGTGATGGCCATGCGGCCTGTCTTGTCGCGCGGTCTGTGACGGGCGTTGCGGAAACGTGTGCCGGCGCCGTGGCGGCGCGTCGTGTCCCGCTGCCGCGACACGTGGCAACGCGTGCCCATGCCTTCGACGATGATCGGCCCATTGGCGCATGCAGGCACTGCCGGCGACCACGCTGGCCAGCGGCGCGGCGATGGCCGTGGCGCTGCTGCTGCGCGATGTCGTGCGGCCCGCGAAGGAAGCACCCCGTGATGCGGCGCATATAGGCGGGGACCGCGTTCGGCGCGCTTTGCCTGAGGCGGATGTCCACCGGGCGCCTGCGCCTCCGGGGCCGCGGCGCCCTGCTCAGTCGAACAGCGAAGGCGCCGTGGCTTCCTCGTGCAGGGCGCCTTCCAGCCTCAGCAGCGCGGCTTTGGTCGGCAGGCCGCCGCCGAAGCCGGTCAGCGCGCCGTCGTTGCCGATCACCCGGTGGCAGGGCAGCACGATGGGCAGCGGATTGCGGCCATTGGCCGCGCCCACGGCGCGGGTCGCGGTGGGGCGGCCGATGCGTTGCGCCAGCTGGCGGTAGCTCCAGGTGGCGCCGAACGGAATCTCGGCCAGCGCGTGCCAGACCTGCAGCTGGAATTCGGTGCCCACCGGCGCCAGCGCCAGGTCGAAACCGCGGCGCCGGCCGTGCAGGTAGTCCAGCAGCTGCCGGCGCGGTTCGGCGACGGCGTCCGGGTCGCGCTGCCAGCCTTCGCGGCCCTTGGCGTCGTGGCGGTTGCGCGCGAACAGGATATGGCGCAGGCCGGTGGCATCGGCGGCGATGGTGAGCGGGCCGATGGGCGTGTCGAAACGGTCGTAGTAGAGGGTCATTGTTCGGGTTCCTTGTTCGGTTCCGCAGCCAGGTGCCAGAGATGGAGTACCGCGTAGGCGCGCCACGGCCGCCAGGCCTGCGAACGGGCCTCGGTGGCGCGCTCGCCCAGGCGCTGGCCTTCGCCGAGCACCTGCTGCAGCACCAGGTCGCCGGCGGGAAAGGCGTCGGGCATGCCCAGCGCGCGCAGGGCCATGTAGTGCGCGGTCCAAGGGCCGATGCCGGGCAGGGCGGTGGCCTGATGGACGAACTGCTCCAGCGTCTGCGCGCGGCTGAATTCCAGCCGGCCCTCGGCGCAGGCCAGCGCCACCGCGCGCAGCGTGGCCGCGCGGGTGCGCGGCAGGCCGATGCTTTCCAGCGGCGCCTCGGCCAGCACCTCGGGCGTGGGGAACTGCCGGTCCAGGCCGTCGGGCATGTCCGGCAGAACCTGTCCGAAGCGGTCGACCAGGCGCCGCGCCAGCGTGGTCGCCGCCGCCACGCTGACCTGCTGGCCCAGCACGGCGCGCGCGGCCACCTCGAAGCCGTCCCAGCCGCCGGGAATGCGCAGGCCCGGACGCCGGGCGATGCCTTGCGCCAGCAGCGGTTCGTGCGCCAGGCAGGCATGCACGGTGGCCAGGTCCGCATCCAGATCGAACACGCGCCGCACTTTCGCCACGATCGCCGGGATCGCGCGCGCGTCGGTGGTGCCCAGCTGCAGGCGCAGCTCCGGTCGCTTCGGATCGGCGCTGACCCGGATCAGGCTGGCGCGGCCGCCGGCGACGATCACGCGCTGGTAGCTGTCGGCGTCGATGCGTTCGATGCCGGGAATCGCGCGCCGGCGCAGGAAGCCGAGCATCGCCGGAAAATCCAGCGGCGGCCGGTAGGCCAGGCGCAGCACCGGCTCGCCGCCGGGCACCGCGCCGTGGCGCTTGCGCAGCGCGCTCGGCGGCATGCCGCAGCCGGCCAGGAAGGCGTCGTTGAAGCGGCGCAGGCTGTTGAAGCCGGCGGCCAGCGCCACTTCGGTCACCGGCAGGTGGGTTTCGGTCAGCAGCTGCTTGGCCAGCAGCAGGCGGCGGGTGGCGTGCAGCTGCGCCGGCGTCGCGCCCAGCCGCGCCACGAACAGCCGCTGCAGCTGGCGCGCGCTCAGTTCCATCGCCTCGGCCAGCGCGGTGGCCGGCTGGTCCTGCAGGATGCCTTCGTCCAGCAGCGCCAGGGCGCGGTGCAGGGTGTGGTCCTGCATGTAGCTGGCGTCGTCCGGCGACAGTTCCGGCCGGCAGCGCAGGCACGGCCGGTAGCCGGCGGCGGCCGCGGCCGCGGCGGTGGGGTAGTAGCTGACGTTGTCGCGGCGGGGCGGCGGCGCCGGGCACACCGGCCGGCAATAGATGCCGGTGCTGCGCACGGCGGTGAAGAACAGCCCGTCGAAGCGCGCGTCGCGGGCCAGGCGCGCCTGTTCGCATTGTTCGTGGCTGGGCAGGGTCGATGGATGCATGGCGCCAGTCTAGGCCCGTCGGCGGACGCGGACTGGCCATTTCCGGACATCAATGCCCAAGGCGGATCGTCAGTTCAGGAGGCATTGCGGCGCGGACGGCGATGCGCACTAGACTGTCCGTTCCCCGGCGCCCGCCGCCGCCCCACGGATCCGATCGTTGTCCATGTTGCCCAGATTCTGGTGGTCGCCTCTGCTGTGCCTCGGGCTGCTGGCCTGCAACCCCGGCGACAAGGACAAGCCGGTCGCGGCGGCCGACCCGGCCACGGCGCTGGCCGCCGACGGCGACCACATGGTGTCGATCAACGCGGTCGACGCGCCACCGCCGCCGGCGCCGGTGAAGCCGGCCCGCGACAAGGCCTGGCCGGAGGTGACGCTGGAGAACGGCAGGGCCTGGGTCAGCTGCGACACCGACTACACCGGCGAGGCCGGCGACGGCGCCGAGCTGGAAGCACTGGACCGCAAGACCTTGGACGCGGCGCTGGAGCACTGCCGCGAGCGCGGACTGGTGCGGGTGCGTTACGCCGGCAAGATCAACCCGTCCTTCGCCGCGATGGTTTCGCGCCTGGCGGTGGTGGCCGACGCGATGAAGATCGGCAAGCGCGTGCTCGACCTGGACTCCAGCGGCGGCCAGGTGGAAGCGGCGATCGTCGCCGGCGACAGCATCGGCGAGGCCGGCTGGACCATCTGGGTGCGCGAGGGTTCCATCTGCCACAGCGCCTGCGTGTTCGTGCTGGCCGCCGGCGACAACCGGCTGATTTCCGGCAAGGTCGGCATCCACCGGATGATGCGCATCAGCTCCACCGCCACCTCGCGCGCCGAGCTGAACAAGGAACTGCACGAGGTCTACGACAACGTGAAGGATTACCTGCAGCGCAATGGCGTGGCGGTGGGCGTGGCCGACCTGATGATGACCGTGCCCAACCGCAGCCTGCGCCTGCTCACCAGCGAGGAGCTCAAGCAGTACGGGCTGGACGGCACCAACGCGGTGCAGGACGACCTGGAGCGGATCAAGCAGATGCGCAAGTGCGGCGACGATTTCGTGCGCCGCAAGGACGCGTTCCTGATCGCCTTCGACCGCCAGTGCAAGGTCGAGGGCGCCGACCTGGAAGCGGTGACCACCTGCGGGCAGGCGCTGAAGGAACACTTCGGTTTCCCCGACGAGACCTGTCCGGACGAGAGCCCGCTGTCTGAGATCGACACCGCGCTGCTGGAAATGCCGACCGAGGCCGCGCCGCTGCCGGTGGTCGCGCCGACAGCGGTGGGCGTGGAGCCGCGCGCCGGGCTGTGACGGGCGCGCCGGCCTGGCGCGCGCGGCGCGGCTTGGCGGGCGATCCCCGCCGCGCATGATCCGGATCAAGGTCGGCGCGGGCCGCGGGCCGTAGGCTGTGCCGGACACCGAATGCGGAGGCCGAAGATGCGTGTTGTCGATGTACTGGTGGTCGGCGCGGGCCCGGCCGGGCTGTGCCTGGCGCGGGGGCTGGCCGATACGGGGCTGTCGGTGACGGTGGTCGAGCTGCAACCGGCCGCGGCGCTGGCCGAACCGGCCTTCGACGGGCGCGAGATCGCGCTGACCCACGCGTCGCGGCAGATCCTGCGCGGGCTCGGCCTGTGGGAGCGCCTGGATCCGGCGCAGGTCTCGCCGCTGCGCAGCGCCAGGGTCATGAACGGCGCGTCCCCGTTCGCGCTCGGCTTCGCCGCCGGCACGGAGAACGTGGACGAACTGGGCTGGCTGGTGCCCAACCACCTGATCCGCCGCGCCGCCTGGGAGGCGGTGCAGGGGCAGGCGGGGCTGGAACTGGTCGATGGCGCGAAGGTGACCGCGATCGAGACCGGCGAGGCGGCCAACACGGTGGTGCTCGACGATGGCCGCCGCCTGCGCGCGCGGCTGGTGGTGGCCGCCGACAGCCGGTTCTCGGCGACCCGGCGCATGATGGGCATCGGCGCGCAGATGCGCGACTTCGGCAAGTCGATGCTGGTATGTCGGCTAGAGCACGAGCAGCCGCACCATCACGCCGCTTGGGAGTGGTTCGGCTACGGCCGCACGCTGGCGATGCTGCCCCTGCCGGGCGACCGGTGCTCGGCGGTGATCACCCTGCCGCCGCAGGGCATCCAGGAACTGGTGGCGATGGACGATGCGGCGTTCGGGCAGGCCGTCACCGGCTTCTTCGAGCAGCGCCTGGGGCCGATGCGGCCGGTGGGCACGCGCCATGTCTATCCGCTGGTGGGCGTGTACGCGCACCGCTTTGCCGCGCACCGCTACGCGCTGGCCGGCGATGCCGCGGTGGGCATGCATCCGGTGACCGCGCACGGGTTCAACTTCGGCCTGCAGAGCCAGCAGCGGCTGGTGAAGGAAATCGCCACCGCGGCCGCGCGCGGCGGCGACATCGGCGCGCCCGCGGTACTGGCTCGCTACGAACGCGGGCACCGGCTGGCGACCCGGCCGCTCTACGAGGCGACCAACGCCATCGCCGCGCTGTACAACGACAGCCGCCTGCCCGCGCGCCTGCTGCGCGGCGCCGCGCTGCGCGCAGCGCACGGCGTGGCGCCTTTCAGGAAGATGATCGCCGCGCACCTGACCCAGGCCAGAAACGAGTGAAGAGGAGTGAGGAGCGAGAGAAAACTGTAGCTGCGGGACTTGTCCCGCAGGAGCCTTCGCGCGCAAGTCCCGTGCCGGGCAAGCCCGGCACCTACGAGATTGCTCTGGCTTTCCCTCGTTCCTCGTGCCTGTTCACTCGTTCCTCGCTTCACCGCACGCGGATGCGTACCTCGCCCAGCTCCACCTGCTGGCCCGCGCGGATCTTGCAGGCCTTGCGCAGTTCCACTTCGCCGTCGACGCGGACCTGGCCTTCGCCGATCAGCATCTTGGCCTCGCCGCCGCTGGCGACCAGGTCGGTCAGCTTGAGCAGTTGCTTCAGTTCCACGTACTCGCGGTCCAGTTCGAAATCGATGGTCTGCATGGGGAGGCCGGCAGGGAAAGGGCGCGATTATCGCCTGCCGCGGCCGTGAACCGGCGCAACCGCAGCGGCCGCACGATATCCGCCGCCCGGCACGGGGCACCGGCGCTGCCTCGGGTGCCGCGGTCCCGCCGGTAGCGGCCCGTCCGCCCGGGGGCGGACCCGACGCCGTCCTGCAGCGGCCGGTAGGCGACCGGAATCCGGCCGGGACGGGCACCTGCGGGCGGCCGCCGGGGGAGAACAGCTGAACGGACGCCATCGGGGATTTCGACAGGGGCCGGCGCAAGGCGCACAATACGCCCCATTTTCCTGCCCGCTGCGTTCGCCGCGGTGCCCCCGGAGCCCCCATGTCCCAAGAATCCCCCGCGCCGCTGCTGTTCGCAGATCTCGGCCTCTCCGAGCCTGTGATGAAAGCGGTCGCCGACGTCGGTTACGAGACCCCGTCGCCCATCCAGGCCGCCACCATCCCGGCGATGCTGGAAGGCCGCGACGTGCTCGGCCAGGCGCAGACCGGCACCGGCAAGACCGGCGCCTTCGCGCTGCCGGTGCTGTCCAACATCGACCTTTCCGCCACCAAGCCGCAGGTGCTGGTGCTGGCGCCGACCCGCGAACTGGCCATCCAGGTCGCCGAGGCGTTCCAGACCTACTCGGCCTCGATGCCCGGCTTCCGCGTGCTGCCGGTGTACGGCGGCCAGCCCTACGGCCAGCAGCTGTCGGCGCTGCGCCGCGGCGTGCACGTCGTGGTCGGCACCCCCGGCCGCGTCATCGACCACCTGGACCGCGGCACGCTGGACCTGTCCGAGCTGAAGACGCTGGTGCTGGACGAAGCCGACGAAATGCTGCGCATGGGCTTCATCGACGACGTCGAGGCCGTGCTCAAGAAACTGCCGGAAACCCGCCAGGTGGCGCTGTTCTCGGCCACCATGCCGCCGCAGATCCGCCGCATCGCGCAGACCTACCTGCGCGAGCCGGTGGAAGTGACCATCGCCTCCAAAACCACTACGTCGGCCAACATCCGCCAGCGCTACTGGTGGGTGGCCGGCATGCACAAGCTGGACGCGCTGACCCGCATCCTGGAGGTGGAAACCTTCGATGCGATGATCATCTTCGCGCGCACCAAGGCCGGCACCGAGGAACTGGCAGGCAAGCTGCAGGCGCGCGGCCTGGCCGCGGCCGCCATCAACGGCGACATGCAACAGGCCCAGCGCGAGCGCACCATCGGCCAGCTCAAGGAAGGCAAGCTCGACATCCTGGTCGCCACCGACGTGGCCGCGCGCGGCCTGGACGTGGAGCGCATCAGCCACGTGCTGAACTACGACATCCCGTACGACACCGAGAGCTACGTGCACCGCATCGGCCGTACCGGCCGCGCCGGCCGCAGCGGCGAGGCGATCCTGTTCGTCACCCCGCGCGAGAAGGGCATGCTGCGCCAGATCGAGCGCGCCACGCGCCAGCCGATCGAGGAAATGCAGCTGCCGAGCGTGGACGCGGTCAACGACCACCGCGTGAGCAAGTTCATGGACCGCATCAGCCAGGCCCTGGCCGGCGGCGACATGGATTTCTACCGCGACCTGCTGCAGCGCTACGAAGGCGAGCACAACGTGCCGGCGATCGAGATCGCCGCCGCGCTGGCCAAGCTGCTGCAGGGCGACGCACCGTTCCTGCTCACACCCCGCCGGTGCGCGAGCGCCGCGAGCCGCAGGCCGGCCGCACCGAGCGCCCTGCGCGCGCGACGGCGGCTTCCCGCGCGCGCGAGCGCGGCGAGCGCCCGGCGCGTTTCGAGCCGCGTTTCGAACGTGGCCCGCGCAATGACGAAAGCGCGCGCGCGCCGCGTCCGCCGCGCGGCGAGGCGAGCACGGCGAGCGTCCGCGCCGTGAGATGCCGCCGCGCAGCGCGCCGGAGTTCGGCATGGAGACCTACCGCATCGAGGTCGGCCACATGCATGGCGTGAAACCGGCCAACATCGTCGGCGCCATCGCCAACGAAGCCGGGCTGGAAAGCCGCTACATCGGCCGCATCGACATCCACGACGACCACTCGGTGCTCGACCTGCCGGCGGAAATGCCCGCCGACACGCTGCAGCACCTGCAGAAGGTGTGGGTATCGGGCCAGCAGCTGCGCATGCGCCGGGTCGAGGCGGGCGAGGAGCAGGGCGCCGCGCCCTCGTTCAAGTCGCGCTTCGGCAAGGGCCCCAAGCCGGCCGGCCGCCCCGGCGGCCCGCGTTCGGCCGCTCCGGGTGGCCGCCCGGGCGGGTTCAAGCCGCGCGGTCCGCGCGGCGCCTGAGTCCCCGCGCAAGACCAGGCCCGCCGGCGCGGCGGGCCGTGCGACCCGGTTCCGGTGGCGACGCCGGTATCGGGGGTTTTCCCCGACAGGGGCGGAAAAACCCGCATGCGATAATCGCGCCTGCATCGGGGAGTGCGCAGGGGAAGGGATGGTGATCGCGGGCGGTGGGGGGAAAGCGCAGGTGATGGCGGGACGGTTGTTGCTGTCCCTGCTGCTGGCGCTGCTGCTGTTGCCGCTGGCCGCCGCCGCGCAGTCCCCGCAGCCCGGCCGCGACTACCTGCTGATCGGTGCGCCGACCGACGAACAGACCCCGATCCGCGCCTGCCCGCCCGACGCGCTGGAGCGCCTGCAGGACGGCATCCTGATCCCCGCGCCCGCCGAAGGCTGGTCCGGCGCGCCGCAGGCGGTGGACGTGTTCAACGTGTTCGCCGGCGAGGTGATGATCTCCCACGGCGACCGCCGGATCTGCGGCAACATGCAGGACGCGCGCACCCGCGACTCGCGTTTCCGCGCCGGCATCGGCATGGTCATGGTGCCCAGGCAGGGCGATCTCGAACCGATCCGCGTGGCCTGGGAAAAACCGCTCAAGGCGCGCTGGATCCCCACGCTGCGGCTGGGCGCGCCGAGCCCGGTGCAGCAGATGGATACGATGCGCCTGCTGGTGCGCACGGCCTGCATCGCCATCGCCATCGCCCTGGCGCTGTCGGCGCTGATGGGTTTCCTGACCACCCGCGACCGCGACTTCCTCGTCTATACGCTGGCCACCGCGCTGCTGGTGGTCTGGCAGTCGGTGCTCAGCGGCCTGAGCGGCTATCCCGAACCCTGGCTGCCGGTGGGCGGCTTCGCCTCGTGGTGGCTGGTGTCGGCCTCGGCGCTGAGCATCGCGGTGATGGGCTGGGTGCTGTGGCGCCTGTGCGGCGGTCTGCAGGCCTGGCCGCGTTCGCGCGCGTGGGTGCGCGGCATGGCGCAGCTGCTGCTGGCGCTCGCGCTGCTCTGCTCACGCCGCTGCTGCCCTGGTCCGCGCTGGCGTGGCTGGCGGCCGCGCTGGACCAGATATTCACCCTGGTCTGCGCGCTGGCGCTGGTGGCGGGCATCGTCTCGCTGCGCCGCGGCGACTACCAGGCGGTGGACGGCCTGGCCGCGGTGGCGCCGTTGCTGCTGATGGCGCTGGCCGACCTCGCCGGCAGCCGCGAGCTGGTGCGGTTCCGCGTCGAGGCCGTGCAGCTGTCGGTGACCTGGTTCCTGATGATGTACGCCTACGGGCTCAACCGCCGCCTCGGCCACCTGCGCCGGCAGCGCGACGAGATGCGCCAGCTGGCCGATACCGACGCGCTCACCGGACTGCCCAACCGCCGTGCCGGCCTGCGCCAGCTCGAACGCCACATGGCGCGCGCGGGCAGGGAAGGGGCGCCGCTGTCGATCGGCTTCCTCGACATCGACCTGTTCAAGCAGATCAACGACCGTTACGGCCACGAGGCCGGCGACGCGGTGCTGGTGTCGGTGGCCGATACGCTGCTTGCCGCGGTGCGCGACCGCGACGACGTGATCCGCATGGGCGGCGAGGAATTCCTGGTGCTGCTGCCCGGCACGCGCGCCGACGCGGCGCTGCCGCGGCTGGAACAGCTGCGCGAGCGGATCGCGCGGCAGGCGGCGGCGCTGCCGCACGACGGGCTGGCGGTGACGGTGAGCATCGGCCTGGCCGAGATGCAGGCGCGCGGCGACGACCTGGCCGCGCTGCTGCGCCGCGCCGACAACGCCATGTACCAGGCCAAACGCGGCGGCCGCGACCGCGTGATCGCGGCCGTCGCCGACGAGGCCGTGCTGTCCGGCGACCCGGGCGATGGCGGATAATCCGCCGATGACGACCCGACTCAACAAGCACATCGCCGAAACCGGCTTCTGTTCCCGCCGCGAGGCCGACCGCCTGATCGGCGCGCGCCGCGTGACCGTCAACGGCATCGCCGCCGGTACCGGCGCGGTGGTCGGCGAGGGCGACGAGGTGCGCGTGGACGGCCAGCCGCTGCGCGCCCGCGCCGTGCACAAGAGCACCGGCCGCAGACACGTCTACATCGCGCTGAACAAGCCGGTCGGCATCACCTGCACCACCGAGAGCGCGGTCAAGGGCAACATCGTCGATTTCGTCGGCCACGAGCAGCGCATCTTCCCGATCGGCCGCCTGGACAAGGATTCCGAAGGCCTGATCCTGATGACCAGCAACGGCGACATCGTCAACCAGATCCTGCGCGCCGAGAACGGCCACCAGAAGGAATACCTGGTGGCGGTGAACAAGCCGGTCACCGACGAGTTCCTGCGCGGCATGGCGCGCGGCGTGCGCATCCACGACCAGATGACACTGCCGTGCCGCGCCACGCGCATCGCCAAGTTCGGTTTCCGCATCGTGCTGGAGCAGGGCCTGAACCGGCAGATCCGCCTGATGGCCGCCGCCTTCGGCTACCGCGTCACCCAGCTGCGCCGTGTGCGCATCGACAACATCAAACTGGGCGCGCTCAAGCCCGGCCAGTGGCGCAACCTCACCGAGCAGGAACTGCGTGGGCTGCTGCCGCAGCAGCGCGAGTGGTGAAGTGTGACCGGCTCGCCGCACTGACCGGCGCGCGCCGAGGCTAGACTTCTCCTGTTCCCGCCGCTCCCAGGGACACAGACCCGGACCCGGATGATCAAGCCCGACCTTCCCGCCAACGAGGCCGAGCGCCTGGCCGCGTTGCAGCGTTACCGCATCCTCGACACCCCGCGCGAAGACGAATTCGACGACCTGGTCACCATCGCCCGCGCCATCTGCGGCACGCCGATGGGCGCGGTCACCCTGATCGACAGCGAGCGGCAGTGGTTCAAGTCGCTGCAGGGGCTGGACGGCGAGCAGACCCCGCGCGACGAGGCGTTCTGCGCGCACGCCATCCTGCAGCCGACGCGCCTGACCGTGGTCGAGGACGCGCGCCAGGACGCGCGTTTCCGCGGCAATCCCTCGGTCACCGCCGATCCCTTCATCCGCTTCTACGCCGGCGCGCCGCTGCTGAGCAGCGACGGCTACGCGCTGGGCACGCTGTGCGTGTTCGATTCGCGCCCGGGCCAGCTCGCCGTCACCCAGGCCGAGGCGCTGCAGGCGCTGTCGCGGCAGGTGGGGCGGATGCTGGAGATGCGCGGCCTGCGCCGCCGGATCGACCACCACCAGGACGAGCACGACTGGTACGAGGCGCGCCTGGCCGAGTACTACGTGCAGCTGGAACAGCAGAACCTGGAGCTGTCCGAACAGACCCGCACCGATCCGCTGACCGGGCTGCCGAACCGGCGCGCGCTGTCCGTGGCGCTGGCCGGGGCGATCGGACGCGGTGCCGCCGCGCCGCCGGCGGTGGCCATCGTCGACATCGACCACTTCAAGCAGGTCAACGACATCCACGGCCACACCGAGGGCGACCGCGTGCTGGTCGAACTGGCCGGCGTGCTGCGCGCGCAGTTCGCCGGGAGCGGCATGGCCGCGCGCTACGGCGGCGAGGAGTTCGTGATCCTGCTGCCGGACACGCCGCTGGCGCAGGCCGAACTGCAATGCCAGTACCTGCGCGAAGAGGTCACGCTCCTGCCGATGGGGCTGCCGGTCACGATCAGCGTCGGGCTGGCGGCGCACCGCCCCGGCGAATCGGCGCAGGAAACCCTGCGCCGCGCCGATGCCGCGCTCTACCAGGCCAAGGCGCAGGGCCGCGACCGGGTGGTGGTCGCCGGCTGAGCGCCTATTCCAGCCCGGCCCCGGCAGCGGGTACGGGCCGCGTGCGGTTGAGCAGCGGGTGCAGGAACACCGCGCCGATGATGATCGCCACGCCCAGGTAGAACAGCGGCGTCAGCTCGCGCTGTTCGCCCAGGAACAGCATCGCCAGCACGATGGCGTAGACCGGCTCCAGGTTGGTGACCAGCTGCATGGTGTAGGCGCTGAGATGGCGCAGCGCCACCAGCGCCAGGGCGAACGGCAGCAGGGTGCACAGGCCCGACAGCGTCAGCAGCAGGACGCCGTCGTGCAGGTTGGGGATCACCCACAGGTCGCTGGCCAGCGCCGGCAGCAGCAGCGGCAGGGCCGGTGCCAGCACGGTCAGGGTGAGGGTGCCGGCGCCCAGTTCCAGCGCGGTGACGGTCAACGGATCGGCATGGCTGACCAGGCGCTTGTTGAACGAGCCGAACAGGGCCACCAGCAGCGCCGACAGCGCGCCCACCGCCACGCCCAGGCGCATGCCGTCAGGCACGCCGCCGACCACCAGCGCCACGCCCGGCAGCACCGCCAGGCCGAACGCCAGTTCGCGCGGCTGGAACGGCCGCCGGGCGATCCACGGCTCGACGATGGCGGTGAACACCGGCGCCAGCGCGATGCAGGTGGCCGCCACCGAAGCGTTGGCCAGCTTCACCGCGCCGTAGAACGTGAGCCAGTGCAGCGCCACCAGCGCGCCGATGCCGCAGTAGCCCAGCGCCAGCCGCGGGGTCAGCGCCGACAGCCCGCGCCAGACCCGCGGCAGCAGCGCCAGCATCGCCACCACCAGCAGCATGCGCCACCACACCAGCGGCAGCGCGGGCAGGGTGATGAGCTTGCCGAGGATGGCGGTCACGCCCCATAGCAGCACGCAGAAATGGATCTGCAGCAGGGCCTTGCGGGTATCGGGACTGGACATCGGCAGATTGTCGCCGATGCGCGCGGCCCGCGCCGCCCTGCGTGCTTCAGTTTTCGCCGAGCAGGCGCAGCAGTTCACGCGCGGCCGCCGGGTTGCGGTGCTTGGCCGCGCTGATGAAGAAGACGAACACCTCGCGCTGCGCCGGCGTGGCCGCCACCGCGCTGGCGTGCGGCAGGTCGTGCGGATCGCCGCCCTGCCGCCAGTGGCCGATGCGTCCGGCCCAGCGGGCCAGTTCCCGCGGTGGATAGCCGGTCGCGCATTCGTCGCGGCTGCGCATCAGCCGCGCATAGACGAAGTCGGCGCACAGGTCGGCGGCGTTGGGGTGGTCCGGCGAATCGGTGAAGACCAGCGCCATCCCGCGCCGCCGCGCCAGCGCCACCAGCGCGGCATCGAGGAAGGCCGGATCGCGGATTTCCAGCGCGTGCCGCTGCGCGCGGCCGTCCACCTGCGGCGGCAGCAGGTCGAGGAAGGCCGCGACGTCGTCGCGGTCCAGCGTGCGCCCGGCCTCGAACTGCCAGACCAGCGGCCCCAGCCGGTCGCCCAGCGCGGCGATGCCGGCGATGAAATCCTCCACCTGCGCGCCGGTGCCGGCCAGCCGCCGCGCGCCGGTGATGCGCTTGGGCGCCTTGGCCGAGAATACGAAGCCTTCCGGCGTGGCGTCGCGCCAGCCGGCGTAGATGGCCGGCTTCTGCGTGCCGTAGTAGGTGCTGTTGATCTCGATGGCGGTGAGCTGGCGGCTGGCGTATTCCAGCTCGCGCCGCTGCACCAGTCCCGTCGGGTAGAACATGCCGCCGCGCCAGGGCGCGTAGGTCCAGCCGCCGATGCCCACGTGCACACCCTGCGTGGCGGCGGCAGTGGCGGGGGCGGGAGCGAACAGGTCATCCATGGGCGTGCGGGTCGGGCGCGGCGTCATCGCGTCGATTCTATCGATCGTTCCGCGGACGCATCGCGGTCGCGCATGTCCCTGTCATCGTCCGCCTACGGCGCTTGCGCGGCCCACGGATCGTAGCTGCCGAACCACCACAGGTGGCCTTCCGGATCGCGGCAGGCATAGCCGCGGCCGCCGTAGTCCTGGTCGGCGATGTCGATGACGATCTCCGCACCGGCCGCTTTGGCACGCGCGTAGTGGGCGTCGGCGTCGCTCACGATCACGCAGGCGCTCTGCGTCTCCATGCCGCCGACCTCGTCGGGCTGGACGATGTTGCTGCCCCAGGCGCTGGGCTGCACCGAACCCAGCATCACCATGCCGTTGCCGAACGCCAGCTGCGCGTGGTGCACGGTGTCGCCGTCCTGGTAGACGGCGTGGCGCTGGAAGCCGAAGGCGCGGCACAGCCAGTCGATGGCGGCCGGCGCGTCGCGGTAGCGCAGGCACGGGATGATGGTGGCGGTGGTGCGGGCGGCGAGGTCCATGGCGGCGTTCCGATGGCGTGGAAGGCGAGGGTGGCCGCGACCACGTTACCATCGCGAGAAGGCCGGGTGCCGGCATCGATCCAGACAGGGAGAACGCATTGAACAAGTGGCTGGGGAGCGGGCTGGTGCTCGCGATGGGCGTGGCGGCGCAGGTGGCGGACGCACAGGAGGCGGCGATGCCGGTGGAACTGCAGCAACTCGATGCCACGGTGGAGCGGGTGCGGCAGCAGTTCGACGTGCCGGGCGTGGCGGTGGCGGTGGTCAAGGACGGCAAGGTGGTGCTGGAGCGCGGCTGGGGCCTGCGCGAGATCGGCAGGCCCGAGCCGGTGCAGGCCGATACGCTGTTCGCCATCGCCTCCAACACCAAGGCGTTCACCGCCACCTCGCTGAACCTGCTGGCCGAGGAAGGCAAGCTGAAGATGAGCGACCGGGTGATCGACCACCTGCCCGGTTTCCGCATGTCCGATCCCTACGTCACCGGCGAGATGCGCATCCGCGACCTGCTCTCGCACCGCAGCGGCCTGAGCCTGGGCGCCGGCGACCTGCTGTTCTGGCCGACCACCACCTACAGCAACGCCGAGGTGGTGGCGCGGCTGGCGCACGTGCCGCTGAAGAACGGCTTCCGCGACCGCTACGCCTACGACAACATCCTCTACGCGGTGGCGCAGCAGGTGATCGAGAAGGTGTCCGGCCTGTCCTACGCCGATTTCCTGCAGCAGCGCATCTTCGACAAGGTCGGCATGGCCGGCACCCGCTACAACGCCGATCATCTCCGGCCCGGCGACAAGCCGGCCATCGGCCATGCCAAGTTCGATTTCAAGGACCTGCGCCCGGTGGCGCCGCTGACCTGGTCCAACAACGCCGGCGCCGGCGGCATCTATTCCAGCGTGCACGACCTGGCGCGGTGGATGAACGTGCAGCTGGCCGGCGGCAGGCTCGTCGACGGCACGCCGCTGTTCTCGGAGAAGACCCAGCAGCAGATGTGGCAGATGCAGATCCCGCAGGTGGTGGCCGCGCCTTCGGTGCCGGAGCTGGCGCCGGCCAGGCCCAATTTCGCCGGTTACGGCGAGGGCTGGAGCCTGAGCGACTACCGCGGGCAGAAGCTGGTGTGGCACACCGGCGGCTGGCCGGGGCAGGTGTCGCGGCTGACCCTGGTGCCCGACCAGAAGCTGGGCGTGGTGGTGCTGACCAACCAGGAATCGGGCGCGGCGTTCAACGCCATCACCCTGAGCGTGCTCGACGCGATGCTCGGCGCGCCCGCGCACGACTGGGTGGCCGCCTACGCGGCCAGCGTCGCCAAGGCGCAGGACAACGCCGACGAAGGCTGGCAGAAGCACGTGGCCGCGCGCGACGCGAAGAGCCGGCCGTCGCTGCCGCTGTCCGGCTATGCCGGTACCTACCGCGACGCGTGGTACGGGGACGTGCACGTGGAGCAGAAGGCGGGCGGGCTGCGCCTGCGCTTCGGCGCCACCGCCGACCTGGTGGGCACGATGGAGCACTGGCAGCACGACACCTTCCTGGTGCGCTGGGACAACCGCTCGCTCAACGCCGACGCCTTCGTCAACTTCAGCCTCGATCCCGACGGCAAGGTGCGCGAGGTGCGCATGCAGGCGGTTTCCTCGCTGACCGATTTCAGCTTCGACTTCCAGGACCTGCTGCTGGTGCCGGCGAAGGAATGACGCCCTGCGCGGCGCCCGGCCGATACCGGGCGCCGCGTACCCGCAGGCGCGTACATCCGTGCACGGGAGGCGGTGCCGTTAAAGCCCCGTCGCGCACAGAGGTGCGCTCCTGGGCACGCCACGCGCACATACGCGACAATGCCCGCATTGTCCGTCCGCTGGTCCGTGTCCATGTTCCGTTGGTTCGAATCCCGCCTCGACCCGTTTCCGTCCGACCCGCCCGCGCAGCCGCCGCGCGGCCTGTATGCCTTCTGCCGCCACTACACGCGCGGCGCGGAGAAATGGCTGCTGCTGATGGCGCTGACCACCGCCGGCATCGCCGTGGCCGAACTGGCGCTGTATGCCTATGTCGGTTCGCTGGTGGACCGGCTCGGCGCCAGCACGCCTGCCACCTTCCTCGATGCCGAAGGCCCGCGCCTGCTGTGGATGGGGCTGCTGGTGCTGGTGGCGCTGCCGCTGCTGGTGCTCGCCAATTCGCTGGTGCAGCACCAGACCCTGCTCGGCAACTTCCCGATGCGGATCCGCTGGAGCGTGCACCGCTACCTGCTGCGGCAGTCGATGGGCTACTTCCAGGACGAATTCGCCGGGCGCATCGCCACCAAGCTGATGCAGACCTCGCTGGCGGTGCGCGAGACGGTGGTCAAGCTGTTCGACATCGGCAACTACGTGCTGGTGTTCTTCATCGGCACGCTGGCGGTGGCCGGCGCTTCGGATTGGCGGATGATGCTGCCGTTCGTGGCCTGGCTGGTCGGCTACGCGCTGCTGATGTGGCATTTCGTGCCGCGCATGGAGCGCATTTCGCGCGAGCAGGCCGACGCGCGCTCGGAGATGACCGGGCGCATCGTGGACAGCTACACCAACATCGCCACGGTCAAGCTGTTTTCGCATTCGCGTCGCGAGCAGGCCTACGCGCGCGAGGCGATGGCCGGCTTCCTGGACAAGGTGCACCCGCAGATGCGGCTGGCCACGCGCATCTACTCGCTGCTGTACGCGCTGAACATGCTGCTGCTGTTCTCGGCGGTGGCGCTGGGCCTGTGGCTGTGGCACGGCGGTTCGGTGAGCGCCGGCGCGGTCGCCGTGGCGGTGGCGCTGGTGCTGCGCATGCTGGGCATGTCGCAGTGGATCATGTGGGAGCTGTCGGCGCTGTTCGAGAACATCGGCACCGTGCACGACGGCATCAACTCGATCTCGCTGCCGCCCACGGTGGACGACGCGCCCGGCGCGCCGGAACTGGCCCGCCTGGCCGGCGACATCCGCTTCGAGGACGTGTCCTTCCACTACGGCAAGAACCACGGGGTGATCGAAGGGCTGAACCTGCACGTGCGCGCCGGCGAGAAGATCGGCGTGGTCGGGCGTTCCGGCGCGGGCAAGTCGACCCTGGTCAACCTGCTGCTGCGTTTCCACGACGTGGAGCGCGGCCGCATCCTCGTCGATGGCATCGACATCGCTTCCGTGCAGCAGGACTCGCTGCGCGCGCAGGTGGGCGTGGTCACCCAGGACACCTCGCTGCTGCACCGCTCGATCCGCGACAACCTGCTCTACGGCCGTCCCGACGCCAGCGAGGAGCAGCTGCGCGCGGCCGTCGCCAAGGCGCGCGCGGCCGACTTCATCGCCGAACTGCGCGACAGCGCGGGCCGCAGCGGCTACGACGCGCATGTCGGCGAGCGCGGCGTGAAGCTCTCCGGCGGCCAGCGCCAGCGCATCGCCATCGCCCGCGTGCTGCTCAAGGACGCGCCGATCCTGGTGCTGGACGAGGCGACCTCGGCGCTGGACTCGGAGGTGGAGGCGGCGATCCAGGAAAGCCTGGACGAACTGATGGGCGGCAAGACGGTGATCGCCATCGCCCATCGCCTGTCCACCATCGCGCGCATGGACCGGCTGGTGGTGATGGACCAGGGCCGCATCGTCGAGACCGGCACCCATGCCGCGCTGATCGCCGCCAACGGCCTGTACGCGCGGCTGTGGGCGCGCCAGACCGGCGGCTTCGTCGCGGCCGGGGATTGAGCATGCGCTGCCACCGGCCCGTGCACGCCACCGCCGGAAGAAGAAGGCCTCCGCCAGCAGCGCCGGCGGAGGCCTTCAGGCAGCGGCCGACCCGCGCGGTGGACTCAGGGGTTGCCCATGTAGTCGCGCTTGCCGATCTCCACGCCGTTGTGGCGCAGGATCGCGTAGCTGGTGGTCACATGGAAGAAGAACTGCGGCAGGCCGTACTGCAGAAGGTACACGTCGCCCTGCAGCTTCTTCTCCTTCGGCGTGCCGGCGCGCAGCACGATCTCGCGCGAATCGCTGCCTTCAAACTGCCCTGCGCTGAAGCTGTCCACATGTGCCAGCGTCCTGGCGATCAGTTCCTGCAGCTCGGCGAAGCCGGCCTCGGGGTTGTCCGGCCACGACGGCACCTCGGTATTGCCAAGACGCGAGCTGATGCCCTTGGCGAAATCGGCCGCGATCTGCACCTGGCGCACCAGCGGGAACATGTCAGGGAACAGGCGCGCACCCAGCAGCGCGGCCGGATCGATCTTCTTCTCGGTGGCGTGGGCCTCGGCCTTGGCCAGCACATCGGACAGGGCGCCGAGCATCTGCTTGAGGACGGGAACCGAAGCGCTGTACATCGAAAGGGACATGGTGGAACTCCGTGGAAGGGGAAACCGGCGTGGCGGGGCCACGCGCGTACTGAAACCCCGACAGCATAGGCCGTGCGTGCCCGGGATGCGCCCCGGGGTGACAGTACGTTCAGCGATACGGCATCGCCGGGGCGCGGATGGCCACGCTGGCAGGCTGATCCGCATCAGCGCCGGCGCAACGTTACGATACGGGGCCAGCGTGGCGGTGGGTACCGTTGCGCGGGCCATCACCGCCGCCTCATGCATCCGTTGCGGCCCGTTGCCGCGCCGGGGAAGTCAGCCCATGCGACGTTCGATGCGTCTGTCCGGGATCAGCCAGATCAACGCCACCAGCGCATAGGTCGCCTGCGCCAGATGCACCTGCACGAAGCTCAGGCCGATGCCCGCCAGGTACAGGACCGGCGACAGCCGGCCTTTCCAGTCATGCGCCAGCATCTGCTTCAGCGCCGATTGCTCCCCTTCGGCGGCGATGATGCGCTGTTGCAGCAACCAGTACGCCAATGCGGCGGCCAGCAACACGAGGCCATAGGCCGCATTCGGCAGTGCCTGGCTGTGGTAATCGTCCATCCAGCGGGTGCTGAACGGCAGCAGCGACAGCCAGAACAGCAGATGCAGGTTGGCCCACAGCACGCTGCCGGAAACGCGGGTGGAGGCCTGTAGCAGGTGATGGTGATTGTTCCAGTAGATGCCCACATAGATGAAGCTGAGCACATAGGCCAACAACGTGGGGACCAGTGGTTTCAGCGCGACCAGCGTGGCGCCCTCCGGGGCTTTGATCTCCAGCACCATGATGGTGATGATGATCGCCAGTACGCCATCGCTGAATGCTTCAAGACGCCCCTTGCCCATCTGATGTCCCCTTCGGTGGCTGTGTTCGTGGTGCTCTCCCGCGGTGGGAGAGAGAGAAGAGTCGATTAGGGCTCAGCCGACCGCCCTGCGCACCAGCGCCGCCAGCGTCGCGGCCTCGGCGTCGCCGAAGCGGTGGATGGCGAAGGAGGTAGGCCACAGGCCGCCATCGTCCAGCGCCGCCTGGTCGCTGAAACCGAAGGTGGCGTAGCGCGTCTTGAACTTGCCCGCGCTCTGGAAGAAGCACAGCACCTTGCCGTCCTTCGCCCAGGCCGGCATGCCGTACCAGGTGCGCGGCTGCAGGCCGGGCGCGGTGGCCATCACCAGCGCGTGGATGCGGCGCGCCACGTCGCGCTCGGCCGCGGCCATTTCGTCGACGCGGGCCAGCAGGTCGGCCTCGCCTTCGGCGCTGCTGCGGTTGGCGCGGGCTTCGGCCTTCAGCTCGCGCGCCCGCGCCTTCATCGCGGCCTGTTCCTCCGCGGTGAAGGTGGCCGCGCTCTTTTTGGCGGCGGTCTTTTTTGCCGCGCTCTTGCGCGGGCTGCTCTTGGAAGCGGTGCTGCGGGTCATGGGATTCCTCTTCGGGTGGGACAGTGCCGTTGAAGGGGGTCAACCGCTGCCGCGCGCCAGCCAGAGCGCGGCCAGCGGCGCGAGATTGAACAGCAGGATGCCGATCTTGTACGCGGCCATGCCGGCGTAGTGGACCGTGTCGAACGCCGCGTCGGTCAGCGTGAACCAGCGGCCGTGCAGGCGCCGCAACGCGCCGCGTGCGGAAACGAAGGCAAGGAACCAGGCCAGCAGCACGGCGTAGTTGAAGGCCAGCGACCACAGCAGGAAACGGCAGAGGGCATCGCGGTCCATGGGGCTCTCCGGAAGGCGCTACAGCAGCCGGGTACCGAGGGGAACCTCGTGTTCGGGCACGCACAGCGATACCTGTCCGTCGGCATTGTGGAAGCCGGTAACCAGGCATTCGGACATGATCGGCCCGATCTGCTTCGGCGGGAAATTCACCACCGCCACCACCAGCTTGCCGACCAGCGCCTCGGGCGCGTACAGGTCGGTGATCTGCGCGCTGGACTTGCGCATGCCGAGCTCCGGGCCGAAGTCGACCTGGAGGATGTAGGCCGGCCTGCGCGCCCTGGCGAACGGCTCGGCGGCCACCACGCGGCCCACGCGCAGTTCCACCTTGGTGAAATCGTTCCAGTCGATCGTTTCCACGCGTGGTCCTCGGCATGACGAGTGCGGATCAATAGCGCCGGCGGATGCTGGCGTCAACATGGCTTTCGTCGCCGACGCCAAGGGGGCGCATGGTCCACGCGCAGCCGGACCGCGCGCCAGTATGAACGGTCCGTCCGTCAGTGGCCGCCGTCCGCGCGGTTGAACAGCGCCGTCCGCAGCACCGGCGTGCCGTCCTTGAAGTAGGCCTCCGTCTCGGTCAGGACCTTGCCGTCCTCGCTGACGGAATAGACGCGCGTGGAGCGCGGGATGCCTTCGTAGACGAACTGCATGACCAGGACGTTGGGCGCCGGCATCTTGGCGGCCAGCACGTCGACCCAGTAGGTGCCGGTGGCGCGGCCGGGCGTGCCGTCCAGCGACAGGGTGGATTCGGAGTGCAGGGTCTTGTCGTTCTGGTCGACGATCTCCACGCGTTCGTTCCAGCGGCCATCGGGTGTCGCGGCGAAGGCAATGCTGACGCGCTTCGGGCGCGCCTCCGGCGGCATCGGCAGGCTGTCCACGTCCAGGGCCCACTGGCCGACCAGCGGCGAGGTCGCTGGCGAAGCGGGAGGGGCGGCGAACGCGGGTGCGTTGGCAAGGGCGGCGCACAACAGCACGGCGGGCATCACGTTCATACGATCTCCTGGGGCGGGGCCTGGGGTGGATCATGCACCGGCGCAGGCCGGCACGCGTGAACGATGGCACAGGTTGCATGGGAGCATGAAGGCGACGGGGTAGCCAGGGCCGGTACGGCGCCATGTCTGGCGCCGGCGAAAAGCGGACTGGAAGGCAATGGTCGGCGGCAGGAGCGGCGGCGGGCAGGTTGCGGTTCCCTTGGGTACAACGGCAAAGGCCCGGGAATCCCGGGCCTTTGCACGTTGCATCGAGCCTGCGCTTACTCGATCGGCTGGTCCAGCATCAGCTGGCGGGCGAAGCGTACCGGCGGCGCGCCGTAGGACAGGATCTGGTCGTGGTAGGCCTTCAGGTTGAAGTTGGCGCCCTGCTTCTCTTCCACCGCCTTGCGGGTATCGAAGTGCTCCTGCGCGCCGACGAAGTAGGTCGGCAGCTGCGCCGAGGTGAGCTGCGCGCGCACCCACTTGCCTGCGGCTTCGCTCTCCTGCTGGAAGGCGTCGTGGGTCATCAGCTGCATGGCCTGCTCGCGGCTCCAGTTGTCCACGTGCACGCCCTGGTCGAGGATGGCGTTGGCGATGGTGCGCAGGTAGAACTTCAGCTGCACCAGGTGGAACAGCGGGTCGTTATCCAGGTAGCCCTGTTCCTGCATCATGCGTTCGGTATAGACCGCCCAGCCTTCGGCGAACAGGCCCGAACGCAGCACCGCGCGCAGGGTGGAGGGGAACTTGCCGGAGTGCCAGCCTTCCAGGTAGTGGCCCGGCGTGCCCTCGTGGATGGAGAGCAGGTGGATCATGCGGCTGTTGTATTCGCGCAGGAACGAATCGACCTGCTTGTCGTTCCAGTCGTCCGGAATCGGCGACACCGCGTAGAAGGTCTTCAGGTTCTTGTCCAGCGGGCCGGGCGAATCGCAGTAGGCCACGGCCACGCCGCGCTGGAATTCCGGCATCAGGATGATGTCCACCGGCGCGTCGGGCAGGGTCATCAGGTCGTGCGTGCGCACGAATTCGGTGGACTGCGCCAGCGAGGCCTTGGCGTCCTCCACCACCTTGTCGCGCGCCGGCTTGTCGGCGTAGGCCAGTTCCAGCGCGGCCTCGATGGCCTTCTGCTGCTGCTCGTCGCTCGGCTCGGCCGGCATCTCCGGCGCGCCCGGCTTGTCCTTCAGCACCACCTGGGCGATGCCGTACATGTCCTTGCGCACGCGCGCCAGTTCGGCGCGGGCGCGTTCGCCGATCTCGGCGCGCGACAGCGAGGAGTTGAGCGAGAACTTCAGCTTCTGGTCGTACTTCTCCGCGCCGATGCGGAAGTCGCCCTTGGCGTTCGGCACCAGGGTCTTGTCCAGCCATTCCTGCTGCTCGGCGACGGCGGTCTTGAGCGCCTCGATGGCGGCCTTCAGCCGCTGCTGGTCGGCCGCTTCCAACTGGCCGATGTTGGGCGTGATGAAGGTTTCGACCAGGCTGAGAATGCCCTTGTTCTGCTTGGCCACGGTCTCGGCGTGGATCTTCGGCACGCGCGCCGGATCCAGGTTGGCGCGGGCGGCGGCGAAGATCTGCGGGATCTTCTCGATGCGCGCGGTGGCCGACTTCAGTCGTTCGGGCAGCGGCGCGAATTCGCGCGCCATCAGGCCGTAGATGGCGCTGCCGGCCAGGCCGTTGTACACCTGCGGGTCCCACTGCCAGGACTGCAGGGTTTCGTTGTTCCAGATGTCGGACTGCAGCTGGTTGCGCAGGATCGCCGCGTCCACCTGGTTCTCGCGGCCGAGCTTGCTGGCATCGATCCTGTCCAGTTCGGCGAGCAGCGCCTTGCTGGCCTCCAGGCTCTTCTGCTGGCCGGCGGCGCTGAGGTCGTCCAACTCGCCGTCGTAACGGTGCTCGCCGATCTGGGTGGCGCTGACCGGGGACAGCTGCATCCAGGTATCGAGCGCCTTCTTCGACAGTTCGGCGAACTGCGCATCGGCCTGGCTCTGCCCGGCCTGTTCGGCGGCGGCGGTCGGGGCGGTCGGGGCGTCGCTGTTCTGGCAGCCGGCCAGGCTGGCCAGCAGGGCGGCGGCGAGCAGGTGCTTGCGCATGGAGATACCTGATTGCTGTGGGAAACGCGAAGCATAGGGCAGCGGCCGCGGCCGCGCCCATGCCATTGGCTGGGGCCGGTCCAGCGCCCATGCGCTGGCCTGGCGACGGCCGGCGGGCCGTGACCGGCGTGCCCTCGACGGATCGCGGGCGGGTTCCTACCATGGCGGCCGGTATCCATGGAGTCCGGGCGATGCATTACGAAGGCAGCTGTCACTGCGGGCGCATCGCGTTCGCGTTCGAATCCGCCGAGCCGATCACCGGCGCGTTGTCCTGCAACTGCTCGATCTGCCGGCGGCGCGGTTCGCTGCTGTGGTTCGGCCCACGCAGCGCGTTCGAGTTGAAGAGCGAGGCGGCCGACCTGGAAAGCTACCGCTTCAACTCCGGCCACATCGACCATCACCACTGCCGCGTCTGCGGCGTCGCCCCGTTCAGCGAGGCGCCGGACCCGCGCAGCGGCGAGCAGACGGTGGCGGTCAACCTGCGCTGCGTCGACGGCGTGGACCTGGACGCGCTGGAAATCACCCGTTACGACGGGGCCAGCCGGTGACGGCAGGGCGGCGCCGCTCCGGCGGGGGGGGGGGGCGCGCTGCTGGCGCTGGCGCTGCTTGCCGGATGCGCCAGGGACGAGGCGGCCAGCGCCGGCGCGGGCGCCGAGGCCGCGCTGGCATCGCCGCAGGGCGCGTTCCTGGCCTACGAGCACACGGTGCAGCTGCGCCTGCCCGGCGAGCAGATCGCGCCGCGCCTGAAGACGGTGTCCGAGGCCTGCCAGGGCGGGAAGTTCGGCGACTGCGCGGTGCTGCAGCTGTCGCAGGGCGGTGGCGACACGGCGTCGGGCTCGATCGAGATGCGCATCGCGCCGCAGGGCGTGGAGCCGATCATCGCCCTGGCCAGCGCCAAGGGCGAGGTGACCGCGCGCGACACCCGCGCCGAGGATCTCGCGCAGCAGGTCGCCGACACGCGCCTGACCCAGGCGCGGCTGAAGAACGAGCACGCGCGGCTGGTGGAGTACCAGCAGCGCAAGGACCTGGCGGTGGCCGACCTGCTGACCCTGTCCCAGCGCCTGTCCGAGATCGAGGCGGGGCTGGAGCAGGCCGGCCGCGATGCGGCCCAGCAGCACCGGCGCATCGATACGCAGAAAGTGACGATCCAGCTGGAATCGACCAGCAGCCAGCGCAACCGCAGCGAGATCGGCCGCGCGCTGGCCGAGTCCGGCGGCATTTTCACCACCAGCCTGGCCTACCTGATCCGCATCTTCGCCGGCGTGCTGCCGCTGCTGCTGGTCGGCGGCGCGCTGTTGTGGGGCGGACTGAAGCTTTGGCGTTGGCGGCGCAGGCGCAATTGATCCAGGCGGGAGCGCACCCGGTACGCGATGGGGCTGAACCGACACGCCACATCGCGTACCAGACAGTGCTCCCGCGTTCTTACGGTCGCCAGTAATTGTTGGCCGCGGCCACCGTCTGGAAGTTGATGGCCACGACCTGCGAAGCGGCGGTGAGCCCGTCGGCGGAGTCGGCGTATTCCGGGCGCAGCTTCTTCAGGATGGACAGGTCCGGCTGGGTGTACCTGACGGCGCGGCGGCTCAACAGCACGGCGAGTTCGAAGCCTTCCTGCGGTGTTGCGGTGACGAGGGTGTCGAGCCAGGGATCGTTCATCGGATGGTTTCCTGTGCCGGGATGCGGACAGGCGAATGTGCGCCGCGCCCGGCCGCGCCGTCTTGACCTGGATCAAGCGGCGCGCGACGCCGGACGACGCGCGCGCTTGGCAACCAGGCGCCGGCTCAGCCCTCGTCCTGCTCGTACTCGATCACCAGCCCGCGCTCGCGCGCCAGCAGTTCCACGGCCTGCCGCGCCTTCTGCGCGGTGGCGGCGTTGCCGACCTCCACCTCCAGCTCGTGGATGCCCGGGCCGATATCGTCGGACAGGCAGGCCGAGCTGGAATCCTCGTCGTCCATGTGCGGCATCAGGTCGTCGGTTTCCTCGACATGCTCGATGCCTTCCAGGCCATGCAGCAGGTCGCTCACGGCCAGGGCGTCGTCGGCGCTGCCGGTGATGCGGATGCGCAGCAGGGACATGGCGGTCTCCGTGGGGTGGGGCGTCCAGCTTGGGCAGCGGCCGGGCAAGGACGCGTGAAGCGCGATGAACGCCGGCGCGACGGCGGGCGTGGCCGCCATGTTTGTCAGCGCACCCGGTTGGGCGGATGCTTGCGTTCCATTACCGGAGGGATGTCCATGGCGTGCGGCGTGCGTGCGGGAAAGAGCGTGGTATCGACAGGAGATGCACGATGAGCGGCGCGACGCCGGCACCGGCCGCGCGCGACTGGGCCACGCCGCTGGAGCTGCTGGGCCTGGGCATGGTCTGGGGTTCGTCGTTCCTGTTCATGCGCATCGCGGTGCCCGACTTCGGCCCGTACGCGCTGGTGGAAGTACGCCTGCTGCTCGGCGCGCTGGTGCTGATGCCGTTCCTGTGGCGCGCACGCGCGCAGTTCCCGGCGCGGCGCTGGCTGTGGCTGGCGCCCATCGGCCTGGTGAACTCGGCGTTGCCGTTCGTGCTGTTCGCCTGGGCGGCCGAGCGCGCGCCGGCGGCGATCGGCGCGATCTGCAACGCGATGACGGTGCTGTTCGCCGCGCTGATCGGCTTCCTGTTCTTCGGCGAGAAGATCGGCCCGCGCCGCGCGTTCGCGTTGCTGGTCGGTTTCTCCGGCGTGGTGGTGCTGGCCACGGCGAAGGTGTCGGGCCTGGCGATCGGCGCGGCGGTGGTGGCCGGCACGGGCGGCGCTGCTCTACGGGCTGGGCGCCAATCTCGTCCGCCGCCACATGAGCGGACTGCCGCCAGCGGCGTCGGCGGCGGCGACGCTGGGCTGCGCCTCGCTGTGGATGCTGCCGATGGCGCTGAGCCACTGGCCGCGGCAGCCGGTGCCGGCGGCCTCGTGGGCCAGCGCCATCGCCCTGGGCATCCTCTGCACCGGCCTGGCGTTCCTGGTGTTCTACCGCCTGATCGGCCGGGTCGGGCCGTCGCGCGCGGCCACCGTCACCTACCTGATCCCGCTGTTCGGCGCGCTGTTCGCGTGGCTGTTCCTCGGCGAACCGGTGACCGTGCAGATGCTGGTCGCCGGTGGCCTGATCCTGGGCAGCGTGGCGGTGAGCCAGCGCTAGGCGGCAATCGATGACGGCATGCGGTGACGGCGGCCGCCGTCATCCGCACGGGGCTGCGCTCAGCGCACCGGCAGCGGGATGTTGCACAGGTCGATATGGCCGGCCGGACGCTTGTAGAAATCGTCGCGGCGGTTGCGGCGCGCTTCCACCGCGTCGGCAAACGTCCTGGAGTCGGTGCGCAGCACCCGCAGCGGCGTGCGCTGGTCGGCGGGCACCTCGCTGGCCAGGCGGATGGAGCGGATCGGCGTGCGCTGCGCGGCGTCCTCGTAGAAGCCCATCGGCTCGGGTCCGCGTTTGATCGTGCTGAGCAGTTCCATGCCCTTGAGCACGCGCCCGACCAGGGTGATGTTGCGGTCGAGCTGGCGCGGCGACTGGCCGGTGACCACGTACAGCTCGGCGCCGATGCTGCTGTCCTCGTCGTTGTTGCGGCCGGCGCCGACCGCGCCGTAGCAGTGCGCCAGCCAGGTGTGTTCGCCGTCGCTGGCCACGGCGAAATCGCCGACGAAGCCGGTCTGCGCGGCCCAGCCGTCGCGGTCGGGCAGGGCGGTGAAGGCCAGTCCGCGCGACGGGCGCTGGAACTCGGCCGGCAAGTGGGTCTTCGCGCTGCCCAGCGGCCGCGCCTTGGCGGGGTCCTCGCCCTCGGCGTCGCCGAACTGGACCACGAAATTGTCCTGCGAGCGGTAGATGCTGGTGCCGTTCCAGAAGCCTTCGCGCGCCAGCGTGCGGATGTTGCCGGCGTGCTCGGGCGCGAATTCAGGCGCCAGCTCGATGATCACGCGGCCGGCGTCCAGGTCCATGTACAGCAGGTTGTCGGCGGCCGGCGCGTGCCAGTCGCTGTCCGGCGATGCGGCGAGGATTTCCTGCACGCTGCGGTACTTGGCCGGCGCATCGGCGGCCAGCGCAGGCAGCGGGGACAGCATCAGGGCCAGCAGGGTCGGGCGTAGCGTCATCGGGCGCGTTCCGTGGTCGGGTGTGGGCCGATTCTGCGTGATCGCCCGGTGCCGCCGCCAGACCGTGCCGGCAGTGGGGTGACTACCGGCACATCCGCTATAGCGAAGTGAGTAATAGTGTTGGCTTCAGGCTAGTTGGCAGGAGCAGGGGCCATGGGCGACTTCGAAGCCCAGCTGCGCAAATTCCAGAAGGAGCTCAGCGCCGGCACGGTGTCGCTGGCGCTGCTGGCGGTACTGGCCAAGGCGCAGGAGCCGCTTTACGGCTACCTGATCGCCAAGGAGCTGGAGCGCACCGGCGACGGCGTGCTCAGCGGCAAGCAGAGTGCGTTGTACCCGGTGCTGCGCAACCTGGAAGGTGCTGGATTGCTGGAAAGCCATGTCGAGCCGTCGGTGGCCGGGCCGCCGCGGCGCTATTACCGCATCAATGACGAGGGGCGCGCCGTGCTGCGGCAGTGGATCGCGGCCTGGAACGCCACCCGGGACTCGCTGGAGTCCGTACTGGAGGGAGTCGAACGATGAACAACCAGAGCAACCCGCGGCCGCTGCCGACCACGATTCCCGAGTACCTGGAGCAGCTGCGCGCCGCGCTGGCCGGCGCCGACCCGGCGATGATCCAGGACGCCCTGTACGACGCCGAGGAATACCTGCGCTCGGAACTGGCCGAACAGGCCGGCAAGAGCGAGGCCGAGGTGATCGCCGGCGTCGCCGGCAGCTACGGCGCGCCGGAGGAAGTGGCCGAGATCTACCGCGAGACCGAAGTGACGGTGAACCGCGCGCTGCGCACGCCGGCCGCCGGGCGCAGGCCCGCGCCGGTACCGCCGATGGCCGGCGCCGCGGCAGCGGCCGGCGCGGCGGTGCCAGCGAAGCCGCGCTCGGCGGCGGCACGTTTCTTCGGCGTGGTGCTGGACCCGCATACCTACGGCGCGCTGTTCTACATGCTGCTGTCGCTGGTCACCGGCATCTTCTTCTTCACCTGGGTGGTGACGGGGCTGTCGCTGTCGATGTCGCTGCTGATCCTGATCGTCGGCATCCCCGTGCTGCTGCTGTTCCTGGGTTCGGTGCGGGTGCTGTCGCTGGTGGAGGGCCGCATCATCGAGACGCTGCTCGGCGTGCGCATGCCGCGCCGGCCGGCGTATACCGACAGGAGCCAGGGCTGGCTGGCGCGGATCGGCGCGATGTTCACCGACGGCCGCACCTGGCTGACGATGCTGTACTTCGTGCTGATGCTGCCGCTGGGCGTGGCCTATTTCAGCGTCGCCACCACCTTGCTGTCGACGTCGCTGGCGCTGGTGTTCGCGCCGATGGCCGAGGTGGTGTTCGACCAGCCGGTCGGCATCTGGGTCGACGGCGTGAAAATGGCCAGCGGCGTCTGGCTGTGGCCGCTGGCCATCGCGGCGGGCGTGCTGCTGCTGTTCGCCACCCTGCACCTGGCGCGCGCCATCGGCAGGCTGCACGGCGCTGTCGCCAAGCACCTGCTGGTGCGGTTGTAATCAGACGGGCGCGTGCGGGGCAAGCCCCGCACCTACGAATGCATGTAGCAACTGTGTTCGTCATGCTCCTGCTTGGCGAGGTATCCCTGCATCGCGTGCCCGGGCATTGAGGATCACCAGCATCTTTCGCATGACGGCCACGATGGCCACCTTGGCGGCCTTGCCGCGAGCGCGCAGGCACTGATAGAAGTCGCGCAGGCGCGGTTCGTGCCGCAAGGCCGACAGCGCCGACATATACAGGGCCTGACGGATGTCGGCCCTTCCGCCCCAGATGCGGCGGGTACCGCGCATCGTGCCACTGTCGTGCGCCAGCGGCGCCACACCGACCAGTTTGGCGACCGCCTTGCCATCCAGCTTCCCCAGTTCCGGAAGCTGGCTGGCCAGCACTGCCAGCAAGACCGGTCCGACCCCCTTGAGGGTCTGCAGGGCGTGCAGCTGCGGCTGCTCGCTGACCTGTTGGGCGATCTGCTGGTCCAGGAAGTCTTTGCTCTTGCGCAGTTGAGTGAGGTTGCCCTGCAGCATCCGGCGCAGCGCTCGATCCTTCACCGCCCGCAGCTGTTGTTCCGCCCGGACCAGCAACTGCACCACCTGCCGTCGGCTTTGCACATGCTCGGCCAGGCGCCGCTGCCACGGGGCCGGTGGTTGGTACGCCGGCAGATCCAGGACCTGGGCGATATGGGCCAAGACCGTGGCCCGGGCAAAGTCCCGGACCTGGCGGGCATTGGCCCGCACTACCGGCAGTCCCGCCGCATGCAGGGTATCGAGCACATCCTGTTCATAGCCTCCAGTAGGCTCCAGCACCACCTGCCGAACCGGCAGGGTCTTCAGCCAGAGAATCAGCTTGCGGTGGCCGGCGGCAGTGTTGGCAAAGGACCGGTGGCCGCCTTGGTGGACCGCCACATCCAGCGTGGCCTTGCTCACATCGATCCCGATCCCGTTCATGGCAGAACTCCGTTAGGCTGGAAGGGTCGAGAGCTCCCCCGCTTGCCCAGTCTTATCACTACGAGCGCCTACTCGAGCAACTGTTCGGGCGGATCAGGGAGATTCCGGCGTGGGCACCTTGCTACGGAACGATCGCTGCGGATCCAGAGCGGGGACGGTGGCCCACGTCGGCTCTCGACACCTAAATTGCCTGATCACGAACAGATAAGATGCGGGGCTTGCCCCGCATGGGCTTCACCGGGAAATCTCACCATGCCGGGCATGCCCGGCACACCCCTCAGCGCTGCGCGCGGCGGCGCAGCGGGGTGACGTTGCTTGCGGACTTCTTCGCCTTCTTGGCGGCTGGCTGCGCGGACTGCGCGGCGAAGAAGTCGCGCACCTTCGGGTAGACCACCTCGCGCCAGCGGCGGCCGCTGAAGATGCCGTAATGGCCGGCGCCCTCGACGATGAAGTGGCTGCGGCGCGCGGCCGGAATGCCGGTGCACAGCGCCTGCGCGGCCTCGGTCTGGCCGAGGCCGGCGATGTCGTCCAGCTCGCCTTCGATGCTCAGCAGCGCGGTATCGCGGATCGCCGACGGGTCCACGCGCTCGCCGCGCACATGCCACTCACCGCGCGGCAGCAGGAATTCCTGGAACACCACGCGGATGGTGTCCAGGTAGAAACGCGCCGGCATGTCCAGCACCGCGTTGTATTCGTCGTAGAAACGGCGGTGGGCGTTGGCGTCGTCCAGGTCGCCCTTGACCAGGTCGGTGTAGAAATCCCAGTGCGACATCAGGTGGCGGCTGGGGTTCATCGCCATGAAGCCGGCGTGCTGCAGGAAGCCCGGATACACGCGGCGGCCTTGGCCCGGATACGGCGCCGGCACGCTGTGGATGACGTTGTTCTCGAACCATGACAGCGGATTGCGCGTGGCCAGGTTGTTGACCGCGGTGGGGCTGCGACGTGCGTCGATGGGGCCGCCCATCATCACCAGCGAGCGCGGCGTGGCTTCGCCGCGGCTGGCCATCAGCGACACCGCGCCCAGCACCGGCACCGTGGGCTGGCAGACGCTGACCACATGCAGGTTCTCCGCGCCGAGGTGGCGGATGAACTCCTGTACGTACCCGACATAGTCGTCCAGGCCGAACTCGCCTTCTTCCACCGGCACCATGCGCGCATCGACCCAGTCGGTGACGTAGACGCGGTGGTCGCGCAGCAGGGTGCGCACGGTGTCGCGCAGCAGGGTGGCGTGGTGGCCGGACAGCGGCGCCACCACCAGCACGGCCGGCTGGGCGAGCAGGGCTTCGACGCGCGCGCTGTCGTTGCTGTGGCGCTTGAAGCGCAGCAGGCGGCAGAACGGCTTCTCGACCTCGGTGAGCTGGGCGATGGGCACGACCTCGCCCTCAAGCTCCAGCTCGTGGATGTCCCACTCCGGCTTTTCGTAGTCCTTGCCGATGCGGTGGAACAGCTCGTTCATCGCCGCCAGCCGGTCGGCGCCAGGCATGGACGACCACCAGTGCCCCGGATTGTTGAAGAACGCCGCGTTGGCCTGCGCCTGGTGGACCCAGGGCGCCAGCAGATTGCGGGTCATCTCATGCAGTTGATAGAGCATGCCGGGCAATATGTATGGTCATATGGTGCCGTGCAGCATAGCGCAAACAGGCGGATGCGGCGTTAAGCGGGGAATGACGGATGTGGCGCCGGCGGGATCCGGCCATTGCGCGGATTGGGGGCTCTCATGAACCTGCCGGGCGGCATTGACCAGCACCTGTGGGAAGTGTCTGGAGAAAAAGTCCCCTGAGTCAGGGGGCGCGCCGAAAGGCGCGGGGGTATGGCAGGCGAAAGACGGCACCCGCGGTCTGCAGTGCAGACCGTGGGGCGACAGCGCGAAGTGACGGCGTGTTCCCCTGAGTCAGGGGGCGCACCGCCAAGCGCGGAGTGTGGCAAGCGAAAGATGAGACCCGCGGTCTGTGGCGCAGACCGTGGCGCGACAGCGCAAAGCGATGGCGTGCCGCGGCTTCAGCCGCCGCTTTCAAGCGCGGCCACTTCCTCGGCGCACGCCGGCCCCAGCCAGCAGTGGGAGCCGGCCGCGCGGAAGCCGGCGTCGCGCAGCTGGCGCCGGTACCAGCGCGCCGGCCGCGCCTGGAAGCCTTCGTGGTCGCCAAGGAATTCGTCCTCGGCGGCGAAGGTTTCCAGGAAGGCCACGCCGCCGCACAGTTCGGCCAGCCCGGCCAGGCCCTGGCGCAGTTCTCGGTCGGGCACGTAGTGCATCACGTCCGAGCAGACCAGCAGGTCCACCGGCGCGCACGGGCGCAGCCACTGGAAATCGCCGAACCGCGCCAGGTGCAGGTTGCGGGTGCGGCCATAGCGCCGCACGGCGTATTCGCTGCCGTCGAACCCCATGTACTGCAGCTTCGGCCGCAGTTTCAGCAGCGGCGCGCGCCAGGCGCCTTCGCCGCAGCCGATGTCGAGCACGCTGCGGACCGGGCGCTCCAGGTAGTACTCGGCCGTGGCCACGGCCAGCTGCACCTTGCGCGCCAGCCGCGCGGGACCGCCGATGTCGCCGCGGCGATACCAGTGCTGGAAGTAGGCGGCGTCGTACTGCTTTTCCTGCATGTGCGTGTCGGCGGCGGATGGGCGAAAATGGCGCCCATCCTAACGCCGCGGAGCCGCGCATGTACGAATGGGTCAAGACCTTCCACATCGTGTTCGTGGTGGCGTGGATGGCGGCGGTGTTCTACCTGCCGCGCATCCTGGTCAACCTCGCCGAGGCCGCCGGGCAGGCCCAGGTCGGCGAGCGCCTGCAGCTGATGGGGCGGCGCCTGTACCGCTTCGGCCACGTCATGTTCGGCCTCGCCTTCGTGCTGGGGCTGGTGCTGTGGCTCGGTTACCGCTTCCTGCCGGACTTCCGCACCATGGTCGCGCCGGGCGCCGCCGGCTGGCTGCATGCCAAGCTGGGGCTGGTGGCGCTGCTGCTGGTCTATTTCATCTTCACCGGGCGCTGGCTCAAAAGCGCGGCCAGGGGCGGGGCGCTGCCGTCGGCGCGCACGCTGCGCTGGTTCAACGAGCTGCCGCTGCTGTTGTTCATCGCCATCGTCTACCTGGTGCTGGCCAAGCCGTTCTGAGGGTTTGAACAAACGAAAGGCCGGCATTGCCGGCCTCGCGTTCCGTAGGTTGAAAGCGGTTTACTTCTTCGCCGCCTTGCCCTTCTTCTCGGTGGATTCGGCAGACGGGACGGCCTCGTAGGCGCCGTAGCCGCGCAGGCGCGCATAGCGCTGCGCCAGCAGTTCGTCGACCGGCAGCTTTTCCAGCGCGTCCAGTTCGTTGAGCAGCACCGCCTTCAGGCGCCGTCCCATCTGCTTCGGGTTGCGGTGGGCGCCGCCGATCGGCTCGCGCACGACCTTGTCGATCAGGCCCAGTTGCTTGAGCCGCGGTGCGGTCATGCCCAGCTGCTCGGCCGCTTCCTTGTTCTTGCCGGCGTCCTTCCACAGGATCGAGGCGCAGCCTTCCGGGCTGATGGTCGAATAGACGCTGTATTCCAGCATCACGGTGCGGTCGCCCACGCCCAGCGCCAACGCGCCGCCGGAGCCGCCTTCGCCGATCACGGTGCAGATCACCGGCACCTTCAGCTCGGCCATTTCCATCAGGTTGCGGGCGATGGCCTCGGACTGGCCGCGCTCCTCGGCGTCGATGCCCGGCCAGGCGCCGGCGGTATCGATCAGGGTCAGCACCGGCAGGCCGAAGCGTTCGGCCATCTTCATCAGGCGCAGCGCCTTGCGGTAGCCCTCCGGCTTGGGCATGCCGAAGTTGCGCTTGATCTTTTCCTTGGTGTCGCGGCCCTTCTGGTGGCCGATCAGCATCACCGGGCGGCCGCCGATGCGGGCCAGGCCGCCGACGATCGCCTTGTCGTCGGCGAAGGCGCGGTCGCCGGCCAGTTCCTGGAACTCGTCGCAGAAAATCCCGATGTAATCCATGGTGTAGGGGCGCGACGGGTGGCGCGCCACCTGCAGCACCTGCCAGGACGACAGGTTGCGGAAGATCTGCGCGGTACGCAGGCGCAGCTTGTCTTCCAGTGCCCGGACCTCGGCCTCGACATTGACCGCCGGGCCCGCGCTGGCGCTGCGCAGGTCCTGGATCTTGGTTTCCAGATCGGCGATGGGCTGCTCGAAATCGAGGTAATTCGGATTCATCGGAAACCGTCTTGAATGAAAGTGGGAAAGTGTAGCCGAAGGCGTCGGCCGGACCCGTACGCGGCCGTCCGGACCTTCAGTTGGCCCAGGGCGGGCTGTAGGCGAGCTTGACCCGGCGCACCGCCGGGTCCTCGCGCAGGGCGTCGAGCAGCTGGGTGCTGACCCGTACCGCGCCGCTGCCGCCGAGGTCGAGCATGCCGGCGACGCCGCCCTCCCTGCTCCTGAGCAGCAGGTCCAGGCGGATCGGCGTGCGCCCCGGGCGGTGCGTGGCCAGCAGCGGTTCGATGCGCTGCCAGATCGGGCCGCCGCGGCCGTCCACGCGCAGCGACAGGCGCACCGCGTGGTCGGCGCATAGTTGCTCGAAATCCCAGCACTGGCGGATGCGCAGCGCGTAGCCGCCGTTGAATTCGTCCTCGCGCAGGCCGCCCTTGACCACCAGGATGCGGTCCTTGGTCATCAGCTGGCCGAACTCGGCCAGGCCGTCGGAGAAGGCGCTGCACTCCACCCGGCCCTTGCCGTCCTCCAGTTGCACGAACACCTGGCTGTCGCCCTTGCGGCGCACGCCCACGACCATGCCGGCCAGGATCACCTGCGCCTCCTGTCGCCAGCCGCGCTTCTCGCCGTCGCGCGGCGGCGGGGCGGGGGCGACCAGCTTGTCCAGCGCGCCCAGGTCGGTGCCGACCAGTTCCTTGACGTCGTCGGCGTACGGGTCGAACGGGTGGCCGCTGAGGTAGAAGCCCAGCGTCTCGCGCTCGCCGCCCAGCAGTTGCGCCACCGGCCATTCGCGGCTTTCCGGCAGGTCCAGCTGCGCGGCGGCGTTGACCGGGTCGGGCGCGCCGAACAGCGAGTTCTGGCCCGATGCCTTCTCGCGCGCCATCTGGTCGGTGGCCTTGAGCACCTCGGGCAGCTGCATCATCAGCGAGGCACGGTTCTTGCCCAGGCCGTCGAGCGCGCCGCACTGGATCATCGCTTCCAGGGTGCGGCGGTTGAGCTTGGCCGATTCCACGCGCGCGCAGAAATCCAGCAGCGAGGCGTACTCGCCACCGCGCTGGCGCTCGGCCACCACCGCTTCGCAGGCGCCCTGGCCGACGCCCTTGATCGCGCCCAGGCCGTAGCGGATGGTGTCGGCGCTGGAGGCCTCGAACATGTAGGCCGAAGCGTTGACCCGCGGCGGTTCCACGTTCAGCCCGAGGTTGCGCACCTCGGCCAGGAACCCGACCACCTTGTCGGTGTTGTCCATGTCCGAGGACAGGGTCGCGGCCATGAACTCGGCCGGGTAATGACGCTTGAGCCATGCGGTCTGGTAGCTGACCAGCGCGTAGGCGGCGGCGTGCGACTTGTTGAAGCCGTAGCCGGCGAACTTCTCCATCAGGTCGAAGATCTCGTCGGCCTTGGGGCCGTCGACGCCGCCCTTGGCCGCGCCTTCGCGGAAGATCTCGCGGTGCTTGGCCATCTCGGCCGGCACCTTCTTGCCCATCGCGCGGCGCAGCAGGTCGGCGCCGCCCAGCGAGTAGCCGCCGACGATCTGCGCCATCTGCATGACCTGCTCCTGGTACACCATGATGCCGTAGGTGTCGCTCAGGATGGCCTCGGTGCGCGGGTCGGGATAGATGATCTCCTCCTGCCCGTGCTTGCGCGCGTTGAACGAGGGAATCAGGTCCATCGGGCCCGGGCGGTACAGCGACACCAGCGCGATCAGGTCCTCGAAGCGGTCCGGGCGCGCGTCCTTCAGCAGGCGGCGCATGCCCGAGGATTCGAACTGGAACACCGCGCCGGTGTTGCCGTTGGCGAAGATGTCCTTGTAGGTGGGCGCGTCGTCGAGCGGGATCGCGGCGATGTCCACCGGCGGGATGCCGGCGCGCGCGTGGCGGGCATTGATCGCCTTCACCGCCCAGTCGATGATGGTCAGCGTGCGCAGGCCGAGGAAGTCGAACTTCACCAGGCCCACTTCTTCCACGTCGTTCTTGTCGAACTGGGTGACCGGGTTCCTGCCCAGGCTGCCTTCGTCGTGTTCGGCGTACAGCGGGCAGAACTCGGACAGCGGCTCCGGCCCGATCACCACGCCGCCGGCGTGCTTGCCGGCGTTGCGGGTCAGGTCTTCCAGCTGCAGCGCCAGGTCGATCAGGTCGCGGACGTCGTCCTCGCTCTGGTAGCGCTGGATCAGCTCGGCCGAGGCCATTTCCGAATCCGGGCCTTCCTTGCCCTTGCCCAGCGCGTCCTTCAGGCCGATGCCCAGGATGTTGGGGATCAGCTTGGAAACGCCGTCGACCAGGCCGTACGGGAAGCCGAGCACGCGGCCGGTATCGCGCACCACCGCCTTGGCCGCCATGGTGCCGTAGGTGATGATCTGGCTGACGCGCTCGCGGCCGTACTTGCGCGCGACGTAGTCGATCACCTCGTCGCGGCGGTCCATGCAGAAGTCGATGTCGAAGTCGGGCATCGACACGCGTTCCGGGTTGAGGAAGCGCTCGAACAGCAGGTTGTACGGCAGCGGGTCCAGGTCGGTGATCTTCAGCGCCCACGCCACCAGCGAACCGGCGCCCGAACCGCGGCCCGGGCCGATCGGGATGCCCTGGTTCTTTCCCCACTGGATGAAGTCGGCCACGATCAGGAAGTAGCCGGGGAAGCCCATCTTGATGATGGTGTTGAGCTCGAACTCGAGCCGCTCGAAGTAGTCCTCGCGGGTCTTGCCCGGCGCCAGCGGGTTCTTCTGCAGGCGTTCTTCCAGGCCCTCGCGCGACTGCTTCTGGATCCAGGTGTCCAGGGTCTCGTCGTCGGGCACCGGGTAGTTGGGCAGGAAGTAGGTGCCCAGCCGCATCTCGACGTTGCAGCGCTGCGCCAGCGCCAGCGTGTTGTCGATCGCGTCGGGGATGTCGGCGAACAGTTCGCACATCTGCTCGGGCGACTTGAGGTACTGCTCGCGGCTGTACTCGCGCGGGCGCTTGGGGTCATCGAGCACGCGGCCGGTGGAGATGCACACGCGCGCCTCGTGCGCGTCGAAGTCCCTGGCCTCCAGGAAACGCACGTCGTTGCTGGCGACCA
This sequence comes from Stenotrophomonas nitritireducens, assembly GCF_050984405.1. GTDB lineage: Bacteria > Pseudomonadota > Gammaproteobacteria > Xanthomonadales > Xanthomonadaceae > Stenotrophomonas > Stenotrophomonas nitritireducens_B. The sequence goes on along the minus strand of NZ_CP158790.1, from coordinate 3,195,563 downwards.
CCGGCAGGCCGCGCTGGCCGGCGGCCATCAGCGCGAACTGGTTGAAGGGCTCCTCGCCGTCGCGGCCGGTGCGGGTCAGTTCCAGGTGCAGGCCGTCGCCGAACACGCGCTGCCAGTCGGCCAGCTGCTGCTCGGCCAGGTCATGGCGGCCTTCGCCGGCCAGGCGCCCGGCCAGGCTCTGGCGCCCGGCCAGGGCGAACAGGTTGTGGCAGCCGTCCTTCAGCCACTGCGGGTGGACGGCGACGCCGCCCTCGGGGCGGTGGCCCTCCAGCCAGGCGCGGCTGAGCAGGCGCGACAGGCTCAGGTAGCCCTCGCGGTCGCGGCACAGCAGGGTCATGCGCCACGGGTCGTGGCCGTCCTCGGCGATCAGCACGTCGGCGCCGGCGATGGGCTTGATGCCCACGCCTTCGGCGGCCTTGTAGAACTTCACCAGCGCGAACATGTTGTTCAGGTCGGTGACCGCCAGCGCCGGCGCGCGCATTTCCACCGAACGGCTGAGGAGATTGGCCTGCTTGGCCTTCTTCGGGTCGGCCTGGTCCGGCTTGGCCGGGACGCGGATGGTGGAGTCCACCATCGAGAATTCGGTGTGGACGTGGAGATGGACGAAGCGGGGAGTGCTCATGCCGGATCACTGCGATGACACGGCAGGGTAACGGCGAGGGCGGTGGTGGACAAGCTTGACAGGTGCCACACCGTCCGCCGTGGGAGCGGCTTCAACCGCGACAGGGCATTACCGCGTTGTGTGCTCGGCAGGCGGGGACCAAGGAACCGCGCAAGTCCCTGATGATGCCCCGTCGCGGTTGAAGCCGCTCCTACGGTGCGCGGGGCATCCGTAGGTGCCGGGCTTGCCCGGCACGGTGCTTCACCGGGAACGCCCATGCGGGGCAAGCCCCGCATCTACGGGAGCGGACAACGGCGCATGCATGGCCAAGGTCTCGCGGACCGGGGCGAAGCTGCGGCGGTGCTCCGGGCAGGGGCCGTGCGTGCGCAGCGCGGCCAGGTGGGCCGGGGTGCCGTAGCCCTTGTGCTGGTCGAAGCCGTACTCGGGATGGCGCTGGTGCAGGGCCTGCATGTAGCGGTCGCGGCTGACCTTGGCCAGGATCGAGGCGGCCATGATGGCGCGGTCGATGGCGTCGCCGCCGACCAGCGCCTCGGCCGGGCAGGGCAGACCCTTGGGCACCTTGTTGCCGTCGATGCGGGCGAACCGCGCCACGTGCGCCACCCCTTCCGCCGCGCGGCGCATGCCCTGCATGGTGGCCTGGAAAATGTTGATGCCGTCGATCTCGGCCACGTCCACCAGCACGATGCTGTGGGCCAGGGCGCGATCGACGATGCGCTCGAACAGCTGCTCGCGGCGCGCGGCGCTGAGCGCCTTGGAGTCGTCCAGGCCGTTGATGCGCGGCCGCTGCGGATCGAACACCACCGCGGCCACGGCCACCGGCCCGGCCAGCGGGCCGCGCCCGGCTTCGTCGATGCCGGCGTAGAGCAGGGATCGGGGATCGGAGGCCGGAGGCAAGGGGAAAAGCGGCAGACTGGCGGCAGATGACTTCACTGCTGATCCACCTGCTCCGGCCTCTGGCCCCCGGCCCCTGGCCTCAGCATCCCCGCCACCGCGTCGGCGGCGCGGGCCGAGGCGTCCTGGCGCAACTGCAGGTGCAGGCGCTGGTAGTCGTCCTGCAGCCCGGCCACGCAGTCGGGCTGGGCGAACCACTGCAGCACCGCCGCGGCCAGGCGGTCGGGCGTGCAGTCGTGCTGGATCAGCTCCGGCGCGAGGTCGCGGCCGGCCAGCACGTTGGGCAGGGCGAAACGGTCGACCTTCACCAGCTTCAACGCCCTTGCGATGCGGTAGGTCAGTTCGGACACGCGGTAGCCGACCACCATCGGCCGCTTGACCAGCATGGTTTCCAGCGTGGCCGTGCCGGAGGCGAGCAGCACCACGTCGGCGGCGGTCACCGCGTCGCGGGCCTGCCCGTCGAGCACGTGCAGGCGCGCGGCGGGCAGGGCCGAGGCGGCGATCTGCTGGTCGATCAGCTGGCGGCAGCGGGCGTTGGCCGCCGGCACCACGATATGCAGGTCGGGCATGCGCTCGGCCACCTGCCAGGCGGCCTCGAAGAAGGCCGGGCCCAGCCGGCCGATCTCGCCCAGGCGGCTGCCGGGCAGCACCGCCAGCACCGGCGCGGTGGCCGGCAGGGCCAGGTCGGTGCGGGCGTCGGCGCGGTCGCTGTCCAGCGGGATCGCATCGGCCATCGGGTGGCCGACGAAGCGCGCGTCCACGCCATGGCGCGCGTAGATCGGCGGCTCCATCGGGAACAGGCACAGCACCAGGTCGGCGCTGGCGCCGATCTTCTCGGCGCGCTTCTCGCGCCAGGCCCAGACCGAGGGGCTGACGTAATGCACGGTGCGGATGTCGCGCTGTTTCAGCCAGCGCTCCACGCCGAGGTTGAAATCGGGCGCGTCGATGCCGATGAACACGTCCGGGCGCCAGTCGAGTACGCGCTGGCGGAACGCGCGGCGCAGTTTCAGCAGGCGCGGCAGGTGGCGCAGGATCTCGGCCAGGCCCATCAGCGCCAGTTCGCTGGCGTCGAACCAGGTCTGGCAGCCGGCGCCGCGCATGGCGTCGCCGCCGATCCCGGCGAATTCGGCATCGGGAAAACGCTGGCGCAGTTCGGCGATCAGGCCGGCGCCGAGGAGATCGCCGGAGGTTTCCCCGGCCACCAGCGCGATGCGCGGGGAACGGGGAAGCGGGAAGCGGGAAGCGGGAAGGGAAGCGGCGGGGACGGTCGCCTGGCCGCCGTCATTCCCCGTTCCCGCTTTCCCGTTCCCGTTGTTGCTGCGGGCATTCATCGCTGCAGCGGGCGGTCCGCGTGCTCGATGAAGTCCAGCATCTGCCGCACGTCGTCGCTCTCGCGCGCCTGCTCGGCCAGCTGCTGCTTGGCCTCGGCCAGCGGCACGCCGGCCACGTACAGGGTGCGGTAGGCGCGCTTGATGGCGCTGATGCGCCCGGCATCGAAACCGCGGCGCTTCAGGCCTTCGCTGTTGATGCCGCGCGGGCGGCCGTGGCCGTCGATGCCGACCATGGTGAACGGCGGGATGTCGCCGGTGACCAGCGCCCCCATGCCGAGGAAGGCATGGTCGCCGATGCGGCAGAACTGGTGGGCGCCGGCGAAGCCGCTGATGATCACCCAGTTGCCGACGCTGACGTGGCCGGCCAGCGTGGTGTTGTTGGAGAACACGCAGTGGTTGCCGACGTGGCAGTCGTGCGCGACGTGCGTATAGGCCAGCAGCCAGTTGTCGTCGCCGACGCTGGTGATGCCGCCGCCGCCGCCGGTGCCGCGGTTGATGGTGACGAACTCGCGGACCACGTTGCGGTCGCCGATCACCAGTTCGGTGCGCTCGCCGGCGTATTTCTTGTCCTGCGGCTCGCCGCCGATGGCGGCGTGGCCGATGAAGCGGTTGTCGCGGCCGATGCGGGTCGGACCCTGGATGCTGCAATGCGGGCCGACGACGGTGCCCGCGCCGATCTCGACGTCGGCGCCGATCAGGCTGAAGGCGCCGACGCGCACGTCGGCGGCCAGCCGGGCCGACGGATCGACGACCGCCGTGGGATGGATCAGGGGGGCGCTGTCGCTCATGCGCGGGCTCCGGTCGGTGTCATTCGCGGGTGCCGGCGCACAGCACCTCGGCATGCGCCACGACTTCGCCGTCCACCTTGGCCTCGCCGTAGTAGACGGCCATGTTGCGGATCACGCGCTTGACCTGCACGTGCAGTTCCAGCACGTCGCCCGGCACCACCTGCTTCATGAAGCGCACGTTGTCCACCTTGACCAGGTAGAACAGCTTGGACTGCGCGTCGCGGCCCAGGCTCAGCTGGGTCAGCACGCCGCCGGCCTGCGCCAGCGCCTCGATGATCAGCACGCCCGGCATGATCGGCTGGCCCGGGAAATGCCCCTGGAAGAACGGCTCGTTGATGGTGACGTTCTTGTGCGCGACGATCGTCCTGGCCTCGGTGTCCAGCGCGACCACCTTGTCCACCAGCAGGAACGGGTAGCGGTGCGGGATCAGCGTGCGGATCGTGTTGACGTCGATGGGCAACGGCAGCGGTGAGTTCATTCCTTCTCCTTGCTCACAGCCAGGACCCGGCGTGCCAGGCTGTCCAGCTGCTTGAAGCGCGCGGCGTTCTTGCGCCACGTGCGGTTGTCGGTCAATGGGGTGCCGGACGAGTACTCGCCCGGTTCGGTGATGGAGTTGCGCACGACCGACTTGCCGGTGACGACGACGTGGTCGCAGATTTCCAGGTGGCCGACCACGCCGACCGCGCCGCCGAGCAGGCAGTAGCGCCCGATCCTGGCGCTGCCGGCGATGCCGGTGCAGCCGGCGATCGCGCTGTGCGCGCCGATGTGGCAGTTGTGGGCGATCTGCACCAGGTTGTCCAGGCGCACGTCTTCTTCCAGCACGGTGTCTTCCAGCGCGCCGCGGTCCACGCAGGTGTTGGCGCCGATCTCGCAGTCGTCGCCGATGCGCACGCCGCCCAGCTGCGGCACCTTGATCCAGCGGCCGGCGTCCATCGCCAGGCCGAAGCCGTCGGCGCCCAGCACGGCGCCGGGATGGACGCGCACGCGCTTGCCCAGCCGCACCCGGGTGACCAGGGTGACGCGGGCGATCAGTTCGCAGCCGGCGTCCAGGCTGCAGTCCTCGCCGATGATGCTGCCGGCGCCGACGATGCAGTTCTCGCCGACCACGCTGCGCGCGCCGATGCTGACGAACGGGCCGACGTGGGCGCTGGCGGCCACCCGTGCGGACGGGTCGATCACCGCGCTGGGGTGGATGCCGGCCTCGCGCAGCGGCACCGTTTCGAACAGCGCGCCGATCTTGGCGAAAGTGGTGTACGGGTCCTTGGCGACCAGGGCGGTGCCGGGCGCGGCCTCGGCATCGTCGGCGCGCAGCACGACGATGGCCGCCCTGCTGTCGGCCAGCTGCGCGCGGTAGCGCGGATTGGCCAGGAAGGTCAGCTGGCCCGGACCGGCATGGGCCAGCGTGGCCACCCCGTGGATCGCGGTGGACGGATCGCCGTGCACCTGCAGCCCGAAACGGTCGGCCAGTTCCTGTGCGGTATGGGTCGGAGTATTCACGCCGGGAGTTTAGCGTCTGGAAGTGGCGCGGTCATGCGGCAGGTGGGGGCATGGGCCGCGCGCAGGCCGGCCCGGCTCGGAACCGCCGGAATGATTCTGGAGAACAGCCCCCCCCTGGTAAGGGGGCGCGCCGAAGGCGGGGGATCGGAAGGCCAAGGCGCGTCCCCAGGTTTCGCGCAGCGAAACCTGGGGTGCCCAAGGCGCCGCCTTGGGCGCGCGGGCAGTTCCTTAGAACTGCCCGCCGAAGGTGAACTGCAGGCGCTCGATCTCGTCGCCTTCCTTCTTCTTGAGCGGGAAGGCGTAGCTGATCGAAATCGGGCCGACCGGGGCGCGCCACAGCAGCGCGACGCCGGCCGAGGCGCGCAGTTCGCCCGCATCGAAGTTGTCGGTGCCGTTGTAGACGTTGCCGAAATCGAGGAAGGCCGACACGCGCGCCGACGGGCTGTCGAACAGCTTCGGGAAGTAGGCTTCGACCGAACCGACCGTCTTCAGCGAGCCGCCCAGCGGCTGGCCGCGGTAGTAGCCGCCCATGATCTCCGAGCGCGGGCCCAGGGTGTTGTCGCGGAAACCACGCACCGAGTTGGTGCCGCCGGCGTAGAAGTTCTCGAAGAACGGCAGGCCGGTCGCCTTCACCTGGCGGTGCTTGGCGGTCGGGTTGGTGGCGCAGTCCACCACTTCGCTGGTGGCCGGCTTGCCCGGGACCGCCGGCTTGTCGCCATCGGCCGGGATGCCCGGAACGGCGGGCGTCTCGAACCAGCAGATGTCGCGCGTCTTTTCGTTGCCGTACGAGTCGCCATAGCCGAACTCGACACGGGTGTTGATCACCAGCGACGGCATGATCGGCCAGTACTTGGAGATCTGGTAGCTGAGCTTGTAGTACTCGGCGGTGGAGCCGGGCAGCGTGGCTTCCAGGCCCAGGCGCTGGTAGGTGCCGCGGGTCGGCATGAAGTAGTCGTTGCGGGTGTCGCGCGCCCAGCCCAGTTCGGTACGCCAGGAATGGAAGGTGCGCGTGCCCATCGCATCGATGTAGTCGATGATCGCCTGCGGGGTGAAGCCGGTGTAGGTGGTGATCTGGTTGCTGTCGATGCCGAACATCAGCGAGAAGCTGTCGTTCTCGGTGATCGGCACGCCGAACACCATCTGCGCGGCGCCGTTGGTGCTGTTGTACTGGGCGGTGTTGAAGTCCGAGTAGTCCAGTTCGCGCCAGGACAGGTTGTAGCCCAGCGACACGCCGTCGTCGGTGAAATAGGGGTTCAGGTACGAGAAGCCGTAGCGCTGCAGGTAGCTGCTGCGCGAAGCCTCGACCGAAACGCGGTTGCCGCCGCCCAGGAAGTTGTTCTGCGACAGCTGCACCGAGGTGGTCATGCCGTAGGACTGCGAATAGCCCAGGCCGAACACGAAGCTGCCCGAGGTGGTTTCCTTGACGTTGTAGACCACGTCGACCTGGTCGTTGCTGCCGGTAACCGGGCTGGTCTCCACGTCGACCGATTCGAAATAGCCCAGGCGCTGCAGGCGGATCTTGGAACGGTCGATCGCCGCCTGCGAGTACCAGGCGTTCTCGAACTGGCGCATCTCGCGGCGCAGCACCTCGTCGGCGGTACGGGTGTTGCCCTTGAACACGATGCGGCGCACCGACACGCGCGGGCCGGGCACGACCTGCATGTTGACCGCCACGGTGCGATCGGCGCGGTTGCTGGTCGGGATCGGGTTGACCTTGGCGAAGGCGTAGCCGACGTTGGACAGGGTGTTGGTGATCGCGTCGGCGCTCAGCTCCAGCAGGCCGCGCGAGAACGTGTCGCCGGCCTTCTGGAACACCATGCGCTCGACGTCTTCCTGCGGCAGGATGGTGTCGCCGGTGACCTTGATCTCGGAGATCTTGTACTGCTCGCCCTCGGTCACGCCGGCGGTGATGAACATGTCGCGCTTGTCGGGGCTGATCGAGACCTGGGTGGAATCGACGCTGAAATCGACGTAGCCGCGGTCCAGGTACCAGGAGTTGAGCTTCTCCAGGTCGCCGGACAGTTTTTCCTTGGAGTACTGGTCGTCGCGGCGGTACCACGAGGCCCAGTTGTGTTCCTTGGACTCCCAGGTATCCAGGATGTCTTCGGCCTCGAACTTCTCGGTGCCGACCAGGTTGACGTGGCGGATCTTGGCCGCCTTGCCTTCCTTGACGGCGATGGCGACGTCGACGCGGTTGCGGTCCAGCGGACTCACCGTCGGGGTGATCTCGACGTTGTACTTGCCGCGGTCGTTGTACTGACGGCGCAGCTCCTGGGTCACGCGGTCCAGGCTCAGGCGGTCGAAGGTGCCGCCCTCGCTCAGGCCGATGTCGCTCAGGCCCTTGAGCAGCTGCTCGCTCTTGATGTCCTTGTTGCCGGTGACGGTCAGCTTGTTGATCGCCGGGCGCTCCTTGACCGTGACCACCAGGATGTCGCCCTGGCGGTCCAGCTGCACGTCCTCGAAGAAGCCGGTCTTGTACAGGGCGCGGATGGTTTCGCCGACCTTGGCGTCGTCGACGCGGTCGCCGCGTTCCACCGGCAGGTAGGTGAAGACGGTACCGGAAGAGATGCGCTGCAGGCCGTCCACGCGGATGTCGCTGGCGGTGAAGGGCTCGGCTGCCTGCGCCAGCGCGGGCGCGGCCAGGCCGGCGGCGAGGGCGAGGGCAAGCAGGCGGCGATTGGGAAGTCGCGTCATGTCACGTCCGGTTGGAGTCGATTTCATTGTTGCGTGGGTGCCGGCGTATGACGACGTCAGCGGGAAAAAGTTCATCGCGGGACCAGGCCGAGGATGTCGTTGTAGAACGCCAGCCCCATCAGTCCGGCCAGCAACGCCAGGCCGACATATTGTCCCGCGGCCATGGCGCGCTCGCTCAACGGGCTGCCCTTGACCAACTCGATAAGGTAATACAGCAGGTGACCGCCGTCCAAGATCGGGATCGGCAGCAGGTTGATGATGCACAGGCTCAGCGACAGCAGGGCCAGGAAGTACAGGAACCAGTCCACGCCGCGCTCGGCCGAGGCATTGGCGACGCGGGCGATGGTGATCGGGCCGGAGATGTTCTTGACCGAGGCATGGCCGGTGAGCATGCGCCGCATCATGCCGAGGGAGTCGCTGGCCAGCCGGCCGGCCTCGCGCACGGCGGCCGGCAGCGCCGCCAGCGGGCCGTACTGCTGGCGCGCGTCGTAGGCCGGCGCCTGGCCGGTGACGAAGCCCACGCCGATCAGCCAGCGGTCCTTGCCCGCCTCGCCCGGCGCCTTGTGCGGCTGCAGTTCCAGCGCCAGGCGCTGGCCGGCGCGTTCGACCTCGACCATGCCCGGGCCGCCGCGCTCGCCCAGCTGCTGCACCAGCGGCGCGACCTGGTCGGCGCTTTCCACGCGCTGGCCGTCGATGGCCAGGATCAGGTCGCCGCGCTGCAGCTGGCCGCTGGCGGCCGAGCCTTCGGCCACCGACTCGACCTGCGCCGGCTGCAGCCAGAACTGCCAGGCCAGGCCGGCCTGCACCGGCACCGTGCGTTCGTCGAAACCGGCCGGCAGGGTGGACAGCGGCAGTACCCGGGTGTGGGTGTTGTCCAGCGTGTCGAGCACCCGCACGCGGGCGTCCTGGCGGTCCATGGCGGCGGTGGTGAGGGCCATGCTGGCCTCGGCCCAGGTGCCGATGGCGCGGCCGTCCACCTCCACGATGCGGTCGCCGGCGCCCAGGCCGGCGGCGGCGGCCATGCCGGTGCTGCGGCCGATGGTGGCCGAGTAGTCCTGGCGGCCGATCACGAACATCGCCCACAGCAGCACGATGCACAGCAGCAGGTTGGCGGCCGGTCCGGCAGCCACGATCGCGATGCGCTGCCAGACGCTCTTGTTGTTGAACGCCACGGCGCGCTCGCCGGCCGGAACCTCGACCTCGCGCTCGTCCAGCATCTTCACGTAGCCGCCGAGCGGGATGGCGGCGATGGCGAACTCGGTGCCGTTGCGGTTGCGGCGGCTCCACAGCGGGCGGCCGAAACCGACCGAGAAGCGCAGCACCTTCACGCCGCAGCGCCGTGCCACCCAGTAATGGCCGAATTCATGGAACGTCACCAGCACGCCGAGGCTGACGATCATCCACCACACGGAACCGAGGAAGTCAGCCATGGGCGCGGCTCGGTTGGAAGTCGGGATCAGGCATGGGGCAGGCGGGCGATGGCGGTGGTGGTGACCTGGCGGGACCGCGCGTCGGCTGCCAGCAGGGCATCCAGTGTATCGGCAGCCATATGAGGCAGGGCGGACAGGGCGTCTTCCACCAGCGCGGGGATCGACAGGAAGCCTATGCGGCCCTGAAGAAAGGCTGAAACGGCGACTTCGTTGGCCGCGTTCAGGATCGCCGGGGCGCTGCCGCCGGCTTCCATGGCCTGCCAGGCCAGGCGCAGGCAGGGGAAGGCGTCCAGGTCCGGCGCCTCGAAATCGAGCCGGCCCTGGGCCAGCAGGTCGAGCCCAGCCACGCCCGACTCGATGCGCCGCGGCCAGCCCAGGCCGACCGCCAGGGTGGTGCGCATGTCCGGCAGGCCGAGCTGGGCCAGGGTGGAGCCGTCGATGAACTCGACCAGCGAATGCACCAGGCTCTGCGGGTGCACCAGCACGTCGATGCGCGCGCCGGGCACGCCGAACAGGTGGTGGGCCTCGATGACCTCCAGGCCCTTGTTCATCAGCGTGGCCGAATCGACCGAGATCTTCGGGCCCATCGACCACTTGGGATGCGCCACCGCCTGGGCCGGGGTCACCGCCTGCAGTTCGGCGCGGCTGCGGCCGCGGAACGGGCCGCCGGAGGCGGTGAGCAGGATGCGGCGCACGCCGGCGCCCTCGACGCTGGCCTCGCGCGAGCGCAGGCACTGGAAGATGGCGTTGTGTTCGCTGTCGATCGGGATGATGTCCGCGCCGGCCGCCGCCGCGTCGCGGGTCAGCAGTTCGCCGGCCAGCACCAGCGATTCCTTGTTGGCCAGCAGCAGGCGCTTGCCGGCGCGGGCCGCGGCCAGGGTGGAGGACAGCCCGGCCGCGCCGACGATGGCCGCGACCACGGTGTCGCAGGCGTCGCCCAGCGGCCAGCGCGTCGATCGCCGCGGCGCCGGCGTGGGCCTCGGTGGCCAGGCCGGCGTCGCGCAGCCCGTCGCGCAGGCGCCCGAACAGCGCCGGATCGGCGATCGCGGCATGCGCGGGCCGATGGCTGCGGCACAGCGCGACCAGCGCGTCGACGTTGTTGCCGGCGACCAGCACGCTGGCGCGCATCTGCCCCGGATGGCGGGCGATGACGTCCAGCGCCGAGGTGCCGATCGAGCCGGTGGCGCCCAGGATCGCGACCCGGCGCGGGGCGGCGGAGTGGGAAAGCGGGGAAGCGGACATGTCAGAAGCCGAAGATTTCCTTGCCCAGCGCGAACACCGGCAGCGCGGCCAGCACGCCGTCGATGCGGTCGAGCACGCCGCCGTGGCCGGGGATCACGTTGCCCGAATCCTTGGCGCCGGCATGGCGCTTGAGCAGGCTTTCGAACAGGTCGCCGAGCACCGAGGCCAGCACGGTGACCGCGGCCACCAGCAGCAGCCAGCCGATGGCGCCGGGCTGCACGCCGGCCAGCCAGCCGAAGCCGACCGCGACGGCCAGGCCGGCGGCCAGCCCGCCGAGCAGGCCTTCGATGGTCTTGTTGGGGCTCACGCGCGGCGCCAGCTTGCGCCTGCCGAACGCGCGCCCGGCGAAATAGGCGCCCGAATCGGCCGCCCAGACCACGGCCAGCGCGGTCAGCAGCCAGCGGTTGCCGTGCGGCTGCCCGGCGTGGATCAGCACCAGCGCCGCCCAGGCCGGGACGATGGCCAGGGTGCCGGCGGCCAGCTTGAGCATGCGCGCGCCGCTTTCCTCGTGCGCGCCGAAATCGAAGAAGCGCAGCCACAGCAGCGCCAGCAGCCAGAAAGCGACGCCGGCCAGGGTCGCCAGCTGGAACAGCACCAGGCTGCCGGCCGAGGCCCATACCAGCAGCACCATCAGCAGCAGGTTGAGCACCAGCAGTACGGTGCGCGGCAGGCCGTCCACGCCGGTGAGGCGCAGCCACTCCCACAGGCCGGTGAGGAACACCAGCGCGGCGGCGGCGGCCAGCCACTGGGTGGGCAGCAGCAGGATCGCGCAGATGGCCACCGGGGCCATGATCAGCGCGGCGATGACACGGGTCTTGGTCATGGGGAAACGGTCTCCGTGGCCGCCGCGGCGACCTGTGCGCTGGTCAGTCCATAGCGGCGCTCGCGCCGGGCGTAGTCGTCCAGGGCCTGCTGCAGCAGGCCGGCGTCGACGTCCGGCCACAGCACCTCGGTGAACCACAGCTCGGTGTAGGCCAGCTGCCACAGCAGGAAATTGCTGATGCGGGTATCGCCGCCGGTACGGATGAACAGGTCCGGCGGCGGCAGGTCGGTCAGCGCGACGTGCCGGCCGAGCAGCTGCTCGTCGATCTGTTCCGGCAGCAGGGTGCCGGCGGCCACCTGCTCGGCGAGCAGGCGCGCGGCATGGGCGATGTCCTGGCGTCCGCCGTAACTGGCGGCGATGCTCAGGGTCATGGCGCCGTTGCCGGCGGTGCGCTGTTCGGCCCGGTCCATGCGCTGGGCGATGCCGGCGGAGAAGCGCGTGCGCTCGCCGATGAAGCGCACGCGCACGCCGCGGCGGTCCAGTTCGTCCACCTCGCGGTCGAGCGCGCCCAGGAACAGCTTCATCAGCGCGTCCACCTCCTCCTGCGGCCGTCCCCAGTTCTCGCTGGAGAAGGCGAACAGCGTGAGCGCGGCGATGCCGCGCTCCAGGCAGAAATCGATGGTGCGGTTGACCGCGCGCGCGCCGGCGCGGTGGCCGATCATGCGCGGGCGCCGCCGCTGCTGCGCCCAGCGGCCGTTGCCATCCATGATGATGGCGACGTGCGCGGGCAGGCTTGGTGCTGGCATGCCGTTGGGCATGGCGGACGGCACCGGTCAGACCGCCATCAGTTCCTGTTCCTTGAGCCTGACCACCTCGTCGACGTCCTTGATCGCCTTGTCGGTCAGCTTCTGGATCTCGTCCTGGGCGCGGCGGTCCTCGTCCTCGGTGATGGCCTTGTCCTTGAGCAGCTTGGCCACTTCCTGGTTGGCGTCGCGGCGGATGTTGCGGATGGCGACCTTGCTGTCCTCGCCTTCCTTGCCCACGGTCTTGGCCAGCTCCTTGCGGCGCTCCTCGGTCAGCGGCGGCAGGTTCAGGCGGATCACCGTGCCCATGGTGGTGGGCGTGATGCCGATGTCCGACGCGTAGATGGCCTTCTCCACTTCCTTGATCATGTTCTTGTCGAACAGGGTGATGACCAGCGAGCGGCCTTCGGACACGCTGATGCTGGCCACCTGGTTCAGCGGCGTGTCGGTGCCGTAGGCCTTGACCTTGATGCCGTCCAGCAGGGCCGGCGATGCGCGGCCGGTGCGGATGGTGGTGAGGGTGTGGCGCAGAGCGTCGAGGCTCTTGGCCATGCGCGCCTGCGCATCTTGCTTGATGTCGTTGATCATCGCCGGAATCCTGGATGTTTCTGGAACCGGCCGATTATAGGCGAACAGCCCTGCCGGCCGGACGGGAATCGTGGAGCCGGGACGCGCCGGCCCCTTCCGGCGCGCCTCGTGCCCTGCCGGGCCGGCAGGAGGCGGGCGGGACGTCAGTGCGCGTCGCGGCCGTGGACGAGGGTGCCGATGTTCTCGCCGCGCAGGATCTTCAGCAGCTCGCCAGGCTGGCCCATGTCGAACACGCGCAGAGGCAGGTCGCTGTCGCGGGCCAGGGCGAAGGCGGCGGTGTCCATGACCTCCAGGCCCTGGCTGATGACCTGGTCATAGCTCAGGGTGTCGTAGCGCACCGCGTCGGCGTGCTTGTTCGGGTCCTTGTCGTACACGCCGTCGACCTTGGTGGCCTTGAGCAGCAGGTCGGCGCCGATCTCGATGGCGCGCAGCGCGGCGCCCGAATCGGTGGTGAAGAACGGGCTGCCGACGCCGGCGGCGAAGATCACCAGGCGGCCTTTTTCCAGGTGGCGGATAGCGCGGCGGCGGATGTAGTCCTCGCACACGTCGTTGATCTTGATCGCGCTCATCACCCGCGCCTTGGCGCCGAGTTTCTCCAGCGCGTCCTGCATGGCGAGTGCGTTGATGACCGTGGCCAGCATGCCCATCTGGTCGCCGGTGACCCGGTCCATGCCGCCGGCGGCCAGGCCGGCGCCGCGGAAGATGTTGCCGCCGCCGATGACCAGCGCCACCTCGGCGCCGGCCTGCTGTGCCTCGATGACCTCGCGCGCCAGGCGGTTGATGACCTTGGGGTCGATGCCGTAGTCCTCGTCTCCCATCAGCGCCTCCCCGGAAAGTTTCAGAAGGATGCGTTGGTAGGCGAGCTGGGACATGGCGACCTCGGGTGGCTGGAAAACGCGGGAATTCTAACGGATCGGACGCTTTCCGCGCAGCGCTCGTGTTGCACTGCAATGACGGTTTTCCACCTGCGTTCGCCCGCGTTCAGCCAGCGGCCGGCTGTGGCTCGGGGGCGCGGGCGATCACCCGGTTGCGGCCCAGGCTCTTGGAGCGGTAGAGCACGTCGTCGGCGGCCTTGAGCAGGTCCTGCACGTTGGCGAAGCGTTCGTAGTCGCCGTGGGTGGCCACGCCGGCGGAGAAGGTGACGTGCAGCGGCGCGCCCTCGATCTCGGCCATCGGCGTCTGCGCGATGGTGTCCAGCACGCGCCGCACCACCTCCAGCGCGAGGCGCTCGTTGGTATCGGGGAACAGCACCACGAATTCCTCGCCGCCGAACCGGGCGACGGTGTCGCTGTTGCGCAGCTGTTCCTGCAGGTGCGAGGCGAAGGACTGCAGCACCTGGTCGCCGGCCAGGTGGCCGTGGGCGTCGTTGATCTTCTTGAAGTCGTCCAGGTCGATGAAGGCGATGGACAGTGGCCGGTTCATGTGCGCGGCGCGGGCGAATTCCTGTTCCAGCACCGTTTCCAGATGTCGGCGGTTGAGCACGCCGGTCAGCGCGTCCAGGTGCGCCTGCTCGGCCAGGCGCCGCGCCAGCAGCTCGAAGTCGTCGGCGCGCCGGCGCGTGGCCGAGGCGTCCTGCAGTTCGCGCAGGTTGCGCAGTTCCTTGAGTTCGTTGGCGTGGTCGAGCAGGAAACGCACGCGCGCGGAGCTGGGCACGGGCACGTCGAGCAGGGCGCAGAGCTCGGGCAGCATCTGGCTGACCCGCTGCAGCACCAGTTCGAAGCCCTGGCTGTCCATGCCCAGTCCCTGGTAGGCCTGGCGCAGCGCATGGTTGCGGGCGATGTCGGCATCGGGCGCGAGCCAGATCTCGGCCACGCAGCCGGACAGGGCGACGCAGCGCTGGAACAGGTCTTCCGGTTCGGCCGGGGCTTCGCTGCGGGCGATGGCCTCGACGAGATAGCGCGGCAGGTGCCACTGCTCGCACAGCTGGGCGCCGGCGTCGGCGTGGCTGCAGCCGAGGATGGCGCGCTCGTGGGCGAGCAGTTCCTCGTTGCAGGTGGCGCTGTCGAACAGCGCCGGGTAGATGTCCGGGCTGGCCTGCATCAGCGCCAGCGTGCCGATGTCCTGCAGCAGGCCGGCGAGCATCAGCTCCTCGACGCGCCGCACCCCGCAGCCCAGGCCGAGGAAACGCGCGGCCAGGGCGCAGAGCACGCTGCGGCGCCAGATGCGTTCGAGCAGGCGCGGGTCCTGGCCTTCGCGGTCCAGCGCATGCGCCAGCGAGAAACCCAGCGCCAGCTGCAGGGTCGCGTTCAAGCCGAGCATGGTCAGCGCCTGCCCGAGGTTTTCGATCCGGCGCCGGCTCGCGTACAGCGGCGAGTTGGCGATGCGCAGCATGCGTGCGCTCAGCGCCATGTCCATCGCGATGGCATCGGCCGCGGTGGCGATGTCGGTCTCCGGGTCCTGCGCCAGCTCGATGATGCGCAGGGCGATGCCGGGCGGCGAGGGCAGGTTGCGGCAGAGTGACAGCGCTGCGTTGAGCTCGGGGGACATGTCGGGGAGGTGTTCAGCAGGCCATCAAGGATACGGGCGGGGCGGGCGCGAGGCGTGTTTGCGTCACAGTATCGGGCAATGGGACTTGAAGTCCACAGGAGAAACGGGATCGGCTTCCGGTAATCCGGATAAAAAGAAGCCGCGGAGTCCGCGGCTTCTTTCAGGCTCCTGGTCGGGGCCGTATCAGACCTGCATCGCCTTGGCGACTTCGGCGGCGTAGTCCTCGACCACCTTCTCGATGCCTTCGCCGACCACCAGGCGCTGGAAGCCGACGACGTCGCCGCCGGCGGCCTTCACGGCCTGCTCGACGGTCTTGTCGCTGTCCAGCACGTAGTTCTGGCCGTACAGGGTCACTTCGCTGATGATCTTGTTGATCTTGCCGCTGATGATCTTCTCCAGGATCTCGGCCGGCTTGGCCTTGTCCTTCTCGCTCATCTTGGCCAGCTCGATTTCCTTTTCCTTGGCGACGAATTCGGCCGGCACGTCGGCGGCCTTGTTGTGCGGCGGGTTCATCGCGGCCACGTGCATGGCCAGGCCGTTGGCCAGCTCGGCGTTGCCGCCGGCCAGGTCGACCAGCACGCCGATCTTGCCGTTGCTGTGCACGTAGGCACCGACGGTGTTGTTGCCGTCGACCTTGGCCAGGCGGCGGATCTGGATGTTCTCGCCCAGCTTCTGGATGGCGGCGGTGCGGGATTCCTCGACGGTCTCGCCGGAAGCCAGCTTGGCCGACTTCAGGGCCTCGACGTCGGCGGCGCCGGAAGCCAGCGCGGCGGCGGCGACGGCGTCGACGAACGCCTTGAAGTTGACGTCGTTGGCGACGAAGTCGGTTTCCGAGTTCACTTCGACCAGCACGGCCTTGCCGCCGTTGACGGCGACGCCGATGCGGCCTTCGGCGGTGACGCGGTCGGCCTTCTTGTCGGCCTTGGCGGCGCCGGACTTGCGCAGGGCTTCGGCAGCGGCGTCGATGTCGCCGTTGTTCTCGGCCAGAGCCTTCTTGCATTCCATCATGCCGGCGCCGGTGCGCTCGCGCAGTTCCTTGACCAGGGAGGCGGTGATTTCAGCCATGGGATTACCTCAACGATAGAAAGGGGCAGGCCGGCGATGATCGCCGGCCGTTGTTACGTGGCCCTGTCAGTGGCCGGCGCCGATGGCGCCGCCGCAGGGGGAGCGGGCGCGCAGGGCGCCCGCCGGGTGCATCAGGCCGAAGCCTCGTCGCCCTTCTTGGCGCCCTTCTTGGCCGGAGCGCGGCGGGCCGGCTTGGCTTCTTCGGCGGCAGCGGCGTCGGCGAACTCTTCCTCGCGCACCGAAGCGGCGTTCGGGGCGGCGGCCTTGCCTTCCAGCACGGCGTCGGCGGCGGCGCGGGCGTACAGCTGCACGGCGCGGATGGCGTCGTCGTTGCCCGGGATGGCGTAGTCCACCAGTTCCGGGTTGTAGTTGGTGTCGACCACGGCGATCACCGGGATGCCGAGCTTCTTGGCTTCCTTGATGGCGATGTCTTCATGGCCGATGTCGATCACGAAGATCGCGTCCGGCAGGCGGTTCATGTCCTTGATGCCGCCCAGCGAGGCTTCCAGCTTGTCGCGCTCGCGGCGCAGGCCCAGCACTTCGTGCTTGACCAGGCGCTCGAAGGTGCCGTCGGTTTCGCCGGCTTCCAGCTCCTTCAGGCGGGCGACCGACTGCTTGACGGTGCGGAAGTTGGTCAGGGTGCCGCCCAGCCAACGCTGGTTCATGAACGGCATGCCGCAACGCTCGGCTTCTTCCTTGATGGCGTCGCGCGCGCTGCGCTTGGTGCCCAGGAACAGGATGGTGCCGCGCTTCTGGGCAACGGACGAGATGAAGTTCATCGCGTCGTTGAACAGCGGGACGGTCTTTTCCAGGTTGATGATGTGGATCTTGCCGCGGGCGCCGAAGATGTACGGCGCCATCTTGGGGTTCCAGTAGCGGGTCTGGTGGCCGAAGTGGACGCCGGCTTCCAGCATCTGGCGCATGGTGATCTGGGACATTGCAGAACTCCTGACGGGGAACCGGCGATTCCGCCCGCGATCGATGTGTGCGGGACGCGTGGAAGCGCGAAAGGTTCCGGGGTTGGGCTTCCCTGCTGCCTCCGTGACCGACGACATGCGTACTGGGGCCTTGGCTCCAGCTGGCACGCGCACCCCGGCACGGATGGGGGCAGCAGGTGTGGATTCGCCGGTGACGCCCGGCGTGGGCGGCCCGGAGCGGCGCAGGGCCGGCAACGGAGCCGCGGAATTATAGGGCGCAAGGCCCCGGTGCGCAAACCGCGGCCCCGGCCGGCCCCCGCGGGCGGGGCAAAGGTCGTTCAGACAGGCGCCGATGGGTGATAATGGCGGCCATGAGCGTGAACCTGAAAACCCCCGAAGAAATCGCCAAGATGCGTGTCGCCGGCCGCCTGGCGGCCGAAGTGCTGGACATGATCGGCCAGCACGTCAAACCCGGTGTCACCACCGAGGAACTGGACCGCATCTGCCACGACCACATCGTCAACGTGCAGGGCGCGATCCCGGCCAACGTCGGTTACCGCGGCTTTCCCAAGACCCTGTGCACCTCGGTCAACAACGTCATCTGCCACGGCATCCCCAGCGAGGCCAAGGTGCTGAAGGACGGGGACATCGTCAACATCGACGTGACCGTCATCAAGGACGGCTGGCACGGCGACACCAGCCGCATGTACTACGTCGGCACGCCGTCGGTGATGGCCCGGCGCCTGGTGGAGACGACCCGGGAGGCCATGTGGCGCGGCATCCGCGCGGTCAGGCCGGGCGCCACCTTGGGCGACATCGGCAACGCGATCCAGGAATACGCCGAATCCGAGCGCTTCAGCGTGGTGCGCGAGTACTGCGGCCACGGCATCGGCAAGGTCTACCACGACGAGCCGCAGGTGCTGCACTACGGCCGGCCCGGCCAGGGGCTGGTGCTCAAGCCGGGCATGACCTTCACCATCGAACCGATGATCAACGAGGGCACCCGCTACACCAAGGTGCTGCCCGACGGCTGGACCGTGGTCACCAAGGACCGCAAGCTTTCGGCGCAGTGGGAGCACATGGTGGCGGTGACCGAGGACGGCGTGGAAGTGCTGACGCTGTCGCCGGCCGAGTCCGAACACGCGCGATCCGGGACGGCATGAGCCCACTGCCGGCGGATCTGGTCCAGCACGTACCGGACGCGCCGGCCGATCCCGCGGGCGATGCGCAGTGGGCCGCCGCGGCGCGGCAGTCGCTGGCCCACGCCGATGCGCGGCTGTGCCGGCGCTTCGAGCAGGGCGACAACATCGAGCGGCTGCTGGCGCTGCGCGCGCGCTGCGTCGACCACCTGATCCAGCAGGCCTGGCGGCGCTGCCTGCCGGCCGACGCCGGGCTGTCGCTGTTCGCGGTCGGCGGCTACGGCCGCGGCGAACTGTTCCCCCGCGATCGGACATCGACCTGCTGGTGCTGGGCGAGCCGGACGCGCAGCAGACCGGCGAGGCCGCCCTCGCGCGCCTGTTCGCGCTGCTGTGGGACGCCGGGCTGCCGGCCAGTCACGCCGTGCGTTCGGCCGCGCAGTGCGTGCAGGCCGCCGCCGACCAGACCGTGCTCACCGCGCTGATCGAGGCGCGGCCGCTGTGCGCGGAACCAGGCGCGCAGCAGGCGCTGGCGCGCGCGGTGTCGCCGGCCCTGATCTGGCCGGCGCGCGACTACTTCCTGGCCAAGCGCGAGGAACTGCTGCTGCGCCACCAGCGTTTCGGCGATACCGCCGACAACCTGGAACCGGACCTCAAGGACGGCCCGGGCGGCCTGCGCGACCTCAACACCCTGGGCTGGATGGCGCTGCGTGCGTTCGGTGTGAGCGACATCGACGCGCTGGTCGGGCTGGGGCACCTGGGCCTGGACGAGGCCGCCGCGCTCAAGCGCGAGCGCGCCGTGCTGGCGCGGCTGCGCTTCGGCCTGCACCTGGTCGCGCAGCGCGCCGAGGAGCGGCTGCGCTTCGACCACCAGAAGGCGCTGGCCGAGCGCATGGGCTTCGCCGACGACGCCGGCAACCTCGGCGTGGAAAAGATGATGCAGGGCTTCTACCGCAGCGCGGCGGTGGTGCGGCGGATCAGCGACCGCCTGCTGCAGCGCTTCGAGGAGCAGTTCGACGGCGAAGCGGCGCCGGAGCCGGTCGGCGACGGCTTCTCGCTGCGCCGCGGCTACCTGTCGGCCGACGATCCGCTGTGGCCGCATGGCGACATCGCGCGCATCTTCGCCCTGTTCGCCTGCTGGGCGCGCACGCCGCAGGTGCGCGGCCTGCACTCGCTGACCGCGCGCGGCCTGGCCGAGATGCTGGACGAGATCCCCGCCTACACCGAGGTGGGCGAGGCCGTGCGCGAGCAGTTCATCGCCCTGCTGCGCGGCCCGCGCGCGGTGGACACGCTGGCGCGCATGGCGCGGCTGGGCGTGCTCGGGCAATGGATACCGGCCTTCGCGCAGGTGTCCGGGCGCATGCAGTTCGACCTGTTCCATGTCTACACCGTGGACCAGCACACGCTGATGGTGCTGCGGAACATCGGCGTGTTCGCTGCCGGCCGCGCCGACGAACGGTTCTCCATCGCCCACGAAGTCTGGCCGCGGCTGCGCAAGCCGGAATTGCTGCTGCTGGCCGGGCTGTTCCACGACATCGCCAAGGGCCGCGACGGCGACCATTCCGAACTGGGCGCGGTGGACGCGCGCGCGTTCTGCGCCGCGCACGGCCTGGGCGCCACCGACACCGACCTGGTCGCGTGGCTGGTGGAACAGCACCTGCGCATGTCGGTCACCGCGCAGAAGCAGGACATCACCGACCCGGAGGTGATCCACCGCTTCGCCGGGCTGGTGGGCAGCCGCGAGCGACTGGATTACCTGTACCTGCTGACCTGTGCCGATATCGCCGGCACCAGCCCCAAGCTGTGGAACGCCTGGAAGGACCGCCTGCTGGCCGACCTGTATTTCGCCGCGCGCCGCGCCCTGCGCGAAGGACTGGAGCCGCCGCTGCCTGAGGCCGAGCGGGTGCAGGAGGCGCGCGCCAGCGTGCGCGAACTGATGCGCACGCTGGGCCATGGCGAGGCGGCGATCGAACGCCAGTTCGGCGCGATGCCGGACGAGAGTTTCGTGCGCTTCCGGCCCGAGCAGCTGATGTGGCAGGCCACCTCGCTGATGGAGGTCTCGCGCGGCGGCACCCTGGTGAAGGCGCGGCGGATCGCGCCTGAGAGCGACGCGCTGGAAGTGTTCGTGCATTCGCCCGACCGCGACGGCCTGTTCGCCGCGATCGTGATGACGCTGGACCGCGCCGGCTACAGCATCCACCGCGCGCGCGTGCTGGACGGGCCGGAGGACACCATCTTCGATACGTTCGAAGTGACGCCGGCCGGCAGCTTCGCCGACGGCGACACCGCGCGCCTTGAGCTGCTGCTGCGCAAGGCGTTGGCCGGCAACATCCAGATCCTGCGCCCGGCGCGGCGGGTGATTCCGCGCCAGCTCAAGCACTTCCGCTTCGCCCCGCGCATCGAGTTCATCGAGAACGCCGAGCACGGCCGCACGGTGCTCAACCTGGTCGCGCCCGATCGCCCCGGCCTGCTGGCCGACGTCGCGCACGTGCTGCGCGACCAGCAGCTGCGCGTGCAGGACGCGCGCATCGCCACCTTCGGCGAGCGCGCCGAGGACCAGTTCCAGCTCACCGACCGCCACGACCGCCCCCTTACCGAAACCTCCCGGCAGGCACTGCGCGACGCATTGCTGGCCTGCCTGGATCCCGACAGAACGCCAGGAGACCCCCACTGATGGCCACCAGGAAGACCGCCGCCAAGCCCGCGGCAGCGAAGAAGAGCGCGACCAGGAAGACGGCGGCCAAAAGCGCCGCGCCGGTGAAGAAGGCGGCGGCGAAGAAGGCAGCGCCGGCGAAGAAGCCGGTGAAGCCCGCGGCGAAGAAGACGCCGGCGAGCGCGCCTGAGGCCGCGCCCAAGGCCATCGAGTCGATCGGCCCGCGCAGCCTGCGCAAGCCGCCGGCGCCGGGCGTGGCGGAGATGAAGTTCGGCATCGAGAGCGCGTTCGAACGCCGCGCGATGCTGACCATGGACGAGATCGAGGGCTACACCCGGCCGCTGGTCAACCGCGTCATCGACGGCCTGGAGTCGGGCGAGTTCCGCGTCGCCGAGCCGGACGGCAACGGCGGCTGGAAGGTCAACGAGTGGCTGAAGAAGGCGGTGCTGCTGTACTTCCGCGTCAACGACATGAGCGTGATGGACGGCCGCCCGGCGCCGTTCTGGGACAAGGTCGAATCGCGCTTTGCCGGTTACGGCGAGGCGGAGTTCCGCGCCGCCGGCGTGCGCGTGGTGCCCGGCGCCATCGCCCGCCGCGGTTCGCATTTCGGCCGCGACGTGGTGCTGATGCCCAGCTTCACCAACATCGGCGCGCACGTGGGCGAGGGCACCATGGTCGATACCTGGGCCACGGTCGGCTCCTGCGCGCAGATCGGCAAGCACTGCCACCTGTCCGGCGGCGCCGGCATCGGCGGCGTGCTGGAGCCGCTGCAGGCCAGCCCGACCATCATCGAGGACCACTGCTTCATCGGCGCGCGTTCGGAAGTGGTGGAAGGCGTGGTCGTCGGCCACCACAGCGTGATCGGCATGGGCGTGTTCCTGAGCCAGAGCACGCGCATCTACAACCGCGCCACCGGCGAAATCAGCTACGGCTACATTCCGCCCTACAGCGTGGTGGTGTCCGGCTCGCTGCCGAGCAAGGACGGCAGCCACTCGCTGTACTGCGCGGTGATCGTCAAGCAGGTCGACGCCCGCACCCGCAGCAAGACCAGCGTCAACGACCTGCTGCGCGGCCTGGCCGACTGAGGGCTGCGCCGCAGGGGGAATTCCAGCACCATCCAACCGGGGAGCACGCAATGAAGACATGCACCGCGGCAGTCCGCCTGCCTGCCACGTTCCTGTTCACCGCCACGCTGGCGCTGGCCGGCGCCGCCTCCGCGCAGGACCTCAGCCGCTACAGCGAGGAAGGACTGCGCGCCGAACTGGCCGGCATCGCCGACGCCGAGGCCGCGGTGCTGGTGCCGATGCGCGACGGCATCGGCCTGTCCACCAACATCTGGCGCCCCAAGGGCGCCACCGGTCCGCTGCCGACGGTGTTGTGGAAGACCCCGTACAACGAGCACAACCCGCGCGGCACGAGCGCGCGGCTGGCGATCGAGGCGGTGCGCCACGGCTACGCCTTCGTCGTGCAGAACGAACGCGGCCGCTATTTCAGCCAGGGCAAGTACCAGATCCTGGGCCATCCGCAGACCGACGGCTACGACGCGCTGAGCTGGATCGCCGCGCAGCCGTGGTCCAACGGCAAGGTCGGAACCCTGGGCTGCTCGTCCTCGGCCGAATGGCAGCTGTCGCTGGCGGCGATGGACCACCCGGCCCACGCGGCGATGGTGCCGATGGCCGCCGGCGCGGGTATCGGCAAGGTCGGCCCGTTCCGCGAGCAGGGCAATTTCTATACCGGCGGCGTGCCGCGCACGCTGTTCGCGGTGTGGATGTACGGCGTGGACAATCCCCTGCGCGCCGAACTGCCGCAGGACCTGTCCGGTCCGATGCGCGCGCGCGTGGCGCAGTACAACGACCTGGACGCGAGCAAACCCAAGGTCGACTGGCAGAAGCACATCTGGCACCTGCCGTACGCGCAGCTGCTGTCCTCGCTGGGCGAGCCGCCGGCGACTTTCGAATCGATGATCGGGCGCGGCCCGGCCGATCCGTTCTGGGAGCAGGGTGGGCTGTACCACGATTCGATGGGCTGGGGCGTGCCGGCGCTGTGGTTCAACAGCTGGTACGACGTTTCCATCGGCCCGAACATGGCGCTGTTCAACCACGCGCGTTCGGCCGGCACCGACGCCGAGGCCCGCCAGAACCAGTACGCCGTGATCGGCCCCAACCCACACTGCCAGTTCTGGCAGCTGGGCAAGGACTACAAGGTCGGCGACCGCGACATGGGCGATGCGAGCTTCCCGGTCGCCGGGCAGATCTGGGCATTCTTCGACCGCTGGCTGAAGAACCAGCCCAATGCCTTCCCCGCGTCCACGCCGCACGTTCGCTATTTCACGATGGGCGCCAACCGCTGGCAGTCCGACGCGCAGTGGCCGCCGAAGGCGGCCAGGCCGGTGCGCATGTACCTGCGTTCGGGCGGCGCGGCCAATTCGATGTACGGCGACGGCCGCCTGACGTTCGAGGCGCCTTCCGGCGACGAGCCGAAGGATGCCTACCGCTACGACCCGGCCAACCCGGTGCAGACCATCGGCGGCGGCGACTGCTGCAACGGCGGCCTGGTGACCGCCGGCGCCTTCGACCAGCGCCAGATCGAGGCGCGCCACGACGTGCTGGTCTATACCAGCGAACCGCTGGACGCGCCGATGGAAGTGTCCGGTTTCGTCGATGCCGTGCTGAAGGTGTCCTCCAGCGCCAGGGATACCGACTTCGCGCTCAAGCTGGTGGACGTGGCGCCGGACGGCACCGCCTGGATCGTCGGCGACACCATCCTGCGCGCGCGCTACCGCGACGGCTACGCCACGCCGGCGCTGATGCAGCCGGGCCAGGTCTACACGCTGAAGCCGACCCCGATCACCACCTCGATCCGCTTCGACAAGGGCCATCGCGTCCGCGTCGAGGTGACCAGCTCCAACTTCCCCAAGTTCGCGCGCAACCTCAACACCGGCGGCGCGAACGAAACCGAGGACGTCCCGGTGGTGGCGGACAACGCCGTCCACCACTCGGCCGACGCGCCCAGCTATATCGAACTGCCGGTGGTGCAACAGGGCAAGCAATGACCACGACTCTCTACGGACTCAAGAACTGCGACACCTGCAAGAAGGCCACCAGGTGGCTGGACCGCTTCGGCGTCGCCTACACCTTCATCGATTACCGCGAACACAAGCCCAGCCCGGAAACGCTGGTGGAGTGGGCCGGCAAGGCGGGCGGCTTCGACGCGCTGGTCAACAGGTCCTCGACCACCTGGCGGCAGCTGCCGGATGCCCGCAAGGCGCCCGGTTCCGACGCCGAGTGGAAGCTGCTGCTGCGCGAATACCCGCAGCTGATCCGGCGGCCGCTGGTCGTCACCGGCGACGGGGCGGTGACGCAGGGCTTTTCCGACAACGGCTTCAAGCAGCGCTTCGGCGTCGCCTGAACCACAGCCCCGCAGGAGCGGCTTCAGCCAGGAAGGGGCTTTGCGCAGTTCCCGCAAAGCCCGCGTGTGCAGGGGGGATTCAATGGGAAAGCCCTTTCGCGGCTGAAGCCGCTCCTACGGAGGCGGGAGATACAAGATGAGTGACGTGCTGCACCTGACCTGCGAACTGATCGCTCGGCCGTCGGTGACGCCGGCCGACGCCGGTTGCCAGCAGCTGATCGCCGGCCGCCTGCAGGCGGCCGGTTTCCAGTGCGAACACCTGCGCCTGGGCGAGGTCGACAACCTGTGGGCCACGCACGGCAGCGGTGCGCCGGTGCTGGTGCTGCTGGGCCATACCGACGTGGTGCCCAGCGGCCCGGCCGGGGCCTGGACCAGCGATCCGTTCCGGCCGGAGGTACGCGACGGCGTGCTGTACGGCCGCGGCGCAGCCGACATGAAGGGCAGCGTGGCCGCGTTCGTGGTGGCCGTCGAGCAGTTCGTCGCCGCCCATCCCGACCACCCCGGCACGCTGGCGGTGCTGCTGACCAGCGACGAGGAGGGCGACGCCATCGATGGCGTGCGCCATGTCGCGCGCCTGTTCCGCGAGCGCGGGCAGCGCATCGACTGGTGCATCACCGGCGAACCCTCGTCCACCGCGCGGCTCGGCGACCTGCTGCGCGTGGGCCGCCGCGGCAGCCTGTCGGCGAAGCTGCGGGTCAAGGGCGTGCAGGGCCACGTCGCCTATCCGGACACGGCGCGCAACCCGGTCCACCTGGCCGCGCCGGCGCTGGCCGAGCTGGCCGCGCGGCACTGGGACGACGGCTACGAGAGCTTCCCGCCGACCAGCCTGCAGATCTCCAACATCAATGCCGGCACCGGCGCCAGCAACGTCATTCCCGGCGACCTGCAGGTGCTGTTCAACCTGCGCTACAACCCGCACTGGAACGCCGACCGGCTGGAAGCGGAGATCGCCGCGCTGCTGGACCGCCATGGGCTCGATTACGACCTGCACTGGCACCGCAGCGGCGAGCCTTTCCATACCCCGGAAGGCCGCCTGCGCAGCGTCGCGCGCGAGGTGCTGGCCGGGTTCGCCGGCGCCGCGCCGGAGGAAAGCACCGGCGGCGGCACCTCGGACGCGCGCTTCATCGCGCCGCTGGGCGCGCAGTGCATCGAGGTGGGGCCGGTGAACGCCAGCATCCACCAGGTGGACGAACACGTGCGACTGGACGACCTGCGCGCCTTGCCCGAGCTGTACCGGCAACTGATCGTCAGATTGCTGGCCTGAACTGGCGCATGGGGGGGCGGGCGCGTCGAAAGAGGGCGGGGCTGACGGTTGCCCACGAAACAGTTGCGTGCCTTCCGCAAGCCACGCTATCGTCGGCCGCATGAACCGCAACGCCCGCACCAACGCGAACCTGTCGAACAACCGCAATAACGCGGTTGCGAACAATCGCGCGCGGCCGATGCGGGTCTGCGACTGAGCCAAAAGCACCATACGCCCAGTGACCAGAAAACCCGCATCGGCCGATGCGGGTTTTTTTGTTTCCCGCTTCCGCGATCCAGGCCATCGAAGTCGCTGCTTCCGATGTTCGACCCCACGAAATCCAGGAGCTTTCCCATGTGTTCCATCTTCGGCATCTTCGGCCTGCAACCCGGCGACGACCTGCAGGCGCTGCGCCGCCAGGCGCTCGAACAATCGCAGCGCCAGCGCCATCGCGGCCCCGACTGGAGCGGCGTCTACGTCGATGATCGCGCCATCCTCGTGCATGAACGACTGGCCATCGTCGATCCAGCCGGCGGTTCGCAGCCGCTGCTGTCCGAGGACGGTGCGCTGGCGCTGGCGGTCAACGGCGAGATCTACAACCACCGCGAACTGAAACAGGAACTCGCCCAGCCCTACGCCTTCCAGACCGGCTCGGACTGCGAGGTGATCAACGCGCTGTACCGCGAGGATGCGCCGGCATCCTTCCTCAACCGCCTCAATGGCATCTTCGCCTTCGCCCTGTGGGACAAGGCCGCCGGGCGCGCGATCATCGCCCGCGACCCGATCGGCGTCGTACCGCTGTACTGGGGCCACGACAAGCAGGGCCGGCTATGCGTGGCCTCGGAGATGAAGTCGCTGGCCGATACCTGCGCCGACGTGACGCAGTTCCCGCCGGGCCACTGGTACGACAGCGCCACCGGCGAGCTGACCAGGTACTACGAACGGCCGTGGCGCGACTACGACGCGGTGCAGGGCGTGGACGTGTCCAGGCAGGAACTGCGCGAAGCCTTCGAGGCCGCCGTGCACCGCCAGCTGATGACCGACGTGCCCTATGGCGTGCTGCTTTCCGGCGGCCTGGATTCCTCGCTGGTGGCGGCGGTCGCCGCGCGCTACGCCCGCCACCGCATCGAGGACGGCGACCGCAGCGAGGCGTGGTGGCCGCGCCTGCACAGCTTCGCCATCGGCCTTGCCGGATCGCCCGACCTGGCCGCGGCGAAGATCGCCGCCGACATGCTTGGCACCGTGCACCACGGCTTCGAGTACACCTTCGAGGAAGGCCTGGACGCGCTGCCGGAAGTGATCCGCCACATCGAGACCTACGACGTCACCACCATCCGCGCATCGACGCCGATGTTCCTGCTGGCGCGGCGGATCAAGGCGATGGGCGTGAAGATGGTGCTGTCCGGCGAGGGCAGCGACGAGATCTTCGGCGGCTACCTGTACTTCCACAAGGCGCCCAACGCGCGCGAGTTCCACGAGGAGCTGGTGCGCAAGATCGACGCGCTCAACAACTACGACTGCCTGCGCGCCAACAAGTCGATGATGGCCTGGGGTGTTGAGCCGCGCGTGCCGTTCCTGGACCGCGCCTTCCTCGACTTGGCGATGCGCATGGACGCCAGCCACAAGATGGTGGACAAGGCCAGCGGCCGCATCGAGAAGGCGGTGCTGCGCGAGGCCTTCGAGGGTTACCTGCCGAAGGAGATCCTGTGGCGGCAGAAGGAGCAGTTCAGCGACGGCGTCGGCTATGGCTGGATCGACGGGCTGAAGGCGCATGCCGAGGCGCAGGTGAGCGACCGCGAACTGGCCGCCGCCGACAAGCGTTTCCCGTACAACCCGCCGCAGACCAAGGAGGCGTACTACTACCGCAGCCTGTTCGAGCAGTTCTATCCCACGCCGGCCGCGGCCGAGACGGTGCCGGGCGGCAAGTCCATCGCCTGCTCCTCGCCGGCGGCGATCGCCTGGGATGCCAGTTTCGCGACGATGGCCGACCCGTCGGGCCGCGCGGTGGCCGGCGTGCATGAGCAGGCGCTGGCGGGGTGAACGGGCTGGCGCGGCGGAGTACCCGCCGCGCGGTCCTCGCCTGTCGCCGGGCTTTTCCAGACAGCTTTACCCCGTCGAGCCGGCAACGGCGGTGCCCATGCGGGCTGCCGTTGCCGCTCCTCTCTCCATTCGATCAAAAGGACTTCCGATGCGTGCGTGTTCGTTGCTGGTGTTCGGTCTGTTGTGCGGTGCGTCTGCCCATGCCGCGGAGGCGCCGCTGGAGCGCCACCAGCTGGGTAGCTGGGAGGCGGACATCGGCTATGCCGGCGTGGTGCGCGACGGCGACACCCTGCATGTTTCCGGCGTGCCCTGCCGCGGCAAGGACATGCCGGCCGCGGTGCAGGCGTGCTACGGCGAGCTGGCCAGGATCCTGCAGCGCTTCGGCGCCGACAGCAGCCAGGTGGTCAAGGAGACCGCCTACACCACCGACATGGATGCGCTGGTCAAGGCGATTCCCGAGCGCAAGGCGTTCTTCGCCGATGGCAAATACCCCGCCGCGAGCTGGGTGCAGGTCAGCCGCCTGTTCAACGCCGAGGACATGCTCGAAGTCGAGTGGACGGTGCGGTTGAAGTAGTGCCGTCCGCCTGTCGGCCGGCGCGCCGCGCGTCGTTTCAGCGCGGGCGCAGGACCAGGGTGTGCCGGGTGGCACCGGGCAGGAACGGTGTCGGCAGGCCCTGCAGCCAGTCGTCATGGCCGGCGCCCCAGAACGGCGACAGCGGATGCCCGCTCTGGCCGCCGGGCATGTGCACGATGCCGTCGGCCTCGTGCCCGGGCGAAACCACCATGCGTTCGGACGCGCCGAAATCGGGCCCCTGCACGCGTGGCAGGTTGCCGTCGCCGGGCAGCGGCTGCGCCGGCATGCACAGCCAGCGCCTGAACAGGCCGGGCAGCGCACGCGAGACCGGGTGGCAGATGGCGGCGGTGTTGCGCTCGCCCCAGGTGCGCGCGGCGAGGTCGCCGCCCTGTGCGGCAAGATCGGCTTCCAGTTGCCGCGCGCTGTGCGCGAGCAGGTCGTCCCAGCTCTCGAACGGCGGCGGCAGCAGGTTCGGCGGGCGCTGCTCCAGCATCGGCCAGGCCACGCCTTCCAGCTGCGGCAGGCGCGGGGCGACGTAGGCATCGCCGAGCCGTTGCCGCGCGGGCGCGAGCAGGCCCGCTTCCAGCGTGTCCAGGGTGATGCCGCGGAAGCCGCGGGCGATGCGGTAGCTGGCCGAATCGACCGCGGCGCGGCCGTCCCAACGACGGCTGGCCGCTTCCAGCCGCCGCAGCGCCGGATCGTCGCTGTGTTCGACGGTGGCGCGCAGCAGCTTCCACCAGCGCTCCATCAGCACCGCGCGGTCGTCGAGCTGGATGGCGAGCAGGTCGCGTTCGTCGAAGCGTTCGCGGGCGAACAGGCCGTCGCGGATCTGCCGCGCACGCGCGCCCAGGTCGTAGCCGCCGTCGCCGGCCCGGGCCAGCGCGTCGTCGTCGAGCACGCGGGTGTTGGCTGTCCACAGGCGGTGGTCTGGGGGATCGACCAGCGACGGCGCCTGATTCGTGCGCAGCGGCCACGGGTGGCAGGGCTCGTTGAACGGCGACGTGTCGGGTGGCAACGGCGCGTCGGGTGTGTTGGTGATGCCATCGGCCGTGCATGTCCCGCTGCGGTCCGGACGCGCGCCGATCAGGCGCCAGGCGATGCGGCCGCGGCTGTCGGCCAGCAGCAGGTTCTGCGCCGGGATGCCGGAGCGGTCGGCCACCGCCAGCGCGGCGTCCAGGTCGGCGGCGCGCGTCATGTCGGCGAAATCCAGCCGTACCGCGCCCGGCAGCTGCGCCACCCAACGCAGCGCCAGCAGGCTGCCGTCGGCGTTCTGGTGCAGCACGGGGCCCCAGTCGCTTTCGCGCACGACCAGGGTTTCGGCAGGCGCGCCGGCCACGGCGATGGTTTCGCGGTGTTCGCGCAGCGGCGCGCCGGCGGGCAGGCGTGCGAAATCGGCGGTATCGATGTAGCTGTTGGTGAAGCCCCAGGCCACGTGGGTATTGCTGCCGACGATGACTGCCGGCAACCCCGGCAGGCTGAAACCGGCCACGTCGACCTTGCCGCCCGGCGCGGCGGGATCGGCGTGGCGCAGGCGCACGCGGAACCAGATGTTGGGCGCGCGCAGGGCCAGGTGCATGTCGTCGGCGAGGATCGCGCGGCCATCGCCGGTGAGCGCGCCGGCGACGGCGAAATTGTTGCTGCCCGGCGAGGAATCGGCCGCCACCGGCGGCCAGCCGACGCCTCTCTCCCGCGCGGGAGAGAGGGGGACCCTCCGCGGAGCGGAGGGTGGAGTGAGGGCTGCCGAGTCAGCGGCGTTTGCCTCGCCTTCCAGCTTTCGCAGATCCAGCGTCGTCGCATCGGGCAGGGACGCATCGCCGCGCGCGGCGCCGAACAACGGCGCATCCCAGCCGCTGCCGTCGTGCGCGATCAGCGCGTAGAGCGCGGGCGGCACCACCTCGCGGATGCGCGCCAGCGCCAGCTCGCGGCTGTTGCCCGGGTCCTGCAGGTCGGCGTACATCGCCAGCCCGGTCAGCACCGAATCGTCCAGGCTCCACGGGCGCGGCTGCTGGCGCAGCAGCAGGTAGGGCCAGGGCCGCACCGGCAGCGCCGCCAGCCCGGCGTTGACGCCGTCGCGGTAGGCCTCGAGCACAGGGCGCTTGTCGCCCAGCGCGAGGTCGAGATCGGCGTGCACGCGCGCGCGCAGGCGGTGGACGCGCATGCGCCGGTCCAGCGGCAATGCGCCGGCGCCGAACAGTTCGGACAGCTCGCCGGCCGCCGAACGCCGCATCAGGTCCATCTCGAAGAAGCGCTCCTGCGCGTGCACATAGCCCAGCGCGTGCGCCATGTCGCGCTCGTCGGCGGCGTCCACCGTCACCACGCCGTTGCCGTCGCGCCGCACCTGGACGGGCGCGGCCAGGCCGGGCAGGGCCCGTTCGCCGTCCAGCTCCGGCAGGCTGCCGCGCAGCAGCAGCCAGATGCCGCCCGCCACGAGGATCGAAAGTCCCAGCAGTACCCACAGCGAACGCAGCAGCCAGCGCGTCATGCGCCTCTCCCCACCCAGGCAACCGTGGCGATTGTAGGTGAGGCCGATGACGGACGGAGAGCGCAACTGAAACTGATTCCGATTAGATCATCGCCGCGCCGGATCGGGCATCCTGTGCCGACACGAACATCAGGAGCACCCCCATGCAGGGCCACCCGGAAGTCATCGAATGCCTGAAGGAACTGCTGCGCGGCGAGCTGGCCGCGCGCGACCAGTACTTCATCCATTCCCGCCGTTACGAGGACCAGGGCCTGCATGCGCTGTACGAGCGCATCGGCCACGAGATGGAAGAGGAAACCGGGCACGCCGACGCGCTGCTGCGGCGCATCCTGTTCCTCGGCGGCGACCCGGACATGCGCCCGCATGCCTTCGCGCCGGGCAGGACCGTGGTGGAGATGCTGGAAAAGGACCTGCAGGTCGAATACCAGGTACGCGCCAACCTCGCCGCGGGCATGAAGCTGTGCGAGGAGCGCGGCGACTACGTCAGCCGCGACATCCTGCTGGCGCAGCTGCGCGATACCGAGGAAGACCATGCCTGGTGGCTGGAGCAGCAGCTGGGCCTGATCAGGCGCATCGGCCTGGAGCTGTACCAGACCAGCAAGATGGACGCGAAGGGTTCGCCGGCGCATTGAGCGTCGCCAACCCGCAGCGATGAACGACGAAGGCCGGGAATTCCCGGCCTTTTCGTTGATGCATGGCGCGCGTATCAGTCGCCGGCGCGCCGCATGCGGTAGACCGCGGTGGACAGCGCGGTGACGCCTTCGGCGCGGAAGCCGGGTTCCTGCGCGAGGATGTCGCGGCGCTCGGCCAGCTCCACCCGCCATGCCGGCGCGAAGGATTCCACTTCCGCCTGGCCCACCGCGAATGGCGGCCCGGCCTTTTCCGCCTGCGGGTACTCGAGCGTGATCAGCAGCGCCTGGCAGCCGGCCGGCAGCCGCGCGTAGACGGTGTCGCGGTAGCGCTGGCGCAGTTCAGGCGGCAGCGCGATCAGCGCTGCGCGGTCGTAGAGCCCGGCGATGTTGGCCAAGGTGTCATCGTCAAGGGCGAAGGCGTCGCCCAGGATGATCTCGATCGGCCCGGCGCTGTAATGCTCGCCCAGCGGGCTGCTGCGGCGTTCGGGCTGCAACCCGGCCTCGGTAAAGAACTGCTCCACCGCCAGCGGCGAGATTTCGACGCCGAGCACGCGATGGCCCTGCGCGGCCAGCCAGTGCATGTCCAGGCTCTTGCCGCACAACGGCACCAGCACCCGGCCGCCCGGCGCGACCTGCAGCGCAGGCCAATGCCTTTCCAGCAGCGGCATCACTTCGCCGCGGTGGAAGCCGATCTGGCCTTGTTGCCAGCGTTGCAGCCAGAAATCGGGTTGCATGGGAGCTTCCGGTGAGTTGAGGACAAGGCGGGAACAATAGCCATCTTGCGCCCGAAGGTGGCCATCCGCAGGTGCGGGGCTCGCCCCGCACAGGGGCTTTACCGGTGAAGCCTCATGCGGGGCAAGCCCCGCATCTACGACGGTGGATGCATCCAACGGTGGCGCGGACTGCCATGCTATTGGACGTCCGCCCCTTCCACCGCGCCACGCATGCGCGTGGCAGCGGTGGTGCCGGCCACGCCGCCGCGCGCCCGTGAAACGGGTTACTGGACGTCGAGGCCTTCCACCTTCTGCCGCGCCACGCATGCGCATGGCAACGGCGGTGCCGGCCGCGCCGCCGCGCGCCAGTGAAACCGGTTACTGGACATCGAGGCCTTCCACTTTCTGCCACCCCCTCGGCAGCAGATGCCCGCGGCTGGCCCGCGCGCCCACATACGCATCCAGCTCCTTGAACGACAGGTTCATGGTGCGCTGGCCGCTGCGCACCTGCAGGGTGGCGCCGGGCGATACCGCGACCACCGCGACCACGCGCTCGGTGGCGAGCTTGGCCTTGGGGATCTCGATGATCTTGTTGCCCTTGCCCTTGTCCAGCTCGGGCAGGTCGCTGGCCGGAATGGCGAGCATGTTGCCGGCGCTGGTGACCGCGACGATGCGGTCGCTCTGCGGGTTGGCGACCACCATCGGCTGCAGCACCGCCGCGCCGGTCGAGAGATTGAGCATGGCCTTGCCGGCCTTGTTGCGGCCGGTGAGGTTCTCGAAGCGGGTGACGAAGCCGTAGCCGTGCGAGGAAGCGAGCACGAAGCGGGTGTCGTTGTCGCCGCTGGCTAGGGTCACGAAGCTGCTGCCGGCGGCCGGCGAGAAGCGGCCGGTCAGCGGCTCGCCATTGCCGCGCGCCGAGGGCAGGGTATGCGCCGGCGTGGAGTAGGCGCGGCCCTCGGTGTCGAGGAAGGCCACCTGCTGCGTGCTGCGCCCGCGCACCGCCGCCAGCAGGCTGTCGCCCTCGCGGTAGGACAGGCCGGCGGCGTCGACGTCGTGGCCCTTGGCCGCGCGCACCCAGCCCTTCTCCGACAGCACCACGGTGACCGGTTCGCTGGCGACCAGCTCGGTCTCGTCGATGGCCTGGGCGGCGCCACGCTGCACCAGCGGCGAGCGGCGTTCGTCGCCGAACTTCTTGGCGTCGGCCAGCAGTTCGTCCTTGACCAGCTTCTTCAGCTTCGCCGCGCTGCCGAGGATGGATAGGATCTTCTCGCGTTCGGCGGCCAGCTCGTCCTGCTCGCCGCGGATCTTCATTTCCTCCAGGCGGGCCAGCTGCTTGAGCTTGGTTTCGAGGATGTACTCGGCCTGGTCCTCGGACAGCCCGAAGCGGGCGATCAGCGCCGCCTTGGGCTCGTCCTCGGTGCGGATGATGCGGATCACCTCGTCCAGGTTGAGGAAGGCCACCAGCAGGCCTTCCAACAGGTGCAGGCGGCGCTCGACCTTCTGCAGGCGGTGGTTGAGGCGGCGGGTGACGGTGTCCTGGCGGAAACGCAGCCACTCGCCCAGCAGCTGCCGCAGGTTCTTGACCTGCGGGCGGCCGTCCAGGCCGATGACGTTGAGGTTGACCCGGTAGCTCTTCTCCAGGTCGGTGGTGGCGAACAGGTGGCCCATCAGCTGCTCGGCGTCGACGCGGCTGGAGCGCGGGATCAGCACCACGCGCACCGGGTTGGCGTGGTCGGATTCGTCGCGGATGTCCTCCAGCCACGGCAGCTTCTTGGCGCGCATCTGCTGGGCGATCTGCTCGATCACCTTGGACGGGGAGACCTGGTGCGGCAGCGCGGTGATGACGATGTTGCTGCCTTCCTTGAGGAAGGTGGCGCGGGCGCGCACGCTGCCGTTGCCGGTCTCGTAGAGCTGCCGCAGGTCGCTGGCCGGGGTGATGATCTCGGCGGTGGTCGGGTAGTCCGGGCCCTTCACGTGCTCGCACAGGTCGGCGACGGTCGCATCCGGGTCGTCGATCAGCCGCACCAGCGCGCTGACGATCTCGTTGAGGTTGTGCGGCGGCACGTCGGTGGCCATGCCCACGGCGATGCCGGTGGTGCCGTTGAGCAGCAGGTGCGGCAGCCGCGCCGGCAGCCAGCTCGGCTCCTCCAGCGTGCCGTCGAAGTTGGGCGACCAGTCGGTGGTGCCCTGGCCCAGTTCGCCCAGCAGCACCTCGGCGATCGGGGTCAGCTTGGATTCGGTGTAGCGCATGGCCGCGAACGACTTGGGGTCGTCGCTGGAGCCGAAGTTGCCCTGGCCGTCGATCAGCGGGTAGCGGTAGGAGAACGGCTGGGCCATCAGCACCAGCGCCTCGTAGCAGGCGCTGTCGCCGTGCGGGTGGTATTTGCCGATCACGTCGCCCACGGTGCGCGC
This sequence comes from Stenotrophomonas nitritireducens, assembly GCF_050984405.1. Lineage (GTDB taxonomy): Bacteria > Pseudomonadota > Gammaproteobacteria > Xanthomonadales > Xanthomonadaceae > Stenotrophomonas > Stenotrophomonas nitritireducens_B. Next base: position 3,161,152 of record NZ_CP158790.1, on the reverse strand, counting down.
GGACTTCTTCGGCTTGGCCGCGGCGTTCAGGCCCAGCTCGCTCATCGAATAGATGATGCGGCGCTGCACCGGCTTCAGGCCGTCGCCGATGAAGGGCAGGGCGCGGTCCAGCACCACGTACATGGAATAGTCGAGATAGGCGCGCTCGGCGTATTCGCGCAGCGGCTGCTGCTCGAAACCGTGGAAGGCGGGGCGTACGAGATCGGTCATGCGGGGCTGTTACCTGTGACTGGGGGGCGGCGACGGCCGTCGCCCCCGCGAGCGGGTGATTATCCGGATGCGGTGGGGGATGCCAAGCCGCGCGCCGGGTCCAGGCCGTCGGCCTGTCCGGCACGCGCGAGGTAGCGGCCCGGCGGCAGCCCGAAATGGCGGCGGAACACGGTGACGAAGGCGCTGGGGCTGCTGAATCCCAGCGCATGGGCGATGTCGGCCACGCTGCGGCCGTCGCTGAGCTGGCGCAGGGCCGCGGCCAGCCGCGCCTGCTGCCGCCACTGGGCGAAGCTGAGCGTGGTTTCCTCGCGGAAATGCCGGGTCAGGCTGCGTGGCGACAGCCCGGCCCAGCGCGCCCACTGCTCCAGGCTGCGGTCGTCGGCCGGTTCGGCCAGCAGTTGCGATGCGATGCGCAGCAGACGGCGGTCGCGGGGCAGGGGAAGATGCATGCGACGGCGCGGGGCATGGCGGATTTCGTCCAGCACTACCTGGACCAGGTGGTGCTGGCGGGTGGAGGTCGCCGCGTCGCCGGTGCACAGGCGTTCGGCCAGGGCCTGCAGCAGGCGTGAGATGGCGATCACGCAGGGGTCGCCAGGCAGATCGACGCAGACCGGCGCGGCCAGCGCCATGCCCCAGCCGCGCAGCGGCCCGTCGATGGCGACGGTATGCGGTTCGGTGGCGGGCATCCAGCCCCCCGAGCCGGCGGGAAGGGACCAGGTGCCGTGGCGGGTGCGGGTGGTCAGCAGGCCGTGTTCGACGCAGATCAACTGGGCGCGGGCGTGCTGGTGCCAGTCCACCTCGTGGGCCAGGCCCTGTGGGCTGTCGAAGCGGAAGCCGAACACCGGCGGGCCGTCGTCGCGTTCGAACCAGTCCAGCGCGTGGCCCTGCCGCAGCGATGCGGGCAGCTGCAGGTCGAACCCGGGCGGCGCGGGGTACGACGTCATGGCGCGCCCGTGCCCTGGGTCGATGGCCGGATAGTGAAATTCATTGGCTGGATTGTATTACCCGGCCAGTTCCCTGTGCCATTAACGTGTGCGCTCGCCGATCAGCCCACTGCTGCAACACAGCATTTGATGCCAGATCGAATATTTCCATTGAGAAATATTTCTTTTGGAATAAAATGCTCGCCCATGATCTGCGCTCCCAACCCCCCCAGCTTCGGCCTGCTGCTGCGCCAGACGCGCGACGGCCTTGCCCGCCAGCTCGACGCCTCGATGGCCGAGGAGAACCTCGGCATCGGCTTCACCCATTTCGTGGGGCTGAAGACGCTGGCGCACATGGCCCCGTGCACCGCCAACGAACTGGCGCAGGCGCTGGACCAGGTGCCCAGCGCGGTGACCCGCCTGCTCGACAAGCTCGAATCGCTGGGCTGCGTGCGCCGCGAAGCGCACGCGCAGGACCGGCGTGCGCTGCAGATCGTGCTGACCGAGCAGGGCCGCGAGCTGTGCGCGCGGCTGAAGAAGCGCGGCGACGCGGTCATGGATTACGCCATGCGCGACCTGAGCCCCGAAGAACGCGCGCTGCTGCTGTCCCTCCTTACCCGCATCCGCGATTCCCTGACGCCCCCATGATTCCTTCCCCCGTTCTCCATTCCCTGCGCCGCCGCGCCCGCTGCTGCCGGCGACGCTGGTGCTGGCGCTGGCCGCCTGCGCCAGCAGCGGCGGCCTGCAGCCGCAGGCCGGCTGCTCGATGCCGGCGACCTGCACAGCGAGCGCACCCTGGCCACCAGCGACCTGTCCGTGGCCGGTTTCCCGGCCAGCGACTGGTGGCGCGCCTTCGGCGATCCGCAGCTGGACGCGCTGGTCGCCGAAGGGCTGGCCGGCCACCCGGGCCTGGACGCGGCCGACGCGCGCCTGCGCCAGGCCCAGGCCCCAGGCCGGCGTCGCCCGTGCCGAGCGCCTGCCCAGCCTGTCCGTCTCCGGTGGCTATACCGGCGTGCGCCTGCCCGAGTCTATGGTGGGCGAGGAAATGGGCGGCCACTACATGGGCAGCGGCCAGGTCGCCTTCGATTTCAGCTACGGCTTCGACCTGTGGGGCGGCAAGCGCGCCAGCTGGGAAGCGGCGGTGGACGCGGTGCATGCCGCCACCGTCGATGCCCAGGCCGCGCGCCTGAAGCTGTCCGCCGGCATCGTCCAGGCCTATGTCGAACTCGACCGCGCCTGGCGCGCCAACGACATCGCCGAGCAGGAACTGGAGCGCGCGCAGAAAACGCTGCAGCTGGTGCGCCAGCGCCGCACCGCCGGCATCGACAGCGACCTGCAGGTCCGCCAGGCCGAGGCCCGCATTCCCGCCGCGCAGCAGCAACTGCAGGCCGCGCAGCAGCAGATCGACGCGGCGCGTACCGCGCTGGCGGCGCTGGTCGGGCAGGGCCCGGACCGCGGCCTGGGCATCGAACGCCCGCAGGCGCTGAACGCCACGCGCGCTGCAGCTGCCGGGCGTGCTGCCCAGCGAACTGCTCGGCCGGCGCCCGGACATCGTCGCCGCGCGCTGGCGCGTGGAAGCGGCCGGCCGGCAGATCAAGGCCGCCAAGGCCAGTTTCTACCCCAGCTTCAACCTGACCGCGCTGGCCGGCGTGGTCGCGCCGAACGTCGGCGACCTGCTCAGGAGCAGCTCGACCTTCGCCTACCTGGGTCCGGCGCTGAGCCTGCCGATCTTCGATGGCGGACGCCTGCGCGCCAACCTCGCCAACGCCGACGCCCAATACGATCTGGCCGTGGCCGGCTACAACCAGGCCGTGGTCGATGCGCTGCGCGAGGTGGCCGACCAGGTCAACGCGGTGCGCTCGCTCGAACAGCAGGCGCAGTCCCAGCAGCAGGCGGTCGCCACCGCCAGCTCGGCCTTCGACCTGGCCGGCCAGCGCTACCGCGCCGGCGTCGGCAATTACCTGGACGTGCTGTCCGCGCAGTCGCAGCTGCTGTCCGCGCAGCAGGCGCTGACCGCGCTGCACGCGCAGCAGCTGCTGGCCGCGGCGCTGCTGACCCAGGCGCTGGGCGGCGGCTTCGAGCCGTCCGCCGACGGCGTCGCCGCCCCGGCGTCCTCCCCTTCCTCCGTGTCCCCGCATTCCTGAGAAACACCCCCATGAGCCAGACCAACACTCCTGAAGCCCCCGTCGCGCGCAGCCGCCGTGGCCGGCTGCTGCGCGGGCTGCTTGCCATCGTCGTGCTGCTGCTGGCGGCCTTCGCGCTGTGGTATTTCGCCTTCGGCCGCTGGTTCGAGGAAACCGACGACGCCTACGTGCAGGGCAACCAGGTGCAGATCACCCCGCAGGTGGCCGGCACCGTGGTCGCCATCGCCGCCGACGACGGCATGCGCGTGGAGCGCGGCCAGCTGCTGGTGCAGCTGGACCCGGCCGATACCGAAGTGGCGCTGCAGCAGGCCGAAGCGAACCTCGCGCGCACCGTGCGCCAGGTCCGCGGCCTGTACCGCAGCGTGGAAGGCGCGCAGGCCGACCTGAGCGCGCGCCAGATCACCCTCAAGCGCGTGCGCGAGGATTTCGCCCGCCGCAAGGACCTGGCCGCCACCGGCGCCATTTCCAACGAGGAACTGGCCCATGCCCGTGACGAGCTGGCCGCGGCCGAAGCGGCGGTGGCCGGTTCGCGCGAAACCGTGGAGCGCAGCCGCGCGCTGGTGGACGACACCGTGGTCGCCACCCAGCCGGACGTGAAGGCGGCGGCCGCGCAGCTGCGCCAGGCGTGGCTCAACAACGCCCGCGCCGGCATCGTCGCGCCGGTCGCCGGTTTCGTCGCGCGCCGCTCGGTGCAGGTCGGCCAGCGCGTGCAGCCGGGCACCGCGCTGATGGCCGTGGTGCCCGCCGAGCAGATGTGGGTGGATGCCAACTTCAAGGAAACCCAGCTGCGCCACATGCGCCTGGGCCAGGAAGTGGAACTGCGCTCGGACCTGTACGGCGGCGACGTGAAGTACAAGGGCCGCATCGCCAGCCTCGGCCTGGGCACCGGTTCGGCGTTCTCGCTGCTGCCGGCGCAGAACGCCAGCGGCAACTGGATCAAGATCGTGCAGCGCGTGCCGGTGCGCATCGCCATCGATGCCAAACAGCTGGCCGAGCACCCGCTGCGCATCGGCCTGTCGATGAAGGCGGAGGTGAGCCTGCGCGACCAGAAGGGCGACGTGCTGCCGGCCAAGGCGGCCGAAGGCACGGTGTTCGACACCGATGTCTACGCCAAGCAGCTGCATGATGCCGACGAGGCGATCGCGCGGATCATCCACGACAACCTGCCGCGCCAGGCCAAGGCCGGCTGAGGTCGCCCCGCATGTCCGCTCAAGCTCCGGCCGCGCCGCAGCCGGCCGCCGGTTTCGCTCCGCCCAGCGTGGCGCTGTGCACCTTCGGCCTGGCGTTGGCCTCGTTCATGCAGGTGCTCGACACCACCATCGCCAACGTCTCGCTGCCGGCCATTTCCGGCAACCTCGGCGCCAGTTCGCAGCAGGCCACCTGGGTCATCACCTCGTTCGCCGTCAGCACCGCCATCGCGCTGCCGCTGACCGGCTGGCTCAGCCGCCGCTTCGGCGAAACCCGGCTGTTCGTGTGGGCCACGCTGGCCTTCACCGTCGCTTCGCTGCTGTGCGGCCTGGCGCAGAGCATGGGCATGCTGGTGGTGTCGCGCGCGCTGCAGGGCTTCGTCGCCGGGCCGATGTACCCGATCACCCAGTCGCTGCTGGTATCGATCTACCCGCGCGAGAAACGCGGGCAGGCGCTGGCGCTGCTGGCGATGGTCACCGTGGTCGCGCCGATCGCCGGGCCGATCCTCGGCGGCTGGATCACCGACAACTACAGCTGGGAATGGATCTTCCTGATCAACGTGCCGCTCGGGGTGCTGGCCGCCTCCATCGTCGGCAGCCAGCTCAAGGGCCGGCCCGAGCAGATCGAGAAGCCGAAGATGGACTACGTCGGCCTGATCACCCTGGTGATCGGCGTCGGCGCGCTGCAGCTGGTGCTGGACCTGGGCAACGACGAGGACTGGTTCTCCTCGCCGACCATCGTGATGCTCAGCTGCGTGTCGGTGGTGGCGCTGGCGGTGTTCCTGATCTGGGAGCTGACCGACAAGGATCCGATCGTCGACCTGCGCCTGTTCCGCCACCGCAACTTCCGCGCCGGCACGCTGGCGCTGGTGGTGGCCTACGCGGCGTTCTTCAGCGTGGCGCTGCTGATCCCGCTGTGGCTGCAGCGCGACATGGGCTACACCGCGATCTGGGCCGGCCTTGCGACCGCGCCGATCGGCGTGCTGCCGGTGATCCTGACGCCGTTCGTGGGCAAGTACGCCTCGCGCTTCGACATGCGCATGCTGGCCTCGATCGCCTTCGTGGCCCTGTCCTTCACCAGCTTCCTGCGCTCGGGCTTCAACCTGCAGGTGGACTTCCAGCACGTGGCCGGGGTGCAGCTGCTGATGGGCGTGGGCGTGGCGCTGTTCTTCATGCCGGTACTGCAGATCCTGCTGTCGGACCTGGACGGGCGCGAGATCGCCGCCGGCTCCGGCCTGGCGACCTTCCTGCGCACGCTGGGCGGCAGCTTCGCTGCCTCGCTGACCACGTGGCTGTGGGCGCACCGCACCCAGGAACACCACGCGCACCTGACCGAACACGTCTCCACCTATACGCCGGGCATGCAGGAGCAGGTGACGGCGATGGGCGGCGGCGACCTGCAGCACGGCGCCGCGCTGTTGAACACCATGATCAACCACCAGGCCTCGCAGATGGGTTTCAACGACATCTTCTACCTGCTGGGCTGGACCTTCCTGGCGATCATCGCCTTCCTGTGGCTGGCCAGGCCGCCGTTCGGCGCCGGTGCCGGCAGCGCGGCCAGCGCCGGCGGCCACTGAGGCACGACGATCCCCGCCCGCAAGGCGGGGATTTTTCATGCAGGGAAACGAAAGGCCGAGCGAGCGGCGCGTACCTGCGATTGCCTTGCGGGAGCGCTCGGTGTGTGTCCACGCAACAGATGCTGTCCGGTGGTTGCTCGTCCGGGTACACAAGAAAACCGGATGCAGCGGTTCTGACGCCGTCATGCTGCGATGGCCGTCCGGCGGCGTGATCAAGACGATAGGTAAAAAACGCCGGAGCGGTTTTTGCCATCAACTGTCGATGGCCCCAAGGGCGGGCACAAAAAAACCCGCTTCCGCGGGTTTGATGTGTTGAGTCTTGGTGCCCAGGAGAGGACTCGAACCTCCACGGTTTTACCCGCTAGTACCTGAAACTAGTGCGTCTACCAATTCCGCCACCTGGGCGACTCAGGCGGAGAATTGTGCCGGCGCCGAAGCGGCATGTCAACGTTTCGTGCAGGCGACGTGGGCGACCGGCAGGTCTGTTGCGTGCGGAATGCATCGGCCATCGGAGACGCGCATGGAAAGCCACCGGCGGCGGCTTCGAGCCGTCGTACTGCGACGGTCGGCGAACAGCGTGATCTGGACGACAGGCAGACGTCGGGAGCGGTTCTGGCATCGCCCGTCGATGGCCGAAGGGTGGGGCATGGACGACGGGCACAAAAAACCGCCTGGAGCGGTTTTTGACATCGCTTGTCGATGGCCCGACAGGGTTCCCGCCAGGGATGGCGGGAACAAAAAAACCCGCTTCCGCGGGTTTGATGTGTTGAGTCTTGGTGCCCAGGAGAGGACTCGAACCTCCACGGTTTTACCCGCTAGTACCTGAAACTAGTGCGTCTACCAATTCCGCCACCTGGGCGACTCAGGAGCGGAATTATGCAGGGCGTCCGTGCAGGCGTCAACAAAAAAATGCGTCGTCGCGCGTGCCGCATCGGCGCCCGCGGCGGCCATGCCGCAGCGCGGCCATCGGGCATGTCGACCGCCATGGCCGTTTGCGTTTCCACCCTGATTCCGGCGGCCGGGCGAGGCGATGTCCGGCTGGATCGCAGGCAACAAAAAACCCGCTTGCGCGGGTTTTTTCGTTCCGAATCATGGTGCCCAGGAGAGGACTCGAACCTCCACGGTTTTACCCGCTAGTACCTGAAACTAGTGCGTCTACCAATTCCGCCACCTGGGCGATTCGGGCCGGCAATTCTGGTGGCGGCCGCGGCCTTTGTCAATGGTTTCAGGCGAGGGGAGCCGCCGCGCGGCGTACGCGCTGCATGCACACCGCAGCGGGGTACCATGGCCTGCGATGAAAAACAAAAAGACCACTGGGGCCGGCAAGGCCCGCAAGTCCGCTCCCGGCGACAAGCCGGGCAATGCACGCAAGTCCGCCAAGCTGCCGCCGTGGATGCCGGACAGCCTGGCCGCCCCGGCCAAGGGCGGCCGCGGCAAGCCGAAGGACAGCGCCGCGCCGAAGAGCTTCGTGCGCGGCCGCTCCCGGCCCGCGCCGGCGGCCGCATTCGACGATCCGTACGCGCGCGCGCGCGAGGCCGAGCGCTACGCCCAGCCCATCGCCAGCCGCGAGGCGATCCTGCAGCTGCTCGACCGCTGCGAGGGGCCGCAGAACGCCGAGGAGATCGGTGCCCGGCTCGGCCTGGTCGAGCCGGACCGCGCCGACGCGCTGGCCAAGCGCCTGGGCGCGATGGTGCGCGACGGGCAACTGGTGCAGAACCGCCGCGGCGGCTTCGCCCCGGTGCTGGTCACCAACCTGATCCCGGGCGTGGTCATCGCCAATCCGGAAGGCTTCGGCTTCCTGCGCCCCGACGAGGGCGGCGACGACCTGTTCCTGCCGCCGTATGAAATGCGCAAGGTCATGCACGGCGACCGCGCCCTGGCCAACGTCACCGGCATCGACCGCCGCGGCCGCCGCGAAGGCAGCATCGCGCGCGTGCTGGAGCGCGGCGTCAACCGCCTGATCGGCAACTTCAGCGTGGAGATGGGCATCAACTACGTGGTGCCCGACGACAAGCGCATCCAGCGCAGCATCCAGATCCCGGCCGACGCCACCGGCGGGGCGAAGGACGGCCAGCTGGTGGTGTGCGAGCTGACCCAGGCGCCGGATTCGCGGCGCCCGCCGATCGGCAGGGTCATCGCCGTGCTCGGCGACAAACTGACGCCGTCGCTGGTGGTGGAAACCGCCATCCACGGCCACGACCTGCCGCACGAGTTCCCACCGGAAGTACTGGACGAAGCCACCGCCATCCCGATGGCGGTCGAGCCGTCGATGATCGGCAGGCGCGTAGACCTGCGTTCCATGCCGCTGGTGACCATCGACGGCGAGGACGCCAAGGACTTCGACGACGCGGTGTACTGCGAGCCGAACCGCGACGGCTTCCGCCTGGTGGTGGCCATTGCCGACGTCTCGCACTACGTGCGTCCCGGCACGCCGCTGGACGATGAAGCGCAGAAGCGCGCCACCTCGGTGTACTTCCCCGGTTTCGTCGTGCCGATGCTGCCGGAGACGCTGTCCAACGGCATCTGCTCGCTGCGGCCGAAGGAAGACCGCATGTGCTTCGTCTGCGACATGCAGGTGGGCCGCGACGGACAGGTGACCGGCTCGAAGTTCTACGAAGCGGTGATGAACTCGCACGCGCGCCTGACCTATACCCAGGTATGGAACGCGGTGGGCGAGGACGACGCCGACGCCAAGGCCTTCATCGGCCCGCTGCTGCCGCAGGTCCAGAGCCTGCACCAGCTGTACCGCATTCTGGCCAAGGCGCGCGAACGCCGCGGCGCCATCGAGTTCGAATCCTCCGAAGTGCGCTTCGTGCTGGACAACCGCGGCGAGGTCACCCAGGCCGGCATGCTGGTGCGCAACGACGCGCACAAGCTGATCGAGGAATGCATGATCGCGGCCAACGTCGAGGCGGCGCGCTACCTGCTGTCCACGCACATCCCGGCGCCGTTCCGCGTTCACGAGCGGCCGCCGGAATCCAAGTTCGCCGACCTGCTGGAGTTCCTCAAGGAGTTCAAGCTCAGCCTGCCGGCGTGGAGCAAGGTGCAGCCGGGCGACTACACCCGGCTGCTGAAGAAGGTGCGCGAGCGCCCGGACGCGGCGCTGCTGGAATCGGTGCTGCTGCGCAGCCAGTCGCTGGCGGTGTATTCGCCGGACAACAACGGCCACTTCGGCCTGGCGCTGGAGGCCTACGCGCACTTCACCTCGCCGATCCGCCGCTACCCGGACCTGCTGGTGCACCGTGCCATCAAGTACGCGCTCACCGGCGGCCCGCGCGAGAAGTACGCCTACACGCCGCGCGAGATGACGGCGCTGGCGCTGCAGTGCTCCGAGCGCGAACGCCGCGCCGACGAGGCCGAGCGCGAGGTGGACGAGCGTTTCCGCGCGGCGTGGATGGAAAAGCATGTCGGCGGCCAGTTCGACGGGGTGATCAGCGGCGTGACCAGCTTCGGCCTGTTCGTCGAACTGGACGAGTCCAAGGTCAACGGGCTGGTGCACGTCACCCAGCTGCCGCACGACTATTACCAGTTCGACCCGCTGCGCAAGACGCTCACCGGCGACCGCCGTGGCGTCCAGTTCCGGCTCGGCGACCGCGTGCGCATCCTGGTGCTCAAGGCCAGCATGGAGGAGCGCAAGATCGACTTCCGCCTGGTCGAGCGGCTCGACGGCGAGGGCGGCGCGATGGACGAGGGGATGCCGCCGTTGCCGCCGCGCGGCAAGCCGGCCAAGCGCGCCAAGCAGAAGTACTGAGGCAGGAACGGCCGGTGCGCGCACCGGCCGTTTCCGTTCCGGCCCTGCGCAGGGCCAGCGGCCCCGCGTCTGGCACCTGTCCACGGGCTGCCGGCGTTTCCCCGGGGATGCGCCGGTAGCCCGGGCATCGAGGGCGCCTTTCGAGCCCGTGCCGGCCGGAGCCGGACGGCGCCAGGATGGGCGGGCACCGGGCCTGCATTCAGCCAGCGCCGGTGCCGGCCGGGCCGATGCACTACCATTACGCGCCCAACTCCCCCCTCGCGCGGTCGCAATGAGCAAGCAGAACCAGTGGATCGTCGGCGTCAACGCCGTGGCTTCGTCGATCGAGAAGGACCCGGACAACGTCCGCGAGGTGCTGATCGAGGCCGGCAGCAAGAACGCGCGGCTGGTCGAGATCGAGGAGAACGCGCGGCGCAAGGGCATCGACGTGCGCCGCGTGGGCGCCCAGGCGCTGGGCGGCGTGGCCGGGCAGGTGCGCCACCAGGGCGTGGTCGCGCGCTATGCCGCGGCGAAGCTGTGGGGCGAGAACGAGCTGGAAGGGCTGGTCGAGGCCGCCGAAGGCAGGGCGCTGCTGCTGGTGCTGGACGAGGTGCAGGACCCGCACAACCTCGGCGCCTGCCTGCGCAGCGCCGCCGCCGCCAGCGTCACCGCCGTGGTGATCCCCAAGGACAAGAGCGCGCCGGTCAACGCCACCGTGCGCAAGACCAGCGCCGGCGCGGCCGACCGCATCCCGGTGGTGGCGGTGACCAACCTGGTGCGCTGCCTGAAGGACCTGCAGAAGCAGGGCGTATGGCTGTACGGGCTGGCCGGCGAGGCGGAACAGACCATCCACCAGCTGGACCTGCGCGGCAACGTCGCGCTGGTGATGGGCGGCGAATCCGACGGCCTGCGCCGCCTGACCCGCGAGACCTGCGACGGCCTGGTGCGCATCCCGATGCCGGGCGACGTGGAAAGCCTCAACGTGTCGGTGGCCACCGGCGTGGCGCTGTTCGAGGCGGTGCGGCAGCGGCTGGGGTAAGGCGGGGCGCAAACCGCCATCGGAAAGAAAAGACGCCGGGCGATGCCCGGCGTCTTCGTTTTCAGGTGTGGTCGACCGTGCTGGTCTCGTCGCGCTTCTCGCGCGGCGGCAGCGGCGCGTCGCCGTGCACCAGGAACCAGACGTTCTCGGCGATGTTGGTGGCGTGGTCGCCGATGCGCTCCAGGTTCTTGGCCATGAACAGCAGGTGCGTGCACGGGGTGATGTTGCGCGGGTCTTCCATCATGTAGGTGAGCAGCTCGCGGAACAGCGCGGTGTACTGCGCGTCCAGCCGGGCGTCGTCCTGGCGCAGCGCCAGCGCGGCATCGGCGTCGTTGCCGCGATAGGCGTCAAGGGCGCGCCGCACCTGCTGCGCGGCGGGCCGGCCGAGGGCGCGCAGCCCCTGGATCTGCGGCATCGGCGGCACCGTGGCCAGCGCGATGGAACGCTTGGCGACGTTGGCGGCGTAGTCGCCGATGCGCTCGATGTCGGCCGGGATGCGCAGGCCGGCGAGGATCTCGCGCAGGTCGCGCGCCATCGGGCCGCGCAGCGCCAGACGCATCACGTCGTGGCTGATCTGCTGTTCCAGCGCGTCGATGGCCTCGTCGTTGGCGATGATGCGGCGCGCGGCGTTCTCGTCGCGGCGCTCGATCACGTCCAGCGCGGCCTCGAGCTGGGCGACGGACATCTCGCCCATGCGCACGATCTCGGCCACCAGGCGGTGCTGTTCTTCGTCGTAGCTTTTCACGATGTGGTCGTTGGGATGGGTGTTCATTCTGGGAGCCGGGAACAGGGAAGGGGGAAGAGGGAACGGCCGGGGCGGGGCGGCAAGGTCGGGGCCTGTGGCAGGCGAAGCGCTGCTTCCATTCCCGCTTCCCTGTTTCCCCGCCTTCGCGCTTTCAGCCGAACCTGCCGGTGATGTAGTCCTCGGTCTGCTGCCTGGACGGGTTGGAGAAGATCACGTCGGTGCGGTCGTGTTCGATCAGGTCGCCCAGGTACATGAAGGCGGTGTAGTCGGACACGCGCGCGGCCTGCTGCATGTTGTGGGTGACGATGGCGATGGTGTAATCGTTCTTCAGTTCCTCGACCAGCTGCTCGATGCGGCTGGTGGAGATGGGGTCCAGCGCCGAGGTCGGTTCGTCCAGCAGCAGCACGTCGGGCTTGAGCGCCACCGCACGGGCAATGCACAGGCGCTGCTGCTGGCCGCCGGACAGGCCCAGCGCGCTCTGGTTCAACTTGTCCTTCACCTCGTCCCACAACGCGCCCTGGCGCAGCGCCTGTTCGACGCGGTCGGCCATGTCGGCCTTGGACAGCTTTTCGTGGTGGCGGATGCCGTAGGCCACGTTCTCGAAGATGGTCATCGGGAACGGCACCGGCTTCTGGAACACCATGCCGACCTTGGAGCGCAGGCGGTTCATCGGGTACTTCGGCGAGAGGATGTTCTCGCCGTCCAGCAGCACTTCGCCGCGCGCTTCCAGCTTGGGATACAACGCGTAGATGCGGTTGAAGATGCGCAGCAGGGTGGACTTGCCGCAACCTGAGGGGCCGATCAGCGCCGTAACCCGCTTCTCCGGGATTTCCAGGTTGATGTTCTTCAGCGCGTGGAACTGGCCGTAGTAGAAGTCCAGGCCGCGCGCGGCGAGCTTGACCGGTGCCGGCGTCTGCAGGTCCTGGTGCGCGGTGGGCACGGCGATGCGCTGCATCGGCACGGCATTGGTGAGGTCGTTCATGGGCAGGTCCATGGAAGGAAGTCGGTCGTTCGGTCAGTCGTTGGAGATGCGATTGCGCAGCAGCAGGCCACGCGCGGAGAGGCTGACCAGCAGCACGAACACGGTCAGCACCAGGGCGCCGGCCCAGGCCAGCACCTGCCACGATTCGTAGGGGCTGCCGGCGAACTGGTTCATCACCACCGGCACCGAGGCCATCGGCTGGAACACGTTGCTGTTCCAGTACTGGTTGCCGAAGGCGGTGAACAGCAGCGGCGCGGTCTCGCCGGAAATGCGGGCCAGCGCCAGCAGGATGCCGGTGACGATGCCGGCCATGGCGCTGCGGTACAGCACCTGCACGATCACCTTCCACTGCGGCACGCCCAGCGCCAGCGCCGCTTCGCGCATCTGCACCGGCACCAGCCGCAGCATCTCGTCGGTGGTGCGGATCACCACCGGCAGCACGATGAAGGCCAGCGACAGGGCGCCGGCGAAGGCGGAGAAGTTGCCGCCGGTCTGCATCACGTACAGGGTGTAGACGAACAGGCCGAGCACGATCGACGGCGCCGACAGCAGGATGTCGTTGACGAAGCGCACCACCGTGCCTGCCTTGCGTGCGTTGCCGTACTCGGCCAGCCAGGTGCCGGCGGCCACGCCCAGCGGCGTGCCGATGGCGATGGCCAGGGCGCACATCACCGCGCTGCCGAAGAAGGCGTTGAGCAGGCCGCCTTGCTGCATCGGCGGCGGCGTCATTTTGGTGAACAGGTCCAGGTTGATGCCGGGCAGGCCCTTGGACAGCAGGGTCCACAGGATCCAGCCCAAGAACAGCAGGCCGAACGCGGCGGTGGCGCAGGCCATCAGCAGCGCCGCGCCATTGGTGATGCGGCGGCGCAGGTACAACGAATCAGCGGCGGACATCAGTTGCCCTCCTTGCGGGACAGGCGCAGCAGCATCAGGCGGGCGATGGCGAGCACCACGAAGGTGACGATGAACAGCACGAAGCCCAGCAGCAGCAGGGCCGAGCGGTAGGTCTCGGTGGCTTCGCCGAAGTCGTTGGCGATCAGCGCGGCGATGGTGGTGCCCGGCTCCAGCAGCGACGGCGTCAGGCGCACGCTGTTGCCGATCACGAAGGCCACCGCCATGGTCTCGCCGAGGGCGCGGCCCAGGCCCAGGAAGATGCCGCCGATCACCGCCGAGCGGGTGTAGGGCAGCACGATGTCCCAGCTCACCTCCCATTTGGTCGAGCCCAGCGCGTAGGCCGATTCCTTCAGGCGGGTCGGCACGGTGAGGAACACCTCGCGCATCACCGAGGAAATGAACGGAATCACCATGATCGCCAGCACGAAGCCGGCGGTGAGCATGCCGATGCCCAGCGGCGGGCCCTGGAACAGCACGCCGATCAGCGGCAGCCCGCCCAGGTGGTCGTTGAGGAAGGGCGTGACGTACTCGGTCATCACCGGCACCAGTACGAACAGGCCCCACATGCCGTAGATGATCGAGGGGATGCCGGCCAGCAGCTCGATGGCGGTGCCGACCGGGCCGCGCAGCCAGCGCGGCGCGACTTCGGTGAGGAAGAAGGCGATGCCGAAACTGACCGGCACGGCGATCAGCATGGCGATGACCGCGGTGACGATGGTGCCGTAGATCGGTGCCAGCGCGCCGAACCGGTTCTCCACCGGGTTCCAGTCGGCGGTGTAGAAGAAGCTCAGTCCCTGTTCCTGCAGGGCATGGCGTCCGCCCCACAGCATCGACAGCGCGGCGCAGGCCAGCGCGGTGAGCACCAGCACGACGGTGACGATCAGGAACCCGCGGAACAGGCGGTCGTTGCGCGCGTCGCGCAGGTCGCGCGAGGTGGGCGAGGAGGCTAGGGGCGGTGCGATGGCATTCATGGCAGCGGCGGGGGCCCAGGAGGATGCGGTGGTGTTTCTGTCCCCGAAGTCGGGGAATGCATGTATTCGAGGTCGTCATCCCCGCGCAGGCGGGAATCGCTCCTGCTGTTGCCGCGCGTGGGACTTCAGAGCAACAACAACGGCAGAATCAAGAGCGATCCCCGCCTGCGCGGGGATGACGCACTGGCGGAGGCGGGGCCGCTGGGCGGCCCCGCGCCAGTGCGTCACTTGAACTCGCTGGCCCAGTAGCCCTCGATCTGCGTCACCAGTTCGGCGGGCAGCGGCACGTAGTGCAGTTCGTTGGCCTGCTGCTGGCCGTTCTCGAACGCCCACTTGAAGAAGGCCAGCGTGTCCTGGTTGCGCCTGGCGTCCTTGGGCTGCTTGCGCATCAGCATGAAGTTGGTGGCGGTGATCGGCCACGCGTTGGCGCCCGGGGCGTTGGTGATGACCAGGTTGAAGTCGCGGGCGTTGGCCCAGTCGGCGCTGGCCGCGGCGGCGGCGAAGGTCTCGGCGGTCGGCTGCACCCAGTTGCCGGCGGCGTTCTGCATCGACGCGTACGGCATGCCGTTCTGCAGCGCGTAGGCCAGTTCGACGTAGCCCAGCGCGCCCTTGATCTGCTGCACGTAGGAGGCCACGCCCTCGTTGCCCTTGCCGCCGACGCCGTCCGGCCACTGCACCGAGGTGCCTTCGCCGACCTTGTCCTTCCACTCGCCGCTGACCTTGGACAGGTAGTTGGAGAAGTTGAAGGTGGTGCCCGAGCCGTCGGAGCGGTGCACCAGGGTGATCTTGGTGTCGGGCAGGGACACGCCCGGGTTGGCGGCGGCGATGGCCTTGTCGTTCCAGGTCTTGATCTTGCCCAGGAAGATGTCGGCGAGCAGCGCGCCGCTCAGGCGCAGCTGGCCCGGCTGCACGCCTTCCAGGTTCACCACCGGCACCACGCCGCCGATGGCCGAGGGGAACTGGCCCAGGCCGGCCTGCGCCAGCTCCTCGGAGGAGAGCGGCTTGTCGGACGAGCCGAAATCGACGGTGCCGGCCTTGATCTGGGCGATGCCGCCGCCCGAGCCGATGGACTGGTAGTTGATTTTGGCGCCGGTGGCGGCGTTGTAGTCGGCCGACCATTTGGACACCAGCGGGAAGATGAACGACGCGCCGGCGCCGGAGATCTCGGCGGCGACCTTGTCGCCGGCGGCCGGTGCCGATGCCGGCGCGGAGCCAGTGCTGGAAGCGGCGGAGTCGCTCTTGCCGCCGCAGGCCGACAGGCCCAGCGCGATGGCAAGGGAAAGGGCGGCAAGGCCGGTCGTATGCAGTTTCATGGGGGCTCCATGGCGGGAAAGTACCGGCGTCGCCGGCGGATGCGGCTATGAAATGATGTTTTTGTTACAGGCTGATTACATGGGGCGGGAAAGGGGAGGCGGGCACGGGGAAGGGAGGGGGCTCGGCAGGGCTTCATTCCAGGGATCTGGCCGCGTTTCTCGGGTAGACGCCTCCGGCGCGCCACCGCTTCCCGCTTCCCCGCTCCAAAAAAAAGCGCGGATCACTTGATCCGCGCCCGAGGCGACGAGGGAGAGGGGCCCGCCGGCTCTTTGCTCTCAGTAACGCATGTTCTGCTGCCAGTAGGTCTCGATCTGGCGGACCAGCGGGGCGGGCAGCGGCACGTAGTCCAGCTGGCGTGCCTGGGCGCTGCCGTTGGCATAGATCCAGCGGAAGTACTCGACGGTGGCCTTGGCGCCTTCGGCCGTCTTGGGCTGCTTGCGCATCAGGATGAAGTTGGTGGCGGTGATCGGCCAGGACTGCTCGCCCGGGGCGTTGGTCATCACCAGGTAGAAGTCCCTGGCGTTCGCCCAGTCGGCGCTGGCGGCGGCGGCCGAGAAGGTCTCGTCGCGCGGCTGCACGAAGTTGCCGGCGGCGTTCTTCATGCGCGAGAAGGTCAGGCGGTTCTGCAGCGCGTAGGAGAACTCGACGTAGCCGATCGAACCGCGGATCTGCTTGACGTAGGCGGCCACGCCTTCATTGCCCTTGCCGCCGATGCCCACCGGCCACTGCACCGTGGTGCCTTCGCCGACCTGCTTCTTCCAGTCGGCGCTGACCTTGGACAGGTAGTTGGTGTAATTGAAGCTGGTGCCCGAGCCGTCCGAGCGGTGCACGACGGTGATCTTGGCGTCCGGCAGGGTCAGGCCGGCGTTGAGGGCGACGATGGCCGGATCGTTCCACTTGGTGATCTTGCCCAGGAAGATATCGGCCAGGGTCGGGCCGTCCAGCTTCATCGCACCGGCTTCCACGCCGGCCACGTTGATCACCGGGACCACGCCGCCGATCACCGACGGGAACTGCACCAGGCCGGCCGAGGCCAGCTCTTCCGGCTTGAGCGGGGCGTCGGACGAACCGAAATCCACCGTGTTCGCCTTGATCTGGGCGATGCCGCCGCCCGAACCGATGGACTGGTAGTTCACCTTCTTGCCGGTGGCGGCGCTGTAGTCGGCCGACCACTTGGACATGACCGGGTAGATGAAGGAAGCGCCGGCGCCGGTGACATCGGCGGCATTGGCGGTGAACACGGACGACGCGGCGAGGATGGCGACGACGGCGCGCGATTTGATGGCGTGGATCACGAATGGCTCCTGGGAGGTGAATGTGCGGTGAGTTCCGCCCGGCGCCTATTCCATAACCATTCGATGACAGCGCCGCGTCCGTCCCGTGACGCGGATATGACAGGGCTGGTCGAAGAGGCGATACCTGGGCGCTACCCGGCGGCGAGCGGCGGCCTCTTGGCAGGCCGCGGATGGATCGCGTCGGGAAGCGTTGGACGATTGCACGCGGTTGCCGGCAATCGTGCGCTGCTGGCGGGTGTCGTCGTCCGCGGATGCACGGGGCTGTACCGCTGGCCCACAGGCGGGGCGGATGTCCCGCGTGCGTATGTGTCATGGAAGTCGCCGATGCGCTCGACGTGCGATCCGCCCAGCGTTGTGGGGCGATGACCAGGTGGTTGATGAGGTCATCCAGCTGCGATCAGCCCGCATGGGTGTAGGCGCCCCTGCCAGCGACGGGACCGCGGCAGCGCTGCTGCTGGCGCTCTTCTCTGCTGGCCGGGAGCCCGGAACGACGAACGCCCCTTGCGGGGCGTCCGTATTGCTGCCTGGAGGGGCGCCGCTTACCAGAAGAACTGCAGGCGGGCTTCCAGGATGTCCGGCTTGTCGGCGACGAAGCTGCGCGCGCTGGAGGAGTACTTCTTGCTGTCGACCATCACGTAGTTCAGCGAGGCCTTGAAGTTGGAGCGCCAGTACCAGTTGGCGCCGACGGTCCAGATGTCCATCTTGCCGCCCAGCACGCCGTCCACCAGCGGGGCGCCGCCGGCGACGGCCGGTGCGCGCAGGCCGCCATCGTTCAGGTCGATGTGGTCGAAGCGCGCGCCCAGCTGCCACATGCCGCGGCCCGGCTCGTCCGGCAGGCCCAGGGTCGGGGTGCCGCCCTTGTAGCCCCAGGTCTCGCCGGTGACGTTCCACACGCCGCTGACGTAATAGCCGTCGCTGGTGTAGTTGCC
This sequence comes from Stenotrophomonas nitritireducens, assembly GCF_050984405.1. Classification (GTDB taxonomy): domain Bacteria; phylum Pseudomonadota; class Gammaproteobacteria; order Xanthomonadales; family Xanthomonadaceae; genus Stenotrophomonas; species Stenotrophomonas nitritireducens_B. Next base: position 3,143,212 of record NZ_CP158790.1, on the reverse strand, counting down.
GTGGTCGTAACGCTTGACCTTGGCGCTGTAGTACTCGCCCTGGGCCTTGAACGGGCCGTGCACGTACATGGCTTCGGCGCCGAGCGTGCCGATGCGGTCGGTGTCCTTGAGGTCGCCGCTGTCGACCAGGCGCACGGTGGCCAGGTCGGCGTTCGGGCGGGCGCGCAGGCGCAGCGTATCGGCGTCGGTGTCGTAATCGGCGTAGCTCAGGCCGAAGTGCAGGATGTTGCCCTTCTCGTTGATCGGGGCGAAGGTGCCGCGCACGCCATAGCCGCTGCCGTGGGCCAGCTTGCGGGTCAGTTCACGGCCGAAGGCCGACGCGGTGATCGACCAGTCGGCATCGCCGACGCCGTAGCCCACGCCGAGGCGGCGGGCTACGGCGTAGGTATTGGTGACGGTGGCCTTGGAGATGAAATCGTTGTTCTTGGTGCTGGACAGCTCTTCCAGGCTGTTGGGCTGCTTGAACTGGCCGGCCTGCAGGAAGTGGCTGCCGTTGCCGCCCAGCTTGTACTTGAGGTTGGTGTCCAGGAACTTGTCGGCCTTGGCGTCGTAGCCCACCACCCACTCGATGTTGCCCGGGCCCTTGCCCTTGAGCACCAGCTCGGCGCGGCGCAGCTCGAACTCGCTGTTCTTGCCGTTCAGGCCGGCGGTACCGTTGAGGTCGGCCTTGTCGTTGCTGAACCAGTTGCCGTCGGCCTGCACCAGGCCTTCGAAGGTGATTTCGGAACCGCCAATGACGTCGATGGCGACTTCAGCGTGAGCAGCCGGCGCGAACAGTGCTGCGGCGACGGCCGCCGTAAGGAGTTGGCGATGCAGTTTCATGGGGTGGGTAGCCTTGCAGGCAGGTTGAGGATGCTGCGCAGGCTAGAGCGTAAGGATTGCGTAAATATGACAGTCCGGCGACGTGCGCCACGTGCGGCTGCGCCCAACCTAGCGTATTGAACGGACGGGCTGTTACCGGCAGGTGTCGCGCAGATGGCAGTCGGCCGGCCCGTAGGGGCGGTTCGGCGCCGTTGTGCCGAAGCCGCGCCCGCGGCTGGCCATGCCGCCGTTGCGTCAGGCGACGGTTTTGTCCTTGAAGTTGCATAGAGCACGGATGACGCACTGCGGACAGTCCGGTTTGCGCGCCGGCCCGCAGCGAAGGATCGGCGCTACCCGCAGCGACGGATCGGCGCTCTTGGGGTCGAAGCCGCGCCCGCGGCTGGCCACGCTGCCGCTGCGTCAGGCGACGGTCTTGTCCTTGAAGTGGCACAGGTCGCGGATGACGCACTGTGGGCAGTCCGGTTTGCGCGCCGGCCCGCAGCGACGGATCGGCGCCATTGGGGTCGATGCCGCGCCCGCGGCTGGCCATGCCGCCGCGTCAGGCGACGGTTTTGTCCTTGTAGTGGCACAGGTCGCGGATCACGCACTGCGGACAGTCCGGCTTGCGCGCCGGCCCGCAGCGACGGATCGGCGCCATCGGGGTCGATGCCGCGCCCGCGGCTGGCCATGTCGCCGCTGCGTCAGGCTACGGTCTTGTCCTTGTAGTGGCACAGGTCGCGGATCACGCACTGTGGGCAGTCCGGTTTGCGCGCCTTGCACACGTAACGGCCATGCAGGATCAACCAATGATGCGCATCCTGCAGGAACTCGGCCGGAATCGCCTTCAGCAACCCATCCTCCACCGCGCGCACGTCCTTGCCCGGCGCCAGGCCGGTGCGGTTGGAGACGCGGAAGATATGCGTGTCCACCGCCATGGTCGGTTCGCCGAAGGCGGTGTTGAGCACCACGTTGGCGGTCTTGCGGCCGACCCCGGGCAGGGCTTCGAGCGCGGCGCGGTCGGCGGGCACCTCGCCACCGTATTTCTCGACCAGGATCGCGCAGGCGGCGATCACGTTCTTCGCCTTGGCGTTGAACAGGCCGATGGTGGAGATGTACGGTTTCAGCCCTTCCTCGCCCAGCGCGAGGATGGCCTGCGCGGTGTTGGCCACCGGGAACAGCCGGCGCGTGGCCTTGTTCACGCCCACGTCGGTGGCCTGCGCCGACAGCGTCACCGCCACCAGCAGCTCGAACGGCGTGCTGTATTCCAGTTCGGTGGTCGGATGCGGGTTCAGTTCGCGCAGGCGCGTGAACATCTCGCGCACTTCCTCGCGGGTCATGCGTTTGGAGCGCGGGGTGGAGCGAGGAGTGAGTGAAGAGGAGTGAGGAGTGAGAGGGGGGCGCTGCTTCTTCACTTTCTTTGTCGTCTCAGGGCCCGCTTTGTTTTTTGTCTTGGCTGTGGTTTTTGTCTTCACTCTTACTTCTCACTCCTCTTCACTCGCTCCTCGCTTTCGCCTTTGCCCGCGCCAGGATCGCCGCGGCCGCCGGCGGCAGGGCGGGCTTGCGGTCGGGCGCGGGCGGCGGCGCGCGCCGCGCCTCGCGTTCGGCGGCGCGACGGGCCAGGCGCACGGCGCGCGCGCGGTGGCGCTCGCGCGCGGCCCAGGCGTCGCGCACGCGCTGCTGGGCATCCCGCAGCAGCCGCGGCAGGCGCGGGTCCAGCGCCGCGTCGCCCGGCTGCGCGACGTAGTCCATCAGCCCGGCGTCGAGCGCCGTGTCGATGTCGTCGTCCAGCACGTACCGCAGCAGCTGGCGCGGGGAGGCGGAAGGAACGGGCATCGCGGCGCGGATCAGCAGTTGCGGAATTCCGGCGCGCGGCGTTCGAGGAAGGCGCTGGTGCCCTCGCGCATGTCCTGGGTGGAGAACATCAGCCCGAACTGCGCGCTTTCGTACTCCAGCCCTTCCTCGATGCCGCATTCGCCGCCGACGTTGACCGCGTCGAGCATGCCGCGCAGCGCCAGCGGCGCGGCCTTAGCCAGCTGCGTGGCGATCTTCAGGGTTTCCGCCTCCAGCTCGGCGGCCGGCACGACGCGGTTGACGATGCCCAGCTGCTGGGCGCGGGCGGCGTCGATCGGCGCGCCGAGCAGGCACAGTTCCAGGGTGGCGGCGCGCCCAGCCAGGCGCAGCAGGCGCTGGGTGCCGCCAAAGCCCGGGATCAGGCCGAGGTTGATCTCCGGCTGGCCGACTTTGGCGCTGTCGGCGGCGATGCGCAGGTGGCAGGCCATCGCCAGTTCCAGGCCGCCGCCCAGGGCGAAGCCGTTCACCATCGCGATCACCGGCTTGGGCAGGCGCTCGATGCGCCGCATCAGGCGCTGGCCGAGCAGGGAGAAGTCGCGTCCCTGCACCGCGGTGAGCCCATTCATCTCGGCGATGTCGGCCCCGGCCACGAAGGCCTTGGCGCCGGCGCCGGTCAGCACCACCACCCGCACGTCCACGGCCGCGGCGGCCTCGGTGAAGGCCGCATCCAGCGCCTCCAGGGTCTGGCGATTGAGCGCATTGAGCTTTTCCGGGCGCTGCACGGTGAGGGTGCGCACGCCATCGCGGGTGCTGATCGAAACCGGTGCGTCGGACATGCTGACTCCAGGGGAAAGTTAAGAAAAAGTGATCCGGGAACTCCCGCCACGACCGTTGGTCAGAAGCCCTTGTCGTCAGTGGCGGTCCGCCGTTGTGGCGGCTATCCTAACCCGTCGCCTCTAGCGGCATGGTTGCCCTGAGACATCTTTCCTGGAGAACTGTTTGATGAAGTTGCGTTCTATCGCGGTCGCCGTGGCCGCCCTGGCCCTTACCGGCACTGCAATCGCCCAGGACGTCTCGTCCGAGAAGGGCAAGCTGAGCTACTACTTCGGATACGACTACGGCAACAACCTGGCCGAGCTCACCGCCCGCGGCGAACAGCTGGACATCGCCTCGGTCGTCAAGGGCCTGCAGGACGCCTACGCGAAGAAGCAGCCGGCGATCACCAGCGACCAGCTCAAGCCGGCCGTCGAGGCGTTCCAGCGCCGCGAGCAGGGCCGCGCCGAGGCCGCCAAGGCCGAGTACGAGAAGGCCGCCGCTGAGAACAAGACCCGCAGCGACCAGTTCATTGCCGCCAACAAGGCCAAGGCCGGCGTGCAGACCCTGCCCAGCGGCGTGCAGTACCGCGTGATCGAAGCCGGCGCCGGCGCCAAGCCGACCCAGGCCAGCACCGTCGCGCTGGAAGTGGCCGGTCCGTTCCCGTACGGCCAGCGTCCGCAGGAGGCCCGCCCGGCCCAGCAGATCCCGTCGATCAAGGTCAGCGAAGTGGAAATGCAGGCCATGCGCGAGACCCTGCTGCAGATGCCGACCGGCGCCAAGTGGGAAGTCACCCTGCCGCCGGAGAAGGCCTACGGTGCCGATCCGCGCACCCCGTTCCCGCCGAACGTGGCCGTGCAGTTCGAGATCAAGCTGGTCAGCGTCAAGTAACCAGCAAGTGACGGAACGACGCGCCGGTGGCCTCCACCGGCGCGTTTTTCGTTTGTGCGGCCGGCCGTTCCATGGCGACAGGCCCGTCCATGCGACGCCATCGCGTCGGGGACGATTGCAGTAGGCTTGGGAGTGTCGTGACCGATGGATGCCGTACGCCGTGCCATTTCCAGTCCCTGTATCGGAATCTGCTCGCTGGATGGCGCCGGCCGCTGCCGCGGCTGCCTGCGCACGGGCGAGGAGATCGCCGGCTGGATGCGCATGAGCGAGCAGCACCGCCAGCACCTGATGCGGGACGTGTTGCCGGCGCGCGCGCTGGAAGCCGGTTCGCTGGCCGCCGCGCTGCCGGGCCATGAGCGCCTGCTGCGCGCGTTGAATCCGCTGGGCACCGCGCCCACCGACAAGGGCTGGAACTACGGCGAACTGGCCGACCTGCTGCCGCCCGGGCCGCCGGCCGAGGCCGCGGTGCTGGCCGGGCTGGTGCCGCGCCCGCAGGGCGTGCAGGTGCTGCTGCTGCTGCTCACCCGCCGTACCGAGACGCTGCGCAACCACGGCGGCCAGGTCGGCTTTCCCGGCGGGCGCATCGAACCGGGCGACCGCAACCCGGTGGCGGCGGCGCTGCGCGAGAGCGGCGAGGAGATCGCGCTGCCGCATGAGCGGGTGCAGGCGCTGGGTTATCTCGACCCGTTCGTCACCATTTCCAGCTTCCGCGTCACCCCGGTGGTGGCGGTGATCGACCCGGCGTTCGTGCCGGTGCCGCAGCCGTCGGAAGTGGCCGAAGTGTTCGAGGTGCCGCTGGATTTCCTGATGGACCCGGCCAACCTGCGCCAGGTGGAGATCGACCACCGCGGCCGCATCCGCCACGTGCTCGAATACACCTGGCCCGGCCAGCGCATCTGGGGCGCGACCGCGGCCATCCTCTACAACCTGCGTCACCGACTGGAGCAGACCCCATGAATGCCATCGACCCGCCGTGGACCACGCTGGTGGATGCGGCCTCGCTCGCCGCCGCCCTGGCTGCCGCGCCGCCGCGCCTGGTCGATGCGCGCGCCACCGCCAGCACCGCCACGCGGCTGGTGGACGCGCGCTTCTCGCTGGCCGATCCGCAGTCCGGCGCCGCGCAGTACGCGGCCGGGCATCTGCCGGGCGCGGTATACGCCGACCTCAACCGTGATCTTTCCGACCTGTCGCGGCAGGGCCACGGCCGCCATCCGCTGCCGGACAGCGATGCCTTCGCCGCCACGCTGGGGCGCTGGGGCATCGGCCCGGACACGCAGGTCGTGGTCTACGACGCCGGCGACGGCAGCATGGCGGCGGCGCGGCTGTGGTGGCTGTTGCGGCTGATCGGCCATCGCCGGGTCGCGGTGCTCGATGGCGGCTTGGCGGCCTGGCAGGCCGCCGGGCAGCCGCTGTCCACCGGCGAGGTGGACGTACCGGCGTTGCCGGCGTATCCGGGGCGGTTCGACCTGTCCCAGGTCGCCAGCGCCGACGAGATCGCCGCACGCCTGTCGCAGGCGCCGGGCTGGCTGATCGACGCGCGCGCCGGCGAGCGCTACCGCGGCGAGGTCGAGCCGCTGGACCGCGTTGCCGGCCATGTGCCCGGCGCGCTCAACCGCCCGTTCGCGCTCAATCTGCGCGATGGCCGGTTCCGCCCGGCCGCGGAGCTGCGCGCCGAACTGGAGCCGCTGCTGGGCGCCCATGCGCCGGGCGAGGCGGTGATGATGTGCGGCTCCGGCGTCACCGCCTGCCACCTGCTGCTGGCCTTCGAGGTCGCCGGCCTGGGCGGAGCGCGGGTATTCGCCGATTCGTGGAGCGGCTGGTCGTCCGACCCCGCGCGTCCGGTGGCACGCCCGTAGGGGCGGCTTCAGCCGCGATGGGGTCTGCCCGAAAGGGCTCCCGTGGCGATACCCGCTCCATCCCGGACTCCAGTTCGAGGACCTCGGCCAGCCAACGCACGGTGTTCGCCGGCTCCTGGGGCAGTGCGCGTCCACCCCGACGCGTATCCGTAGGAGCGGCTTCAGCCGCGATGGGGCTGTCCCAGTGGAATCCGATGATGGAGGCAGGCGCTGCCGTGGAGGCCGTTTCGGGCAGGCCCCATCGCGGCTGAAGCCGCTCCTACGGGGATGCCGGCAGGCGTTGCAGCGGGATCGCCGCCAGCACGTCGTCCCACGGGAACCGCGGCCCCGGGTCGCGCTTGCGCGGCACCTTGCGCGACGGATCGTCGCTGGCCGCCACCTGTTCGGTGTCCAGGTCCTCGTGGCCGGCGATCCAGCGCAGTGCCGGCAACTGCTCGGGCAGCCAGCGCAGCAGCGCGACCAGCGCATCGATCTGCGCCTGCGGATAGGGTTCGTCCATCGCCTGGTGGCGCGAATCCAGCCAGTGCGGATAGCGGCCGGTGTTGACCAGTTCGATGCCGAGCGCGCGCGGGTTGATGCCGCGCACGTGGTGGGCGCAGCGCTCGGGCGCGACGTACTGGTGGATGCTGCCGTCGCGGTCGATGTAGTAATGCCCGCTGTTGCCGGTGCCGCTGTCGTAGAGCACGCGCTCGCCGTATTCGCGCGCCGTCGCCAGGTCCGGCAGCTCGGTGCAGTGGATCACCACCAGGTCGATCGCCGCAGGTTCGCGCAGCGGCAGCAGCGGTTCGTAGGGCAGGGGCGCGGCGTGGATGGCGGGCATGGCAGGCATCGGCGGATGCTAGCATTGCCGCCCCGTTCCGCTTCGTTTTCCGGTGTCCAATGAGCCGCGGCCACTGCATTCTTTCCCACGGTTTCGAGAGCGGTCCCGACGCGACCAAGGTCACCGCGCTGGCCGACGTCGCGCAGCGCCTGGGCTGGACCCATGAGCGCCCGGACTACACCGATCTGGACGCGCGTCGCGACATCAGCGAGGTGGGCGATGTGCCCGGGCGCCTGCAACGCCTGATCCGCCTGGCTGGCGAGGCCGCCGCGCGGGGCCCGGTGGTGCTGGCCGGTTCCAGCCTCGGCGCCTATATCTCGGCCATCGCCTCGCTGCACGTTCCGGTGCGCGGGCTGTTCCTGATGGTGCCGCCGACGAAGATGGGACCGATGCCGGCGCTGGACGCGGCGCCCGTGCCGACCAGCGTGGTCCACGCCTGGCGCGATGAACTGATCGCGCCGGCGGCGGTGATCGACTGGGCGCAGGCCCGCGCCGCGCGGCTGCTGCTGGTCGACGACGGCCATCGCCTTGAGAACCATGTCGAGGCCTCTGCCCGTGAATTCGAGGCCCTGCTGCAGATCCTGTAAAGGCGGGGCTTGCCCCGCATGAAGCTTTCCCGGTGAAGCCACATGCGGGGCAAGCCCCGCATCTACAAGGGCCCCGTACAATGGCGCCCCCGGCCCGTTGCCGTTCCCCCGTGATGTCCCCCGTGAAATTCTTCGTTTCCTGCGCCAAGGGCCTGGAGTACCTCCTGGCCGACGAACTGCTGGCGCTGGGCCTGCCCAGGGCCACCGCCACCATCGCCGGGGTCAACGCCGAAGGGGAACTGAGCGACGCGCAGCGCGTGGTGTTGTGGTCGCGCCTGGCCAGCCGCGTGCTGTGGCCGCTGGCCGAATTCGACTGCCCGGACGAGGGCGCGCTGTACCAGGGCGTGCTGGCGATGCCGTGGGAAGAGCATCTGGACGCCGAGCTGACGCTGGCGGTCGATGCGCATGTCTCCGGTACCGCCATCACCCACGCGCGCTTCGCCGCGCAGCGGATCAAGGATGCGGTGGTGGACCGCCTGCGCGGGGAGGGCCTGGAGCGGCCGTCGGTGAACGTCGAATTGCCGGACGTGCGTATCAACCTGTCGCTGCGCAAGGGCCGGGCCACGATTTCCATCGACCTCGGCGGCGGTTCGCTGCACAAGCGCGGCTGGCGCCTGGCGCAGAACGACGCGCCGCTGAAGGAAAACCTGGCCGCCGCGGTGCTGCTGCGCGCCGGCTGGCCGAAGATCCACGCCGAAGGCGGCGGCCTGCTCGACCCGATGTGCGGCGGCGGCACGCTGCTGATCGAAGGCGCGCTGATGGCGGCCGACGTCGCCCCCGGACTGCAGCGCCACGGCAGCCTGCCGCCCAGCCGCTGGCGCGGCTTCGATCAGGCGCAATGGCGCGAACTGATGGCCGAGGCGCGCGAGCGCGAGCGCATCGGCCGCGCCGCGCTGAAACAGGTGATCCACGGCAGCGATCTGGACCCGCAGGCGATCCGCGCCGCCAAACAGAACGCGGAGGAGGCCGGCGTCGGCGAGGCGATCTGGTTCGGCGTGCGCGACGTGGCCGACGTGCAGGTGCCGCCGCAGGAAACCGGCTGCGTGGTCTGCAACCCGCCCTACGACGAACGCCTGGCCGCCGATGCCGCGCTGTACCGCCGCCTTGGCGACGCGCTCAAACAGGCGGTGCCGCAGTGGCGCGCCAGCCTGCTGTGCGGCAGTGCCGAGCTGGCCTTCGCCACCGGCCTGCGCGCGCGCAAAACCTACCAGCTGTTCAACGGCGCCATCGAATGCACGCTGATCGTCTGCGACCCCATCGCGGTGGCCGGGCGCGCGGACGATGGCCGGCCGCGCGAACTCAGCGAGGGCGCGCAGATGGTGGCCAACCGGCTGCGCAAGAACCTGAAGAAGTTCAAGAGCTGGTGCGCGCGGGAGAACGTGAGCTGCTTCCGCGCCTACGACGCCGACCTTCCCGAATACGCGGCGGCGATCGACGTCTACCAGGAAGACGGCGGCAAGCGGCGCACCTTCCTGCACGTGCAGGAATACGCCGCGCCGGCCGCCATTCCCGATGCCGACGTGCGCCGCCGCCGCAACGAACTGCTGGCCGCCGCGCGCGAGGTGTTCGACGTGCCGGCCGAGCAGGTGGCGCTGAAATCGCGCGAGCGCGGCAAGGGCGGCAGCAAGTACGGCCGCTTCGAGCAGCGGGGCGAATTCGTCCTGGTGCGCGAGAACGAGGCGCTGCTGCGGGTGAACCTGTTCGATTACCTGGACACCGGCCTGTTCCTGGACCACCGCCCGCTGCGCCGGCACATGGCCGAACAGGCGCGCGGCAAGCGCTTCCTCAACCTGTTCTGCTACACCGGCGTGGCCAGCGTGGAAGCGGCGGTGGCCGGCGCGGCCTCGACCACCAGCGTCGACCTGTCCGGCACCTACCTGCAGTGGTGCGCCGACAACCTGGCGCTGAACGGCATGGGCGGCAGCCGCCACCAGCTGGTGCAGGCCGATGCGATCCAGTGGCTGGAAGCCGAGCAGGGCCAATACGACGTGATCTTCTGCGACCCGCCGACCTTCTCCAACTCCGCGCGCGCCGAGGACTTCGACGTGCAGCGCGAGCAGCTGCGCCTGCTGCGCGCGGCGGTGGCGCGGCTGGCGCCGGGCGGCGTGCTGTATTTCTCCAACAACTTCCGCCGTTTCAAGCTGGAAGAGAACGCCGTTGCCGAGTTCGCGCGCTGCCGTGAGATCAGCGCCAGGACCATCGGCCCGGATTTCGAACGCAACGCGCGCATCCATCGCGCGTGGGAGCTGCAGCGGCTGCCGTAAACACGGCGCGTCATCGGGGTGGTAGGAGCGGCTTCAGCCGCGAAGGAGCCTTCCCGATGATCCGTGCCTGTGATGAATCGTGGGAAAGCCCCATCGCGGCTGAAGCCGCTCCTACGCGCATCGGAATCTCCGCAAGCCGATACTGGATCGCACGACGGTGGGCGCGATCCCGCCGGGAGCACCCACCGCGCACGGCGCTTCTACGGATGCGCCGGCGCCGGCTCCAGCACGATGCAGTCCACCGGGCAGGGCGGGATGCACAGCTCGCAGCCGGTGCACAGGTCGGCCAGCACGGTGTGCATGTACTTGGCGCCGCCGACGATGGCATCCACCGGGCAGGCCTGGATGCACTTGGTGCAGCCGATGCAGTCGGCCTCGACGATGACCGCCACCTGCGCCGGCTTGTGCTCGCCGCGGCTGCGGTCGAAGGGCCGCGCCGGCACGCCGAGGATGCGCGCCAGCGTGCGCGCGCCGGCACGCCGGGCGGGCGGCCGATCGCCGGGCGGGCAGTGGTCGATGCCGGCCTCGCCGCGCGCCATCGCCTCGGCGTACGGGCGGCAGCCGTCGTAGCCGCATTGCCCGCACTGGGTCTGCGGCAGCACCCGGTCCAGGCGTTCGATCAGGTTGTCCGCTGTGTCGTGCATGCGTGGCGTAGTCTGCGCGTGGCTCAGGAAATCTGCCTGCCGCGATACCAGCGCTCATGCGCCAGCGCCAGCATCGGCTTGTCCTCGCGGCTGTCGCCGTAGGCGTGGATGCGGCCGAACGTGCCCAGGTCGAACAGCCGCCGGATGTGCGCCACCTTGCGCGGGCCGCAGTCGCCGTCGGCGTAGCGGCCGGTCAGGCGGTTGTCCTGTACTTCAAGCCGGTTGCAGATCACGCGCAGGCCCAGCCCGTCGCACCACGCCTGCAGGTACAGGTCGATGGAGGCCGAGACCACCGCCACGGTATGCCCCTGCGCCTTGTGCCACTGGATCTGCTCCAGCATCTCCGGGCGCATCATGCCGGGCAGGTGGTCGCGGGCGTAGTCGGCGGCCATCTGCGCGATCTCGCCGGCATGGCGGCCGGTGAACACCTGCGCGGTGACGCGGCGGCGGATGCGCTCGGCCGAAATCAGCTTGAGGCGATAGGCCAGCAGCCACGGCCCGACCCGCCACCACGCCTGCGCACGCTGCTCCGGCGTGGCCACGCGCCGCAGGAAGCGGCTGTAGGTGTCGCAGGTGGTGATGGTGTGGTCGAAATCGAACAGGGCAAGTTCCATGGGGAGCGGGGATGCGGGAATGAAGGGGCGGGGCGCTTGAAAGGTCGGGTGTGAAGCAGGTTTTGAACCTGACATGGATCATCCGTACCGGGGTTGCATCATTCCCTTTTCCCCCTTCCCTGTTCCCCGCCTCACCGCACCGGCATGCCAGGCAGGGCGCCCGCGTCGGCATCCAGCAGCGCCAGCGCGCCGCCGTCGAAGCCGGCCGACAGGATCATGCCTTCGCTCAGGCCGAAACGCATCTTGCGCGGCGCCAGGTTGGCGATGAACACCACGCTGCGGCCGACCAGCTTTTCCGGCTCGCCGTAGCTGCCGCGGATGCCGGAGAAGATCTGGCGCTGGCCCAGGTCGCCGGCGTCGAGCAGGAAGCGCAGCAGCTTGTCCGAACCTTCGACGAAGCCGCACTCGATCACCTTGCCGATGCGCAGGTCGAGCCTGGCGAAATCGTCGATGCCGATGTATGCGGACGCCTCGCCCTCGGCCTTGGCCTCCACCTTCGCTTCCGCCTTGGCGGGCTTTTCGGCCTTGGCCGGCTTGGCGTCGGCGGCGGGCGCGGCGGCGAGGGTGTCCTTGGAGGCGTCGGTCATGGCGTCGATCATCTTGGGGTCGATACGGGTAAACAGCGCCACGTAGGGCGCGATGGTGTGGGCGGTGAGCGGGGCGGCGATGTCGCCCCAGCCGGTCATCGGCGCGTTGAGGAAGCCTTCGGCCTGCTGCGCGGTGGCCGGCAGCACCGGCTTGAGCGCAGCGACCAGCACGCGGAACAGGTTCAGGCCCTGGGTACAGACCGCCTGCAGTTCGGCATCGGCGCCTTCTTGTTTGGCGATCACCCACGGCTTGGTGTCGTCGATGTACTTGTTGGCCTCGTCGGCCAGCGCCATCGTCAGGCGGATCGCGGCGGCCGGGTCGTTGCGCTCGTAGGCTTCGCGCACCGGCGCCAGCGCGGCGACGAAGCGGTCGTACTGGGCCGGGTCCGGCAGCGCGTCGGCCAGGCGGCCGTCGAAGCGCTTGGAGATGAAGCCGGCGCAGCGGCTGGCCAGGTTGACGAACTTGCCGACCAGGTCGGCATTCACGCGCGCGGTGAAGTCGGCCAGGTTCAGGTCCAGGTCGTCCACGCCGCCGGAGGACTTGGCGGCGAAGTAGTAGCGCAGCGCTTCCGGCGCCAGGCCCACGTCCAGATAGGTGCGGGCCATGACGAAGGTGCCGCGCGACTTGCTCATCTTGGCACCGTCCACGGTCAGGTAGCCGTTGACGTGCAGCTTCGTCGGCGCGCGCAGGCCGGCGCCGTGCAGCACCGACGGCCAGAACAGGCCGTGGAAGTTGACGATGTCCTTGCCGATGAAGTGGTGCAGCTCGGTGTCGCTGCCGGCGGCCAGCACCGCGTCGAAGTCGTCGCCGGTCTTCGCGCACAGGTTGCGGAAGCTGGACAGGTAGCCGATCGGCGCGTCCAGCCACACGTAGAAGTACTTGCCCGGGGCGCCGGGGATCTCGAAGCCGAAATAGGGCGCGTCGCGGGAGATGTCCCAGGCGCGCAGGCCGCCCTCGGCGTCCAGCCATTCGGCCAGCTTGGCCTTGACGCCCGGCAGGGCCACGTCGCCGGCCAGCCAGTCGCGCAGGAAGTCCTGGAAGCGGCCCACCTCGAAGAAGTAATGCTCCGAGTCGCGGATCTCGGGCGTCGCGCCGGACACCACCGACTTCGGATCGATCAGGTCGGTCGGGCCGTAGGTGGCGCCGCAGACCTCGCAGTTGTCGCCGTACTGGTCCGGCGACTTGCACTTCGGGCAGGTGCCCTTGATGTAGCGGTCGGGCAGGAACATGCCCTTGGCCGGGTCGTAGAACTGCGCCACCGAGCGCCGGCTGATGTGGCCTGCGGCATCGAGCCTGTTGTACAGCGCCTCGGTCAGCTCGCGGTTGGCGGCCGAGTTGGTCGAGTCGTAGTGGTCGAAATCCACGCCGAAAGCGGCGAAGTCGCGCTCATGGCTGGCCTGGATGTTGGCGATGAAGGTTTCCGGGCTCACCCCGGCCTTCTCGGCCGCCAGCATGATCGGCGTGCCGTGGGTGTCGTCGGCGCAGACGTACCAGACCTTGCCGCCCATCAGCCGGCGCGCGCGTACCCAGATGTCGGCCTGGATGTAGCCGACCAGGTGGCCCAGGTGCAGCGGGCCGTTGGCATAGGGCAGGGCGTTGGTGACGAGCGCGGTACGGGTCATGGCCGTTGGGGAGAACAGGGGGACCGCGGATTATCGCACGGCGCGCCTTGTCGGCCGGAAACGGGCCGGGAAATACGAAACCCGGCCGCGACCGGGTTTCGTGAGAGATGACGTAAGGGGCAGGAGCGGCTTCAGCGGCGATCGGGCTTGCGTGTGAACCCTGCCGCAACTGTCGGCATGCGGGCAGGGGTGATGGGTAAAGTCCCATCGCGGCTGAAGCCGCTCCTACGCGGGGATGGAGTTACATGCGTTCCCACACCTGCGACTTGCAGATGAAGGCGATGCAGCCGGAGACCTGCAGTTTGCGGCCACCCTCGATCAGTTCCATCTTGGACTTGTAGACCTTGCCCTCGTCGGGCTTGAGGATGCTGCCGCCGCTCCACTTGTTGGCGCCGTCGGCGCGCATGCCGCGGATGATCTCCATGCCGGTGATCGGCTTGCCCTTGCGGTCGTCGCTGCACTTGTCGCAGGTCGGATTGGGGCGGCTGGGGTTGAGCAGTTCGACGATGCGGCCGTGCAGGGCGCCGTTGCTGGCGCGGCTGATCTCGACGATGGACTTGGCGCGCTGGGTATCCGGGTCGATCTGGCGCCAGCGGCCCTCGGCGCTGGCGTTGTCGGCCTGCGCGGCGGTGATGCCGGCCAGCGCCAGCGGCAGGGCCAGCAACAGGGTCGTGAAGGTCTTGCGCATGCGTGTCCCCTCCCAGGGCGGTGTCGTGATCCGGCGGTGCCGGTTGCAGGCGAATGTATACCCATTCGCTGCGGTACGGAATCCGCACCGCAGCACTCCGGTCAGGGCTGGATCATTCGTCTCATTGCAGGGTGATCCGCTTGCGCTTGCATGGCCCTACGGTTCACCTGTAGCCACTGGGAGCAAGGATGTGCCGGCGGCGAGGATCAGCCGGTCTCGTACAGCTCCAGCGGCAGGTCGTCCGGGTCGGCGAAGAAGGTGAAGCGGTGGCCGGTGTATTCGTCCACGCGCACCGGTTCGCAGGCCACGCCTTCGGCCTGCAGGTGGGCGACGGCCGCGTCCAGCGCGGTCACGCGGAAGGCGAGGTGGCGCAGGCCGCGCGCTTCCGGGCGGCTGGGCCGCGGCGGCGGCGCGGGGAAGGAGAACAGTTCCAGCTGGCCGCCGTCGGGCAGGCGCAGGTCCAGTTTCCAGGACTGTCGCTCGGCGCGGAAATGCTCGGCGACCACTTCCAGCCCGAGGATGCGCGTGTAGAAATCGCGCGAGCGCGGGTAGTCCGAGGCGATCAGCGCGACGTGGTGGATGCCGTCCAGCAGGTTCATCGTTGCGTTTCCAGCCAGCGCCGGGCGATCTGCCGCGCCAGCGGATAGGGTTCGGGGTCGTTGCGGTTGGTCAGCACGATCACCGTCAGTTTCTGCTTCGGGTAGCGCAGGATCACGTTGCGGAAGCCGATGCTCTCGCCGCTGTGCCACAGCATGTCGCCGTTGATGCGCCAGCCGAAGCCATAGAACGGCACGTCCGGTTCCGGGGTCTTCGTGGCCGGGCTGAAGGCCAGCTGCAGCGAGGCGCGGCGCAGCAGGCGTTCGTCGTACAGCGCCGCGTCCCAGCGGGCCAGGTCGTCCAGGGAGGAATAGATGCCGCCGTCGCCGAGCACGGCGCTGGTGGTGCTCTGGTCGGTGCGCTGCCAGCGGCCGTCGATCTCGCTGTAGCCGTAGGCGCGGGCGGGCACTTCGTCCACGCCGTCCTGGTGGGCGAAGGTGGCGTCCATGCCCAGCGGCAGGAAGATGCGCTGGCGCAGGAAGCTGGCGAAGTCGCTGCCCGAGGCCTTGCCGACGATCAGCGCCAGCAGCGCGTAGCCGCTGTTGCTGTAACGGTAGTCGCTGCCCGGCGCGAAGAGGGTGCGGTTCTCCTTCTCCAGCAGGTGCAGCACGTCGATGTCGTGCACCTGGCGCGTGTCGGCCGGGTCCATCAACTCTTCGTAGTCGAGCAGGCCGCTGGTATGGCTGAGCAGCTGGCGCACGGTCATCGCGTCGGCTACCGCCGGCAGGCTGGGCAGCCACTTCTTCAGCGGGTCGTCGATGGACAGTTTGCCTTCCTCGGCGAGCAGCAGGATCGCGGCGGCGGTGAACTGCTTGCTCACCGAGGCCAGGCGGAAGTTGGTCGCCGGGGACACCGGCGTGCCGTCCTCGACCACCGCCAGCCCGTAGCCGCGGCGGAACACCGGCTGGCCGTCCTTCAGCACCAGCACCGCGGCGCCGGGCACGCGGCCGTCGTAGCGCTGCATCAGGCCGTCGATGCCGGCGTCGGGCGGCGCTACCGGCGCGGCACCGGCCACCGTGGAGAACGCGAACAGGCACAGCGGGGCAAGTCGGGACATCCACGGCAACATGGCGGCTCCTCGGGTCAGTGGTTCTTGCTGGCGATCCAGCGGTCGATCTTGGCTTCCAGGATATCCAACGGCATCGAGCCGTCCTTGAGGATTTCGTTGTGGAACTCGCGCGGGTCGAAGCGTTCGCCCAGCGCGGCCTGCGCCTTCTCGCGCAGGCGCCGGATCTTGATCTCGCCCACGCGGTAGGCCAGCGTCTGTCCGGGCAGGGCCATGAAGCGTTCCACTTCCGCGGCGGCGTCGGCGGCGCTGATGTCCGCGTTCTTCACCATGTAGTCGATCGCCTGCTGGCGGCTCCAGCCGGCCGCGTGCAGGCCGGTGTCGGCGACCAGGCGCACGGTGCGCAGCAGGGTGGTCTGCAGGTAGCCCAGGCGGTCGTAGGGATCGCGGTAAATGCCCATTTCATCGCCCAGCGATTCGGCGTACAGGCCCCAGCCCTCGACGAAGGCGACGTCGCCGCCGAGCCGGCGGAAACGCGGCAGCGTGGACAGTTCCTGCTGCAGGCCGAGCTGCAGGTGATGGCCGGGGATGCCTTCGTGCAGGTACTGCATCGGCACCGCCCAGCGCCGGCGCGAGGGCAGGTCGCGGGTGTTGACCTGCAGCACGCCGGGCTGGCTGCCGTCGGCGGAGGCCGGCGGCTGGTAGCTGGCGGCGCTGGCGGTCAGCGCGTGTTCGGCCGGCACCGGCTGGATCTCCAGCGTGGCCTTGGGACGGGTGTCGAACAGCGCGGGCAGCGCCGCGTCCACCTGCTGGCCGACCTCGCGGTAGCGCGCCAGCAGCGCGGCCTCGTCGCGGAAGGCGAACTGGCGGTCGTTGCGCATCGCGGCGAAGGCCTTCTGCACCGAACCGCGGATCTTCGCTTCCTTCATCACCGCGGCGATGCGGTCCTGCAGGTCCTTGACCTCCTGCTCGCCCAGCGCGTGGATTTCCGCCGGCGTGCGCGAGGGATTGGTCAGGCTGGACACGGTATGCGCGTACCAGGCCTGGCCGCCGGGCAGCGCGCCGAGCCCGTCGGTGACGCGCGCGGCCGGCAGGTACTGGGTGGCGATGAAGCCGCGCAGGGCACGGTAGGCCGGCAGCAGGCGGTACTCGATCATGCGCTTGTATTCGGCGGTCAGGCGCTCGCGGTCCTCGGCCGTGAAGTCTTCGGGCATGTTGCGCACCGGCGCCCAGAAGATGCTTTCCTCGGCGGTCGGCTTGATCACCGCGTCCAGCTGCGGCAGCACCTTCTCCATCAACGCGCGCGGCTGCACCACGCCGGCGGCCATGCCCTCGCGCATGTTGGCGATGGCCTGGTCGAACAACGCGGGCACGCCCAGCGAGCGGCGCGACCAGTTCTCGTAGTCCTTCACCGTGCGGAACGGCTGCGCGCCGGCGCCCGAACCCAGCACCGCGACCAGGCTGGCCAGGTTGTTGTAGGGATTGATCGGCAGCATCCACGACGGGTACTGCTCGGCGGCCAGCGAGGTATGCGCGTCGCGCACGAAGATCTCGTAGCTGAGCAGGTCCTGGCCCTGCAGGCCGTCCTTGCCGACCGCCTCGGCCTTGCCCAGCCATTCGACCATGAAGTCGTGCGCCTGCTGGCGCGAGGCCGGCGACAGGAAGTTGGGCAACTGGTCGTTGAAGCGCGGATCGCCCTGGAAGGTGGCCTGCAGCGGATTCAGCCGCATCGAGGCGTCCCAGTACTCGTCGTACAGGCGGTTCAGGCGGGTGGCGTTGTCCTGGGCGATGGGCAGCGGTGCGCGGGCCGGGCGGGCTGCCGGCCGCGCCGCGGGCCGGCTGCTGCGCGCCTTGGGCTTGGCTGCGCGGGATTGCGTCGCGGTCGGGCGCTGGCTCTTCTTCTTCGCCGCCTCGGCAGGTGTGGCGGCGGAGAACATCAGGACGGAGGCTATGGCTAGCGCGAGAAGGCGAAGCGGGCTGGAGGACATCGGTGGTTCCGGAAACGCACAGGTCCCGGAGCTTGCCCTAGAGCGGGGGGAGCAGGGAAGAGGAGTGAGGAGTGAGAAAGAGCAGAAGCAAGGGCTGCTGTCCACGTGAAGGTGGAGATCGCCTGCTTCTCCTCGCTCCTCACTCCTCTTCACTCACTCCTGACTCTTCAGCGGTCCCCAGCCCGGGTGAACGGCACGCTCTCGGGGGCCACCGCGCCGCCGGAGATGATGAAGCTCATGGCCTGGTCCACGCTCCAGTCGGTCGGGGTCAGCAGTTCAACCGGCACGATCTCCAGGTAGCCGGAGGTCGGGTTGGGCGTGGTCGGCACGTACACCGCGGCCAGTTCGCGGCCGGTGCCGTGCTCGCGGATGACGCGCGTCACCAGGCCCACCGATTTCATGTCGCGGTGCGGGAAGTCGATCAGCACCACGCGCTGGGTGCTGCCGGGCTGGGTCTGCAGGATGTCCAGCAGCTTCTTTGCGCTGTCGTAGATCACGCTGGCCAGCGGGATGCGGCGGATCACCGCGCCGAACCAGCGCAGCAGGCGCTGGCCGATCACGCGGCGGCTGAGCGCGCCGACGACCAGGATCACCAGCAGCGTGGCGAGCAGGGCGAACACGTCCTGCATCCATTCCACCCGCACCCAGCCCAGGTAATGCGGGAAGGAGGCGGCGATGCGTTCGGACAGCGGCACCACCAGCGGGCTGCTGATGCCGGACAGGAGCACGAATACGAACTTGATCACCACCCAGGTCAGCCAGATCGGCAGCAGGGTCAGCAGGCCGGTCAGGAACAGCCGCTGCAGGGAAGGGCGGTGGGGTGCGGGGGAAGCGTCGGGCGACATGCGCCGATTGTAGCGTCGCGGCCTGTTGCCGGACGTGGCGATTGCGTGCCGCTGTGTTGCCGTATATGTAACAGTTCTGGGTCGCGCGTCCAGTAGCGGATGGCGGCAAGGTTCCAGGGAGAGGACGATGGGCAAGGTATTGCAGCGGGTGCTTGGTGGACTGGCGGGGGTATTGCTGCTGGTCGTGGTGGTCCTGCTGATCTCTTGGCTGTGGCCGCTGTCGACGGCGCAGAAGCGCGCCCTGGCCGCGTTGGAGGCGCCGCGCGATCTGCCCGGCAGCAACGCCTATGCCACCCTCGCCACGCTGGGGATGGAGGGCCCGCTGGCGCAGCGGCAGGCGCTGATGGAGGAGCATGCCCGGCAGTTCGAGGCGTGGTATGCCGACCAGTACGTCCCCGGCTTCATCCGGGGCGATGCAGAAGACAAGGCGGGCACGCCGCCGCCGCTGCCGGGCGAAAGCGGGCCGTCGCCCGCCGCGGACACGGTGCTGTGCGGTTCCGGGGACGCAGCGGGTTGCCTGGACGCGGTGCGGAGCCGGCCGCAGGCCGTCGCCGCCGCACTGGTGCCGCATGCCACGCTGCTGGCGCGCATGGACGAGCTGGCGCTCCATGGGCATTACCGCTCGCCACTGACGCAGATGGGAGCCACGCCGTGGCCGGGCATGCGCCAGCTGATGGTGCCGCTGAGCGCCCATGCGCTGGCCCATGTGCAGGGCGACAGCGCGCGCGCCATGGCCGGCCTGTGCCGCGATGCCGGGAGCGGACGCATGCTGATGACGCAGGGTGAGAATCTGCTGATGACGATGACGGGAAGCGCGATGCTGGCGGCCAACGCGAAGATGTTTGCCGCAGTGCTGGCCGAACTGCCGTTGGACGCGCCCTTGCCTGCGGGCTGCGGCAAGGCTTTCGCGCCGTTGTCTGCGGACGAGGCCAGCGTGTGCAACGGCATGCGCGGCGAGTTCGCCATGCAGCGCGGGTTCGCGGCGCTGATGGACCGGAAGATCGAGGACAGCCAGCGCCACATGAGGCTGTTCTACAGCAGCAGGAAAACCCTTGCCCGGCAGGCCGAGTTCCTGGGGGAGTCCTGTCTCCCGGAAACCCGGCAGGCCATCGCCGAGGATCGCAAGCTGACGATCCCGTCCGTGCCGGCATCGGCGTGGTGGCAGCCGCAGTGCCTGACCAACGCCATCGGCTGCATCCTCGGCGACATCGCCCGCCCTGCTTACCAGGGGTACGGGCACCGGCAACAGGACACGGCCGCGCAGCTGCGGCTGCTGCAGTCCGTGCTGTGGCTGCGTGGGCAGGCGGTGCAGGGGACGCCCGCGCCCTTGGCCGAACGCCTGGACAACCTGCCCGCCGGGCTGCGCAGCGCATACCGCCCCATCACCCCCTCCGCCGACGGCACGACGCTGGAAACGCCGGCCTATGGCAAGGATGGGCAGATGCTGCGGATGCCATTGCCGCAGGCATTGTCCAGCCGCTGATGCACCGCAACCGCAGGGTGGGTGGCTTCATTCGCGATTGAAGCCGCCTACGGCATGCGCTGGCGCGCTTCCGGCTTGAGCCGCACGTAGACCTGCTTGCGCACGCGCGCGACCACCTCGCCCCGCGCGTCGAGGATGTCGTTGGCGAACCAGCGCAGGTACTTGCCGCCATTGGCAGTGGCCGCGCGCACCTCGTCGAGCGTGGCCGCGTCCAGCCGGAATTCGGTGGCGACGGTGCCCTTGCCGGGTTTGACGAATTCGATCTCGCCGGCCTTGTCCCACACGTAGTAGTCGCGCCCGAGGTTCTGCAGCAGGCACAGCATCCAGAACGGGTCGGTCATGGCGAACAGGCTGCCGCCGAAGTGGGTGCGCACGTAGTTGACGTTCCAGGGGCGCTGGCGCAGTTCCACGCGCACGTGGCGGTAGTCGGCGGCGATGGCGGTGACGTGGATGCCGGTGAACAGGAACGGCGGCCAGAGGTTGATGCCGAGGCGGAACGTGCTGGCTTTCATGGCGTGGCGGGTCGCGGGCGGGAGGCCGAGTCTAGCATTCGCACCCGTATGGTATTGCCGGCGGTCAGTCGGCCGCCGCCACCCGGAAGCCGTCGCGGCCCGCTGCCTTGGCCTGGTAGAGCGCCGCGTCGGTATCGCGGAACAGGTGCGCGGGCAGGCCGTCTGCCGCCGGCACGACGGTGCCCACGCCGGCGGTGATGCTGATCCGGGCCTGGCGTCCCTTGCCGACGGCGATGCCGGCGCGGCGGACACGGCCGACCAGGGTCTCGATCAGCTGGACCGCGCCCTCGCTGCCGGTGTCGGGCAGGATCAGCGCGAACTCGTCGCCGCCGAAGCGGGCGGCCAGGTCGCGCGGGCGACGCGCCAGTTCGCCGATCATGCGCGCGGTCTGCTGCAGCACCAGGTCGCCGACGTGGTGGCCGAAGGTGTCGTTGTAGTGCTTGAAGTTGTCCAGGTCGATCAGCGCCAGGCTCAGCGGGCGGCCGCTGCGCCGCGCCGCTTCGTACTCCAGGCGCAGCGCTTCCTCGAAGCGCATGCGGTTGGCCAGGCCGGTGAGCGGATCGCGGTGGGCCTGGTGGCGCCAGTAGCGCATCTGCCACAGGCCCCAGCCCAGCAGCATCAGCAGGACGCCGCCGATGGCCGCGGCCGGCGCGAACCACAGGTTGAAGCCGCGCAGCAGGAGCAGGCTGAGCAGCAGCGGAAGCGGCAGCGACACCACCGCGACCAGCCACGGCGGCAGCCGCGGCACGGTCATGCCCAGCGCGCACAGCGCCACCAGCAGGGCGACCAGTCCCACCTGCGCGGCCGGGGCCAGCGGCAGGACGACGTGCCCGCCGAGCAGCATGGAGGCGACGTTGGCCTGGTACTCGGTGCCGCTCATCCAGCTCTCGCGCGAGGTCGGCGTGAGCAGGCGCGGGGCGATGCCGCTGGCGGTCATGCCGACGATCACCAGCCGGTCGCGCAGCAGCCCGGGCGGCAGCCGGCCTTCGAGCACGTCGATGTAGGACACCTGCGGGAAAGTACCCGGCGGCCCGGCGTAGCGCAGCCGCACGTAGTTGTCGCGCCGCCACTGGTAGGGCGAGGCGGTTTCCGGGGCGGGATCGCCCAGCCCGGGGATCGGGCCGTCCTTGCCGCTGAGCGCCAGGCCCAGCGCCGGCCAGTAGGCCGAGCCGACGCCGGCCTTCAGGTACAGGCCGCGGGCGACGCCGTCGCCGTCGACCTCGATGTCGGTGTGCGCCAGAGCGGTGGCGGCCGAGGCCAGCACCGGGACCGGCAGCAGCTCCTCGGGCACCGCCTCGTCGCTGGCCGATGCCGCCAGCACCGGCAGCACGACGTTGCCGCTGCGCTTGATCGCCGCGGCCAGTTCCACGTCCTGGGTGGCGTCCTTGCGGTCCGGCTCGGGGAACATCAGGTCCAGCGCGACGCGGCGCGCGCCCGCCTCGTGCAGGCGGTCGAGCAGGCGCGCATGGGTGCCGCGCGGCCACGGCCACTGCCCCAGCTGCTGCAGGCTGCGTTCGTCGATGGCGACGATGGCCAGGCGTTGGTCGGGCGGATACTCCCAGCTGCCGACCAGCTGATCGTAGACGCGTTCGTCCTGCTGCCAGAACAGGCGCGCCTGGCTGGCCCACCCGGCCAGCACCGAGAGGGCGAGGACCAGCAGCAGCCGTTGCGGCCAGGACAGCAGCAGCGTCCTCATAGCGCCAACAGCAGCAGCGCGCCGGCCCCGACGCCGTAGCAGAGCTTGCATGGCAGCTGGATCTGCTGGGCCTGGGAGAACGGCCCGGCGTAGCCGTCGTCGTCGATGTACTGCACGCGCACGTGCAGAGTGCCGCCACGCCAGGGCTGCTTCATGGCGACTTCCGGCGTGGTGGTCTCGCGGTCGAGCAGCGGCGCGCTGAAATCGCCGCGGCGGTCGACCTGCACGCGGTAGCGCTGGCCCTCGGCGCCTGCCTGCCAGCGCAGTGTCAGCTGGCCTTTTTCGGCCTGCGCCGGCTGCAGGCCGGGGTCGGCCGGAGCGTCGCTGATGCGCAGCGGCAGCGCCTGCCCGTAACGGCCGGCGAGCCCCTGCGCGTCCACCGACGCGACCCGCCAGTAGTACTCGCCCGGGGCGAGTGCGACCGGCGAGCGCAGCCGGGTGGCGTCGATGCGGCGTTCGCGGCGTTCGCCCAGCGGCTGCGGGAACTCCGGCTCGCGCGCGATCTGCAGCACGCTGCCGGTGGCGCCGGGCACCTGCGCCCACGCGAAACGCGGATGCACCTGGTCCAGGGTCTGGCCGTGCGCGGGTGCGGTGGTCAGCGGCGGCGGCAGGCCGTCGGGCACGCGGAAGTCGTGGCTGCTGTCGTGGCCTTCGACGCCGTCGGCGCCGACCGCGCGCACCAGCAGCCGCAGCCGGCCCGGTGGCAGGTCGTCGATGCTGACGCCGGTGTCGGTGGTGTCGCGCGCGAACAGCAGGATGTCGGGCGCGTCGGCGCGCACCACCTCGACGCGGTAGCCGCGCGCCTGCGGCACCGCCTGCCAGGTGGCCAGCAGCGGCAGCGGCTCCAGCCGCAGGCCGGCCTCGTCGATCCGCGGCGCGGCTAGCAGCGGCTGCACCGGCGCCGGCGCCTGGCCGGCGGAGGCGCTCAGCGTCGCCTGCCCCGGCTCGACCATGCGCTGGCCGTGGCGGTTGCCGACGTGGACGCGGCCTTCCACTACTTCCGTCGCGGCCGGGTCGCCGCCCTGGCCGGCGCTGACCCGGAACACGGTGCCGCGCACGCTGCTGGTGGCGGTGGGCGCGGTGATCATGTAGCGCGACGCCGGCCCCTGCGCCGGGGTCACCCGGCTGCTGCTGCGGCCGCGCTGCAGGCGCAGGCGCGTGTCCACCATGCCGGTGGCGCCGTAGCTGCTGAGCTGGTCCAGGCGCAGTTCCGAGTTCTCGCGCAGCAACAGGCGCGAGTCGTCGGCGAACGCCAGGGTGATGCTGGCGTCGTCGCCGGTGCGGATGCGGCTGCCGATGGGCAGCTGCATGCCTTCGCGGGCGACGCTGGCGGCGCCATCGCCGCCGCTGATGTCGACCTGGCCGCGTACGGCCACCACGCGTGCCGGCGCCGGCTCCACCCGCAGCCAGGCAATGGGGAAGCGCAGCACCTGGCCCGGCGGCAGGCGGTAGGGGTTGGGGACGGCGTTGTGGTTCTGCAGTTCTTCCCACGACACCGTGGGCTTGAGGTAGCGCGTGCCCAGGTCCCACAGCGTGTCGCCCGGCCTTACCCGGTAGGTCCAGTCCTGCGCGCTGGCCGCGGCCGAGCACGTGAGCGGCAGCGTCGCCAGCGCGATCTGGAGCAGGGCAGTCAGGCGCAGCGCACGCAGCTTGGACAACATCATGGGCAATCGGTCCTTCAGTCGCGGGAACCGGAGCCCGATACTGCCCGGCGCCCTCCATCCCCCAGATGGCACGGCGGGAGTGCCGTGCGTCATCACTACGATGAACGGCGCATTATCGGGCAGGCCGCGTTTCGAATGCCTGAACGCGCAATGACGTTTTCAGAACAGCAGCGACGACATCCGGCGGCGGTAGCGGCCGACGAGGTCTTCGTCCTCGACCACGCGGAACGCATCGATCAGCGCCTTGCGCGGCAGCCCTTCGCGGTAGCCGCGGTCGATCCGCAGCATCTCCAGGAACTGCTCCAGCGCGGCCTCCTCCTGGCCGACCAGCAGGCGGTGGATGCCGAGCAGGTAGCGTGCTTCCAGGTCGTTGCCGTCGGCCTGCACGCGGGCGGCCAGGGCGTCGGCGGGCGGCGCGTCGGCCAGCGCGGTGTGGAAGTCCAGGCGAGCGCGGGCGCGCACCGCGCGGTCGTCGGTGGCCAGGTTGGCCGGCAGGGCGTCGAGCAGCTGCCCGGCTTCGCCGACGGTACCGGTCTTGATCAGGGCCAGCGCCAGGTCCAGCTTCAGTTCGTCCTTGTCCGGCTCGGCGGCGATGGCCTCGCGCAGCGCGGCGACCTGCGACTGCGGGTCCAGCGGCACGGCCTCGACCTCGGCGTCGGCGTCGGCCGGTGCGGCGGCGGGGACGACGCCGTGCTGGGCCAGGAATTCGCGCAGCTGGCCTTCGGGCAGGGCGCCGGGGAAGCCGTCGACGATCTGGCCGTCCTTGACCAGGAACACCGTGGGCACCGAGCGGATCTGGAAGGCCGCGGCGATCTGCTGCTCCTTGTCCACGTCCACCTTGGCCAGCTCGAACGCGCCGTGGTACTCGCCGGCCAGTTTCTCCAGGATCGGTCCCAGCGTCTTGCACGGCCCGCACCAGGTCGCCCAGAAGTCCACCAGCACCGGCACCTGCAGGGATTTCTGCAGGACTTCGGTCTCGAAGGTCGCGGTCGTGGCGTCGAAAACGTGGGGCAGGTCGGACATTGCAGCGCTCGCAGGAAAGTTCTCGCCCGAGATGGTGGCAGAGCGCCGGGATGCAAGTCGATGTAAAAAATATTTGACATCGCCGATGCCGGATGTAATGTCTGCATTACATTTCGTATGCCATGGGTGACATCGTGGGCAAGGGAAGGATCGCGGGGCTGCTGGTCGTGGCGGGGCTGGCGATGTGGCTGCTGCTGGCCGGGCCGGCACGGGTGCTGGGCCTGGACGGCGGCAACATCGGCGTGCTGTTGCTGATGGGCACGATGTGGGCGGCCTTGCACGGCATCGGCCGGGCCACGCGCGAGGATCTGGAAAGCGCTGGTTCGCCGGGCGAATGGAAGGCCTGGCTGGGCCTGGGCTTCATGTCGCTGGCGGTCGTCTATGCCCTCGCCAGGGCGCCGGTGTTCCTGCACATGACGCGTTGGAACGATCCCGACGCCGCAGCGGTCGCGCGCAACCTGGTGCTGCTGCTGGTCGCATGGACCGTGCTGTCGCGGGTAGTGGATTCGCGCTGGAAAGAGGCGGTGCGCGGCGACGAACGCGACCGCGGCATCGAACACGCGGCGGCAGGATGGGGACGCGGCGCGCTGGTCGCCGGCGTGATCGGCGTCGCCGTAACGCTGGGCCTGTCGCCGGCGGAAAAGCTGCAGTGGGCCCGGCCGTTCGTCGTCGCCAACCTGCTGGTGTTCGTGCTGATGGGGAGCTGGCTGGTCGAATACGCGGCGACGGCGATCCAATACTGGCGCGACCGGCACGGGGCCAGGGCATGACGCGGCGGCAGGACATGGGGGATGTCGTGGAGGAACGGCGGATGAAGGCAGGAGAGATGCTCGCGGCGATGAACCGCCACGAGAAGACGGCATGGCTGCTGCTGGCCGCGTCCGGCCTGGCGGCGGGCCTGCTGGGATGGGAGTTGTTCTTCGGGGACGATGGGCCGGAAACGAAGGTCATCGGCCCCGCCTGGTGGCTGTTCCTGGTCGGGTACGTCTTCTTCATCCGCAGGGACCGCACGCTGGCGGTGGACGAACGCGACCAGGCGATCCAGGCGCACGGCGCGCGGGCTGGCTATGCGGCGTTGATGCTCATGCTGGTGGTCGCTTCGATGGTGGTGGAGGGCTTTGGCGGCTTCGTCGCTTCGCGCACCGGCCATTGGCTGGGGAATTTCCTCTTCTGGCTGGTCTGCATCTTGATGAGCCTGCACGCGGCGGTCATGGTCTGGCATTACGGGCGCGACCGCCGATGACCTGCACCCCGATCGGCAACGACATCCGCCGGCTGCGGTTCGAACGTGGCGAAATGACCCAGCAGGCGCTGGCCGACGCCTGCGGCGTGACCCGGCAGACCATCATCGCGCTGGAGGCGGGGCGGTACGCGCCTTCGCTGGAACTGGCTTTCCGCATCGCGCGCGCGTTCGGCGTCGGCGTGGAGGATGTGTTCCGCTGGCAGGACTGAGCGCGCGCGCTTCAGGCGTCAGGCCGCGGATACGGAACGGCCCGCACCAGGCGGGCCGTGGCGCGGGAGGCGCTGGCCAGGTCAGTGGTGCGCCGGCTGTTCCGGCATCGCCGCGGCCGGAGCGCTTCCCGGCGCCGGCGTGGCCGCCGTACTGGCGGGCGCCGCGCTGGTGGCGGGCAGCGAGAGCTCGGGATTGACCTGCTGGGCCTGCAGTGCCTTGATCTGCTGGTTCAACGCTTCCAACTGGGTGTTGGTGGCGCGCAGGTCCGAGCTGAGCGCGACCGCCTGCTGCTTGCGCTCCTGGAGCGCGTTGCTGACCTGCAGCGACTGCTGCCGCTGCTGCTCGGCCTCCTGCTGCAGGCCGCGCAGGCGGCGCTCGTTGAGCGCCACCAGCTTCTCGCTGTAGGCCTTGCCGGCCTGCAGGCGGACAGTGTCCAAGTACACCTGCGCCAGTTCCTTGGTCTGGTCGACGAAGGTCTGGTACACCGATTCGGCGCTCTCGGCCGATTCGGTGCGGATCACGCGCCAGAATTCCTTTTCATGGAACAGGGCGACGTAGTAGTTCAGCGACTCGGCATGGAACAGCAGGCTGGCGCCATAGTTGCCGTTGTAGGTGGTGCGCATCTCGGTCAGTTCGCGGTTGCCCATCAACCGCTGCAGGTCGCTGACCGTATTGCCGATGACCGTGTCCTCGCTGCGCGGCGGCGCGGCGGGCACCTCGGCCTCGCCGCGTTGCCAGCGCCCGGCGTGCGCGTCGGGCGCGACGCCCAGGCCAGTGAGGAAAAACAGGGTGGCGCACAGCCACGCAGGCAACGTATCCATCGTTCTCATGGTCCTCGAACCCCCCGGATCGCGACGACCGCCGGACTGTCCATGCCGGCGGTGATTGGCGCCGAGTCTAGCATGTGGAAAACGGCCGGAAATCCATCGCCGGTCGCTGTTCTGCGCACACCCGCGGCCCCTCAGTAGACCAACTGCGCCGGGGTGCACTGGATCGACTGCACGTGCACGTCGGTGCGGCCCAGTTCCAGCCCGAGCACCTCGGTCAGCGTCTGGGCAAGCAGGGTGCCGACGCTGTTGAGGAGGGGCTTGAGGAAATCGAGCGCAGGCTTGAGGACCAGGCACAACAGGCCGTTGCAGGTGACCGGGCCGTTGCCCGGACTGGTCACGCCGCTGCCGCTGTAGGCATCGAGCAGGCCATCGGGTGCGGTCTGGAGGTAAGAGGTCAGGTTGCGCTTGAGGCAGTTGTTGTAGTCCAGGTTGCCGAGCAGGCTGTTGCAGCGCTCGATGGCCAGGCCGCCGAGCAGGGTGCCGAGCAGCCCGCTCAGCACGCCCAGTCCCTGGCCGGTCGCGGTGGCGCGGTAGCCTTCCCAGATCGAGCCATCGCGGAAACAGGTGGTGAGGTTGAGCGGCGGGCAGGCGTAGGGCACGCCCTTGGTGACGGTCCAGTCGAGCGGCGGAAGCCCTTCGCTTCCAGCGCGCAGCAGGGCGATGGTGCGGTCCACGTCGTAGCGGCCGCCGCCGGGATTGGCGGTCTTCAGGAAGCGGTCGGCGAGGTTGGCGGCGGTGGAGGCCTGGTTCATTCCCTCGGCACCGGGATCGAGCATGCGCGACAGGACCTTGAGCAGTTCGTCCACCAGTTGTTCGACCGTGCTGCCGACCGCCAGCGGGTTGACCTGCGTCGAACCGGTCTGGCCCGCGGCCAGGGTCAGGCTCTGGCTGTCGCTCAACGCGTTGATGCTGATTTTCTTGTTGACCAGCGGCACGCCGAGCAGGGTCAGCAGCTGCTCGTCCTGCAGGCGCGTGTCGCAGACCTCACTCCTGGAGAACACGTCGGCGGCGGCCACCTTGCCCACGCAGGTGCGCAGCACCGAGGCGTCCACGCGCACGGTGGCCGTCGGCGGCGCCTGCCCGCACTGCAGCGAGGTCAGCGTGCCCATCGCATTGGTGATGTCGGTGTAGATCGGCAGTTTCAAACGTGTCCCTAGCGCGGACAGGCTCGGCCCAAGCAGGGGAATGTCCTGGCTGTCGATGTCGATCGCCAGCCGCACCTGCGCGTTGTAGGCGCGTGCGCCCACGCCGCCGATGGCGATGGACGGCGGTTCGACGATGCCGGCGCGCACGCTGCCTCCGCCGGGCAGGCCCAGGTTGTCCACCGCCACGGCATGGCCGTCCGAGGCAATGGCGATGGCGGTGGTGACCAGGTCCATCGCGTTGACGTCGGCCTGCAGCGCGCTGCCGATGGTGCCGTCCGGCGCGACCACGGTGGCGAACAGGCCGCCGACCGGATCGCTGCCGCCGAGCGGGATGCTGAGGCTGTCCAGGTCCAGCTGCGTGCCGATCCGGTTGGCCAGCGCATCCAGGCGCAGCCCCGCCGCGCCGTTGCGCTCGAGCACGGTGGTGGTGGCGTTGAGCAGCCCGCCGAGCGAAACCCGGCGCGCGGCCAAGAACTGGTTGAAATCGGCCACGCTCATGTCGACGTCCACCGGGAATCCCAGCGCCTCCAGCAGGCCGGCCGGGGTGACGTTGGCCTGGGCCAGGCCGTCGTAGGCGAGCACGGTGGCGGTATCGACGTTGACGCCGGCCAGGCGCAGCACGTTGCCCAGCGGCGAGTTGCCGTTGACCCGCAGCAGCTGCGAGCCGACGGTGAACACCGCGCTCGGCGGCGTACGCCTGGCCACGGCCTGCGCCTGCACGTCCGGAAGGCCCGCGTTCTGGCCGAAGAACGGGACGGCCGCGCGGCGTGCGGTGATCTTCACCGCGTTGAGCGGATGTTCGTCGTCGACCGTTTCGGCGAAGTGGTCGGCCGCCGGGTTGGCCACCCCCCAGTTGCCGCAGCGCACGGTGATGCTGCCGGCGAACCGGTTCTCTTCCATCGCGTTCTGGCGCGCGGCGCGGTTGTCCTGGTTGTCGGCGCTGCACAGTTCCAGCCGCTGCGCGCCGGCCAGCGCGGCGAGGTCGGCGACCTTCTGCGCCTCGCGCTTGGCCCAGTAGAGATGGCCGATCTCCACCAGGCCGAGGATCGCCACCAGGCTGAGCAGCAGCAACATCATCATCACCGAGCCGCCGCCGCGCGCTGGACAGGGGGGAAACGCGCGCGGCCGGCGCGGGCCGGTTGCGGGGGGGGCGCGCGGTCATGGCGGCGCCTCAGCGTCCGGACCGGCCGCTTCCCGAGGTGGGCAGCGCGGCGTCGAAATATTCGGGAACCGGGTGCTTGAAGCTGTCCAGATGGCGCTGGTAGCTGCGGCTGGCCGCCTCGCCCAGCATCGGCAGCGCATTGCCGGCCTGCGTGCCTTCGGCCTGCAGCCGCAGCAGCGCCCGGGTGGTGTCGCCGATCTGGGAGCGGGCCGGTGCGTCCGCGGCCGGCGTTGCGGACGCCGGCTCTGGCGCGGCCGGCTGCGGCGCGACGGCCGGCATGTCGGTACGCGCGGTTAGCGGCGGGTGCTGCGCGTGCGCGGGCGTCGCCAGCAGCAGGCACAGCACGAAGGCGGGGCGTGTCATGGCAGCACCTCATCGGGGCGGTCGGAGGAAGGGGTGAAACGCTCGAGCATCGAGCCCGGCGGACGCGAAGTGGCATCGCCCGCGGCCACCGGCGGGGCCGGCGTTGCGGCCGCCGTCGCCGGCGCGCGCAGGGCACCGTACAGGCGCATGACCTCGCCCCGAACCGGCTCGGCAAGCTCGGCACGGCGCATGATCGCGTCGGCGACAGCCGGCTGGTCGGACAGCAGCGCCCACAGCGCCAGGTTGGCGACCGCGCGCGAATTGCCGGGCGCGAGTTCGGCGGCCTTGGCCAACGGCGCGCGGGCGTCGGCAACGCGGCCGGCCTGCAGCAGCGCGAAGCCGAGGTCGCCCAGATAGCGCGGTTCCAGCGGCTCCAGCCGCACCGCCTGGGCCAGCGCCTGCCACGCGTCGTCGCGCCTGCCGGCGGCGGCTGCGACCCGGCCGAGCCCATGCCAGGCGGGCGGGCGCGGCCTGCGCGCCGCGCAGCAGGCCGCGGTAGAGCGCTGCCGCCGACTCGCCGTTGCCGGTTTCGCGCAGCGCGTCGGCTTCCAGCAGACGCAGCGCGGGCGTATCGCCGAAGCGCGTGCGGAAGGCCTCCACGTGCGCCAGCGAGGCGTAGTAGGCGCCCTGGTCCTGCATCTGCCGGATCAGCGCCAGGTACATGGCGCGGTCGTCCTGCGGCGCCGGTTCGCCGGCCGGTTCCGCCGGCGGCGGGCGATAGGCCATGCCGCCGTGCGCGCAGGCCGGCAGCAGCAGGACGAGCAGCGACGCCGGCGCCCTGCGCTTCATGACTTTCCCATCCCGGCGAGCGCGCTTGCCAGGGCCAGGATGGCTGGGCCGGACAGCACCAGCATCAGCGCCGGCAACAGGGTCAGCATCATCACCACGGTCATCTTCACGGACAGTTTCCCCACCTTTTCCTTCATCTTCATCCGCCGCTGTTCGCGCAGCCGCATGCCGAACTGTTTGAGCGGCTCCTGCACTGCGCCGCCGTGCTGGTGCACCTGCAGCACCATCTGCACCAGGCTGCGCAGGTCGTCGTTGCCGAAATCCTCCGAAAGCCGGCGCAGCGACTGCGCGCGGCTGCGGCCGCGGGTGTAGGCCGCGTTGGCCTGCTGGATCTCGCGCCCCAGCGTCGGGATCGCCACCTGCAGCTTGTCGCCGATCATCTGCAGGCTCTGGTCGATGCTGAAGCCGATGCCCTGCAGCAGGCGCAGCAGGTCGATCAGCAGCGGCAGCTCGTCGTCGACCCTGCGCCGCAGGCGGCCGGCCCAGGCGCGCAGCGCCAGCTTGGGCAGCAGGATGCCGAGCGCGCATCCACACACCACGAGGGCGCCCGCGCGCAGACCGTGCGGCTGGATCAGCAGCAGGCCGAGCACGGGCAGCAGCGCGGCCAGCAGCACGCGCAGCGCCAGGAACGCCGCAGCGCCGGAATGATGGTTCCAGCCGACCTGCTCGAGCAGCAGCCGGTCCTCCGGCGCCAGCAGCATCTTCTGCAGCCGGCTGCCCTCGAAGTTGTCGCCGATGGCGCTGAGCTCGGCCAGCAGCGCCTGCCAGCGGCCACGCGGCGCCGGCGCCGGCGCTTTCTGCGCATGCTCCAGCGCATGCTGCAGCGTCGCCTTGACCTGCCGCGCGCGCCGGTCCTGGAACAACAGGCCGGCGGCGCCCAGCAGCAGCGCCAGCGCCACGCAGGCCACCGCCAGGGCGAAGAGCAGGTTCATGCGCCGGCCTCGCGGGTGCGGCGGGACGCCGGCAGGGGCGGGCATCGGCTCATATCGACTTCGCCAGCCGGTACAGCACGAACGCGCCGGTCGCTTCCAGCGCGACCGCCAGCAGCAGGATCTTCCGCCCCAGCGGCTCATGGAACATGGGCTGGAAGAAGTCCGGATTGAGCACGGCCATGAACAGGGCCGAGACCACCGGCAGCAGGCCCAGCACCCAGGCGGACATGCGCGTCTCGGAGGTCGTGGCCTGCAGTTCGCGCTGCACCTCCTCCATGTCGCGCATGAAATCGCTCATGCGCTGCAGGATCTGGTCGCTGCGGCCGCCGATGCGGATGCTGGTGCCCAGGATCACCGACAGCATTTCCAGCGGCTGCAGCCGGTACGCCTGCGCCGCCTGCAGCAGGGCGCGGTCCAGGTCCATGCCGGCGCGGGTGTAGCCCAGCGCGTTGTCGAGGATCGGGCGCAGCGGTGGGGTGACGTTCTGCGTCGCGCTCTGGAACGCCATGGACAGGCTGTTGCCGATGCCGGCCATGCGCACCATGTTCTCCAGGAAATCCGGCATCTGCGCGACCAGCCGCTGGCGCGTCTTCTCGATGCGGCGCTGCAGCCACAGGCCCGTGCCCAGCGCGTACAGCAGCAGGGTCAGCGCGCCGAACCACGCCGAGCCCAGGCGCATGCCGGCGGCGACCGGCAGGACCAGGGCGGGCAGCGCCAGCAGGACCAGCGTGCGCCGGCCATCGCCCAGCCCGGCACGCCGCAGCGGTTCGGCCCAGCGTTGCCGCGGCACCTGCGGAACGGCCGGCGACGCATTGCCCGGCTTGCCGGCGCCGGCCGGCGCCAGCCGGGTTTCGGCATGCAGGGCGGCGGCACGCTGCTGCTGGCGCGCGGCCACGCCCCACCACAGGTGGAGGGCGCCGACCGCCAGCAGCAGGGCGATGCTGGCCATCAGCAGGGCCAGGGTCACGGCAGTTCCCCCAGCGCGGCCTGGCGCAGCTCCATGCGGAACGGCTCGAGCTTGTGGCAATGCGGGTGGAAACCCAGGCCGAGCCAGCGGTCGCGTTCGCGGCTGTCGTTGTCGATCCAGCTTTCGTGTTTGAACAGCTCCTGGCTGCTGATGATGTTGTCGCTGACCCCGGTGATCTCGGTGATGGACAGGATCACGCGGCGGCCGTTGCCCAGGCGCGAGATCTGCACGATGAAGTCGATGGCGCTGGCGATCTGCCGGCGCAGGCTTTCCTCGCTGCCCTGGAAGCCGGCGAAGCCGGCCAGCATCTCCAGCCGGTACAGGCAGTCGCGCGGCGAGTTGGCGTGGATGGTGGCCATCGAGCCGTCGTGGCCGGTGTTCATCGCCTGCAGCATCTCCAGCACTTCGGCGCCGCGCACTTCGCCCACCACGATCCGGTCCGGACGCATGCGCAGGCTGTTGCGCACCAGGTCGCGGATGCCGACCGCGCCGCTGCCGTCGAAGCCGCCCAGGCGGCTTTCCAGGCGCACCACGTGCGGGTGGTTGAGCGACAGTTCGGCGGTGTCCTCGATGGTGATGACGCGCTCGTTGTGCGGGATGAAGGTGGCCAGCGCGTTGAGCAGCGAGGTCTTGCCGGAACTGGTGCCGCCGGAGATCAGGATGTTGCAGCGGCCGCGCACCATCGCGTTGAGCAGCGCGTAGATGGGCTTGTCGAACGCGCCGCGGCCGAGCAGTTCGTCGGGCGTGAACGGGTCCTTGCGGAACTTGCGGATCGAGACCATCGGCCCGTCCACGGCCAGCGGCGAGATGATCGCGTTGAGGCGGCCGCCATTGGGCAGGCGCGCGTCGACCATGGGATTGGAATCGTCCAGGCGCCGGCCGAGCGGGGCGATGATCCGGCGCAGGATGCGCAGCAGGTGGCGGTCGTCGCTGAAGCGCTGCGGCGCGCGCTGCAGCACGCCGCCGCTGGACACGTGCACGTCCTTGTAGCCGTTGATCAGGATGTCCTCGATCTCCGGGTCGCGCAGCAGGTCGTCCAGCGGGCCGAAGCCGATCAGCTCCTTCTGCAGGGCCGTGGCGACGGTTTCCATTTCCTGGGCGTTGACCGGGATCCGCCATTCCTTGACGAAGGCGGCGGTCTGCGCCTGCACGAACCTGGCGATGGTCGACGGCGACCAGGCGTCGATGTCGACGCGCTCGTCCTCGATGTGGTTGAGCAGGTACTCGTGCGCGGCCGAGAGCATGCTCTGGAACTGCTCGGTCTGCTCGAACGGCACGCCCGGCGGCGGCGCCTCCGCTTCGGCGGCGGGCGCCATGCGCTGCGGCAGGGGAGTGACTTTGTCTTCCATGGTTAGCGACCCAGGAGAGAAGCGAGGCGGGCGAGGGGAGAGACGATCGGCGCCGCGTCGCGGCCGCCGGCCAGGTGCTGCAGCAGCGGCTGCAGCGCCCGCACGTACGGGTCGCGCGGCGCGCTTTCGGTCAGCAGGCGGCCCAGCCCGGTGCTGGCGCGCAGCGCCCGGCTGCGTTCGGGCACGGTCGCCAGCAGCGGCAGGTCGAAACGCTCGGCGATCTGCCGGTCGCTCAGCCCGCCGTCGGGGTCGTAGCGGTTGACCACCAGCTGCAGGCGCTCGTCGCGCAGTTCGCGCTGTTCCAGGTCGCGTACCGCCTGGTCCAGCGAGACCAGCGTGCCGATGCCCTGGTCGGCGACCAGCCAGATCTCGTGGGCCTGCCTCAGCAGCGCGCTGGGCACCTGCGACATCGGCAGGCCGCCAGTATCGGCGAGGGCGAGCGGGAAGATGCCGCGCAGCTGCTTCAGCAGCGCCGTCGGCTCGTGCACCGGCGGCAGCGCGGTGCCGGCCATGCCCAGCAGCGCCAGGCCGCTGGCGTGATGGGCCAGCGCGGTGGTGGCGAAGGTGGAGTCGATGCGTTCGACGTGGCGCAGCGCTTCCTCGTAGCCGAAATGGCTTTCCATGCCCAGGTAGAGCGCGCCGTCGCCGTGCGGTTGGCCCAGGTCCAGCAGCAGCACCTGGTTGGCGCGCTGCCCGCCGCTGCCGGGATGGTTGAAGCGCGCGGCCAGCTGCGCGCCGAGATGGACCGCGAGCATGCTGGCGCCGACGCCGGGGCGCACGCCGTGCACGTGCAACACGACCAGGCGCCCGGCGGGCGCGGGCGCCGGCGCGGCGGGCGTGGTGGCGATCGCCGGCGCAGGCACGGCTGCGCGTGGCGACGCGGTCGAATACTTCGAGCATCTGCGCGGCGCTGTTGTCGATGTCGATGAAATCGCGCACGCCGGCGCGCATCGCCACCAGCAGGTGGCGGGCCTGTTCCGGTCCTTCGCTGCCCACCCCCACCAATGGCAGCGGGCATCCGCCGGCGATCAGCTGCCGCGCCAGGTCGGACGAATAGCCGGCATTGCCGCCGCAGTAGTCGAGCAGGACCAGCGGCGCACCGGCGGCGGTCGCGGCGAGCTGCGACGGCGGCACGTCGCGGCTGTCCACCCACGCCAGCCGGGCGTGCCCGGACAGCGTCGAACCGAGCCGCGCCATGTGGCGGTTGTCGGGGGCGTAGAGCACCAGTTGCAGTGTCGGGGTCTGGTGCATGAGCGGCAGGGGCACGACCGATGGCATGGCGGCTATGTCAGCGGGAGAAGCCGGGCAACTGGTCGGGTGAGGCCGGATGCAGCAGCCACGAGCCCCACACCGGCAGGCGCGGCTGGGACTCGCGCTGGCCCGGCAGCGGGATGTCCGTGCCCCTGGCCAACGGCCGCACCAGGCGCGGGGTGACCACGATCACCAGTTCCTTGTCCTCGCGTTTGTAGTCCAGGTTGCGGAAGAACGAGCCGATCACCGGGATGTCGCCCAGCAGCGGAATCTTGTTGACCATCGACGACAGCTGGCTGCTCACCAGGCCACCGATGACGAAGCTCTCGCCATCGCCCAGTTCGACGGTGGTGTCCGCGCGCCGGGTGGAGATGGCCGGGATCTGCACGCCGTCCAGGGTGATGCCGCGCGTGTAGTCCAGGTCGCTGGCCTCCGGAGCCACCTTCAGCGCGATGCGGTCCGGCGCCAGCACCGTGGGCGTGACCGTCAGGCCGATGCCGAAGGGCTTGAACGTCACCGTCGTGGTGCCCAGGCCCTGCGGTTCGAGGATGGGCAGTTCGCCGCCGGCCAGGAAACTCGCGCTCTGGCCGGACAGCGCCACCAGGGTGGGTTCGGCCAGTACGCGTGCCATGCCGTTGCTCTGCAGCAGGTCGATGCTGGCGTTCCAGTTGTGGGGGAGGGAGCTGGCGACCAGCTTGAAGGCCGAGGACAGCGCGCCGCCGCTAGCCGACGTGGGCGAGGCGACGCCGTAGCTGAAACCGCCGTTGGTGTTCCTGAAGTTCAGGCCGATCTGGCGCAGCACGCTGCGGTTGAACTCGACCACCTTCACTTCCACCTGCACCACGCCGCCGCTGGCGATGGTGGACACGTCGTTGACCACGCCCTTCTCGCCGACCGCGCTGGCGGCGGCCTTGCGCGCGGCTTCGTGCGCCAGCAACGAAGGCGTTTGGCCCTGCAGCAGCGCCTGCCCGTCCTGCACCGCGACCGCTGGAGAGCGGGCGTCGAGCAGGCCGCGCTGCACCGCACTGCGCACGTCGACGCGGATGCGGGTCGGCGCGGGCTGCCCGCGCTGCCACAGCATCAGCGTGGTGCTGCCGCTGTTCTTGCCGACCAGCAGCACGTGGCGCCGGTCGCGCAGGGACGTGACGTCGGCGATTTCCGGGTCGGCGATGGCGATCCGTTCCACGTCCTCGGGCAGCGTCCACGGCCGCTGCTCGTGGAGCTCCAGCTGCACGGCGTCGGTCGCCGCCATCTGCGCCAGGGCCGCGGCCGGCAGGCAGGCGACCGGCGCGGCCGCCGACAGGAGCAGCCGGATCAGGAGGCGTGATGGGAGGCGGGGGGGGGGGGCGTGGCCATGGTCGAACTCCCTTTCATGGCGAGGACAGCGGGGTGGCGGGGCTGGAACCGCGTACGACCTCGATGCGATGCCGCCGCCGGTGCGCGCGCGCGCCGCTGGAACGTGCGCTGCGGCGCCGCGTTGGCCGCGGCGGGCAGGGCGCTTCTGGTGCCGGCCAGGCCGCCCAGGTCGACGCCGGCGAAGGCCTGGTTCTCCGGGCGCTGCGCCTCCTCGGTCGCCATGCTGTCCAGCCCGCGGCGCAGGGCAGCACCGGGGCTGGCGCCACGAAAAGCGTGTTGTCGGCCACCGCCGTGTCGATCGGGTTGCGCAGGGCGAGGAACAGCTTGCCGCCCTGCGCGCCGAGCAGCAGGCGTCCGATCATCTCCACCGGCACCGCCAGCACCGCCGTCCTTGCCGGCGTCGCGGTCTGGCCCGCAGCGCCGCTGCTGCCCGGTCCCACGATGGACGCGGCGCGGCTGCCCGGTTCCGGCGGCTTCGCGTCTTCCTGCGCCGGCGTGGCGACGGTGGGCGTGGCCGACAGCATGTCGCGGTCGCCGTAGCCGAGTACGCGCAGGCGCGACAGCAGCAGGCGCGCCTGCGTGCCGCCCTGGCGGGAACCGCCGGCGTCGGCCACCCCGGGCAGGCTCATGAACACATCCACGTGGTCGCCCGGCGACACCCGGTTGCCGGCGCTGGCCAGTTCGTCCACCGGCACCGCCACCGCCCGTTCGCCGGGATTCAGCGCCAGGGCGCGATGCCGCGCGACACCCCGCTGCGCGGCACCGGCTGCCCGGCGGCGACGTCCTGCAGCAGGACGCCGCCGGTGGCCTCGCCGACGTAGACGAAGGTGCCGGAGGGGCGTTCGGCCTGCGTGGCGACGGCCAGGTCGTTGGCCGACAGCGGCATGCCGGCGGTCAGCGGCCGCGCGGCCACGACCACGTCGTAGCGCGGGGCGGGATCGGCCGCCGGCGAAGCGACCTGCACGGCATGCGACGAACGCCGCCCGATGCCGATGGCGATGACCGCCAGCAGCAAGGCCATCGCCAGGAGCAGTACCGCGGTGATTCGAATGGCCTTGGGCATGGTGGTCCCCTTGCAGGCGTATGGATTCAGTTGCCGCCGGTATCCAGTTGCACGATGGCGCTGCTGCGCATGCGCTCGCCCAGCACCCAGCCCAGCAGCCGGCCGGTCCCGGGAACGAAGGGATGCCGGTCGTAGTCGTAGGAAACGCTGACCTGCATGCAGCGGGTCGTGCCGTCGCTGGCGCAGGGATAGGCGCCGGACACGACGATGGGCGCGGCCGCCGCCGCCGGGCAGCCGGCCGTCTCGCCGGAGAAATTGAGCAGCCACTGCATCGAACGGGCCGAGGCCTGGCAGGCGCTGCTGCGACGCGCCGGTACATCGCCGTAGCGCAGGGCGGCGCGGGCGCCTTCGCTGGCGGCCAGGGTCAGCGATTGCTGCGCGGCGAAGACCATTACCCCCGTGAAGGTGATCAGCAGCAGCGGCAATATTCCCAGCATCAGCAGCAGGGCATATTCGATAT
Organism: Stenotrophomonas nitritireducens; assembly: GCF_050984405.1. Taxonomy (GTDB): domain Bacteria; phylum Pseudomonadota; class Gammaproteobacteria; order Xanthomonadales; family Xanthomonadaceae; genus Stenotrophomonas; species Stenotrophomonas nitritireducens_B. The sequence goes on along the minus strand of NZ_CP158790.1, from coordinate 3,105,299 downwards.
TGACCACGCCGCGCTGTCTTTTTATATTGATCCGGTGGTGTATTCGTTTATCCATGTGAAACCCCGGTGAAAACAATCAGCAGGGTCGCGATGCCGAGATAGGCCGCATAAGGAATGCCTTTGCGTCCTTCGCGCGACGCTTTCATTCTGTTGAACAGATCGATTCCATTCACGAATATATATGCGCGCAGCGCCGGTGGAGACCGGCTGATGAAACCCAGGGTGACGCCGCTTTTCGCCGCCATCCCTGCCGCCGCGTGCACGCCCGCGAGCAGGCTGGCGATTATCCAGAGCGGAACAAGCGCGTCGCCGCCCAGCAGCAGGCCGAGCACGGAGAACAGTTTCACGTCCCCGGCGCCCATCCATCCGATCAGGTGGAAGGGAAGCAGCAGGACCAGGCCGAGCAGCAGGCCCGCCATCGCGTCGGGCATGTCGGTGGAGAACCCCGGCAACATCAGCATCGCCACGCTCCCGGCCACCGCTGCCGCCAGCAACGCGCGGTTGGGAACGCGCCGGGCGTACAGGTCGGTGCAGACGACCTGCAGGCCCAGAATCACCGCGATGGCTGCCGACAGCGGGGGCATGGCCGCTTGTCCGTCAAGCGAATGCGGCGGTGACGGCTGCCGTCAGCTGGGCGAACAGCGCCGTGAAAAAATCGCGTAGCGCGGGACCGGCGACGACCACCAGCGCGCCCGCGACGACGGCGGCGAGCAGGCCGTACTCCAGTGCGGTGACACCGTCTTCCTCTGCGAAAAACCTGCGGATCTTGGCGTTCATGATGCTCTCCATGAAAGCCCGGGCCGGCAACGCGCCGGAGTACACCGGGCGAACGCGGGTGGCGACACCCGCGGGGATTGTCACGGGCATGCGGCCTGGCCGAGGGAGAGGTGCTGATGCGGAGCCGCCGGATAATCGCCCGGCGGTAATCCCCATTGTTTCCCCCTGTGGCATGGCAGGCATGCCCGGGAAGGATCATTCCAATTCGAACCGGGCGCGCATACACATATTCGGCAAGATATTGCGGATGTGCATAAGTGTGATGGATTTCTCTATTTGAGTGGGCGGCGTACACATGGTCATCCCGTTCCGCCGGTTATGTATTGCCGGCGGAACGGGAAATACCGGGATGCGGGGTTTCCATCCGGTTTCCGGCCCGCAGTGGAAAGGGGGGGTGCGCCCGGGGGCGTCGGCCGCATCCGAAGGTCAGGCTTACGACGGGAAAACCCGTCCGGGCATGGGCGTTCACATGGATGCGATGATCTGTGATCGGCATTTGAGGTCGTTCGACCTGTCCACGCTGGGGAGCGTCCTCCGCGTCTGCCATGTCGAACTGGTTTTGTTGGACGGCCAGCCACCGATGGCGTCGGTGACGTCGTTCGTCCACGACCAGGCACTGCTGTGCACGCTGGAGATCGCCGCGCGCACGCGCGGGCGTTTCCTGCTGCCGGTCGACTGGTGCCTGCTCGGCTGGATGGAAACGGTGGATCCGGAGACCAGCTGGTGCCACGGCGTACCGCTGTCCCCGGGCGGAATCATTTCAGTGATGCCCGAAGGCGTCACCGAGTTCGCGCTGGGAGCGAACAGCCGGGTGACCTTCGTACTGGTGCCGCTGCGGCGCTTCCAGGAGCGCGCGGCCAGCCGCCGCCTGGGCAGCCTGGATGCCGGCGGCGTCGATGTTCCCCTGGTCAGCGGTCGCGAACTGCCGCCGCTGCAGGACTATTACCAGGGCCTGCAGCAGCGCATCCGCCGCGGCGAGGTCACCGCCAACGAGATCGACGCGCTGCTCGACGCGCATGCCGGCGAGCTGTTCGCCAACGGCCCGGTGGAGCGCCGCGTCTGCAGCCGCAACCGCCGCGTGCGTTACCTGATCCTGCGCCGAGCCGAGGACCTGATGCGCGCCAACATCCGCCGGCACATCTACATGCAGGAACTGTGCGATGCGGCGGGCGTGAGCGAGCGCGCGCTGCGTTACGCCTTCGAGGAACTGGTGGGCATATCGCCGGTGCGCTACCTGTCGATGCTGCGGTTGTGCGAGGCCTGCCGCACCCTTTCCTCCGCTGATGCCGGGCGCAAGTCGGTCAAGTCGATCGCGCTGAGCTGCGGCCTGTGGGACCTGTCGCGGTTCGCCGACAATTACCGGCGGGTATTCGGCGAGCTGCCGAGCGAAACCCTGATGCGCGGCACCTTCTCCGACCCCTGAGGGCCGCGTCCGCGGCGTATTTGCCGATTCCGTGCATGGGTTTGCCGGGAGTGCGCACAGGTTTGCCGGATAGCCATAGCGATGTGCCGGATACAGGCAAAGGCGGCCGCGCGTTCCTGATGTAGTGCGATCCAAGCGATGACGTCCCCCATCGGGGCGGGACGCTCGCATTGCACGGGGACACGTCATGAATCGCATCTACAGACTGGTATGGAACCACGCCCTGAATGCCTTCGTCGTGGGGTCGGAGCTGGCAAGCGCAGGCGGAAAGCGCGGTGCCGCCCGGCGCCTGCATGCCGGGCAGGCCGGCGCGCTGCTGGGCATGGGCGGCATGCTGATGCTGGCGATGGCGCCACCGGCGCAGGCCGGCGACGCGCGCCTGGACGACCTGCAGGCGCTGGTCGCCAAGTACACCGCGCAGGAAACTTCCGCACCGGCCGTTCTTCCCTCCCATCCGTCCCTCAGCGCCACGGCGGCGGTATCCCTCGGCGCTTCCGTGCGGATCGGCGGCAGCCACAACAGCCCAGCCGCCGCCGGTGATTGCGCGCGCCGCAGGCGCGGTGGCCGCGCCGGTCGCGGCCGTGACCACGACCGCCTCGCGGTTGCCGCGGGTGGCCGAAGCGACGGCCGCCAAGGCAGCGGTGACGCGGCCGTTGGTGCATGCGCTCACCGGCACGACGAAAGCGGTGGCGACGCTGCCGGGGATCGCCGGCAAGCTGCCGCAGGCGCTGACGCTCAAGGAGGACGCAACGGCAGGTGCCGTGGGCACGGTGACCCGCACGGGTCTGCAGGTACTGGGCAACGTGCTTTCGCCGGGCGGAAAGGAGGACGGCGATGGCGGCAACCCGCTGCGCGATACGCTGGTTTCGACCGTGAGCGCGGTGGAGGAGCTGACCGGTGGCCTGATCAAGGGCAGTGGTGCGGGTGGACTGGTCGATGGTGTGGTCGACGGTGCCGCGCCGGTCCTCGATGGCGTCGGCGACAGGACCGGCACCCTGGTTGGCCAGCTCACCGGATCGGCGGTGCTGGGCGATGGCCTGTCGCAGACCGTCACCACCGTGACGCAGGGCGTGCAGGCGACGACCGGCGCACTGGGCAAGGGCGAGGTGAGTGGCACCGTGCAGGCGCTGCTGGGCACCGTCGGCGGCACGGTGTCGGCGGCGACGGGCACCGTCACCGGCACGCTGTCGGGCCTCACCGGCTCCGCATCGGGCCTGGGCGGCCTGCAGCAGGTGATCGACGGCATCACCGGCGGATTGACCGGTAGCGTGTCCAACGTGGTCGGCCAGTTGACCGGGCAGCCGGCCGCCAACGCCGGTGCCGGCGCGCTGGCCGTCGCGCGGCCCAGCGGTCTGGTGGTCGGCAACGGCGGGCTGGTCGGCACGGTGGACCAGTTGGCCGGCCCCTCGGTCTCGACCCTGTTCGGCGGCGACGGCTACCTGCGCAATGGCGGCCTGGCGATGAGCAACGCCAACATCGCGCAGGCGTACGCGGTGACCACGGTGGCGGGCGTGCCGGTGGTCAACCTCAGTCCGGTCGGACAGGTGCTGGACGGACTGGGCGGCCTGGCCACCGGCGGCAATTCGCACATGACGCTGATCGGCGGCGTCACCTCGGACAACTACATCTACAACATCAACAACGGCAAGCCCAACGGCCTGCTGGGCCTGCTGCTGCCGGACAGCGCGCCGGCGTGGGCCGATACCTGCGCCGATCCGCTGGGGCTGGGCCTGGTCACGGTCGAATGCTGGGGCGTCAACGCGGCGCAGGACTACCAGGTCCTGATCGGCGACGGCGCCTACGCCAACGGTTCCAAGGAGGTGGTGATCGGCACCAACGCCCAGCATCGCCTGGCGCAGCAGGACGCGGACGTGGTCTTCCCCGGCGCCGGCGGCACCGGCCCCAGCGGCGTGCCCACGGCCGACTACGACGCGCGGCTGGGTCATTCGGTGGTGATCGGCGACAGCGCCTCGGGCACGGCCAACGGCCAGACCCTGCTCGGCGCGGGCGCCACCTCGGACAAGGCCAACAGCGTGGCGCTGGGCTACAAGTCCAATGCCGACCGTGGCGGCAGGAACGGCTACGCGGCCTTCGGCCTGTCCGCGCCGCAGAACTCGATCGGCGAGGTGGCGGTGGGTTCGGCCGGGCGCGAGCGGCAGATCACCCATGTCGCCGCCGGCCAGGAGATGACCGACGCGGTGAACGTGGCGCAGCTCAAGGGCGCGTTGTCGCTGATCGCCGGCGTGAGCCAGTCGGCGGTGACCTATGACGACGACGCGCAGGGCAACCCCGACTATGGGCGGGTGACGCTGGGGGGCGGCAACGCGCCGCAGGGCACGGTGGTGGGCAATCTCGCCGCCGGCGCGGTGGCGGCCGGGAGCATGCAGGCGATCAACGGCGGGCAGTTGTACGGGTTCGGCAATTCGCTGGCGGCGCTGATCGGCGGCGGCGCGACGCTGGGCGCCAACGGCGCGCTGTCCATGCCGTCCTACGCGCTGAACGCCATCGGCGCCAACGGCCAGTTGTCGCTGAACCAGTACGCGGGCATCGGCGCGGCGTTCGGCTCGATCAGCGACTCGCTGGCGCACCTGCGCGGCCTGCTGGTCACCCCGACGCCCACCAATGGCGGAGGCGGCACCGGCAATGCCTATTTCGCGGTGAAGTCGACCAAGGCCGCGGCATCGGCCACCGGCCAGGACAGCATGGCCGCCGGCCCGCAATCCATGGCCTCCGGCGCGCAGTCCGTCGCCTTGGGCGACGGCGCCACGGCCACGGCCGACGGCAGCGTCGCGCTGGGCGCCGGCTCGGTCGCCGACCGCGCCAATTCGGTGTCGGTGGGCAGCGCCGGGCACGAACGCCAGATCACCCACGTGGCCGACGCCACGCAGGCCAGCGACGCGGTCAACCTGCGCCAGCTGCAGGCCTCGCAGCAGGGCACGCTGCGCTACGACCAGAACGGCGATGGCAGCACCAACTACGGCAGCGTGACCCTCGGCCAGGCGGGCAGGGCGGTGGCGGTGCACAACGTCGCCGCCGGGGTGGCCGACACCGACGCGGTGAACGTGGCGCAACTCAACAAGGGGCTGGGGGACGTGATGGACTGGTCGAAGAACTACACCGATCAACGCTTCGGCGACATCGGCCGCGACATCAACCGGGTCGACAACCGCGCCTCGGCCGGCATCGCCTCGGCCATGGCGATGGCCGGGCTGCCGCAGCCCACCGAAGCGGGCCGGCGCATGGCCGCGTTCTCGGCCAGCACTTTCCATGGCGAATCCAGCATGGCGGTGGGCATCTCCGGCGTCACCGACGGCGGGCGCTGGATCTACAAGCTGAGCGGTTCGGCCAATACGCGCGGCGACGGCGGCGTCACCGTGGGCGCCGGTTTCCAGTGGTGAACCGGCGGCGCGCACCGGCCGGGCCGGTGCCGCCGCGCACATGAATGATCAACGCATCGGGGGGCATGGACATGAAGTGGACGACGATGGCGATGGCGGCGCTGCTGGCCGGTTGCGGCGGCGCGCAGGTGCGCGGGGATTTCCCCGACCCGGCGCGCGCGTATCCGGCCGGCGGGACCTACGTGAGCCTGGAAGGACTGCGCCAGTACGCGCCGGGCATGAACAAGCAGCAGTTGCACGCGCTGCTCGGCACGCCGCATTTCGGCGAAGGCCTGTGGGGCGTGCGCGAATGGAACTACCTGTTCAACTTCCGCCGGTCGGTGGGCGCGCCGCCGGTGCAGTGCCAGTTCCAGATCCATTTCGATGGCAAGGGCGTGGCCGTGGGCCAGTCGTGGAGACCGGCCACCTGCGCGGCGCTGCTGGAACCGGCGCCGGTCGCGGCCGCGCCGCCGCCGCCACCGGCCGCCGCGCCGCGGCACCGCTGCGCATCTCCGCCGATGCGCTGTTCGCTTTCGACAGCGCGGACCTGTCCGAAGCGGGCAGAGCGCGGCTGGACGAGGTGGTCGCCCGCCTGGGCGCGCGCGCCGGCACGGCGCAGCTGACCGTGGTCGGGTTCACCGACCAGATCGGCAGCGATGCCTACAACCTGCGGCTGTCCCGGCGCCGCGCCGACGCGGTGCGCGATTACCTGGTGGCGCGCGGCATTCCCGCCGGCTCGGTGCGCGCGGAAGGACGCGGCAGCGCGCAGCCGCTGGTCGACTGCGGCCAGGCGCCGCGCGCCGAACGCGTGCGCTGCCTGGCGCCCAATCGCCGCGTGGAGATCGCCGGAGCCGGCGGTTGAGCCGTCCGCGCGCCGCGCAGGCGTGCGCGCCGGCGGCGCAACCCTCACAATCGCCGCCGTTGGCTGGCGCCTGCGCGCGCCGGCGTCGAAGGGATCGGATGCGGATGGTGTGGAAACAGATGCTGCGCTGGGCGGGTCCGGCGTCGGTGGTGGTGTGGCTGGTGGCGCTGGCGGTGTTCGGCGCGCGCCTGCCGTTCTACGACCAGATGCGCCACCCGGTTTCGCTGCTGGGCGCGACCGGTCTCCCCGGCGCGGGCGCGTTCAACGCCGTGGGCTTCGTGGTGCCGGGCCTGTTGGCGGCGCTGGCCGCGCTCGGCCTGCTGCTGCGCATGCCCGCCGCCGCCTCGCGGCCGCTGCGCGTGGCCGGGCAGATGCTGCTGCTGGCCGGGCTGGCCTTCGCGGCGATGGGCGTTTTCCCCGCTGGACGTGGACGACATCGAGAACCGCGCCAGCCAGGCGCATGCCAGCGTCTGGCTGCTGTGGCTGGTGGCGTTCTGCGCCGGCGCGGCGATGCTGCGCGTGGGCGCCGCGCGCGATGCGGCATGGCGCCCGGTCGCCACCCTTGCCGTGGCCTGCGCGGTGTGGATGCTGTGCAGCGCCTTCGTGTTCGGCAGCGTCATGCCGGTGGCGATGGCGCAGCGGCTGGCCTTCCTGGGCTGGGCGCTGTGGCTGGCGCTGCTGGCGCGGATGGCGCCGCGCTGAGCAGGGCGGCGCGCTCCCGCCAAGGGAAGCGCGCGTAGCCGTCACTGCTTGTAGATCACCCCGTCCTTCATCACGAAGCGCACGTCCATCACCGCGTGGATGTCCTCCAGCGGGTCGGCGGCCAGGGCGATCACGTCGGCGCGCTTGCCCGCTTCCAGCACGCCCTGGTCGTCCACGCCCAGCACCTGCGCGGCGTGCACGGTGGCGGCCTGCAGCGCGTACGCGGCGGGGATGCCGGCTTCGACCATGTAGATGAACTCGCGCGCGTTGTCGCCATGCGGGCCTACGCCCTGGTCGGTGCCGAAGGCGATCTTGACCCCGTTGCGGTAGGCCCTGGCCGCTGTCTGGCTGATCAGCGCGCCGATGCGCGCCGCCTTTGGCCGCACCACCTCGGGGAAATACCCGTCGATGGCCGCCTTCCCGGTGACGAAGCGCCCGGCGTAGAAGGTGGGGATGTACCAGGTGCCGTGCTGCTTCATCAGCCGCATGACCTCCTCGTCCATGTAGGTGCCGTGCTCGATGCTGGTGACGCCGCCGAGCACCGCGCGTTTCATGCCCTCGGTGCCGTGGGCGTGGGCGGCCACGCGGAAGCCGTAGTCGTGCGCGGTATCGACGATGGCCTTGATCTCGTCCACGGTGAACTGCGGCGCGTCGCCGGAGCGCGCGTAGCTGAGCACGCCGCCGGTGGCGGTGATCTTGATGACGTCGCTGCCGTCCTTGTAGCGCTGGCGCACCGCCTGGCGCGCGTCGTCCACCGAGTTGACCACGCCCTCGGTGGGGCCGGGCGGGCCGATCAGGTGCGAGAGCTGGTCGTTCCAGCCGTTGGTCGGGTCGGCATGGCCGCCGGTGGTGGCGATGGACTTGCCGGCGGCGAAGATGCGCGGCCCCTTCAGCAGCCCCTGGTTGATCGCGTCACGCAGGTGCGGGCTGACCTCGCCGCCGAGGTCGCGCACGCTGGTGAAGCCGGCCATCAGCGTCTTCTCGGCGTAGCCCACCGCGCGGAAGGCATAGTCCACCGGGTCCAGGCGGAAGCCTTCGGAATAGCTCTGCGGGCTGGACTGGCTGCCCAGGTGCACGTGCAGGTCGGTCCAGCCGGGCAGGCAGACCTTGTCGCGCAGATCAACCACGCGCGCGCCGCCGGTTCCGGCATCGGCGCCGGCCAGCACCTGCTGGATGCGGCCGTCGGCCACCAGCAGCGTGTGCGGTCCCTTGAGCTGGCCGCTGCGCGCATCGAACAGGCGGCCGCACTGCACGGCGACGGGTTCGGCCCAGGCCGGCGCGCAGGCCAGCAGCAGGAGACAGGCGAGGTGACGGCGGCGGATCGGCATCGGCGGTGTTCCCCCAGGGATGGAAGCGGCAGCATAGCGGGCCGGCGCGGGAAACCGGCGCGGCCTCCAGGGACGCCGAGGGTGGTGCAGGGCGGGGGCGCGCAAGCGATTGATATTGAAGGAAACCGCTTTTTCCGGCGGGCGCCGCCGTGGGCCGGATTGGAGCACTCTGGTGCACTGCGGTACGCTGTCCCGCTTTGCCGCCGCCCCAACGCGTTCATGTCCAGCGTCGAAACGCCCATCTACGATCCCCAGCAGGTCGAAACCGCTGCCCAGAAGTACTGGGAAACCACCCGCGCCTTCGAGGTCGACGAAACCTCGGACAAGCCCAAGTACTACTGCCTGTCGATGCTGCCGTACCCGTCCGGCGCGCTGCACATGGGCCACGTGCGCAACTACACCATCGGCGACGTCATCAGCCGCTACAAGCGCATGACCGGCCACAACGTGCTGCAGCCGATGGGCTGGGACGCGTTCGGCCTGCCGGCGGAGAACGCCGCGATCAAGAACAGGACCGCGCCGGCCAAGTGGACCTACGCCAACATCGACCACATGCGCAGCCAGCTCAAGTCGCTGGGCTATGCGATCGACTGGTCGCGCGAGTTCGCCACCTGCACGCCGGACTACTACGTGCACGAGCAGCGCATGTTCACCCGGCTGATGCGCAAGGGCCTGGCCTACCGCCGCAACTCGGTGGTGAACTGGGACCCGGTCGACAATACCGTGCTGGCCAACGAGCAGGTCATCGACGGCCGCGGCTGGCGCTCCGGCGCGCTGGTGGAGAAGCGCGAGATCCCGCAGTGGTTCCTGCGCATCACCGATTACGCCCAGGAGCTGCTGGACGGCCTGGACGAACTGCCGGGCTGGCCGGATTCGGTCAAGACCATGCAGCGCAACTGGATCGGCCGTTCCGAAGGCCTGGAGATCCAGTTCGACGTGCGCGACGTCGACGGCGCCGCGCTGGACCCGCTGCGCGTGTTCACCACCCGTCCGGACACGGTGATGGGCGTGAGCTTCGTTTCCATCGCCGGCGAACACCCGCTGGCGCTGCACGCGGCCAAGAGCAACCCGGCGCTGGCCGCGATGCTGGCCGAGCTGAAGCAGGGCGGCGTGTCCGAGGCCGAGCTGGAAACCCAGGAAAAGCGCGGCATGGACACCGGCCTGAAGGCCATCCATCCGGTCAGCGGCGAGCAGGTGCCGATCTGGGTCGCCAACTTCGTGCTGATGGGCTACGGCACCGGCGCGGTGATGGCCGTTCCGGGCCACGACCAGCGCGATTTCGAGTTCGCCACCAAGTACAACCTGCCCAAGAAGCAGGTCATCGCGCTGAAGCACCCGAAGAACGACGACGAGCGTACCTACGATCCGGCCCGCTGGCAGGACTGGTACGGCGACAAGACCCGCGAAACCGAACTGGTCAATTCCGCCGAGTTCGACGGCCTGGACTTCCAGGGCGCCTTCGAGGCGCTGGCCGAGCGTTTCGAGCGCAAGGCCCAGGGCCAGCGCCGCGTCAATTACCGCCTGCGCGACTGGGGCGTGAGCCGCCAGCGCTACTGGGGCTGTCCGATCCCGGTGATCTACTGCGACGCCTGCGGCGCGGTGCCGGTGCCGGAAGACCAGTTGCCGGTGGTGCTGCCCGAGAACGTCACCCTCAACGGCACCGGTTCGCCGCTCAAGGCCGACCTGGAATGGCGCAGGACCACCTGCCCGGAATGCGGCGGCGCGGCCGAGCGCGAGACCGACACCTTCGACACCTTCATGGAGTCGAGCTGGTACTACGCCCGCTACACCTCGCCGGGCGCGCGCGAAGCCGTGGACAAGCGCGGCAACTACTGGCTGCCGGTGGACCAGTACATCGGTGGCATCGAGCACGCCATCCTGCACCTGATGTACTTCCGCTTCTTCCACAAGCTGCTGCGCGACGCGCGCATGGTGGAGAGCAACGAGCCGGCGCAGAACCTGCTGTGCCAGGGCATGGTCATCGCCGAGACCTTCTACCGCCAGAACGGCGACGGTTCCAAGGACTGGTTCAACCCGGCCGACGTGGACGTGGTGCGCGACGAGCGCGGCCGCATCACCGGCGCCACCCTGCGCGGCGACGGCCAGCCGGTGGTGATCGGCGGCACCGAGAAGATGTCCAAGTCCAAGAACAACGGCGTCGACCCGCAGGCGATGGTGGCCAAGTACGGCGCCGACACCGTGCGCCTGTTCTCGATGTTCGCCGCGCCGCCGGAACAGTCGCTGGAGTGGAACGAGGCCGGCGTGGACGGCATGGCCCGCTTCCTGCGCCGCCTGTGGGCGATGGTGCAGAAGCACGTCGCCGACGGCAGCGCGCCGGAGTTGGACGTCGCGGCGCTGAACGCCGAGCAGAAGGCGATCCGCCGCAAGACCCACGAGACCATCGGCAAGGTCGGCGACGACTATGGCCGCCGCCACGCCTTCAATACCGCCATCGCCGCGGTGATGGAGCTGCTCAACGTGCTGGCCAAGTTCGACGATGCCAGCGCGCAGGGCCGCGCGGTGCGCCAGGAGGCCCTGCAGGCCACCGTGCTGCTGCTGAACCCGATCACCCCGCACGCCTGCCACGCGATGTGGCAACTGCTGGGCAACGCCGAGACGCTGCTCGAAGACCAGCCGTTCCCGCAGGTGGACGCCGCGGCGCTGGTCAAGGACGCGCTGACCCTGGCGGTGCAGGTCAACGGCAAGCTGCGCGGCACCATCGACGTCGCCGCCGACGCCAGCCGCGAGCTGATCGAGGCCGCCGCCAAGGAAGAGCCCAACGCGGCCAAGTTCCTGGAAGGCCTGGCCGTGCGCAAGGTCATCATCGTCCCGGGCAAGATCGTCAACATCGTGGCGGGTTGATCCGCCTGCGGCGGATCAACCCCCAAAGTTCCGCCTGCGGAACTTTGGGCCCCGCGCCTTGAGCTTCCATCCCCCCATCCGCGCTTGCGCGCGGATCGCCCCCCAACTTGGGGGGCATGGAGGTGGCGACCAGCTTTTCCGCAAATGCTTACCCGGCCGCATGAGCGACTGCTCCAGCTCTGTCTTGTCTCACGCATGGTGTCCGCTCCAGAACAGATAGGCTGACGATGCGGTTTCATCCCCGCTCACACCCGATGGGCGATGATGCGGGCCGTTTTCTGTTGCCGCTCCTGGCCGGCTCCGCCAGACTGTGCCCATGACCCGATACCTGACCGCCCTCGTCCTTGCCGTGAGCCTGACTGGTTGCGGCTTCCACCTGCGCAACAGGCTCACCCTGCCGGACGACACGCCGGCGGTGAAGGTCGAATCCACGGTGCGCTACAGCGAGCTGGTCAAGCTGCTGGGACGCGGGCTGCATGCCTCCGGCGCGGTCGTGGTCGGCGAGGACGAGCCCGGCAAGGGCGCGGCGCGGCTGCAGGTCCGTTCCGAGCGCTGGGGCGACCTGCCGATCGCCATCGACGCGCAGGGCCGCACGCAGGAATACAGCATGCGCTACGCGGTCGTGTTCGCCTTCCAGCGTCCGGACGGCAGCGTGCTGGTGCCGGAGCAGGTGATCGAGCTGTCTCGCGACTACGTGTCCGAGCCGACCGACGCCACCGGCACCACGACCGAGCGCGAGATCCTGGCCGACGAACTGCGCCGCGAGATGTCGGCGTCGATCCTGCGCCGCATCGACAGCGTGGTGCGCGCGCAGATGGAGAAGGAACGCAGCGCCGTGCCGGCGGCCGGCAAGGACGACTGAGGCATGCCGACGATGGCGGTCCCGGCGCGCGGGCGCTGAGCGATGGAACTGCGTCCCGAACAGCTCGCCACCCAGGCCGGCGCACAGCCGCTGGCGCCTGTCTACCTGATCGCCGGCCCGGAACTGCTGCGCGTGCTGGAAGCGGCCGACGCGGTGCGCGCCAGGGCGCGCGCCGAAGGCATCGGCGAGCGCGAGGTGTTCGACGCCGACGGGCGCGATTTCGATTGGGGCCAGCTGGCGTCCAGCTTCAACGCGCCGAGCCTGTTCAGCGCGCGCCGGCTGGTCGAGCTGCGCCTGCCCAGCGGCAAGCCGGGCAAGGAGGGCGCCGAGGTCATCAGCGAGTTCTGCGCGCGGCCGCCGGCCGACGTGGTGCTGCTGATCACCGCCGGCGAATGGAGCAAATCCCACCACGGCAAATGGGCCGACGCGGTGGCGCGCATCGGCGTGCTGTCGGTGGCCTGGGCGATCAAGCCGCATGAGCTGGGCGACTGGATCGAACGCCGCCTGCGCGCCCGGGGACTGCGCGCCGAGCCGGCCGCGGTGCAGCGCCTGAGCGAGCGCGTGGAGGGCAACCTGCTGGCCGCCGCGCAGGAAATCGACAAGCTCGCGCTGCTGGCCGAGGGCCAGACCCTGGACGTGGCGAAAATGGAGGCGCTGGTCGCCGACGCCGCGCGCTACGACGTGTTCCGGCTGGTCGAGGCAGCGTTCTCCGGGCAACCGCCGGCGGTCATCCGCATGCTCGCCGGGCTGCGCGCCGAGGGCGAGGCGGTGGCCGCGCTGACCCCGATCCTGATCCGCGAACTGCTGCTCACCGCCGGGCTGGCGCGGGTGCAGGCCAACGGTGGCAACCTCGCCGGCGAGATGAAGGCGCGCGGCATCTGGGAATCGCGGCAGGCGCCGTTCAAGCGCGCGCTGCAGCGGCACCCGGCGCCGCAGCGCTGGGAACGCTTCGTGGCCGAGGCCGGGCAGGTCGACCGCATGGCCAAGGGCCGCGCCGAGGGCGATCCGTGGCTGGCGCTGGAACGCCTGCTGCTGGCCGTGGCCGAAGCGCAGGCGGTGCGCCTGCTGGCGCGCGGAGCGCGCTGACCGTGATCCCCGCACCGGGGCCACGTGGAAACCGGCCCGATTCCGACCTGCTGCTGATCTACGGCGGCACCTTCGATCCGGTCCACAACGGCCACCTGGCCATCGCCCGCTGCGCGCGCGACGAGCTGCATGCGCCGGTGCGGCTGATGCCGGCCGCCGATCCGCCGCACCGCCCGCCGCCGGGCGCCGACGCGCGGCAGCGCACGCGCATGCTGGAACTGGCGGTCGCCGGCGAGGACGGTATGCAGGTCGATACCCGCGAACTGCGGCGCGCCGCCCGCCAGCCCGGCGTGCCGTCGTGGACCGTCGATACCCTGCGCGAGATCCGCGGCGAAACCGGCGCGGGAACGCCGGTGGCGCTGCTGATGGGCGCCGACAGCCTGCTGGGCCTGCCGACCTGGCATGAATGGGAACACCTGCTCGACCTGGCGCATATCGTCGTCGCCGAACGCCCCGGCAATGCGCTGGACGGGCAGTTGCCCGGGGGGCTGGCCGCGCGGCTGCGCGATGCCTGGGCCGACGCTCCCACGTGCCTGCACGGGCAGCCGGCCGGCCGGGTCTGGCGCCTGCGCCAGCCGCTGCAGGCCGAATCGGCTACCGCCGTGCGCGGCCTGATCGCCGCCGGCGGCCACTGGCGCGGTCTGGTGCCGGCCGCGGTCGCCGACTACATCGCCGCCCATCGCCTGTACGGCAGCGCCGCGGCGTGAATGCCGGGCGGGGCCGGGTTCTCTATAATCGCCCCTTCATTCATCGAGTTCCGCCGCTTTGACCACCGAAGCCCAAGTCATCAAGACCCAGTTGCCCAATCCGCCGCCGTCCGTTCCCGCCCTGCTGGCCTCCGTGCACGCGGCGCTGGAAGAGCTCAAGGCCAAGGACGCCGTGGAGATCGACGTCCGCGGCAAGTCCAGCGTGGCGGATTACCTGGTCATCGCTTCGGGCACCTCGACCCGCCACGTCAAATCCATCGGCGACGAAGTGGTGCGCTTCGCCAAGGACCTGGGCGTGATGCCGCTGGGCGTGGAAGGCGAGCGCGAGGCCGAGTGGGTGCTGGTGGACCTGGGTGACGTGATCGTGCACGTGATGCTGCCGCGCGTGCGCGAGTTCTACGCGCTCGAGCGCCTGTGGACGGTGGGCGACCAGCCGCCGTCCGCCGACGGGGAAGAGCAGGAAGCGGGCTGATCCGCCCGTTGCCTGCCTTCGCGACGGCGCCGCAGGGCGCCGTCTTCGTTTTCGACGCCATGCCGGGAGCCGCGCCATGAAAGCCAGACTGATCGCCACCGGGGAACGCGCGCCATCTTGGGTGGCGCAGGGCTTCGCCGAGTACCAGAAGCGCCTGTCGCACTGGCTGCCGCTGGAACTGGTGGAGATCGAGCCGGGCCTGCGCGGCAAGGGCCGCGACCCGAAGCGCGCCATCGAGGACGAAGGCAGGCGCGTGCTGGCGGCGCTGCCGAAGAATCCGTACGTGGTGGCGCTGGACGTGCCCGGCCGCCAGCTCAGCTCCGAGCAGCTCGCCCAGCGCCTGGAACACTGGCGCGCGCAGGGCCGCGACCTCGCGTTCCTGATCGGCGGCCCGGAAGGGCATTCGCCCGAGGTGTCGGCGATCGCCGACGAGAAATGGTCGATCGGCCCGCTGACCCTGCCGCACATGCTGGTGCGGCTGGTGGTCGCCGAGCAGCTGTACCGTGCCGCCGCGATGCTCGCCAACCACCCCTACCATCGCGCCTGACATGCGTATAGAATGCGCGTCCCCGCCCGAATAGCTCAGCCGGTTAGAGCACTTGACTGTTAATCAGGGGGTCGTTGGTTCGAGTCCAACTTCGGGCGCCAGATTCGAAGGCCTGCATCGTGAGATGCAGGCCTTTTTTGTTGCCCGGGGAAAGTGCCGCGGTTCCATCAATCCCGGCGGCCGCGCTTCGGCGCCGCGCGGTGGGCCCCGGTCTCGTTGGCGGTGGCATCCGGCGCGATCACGCGCGTGCTTAGGGAAGCCGCCTTCGCTACCGCATGCCTGGCGGGCGGCGGCTGCGCGTCGTCGTGGATGCCTCCGCGCATGTCCATGCCGTCGGGCGCTGTCGGCTCCGTACCGGCGGCGGGGCACTACCGCTCCCATCGTCCGGCGACCGTTCGGTCGTTCTCCGGACCGCACGTCATATATCGCTCGGTCCGATGCGGCGGCTTGCCTACGCTGGCGCCATCCATTCGGGGAGAAGGCGCATGAAAGTATTTGCAATGCTGGCGTTGATGGCGGCCTTGGCCGCGGCGGATACGGCGGCTGCCGCGGAAGCCGACGAGACGGGGGCGGCGGCCCGCGCGCTGGCGCGCGAAGCGGCAAGCTTCTTCAAGGACGGGCCGCCGGGTGGCGTCGTGCTGGTGACGCGCGGGGACACGGTGCTGCTGCGGCAGGCCTACGGATTGGCCGATGTCGAGAACGGCGTCGCCATGCGCCCCGAGGCGGCGCTCCGCCTGGCGTCGGTCAGCAAGCAGTTCACCGCCATGGCGGTGCTGATGCTGGTGCGGGCCGGAAAGCTGGACCTCGCGGCGACGCTGGATTCGCTGGATCCGGCGCTTGCCGGGCCGATGGCCAAGGTGACGGTGCGGCAACTGCTCACGCACACCTCCGGCATCAGGAACATCAGCAGCATTCCCGCCTCGCGCGCCGCGCGCAGGAACGAGGCGGACGCGCCCGGCCTGATGGGCTATTTCAAGGATCTGCCGCTGGAGTTCGCTCCCGGTACGCGGTTCCGCTACAGCAATTCCAACTACATCGTGCTGACCCATCTGATCCAACGCGTGTCCGGGGTGTCCTATGCGGCTTATCTGCAGGAGGCGATCTTCGCGCCGCTGGGCATGCGCCAGACCCGCTACGACGATCACCTGGCCGTCATTCCCGGCCGCGCCCATGGCTATCGCCGCTCGAAGGGCGAACTGCAGAATGCCGATTTCATCAGCATGTCGCAGCCGCAGGGGGCCGGCGGCCTGATCAGCACGGTGGACGACCTGGCGATCTGGCACCGCGCCCTGCGCGATGGCGTGCTGGTGCCCGCGCCGCTGTTGGCCGAGGCCATGGGCCGGACGCGCCTGGCCGACGGCACGTGGTCCCCCTACGGTTTCGGCTGGATCATCGGACAGGTCCAGGGCATGGCCGATGTCGAACATGGCGGTTTCATCAACGGCTTCAACAGCTACGTCGTGCGGTTGAAGTCGCCGGATGTCTTCGCGACCGTGTTGACCAACGCGGAGTTCCTCGATCCCACCCAGTTGACCGTGAAGCTCGCGGCCATCGCGGCGGGCAGGCCCTATGCGGCCGCGGTGCCGCCCGGCGCGGCGGATGCCGCCTGGTCGGGCCGTTATGTACTGGCGAAGGACGACGTGCGCATCCTGTCCAAGGTCGACGGTGCGATGCAGCTGCTGCGGGAAGGCGATGGCGAGGTGCCGGTATCGGTCACGCCGGCCGCCGATGGCCGCTACTACCTGGATGGCGGCACGGATTACCTGACGTTCTCCAGCGCAGGCGACGGTCGCGCGATGATGACGCTGCACGACCGGTTGATGGGGGAGAGCCACGGATACCGGGAACCCGCCGCGGCCGTCGCCCCGGCTACAGGCTCAGCGCGTCCCTGAAGCGCACGCCCTGGCGGCGGGAGACTTCGATCTCGAACCCGCCGCGCAGGGTGAGCATCAGTCCGCCATTGCTCCACGGCGCGACCTGCTCGACATGATCGAGGTTGACGATGTGCTGGCGGTTGGCGCGGAAGAACCGCTCCGGCGGCAGCTGCGCCTCGATGGCGCCCAGCGGGCGGTAAAGCAGGGGCGACTGGTTCTGGAAATGGACGCGGCTGTAGTTGCCCACCGCTTCGATGAGGCGGACGTCGCGCGGTTTCACCAAGAAGCAGTGGTCGCCGTCCTTGATGAAGAGCGGGCTGTCCATGGCGCGGCGG
Source organism: Stenotrophomonas nitritireducens (assembly GCF_050984405.1). Classification (GTDB taxonomy): domain Bacteria; phylum Pseudomonadota; class Gammaproteobacteria; order Xanthomonadales; family Xanthomonadaceae; genus Stenotrophomonas; species Stenotrophomonas nitritireducens_B. The sequence goes on along the minus strand of NZ_CP158790.1, from coordinate 3,088,085 downwards.
GCCGGCGTGGCCGACAGCACGCCGGCCAGCTTGCCCATCGTCTGCGCCAGCCGCTGCGGCTCGATCGGCTTGAGCAGGTAGTCCACCGTGTTGTAGGCGAACGCCTTCAGCGCATGGGCATCGAAGGCCGTGGTGAAGACGATGCGCGGCACGCGCGTCAGGCGTTCCAGCACGTCGAAGGCGTTGCCGCCCGGCAGATCGATGTCCAGGAACACCAGGTCGGGGGCACTGGATTCGATCAAGGCGATGGCGGCCTCGACATCGCCGGCATGGCCGACCACCGTCACCCCGGGATGGTTCCGGAGCTGGTGTTCCAGCTCGAAGCGCGCCAGCTCCGAATCCTCGACGATCACCGCTTCCATCATGCCGTGCTCCCGATCCATGCCCTGGCCACCACGAAGCCGTCCTGTTCTCCCAGATGGAAGCCGGCCCGGTTTCCGAACGACAGCTGCAGCCTCTGCCTGAGATTGTCCAGCCCGGTTCCCGTGGTCCCGTCCGCGGCCCGCAGGCAGCCGGTGTTGCGCACCTGGACGTGCAGCGCGTCGTCCCGCGGCGCGATGTCCACTTCCAGTTCGCCGCCCGCGCTGCTTGGACCGAGGCCATGCTTGAGGGCGTTCTCGACCAGCAGCTGCACGCAGAAGCGCGGGATGCGCATCTGCAGCGCCCGCGCGTCGACCCGTTCGCCGTAGCGCAGGCGGGGGCCGAGCTGCAGGCCTGCCAGGCTCAGATAGTCGCGGACCACCGCCATTTCCTCTTCAACGGTCACCAGCGCCTCCGTGCCGCCGGTGAACTGGTAGCGCAGCGTATTGGCGAAACGGCCGATCTGCTCGCGCGCCAGTTCGGGGTCCTTGAGGATCAGGGCGCGGATGTTGTTGAGCGTGTTGAAGGTGAAATGCGGGCCGACGTGGCTGAGCAGCCGCTGCAGTTCCGCTTCCCTGAGCGCCAGCCGCAGGTCGTTCTGATGGCGCGCGGCCTCCGCCAGCCGGGTCTGCCGGCTGATGGCCAGGTACAGCAGGCTCCATGCGAAGAACGCGCAGGCCAGCAGTGGCGCGCGCGAGATCATCGGCTGCGCGGCCTGCAGTGCGGCCAGGCTGGGCGACAGGTCCGCCAGCAGGAACAGCGCGGCGTGGAAGAGCACGTCGACGGCCACCGCGGCCAGCAGGCTGGCCACCAGCACGATGCCGAGCCAGCGCAGTTCGCCATAGCCATCGGCGTGCCATTTCCTGTAGAGCCAGCGGAGTCCGAGACTGGCCACCAGGCCGCCGGCGCTGACCGCGCCGACCGCGAGGAACTGCAGGGTTTCCGCAACAGCCTCCTCGCTGGGCCTGGCGATGTAGGCGATGAGCAGGAAAAAGGACCAACCCACTGCCTGCAGCAGCCAGAACCTGGGCGTCACGGGAACGGTTCCGTGTATGTGAGGGCGGTACTCTACCTGATCGTCCCGCACCTCGGTTCCGGCAACGCGCGCCCGATGCCATGCCTTGTCGCTCGGCGTTCCGTGTGCGTTCCTGCGACAGGTGCAGTGCCCGAGCCGCCGCGGTGCGGCGGTCCGCGTGTCCGTGCACGGGGGTCTTCGTGCCGGGCCGGCGAAACAGAAGCCCGGGACATGCCCGGGCTTCCGCGCCGACGCGATCGGCGGGTGGATCAGTTGAAGGTGTACTTGGCGCCGACGGTGAAGTAGCGGCCGATGGCGCCGCTGTAGTGCAGCGGGTTGTAGTTGACCGCGCCGTAGGTGGCCGGGTCGAGCGGTGCGATGCGGTCGAACACGTTCTGCACCGAGGCGCTCAGCTCCAGCGCGTCGGTGACGTTCCAGCGCCCGGACAGGTCGAAGGTGGTGAAGGAGGAGATCTTCTCCACCGGCGTGCCGTCGGCGTAGAACGACAGGTAGTCGCCGCCGCGCTCGTCCTTGTTGTCCATCCTGCCGATGTAGTTGACGATGCCGCTGAGCGACCAGGCATCGCGGCTCCAGGTCGCGCCGAAGTTGGCCCGGTCCTTGGGCGTGCCGATGCAGTTGGTCACGTCGCAGTTGCCGTGGGTGCCGGCGTACTCGTGGGTGATGCCGCCGTCGGTGCGCTCGAACTTGCGGGTGTGGCTCCACTGCGCGTCCAGGCGCAGGTCGCCGGCATTGCCCAGCGGGATGTCCTGGCGCACGTCCACGTCGACGCCTTCCACCGTCGACTGGCTGGCGTTCACGTAGGAGGTGTTCACCGCCAGGATCGAGCCGGTGCCGGGCACGCCGTTGAGCAGGTTGGAATCGCGCAGCACGTTGCCGGTGGCGATGGCGGCGTCGGTGTCGCCCTGGGCGATCTCGTCGCTGCGCTTGATGCGCCACGCGTCGACCGTGATCGAGGTGGTGCGGGTCGGCTGCAGCACGATGCCCAGCGAGTAGCTCTTGGACTCCTCCGGCTTCAGGTCGGGATTGGGCTTGGTGATGATCGCCACCGGCTGCAGGCCGCAGTCGGCCTGGGTCGCGCCTGGCGCCGGCACGCCGTCGGGGCAGCGCACCGGGTCGTTGGCGCGCGAGAACGCGGCCAGGCCGCCGACGCCGTTCTCGGCCGGGTTGGGCGCGCGGAAGCCCTCGGCGTAGGTGCCGCGCAGGGCGATCCATTCCGCCGGCGTCCACTTGAAGCCGACCTTCGGCTTGACCGCGCCGTCGCCGCTTTCGTACTTGTCGTAGCGGACCGCGGCGTTGAGTTCCAGCTGCTCCAGCACCGGCGCGGACAGTTCGGCGTAGGCGGCGTATACGTTCTGCGTGCCGTCGTAGGCCGAGTAGCCCAGGCCGATGATGTCGCCCTGGTCGGTATAGGTCTGCGGGGTCAGCGAGTTGCTGGTCTTGCGCCACTCGGTGCCCAGCGCCAGGCCCAGCGGCCCGCCCGCCAGGTCGGCCAGCGAACGCGACACCTTGAAGTCGAACATGTCCAGCTCGCTCTTGGCGCGCGCGCTGATGGTCGGGGAAATGTAGTCGTACAGGCTCTGCGGGTTGTTCTCCGCGCCCTGGCCGATGTTCCACATGCCGCCGGGGCAGGACGGCCCGGACAGGGCGCACTGCACCGCGCTGTAGCGCAGGAATCCGGTGCGCTCGTTCAGCAGGCTGGTGCTCGAATGCAGGTAGGCGGTGTCGTAGTCCCAGTCGCCCCACCTGCCCTTGACCCCGGCCAGGAAGCGGATGAACTCGTTGGTGTTGTCGGTCACGCGCGGGCCGACGTCGAAAGCCGAATAGCGCACGCGCACCGGTACGCCGTAGGGGTTGTCCGGGTGGTCGGCGCCCAGCATGATCGCGCCCGGTCCGCTGTTGGCGTTGACCGGTCCGCCGGGGTAGCCCCAGCTGCCGGAGATGTTCGACGGCGTGTTGCGGAAGGTGGTGTTCTTCTTCGAATAGCCCATCTCCACGTAGACCTCGGAGCTGTCGCCGAAGGCGAACGTGGCGCGGCCGAACACGTTGGCGTATTTCTCTTCCGGCGCCAGGTCGCGGAAGCGGGTGGCGTCCCACACGCAGCCGCCGCGCGGGTCCTGCGGCGACACCGGCGACAGCGCCGCGCAGCCCGGCAGGCTGGTGATGGTGCTGTCGTCGGGCGAATAGACGCTGCCGGTGGGCGAGGAGCCCTGCCCGGCGGTGCCGTTGAAGGCGCCGGCGAGGAACTGGCTGCCGTCGATGTCGTAACCCCAGGGACGCAGGTCGCCGGTGCCGATCCATTTGCGGCCGCGGCGGTCGGAGGTGCGGATCGCGTCGGTCCTGCCCACGTCCAGGCTGAAGAACGCGTTCCAGCCGTCCTCGGCCAGGCTGCCGGTGCCGGCGGTGAGGGTGGCCTTGCGCTGGTCGCCGTCGCTGTCGCCGGACAGGCCGTAGGAGCCGCGCAGGATGGCGCCGGTGAAGTCCGAGCGCAGGATGATGTTGACCACGCCGGCGATGGCGTCCGAACCGTAGATGGCCGAGGCGCCGTCCTTGAGCACGTCGATGCGCTCGACCGCGTCCAGCGGGATGGTGCTCAGGTCGGTGAACACCTTCTGGCCGTCGTCGGCCAGGCCATAGGTGGCCATGCGCCGGCCGTTCAACAGGATCAGGGTGGAACCGGCGCCGAGGCCGCGCAGCGAGATGCCGGCGCCGCCGCCGGCGAAGCCGTTGCCGAAGGTCTTGGGAATGGAGCCGGCGCCGTCGGCGGTCAGCGTCTGCAGGTACTCGGCGACGTTGTTCTTGCCGGTGCGGTCGATTTCCTGGCGGGTGATGACCTGCACCGGCGAGGGCGTCTCGGTGTCGGTGCGGGGAATGTTGGAGCCGGTGACGGTGACGCGGTCGAGCGTGGTCGGTTTTTCCTGCGGGTCCTGCGCCATGGCCACGGGGGCGGCCAGGACCAGTGCGGCCGGCACCAGCAGCCGCCGCGCAAGGCTGGCGGAAATGGAAGCGCAGAGGCGGGTGGGGCGGCAGGCGGACTGCCGATGGGTCGGATGTTTCACGGTCTTCTCTCCAGGGGAACTGCGGCGAAGAAGCCGCCGGATGGCGGCCGGGGGGACATCGACGGCCGCGAATCTAGGTTTTTCCCGGGTGAGATAACAGTGAAAAATCGATTAATAGGCGAGGTCGGAGAGAGGGTCCGCAAGGAAGCGTTCAGCTGCGCTTCCCTGCGGACCGCCAAGGCCTCAATTCAGTTTGAAATCGACCGGCACCAGGCCGTAGGCCTGCACCGCGCGCCCGTTGTCGGTGGCCGGCTGGAACGTCCACTGGCGCAGTACCTGGCTGCGCGCGGCGTTGTCCAGGCTGCGGTTGCCGCTGCTGCGCTCGACGCTCACTTCCAGCGGCCTGCCGTCCACGCCGACCAGCACGCGCAGCGTCACCGTGCCCTGCGCGCCGACACGCAGGGCGTCGCGCGGATAGGCCGGTGCCGGGGCGTGCAGGTAACGCAGCTGCACGCCGGCCAGCGGTGCGGGCGGCGCGATCGAATCGGCGACCGGGCCGGTGTCGGTGGGCGTGGGCGAAGTCGGCGCTGCCGGCAGCGGGATGACCGCCTCGGTGGCGAAGACCGGCATCGGTGCGTTGTCCACCGGCACCGGCAGGGCGTGCCGCGATGGCGGCGGCGTCTGCCTGACCACCGGCACCGGAACCGGCGGCGGGGGCGTGGGCGCCACCGGGACGATCTCCGGCAGCTGCCAGCGCGGCTCGCGGGGAGCGGCGTCGCTGCGGATGGGGGCCTGCGACAACGGGATGAGCAGCAATCCTGCCGCCAGCGCATGCAGGGCGATGGCCGTGCTGTAGGCGAGGATGCGGGAGGTGTCGAAACGGATCGGGGAAATGCCGGGCTGCGTGCGGACCATGTGCCACCTCCATGCGTGGGTGTGTGCTGGAGAACAACGCTCGGTGACGCGGGACGGGGTTGCGATGTTCCGGCCCGCGTGCCTGCAGTGCGCCTGCAAAGCGGCGATCCGGCAAGCGGGGGCGGATTTCCTGGTCAGCCGCCAGACAGGAAAACGGCGCCCGCAGGCGCCGTTTTCCGGGAACGTAGAAGCGAAGGCTCAGCGGCCCAGTTCGAACACCACGTCCAGGCTGACCGACAGCGTGGTCTCGCCCGGCGACACCGCCGTGTCCATCTCGGCCTTGGCCGAACGCGCCATCGTCATCATCGGCATCGGCGGGCGGAAGCCGCCGCCACCGCCCTCGGAGATGCTGACGATGCGGCGCACGCGCAGGCCCAGCGACTTGGCGTAGGTCTCGGCGCGGGCCTGGGCCTTCTTCAGCGCGGCCACGCGCGCTTCGTCGTAGACCGGCTCGGGCTGGTCGATCTCGAAGCTGGGGCCGTTGATCTGGTTGGCGCCCTGCGCGGCCAGGCTGTCGAGCACCTTGCCCAGCCTGGTGATGTCGCGCACCTTCAGGCTGACGGTGTTGCTGGCCTGGTAGCCGGTGATCTTCGGCGCTTCGTTCTCGGCGTAGCGGTACTGCGGGCTCAGGTTGATGCCGCTGGTCTGGATGTCGCGCTCGGCGATGCCGGCGGCCTTGATCGCGGCCATCACCTTGTCCATCTGCACGGCGTTCTCGCGCATGGCGGTGTTGCCGTCGGCAGCCTGGGTGACCACGCCGGCCGACAGCATGGCCACGTCCGGCACGCGCCGGGCCTCGGCCTGGGCGGAGATGTTGAGCAGGGTGGCGTCGCTGGCCACGACGGCCGGGGCGTTCTGGGCGTGGGCGGTCATCGGGGCTCCCGAAGCGAAGGACAGGGCGAGCAGCAGCGGGGCGAGTGCGGAATGGCGCATGTGGATCCTCCTTGGATGGATGCGAGGGTGGTGCGGTGGCGATGAACGGGCGGTGAGGCCAGGCGGGGTCGCGGGCGCAGCGTCGGCTTTGCCCGCGGTTCAGCCGGGAACGGGCGAAGCGTAGGCGGGAAGGGTGGTCCATGGCGAGCGCGCCGGCAGGCGGCAGCGCCGGCCGCGACGGGCGCAGGTTATGCTTCGCCGATGCTCTATCTCGCTTCCCGCTCCCCCCGCCGCAACGAACTGCTTGCGCGCCTGGACATCCCGTTCCGCGCGCTGGACCTGGACGTACCGGAAATCCGCGGCGCCGCCGAAACGCCGGCGGCCTACGTGCGCCGCGTCGCGCTGGACAAGGCGCGCGCGCCGGCCTGGCGCGGGTCGCCGACGACCCGCAGGCGGTGGTGCTCGGTTCGGACACCGAAGTGGTGCTGGGCGACCGGGTCTACGGCAAGCCCGCCGACGCCGGCGATGCCGCGGGCATGCTGCGTTCGCTGGCCGGGCGCACCCACCTGGTCATCACCGCGGTGGCGCTGGTGGCGCATGCGCGCGAGGACCTGGCGGTGGTCGAATCGGAGGTGACGTTCGCGGCGATGGCCGAGGACGAGATCGCCGCCTACGTCGCCAGCGGCGAGCCGATGGGCAAGGCCGGCGCCTACGCCATACAGGGCGGCGCCGAACGCTGGATCAGCCGGCTGGCGGGCAGCTATTCGGGCGTGATGGGGCTGCCGTTGCAGCAGACCGCCGCGCTGCTGCGCGGTTTCGGCGCAGGGAAGGATTGAACGGATGTCCGAAGAAATACTGGTGAACGTCACCCCGCGCGAAACCCGCGTGGCGGTGATCGAGAACGGCATGCTGCAGGAGCTGCACATCGAGCGCGGCTGGCGCCGCGGCGTGGTCGGCAACATCTACAAGGGGCGGGTGCAGCGGGTGATGCCGGGCATGCAGGCGGCCTTCGTCGAGGTCGGGCTGGAGCGCGCCGCGTTCCTGCACGCCAACGACGTGGTGCGGCCGGCGCCGGTGGCCGCCGACACCGAGGAGACCGCGCCCAGCCTGCCGCTGCCCTCGTCAGTGCCGATCGTCGAGCTGCTGCGCGACGGCCAGGACGTGGTGGTGCAGGTGGTCAAGGACCCGATCGGCAGCAAGGGCGCGCGCCTGACCACCCAGGTCAGCATCCCCTCGCGTTACCTGGTGCTGTTGCCGCAGTCGAAGATGGTCGGGGTGTCGGCACGCATCGAGGACGAGGCCGAGCGCGCCCGGCTCAAGGCGCTGGTGACCGAGATCTCCGCCCAGCACGGCGGCTACGGCTACATCGTGCGCACCAATGCCGAGGGCCAGCCGGCCGAGGCGCTGGCCGAGGACATCTCCTACCTGTCGCGGGTGTGGAACGTGGTGGAGCGCCGCGGCCGCGAGGCGCCGCCGCGCAGCATCATCTACGAGGACCTGAGCCTGCCGCTGCGCTCGGTGCGCGACCTGATCCGCAAGGACGTGGAGAAGGTGAAGGTCGACTCGAAGGAAACCTTCGCACAGCTGCAGGCCTTCGTCGCCAAGTACATGCCGGTGCTGGCCGAGAAACTGGAGCTGTACACCGGCGACCGCCCGATCTTCGACCTGTACGGCGTGGAGGACGAGATCGGCCGCGCGCTGGACAAGCAGGTGCCGCTCAAGTCCGGCGGCTACCTGGTCATCGACCAGACCGAGGCGATGACCACCATCGACGTCAACACCGGTTCCTTCCTCGGCCAGCGCAACCTGGAAGAAACCGTGTTCCGCACCAACCTGGAGGCGGCGCAGGCAGTGGCGCGGCAGCTGCGGCTGCGCAACCTCGGCGGCATCATCATCATCGACTTCATCGACATGGTCGATCCGGAGCACCGCCGCCAGGTGCTGCGCACGCTGGAGAAATCGCTGGCGCGCGACCACGCCAAGACCACGGTCTACGACTTCTCGCCGCTGGGCCTGGTGGAAATGACCCGCAAGCGCACGGTCGAGAGCCTGGAGCGGCAGCTGTCCGAACCCTGCCCGGAATGCAGCGGGCGCGGCAGCATCAAGACCACCGAAACCGTCACCTACGAGATCTTCCGCGAGATCACCCGCGCGGTGCGGCAGTTCGACGCGGCGCGGCTGCTGGTGATCGCCTCGACCAAGGTGGTGGCGCGCATCACCGACGAGGAGTCGGCGGCGGTGGCCGAGCTGGAGGAGTTCCTCGGCAAGAGCATCCGTTTCCAGGCCGACGACCAGTACCTGCAGGAGCAGTTCGACGTGGTGTTGCTGTAGCGGTACGCCGGGGGCGGCCCGCTACCAGCGGGGGCGGCGGTAGCGGGACGCCGGCCGTTGCATTGCGATTCCGGCTGCCGCAGGCATTCTTTCCTACTTCCGTCCCGCTCTCCGTTCCCGGTCCCGTTTCCCGATGCCCGTGCTGTCGCGCTACCGCCTCCGCCACCTGCGCCGCCATGCGATCTACGCGCTGGCTGTGGTGCTGGTGGTCGTGGCCGTGCTGGTGGGCACGCTCAACCAGCTGCTGCCGCTGGTGGAACGGCACCCGCAGAAGGTCGCCGCCTGGCTGAGCGAACGCGCCGGCCAGCCGGTGGCGTTCGACCGCCTGGACACCGCCTGGACCCGGCGCGGCCCGCTGCTGCGGCTGGACGGGCTGCGCATCGGCCAGGGGCGACGGCGTGCGCATCGGCCGCCAGGGCGACGGCGTGCGCATCGGCCAGGCCGAAGTGCTGGTGTCGCTGTATTCCGGACTGCTGCCGGGCGCGCCGCTGACCGAGCTGCGCCTGCGCGGGCTCGCGCTGACCCTGCAGCGGGCCGACGACGGCCGCTGGTCGGTGCGCGGCCTGCCCGCCGCCGGCGCCGGCGATCCGCTGGAAACCCTGCGCCGGCTCGGCGAACTGCAGGTGATCGGCGGCCGCCTGCGGCTGGAGGCGCCCTCGCTCGGGCTGGACGCGGAACTGCCGCGGATCGACCTGCGCGCCTGCGCGTCGACGGTGGCCGGGTGCGCGCCGGCGCGCGCGCCTGGATCGATACCGGCGCCGCGCCGGTGACCGCGGTGCTGGACTTCCAGCGCCAGCGCGGCGACGGCACCGCCTGGATCGCCGCGGCGCCGGCGGACCTGTCGGCGTGGTCGCCGCTGCTGCGCCTGGGTGGCGTGCGGCAGGTGCGCGAAGGCTCCGGCACGCTGCGCAGCTGGGTCACGGTGAGCGACCACAAGGTGGCCTCGGTGGTGGCCGATGCCGAACTGGCCGGGGTCGGGCTCGCCGGCGAACCGTTCGCCGCGGGCGGCAAGCCGCCGACCACGAGCTTCGACGCCCTGCGCGCGCGCGCGCGCTGGCGCCACGACGGCACCGACTGGCGCGTGGACGCGCCGCGGCTGCGCGTGGCCACCGGCCAGGGCGGCGCGCAGGTGCTCGACGGCCTGCTGCACCTGGGCGGCGGAAAGGCTTTTGCGCTGCGCGGGCAGCGGATCGACGCGACGCCGCTGCTGCGGGTCGCCGCGCTGAGCGGCGCGGTGGAACCGGGCCTGCGCCAATGGCTGTACCGCGCCGCGCCGGTCCTGCGCTTCGCCGACGTGGACATCGCCGGCCGCGCCGGCGGCGCCTGCAGGGCGCCGGCGAACTGGAAGACGCCGCGTTCGCCGCGGTCGGCGGCAGCCCCGGCCTGAGCGGCCTGCGCGGGCATTTCGAGGGCGATGGACAGGCGGTGGCGTTGCGGCTGCGCCCGGACCAGCCCCTGCGTTTCGACTGGCCGAGCGGTTTCGGCGTCGTCCACGACCTGCGGCTGGACGGCCAGGCGGTGGCCTGGCGCGAGGGCGCCGGCTGGCGCGTCGGCACGCCGTGTGATGCGCGTGCAGGGCAACGATTACGCCGCCAGCCTGCGCGGCGGGCTGTGGTTCCAGGGCGACGGCACGCGGCCGTGGATCAACCTGGCCGCGGAACTGGACGATGTGCCGATCACCGCGGCCAAGGGCTTCTGGGTGCGTTCTGGGTGCGTTCGCACATGAGCGCGGCGGCGGTGCGGTGGCTGGACGAGGCGCTGGTGGACGGACACCTGCGCGACGGCATCGGCCTGGCCGTCGGCGACCTCCTACGACTGGCCGTTCGACGGCAACGACGGCCGCTTCGAGGCGGGCGGCCGCATCGACAACGGCACCCTGCGCTTCTCGCACGGCTGGCCGGCCATGGACGGCGTCGATGCCGACATCGCCTTCATCGCCAACGGGTTCGCGCTGCAGGGCCGCGGCAACCTCGGCGGCGTCAAGGTCGACGCCTTCCGCGCCGGCATCGCCGATTTCCACGAATCGCTGCTGAAGGTGGACGCGCGCACCCTCGACGACAGCGGGCACCTGCTGGCGCTGCTGCGGCGCAGCCCGCTGCAGGCCGCCTACGGCGGCGAAACGCTGGACGCGCTGGGCGCCAGCGGGCCGGCCGCGGGTCAACTTCGGCCTGTCGCTGCCCCTGCACGGCGGCGCCGGCCAGGGTCCGCGGCGACGTCGAGCTGCGCGCGGCGCCACCCTGGCCGACCGCCGCTGGGACCTGCGTTCGACAACGTGCGCGGCAAGGCCGAATACGGCAGCGACGGCTTCCGCGCGCCGGCGCTGCAGGTCCGCCACAAGGAGCACGACGGCGTGCTGTCGCTCGCCGCCGGCGCGCCGGTGAGCGACCCGGGCCATGCGTTCGAGGCGGAGCTGACCGCCTCGCTCGGCGCCACCGACCTGCTGGAGCGCGCGCCGGAACTGAAATGGCTGCAGCCCTACCTGCACGGCACTTCGCGCTGGACCATCGGCGTGGCCCTGCCGAAGACGCCGGAGGGCAGCCGCAGCGAACCGCCGACCACGCTCAGCCTGCGTTCGGACCTGCAGGGCACGCGCGCTGCAGTTGCCGGCGCCGCTGGACAAGCCGGCCGCCGATGCGCTGCCGACCCGGGTGACCGCCAGCCTGCCGCTGGGCAGCGGCACCACCGAGGTCGCGTTCGGCCGGCGCATGGCCCTGGCCGCGCGCACCCAGAACGGCCGGACCGGCGTGCAGGTGACCATGGGCAGCGACCGGGTCAGTCGCGAGCCGCCCGCCGACGGGCTGGTGATGGACGGGCGCACGCCGTCGCTGGACGCGCTGGAGTGGATCGCCCTGGCACGCGGCAGCAGCGCCGGCGGAGACGCGGGCGGCGACAAAGTGGCGCTGAAGCAGGTGGATGTGCTGGCCGACCAGCTGCTGCTGGTCGGCGGCCGCTTCGAACAGACCCGCCTGCGCCTGCGGCCGGGCAACGGCGCGGTCGCGGTACAGCTGGAAGGTCCGGCGCTGGCCGGAGACCTGCGCGTTCCCGATGCCGAGGGCGGCACCGTCAGCGGCACGCTGGCGCGCGTGCACTGGCAGGCGGCCTCGGCCGTGGCCGGCGAGGCGGGCGACCGCCCGGCCGATCCGGTGGACCCGGCCAAGGTCCCGCCGCTGTCGCTGGACATCGCCGACCTGACCTTCGGCAGGCGGTGCTGGGGCAGGCCAGCCTGCGCACGCGGCCGCTGGCCGACGGCCTGCAGGTCTCGCAGCTGCAGTTCCGTTCGCCGAAGCAGGCTATCGACGTGACCGGGCAGTGGCGCGGCACCGGCGCGCAGGCGCGCGCACGCGTTTCGAGGCGGCCGTGCACAGCGAGAACCTGGGCGGGCTGCTGGACAGCCTCGGTTACGGCGGGCAGCTGCGCGGCGGGCAGGGGCAGCTGCAGTTCAACGCCGGCTGGAACGGCACGCCGTCCGCCTTCAGCCTGGCCGGGCTGGAGGGCACGCTGGATTTCGACGCGCGCAACGGCCAGATCCTCGAGGTCGAGCCGGGCGCCGGCCGGGTGCTGGGCCTGCTCAGCGTCGCCCAGCTGCCGCGCCGGCTGATGCTGGATTTCCGCGATTTCTTCTCCAAGGGCCTGGCGTTCAACCAGGCCGAAGGGCAGGTGACGTTCGGCGACGGCCTGGCCCGCACCGACAGGATCGGCATGCAGGGCCCGGCGGCGGACATCGCCATCCGCGGCCAGGCCGACCTGCGCGCGCAGCGTTTCGACCAGACCATCGAGGTCAACCCGCGCTCGGGCAACCTGCTCGCCGTGGTCGGCGCGGTCGCCGGCGGCGGCCCGGTCGGCGCCGCGGTGGGCGCCGCCGCCAACGCGGTGCTGGGCAAGCCGCTGGGCGAGATCGGCGCCAAGACCTACCGCGTCACCGGGCCATGGTCCGATCCCAAGGTGGAAGTGATCGACCGCGACGCCCCGCGCCTGCCGCCGCCGGCGGTGAGCCCGGCCACCGCCGGCACGCCCTGACCGTTTCTGCCGCATGCTTGCTTACCGCAGGCCTGCCCCCATCTGGAAAGCCATGACCGACAACGCCCTGACGCTCGCCGAATCCCGCCTGCTGCTGCCGGCCGGGCTGGACGCCAACCGCCTCGAACGCACCTTCGGCACGCTGCTGGGCCCGGGCATCGACTTCGGCGATCTGTATTTCCAGCATTCGCGGCGCGAGAGCTGGAGCGTGGAGGACGGCATCGTCAAGGACGGCGCCCACTCCATCGAACAGGGCGTGGGCGTGCGCGCCATCGCCGGCGAGAAGACCGGCTTCGCCTATTCCGACGACATCCAGCCGGCCGCGCTGCTGGCCGCGGCGCAGTCGGCGCGGGCGATCTCGCGCGACGGCGGCACCTGCAACGCGAGCGCGCTGGTGCGCGGCGGCACACGCGCGTTGTACCCGGCGCTGGATCCGGTGGACAGCCTCGGCAACGAGGCCAAGGTGGAGGTGCTCAAGCGCCTGGACCGCTACCTGCGCGCCGCCGACCCGCGCGTGCAGCAGGTGATGGTGAGCCTGTCCGGCGGCGTCGACACGGTGCTGGTCGCGCGAAGCGACGGCGTGCTCGGCGCCGACGTGCGCCCGCTGGTGCGGCTGAACGTGCAGGTGATCGTCGAGCAGGACGGCCGCCGCGAATCCGGCTATGCCGGCGGCGGTGGACGCTACGGCTACGCGGAACTGTTCGCCGACGGCCGCCCCGAAGCCTTCGCCCGCGAGGCGCTGCGGCAGGCACTGGTGAACCTGGAGGCGATCCCGGCCCCGGCCGGGGTGATGCCGGTGGTGCTGGGCCCGGGCTGGCCCGGCGTGCTGCTGCACGAGGCGGTCGGCCACGGCCTGGAAGGCGACTTCAACCGCAAGGGCACCAGCGTCTACGCCGGCCGCATCGGCGAGCGCGTGGCGTCCAAGGGCGTGACCATCGTCGACGACGGCACGCTCGATGGCCGCCGCGGTTCGCTCAACATCGACGACGAAGGCACGCCGACCCAGTGCACCCCGCTGATCGAGGACGGCATCCTGGTCGGCTACATGCAGGACACGCTCAACGCGCGGCTGATGGGCGTGGCGCCGACCGGCAACGGCCGCCGCGAATCGTTCGCGCACATGACCATGCCGCGCATGACCAATACCTACATGCGCGCCGGCAGCCACGATCCGCAGGAAATGATCCGCTCGGTGAAGAAGGGCCTGTATGCGGTGAACTTCGGCGGCGGCCAGGTGGACATCACCAGCGGCAAATACGTGTTCTCGGCGACCGAGGCCTACCTGATCGAGGACGGCCGGATCACTGCGCCGGTGAAGGGCGCGACCCTGATCGGCAACGGCCCGGAAACCATGCAGAAGGTGCGCATGGTCGGCAACGACCTGGCGCTGGACGAAGGCGTGGGCATCTGCGGCAAGGACGGACAGAGCGTGCCGGTCGGCGTCGGCCAGCCCTCGCTGCTGATCGACGGCCTCACCGTCGGCGGTACGCAGGCCTAGTGCCGGCAGCTTGCTGCTTCCCCTACTCCCCGCCGGGCTGTTTGCCTTCGGGGGATGCCCCTCACCCCAACCCCTCTCCCGCAGGGAGAGGGGCTTCAGGCTCAATCGCGCGTGTCGGCTTCGCCGTCGAGGTCGTCGAAATCATGTTCGGCGTCGTTGTCCTCTTCCTCGTCCTGCCCGGCGGCGGACTGCGCCGGCAGCATCAGGTCGCGCAGCACCTGGTAAAGCTCGCGGAACGCGCGCGGCGGTTTGTTCCTGGCTTTCTCCGCCAGCGCGTTGCGCACCAGCGTGCGCAGCTCCTGGCGGTCGGCGCCGGGGTATTCGTCGAGCAGTTCGGCCAGCGCGGCATCGCCTTCGGCCAGCAGGCGCTCGCGCCAGCGCTCGATGCGGTGCATCAGCGCCACCGCGCGCTTGGAGGTCTCGCTGTTGGCTTCCAGCGCGTCGCGGATCGCGTCGAGCGTGGCGTCGTCCTCGCGGCGCATCTGCTTGGCCAGGAACGCCAGCTGGCGCTTGCGCGCGCCGTGCGAGGTGATGCGCTTGCTGTACTCGATGTGCTCGAGCAGGTCTTCGGGGATGGGCAGGCGCGCCAGCTGCGCGGCCGTCAGGTCCACCAGCTTCTCGCCCAGCGCCAGTACTTCCAGCGCCTCGCGCCGGTTCTGGCTGCGGCTCTCGCTGAAAAATTCGCCGGTATCTTCGTCGCGTCCGCGCATTGCCTTGTTACTCGATTAAAGTTCGTGTGTACCCGCACGCCGCTTTGCAAAGCCCCTCTCCCCGCGGGAGAGGGGTTGGGGTGAGGGTACGGGCGAAGCCTCGTGCAACCAGCCATCATCAGGCTTCGCCCGTACCCTCATCCGGCGCTCCGCACCACTTTCTCCCGAGGGGAGAAGGGAACGGCAGGCATGGCTGAAGACCTGAAAGGATAAAGCATTGGACACCAACCCCACCGAAACCCACTTCAGCGACGACAGCCTGCAGCGGCTGGAACAGCTGGCCGGCATCTCCCAGCGGCTGCTGGAAAAGGCGCGCGCGCTGGGCGCCAGCCAGGCCGAGGTCAGCTGCAGCGAAGACCGCGGCATGGACGTGAACGTGCGCCTGGGCGAGGTGGAGACGGTCGAGTCCACCCACGACCGCGGCATCGCCGTCACCGTGTACTTCGGCCAGCGCAAGGGCAGCGCCAGCACCGCCGACCTGCAGGAAAGCAGCCTGGAGGCGACCGTCGCCCAGGCCTGCGCCATCGCCCGGCATACCGAGGACGACGAAGCCGCCGGCCTGGCCGACGCCGCGCTGATGGCGCGCGATTTCCCCGACCTGGACACCTGGCACCCGTGGGCGCTGGACGCCCGCCACGCCGTGGACCTGGCCCTGGCCTGCGAAGCGGCCGGGCGCGCCGACGCGCGCATCGCCAACTCCGATGGCGCCTCGGTGGCCACCGCGCAGAGCTTGTCGGTCTACGCCAACTCGCACGGCTTCATCGGCCGCGAACGCAGCAGCCACCACTCCATCGGCTGCGCGCTGATCGCCGGGCAGGGCGATGGCATGCAGCGCGATGGCTGGTACAGCAGCGCGATCGCGCGGGCCGACCTGCAGGACCCGGAGGCCATCGGCCGACGCGCGGCCGAGCGCACCGTGGCGCGCCTGCAGCCGCGCTCGCTGCCCACCGGGCAGGTGCCGGTGCTGTTCGCCGCGGAAGTCGCGCGCTCGCTGATCGGCCACCTGCTGTCGGCCGTTTCCGGCGGCGCGCTGTACCGGCGCGCCAGCTTCCTGCTCGACAGCGCCGGGACGCAGCTGTTCCCGGACTGGTTCGCCATCGACGAACGGCCGCTGCTGCGCCACGGCCTGCGCTCGTCCGCGTTCGACGGCGAAGGCGTGGCCACGCGCGACTCGGCGCTGGTCAGCGGCGGCGTGCTGCAGCGCTACATCCTGGGCAGCTACTCGGCGCGCCGGCTGGGCCTGCAGACCACCGCCAACGCCGGCGGCGTGCACAACCTCGCGGTCGCGGCCAATGCCGGCGACCTGCAGTCCATGCTGTCGGGTATGGGAACCGGCCTGCTGGTCACCGAGCTGATGGGGCAGGGCGTCAATGGCGTGACCGGCGACTACTCGCGCGGCGCCGGCGGCTTCTGGGTCGAGAACGGGCAGATCGCCTGGCCGGTGGACGGCATCACCATCGCCGGCAATCTGAAGCAGATGTTCGCCGGCATCGAGGCGGTGGGCAGCGACGTGGACCGGCGTTCGCATGTCTCGACAGGATCGATCCTTGTCGGGAGAATGACCGTCGCGGGCGACGATTGACGTATTCTTCGGCAGCCGCCGCTGGGGGGCATCCAGGGGACCGCGGATGACAGCCACCCCACTCATTCCACAAGACCAAGGGTAAAGGGAAACACCATGAGCGATTACGAGAACAGCACTCCGCCGGCGGCAGGCTCCGGGTCCGACGACAACACCATTGCCATGCTGGTGCACCTGTCGGGCATCATCCTGGGCTTCATCGTGCCGCTGATCATGTGGCTGGTGAACAAGGACAACCCGCAGAAGTCGTTCCTCACCGACCAGTCCAAGGAAGCGCTGAACTTCCAGCTCACGCTGCTGGGCGTCTACATCATCGGCACCATCCTTTCGATCATCCTGATCGGCGCGCTGATCAACCTCATCGCCTGGATCGCCGGCATCGTGCTCAGCATCGTCGCCGGTCTGGCGGCCAACAAGGGCCAGGCCTACCGCTATCCGTTCGCGATCCGCCTGATCAAGTAATCCGGCGGCGGTGCGATGCAAAGAAAAGGCCCGGGATTCCCGGGCCTTTTTTGTTGCGTCATCCCGGGCGGAACCCTCCGGGCCATCGGCAGGCGATGTCAAAAAGGGCGGCAGACAGTTTTTTATTGGCCGTCCGCAGGAGCGTACCTCTGCGTGCGATGGCCTTTCCGGGGCATGCAGCGTTGCGCGTACCCGCGAGGGCGATGCGTCAATGCGAGCGGCGGATCGCCAGTTCGGCCAGCGCCGCGAGCGCATCGGCGCGCGGGCCGAACGGCGCCAGCGCCTGGTGCATGTCCACGGCCAGCGCTTCCAGCCGCGCCCTGGCCCCGTCCATGCCCAGCAGCGCCGGGAAGGTGGACTTGTCCTGCGCGGCATCCTTGCCGGCGGTCTTGCCCAGCTGCTCGGAGCTGGCCTCGACGTCGAGGATGTCGTCGCGCACCTGGAAGGCCAGGCCGAGCGCGTCGGCGAAGCCGTCCAGCCGCGCCAGCTCGGCGTCGCCGGCGCCGCCGCACAGCGCGCCCATGCGCACCGCCGCGCGGATCAGCGCGCCGGTCTTGAGCGCGTGCATGCGTTCCAGGCCGGACAGCGGCTGCCAGCGGCCGGTGGCGTCGATGTCCAGCGCCTGCCCGCCACACATGCCGGCCGCGCCGGAGGCGGTGGCCAGGGTGCGCAGGCAGGCCACGGCCAGCGCCGGCGGCAGCGCCGCTTCGGCGAGCAGCTCGAAGGCACGGGTCTGCAGCGCGTCGCCGGCCAGGATCGCGGTGGCCTCGTCGAAGGCGACGTGGGTGGTGGGGCGGCCACGGCGCAGGTCGTCGTCGTCCATCGCCGGCAGGTCGTCGTGCACCAGCGAATAGGCGTGGACCAGCTCGACCGCGCTGGCCGCGCGCGTCGAGCAGCGCCGGGTCGGCGTCGAACAGGTGGCCGGCGGCGCGCACCAGCAGCGGCCGCATGCGTTTGCCGCCGCCCAGCGCGGCGTAGCGCATGGCCTGGTGCAGGCGCTGCGGCGCGGCGTCGGGGGCGGGCAATGCGGCGTGCAGGTGCTGTTCGGTGCGTTCGATCCAGCCGGCGAACAGGGCCTCAGTCGACATCGCCGGCCTGTTGGAACGGTTCGGATTTCTCCGGCTGCGCCGGATCGGTGAGCAGGCGCACGCGCAGTTCTGCCTGCTCCAGCGCCTGCTGGCACTGCCGGTACAGGCCGACGCCGCGTTCGTAGGCGGCCAGCGACTGCTCCAGGCTCAGTTCGCCGGTTTCCATCTTCTCCACCAGCTGCTCCAGTTCTTCCAGCGAATGCTCGAAGTGGGCGACCGGGGAGACCTCGTTGGGGGACTTCTTGGACATGGCGGGAAGTGTGAGCGGCGGGCGGGAAAGGGTCAATTCGCCGCGCCCGGCGCCTGCCAGCGCAGGCGTGCGCCGCGGGCCTGCAGCCAGTCCTGCAGCGGCGCAGCGACGATGCGGTTGCCGGCGGCGAGCACCTGCGCGCCGTCGCACAGCAGCGGCAGGTGCGGGCGCAGCCAGGGCGCGATGTCCGAGGCCTGCAGCCGGTGCTTGAGCAGGTGCGAATGCGCGCGCCCCGGCAGGTGGATGCGTTCGCCGCCCTGGCGCTGGCGCACGCGCAGCGGCGCGTCGAAGCCGGGCGCGCCGTGCAGCGCCAGCACGCCGCCGTCGGGCAGCGCCAGCGGCGCGCGGCCGTCCCAATCGGCCTGCCAGCCGGGCGGCCAGGCGCGCAGACCGGCCCGGCACGGCATGCAGGCGGTCGCGCCAGCGCACGATGCGCGCGTCCTGCCAGCGGAACTCCGCCTGCCGGTCATGGCCGGCGCCGAGCAGCAGGTCGTGCCGGATGCGCGCCACGCCGTTGCCCGGCAGCGGCGGCAGGCCGCATTGCCGCGCCCACAGCCGCAGCACGCGGGCGCAGGCCGGCTCCGGCAGCGCCGACAACGCGGCGACCGGCAGCGCGTGGCCCTCATCGCCATCGCGGCAGGCGTGCAGCCATCGTTCGTTCGTCCTGCGCCTGCAGCAGCGCCGCGGCCTCGCTCGCGCGCGCGGCGCTGCGCGCGAACACGGCGGCCGCGTCGGGCCAGCGCGTGGCCAGCAGCGGCATCACCGCGTTGCGCAGGAAGTTGCGGTCGAAGGCGTCCTCGCCGTTGCTGGGATCGTCGATCCACTGCAGGCCATGCTGGCGCGCATGCGCTTCCAGCGCGGCACGCGGAACGCGCAACAGCGGCCGCCACAGCTGGCCGGCGCCGAAGTCGCGGCGCTCGCGCATCGCCGCCAGTCCCTCCACGCCGGAGCCGCGCAGGGCGCGCAGCAGGAAGGTTTCGGCCTGGTCGTCGCGGTGGTGGGCCAGCGCCAGCCATTCGCCCGGCCGCAGCAGCCCGGCGAACGCGGCATGGCGGGCGCGGCGCGCCGCCGCCTCGACGCCGTCGCCTGCACCGGCGTCCACCCGCACGCGCACGATCTGCAGCGGCACCTGCCATCGGTCGCAGATGCGCTGGCAGTGAGTGGCCCATTCGTCGGCGTCGGTCTGCAGCCCGTGGTGCACGTGCACGGCGCGCAGGCCGTGTTCGCGCGCCGTCGGGGCGTTGGCCAGCAGGTGCAGCAGCACGGTCGAATCCAGCCCGCCACTGAAACCGATCAGCACCGGCGTGGCGACGTCAGTCAGCGGTGACAGGCATGATTCCATCGCCGCATTGTAGGAGCGGCTTCAGCCGCGAGGGGCATGCGGGCGGATCCTTCTTCCGCGCATCGGCGGCCAATGCGGTGCAGGTGAACCGCCTCCCACGCGTTTCGATGCGCGCCGGCCACGCGGGAGGGGCTGCCCCTCCGTTACGGGGAATCCGGCAGCACGTTGCCCTGTAGATCGATGCGGAAGCGCGTGCCGCCGACGATGCCGGCATGGCCGTCGGCGTCGGGCGTGCCTTCGCGGCAGCCGTCGCAGACCTCGGCGCTGCCGTCCTGGAACGGGAAGCCCCAGTCGAAGCGCGCGGCGAAGGCCGGCTGCAGGCGGGTGTCGTAGTAGCCGATCCGGCCGTCCACCCGCGCGCGGACCAGGCCGTCGGCGAAGTAGTCCGGGCCGTTGTCGTAGGTGATGACCGGCAGATAAGCGCCGTCGCGGCGCACGTAGTAGTACTGGCGGCCGGCCTGCAGCGCGGCCAGTCCATGCCCGTCGAAGCGCAGCCGCGCCAGCGCGCCGGCGCTGAGGGCAAGCGTGCCCGGCGCCGTCTGCGTGCAGCCGGGCAGTACCTCGAAGCGGTCGGTGTCGCGGCGATGGCAGGCTTCCCCGGCGGCAGGCCAGGGCGGGCAGCAGGACCAGCGGCAGCAGCGCCGCCGCCGGTCCCCGCAGGTGCCGTCGCGCGTGGCTCACGGCGCCTTGCGTTCGAACTTCGCCGGTTGCGGCAGTTCCACCGGCACGCCCTGCGCGTCGCAGGTGCCCTGCGCGCACAGGCGCTCGCGCAGGCGCGGGGTGGCCTGCACGATCAGGTGGTAGATGGCGTTCTGTTCCATCGTGCCGCGCACCGCGGTGCTGCCCGGGCCGCGCGCCCAGATGCCGACGTCCTCGCCGCCGTGCGATTCGGCCTTGGCCGGGACCAGCGCCTCCTGCATGTAGTCCGGGTGCTCGGTATCGACGTGGGTCAGGTCGGGACGGCCCTGCGCCGGCTCGTAGCTGCTGGGCATGTGCGGGAAGGTCTTCGGGCCGGCCGGCTGGCGGTTGCTGGTGCCGGTGTAGCCCGGGCCGTTGGCGTAACTGAGCGTGGTGTAGGGCAGGCCGGTGGCATCGCGGGCCAGCTCCAGGCCGCCGGCGCCGTCCTCGCCGCCCTTGTCCTTGACCTTGCCCAGGATCGGGTTGCCGCGCGCCGGGTAGCCGACGAAGTTGAGGGTGTGCGAGTGGTCGGCGGTGACGATGATCAGGGTGTCCTCGGCCGAGGTCGCCTCGACCGCCGCGCGCACCGCGTCGGACATCGCGATGGTGTCGCCCAGCGCACGCGCGGCGTTGCCGCTGTGGTTGGCGTGGTCGATGCGCGCGCCTTCCACCATCAGCACGTAGCCCTCCGGATGCCTGGACAGGTTGGCGATGGCGGCGCGGGTCAGCTCGGCCAGCGACGGTTCGCCGGCCGGGTCCTTGGCGCGGTCCTGCTCGTACTGCATGTGGTCGGGCTCGAACAGGCCCAGCAGCGCCGGCGCGCCGGCGGCGGCCTTGAGCTGTTCGGCGTTCCACACGTAGGCGCCCTGCGGATGCGCGGCCTGCCATTCGGCCACCAGGTTGCGGCCATCCAGGCGCAGGCCGACCTTGTCGGCGTATTCCGGGTCCTGCTCGTTGACGGTGGTGAACTGGCCGCGGCCGCCGCCCAGGGCGACCAGCGGGCCGCGGCCGTAGCGCGAGGTCGACAGCAGCTGCTGGGCGATGTCCTGGCAGCCGGCCACGCGCGCGCTTTCGGGCAGGTTGGTGTCGTTCTCCCAGTTGCGGTCCGGCGAGTGCGCGTAGGTCGCTGCCGGGGTGGCATGGGTCAGGCGCGCGGTGGAGACCACGCCGGTGGCCATGCCGGCGCTGTCGGCCAGCTGCAGCCAGGTCAGGGCGTGCTTGCCGAGGCTGTCGGCGCAGTCGCTGCGGCTGCCGGCGCTGACGCCGATGGCGCCCATGTGGCTCTTCACGCCGGTGGTGATGGCGGTCATGGTGCCGGCCGAGTCGGGCGTCTGCGAGTCGGTGTTGTAGGTCTTGCTGAAGGCGGTGGCCGGGAAGCGTTCCCAGGACAGCAGGTTCTCCTCGCCCGGGTTGCCGTGGCGCTGGCCCTCGAGGATGCGCGCGGCGGCCACCGTGGTCAGGCTCATGCCGTCGCCCAGGAACAGGATCACGTTCTTCGCCCTGCCGGCCATCGCGCCGTTGGCGGCGGCCTGCGCGGCGCCGTTGCGGTACCACCACTGCGGGGTCTCGCCCTGCGGGTGGCTGACCGCCGGCACCTCGACGGCGAAGGCCTGCGGCGCCCTGGGCGCGGCGTTGCTGGCGCAGGCGCCGAGCAGCAGGGTGGACAGGGCGGCGAGCAGGGGAGTGGCGTGGCGCATGCGGTCGACCATCGATCATGAACAGACGGCCATTATGACAATCCGGAAAAGGCATGCCGATGACACGCAGCTTTTCCGCACGGGGATCGTGCCGTCACCGGGCTTGCGCTATCGTGCCGGTCCCTGAAAATCTTCCCCGGATCCTCTTATGACGCTGGTTTCTGCCTGGTTGCGGATTCCGTTCTGGCAGCGCGTGGCGGGCGGCTTCGTGCTCGGCGCGCTGGCCGGCTGGGTGCTGGGTCCGGCCGCCGAGACCTGGTTCGGGCCGCTGGGCGAGCTGTACGTCACCCTGATCAAGATGATCGCCGTGCCGCTGGTGTTCTTCGCGGTGATCAGCGCCATCGGCTCGCTGCACGGGCAGAAATCGGTGGCCGCGCTGGGCGGGCGCACCTTCCTGTGGTTCATCGTCACCGCCGCGCTGGCGGTGTGCATCGGCCTGGGCGTGGGCACGCTGATGCAGCCGGGCACCGGCGGCCTGAGCCTGGCGATGGACAGCGCCTACACCCCGCGCGACGTGCCGTCGGTGGCCAAGGTGCTGATGGACGTGGTGCCGTCCAACGTGTTCTACGCGCTGTCGGGCATCGGCACCAAGGTCAACGCCGCCGGCGAGACCGTGCTGGCCGCCGGGCGCGGCTCGATCCTGCCGGTGATCTTCTTCGCCGGCCTGCTCGGCTTCGCCATGGTCAAGCTCGGCGACAAGGTGAGCGAGGCGCGCAAGCTCACCGGGCAGATGAGCGAGATCATGATCCAGGTCACCCGCTTCGTGCTGGAGATGACCCCGCTGGGCACCTTCGGCCTGATCGCCGGCCTGGTCGGCAGCTACGGTTTCGAGAAGCTGCTGCCGCTGGGCAGCTTCGTGCTGGCGCTGTACGTGGCCTGCGCGCTGCACATCGTGGTGGTCTACAGCGGCCTGCTGCTGGCGCACGGGCTGAACCCGATCAAGTTCTTCCGCGGCGCCGCGCCGGGCATGCAGGTGGCGTTCGTGGCCTCCTCGAGCTTCGCGGCGATGCCGGCGGCGATGCGCTCGATCACCGCCAACCTCGGCGTCAACAAGGACTACGCCTCCTTCGCCGTGCCGCTGGGCGCGAGCATCAAGATGGACGGCTGCGGCGCGATCTACCCGGCGCTGTGCGCGGTGTTCATCGCCCAGTACACCGGCGTGCCGCTGACCCCGGAACAGTACGTGGTGGTGCTGATCGCCTCGGTGCTGGGCAGCTTCGGCACCGCCGGCGTGCCGGGCACGGCGGTGGTGATGGCCACCGTGGTGCTGAGCGCGGCCAACCTGCCGCTGGAGACCATCGGCTACCTGTACGCCATCGACCGCGTGCTGGACATGATGCGCACCATGACCAACGTCACCGGGCAGATGGTGGTGCCGGTGATCGTGGCCAAGGAAACCGGGCTGCTGGACCAGCAGGTCTACGACGCGCCGGTCCGCGCCGGCGTCGGGGTGGACTGACCGTCCGTCGGAGGGGTGACCTCCGGCGGATACCCGCGCGGCGCGGGGGCATTATGGTGGCGGCGGCCGTCCGGCCTGCCCATGACAACGAAAGGAGTCGCTCCATGATGCTGCAACGCATGCTCCTGCTGGCCGGCTGCGCGCTGGCCGGCACGGCGGCTGCCGCCAACGCCGATCAATGGCGGGTGCCGGTGGCGGTCGAGAAACTCGACAACGGCCTGACCGTGGTGGTGTCCGAGGACCACAGCGCGCCGGTGGTCGGCATCAGCGTGGTCTACCACGTCGGGATGCGCCTGGAACCGCGCAACCGCACCGGCTTCGCGCACCTGTTCGAGCACCTGATGTTCCAGGGCACGCCGCAGGCGCGCAAGGGCGTGTTCGACAGCGTGATCACCGGCGGCGGCGGCCGCAACAACGGCTCCACCCGCGCCGATTTCACCAACTACATCGAGACCGCGCCGGTGTCGGCGCTGGAGCCGATGCTGTGGCTGGAAGCGGACCGCATGCGCACCCTGGACTTCAACCCGGAGACACTGAAGAACCAGCAGGACGTGGTCAAGGAGGAAATCCGCAACAACGTGCAGAACCAGCCCTACGGCGCGTTCATGTGGATCGACATCGGCCAGCACGCGTTCTCCAGATGGGAGAACAACCACGACGGCTACGGCAGCTTCCACGACCTGGAAAACGCCAGCCTGGACGATGTGCGCGCCTTCCACCGCGATTTCTACGGCCCCAACAACGCGGTGCTGTCCATCGCCGGCGACGTCACCCCGGAACAGGGCTTCGCCCTGGCCAGGCGCTATTTCGGCGACATCCCGGCACGGCCGACGCCGCCGCGTCCGGACTACGCCGAAGGGCTGAATACCAAGGAGATCCGCCTGCAGCAGTCCGACGCGCTGGCGCAGGTGCCGGCGCTGGCGGTGGGCTGGAAGATGCCCGACCGCGGCAGCCGCGACCAGGCGCCGATGGCGGTGCTGGGCGCGCTGCTGGCCGACGGCGAGGCCTCGCGCCTGCACCAGGGGCTGGTCAAGGGCCGCCAGCTGGCCTTGAACGTCGAGTCGCTCTACGGCCTGACCAGCGCCTGGGAATACGACGGTCCGACCCTGTTCGTGGTGTTCGCGATGTACAAGCCCGACCACGACGCCGACGCGGTGCTGTCCGGCATCGACGCGGAGATCGCCAGGGTCGCCACCGAGGGCGTGGACGCGGCGACGCTGGCGCGGGTCAAGACCCAGCTGCTGGCGCAGTGGTACGACGGCCTGGAGATGTTCCTGGACCGCGCCGACGCCCTGGCCAAGCTGCAGACCCTGTGGGGCGATGCCGGCGTGGTCAACCAGATCCCGGGATGGATCGAGGCGGTCGACGCCGCCGACGTGCAGCGCGCCGCGCGCACCTACCTGACCACCGCCAACCGCACCGTCATCGACCGCAAGCCGGCGGCGATGCTGGCCCCCGCCGAGCAGAAGTGAGGACACCGCCATGATCAAGACGATCCCGTGCCTGCTCGCCATGAGCCTGGCCCTTTCGCTCTGCGCCGGCGCCAGCGCCGCCACGCCGGGACTGCCCGCCGGGCTGCCGGGCTACGCCGCCGACAAACCACTGCCGGTGCCGGACATCTCGCGAAGGACCCTGGGCAACGGCCTGGAAGTCTGGGTCGTGCCACGCGACGGGCTGCCGCGCGTGGACTACGTGCTGGCCATGCGCGACGCCGGCCTGGCCGCCGATGCCGCCGCCACGCCCGGTTTCGCCAGCGTGCTGGCGCAGCTGCTCACCGCCGGCACCCAGGCGCACGACGCGCGCCAGATCGCCGAGCTGGCCCAGGGCATGGGCGGCAGCATCGGCGCCAGCGCCAGCGTCGATGGCCTGTGCTCAGCGGCCAGGCGCTGGCTTCGCAGGCCAAGCCGATGCTGGCCCTGCTGGCCGAGGTCGCGCGCACGCCGTCCTTCGCCGACGACGAGGTGGAACTGGCCCGCGCCAACGCCGCCCAGGAACTGAAGGCCGCCGAAGCGCAACCCGGTTTCCGCGCCTCGCGCGCGCTGCTGAAGGCGGTCTACGGCGACCACCCCTATGCACGCACGCAGCTCGATCACGCCACCTTGCCGGCACTGACCCCGGCGGCGCTGAAACAGGAGCACGCGCGTCGCTTCCGTCCGGCGCATGGCCTGCTGGTGATCACCGGCCGGATCGATGCGGCCACCGCCTTCGCCGAGGCCGAACGCGCCTTCGGCGACTGGCAGGGGCAGGGCGAGGCGGTGGCGGACACGGCGCCGGCGCCGCGGCAGGCAGGCGGCAGCGCAGCGCACGATCCTGCCGCGCGCGGGCAGCGTGCAGTCCACGTTCCGGATCGGCCGTCCGGCCGTCGCCGCCACCGACCCGGACTACGTGCCGCTGCAGCTGGCCAGCACCGTGCTGGGCAGCGGCATCAGCAGCCGCCTCAACCAGAACCTGCGCGAGGAAAAGGGCTACACACCTACGGCGCCGGCGCGCGACTGGCGGCGTTGCGCGCCGGCGGCAACCTGGCGGCGTCGGCCGACGTGCGCAACGAGGTCACCGGCGCATCCCTGAAGGAGTTCTTCAGGGAATTCGACCGGCTGGGCAAGGAGCCGGTGCCGGCCGCGGAACTGGAGTCGACCAAGCGCTATGTCGCCGG
The DNA here is from genome assembly GCF_050984405.1 of Stenotrophomonas nitritireducens. Classification (GTDB taxonomy): domain Bacteria; phylum Pseudomonadota; class Gammaproteobacteria; order Xanthomonadales; family Xanthomonadaceae; genus Stenotrophomonas; species Stenotrophomonas nitritireducens_B. The sequence continues at coordinate 3,062,138 of NZ_CP158790.1, read as the reverse complement.
CGGCTACCTGATCAGCAACCAGCTGCAGGCCGCGGTGGCCGGCACCCTGGCCAACAACTGGCTGGCCGGCCTGCCCGCCGAGTTCCTCGGCCAGTACGTGGGCCGGATCCGCGCGGTCGATGCGGCGAAGCTGCAGGCCGTGGCCGCGCGCTACTACGCGCCGGACGCGCAGTCGGTGATCGTGGTCGGCGACCGCGACGCGGTGGCGCCGCAGCTGGCGCCGTTCGGCGCGTTCGGCGTCGAGGAACGCTGAGCCGCCGCTTCCGGGCCGGATCGCACCCGGCCCGGAGCGCGCCGCATCGACGCCGCGCATGCATGCCATGCGCCGGCCGGCGCGCCGTCCCAGGCGTGGATCGAGGAACGGCGCCGCTGCCGCGTCACTGGCTGCCCGCCTCGCTGCGCGCGGGGTGTAACGCGCTGTAGCGCCCCCCTGTAAACGGACCGTTACACCACGGCGATGCCGCTGCGGTGCGCCGCGGCCTGTTCCGGCCCGCCGCGGCGCACGCTGCCGGGTGTAACGCACGATACAGGCGCGACATCCGCGCTTCACCTGCAAGTCGTTGTGTTGCAAGGAAAAACAGAACTGGCACGGATGCTGCTCCGACTCCCGCGTTGACCGGGGAGGCAGGGCGATGGCTGGCAGGACCTCACATCCGTTTTTGATCCTGATCGGGCTGCTGCTGGCGTTCGGCGCCAGCGGTGCCGCCCAGGCCTCGGGCGCGCGCCAAGGCGTGAAGGCGCGACCGGGCGAGATCGTATTGCTGCGCGATGTTCCCACGCGTCCGGCCTACCGCATGCACCCGCCGGGAAGGGCGCTGATCGTCGATCCGTCGCCGCGCCGTGAGCTGGCCGCCGCGCTGGGAGGCGGCGACGGCATCGACGAACTGGACGAGGACGCCTATGCGTCCATCGACTCGGCGATGGAGCGGCCGGCGTCCGCGCACGCCGGGCAGACCACCGTCGAACGCGTCACCAGCGGCATGGTCGGCACCACGCTGGGCCACGCCATGGGCGAGGGCGGCATGCTGTCCGGCGCGCAGCTGGCGCGCACCATCGGCGGACCGATGGGCGCGGTCGGCGGGGCCACCCGCGGCATCGGCGACCAGGTGCGCGGCGCGCTGGCGCAGTTCCCGCTTGGCCAGCCGGCCGGGCCGGGAGGCCGCTGAGCATGGCCACGCATTCGCCCGCCGGCCGCCTGCCGTTCCTGCTCGTGCTCGCGCTGGTGCTGCCGGCGCTGGGCGGCGCCCCGGCTGGGCGCAGCAGGCCGAGCCCTACGCGCCGATGCTGGCCTACCTGCAGAACAGCCGCATCGACGGCAACGCGCTGGCCGGCAGCCAGGGCGCGATCCGCATCAACCAGGCCGCGGGCGATCTCAATCTGCAGGCCAACCTGCACGGCATCGCGGTCGCCCGCCAGGCCAACGCCGGCATCCACGCGCGCCAGGCGCAGGCGGACAGCCATGCCACCGCGCCGTGGGCCGCGTCGGCCAGCATCGGCGGCAATGCGCTGGCCGGCGCCGGTGGCGTCGTTTCGATCAACCAGGCCAGTGGCGGCGGCAACGCGGAGCTCAATTCCGTGGCCGTTTCGCTGGCCGCACAGGGCATACGCGAAGCGGGGGACGAGGCGATGGCCTCGCCGTCCGCGTTCGCGTCGGCAGGGGAGCGGTTCGTTGCCGGCGATCCACGCGCCATCCGCAAGGTGGCGGTGGAGGCATCCGCGTTGCGCGGCTTCGGTGGTGTGCTGCAACTCAATCAGATCGCGGGATCAGGCAATGCCGTGGAAAACCGGATCGGCATTTCCGTGCAAGGCGTCCCGTAAACAAGGCTCCATCCACCCGATGCATCAGAAAACCTGAAGAGGGCACCATGAAAGCGAATGTCAAATGGACGGTACTCGCCATGGCGGTTGCCGCGCTGGTCGCCAGCACCGCAGCCAATGCGGCGGACGACGACCAGAACGCCAGCGCCGACATCGATCACCAGCACAACGTGACCGAAACCCGTACCAATACGAACACCAACACGAACACCAATACCAACAACGACAGCACGACCAGCACCAATACCAGCACGAACACCAGCACCAATACGAGTACCAACACCAGCACGAACACCAGCAGCAACGACACCCGCAACACCACGGTCGATACCGACGTGGACCTGAAGCTGGATGCCGCCGCGACGCTGCGCTACTGGGATTCACGCTCCAACACCGAGGTGCGCGAGGACGTGCAGAAGACCTCCAGCGTGAGTTCCGACGAGCGCAGGGAGAAGAACAACCATGGCGTGGACGTGAACCTGGAGAAGGACCTGCGGCTGGGCTCGGACATCCAGTTCTCCGGCGACCCGACCATCAGCGGCGACATCACCATCGACTCGGCGGCCATCGCCGTGATCGACAACCGCCAGTCGATCTCGGGCAACAACGCCGAGAACGGCCTGCTGGAGAACTCGGCCTCCATCGCCGACGACGTGGCCTCCAGCGCGTCGGGCAACCTGGGCTTCAATGCCGCCGCCGGCGACAACAACGCCCAGGACAACGCCGCCTCGCTGTCCGCCGCCGATGCGTCCTTCAGCTTCGGCATGGCCGACGCCGAGGTGTTCGTCAACCAGAGCGGCATGAACAACATGACGATGAACAACGGCGTGACCAACAGCGCGGGCATCGGCGGCAACGCCTTCGCCAACGCCGCCGGCAACATCGGCGTCAACGTCACCTCGGGCAACAACAACGAGCAGAAGAACGCGCTCGCCGCATCCGTGGCCACGTCCGCCTACGCACAGTCGAGCATCAGCTCCAACCAGGTCTCCACCGGCAACAACGTGGAGAACAACGGGTACTACGACTACGTGGTCAACACCTACACGCTCAACCTGGGCGGCAGCGTGGCCGGCACCACCCGCGGCACCGGGACCGGCACCTACGACGGCACCGGCAATTCCTACCAGAAGACCAACTTCTATCCGGACAACTGGACCGGCGATACGCATCCGGCCGGCGACCAGACCGGGCACAGCGACTGGGACTTCGAGACCCAGGGCGCCGTGGCCAACCCCAACCGCCCGGGCGTGGGCGGCATGGCCTGGGATACGGATGAGAGCGGCGACCTGTCGTTCTCGGAAATGGGCACCGCCGACCTGGTGGCGAGCCTGAGCGGCCAGGTGGTCGACGTCGACTGGATCGCGGTCAACGCCACCAACACCGCCAGCCTGTCCGGCAGCGCCTTCACCGGGGCGTCGGGCAACATCGGGGTGAACGTGTCCGCCGGCACCGGCAACCTGCAGGCCAACAGCCTGGCGCTGGCGGTGGCGCAGCCGTCCACCGGCGGCGGTGGTGGAGGCGGTGGCGGCGAAGGCGGCGGCCAGTGACAGTCGCGGTCCGCCGCTGAGCGGCGGGCCCGGCGCAAGCGGTGCGCCCGGCCATCCGCCAATGGCCGGGCGATCCCGGGAGCCCTTGTCCCCGTACCCCTCGCGGGCAAGGGCTCCCACCTGCCGAACACACACACACCGGAGACTGGCCCATGTACCGCAGGATGTTGCTGCTGGCCTGCACCGCGGCCGCGGCATGGCCATGCGCCGCCGCGGACGTCGCCTTCAGCGGCGTGCTGCCCAACGGCGCGGTCTACCGGCAGCCGGTGGAGAGCATGCAGGAACGGCGCTTCCGCAACCTGGTGCGGCAGCACACCGACTACAGCTGCGGGGCGGCGGCGCTGGCCACGATCCTGCGCTACGCCTACCACCTGGAGGCGGACGAATCGACCGTGATCGAGGGAATGATGGGCGTGTCGGACCCGGCGCTGGTGCACCAGCGCGGCTTCTCGCTGCTGGACATCAAGCGCTACGTCGAAGCGCTGGGCATGCGCGGCCGCGGCTACCGGATCAGCGAGGAACGGCTGCGCACGCTGCGCGTGCCGGGGCTGGTGCTGATGGACGTGCGCGGCTTCCGCCATTTCGTCGTGCTCAAGCAGGTGCGCGAGGACATGGCCGAACTGGCCGACCCGATCCTGGGCAACCGCGTGGTGCCGCTGCAGGACTTCCTGGCCGCATGGCCGTCGCGGGCGGTGTTCATCGTCATAGGCAGCGATTTCGACCGCGACACCGCGCTGCTGCTGCCCAGCGAGAAACCCAGCGCCCGCGCGCTGTACGCGCGGCAGGGAGCGGGAACCCTCACCGATGCCGAGCTGGTGGATTTCGGCTTCACCCATGCCGATCTGTTTTGAAGGAACCGGATCATGAACATCGCGATGTGCGCCGGCCTGGTGCTGGCATTGGCCCTGGCCTTCCCGGCACAGGGTGCCGGCACCGGCACCGGCAACGCCGCGGGCCACAGGCCGCAGGAAATACCGGATTCGGAACTGGGCCTGATGCGCGGCCGCTACACGGTGGGCGGGAACGCGGTGGCCTGGTTCGGGGTGACGATGATCTCCACCTGGCAGACGGCGTCTGGCCAGCAGCTGCAGGGCGCGCTGACGCTGGCGATGGATTTCGGCGACGGCAAGGTGCCGCGGATCAGCTTCACGCCCAGCGTGAGCATCACCGCGGCCGACGCGCCGCTGCCGGACACCGGCGGGCGCAGCGTCGACGGCAGCGGGCTGCACAACGTGGCCGGGCTGGTGCAGAGCGTGCAGGTGGCCGGCGACGGCAACCAGGCCAGCAATGCGATGCAGCTGACCGTGCGCGAGGCGGGAGCGACGCCCGGCGCCGGTGGCGCGTCCACCGGCCAGGCGGCGCAGCGGATGGACGGCGCCAGCGCCGTGGCCGGTTTCGACGGCGATGCGGCGCGCGTGCTGCTGCAGATCGACGGCCAGGGCGCGGTCGAGCAGTGGCTGCGCAGCGGCAGCGTGGGCCAGCGCATCGCGCTGGCGGGCGACGGGCAGCAGGTCGCCAACCGCATGCGGATCGATCTTGTGCGGCAGGGGCCGGCCGGCAACCTGCCGCTGGCGCAGAACGTGGCCCAGGCCATCACGCTGGTCCGGGCCGGCGGCATGGGGGCGGGGTACTGAGCCGGCCTGGCCGGCACGGCAATGTGGGCATCGATCGAGGAGCTGGACAATGAAACAGCTGGCGATGGCGGCGCTGGTGGGCCTTGCGGTGTTCCCGTCGAAAGCGGCGGCACAGGCGCCGGCCGCCGACGACGAGGCGCATGTCAGGGCGCTGATGGCGCAACTGGAGACGCTCAAGGCCAGTTACGCGCAGGAGGTACGCAGACTGCGCGAACTGGACATGCAGGTGCAGGCGATGCAGGCGCGCCTCAACGGCAGGACCGCGGCGGCTGCGCCCGCCACGACGGCCGCGCCGCCGGCCGATGGCGAGGGCTACGCCAGCACGGCCAGCGAGGCGCGTGCGGCCAGGGAGTCGGCGCGGCGCAGCGTGGACGACGTGAAACAGCAGCAATCGGCCCTGTTCGACCGCCGGCTGACGCTGGAAAACAGCCTCACCTACGCGCGTTACGACCGCAAGCAGCTCACCCTCAACGGGTTCCTGGCGCTGGATGCGATCTTCCTCGGCAACATCGCCATCGAGAACGTGGAATCGGATTCGCTGACCTACGCTTTCGCCGCGCGCTGGGGCGTCAACCCCAGGCTCACGCTCAACCTCGACGTGCCGTACATCGCGCGCAAGACGATCTACCAGAAGGGCGGCGCCGGCGGTTCGGCCGCGGCCGTGGCGCAGGAGGAAACCCACGGCGCGGGCATCGGCGACGTCACCGCCAGCGCGAACTACCGCCTGTTCCCGGAAGGACGGCGGCGCCCGGAGACGGTGCTGACGATGGGCGTCACCGCGCCCACCGGCCGCGAGCCCTACGGACTGGACTGGAAGGTGATCGAACGCGACGACGACGACTTCATCCGTTTCGCCGTGCCCGCCGAACAGCCCACCGGCAACGGACTGTGGCAGGCCAGCATCGGCCTGTCGGCGGTGAAGACCGCCGACCCGGCCATCCTGTTCGGCAACATCGGCTATGTGCGTTCGTTCAAGCGTGGCTTCGGCGACATCGATTCCAACCCGGACACGGTCAACCCGGGGCAGGTGCAGCTGGGCGATGCGTACTACTTCGGCGCCGGCGTCGCGTTCGCGTTCAACGAACGCACCAGCCTGAGCATCTCCTTCAGCGACAGGCTCAGCGCCCGCGCCTCGACCCGCTACAAGGGCGGGCAGTGGGTCAAGGTGATCGGCAGCGACGCCAACGCCGGCACCCTCAACCTCGGCGTGACCTACGCGCTGACGCCCAGGACCACGCTGGTGAGCATGCTGGGCATCGGCCTGACGCCGGACGCCCCGGATTTCAGCCTGGCGTTCAAGGTGCCCTACATGCTCTAGCCGCGCCGGTTCCCGCGGCCGTCAGCGCAGGCTTTCCAGCTGCAGGTGGTGCTTGCGGCACAGCCGGTAGACGGTGACGCGCGAGACCTTCATCAGCCGCGCGCAGGCGCTGACGTTGTAGTGGCTGCGCGTCAGGCAGGCTACCAGCGCCTCGCGTTCGTCGCGCAGGCGCGCGTCCTGCAGGCGCTCGCGGGTCTCGGCCGGTGCGGCCAGTTCCAGGTCCGCGCAGTCGATCAGTTCGTTGTCGGTGGTGATGGCCGCGCGCTGCACGCGGTTGAGCAGCTCGCGGACGTTGCCGGGCCAGTGGAACTCGGCCAGCGCCCGGCGCGCGGCCGGCGTGTAGCCGCGCGCGCGGATGACGTGGCGCGCGCGGAACTCGTGCAGGAAATGCAGCGCGAGCAGCTCGATGTCGCCCTCGCGCCGGCGCAGCGCCGGCATGGTCAGGCGCAGCACGTTGAGCCGGTAGTACAGGTCGCTGCGGAAACGCCCCTGTTCCATCGCCTGTTCCAGGTCCACGTGGGTCGCGGCCAGCACGCGCACGTCCACGTGGATCGACTGGTTGCTGCCGATCCGCTCGACCGTGCCTTCCTGCAGCACCCGCAGCAGGCTGGTCTGCGCCTCCATGGGCAGGTCGCCGACCTCGTCCAGGAACACGGTGCCGCGATGCGCGCTTTCGAACAGCCCGGCGCGGCGCGTGGTGGCGCCGGTGAAGGCGCCGCGCTCGTGGCCGAACAGTTCGGACTGCAGCAGGGTCGGGGCGATCGCGCCGCAGTTGACCGCATGGAACGGGTGGCCGTTGCGCGGCGACAGGCGGTGCAGCGCGTGCGCGGCCGCTTCCTTGCCGGTGCCGGTTTCGCCGGTGACGAGGACCGGCAGGTCGACCGGCGCGAACTTGCGCAGGGTCGCGCGCATGGCGAGCATCGCGCTGCTCTCGCCGAGCAGGCAGGCCAGCGCGTCGTCGCAGGACGCCAGGGCGGACGTTTCCTTCAGCGATGCCAGTCGCCGCAGCAGTTCGGCGTGGTCCAGCGGATGCGCGAACCGGTGCCGGCAATGCGACAGGGCGTGCTGCAGCTGGACGTCGCTCTCGTCCGGCAGCGCCGGCAGCAGCGCGAACAGCGGAAGATGGCGGTAGGCGGCCGCTACCTCGGCGGCGGAGGCCAGCTCGCTGGCCGTGCATGTCCTGAAATCCAGCACGCCGATCACGATGTCTTCGCTGCGCATGCCCACCCCGCCGGTCTCCGACAACGACACCGCGCGTATGTGCCAGCCGCTGGACGCCAGCAGGGCTCGTTCCGTCGAACAGGGCGTCCCGAACCAGATTACGCAACGGCGGGAGGGAGCAGGTGTTGCGGGCATGGCGGTCACCTGGCTGCAAGCGACCAACTTATACCTTTCCTAAACCGCGGGAAATGCCGCGGAAAGTGGAATATGTGCCTGAATGCGCTGGAAAAACCCGGCGCCGTGCATTCATCTGTCCGGAAACGCGAAAACCGCGGCGGGGCCGCGGCTTTCGGGGGTTCCGGAACCGGACCGGTTTACAGGTCCAGGCGGCGTGCCTGCATGAACTTGTCGCCCCAGTACCCGCTGAGCAGGGTATCGGTGCGCACGTCCTTGCCGGTGCTCGGCGCGTGCAGGAAACGGCCTTCGCCGACATAGATGCCGACGTGGTCGACGCGGCCCTTGCGGCCGAAGAACACCAGGTCGCCGGCGACCAGCGCCGAGCGGTCCTTGATCAGTTCGTTGCTGGCCTGGCTGGCCATCTCGCGCGAGACGCGCGGCAGTTCGATGCCCAGCGCGGTGCGGAACACGTAGCCGACCAGGCCGCTGCAGTCGAAGCCGGCATCGGGCGAGGTGCCGCCCCAGCGGTACGGGGTGCCCAGCAGGGTCATGGCGCGGCGCAGGATCGACTGCACCTTGCCGTCGCTGTCGTTGGCCAGCGCGGTGTCGGTCGCGCTGGCCACGCTCTTGGAGGCGTCGTAGGCCGAGAGCAGGCGGCTGAGGTCGCCGGCGAACATGGCCGAGCGGTCCATCAGCGGAATGGTGTCGTTGGCGGCCAGGTGCGGGAGCAGGGCGGCCAGGGTGGCGGTAGCGGCGGCGTCGGCCTTGCTGCGCTGGGTTTCGGGTTTGGCGGCGGCCGGCTTCGCGGCGGCGGCGGGATCGGCGTCCGGGACGCTCTGGGCGAAGGCCGGAACGGCGGCGATGGTCAGCGCCGCGGCGCACAGCAGCCGGCGGAACGCGGGAATTCGGTGACCGGGTTGACCCGGATGGGACGGATTTTCGTTCGTCACGCGGCAGTCACGGAAAAATTCGATGGGCGATCATGCCCTGTGAAGGGCTTGTATAGGTACAAATTTCGTTAATTTTTCATTATTCAGTGTGATGCATTGCGCACTTCAGCGCAGCACGCGCTTGGCGCCGGTGTAGTGGTCGCGCCAGTAGGGGCCGTCCAACTGGTCCAGCCGGACCGTGCCGCCGGTGCTCGGCGCATGCACGAAACGGCCCTCGCCGACGTAGATGCCGACGTGCCAGACATTGCCCTTGTCGCCGAAGAACACCAGGTCGCCGGCGGCCAGCTGGCGCGGCGCGATGCGCGGCCCCTGCAGCGCGGCCAGTTCCCGCGAGGTGCGCGGCAGGTTCAGCGCCAGCATGTCGCGGTAGACGTAGTTGACCAGGCCGCTGCAGTCGAAGCCGGATTCGGGCGTGTTGCCGCCGTAGCGGTAGGGCGTGCCGACCAGGCCCAGCGCCCGCATCAGCACCGACGAGGCGGCGGCCGGGTCGGCCGGGGTCACCTGCGGCCAGGCGTGGGTGACCGGGGGAGGCGGCGGTGAACGCCTGGCCGGCGCATGGCCGCAGGCGGCGAGGACGGCGACCCCGGCGAGCAGGGCCGGCAGCCGCCAGCGGCGGCCTCGGAAAACTGGCGTGATGTGCATGGAGCCCGGATAATGCGCCACCTCAAGACGGCAGCCATGATGGCCGCCTCCCCGTCGGCCGGCAAGGCCGTCCCAACGTCTGCCAGCGGGCAGCCACTGAAGAGTTGCGCATGAAGATCGAAAAAGACCGCGTCGTCCGTTTCCACTACACCGTTTCCGAAGTCGGCCAGGAGCCGATCGAAAGCTCCCGCGAGCGTGGCGAGCCGCTGGCGATCCTGATCGGCCACGGCAACATCATCCCGGGCCTGGAGACGGCGATGATGGACAAGGAAGCCGGCGAGAGCTTCGGCGTGGACGTGAAGTCGGCCGACGCCTACGGCGAGCGCCGCGAGGGCCTGACCCAGCGCGTGCCGAAGAAGCACTTCGGCAACACCCGCCTGGTCCCGGGCCAGCAGGTGATCCTGCAGACCAACTTCGGCCCGCGCGCCGTCACCGTCGAGAAGGTCGGCATGACCGTGGTCGACGTCGACCTCAACCACCCGATGGCCGGCAAGGACCTGCATTTCGACGTGGAGATCGTCGAAGTCCGCGAGGCCAACGAGGAAGAAGTGCAGCACGGCCACGTGCACGGCGACGGTGGCCACCACCACTGATTGCCCGACCGGCAACGCCACGATGAACGGCCCGCCCCGCGCGGGCCGTTTCGTTTCCGGCGGCCGGCGGCGATGACCGCATGCTCTAATCGCCGCTCCATCCACGGGGAACCACGCAACGTGTCCATCGCCACTTTCCAGCCCATCGCGCCGGACGAACGCATCGCCACGCTCGATGTACTGCGCGGACTGGCGCTGCTGGGCATCCTGCTGATGAACATGGAGGCCTTCGTCGGCCCGATGGACCTGTCCACCACTGGCATCGACCCGCACTGGCGGGGCGTGGACCGCTGGGCGGACGCCTTCGTCTACCTCTTCGTGCAGGGCAAGTTCTTCACCCTGTTCTCGCTGCTGTTCGGCGCCGGCTTCGCGGTGATGGCGCAGCGCGCCGAGGTCGCCGGGCGCGACTTCAACCGTTTCTACCTGCGCCGCAGCCTGGGCCTGCTGGGCATCGGCCTGGCGCACGCGCTGCTGCTGTGGTCCGGCGACATCCTGGTCGCCTATGCGCTGCTGTCCTTCCTGCTGCTGGCATTCCGCGAGGCGCCGCGCGGCTGGCTGCCGGCGATGGGCGTGCTGGCTGGCTGGCGGCGGCGGCGGCGGGGCTGATGCTGCTGCTGGGCGCGGTGGTGGCGCTGATGCCGGCCGATGCCGCGGCCACGCAGGCGGCCCACGCGCAGGCGGCGATCGAGGCGCAGCGCCAGGCCTACGGGCATGGCAGCTACGCGCAGGCGGTGCTGCAACGGCTGCGTGATTTCGCCGCATCGCTGGGCGCGCTGCTGGTGGTGGGGGGCCGCAGGTGCTGGGCATGTTCCTGATCGGCAGCTGGTTCGCGCGCAGCGGCGCCATCGCCCGGCCCGCCGAGCACCGGCGCCTGTTCGCGTGGCTGCGCTGGGGCGCCCTGCCGCTGGGCCTGGTGCTGATGCTGGGCAGCGCGTGGTACCAGCCATGGCTGGCGCCGGGCCGTTTCGACCTGCGTTCGGCCACGGCCTATGTCCTGGCCTCGGTCGCGGGCCTGCTGATGTGCCTGGGCTATCTGGCCTGGGGCGTGCGCTGGAGCCACGCGTTGCGGTGGCTGGCGCCGGCCGGGCGCATGGCGCTGAGCAATTACCTGGGGCAGTCGCTGGTCTGCACGCTGCTGTTCTACGGCTACGGGCTGGGCCTGTTCGAGCAGATGGGGCGCGCCTGGCAGCTGCTGTTCGCGGTGGCGCTGTTCGCCGCGCAGGCGGCGCTCAGCCGGGCCTGGCTGCGCCGTTTCCGCTTCGGGCCGATGGAATGGCTGTGGCGGGCGATCACCTACTGGCGGCTGCCGCCCCTGCGCCGCGACGACGCCGGCACGCACCAGCCGGGCGGGTGCCCGCGGGCCTGAGGGGCACGAAACCCTTTCCCGCGGGGGGTGAAGCAAACGGCGTGCGCGTCACTGGCGCGCGCGCGGAGGAGCGCCCACGCCGCTGGCTGGCGTGGGCCGGGGCGCGAAGCGTGGGCGGGCTGGAGGCCGGGGATGCCGCCAGATCGTCTCCAGCGCCGGAGGAATACACGGCCCCGCCGATCCGGACCGTCAACGCCTGTGCAGGCCGGCCGCGACCGGACATGGCATGCCGCCACCAGCATGGGCAACAGGAGTGGACGAGCGATGGCCGACTTCATCAACGGGCGCGCGCCGACGGTCGCGGCCTCTGGCTGCCGCATGGAGTGCCTGCCGTGAGCCCGCGATCGTTCGACGTGGTCGTGCTCGGCGGCGGCTCCGGCGGCCTGGCGGCGGCGTTCCGCGCGGCGTCCCACGGCGCGTCGGTGGCGATGCTGGAACCGGCGCTGCTGGGCGGCACCTGCGTCAACGTCGGTTGCGTGCCGAAGAAGGCGATGTGGCTGGCGGCCGACCTGGCCGAGCGCATTACGCTCGCCGCGCAGCTCGGGTTCGACGTGCCCGCCGCGCCGCAGGTGGCGTGGCCGCGGCTGCTGGAGCGCCGCCAGCGCTACATCGACGGCATCCACGCCAGCTACCGGCAGCGGCTGCAGGACAGCGGCGTGGCGCACATCGCCCAGCGCGGCCGCCTGCTCGACGCGCGCACCGTGGAGTGCGATGACGGCACGCGGCTGCACGCCCGGCACATCCTCATCGCCACCGGCTCGCATGCGCTGAAGCCGGACCTGCCCGGTGCGGAGCTGGGCGGCGTGTCGGACGATTTCTTCGCCCTGCAGGCGGCGCCTGCGCGCGTGGCCATCGTCGGCGGCGGTTATATCGCGGTCGAACTGGCCGGCGTGCTGCACGGGCTGGGCAGCGAGGTGACGCTGCTGGTGCGCGGGCCGCGCCTGCTGTCCGAGTTCGACGAGGAGATGACCGTGCAGCTGGCGGAAAACCTGCGCCAGCAGGGCATCGTGGTGCGTTTCGGATGCCAGGTGCAGGCGCTGCAGCGGCGCGGGGACGGCATCCACGCGCACCTGCAGGGCGGCCCCGCCGATGCGGTGTTCGATACCGTGCTGTTCGCCACCGGCCGCGCGCCCAGCACGCGCGGGCTCGGGCTGGAGGCGGCGGGCGTGGCGCTCGACGGGCAGGGCGCCATCGTGGTCGATGCGTTCCAGGACACCTCCGTGCCCGGCATCAGCGCGGTGGGCGATGTGACCGCGCAGGCGATGCTGACGCCGGTGGCGATCGCCGCCGCGCGCCGGTTGATGGATCGCCTGTACGGCGGCCAGCCGGAGGCGCGGCTGGACTACGACAACGTGCCCAGCGTGGTGTTCTCGCACCCGCCGCTGGGCGGCGTGGGCCTGAGCGAGGAACAGGCGCGCGCGCGTTTCGACACGGTCCGCACCTACCACAGCCGGTTCCGGCCGATGCTGCAGGCGCTTGGCGACGGGCAGATGCGCGCGCTGTTCAAGATGGTCTGCGCCGGCGAGGAGGAGCGGGTCGTCGGCATCCACCTGCTGGGCGATGCCGCCGACGAGATCCTGCAGGGCTTCGCGGTGGCGCTGAAGGCCGGGGTGACCCGCCGGCAGATGGAAGACACGGTCGCGATCCACCCGACCTCGGCCGAGGAAGTGGTGCTGATGCGCTGAGCGCGCCGCCGGCGGGATAATGCCGGGGCCATCTCCCCCGGATGCCCTCATACAGTGAATGCTTCCTCCAGGCGCGCCGCCGATGCGGCCCCGCCGGCGGCCGTTGCTTCGCCGCTGCCCACCACCTCGCGCCGCCTGCTCGCCAGCGGCCTGCTGCTGGCGGCCGTCGGCGCCATCGCCGCCTCCGGCAAGGCGGTGATCGTCAAGCTCGCCTACCGCCATGGTGCCGATGCCACCACCCTGCTGGCGCTGCGCATGCTGGTCGCGCTGCCGTTCTTCGTGGCGATGGGCGCGTGGGCCGGGCGCCGCGCGCAGGCGCTGTCGCGCGGTGACAAGTGGCGGGTGGCGGTGCTGGGTTTCAGCGGCTATTACCTGTCCAGCTATCTGGATTTCCTCGGCCTGCAGTACATCACCGCGACGCTGGAACGGCTGATCCTCTACCTCAGCCCGACCCTGGTGGTGCTGATCGCGCTGGTGGTGCTGCGGCAGCGGCCGACACGGCTGCAGGTGGCGGCGCTGCTGGTCAGCTACCTGGGCGTGCTGCTGGCGTTCGGCCACGACATCCAGCTCGACGGCCGGCGCACGCTGCTCGGCTCGGCGCTGGTGTTCGCCAGCGCGCTCAGCTACGCGGTCTACCTGTTCGGCAGCGGGCAGGCGGTGGCGCGGATCGGCGCGGTGCGCCTGACCGCCTACGCCAGCACCATGGCCTGCGTGCTGTGCATCGGCCAGTACCTGCTGCTGCAGCCGCTGGCCGCGCTCGGCAGGCAGCCGGCGCCGGTGTACTGGCTGTCGCTGCTCAACGGCACCGTGTGCACGGTGCTGCCGGTGCTGGCGATCATGATCGGGGTCAAGCGCATCGGCTCCTCGCTGGCCGCGCAGGTGAGTATGCTGGGCCCGGTATCCACGATTGTGCTGAGCGTATGGCTGCTCGACGAACCGATGGGCCCGTGGCAGAGCGCCGGCACCGTGCTGGTGCTGCTGGGCGTGCTGCTGGTGGGCAGCGGCGTGACCAGGAAGCGGTGAGCACCGACGCTGCCGGCGCCGGGCATGCGCGCATCCTGGCGGTGATCCGCGCCATCCCGCGCGGGCAGGTGATGGGCTATGGCGAAGTGGCGGCCAAGGCCGGGCTGCCGGGCCGCGCGCGGCTGGTGGCCAAGCTGCTCGGCGCCAACGAGGACCGGAGCCTGCCGTGGCACCGCGTGCTGCGCTCGGACGGGCGCATCGCCATGCCCGAGGGCTCGGCCGGCTGGCGCGAGCAGGCCCAGCGGCTGCGCGCCGAAGGCATGCAGGTCGAGAACGGCAGGGTCAAGCGCGAGCGGCCAGCGCGGGACCTGGATGCCCAGATCTGGGGACCTGTTTGAAGCAGGAACGAGTGGAGAGGAACGAGGAACGAGAGCAGTGGCGCGTTGTGCCGGTGGGTGCCGTGTGAGTGGATCGAGAGCGCAGCTGACAGTCGGCGCCCGCGGATGTATCTGGAGGAAAGCCCCCTGAGTCAGGGGGCGGCCGCGAAGCGGCGGGGGTATGGGAGCACGAGATGGGGCCCGCGGTTTGCTGCGCAAACCGCGGGGCGTCAGCGCGAAGGCGATGACGCATTCCCCCTGAGTCGGGGGGCGGCTGCGAAGCGGCAGGGGTATGGGAGCGCGCGACGAGGCCCGCGGCCTGTCCTGCAGACCGTGGTGCGTCAGCTTGAAGACGACGCATCAGCGAAGGCGACGACGCGTCCCCGGCTATCATGGCGGCAGTTCCCAAGGATGCCGCCATGTTTCCCCGACTGCCCACCGTCACCAAGGCGCTGCTGATCGCCAACGTCGTGCTGTTCGTCCTGCAGCAGCCGTTCCTGCTCGGCCTGGAAACGTTCGAGCCGTTCATGCTGTGGCCGATCAGTTCCGGTGGCTTCGATCCGTTCTCGCCGGGCCAGAACTTCCAGCCCTGGCAGTTGCTGACCTACGGTTTCCTGCATGGCGGCTTCGGCCACCTGTTCTTTAACATGCTGGCGTTGTTCATGTTCGGCGCGCCGCTGGAACTGACCTGGGGCGAGAAGCGCTTCGCCACGTACTACCTGGTGTGTGTGGCCGGCGCCGGCCTGTGCCAGCTGCTGGTGGCGGGGCTGATGGGCGAGGGGGGAGGAGTGCTGGGCGCGTCCGGCGGCGTGTTCGGCCTGCTGCTGGCCTACGGCATGCTGTTCCCGAACCAGCGGGTGATGCTGCTGTTCCCGCCGATCCCGATGAAGGCGCGCACCTTCGTGCTCGTATTCGGCGCGATCGAGCTGATGCTGGGTTTCACCGGCTGGCAGCCGGGCGTGGCGCACTTCGCGCACCTGGGCGGCATGCTGTTCGGCTGGCTGCTGATCCGCTACTGGCGCGGGCAGCCGCCGTTCAACCGGCGCGGCGGTGGCGGCCGGCCGAACCACCTGCGCCGGGTGAAGTGACGCGCCGCATCACCGTAGGTGCCGGGCTTGCCCGGCACGGGGCTGTCCAAGCGAGGCCTCATGCGGGGCGAGCCCCGCATCTACAAGGCCAGGAAACGAAAAAAGGCGCGGGATTCCGCGCCTTTTTCGTGCTTCTTCGCGGCGGCGCCGGTCAGCGCCAGACCTTGATCTGCTCGGCCTCGGTGCGCTGCATCGGCTGGCCCGGCTTGCACTGGAACGCCGCGCCGAAGGCCGGCAGGTTGGCCAGCGGGCCGTTGGTGCGCCAGCGGCCCGGCGCGCGGGCTTCGGCGGTCAGGCGCTGCACCGCCGCGTTGGGCGAAAGCTGCTGCGGCCACAGCGAGGCCCAGGCGCGGAAGAAGGCCTGCTGGTCGGCCGGCCTGGCCTCGGGCTGCGCGGCGGCGAAGGCTTCCCAGGCGATTTCCACGCCGGAGATGTCGGCCATGTTCTCGTCGCGGGTCAGTTCGCCGTTGACCTTGGCGTCCTTCACCCCGGGGAACGCATAGCCGGCGTACTGCGCGGCGACGCGGTTGCCGATCAGGGTCCAGGCGCTCTTGTCGGCCGGCGTCCACCAGCTGCGCAGTTCGCCCCTGGCGTCGACCAGCGCGCCCTTGGCGTCGATGGCGCGGCTGATCTCATGCGCGACCAGCGCGCCGTAGGCGCCGAACTTGCCCGGCAGGCCCGCGGCATCGGTGAAGATCGGTCCCTGCAGCGCGGCGGCGGTGACGATCAGGCGGTTCTGCGCCAGGTCGTAGGCCAGCGCCGGCTGCTGCGGCAGCACGTCCCAGCGGCGGTCGGCGTTGCCCTTGCCGATGCGCTTCATTTCCTGGGTGTGGCGCCAGGTCGAGGCGATCAGCATGTTGCCGCCGAAGCTGCCGCGGCCCATCGGCTGCACGGTGTAGTCCAGGTCGCGCAGCGGCTTGCCGATCTCGATCTTCAGCGCGGCCAGCTTGGCTTCCGCTTCGGCCTTGGCTTCGGCGCTCATCCACGCGCTGCGCTTGACCGCGGCGATCTGCGCCTCGCGGATCTGGTCGACCATCAGCCCGGCCTGGCGCAGCGCGTCGCGGCTGACGTAGGCGGCCGCGTATTCGTGGCCCAGCATCGGGCCGGCGGCGACGTTGATGGCGTCGAGCACCTGCTCCCTGCGTGCCGGGGCGAGCGTCTGCCCGCGCAGCACGCGGCCGCGGAACTCGAACTCGGCGTCGCGGTAGGCCTTGGACAGGTAAGGCGCCATCGCATCGCCCACCCGCCAGCGCAGGTAGGCCTTCCACTGGTCGGCCGGCAGGCGGGTGATCAGGCCGTTGAGCTGCTGGAACAGCGCCGGGTCGGACAGCGACACCAGGTCGTCGTTGACACCCTGCGCCTTGAGGAAGGCATCCAGCTGCAGGTTGCGGTAGCGGCCGGTCAGGTCCTTGGTGGACACCGGCGCGTAGTTGTTGAAGGGATTGTTGATGCCGGCCAGCGGCTGCGCGTTGCGCGCCAGTTCGGTTTCCAGCTGGATCACCAGCGCCGATTCGGCATCGAGCCTGTTGGCCGCGGTGCCGGTCAGCGCCAGGATCTGCTTCACGTAGGCGCGGTAACGGCCCATCAGCGCGACCGTGTCGGCGTCGGTGCGGGTATAGAAAGCCGGGTCGGGCAGGCCCATGCCGCCCTGCATGAAGTAGCCGATGTGGCGGTCCAGCGCCTTCAGGTCCACGTCCGGGGCGAAGTTGAACGCCACCGGGATGCCGACCTGGTGCAGCGCGGCGATCGAGGCGGGGATGTCCTTGGCCTTCTTGATCGCGTTGATACGGCCCAGCAGCGGTGCGATCGGTTTGGAGCCATCGGCCTCCACCGCCGCTTCGTCCAGGCCGCTGGCCCAGAAGTCGCCCAGCAGTTTCTGCACGTTGCCCTGCGGCGCGCTCATGGCGCGGTCCAGCAGCTGGCGCTGCTGGTTGCGCGCGTTTTCCGCCAGCTGGCCCAGCGCCGTCACCGTGCCGACCTGCGGCACCGGATTGGCCTTGAGCCAGTCCGCGTTGGCCTGCTCGTAGAAATCGGTGCAGGCGGGGCTGACCGCTGGCGCGCGCGGGGCAGCCTTCTTGCGCGCGGCGTCGGCGCCTGGCGCGGACAGCGCGGCGGCCAGGCCGAAGGCCAGTGCCAGGGAAAGCGGACGGAGAGTGGGCATGTGCAGCGAATCCATCAAGGATTGAAAGTGGGCGGAGTTTAACAAGCCGGCACCGGCGCGGGTGTCGTCGGACCGGCGTGCAACGTGCGGCGGTGGCCCGCCGGACGCCTTCGGCGCGGGCCCTGGCCGCCGCGCCGAGCGCGGGCGCAACCGCCTGCACGCGATGCCGTGCGACTGCAGGCGCGTGCCGCGGAAAAAACGAAGACCCGGATCGCTCCGGGCCTTCGTCGGTACCGTGGTTTCAGCCGCGGCTTACCAGATCACCACCTGCTTGTCGCCGGTGCGGACCATCGGCGCGCCGGCCTTGCACTGGAACGCGGCGGCGAAGGTCGGCAGGTTCGACGGCGCGCCCATGGCGCGGAACTGCGCCGGTGCGTGCGGGTCGGTGGCCAGGCGGACCTTGGCGTTCTCCGGGGTGTACTTGGTGCGCCACACGGTCGCCCAGTTGAAGAAGAAGCGCTGGTCGCGGGTGAAGCCGTCGATCTTCGGATCTTCCTTGCCGGCGCTGGCCTTCTGCAGGGCGTCGTAGGCCGTGGCCAGGCCGCCCAGGTCGGCGATGTTCTCGCCCAGGGTCAGCGAGCCGTTGACGTTCTGGTCGCCCACCTTGTACTCGTCGAACTGCTTGACCAGCTTGCCGGTCAGGCCGGCGAAGCCCTTGGCGTCGGCCTCGGTCCACCAGTTCTCGAAGTTGCCGGTCGGCCCGAAGCGGCTGCCCTGGTCGTCGTAGCCGTGGGTCATCTCGTGGCCGATCACCGCGCCGATGCCGCCGTAGTTCAGCGCGTCGTCGGCGTTGGGATCGAAGAACGGCGGCTGCAGGATGGCGGCCGGGAACACGATCTCGTTCTGCAGCGGGTTGTAGTAGGCGTTGACGGTCTGCGGGGTCATGCCCCACTCGGTCTTGTCCACCGGCTGGCCGATCTTGGACAGCGCCCACTTGTAGTTGAACGCGGTCGCGGCGCGGATGTTGCCCAGGTAGTCGTCATGCGAGGTCTGCAGGCCGCTCCAGTCGCGCCACTTGTCCGGGTAGCCGATCTTCGGGGTGAAGGTTTCCCACTTGGCGATGGCCTTGGCCTTGGTTTCGGCGCTCATCCACGGCAGGTTCTGGATGCGGTCCTTCAGCGCGGCGGCCAGGTTCTTCACCAGCTCTTCCATCTTCGCCTTGGCTTCCGGCGAGAAGGCGACCTTGACGTACATCTGGCCGAAGGCTTCGCCGGCGTCGTTCTCGATGGTGCCCAGCACGCGCTTCCAGCGCGGCTTGATTTCCTTCTGGCCGTTGAGCTCCTTGCCGTAGAACGCGTAGTTCTCCTGCACGAAGGCATCGCTCAGGTACGGCGAGGCGCCGTCGACGGTGTGGAAGCGCAGGTAGGCGCGCCACATCGCCGGGTCGGTATCGCCCAGCATCTTGCTCACTTCCTGGTGGAAGCCGGGGATCGCCAGCGAGAACTTCTCCGGCGTGGCGACGCCCTGGGCCTGGAAGAACTGGGTCCAGCTGAAATTCGGGGTCAGCTTGTCCGCGTCGGCGACGGTGACCGGGTTGTAGTACAGCGACACGTCGCGCGACAGCTCGACGCTGGACTTGGAGGCCTTGGCCAGGCGGGTCTCGAACTTGACCACGTCCTCGGCCTGCCTGGCGGCGTCGGCCGCGGCCACGCCCGACAGTTCCAGCACCTTGGCCACGTGCGCCTGGTAGGCCCTGAGCTTGTCGGCCTTCTTCGCGTCGGTGTAGTAGGTGGTGTCCGGCAGGCCCAGGCCGCCCTGGCTGGCGTAGGCGATGTTCACCGCCGAGTTCTTGAAGTCCGCTTCCGGACCGAAGCCGAACAGCACGTTCTCGCCCTTGGCCGCGCTGGTGCGCAGGTAGTTGGCGATGGCGTCCTTGTCGGCCAGCGCGTCGATGGCGTCCAGGTCGGCCTTCAGCGGCGCGATGCCCAGCGCGTTGATCTTGGCCTCATCCATGCCCGAAGCCCAGAAGTCGCCGACGATCTTTTCCACGCCGGTGGCGTTCTTGATCGCCGCGGCCTGCTCGGCCAGCTGGTGCTGCACGGCGACCGAGCGCTCGTCCAGGATGGTGAAGGCGCCCCAGCTGGTGCGGTCGGCCGGGATTTCGTTGGCGCTCAGCCACTTGTCGTTGACGTAGCCGCCGAAGTCGGTGCAGACGTCCTTGCTGGGATCCAGGTCGGCCGCGGTGAAGGCGTTGTAGGCCGGCAGCTTGGACTCGTCCAGCTTCAGCTCGGCGGCGGCTTCGGGAGCCGGTGCGGCGGCGGTCGTGGCCGGGGCTTCTTCTTTCTTGCAGCCGACCAGCGCGGCCGAGACGGCCAGGGTCAGCAGGAGAATCTGGGGTTTGCGAACGATCACAGGAGGCCTCCAGGCCGGATTCGGTGCATGGGGTGAGACCCCGATCACAGGGGCGTGCGCAGAAGATACGCCTGTAACCGTCGCCGAAAGGGTGTCGAAGGTCATGCCGGTTGCCCGGGGCCGGCGGCGGGCGCCGGGTGATATACAGGCCCCATGGCAGACAACTCTTCGCGGCAGTGGGATGCGGTGCTGGTGGGCGGCGGCCACAACGGCCTGGTCTGCGCCGCCTACCTGGCCAGGGCGGGCAAGCGCGTGCTGGTGCTGGAGCAGCGCGACGTGGTCGGCGGCGCCGCGGTCACCGAGGAATTCCATCCCGGTTTCCGCAACTCGGTGGCGTCCTACACGGTGTCGCTGCTCCAACCCCGGGTGATCGAGGACCTCGCGCTGGAACGCCACGGTCTGCGCGTGGTGCCGCGGCGCATCAACAACTTCCTGCCGCTGCCCGATGGCCGCTACCTGCTGGCCGGCGGCGGGCGCACCGGCGAGGAAGTGGCGAAGTTCTCTACCCGCGATGCCGAACGCCTGCCCGCGTACGAACAGCGCCTGGAGGTATTCGCCGACGTGCTGCGCGCGGTGGCCCTGCAGCCGCCACCGAACGTGACCGAAGGCGGCTGGCTGCGCGCGCTGCCGGAACTGTGGAAGGCCGGCCAGCTGGGGCAGCGCCTGCAGGGGCTGGACGCGGGCCTGAAGCAGGAACTGCTGGACCTGTTCACCATCTCGGCGGCCGAGTACCTGGACCGCTGGTTCGAAAGCGAACCGATCAAGGCCCTGTTCGGCTTCGACGGCATCGTCGGCAACTACGCCAGCCCGTATGCGCCGGGCACCGCCTACGTGTTGCTGCACCACGTGTTCGGACAGAGCAATGGCGTCAAGGGCGCGTGGGGGCACGCCATCGGCGGCATGGGTGCGATCACCCAGGCGATGGCGCGCTCGGCGATCGAGGCCGGCGCAGCGATCCGCACCGGCGCCGGCGTGGAACGGGTGCTGGTGGAGGGCGGGCGCGCGGCCGGCGTGGTGACCGGCAGCGGCGAGATCATCCGCGCCCGCGCGGTGGTGGCGAACGTTAACCCGAAACTGCTGTACGAGCGGCTGCTCGATCCCGCCGACGTGCCGGCCGCCACCCGCGAAAGGATGGCCAACTGGCGCTGCGGCTCGGGCACCTTCCGCATGAACGTGGCGCTGTCGCGCCTGCCGGATTTCAGCGTGCTGCCGGGGCAGGGCGACCACCTCACCGCCGGCATCATCATCGCCCCCAGCCTGGACTACATGGACCGCGCCTGGCAGGACGCGCGCCCCCACGGCTGGTCGCGCGAACCGGTGGTGGAAATGCTGATCCCCAGCACCCTGGACGATTCACTGGCGCCGCTGGGACAGCACGTCGCCAGCCTGTTCTGCCAGCACGTCGCCCCGCAACTGCCGGGCGGGCGCAACTGGGACGACCACCGCGAGGAGGTGGCCGACCTGATGATCGCCACCGTCGAGCGCCACGCTCCCGGCTTCGCCGCCTCGGTACTGGGCCGGCAGATCCTCAGTCCACTGGACCTGGAACGCACGTTCGGCCTGGTCGGCGGCGACATCTTCCACGGCGCGCTGAGTCTCAACCAGCTGTTCAGCGCGAGGCCGATGCTCGGCCAGGCCGACTATCGCGGCGCGATTCCCGGGCTGTACCTGTGCGGCTCGGGCACGCATCCGGGCGGGGGCGTGACCGGGGCGCCGGGGCACAATGCGGCGCGGGTGCTGCTTGCTACCTTGTAAGTTGACCTGACAATCCTGCAGTTGTGCAGCGGCTCCTGCGATTGGCTTTTACCTTTTGAAGGAAGGTGTGCGAATCCGCGGCCGTGGTGCAAGCAGCACGAGAGCGCCCGCACGTTTACTTTGCTTCGACCTGCCTCTAGGCTGCCAGCTCACCCAAGGAAGATGAACTATGCGCCTGAGCTTGATTCCCCTGTTGTTGTTGCCATTGGGCATGCCTGCATTGGCTGCCGACACTCCCCCTGAAAGCAGCGAAACCATGGTCAATGCCGGTTTCCTGGACGGCCATCCCGACATGATGTATCGGCAGTGGGGTGTGAATGCGCTTCATCGCGGCAAGGTCGACGAGGCCATGGAGAATTTCCGCTTGGCGGCCAGATATGCCGACAAGCCCGCGCAGGGATACTTGGGCGAGATGTACTGGTTTGGAGTGGAGCGCCCTGCCGACCGGATAATGGCTTTTGCCTGGATGGATGTGGCGGCCGAGCGCGGCTATCCGCTGTTTGTCGAATTGCGTGACCAGTACTGGGCCGCGTTGCCTCTGGAGCAACACGAAGCTGCACGAGAGCAGGCCCGCTTGTTGGCCGCGGAGTACGGTGATGCCGTGGCCAGGCCTCGCATCGATGCGGTGCTGATCAAGGGGCTGCGGGCCATGACCGGAAGCCGCACTGGATCGATGTCCAACAACGTGGATATCGTCTATAGCGAAGGCGGCATGACCCGGACGATCAAGGCCGATCGCATGTACGACAAGAAGTATTGGGATCCCAAGCTCTACCAGCAATGGCAGGACGATACCTGGATGAAGATCCGACGCGGCACGGTCGAGGTGGGGACGCCGGCGATGACGATTCCAACGGCTACAGACCAGCCCTGACAGCCCGCCATTCGAGGGGTTTTCCAGCACTGCTGGGAAACCCCGGCAATTCGTCGCCCGTGAGTCGTCTTTTGCGTGACGGTCTGCCGCTTCGCAATGACAAGACGGGCGTGCATAAGCAGCAAGAGCAGGTTGATAGGTCGGTTACGGGATTATTCCCGGGCAACTTCTGCGATGGTTGTTGCCGGCGGTACGCCCCCTGCTCTCGGCACACGTTATGGGCGCCGCTTCGTGCAGGCTGTGTGCCGTGGCCTGCGACTCCTGATCGGCAAGTGTTCCTTTGCCGGCTCCAGGTGATCGCGTAAATCTACGCTGCATCCGGGTTTGCCAGGCAGCGTGTGCCGGCACTGGAAAATGACGCATTGCGTTTGCCGAGCATCCGTACGTTCAGACGTCGTGTTGCTGACGGGAACGCTGCCTGTCCCGCAGTGTGCCGTGGGACATCCATGCAACTGCGCTCTCGGCTGGCAACCGCCAAGCCTTGGCGTCCTATTGTTCGGTACGCGGCCCCGCACAGCCTGTATCCCGTAGAGGCTGCGCCATCTTTTCCCCGCGACGCAGGCGTATGCAGCCGGTAATCGACGCCAGTACCTTGCGCAGGTCGCCGCTCTGTTGCCACTTTTCACGCCTTGCGCGTGCGCGGTCGATCAAGGGTGTCATGACACCTGCGTGACAGGAAAGGAAGCCTTTCAGGGTCATCCTTGTGGCTACCCAATAAAAAAGGAGGCGGATTTCTCCGCCTCCTTTTCGTCATGGTTCCGACCGCTATCAGAACTTGTACTTCAGACGCACGAACGGCGTGCGGCCGTAGTAGTCGTACTGGGTCGCAAAGGCCGGGACATTGCCGTAACGGGTGGCAGCACCCGTGGACACCAACGCCGGCTTCGCATCGAACACGTTGGCAACGCCCACCAGGATCTGCCAATCCGGCTGGTCGTAGCTCATCGATGCCGTATGGTAGAAGCGGGCATCGGCCGTGATGTCGCGGTAGGAGTTCGGGCGGCCAAGGTAGGTGACTTCGCGCTTCAGGTCCAGGTTCTCGGTTTCACCGATGTACTGGGTCAGCCAGTTGTAGGTCCAGTCGCCGTGCTTCAGGCTCAGGCCCATGTTGGCAACCAGGTCCGGCCGGCCGATGTAGCCCAGCTGGTTCGAGTCACTCAGGCCGCTCGCTTCTGCGCTGTCAAACAGCTGCATCACGTCTTCCACCGTGTAAGTGACCTGGGTGTCCAAGGACAGCTTGCCGAAGCCGAACTCATGTTCCCAGTTCGCCGTCAGGTCCCAGCCACGGGTACGCTGCTTGTTGATGTTGATGTACTGCGCACGCACCTCGGTGATCATGAACGGAGTGTCCGGATCATTCGCCGGCTTACGGGACATCAGCTCGCAGAACTTGTTCGGGAAGCTGGCTGCACCATAGCAACCACCGACGATATCGCCTGCGCCGAGCGATGCAATCTGATCATTGACTTCGTAATCGAAGTAATCAAGGGCGACGCTGAGGTTGGCAAACGTTGGCGTGAATACCAGGCCGACGCTCTTGGCGGTCGAGGTTTCCGGCTTCAGCTGACCGGCGCCGCCACTGGTGTAGATGGTTGCGCTGGCGCCATTGCCGGCGTAGTCCTGCGGAATGCCGACAGCACCGCAGTTGGCACGCAGCTGATCATTGGTGCTCTCGCCCCAGCGGATGCAGGGGTCGATACCCGTCTGAGCCAGGAAGCCGGTCTGGTTGCCCAGGTACAGCTCGTACAGGCCCGGAGCACGGTAGGACGTGCCAATGGTGCCGCGGACACGCAATGCGGGGTTGATCTGCCAGTTCAGGCCGAGCTTCCACACGTTGTCCGATCCATCGACCGAGTCGTACTTGAATACGCGGCCGGAAGCATTGGCGGTCAGCGATTCAATACCAGTGATGCCCTTGAGCAGCGGCACCTCGAGCTCGACGAAAGCTTCCTTGACCTTGTCATCACCCTTGGTGACGTCCGCACTGGACGAGGCCCAGATGTGACCGTCGCGAGATGCTTGGCTCGGCTGGTCGTTGATCTTGTAGTAGCGGTATTCCAGGCCTGCGGCCATGCCAACAGCGCCGGCAGGCATGTTGAACAGCTCACCACTGAAGACCGCGTTGATCGTGGACTGGTCGAACGTGGTCTTGCCGGTGTGCCAGATGCCCAGGATATTGACCAGTTCGTCAACCTTGGCGCCGCTCAGATAGCCGGGGTCGAAGAAATTTGCGGCGGGAGTGCCGCTGTCCTCGTAGCTGAGGTCGCCAGTCAGGCGGGTGTCGATACCCAGGTTGCGATACGTTCCGCTGGAACGGCTGTAGTTGGCGTTGACTTCCCAGCCCCAGGTATCGGAGCCTGCAAACAGACCATCCAGCTTGTTGGCCAGGTAGTAGTAGTCAACCTGGACTTGCGTGATCGACTTGAAGGGCATGACCGGCTGCGCGATACCACGGGCGGTACCGGGGGCCGGCAGGTACGGGAAGAACTGGCGCCACGAGAAGTTCCCAGTGTCACGCTGGTTGTACAGGAACTGGGTCTTCCAGTTGAAGGAATCGAAACCGAAGTCCGACGCCACATAGGCTGACTTGCGTTCCTGGCGGTTGATGATGTGGGCTTCACCCCAACGATCAAAGTTGGAGGGGATCTGCGTGTAGGCCTGGGTGCTTCCGTTTGCGTAGGTCTTGTCCTGTCGCGGAGCGTAGCCAGCGAACGGGCCGTCCGTGATGCCGCTTGGCGAAGGTACCCATACCTTCGAGGTGCCGTATTCGGCGATGTAGTTGTGCTGCAGGTTGTTGCAGAATTTGCGGGGGCCGTAGATCGAGGCATCTGTGCGGTCGATACTGTTGCCGTCCGCATCCTTGATCAGGTCTTCCGAGCAATTGAGGAAATCGCGGTCGCCGCGGGTCAACTCGTTGTGGCGATACCACTCGACGGCGGCAACGATGCTGCCCTTGTCGAAGTTCCAGCCGTTGGCGATCGAGGCCGAGAACACTTCGCCGCCACCATGCTGGGGAATGCGCGAGGTCACGGTCAGTTCGGGACGTTCAAAGTTCTTCTTGGTGATCAGGTTGACCACGCCGGCCACGGCATCCGAGCCATAGATCGAGGACGAGCCGTCCTTCACGATCTCAGCACGCTGCAAAATGGCAGTGGGGATGACATTCAGGTCGAATGCGCCGACGGCGCCGCGGGTGCCCGCCGGACCGGGGCGCTGGCCATCGAGCAGAACCAGGGTGCGGTTGGCGCCGAGGCCACGCAGCGAGAACGTCTGCACGCCCGTGCCGCCATCGACCACGAAGCCACCGAACTGGTGGGTGATCTGGGTTTCGGCAGCGCCGATTGCAGACTTCTGAAGGAATTCACCGACGTTGACTTGGCCTTGAGCCGTATTGGTTTCGGTCTCGATCGTGAAAACCGGGGAGGTCGTCTCGTAGTCTGCGCGACGGATCAGCGAACCGGTGACCGTGATCTTGTCGAGATCGGTAGTGCTCTGCTTCTTTGCAGTCGGTTCGCTGGCCGCTTCTTGCGCCAGTGCGGGAACCGCCTGCAGGCAGGCGAGGACCGCCAGGGTCAGCGGCAGGCGGATGGGCTTCATGTGTCCGGTTGTCATGCTGGTGAAATCCCCACTTGTTATGTGTCGGTGAAAGGAGTGTAAGTTTCAAAAAAAATTAATGCAACGTGAACTGATGGCCCATGTGCCACCTGATGTTTTGGCCTCTATTCATATAGATGGCGCTTCCCGTCATCCTGATTTCTGGTTTTCAATCACAGGCCGCCGGGGCCGCAGTCGTTGCGCAGGAAACCTTCCATCAGGGGCAGGGTGGCTTCGTAGTGACGCGGATACCACGGCATGCTGTGCGGCATGTCGGGAATCAATTCGAACTTGGCGGGGACCTTGCCCTGCACCGCGTTGTAGAAACTGCGTGCATGGAAGGATGGGGTACGAACGTCACGGTCGCCGACGTACAGAAGGACCGGTATGTTCGCCTTGTCCGCGTTTTTCATCGGGTCCATGCCCGTTACGGTCTGGCCCTGCAGGATGCGCTGGAGGCGGTTTTCGCTCCAGGAAACACCCAGTCGTGCGAGGTCGGTGACCGGGGCACCGGCGATGGCGCACTGGAACGGGGAGGGGCTGCGTACGGTGGCCGCTGCCGAGGCAAAGCCGCCGTAGGAATAGCCGAAAATGGCGATGCGGTCCTTTGACGCGATTCCCTGCGACACCAGCCAAGCGGCGGCGTCATCATTGTCATCCTGCATTTTCAGGCCCCACTGCTTATCGCCTGCAATCCAGTGGTCGCGCCCGAAACCCGTGCTGCCGCGGTACTGGGGGCGAATGATGGCGTATCCGCGAGAAGTGAAGAACGGCACCCAGCCGGAAACGTCCCAGCCGGTGTAGTCGCGGGCCCACGGACCGCCGTGGGGATGCACGAGCGCGGGCAGGGCAGGGTCTCCCTCCTTCCAGCCTGCCGGGAGGTCGACGATTGCCGGGATCTTCCGGCCATCTCGGGCGGTATAGGTGACCCAGCGCTGTTCGCCGATCTGCTTGGTGTCCATCCATGGGCGTTCGCTGCCCAGCGGGGTGACGCTCTTCTTGTCCATCAGGACGTAGTAAGAGGTCGGCTGGTTTGCTGCCGAGGTCGTGAACAACACCCGCGACAGGTCGTCGTTGTAGCCGGTGATCGCCACATAGGTACCCGGATACGCCTGTTTGAGGCTGTCATGCAGGCTCTTCATCAGCGGATCGATGTAAATCGCCTCGCGCCGCGGGCCATCGACATAGAAGCCAAGCACCTGGTTGAAGTTGCTTGGGCGCGTGCCGAGGATCAGCCCGCTGATAGGAAAATCGGGGTGCGCCGCCAGCGGCTCCTTGTCGAACGACTTGGTGGCCGGGTCGTATTGCCAGGCCTGTACCTGATCGGAGAATTTGTCGGTGAGGACATACAGCTTGCCCGTGGCATCGTCGATACCGGCGACGTCCATCGCGTGACGATCACTGAGCCGCGTCGTCAGGATGTCGTGCTTTTCGAACTGACCGCTTCCCTTGTTCTTGATGAGGATCTGCTGCTCGTATTCGTTCGAGCCAGCCGGTTCGATCTGGGTGCGCGTGAGCAGTTCACCGTTGCGCGGATGGAAGAGGCCGGGCGAAGAGCGGGCTCCGCCACGGAAAAGCAATTCGGTCTGCCCCGTCTTGAGGTTGTACAGGTAGTAGTTCGCCGACAGGGTCAGCTCGTTCATCTGCGAGATGATCACCTTGTCCGGATCGAGCGGCAGCGAATGGACCAACGAGGCAGTGCCCGCCAGTTCGAGGCATCGCTGCGTCTGCTCGCTGACGCCGAGCTTTCGACTGTTGTCGGCGAAGGCCTCATCGAACTTCGTCTGTGACGGATCGGTCAGGTAGGCCTTGGTCAGGAAGGTCTTGGTCGAGCCGGTCGAGTTGCCCTCGCCGCATCCCGCCAGTTGGCCTGTGAATTCCTGCCTGCCAAGGACCAGCGTCCTGCCGGCCTTCAGTGCGCTGGCGGCAATGAACTTCATCCGATCACCGGATGGAGTGATGGAGGTTGGGCCTGCGGCAAGGTTGTCCAGATCCCAGTTCGCCAATGCGGTGTCGGCGTAGTTGCTGCCAGGCGCCGCAACAATTGCGACCAGGCGCTTTCCGTCGGCACTCATCGTCACCGACTGGATCGCGGGGATCTTCGCGAAGCTCTCGGTGGGGATCGGCGTTGGTGCGGCTTGTGCGCTTGCCGCGATCAGGATGCTGGTGGTGATCGCCAGCTTGGCTGGAGTACGGAATTTCATTGTCGAGACGTCCTTGGCGAGTTGGCTTTGCGTATTTGGAGCAATCTTTCGCAGAAGATGAATGAATGCTGTATCCGCGTCAATATTCAAACGCGCCATAAGCGCCCGTACGCCTGACCAGCACTGCGGTTGCATTGGTCGGTTGTGGCATGATTTGCCCGTTCTCATGGCGTTTCAGGAAGATGCAGTCACATACCTCCTTACGGGCTGCGACGCACCGCGTCCAGAAGGGCCTCTCCCCCCATCCCCGCATCCGCAACGTCATCGCCGTCGGTTCCGGAAAGGGGGGGGTGGGCAAGTCCACGACCGCGGTGAACCTGGCCGTGGCGCTGCAGCAGCTGGGCGCGCGGGTGGGGGTGCTGGACGCCGACATCTACGGGCCGAGCATGCCGGCGATGCTGGGGCTGAGCGGGCGGCCGGAGAGCCCGGACAACAAGTCGATCGAGCCGATGCGGGCGTTCGGGGTGGAGACCATGTCGATCGGGTTCCTGGTCGAGCAGGACTCGCCGATGATCTGGCGCGGGCCGATGGCGACGTCGGCGCTGACCCAGTTGTTCAACGACACCCGCTGGGACGACCTGGACTACCTGCTGGTCGACCTGCCACCGGGCACCGGCGACATCCAGCTGACCCTGGCGCAGAAGATCCCGGTGGCCGGGGCGGTGATCGTCACCACGCCGCAGGACATCGCCACGCTGGATGCGCGCAAGGCGCTGAAGATGTTCGAGAAGGTCGAGGTGCCGGTGCTGGGCATCGTCGAGAACATGGCGGTGCATACCTGTTCCAGCTGTGGCCACGTCGAACACCTGTTCGGCGAGGGCGGCGGCCAGCGCATGGCCGTGCAGTACGGCGTGCCGCTGCTGGGCTCGCTGCCGCTGGAGATCGGCATCCGCG
The DNA here is from genome assembly GCF_050984405.1 of Stenotrophomonas nitritireducens. Classification (GTDB taxonomy): domain Bacteria; phylum Pseudomonadota; class Gammaproteobacteria; order Xanthomonadales; family Xanthomonadaceae; genus Stenotrophomonas; species Stenotrophomonas nitritireducens_B. The sequence continues at coordinate 3,032,982 of NZ_CP158790.1, read as the reverse complement.
AGCAGGGCGATGCCGGCATGCCGATCGTGGCGGCGGCGCCGGAGTCGGCGGCCGCCAAGGCCTACGTGGCCGCGGCGCAGCGCATGGTCGAGGAGCTGGGCAAGCGCCCGCGCGCGGGCATTCCCATCGTTTCCTCGCTGGTCTGAGCCGGCTGCCGGTCCGGGCCCGCGTTGGCGCTGCCCGGCGCCGGGCTTGGGCTAGAATCGCGTTCCCTTCCGGCCCGCGGGCCGGGTTCCATCGCCACCAGGAACTTCGAATGAGCATCAAGAGCGACCGCTGGATCCGCCGCATGTCCGAGCAGCACGGCATGATCGAGCCGTACGAGGCCGGGCAGGTCCGCTTCGCCGACAACGGCGGGGTCGACGGCCAGCGCATCGTCAGCTACGGCACTTCCAGCTATGGCTACGACGTGCGCTGCTCGCGCGAGTTCAAGGTGTTCACCAACATCAACTCGACCATCGTCGACCCCAAGCACTTCGACCCGAAGAGCTTCGTCGACATCGAGGCCGACGAGTGCATCATCCCGCCGAATTCGTTCGCGCTGGCGCGCACGGTGGAGTATTTCCGCATCCCGCGCGACACGCTGGTGGTGTGCCTGGGCAAGAGCACCTATGCGCGCTGCGGCATCATCGTCAACGTGACGCCGCTGGAGCCGGAGTGGGAAGGCCACGTGACCCTGGAGTTCTCCAACACCACGCCGCTGCCGGCGCGCATCTATGCCAACGAGGGCGTGGCGCAGATGTTGTTCTTCCAGGCCGACAAGGACGACATCTGCGAGACCTCCTACCGCGATCGCGGCGGCAAGTACCAGGGCCAGACCGGGGTGACCCTGCCGCGCACCTGAGCGGCGGTGGCGGATGCCTCAATGGAAAAGGGCGCGGAATTCCGCGCCCTTTTCGTTTGCATCGGCTGCCGGGTCTATTTGCCGCGGCCGAACAGCATGCCGATGCCCACGGCCACCAGGATGGCCGGCCACCAGGTGGCCAGCATCGAGCCGATGTTGCCGTTGATCCATCCCAGGTTCTTGGCCAGGAAGAACAGGCCGACGACGATCAGGATCAGGGCGGCGATCAGGTTGGAGCGCATCGACTTGCGGGTCCTTGGTTGGAGTGGCGGCTATCGTAGCCGCTGGCGCCAGATTTCGACACGTTCGGCGAGCACGCCCGGGTCGAAGCGCTGCGCCGGGCCGCTGCCCCACACCGGCCCCGGCCAGGCGGCGTCGCCTTCATGGCGGCCGACCAGGTGGACGTGCAGTTGCGGCACGATGTTGCCCAGTGCGCCGATGTTGAGCTTGGTGACGTTGGGTTTCTGCTTCAGGTGGCGGGAGATCTGGTTGATCTCGGCCAGCAGCAGGCGCTGCTGGTTCCCGTCCAGGTCGATCCACTCGCTGGCGCCTGGCACGCGCGGCACCAGCACGACCCAGGGGAAACGGTCGTCGTTCATCAGGCGGATCTGGGACAGCGGGCCGTCGGCGATCAGCACGCTGTCGGCGGCAAGGCGGGTGTCAAGCTCGAAATCGGACGTCACAACTTCGGTCATCGCAGGTTCTCGCTGAAGAAGGCCAAGGTGCGTTCGCGCGCCAGCGCGGCGCTCGGAGCGTGGTAGTGCGCGCCGACCTCGCGGTTGAAGGCGTGGTCGGCCGGGTACACGTATACCTGCATCGACGGTTGCTTTTCACGATGCGCTGCAACGGCGGCCGGCGGGATCGAGGGGTCCTGCGCGCCGAAATGGAAGATGGCCGGGGCCTTGAACGGCGCGTCCAGGAACGGCACGTTGCGCGCGCCGTAGTAGCTGGCCGAGGGCAGGCCCAGCCGCTGCGCGGCAAGCAGGGCGATGGTGCCGCCCCAGCAGTAGCCCACGCTGCCGACCTTGCCGCTGGGCGCCAGGGCGCGGGCGGCGGCGTCCACGATGTCCACCGCGCGGTCCACGCCGAGTTCGCCCACCAGCGCCTTGCCGCGGGCGGTGCCGGCGGCGTCATAGTCCAGCTCCAGCCCCGGTTCGAGCGGGTCGAAGAAGGCCGGCGCCAGCACGGCGTAGCCGTCGGCGGCGTACTGGTCGGCGACACCGCGGATGTGGGCATTGGCGCCGAAGATTTCCTGTATCACCACCAGCCCGGCGCGCGCGGAGCCGTCGGGCAGGGCCTGCCAGGCGCTTACCGGGCCGTGGATGGTGTCGAGGGTGATCCAGCGGGACATGGCGAGGCTCCAAGGGGGTGTCCCGGGATTATCACGCCCGGCACGGGCGGCGCGAGCCTTCCGTAGGAGCGGAGGCGGGGCTGGGAGTTCATGGCGGCCCGGTATAATCGCCGCGCTTCCGGCCCCAGGTCATTCCGATCCCCGGCCCCCAGAACCGCAGACCCCATGTCCCAGCTGAACCCCAAAGTCGGCTTCGTCAGCCTTGGCTGCCCGAAGGCCCTCGTCGATTCCGAGCGCATCCTCACCCAGCTGCGGGTGGAGGGCTACGACATCGTGCCCTCCTACGACTCGGCCGACGTGGTGGTGGTCAACACCTGCGGCTTCATCGACTCGGCCGTGGCCGAATCACTGGACGCCATCGGCGAGGCGATGAACGAGAACGGCAAGGTCATCGTCACCGGCTGCCTGGGCAAGAAGTCGGAGATGATCCGCGAGCATTATCCGGACGTGCTGTCGGTGTCCGGGCCGCAGGACTACGCCACGGTGATGGAGGCGGTGCACACGGCATTGCCGCCGAAGCATGACCCGTTCGTGGATCTGGTGCCGGACTACGGCATCAAGCTGACCCCGCGCCACTATGCCTACCTGAAGATTTCCGAAGGCTGCAACCACCGCTGCAGCTTCTGCATCATCCCGTCGATGCGCGGCGACCTGGTGTCGCGCCCGGTCGAGGACGTGCTGCGCGAGGCCGAGCGCCTGGTGAAGGGCGGCGTGCGCGAACTGCTGGTGGTGTCGCAGGACACCTCGGCCTATGGCGTGGACCGCCGGTACGCGCCGGGCACCTGGCGCGGCAAGGAGTACGCCACGCGCATGAAGGCGCTGTGCGAAGGCCTGTCCGAACTGGATGCGTGGACGCGCCTGCACTACGTTTACCCGTATCCGCACGTGGACGACGTCGTGCCGCTGATGGCCGAGGGCAGGATCCTGCCGTACCTGGACATCCCGTTCCAGCACGCCAGCCCGCGCATCCTCAAGCTGATGAAGCGCCCGGGCGCGGTCGACAAAACGCTGGAGCGCGTGCTGCGCTGGCGGCAGATCAGCCCGGACATCACCGTGCGCTCGACCTTCATCGTCGGTTTCCCCGGCGAGACCGAGGCCGAGTTCGAGCAGCTGCTCGACTTCCTTGACGCTGCCCAGCTCGACCGCGTCGGCGCGTTTGCCTATTCGCCGGTGGAAGGCGCCACCGCCAACGACCTGCCGGATCCGGTGCCGGAAGAGGTGAAGCAGGAGCGCCTGGCGCGCTTCATGGAGAAGCAGGCCGCCATTTCCGCGGCCAGGCTCGAAGCGAAGATCGGCAGCGTGCAGCAATGCCTGGTGGACGCCATCGAGGACGGCATCGCGGTGGCGCGCTCCAAGGCCGATGCGCCGGAGATCGACGGGCTGGTGCATGTCCAGAATGCCGACGAGGCCGGTCTGCGCGTGGGCGATTTCGTCGATGTGGAAATCACCGACAGCGACGAGCACGACCTGTTCGGCGACGCCATCATCAAGCCGGCCGCCAGGCCGTTCGATCTCAAGGTGCTGTGACCGGCCAGCCGGGCGGCGGGCACGACCGCGCCGCGCTGGGCAATGCCGGTGCCGGTGCTGCTCCCGAGCGGCGCCGTTTCGTCGCGCCGGCGCGCGGGCAGGTCGATCCGGCGTGTTTCCGGCATCCACTGTTCGACGGCTATGCCGCCCATCGCGGATGGATGACCGCCGCGACGTGGCCCGGCATCGATGCGCTCAACGCCGCATCGCCGCGGCCGGGGCCGCGCTTCGTCGCGCAGGACCGGGCGCTGCTCGCCGACGGCCTGCATTACGAGGCGCGCATCGCCACGCAGGGGCGCGTCGCCACCCGCCTGGAGAACTGGCACGACCTGTTCAATGCGCTGGTCTGGTTGCGTCATCCGGCGATCAAGTCCGCGCTCAACGCGCGCCAGTGCCGGCACATCGCCGCGATGGGGCCGCAGCGGCGCAACCGCGCGCAGCAGGCGCTGACCCAGTTCGACGAATGCGGGGTGATCGTGCGCGTCGCCGATCCGGCCCTGCTGCCGCTGTGGGACGGCCATCGCTGGTCCGAACTGTTCGCCGGGCAGGCGGCGCGCTGGTGGGACGGCGGCATCGCCGTGGCCGCGGTAATCGGGCACGCGCTGATGGAGCAGGCGCTGGCGCCCGGGCTCCTGCTGGTGGGGCGATGCGTGGTGGTGCAGGGCGGGGACGACGCGGCCTGCGTGGCGCGCGTCGCCGCGTCGCCGAAGCGATCGCGGCCGGCGAAATCCTCGGCGATCCGCTGGAACTGCGGCCGCTGCCGCTGGCCGCGCGTGCCGGGCTGGCACCCGCGCCAGGACGCCGCCTTCCATGCGCAGGCCGGCTACTTCCGGCCGCTGCGCGCGGGCCGCGAATATCCGCCGCCGCTGCGTGAAGCGCAGGAGCGCATGTAGGAGCGCACTTCAGTGCGCGATGGAGCCTTCCCGGTAAAGCCCCATCGCGCACTGAAGTGCGCTCCTACGGAGTCGGGTTCAGAAGCGGTCGTCCTGCGGCTCGCCGGCGAACGCCAGGGTAAGCCCGCCGGGGCCGATGTTCATCATCCCGGTGATGCTCATCGGCAGCACGTGCAGGCGCACGCCCTGCTCCTCGCAGGTCCGGCGCAGCCGCGCCAGCGCTTCGAGCTGCAGCACGTCCTGCACCGGGCCGGCGTAGGAAACGACCAGGTGCGGCGTGTGCAGTCCCCCTCGCACCCGCGTTCCGGCGTGGTCGAACAGGCGGCTCCAGGCCTCGTCGCGGCCGCGGAACCGGGCGACGGGACGGGTGTCGCCATTGCGGCCGAGGATGATCGGCTTGATGTCCAGTGCGCTGCCCAGCAGCACGTTGAGCAGCTTGATGCTGCGGTCGCCGCGCACGCGCGAGCGGGTGCGGGCGTAGCCGAGGTTGTCCGGCACGTAATAGGTGTGGGTGGTGTCGATGATGCGCTGCAGGGGATCGCGGATGTCCTTGGGCGGCACCTGCGCGCGCAGCATGTCCATCAACGCCATGGCCGGGGCGCCGGAACCGGCGAACATGTTGCGGGTGTCGATCACCCGGAACTGGAACGGCCGGGTGATGCCCGAGGCCTGGCGCGCGGCGCGGATGGCGTTCATCGCCAGCGTGCTGCCGTGGCGGGCGGCGTCGTGGATCGGGCTGCGGCTGGCGGTGATGGTCAGGCAGAACACCGAGTCGTATTCCAGGGCGAAGCGCTCCAGGAAGAACGCGCTCATCTGCGCCGCGTCCAGCGGGATCGACTGGCCGGTCACGCCTTCGCCGTTGGCGTTCTCGCGCATGTAGCGGCTGGTCGCGTCGGCGTCGTGCTGGTCGACGTAGGTGACCGGGCCGATGCGGATCGGGATGGGGATCACCGCCGCGTCGGGATGAGCGATGAAGTCGGCCGACACGTCGCAGGACGCGTCGATGACGATGCCGGTGCGCGCCTGCCGGCGCTGGCTGGTGACGTCCTGGTCGAGGGCGGGGGCGATGGCGTCGGGCGCGTGCATGCTTCTTCCGTGACATGGGCAACCGCAGAGCAATACACAGGCCGGTGGAGCCGCGTCAAATACGTCCAGGTATGTTCCGGGCGGCGTTGCCTAGTGGCCTGATTCCACGACGCGGGCCGGCTGCGCGCATGCGCTGGCGTATGTGTCGCGTGCGCGGATCGCGGCCGCGCGCAGGGCGCGGCGGACGGTCAGGCGTCCGTGCCCGAAGGCTCCTGCGGACCGGCCGTATAGCCGATGGCGACGATGGCGAAGCCCTGCCTGCCGCTGGGTAGTTCCACCTCGAATTCGTCGTCAATGCGTTTCTTCAGCAGGGCGCGGGCCAGCGGCGAATCGATGCTGATCCAGCCGGCGGCCGCGTCGGTCTCGTCGGGGCCGACGATGCGGTAGACGTGGCTCTGGCCGGACCGCACGTTCTCCAGTTCCACCGTCGCCCCGAAGAACACCGCGTCCGGGTCGCTGGGGCGGGTGTCCACCACGCGCAGCACTTCCAGGCGTTTGCTCAGGTAGCGCACGCGCCGGTCGATCTCGCCCAGCTGCTTCTTGCGGTAGGTGTACTCGGCGTTCTCCGAACGGTCGCCTTCGGCGGCGGCCGCGGCCAGCGCCTTGACCACCTCGGGCCGGCGTTGCCGCCACAACTCGTCCAGTTCGGCCTTCAGCCGCGCGTGGCCCTGCGCGGTGATCAGGGCGGTGCTTTTTTCTGCGGGGGGACGCCAGCGGCTCATCGCGGTGGAACATCGGAAGGACGGGGACGCATGGTAGCCGTGCACGCTTGCGCGGGGCCAACCGATGGCTGAAGCTGCGGCGTTCGACATGGATGCCCGACGATGCTGATCCTGCCGCTGCACAAGCCGCTCAACCTGGCGACGCTGCCGCTGGTGACGATGCTGCTGGTCGTGGCCAACGCGATGGTCTACTTCGGCTGGCAGCTGGGAGACGCGGACAGGATCGAGGCGGCGCAGGCGTGGTACCGGCAATCGGGGCTGGGCGGGTACGAAGTGCCGGCCTACGAGAAGCACCTGCGCCTGACCGCGCAGCGCGACGCGCTGGCGGAACTTGAAGCGGTGCCCGACGCGCAGCGCGCCGGTTTCGTCGGCCTTTCCACCTTGAACGACGTGGCGTTCGTCGCCGCGCTGGAAGAAGGACGGTTGTTCGAATCGGCGCAGCAGCACGCCGCCTGGCGGGCATTGCGCCGGCCGTACCAGGCGCGGCTGGACGAAGTGTTCACCCTGCGCCATGTCATGCGCAGTTCCGAATGGTCGCCGGCGCGCATGCTGTCCTCGGCGTTCCTGCATGGCGGGTTCATGCACCTGTTCGGCAACATGCTGTTCCTGGTGATCCTGGGGCTGCTGCTGGAGGGCGCGCTGGGCGGCTGGCGGTTCCTCGGGGTCTACCTGCTGGGTGCGTTCGGCGCCAGCCTGGCCAGCCTGTGGTGGCGCTGGGGAGAGGGCGGCAGCGGGCTGGGCGCGTCCGGGGCGATCGCCGCGGTGATGGGCGCGTTTTGCGTGGTCTGGGGGCGGCGCCCGGTACGCTTCTTCTATTGGTTCGGGGTGGTGTTCGACTACGTGCGAGCGCCGGCGATCTGGCTGCTGCCGCTGTGGCTGGGCTGGGAGGTCTACAACCTGCTGGCCAATGCGGACGCCGGCATCGGCTTCGATGCGCACGCGGGCGGGCTGGTGGCCGGCGCCGCGCTGGGCGGCCTGCTGGTGCTGGCGCGCCAGGTGCGCGAGGACTACATGGCCGACGATGCAGGCACCGCCGCCATCGACGGACGCTGGGAGCAGGCCCGGCAGCACATGGGCCGGCTGGAGAATGCCGCGGCCGAGCGCCTGCTGGCCGAACTCGCCGCCGAACAGCCGCAACGGCTGGACGTGGCGGTCGCGCGCTACCGGGTGGCCTGCAACGCCGGCAGGCCGGCCGACATGCAGGCCAGGGCGCTGGACCTGCTGCTGCGGCTGGATGCCGGGGGGGCGACGCCGCCGGCCTGGCCGCGCAGCACGAGATCGCGAAGAAATGGCTGGCGGCCGGCACGCCGCCGGCGGCGGAAGCCGCGCGTGTGCTGTTCGAACGCTGCCTCACGGCGGGGTGGCTGCAGGAAGCCGAAGCCGCGCTGGAACGGGCCGCCGGGCAGCCGGGTGGGGAGCCGGCGCAGGCATGGCTGCGGCTGGCGCTGCGCCACGGCGAACTGCACGCGCGCGACCAGAAAAGGCGCGTGCTGGCCGTGCTCGAACAGCGTTATCCGCAGGCGCCACAGGCCGCCAAGGCGCGTTTCCTGCTGGAGAACGACTAGACCCTTGCCCGCGCCGTCGTGCATCCGCTCCGCCGGCGACCATGCGGCGACGCTTACGACGGCGCGCGCGCCGTTTCGTTGAGCGGCTGGGGCTGCAGGGCACGGCGTGCGGCATCGAGCCTGCGCCGTTGTTCCTCGTCGTCGCAGCGTGCCAGCGCCTCGTCCAGAAGCTGCAGCGCTTCCTCGTCGCGGTTGTAGCGTTCGCCCAGCAGCATCGCCGCCTGCAGCGCCCAGTGCGGCGCCTGCGCGGCGCGCGGCCAGGCCCGCAGCATGGCGCGCAGGGCATCGACCTGCAGCTGGAACTGGCCGCCCATGCCGGCGCGCCCGGCCAGCAGTTCGGCCTGCTGCGTTTCGGCGGGGGTGAAGTCCGGATCGCGTTCCAGGGTTTCGCGCAGGACGTTCATCGCCGCGCGTTCCTGTTTTTCCATCAGCAGCCGGCTGATGTACTGGCGGCCATGTTCGCGCAGCGCGTCGGGGCCGCCGCCGCGCAGCAGCAGGCGCTGGTAGAGCTCGTGCACCGGCAGGCCGACCGCGCGGGTGCGGATGGCGCCGCGCAGGGTGTCCATCGCCGCGTCCGGATGGCCCTCGCGCACGAAGTGTTCGGCTTCGTCCAGCAGCGGGCGGTCCGGATCGTGGCGCGACAGCGGCTCGGCGGCGCCTTCCGGTTCGAAGCCGAGTTCGACGTGGTACTGGTAGACCAGGTAGCCGAGCAGGTGGAATGCGGAGAACAGCCCCCAGACGGCGAAGAAGGTCAACGCGAGCTCGCCGACCACCGGCGGCATCCAGGCGTGCAGCCACCGGCCGGCGGTCAGCGCGCTGGCCTGGATGACGAACAGCAGCCCGAACGCGGCCAGGTAGGGCCAGCCGATGCGCGCGGCCAGGGTGATCGAGGTGGCCGGGTTGGCCGCGGTGCGCAGGCTGCCGTCCAGCGCCAGCGAGATCACGCAGCCCGGCTGCAGGAACACCACGGCCGCCAGCGCCACCAGGCCGATGACCGGGCCGAGGAACACCCCCGCCGCGACCACGAACAGGCCCATCAGGATCATCAGGCCGAGAAGGCGGACCACGGTGCCGTCGCTGCTGCCCAGCGTGTGCTCGGGCGAACGCATGCGGCCATGGGCGGTCTCGCGCAGGATCTCGAACGCGTAGCGGTAGATCGCCACCCAGGTGACGAGGTGGAGGATCCAGCCGATGCCCGGCAGCAGGCCCAGCAGGGTGCACAGGGTCAGCGCGACCAGCGAATACAGCGCCGACCCGTGCAGCGGATAGAAGGTGATGGCGCGCAGCCGGTGCCAGAACGGCTGCGGCGGCGAGGCGGGCGTGCGGTTGCGCTTGCGGTCTTCCATGACATCCCCCGTGAGTGCTGCCGCGATTGTGGGGGAGGCACGTGGAGCCGGCAACGGCCGGCCCCGCGACCGTCGCTCAGCGCTTGCCGCCGAAGATCCCGCCGAGGATGCCGCGCACGATCTGGTTGCCCAGCTTGGTGCCGACCGTGCGCGTGGTCTGCTTGGCCATGGTCTCGATCATGCCCTGGCGGCGCCTGGTGCCGAAGATGGCGTCCTTGATGGCCTGGCCGAAGCCGCCTTCCTGGCTCTCGTCCTGCTCGCGGGTGCGCGCGGCCGGCGCCTTGGCCTGTTCGGCGGCCTGCTGCGCGCGCCGCGCCAGGATTTCCGCGGCCGATTCGCGGTTGACCGCGGTGTCGTAGCGGCCGCCGACCGGGCTGCCGGCGCGCACCTGCGCGCGTTCGGCGTCGGTGATCGAACCCATGCGGCAGCGCGGCGGCGCCACCAGCGTCTTCTGCACGGGCGAGGGCACGCCCTTGTCCTGCAGGGTGGAGACCAGCGCCTCGCCGGTGCCCAACTGCGACAGCGTGGCGACCACGTCCAGCTTCGGGTTGGGGACGAAGGTCTCGGCCGCGGTCTTCACCGCCTTCTGGTCGCGCGGGGTGAAGGCGCGCAGCGCGTGCTGCACGCGGTTGCCGAGCTGGCCGAGGATGTTGGCCGGCACGTCGTCGGGGAACTGCGAGCAGAAGTACACGCCCACGCCCTTGGAGCGGATCAGACGCACCACCTGTTCGATGCGCTGCACCAGCGCGGCCGGGGCGTCGTCGAACAGCAGGTGCGCCTCGTCGAAGATGAAGACCAGCTTCGGCTTGTCCAGGTCGCCCACTTCCGGCAGCTTCTCGAACAGCTCGGACAGCAGCCACAGCAGGAAGGTCGAGTACAGGCGCGGCTTGAGGATCAGCTGCGCGGCGGCGAGGATGCCGACCACGCCGCGGCCGTCGTGGTTGACGCGCATGATGTCGGCCAGTTCCAGCGCCGGTTCGCCGAAGAAATTCTCGCCGCCGTCCTGCGACAGGCGCAGCAGCGCGCGCTGGATCGCCGCCACCGACGGCGCGCTGACCAGGCCGTATTCGGTGGACACGTCCTTGCGTTCCTCGGCCACCAGGTTGAGCAGGGCGCGCAGGTCGTCCAGGTCGAGCAGCAGCAGGCCGCGGTCGTCGGCTAGCTTGAACACGATGTCCAGCACGCCGGCCTGGGTGTCGTTGAGCTCGAGGATGCGCGCCAGCAGGGTCGGCCCCATCTCGCTGACCGTGGTGCGCACCGGGTGGCCGAGCTGGCCGTACAGGTCCCAGAACACCACCGGGCTGGCGGCCGGGGCGTAACCGGCCACGCCGATCTCGGCGGCACGCTGGGCCAGCTTCTCGCTGCCGTCGCCGGCCACGGCCAGGCCGGCCACGTCGCCCTTCACGTCGGCCAGGAACACCGGCACGCCCAGCCGCGAGAAGCCTTCGGCCAGGGTCATCAGGGTCACCGTCTTGCCGGTGCCGGTGGCGCCGGCCACCAGGCCGTGGCGGTTGCCGAAGCACGGGAGCAGGGTGACGGCGATGTCGTCGGTGATGCCTTTGCCGATCAGGATGGGATCCATGGGGTGCTCTCGGAGGTACGTGGAGGGATTCTAACGGCCGACTGTATCGCCTGATCGTGCCGGTTGCCGCCGCACGAGGCAGGCGGCTACCCTGCCAGCCTTTCCGCCTGTACCGCCGCTGATGCCCGTTTCCGTTCCGACTGTCCTGCGCTGCTCCCTGCTGGCCGCCGCCTCGCTGCTGATCGCCGTCCCCTCCGCCCACGCGCAGCGCGTGTCCGCCCGCGACAAGGCCAAGGTCGATGTGATCGAACAGCGCATGGCCGCGGCGGAGAAGCGCTATACCGATGCGCTGCTGCTGGTGGCCAATGCCGACCCCAAGGGCACCGCCGAGGGGGATGCGGCGCTGGAGGACATGGAGGACGTGATCGACGCCTGCATCGGCCAGAAGGGCTGCCAGGTCGGCACCCTGCTGGCCACCTACAAGCGGTTGCTGAAGAAGCGCGCCGACGACAGCGCCGGCGATGCCGCCGACGAGGCCGGCGACACGCTGGAGGCCGACCCGGACCATGTCGGCCCGCTGGTCGCCGACGTGCCCGAAGCGGCGCGCGCGGCGGCCCTGCTCAACGACCACCGCCACGCCTTCGACGAGATGGTCGAATACAACCCGGCGATCCAGGCCGGCATCCGCCGCTGGCTGACCGACATGCGCCCGGCGCTGCTGACCAGCTACGAGAACTACATGAACCTGCGCGCGGTGATGTGGCCGGAGTGGGAGAAGCGCGGCCTGCCCGAGGCGCTGCTGTTCGGCATCATGGCCAAGGAATCCAACGGCCGCGTGCACGCCTCCTCGCGCGCCGGCGCGGCCGGGCTGATGCAGTTCATGCCCGCCACCGGCCGCCGTTTCGGCCTGGGCCCGGACGGCACCGGCTTCGACACCCGTTTCGACGCACGCAGCGCCGCCGAGGCCAGCGCGGCCTACATGAACGAGCGCATGGGCCAGCTCAACCGCAACATCGAACTGGCGCTGGCCGCCTACAACGGCGGCGAGGGCAGGGCGCTGCGGGTGTTCAACCAGAGCGCGGGCCAGGGCTTCTGGACCGACTCGGTCTACAACCAGTTCCCCGGCGAGACCAAGGACTACGTGCCGATGGTGATCGCCGCGGCCTGGATCTTCCTGCACCCGCGGCAATACGGCGTCGAGTTCCCGAAGGTCGCCGCGCAGCCGGCGACGATCCGGCTGGCCAAGTCCACCACCATCTACGAACTGACCATCTGCCTGGGCAGCGCCGGTACCCGCGACGGCTACATGCGCGTGCTGCGCAACCTCAACCCGCGCTACGAAGCCGATGGCTGGATTCCGGCCGGCACCACGATCAACGCGACCACCCGCATCGCCGGCCTGTACAACCGGCAATGCGTCAGCGGGCCGCGCGCGGACCTGGCGCGGGCGCTGATCACCGCCGACCTCAATGCCGCCATCAAGCGGCCGCAGGCCGCGGCCTATACCGGCAACGTGGCGGTGGGCGACGTGCAGTCGATGCAGTCGGCGGATACCGTCGCACCGGCGGCGCCCGTGGCGCCTTCGCGCCCCGCGCCGCGTCCGGCCGCGCGCAGCTACAAGGTCGCCAAGGGCGATACGCTCGGCCGCATCGCCACGCGCTTTCCAGTGCCAGCTGCCGGCGCTGGCGCGCGCCAACGGCCTGCGCGCGCCGGCCTATGCGATCAAGCCGGGCCAGGCGCTGAAGCTGGAAGGCTGCCGCCGCTGAGCGGGGCCGGATGCAGCGGCGGTTTCGCCGCCGCGTGCGTTTTGCGTTACAACGGGCATCCGTTTTTCGCAGGCGCCGACATGGCCACAACGCCCGACGATCTCGAACTGGAGCGGCTTGCCGCCGGCATCGGCGAGCGCCTGCGCGCCGCGCGCGACCGCGTGGTCACCGCCGAGAGCTGCACTGGCGGCTGGATCGCCAAGGCGATGACCGGCGTGGCCGGTTCCTCGGACTGGTTCGACTGCGGCATGGTGGCCTACAGCTACGAGGCCAAGCAGGCGCTGCTGGGCGTGCGCCCGCAGACGCTGGAAAGCCAGGGCGCGGTGAGCCGCGAGACGGTGATCGAGATGGTGTCCGGCGCGCTGGTGCACTCGGGCGCCAGCGTCGCCGTCGCGGTCACCGGCATCGCCGGGCCGGGCGGCGGCAGCACCGACAAGCCGGTCGGCACCGTGTGGATCGGCTGGAAGCGGCGCGGCGGTTATACGCACGCCGAACTGTTCCATTTCGACGGCGACCGCGACGCGGTGCGGCGCCAGACCGTGGCGCGCGCGCTGGAGGGGCTGGAGGCCCTGCTGTGATGTGCGGCCACCGGTCCCGATGCGGAGGGCGTGGCTGATGTGGGAGGCGCTGGGCACGGTGCGCGACCTGGGCCGGCTGCAGGAAATCGCCGCCGTCCTGATCCGCCATGGCTTCGGCGATATCGTGCGCCGCATCGGCATGGCCGATGTCCTGCAGCGCGCCGGTCGCCTGCTGCACTGGAACGATCCGGGCCAGATCCTGCGGATGTCCGCGCCGGTGCGGGTGCGGCGCGCGATGGAGGACCTTGGCCCCACCTTCGTCAAGCTGGGGCAGGTGCTGGCCACGCGCGTGGACCTGTTCCCGCCGGAATGGATCGCCGAGTTCAGCGAGCTGCAGAACGCGGTGCCGGCCCTGTCGTTCGCGCAGGTGCGCGGGCAGCTCGAGGCCGACCTGGGCGAGCCCCCGGAGCAGGCCTTCGCCCGGCTGGAGGAGCGGCCGATGGCCGCCGCCTCGCTGGCGCAGGCGCACCGCGCCTGGCTGCACGACGGCACGCCGGTGGTGCTGAAGATCCGCCGCCCCGGCATCCGCGACGTGGTCGAAGCCGACCTGCGCCTGCTGGCGCGGCTGGCCGAGATCATCGAGGCGCGCCTGCCCGACCTGCGCCGCTACCGGCCCTCCGAAGTGGTGCAGCAGTTCACCCAGTCGCTGCGCCGCGAACTGGATTTCGCCGCCGAATGCCGCAACGCCGAGCGCATCGCCGGCAACTTCGCCGGCCATCCGGACGTGCTGATCCCGCGCGTGCACTGGCAGTGGACCTGCGAGAGCCTCAACGTGCAGGACTTCGTCGACGGCATCCCCGGGCGCGACCTGGACGCCGTCGACGCTGCCGGCCTGGACCGCGCGGCGCTGGCCCACACCGGCGCGGCGATCGTCCTCAAGATGGTGCTCGACGACGGCTGTTTCCACGCCGATCCGCACCCCGGCAACATCTTCTACATGCGCGACGGCCGCATCGGCATCATCGATTTCGGCATGGTCGGGCGGCTGTCCGAGCAGCGCCGCTTCCAGGTCGCGCGGCTGCTGCACGGGCTGGTGTCGCAGGACCCGGAGGCGGTCACCGACGTGCTGCTGGAATGGGCCGGCGGCGTGGACGTGGACGAATCGCGCCTGCAGCAGGACCTGGGCAGCTTCGTCGACCAGTACCGCGGCGTGCCGCTCAAGGACCTGCGCGTGGGCCTGATGCTGGGCGACGTGACTTCATTGCTGCGGCAGTACGGCCTGACCCTGCCGGCCGACCTGGCGCTGATGATCAAGACCTTCCTGACCCTGGAGGGCATGGGGCGGCAGCTGGACCCGGATTTCGACATGGCCGGCGCGGCGCGTCCGTTCCTGGAGCGGATCATGCGCCGGCGCTACGCGCCGCGGGCGGTGTTGCGGCGCAGCCGCCGCAGCCTGCTGGGCGCATTGGACCTGGCCGGCGACCTGCCGCGCGACCTGCGCCGCCTGCTGCAGGCCGCCCGCCGCGGGCGCATGCAGCTGATGGTGGACACCCCGGCGCTGAAAGGCTTCGGCGACCAGGTCAACCGCGCCGCCAACCGCCTCACCGTCGGCATCGTCACCGCCGCGCTGATCATCGGCTCGTCCATCGTCATGAACAGCATCGGCAGCGGCGCCAACCGCTGGCTGCTGGCGCTGGGCGTGGCCGGCTTCCTCGGCGCAGGCCTGTGCGGCGTGTGGATCCTGTTCTCGATCTGGCGCAGCGGAAAGCGCCCTTGACGGAGTCCGGCCGGTATTTCCGTAAAGCCGGCCCTGCCTGTTTTTCCTCGAAGACATGAGCATGGCCGCTGGGCGTTCGGTCCATCCCGGGGGTACTTGCGATAAGGGTTGTTAGTAGTAATACTACTAAACATGGACCTGACCCAGACCCAGCAGGCGATCCTGCAGATGATCGCCGAGCGCATCGACAGCGAGGGCGTACCACCCTCGCAGACCGAGATCGCCCGCGCCTTCGGCTTCAAGGGGGTGCGTTCGGCGCAATACCACCTCGATGCCCTGGAGGCGGCCGGTGCCATCGAACGCGTGCCGGGCAGGGCACGGGGCATCCGTCTGGTCCGGCCGGCCGGCGATGACGAATCCGGCATGCCGGCAGGGGCGATGGCCGAGGAACAGGTGCTGCGCCTGCCGGTGCTGGGGCGGGTCGCTGCCGGCCTGCCCATCGGCGCGGACATCGGGTCGGGATCGGACGACTTCGTGGTGCTGGACAAGGTGTTCTTCTCGCCCGCGCCGGACTACCTGCTGAAGGTTCAGGGCGATTCGATGATCGACGAGGGCATCTTCGACGGCGACCTGATCGGCGTGCACCGCACCCGCGACGCGCGTTCCGGACAGATCGTGGTGGCGCGCATCGACGACGAGATCACGGTGAAGCTGCTCAAGGTGGGCAAGGATCGCATTCGTCTGCTGCCGCGCAACCCGGACTACGCCCCCATCGAAGTCCTGCCGGACCAGGATTTCGCCATCGAGGGGCTGTACTGCGGCCTGCTCCGCCCCAACCGGTGACGGTGGCTTCTCCCAGCGCCCGAGCGAGGTTTTCCTACGGGTAATGGGAAGCAAGGCCGCTGCCGGTATCCTTCCCGCCCCAATAATCTGGCCGTGCCGCAACCAGTCTCAGCCTGTGCGATACGGCCCCGCTACAGTGGACCCATGACGAAATCCATGACATCAACGACGAGGAAGACCCCGATGGACGATAACAAGAAGCGTGCACTTGCCGCGGCGCTGGGCCAGATCGAAAAGCAGTTCGGCAAGGGCTCGGTGATGCGCATGGGCGACCGCGTGGTCGAACCCGTCGAAGCCATCCCGACCGGCTCGCTGATGCTGGATATCGCGCTGGGCATCGGCGGCCTGCCCAAGGGCCGCGTGGTCGAGATCTACGGCCCCGAATCCTCGGGCAAGACCACCCTGACCCTGCAGGCCATCGCCGAGTGCCAGAAGCAGGGCGGCACCGCCGCCTTCATCGACGCCGAGCACGCGCTGGACCCGATCTACGCCGCCAAGCTGGGCGTGAACGTGGACGACCTGCTGCTGTCGCAGCCGGATACCGGCGAACAGGCGCTGGAAATCGCCGACATGCTGGTGCGTTCGGGCTCGGTGGACATCCTGGTGATCGACTCGGTCGCCGCGCTGACCCCCAAGGCCGAAATCGAGGGCGAGATGGGCGACCAGCTGCCGGGCCTGCAGGCCCGCCTGATGAGCCAGGCGCTGCGCAAGCTGACCGGTAACATCAAGCGCTCCAACACGCTGGTCATCTTCATCAACCAGCTGCGCATGAAGATCGGCGTGATGATGCCGGGCCAGAGCCCGGAAACCACCACGGGCGGCAACGCGCTGAAGTTCTACGCCTCGGTGCGCCTGGACATCCGCCGCATCGGCGCGATCAAGAAGGGCGACGAGATCATCGGCAACCAGACCAAGATCAAGGTCGTCAAGAACAAGCTGGCGCCTCCGTTCAAGCAGGTCGTCACCGAGATCCTGTACGGCGAGGGCATCAGCCGCGAAGGCGAGCTGATCGACATGGGCGTGGATGCCAAGCTCGTGGAGAAGGCTGGCGCCTGGTACAGCTACGGCGACGAGCGTATCGGCCAGGGCAAGGACAATGCCCGTGGTTACCTGCGCGACAACCCGCAGGTGGCGGCCAGGCTCGAGGCCGAGCTGCGTGAGAAGTTCCAGCCTGCCGACGCTGCCCGCGACGCGGGTGACGACGAAGACGAGGAATGATTTTCCCGCGGGGACGGGCGGCGCATCGTCAGTGACGTCGTCCCGTCCCCGCGGTTTTGTAGAGGCACAAGGCCCCCTGCAGCAGGGCGCCAGCACGCGTAGGGGCGGGGCTTGCCCCGCACATGCGCGATGGCAGGTAACGCAATGAACGACAGCGAAGATCGGCCTGGCCGTCGCAGCCGGCGGACACGTGAACAGACGCCGCTGCAGCGCGCCCTGGGGCTGCTGGTGCGGCGGGAGCATTCACGCAAGGAACTTGGGCGCAAGCTCAAGGCCCGGGGCGTCGATGCCGACGAAGTCGACGCCGCAGTGGCGAAGCTGGCCGAAGAGGGCTGGCAGGACGACACCCGGTTCGCCGAGGCTTTGGTGCGCAACCGGACCGGAAGCGGGTACGGTCCCCTGCATATCCGTGCCGAGCTGGGTACCCATGGCCTGGACAGCGAACGGATCGAGGCTGCGATGGCCACTTTCGAGGGCGACTGGATGGAGCTGGCCCGGGAGCTGGTCTGCCGGCGATTCGGTCCGGATGGGCCCCAGGACCTGACCCAGCGGCGCAAGGCGGCGGACATGCTGGCCCGGCGGGGTTTCGACGGGAGCTGCATCCGCGGTGCCACCCGCTACGACCCTGAGGACTGAATGGACCGGGCCTGATACCCTTTCAGGGTTTCGGCCGTCCCGGATCCACGCGCCGCGTGGGGAGCCGGCTGCCGCCAGCCCGCCTATCGCCAGTCCTCATGAATACACCCGTAAAGTTCACCACCTCACAGATCCGCGCCGACTTCCTCGAATTCTTCAAGGGGAAGGGCCACACCATCGTGCCGTCGGCGCCGCTGGTGCCGGGCAACGACCCGACCCTGCTGTTCACCAACTCCGGCATGGTGCAGTTCAAGGATGTGTTCCTGGGCGCGGAGAAGCGCAGCTATGTGCGCGCGGCCGACGTCCAGCGCTGCCTGCGCGCCGGCGGCAAGCACAACGACCTCGATTCGGTCGGCTATACCGCCCGCCACCACACCTTCTTCGAAATGCTGGGCAACTGGTCCTTCGGCGATTATTTCAAGAAGGACGCCATCGCTTGGGCCTGGGAGCTGCTGACCCAGGTCTGGAAGCTGCCGGCCGAGCGCCTGCTGGTCACCGTCTACCACAACGACGACGAGGCCTACGCGCTGTGGCGCGACATGATCGGCGTGCCGGAAGACCGCATCGTGCGCATCGGCGACAACAAGGGCGCGCCGTACGCCTCCGACAATTTCTGGCAGATGGCCGACACCGGCCCATGCGGTCCGTGCACCGAGATTTTCTTCGACCACGGCGAGCACATCGCGGGTGGTCCCCCAGGCTCGCCGGACGAGGATGGCGACCGCTTCATCGAAATCTGGAACCTGGTGTTCATGCAGTTCGACCGCCAGCCCGACGGTACCCTGGTGCCGCTGCCGGCTCCATGCGTGGATACCGGCATGGGCCTGGAGCGCCTGGCGGCGATCCTGCAGCACGTGCACACCAACTACGAGATCGACCTGTTCCAGGCGCTGATCCGCAAGGCCGCCGAGCTGACCGGCACCGCCGACCTGGAAAACAAGTCGCTGCGCGTGATCGCCGACCACATCCGCGCCTGTTCCTTCCTGATCGTCGACGGCGTGCTGCCGTCCAACGAGGGGCGTGGCTACGTGCTGCGCCGGATCATCCGCCGCGCCCTGCGCCATGGCTGGATGCTGGGCGTGCGTCAGCCGTTCTTCCACAAGCTGGTGCCGACCCTGGTCGAGTTGATGGGCGAGGCCTACCCTGAACTGCCGGCCGCTGCCGCCACCGTGCAGAAGGCGCTGCTGGCCGAAGAGGAGCGCTTCGCCGAGACGCTGGATGCCGGCATGAAGATCTTCGACGACGTCGCGGCCAAGGTTGGCGACGGCGTCATTCCCGGCGCCGATGCCTTCCGCCTGTACGACACCTACGGCTTCCCGGTCGACCTGACTGCCGACATCGCCCGCGAGCGTGGCATGACGGTGGACATGGCCGGTTTCGATACCGCCATGGAGCACCAGCGCGAGATGGCGCGTGCCGCCGGCAAGTTCGGGGGCGGCGTGCAGCTGCCGGCCGAACTGGTCGCCACACTGTCGCCGACCGCCTTCCTGGGCTATGACCAGCTGCAGGCCGGCGGCCTGAAGGTGGTCGCGCTGCTCAAGGACGGCCGCCCGGTGGATGCCGTGCAGGCCGGCGACGAGGTGATCCTGTTCACCGACAGGACCCCGTTCTACGCCGAATCGGGCGGCCAGGTCGGCGACACCGGCGCGCTGTCCGGCAACGGCGCGGACGTCGCGGTTACCGACACGCAGAAGTTCGCCGGCCAGTTCCATGGCCATGTCGGCACCGTGAAGCAGGGGGCGATCAAGCTCGGCGACGTGCTGTCCGGCGCGATCGACACTGCCCGCCGCAGCGCCACCATCCTCAACCACTCCGCCACCCACTTGCTGCACGCCGCCCTGCGCGAAGTGCTCGGCACCCACGTGCAGCAGAAGGGCTCGCTGGTGGCGCCGGACCGCCTGCGCTTCGATTTCTCGCATTTCCAGCCGATCAGCGCGGACGAACTGGCGGTCATCGAGCGCAAGGTCAACGAGCAGGTACGCGCCAACAATGCCGCCGAAGTGCACCACATGGGCATGCAGGAGGCGCTGGACTTCGGCGCGATGGCGCTGTTCGGCGAGAAGTACGGCGAGAACGTGCGCGTGCTGAAGATGGGCGAGTATTCCACCGAGCTGTGCGGTGGTACCCATGTGTCGCGCACCGGCGACATCGGCCTGTTCAAGATTACTTCCGAAGGCGGCGTCTCCTCCGGCGTGCGCCGCATCGAGGCGGTGACGGGGCAGGGCGCTCTGGACCACGTGGATGCCGAAGAGGCCCGCCTGGCCGAGGCTGCGAGCCTGCTGGGCGGCGCCGCGACCGACGTGGTCGAGAAGATCCGCCAGCTCGGCGAACGCCAGAAGAAGCTCGAGCGCGAGCTGGAAGCGCTGAAAGCCAAGCTTGCTTCCGGCGCGACCGCCGACCTGGGCGCCTCCGCGGTCGAGATCGGCGGCGTGAAGGTGCTGGCAGCCCGCCTGGAGGGCTTCGATGCCAGGGCCCTGCGCGATGCGATGGACCGGCTCAAGCAGCAGCTGGGCGATGCGGTGATCCTGCTGGCCGGCACCCAGGACGGCAAGGCGTCCCTGGTGGCCGGTGTGAACGGCTCGGCAATGGGCAAGGTCAAGGCCGGGGAACTGCTGTCGCACGTGGCCGGTCAGATCGGGGGCAAGGGCGGCGGTCGTCCCGATCTCGCGCAGGGTGGTGGTGAAGACGGTCCCAGGCTGGTCGCTGCGCTCGAGGGCGTGCCGGAATGGGTAAAGCCTCACCTGGCATGAACGCAGACAGTCGTGCGCCTTGAAGGCGCCGGCGCCCTGCCGTTAACATTGGGGGTCTTTTCCCTTTGTCGTGGGGCGCAGGTATCCAGCGCGCCAATGCCGGTGGGAAGCCCCCACCGGTTCCATGGAGATTCGCACAATGTTGATCCTGACTCGCCGTGTAGGCGAAACCCTGATGATTGGTGACTCGGTCAGCGTGACCGTGCTCGGCGTCAAGGGCAACCAGGTCCGTATCGGTATCACCGCCCCGAAGGACGTGGCGGTGCACCGCGAGGAAATTTTCCAGCGCATCCAGCGCGGCGACGAGCCGGCTGCATCGGGAAGCGAAGAAACTTCCGAATAAGGGTTTACCTTTCACCCCGTTAAACGGTATTCTTCGCGCCCTGCCACGGAACACGCGGCAGGGCGAAAGAAAACGGAGTGATGCCCGAGAGGCCGAAGGGGCTCCCCTGCTAAGGGAGTATAGGGTCAAAAGCTCTATCGAGGGTTCGAATCCCTCTCACTCCGCCAGTTGAAAGACGTCTGCAGACTCCCAAGTTTGCGGGCGTTTTTCGTTTCAGGGGTATGGCTGGGGCCTGGTTCTGCGTCGCTGCTCGACCATGGCGTATGACTGCGGGATGTCCAGCATGCCGCGCGGAGATGACGCATCGCCCCGCATCGCGTAACATGATTGATGTCGAGCATCGCTTGGACCGCTTTGCGGCTCTGGACGATGAAGACTGAAGATTCTTGAAGAAATCGGGGGTGCACTGGTTTCGACGGGGGTTGTGAAGTCGCTTGGCGCATGCCGAGGGGGTAGCTTTCCTCGTAAATCCAGCTGCAAAACTCATAGTTGCCAACGACGACAACTACGCTCTGGCCGCTTAAGGCCTAAGCCCCGAAACAGCTTGTGTCCGTGCTCGCTGCGTAGGGTCATCATCACGGAATCGCATGGGGTGGCTGCCCGCCAGCTCCAAGCTAGATAAAGCGGGCTGGCTCCGGGATGCGCTTTGCGCGCCGTGCTGTTCCGGGGCGAGATACAACGGCGAGCTAAGCATGTAGTGCCGGGGATGGAGTGCCTTCGGACGGCGGTTCAATTCCGCCCACCTCCACCATCTATAAAGCCCAGCCTTCACCGGCTGGGCTTTTCTTTTGTCTGGATGCAAGGGCTGCACTTTCAATCGGCGGTGTGCCGACTGATGCGGGAGGTTTGGTGGTGCTGATGCCATTCTGCGGCACGTCTACCACCCGCCATCGCTATTGCGCTCTGTGAGGGCGCGCCTTGAAGGGGCGCTTTGTGTTCGCCTGGAATGAATTGACCGCCACAGGCGGGGCAGGTCTTCTGCAGGCGTGCGATGGCGCTTCATGGGGCTGCCTATGTGGTCTTTGTAGCGGGTGTTGCGTGCAGGCCTGCATGGCCGCGCTGCGTTGGCTTGGGTTGTGCGGACGCTGGTGGTGCTCCCGCTGCTGCCTGCTGCGGCCTCGCTGGCGCCATCCAGCGGGTGCGGCGACTGCCCTCATCGATGGCAGGGGCGTTGCAGGCGCGTAGGGTGCGAGGGGGCGGACGGACAGCCATCATTACCGGATGCACATGACGGGCTTGCGGCTCACGTCATCAGCTTTCTCCCGTGCCTCCGGAAGGTAGCCGTTTCACCTGGAAGATGCCGAATTGCGGGTGCTGTTGCCTCCTGGCGCGATAGCGGAGGCGCGGCGCTGGAGTGCGGGTGATGTGGCCGTGGTGCTGGCGGCTTCTCGTAATGGTGCAGCTTTCGACGCTGCATGCCTTGCTGGACAGGCGTGGCGCCCAGCGCTGCAGAATGCCCTTGCCGAACGGAGTGCCTTCCAGCATTGCGCGCCCATGTTGATCGTCACGACTGCGCGCTCGCCGGCCAGTGGTTCGTCGTCGTCCGGCCGCGGCATGAACTCGTTCCTGCAGCAGGGCGCAGACGTTCGGTCAGCGCCTGTGCGGAATCCGTGAAGGCGGGCGAACCCGCCGCTTCACTCAGGCGTTGCGGTTGTGGGCGCGCAGGGCGCGCTGCTTCTCGCGGGCCCAGTCGCGGTCCTTGGCGGCGTCGCGCTTGTCGTGGGCCTGCTTGCCCTTGGCCAGCGCGATTTCCAGCTTGATGCGGTTCTTGCTCCAGTACATCGCGGTCGGCACCAGGGTGTAGCCGTCGCGCTCGACCCGCCCGATGAGCTTGTCGATCTCGCGTCGGTGCAGCAGCAGCTTGCGCTGGCGGCGGTCCTCGGGAACGGTGTGGGTGGAGGCCTGGATCAGCGGGGTGATCTGCGCGCCGATCAGGAAAATCTCGCCGTCCTTCACGTAGGCGTAGGCGTCGGTCATGTTGCCGCGCCCGGCGCGGATGGCCTTGATCTCCCAGCCCTGCAGCACCAGCCCGGCTTCGAAGCGCTCTTCCAGGTGGTATTCGTGGCGCGCGCGCTTGTTGAGCGCGATGGTTTTGTCGGCCTGCGCGTTCTTTGCTTTATCCTTACCGGGTTTCTTGCTCATTTCCGTATTGTCTCCGATTCGGAGGCCTTCCGAACATCCGTCCGTATTCCGCATGCCTACCATCCGCCGCAGTGCCCTGGTCGAACAACCGGCCGAGCGCATGTTCGACCTGGTCAACGACGTCGCCGCCTATCCGCGACGTTTCCGCTGGTGCGAGGCGGCGCAGATCCTGGAGGAGGGGCCCGAGCGCCTGGTGGCCCGCCTGGACCTGGGGCTGGGCTCGTTCCGCACCTGGTTCATGACCGAGAACGCGCTGCGGCGCCCGGGCAGCATCGACATGCAGCTGAAGGATGGCCCGTTCAAGCGCCTGCATGGGCGCTGGCAGTTCCAGCCCTTGTCCGACGTGGCCTGCAAGGTGAGCCTCGAGCTCGAGTTCGAGCCCACCTCGCGCCTGCTTGGGCCAGCGCTGGCGCTGGGTTTCCAGGGATTGGCCGACCGTATGGTCAACGATTTCGTGCGCGTGGCCGAGCAGGGGGGCTGAGCGTGCGCGTGGAGGTGGTGCTGGCCTGGCCGGAGCGCTATCTGCGCCGTGAGCTGGTACTGCCCGACGGGTGCACCGTCGCCGAGGCGGTGGAAGCGGCGGCGCTGGATGCTGGCGGCGAATCGGTCGCCGTGGCCGTGCACGGCGTGCTGGCGCGTCCGCAGCAAATGCTGCACGACGGCGACCGCATCGAACTGCTCAGGCCGCTGCTGGCCGACCCCAAAGAAAATCGCCGCCGGCGGGCGCGCGGCGGCGATTGATCGGTGCGTGGGGCTGGACTCAGCGGCCGCCGCGTTTCTTCTTGTCCTTGGCCAGGTTGCGGCCGAACTGGCGCACGCTCTTCTGGGCCAGTTCCGCATCCTGGTTGGGGAAGTAGTCGCCTTCCCAGCGGGTGACGCGGTCGTTCTCGAAGAACACCGTGAAGTTCTTCACCTCGGTCTTGCCCAGCCGGTTCACGCGCTGGCTGGAGGTGTAGTCCCAGCGCTGGGCATGGAACGGATCGGGAATGGACGGCGTTCCCAGCAGCGCGTTGACCTGCTGCTTGCTCTGGCCGGCCTGCAGCTGCGCCACGGACTTTTCTTGCAGCAGGTTGCCCTGGTAGATGGGCTGCTTGTAGATGATGCCGCAGCCGGTGGTGGACAGGGCGACAACGGCGATCAGCAGGAGGTTGCGCATTGGGACAGACGATTGAGGAAATCCCGGCGATGATACACTCCCCGGCACCCAGCGCGATCTGACCGGAGGCAACTGGCGTTAAACCGCCAATGAACACGATGGCCATGGAATCCAACGACCTGCGCAAAGTCGGCCTGAAGGTGACGCATCCGCGGATGCGCATCCTGGCGCTGCTCGAGCAGAACACCCCCCACCACCACCTGACCGCCGAGGACATCTACCGGCAGCTGCTCGATTGCGGCGACGAGATCGGGCTGGCGACGGTCTACCGGGTCCTGACCCAGTTCGAGGCGGCCGGCCTGGTGCTCAAGCACAATTTCGAAGGCGGGCAGGCGGTCTATGAACTGGACCGTGGCGGCCACCACGACCACATGGTGGACGTGGATACCGGCAAGATCATCGAGTTCGAGAGCCGCGAGATCGAAGAGCTGCAGAAGAAGATCGCGGCCGATCACGGCTACGAGCTGGAAGAGCACTCGCTGGTGCTGTACGTGCGCAAGAAGCGGCGCTGAGGTCGGGCTCGTTGCCGGCGGGCAGCAGGACACCGGCCTTGGGCCGGTGTTTTCGTTTTCGGGGGAGCTCAAGCCGCTTGGGCGCGCCGGCTCGAATCCCTTCGGCAGGAGATGCGCCAAGCGCCGGATGAGGTCAGAGGCGAAGCCCTCACGCTATCCGGAAGCAAGGCTTGGCTTGCCTTCTCCCCGCCCGATCATGTTCAGGACCGCGCCAGCGGCCCGCACGCCGCGTGCGAAGCCCGCAAGGCGCGTTTCAGACCTCGGTCAGCAGCTTGCGGGCGGCGGCGCGGGCTTCCTTGCTGACCTCGGCGCCGCCCAGCATGCGTGCCAGTTCCTCTTCGCGGCCCTTGGCGTCGAGCAGTTCCACCGCGCTCTGGGTCATGCCTTCCACCGGGGCCTTGCTGACCCGGTAATGGGCGTGGCCCTTGGAGGCGACCTGCGGCAGGTGGGTCACGCACAGCACCTGGCGGCGCTCGCCCAGGGCGCGCAGCTTCTTGCCGACGATGTCGGCCACGGCGCCGCCGATGCCCGAATCGACCTCGTCGAACACCATGGTCGGTACGGCATCCAGGCCCAGCGCGGCTACTTCGATGGCCAGCGAGATGCGCGAGAGTTCGCCGCCGGAGGCGACCTTGCGCAGCGCGCGCGGGGGTTGCCCGGCATTGGCGGCGACCAGGAATTCGACCCGTTCGGCGCCGTTGGGGTCCGGACGCGGCTGCGGCTGGGGTTCCAGTTCGATCAGGAACTGGCCGCCGCCCATGCCCAGCTCGCCGATCAGCGCGGTGGTGGTATCCGACAGCGCGCTGGCTGCGGTGGCGCGGCTGGTGGTGAGGGTGGCAGCCTGCGCCTGCCAGTGCGTGGCGGCCCTGTCGATCTCGCCGGCCAGCCGCGACAGGCGCTCGTCGGCGCCGCGCAGCTGTTCCAGCTCCGCCTCGATGCGGTCGCGGGTGGCGGCCAGTTCCTCCATGGGCACACGATGCTTGCGCGCCAGGTCGTGCAGGCGGCCGAGGCGGCGCTCGATCTCCTCGAAGGCGTCCGGATCGCTGTCCAGGTCGTCCTGCACCCGGTCCAGCTGGGCCAGCGCTTCGTGCAGCTGGATGCCGGCCGCGTCGAGCATGCCGTCGATCTCGCCCAGCCGCGTGTCGTGCTGGCTGACCCGCGACAGCTCGTGCCGCACCTGCTGCAGCAGGCCGAGCAGGGCGGGGCCCTCGTCGCCGTTGAGCGCGTTGCCGGCGTACTGGCAGGCTTCGATCAGCGCGGTGGAATGCGCCTGGCGGCGGTGGCTGGCGGTCAATGCCGCCACCGCCACCGGCTCCAGGTCCTCGCGCTGCAGCTCGCCGAGCTGGTGTTCGAGGAAGGCGATGCGGTCGGACACGTCGCCCTGCTGCGACAGCGCTTCGCGCTCGTCGATCAGTGCCTGCCACTGGCCGCTGGCGGCGCGCACCGCGGCGCGTTCGGCCTCGTTGCGGGCGTAGGCGTCCAGCAGGGCCAGCTGGCTGGGGCGCGACAACAGCGCCTGCTGGTCGTGCTGGCCATGGATCTCGACCAGGAAGGCGGCCAGTTCGGCCAGCTGCGACACCGGTACCGGGCGGCCGTTGATGAAGGCGCGCGAGCCGCCGTCGGCGCGGATCACCCGGCGCAGCTGGCACTGGTCCTCGTCGTCGAGTTCGTTGTCGCGCAGCCAGCGGCGTGCGGGGGCGTCCCCGGCGAGGTCGAATTCGGCCGAAAGCTCGGCCCGGCCGGCGCCGTGGCGCACCACGCCGCTGTCGGCGCGCAGCCCGGACAGGAAGCCCAGGGCGTCGACCATCAGCGACTTGCCGGCGCCGGTTTCGCCGGAAACCACGGTCATGCCCGGCCCGAACTCCAGTTCGGTGGCGCGGACGACGGCGAAATCCTTGATCGAGAGATGTCTGAGCATGGTCGGCAGAGGATGGGGCCGCGCAAAACTAGCATGCGCATGCGGCAGGTCAATCCGGGAATGGCGCCTGGCGCGGCACATTAATGCGTGCCGGTCGCAGGGGATGAGTCTGAACCTTGAAACCCGGGGGGCAGCCCACATACGGGGAGCAGGCAGGCGGCAGAACGACCGCCAGGGAACCGGAAATGAACCAAGACCACCCCGAATTCGAGACCGAGAACAGCAGCGGCGGCGCGGCCGAGGCGCAGGACGCCCAGCTCCAGGCGCTGCGCGCCGAGATCGAGCAGCTCAAGGGCGAGTCGCTGCGCGAGCGCGCCGACCTGGAGAACCAGCGCAAGCGCGTGGCGCGCGACATCGAACAGGCGCGCAGGTTCGCCAACGAGAAGCTGCTGGGCGAACTGCTGCCGGTGTTCGACAGCCTGGACGCCGGGCTGACGGCGGCCGGCAGCGAGCCCAGCCCGCTGCGCGAAGGGCTGGAGCTGACCTACAAGCAGCTGCTCAAGGTCGCCGCCGACAACGGCCTGACCCTGCTCGACCCGGTCGGCCAGCCCTTCAACCCGGAACACCACCAGGCCATCAGCCAGGTCGACGCCCCGGCCGGCGTGGCCCCGGGCGCGGTGGTGACCGTGTTCCAGAAGGGCTACCTGCTCAACGAGCGCCTGCTGCGGCCGGCGCTGGTGGTGGTGGCCCGGGTCGACTGACCCCGGCTGGCTGGCCGCCGCCTTAACGCGGGCGGCCGCCGGCAAACAGCGTTCCGGGGATGGCTTGAATGTCATCCGGCCATCCCCCACATCCCGTTCATACCCGGCGGCTGCCGGCACACGAATCCTCAGGAGTCCCCCATGGGCAAGATCATTGGTATCGACCTCGGCACCACCAACTCGTGCGTGGCGATCATGGACGGCGGCAAGGCCCGCGTCATCGAAAACTCGGAAGGCGACCGCACCACGCCTTCCATCGTCGCCTACACCAAGGACGGCGAAGTGCTGGTGGGCGCCTCGGCCAAGCGCCAGGCCGTCACCAATCCGAAGAACACCTTCTACGCGGTGAAGCGCCTGATCGGCCGCAAGTTCACCGACGGCGAGGTGCAGAAGGACATCGCCCACGTGCCGTACGGCATCCTGGCCCACGACAACGGCGACGCCTGGGTGCAGACCAGCGACGGCCGCAAGATGGCGCCGCAGGAAATCTCGGCCAAGGTGCTGGAGAAGATGAAGAAGACCGCCGAGGACTTCCTTGGCGAGAAGGTCTCCGAGGCGGTCATCACCGTACCGGCGTACTTCAACGACAGCCAGCGCCAGGCGACCAAGGACGCCGGCCGCATCGCCGGCCTGGACGTCAAGCGCATCATCAACGAGCCGACCGCGGCCGCGCTGGCCTACGGCCTGGACAAGGGCGACAACAAGGACCGCAAGATCGTCGTCTACGACCTGGGCGGCGGCACCTTCGACGTGTCGATCATTGAAATCGCCAACGTCGACGGCGAGAAGCAGTTCGAAGTGCTGGCCACCAACGGCGACACCTTCCTCGGCGGCGAGGACTTCGACAACCGCGTCATCGAGTACCTGGTGGACGAGTTCAACAAGGACCAGGGCATCGACCTGCGCAAGGACCCGCTGGCCCTGCAGCGCCTGAAGGACGCGGCCGAGCGCGCCAAGATCGAGCTGTCCAGCGCGCAGCAGACCGAAGTCAACCTGCCGTACGTCACCGCCGACGCGTCGGGCCCGAAGCACCTGAACATCAAGCTGACCCGCGCCAAGCTGGAAGCGCTGGTGGAAGACCTGATCAAGAAGTCGATCGAGCCGTGCCGCACCGCGCTGAACGATGCCGGCCTGCGCTCGAGCGACATCAACGAGGTGATCCTGGTCGGCGGCCAGACCCGCATGCCGAAGGTGCAGCAGGCGGTCAGCGAGTTCTTCGGCAAGGAGCCGCGCAAGGACGTCAACCCGGACGAGGCCGTGGCGCTGGGCGCCGCGATCCAGGGCGGCGTGCTGGGCGGCGACGTCAAGGACGTGCTGCTGCTGGACGTGACCCCGCTGTCGCTGGGCATCGAAACCCTGGGCGGCGTGTTCACCAAGATCATCGAGAAGAACACCACCATCCCGACCAAGGCCTCGCAGGTGTTCTCCACCGCCGAGGACAACCAGTCGGCCGTGACCGTGCACGTGCTGCAGGGCGAGCGCGAGCAGGCCCGCTACAACAAGTCGCTGGCCAAGTTCGACCTGACCGGCATCGAGCCGGCGCCGCGCGGCCTGCCGCAGGTGGAAGTGTCCTTCGACATCGACGCCAACGGCATCCTGCATGTGTCGGCCAAGGACAAGAAGACCAACAAGGAACAGAAGGTCGAGATCAAGGCCGGTTCGGGCCTGTCCGAGGACGAGATCAACCGCATGGTGGCCGACGCCGAGGCGCACCGCGAGGAAGACAAGAAGTTCCAGGAACTGGTGCAGGCCCGCAACCAGGCCGACGGCCTGATCCACGCCACCCGCAGCGCCATCACCGAGCACGGCAGCAAGGTCGGCGGCGATGTCATCGGCAAGGTGGAAGCGGCTCTGGCCGACCTGGAAACCGCGATGAAGGGCGACGACAAGGCGCAGATCGAAGCGAAGTCCAAGGCGCTGGAGGAAGCCGGCCAGTCGCTGTACGCCGCCGCTTCGGCCGGCGAGCAGGGCGGCCCGGCCCCGGACGCGGGCGCGGCCGGTCCTTCGCATGACGACGTGGTCGATGCCGAGTTCACCGAGGTCAAGGACGACAAGAAGTCCTGATGTCCAATGCCCCTCTCCCTCCGGGAGAGGGGTTGGGGTGAGGGTTCGGGAGCGCACCGCGGTCCCGGACCCTTGTCGCATCAACGAACCCGCACCCCAGCCCTCCCCCGGAGGGGGAGGGAGAGGTAGAGCATGAGCAAGCGCGATTACTACGAAGTACTGGGCGTCTCCCGCGACGCCGGCGACGAGGAACTGAAGAAGGCCTATCGCCGCTGCGCGATGAAGCATCATCCGGACCGCAATCCGGGCGACGCCGCGGCCGAGGCGGCGTTCAAGGAGTGCAAGGAGGCCTACGAGGTCCTGTCCGACGGCAACAAGCGGCGTCTGTATGACGCCCATGGCCACGCCGCGTTCGAGCACGGCATGGGCGGGATGGGCGGCGGTCCGGGCGGCCCGGACATGGGCGACATCTTCGGCGACATCTTCGGCAATATCTTCGGCGGTGGTGGCGCGCGCCAGGCGCGTCGCGGCGCCGACATCGGCTACGTGATGGAGCTGGACCTGGAGGAGGCCGTCGCCGGCGTGGAGCGCCGCGTCGAGATCCCGACCCTGGTCGAGTGCGGCGACTGCGACGGCAGCGGCTCGGAAGACGGCAAGGTCGAGACCTGCAACGTCTGCGGCGGCCGCGGCCAGGTGCGCATGCAGCGCGGCATCTTCGCCATGCAGCAGGCCTGCCACAACTGCGGCGGCCGCGGCCAGATCGTCGCCAGGCCGTGCAAGACCTGCCACGGCAATGGCCGTGTCGAGGAAGACAAGGTGCTGTCGGTGAAGGTGCCGGCCGGCGTCGATACCGGCGACCGCATCCGCCTGCAGGGCGAGGGCGAGGCCGGTCCCGCCGGCACGCCGCCAGGTGACCTGTACGTGGAAGTGCGCGTGCGCGAGCATGCCATCTTCACCCGCGACGGCGACGACCTGCACTGCGAAGTGCCCATCCGCATCTCGCAGGCGGCGTTGGGCGACGCCGTGCGCGTGGCCACGCTGGGCGGCGAAGCGGAAATCCGCATTCCCGCCGAGACCCAGACCGGCAAGCTGTTCCGCCTGCGCGGCAAGGGTGTGAGGTCGGTGCGCAGCCGCACCGAAGGCGATCTGTACTGCCGCATCGTGGTGGAGACGCCAGTCAACCTGACCGCCGAACAGCGCAAGCTGCTGGAGCAGTTCGAGGCGACCTTCGTCGGCGAGGAAGCGCGCAAGCACTCGCCCAAGTCGGCCACCTTCCTGGATGGCGTCAAGGGCTTCTGGGACCGGATGACCTCATCCTGATTTCGCAGGAGCGCACTTGTAGGAGCGCACTTCAGTGCGCGAAGGGGCTTTACCGGGAAGGCCCTTTCGCGCACTGAAGTGCGCTCCTACAGTGCGCTCCCGTCGTTTCCGGCGTTTGGTTGCGTGCGCATCCATGCCATCGGCTGCCGTTGCGGCGGGCGTAGAATGCGGCGATGAACGACGTCGACCACAGTCATCTCGTGCACGGTCGCCGGCAGCGCCCGGATGGGCCCTCGCCGGTGGACGTGATTTCCGTACAGTCGCAGCTGGTCTACGGCCATGCCGGCAACAGCGCGGCGGTGCCGCCGTTGCGCGCGCTGGGCCTGCGCGTGGCGGAGATTCCCACCACGCTGCTCAGCAACGCGCCGTTCTACGCGACGCTGCGCGGCCGCGTGCTGCCGGCGGACTGGTTTGCCGAGCTGCTGCAGGGCGCCAGCGAACGCGGCCTGCCGCAGCGCGCCGGCGCGCTGGTGTCCGGCTACTTCGGCAGCGTCGCCAACGGCGCGGCCTTCGCCGACTGGCTCGATGGCGTGCTGCTGTCCTGCCCGGACCTGCGCTACTGCCTGGACCCGGTGATCGGCGATACCCATACCGGCCCCTATGTCGAGCCCGGGCTGGAACGCATCTTCGCCGAACGCCTGCTGCCGCATGCCTGGCTGGTCACGCCCAACGCCTTCGAGCTGGGGCGCCTGACCGGCAGGGCGGCGCTGGAACAGGACGACGCCATCGCCGCCTCGCGCGTGCTGCTTGAACGCGGCCCGCAATGGGTGATCGCGCATTCGGTGTCCGGCGTGCCGGGCGAACTGGTCACGCTGGCGATCGGCCGCGACGAGATCTGGCGCTGGACCTCGCCGCACCTGCCGGTGGACGTGGCCGGTACCGGCGACGTGCTGATGTCGCTGCTGGTCGCGTTCCTGCTGCGCGGCGAATCGATGCAGCAGGCGATCTCGCGTGCGATCGCGGGTACCCATGCGGCGCTGGAAGCAACCCTGGCCCATGGCTTCGAGGAGTTCGACGTGATCGCTGCGGCGCCTGCAGCATTGGCTGAAGGCACGCGCTTCCGCGCCGAACGCGTGGCATGAGCGGTTTGCACACGCGCACGCCACGCACGGTTGGCATCGTGGGTCAGCGGCGGCGCCTACGGCCGCTGGCTGCGCGGCTTCTTCCAGTCGCGCATGGGCCTGGAGGTGATCGGCCACGACCCGGTCGATGCCGCCTCGCAGACGCCCGAGCAGTTGCTGGAACGCGCGGATGTGCTGCTGTTCTCCGCGCCGATCCGGCATACGCCGGCGCTGATCGCCGATTACGTGCGGCGCTCGGCAGGGCGCGAGCGCGACCGGCTGTGGCTGGACGTGACCTCGATCAAGAGCGCGCCGGTGGCGGCGATGCTCGGTTCGCAGGCCAGCGTCGCCGGTCTGCATCCGATGACCGCGCCGCCCAAGGCGCCCACGCTCAAGGGCCGGGTGATGGTGGTGTGCGAGGCGCGCGTGGAGGCGCGCTGGCAGCCCTGGCTGGAACGGCTGTACGCCGCGCTGGAAGCCGAGTGCGTGCGCGCCACGCCCGAGCACCACGACAGGGTGATGGCGCTGGTGCAGGCGATGGTGCATGCCACCCACTTGGCACAGGCCGGCGTGCTGCGCGGCTACGCGCCGCTGCTCGGCGAACTGCGGGCGCTGATGCCCTACCGCTCAACCGCGTTCGAACTGGACGCGGCGGTGATCTCGCGCATCCTGTCGCTCAACCCGGCGATCTACGAGGACATCCAGTTCGGCAACCCGCATGCGGGCGAGGTGCTGGATCATCTGCTGGAACAGCTGCGGCAACTGCGCGCGCTGCTGGCCGAAGGCAGCGACGCGGCGCGCGCGGCCTTCCGCAGCCAGTTCCTCGACGACAACCGCGATGCGGTGGGCGAACAGACGCTGCGCGACGGCAACTACAGCTTCGAGCGGCTGGGCTACCTGCTGGCCGACCTGACCGACACGCGCGCGATGAGCGTGCACCTGCCCGAGGACCGCGCCGGTTCGCTGCGCGAACTGCTGCATGTGTTCGAACGGCACGGCATCAGCCTGTCCTCGATCCATTCCTCGCGCACGCCCGGCGGCGAGGTGCACTTCCGCATGGGTTTCGTGCAGCGCTATGCACCGGACGTACTGGAAGCGGCCGCGCGCGAGATCGACGACAGCGGCATCGGCCGGGTGCTGGACCGCTGAGCGCACAGTCATCCACAGCGGGTGTGGATGACCTGCGCACAAGTCTGTGGATGAATGCCGGCAGCCCTTGCTGCGCAAGGTTGTCAAGATGGCTGGCGAATTCCTGACCAGCCGTTGCCGCTGACGTCGCGCGCCGGCGATGGACCCTTGCACCCGCCTGTGTCGTGACGCCGGTGGACATCCGCGCGGCGTCACGCGCATTCATCCACAGCGGGTGTGGATGACCTGCGCACAAGTCTGTGGATGGACGACGGCAGCCCTTGCGGTGCAAGGCTGTCAAGATGGCTGGCGAATTCTTCGCCATGCGGATTTCCGCGCGTCGTCGCAGGCCCGTAGGAGCGACTTCAGTCGCGAACGGGGACGTCAAGAAGAAGGCTTCGTCGCGACTGAAGCCGCTCCTGCAGGAGGAGCGGCCTGTTTCAGATCGTCAGCCGCAGTTCGCCATCGAGCGTGGTGAATTCGCGTGCGTTGCGCTGCAGGTGGCGGCCGTCGTCCAGTTCGTAGCGCGGCGACGCGTCGTTGCCGTCCGGCGCGCTGCCGGGCTCGGGCGTGAATTCGATGATGATGCGACTTTCGCCGTTGTTGTCGGTGGCGGGGAACTGGCGGAACGACATGACGACCTCCTGCGTGGCATGCAACCCGGTTCGGCCGGGCCAGCCTGCATCGCCGCGCGTTAGCGCGGCGTCGCGAGGACGTTCGTTTGCATGCGAACGAGCGGAGCGCCGCGATCGATGTCGATGGGCACGCCATGCGCTGCGCGGTCGCACGCCGCGTCGGCGTGCGGCGTTCCACCTGGAGCAGGCGGCGTCAGTCGATGAACTGCAGCCGTGCCAGCTCCGCGTACAGCCCGCCTTCGCGCAGCAGCTGCTCGTGCGTGCCCTGGGCGACGATGCGGCCGTGGTCCATCACCACGATGCGGTCGGCCTTGAGCACGGTGGCCAGCCGGTGCGCGATCACCAGCGTGGTGCGGCCGGCCATCAGCCGTTCCAGCGCCTGCTGCACCGCGCGTTCGCTCTGCGCGTCCAGCGCGCTGGTGGCTTCGTCCAGCAGCAGGATCGGCGCGTCCTTGAGCAGGGCGCGGGCGATGGCGATGCGCTGCTGCTGGCCGCCGGACAGGCGCGCGCGCGCGCCGCGCTCCCAGTTCGCTGGCATAGCCTTCGGGCAGGGCGCGGATGAAGTCGTCGGCCTCGGCGGCACGCGCGCGGCGGCGCGCACGTCCTCGTCGCTGGCCTGCAGGCGGCCGGCCGTAGCGGATGTTCTCGGCCGCGCTGGAGGCGAACAGCGCCGGCTGCTGCGGCACCAGCGCGACCTGCTCGCGCAGCGCGCCCGGTTCGGCCTGGCGCAGGTCGATGCCGTCGATGCTCACCGCGCCGGATTCGGGATCGTGGAAGCGCAGCAGCAGCGACAGCACGGTGCTCTTGCCGGCGCCAGACGGGCCCACCAGGGCCACGGTCTCGCCCGGCCGCACGTGCAGGGTGAAGCCGTCCAGCGCCGGATGGCCGGGCCGCTGCGGATAGTGGAAGACCACCTCGTCGAAACGGATGTCGCCGCGCAGCGGCACGGGCAGGGCCAACGGCGTATCCGGCGCGCACACGTCCGCGCGCTCCTGCAGCAGTTCGGCGATGCGGCCCATGCCGCCGGCGGCGCGCTGCAGCTCGTTCCATACTTCGGCGAGCGCGCCGACCGAGCCGCCGCCGATCAGCGCATAGAACACGAACTGGCCCAGTTCGCCCTTGCTGATGCGCCCGGCGATCACGTCGTGCGCGCCGGACCACAGCACCAGCACCACCGCGCCGAACACCAGGGTGATGACGATGGCGGTGACCAGCGACTGGGTGCGGATGCGGCCGCGCGCGGTCGCCACCGCCACGCGCACCGCGTCGCTGAAACGGCCGGTCTCGTAGTCCTCGCGCGCGTGCGCCTGCACGGTGCGGACCGCGCCGAGGGTTTCGCTGGCGAGGTTGTTGGCGTCGGCGACGCGGTCCTGGCTGGCGCGCGAGGCTTTTTCCAGCCGGCGCGCGCCCAGGATGATCGGCAGCACCGCCAGCGGGATGCCGACCAGCGTGAAGGCGGCCAGGCGCGGGCTGGTGACGAACAGCATCGCCAGGCTGCCGACCACGGTGACGGTGCTGCGCAGCGCCACCGACATGCTGCTGCCGACCACGCTGCGCAGCAGCTCGCTGTCGGCGGACAGGCGCGAAACCAGCTCGCCGCTGCGGTTGCGGTCGTGGAACTGCGCATCCAGCCCGATCAGGTGCGCGTACAGCTGCCGGCGCAGGTCGGCCACCACCTTTTCACCCAGCAGCGAGACGAAGAAGAAACGCGCCGCGCTGGCCGCGGCCAGCACCACCACCACCGCGAACACCAGCAGGAACACCTGGTCGATGTTGCTGCCGTTGCTGAAGCCGTCGTCGATCATGCGCCGGAACGCGACCGGGAAGCTCAGCGTCGCCGCCGAGGCCACCGCCAGCGCCACCAGCCAGGCCGTGAACAGGCCCATGTGGCGGCTTACGAACGGCCACAGCGCACGCAGCGTGCCGAGCCGTGCCTTGGCGGAAGGAGAGGAAGCGGGGGCGTTGTCGGTCATGGGCAGGGCATCGGGAGAAGTGAGGGGCGGCACCGGCCTCAGCCGCCGGCGTCGAGCCAGCGCACCCTGTCACGGGTGGCGTCGCGCAGCTGGGTTTTCAAGCCATCCACGCGGTCGACGGGCAGTTCGATGGACAGCTGCGCGCCGTGCTCGTCGAACGCTTCGCCGAGTTTGTCGGCCGCGTGCGTGGCCAGCTGCGCGTACACGGTACCGAGCTCGTCGAACGGGCAGGCCAGCTGCAGCCTGCGCATCGCCACCAGCGGCTGGCGCGGCGCCAGCCGCAGGCATTCGGCCGCGGTGCCGCCGTAGGCGCGCACCAGTCAGTCCCGCCGGCGCCGAGCTTGATGCCGCCGTACCAGCGGGTCACGACCACGGCGATGCGGTCGTAGCCCTGGCCGTCGATCGCGGCCAGGATCGGGCGCCCGGCGGTGCCGGCCGGCTCGCCGTCGTCGCTGGAGCGGTACTCGTTGCCGCAGCGGTACGCCCAGCAGTTGTGGGTGGCGTCGGCCACCGAGACCTCCGCGACGAAGGACAGCGCATCGGCCGCGCTGCCGATCGGCGTGGCCTGGGCGAGGAAGCGGCTGTGCTTGATTTCCAGCACGTGGCTGGCGGGCGCGGCGAGGGTATCGGGCATCGCGCCCATTCTAGGGGCGCGGCCGCGGTTTGCCGGGCCGGTGCGCTCGCCGGTCTGTGCGGGCACGCCGCTCAGTCGGCGAGCAGCGGGCGCAGGTCGCGCGGAATGCGGGCTTCCGGATAGGCCTGCACGAAACGCCGCAGGCTGGCGCGCGCCGCATCGAGATCGCCATCGTCGCGCGGCGCGCGCGGATGCGCTCCAGCCACTGCTGCCGGCGCGGAAGCCGGGCGTCCTCGTCGGCGGCCGCCTGCGCCAGGTCGACGGTCATGGTGGTGATCTGCCCATCCTGTACCTGCGACGCGGTGGCGGCCGAGTGCAGGCGCAGGGCCGCTGGTGCGGCGGCGGGACGGTGCGGCCTGCCCGGCGATCTCCGGCATCGGCTCCAGCGCATACGCCGCCGCCGCCGGTGCGGGCGCGGGCGCGGGGGCGCGGGGGGGGGGGGAGCGCGGGCGGCGTGATCGTGGCGCGTGCGGGCGACGGCGGAGGCAACGCGACCGACCGGTGCCGCTTCCTGCACGCGGACCTTGGCGCGCGACGTCCGCGTCGGCCGGTGCACGCGCGATGCGTGCCGGCGGCGGTGCGGGGCGCGCGATGGCGGCGGGTGCGGGCGTGGCATCGGAGGCAGGCGCGCTTGCCGGCGCGGGCGCCGCCGCATCGGACGCGGCGACCGGTGCGTTCGCCTCCTGCGTCACGGGCATTTCCGCGTCGGCCACGGGCGCGTGTGCGTTCGCGGCAACGGGCGGCGGCGACGACGGCGGCGTCTGCGTCGGCCGCAGCTGCCAGGCCAGGCCAACGACCAGGACCCAGCGACGCGGCCACGGCCAGCGAGGACACCAGGCCGCGCCGGCGCACACGTCCGGGAACGGGAGGCCCCGGTGCTGAACGCGGCCGGCGGCGCGGAAGGCCGCGGCGTCGGCGCCGGTGTCGATGCGGCCGGTTCGCGGGCCCGGGCGAGGATGGCCTCGTCGATCCGGGACGATGGCAGGGCCGCGGCGGGGCGCCCCAGCAGCCGCGCCAGTTCGCGTTCTTCGGGCGTTAGCGGGTCGGTCATGTTCATTCGCTCAACCTCGCGCGCAGCTTGTCCATCGCATAACGCAGCCGCGACTTGACGGTTTCCCGGCCCACGCCGGTGATCTGCCCGATCTCCTCCAGGCTCAGTTCCTGTTCCAGGCGCAGGACCAGGACCTCCTGCTGTTCCTGCGGCAGTTCGGCCATCGCCTGGCGCAGCCGCAGCCGTTCGTCCTGCTCGTCGGCCAGCAGTTCCGGCGTGCAGGTGTCGGCCAGCCGCGCGGTGCGCTCGTCGGCGTCGTCCGGCGCCGCCCGGGCGGTGGCGCGCCGCGCGCCAGTGGTCGTTCAGGCGGTTGTGGGCGATGCGGAACAGCCAGGTGGCGAAGGCCGCCTCCGGCTTCCAGCCGCTGCGCGCATGGATCAGCCGCTGCCAGACGTCCTGGAACAGTTCCTCGGCCAACGAACGGTCGTGCAGCTGCCCCAGCAGGTAGTGGAACAGGCGCGCGCGGTGGCGCGCATACAGCTCGGCGAACGCGTCGCCGTCGCCTTCGGCGTAGGCCAGCATCAGCGCTTCGTCGGTCGGGGCTTGGACGGCGGTATCCACGTGCCGCAGCCTAAGCGCTGTCCGCGCCACTGCCTAGTCATGTACGGGCGCGCGCCGCGGGGCGTTCAGGAAATGTCGAGGCGTGCGCACCGGAGCCGGGGCCGGCGGCGTTATGCTGCGCGGCAGGGGGGAGTTCCGGATCACCGGGACCCGGAAGAAACATGGAGACCATGTCGCACAGCCAATCCGACGTGCATGCCGGCAACGGACGCGTGGACACCGATTCGCCCGCCAACCGGGTGGTGGCGACGCTGTACGGCCTGTTGCCGGGCGACAGCACCGTGGCGCTGGCCTGGGACGACGCCGTGCTTGGGAAGGGCGATTGCGTCAGCCCCGGCGCCGAGGCGCTGCGCGAGGTGGTGCGTGCCTGCTGGCTGGCGCGCCGCTGCCGGCCGGCCTGCGGCAGCCGCTGATGGAAAGCTGGACCGACGGCGATGGCGGCGCGCGCATCGTGGTGCTGGCCGAGGCCGACGCCGCGTTCTCCCAGGCGCAGCGGCAGGCCTGGCTGGGCACGGCGCATGCGCTGGTCGCCGCGGTGCTGGTGTCGCTGCGGCAGGGCGTGCAGATCGAGCAGCTCGAACGCGCCAAGCAGCTGCAGCGGGCGCTGTTCGAGATCGCCGACCTGGCCGGCAGCGACCTGGAAATGCCGCAGATGCTGGCCCAGTTCCACCGCATCCTGTGCACGCTGATGTATGCGGAAAACTGCTACATCGTCGAATGCGACGAGCACCAGAGCAGCCTGCGCTTCCTGTATTTCGCCGACACCTGGGACACCTTCGCCCCGGACCCGGAGCGGCGCTTCCGCTACGAGGAGATGCAGGACAGCCTGACCTTCGCCGTGCTGCGCCGGGGCAAGATCATGCACGGGCCCTCGCGCGAACTGCTGGAGGTGCTCGACCAGCCGCATTCGGTGCACAGCGGCCCGGACAGCGCCGACTGGCTGGGCGTGCCGATGTGGCGCGACAGCACCGTGTGCGGCGCGATCGTGGTGCAGAGCTACGAGGCGGGCGTGCAGTACCGCGACGAGGACCGCGCCGTCCTCAACTTCGTGGCCAAGCACATCCTGACCGCGATGGACCGGCGCCAGGCGCACGTGCAGCTGGAACAGCACGTGCAGCGGCGCACGCTGGAGCTGGAACTCGCCAATGCCAGCCTGCAGGACGAGATCCAGGAGCGGCGCCGCGCCGAGGCCCTGCAGGCGGCGCTGTTCAATATTTCCGAACTGGCGATGAGCTGCGGCAGCCAGGCCGAGTTCCACGCCGAAGTGCACCGGGTGATCGACGGGCTGCTGGACGCGAGCAACTTCTACATCGCGCTGGTCAACGAGCAGGGCGACGGGCTGGATTTCGTCTACTCGGTGGACGAGTTCAACCGGGTGCGCGCCTCGCGCTCCTTCAGCGGCGGCCTGACCGAATACACCATCCGCAACGGCCAGCCGCTGCTGGCCACGCGCGCGCAGATCGACGTGCTGATCGCGCGCGGCGACGTGCGCGAGTTCGGCGCCAAGTCGCAGTGCTGGCTGGGCGTCCCGCTGTTCAGCGACGACGAGGTGGTCGGCGTGATCGCGGTGCAGAGCTACAACCCCGACGTCACCTTCACCGCCCACGACCAGCGGCTGCTGGCGTTCGTGGCGCGCAACATCGGCAACAGCCTGGCCCGCCAGCGCGACCGCAACCGCCTGCTGCAGGCGCACGCCGAGCTGGAGCGGCGCGTGGCCGAGCGCACCCGCGAGCTGGGCGAGGTCAACCAGAAGCTGCTGGCGCAGATCGGCGAGCGCATGCGCGTGGAGCAGCGCCTGACCCACCTGGCGATGCACGACGTGCTGACCGGCCTGCCCAACCGCCTGCATCTGCTGGAAAAGCTCGAGGAGGCCATCGAACACGCGCAGCTCGGCGTGGGCCCCGTGTTCGCGCTGTTGTTCCTGGACCTGGACCGCTTCAAGTGGGTCAACGACAGCATCGGCCACGCCGCTGGCGACCGCATGCTGGTGGAAGTGGCGCAGCGCCTGGTCGGCATGCTGCGCAGCGACGACGTGGTGGCGCGCCTGGGCGGCGACGAGTTCGCGCTGCTGGTGCGCGGGGAGGGCGCCGACGCGGCGATGGAGGTGGGGCGTCGCCTGCTGCGCTCGCTGGAGCACTCGATGTGGGTGGACGGGCGCGAGCTGTTCCCGTCGGGCAGCATCGGCATCGCGGTGTGGAGCCCGCGCTACACCTCCGGCGCCGAGCTGCTGCGCGACGCCGATGCGGCGATGTACCGCGCCAAGGGCATGGGCCAGGACCGCTGCATGGTGTTCGACGAGGCAATGCGCGAGCAGTCGCTGCAGAGCCTGGAACTGGAGGCCGACCTGCGCCGGGCCATCATCAGCAACGATTTCGTGCCGTTCTACCAGCCGATCGTATCGCTGGTCGACGGCCGCGAGGTGGGCCACGAAGCGCTGCTGCGCTGGCAGCACGAGGGCCGCGGGCTGCTGTTGCCGGGCGAGTTCATTTCGCTGGGCGAGGAAAGCGGCCTGATCGAACAGGTGGACTGGCTGATCTACGAGCAGGTGGTCCGCGACCTGGCCGGCACGTCGTCCGGCTACATCTCGGTGAACGTTTCGCCGCGCCACTTCCGTTCGCCGGAGTTCGCCACGCGCCTGCTGGGGCTGCTGGACGCGGCCGGCGCCGATCCGGCGCGGCTGCGGGTGGAGATCACCGAAATGGCGTTGCTGGAGGACGCGCCGCGCACGCTGCGCATCCTGCACCAGCTGCGCGAGCGCGGCATCGTGGCGCAGCTGGATGATTTCGGCACGGGGTATTCGGCGCTGTCCTACCTGCACCGCTTCCCGATCAGCGCGCTGAA
Organism: Stenotrophomonas nitritireducens; assembly: GCF_050984405.1. Lineage (GTDB taxonomy): Bacteria > Pseudomonadota > Gammaproteobacteria > Xanthomonadales > Xanthomonadaceae > Stenotrophomonas > Stenotrophomonas nitritireducens_B. The sequence continues at coordinate 2,992,698 of NZ_CP158790.1, read as the reverse complement.
GATCGACCGCAGCTTCGTCGCCGGCCTGCACGCCGACAACGGCAAGAGCACCCAGGCGCTGGTCGAGGGCGTGGTGTCGCTGGCGCGCACGCTGGGCATCGAGACCATCGGCGAGGGCGTGGAGGACGAGCGCCAGCTGCGCACCCTGCTCGAGATCGGCTGCAACTTCGGCCAGGGCTACCTGCTCGGCTACCCGCTGCCGCGCGAGGCAACGCTGCAGAAAGAGGGGTGAGGGAGCTCACGCAGCCGCAGGTGCCGGGCTTGCCCGGCACGGGCTGTGCTGGTGAGGCTGTATGCGGGACAAGCCCCACATTTACGGATGTGTGTCGCGCGGCCACACCGGCGGCAGATCGTCGTGACCCGTGGTCACCAGCGGCAGAATGATGTCGCAGATAGCGGGCTTGACCCGCACGCGCCTGCGGCAGCGCAGCCGCAACTTTTCGTCAAACCGCACCGCACTGACCGTGGTGGCGCCGACAATGTTTGCCGCGTCGCCACGCGCCAGCCACATGCGGGGCAAGCCCCGCATCTACGGATTGACATCGCTCCTGCAACCGTAGGTGCGGAGCTTGCTCCGCACGCACTTACCGCAACGCAGCCCGCAGCTTCTCGTCAAACCGCGCCTCGCTGGCATTGAGGCGCCAGCCTTGCATGCCGCGTCGCCACGCGCCAGCAGACTTACCGCAACGCAGCCCGCAGCTTCTCGTCAAACCGCGCCTCGCTGGCGTTGAGGCGCCAGCCTTGCTGCCGCGTCGCCACGCGCCCGTGACTTACCGCAACGCAGCCCGAAGCTTCTCGTCAAACCACTTGTCCGCCTGCGCCGGCGAATAAGCGCGCATCCACGCCAGCATCCGCTCCGCGTCGTCGCCGTACCACAGGTCCTGGCGCTGCTCGGGGTGCAGGAAACGTTCCTCCACCATGTGGTCGATCATGCCGATCAGCTTGGCGTAGAAGCCGTCCACGTCGAGGAAGGCGCAGGGCTTCTTGCCGATGCCGAGCTGGCGCCAGGTCAGCATCTCGAAGATTTCTTCGGCGGTGCCGAAGCCGCCGGGCAGGGCGACGAAGGCGTCGGACAGGTCGAACATGCGCGACTTGCGCTCGTGCATGGAGCCGACGACCTCCAGGGTGGTCACGCCCTGGTGCGCGACTTCCAGGTCCACCAGGTGCTGCGGAATCACGCCGGTGACTTCGCCGCCGGCGGCCAGCACGCCGTCGGCCACCGCGCCCATCAGTCCGGTGCGGCCGCCGCCATAGACCAGGCGCAGGCCTTCGCCGGCGATGCGCCGGCCCAGTTCGGTGGCGCGCTCGACATAGACGGGTTTGGCGCCGGGATTGGAGCCGCAGTAGACGCAGATGGATTTCATGGGGGCGGGGAACAGGGAGGGGGAGCGGGGAATGAAGGAAACGGAGGAAGCAGAACGCCGGCATCGCTGCCGGCGTTCGCTGGGGGCGGAAACAGGGGCCGGGACGTTTCATTCCCCGTTCCCTGTTCCCATGTTCCCCGCTCAGTTGGCCTTGTGGATCGAGCGCTTGGCCACGGCCATCGCCGCATCGTGCACGGCTTCGGACAGGCTCGGATGGGCGTGGCAGATGCGGGCCAGGTCGTCGGCGCTGCCGCTGAACTCCATGGTCAGCACGCCTTCGTGCACCAGTTCGCTGACGTTCGGGCCGATCAGGTGCAGGCCGAGCACGCGGTCGGTTTCCGCATCGGCGATCACCTTGACGAAGCCGGTCGGCTCGGCCATCGCCACCGCGCGGCCCACGGCGGCGAACGGGAAGCTGCCGGCCTTGTAGGCGACGCCCTCGGCCTTGAGCTGCTGCTCGGTCTTGCCGACCCAGGCGATTTCCGGGCTGGTGTAGATGACGTAGGGAATGGTGTCGAGGTTGACGTGGCCCGGCAGGCCGGCGATCAGTTCGGCCACCGCGATGCCTTCCTCGAAGCCCTTGTGCGCCAGCATCGGGCCGCGCACGCAGTCGCCGATCGCCCACACGCCATCGACGCCGGTATGGCAGTGGTCGTCGACCACCACCTGGCCGCGCTCGTTGAGCTGCACGCCGGTGCCTTCGGCCAGCAGGCCGTTGCTCGCGGCGCGGCGGCCCACGGCCACCAGCAGCTTGTCCACGGTGAGGGTCTTTTCGCCATCCTTGTCGGCGTAGCTGATGACCACTTCCTTCTTCTTGCCCTTGCCGGTCACCTCGGTCTTGCTGACCTTGGCGCCGAGCAGGATGTTCAGGCCTTCCTTCTTGAACTCGCGCGCGGCCAGCTTGCTCACTTCCGCATCGGCGGCGGGCAGGAACTCCGGCATCGCTTCGAGGATGGTGACTTCCGCGCCGAGGCGCTTCCACACGCTGCCCAGCTCCAGGCCGATCACGCCGGCGCCGATGACGGCCAGGCGCTTGGGCACTTCGGCGAAGTCCAGCGCGCCGACGTTGTCGACGATGGTTTCGCCGTCGAACTTGGCGAACGGCAGCTCGATCGAATCCGAACCTGCGGCGATGATGACGTTGGTGCCCTTCAGCTCGACCTCGCTGCCGTCGTGCTGCTTGACCTTGACCACGTTGCCGGCCTGCAGCTGGCCGAAGCCGTAATACGGGGTGACCTTGTTGGCCTTGAACAGCATGGCGATGCCGCCGGTGAACTGCTTCACGATGGCGTCCTTGCGCGCGACCATCGTGCCCACGTCGATGGCGCCATCCTTGAAGCTGATGCCGTGCTGCGCGAACTGGTGCTGCATGTTGTGGTACTGGTGCGAAGAATCCAGCAGCGCCTTGGACGGGATGCAGCCCACGCGCAGGCAGGTGCCGCCCAGCGCCGGCTTGCCGTCCTTGCCCAGCGCCGCGTCGATGCAGGCGGTCTTCAGGCCCAGCTGGGCGGCGCGGATGGCGGCGTGGTAGCCGGCCGGGCCGGCACCGATGACGACGACGTCGAATTGTTCAGCCATTTGAGATTCCTTGTTTCCTATCCCTTCTCCCGCCGGGAGAAGGTGGCGCGAAGCGCCGGATGAGGGTGCGGGTGAGGCTTGCCCTCACCCCAACCCCTCTCCCGGACGGAGAGGGGCCTGGAGCGGAATTACAGGCCGAACAGCATGCGGCCCGGGTTTTCCAGCTGGTTCTTGATGTCCACCAGGAACTGCACCGCGTCCTTGCCGTCGATGATGCGGTGGTCGTAGGACAGGGCGATGTACATCATCGGCGCGATCACGACCTGGCCGTTCTCGGCGATCGGGCGCTCCTTGATCGTGTGCATGCCGAGGATGGCGCTCTGCGGCGGATTGACGATCGGGGTCGACATCAGCGAACCGAAGGTGCCGCCGTTGGTCACGGTGAAGGTGCCGCCCTGCAGGTCGTCCAGCGACAGCTTGCCGTCGCGCGCCTTCTTGGCGTAATCGGCGATGCCCTGCTCGATGTCGGCGAAGGACATGCGCTCGACGTTGCGCAGCACCGGCGTCACCAGGCCCTTGTCGGTGGACACGGCGATGGAGATGTCCGAGTAGCCGTGATAGATGATGTCGTCGCCGTCGACCGAGGCGTTGACCAGCGGGAAGCGCTGCAGCGCGTTGGCCGCGGCCTTCACGAAGAAGCTCATGAAGCCAAGCTTGATGCCGTGCGCCTTCTGGAACTCGTCCTGCAGCTCCTTGCGCGCGGCCGACACCTTGGCCAGGTTGACTTCGTTGAACGAAGTCAGCATGGCGATGGATTCCTTGGACTGCATCAGGCGCTCGGCGATGCGCTTGCGCATGCGGGTCATCGGCACGCGTTCTTCCGGACGCGCGCCGCCGGCCTTGCCGACGCCGCCGTTGCGGGCGAAGTTGACGATGTCTTCCTTGGTCACCGCGCCATGGCGGCCGGTGCCGGCGACGTCGGCCGGGTTCACGCCTTCGGTGATGGCCGAGAAGCGGGCGCCCGGGGGCAGGCTGTCGGCGGCCGACTTGGCGGCCGGGGCCGGCGGCGGCGGCTGCGGCCGGAGCCGGAGCAGCAGCCTTCGGTGCCTCGGCGGCGGCCGGGGCCGGCGCCGTGGCGACGGCGCCTTCCTCGATGATCGCCACGACCTGGCTGCTGGTCACGGTGGCGCCTTCGGGGAACTTGATCTCCTTGATCACGCCATCGACCGGCGACGGGACCTCGAGCACGACCTTGTCGGTTTCCAGGTCAAGCAGGTTTTCGTCGCGCTTGACCGCGTCGCCGACCTTCTTGTGCCAGGTGGCGATGGTGCCGTCAGCGACGGATTCGGGCAGTACCGGGGCTTTGACTTCGGTGGCCATGCAGGGGCTTCCTGGTTCGTATTCTTCGTGAAAGGGGGAGAGTTATTCAGCGAACTGGTCGTTGAAGGGGTTGACCAGCGCATCGGCGAGCAGCTGCTGCAGTTCGCGCAGGTGGTCGGCCATGTGGCCGACGGCCGGCGACGGCGAGCGCGGACGGCCAGCGTAGTGCAGGCCCTGGCCATCGGCCAGGCAGGCCTGCAGGTGGTGGCGGATCTGGTACCACGCACCCTGGTTCATCGGCTCTTCCTGGCACCACACCACGTCGGTGGCCTTGCCGTACTTCTTCAGCTCGGCGGCCAGCTGCGGGCGCGGGAACGGGTACAGCTGCTCCACGCGGATGATGGCCACGTCGTCCTGGCCGCGCTTGGTCTGGTCTTCCAGCAGGTCGTAGTAGACCTTGCCCGAGCACAGCACCACGCGCTTGACCTTCCTGGCGTCCGCGGCGGCATCGCCGATCAGGTGCTGGAATTCGCCGTTGGCCAGTTCGTCCATGGTCGAGACGGCCAGCTTGTGGCGCAGCAGCGACTTGGGCGACATCACCACCAGCGGCTTGCGGGTGGTCATGCACAGCTGGCGGCGCAGCATGTGGAACGCCTGCGCCGGGGTCGACGGCACGCAGACCAGCATGTTCTCCAGCGCGCACAGCTGCAGGAAGCGCTCCAGGCGCGCCGAGCTGTGTTCCGGGCCCTGGCCTTCGTAGCCGTGCGGCAGCAGCAGGGTCAGGCCGGAAATGCGGCCCCACTTGGCTTCGCCGGAGGCGATGAACTGGTCGATCACCACCTGGGCGCCGTTGGCGAAGTCGCCGAACTGGCCTTCCCAGATGCACAGGGTATTGGGATCGGTGGTGGAGAAGCCGTATTCGTAGGCCATCACCGCTTCCTCGCTGAGCAGCGAGTCGATGACGGTGGCCTGTTCCGGCGACTGCACCAGTTGGCGCAGCGGCAGGTAATAGGCGTCGGTCTTCTGGTCGTGCAGGATCGCGTGGCGGTGGGTGAAGGTGCCGCGGCCCACGTCCTGGCCGACCAGGCGCAGGCCATGGCCTTGGTCGAGCAGGGTGGCGTAGGCCAGGTTCTCGGCGAAGCCCCAGTCGCCCGGGACCTCGCCGGCGGCCATCTTGCGGCGGTCGTCGTAGACCTTGGCCACGCGCGAGTGCAGTTCCACGCCCTCGGGGATGGTGTTGATCAGCTTGGCCAGGCGGGTCAGCTCGGCCATCGGCACCTGGGTGCTGACCGGGTCGGACAGCTTGCCGGCCAGCAGCTTCGGCCAGTCCACGTACAGCTTGCTGGTCGGCGGGGTCTTCTCGACCTGGGCCAGCTCGGTGGTGACCTCGCCCGAATCGAGCTTCTCGCGGTAGGCATCGACCAGCGCCTTGCCGCCGTTGGCCGGGATCACGCCGGCGGCCTCCAGCTTCTCGGCGTACAGCTCGCGGGTGGTCTTGTGCTTGCGGATCACCTGGTACATCAGCGGCTGGGTGATCGCCGGCTCGTCGGCCTCGTTGTGGCCCCAGCGGCGGTAGCACACCAGGTCGATCACCACGTCCTTGTGGAACTGCTGGCGGAAGTCGTAGGCCAGCTTCGCGGCGAACACCACCGCTTCCGGGTCGTCGCCGTTCACGTGCAGGACCGGCGCGCCGACCATCTTGGCGATGTCGGTGCAGTACAGGGTCGAGCGCGAGTCGTCGCGGTTGGAGGTGGTGAAGCCGACCTGGTTGTTGATGACGATGTGCACGGTGCCGCCGACGGCGAAGCCGCGCGCCTGCGACATCTGGAACAGCTCCATCACCACGCCCTGGCCGGCGAACGCGGCGTCGCCGTGGATCAGGATCGGCATGACCTGGCGGCGCGCGGCGTCGCCGCGGCGCTCCTGGCGCGAACGCACCGAGCCGGCGACCACCGGGTCGACGATCTCCAGGTGCGACGGGTTGAACGCCAGCGCCAAGTGCACCGGGCCGCCGGCGGTGGCGACGTCGGCCGAGAAGCCCATGTGGTACTTCACGTCGCCGGCGACGGCACGGTCGTCGTGCTCGAAGCGGCCTTCGAATTCGTCGAACAGCTTGCGCGGGTTCTTGCCCAGGGTGTTGACCAGCACGTTCAGGCGGCCGCGGTGGGCCATGCCGATCACCACGTCCTTGACGCCGTCCTTGCCGGCGTCGCGGATCACCGTGTCCATCATCGGGATCAGCGAGTCGCCGCCTTCCAGCGAGAAACGCTTCTGGCCGACGTACTTGGTGTGCAGGTAGCGTTCCAGGCCCTCGGCGGCGGTCAGGCGCTCCAGGGTGCGGCGCTGGGTGTCGGCATCGAGGTTGTAGTTGCCGCCGGCGCTTTCCAGGCGCTGGTACAGCCACTGGCGCTGGTCGACTTCGGCGATGTACATGAACTCGGCGCCGATGGAGCCGGTGTAGGTCGCCTTCAGGCGCGCCAGCAGGTCGCGCAGCTTCATGCGCGGCTGGCCGCCGACGCCGCCGGTGCTGAACTCGTCGTTGAGGTCGGCGTCGGACAGGTGGTGGAACGGCAGGCTCAGGTCGGGCGGGTTGACCGGCGGGGTCAGGCCCAGCGGGTCGAGCTGCGCGCCGAGGTGGCCGCGCGAGCGGTAGGCGGTGATCAGGCGTCCGACGTTGCGCTCGCGCTCGTCGCCGCCGCCGGCACTGGCCACGGCGCTGGAGGCGTTGCGGCCGGCCTCGGCGATGTGGGCGATGACGGCCGAATGCGGGACATCACCTGCTTCGCGGCCCTTGAAGCCGTCGAAGTAGGACTTCCATTTGGGGTCCACACTGTCCGGGGAGACGAGGTACTGCTCGTACAGATCCTCGATATAGGAGGCGTTGCCGCCGGCGAGTTGCGATGACTGCGCAAACTGCTTCAGGAGATTGTCCACGATGGAGGGTCGGATTCGCTTGTGGGGTATGGCGTCTGGAACCGGCGGGACCTTGCAGCAGGACGCCGCGCGGGCGTGATGAAACCGCTGAATTATACCCTCGCGGGGACAGGAAGGGGCACACACGCTGTCCACCGGGTTAATGTCAGGCCATGTCTTTGGGCTAATGTCTGGCCATGCCTTGTCCCGGCCTGACAGCGCTCAGATGCCCAGTGTCCGGAGCCCTTCGCAGACCGCTGCGCCGTCCCATGCGCGCTGGAACAGCGCGTCCTGCCGGCGGGCCTGGGCCGGCATGTCCAGCGCCAGTGCGCCATCGGTGCGTTCGCCCATTGGACGAAAGTAGCAGTCGCCGTTGTCGTTGACCGCGCCGCGCGGCAGCAGCGACGCATCGGCCGGGTCCGATGGCTGGCGCAGCTGGAATACGCTGGGCAGGCGCTGGACGAGCGCCAGCAGGGGCGCGGGCAGGGCCACCAGGTCGCCGTCGTGCAGCAGCACCAGCGCCTGCTTGTCGTGGCGCGCGGCGGCGAAGCGGCGCAGCGCCTGCAATGCCGCGGGCTGGCCGAGCACGGCGGCGTCGCCGGCGTCGCAGCCGAGCAGCAGGCGACGCCGGGCGCGGTGGATCACCGACGCCATCGCCGCCTCGGCCTGGCCGGCGTCCTGCACGCGCATGGCGCCGTCCATGCGGCGGCGCATGGTCTGATGGACGATGCCGGCCTCCTCGAACTCCGCGCCCTCGGGCAGGAAACCGTTTCGGGCATAGAAGTCGCGGGCGTGGACCTGGGGGGCGTGCAGCGCGACCTGGACCTGGGCGTGCAGCGCGACCTCGCCCCAGCCGCGCCGCGCGGCCTCGGCCACCAGCGCCTGCAGCAGCGCCTCGCCGACACCGCGGCCGCGCCAGCCGGGCAGGACCGCCATGCGGCCGATGCGCCTTTGCGGGGTCAGCCGGCCGGTGCCGATGGCGTGGCCATCGGCATCCAGCGCCACCACGTGGTGGCTGAGCGGGTCCAGCTCGTCGGTCTCCAGTTCGGCCGGCACCTGCTGTTCGCCGACGAACACGGCATGGCGCACGCCGTGCAGCAGCGCATGCCGCGCGGCGTAGTCGGCCGCTTCGACGTGGAACGCCGCGGGCGTCATGCCGCCGGGCTGTCCTCGTCGCCGTCGTCGCAGATCACCACCACTTCGACGCCTTCCTCGTTCACCTGCACGGTGTCGATGGCGCCGCTGGCCGGTTCGCCTTCGCCGGCCTGGGCGTATTCGAACACCTCGATCTCGAGTTCCGGGGCATCGGCCTCGTCGTCGAAGTCCTCATCGAGCGTTTCTTCCATGACCTCGAGGGCGTCCTGTTCGGCCTGCATCGCCGCCAGGGTCTCGGCGTCCAGCAGCTGGTAGTGGCCGCCGGCCAGCAGTTCCAGCACCGCGCTGCGCCCCTTGGCCGACAGCTTGCCGAACATGGCCGCGTCGATCCGCTCGGCGGCGGCCAGGCCCTGCGCGTCCCGGACCGGCAGCGCGAAGGCGTGGCCGCTGCTGTACAGCGTCGCGCGCGCGCGGGTGTGGCGCGGCGCCAGGCCAGCCGCGCCCACGGGTGGCGTTCGAGCAGGCCGCCTTCTTCCAGCACGGTTTCGACCTCGGCGGGGGCCGGCGGCGCCTGCGAGGGCAGGATGTCGCCGGCGGCGCGGTAGGTGGTGATGAAGCGGCCGAACCAGTCGCCCAGGCGGTCCGGGTCGTTCATGCGCAGCGCGTTGAGCGCGGCGACCACCCGCTTCATCGCCGCCGCGTCGATCTCGTTGGGGTCTTCGGGCAGCTTCAGGTCCGGGTCCTGGTAGCGGATGGCCTCGTCGGCGTCGGCCACCAGGTCGTCCAGCCAGTCGCTGATCAGCTCGGCCGAGGACGGCGCGCGCATGCCGAAGGAGAAGGTCAGGCAGGGGTCTTCGGCCACGCCGTGGTGCGGCACGTTCGGCGGCAGGTACAGCATGTCGCCCGGCTCCAGCACCCAGTCATGGGTCGGCTTGAACCTGCGCAGCAGCTTCAGCTCGACGTCGGGGCGGAAATCCAGCGGCGGGCGCTTGCCCTTGGTCGATTCGCTGGCGTCGATCTGCCAGCGGCGGTGGCCATGGGCCTGCAGCAGGAACACGTCGTACTGGTCGACATGGGCGCCGACCGAACCGCCGGTGGCGGCGAAGCTGATCATCACATCGTCCATGCGCCAGCGCGGCAGGAAGTCGAAGTGCCCGATCAGCGCGCGCACGTCCGGGTCCCACTTGTCCACGTCCTGCACCAGCAGGGTCCAGTCGTGGTCGGGCATGCCCGGGAAATCGTCTTCCTGGAACGGGCCGGTACGCAGGCTCCAGCCGTCGGTGGCGCGGTCGTGGGTGACCAGGCGCGCCAGCGCGCCTTCCTCGCAGGCCAGGCCGGCCAGGTCTTCGGGCATCACCGGGGTCTGGAAATCCGCGAACGCGCCGCGGATCAGCAGCGGGCGCTTCTGCCAGTAGTCGCGCAGGAAGCGCTCGATCGGCATGCCGAGCATCTGCCCGGGGCGGGCCTGGACTTCGATCGGATGGGTCTTTTGCTTGCGTGCAGCCATGGGGGATCCTTGCAGCGGAAAACGGGAATCAGGCGCCTGCGGCGCGTATCCCGGCTATTGTCCCCTTGTTGACGGCAAACCGCACGATGGGCGGCTGATCTGGATCAACCGCCACGGGGATGGCGGTGGCGCCGGGCCACGTCCGGCGGCCTTGCGGGCAAGGCCCTGGCGGAACCCGGCTCCGCTCCGCCGAAGCGGGGCAGGTCAGATGACCCGGTTGCCGCTGCCGCGGTCGTCCACCTGCGGCTGGCCGTCGGTGTTGAGCGTGTTGGTGTTGCCGCTGAACTGGATCTCGGCCGTTTCCCGGGACAGGATCTTGTTGTTGTTGCCGCTGACCTCGATGCGCCGGGCATTGGTCAGGTTGAGCGTGTTGTCGCTGCCCACCACCCGCACGGTGTCCACGTCGGTGTTGAGCACCGTGTAATGGCTGCCTTCGACCACGATGGCCCGGGCCTTGTCGAAGTTGAGGCTGCCGCCGGAGGCGGTGATGGTGACCTCGCCGCATTCGCCGTTGATGACCAGGGTGGTGTTGTCGCGGCTGATGCGCAGGTTCTTGCCGGCGCAGTCGGCACCGCTGCCGGGGTCGTTGAGGGTGTCGGAAACGGCAGGCGCAGTGGCCGGCGACGGTGATGCTGCCGGCGCGGCGGTGCCGGTTTCCGGGGCGCCGGGGTTGCAGGCGCCGAGCGCGGCCAGGGTCGGGGCGAGCAGGAGGGGGCTGATCCGCATGGGGACTCCACTGTCATCGGGTTGCCCGATGCTGGCAGAGGCCGCGCGAAGATTTTATTACGCGGTGCCCTGCGGCCCGTTCCTGCTGCAAACGGCGGAGCTTTCGCTCCGCCGTCGTCGCAGGCCGGAAGGGCTTGCAGGTGCGCCGATCAGATCGCCTTGGCCAAGCCCGCTGCCAGACCGATGTAGCCGCCCGGGGTCAGCTCGCGCAGGCGCTGCTTGTCTTCGGCCGGCAGGTCCAGCGATTCGATGAACCCGCGCATCGATTCGGCGGTGATGCCCTGGCCGCGGGTCAGCGCCTTGAGCTGCTCGTACGGGTTGGGCAGGCCGTGGCGGCGCATCACCGTCTGCACGGCTTCGGCCAGCACTTCCCAGGCCGCGTCGAGGTCGGCGTCCAGGCGCTGCGGGTTCACCTCCAGCTTGCCCAGGCCCTTGGCCAGCGACTCCAGCGCCACCTGGGTGTGGCCGAAGGCGGTGCCCAGCGCGCGCAACACGGTGGAGTCGGTCAGGTCGCGCTGCCAGCGGCTGATCGGCAGCTTGGCACTGAAGTGCTCGAACAGTGCGTTGGCGATGCCGAAGTTGCCCTCGGCGTTCTCGAAGTCGATCGGGTTGACCTTGTGCGGCATGGTCGAGGAACCGACTTCGCCTTCCTTGAGCTTCTGCTTGAAGTAGCCCAGCGAGACATAGCCCCAGATGTCGCGGGCCAGGTCGATCAGGATGGTGTTGGCGCGGCGGGTGGCGTCGCCGATCTCGGCGACGTTGTCGTGCGGCTCGATCTGGGTGGTGTAGGGGTTGAACACCAGGCCCAGCGAGGCGACGAAGCGCTCGGCGAAGCCCGGCCAGTCCACGTCCGGGTAGGACACCACGTGCGCGTTGTAGTTGCCCACCGCGCCGTTGATCTTGCCGGTCAGCTCGACCGCCGCGATCTGGCGGACCTGCCGTTCCAGGCGGGCGACGACGTTGGCCACTTCCTTGCCCAGCGTGGTCGGCGAGGCGGTCTGGCCGTGGGTGCGCGAGAGCATCGGCTGTCCGGCCTGGGCATGCGCCAGCTGGCGCAGCGTGGCGGCGATGCCGTCCAGGGTCGGCAGCAGCACCTTGCCGCGGGCTTCGGCCAGCATCAGGCCGTAGGACAGGTTGTTGATGTCCTCGCTGGTGCAGGCGAAATGCACGAATTCCAGCGCCGGGGCCAGCTCGGCGTCGTCCTTGAGCCGTTCCTTGATGAAGTACTCCACCGCCTTGACGTCGTGGTTGGTGGTGCGCTCGATCTCCTTGACGCGCGCCGCGTCGGCCACCGAGAAGCCTTCGGCCAGGGCGTGCAGGCGCGCCTTGGCGGCGGCGGAGAAGTCGGCCAGTTCGCCGATGCCCGGTTCGGCGGCCAGCGCCAGCAGCCATTCGATTTCCACCTTCACGCGGGCCCTGATCAGGCCGTACTCGGAGAAGATCGGGCGCAGCGCGTCGACCTTGGAGGCGTAGCGGCCATCGAGCGGGGACAGGGCGAGCAGGGCGGCGTCTGGACGGGAGGGATCGGTCATGGCGGGGGCAGGGCAGCGGGGCGGGGCGCACATTCTACGGCAGGGCGGGCGGGCGGCTGCCGCGATGGCCGGTGGTGGCGCCGGCCTGGTCGGACCGTCATCGCCCCGCGTGCCGCCGCGACGTATGCTGGACGCAGCCGCCAGCCCGTGCCGCCAGCCGCTGACTCATTCCCCCAGAAGACGCGCGGAGACAAGCGAATGAACCAGAAATACCGGATCGAACACGACAGCATGGGCGAGCTGCAGGTGCCTGCCGACGCGCTGTGGGGCGCGCAGACCCAGCGCGCGGTGCAGAACTTCCCGGTGTCGGGGCAGCGCATGCCGCGCGCCTTCATCCGCGCGCTGGGGCTGGTGAAGGCCTGCGCCGCCGAGGTCAACACCGGGCTCGGGCTGCTGCCCAAGGGCGTGGGCCGGGCGATCCGTGCGGCGGCGCTGGACGTGGCGGGCGGCGAGCACGACGCGCATTTCCCGATCGACGTCTACCAGACCGGTTCCGGCACCTCGTCGAACATGAACGCCAACGAGGTCATCGCTACGCTGGCGTCGCGCCGGATGAAAGCCGGAGGCGGCAAGGCCGGCAGAACAGGTGTGCATCCCAACGACCACGTCAACCTCGGGCAGAGCTCCAACGACGTGATCCCTACCGCCATCCGCGTGTCGGCGCAGCTGGAAACGGTGGAAACGCTGCTGCCGGCGCTCAGGCACCTGCGCCGCACCATCGACAGGCGCGGCCGTTCGCTGGGCAAGGTGGTCAAGACCGGCCGCACCCATCTGATGGACGCGATGCCGCTGACCTTCGCACAGGAGTTCGGCGCCTGGTCGGCGCAGCTGGAATCGGCGCAGGGGCGCATCGAGGACGCGCTGAAGCGGCTGCGCCGGCTGCCGCTGGGCGGCACCGCGATCGGCACCGGCATCAATGCCGATCCGCGTTTCGGCGCCAAGGTGGCGCGCGCGCTCTCGGCGGCCACCGGGGTGAAGTTCGACAGCGCGCAGAACAAGTTCGAAGGACTGGCCGCGCAGGACGACGCGGTGGAGCTGTCCGGCCAGTTCAACGCGCTGGCGGTGGCGCTGATCAAGATCGCCAACGACCTGCGCTGGATGAACTCCGGGCCGCTGGCCGGGCTGGGCGAGGTCGAGCTGCCGGCGCTGCAGCCGGGCAGTTCGATCATGCCGGGCAAGGTCAATCCGGTGATTCCGGAAGCGACGGTGATGGCGGCCGCGCAGGTGATCGGCCACCACACCGCGATCACCGTGGCCGGGCAGACCGGCAACTTCCAGTTGAACGTGGCGCTGCCGCTGATCGCGGCCAACCTGCTCGATTCGATCCAGCTGCTGTCCAGCGTCATGAACCTGCTGGCCGACAAGGTATTTGCCGGGCTGGTGGTCAAGCAGGAGCGGGTGCGCGAGGCGCTGGCGCGCAATCCCATCCTGGTGACCGCGCTCAATCCGATCATCGGCTACGAAAAGGCCGCGGCCATCGCCAAGCGCGCCTACAAGGAACAGCGCCCGGTGCTGGACGTGGCGCGCGAGGACAGCGGCCTGCCGGAAGCGGAGCTCAATCGGCTGCTGGATCCGGCGGCGTTGACGCGCGGCGGCATCCATGAAGGCTGACCTGTGTTTTCCCTTCTCCCTGCGGGAGAAGGTGGCGCGCGGCGCTGGATGAGGGTGAGGGCGAAGCCCCTGCAGCTTGATATCGCGGGCTTCGTTCCGGCCCTCACCCCAACCCCTCTCCCGGTGGGAGAGGGGCTTTGGCGCTGCAGCTTTTCCTTCTCCCTGCGGGAGAAGGTGGCGCGCAGCGCCGGATGAGGGTACGGGCGAAGCCTCTTGCGGCTTGATATCGCAGGCTTCGTTCCGACCCTCACCCCAACCCCTCTCCCCGAGGGAGAGGGGCTTAGGGACTGCAGCTTTTCCTTCTCCCTGCGGGAGAAGGTGGCGCGCAGCGCCGGATGAGGGTGCGGGCGAAGCCTCCTGCGGCTTGATGTCGCGGGCTTCGTTCCGGCCCTCACCCCAACCCCTCTCCCCGAGGGAGAGGGGCTTCGGCGCTGCAGCTTTTCCTTCTCCCTGTGGGAGAAGGTGGCGCGCAGCGCCGGATGAGGGTCCGGGCGAAGCCTCTTGCAGTTTGATGTTGCGAGGCTTCGTTCCGGCCCTCACCCCAACCCCTCTCACGGGGGGAGAGGGGCTTCAGACCCGCAGCTTTTCAGCGCAGCGCGCGCGGGTTGGCCAGCGCTTCGGCGTAGTCCTTGAACTCGGGGATGCGCTGGGCCAGGTCCGGCGGGAACGGCGTTTCGCCGGCCGGCACGTCCAGCGGCACGGTGCGGCCGCTGGCGTCGGCGGGCGCGGTCGAGTCGGTCAGCGTGTTCTGGCGCAGGATCTGCAGCCTGACGAAACTGGTCTTCAGCAGCTCGCGCTGGCCCTCGTCCAGCGGGATCTCGATGTCGTCCACGCGCAGCCTGCCGTCGGGCAGGATGTCCAGGTTCGGGTAGGGCGCGCGGCGCACCGACACCATGGCCGCGCCCACTTCCATCTTGGGCTTGCTGCGCTCGGCGCGGTGGGCGGCGTATTGCTCGCGGTCGCCGCAACCGGCGGTGGCGGCGACGCAGGCCAGCAGGGCGGACAACAGCAGTTTGTTCATGGCGTGGCGGAACGGTACGGCGGGGGAGCGGCGATTCTACCGCTCCCGCCGCCGGTGACGGTCAGCGCAGGGTCACGCGGCCGTCGCGGCATTCATCGATGTCGCTCTGGTCCATCTTCGCGTAGGGCTTGAACTCGGGGATGGCGGCGGCCAGCTGCTGCTGGGTGGCGAGCATGGCCGGCAGGCGGTCGCAGATCTTCGCCGCGCTTTCCTCCAGCTTCCTGGCCTCGGCGTTGACGCGCTCCTCGATCTTGTCGGTATCGCCGGAGAAGATGCCCTTGATCGCCTCGCCGGCGGCCCGCGCGCCGAGGTTGGCGCCCTGCACGCCGATCTCGATGCCGGCTTCGGCCACCTGCATCACCTGTTCGCGGTACTGCAGCAGCAGTTTGCGCTGGGCATCGTCGACGGCGATGGTGCTGCCGTTGATCAGCAGGTCGCCCGTGGGCGAGATCTCGACCTTGGCGCCGTCATCGCTGGAGACGCTGATGTTCTTGGCGGCCATTTCCTTGCGCGCCTTGTTGGTCGCTTCGCGGACCTTCTGGCCGAGGCTTGTGTCGCCGCTGGCGTCGTTGGCCTGCGGGCGGTTGCCGCAGGCGAGCAGCGGCAGGCACAGCATCAGCGCGAACAGGGGGGCTTTGAGGGTCTTCATGTAGGTGCTTCCGTGGCTGGCAAGAAGGGAATCAGTGCTTCTTCGGCAGGTCGACGCTGCCGCCGATGCCGGAGTGGTCGACGGAACCGCTGCCGATGCGCTGCACGCGCAGGCTGGCGGCGTTGCGCACGCGCAGGTCGCCTGAGCCCAGGCTGCCCAGGCCGACCGCGCCGCGCACGTCGCCGACATCGGCGTCGCCCGAGCCGATGCTGTCGATCTGGACAGCGCCCTGCACGCCGCGCAGTTCCAGGTCGCCCGAGCCGATGCTGCCGACCCTGGCGTCGCCGCGCACCCCGTCGATGCGCACGTCGCCCGAGCCGATCGAGACCACGTGCAGCGCGCCGACGTCGTCCAGTTCGATGTCGCCGGAGCCGACCGCGGCGGTGGCCAGGCCCTTGATGGCGCGCGCCTTCACGTCACCCGAGCCGACGTCGGCGCTCATCGCCTGCGCGCCGGCGAGCGTGGCGTCGCCCGAACCGACCTTGAGCTGCACCATCACGTCGTCCGGCAGCGTGCCGCCGATGTCCAGCCACGCGTAGCTGGAGCCGAAGTTGAGGTTCATGCCGCGGCTTTCGCGCTCCAGGCGCACGACCAGCTTGTCGCCGACCTTCTCCTGGGTGAGCGAGAGCTGGCCGAGCAGGTCCTGGCTGGAGGCGCAGGCGCGGCCGGACAGCGCGGCGCGCGCGCCGGGCGTGGCCTGCAGCTTCAGGTCGTGGCTGTTGACCTCGAAGACCACCGCCTTGGCGCCGGCCAGCTCCAGTTCCAGCGCCTTGGGCTGGCTGAACTTGCAGTGGTCCTCGGCCAGCGCTGCGCCGGGCAGCAGGGCCAGGGCGAACAGGGCGCGGGTGATCGTTGCGTGCTTGATGTCCATGGGGTTCCTCGCGGTTGCGGCAGGGCGTGAACGGTACTCAGATCTCGTCGCGGCGCTGGCGCAGCCAGATCGCGGCGGCGATGAACAGGGCGCCGGCCAGCACGCCGATCCAGAGCTCGGGGTTGGCCAGCCCGGCGAACTGCACGCCGGGCGAGAAGCCCTGCAGCATCGACTTCACCGATTCGCCGGTCGGCGTGGGGCTGCGGTAGGCCAGTTCGATGCCCGGGGTCGCGCTGAGCAGCAGGCGGCTCACCACGTGCCCCCAGAACCAGCCGCTGTCCAGGCCGAACAGCTTCATCACGTCGAACCAGCTGACGATGACCCCGGCGAACACCGGCAGCATCACCGCCCACAGGAACGGCTTGCTCTTCGCCCAGGCCGAGCACAGCAGCAGCCAGCCGGCGGTGGGCATGGCCCACAGCGCGTAGACCGGAATCCAGACCAGGTGGCTGGCGGCGATCGAGAACGGATTGGACGAGGCCCAGATCAGGGTGATCGGGTTGCCGCCGTGGAACAGCACCACCAGGCTGATGATGACCATGAAGCCGAACATCGTCACGATGGCGGCGACCGCGGCCAGCAGCGGGGCGATGACCAGCGCGCCGACCAGCTTGGACAGCACCGTCTGCGTGTCGGAAACCGGCATCGATTTCCAGAACAGCACGCTGCGGTCGCGGCGGTCGTCGTAAAGGGCGCCCAGGCAGTAGAAGAACACCACGAAGGCCAGGGTGATGAACGGCCATGCCGAGCTGAGCAGCAGGGTGGCGTTCATGCCTTCGCCGAACTTGGCCATGTCCGCCGGCGTCATCTGCTGGGTCAGCACGCCCAGGTCCAGGCCGTTGACCTGGATGCCGTTGATGTGCAGGTCGCCGTTCTCGGCGGCGCGCCGTGCGGCGAACAGCCCGGCGATGATCGCCATCAGCGACAGCAGCAGGGAGATGCCGCCGGCCACCAGCGGCGCGCGCAGGAAGCCGCCGCGGTTCTCCCAGTATTCGCGCTTGAGCAGCCACTTGAACTTGCCCAGCGGGTTGATGTGGTGGACGGCGTTCATGCGTAGGTTCCCTTCATGATGGCCACGAACAGGTCGGCGAGGCCGGGGTTGCGGGTTTCGCCCAGGGCATCGAGCTGGTTGCGGTCGGCGCCGTCGTAGAGCAGCACGGTCTTGCCGAACGGCAGCGAACGCTCGTCGATCGGCGCCAGCTCGCGCGCGGCCTGCAGGGTGTCGGCCGAGGCCAGCAGTTCGGTGTAGCGCTCGGACACGCTTTCCATGTCGGCCGACAGCACGATCTTCCCGTCGCGGATGAACAGCACGTCGGTGAGGATGTGCTCGATCTCCTCGACCTGGTGGGTGGTGACGATGATCGTCTTCTGCTCGTCGAAGTAGTCCTCCAGCAGGCGCTGGTAGAACTCCTTGCGGTAGAGGATGTCCAAGCCCAGGGTCGGCTCGTCCAGCACCAGCACGCGCGCGTCGATGGCCATCACCAGCGCCAGGTGCAACTGCACCACCATGCCCTTGGACAGCTCGGACACGCGTTGCTTCGGCTGCAGCTTGGTGTTGGCGAGGAAGCGCTCGCAGCGGGCGCGGTCGAAGCGCGGGTGCACGCCGGCGACGAAGTCGATGGCCTCCTTGACCCGGATCCAGCGCGGCAGCACCGCCACATCGGCGATGAAGCACACATCGTTCATCAGCGCGTTGCGCTGGGTGCGCGGATCCATGCCGAGCACGCGCAGGTCGCCCTCGAACGCGGTCAGGCCGAGCAGCGCCTTGAGCGCGGTGGTCTTGCCGGCGCCGTTGGGGCCGATCAGGCCGACGATCCGGCCCGGCGCGATGGTGAAACTGGTGTTGTCCAGGGCCGGCTTCTGCTTGTAGGCCTTGCGCAGGCCCTGGGCGGAAACGACGGCTTCGACGGCGGCATTCATGGTGTGGTCCCCGGTGGCAGCAGATCTTCCAAGGTCAGGCCCAGGCGCTGGATGCGTTCCAGCACGCCGGGCCACTCTTCGTTGAGAAAGCGGTCGCGCTCGCTGCCGCGCAGTTTGCGCGCGGCCTCCTCGGTCATGAACATGCCCAGGCCGCGGCGCTTCTCGACCAGGTTCTCGTCGGCCAGTTCCTGGTAGGCGCGCGAGACCGTGATCGGGTTCAACTGGTACTCGGCCGCCACCTGGCGTACCGAGGGCAGGGCGTCGCCCGGCTTGATGATGCCGTCCAGCATCATCGCGATGACGCGATCCTTCAGCTGGCGGTAAATGGGAGCGCCATCGCTCCACTGGATATCGCTCATGGTCAGCTCCGTGGATTCAGCGACTGTGCGAATGAGAAGTAGGGCAGGGAGAGGCTGGTCCGCATCCGGCGGATGGGGCGGCTCCTCTTCTCCTGCGCGTCGGCCTCCTGCTCTTCGCCGGTGGTCCCGGCGGCATAATCCTGGACCGCGCCACGCCCGGCCGGGAAGGACAGCGTGCAACCGATCAGCAGCAACGTGCCGGCAGCGGTCAACGCCGGGAGAACATGTCGATGGTGCCTTCGGTTCATGGCGGTCCCCCTGTGTAGGGTGGCTGGTGTTGTATGCAACTATAACACCGACACGCCGACATGCAACTCCCCCGTGACCCAACTGATGGCCTAGTCTTCAGGCAACACAGTTCCATCCTCAGGAGAACCTCGATGTCCATGCGCAACTATCTGATTGGAATGGCATTGGCCATGTCCATGGCGGGGGCCGCCGCTGCCGCCGACGGCGCGCTGCTGGCCCGCGATTACCGCCTGCTTGCCGGAAAGGAGTCCGTCAACCTGAACCGTGCCTACGGCGGCAAGGTGCTGCTGGTGGTGAACACCGCTTCCAAGTGCGGCTACACGCCGCAGTACGAGGGGCTGGAGGCGCTGCACCAGGAACTGGCCGGGCGCGGGTTCTCGGTCCTGGGTTTCCCGTCCAACGACTTCAAGGGCCAGGAACCGGGCAGCGAGGCGCAGATCCAGGAGTTCTGCACGCTGACCTACGGGGTGAAGTTCCCCATGTTCCAGAAGGTGCATGTGGTCGGCCCCGAGGCCACGCCGCTGTACCAGGACCTGACCCGCCTGACCGGCGTGGCGCCGGGCTGGAATTTCCACAAGTACCTGGTGTCGCGCGACGGCCAGGTGGTGGCGCAGTTCCCGAGCAAGGTGCGGCCGGACGATCCGGAACTGCGCGCGGCGATCGAGCGCGAGCTTGCCAGGCCCGCGCCGCACCACTGAGGCAACTGCGCGGGCGCCATATCGGCGCGTCCGCCGCGCCTTCCGGTGCGCTCCTACATCCCGGGCATGCATGCGACAATGGCGCCCCTCGCGCCGATGGCGGCGTTTGTTCACTTCCAGAGAATGCAGCGAATGAAGATGGGAAAGCGCGGCGCTGTGGCGTCGCTGATGATTCTGGCGATGGCGGTCCCCGCGGCCGTGATCGCGCAACAACCTGCCGCCCCCGCGGCCACCAAGGAGAAGTCCGTTTTGACCTCGGAACGTGAAAAAGTCGGCTATGCCATCGGCGTGGACGTCGCCAGTTCGTTCGAACCCATCGCCTCGGAAGTCGACGTCGCCGCGCTGCGCCGCGCCGTGGAGAACGCCTTCGCCGGCGGCCAGCCGCTGCTGTCGCAGGAAGAAGCGCAGAAGACCGACCAGGCCCTGCGCGTGGCGATGATGGCCCGTTCCGGCCAGCAGGTGCCGGGCATGGCGCCGGGCAGCCAGCCGCCGCCGGTGGACCGCGAGAAGGTCGGCCTGATGCTGGGCAGCTACGCCGTCGGCCCGTCGCTGGCGCCGATCAAGGGCGAGATCGACCTGGACGCGACCTTCCAGGCCATCAGCACCCTCTTCGCCAAGGGCACGCCGCTGATGGACCGCCAGCAGGCGCAGGCCACGCTGCAGGCGTTCAGCACCGCCAAGCAGGCCGCCGCCGCCGGCAAGAACCGCGAGGAAGGCAATGCCTTCCTGGCCAAGAACAAGACCCAGCCGGGCGTGGTGACCACCGCCTCGGGCCTGCAGTACCAAGTGCTGCGCGCCGGCAGCGGCGAGCGCCCGGTGGCGAGCAGCCGCGTGCGCGTGAACTACGAGGGCAAGCTGCTGGACGGCACCGTGTTCGACAGCAGCTACCAGCGCGGCCAGCCGGCCGATTTCGGCCTGGACCAGGTGATCAAGGGCTGGACCGAGGGCGTGTCGCTGATGCCGGTGGGCTCCAAGTACCGCTTCTGGGTTCCGTCCGAACTGGCCTACGGCAGCAACGGCACGCCGGGCGGCCCGATCGGTCCGGACGCGACGCTGACCTTCGACGTCGAGCTGCTGGGCGTCCTGCAGTAATCCACGGAGCCACTGCACCTATGCGCGTTGCGATTTTCGGTACCGGCTATGTGGGACTCGTCACCGGGACCTGCCTGGCCGAGGTGGGTCACGACGTGGTCTGCGTCGACATCGACCAGGCCAAGGTCGACGGCCTGAACCGGGGCGTCATCCCGATCTACGAGCCGGGACTGGAGCCGATGGTCAAGGCCAACCATGCCGCCTCGCGGCTGGCCTTCACCACCGACGCCGCCACCGCGATCGCGCATGGGCAGGTGGTCTTCATCGCGGTCGGCACGCCGCCGGACGAGGACGGCAGCGCCGACCTGCAGTACGTGCTGGCCGTGGCCCGCACCATCGGCCGGCACCTGCAGGTGCCGACCGTGGTGGTCAACAAGTCGACGGTGCCGGTGGGCACCGCCGACAAGGTGCGCGCGGCGATCGCCGACGAGCTGGCCGCGCGCGGCGTCGAGATCGCCTTCGACGTGGTCTCCAACCCGGAGTTCCTCAAAGAGGGCGACGCGGTGGCCGACTGCATGCGCCCGGACCGCATCATCATCGGTGCGGCCAGCGAGGAGCCGGTGGCGGTGATGCGCCGCCTGTACGCGCCGTTCAACCGCAACCACGACCGCGTGGTGGAAATGGACGTGCGTTCGGCCGAGCTGACCAAGTACGCCGCCAACGCGATGCTGGCCACCAAGATCAGCTTCATGAACGAGATCGCCAACATCGCCGAGCGCGTCGGCGCCGACATCGAGCAGGTCCGCCAGGGCATCGGCTCGGACCCGCGCATCGGCTGGCACTTCATCTACCCCGGCGCCGGCTACGGCGGTTCGTGCTTCCCCAAGGACGTGCAGGCGCTGGCCCGCACCGCCCTGCAGCACGGCCACACGCCGCGCCTGCTCGACGCCGTGGAAGCGGTGAACGAGGCGCAGAAGGGGCACCTGTTCGAGCTGGTCCAGCGCCACTACGACCGTGGCGAGGACGAGGGCGTGCGCGGCAAGACCTTCGCCGTGTGGGGCCTGGCGTTCAAGCCCAACACCGACGACATGCGCGAAGCCTCCAGCCGCCGCCTGCTGGCGCAGCTGTGGGAGGCCGGCGCGCGCGTGCGCGTCTACGACCCCGAAGCGATGCATGAGGCGCGCCGCATCTTCGGCGAGCGCGAGGACCTGGTGTTCTGCGACTCGGCGTTCGATGCGCTGGAAGGCGCCGACGCGCTGGTCGTGGTCACCGAGTGGAAGCAGTTCCGCAGCCCGGATTTCGCGCGCATCCGCCAGGCGCTGGGCGACGCGGTGGTGTTCGACGGCCGCAACCTGTACGACCCGCGCGAGATCGAGGCGGCCGGACTGGCCTATTACGGCATCGGCCGGGGGCGCTCCCTGCATGTCTGACCTGTTGCCGAGCGCCCGCGAGCAGGCGCTGGAAGAGCGCCTGGTGGAACTGGAGATGCGCGTGTCCTTCCAGGAGCATGCGCTGGCCGAACTGAGCGAGGCCCTGGCCGACGCGCGCATGCAGGGCAGCCGCAACGCCGACGTGCTGCGCGTGCTGCTCGAGGACCTGGGCAAGGTCCGCAACGCGCTGAACGCCTCCGATCCGGCGAGCGAACCGCCGCCCCCGCACTACTGATACGACGTACCGAACGCATGAGCGACACTCTCCGCGACCAGCTCCTGGGGCTGGGTTTCAAGCCCGCGCCCAAACCGGAGCGCAAGCCCGACACCCGCCGCGACGGCCGCCCGCAGGGCAGGCCGGCGCAGGCCCGTCCGCAGGCCGGCAACAAGCCCGGCAACAACCCCGCGCCTGCCGGCAGGCCGGCGCACGCCGGCAAGTCCGCCCATGGCGGCCCGCAGGGCGCCCGCAAGCCGCGCTCGCAGGAAGACATCGACCTGGCCAAGGCCTATGCGATCCGCGCGCAGCGGGAGAAGGACGAGCGCATCGAGGCCGAGCGCCAGAAGCAGGAAGAAGCCCGCTTGCGCCGCGAGGCGAAGGCGAAGCTGGACGAGCTGATCAAGGACAAGGGCCTCAACGACCCCAACGCCGACATCGCCCGCCACTTCCCCTATGGCGGCAAGATCAAGCGCATCTACGTCACCGCCGACCAGCTCAAGGCGCTCAACGCCGGGCAGCTGGGCGTGCTGCAGCAGAACGGGCGCTACCTGCTGGTGACGGCCGAGCTGCTGGCCGAGGCGGAGGCGATCTTCGCCCCGGCCGTGGCGCTGAAGGTCGATCCCGACGCGCCGGCCGGAGACGATCCCTACGCTGATCCGATGTACCAGGTGCCGGATGACCTGGTCTGGTAAGCAGGCCAGGAACGAGTGGAGAGGAACGAGGAACGAGTAAAGGCAAAAGCGGTACGACTGCTGGCGTTCCCGTAAAGACCAAGGCCGTCATTCCCGCCTGCGCGGGAATGACGGTTTTTGTTTTTTCGCTGTTCCTCGCTCCTCGTTCCTCTTCACTCGTTCCTCGCGCCCCGCCTCTCCGGCACGAAGCAGAACGCGATCACCGCGCCGGCCAGCGCGAAGCAGCCGCCGGCGATGAAAGCCACCTTGCCGTCGCCGAACGGCCACAGCTGGCCGGCGATCAGCGCGCCCAGCACGCCGCCCAGCCCCGACGAGAAGCCGTAGAACAATCCCTGGCCGTGGCCGTTGAGGTTGCCGGGGAAATAGCGCGCCAGCAGCTGCATCGCCGAGGCGAAGAACGCGGCGAAGCCCAGGCAGTGGGTGGCCTGCGCCACCAGCATCACCGGGATGTTCTCCGGCCACAGCGCGGTGGCCCACCAGCGCAGCGCGGCGCTGGCCATGGAGATGATCAGCAGCCAGCTGGCGTCCCAGCGCCGGAAGAAACCGGCGATCAGGAAGAACACCGCCACCTCGAACACCACGCCCACCGTCCACATCAGCCCCAGCAGCGAGGTGCTGTAGCCGTGATGGTCCATGTACAGCGAGAAGAACGTGTAGTACGGCCCGAACGAAAGCTGTTCGAGGAAGGCGGCGATGAAGAACGCCAGCACCGGCGGCCGCCGCACGATCGTCCAGAAGCCCTGCACGTGCGCGGCGTGGGTGCCGACGTGGCGGGCGTAGCGGTTGAGGAAGGAAGCGCCGGTCATCAGCGCGAACAGCGGCAGCATCAGCCACGGCAGCAGGCCGGCCCCGCGCCGTTCGATCACCCAGCCGAATGCGGTCACCACCGCGATGAAGCCCAGCGAGCCCCAAACCCGGATCATGCCGTAGCGGTGGCTGTCGCTGCCCAGGTGGGTGAGGGTGATCGATTCGAACTGCGGCATCACCGCGTTGTAGAAGAAGCAGAACCCGACCATCACCGCGTACAGCGTCCACGGCGGCTGCGGCAGCAGGAAGCCGGCGAAGCTGATCACCGTCAGCACGCAGCCGATGCGCAGCCAGCGGATCGGGCGCGGCGATACCGCCGCCAGCGAGGTCCAGGTGCTGGGGGCGACCACGCGGGTGGCGTACCATAGGCTCATCATCACGCTGATCGCGGTCACGCCCATGCCGCGCGACTGCAGGTACAGGCTCCAGTACGGGGTGAAGGCGCCCAGCGCGGCGTAGTAGAAGAAGTAGAAGCTGGACAGCCGGGCGACGGGAACCGGCGGCTGCGGCATGGCAACGGAAGTCATGGGTGTGCGCGTGGGGGCGCGGGAGCAGGGCGGTAATTGCCGCGGTGCCTATTGTGCCTTGTCCCCATGGCGATGGCTGCGGAACGGTGTGCTTGCGACGCCCCGTTCCAGCCAGGGCCCGGTGTTGGCATTTCTGTGGTGTCCGTCTTTGACGGCGTCGCGAGCGGCGCCAGTTGCGAGCGGCCCTGCTGGTATGCCTACCAGAAGTGCGTCGGCCTGGGGAACGACCAGAACCAATGCTTGGAGGTCTATCTCGACTGCGTCGATACCCGCTGCAACGGCACCCCGTAAGAACAGGCCCCGCCAAGGGCGGGGCTCTCTTCCAGCGATCTCTCCGTGCCGCGGCATCGATGGTTTCCGATGGAGTGGCTCCGGCGAGCTTCCATCGCCTGGTCGTCCTTCCGGGCGTTCGGGCACCCGGGCGCGCCGGGGCTGCCCGAACGTCGTCGACGAGATCGGCTCAGGGCGTCGCTTCGGCGTTCCAGGCGGCGACCTTGGCCCTGGTCCCGGCGAGCATGGCGTCCAGCGCGGCGCGGTCGTAGACCTTGCCGCGCATCACCACGGTGTCGATCGCGCGGGTCGCGTCGATGTCCTGCAGCGGGTTGCGCTCCAGCAGCACCAGGTCGGCGGCCTTGCCGGTTTCCACCGCGCCGTAACGGTCCAGTTTGCCGAACCAGGCCGGGCCGTTGCGGGTGGCAGCGACCAGCGCCTGCGCCGGGGTCAGCCCTTCGCGCACGTACAGCGCCAGCTCGTTGTGCAGGCCGATGCCGGGGTAGTTGTACGAGTTGAGGAAGCCGGCATCGGTGCCGGCCATGATGCGCACGCCGGCCTCCTGCAGCAGCGGCAGCACCGCCGCGACCTGCGCGTAGCGCTCGTGGCGCGCCTGGATCTGCGCCGGCGTGGCCTTGGCCGCGCGCTCCACGCGCCAGGTATAGGTCTTGCGCAGGCCCGGGCCGATGTAGGCCAGGTACGGGTCGTTGTCATGCGGCTCGGTGTCGAGGAAGCTGATGATGCGGCCGCCGTCGAGGGTGGGGGTGACGGCCACGCCGCGTTCGGCGAAGCGGCGGTAGGCCGCCATCGCGGTGTCGCGGTCGAAGCCCTCGTGCAGTCGGCGGCTGGCCTCGGCGCGGTCGATGCGCCCGGCGGCGAAATCGGCGGCGATCTTCGCCTCGTCCGGGATGCCGGCCTGGAAGGCGTAGTCCAGGTGCTCGATGGAACTGATGCCGGCGTCGACGGCCTGGCCGACGGTCAGCGCCATCGGGATGTGGCCCGAGGTGCGCAGGCCGCGCTTCTTCGCCTCCGATACCGCGTACAGGAACAGCTCCGGCGTGAGCGTGCTGTCGGTGATCTTGACGAAATCGACCTTGTCGCGCTGCTCGCGATCCAGCGCGGCATCGACGCCGGCTTTGTCGCCGACCTCGATGGTGCCCTTCCATACCGGCTTGAGGCCTTCGATCTTGGCGCCGGAGGTGAACAGCTGCGGGCCGAACAACTGGCCGCCGGCGATCTGCCCGCGCCAGGACAGCACCTGCTCGGGCAGGTCGCCGGACGCGTCGCGCACGGTGGTGATGCCATGGGCGACGTACAGCGGCAGCAACGCCTTGTTTTCCTCGACCAGGGCCGGGCCACCGCCGAAATGCACGTGCATGTCCCACAGGCCGGGGATCAGGTAGCGGTTCTTCGCGTCGATGGTCCTGGCGGCGCGCCACTGGCTGGCCAGCGCGCTGTCCTCGCCTACCGCGACGATGTCCTCGCCGCGGATCGCCACCGCCTGGCCGGGCAGGGTACGGCCATGCTCGACGTCGACGATGGTCGCGTGGCGGACCAGCAAGTCGGCGTCCGCGCGCGCGGCCAGCGCCGGCGGCGCCAGCGCCAGCAGGGAAGAGAGGGCGAGGGAAAGGGTGGTTTTCATCGGTTGGTTCCAGTGGCGTGCGGCGCGCCGCACAACGGAGAAGGGGTCAGCGGGCGCCGGCGTCGACCAGCATGCGCGCGATGGCGTTCTGCTGGTGCTGGCGGGCGCGCTGCAGCGGCGTGATGCCGTAGCTGTCGGGCAGGTTCACGTCGGCGCCGGCATTGATCAGCATGCGCACGATGTCCTGGTGGCGGGTACCGCCGTCGCCGAGCAGGATGGCCTCCAGCAGGGCGGTCCATCCCAGGCGGTTGACGTGGTCCACGTCGACGCCGGCGTCGATCAGCAGGCGCGCGGTTTCCACGTGGCCGCGCTCGGCCGCCGGGATCAGCGCGGTGCCGCCGTAGCGGTTGGTGCTGCGCAGGTCGGCGCCATGGGCCAGGGTCATGCGCAGGATTTCCAGCTGGCCGCTGGCGCCGGCATACAGGTAGGCGCTGTCGTCGATCCTGTCCCGGGCGTTGACGTCGGCGCCGGCGTCGATCAGCGCGCGCGCCGCTTCGGTCCGGCGCTCGTGGACGGCGGCCAGCAGCGGCGTGCGGCCCTTGCCGTCGCGGGCGCGGATGTCAGCGCCCTGCGCCAGCAGGCGGCGCACGGCCTCCGCGTCGCCGGATTCGGCGGCCGCGAACAGCTGCCGCGACAGCGCGGAGTCGCCGGCACCGGCGCCGGCGGAGCACGAGGCCAGCATGGCCGTGGCCAGCACCTGCGCGGTGATCCAATGTCGAGCGGACATCGCCTGTCTCCTGGTTCCTGCAGCGGGCGGACGCGCCGGGGGACGCGCATCGCGGACGGGGGTGTTTGCGCGCTGCCGGCGTCGATGCTACAAGCCGCTTCTTCCATCCAGAAATGAAATGTAACGATGGATATCAGTCCAAAATCGAATAGGGCGCTGTTCGACCTCGACCTGCTGCGCGCGCTGGTGACGGTGGCCGACTGCGGCAGCTTCACCGCCGCGGCGGCGCGCCTGCATTCCACCCAGTCCACCATCAGCCAGAAGGTGCGGCGGCTGGAGGAACTGGCCGGGCACCGCCTGCTCGACCGCGGTGTGCGCGACGTGCGTCCCACCGACACGGGCGAGACCGTGCTGGGCTATGCGCGGCGCCTGCTGGCGCTGAACGAGGAACTGGGCGAGGCGCTGTCCGGCGCGGGCGTGGCCACCACCATCCGTCTCGGCGTGCCGGAGGATTTCGCCGGCGGCCGCACCACGCACCTGCTGGCCGATTTCAACCGGCGGCATCCGCGGGTGAAGCTGGAAGTGAGCAGCGGCCTGAGCCGCGCGCTGGGCGAAGGTTACGACCGCGGCGAGCTGGACCTGGTGCTGGTCAAGCAGCGCCGCGGCAGCCGCGAGGCGCTGGCCTGCTGGCCCGAGCCGATGCGCTGGATCGACAGCGCGTCCAGCCCGGCCTTCGCGCTCGACCCGGTGCCGCTGGTGGCGTTCCCGCCGCGCGGGCTGTACCGCGAGGACATGATCGACGCGGTCGAGGCGCTGGGCCGGCGCTGGCGCATCAGCTTCACCAGCTCCAGCCTGGGCGGCATCCAGGCGGCGGTGGCCGACGGGCTCGGCATCAGCCTGCTGCCGGCGCGCACCGTGACCCCGGCGCACGTGGTGCTGGGGGCGGAAAGCGGCCTGCCGGAGATCGACAGCATCGAACTGGCGATCCTGCTGCGGCCGACGGCCGACCCCGAGGTGCGGGTGCTGGCCGACATGCTGGTGGAGATGCTGGGCCAGCCGCAGGGCGAGGAACGGGTGGGGCGGAGCGAGGAACGAGGGAAGGCAAAAGCTGTCGGCGGAGGCGTTTCAGCCACGTATCCGCCATAGGGCGATTGACCCGCCTTCCGGGCTGTTGAAAACACCTCGGCCCGCGCGGGAATGACGAGTTGCAGGGCAGTAGGTGCGGGGCTTGCCCCGCACGGCTTTCCCGGTGAAGCCTCGTGCGGGGCAAGCCCCGCACCCACGGGAGCAATCGCATCGATCCGGCGGAATCGATCAGGCGGCGTTCTGCTCGAGCCGGCCGCGGCGGACGATGCGGCGGCGGCAGGGTACGCCGGCCACGGCGGCCGCGGCATTGGGCGCGTCGAGCACCAGGAAGGTGGCCTCGTTGCCGACGGCCAGGCCGTAGCCCTGCAGGCCCATCACGCGCGCGCCGGCGCCGGTGGCCATCTTCAGCGCCATGCACAGCTCCTCGTCGGTGTAGAAGCCGGAGCGGTAGCCGAGCAGCATCGCCCGCTGCAGCATGTCGCCGTTGCCGTAGGGCCACCACGCGTCGCGGATGTTGTCGTTGCCCATGAACACCTCCACGCCGGCCGCGCGCAGGCGCCGCACCGGCGGGAACGGGCGGTCGCCCGGGGCGTTGGTCATGATCGCCACGCCGGCGTCGGCGAGCACGGCGGCGATGCGGTCCACCTGCGCCTCGTCCACCTCACCCAGCGAATAGGCATGGCTGACCGCCACGCGCCCCTTCATGCCGAGCGCGCGCGTGCGTCCGGCGATGCGCCGCAGCTGCTCGATGCCGCCCAGGCCGGGTTCGTGCAGGTGGATGTCGACCTTGACCCCGTGCCGCTCGGCGATGCCGAACACCACGTCGAGCTGGCCCTCGCTGTCGCCATCGAGCGTGTCCGGGTCGACGCCGCCGATCACCTGCGCGCCTTCGCGCATCGCCGCGTCCAGCACCTGCGCGGTACCCGGGCAGGACATCACGCCGGCCTGCGGAAACGCGACCAGTTCGATGTCGACGATGCCGCGCCAGCGTTCGCGCACCGCGCTCACCGCGCGCAGGTTGTCCAGGCCGGTGGTGGCGTCGACATCGACATGGCTGCGCATCGCCACGGTGCCGAACGCGGCCGCCTGCGCGACCAGCGCGTCGGCACGCTCGGCGATGGACGGCGCGGCGGCCAGTTCCTGCTTCTCGATGGCCAGGCGCTCGCGCAGGGTCGCGGCCGGACGGTGCGGATGCCAGCGGTCGCCGACGAAGCTCTTGTCCAGGTGGATGTGGCCGTCGACGAAACCGGGCAGCACCAGTTGGCCGCCCAGATCGACCAGCACCGTGCCGTCGCGGCGCCGCAGATCGCGGCCGATGGCGGTGAAGCGGCCGTCGGCGACGGCCAGCTCCAGGGGCTGGCCATCGGGACCGACGGCGTTGATGAACAGATGGTCGACCATGGCGGCTTGGAGGGGGATGGATCGGGGGTGCCACGATAGGCCGGCCCCGGGTGCACCGGAAATGAAGTATCGCGATGGGGCCCATTCGTCCCGGCACTGGCGGGTGGGCGGGTGGGCGCGCAGGGAGAAACCCGCGCGCGTGCGATATCGCTGCACGCGCCGCGGAGCGTCCGCGGCCTTCATGCCGCGGCAGGGCCGTACTGGAAGGCCGCCGTGCTGTGCCGGAGCGCATCGAGTGCGGCAAGCGCCCATGATTTCACCGGCCGCGGCGGCCTCCATCCGGGGGCGTGATCCGGTTGGTGGCGAGCCACGTCGTGGCAGGTGTGTTACCCGGATGCATCGGCACACGTCCGGCTCCCGCTGCGCGGCGGTCCTCATTCCGTTGCGTAGCCCGGATTGGAAGCCAACCGAGTCGCGCTGGAACAGATGCGCCTGTCACTCGGCGCATCGCGCGTCCGGCTCCCGTCGCGGCGCGGCGTTACGTGGAGTAGTCCAGATCGTGAGCCAGCAGAGCCGCGATGGAACAGGCGCGCCGGTCACCCAGGCGTGCCGCCCACGTCCGGTTTCCACCGCGCCGTGGCGGCTCTCCTGTCGGGGCGTATCCAGACCGGAAACCAGCCGAGCCACGAAGGAAGCGACGCGGATTACGAAGCGCGCGCCGTTACGCGTCCTGTTGCCACCGGACGGCGGCGGCTTTCATTCCGGCTCGTGGTCCGCGCCGCCGCGAAACCTGGGTGCCGACCGGGTCGGGCGCGTCGCCAGGTGTCCGGATGGCGACGCCTCCGCGAGGTGGCTTCTCATTCGGGGTCGTAGTCCAGGTTGGAAGCCAGCCACCTCTCCGCCTGCGCCCGGTCCACGCCCTTGCGGCGCGCGTAGTCGGCCACCTGTTCCTTGGATACGCGGCCGACCACGAAGTACTGGCTCTGCGGATGGCTGAAGTAATAGCCGGACACCGCCGCGGTGGGCAGCATGGCGAAACTCTCGGTCAGCGACATGCCGATGCGTTCTGCGCCGAGCATGGCGAACAGATCGCGTTTCTCGCTGTGCTCCGGGCAGGCCGGGTAGCCGGGCGCGGGGCGGATGCCGACGTACTTCTCGGCGATCAGCGCCTCGTTGTCCAGCGCCTCGTCCGCGGCATAGCCCCAGTACACGGTGCGCACGCGATGGTGCAGGCGCTCGGCCAGCGCCTCGGCCAGGCGGTCGGCCAGGGCCTTGAGCAGGATCGCGTTGTAGTCGTCGTGGTCGGCCTCGAAGCGCTCCAGGTGCGGCTCGATGCCGATGCCGGCGGTGACGGCGAAACCGCCGATCCAGTCCTGCCGGCCGCTGTCTTCCGGGGCGATGAAATCGGCCAGGCAGAAGTCCGGGCGCTCGGCCGGCTTGTCCACCTGCTGGCGCAGGAAGTGCAGGGTGGTCTCGCCATCGGGCAGGGATACCACCACGTCGTCGCCGCGGCTGTTCGCCGGCCACAGCCCGAACACCGCTCGGGCGGTCAGCCATTTTTCCCTGATGATCGTGTCCAGCATCGCCCGTGCGTCGCGGTACAGCTCGCTGGCCTGCGCGCCGACGATCTCGTCCTCGAGGATCGCCGGGAACCTGCCGGCCAGTTCCCAGGCGCTGAAGAACGGGGTCCAGTCGAGGAACGGCAGCAGGTCGTCCAGCGGCCAGTCCTCGAATACGTGCAGGCCGGGCTGCGCCGGCACCGGCGGAACGTACTGCGCCCAGTCGCAGGTGAAGCGCTGGCCGCGTGCATGCTCCAGCGACACCAGCCGCTTGGCGTCGCCGCGGTTGCGGTGGCGCTGGCGGATGTCGGCGTAGTCGGCGTCGTTGGCGGCGACGAAGGCGCCGCGCAGCTCCTGCGAGATCAGCGACTGCGCCACGCCCACCGCGCGCGAGGCGTCCTTCACCCACACCGTGGGCGCGCTGTAGTGCGGGTCGATCTTCAGCGCGGTGTGCGCGCGCGAGGTGGTGGCGCCGCCAATCAGCAGCGGCGTGCTGAAGCCCTGCCGCTGCATCTCGCGGGCGACGTGGCTCATTTCCTCCAGCGACGGCGTGATCAGGCCGGACAGGCCGATCAGGTCGGCGTTTTCGGCGCGCGCGGTGTCCAGGATCTTCTGCGCCGGCACCATCACGCCCAGGTCGATGACCTCGAAGTTGTTGCAGGCCAGGACCACGCCGACGATGTTCTTGCCGATGTCGTGCACGTCGCCCTTGACCGTGGCCATGACGATCTTGCCGTTGCTCTTGCCGACGTCGCCGGTGCGTAGTTTCTCGGCCTCGATGAAGGGCAGCAGGTAGGCCACCGCCTTCTTCATCACCCGCGCCGACTTGACCACCTGCGGCAGGAACATCTTGCCGGCGCCGAACAGGTCGCCGACCACGTTC
This sequence comes from Stenotrophomonas nitritireducens, assembly GCF_050984405.1. Classification (GTDB taxonomy): domain Bacteria; phylum Pseudomonadota; class Gammaproteobacteria; order Xanthomonadales; family Xanthomonadaceae; genus Stenotrophomonas; species Stenotrophomonas nitritireducens_B. The sequence continues at coordinate 2,961,192 of NZ_CP158790.1, read as the reverse complement.
ATGCCGTCCATCAGCGGGCCTTCGATCACGTCCAGCGGGCGCGCGGCCTGCTGCCGTGCTTCCTCGGTGTCTTCCTCCACCCAGGCATCCAGCCCGTGCACCAGCGCATGCGCCAGGCGCTCGCGCACCGGCTTCCGGCGCCAGCCCAGGTCCTCGGCCTTCTTCTCGCCCTTTTTGCCCTTGTAGCGTTCGGCGATCTCCAGCAGGCGCTCGGTGGCGTCGCGGCGGCGGTTGAGGATCACGTCCTCCACGCGCCCGCGCAGCTCCGGTTCCAGGTCGTCGTAGATCGGCAACGCGCCGGCGTTGACGATGCCCATGTCCATGCCGGCGGCGATGGCGTGGTACAGGAACACCGAGTGGATCGCCTGGCGCACGGTCTCGTTGCCGCGGAAGGAGAACGACACGTTGGACACGCCGCCGGACACATGACAGTGCGGCAGGGTCCGCTTGATGATGCGGGTGGCCTCGATGAAGTCCACCGCGTAGTTGTCGTGTTCCTCGATGCCGGTGGCCACGGCGAAGATGTTCGGATCGAAGATGATGTCCTGCGGCGGGAAGCCGACCTGCTCGACCAGGATGCGGTAGGCGCGGGTGCAGATCTCCACCTTGCGCGCGCAGGTGTCGGCCTGGCCGTCCTCGTCGAAGGCCATCACCACCGCTGCGGCGCCGTAACGGCGCACCAGCCTCGCGTGCTCGATGAACGCCGCTTCGCCTTCCTTGAGCGAGATCGAGTTGACCACGCTCTTGCCCTGCAGGCATTTCAGGCCGGCCTCGATCACGCTCCACTTCGACGAATCGACCATCACCGGGATGCGGGCGATGTCCGGCTCGGACATGATCAGGTTGAGGAAACGCGTCATCGCCTTCTCGGAGTCGATCAGGCCCTCGTCCATGTTGACGTCCAGGATCTGCGCGCCGCTGGCGACCTGCTGGCGCGCCACCTCCACCGCTTCCTCGTAGCGCTCTTCCTTGATCAGCTTGCGGAACTGCGCGCTGCCGGTGACGTTGGTGCGCTCGCCGACGTTGACGAACAGCAGGTCCGGGGTGATGACCAGCGGTTCCAGCCCGGACAGGCAGGTATGCGGCTGCGTGCTCATGCGGCCTGCTCCCGCGCCCGCGGCAGTGCGCGCGGCGGCACGCCGGCCACCGCCTCGGCGATCGCCCGGATGTGCGCCGGGGTGGTGCCGCAGCAGCCGCCGACCAGGTTCAGCAGGCCGGACGTGGCGAACTCCTTCAGCGTGGCGGCCATCTCCTCCGGCGTCTCGTCGTATTCGCCGAAGGCATTGGGCAGGCCGGCGTTGGGGTGGGCGCTGACGTAGCCGCTGGACACCTGCGCCAGCGTTTCCACGTGCGGGCGCATGTCGCTGGCGCCCAGCGCGCAGTTGAAGCCGATCGACAGCGGCTGGCCGTGCGCGACCGAGGCATGGAAGGCTTCGGCGGTCTGCCCGGACAGGGTGCGGCCGGAGGCGTCGGTGATGGTGCCGGAGATCATCACCGGCAGGCGCCCGCCGCGCGCGTCGAAGGCTTCCTCGATGGCGAACAGCGCGGCCTTGGCGTTGAGCGTGTCGAAGATGGTTTCCACCATCAGCGTGTCGGCGCCGCCGTCGATCAGTCCGTCGATGGCCTCGCGGTAGGTCGCGCGCAGTTCGTCGAAGCTGGTATTGCGGAAGCCCGGGTCGTTGACGTTGGGGCTGATCGAGGCAGTGCGGCTGGTCGGGCCGAGCACGCCGATCACGAAGCGCGGCTTGTCCGGGGTCCTGGCCTCGATGGCGTCGCAGCACTGCCGCGCCACCTGCGCGCCGGCCTTGTTCAGTTCATGGACCAGGTGCTGCAGGTGGTAGTCGGCCTGGCTGACCGAGGTGGCGTTGAAGGTGTTGGTCTCCACCAGGTCGGCACCGGCCTCGAGGTACGCGGTGTGGATGCCGGCGATGATCTCCGGCCGGGTCAGCAGCAGCAGGTCGTTGTTGCCCTTGAGGTCATGGCCGCAGCCGGCGCCATGGACGTGGCTTTCCTGAGAAGCAGCGCCAGCGCCGGCTGGGCTTTCCGCGAGGGTCCCGCGCAGGGAATCGAAGCCGCCCACGAAACGCTCGCCGCGGTAATCGGCTTCCTCCAGCCCATGGCGCTGGATCATCGTACCCATGGCACCGTCGATGACCAGGATGCGCTGTTCGAGGGCGCGCAGCAGCTTGGCGACGCGTTCGGGGTGGAGCCACGGTAATGCCGGGACCGGGGACCGGGGACCGGGGACCGGGGAAGAGCGGGCAATCATGCTTTCGTTCCTGCCTTGGCTTTCCCGGGTCCCTGGTCCCGGGGCCCCGGTCCCGGTTTCACGGCGATCAGCGAGATCACCTCGAAATGCGGCGGGCGCTTTTCACGGGTGACGGTTTCCAGGCTGGACACTTCCAGCCCGGCCTTCTCGACGAACCTGCGCAGCTCCTTGCCGGTGAAGCCCAGGTTGACGTGGCCGTAGGCCTCCACCGCCGCCTTGTGCTCGTGGTGGGCCAGGCTGCACAGCATCAGCCGTCCGCCCGGGCGCAGCACGCGCGCGCCTTCGGCCACGGCCTTGGCCGGGTGGCTGGCGTAGGTGAGCGCGTGCATCAGCACCACCAGGTCGAAGCTGCCATCGTCGAACGGCAGCTTGTGCATGTCGCCTTCGCGCACTTCCACGTTGGGCAGCTTGCGCAGGCGTTCGCTGGCCGCGGCGACCACGCGCGCGCTGGTGTCGACGCAGACATAGCGCTGCGCGTGCGGGGCCAGCAGTTCGGCCAGCACGCCGTCGCCGGAGGCGATGTCGAGCACGTCGCCGGTTTCCAGCAGCGGCAGCGCGCTGCGCGCCAATGCTTCCCAGGTGCGGCCGGGGGAGTAATGGCGCTCCATGTCGCCGGCCACGCTGTCGGCCCAGTTCTGGTCGGCGGCGCGCATCGCCAGCACGGACGGAACGCGCTCGGCGTCCTGGCGCAGCAGCGGGTCGTCGCTGCCGTTGCTGAGCGCGTGCCACAATGCGCGCTGCGCCGGATCCAGCGCGGCCTCGTCGAAGCGGTAGTAGGCCGACACGCCGGCGCGGCGGTCGCGCACCAGCCCGGCTTCCTTCAGCCGCGCCAGATGGGTGGACACACGCGGCTGCGCCAGCGTGGTGATCGCCGACAGCTCGGCCACGGTCAGCTCTTCCTGCTCCAGCAGCGTCAGCAGGCGCACGCGGGTGGCGTCGGCGAACACCTTCAGGCGGGTCGACCAGTCTTCCAGATCCATAAATATCTACCTATCGAGATAGAGAGATATTCTGCTGCTGCGGCGCGGCAGGGTCAAGGAGCCAGGAACGAGTGGAGAGGAGCGAGGAACGAGAGAAGGCAACGGCAAAGCCAGCGCGGCCTTTGCTTTTACTCGTTACCTCTCCACTCGTTCCCGGCCTTGATGGTTACAATCGCAACTTCGTAACGCCCTGGGAGGGGTGCAGTGGATTTCAGCTTTTCCGACGAACAACTGATGCTGCAGGACGTCGCCCGCCGCATCGCCCAAGAGAAGATCGCGCCCAGCGCCGAACACCACGATGCCACCGGCGAATATCCGCTGGAGAACATCCGCCTGCTCGGCGAGAACGGCCTGATGGGCATCGAGGTGCCGGTCGAGTACGGCGGCGCCGGCATGGACCCGGTGTCCAGCGTACTGGCGATCATCGAGGTGTCCGCCGCCGACGCCGCGCACGCCACCATCATGTCGGTCAACAACTCGCTGTTCTGCAATGCCGTGCTCAGCCATGGCACCGAGGAGCAGAAGCAGCTGTACGTGCGCGCGATCGCCGAAGGCCGCGAGATCGGCGCCTTCGCCCTGACCGAATCGCAGTCCGGTTCCGACGCCACCGCCATGCGCTGCCGCGCGGTGAAGCAGGCCGACGGTTCCTACCTGATCAACGGCCAGAAGAGCTGGATCACCTCTGGCCCGGTGGCGCGCTACATCGTGCTGTTCGCGATGACCGACCCGTCGCAGGGCGCGCGCGGCATCACCGCCTTCATGATCGATACCACCCGCCCGGGCTTCGGCCGCGGCAAGACCGAGCCCAAGCTCGGCGTGCGCGCCTCGGCCACCTGCGAGATCGAGTTCCAGGACTACGTGGCGCGCGCCGAGGACGTGATCGGCAGCGAGGGGCAGGGCTTCAAGATCGCCATGAGCCTGCTCGACTCCGGCCGCATCGGCATCGCCTCGCAGGCGGTGGGCATCGCCCGCGCGGCCTACGAGGCGTCGCTGGCCTACGTGCGCGAGCGCAAGTCCTTCGGCGCGCCGATCGGCAGCTTCCAGATGATCCAGGCCAAGATCGCCGACATGAAGTGCAGGCTGGACGCGGCGCAGCTGCTGACCCTGCGCGCGGCATGGACCAAGGCACAGGGGAAGAAGTTCTCCACCGAGGCCGCGGTGGCCAAGCTGACCGCCTCGGAAGCGGCGATGTGGATCGCCCACCAGGCCGTGCAGATCCACGGCGGCATGGGCTACTCCAAGGAAATGCCGCTGGAGCGCTACTTCCGCGACGCCAAGATCACCGAGATCTACGAAGGCACCAGCGAGATCCAGCGCCTGGTCATCGCCCGCAACGAGACCGGGGTGCGCTGAGTGCTTCACAAGCCCCTCTCCCCGCGGGGTGAGAGGGGCAGTCTGCGAACCATCGGTTCGTTGCCGCTCGAACGCCCTTGCCAGCGCAAGGGCCGGGGCGCGGAGCGGGGGGAGAGGGCAGGGGCGAAGCCCCCTGGCTGCATGAGGCTTCGCCCGTAGCTTCATCCGCCCCTTCGGGGCACCTTCTCCCGGAGGGAGAAGGACATGAACGACAAAGCCCCGGCAATGCCGGGGCTTTGTCGTTGCGGCGCGCGCGGCCGGATCAACGATCCTGCTGCACCGTACGCACCTTGTGCTGCTCGATGAACTGTTTGGACTGTTCGTCCAGCTTGTCGCCGAGCACGCGGCGCACGGTGACGAAGAACAGCGGGATCAGCAGCACGCCGATGACGGTGGCGAACAGCATGCCGCCGATGACGCCGGTGCCCAGCGAGTGGCGGGCGTTGGCGCCGGCGCCGGTGGAGATGGCCATCGGCAGCACGCCCAGGATGAACGCGAACGAGGTCATCAGGATCGGGCGGAAACGCAGGTGCGCCGCTTCGATGGCGGCTTCGCGCAGGGTCCGGCCGGCGGCGCGCTGCTCGACCGCGAACTCCACGATCAGGATCGCGTTCTTCGCGGCCAGGCCGATCACCGTCACCATGCCGATCTTGAAGTACAGATCGTTGGGCAGGCCGCGCAGCAGCGAGAACACCACCGCGCCGAGGATGCCGACCGGCACCACCAGCAGCACCGAGACCGGGATCGACCAGCTCTCGTACAGCGCGGCCAGGCACAGGAACACCACCACCACCGACAGCACCATCAGCAGCGCGGCGGCGTTGCCGGCCAGGATTTCCTGGTAGGACATGCCGCTCCAGTCGTAGCCGAAGCCGTTGGGCAGGTCGTCGCGGACCAGGTTCTCCATGGTGGTCATGGCCTGGCCCGAGCTGCCGCCCGGCGCCGGCGCGCCGACGATGTTCACCGCCGAGTAGCCGTTGTAGCGGCTCAGCGCCGGCGGCGCGTAGATCCACTCGGATTTGACCACCGTGCTGAGCGGGATCATCGAGCGCTGGCCGTCGGCGTCCTTGCTCAGCGCGCTCGGCACGTAGTAGCTGCGCAGCGATTCCGGGCCGGTGCGGTAGGCGGCGTCGGCCTGCATGTTCACGCGCTTGATGCGGCCGCCGTAGAAGAAGTCGTTGACGTACACCGGCGCCAGCATCATCTGGATGGCGGTATAGACATCGTTGACCGACACGCCCATGGCCTGCGCCTGCACGCGGTCCACCTTCAGCTGCAGCTGCGGCGAGTTCTCCAGCGTGTTGGGGCGCACGCCGGCCAGCGAGGCGTTCTGCGACGCCGCCCCCAGCAGGGTGTTGCGCGCCTCCATCAGCGCGTCCTGGCCGGCGCCGGCGCGGTCCTGCAGCCACATGTCGAAGCCGCCGAACTGGCCCAGGCCCTGCACGGTGGGCAGGTTGACGAAGAACACCTGCGCGTCCTTGATGCCGACGAACGCCTTGCCGTTCATCTTCTGGATGAACTCGGGCGCCGTTTCCTTGCGCGAGCCCCAGTCCTTGAGACGGATGAAGGCCATGCCGACGTTCTCGCCCGAACCGACGAAGCTGAAGCCGGTGACCTGCATCATGCCCTCGAAGGACGGGTCGTCCTTCATCATGCCCAGCAACTGGTCGAACACCACGGTGGTGCGGCTCTTGGTCGCGCCCGGCGGCAACTGCACGATGGCCAGCGCATAGCCCTGGTCCTCTTCCGGCAGGAAGCTGCCGGGCAGGCGGGTGAACAGGAAGCCGCACAGCACCACCAGCAGCGCGAACACCATCAGCCAGCGCGGGCTGTGCCGGATGACGCTGCCCACGGTGCCGACATAGCTCTTTTCTAGCTTGCCGTAGTACGTGTTGAAAGTGCGGTAGACCCAGTTCGGGTTGTCGTTGTGGGTCGGCTTGAGGAAGGCCGCGCACAGCGCCGGGGTGAAGCTCAGTGCCAGCAGCGCCGAGAAGCCCATCGACATGGCGATGGTCAGCGCGAACTGCTTGTAGATCTCGCCCGAGGCGCCGGGCTGCATGGCGCTGGGGATGAACACCGCCGCCAGCACCACGGTGATGGCCACCACCGCGCCGGTGATCTGGCCCATCGCCTTCTGCGTGGCCGGCTTCGGGTCGAGCTTGTCCTCGCTCATGATGCGTTCGACGTTCTCGATCACCACGATCGCGTCGTCCACCACGATGCCGATCGCCAGCACCATCGCGAACAGGGTCAGCTGGTTGATGGTGAAGCCGATCGCCAGCATGCCCATGAAGGTGCCGAGCAGGGCCACCGGGATGACCAGGGTGGGGATGATCGTGGCGCGGAAGTTCTGCAGGAAGATCAGCATCACCAGGAACACCAGCACGATGGCTTCCACCAGCGTGTGGATCACTTCCTTGATCGAGATGTTGACGAAGGTGGTGCTGTCGAACGGGGTGAACCAGCTCACGCCCGCCGGGAAGCTGGGGGCGAGGTCGTCCATCTTGGCGCGCACCGCCTTGGACACGTCCAGGGCGTTGGCGCCGGGCAGCAGCTGCACCGCGAACGCGGCCACCGGCTTGCCGTTGTAGCGCGTGTCGAAGCCGTAGTTGGAGGCGCCGAAGGACACGCGCGCCACGTCCTTCAGCCGCACCACGCTGCCGTCGGCGTTGGCCCGCAGGATGGTGTTCTCGAATTCCTCCGGCGAGCTGTAGCGGCCCTCGGCGGCCACGGTGGCGGTGAAGGCCTGGCCGTTGGGGGCCGGGTCGCCGCCCACCGAGCCGGCGGCGAACTGCAGGTTCTGCGTGCCGATGGCGTTGTACACGTCGGTGGCCGACAGGTGGTAGCCCTGCAGCTTCTCCGGGTTGAGCCAGATGCGCATGGCGTACTCGGAACCGAACTGCTGGGTGCTGCCGACGCCGGGCACGCGCGAGATCTGGTCGAGCACGCGCGAGCCGACGATATCGTTGAGCGCGTCGCGGTCCACCGAACCGTCGTCCGAGCGCACGCCGATGGCCATCAGGAAGCCGGCGTTGGCCTTGGCCACCACCACGCCCTGCTTGGTCACTTCCGAGGGCAGGCGCGGGGTCGCCAGCGCGACCTTGTTCTGCACCTGCACCTGGGCGATGTCCGCGTCGGTGCCGCTGTCGAAGGTGAGGGTGATGGAGACGCGTCCGGTCGAGGACGAGGACGAGCTGAAATAGACCAGGTTGTCGATGCCGGTCAGCTGCTGCTCGATCACCTGGGTGACCGACTTCTCGGCGGTGGCGGCGCTGGCGCCGGGGTAGGTGGCGCTCACCGTGACCTGCGGCGGGGCGACGCTGGGGTAGGACTCCACGCCCAGGTTGAGGATCGAGATCACGCCGCCCAGCGAGATCAGGATGGCCACCACCCAGGCGAATACCGGGTGTTCGATGAAGAATTTAGGCATGGCGGATTCCCGTTTCCCTTACTTGGCCGGCGCCGGCGCGGCGGCCGCGGGCTTGGCGGGCTGGGCCGCGGCCGGCTGCCACGGCGAGGGCTTGGCCGGCGCGCCTTCCTTGACCTTCTGCACGCCCGAGACGATGACCTTGTCGCCGGCGGCCAGGCCGGAGGAAACCAGCCAGTTGCCGCCCTGCTGGCTGTCCAGCGCCACGTCCTTGCGCACCACGTTGCCGTCCTGGCCCACCACCAGCACGTAGCCGCCGCGGGTGTCGCGCAGCACGGCCTGCTGCGGGATCAGGAAGGCGTTGTTGCGCTCGCCAAGGTTGGCCTTGAAGCTGACGAACGAGCCCGGCAACAGGGTGCGCTCGGGGTTGGGCAGCTGCGCGCGCAGCGAAACCGCGCCGGTGGCCGGATCGACCGTGGTCGCGGAGAAATCCAGCGTGCCCTCGTGGCCGTAGGGCGTGCCGTCGGGCAGGTTGACCTGCACCGTGGTCTTGCCGTCGCCGGCCAGCGCGACCGCGCCCTTGGCCTGGGCGGCGCGCAGCGCGCTCAGTTCGTCGGCGGTCATGGAGAAATTGACGTACAGCGGATCGATCTGGTCGATGGTGGTCAGCAGGGTCGCTTCGCCCTGGCCGACCAGCGCGCCCTCGGTCACCTGCTGCTTGCCGGCCACGCCGGCGATCGGCGCGGTGACGTTGGCGTAGCCCAGGCTGATGCGGGCGTTGGTGACGGCGGCCTGGGCCTGCTGCACGGCCGCGGCGCTGGTGCGCTCGGCGGCTTCGGCGTTGTCCAGGTCGGACTTGGACACGTAGTTCTGCGGCGCCAGCGAGCGCGCGCGCTCGGCGGTGGTGCGGGCGTTGGCGTGGCTGGCGCGGGCCGAGGCCAGCGACGCTTCGGCCGAGGCCAGCGAAGCGCGCAGCGGCGCCGGGTCGATCTGGAACAGCAGCTGGCCTTCCTTCACCGCGCTGCCTTCCTCGTAGACGCGCTTGAGCAGCACGCCGGAGACGCGGGCGCGCACGTCGGCCGAACGGAACGGCGACAGGCGCCCGACCAGTTCGCGCTGCAGCGGCAGGGTCTGCGGCCTGGCCTCGACGACACCGACGTCCGGCGGCGGCGGCGCGGCCTGTTCCTGTGGCTTCTTGCATGCGGTCAGGCCCAGGGCGAGGACGCCGGAAAGGGCGAGGATGCGGAGCGGGGAGGTCATCGGGGAAACTCCGGAGTTGTTTTCAGCGAGTGCCGGGGATGCCGGCCGGCGGCGCCGGGAAGGCGCGCAGGAAGGCATCGACGGCGAATTCGGCCCACCGGCGGCGCAACGCGGGGTCGTCGCGGTGGGGAGCATGGAAGCGTTGTCGTTCGAAATCCTGACCGGCGATCATGCTTATTAACATTTCGGCCATGAAATGCGGATCGTCATGGATGACGCGGCCGCGGGCCATCTCGGTTCGCATCCATTCAGCCAGCTGGTCGCGCAAGGCATCGGCGCTGCTGTGGTAGAGCGCGCGCGCCTCCTCGCGGAATTCCTGCACGCCGCTGCCGATCACCTGCGCGGCCTGGCGGCTGCGCGGTTGGTTGCGGTGGTCCAGGTAGCGCAGGGCGAAATCCAGCAGCACTTCGCGCAGCGGGCGCTCGTCGCCGCCGCCCAGCGGCGCCGCCGCGGCCGTCACGCTCTGCCGCATCACCAGGCTGAGCAGTTCGCGCTTGCTGCCATAGCGGCTGTAGAGGGTCTGCTTGGAACAGCCCACGTGCGCGGCGACCGCGTCCATGCTCAGGTGCATGCCCTGGGTCGCCAGCAGTTCGCGCACGGCATCGAACACGCGCTGGTCGCGTGCCTCGGCAGGCGCGGATCGGGAGGGCTCGGGGTGCACGATTTGGACTATACCGTCCAGTTCACAATTGGTAAAGCGGCGCGAAAAGGCGCTTCCCGCCGCTTTTCTGCCGGGCCCGTCGGGAATGTTTTTGAAAGCAAAAATCCTTTCAGAAACATTGTGTTGGGTTTGATTCGGATGGTTTCTGCAAAGCCCGATTGCGGCCCTGCAACAAGGTTCTTCGAATGGCCGGGGCTACAATCGCGCCTCCCCAGGAGCCCACTGAAAGCTCAACCATGAAATCGCAAAACAACGCTGCCAAGTCCGCAAAAACGAAATCCCAACCGGCTGCCAAGCAGAGTGTTTCCGAGGCCGGCCTGTCCCTGGAGCCGGTTTTTGCGGCTTTGCGCAAGCGTTACCCCGCCGCGGCCCAGGCCCAGGCGGTGGCATTCGCCTCGGCGTTCTACAAGCGCATGGAAGCCGATGAATTCGGCGCGCATCGCGCCGAGGACTGGGCGGCGCTGGCCGCCGGCATGCTGGAGTTCGCCCGCGTGCGCAAGCCGGGCAAGGCCAACGTGCGCGTGTTCAACCCGAGCCTGAAGAGCGACGGCTGGGAGTCGGCCCACACCGTGCTGCAGATCGTCAACGACGACATGCCGTTCCTGGTGGACACCGTCTCCCTGGCGCTGGCCGACATGGGCGTGGGCGTGCACGTGCTGGGCCACCCGGTGATCGCGCTCGGCCGCGACAAGGCCGGCAAGCTGGCCGGCGTCGGTGAGGGCTCGCTGGAGTCGGTGATGCTGCTGGAGATCGACCGCCAGCCGGCCGAGGCGATGGACGCCGTCGCCCGGCGCGTGACCGAAGCGCTGGACGACGTGCGCGCCATCGTCAAGGACTGGGAGCCGATGCGCGACAAGGCGCTGGCCCTGGCCGACGACCTGGGCCAGCGCACGCTGCCGGTGAGCGGGGAATCGCGCCAGGAGGCGCAGGAGTTCCTGCGCTGGGCCGCGGACAACCATTTCACCTTCTTCGGCTACCGCGAGTACAAGGTCGAGAAGCAGGGCCGCGAAGAGGTGCTGGCCGCCCAGAACGGCACCGGCCTGGGCCTGATGCGCGGCAAGGACACCTCGGTGGCGCGCCCGGTCAAGGGGCTGGCGGCGCAGGGCCTGAACACCACCAGCGGCCTGACCGACGCGCTGATCCTGACCAAGACCAACGCCCGCTCGCGCATCCACCGTGGCGGCTACATGGATTACATCGGCGTGCTGGAATTCGACGCCAAGGGCAAGATCGTCGGCGAGCAGCGCTTCCTGGGCCTGTTCACCTCCAGCGCCTACAACCGCCGCCCGTGGGAAATCCCGCTGGTGCGCCAGCGCTACGAAAACGTGATGAAGCGTTCGGGCCTGAGCGCGTCCAGCCACAGCGGCAAGGCGCTGCGCCACATCCTCGAATCGCTGCCGCGCGAGGAGCTGTTCCAGTCCAGCGAGGACGAGCTGTTCCGCACCGCGATGGGCGTGCTGGGCCTGCAGGAGCGCGTGCGCAGCCGCCTGTTCCTGCGCCGCGACAAGTTCAGCCGCTTCATCTCCGCGCTGGTGTTCCTGCCACGCGAACGCTTCAACACCGACGTGCGCCTGCGCATCGAGGGCCTGCTGCGCGAGGCGCTGCAGGGCGAGTATGTCGATTCCAGCGTGGTACTGGGCGATTCGCCGCTGGCGCAGGTGCACCTGATCGTGCGCCCGAAGGCCGGGCAGAGCCTGGACCTGGACACTGAGGGCCTGGAAAAGCGCCTGGCCCACGTGCTGCGCAACTGGCAGGACGACCTGCGCGAGGCGCTGGTCGCCCGCCACGGCGAGAGCGAAGGCCTGCGCATCGCCTCGCGCATCGGCAAGGCGCTGCCGGCCGGCTACATCGAGGACTCCAGCGCCGAGATCGCCGCCGCCGACGTGGCCCAGCTGGACGCGCTGACCGGTCCGGACGACCTGCGCCTGAGCCTGCAGCCGATCCACCGCGACGGCGCCGACGGCCTGCGCATGAAGCTGTATCGCCAGCTCAAGGACATCCCGCTGTCCGACGTGCTGCCGATGATGGAGAACATGGGCCTGCGCGTGATCGCCGAGCGTCCGTACCGCCTGATGGTGGACGACGCGCCGGTCTACGTGCAGGACTTCGAGGTCGAATCGACCGTTGGCGCCATCGACGCGGCCGCCGCCAGCGCCGCCTTCGCCGACGCTTTCGCCCGCGTGTGGCATGGCGAGGCCGAGAACGACGGCTTCAACCGCCTGGTGCTGGCCACCGGCCTGGACTGGCGCCAGGTCTCGATGCTGCGCGGCTACTGCAAATACCTGCTGCAGATCGGCGTGCCGTTCTCGCAGGCCTACGTCGAAGGCACCTTCAACCGCTACCCGCTGCTGGCGCGGCTGATCGTCGAACTGTTCGAAGCCCGCTTCGACCCGGCGCCGGCCACCGACAAGGCCACCGCCGACGCGCAGCTGGCGCAGTTCAAGGCGCTGGCCGGCGGCGACGCCGCCACCGTCAAGCTGCTCGAGGGCGTGGTCAAGGCGCGCGGCGGCAGCCGCGAGGCGCGCATGGCGCTGGTGCACGACACCCTGGTCAAGCTGCTGGACGGCGTGTCGAGCCTGGACGAGGACCGCATCCTGCGCAGCTTCATTGGCGTGATCGAAGCCACCCTGCGCACCAGCTACTACATGCCGCGCAAGGACGGCCTGCGCGCCGACGGCGGCCCGGCCGACTACATCAGCTTCAAGTTCGACGCCGCCCGGGTGCCGGACCTGCCCAAGCCGCGCCCGTACCGCGAGATCTTCGTGTGCGGCCCGCGCGTGGAAGGCACCCACCTGCGCTTCGGCCCGGTGGCGCGCGGCGGCCTGCGCTGGTCCGACCGCCGCGAGGACTTCCGCACCGAGGTGCTGGGCCTGGTCAAGGCGCAGATGGTGAAGAACACCGTGATCGTGCCGGTCGGCTCGAAGGGCGGCTTCTACGCCAAGCAGCTGCCGGACCCGGCGGTGGACCGCGATGCGTGGTTCGCCGAGGGCGTGGCCTGCTACAAGCGCTTCATCAACGGCCTGCTGGACATCACCGACAACATCGTCGGCAACAAGATCGTGCCGCCGGTGGGCGTGGTGCGCCATGACCAGGACGATCCGTACCTGGTGGTGGCCGCCGACAAGGGCACCGCGACGTTCTCCGATACCGCCAACGGCATCGCCCGCGCGCACGGCTTCTGGCTGGACGACGCCTTCGCCTCGGGTGGTTCGGTCGGCTACGACCACAAGGGCATGGGCATCACCGCGCGCGGCGCGTGGGAGTCGGTCAAGCGCCACTTCCGCGCGCTGGGCCGCGACTGCCAGAAGCAGGACTTCACCGTGGTCGGCATCGGCGACATGTCCGGCGACGTGTTCGGCAACGGCATGCTGCTGTCCGAGCACATCCGCCTGGTGTGCGCTTTCGACCACCGCCACATCTTCCTCGACCCGGACCCGGTGGCAGCGACCTCCTTCAAGGAGCGCGCGCGCATGTTCAAGGTGCCGCGTTCGAGCTGGGCAGACTACGACGCCAAGCTGATCAGCAAGGGCGGCGGCGTGTACGCGCGTTCGCTCAAGTCGATCGAGATCACCCCGCAGGTGCGCGAGGCGCTGGGCATCGACGCCGGCATCAAGGCGATGACCCCGACCGACCTGATCAACGCCGCGCTCAAGGCGCCGGTGGACCTGGTGTGGAACGGCGGCATCGGCACCTACGTGAAGTCGGCCAGTGAAACCAACGCCGACGTCGGCGACCGCGCCAACAATGGCCTGCGCGTCAACGGCGGCGAGCTGCGCTGCAGGATCGTGGGCGAGGGCGGCAACCTGGGCATGACCCAGCTCGGCCGCATCGAGGCCGCGCACAACGGCGTGCTGCTCAACACCGACTTCATCGACAACTCCGCCGGCGTTGATACCTCCGACCACGAGGTCAACATCAAGATCCTGCTCAACGACGTGGTGCGCGCCAGGAAGCTCACCGTCGAGCAGCGCAACAAGCTGCTGGCGTCGATGACCGACGAGGTCGCCGGGCTGGTGCTGATGGACAACTACCGCCAGAACCAGGCCATCAGCCTGATGGAGCGGATGAGCGTCAAGCGCCTGGGGTCCAAGCAGCACTTCATCCGCACGCTGGAACAGCAGGGCCTGCTCGACCGCCAGATCGAGTTCCTGCCGTCCGACGCCGAGCTGTCCGCGCGCAAGCTGCGCGGCCAGGGCCTGACCCGTCCGGAACTGGCGGTGCTGCTGTCCTATTCCAAGATCGTCGCCTTCCAGCAGCTGCTGGAATCGGACATCCCGGAAGACCCGTACCTGTCCAAGGAGCTGCTGCGCTACTTCCCGCAGCCGCTGCAGAAGAAGTACGCCGACGCGATGAACGGCCACCGCCTGAAGCGCGAGATCATCGCCACCGCGGTGACCAACCAGACCATCAACCGCATGGGCGCCACCTTCCTGATGCGCATGCAGGAAGACACCGGCCGCAGCGTGGCCGAGGTCGCCAAGGCCTACACCATCAGCCGCGAGACGCTGGACGCGCGCGCGCTGTGGACGCAGATCGACGCGCTGGACGGCACCCTGCCCGAAGCCGTGCAGGTCGACGCGCTGGAAGTGATCTGGAAGCTGCAGCGTGCGTTCGTGCGCTGGCTGCTGAACCGTCCGGGTGCGATGCCGGGCATCACCGCCGCGGTCGAGCGCTACCAGGGGCCGTTCAACGACATCCGCGTCGCCTCGGGCGTGCTGCCGGATTCGCAGCGCCCGGCCTACGAGGCCAGCGTCAAGCAGTGGAAGGAAAAGGGCCTGCCGGCGGCACTGGCGCAGCAGCTGTCCGAGCTGCAGTTCCTGGAGCCGGCGTTCGACATCATCGAACTGGCGCGCACCCGCAAGCTCAAGCCGGTGGACGTGTCCAAGGTCCACTTCCGCCTGGGCGAAGCCCTGCAGATGCCGTGGCTGTTCGAGCAGATCGACGCGCTGGAGGTCAATGGCCGCTGGCACGCCGTCGCCCGCGGCGTGCTGCGCGACGAACTGGCCGCGCACCAGCGCAACCTGGCCGGCCAGGTGCTGTCGATCAAGGGAGGCAGCGCCGAGGCCAAGGTCGCCGCGTGGCTGGGCCGCGACGACAGCAGCCTGCGCTTCACCCTGGCGATGCTGGCCGAACTGGCCGAGCAGAAGACGCTGGACTACCCGACCGTGTCGGTCGCGGTGCAGCGCCTGGGCCAGCTGGCGGCGCACGGGGTGTAACCCCGTGGTCGGGCCGGTTTTACCGGCCCGACCCAAAAGTTCGCGGCGCGAACTTTTGGCACCGCCCTCGGTTTGCCTATCCCCGCGGCTGTCGCCGCGCCCCCTTAACAAAGGGGGCTCTGCTCCAGAACGCTGACAGAGAGGTGCCGACCGTTGGTCGGCACCTGCCGGACAAAGCGTCGCGGCCAGGGCCGCTCCTGCCAATGCAACGGGTGTTGCGGTGGGAGCGGACCTGGCCGCGCTGCTTTCCACCTGTAGGAGCGGCTTCAGCCGCGACTGCTTTCCGGACGTGTTGCAAAGGCAATCGCGGCTGAAGCCGCTCCTGCGGATGGGAACGAGGCGCTCTTGGCCGCGCCACCTGTCCACCGCCAGGATCAGTACCCGGCGCCGGGCTGCCGCCGCACCGTCCGTCATTGCGGGTTATCCCGGCAATCCCTACGGCAACCCGACGGCGGCCATGTCCCCCGCATCGTTTTCCACCTGTAGTAGCGGCTTCAGCCGCGAATGCTTTCCGGACGTGTGCTAAGGCAATCGCGGCTGAAGCCGCTCCTACGGATGGGAGCGAGCACGCTCCTGGCCGCGCGGCCTGTCCACCTCCAGGATCAATGCCAAGCGCCGGGCTGCCACTGCACCGTCCGCCATTGCGGGTTATCCCGGCAATCCTTACGGTCACCCGACGGCGGCCATGTCCCCCCGCATCGTTTTCCACCTGTAGGAGCGGCTTCAGCCGCGAATGCTTTCCGGACGTGTGCAAAGGCAATCGCGGCTGAAGCCGCTCCTACGGATGGGAGCGAGCACGCTCCTGGCCGCGCCACCTGTCCACCGCCAGGATCAGTACCCGGCGCCGGGCTGCCGCCGCACCGTTCGCCATTGCGGGTTATCCTCGGCAATCCCTACGGCAACCGACGATGGCCATGTCCCCCCGCATCGCCTTTCTCGCCAGCAGCACTGATGCCGCGCAGCAGGCGCGCGAACGCCTGGCCGTGCGCTACGGCGACCACGCGCCGGACGAGGCCGACGTGCTGTGCCCGCTGGGCGGCGACGGCTTCATGCTGCAGACGCTGCACCGCTACGGCAGCATGGGCAAGCCGGTGTTCGGCATGAAACTGGGTACGGTCGGCTTCCTGATGAACCACCATCGCGACGACGACCTGCTGCAGCGGCTGGCGCAGGCCGAGCCGGCGCACCTGCGCCCGCTGGAGATGATCGCGCGCACCGAGTCGGGCACCACGGTCGGCTCGCTGGCCTACAACGACGTGTCGATGCTGCGGCAGACGCGGCAGGCGGCGCACATCGGCATCGACCTCAACGGCCAGCAGCGCGTGGAAGAACTGATCTGCGACGGCGTGCTGGTCTCCACGCCGGCCGGCAGCACCGCCTACAACTATTCCGCGCACGGGCCGATCCTGCCGCTGGGCTCGAACACCATCGCGCTGACGCCGCTGGCACCTTACCGGCCGCGGCGCTGGCGCGGCGCCATCCTCAAGGCCGAGACCGAGGTGCGTTTCCGCGTGCTCGACCCCTACAAGCGGCCGGTCAGCGTCACCGCCGATTCGCACGAGACCCGCGACGTGGTCGAGGTGACCATCCGCGAGTCGCGCGAGCGGCAGGTGACGCTGCTGTTCGACCCCGAACACAATCTGGAAGAACGCATCCTCAGCGAACAGTTCATGTTCTGAGCGGATGCGCGCACGATGGATGCCGGCGACGGCAAAGGCAATGGATCAGGATCATGGGTGACAACTCTCCCAGGCTGTTGACGGTGGCGGTGACCTCGCGGGCGTTGTTCGACCTGGAGGAAGGGCATGCGCTGTTCGAGCGCGAGGGCGTGGAGGCCTACGCGGCCTACCAGCGCGAGCACGAGGACGACATCCTCAAGCCGGGCGTGGCCTTTCCGGTGGTGCGCAAGCTGCTGGCGCTGAACGACGGCGCGCCGGTGGAAACGCCGCGCGTGGAGGTGATCCTGCTCTCGCGGAACTCGGCCGATACCGGGCTGCGCATCTTCAACTCCATCCAGCACTATGGCCTGGGCATCGTGCGCGCCACCTTCACCGCCGGCGAGCCCACCTGGCCCTACGTAAAGCCGTTCGGCACCGACCTGTTCCTGTCCGCCAACCCCGAATCGGTGCGGCGCGCACTGGTGCACGGCATCGCCGCGGCCACCATCCTGCCGCGTGGGCCCGGCGAGGTGTCCGCCGCCGCCGCGGCCACCGATACCGGTCGCCCGCCGGCGCAGCTGCGCATCGCCTTCGACGGCGACGCGGTGATCTTCGGCGACGAAGGCGAGCGCATCTCGCGCGAGCACGGCGTGGAAGCTTTCGGCCGCCACGAACGCGAGAACGCGCACGAGCCGCTTAGCGGCGGGCCGTTCCGCAACTTCCTCTCGGCCCTGCATGCGCTGCAGGCCGCGTTCCCGGTGGGCGAGGAGGCGCCGATCCGCACCGCGCTGGTCACCGCGCGTTCGGCGCCGGCGCACGAGCGGGTGATCCGCACCCTGCGCGAGTGGGGCGTGCGCCTGGACGAGGCGCTGTTCCTCGGCGGCCGCCACAAGGGACCATTCCTGGAGGCGTTCGGCGCGGATATCTTCTTCGATGATTCGCAGCACAACATCGACAGCGCCCGCCAGCACCACAGCGTCGCCGCCGGCCACGTGCCGCACGGCATCGCCAACGCCTACCGCGTGGAATGAACGGCGGCGGAGGCGCCCACGTCCGCCGCACCTGGCGGCACGTGGAGCTGCAGTTCCATGGCGACGTGACCCAGACGCGCATGTCGCGCTGGTTCCCGCAGCGGCTGCACGTGGGCTACACCCGCACCATGCTCGCCGCGCTGTGGCTGCACCCGGCGCCGCGCCGCATCGGCATCATCGGGCTGGGCGGCGGCGCGCAGACCAAGTTCTGCCACCGCCACCTGCCGCAGGCGCGCATCGACGTGGCTGAGAACGATGCGGACGTGATCGCGCTGCGCGGCGAGTTCCAGATTCCGGACGACGACGCGCGGCTGCGCGTGGAATGCGTCGACGGCGCACGCTGGCTGCGCGCTCACCGGGGCGGTTTCGACCTGCTGCTGCTCGACGCCTACGACGCGCAGGGCATTCCAGCGGCGCTGTCCACCCAGGCGTTCTACGACGACTGCCGCGCTGCGTTGAGCGCCGACGGCGTCATGGCCAGCAACCTCTACGACACCGACACCCGCGCCCACCTGACGCGGCTACGCCGCAGCTTCGACGGCCGCGTGCTGAAGCTGGACGAGCCGGACATGAGCAACAAGGTGGCGATCGCCTGGAACGGCATGCCGCGGCCGGGCCCGGTCGATGCGGCGCTGGCCGCGTTGCCGTGGGGTGCACGCGGGCAGTTGCGGGCCGGCTTCCGTCGCCTGGCCGCCGCCTGGGACAGGTCCGGGTACTGACGGGACGGATCACGCCGCGCGCCTGGCCGCGTCCATCGTTCCGCAATGCGCTGCTGTCCGGAGGGCCGTCAATCGCCCCGTGGACGGCCATGGCTCCACAGCGACCGGAACGCGGATCGATGGCACCACGCCAGCACCAGCAGGTAGCCCAGGTGGAACGCGCCCCAGCCCAGGTTCTGGTTGAGGAAGGCATGGAAGATGAAGATGCCGGTCACCAGCGGCGCCAGGATCGCGATGCCGAGCGGGGCGGTCCTACGGAAGAACAGGCAGGCGCCGCCCACCAGGCAGACCGAGGCGATGAGCGGATCGACGATGCCGCTGTCGGTCAGCGCCGTGGTCAACGCCTTGGCCGCCGGCGTTTCCTTGTGCTCCGGCCACGACGTTCCGAACAGCCTGTACGAGAACCACGACACGCCGACATAGGTGTAGAAGAGCGCGTAGAGCCAGCGGGCGGGACGAATGATCCAGTTCATCGGTTTCCCCTTCGTTGGCCGCCTGCGTGGCGGCGGTGGCTGGAACGATGTGGCGGGCGATGCGTGGTTCCCCGGTAGCCGCGACGGGCACGGCCGGCAGGGCGCGCACGCCGTTGTCGCGGCCTTCGCGCAGGACCCCCGATCCCCGCCGTGTTGCCTGCCGCGCGGCCAACAGCTTATCGGCGGACTGTGGGAGGCGTCATCGGGGGCGGGCGCGTGTCCCGACAGCCCAGGCTGAACCGCAACTCCACCTGCATTTGCTTTGTGCGCAGGAAGTCTCTACGGTGACCGGGCTGAATTACAAGGGTCACCTTGAATCGTGGCCCGATGCTGTAGATGTCCTGTCTACACTGTTGCACCCGCTTCTCAATTCTCCTTGAACTCAGCGTCCTCGCCGCGAATGCGGCTTCATTCCGCAACAAGGAGCATTGAAATGTCCCAGTCCCAGTCCGGTACCGTGAAGTGGTTCAACGACGCCAAGGGTTTTGGCTTCATCACCCAGGATGGTGGTGGCGAAGACCTGTTCGTTCACTTCCGCTCGATCGAATCGTCCGGCTTCAAGTCGCTGCAGGAAGGCCAGAAGGTCACCTACGTGGCGGTGAAGGGCCAGAAGGGCATGCAGGCCGACCAGGTCCGCGTGGTCTGATCCGACCGGCAATCGGTTGATGAAAAGCCCGGCTCCGCGCCGGGCTTTTTCATTGCCCTGGATCGCCGCGTGCAATCCGGAAGAGGGCGGGGAGGCCTCGCCGCCCGGCAAGGGGGCGAGGCCGGTGGCTCATGTTTGGCCGCCTTCGGTTTTCGGCCCGCATGAACCGGGCGGCATGCTCATCCGCATCCGGGCGCGGAGGGAAAATCCACGACGCGGCTGTACGTCGTTCGCCAGCCCTGCGAAGTCGACGTCGATGGCGTCCACGCATGCGATGCATGGGCGTCCTGACGGCGTCACGAAGTGGGCGTGGCCCGGTCGGTGGCGTCGGCGGGTGAGGTGCCGGGGTCGGCACGCTTTTTGGCGAGTTTCTCTTCCTTCTGCTTTTTCTTGGCCAGCTCGCGCTGGCGCTTCTCGAATGAATAGTTGATCTTGGCCAAGGTCGTCGTCCGTTGGGGAGGGGAGGTTTCAGGCTTTTTTCGGGGGATTGCCCGTGGCAGCAGGTTCCGCCCTGCCACCCTGATCGGTCGGCGTGGATTTCACCGCTTGGGTCTTGCCGCGCAACGGGGTGTTGCCGAGCACCTCTATCTTTCCGCCTGCCTTGCCGAATGCGACCAGGTCTGCGGCGATGCGTTCACCGGTCAGCGGGCCGTGCGGGTGTGGGCCGGTGAAGGACGGGCTGGGTCTTTTCGACAGGGTGCTGCTGGATTTGCGGATGGTGCTCATCTTTTTTCCTCTTGCCAGTGTCGATTCGATGGCGCGGCTTGCGGATATGTGTGCTCACTGCGGACGGCCATGCCGTGGATCCTGCGATTCATCCTTCCGTCCGTATCGCGGGCGATGACCTGGCGGTCGCGAAGCCGCGTGGTCTCGCCATATCGCATGCACAGCGGCGGCCGTCTGGCATGTTGATGCGCCCGATGCGTCCTCCATGCACGTTGCGCAGCGTGGCGAACGCTTCCGGTGCATGCCCGCGGGCAAGGCGCGACCCGGCCGGCGGATGCCGCGGAGCGGATGTCGGGCCGGTACTGCTGACGCGGGGCCTGGCTTGTCGCAGGCGAATGTCCGGGCACATGAAGCTCCCGTTGAGCGACCGTCCGGAGGTGCCGGAACGGATGACGCAGGAAAGGGGAGCGAAGCGGGCAACTGCCTGGGCGGCTGCGCGGAGCGCGCGTGGCAGGCGTCGCCTGCACGGGCATGCTAGCACCGTGCGGGCGAGGGCGGTTTCACGCTTCCCGCAGGCCGGGCCCGCATCGCACCGACTGCGTCCGCAGCCGGTGCGGACCGGTGTCCTTCATTAGCCCTCCGGGCCGTTTCCCAAACGGGCCTGGCCAGCGACACCGTCCTTCCCGGCGTTCAACGGGCCGACCGCCCGGTAGCTGTTGAGCACGACGCCGGACGCCAGTGCCTGCACGCCCGCCAACTCGAACGATCGCGCCGGCGTCCCCTGCGCGAAGAAGCGCTTGCCGGTGCCGAGCAGCACCGGGTAGACGACCAGCATCACTTCGTCCACCAGCCCCTGCGCGAGCAGCGACGAGGTCAGCGTGGAGCTGCCGGAAACAATGAGGTCGCGTCCGGCCTTCGACTTCAGGCGGCGCACATCGCCGGCGAGGTCCGGCCCGATGCCCTCGGCCGGTCCCCAGGCAAGGCTTTCGGGGCGATGGGTGGCGACGTGCTTGGTCGCCGCGTTGAGGCTGTCGGCCAGTGGGCTGCGCGGCGCCCGCGGCCAGTAGTCCGACCAGAGGTCGTAGGTGCGGCGTCCGAGCAGCAGGTCGAAATCGCCGCCGTACGCGGCGGTGATCGCTTCGCGGCCGGCCGGGGTGCGGTAAGGCGCGGTCCAGTCGCTGAAGGGGAAATCGCCGTCGTCGGCGGAGTGCTGGATCACGCCATCCAGCGAGATGTGTTCGATGATCCTGAGTGTTCTCACGGTCCTGCTCCTGTCGGGGCTGCTGTCTGCCGGCCGTGGCCGGTGCGGGAGGAAGAGCGCGCGGTCGGAACCGGCACGCGCTTCATCAGCCACGACGTGCGACAAGGATGGAATTCGACAGGCGCTGCACCATCCGTTTCGTGCCGTTGGGCGCCGGCTTCAGCCCGGCGCGTCCAGCGGCAGCGCGATGTCGGTCAGCCGCCAGCGCAGCCCCTGCCGGCTCAGCACGAAGACCACTTCGCTGCCGTCGTCCAGTTGCCGGGTAGCGGTGAAGCGCGACAGCGATTCGTAGCGCCCGTGCGCGCCCTGCAGCGGCCGCGCGGGTGCCGGCGGGCCCCAGGTGTCGCCATCGGCGGTATCGCCGGTAGCGCGCTTCCATACGCCATGGCCCTGCAGCAGGGCGGCGATGCCGGCGGGCGTGACCATCACGTCCACCGCCGCGCCGGTCAGGCGGCCGGCCACGCCCAGTGCCACGGCGCCGAACAGGCTGGACTGCAGGTCGCTGCCGGCGCGCCGCACCAGTTGGTCGTCGAGCTGCGCCTTGAGGTTGACCCGCAGCGCGGGGAAATCAACGTAACGCGAAAGCCGCGCCGCATCGCGCTGTTCGATCGCCTTGCCGATGCCGTGGATCGCCAGCCATGGGCCGGCCGCCACGTAGCCGGCGAGCAGCACCAGCAGGACGGCGACGGTGGGCAGCAGCCATTTCTTCATCGACGCGCTCCGCGGCTCAGGCCGGCAGGTCGGGGTGGGATTCGGCCCAGCGCCGCAGCATCACCAGGGTCTCGGCCCAGGCCTGGCTGCAGAAACCGAAGAATTCGCTGTCCGGGTTCCAGCCCAGCTGCTGGAACTCCAGCACCGTCATCGGCTCGCCCTCGTGCGGCAGGCCGCGCCAGGCGCCGGGGCTGGCGCGGCGCGACAGCTCGAAGCGGATCTCGGTGCCGGTCCAGGCCGAGGCCGGGCTCTGCGCCGGGTGCCGGCTGATCACTTCCCAGCGCACGCGCTGCGTGGAGGCTTCCAGTACCTTCATCGCCACCACGCCATGCGCCGACCCGGGGTTGTGGCTGATCACCGTCGCGCCATCGATCGTGCTGGCGGTGTGGGCGACCCACCAGCGGCCCAGTCCCTCGGCCGTCGCCAGCCCGGCGTGCACGGTGGCCAGCGGTGCGTCGATCCAGATCTGGTGGTGGATGGCGGCCATGGCGGCGGCTCCGTTGGGCGGTTGCCGGCTAGGGTGCCGCAAATCCGCGGGCGGGGCGTGAATCCCGGCGCGCCGTCAGAACTCCAGGTCCAGCGCCGCGCACAGGTAATCGACGAAGGGGCCGAGCGCGGCCAGGTCGGCGGCCAGGGTCTGGCGCAGGCGCGGGCCGGTCATGGCGCTGTCGTCCAGCGCGCGCCACAGCACCCAGTTGCGGTGCTTGAGGTCGTCGATGAACTCGAAATCGGCGGGGAAGCCGCGCGGCGGGCGCACCAGCTTCTCGCTGGTCTCGAACGCGTAGCGCCGGCGCGTGGCCGGCGCGTGCGCGGCGGCTTTCCAGCTGCCGGGGTTGTCGAGGATGAACTGACGGATGCGGCGCTGCGTGTCCGGTTCCGGGTGCCAGATGCCGGCGCCGACGAAGCTTTCGCCCGGCGCCAGGTGGATGTAGTACGACGGCGCCGGTACCTGCTTGCGGCGCTCGTGGAACAGCCGCGCGCCCTGCCAGGTCTTGTACGGGGTCTTGTCGCTGGAGAAGCGCGAGTCGCGGTAGATGCGGAACAGCGAGCCGCCGACGGTGCGCGGATCGGCGCGGAAATGTGCGCTGACCTGCGCCAGGTCCGGCTGCAGGTCGGCGATCAGGCGCAGGAACGGCTGCCGCACGTGTTCCTCGTACTGGTGCTTGTGCGCGGCGAACCACGGCTTCTCGTTGTGGCGGGCCAGGGCGCGCAGGAACTTGAAGCTGGCGTCGCTGAAATAGGCGGTCATGGTGTTTCCTGCAGGGTGTGGCGCCACTGCTCCAGGGCGTCGAGCAGTGCCAGCGAAGCGGGATTGTCGTGGTGTTCGCCGCGCAGCGCGCTGATCTGCGCCAGGTATTCGTCCATCGTCTGTTCGGCCATGCCCGGCGTGGTGAAGCGACGCTGGCGATAGTCGTCCCAGCGCGCCCGCTCGCCGGCGTCCAGCGTCCGCGGGTGGTTGCGCGCGCGGTAGCGGAACAGCAACTCCGGCAGGCGCGGATCGCGGAAATTCCCGGCCATGCCGGCCAGCGCGTCGGGCGGGCAGGCACGCACGCGCGCCAGCTGGGCACGGTCGCCATCGGCGAGAAAGCCGTCGTACAGCGCGCCATCGGCATCGGGCGGACCCTCGGCCGGACGCTCGCGGGCGAACACCCGGCGCACTTTCTCGGCCAGTTCGGGGCCATGCGCGCGCAGCTGCGCGGCGCGCGTTTCCATCGCCGCCGGGTCGATGCACAGGCGCTCGAAATCGGGCGCGCGCAGGTGGTTCCAGGCGACCAGCGCCGGCACCTTGTTCAGGTGCACTTCCTTGAGCGGAATGCGCTGCTGGCCTTCGGGCAGGTCGGCGGCGCGGGTGTACAGGCGCTGCGCGATCTCCTCCACGGACAGGTCCAGCAGCGCCTGCGGATCGCCATCCAGGTCGAACACGATCACCCGGTTGCCGATGTGCGGGTGCGTGGCCAGCGGCAGCACCGGCGCGGCGCACAGGCGGCTGGCGGGGTAGCGCATCGAGATGTGCAGCGCCGGCTGCATCGCCACCACGTCCAGCAGGCCGGCGACGAAACGCTTGTCGCGCAGCTTCAGTGCGTAGTCCCACATGCGCGGTTGCGCCTGGCGGAACTTCCGCGCCATGCCGATGGTGGCGTACACGTCGGACAGCGCCTCGTGCGCGTCGCCTTCGCGCACGTCGTTGGCCAGGGCCAGGTGTTCGAGCTTGAACGAGGTGGCGCCGTCCTCGCGCTGCGGCCAGTGGATGCCGTCCGGGCGCAGCGCGTGCACCAGCCGCAGCATGTCCAGCAGGTCCCAGCGCGAATTGCCGCCGCGCCACTCGCGCTCGTAGGGATCGAAGAAATTGCGGAACAGGCCGTGGCGCACGAACTCGTCGTCGAAGCGCAGGGTGTTGTAGCCCAGCGAACAGGTCTGCGGGCGCGCCATCAGCTCGTTGATGCGGGCGAACGCTTCGGCCTCGCTCACGCCTTCGGCCAGCGCGCGCTGCGGCGTGATGCCGGTGATCAGCGTGGCGATGGGCGAGGGCAGCAGGTCGTCGGCCGGCTTGACGAAGAAGCTGACCGGCTCGTCGACTACCTGCAGCTGCGCGTCGGTGCGCACCGCGGCGAACTGCGCGATGCGGGTGCGGCGCGGGTCCTGGCCGAAGGTCTCGAGGTCGTAGAACAGGAAAGTGTCTGGCATGGGGCTTACCGTCGGACTGCCGTTGCCGCCGGCCCTGGCGAGGGCGGCACTCCCTGTCGAACAGGGCGCTGGAGGGCAGGGATCATCAGTGCGCTCCCTCCAGCACCGGTAACTGCGCGTGGATGGTTTTCTCCAGCGCGGCCCAGTCGATGCGCTCCAGCGTGGCGTGGCCGGCCGTGGCCTCGGCGAGGATGCGCTGCTGCAGCCGCGTGCGTTCCAGCGCCACCGCGTAAGGCGTGTGCAGGAAGGTGACCATGGTGTAGTGCGGCACGAACCGCGTCGGCCAGCGCCGCTGCAGCTCCTGCTCCAGTTCGCGCTGCAGCAGGAAGGCCGGGTCGGCGACGTGGTCGCGCATCTCCAGGTAGTTGTCCAGCGCCATCTGCTGGATCGCCGCGGCGTTGGGCTTGCGTTCGGCCTCGAACGCGGCAAAGGCCTGCGTGGTGTCCTCGTGCGTTTCCAGCAGCTCGGCCAGCGCGACGCAGTCCTCGAAGGCGCAGTTCATGCCCTGGCCGTGGAACGGCACCATCGCGTGCGCCGCGTCGCCCAGCAGCACCGCCTTGCCGCCCAGGCGCCAGCGGTCCAGGTACAGGGTGCCGAGCAGGCCGGGCGGGTGCTGCTCCCAGTCGCGGCGCAGGTGCGGGATCAGCGGCAGCGCGTCGGCGAACTCGCGTGCGAACAGCGCCTCGGCCTCGGCGCCGCTGCGCACCGTGGCGAAACTCGGGTTGCCCTCGTTGGGCAGGAACAGGGTGACGGTGAAGGTGCCTTCGTCGTTGGGCAGGGCGATGCACATGTAGCGGCCGCGCGGCCAGATGTGCAGCGCGTTGGCCTCGATCTGGAAGCCGTTGTCGGCGCCGGGCGGGATTTCCAGCTCCTTGTAGGAGTGGTCGAGGAACTCGGTGCGCTCACCCAGCGGCGACTTGCGGTTCATTGCCGCGCGCAGTGCCGAGCCGGCGCCATCGGCGCCGACCAGCGGCGAATCGAAGTGGATGTCGTGCGGCTGGTCGTCGCGGTCGTCGATGAAACGCGCGTAGCCGGCATCGAAATCCACCGTATGCAGGCGGCGGTGGAAGTGGAAGCGGGCGCCGGCCTCTTCGGCAAGCTGCAGCAGGGTGACGTTGAGGTCCTTGCGGTGCACCGACCAGATAACTTCGCTGTCGTCGCGGCCGTAGCGCTGCAACTGGGCCGCTCCGCCGTCGCGCGGGTGCACCATGCGCCCGCGCATCATCACCGTGCGCGCCATCACCGCGTCCTCCACGCCGGCCTGGCGCAGCGCGTTGCGGCCGCGCTCGGCCAGCGCGAGGTTGATCGAACGGCCGCTTTCGTAGTCGGCCACGCGCGGGTCGCCGCGGCGTTCGTAGACGGTGATGCGCCAGCCGCGGCGCGAGAGCAGGATGGCTAGCAGGGAGCCGGCCAGGCCGGCGCCGATCAGGGTCAGGTGACGCGTGGGGGAAACGCTCAAGTCATTGCTTCCGATGGATCAGGGGCCGGCCCAGGCTTCCACTTCCTCGACGAAGCGCAGCACGTCGCGGTAGCGGTTGTACAGGGGGGTCGGGGAAATGCGGATCACGTCCGGCTCGCGCCAGTCGCCGAGCACGCCGACCGACTGCAGGTACTCGAACAGCGAGCGGCCCTGTTCGCGGCCGCCGCTCACGCGCAGCGACAGCTGGCAGCCGCGGCGCTCCGGCTCGGCGGGCGTGACGATCTGCAGCACGCTGGACAGACGCGCGCGCACCAGCGTTTCCAGATAGCCGGTCAGCTGCAGCGACTTGGCGCGCAGCGCGTCCATGCCGGCCTGGTCGAACAGCTCCAGCGAGGCGCGCAGCGGCGCCAGCCCCAGTACCGGCGGGTTGCTCAGCTGCCAGCCTTCGGCGCCGAGTTCGGGCACGAATTCCGGCGCCATGCGGAAACGCGTGGCCTGCTCGTGGCCCCACCAGCCGGCAAAGCGCGGCAGCGTGGTGTCGCGGGCGTGGCGCTCGTGTACGAAACAACCGGCGACCGCGCCCGGGCCGCCGTTGAGGTATTTGTAGTGGCACCACACCGCGAAATCGGGAGCGACGTCGTGCAGCGACAGCGGCACGTTGCCGACCGAGTGGGCGAGGTCGAAGCCGATGTTGGCGCCCTGCGCGCGCGCCAGCCGGGTGATCGCGTCCAGGTCGAACGCCTGCCCGGTGCGGTACTGCACGCCGGGCCACAGCACCAGCGCCACGCGCTTTCCATGCTCGGCGATGGCGCGTTCGATCGCCGCCATCGA
The DNA here is from genome assembly GCF_050984405.1 of Stenotrophomonas nitritireducens. GTDB lineage: Bacteria > Pseudomonadota > Gammaproteobacteria > Xanthomonadales > Xanthomonadaceae > Stenotrophomonas > Stenotrophomonas nitritireducens_B. The sequence goes on along the minus strand of NZ_CP158790.1, from coordinate 2,933,985 downwards.
CAGCGTGCCGTTGGCCTCGTCCGGCTGCACTTCGATCAGGTCGGTGGCCGGGTCGAAACCGTGGAAACGGATCTGCGCCTCGACCGCGTGGCGGTCGGTGGGAAAGGCGCCGGCTTCCATCAGGATCGCCGGGCGCTCGCGCGTGGGCCGGTAGAAGCTGACCATCATCAGGTGCAGGTTCACGCTCAGCGTGTTCATCGCCACCACTTCCACCGGCTGCGCGCCGACCACGCGCGCCAGCGGGTCGCGTACCAGGCGGTGGTAGTTCATCCAGTGGGTGGGACCGGTGAAGTGGCCCTCGACCGCGATGCGCGCCCACAGTTCCATCACTTCCTGCACCATCGCCTGCGCGCCGCGCGGCTGCAGGCCGAGCGAGTTGCCGACGAAGTAGGCCTGGTCGGCGCCCTGGTGCTGCGGGAACAGGAATTGGCCGCGCAGGTGGCGCAGCGGATCGGCCGCATCGAGCGCGGCGGCGTGGGCAGGGGACAGGAGTTCGTTCATCGGGGGCGCGCATTGAAGTGTGGCCGCAGTGTACCGCCGGCCCGCGGCATGCGGTCGCAGGAGCGGCTTCAGCCGCGATGGTGCTTTGCTGGCCGAGCCATTCGTCGGGCAAGCCCCATCGCGGCTGAAGCCGCTCCTACGGGGTGCGCACGGTGGCGCGTTTTCGCGTGGCGGGGGCGCGGCGCTCAGCCCTGCGCCGGCAGCGGGTGCACCGCGCCGCAGTGCGCGCAGGTGCGGTGCTGCAGCGAGGAATGGAAGCGGTCGAACACCTTGGGCAGGTCGGTCTCGATGTTGCGCAGGTGGAAGAACTCCTCGTACAGCTTGTGGTTGCACTGTTCGCAGTGCCAGGCCACGCCGTCGAGTTCGTGCGGCAGGCGCTTGCGTTCGACCACCAGGCCGACGCCGCCGGGCGGTCGCCGCGGCGAATGCGGCACCCGCGCCGGCAGCAGGAAGATTTCGCCGGCGCGGATCGGGATGTCGCGTACCGCGCCGTCCTCCTGCACCTTGAGTACCATCTCGCCCTCGAGCTGGTAGAACCACTCCGGGCCTTCGTCGTAATGGAAGTCGGTGCGCGCATTGGGGCCACCGACCACCATGACGATGAAATCGCCGTTGTCGATCATCCTGTTGCCCACCGGCGGCTTGAGCAGGTGGCGGTTGTCCTCGATCCAGGCGTGCAGGTTGATCGGCGAGGCGAGCATGGTCGTTTCCGGTCCGGGTCAGTCGCGCCGGCCCTGGCGCGGAACGAAGGCCAGGGCACTCTCGTAGGCGGGCTTCAGGTCTTCGGGCGCGCCCACGTCGATGCCCATCTCGCTGACGCGGCCGTCCTTCAGGCTGTAGACCCAGCCGTGCACCATCAGCTTCTGGCCGCGCGCCCAGGCGTCCTCCACGATGGTCGAGCGGCACAGGTTGGCGACCTGCTCGATCACGTTCAGCTCGCACAGGCGGGCGTGCCTGAGCTCGTCGTCCTCGATCGCGTCGAGGATCGCCGAATGCTTCTGCACCACGTCGCCGACGTGGCGCAGCCAGTTGTCGGCCAGGCCGACGCGGGTGTTGTGCAGGCAGGCGTGCACGCCGCCGCAGCCGTAGTGGCCGACGATCAGGATGTGCTTAACCTTGAGCTGGTCCACCGCGTACTGCACCACGCTCAGGCAGTTCAGGTCGCTGTGCGCCACCACGTTGGCGACGTTGCGGTGCACGAACACCTCGCCGGGCGCCATGCCGATGATCTGGTTGGCAGGCACGCGCGAATCGGAGCAGCCGATCCACAGGTATTCCGGATGCTGCTGCTTGGCCAGCTGGTGGAAGAATTCGGGGTCTTCGCGGGCGATGCGGTCGGCCCATTCGCGGTTGTTCTGCAGCAGCCTGCGGATGTCTTTCATTTCGGGTGTTCCTGACGTCGATGGGGAGGAAGGCGCGGCCGCGCTGGCCGCGTCGTCGGGAAACGGGGCGCTCAGTCGCCGGTGGCGGCCTGTTCGCGCTGCCGGCGCATCCACTGCGCCAGCTCATGGGAAGCGGGGTCCGGCAGCCGTTCCAGGGCGGCGATCACCGCCTGCTGGTTGGCGTCCGGGTGGTTCTGGCTCAATTTCAGTTTGATCTGGACCTGTTCGACCTGGAAGCGGAAACCGACGATGCCGCGCAGCTGGCGGCGCTGGTCGTCGCGCTCCGGTTCGAAGCGCCAGTCCTGGCCGACGCTGGCCTCGAACCGCGCGCTGAGCGCGCCGACTAGCGCCGCCAGCGCGTCCTCGTCGTCGAAGGGTTCCAGGTGGCCGCGCAGCTCGGCGCTGGCATAGTTCCAGGTCGGCACGCGCGCGGCGGTTTCCTTGTCCGGATACCAGCTCGCCGACACGTACCCATGCGGGCCATCGACCAGCACCTTGGCGACGCCGGCGTGGCGCGCCTGCGGGTTCGCCCGGGCCCAGTGGCCGAGCAGTTCGATGCGTTCGCCGTCGCGCTGGTACAGCACCGGCAGCCGGGTCAGTTCGGGCAGTCCGTCGGCGCCGGTGGTCAGCACGGTGACGAACGGATCGCGCTCCAGCAGGCGATCCAGCCAGACCAGATCATGCTCGGCGAAGGCGCGTGGGGTGAACATCGGCCGGTCAGGCGCGCCCACCCAGCGACTGCACCATGCGTCCGCGCAGTTCGGCGTCGCTGGCCGCCCGCGGCGGCTGCACCTCGTGCAGCGAGAAGCCGCGCGCCAGCGCGTCTTCCTCGTCCAGCCCGTCCCAGGCGACGAACTCGGCGTCGAACAGCTGCGCGCGCGCGGTGTCCTCGCTGTCGTAGCTCAGGGTGTTGCCGTCGCTGTCCAGCACCTCGGCGGTGCCGGCCGGGCGCACGCGCAGGCGCGCCCAGACCAGCGTCGTGCCGAGGCTGGCCAGCCACCACTGGTCGGCGGAAGTGTCGATGTCGTTCATTTCATTACCAGGGAATAGAGCCAGAGCAGGCCGGCCATGCCCAGCCCGAACCAGATCACGCACAGCGCGATCCGGGCGGGAGTGGCCAGGCCGCTGAGCGCGCGGTCGCCGAGCGCGTGGTAGCGGCCGCCGACCAGCCAGCGCAGGGCCTTGCCGTCGAGGAAGGCGAAGTCGCCGAAGCCACCGGCCACCGTCGGGTGGCGGTCGCGCACATGCACCAGGGTCAGCGGCCAGAAGATCAGGAACGCACTGAACCCGGCGATGGCCACGCCGACGAAGCACAGGGCGAGGAAGAGCGTCATGATTGAAGCAGGAACGAGTGGAGAGGAACGAGAAACGAGAGAAGGGCGCGTCTGCGCGCTGATCCGGCTTTTACTCGTTTCTCGTTTCTCATCACTCGTTCCTCGCTGTCAGAATTCCGCCGAGCCCGGCGCGCGCGGGTAGGGGATGGCGTCGCGGATGTTGGACAGGCCGCAGACGTATACCACCAGCCGCTCGAAGCCCAGGCCGAAGCCGGCGTGCGGCACCGAACCGTAGCGGCGGAAATCGCGGTACCACTGGTAGTGCTCCGGATCCAGGCCGAACTGCGCCATGCGCGCATCGAGGATGTCCAGGCGCTCCTCGCGCTGGCTGCCGCCGATGATCTCGCCGATGCCCGGGGCCAGCACGTCCATCGCCGCGACGGTCTTGCCGTCGTCGTTCAGGCGCATGTAGAAGGCCTTGATGTGCTCGGGGTAGTTGGTGACCACCACCGGGCGGCCAACGTGTTCCTCGGTCAGCCAGCGCTCGTGTTCGGTCTGCAGGTCCAGGCCCCATTCGACCGGGTAGTCGAACTTCCGGCCGGACTTCTGCAGCAGGCTGACCGCATCGGTGTATTCGATGCGCTCGAACGGCGCGTTGACGAAGGTTTCCAGGCGGGTGATGGCGTCCTTCTGCACGCGTTCGGCGATGAAGGCCATGTCGTCGGCACGCTCGTCGAGCACCGCGCGGAACAGGTACTTGAGGAACTCTTCGGCCACGCGCGCGTCCTCGGCCAGGTCGGCGAAGGCGATTTCCGGCTCCACCATCCAGAATTCGGCCAGGTGGCGGGTGGTGTGGCTGTTCTCGGCGCGGAAGGTCGGGCCGAAGGTGTAGACCTTGCTCAGCGCCAGGCAGTAGGCCTCGACGTTGAGCTGGCCGGACACGGTCAGGAAGGTTTCCTTGCCGAAGAAGTCGCGGCTGAAGTCGATGGCGCCGTCCCCGCCGCGCGGCAGGTTGGCCATGTCCAGCGTGGAGACGCGGAACATCTGGCCGGCGCCTTCGGCGTCGGAGGTGGTGATGATCGGCGTGCTGATCCAGTAGTAGCCGTTCTCGTGGAAATAGCGGTGCACCGCCTTGGCCAGGCAGTCGCGGATGCGGGTGACCGCGCCGAACAGGTTGGTGCGCGGGCGCAGGTGCGCCACTTCGCGCAGGAACTCCGGCGACATCGGCTTGGGCTGGATCGGGTAGGTCAGCGGGTCCTCGACCCAGCCGACGATCTCCAGGCTCTGGCCCTGGATCTCGAAGCTCTGGCCCTTGCCCTGCGACTTGACCAGCTTGCCGCTGGCGACGACCGAGCAGCCCGGGGTCAGGCGCTTGATGTCGTCGAAATTGGCCAGCGCGTCGGTGGCCACGACCTGGATCGGAGCGAAGCCGGAGCCGTCGCTGACATTGACGAAGGCCAGCCCGTTGGAGGCACGGACCGTGCGAACCCAACCGCGAACCGTGACTTCTCCGCCTTCCGGGATCTTCCCGGCCAGGGCGTGCGCAACGCTGACCACCGTCATGACTTGAATCCTCTGCTGATCGACTCGATCTGTGAACACGGAATTCTAGCGGCTGCGCGGCCGGACAGGCGAGGAATCCGCCATCCGGGGCCGGTACAGCCGGGTTTTCCTATAATCGCCCCCGCAATCTCCCGGAGTCGCTCCCCCATGGCCATCCACCTCACTCCCGTCGCCTTCGCCCGCGTCCAGCGTTTCGTCGAGCAGACCCCCGGCGCGCTGGGCCTGCGTTTCGGCGTGACCCGCACCGGCTGCTCGGGCTGGGGCCACATCACCGACCTGGCGCGCGAACAGCGCGAGGACGACACGGTGTTCGAGCAGGATGGCGTACGCATCTTCGTCGACGCCGACAGCCTGGCCCTGGTGGACGGCACCGAGATCGACTTCGGCAAGCAGGGCCTGGGCGAGACCTTCACCTTCAAAAACCCCAACGCCACCGCCGAGTGCGGCTGCGGCGAGAGCTTCACCACCGACGACAGCCACCGCTGACGAAAGCCACCCCGCTGAGGCGGAGTGGCCGCGCCCGCGGCTCAGCGGCAGCAGGCCAGCGTCCGCGCCGCGCGGCGGCGGTCCAGCCGGATCGCCACGACCCACAGCAGCAGCAGCCCGCCGCGGCGGTGGCCGCGCCCACGTAACCGGTGGAGGCGTGGCCGAAGCCGGCGCCGATCGCCATGCCGCCCAGCCACGGGCCGAGCGCGTTGGCGGTATTGAACGCGGCGTGGTTGGAGGCCGCCGCCAGGGTCTGCGCCTCGCCGGCCGCATCCATCAGCCGGGTCTGCAGGGCGACGGCGAGCGCGCCCATGGTGCCGACCGCGATGATCGCCGGGGCCATGGCCCAGCCCGAGCGGGCGGCCAGCGGGAACAGCATCAGCACCAGGATCGACCACGCCAGCAGCACGCCGGCGGCGCGGAACTGCAGGCGGTCGACCAGCCAGCCGCCGGCCACGTTGCCGATGATCGCGCCCACGCCGAACAGGCCCACCGCCACCGGCATCCAGCGCTCGTGCACGCCGGTGACGTTGACCAGGGTCGGCGCGAGGTAGGTGAACACGCAGAACATGCCGGCGAAACCGATCGCACCGATCGCCAGCGCCAGCCATACCTGCGGGCGGTTGAAGGCGCGCAGTTCGCGCATCGGCGTGGTGCGGACCTCGTCTGGGTCCGGGCGCAGGTGGCGCGCCACCATCGCCACCGTGGCCAGCGCCAGCAGGCTCACCAGGGCGAAGGCGGTGCGCCAGACGAACTGCTGGCCGAGCCAGGTGGTCAGCGGGTTGCCCACCAGGATGGCGATGGACAGGCCCAGCAGCACCCGAGAAACCGCGGCGCCGCGCTGCTCGGGCGGGCTGATCGAGGCGGCCACCAGCATCGCCACGCCGAAATAGGCGCCGTGCGGCAGGCCGGCCACGAAGCGGGCCAGCAGCATGGTGGCGTAGTTGGGCGCCAGGGCGCTGGCCAGGTTGCCGGCGGCATAGAAGCCCATCAGCCAGAGCAGCAGGGTGCGGCGGCTGACGCCGGCGCCGGCGAAGGCCAGCAGCGGCGCGCCGACCACCACGCCGATGGCGTAGGCGCTGATCAGGTGGCCCACCTGGGCCTCGCTGATCGCCAGCCCACGGCTGATTTCCAGCATCAGGCCCATGCTGGCGAATTCGCTGGTGCCGATGGCGAAGCCACCCAGCGACAGGGCCAGGAGGATGAGGGTGCGTTGCCGCGGGTTCAGCGTCGCGGCCAGGGAGGAGGAAGAGGGCAAGGCGTATCCGGAGGGGCGTGGAAACGGTTACGCATTGTACTGCTGCGTTGCAGCATGAAAATCCCGGGCGGGGTGCCGCCCGTCGAACGCAGCGTTCAGCCGGGGAGAGCGGGCGACTTGTCCGGAACCGGCGCGCAGTGGATAATGCGCGGCTCCCTGCGCCCCTGGTGCAGGGGTCCTTGCCCCACCGCGTTGCATGGCGGGGGGCTGTCCGGCCCGAAAGGGCTACATCCGAAAGGTAGAAAAAACATGAGTCGTCATTACGAAGTCGTGTTCCTGGTCCACCCGGACCAGAGCGAGCAGGTCCCGGCCATGGTCGAGCGCTACAAGGCGCTGGTCGAGGGCGGCAATGGCAAGATCCACCGCCTGGAAGACTGGGGCCGCCGTCAGCTGGCCTATCCGATCCAGAACCTGGTCAAGGCCCACTATGTTCTGATGAACATCGAAGCCGACCAGTCGGTGCTGAACGAACTGACCGAAAGCTTCCGCTTCAACGACGCCGTGCTGCGCAACCTGGTCATCAAGCGTGACGAGGCCGAGACCGAGCAGTCGCTGATCATGAAGAGCAAGGACGAGAAGGGCGACAAGCCCGAGCGTGGCGAGCGCCGTCGTCGTGACGACGAAGAAGCTGCCAATTCCAACAATGAAGAAGCCGGCGACGACGCCGCCTCTGCCGAATAAGGAGTCAGCTCATGTCCAAGTTCTTCCGTCGCCGCAAGTTCTGCAAGTTCACGGCTGAAGGTGTGAAGGAGATCGACTACAAGGATCTCAACACCCTGCGCCAGTACCTGACCGAGAACGGCAAGATCGTGCCGAGCCGCGTCACTGGCACCAAGTCCAAGTACCAGCGTCAGCTGTCCACGGCGGTCAAGCGCGCCCGTTTCCTGGCGCTGATCCCGTACACGGACAACCACGACGTCTGATACGTCCACACCGTCCATTCGGACAGCAAGCGTTGCGGTGTCCCCCGGGGCATCGCTAACGAATAACGGAGCAAGAAAATGAAGCTGATTCTTCTGCAGAAGGTGACCAACCTGGGCAACCTGGGTGACCTGGTCGACGTGAAGCCGGGCTACGGCCGCAACTTCCTGGTGCCGCACGGCAAGGCCGTGCCGGCCACCGAAGCCAACGTCGCCGCCTTCGAAGCCAAGCGCGCCGAGTACGAAGCCAAGGCCAAGGCCTCGCACGACGACGCCGAAGCCCGCGCCGCCAAGTTCGCCGACGCCAGCGTCACCATCGGCGCCCACGCGTCGACCGAAGGCAAGCTGTACGGCTCGGTCGGCCCGCGCGACATCGCCGAGGCCTTCACCGCCGCCGGCCTGCCGCTGGAAAAGAGCGAAGTCATCCTCGGCGAAGGCGCCTTCCGCGCTGTCGGCGAATACGATGTCGTGCTCAAGCTGCACGCCGACGTGGAAGCCACCGTCAAGGTCATCGTCGAAGCCGACGCCTGATCCTTGCGGTTCGCGTAGTACCCGGAACGGGCGCCGCAAGGCGCCCGTTCTTTTTATCCCTTCCCCTGGGTGACAACCCGGCAGGACGACCGGGTTGCGCGGCGAAGCCGCCCGAAGGCCGAAGCACCGCGATGTGCCGGATGCAGGTACCCCGCTCGCGAGGCGGGATGCCGAAGCGGACGGCGAAGCCGGCCCGAAGGGCGTGCCGCAGGAGCGGCACGCAAGGGGCGGATGACGGTACAGGCGAAGCCTCGTGCAGACGGATGTCGCAGGGCTGTACCCGTACGCTCACCCCGACCCTTCTCCCGCGGGGAGAGGGGCTTATACTGCCCGCGGACCGTTTTTCCCGCGCCCGATTCCCCGCAAAACCCAACGGTGCCACCCATCGGCCCGGCACTGGAACCCTGCTGCCCCATGCGTCTATCCACGATCAAGCTGTCCGGTTTCAAGTCCTTCGTCGATCCCACGACGCTGCACCTGCCGACCAACATGACCGGCGTGGTCGGGCCCAACGGCTGCGGCAAGTCCAACATCATCGACGCGGTGCGCTGGGTGATGGGCGAAAGCTCGGCCAGTCGCCTGCGCGGCGACTCGCTGACCGACGTGATCTTCTCCGGCTCGGCCGGGCGCAAGCCGGTGTCGCAGGCCACGGTCGAACTGATCTTCGACAACACCGACCACACCATCGCCGGCGAGTACGCCGCGTTCAACGAAATCTCGGTCAAGCGCCTGGTCAGCCGCGACGGCAGCAGCAACTACTACCTCAACGGCACCAAGTGCCGGCGCCGCGACATCACCGATCTGTTCCTCGGCACCGGCCTGGGGCCGCGCAGCTACTCGATCATCGAGCAGGGCATGATCAGCCAGATCATCGAGGCGCGGCCGGAAGACCTACGCGTCTACCTGGAAGAGGCCGCCGGCATCTCCAAGTACAAGGAGCGCCGCAAGGAGACCGAGACCCGCATCCGCCACACCCGCGAGAACCTGGACCGCCTGAACGACCTGCGCGAGGAAATCGGCAAGCAGCTCGAGCACCTGCGCCGCCAGGCGAGGCAGGCCGAGCAGTACCAGGCCCTGCAGGAAGAGCGCCGGGTCAAGGACGCCGAGTGGAAGGCGCTGGAATACCGCGGCCTGGACAGCCGCCTGGGTGGGCTGCGCGAAGCGCTGGCGCGCGAGGAAACCCGGCTGCAGCAGCTGATCGCCGAGCAGCGCGAGGCCGAGAGCCGCATCGAGACCGGGCGCATGCGCCGCGAGGAAGCGGCCGAAACGCTGGCGCGCGCGCAGGCCGACGTCTACCAGGTCGGCAGCACGCTGGCGCGGCTGGAACAGCAGATCCAGCACCAGCGCGAGATGGCGCAGCGCCTGCACAAGGCGCGCGACGAGACCCGCCAGGCCCTTGCCGAACTGGGCCAGCACATCAGCGGCGACGAGGCGCGGCTGATGGTGCTGCGCGAGGCGGTGGAGAACGCCGAGCCGCAGCTGGAACAGCTGCAGGAAGAAAACGAATTCCGCCAGGAAGGGCTGCGCGAGGCCGAGGCCGCGCTGCACGACTGGCAGCAGCGCTGGGAAGCGCACAACCGCAACACCTCCGAAGCCACCCGCTCGGGCGAAGTGGAGCGTACCCGCGTCGATTACCTCGACCGCCAGATCCTGGAGGCCGACCGCCGCCGCGAAGCGCTGGCGGCCGAGCGCGCCGGCCTCGACGTGGAGGCGCTGGCCGAGGCGTTCGAGCAGCTGCAGCTGCAGCACGAATCGCAGGCCGCGGCGCTGGACGAACTGAACGAACAGGTGGAACTGCGCAAGGAAAGCGCGGCGACGCTGCAGGAACGGCAGCGCGCCAGCCAGGCCGAACTGGCCGAAGTGCGCAAGCAGGCGCAGGCCGCGCGCGGCCGCCTGTCCTCGCTGGAAACCCTGCAGCAGGCCGCGCTGGGCCAGGAGCAGGGCGCCGCGGTGGCGTGGCTGAAGGCGCAGGGGCTGGATTCGGCCGCGCGCGTCGGCGAGCGCATTACCGTCGAGAGCGGCTGGGAAAACGCGGTGGAAAGCGCGCTGGGCCAGCTGATCGAAGGCGTGCTGGTCGATGCGCCCGAAGTGCTGGTCGATGCGCTGGGCGAACTGGGCGAAGGCCGCATCGCGCTGGTGTCCGGTGCCGCGGGCGATGCGGATTTCGCGCCGACCTCGCTGGCCGCGCGCGTGCAGGGGCCGCTGGCGATCCGTCGCCTGCTGGCGCGCCTGCATGGCGCCGAGGACCTGGCCGCCGCGCGCGAACTGCAGCAGCGGCTGGACGAAGGCGATTCGGTCATCACCCGCAACGGCGAGCGCCTGGGCGAGGGCTGGGTGCGGGTGTCGCGGCAGGGCGCGGCCAAGCAGGGCGCGCTGCTGCGCGAACGCGAGATCGTCACCCTGCGCGAGCAGATCGAAGGCCTGCAGGAGCGCGAGGGCGAACTCGAGCGCCAGCTCGGCGCGTTCCGCGACCAGCTGCTGGCCGCCGAGCAGCAGCGCGAGGAAGCGCAGCGGGCGCTGTACCAGGCGCATCGCGGCGTGTCCGAGCTGGCCGGTCAGATGCAGAGCCAGCGCGGCCGGCTGGAATCGGCGCGCACGCGCATCGAGCGCATCGAGAGCGAGCTGGGGCAGTTGCTGGAAGCGCTGGACACCAGCCGCGAGCAGGCCGGCGAGGCGCGCGTGCGCCTGGAAGACGCGGTGTCCAGCATGGGCGACCTGGAAACCACGCGGCAGGCGCTGGAGGGCGAGCGCCGCCAGCTGACCGAGGCGCGCGACCTGGCGCGTGATGCGGCGCGCAACGTGCGCGACAGCATGCACGCGCTGGCGCTCACCCTGGAATCGCAGCGCGCGCAGATCGCCTCGCTGTCGCAGGCGCTGGAGCGCATGAGCACCCAGCGCGGGCAGCTGGATTCGCGCCTGGGCGAACTGCACTCGCAGCTGGACCAGGGCGACACGCCGGTGCAGGCGCTGGAGGCCGAGCACCAGAACACCCTGGCCGAGCGCGTGCGCGTGGACCGGGTGCTGGCCGAGGCGCGCGCGCAGCTGGACGGCATCGACGCCGAGCTGCGCACGCTGGAGCAGACCCGCCACCAGCGCGACGAACAGGCGCTGGCGCAGCGCGAGCGCATTTCCCAGCGCAAGCTCGACCAGCAGGCGCTGGTGCTCAGCGCCGAGCAGCTGCAGGCGGCGGTGGAAAAGGCCGGCTTCGTGCTCGAGGACGTGGTCAACACCCTGCCCGGGGACGCGCGCATCGGCGAGTGGGAGCAGGCGGTGCAGCAGATCGACGCGCGCATGCGCCGGCTGGAACCGGTCAACCTGGCCGCCATCCACGAATACGGCGAGGCCTCGCAGCGTTCGGAATACCTGGAATCGCAGAACGTGGACCTGACCACCGCGCTGGAGACGCTGGAAGAGGCGATCCGCAAGATCGACCGCGAGACCCGCGGCCGTTTCAAGGACACCTTCGACCGCGTCAACGCCGGCGTGCAGGCCCTGTACCCGCGCCTGTTCGGCGGCGGCCACGCCTATCTGGAACTGACCGGCGAGGACCTGCTCGATACCGGCGTGACCATCATGGCGCGCCCGCCGGGCAAGCGCGTGTCCAGCATCTCGCTGCTGTCCGGCGGCGAGAAGGCCATGACCGCGGTGGCCCTGGTGTTCGCCATCTTCCAGCTCAACCCGGCGCCGTTCTGCCTGCTGGACGAGGTGGACGCGCCGCTGGACGAGGCCAACGTCGGCCGCCTGGCCAACATGGTCAAGGAGATGAGCGAAAAGGTGCAGTTCCTGTTCGTCAGCCACAACAAGGCGACGATGGAGGCCGCGCACCAGCTCTCGGGCGTGACCATGCGCGAGCCGGGCGTCAGCCGCCTGGTCAGCGTGGACCTGGAGGAAGCCGCGCGTTTGGCGGGCGCGGCCTGACGTGCCATTCTTTATCGACCTGAACACGTTGACCGGAGAACCCACCGCATGTCCGACATGGCTCTGTTGCGTATCGGCATCCTGGCCGCCGGAGTGCTGCTGATCGCGGCGATCTTCCTGTTCGGACGCACCAAGAAGCCGGCGCAGGGCAAGCGCCGCGAGCCGGTCGATGGCGGCGCCAAGCCGCGGCGCGAGCCGGTGCTGGGCGCGGACGGCGAGGGCGGCGATGCCGTGGCCGATGCGGACGCCGGCGTGGAAGTGACCCAGCCGGAGCTGGGCCTGCCGGACGTCGAGGCCGCGGCGGGCAGCGAACTGGGCAGGCGCGCCAGCCAGGATTTCGACAAGATCGTCTCGCTCTACGTGGCCGCGCGCGCGGGCCAGGTGCTGCGCGGCGAGGACATCGTGGTGGCCGCCGAGAAGACCGGGCTGGTGTTCGGCTACATGAGCGTCTTCCACCGCCTGGTGGAAGGGCATCCCGAGCGCGGGCCGATCTTCAGCATGGCCAGCATCATGAAGCCGGGCAGCTTCGACATGGCCCACATCCGTGAGATGGAAACCCCGGCCATCGCCTTCTTCCTCACCCTGCCGGCGCCGATGACCGCGCTCGACGCCTGGGAAAAGATGCTGCCCACCGTGCAGCGCATGGCCGAACTGCTCGACGGCGTGGTGCTGGACGACAGCCGCAACGCGCTGGGCCGCCAGCGCATCGCCCACATCCGCGACGAGCTGCGCGCCTACGACCGCCAGCACCAGGCGCCGCCGCTGACCAAGCCGCCGCGCTGGTAGGCGCGGCGGGATGAACTGCGGGAGAGGGGGGGGCGTCGCATGCGGCGCCCCTTGCGTTTCCGCGCCCTGCCACACGCGGTGCATACACCCGTGCGCGGTTAAAATCGGCGCATGACTTCCGACGCCCCCGCCCGCCAGCGCATCGCCGACCTCCGCCAGCACCTGGCCACGGCCGCGCAGGCCTACCACGAGCGCGACGAGCAGCTAATTCCCGATGCCGACTACGACGCGCTGATGCGCGAGCTGGAGGCGCTGGAAGCGGCGCATCCGCAGCTGGACAGCGCTGATTCGCCCAGCCACCAGGTCGGCGGCCGGCCGTCCTCGCGCTTCGCCGAGGTGGTGCACGCCATGCCGATGCTGTCGCTGGGCAACGCCTTCAGCGACGAGGAGGTGCGGGACTTCGTGCGCCGCATCGACGAGCGCCTGCACCGCGCGCGGCTGCTGTTTTCGGCCGAACCCAAGCTCGACGGCCTGGCGATCAGCCTGCGCTACGAGGATGGCGTGTTCGTGCAGGGCGCGACCCGTGGCGACGGTACTACCGGCGAGGACGTCACCGCCAACCTGCGCCAGATCAGGGTGATCCCGCATCGGCTCGATGGCGAAGGCTGGCCGGCGGTGCTCGAGGTGCGTGGCGAGGTCTACATGCCGCGCGCCGATTTCGAGAAATACAACGAGCAGGCGCGCCTGCACGGCGGCAAGGTGCTGGCCAACCCGCGCAACGGCGCGGCCGGTTCGCTGCGCCAGCTCGACCCCAGGGTCAGCGCGCAGCGGCCGTTGAGCTTCTATGCCTACGGCACCGGCGAGGTCGAGGGCGGCGAACTGCCGGCCACGCATTCGGCGACGCTGGCGCGACTGGCGCAGTGGGGCTTCCCGGTCAGCGACCTGTGCCGGGTGGTCGAGGGCGCCGACGGCCTGCTCGACTACTACCGCGACATCGGCGCGCGCCGCGACGGGCTGGCCTTCGACATCGACGGCGTGGTCTACAAGCTCGACGACCGCGAGGGCCAGCGCGAGATGGGCTTCGTCGCCCGTGCACCGCGCTGGGCCATCGCCCACAAGTTCCCGGCGCAGGAACAGACCACCACGGTGGAGGCGATCGAGATCCAGATCGGCCGCACCGGCGCGGCCACGCCGGTGGCGCGCCTGCAGCCGGTGCAGGTGGCCGGGGTGACCGTCACCAACGCCACCCTGCACAACGCCGACCAGATCGCGCGGCTGGACGTGCGCGTGGGCGACACGGTGATCGTGCGCCGCGCCGGCGACGTGATCCCCGAGGTGGTCAGCGTCATCGCCGAGCGCCGCCCGCCCGGCGCGCCGCCGTGGACGATGCCGGCGGCCTGCCCGGTCTGCGGCGCGGAGATCGTGCGCGAGGAGGGCGCGGCGGTGTGGCGCTGCTCGGGCGAACTGAGCTGCCCGGCGCAGCGCAAGGAAGCCATCGCGCATTTCGCCTCGCGCCGCGCCATGGACATCGACGGGCTGGGCGACCGCTACATCGAGACCCTGGTCGACGCCGGCATCGTGCGTGGCGTGGCCGACCTCTACCGGCTCACCCGCGACCAGCTGCTGCACCTGAAGCTGGTGCTCGACGCCGCCGACCCGTCCGCGCTCGCCGCCAGCCTCAAGCCGCATCTGCCGGTGGAGGGCAGCGGCGCGGCGCTCAACGCCGTGCTCCGGCTCGACGGCAACGATGCGGCCTGGCGCGCGCAGGCGCTGGCATCGCCGGTGGCCTTCGAATGGAACACGAAGAAGATCGCCACCAAGTGGGCCGACAACCTCATCGCCGCCATCGACGCCAGCCGCGACGCCACGCTGGAACGGCTGCTGTTCGCGCTGGGCATCGAGCACGTCGGCGAGAGCACGGCCAAGGCGCTGGCGCAGTGGTTCGGCGACCTGGTGCTGATCCGCCAGCTGCCGTGGCCGCTGTTCAAGCGCGTGCCCGACATCGGCGGCGAGGTGGCGCGCTCGCTCGGCCATTTCTTCGAACAGGAAGGCAACCAGCAGGCCATCGAGGCATTGCTGCAGGTCGGGCAGGTGCGCATCCGCGACGCCCACCTGCCGTCGGCGCGCCTGCGCGAGGGCCTGGATCTGGCGCAGTTGCTGGTCGAAGCCGAAATCCCCGGCATCACCCGCCTGCGCGCCGAAAAGCTGGTGGCCGCGCTGCCGTCCGCGCAGCAGATCCTCGATGCCGAACCGGAACGCTTCGTCGCCGCCGGCCTGCCCGAGGACACCGCGCGCGGGCTGGCGCAATGGCTGGACACGGATGGCCACGGCCCGTTGCTGCTCGAGGGCGAAGCGCAGATGCGGCGGCTGCTGGAACTGGCGCCGGCGCAGGCCGCGCAGCCGGCTGGGCCGCTGGACGGCCAGACCGTGGTGCTGACCGGCACGCTGTCGGTGCTGACCCGCGACGCCGCCAAGGCGCGGCTGGAAGCGCTGGGTGCCAAGGTCGCCGGCAGCGTGTCGAAGAAAACCGCCTTCGTGGTCGCCGGCAGCGAGGCCGGCTCCAAGCTGGACAAGGCCAACGAACTGGGCGTGGAGGTGTGGGACGAACCGCGCCTGCTCGCCTTCCTCGCCGGACACGGACAACAGCCATGAACCTGCGTTTCCGCCTCGCCACGCCCGCGGATTTCCCGCGACTGATCGCCATGGTGCGTGCGTTTTATGCCGAGGACCACATTGCCTTCGACCCGGCGCTGGTCGAGCCTGGCCTGCGCACGCTGCTGGCCGAACCGGCCTGCGGTGCGGTCCTGCTGCTGGAAGGCGGCGACGTGGCCGAAGCCGGCTACATCACCCTGGGCTGGTGTTTCAGCGTGGAGCAGGGCGGCCGCTTCGTGCTGCTGGACGAGCTGTACCTGGCGCCGGCCGCGCGCGGCCGCGGCTGGGGCCGACAGGCGCTCGCCCTGGCACGCGACTGGGCGATCGTCGAGGGCGCCAGCGTGATGCGGCTGGAGGTGAACCACCACAACGCCCGGGCCAAGTCGCTGTACCTGTCGGCCGGCTACCGCGACGACGAACGCGACATCCTGACCCTGCCGCTGGCGGCCACGCCGAAGGGACTGCACTCATGAAAGATCGACAGGACAGGCGTTTTTCACAGCGAAGCTACCCGAAGGGTGGCGCGGGTCCGTTGTTTGCTCCTGCAGAACCGGCATTCCCGCCCTCCATGGCGGTCGGGTGTGCGCCATGAAAAAACGGCAGGACAGCCGTTTTTCACGGCGAAGCCGCCCGCAGGGTGGCGCACGGCCGGTTTTCGCTCCTGCAAAACCGGCATTCCCGCCATCCATGGCGGTCAGGTGTGCGCCATGATCGACGCCCTGCGCCGGCGCGCGCGCCTGAACGCCCTGATCCGCGATTTCTTCGCGCGCCGCGACGTGCTGGAAGTGGAGACGCCGATCATGTCGGCGGCCGGCAACACCGAGCCGAACATCGACGGTTTCCACACCCGCTTCAGCGGCCACGTCGATGCGGGCTCGCCGGTGCGCTGGCTGCGCACCTCGCCCGAATATCCGCTCAAGCGCCTGCTCGCCGCCGGCGTCGGTGACTGTTACGAACTGGGCCGGGTGTTCCGCAACGGCGAGGCCGGCGGCCGCCACAACCCCGAGTTCACCATGCTCGAGTGGTACCGCGTCGGCTGGGACCACCACCGGCTGATCGACGAGACGGTGGAACTGGTACGCGCGGCGCTGGCGATGGTCGGGCGCGAAGCGTCGCTGCAGGTGCTGACCTACCGCAAGCTGTTCATCGACGCGGTGGGCGTGGACCCGTTCAGCGCCGACGAAACGCAGCTGCGCGCACCGCTGGCCGGTGTCGGCATCAGTCCCGATGGCCTCACCCGCGACGACTGGCTGGACCTGCTGATGACCCATCGCATCCAGCCGCATTTCCCCGACGACCGCATCACCGTGATCCACGACTGGCCGGCCACGCAGGCGGCGCTGGCGCGCATCCGCCCGGGCGAACCGCCGCTGGCCGAGCGCTTCGAGCTCTACCTGGGCGCGGTGGAGCTGGCCAATGGCTATCACGAGCTGAACGACGCCGCGGAACAGCGCCAGCGCTTCGAGCGCGACCTGGCCGTGCGCGCCGCACGCGGCGACGTGCAGCCGCCGCTGGACGAGCCCTTCCTGGCCGCGCTGCCGGCGTTGCCGGCGTGCGCCGGCGTGGCGGTGGGCGTGGACCGTCTGCTGATGGCGCTGGCCGGCACCGGCCGCATCGCCGATGTGCTGGCCTTCGATTTCGCCCATGCCTGATCGTGACGTAGTGCATTGGCCCGTCCGCTGCAGGCAGGAGGCATCCGGCGTGCGCCTGCAGGACGCGCCGCGGCAGCGTGCGGGTGGTGCCAGAGTCCGTCGGCGCGCGGATCGGCCCGCGTCGCCCGTACGCGGCCAGCGCGGATGAACGCTGCCGGCCTTCGCGTTAACCGCCGCGCGGCGCTATTGCCTGTCTACCGGCGATGATGCTCTGATCACGCCTGCCGATGCAGTGTCCGTATCGGTGGAATCCGTCGATTGCAGGGTGGAAGTCGGATGAAGGGTGTTTGCGGCCTGTTGTTGTGGCTGATGCCGGTGCTGGCCCTTGCCGGGCAGGACGAGGCGTCGCCGGCCGATGCGCCGGTGCTGCGGTGCGAAGCCGATGGCAGCGCGCGCCAGCACTGCGCGATGGATGTATCGCGCGGCGTGCAGCTGGTGCGGCAGCTGTCCACCCACAGCTGCATCCGCGAGACCAGCTGGGGCGCGGACGAGCGCGGCGTGTGGGTCAGTCGCGGCTGCCGCGCGGAATTCGCCGCCGCGCCGGCCACTGCGCAGCGCCGGGTCCGGCGCGTGGTGCGCTGCGAATCCAAGGGCGGGCGAACCATCAGCTGCCCCGTGCTGCTGCGCGGCGCGCCGGTGCGGCTGATCCGCCAGCAGTCGCTGCTGCCGTGCCGGGAAGGGCGCACGTGGGGATACGGGCGCAACGAGATCTGGGTGAGCCGCGGCTGCGAGGGCCAGTTCGAGGTCGCGGCCGAGGACGGCTCCGGGTTCGTGGACATCCCGCGCCAGGTCACCTGCGAGTCGAAAAGCGAGATGCGCCGCGAATGCGGGGTGAGCGTCGAACGCAGGGTCACCCTGGTCAGGCAGCTGTCCAACGCCGCCTGCGAGGAAGGCCGCAGCTGGGGCTGGGACCGCGCCGGCATCTGGGTGGACAAGGGCTGCCGCGCCGAGTTCTCCGCGGACTGACGGCGGCACCGATACAATGGCGCGATGAACGAGAACCCCGCCATCGATTACGCCCGCTACGACCACATCCGCCCGATCCGCTGGACCGGCGACGCACTGGAGCTGCTGGACCAGCGCAAGCTGCCGTTCGTCGTCGAGCATGTGCTGTGCGGCGACAGCGACGCGGTCGCCGGGGCCATCCACGCGCTCACCGTGCGCGGCGCGCCGGCGATCGGCATCGCCGCGGCCTGGGGCGTGGTGCTGGCCGCGCGCGAGGTGGACGCCGGCGACGGCGCGGCCGCGCTGCGGGCGCTGGAACCGGCGATGGCGCGCCTGAATGCCGCGCGCGCCCGACCGCCGTGAACCTGGCCTGGGCGCTGGCGCGCATGCGCCGCGCGCTGGCCGGTGCCGGCAGCGACTGGAAGCAGGTGCTGGCGCTGGAAGCCCAAGCCATCGCCGATGAGGACCTGGCCGCCAACCGCCACATGGGCGAACTGGGCGCCGGCCTGATCGCGCCGGGCAGCGGCGTGCTGACCCACTGCAACACCGGTTCGCTGGCGACCGCCGGCTTCGGCACCGCGCTGGGCGTGATCCGCGCCGGCATGGCGCAGGATCGCATCGCGCGCGTGTTCGCCGGCGAAACCCGGCCGTGGCTGCAGGGCGCGCGCCTGACCGTGTGGGAGCTGCAGCAGGACGGCATCGACGCGACCCTGGTCGCCGACTCGGCCGCCTCGCACCTGATGAAGACCGGCGCGGTGCAGTGGGTGATCGTCGGCGCCGACCGCATCTGCGCCAACGGCGACACCGCCAACAAGATCGGCACCTACCAGCTGGCCATCGCCGCGCGCCACCACGGCGTGAAGTTCATGGTGGTGGCGCCGTCCTCGACGGTGGACATGGGCACCGCGCACGGCGATGAGATCGAGATCGAGCAGCGCGACCCGGGCGAGCTGTTCGGCGTCGGCGGCGTGCGTACCGTGGCCGAAGGCATCCAGGCCTGGAACCCGGTGTTCGACGTGACCCCGGGCAGCCTGATCGACGCCATCGTGACCGAGGAGGGCGTGATCCTGGACCCGGACGTCGAGGCCATGCGGGCCGCCTTCGGCGGCTGAATCCGGCCGCCCGCGGCGATGCGGACGGCGGCCATCCGGCGGCGCCCGGCAGAAACCGCCATGGACAGCCGCAACCGGCGGCTAAGTCCCTGATTTATTCCGTGAAAAGTGCTGCCGCCGGAAGCGGCAGACGGCGCCGTGTGGTAAACTCGGCCACTTGAATCGGGCTTGTGCCGCGACCGCCCGCAAGGGCCGTCGGCGCCGCTCCGGACCGCTACCAGAATACGGAATCCGAATGGCAGAAACCGCCAAGGAAATCATCCAGGTCAACCTGGAAGACGAGATGCGCAAGAGCTACCTCGATTACGCCATGAGCGTGATCGTGGGGCGCGCGCTCCCCGACGCCCGCGACGGCCTCAAGCCGGTCCATCGCCGCGTCCTCTTCGCGATGCAGGAGCTTGGCGCGCACGCCAACAAGCCGTACTACAAGTCGGCGCGCATCGTCGGCGACGTCATCGGTAAATACCATCCGCACGGCGACAGCGCGGTCTACGACACGCTGGTGCGCATGGCGCAGCCGTTCTCGCTGCGCTACATGCAGATCGACGGCCAGGGCAACTTCGGTTCGGTCGACGGCGACAGCCCGGCGGCGATGCGTTACACCGAATCGCGCCTGTCGCGGATCAGCCACGAGATGCTGGCCGACATCGACAAGGAAACCGTCGATTTCCAGCCCAACTACGACGAGAAGGAACTGGAGCCGACGGTCCTGCCGACGCGCTTCCCGAACCTGCTGGTCAACGGTTCGGCCGGCATCGCGGTGGGCATGGCCACCAACATCCCGCCGCACAACCTCACCGAATCCATCAACGCCTGCATCGCGCTGATCGACAACCCGTCGATCGACGTCGACGGCCTGATGGAATACATCCCGGGCCCTGATTTCCCGACCGCCGGCATCATCAACGGCACCGCCGGCATCATCGCCGGCTACCGCACCGGCCGCGGCCGCGTGCGCATCCGCGCCAAGGCCGACATCGAAGTGGCCGACAACGGCCGCGAATCGATCATCGTCACCGAGATTCCCTACCAGGTGAACAAGGCGCGGCTGATCGAGAAGATCGCCGAGCTGGTCAAGGAAAAGAAGCTCGAGGGCATCAGCGAGCTGCGCGACGAGTCCGACAAGGACGGCATGCGCATCTACATCGAGATCAAGCGCGGCGAGTCGGCCGAGGTCGTGCTGAACAACCTGTACCAGCAGACCCAGATGGAGTCGGTGTTCGGCATCAACATGGTGGCGCTGGTCGACGGCCGCCCGAAGCTGCTCAACCTCAAGGAGATGCTGGAGGCGTTTGTCCGCCACCGCCGCGAGGTCGTCACCCGCCGCACCATCTTCGAACTGCGCAAGGCGCGCGCCCGTGCGCACGTATTGGAAGGCCTGACCGTCGCGCTGGCCAACATCGACGAGATGATCGAACTGATCAAGACCTCGTCCAACCCCGCCGAGGCCAAGGAGCGCATGCTCGCCAAGGTGTGGGAGCCGGGCCTGGTCGGCGCGCTGCTCGGCGCCGCCGGCGCCGAGGCCTCGCGTCCGGAAGACCTGCCCAAGGGCATCGGCCTGGTCGACGGCAACTACCAGCTGTCCGACGTGCAGGCCACGCAGATCCTGGAAATGCGCCTGCACCGCCTCACCGGCCTGGAGCAGGACAAGCTCACCGAGGAATACAAGCAGCTGCTGGAAGTGATCGCCGGGCTGATCCACATCCTGGAAAACCCGGACCGCCTGCTGCAGGTGATCCGCGAGGAACTGGAAAGCGTGCGCGCCGAATACGGCGACGAGCGCCGCACCGAGATCCGCCACAGCGAGGAAGACCTGGACATCCTGGACCTGATCGCGCCGGAGGACGTGGTGGTGACGCTGTCGCGCGCCGGCTACGTCAAGCGCCAGCCGGTGTCGGCCTACCGCGCGCAGAAGCGCGGCGGCCGCGGCCGCAGCGCGGCGGCGACCAAGGACGAGGATTCGATCGAGCAGCTGTGGCTGGTCAACACCCATGACACGCTGCTGACCTTCACCAGTTCCGGCAAGGTGTTCTGGCTGCCGGTGTACCAGCTGCCGGAAGCCGGCTCCAACGCGCGCGGCCGCCCGATCATCAACTGGATCGCGCTGGAGAACGGCGAGCGCGTGCAGGCGGTGCTGCCGGTGCGCGAGTACGACGACAACCATTTCGTATTCTTCGCCACCCGCAACGGCACGGTGAAGAAGACCCCGCTGAGCGAGTTCGCCTTCCGCCTGGCGCGCGGCAAGATCGCCATCAACTTGGATGAAGGCGATGCGCTGGTGGGTGTCGGCCTGACCGACGGCGAGCGCGACATCCTGCTGTTCGCCTCCAACGGCAAAACCGTGCGCTTCGGCGAGGACAGGGTGCGTTCGATGGGCCGCACCGCCACCGGCGTGCGCGGCATCAAGATGGCCAAGGGCGAGGAAGTGGTCAGCCTGATCGTGGCCGAAAGCGCCGGCGGCGCCGAGGACGAGAACGAGGACGACAACGGTGTCGAGGATGTGTCCGTCGAGGGCGGCGAGATCGTCGAGTCGGCGGACGATGCCGGCGTGCAGTACATCCTCACCGCCACCGAGAACGGCTACGGCAAGCGCACCCCGCTGGCCGACTACCCGCGCAAGGGCCGCGGCACGCAGGGCGTGATCGGCATCCAGACCAGCGAGCGCAACGGCAGGCTGGTCAGCGCGGTGCTGCTGGGCACGGGCGATGAAGTGCTGCTGATCTCCGATGGCGGCACCCTGGTGCGTACCCGCGGTTCGGAAATCTCGCGCGTGGGCCGCAACACCCAGGGCGTGACCCTGATCCGCCTGTCCAAGGGCGAGAAGCTGCAGGCGGTCGAACGCCTGGATGCCTCGCTGCAGTCGGCCGACGACGAGGACGCGGACGCGGTGGCAGGCGATGCGGAGCAGGGTGCCACGCCGCCGGAAGCCTGATCGGCGGCAGTCTGCTCGGAACAAAAAAGCGCGGGCGCAAGCCGGCGCTTTTTTGTTGCCGTCCCTGCATCGGACGACCCTCCGGTCGTCGGCGAAGTGCGATATCGAGTCGCGCAGGGGATTTCTGCCGGCGACGATCCTCCGGTCATGACGATGCGGTCGTCATGGCTGGATGTCGTGGTGTCGCAGGGGCGGGAAGAAGATGTGTCGCTGCGAGGCGTGTCGGCCGCGGCGGGAATGTGCGCCATCGCCGGGACGAAAAAAAACAGCAGGCAAAGCCTGCTGTTCGGTGTAATGGCGCGCCCGGAGAGATTCGAACTCCCGACCGCCTGGTTCGTAGCCAGGTACTCTATCCAACTGAGCTACGGGCGCGTTTTTACCTTGATTGTTCTGACGGGGAACACTGCAAGAACAGTGTTCCAAACTGGCGCGCCCGGAGAGATTCGAACTCCCGACCGCCTGGTTCGTAGCCAGGTACTCTATCCAACTGAGCTACGGGCGCGTCGTCAGGAGCGGAATTATGCGGATATGACGCGCATGCGTCAACGCTTTTGTGAAAATTCCTGGGACGCCGGCGATACCAGCGCATCGGCGACGATGGCCGGCGATTTCATCCAGCTGAAATGGTCGGCGCGCGTGCCCAGTTCATCGCCGGACAGGATCCGCAGTGTTGCCGGCGTGGCGGGCATCTTGGACAGCAGGTGGCGCATGGAGCCGGACGGGGCCAGCCAGTCGGCATCGAACAGCAGTGCCTTCACTGGCAGGGTGAGGGAATGCATCGCCGCTTCCAGGTCGACGGGCATGCCCGCCGCGGCGTAGTGGCCGCTCAGGCCGACGCGGGCCCAGTCGCGGATCAGGCCCCGCGCCTCCGTGCCGCCGAAGCCCAGCCTGCGCCCCGGCAGCGCGCCGCGCCGCTGCGCCAGCCAGGGCAGGAAACGATAGGCCAGCGGCAGCAGCCAGCGCGCGCGCGGGGAAGCCGCGCCACCACGGGGTACCGCTGGCGACCAGCCAGAGTCCGGCGAAGGCGTCCGGGTGCAGCCCTGCATGGCAGCACGCCAGCTGTCCACACCAGGCTGTGCCCGCCCAGCCGCAGCGCGACGCCCGGCACCGCGGCGCGCGCGGCCGCTTCAGCGGCGGGGAGGTCATGCTGCAGCAGTTCGCGATACCCCCAGTCGTGGTTCCGGTCCGCGCGCAGGCTGCTGCTGCCGTTGCCGCGCCATTCGTGGACGAACACGGCCACGCCGCGCGCAGCC
The DNA here is from genome assembly GCF_050984405.1 of Stenotrophomonas nitritireducens. Lineage (GTDB taxonomy): Bacteria > Pseudomonadota > Gammaproteobacteria > Xanthomonadales > Xanthomonadaceae > Stenotrophomonas > Stenotrophomonas nitritireducens_B. The sequence continues at coordinate 2,910,880 of NZ_CP158790.1, read as the reverse complement.
AGCGCCTCGGCCAGCGGCAGGTAATGGCGGGCGGCCACGCCCAGCGCCGGTAGCCACAGCACGGCCGCCACGGGCCGGGGCGGCACATGGGCGAGCAGCTCGAAACGGTGTCCGTCCGCCGCAGCGACGGCAAGGGCGGTCGCCGCGTTCATGCCGGATGCGCCGCACCGAAGTGGTCCAGCACCATGACCTCGCTGCGCCCCGGCCGGTAGCCGCCGCGCAGGCCGCGCGCGACGTAATCGATGGCCGCCTCGCACGCATTGGGCAGTGACAGCCCGCGGCACAGCTGCGCGGCGATGGCCGAGGCCAGCGTGCAGCCGGTGCCGTGCGCATCGACGGGCAGGCGCGCGTGGCTGAATTCCTCGCTGGCGACGCCGTCGTAATAGCGGTCGATCACGCGCGGGCCTTCGGCCAGGTGGCCGCCCTTGAGCAGCACTGCGCCGGTGCCGAGCGCGAGCAGTGCCGTCGCGGCGTCTTCCGCATCGGCGGCGCTGGCGATGCGGCGGTCCAGCAGCAGTTCCGCTTCGGGCGTGTTCGGCGTGAGCAGCGTGGCCAGCGGCAGCAGGCGCGTACGCAGGGCGTGCAGCGCGCTGTTCTCCAGCAGCCGGGCGCCGCTGGTGGCGACCATCACCGGGTCCAGCACCACCTGCGGCGGACGGCGCCGTTCCAGGACCTCGGCCACCAGGTGGATCACCTCGGCGTTGGCGAGCATGCCGAGCTTGACCGCGTGGATGTCGAAGTCGTCGAAGCAGGCGTCGAGCTGCGCCTGCAGGAATTCCAGCGGCGGCACGTGCACGGCGGTGACGCCGCGGGTGTTCTGCGCGGTCAGCGCGGCGATGGCCGACAGGCCGTGCACGCGGTGCGCGGCGAAGGCTTTGAGGTCGGCCTGGATGCCGGCGCCGCCACCGGAGTCGGAACCGGCGATGGTGAGGGCGGAAACGGGCGTGGAAGGCGTCATGGCGGGATTGTGCAGTGTTTCGCCGCTGCCTGCCGTCAGGCGCGCGGCGCGCGCCGGGTCAGCCGGTAGCCGATGTAGGTGGCGCCGGTGCAGCCGGTCAGCAGGGCCGGCGCGAGCAGCGCGTCATAGCCGAAGCGCAGGAACAGCCACGCGCCGATGATGCCGCCGGCGAGGAAACCGCCGATGATCAGGCCGCTGAGCGTCAGCCTCCGCACCTGCAGCGGCAGTCCGCGCAGCAGATGGCCCAGGCCGATGCCCAGGTCGGTGAACATGCCGCTGAGGTGGGTGGTGCGCACCACCGCGCCGCTGAAGGTGGTGGCCATGGCGTTCTGCAGGCCGCAGGCCATGGCCGCGGCCAGCGCGCCCCAGATCTGCTGCTGCTTGAACAGCGGGATCGCCGCCAGCAGCAGCAGCGATTCGATGGTCAGCACCACGCCGTAGCGCCGGCCCAGGCGCAGCGCGCCGTCCTGCACGATCAGGCCGCTGAGCATCGCGCCCAGCGAGAAGGCGATCAGCATGCCCCACAGGTGCGCGACGCCGCGCCAGTCGCGCTGCGCCAACGCCATGCCGAGCTGGCTGGTGGTGCCGGTGAGGTGGCTGACGGCCTGGTGCTCGAAGCCGAGGAAGCCGACCACGTTGACCATGCCGGCCACGCAGGACAGCGCGATCGCGCCGATCCACACCCAACGCGGAAGCTGTATGCCCATGCCGCCGTCGGCTCAGAATCCGCCGTTGGTCGCGATGTCTGAGAACGTGCCCGATTGCGGGTCGTATACCGCGCCCCAGAATGCGGCGCCGCCGTCGCAGACGCGCACCGCCTCGCGCGCGGGGTTGATCTTCTCGTGGTCGGGCAGGGTGAAGGCGTTGATGTAGATCAGCTGCCGGCCCTGCGAAACGAAGCCCACGTACTGGCGGCCGGAACGGACCGGCTCGGCGATGGCCGGCTGCAGCTGCGCCAGGCGGCTCTCCAGCCCTTCGATCTGCGCGCGACTGGGCGCCCAGTAGCCGCTGACGCCATCGGCGCGCCTGGCCGGGCTGTCGCGCGAGCAGGTGTCCAGCACCTGCGCGGCGACCGCGGGGCGGGTGACCACCCATGACTGTCCGGCCTTGAGCGCCGTCGGCACGCTTGCGCCGGGCTTGACGTTGGCCGGCGTGCAGGCGGCCAGCGCGAGCAGGCAGGTAGCGAGCAGGGGCAGCGGATGGACGGCTTTCACGTGAAACTCCGGCGAGGCGAGGGGAACATCAGGCGATGGTGGTGGGGGCGTAGGTTTCAAGGTAACCGCAGCGCGGGCAGCGGTAAGTGCGGGTTTCCAGCTTTTCCTGCGGTGACTTTAGCCCCATCCAGAACGATTTCTGCGGCTGCCCCCTGGCCCATGTGGTGATCGAGTGCTTGTTGCCATGGCCTTTTTCCATGAGGTAGCCCGGTTGCATCGGTGTCTGGCATTTGCAGCATTCGATCCTGTTGTCGGTCATGGCCCGGGGCGGTGAGTGGAAGGAAGGCAGAGCATAGCCGGCCGCGTGCATGGCATGCGGCCGGCGCCGGTCACAGGACTTCGGACGCGTAGTCGGCCAGCCGCGAGCGCTCGCCGCGGCGCAGGGTGATGTGCGCGCTGTGCGGCCAGTTCTTGAAGCGGTCCACCGCGTAGGTCAGGCCCGAGGTGGTCTCGGTCAGATACGGTGTGTCGATCTGCTCGACGTTGCCCAGGCAGACGATCTTGGTGCCGGGGCCGGCGCGGGTGATCAGGGTTTTCATCTGCTTCGGGGTGAGGTTCTGCGCCTCGTCCAGGATCAGGTAGCGCGACAGGAAGGTACGCCCGCGCATGAAGTTCAGCGAGCGGATCTTGATGCGCGAGGCGAGCAGGTCGTTGGTGGCCGCGCGGCCCCAGGCGCCCCCTTCCTGGTTGTGGGTGAGCACTTCCAGGTTGTCGGTGAGCGCGCCCATCCACGGCGTCATCTTTTCTTCCTCGGTGCCGGGCAGGAAGCCGATGTCCTCGCCGACGCTGACCGTGGCGCGGGTCATGATGATCTCGCGGTAGCGCTGCGTGTCCATGGTCTGCGCTAGGCCGGCGGCCAGCGCCAGCAGGGTCTTGCCGGTACCGGCAGTGCCGAGCAGGGTGACGAAGTCGATTTCCGGGTCCATCAGCGCGTTGAGCGCGAAGTTCTGCTCGCGGTTGCGCGCGGTGATGCCCCACACCGAATGCGCGCCGTGGCGGAAATCGTCCACCAGGGTGAGGGTGACGCGACCGTCGGCCTCCACCCTGGCGACCTTGAGTTCGACCTCGTCCTCGCCCGGCAGGTAGACATACTGGTTCGGGAACCATTCTTCGTCGTCGGTGGCGTGCACCTCGTAGCTGGTGCGGCCCTTGTCGCTCCAGCTGCGCAGGTCGCCGGAATGCTTCTTCCAGAAATCCTCGGGCAGCGGCGTGGCGCCGGTGTACAGCAGGCTGAAGTCGTCCAGCGCGCGATCGTTCTCGTAGTCCTCAGAGTCGATGCCGGCGATGGCCGCCTTGATGCGCAGGTTGATGTCCTTGGAGACGAACACCACCGGCACGTCCGGCGTCTGCTCCTTCAGCGCGAGGATCGCGCCGAGGATGGCGTTGTCCGGGATCACCGCGCCGAAGCTCTTGCCGGCCTCGAAGTGGCTGGTCTGGAAATACAGGTGGCCGGCGCTGCGCGCGCCGCGCAGCTGCAGCCCCTGCGGCAGCACCAGCGGCACGCCCCTGGCGATGCCGCCGATGCCGGAGGCTTCGATCAGCTCGTTGAGGAAGCGGCTGACCTGGCGCGCGTTGCGGCTGGCTTCGGAGGTGCCCTTCTTGCCGTTGTCCAGCTCCTCGATCACCTGCATCGGCAGGTAGACGTCGTGTTCCTCGAATTTGAACAGCGCGGTCGGATCGTGCATCAGCACGTTGGTATCCAGCACGTAGATGCGCTTGCCTCGGGTCATCGTCGATTCCTGGTTACGGGCAGGGAAAAACCGCCACGGCCTGCGGGGCAGGGGCGCGGCGGACGAGGTGGGCGATGGGACTCACTTGGACTGGGCGGCCTTCAGGGCTTCGAGCACGGCTTCGGCATGGCCGGCGACCTTGACCTTGCGCCATTCCTGCACCAGCGTGCCGTCTGGCGAGACCAGGAAGGTGCTGCGTTCGATGCCGCGCACCTGTTTGCCGTACATGTTCTTCATTTTGATCACGTCGAAGGCATTGCACAGCGCTTCGTCGGCATCGCTGACGAGCGGGAACCTGAAGCCCTGTTTGGCGCAGAAGTTGTCGTGCGACTTCACCGAGTCGCGCGAGACGCCCATGACCACGGCGCCGGCGCGCTTGAACCTGGGCAGCAGGGCATTGAAGTCGATGCCCTCGGTGGTGCAGCCGGGCGTGCTGTCCTTCGGGTAGAAGTAGAGCACCAGCCAGTGGCCGGCCTGCGCGGCGAGGGTGGTGGTGTCGCCGCCGGACAGTGCCAGCGGCAGGTCGAGGGTGGTGCGGTCCAGGGTATCGCCGATGTTCATCAGATCCTTTCCGGAGCCTGGGGTACTTCGATTGCAATTACATGAAACGCCGCGCGGCCGTGACGGACGCGCGAAGGGTCAGAACTTCATCGGGTCCATGATCGCGTCCAGGTTGAGGTGGTCGCAGAACTCGAGGAAATCGTCGCGCAGGGCGGCGATGTGCATGTTGGCCGGCACGCCGATGGTGATCTGCGCCGAGAACATCTCCGCGCCGGTCTGCATGGCCTGGTAGCGGGTGCTCTGCAGGTTCTCGATGGTGATGCCCTGGCGGTCGAAGAAGTCGGCCAGCTGGAACAGGATGCCGGGCTTGTCCGCGGCGATCACCTCGACGATGTAGGGCAGCAGGTTGGACTGCGCCTGCTTGGCGGCGGTGCGGTACCACACCAGCTTCAGGCCTTCCTCGCGCTCCAGCCGGGTCAGCATCGCCTCGAGCTTGGCCACCGAATCCCACGAGCCGGTGGCCAGGGTGGTGACCGAGACGTCGCGGCCCACCGTGGACAGCCGCGCATCGACCAGGTTGCAGCCGCTGTCGGCGATGCGGCGGGTGACGGACAGCAGGGGGGACTCCGGATGCGTCGTGTAGGCGTTGATCAGGAGGTGGTTTTCGGTCGGCTGCGGCCGCGGGGTGCTGTTGGTCAAGGTGGTTCCGGGGTGCTCTGTGAGTCTGAACGGCGCCGGCGCGGGCACGTTCGCTGGCACCCAGCATACTTGCCCGTGCTTTCGACCGGCAAGTAACATGCCCCCGGTCACGAACCCGCCTCCAGGCGGGATTCCCAGCCCCCACGAAGAACGGCGTTTCCCTTGTCCATTTCCGGCCTCATCACCGCCCTGGCGACGCCTTTCCTTGCCGACGGCGCGCTCGATACCGAGGGCTGGCAGCGCCTGCTGGCGCTGCAGGCGGCCGGTGGCGCGCAGGGCGTGGTGGTGGCCGGTTCCACCGGCGAGGCGGCGACGCTGTCCGGGGCCGAATACGATTCCCTGCTGCGCATGGCCGTGGAAGCCCTCGGCGGCCGCATGCCGGTGCTGGCCGGAACCGGCCAGTCCGGCACCGCGCGGACCATCGAGGCGACCCGCCGCGCCGCGCGCAACGGCGCCACCCATGCGCTGGTCGTCACCCCGCCGTACGTGCGCCCGACCCAGGAAGGGCTGCGCCAGCACTTCCTGGCCGTGGCCGAGCAGGGCGGGCTGCCGGTGGTGCTGTACAACGTGCCCGGCCGCACCGGCTGCGACCTGCTGCCGGAGACCGTGGCCGGACTGGCCTCGCATCCGAACATCGTCGGCATCAAGGAAGCGGTCAGCGACATGGCGCGCATGAAGGCGCTGCTGGAGCTGCGCGGCGATGGTTTCGCCGTCCTCAGTGGCGACGATGGCAGCGCCGCGCGCTCGATGCTGGCCGGCGCCGACGGCCTGGTATCGGTCGGTTCCAACGTCCTGCCCGGCGCCTTCCGTACCATGTGCGACCTGGCCCGCGCCGGCAACCATGCCGCCGCCGAGGCCTGGGACGCGCGCTTGCAGCCCTACCACGATTTCTTCACTCTCGAATCCAATCCGATCCCGGTCAAGGCGCTGCTGCAGCGCCTGGGCATCGGCCATGGACTACGCCTGCCGCTGTTGCCGCTTTCCGCCTCGCACCACGCCGCCGCCGACCACCTGGCGGCCGACGTGGGCGCGCTGGAAGAACTATCCAGCCACTGAACCTGCAGTGGCCAGAACCTGGAGATCCACCATGCGTCATTCCCGTTCCGCCGTACGCGCACTTTCGCTGGCCCTGCTTGCCGTCGCCACCACCGTCACCGCGACCGGCTGCCACCGCGGCGCGCGCGGCGACTACGCGCTGGCGCCGGAAATGCGCCCGCTCGAAGTGCCGCCGGACCTGAACCTGCCCAACACCGCCGGCGCGTCGCAGGTGCCGGGCGCTGGCCTCGGCCGCGCGCCCGGCTCCGGCCGCCCAGCCCGCGCAGGGCGGTTTCACCCTGCCGGGCAGCCGCGACGAGGTGTTCGGCAAGGTCGGCGACGCGCTCGCCACGGTCGAGGGCCTGACCATCGCCAGCCGCGCCCAGCTGCTGGGTTCGTACGACGTGGCCTACGAAGGCAGCAACTTCCTGGTGCGCGTGGTCGGCGTCGAAGCCGGCGCCTATGTGTCGGCGGTCGATCCGCGCGGCCTGCCGGCCACCGACCCGGCGGCGATCAAGCTGCTCCAGGCGCTGAAGGCCAAGCTGGCGCAGTAAGCGCCGGCGCTGGTCCATGGCGGCGGCGATGCCGCCATGCGCACGCTTCTCGCCGGCGACGACACGCCGGAAACGAAAAGGGCGCCTTCGGCGCCCTTTTTCCTTCCTCGTGCTGGACGATCAGCGTTCCAGCAGCTTGAGCTTGTCCGGCTTGCCGTCCCATTCGGCGGCGTCGGCCGGCGGATCCTTGCGCACCGTCAGCACCGGCCAGGCCTTGGCCAGTTCGGCGTTCAGGGCGACGAAGCCTTCCTGCCCGGCGGGCACGTCGTCCTCGGGATAGATGGCGTTGACCGGGCACTCCGGTTCGCACAGCGTGCAGTCGATGCACTCGTCCGGGTCGATCACCAGGAAGTTGGGGCCTTCATGGAAGCAGTCCACGGGGCAGACTTCGACGCAATCGGTGTGTTTGCACTTGATGCAGTTTTCGGTGACGACAAAAGGCATGACGGGGTCCGGCGTTGAACCCCGTAATTCTAGAGCAGGATGCGGCCGGAGGGCGGGACCATTTTCATCCGCGGCGGCTGCGCGCAGGCGGGCATGCGCTGGCGGGGCGGTTGCGCGCCGTGCCGGTGCAGGCGCTGGAGAGTGGTACAGCAGCGGAAAAACGGTCCGCGGCCTTGCTTCCGCGTGGGCGCGGGCGACGCGGCGTGATGCGTCGGCTGCGACGCGATGTCGCAGGAGGCGTCCTCACTGGATGGCGCGGCGTGGGCACCCGTCGCGTAGCGGGGCAATGCGCAGAGCGATGTCCCGCGGGCGGTCGCCGGAGAGCGGGCAACAAAAAAACCGCCTGGAGCGGTTTTTGACATCGCTTGTCGATGGCCCGAAGGGTTTCCGCCAGGGATGGCGGGAACAAAAAACCCCGCGCAGGCGGGGCTTTTTGATGTCGCGGACGGAGTTGGCGCTCCCTAGGGGACTCGAACCCCTGTTTTAGCCTTGAGAGGGCCACGTCCTAACCACTAGACGAAGGGAGCGTTTGGTCGCGTCCGGCGAGCGCGCTAGTATATGCACCTGTTTGCCGCCAGGCAACCCTGCAACCCCAACCGGAATCGCCACCATCAATTCCACAGTTACAACGCCGTTCACCCTGCGCGTCATCCCGCGCGACCAGCACACCATTTCGCGCAAGGACATCAGTCCCAACGCGCTGCGTGTGCTCTACCGCCTGCGCGAGGCCGGGTTCGGCGCCTATCTGGTCGGCGGCGCCGTCCGCGACCTGCTGGTGGGGGGGCGGCCCAAGGATTTCGACGTGGCCACCGACGCCACGCCGGAGCAGGTCAAGCAGTTGTTCCGCAACTGCCGGCTGATCGGCCGCCGCTTCCGCCTGGCGCACGTGGTGTTCGGCCGCGAGATCATCGAGGTCGCCACCTTCCGCGCCAACAGCGACGACGGCAGCGGCGACCGCGAGGTCGAGAACGGCATGCTGGTGCGCGACAACGTCTACGGCAGCATCGAGGACGACGCGGTACGCCGCGACTTCACCTGCAATGCCCTGTATTACGCCATCGAGGACTTCTCGGTGCGCGACTACGTCGGCGGGTTCGAGGACGTGCTGGCGCGGCGCATGAAGCTGATCGGCGATCCCGAGCAGCGCTACCGCGAGGACCCGGTGCGCATGCTGCGCGCGGTGCGCCTGGCGGCCAAGCTCGGTTTCGGGATCGAGGCGGCCACCGCCGCGCCGATCCCGCGCCTGGCCGGCCTGCTGGACGAAGCCGCGCCGGCGCGGCTGTTCGAGGAAGTGCTCAAGCTGTTCCTGTCCGGGCATGGCGTGGCCAGCTTCGAGGGGCTGGAGCACCACGGGCTGCTGCCGGCGCTGTTCCCGGAGAGCGCGGCCGCGCTGAAGAGCAACCGCAGCGGCGCGTTGCGCCGTTTCGTGATCGAGGGCCTGCGCAGCACCGACGAGCGCGTGGCCAACGACGAGCCGGTATCGCCGGCCTTCCTGTTCGCCCTGCTGCTGTGGCCGGCGTTCTGCCGCACCCTGATTTCCCTGCAGCGGCAAGGGCTGGCACCGGAAGAGGCGCAGCGCCGCGCGGCCGACCGCGTCACCCTGCACCAGCTCACCACCATCGCGCTGCCGCGCCGGTTCTCGCTGCCGATGCAGGAAATCTGGCTGCTGCAGTCGCGTTTTTCCTCGCGCCAGCGCAAGCGCGTGTTCCGCACGCTCACCCATCCGCGCTTCCGCGCCGCGTTCGACTTCCTGGTGTTGCGCCAGGCCGCGTCCAGCGAGCATGCGGCCGACATCGAGTTCTGGCGCGAGGCGCAGCAGCAGTCCGGGCGCGAACTGGATTCGGCGCTGGATTCGCTGCACGTCGACGACGCCCTGGAAGAGGGCGCGCCCAAGCGGCGGCGCCGTCGCCGCCGTCGCAGCAGCGCGGTCGCCGGCGAGTAAGCCGCATGGTCATGGCCTGCGTCGGGCTGGGCGCCAACCTCGGCGACGCGCCGGCGACCGTGCGTGCGCGCGGCGATCCAGGCGCTGGCGGCGCTGCCGGACTGCCGCCTGCTGGCCGCCTCGCGGCTGTACCGCACCCCGGCCTGGGGCAACGAGGACCAGCCGGATTTCATCAATGCCGCGGTGGCGCTGGAGACCATGCTGCCGGCGCCGGCGCTGCTGGAGCGGCTGCTGGCCACCGAGCAGGCCTTCGGCCGCGTGCGCCTGCCGGGCGAACGCTGGGGGCCGCGCACGCTCGACCTGGACCTGCTGCTGTACGGCGAACAGGTGATCGACCTGCCGCACTTGAAGGTGCCGCACCCGCACCTGCACGAGCGCGCCTTCGCCCTGCTGCCGCTGGCCGAGGTGGCGCCGGAGGCGGCCATTCCCGGCCATGGAACGGTGCGTGGCGCGCTGGCCGGCATCAAAACCTGCGGTATCGCGCCGATAGGGGGATAATGCGCGGCTCATCACCGATCGTTATCCCCACATGAGCACCCACGCAGACAGCAAGCCCTGGACCGTCCCGGCGCTGGCCGAGGCCAAGCGCAATGGCCAGAAACTGGTGATGTTGACCGCCTACGACGCCGGTTTCGCGCGCGCCTTCGACGCCAACGGGGTCGACCTGATCCTGATCGGCGACTCGCTGGGCATGGTGGTGCAGGGGCATGATTCGACGCTGCCGGTCACCGTGGCCGACATCGCCTACCACACCACCGCCGTCGCGCGCGTGCTGCAGCGCGCCCTGCTGGTGGCCGACCTGCCGTTCGGCGCCGACGCCACGCCCGAGCGCGCGTTGGAGGCCTCGCTGCAGCTGCTGCGCGCCGGCGCGGAGATGGTCAAGATCGAGGGTGCCGGCTTCAAGCTGGACGTGATCCGCTACCTGGTCGAGCGCGAGATTCCGGTGTGTTCGCACCTGGGCCTGACCCCGCAGTCGGTGTTGACCTTGGGCGGCTTCAAGGTGCAGGGCCGGGGCGAGGCCGCCGAACGGCTGCGCGCCGATGCGCGCGCCGTGGCCGAGGCAGGCGCCGCGCTGCTGGTGCTCGAATGCGTGCCGTCGCCGCTGGCCGCGCAGGTCACCGCCGACGTGGCGATCCCCACCATCGGCATCGGCGCCGGCGCCGGCTGCGACGGCCAGGTGCTGGTGATGCACGATTTCCTCGGCCTGGACAGCGGCCACCGCCGGCCCAAGTTCGTCAAGGATTTCCTTGCCGAAGGCGGTTCGGTGGCCGGCGCGGTCCGCGCCTACGCCGACGCGGTGCGCGCCGGTACCTTCCCCGACGCGGAGCATGCGTACGCATCATGATCGAGACCGTCACCGAACTTTCCCGGCTGCGCGCCATCGTCGGCGGCTGGAAGCGCGAGGGCCTGCGGGTGGGCTTCGTGCCGACCATGGGCAACCTGCACGCCGGCCATTATTCGCTGGTGACGCTGGCGCGGCAGCACGCCGACCGCGTGGTCTCCAGCGTGTTCGTCAACCCGACCCAGTTCGGCCCGAACGAGGACTTCACCCGCTACCCGCGCACGCCCGAGGCCGACACCAGCGGCCTGGAGCAGGCCGGCTGCGACGTGCTGTGGCTGCCCACGGTCGAATCGATGTATCCGTTCGGCGTCGAGCTGGCCGCCAAGGTGCACGTGCCCGGCGTCAGCGCGCTGCTTGAAGGCGCGCACCGCCCCGGCCATTTCGACGGCGTGTGCACCGTGGTCTCGCGCCTGTTCAACCAGGTGCAGCCGGACATGGCCGCGTTCGGCCGCAAGGACTACCAGCAGCTGGCGGTGATCCGGCAGATGGTGGCCGACCTGGCGTTCCCGATCGAGATCGTCGGCGGCGACATCGTGCGTGAGGAAGACGGCCTGGCGATGAGCTCGCGCAACCAGTACCTGACCGCCGAAACCCGGCCGCGGGCCGCGGCGATCCGTCGCGTGCTGCTGGCCATGCGCGAGGCCAGCCTGGCCGGCACCGCGCGCGCGCAGGTCGAGGCCGACGGCGCGGCGCAGCTGCAGGCGGCCGGTTTCCAGGTCGACTACGCGGTGGTGCGCCTGCCGGACCTGGGCGAGCCCGGCGAGGGCGATGCCGGCGCGAGGGTGGCGCTGGTCGCGGCCCGGCTGGGCAATACCCGCCTGATCGACAACATCGAGTTCTGAGGCCCGCGCCGGGACCGCCCCTGTCCCGGCGGCCGCGGCCGACGGTCATGCAATGGCGCCCCCGTGGCGCCATTTTCACGCCCCGCGACCGGGCCGGACAGCTTATGTTGCAGTGCGGGCAAGGGCCCGCGCCGGTGCTAGACTGCATGCTTTCTTTCGCAGTATTCCGGCACCGCCATGCAACTTTCCCTGCTCAAGACCAAGATCCACCGCGCCACCGTCACCCACTCGGAGCTGAACTACGAAGGCTCCATCGCGATCGACGGCGACCTGCTGGAAGCCACCGGCATCCGCGAGTTCGAACAGGTGCACATCTGGGACGTGACCAACGGCGCGCGTTTCTCCACCTACGCCATCCGCGCCGAAGCCGGCAGCGGCGTGATCTCGCTCAACGGCGGCGCCGCGCGCCACGTGCAGGTGGGCGACGTGATCATCATCGCCGCCTTCGCCAGCATGAGCGAAGCCGAGGCCGACAGCTTCCAGCCCAGGCTGGTCTATGTCGACGGCAACAACCGCATCACCCACACCAACAACTCCATCCCCACACAGGCCGCATGACCACGCACAACGGATTGACCGCATTGCACGCCCACGCCCAGCGACTGCAGGGCACGGGTATTCCCTCGCTGTTGGCCGCCGAGCCGGACAGGGTGAAAACCCTGGCGTTCAAGGTCGGTCCGTTGTACGTGAACTTCGCGCGGCAGAGCTACGACCGCGCGGCCCTGCAGGCGCTGCTCGAACTGGCCGCCGCGCGCGACGTCGCCGGCGGCTTCGCGCGCCTGTTCGGCGGGGAGAAGATCAACATCACCGAGGACCGCGCGGTGCTGCACAGCGCCCTGCGCGGCGACGCCAGCCCGAAGGCGGCGGCCGAACACGCCGAGGCGAAGGCCGTGCAGCAGCGCATGGGCGATCTGGTGCAGGCGCTGGAAGCCAGCAGCGTCACCGACATCGTCAGCGTCGGCATCGGCGGTTCCGACCTCGGCCCGCGGCTGGTGGCCGACGCGCTGCGCCCGGCCAGCGGCGCGCGTTTCCGCGTGCACTTCGTCTCCAACGTCGATGGCGCGGCGATGCAGCGCACGCTGGCCACGCTCGATCCGGCCACCACCGCCGGCATCCTGATCTCCAAGACCTTCGGCACCCAGGAAACCCTGCTCAACGGCGCGATCCTGCGCGACTGGCTGGGCGGCAGCGAACGCCTTTACGCGGTCAGCGCCAATCCCGAACGCGCCGCCAGGGCCTTCGACATCGACGCCGCGCGCGTGCTGCCGATGTGGGACTGGGTCGGCGGCCGCTACTCGCTGTGGTCGGCGGTGGGTTTCCCGATCGCGCTGGCGATCGGTTTCGAGCGCTTCGGCCAGCTGCTGGCCGGCGCGGCGGAAATGGACGCGCACGCGGCCAGCGCGCCGCTGGAGCGCAACCTGCCGGTGCTGCACGCGCTGACCGACATCTGGAACCGCAACGCGCTCGGCCGCGCCACGCACGCGGTGATGACCTACGACCAGCGGCTGGCGCTGCTGCCGGCCTACCTGCAGCAGCTGGTGATGGAAAGCCTGGGCAAGCGGGTCAAGCTCGACGGCAGCCCGGTCGACGCCGACACCGTGCCGGTGTGGTGGGGCGGGGCGGGCACCGACGTGCAGCACAGCTTCTTCCAGGCGCTGCACCAGGGCACCAGCATCGTGCCGGCCGATTTCATCGGCTGCGTGCGCAACGACGACCCGTACACCATCAACCACCAGGCGCTGCTGGCCAACCTGCTGGCGCAGACCGAGGCGCTGGCCAACGGCCAGGACAGCGACGATCCGCACCGCCAGTACCCGGGCGGCCGCCCGAGCACGCTGATCCTGCTCGACGCGCTGACCCCGCATGCGCTGGGCGCGCTGATCGCCATGTACGAGCACGCGGTCTACGTGCAGTCGCTGGTGTGGGGCATCAACGCCTTCGACCAGTTCGGCGTGGAGCTGGGCAAGCAGCTGGCCAACCAGTTGCTGCCGGCACTGCAGGGCGAGGCGGTGGAGATCGCCGACCCGATGACGCGCGAGGCGCTGGCACAGCTGCGCGCCTGATCCACACGGCGCGACGCGCGCGAAACACGGAAAGGATGGGCGCCGCGCAGTGATGCGCGGCGTTTTTTTCCGCCATCCCTGGCGGGAACCTTTCGGATCGTCGGCGGGCGATGTCAGAAACCGCTCCCGGCGGTTTTTTTCCTGCAGCCGAATCCGGGGAACTGCCCTGTAGAGCGGGGCTTGCCCCGCTGGGATTGCCGTGGACGGCGCAGCGGGGCAAGCCCCGCTCTTATCTGTTCGTGATCAGGCAATTTAGGTGTCGAGAGCCGACGTGGGCCACCGTCCCGCTCTGGATCCGCAGCGATCGTTCCGTAGCAAGGTGCCCACGCCGGAATCTCCCTGATCCGCCCGAACAGTTGCTCGAGTAGGCGCTCGTAGTGATAAGACTGGGCAAGCGGGGGAGCTCTCGACCCTTCCAGCCTAACGGAGTTCTGCCATGAACGGGATCGGGATCGATGTGAGCAAGGCCACGCTGGATGTGGCGGTCCACCAAGGCGGCCACCGGTCCTTTGCCAACACTGCCACCGGCCACCGCAAGCTGATTCTCTGGCTGAAGACCCTGCCGGTTCGGCAGGTGGTGCTGGAGCCTACCGGAGGCTATGAACAGGATGTGCTCGATACCCTGCATGCGGCGGGACTGCCGGTAGTGCGGGCCAATGCCCGCCAGGTCCGGGACTTTGCCCGGGCCACGGGGCAACTGGCCAAGACCGACCGTCTGGATGCGGCAGTCTTGGCCCATATCGCCCAGGTCCTGGATCTGCCGGCGTACCAACCACCGGCCCCGTGGCAGCGGCGCCTGGCCGAGCATGTGCAAAGCCGACGGCAGGTGGTGCAGTTGCTGGTCCGGGCGGAACAACAGCTGCGGGCGGTGAAGGATCGAGCGCTGCGCCGGATGCTGCAGGGCAACCTCACTCAACTGCGCAAGAGCAAAGACTTCCTGGACCAGCAGATCGCCCAACAGGTCAGCGAGCAGCCGCAGCTGCACGCCCTGCAGACCCTCAAGGGGGTCGGACCGGTCTTGCTGGCAGTGCTGGCCAGCCAGCTTCCGGAACTGGGGAAGCTGGATGGCAAGGCGGTCGCCAAACTGGTCGGTGTGGCGCCGCTGGCGCACGACAGTGGCACGATGCGCGGTACCCGCCGCATCTGGGGCGGAAGGGCCGACATCCGTCAGGCCCTGTATATGTCGGCGCTGTCGGCCTTGCGGCACGAACCGCGCCTGCGCGACTTCTATCAGTGCCTGCGCGCTCGCGGCAAGGCCGCCAAGGTGGCCATCGTGGCCGTCATGCGAAAGATGCTGGTGATCCTCAATGCCCGGGCACGCGATGCGGGGGTACCCCGCCAAGCAGGAGCATGACGAACACAGTTGCTACAAGGCGCCTACGGGCACGCCGTCAGTCCCGGAACGCCGTGCCTCGCTCGGTGCCCGCCCGGTCCAGCGCTTGAACGCGCGGCGGAATTCGCGGGCATCGTTGAACCCGAGCTGGCCGCCGATGGCGACGATGCTCAGCTTCGGATCGCGCAGCAGTTCCATCGCGTGGTTGGTGCGCACGCGGTCGTGGACCGCGCTGAACGAGGTGCCTTCCTCGGCGAGCTGGCGCCGCAGGGTGCGTTCGCTCAGGTGCAGTTCGGCGGCCATTTCGGCCATCTGCGGGTTGTCGCGCAGGCGCATGCGCAAGTGGCTTTCCAGCGCCGCGGTGGTTTCGCCGCACGCCGGCAGCGCGTCCAGCTGCATGCGGCACAGGGTCAGCACCTGGTTGGAGGTCACCGGGTTGTAGCTGGCGAACGGCAGTTCCAGCCAGCAGCGTTCGATCACCATCGCGTGCCGCGGCTGGTCGAAACGCACGTCGCAGCCGAACACGTCGCGGTAGCGCTGCGCGTAGCGCGGCGCCGGGTAGCCCAGTTCCACGCGCAGCGGGCGGAATCCGGGGCCGACCAGTTCGTGGATCAGCTTCAGCACGCTGGAGAACAGTTCCTCGCACAGGAACGGCAGCAGGTCGCAGGCCTCGTCCGGTGCGGTGGCGACCGCAGCCAGGCAGTCGGTGTCGCGTTCGGTCAGCGACATGTCCATCAGCGCGCCGCTGTTGCGCTGGTAGGCCAGGCCGATGCGCACCGCCTCGCCGAAATCCGGCGCGGTCTTCATCGCCAGCCCGAGCAGCCCGAAATTGCCCAGGTTCTGGCGGCTGCCCAGCTCCAGCCCCAGGCCCTCCACGGACAGCGCGAGCAGGGCGCGGCGGATCACCGTGCTGGCCTGCCGGTAGGACATGCGGGTGTCGGGCTGGCTGATTTCCGCGGGCTGCAGGCGGGTCCCGGCGAACCAGTCGTCGCAGTCCACGCCTTTCTCGGCGGCGAACTGCATCAGGCCGCACAGGATGTTGGTGGGCCGGTCGGCGACGGACAGGCGATCACCGACGGCGGTGTTGAAACGCATCCGAAATCCTTCCGATTGTCCGTTTTGCCCCCCTTTGTATGCCGCTTCGGCCCTTCGCGCAACGCGTCCGTACGCACCAGACTGCGGCGCAGACTTGGCGAGCACGTACGGGAGAGAATTCATGCAATGCAGCATTTTTGTCGGCACGATCGGCGCTCTTGCGCTCCTGCTCTCCGGCTGCCAGAAGGCGCCCGACGCGCCGGCGCCCGCGCCCGGTGATGCCGGCTTCGCCAAGGTGCTGCAGCAGAAGCTGCTGGACGCCAAGCCCGGCGACGTGATCGAGGTGCCGGAAGGCACCTTCCAGTTCGACCGCAGCCTCAGCCTGCGCGTGGACAACGTGACCCTGCGCGGCAAGGGCATGGACAAGTCCGTGCTCAGCTTCAAGGGGCAGAAGGCCGGCGCCGAGGGCCTGCTGGTGAACGCCGATGGCTTCACCCTGGAGAACCTGGCGATCGAGGACAGCAAGGGCGACGGCTTCAAGATCAGCCAGTGCGAGAACGTCACCGTGCGCGGCGTGCGCGTGGAATGGACCGGCGGGCCGAAGACCAGCAACGGCGGCTACGGCCTGTACCCGGTGCTGTGCAGGAACGTGCTGATCGAGGATTCGGTGGCGATCGGCGCCTCGGACTCGGGCATCTACGTCGGCCAGTCGCGCGACGTGATCGTGCGCAACAACCGCGCCGAGCGCAACGTGGCCGGCATCGAGATCGAGAACACGATCAACGCCGACGTTTACGACAACGTGGCCACCGGCAACACCGGCGGCATCCTGGTGTTCAACATGCCGGCGCTGACCCAGCAGGGCGACGCGATCCGCGTGTTCAAGAACAAGGTGGTGGAGAACAACCACGACAACTTCGGCGCCAAGGGCACGCCGGTGGCCAGCGTGCCGGCCGGCAGCGGCGTGGTGATCAACTCCAACGACAACATCGAGATCTTCGACAACGACATCGCCGGCAACCGGACCGCCAACATCATCGTCTCCAGCGTGTATTCCACCGGTTACAAGGACGACAAGGCCTCCGGCGAGTTCGACCCGTACCCGGAGCGCATCCACGTGCACGGCAACCGCCTGTCCGGCGGCGGCGATTCGCCCGATCGGATGGACTTCAAGGCGCTGAAGGTGGCGATGTACGGCCTGACCGGCAGTTTCCCGGACGTGCTGTTCGACGGCTACGTCAACCCGCAGCGCGCCGAAGGCCCGCAGATCTGCCTGCGCGACGTGTCCGGCGTGCTCAATGCCGACGGTCCCGGCGGCTACAAGAACCCGAGCAAGGACGCTAGGCCCTACGACTGCACGCTGCCGTCGCTGCCGGCGGTCGACCTCAAGCGCGGTTGAGGGAATGCGCATGCCCTTGCACCGCCCCCTGCTGGCGCTGGCCGCGCTGCTGATGCTGGCCGCCTGCGCCCGCACCCCGGCGCCGGAACCGGTGCATTTCTTCGCCGAAGGCCTGCCCGAGCGCCTGTCCGACTGGAACGTGCTGTACGTGGCCGACGGCCGGCTGCGGCTCAACGCGCAGGTGCTGCCCTACGACCTGGACTCGGCGCTGTTCAGCGACCACGCGCACAAGCTGCGCACGGTGTGGATGCCGGCCGGCACGCCGGCGCGCTACCAGCCGGACGAGGCCATGGATTTCCCGGTCGGCACCATCATCAGCAAGACCTTCTATTACCCGCGTGGCGAAGGCGACACGGTGCTGCGCAGCGACGACGCCGGCCCCGAGCCGGACGGCGGGCTGACGCTGGGCAAGGTGCGGCTGGTGGAAACGCGGCTGCTGGTGCGCCGCGCCTCGGGCTGGATCGCGCTGCCGTACGTGTGGAACGCCGAACAGAGCGAGGCCCGGCTGATGCGCACCGGCGAACTGGTGCCGCTGACCCTGGCCGGCGCGGACGGCAAGCGCCAGCAGCTGGAGTACATGGTGCCGGACGAGAACCAGTGCGCCGGCTGCCACGGCACCGACCTCAAGTCCAAGCAGATTTTCCCGATCGGCCCGAAGGCGCGGCATCTCAACCACGACTTCGCCTACGCCGACGGCAAGGCCAACCAGCTGCGGCACTGGCAGGACGTCGGCTACCTGGCCGACGTGCCGGCCGGCGAACTGCCGCGCAACGTCGCCTGGAACGACGCGCAGGCGCCGCTGGAAGCGCGCGCCCGGTCGTACCTGGACATCAACTGCGGGCATTGCCACAGCCAGAAGGGTGCGGCGCGCACGTCGGGCATGTGGCTGGACGCCAATACCCGCGATCCGCTGCGCATCGGCCGCTGCAAGCTGCCCATCGCCGCGGGGCAGGGCACCGGCAACCGCGCCTGGGACATCGCGCCCGGCAAGCCGGACGATTCGATCCTGACCTACCGCATGGAAAGCACCGACCCGGGCGTGATGATGCCGGAACTGGGGCGCAGCATCGTCCACGAGGAGGGCGTGGAGCTGATACGGCAGTGGATCGCGGCCATGTCCGCGCAGGAGTGCGGCGCATAGGCAGGTGGTTGGAACAGGCACATGGCCCCGCATCGCCACGCGGAATCGACGTGAGGGGAACTCAATGGGAAAGGGGAACTCGATGACGTACAACAGATTGACGCGTGGTGTCCGCAAGGCCCTGCTGACTTCGCTGCTGGCATCGCCGGCGCTGGCCGCGCAGGCGCAGCAGCCGTCGACGCCGGCCCCGGCCGATGCCATCGAACTGGACCGGATCGTGGTCACCGCGCAGAGCCGCGAGCAGGAACTCAAGGACGTGCCAATCGCCCTGCAGGTGGTGGGCGAGAACGTCATCGAACAGACCATGGCCGAGAACCTCGGCGACCTGGACAACTTCGTTCCCGGCCTGTCGATCAGCGACGACCAGCCGACCCAGGCCGGCTTCAAGCTGCGCGGCCTGAGCACCGGCGATTTCGGCATCGGCACCGATCCCACCGTCGGCGTGTACGTGGACGGCGTCTACGCCGGCCGCGGCGGCGGCACGGTGCTGCCGTTCCTGGACGTCGAACGCATCGAGGTGCTCAAGGGGCCGCAGGGCACGCTGTTCGGCCGCAACACTGCCGCCGGCGCGGTATCCATCGTGACCAAGCGTCCCGGCAATGAGCTCGAAGGCCGTGCGCGGGTGCGCGTGGGCAACTACGGCAAGGAGTACTTCGACGGCATGCTCAACCTGCCCACCGGGCAGACCACCGCGCTGCGCATCAACGCCATGGGCAGCCGCACCGACGGCTGGATGGACGACGCGGCTACCGGCAGGTCGCTCGACGACGGCAGGAACTGGGCCACGCGCGCGGCCTTCCGCTGGGACATCGGCGACAACACGCAGATGCTGCTGAGCTGGGACCACGAGGACCTGGACCAGCGCTCGCGCCCGGCCATCGGCATCGTCGCGCTGCCGCCGGCGCCGGACGTGCCGCCGGTGCCCGCCGACCCGGCGCAGTACCAGGATCCGTTCGGCCATGCCGCCTACACCGACGTGCCGGACAACGACGAGACCCGCCGGTTCGACGGCGCGACTCTGATCCTGGACCACGCCTTCGAGTGGGGCCACCTGAGCTCGATGACCTCTTGGCGCACCTTCGATACGTACAACCGCGCCGAGGAGGACGGCACCAACCGCCGCGAGCTGTACCTGGACACCATCAACATCGAGGACAACACCACCTGGTACCAGGAGTTCAAGTTCAGCGGCACCACCGAGCGCTTGGACTGGGTGGCCGGCGCCAGCTGGTTCAAGGAGGAGGCCAGCCAGTCCAGCGTGGTCGACCTGACCAGCGACAGCATCAATACCGCCGCCGCCGGCCTTTACGGGATGCCGCTGTTCGGCATGCTGCAGCAGGCGGCCGATTTCTACGGCATCCCGGTGCAGCTGTTCGGCCACCCCTGGCGCGAGTCGTACGACAACACCGTCGACGCCACCGCCTACGCGGTGTTCGGCGACGTGATCTGGCACGCGACCGACAAGCTGAACCTGACCTTCGGCCTGCGCTATACGCGCGACGAGAAGAAGTTCACCTGGTTCAACGACTACCACCGCGCCGACGCGCTGAACCAGGCGCTGCAGACGCTGGAACAGTACGGCGTGCTGCCGCAGCCGGTGCCGTGCGACGCGCTGGGCCTGTGCGCCATGGACCAGGACGGCGACGGCCTGATCCCGATCGACGCGGCGTTCCTGGCCGGCTTCGACCTGGCCTTCAGCGACCCGATCTCGATGGCCAACAAGGGCGTGACCAACCGCGCGAAGAACGCGTGGAGCGACTGGAGCCCGCGCCTGGTCGTCGATTACCACCCGTCCGAGGACACCATGCTGTTTGCCTCGGTGGCCAAGGGCTACAAGGCCGGCGGCTACAACGTGTTCTCGCCGGGCGCGGCATTCGACAACGAGGGCGTGTGGAATTTCGAGGCCGGCATCAAGCGCGACCTGCGCGATCTGCGCGTGCAGTACGAAGCCTCGGCGTTCTACTACGTATACGACAACCGCCAGGCGATCCGCCTGGATACCTCGTCCGACATCCCGCGCTACGTGGTCAGCACCAGCGACCTGACCGCGCGCGGCGTGGACTTCAGCGCGCGCTGGCAGGCCAGCGACCACCTGAGCGTGGATTTCGCCGCCGAATGGATTGATTCCACCTACAAGGACTTCGTCACCCCGGACGGCATCGACCTCAGCGGCCAGCCGACCGGCGAGGCGAACCTGTCCTTCGCCGCCGGCGCCGCCTATACCGTGCCGCTGGGCGGGTACGGCGACCTGACGTTCTCCGCGCGCCATTCCTATGGCGGCCGCGGGCGCTGCAACTCCGGCTCCTCCAGCCAGGGCAACTGCGGGCGCTATGCCACCTTCACCATCGGCGAGGAGCGCAACCGCACCGACCTGTACCTGCGCTGGCGCTCGCCGTCCACGCAGTGGAGCGTGGCCGCCTACGTCAACAACGCCTTCGACAACCGCTACGTGAACGGGCTGTACACCTACGGCACCACGGTGGTCGGCACCACCGCCGCCGGCGTCAGCGAACCGCGCTTCTACGGCATGGAGCTGATGTACCGCTTCTGACGCGGAGCGCTGCCCCGCCGCTGCCGGGCGAGCCCGGCAGCGGTTCCCGCGCGGCCCGATGCGGGCAAGCCCCGCATCCATGGAAGGCGGGGGCCATACTCGACGCCGGATCCGATGGCACCCCCTGGACTTCATCGCATGGACACCCACGCTTCCACGCCCACCGCCGACCTGCGCCCGACCCTCGACCGCCTGCGCGCCGCCTGGCAGGCGCACAAGCCGGACCGCGCCCAGCGCAGCGCCGACCTGCTGCGCCTGCGCGAGGCCCTGAAGCGGCGGCTGGACGAGATGGCGGCGGTCATCGCCGCCGACTTCGGCCACCGTTCGCCGCACGAATCGCGCATCGCCGACGGCATGACCGTGCTCAACGAGATCGACCACCTGCGCCGGCACCTGCGCGGCTGGATGAAGCCGCGCCGCGTCGGCGTGGGCTGGCGTTTCTGGCCGGCGCGCGCGGAGATCCGCCCCGAGCCGGTCGGCGTGGTCGGCGTCATCTCGCCCTGGAACTACCCGGTCAACCTGGCGCTGATCCCGCTGGCGACCGCCATCGCCGCCGGCAACCACGTCTACCTGAAACCCTCCGAGCACACCCCGCGCACCAGCGCCTTCCTGCGCGAACTGCTGGCCGAGGTGTTCCCCGCCGGGCGCGTCGCCGTCGCCGAGGGCGGGGCCGAGGTGGCCGGCGCCTTCGCCGCGCTGCCGTTCGACCACCTGGTGTTCACCGGCTCCACCGCGGTCGGGCGCAAGGTGATGGCCGCCGCCGCGCCGAACCTGACCCCGCTGACGCTGGAACTGGGCGGCAAGTCGCCGGCTATCGTCTGCGACGACTACCCGCCGGAGCAGGCCGCGGCGCGGCTGGCGACCGGCAAATGGTTCAACTGCGGGCAGACCTGCATCGCCCCGGACTACGTGCTGGTCGGCGCGGCGCGGCGCGACGCGCTGGTGCAGGCGCTGCGCGCGCAGGTGGGCGCGCGCTACGGCCAGGGCCTGGCCGGCAACGAGGACTACAGCCGCATCATCAACGCCGGCCAGTACGCGCGCCTGCAGGGGTATGTGGACGATGCGCGCGCGCGCGGGCTGGAGGTGATCGTGCTGGGCGAGGCCGATCCCGCGCAGCGCCTGTTCCCGCCGACCCTGGTGCTGGAACCGGGCGACGACGCGGCGGTGATGCAGGAGGAGATCTTCGGGCCGGTGTTCCCGATCCGCAGCGTCGGGTCGCTGGACGAGGCCATCGGCTACGTCAACGCGCACGACCGCCCGCTGGCGCTGTACCCGTTCAGCCATGACCGCGCCAGCGTGGAGAAGATCCTGCGCGGCACCCTGGCCGGCGGCGTCAGCGTCAACGACACGCTGTTCCATTTCGCCATCAACACCCTGCCGTTCGGCGGCATCGGCCCCAGCGGCATGGGCGCCTACCACGGCCGCAGCGGCTTCGATGCGATGAGCAAGCAGCTGCCGGTCCTGTGGCAGGCCCGCCGCACCGGCGGCGACCTGCTGAAACCGCCCTACAGGAAGGCGCAGTGGCTGATCGACCTGATCGTGCGCTGACGCGGCTTCGCGGACAGCGCATTGCAGGAGCGCACCTGAGTGCGTAAAGGCCAACAAGGCGCGCAATGCTCCCGCACGGGCATCGCTTGCCCCGGGGGGGCAAGGACAAATCGCCCGTAGCGATCCCTGACATCGCCTGATCGATGGCCCCGCAGGCACCCATCACGGGGGGCAGGCACAAAAAACCCGCCATCCGGAGCCGTGAGGGGAGGGAGACAAACGGCGCGGTACTGCTGGCGGGTCGGGTTGATTCTTGCTCAGTTGATGCTGCTTTGCAACATCACGGTTCGCTGGCGTTCGGCTTCGGCGTGGCGTGCGCCTCGGCGCGGTTCAGGCGGTGGTTGAGCGCGTCCAGGCGGGCGTTGAGCGCCTCGATGTCCGAGCGGCTGGGAATATCCATGCGCCGCAGGACCCGGTGCACCCGGTCCTCGAAGGATTTCTCGACCCGGTCCCAGGTACCGGCCGCGCGGTCGCGGGCGTTGCCCAGGGTGGCCTCGACCGAATCGCGCAGGCTCTCGCCGCGCGGGGACTCCTCGCGGCTGCGCGCCTCCATCGATTCGCCTTCGCGGACCAGCGATTCGAACAGCCGGCTGCCCTCGACCTGGGCCCGCGACAGCGCGCCCAGCCCGGCCAGCCAGACCTGCTGCGCCGATCCGCCCAGACTGCGACCGGCGCGCGTGGCCCGGTCGTGCGCGGCGCCGCCTGCGTCGCGGCCGGCATCGTGGTGTTCATGGGTGTTCATTGTGGCGTTCCTCTGTGCTGGCGACCGGGGAACCACCGTAGCGGCGGCGATGCCTGCACGGCGTGATGGAATCGGTTCCCGCGCGGCGGCGTTCAGCCCAGCTTTTCGGCCAGCACCCGCTGGATCTCCGATTCGACCATGCCCTTCATCGCCGACAGCAGAAAGCCCAGCTCGGCCTTCACCCGCACCGCGCCGGGCAGCATCTCGATCACGCCGTCGACGCCGGAACGGGCGAAATGCAGGTTGGCGCCGTCCCAGCGGGCATTGACGTCGAAACGCTCCTGCAGCTTGCGCGCGACCTCGGCGATGGCCTCGCGCGCGCGTTCTTCGGACAGGGAATGGGCGTGGCGGATGTCGATGGTGGACATGGAGGGCTCCTGGCAACGGGCGTGGAGTGAAGGGTGCGGCATTGTGCGGACCGGCGCGGCGCAGTCCAAGTCCCGCGCCCAGCTTCTGCATGTCCGGCCAACCTGCTAGGCTGCCGCCGGTGCGCACCCTGCAAGTCCATTTCAGCAATCGCCAGCAGCCCGATCAGCCCCTCGCGCCGGGGGTGCAGCGCATCGTCCGCGATGCCAGCGGGCAGGTCCGGCTGGGCGACGACAGCGTCGGCCCGCTGCTGCTGGCGCGCTTCTGCACCGACGAACGCGGTGTCTGGCTGCAGGTAGCCAGCGGCAGCCGCGGCATCCACGTCAACGGCCGCCCGGTGCGGCGCATGGCCCTGCTGCGCGCCGGCGATTCGGTCTATGCCGACGGCGTGGAGATGCTGCTGCGCGGTGAATGCGAACCTGTCGCGCAGCCGCCCGCGGCCAACGGCGGGCAAGGCGATGACCTGCGCGTGCTGCTGCGCGGCGTCGGCGGCCGCCACCATGGCCGCTGCTACACCCTGGACCAGCCGCGCACCATCGGCCGCGACAGCGCGGTGGACGTGGTGATCGACGACCCGGTCTTCCCCGAGCGGCAGGCGCGGTTCGAGCGCCATGGCGAGCGGGTGCTGCTGCGCGACCTGGGATCGCCGGAAGGCTGCCGGGTCAACGGCGTCGCCGTCCGCCACTGCTGGCTGCAGGGCGGCGACCAGGTGGTGTTCGACGGCAACCAGCGCTTCGTGCTGGAAGTGCCGCTGGATGCGCAGTCGGCCCGTTTCCCGGCCGCCGCGGAGATGGGCGGGGCCGAGCACGGCGAGCCTGCGACGACGACGTCGCGCCGCCGCGCGCGCGCGGCGCTGGCCCTGGCTGCTGCTCAGCGCGCTGCTGCTCGGCGGCGCGCTCAGCGCGCTGCTGCTGTTCGGCGCCCGCTGAGCCCGCGCCTGCCCGTCATGCCGGCCGCCGCCGGCCGGGCGGATTGGCTGCAGATGCAACTTTTCCCGCGCCCCCAAAGCCTGCTGCGCTGCGGCATACTTGGGGTTCCCCTTGGACAGGTGTGACATGACGCGCGCGTTCAATTTCAGTGCCGGCCCCGCGACCCTGCCGGAATCGGTCCTGCGCCAGGCGCAGGCGGAGATGTTGGAATGGAACGGGGTGGGCGCGTCCATCGTCGAGATCAGCCACCGCAGCGCCGACTTCATGGCGGTGGCGGCGCAGGCCGAAGCCGACCTGCGCACCCTGGTCGGCATTCCCGACGACTATGCGGTGCTGTTCATGGGCGGCGGCGCCACCACCCAGCAGGCGCTGCTGCCGCTGAACCTCGCCGTGGCCGGGCAGCGCGTGGACTACGTGGTCAGCGGCCACTGGGGCAGGACCGCGGTCAAGCAGGCGCGGCCCTACGTGGACGTGAACATCGCCGCCGACGGCGAGGCCGGCGGTTTCCGCGACATCCCCGCGCGCGCGCAATGGCAACTATCCGACGATGCGGCCTATGTGCACATCACCGCCAACGAGACCATCCATGGCGTCGAGTTCCGCGACGTGCCGGACGTGGGCGCCGCGCCGCTGGTGGCCGACTTCAGTTCGTCGATCGCCTCCGAGCCGATCGACGTCTCGCGCTACGGCGTGATCTACGCCGGCGCGCAGAAGAACCTGGGCCCGGTCGGCATCGCCGTGGTCATCATCCGCCGCGACCTGCTAGAGCGCGCCGGCCAGCCGCGCGCGGACATCTTCGATTACCGCTCGCACGCCGCGCGCGATTCCATGCTCAACACCCCGCCGACCTGGAACTGGTACCTGCTCGGACTGACCGTGCAATGGATGCTGGCGCAGGGCGGCACGGCCGAGTTCGCGCGCCGCAATGCGGCCAAGGCGTCGCTGGTCTACCAGGCCATCGACGGCTCCGGCGGCTTCTACCGCAACGAGGTCGCGCCGGCGGTGCGTTCGCGCATGAACATCCCGTTCTTCCTGCCCAGCGCCGAGCTGGACGCACGCTTCGTCGCCGAAGCCAAGGCCGCCGGCCTGCTCGCGCTCAAGGGCCACAAGGCGGTCGGCGGCATCCGCGCCTCGCTGTACAACGCCATGCCGCTGGAAGGCGCGCAGGCGCTGGCGGCGTTCATGCACGACTTCCAGCAGCGCAACGGCTGATCCGCACACCCCGCCGCGCGCGCCGCGCCGGCCCGCAACAGGTAGACCCGAACATGGCATCCAAGCCACCCAAGACCGCCGCGAAGGCGAAGCCGGCCACCGCGAAGAAGGCCGCCGCCAAGGACACCTCCATCACCGTGGCCAAGCCGGTGCTGGCCGACGTGCGCGCCAAGATCGACCAGATCGACCGCAGCATCCAGTCGCTGATCGCCGAGCGCGCGCAGTTCGCCCACCAGGTCGGCAAGGCCAAGGGCAAGCTCGCCGCTGCCGTGGATTACTACCGGCCAGAGCGCGAGGCGCAGGTGCTGCGCATGGTGGTCGACCGCAACGAGGGCCCGCTCTCTGACGAAGTGCTGGTGCACGTGTTCCGCGAGATCATGTCCGCCTGCCTGGCGCAGCAGGAGCCGCTGAAGATCGGCTACCTCGGACCGGAAGGCACCTTCAGCCAGCAGGCCGTGCTCAAGCATTTCGGCCGCTCGGCGCTGGGCCTGCCGCTGGCCAGCATCGAGGAAGTGTTCCAGGAAGTGGAAGCGGGCAACGCCGATTTCGGCGTGGTGCCGGTGGAGAACTCCGGGCAGGGCACGATCCAGATCACCCTGGACATGTTCCTGACTTCCAACCTCAAGATCTGCGGCGAAGTGGAACTGCGCGTGCAGCAGTTCCTGATGTCGCGCAGCGGCCGGCTGGAGGATATCGAGCGCGTCTACGCGCACCCGCAGTCGTTCATGCAGACCTCGGCCTGGCTGCGTGCCAACCTGCCCAAGGCCGAGAAGATCCCGGTGTCGAGCAATGCCGAGGGCGCGCGCCGCGCGCGCAACGCCGACGACGCGGCGGCGATCGGCGGCGAGAGCGCCGGCCACGTGTATGGCCTGAAGAAAGTGGTGACCAAGCCCATCCAGAACGACGCGGACAACACCACGCGCTTCCTGGTGATCGGCCGCCAGTTCTTCCCGTCCTCGGGCCATGACCGCACCTCGGTGCTGGTGTTCATCCACGACAAGCCCGGCGCCCTGTTCGACGTGCTCAGCCCGTTCGCGCGCCACGGCATCAGCATGAACCGCATCGAGTCGCGGCCCTCGCACCAGGCCAAGTGGGAATACGGTTTCTTCATCGACCTGGCCGGCCACATCGAGGATGCCTCGATGCAGGCGGCGCTGGCCGAACTGAAGGCCCATTCGGCCGAGATCAAGGTGCTGGGTTCGTACCCGGTCGCCGTGCCGTGATCCGAAAGCCCCTCTCCCTCCGGGGTGAGGGGGCAGTTTGCGAACCACCGGTTCGCTGCCCCACGAACGCCCTTGCGCCAGCGCAAGGGCCGGGGCGCGAAGCGGGGGGTTGGGGTGAGGGCAGGGGCGCCGTCTGCCTCGCGGCCCTAGATCCTTGCGGCTTCACACGTACCCTCATCCGCCCTTCGGGCACCTGCATGCGGCACATCCCTGTGCCGTACCCTCCGGGCGGCTTCGCCGTGCAGTCCGGCAATCCTGCCGCACTGTCTCCCCCGCCGGGAGGGAGAAGGAACAATGGACAACCAGAGAGATTCCGAATGACCCAGCCCTACTGGATCGCAAGCAAAGGCCAGCCCCTGCGGGGCACGCTCGACATTCCCGGCGACAAGTCGGTGTCGCACCGGGCGGTGATGTTCGCCGCGCTGGCCGACGGCGTGTCGCGCATCGACGGTTTCCTCGAGGGCGAGGACACCCGCGCCACCGCGGCGATCTTCGCGCGCATGGGCGTGCGCTTCGAAACCCCGTCGCCGTCGCGGCGCATCGTGTATGGCGTCGGCGTCGATGGCCTGAAGGCGGCGGACGGCGAGCTGGACTGCGGCAACGCCGGCACCGGCATGCGCCTGCTCGCTCGCCGGCCTGCTGGCCGCGCAGCCGTTCGACAGCGTGCTGGTGGGCGACGAATCGCTGTCCAGGCGGCCGATGCGCCGCGTCACCGGCCCGCTGGCGCGCATGGGCGCACGCATCGACACGCAGGACGACGGCACGCCGCCGCTGCGCATCCATGGCGGCCAGCCGCTGCACGGCATCGACTACGAACTGCCGGTGGCCAGCGCGCAGGTGAAGTCGGCGGTGCTGCTGGCCGGCCTGTACGCGCAGGGCGAAACCTCGGTGGTCGAGCCGCACCCGACCCGCGACTACACCGAGCGCATGCTGCGCGCCTTCGGCGTGGAGATCGATTTCGAACCGGGCCAGGCGCGCCTGCGCGGCGGCCAGCGGCTGCGCGCCACCGACATCGCGGTGCCGGCGGATTTCTCCTCCGCGGCGTTCTTCATCGCCGCCGCCAGCGTCATCCCGGGCTCGCACGTGCGCCTGCGCTCGGTGGGCCTGAACCCGCGGCGCACCGGCCTGCTGGCCGCGCTGCGGCTGATGGGCGCGGACATCGTGGAAGAGAACCACGCCGAACACGGCGGCGAGCCGGTGGCCGACCTGGTCGTGCGGTATGCACCGCTCAAGGGCGCGGAAATCCCGGTGGAAGTGGTGCCGGACATGATCGACGAGTTCCCGGCGCTGTTCGTCGCCGCCGCGGCGGCCGACGGCCCGACGGTGGTACGCGGCGCGGCCGAGCTGCGGGTGAAGGAATCGGACCGTCTCGCGGCCATGGCCACCGGCCTGCGTGCGCTGGGCCTGCGCATCGACGAGACCGACGACGGCGCCACCATCCATCCGGGCGCGCTCGGCAGCGGCACCATCGAGAGCCATGGCGACCACCGCATCGCGATGGCCTTTGCCATCGCCGGCCAGCTGAGCGACGGGCAGGTGCGCATCAACGATGTCGCCAACGTGGCCACGTCCTTCCCCGGCTTCGACCGTCTGGCGGGCGATGCCGGTTTCGCGCTGACGGTCGCCTGACCGCAGGAGCGATGCACGAACGGGCCGGAAGCATGCCGCTTCCGGCCCGTTCGCGTTCAAGCTCCCTGTTCGCGTCCCGCGTTGCGGTCAGCGGTCGGCGTGGAAATCCACCGGGACGCGCACCACGCTGGCCACTTCGCGGCCGTTGCGGAGGGCCGGCTCGAACTTCCAGCCGCGCACCGCGTCCAGCACCGCGCGGTCCAGGTCGCGGCTGCGTTCACCGCTGCGCGACACGATGCTGGCGTCGGTGACCTTGCCCTGCGCGTCGATCTGCAGGCTGGCCACGACGCTGCCCTCGACGCCGGCGCGCAGCGCGGCCGGCGGATAGGCGGGCGAAGCGTTGCCCGCCAGCGGGCGCGCCTGGCGGTCGCGCACCAGCGGCGCCTGTCGGCGCGGGTTCTGCGTGGTGGCGGCCGGGGTGCGCGTGACTGGCGGCGCATCCGCGGTCGGGGACACGACGACCGGCGCGGCGTCGTTGCCCACCGGCGCGGCGGGAACCGGCTCGTTCTGGCGCAGCACCAGCGCCAGTACGCCGATCAGGATCGCCAGCGCCAGCGCGGCCCACAACCACGGCGAAGTGGCGTGGCGCGGCTGTCCGTCCGGCGCGGGGTGCAGTTCATGGGCATGGGTGGCACTCATCGTCAGGCTCCTTATGCGTCCAGTGACGGCTGGAGTCTGGCCCGATGCGCGGCCGTGGTGGTCAGCGCGGCGTAAACGCGCCGCCTGCGGGTCCGCCGCAGTTCAGGGTGCGGCGCAGGCGCCGTTCAGATTACTGGGCCGGCTGGAAATCGAAGGGGATTTCCAGGCTGCCGACCATCGGCTGGCCATTGCTCTGCGCCGGCTGGAAGCGCCAGCCGCGCACCGCGTCCAGCGCCGCGCGGTCGAGGTCGCGCGAGCCGCTGCGCTGGATGATCTTCGCGTCCAGCGGCAGGCCGCCGCGTCGCGTCGACCCGCACCACCACGGTGCCGCTTTCGCCACGCCGCAGCGCAGCCGGCGGACGGGGTCGGGGTCGCCGCGGCAGCCGCCGCTGGATGATCTTCGGTCCCCAGGGGGGCGGCGTCGACGTCGACCCGCACCACCACGGTGCCGCTTTCGCCACGCCGCAGCGCAGCCGGCGGATAGGACGGGGGCGGGCTCTGGCCCGGCAGTGGCCGGCCGGTCGCTCGGGGCGGCCACGGTCGGCGACGGCGCGACGGGAGTGGCCGGCGCCGCGGCCACGGGCGTTTCCGGCAGCGGCGGCGCGGGCGCGGTCTCCACCACCTGCGGGGTTTCTTCGGCGGGCGCTTCCGGGCGCGCGTCGGGCATGTCGCTGGCGCCGGTGCCGGCCGGCAACGGCTCGGGCAGGGGCATGGCCTCGTCGGCCTGGACCTGCGGCTGCGCCGGATCGGCACGGTAGAAGTCGTTGTGCCGGCGCGCGTTCAACCACACCACCACGAACAGCAGCAGGCCCACGCAGAAGGCGATGCCGGCGATCTTCAGGGCGTTGCGCGGCAACTGGAAGGTGATGTTCTGGTCGGAGCGGGAAGCGGGCATGGGCGGCGCGGGGCGAGGGCTTGACCGGAAGGAACGTCCGGATTCTGGCACAGGAAGGTACCGGCGCGCGGCAGAGCGGCGCGGTTCGGGCGATAATCGCGTTCCGTATCCGTTTACAGTGCCGCCCCATGCTCGATCCCGCCCTTCTCCGACAGCAGCCCGCCGAACTGGCGCAACGCCTGCGCGATACGCGCGGCTACGAACTCGACGTGGCCGCGATCGAGTCCCTGGAGGCCGACCGCAAGCGCATCCAGGTGCGCACGCAGGAGCTGCAGAGCCTGCGCAACAGCCGCTCCAAGGCGATCGGCCAGGCCAAGGCCAGGGGCGAGGACGTGTCGGCGATCATGGCCGAGGTGGCCGGGTTCGCCGACGAGCTGAAGGCCTCGGAAATCCAGCTGGACGACCTGCGCGCGCAGATCGAGGCGCTGTCGCAGGGCATTCCCAACCTGCCGGCCGACGACGTGCCGCGCGGCAAGGATGAAGGCGACAACGTCGAGCAGTCGCGCTGGGGCACGCCGCGCGCGTTCGATTTCGCGGTGCTCGACCATGTCGAACTCGGCGCCCGCAACGGCTGGCTGGACGGCGAGACCGCGGCCAAGCTGTCCGGCGCGCGTTTCACCGTGCTGCGCGGCCCCATCGCCCGCCTGCACCGCGCGCTGGGCCAGTTCATGCTGGACCTGCACGTCAACGCGCACGGCTACGAGGAAACCAACGTGCCGGTGCTGGTCAACGCCGATTCGCTGCGCGGCACCGGCCAGCTGCCCAAGTTCGAGGAAGACCTGTTCAGGACCGCGCTGGGCGATGCCACGCGCTACCTGATCCCGACCTCGGAAGTGCCGCTGACGAATATCGTGCGCGACGAGATCGTCGAGGCCGAGCGCCTGCCGCTGCGCATGACCGCCCATTCGATGTGCTTCCGCTCCGAGGCCGGCAGCGGCGGCCGCGACGTGCGCGGCATGATCCGCCAGCACCAGTTCGAGAAGGTGGAACTGGTGTCGGTGTGCCGGCCGGAGGAAAGCGAGGCCGAGCACCAGCGCATGACCGCCTGCGCCGAGACCGTGCTGCAGAAGCTGGGCCTGCCGTACCGGCGCATGCTGCTGTGCACCGGCGACATGGGCTTTGCGGCGATCAAGACCTACGACCTGGAAGTGTGGCTGCCCTCGCAGCAGACCTACCGCGAGATTTCCTCGTGCTCCAACTGCGGCGATTTCCAGGCGCGGCGCATGCAGGCGCGTTGGCGCAACCCCGCCACCGGCAAGCCGGAACTGGTGCACACGCTCAATGGCTCGGGCGTGGCGGTGGGCCGGGCGATGATCGCGGTGATGGAGAACTACCAGAACGCCGACGGCTCGATCACCGTGCCCGAGGCGCTGCGCCCGTACATGGGTGGCGTGGAGCGGATCGGCTGAGGCGGTTTGCCGCTGTCGTTCGTGCGAAGGCCCGCAGCGATGCGGGCCTTTTGCTGCACGGCTTGCCCGGTAGGAGCGACTTCAGTCGCGGTGGGGCTTTACCGGGACAGCCCCATCGCGACTGAAGTCGCTCCTACGGGGTTGGATACAAGACTGTTTGAGGCCTGATTTGTAAAATCAGGACAAAGGTGGTTGAATTCCACGATTCGTTCCAGTTGTGGGATCAATCCATGCAGGACCTCAACGACCTCTACTACTTCGCGATGGTGGTGGACCATGGCGGCTTCGCCGCCGCCGAGCGGGCGCTGGGCATTCCCAAGTCGCGCCTGAGCCGGCGCATCAGCCAGCTGGAAACCGATCTGGGCGTGCGCCTGCTGCAGCGTTCGACCCGTCGCTTCGCGGTGACCGACGTGGGCATGAGCGTGCACCGCCACGCGCAGACCATGCTGGCCGAGGCGCAGGCCGCGCGCGAGGTGGTGGACCGCCTCAGCGCCGAGCCGCGCGGGCTGGTGCGCGCCAGCGTGCCGGTGTCGCTGGCGCAGATGCAGCTGCCCAAGCTGCTGCCGAAATTCCTGGAGCAATACCCGAAGGTGCGGCTGCAGCTGAACATCAGCAACCGCCGCGTGGATATCATCAACGAAGGTTACGACGTAGCGCTGCGGGTGCGTTCGCGCCTGGACGACGACGGCAGCCTGGTGATGCGCAGCTTCGGCCAGGTGCAGGAACTGCTGGTGGCCAGCCCGAAGTACCTGGATCGCGCCGGCCGTCCCAAGACGCCGGACGACCTGGCCCAGCACGTCACCCTGAGCATCAGCGAGGACGAGGCGCGGCAGCGCTGGGAACTGCACGGCCCCGGCGGCGTAGTCAGCCGCGTGGACCTGCAGCCGCGCGTGGCCGGCTTCGATTTCCCGCTGCTGCAGAGCATGGTCAAGGACGGGTTCGGCATCACCATGCTGCCGGAAACGGTCTGCGCCGAAGCGGTGCGCAACGGCGAGCTGGAAGTGGTGCTGCCGGACTGGTCGCTGCCGCAGGGCATCTGCCATGCGGTGTTCGCCTCGCGTCGCGGCCTGCTGCCGGCGGTGCGGGTGTTCATCGACTTCCTGGCCGAGCACCTGCCGCCGCAGCTGGAGGCCTCGCGCCTGGACTGCGGCGGCGCCTGCGAGCGCGCCAAGGAGAAGATCCGCGCCTCCACCATGGGCGCGCTGGCGATCGAGGCCGGTTGAGCAGAATCGATGGCGGCGTGCGAGAATGCGCGCCCCTGGCCGGTGCGCAGGCATCGGCACGACAGTCACGGGCAGATGGCCGAGCGGTTTAAGGCACCGGTCTTGAAAACCGGCGAAGGGTCAAACCTTCCGTGGGTTCGAATCCCACTCTGCCCGCCATCTCCACGGTCCGGACGCCTGAAGCGCCGGGCGCGTTCCCGGGACTCTTGCGGACTGCGAACCATGCCGACACTGCGTCCATCGCGCCCGCACGACGGCGCCCGCGTCATCGACATCTGGCGGCGCGCCGTCGATGCCACGCATCACTTCCTGGCCGCCGCCGACCGCCAGGCCATCGAGGCCGAGGTCCGCGGTTTCCTGCCCGATGCGCCGCTGCTGCTGGCGGTGGACGCCGATGACGTGCCGCTGGCCTTCATGCTGGTCGTGGACGGCCACATGGAGGCGCTGTTCGTCGATCCCGCCCACCATGGCCGCGGGCTGGGCCGCCGGCTGGTGGAGCAGGCGCTGCGCACACATCCGCGCCTGGGCACCGACGTCAACGCGCAGAATCCGCAGGCGATGGCGTTCTACACGCGCATGGGCTTCGTCGAGACCGGGCGCTCGCCGCTGGACGGCCAGGGGCGGCCTTACCCGCTGGTGCACCTGCGCCACGCCGGCATGGCGTCCGCACCGGAAGGCGCACGATGAACGCCGCCGCGCACGACCCTGAAACCGACGCGCGCTGGATGCGCCACGCGCTGGTGCTGGCCGAACGCGCGCAGCGCGAGTTCGACGAGATTCCGGTGGGCGCGGTGCTGGTCGGCGCCGACGGGCAGCTGCTGGGCGAGGGCTGGAACCTCAACATCGCCCGCCACGACCCCAGCGCGCATGCCGAGATCGTGGCGATGCGCGAGGCCGGTGCCCGGCTCGGCAACCACCGGCTGGTCGGCTGCACCCTGTACGTGACGCTGGAGCCGTGCGCGATGTGCGCGATGGCGCTGGTGCACGCGCGGGTGGCGCGCGTGGTGTACGCCGCCACCGACCCCAAGACCGGCGCCTGCGGCAGCGTGTTCGACCTGCTGGGCGATGCGCGCCACAACCACCGCGTCGCCGTCGCCGGCGGCGTGCTGGCGCGCGAGGCGGGGGGGCTGCGCCTGACCAACTATTTCCGCGCCAAGCGCGGCCGGCCGCTGCTGCCCGAGGACGGCGGCTGACGCACCACCTGCACGCGGCGCGGCGGAACCGCGGCGTATCATGGCCGCCCGATATCCCGCCGGCGCCGCTGCCGCCGGCCCCTGCACGAGGCGCTACATGACGGACAACAGCACAGGCAACGACCGGTTGATCTGGATCGATCTGGAAATGACCGGGCTGGACACGGACAACGATTCGATCATCGAGATCGCCACCGTGGTCACCGATGCCCAGCTCAACGTGCTGGCCGAAGGCCCCGAGTTCGCCATCGCCCATCCGCTGGCGACGCTGGAGGCGATGGACGAGTGGAACCGCAACCAGCACCGCCGCTCGGGCCTGTGGCAGCGCGTGCTCGACAGCGACGTCACCCTGGGCCAGGCCGAGGCGCGGACCATCGCCTTCCTGCAGGACTGGATCAAGGCCGGCGCCTCGCCGATGTGCGGCAACTCCATCTGCCAGGACCGCCGCTTCCTGCACCGGCAGATGCCGCGCCTGGAGCGCTATTTCCATTACCGCAACCTGGACGTGTCCACGGTCAAGGAACTGGCCCGGCGCTGGGCGCCGGCCATCGCCGCCGGGGTGGGCAAGAACTCCAGCCACACCGCGCTGAGCGACGTGCACGATTCGATCGCCGAACTGCGCCACTACCGCCAGTACATGGGCGCGCTGGCCGGGTTGCCGGGCGCGGCGGAAACGGCCTGAGCGATGGGCGAACGGGTGCCGACGCTGGCCAACGATCCGCAGGACATGGCCGACCTGCGGCGCGCGGTGGCGCTGCTGGAGGCGCCGACGCTCAGCGCGCGCATGGCCAACCTGGTCGGCTCGCCGCTGGAGTTCGCCGTGCGCCGGTTGCCTTCCGGCGTATCGAAACGCATCCAGGGCGCGGCCGAGGCCGCGCTGCACAAGGCCGCGCAGGCGGCGTTGTGGAGCATGGACCGGAAGCAGCCCGGCAAGCCGGCCTCGCGCGCGCCTGCACAAGCTGGCCGCCGCCGCGTCCGGCGCGCTGGGCGGCGCGGGCGGCCTGCCGGCGCTGGTGGTCGAACTGCCGCTGTCCACCACCATCATCATGCGCGCGGTGGCCGACATCGCGCGCAGCGAAGGCTTCGACCTGGACGACTTCGGCACCCGCCAGGCCTGCCTGGAAGTGTTCGCGCTGGGCGGCAACTCGGGCGGCGACGATGCCAGCGAAACCGGCTATTACCTGGCGCGCGGCTTCACCACCGAGCTGATGCGGCACCTGTCGGCGGAACTGGCCGGCACCACGCTCAGCGGCAGCCATGGCCTGCTGCTGGGGCTGGGGCCGAAGGAGGCCGGCAAGTGGCTGGCGCGGATCGTGGAGAAGGTCGCCGCCCGCTTCGGCGTGGTGGTCTCGGAGAAATTCGCCGCGCAGGCGGTGCCGGTGATCGGCGCGGTGGCCGGCGCCACCTTGAACACGATGTTCACCGGCTACTACCAGGACATGGCGCGCGGGCATTTCATCGTGCGCCGCCTGGAACGCAAGCACGGTTTCGAGACCGTGCGCCTGGCCTATGGCGCGATCAGCGGACGCATGACGGCCTGAGCCCCGCGCAGGGTGGTAGCGTGGCGGGCCGGAAACCATGGAGAGCCCGCGATGAGCATTTTCGACCTGCGCGTGGAAACCGAACGGCTGCTGCTGCGGCCGCCGTCGGCGGAGGACTTCGACGCGTTCGCCGCGTTCTGCGCCGACCCGGTGGCGATGGAGCACCTGGGCGGCGTGCAGGCGCCGCCGGTGGCCTGGCGCAGCCTGGCCACGATCACCGGCAGCTGGCAACTGCAGGGCTATTCGATGTTCTCGGTGATCGAGAAGGGCAGCGGGCGCTGGGTGGGCCGGGTGGGGCCGTGGCAGCCGCATGGCTGGCCGGGGCCGGAGGTGGGCTGGAGCATCGTGCCGGCCTGCTGGGGGCGGGGTTATGCGCCCGAGGCCGCGCGCGCGGCCATCGACTGGGCATTCGACGCGCTGGGCTGGGACGAGGTGATCCACACCATCGCGCCGGACAACCGCAACTCGCAGGCGGTGGCGCGCAAGCTGGGCTCGCAGGTGCTGCGCGCCACGCGCCTGCCGCCGCCGCACGAGGTCGACGTCGAGGTGTGGGGGCAGACGCGGCAGGCGTGGCAGGCGCGCCGCTGAGGCATCGTTTCAGCTGCATCCATCGGCAGGCGGGGAGCGGCCGTCCGCATCGGATGGCCGGCGCCTGACCCCACGTCGCAGCAGCTGGTGGCGTCGCATCGGCGCGTACCGGATTCTTCCGTGGATTTTGCTGCGGTCGCAGCTTTACCAAACACCCCCGGTTCCGGTCAGATGGCCGGATCGCCTGCCAGTCGGCGGTGTGGGGAATCGTGTCGTTGAGCAATCCAGGTGCTGCGTTGACGGTGTATGGCATGTCCACTTCGGGCAACTGCCACAAGGTGCGCCTGTTGCTGGAACAGCTGGGCGCGCGCTACCGCTGGGTCGAGGTGGACAGCGCCGCCGGCCAGACCCGCACGCCGGACTTCCTGGCGCTCAATCCAGCCGGCAAGGTGCCGCTGGTCGAACGCGACGACGGGCGCGTGCTCGCCGAATCCAACGCGATCCTGTTCTGGCTGGCCGAAGGCACGCCGTTCCTGCCGGCCGACGGCTGGCAGCGCGCGCAGGCGCTGTCGTGGATGTTCTTCGAGCAGTACAGCCATGAACCGAACATCGCGGTGGCGCGTTTCATCAGTGGCTGGACGCCACCGGATTCGCCGCGCCGGCAGGAATTGCCAAAGCTGCGCGAGCGCGGCCACGCGGCGCTGGCGCGGATGGAACGGCACCTGTCCGCGCACGCCTGGTTCACCGGGCCGGACTACGGCATCGCCGACATCGCCCTGTTCGCCTATACCGCGGTCGCCGCCGACGGCGGCATCGCCCTGGATTCCTGGCCGGCCATCGGCCGCTGGCTGCAGGCGGTGCGCGCCCGGCCCGGCTTCGTGGCCATGCCCGATCCGCCGCCGGAGGTGACGCGCAACTTCCTCGCCGCTTCGCCCTGATCCGTCTTTCCCCAACCTGCCTGCACCGTGGAGTCCTGCCTGATGTTCGCCCGTGTACCCAATCCCATTCCGGCCCGCATGAAGGGCCTGAACCGCGCCGAGATCTGCGACGCCAACTTCATCGAATTCGTGAAGGGCCTGGCGCAGGGGCCGGCCGGCGCGCCGCAGGACGGCGCTCCCGTGCTGCCGGGCAGCGCGCTGGACGCGCAGGGGTTCCGCGAACTTTTCCAATCGCAGCTGGTCAGCCGCCACCTGGACCTGATGGCGCGCGTGCTGCGCGTGCAGAACAAGGTCTTCTATACGATCGGTTCGTCCGGCCACGAGGGCAACGCGATGGTGGCGCGCGCCGCGCGTCATACCGACCCGGCGTTCCTGCACTACCGCTCCGGCGGTTTCATGGCCGAGCGCTTCCGCAAGCTGCCGGGCATGGACCCGATCATGGATTCGGCGCTGAGCTTCGCCGCCAGCGCCGAGGACCCGGCCAGCGGCGGCCGCCACAAGGTGTGGGGCAGCAAGCCGTTGTGGGTGCTGCCGCAGACCTCGACCATCGCCTCGCACCTGCCCAAGGCGCTGGGCACGGCGATGGCGATCGAGGCCGGCAAGCGGCTCGGCCTGCAACTGCCGGTGCCCGAGGACAGCATCGCCATCTGTTCCTTCGGCGACGCCTCGGCCAACCACGCCACCGCGCAGACCGCGTTCAACGCGGCCTCGTGGACGGCTTACCAGAAGCTGCCGGCGCCGGTGCTGTACGTGTGCGAGGACAACGGCATCGGCATCTCGGTGAAGACGCCCAGCGGCTGGATCGCCGAGAGTTTCCGCAACCGCCCGGACCTGGACTACTTCTTCGCCGACGGCCTGGACCTGGCCGCCGGCTACGGCGACGTGCAGCGCGCGGTCGAGCACTGCCGCCGCACGCGCCGGCCGACCTTCCTGCACCTGCGCACCACCCGCATCATGGGCCACGCCGGCACCGACTTCGAGATCGAGTGGCGCGCGCTGGAGGAACTGTGCGCGGTGGAGGCGGGCGACCCGCTGCTGCGCTCGGCGCAGATCGCGGTCGAATCCGGGGTGATGAGCGCGGACGAGGTGCTGGCGCTGTACGAGGCTACCCGCGCGCGCTGCTTCGAAGCGGCCGAGGACGCGGACCGGCGCCCGCGCCTGACCTCGCTCAAGGACGTGATGGCGCCGCTGGCGCCGCATACCCCGGACAAGGTGCGCGCCGAGGCCGCCCGCGCCGATTACGGCGAGCGCCGCCTGCAGGTGTTCGGCGGCGAGGCGTCGCTGCCGGAGAACCTGCCGCCGCGGCACCTGGCCATCCAGATCAACCAGGCCCTGCACGACCTGTTCTGCAAATACCCCGACACCCTGCTGTTCGGCGAGGACGTGGCGCAGAAGGGCGGCGTCTATACGGTGACCAAGGGCCTGCACAAGGCCTTCGGCCCGCGCCGGGTGTTCAACACCCTGCTCGACGAGACCATGATCCTGGGCATGGCCCAGGGCTTCGCCAACATGGGCATGCTGCCGGTGCCGGAAATCCAGTACCTGGCCTACCTGCACAACGCCATCGACCAGGTGCGCGGCGAAGCCTGCTCGCTGCAGTTCTTCTCCAACGACCAGTACCGCAACCCGATGCTGATCCGCATCGCCGGGCTGGGCTACCAGAAGGGCTTCGGCGGCCATTTCCACAACGACAACTCGATCGCCGCCATCCGCGACATCCCCGGGCTGGTGGTCGGCTGCCCCTCGCGTGGCGACGACGCGGCGATGATGCTGCGCACGCTGGCGGCGCTGTCGAAGGTGGACGGGCGCGTGTGCGTGTTCCTGGAGCCGATCGCGCTGTACATGACCAAGGACCTGCACGAGGCCGGCGACGGCCAGTGGCTGTTCCCGTACCCGGCGCCGGAGCAGGCGCTGGAACTGGGCCAGGGCCGGGTCTACGGCGAGGGCAACGATGATCTTCTGATCATCACCTACGGCAACGGCGTGCCGATGGCGCTGCGCGCGGCCCGGGCCATCGAGGCGGCGCAGGGCTGGAAAGTGCGGGTGGTGGACCTGCGCTGGCTGGTGCCGCTCAACGCGGCCTGGATCGCCGAACAGGCGCGCGGCGCCAGGCGCATCATCGTGCTGGACGAGGGCCGGCACAGCGCCGGCGTGGGCGAGGGCGTGATCACCGCGCTGGCCGAGGCCGGGTACGGCGCGGTGCCGCTGCGCCGGGTGACCGGCGCTGATACCTACACGCCGCTGGCCGGCGCCGCACTGCTGGTGCTTCCGGGCGACAATGACGTGGTGAGCGCCGCAGCCGAGCTGGCGCGTGGATAACGACTGGTATGTGTGGACTGGCGGGAATCCTGCAATCGCAGGCGCGGTTGCAGGAAGCGGAACTGGCGGCGCTGGCCGGCGCGATGGGCGATGCCCTGGCCCATCGTGGACCGGATGACCGCGGCGTCTGGGCCGATGCCGCCGCCGGCGTGGCGCTGGCGCACCGGCGGCTGAGCATCCTGGACCTGTCGCCGCTGGGCCATCAGCCGATGGCCTCCGGCGACGGCCGCTACTGGCTGGCCTACAACGGCGAGATCTACAACTTCGCCGCGCTGCGCGCCGAGCTGGAACCGCACGGCCACCGCTTCCGCGGCCATTCCGATACCGAGGTGCTGCTGGCGGCGATCGTGCAGTGGGGGCTGGAAGCCACGCTGCGGCGCTGCAACGGCATGTTCGCCATCGCCCTGTGGGACCGCCGCGAGCAGCGCCTGTCGCTGGCCCGCGACCGCGTCGGCAAGAAGCCGCTGTACTACGGCTGGGCCGGCGACACGCTGGTGTTCGGTTCCGAGCTGAAGGCGCTGTGGCGGCATCCGGCGTTCGACAACGGCATCGACCGCGATGCGCTGACCCTGCTGCTGCGGCTGGACTATATCCCCGCGCCGCACTGCATCCACGAACGCGCCTTCAAGCTGATGCCTGGCCGCGTACTGCACCTGGACGCGGTCGCGGTGGCGGCCGGCGCCGCCGCGCACCGGCCCGCGCAGGCGCAGCGGGCGTACTGGGACGCGCGCGAGCGCATGGCCGCCTGCCTGGCCGCGCCGTTCGCCGGCAGCGAGGCCGAGGCCACCGACGTGCTGGACGGGGCGCTGCGGCAGGCGGTGGCGCTGCGCATGGTGGCTGACGTGCCGGTGGGCGTGTTCCTGTCCGGCGGCACCGATTCGGCCCTCGTCGCTTCGATGATGCAGGCGCAGAGCGCGCAGCCGGTGCACAGCTTCAGCATCGGCTTCGAGGGCTCGGACCACGACGAGGCGCCGCTGGCCAGGGAAGTGGCCACCCATCTGGGCTGCGACCACACCGAACTCTATGTCGGCGGCGCCGACGCGCTGGCGGTGGTGCCGGAACTGCCGGCGATGTTCGACGAACCCTTCGCCGACGCCTCGCAGGTGCCTACGGCGCTGGTCGCGCGGCTGGCGCGGCGCGGGGTGACGGTGGCGCTGTCCGGCGCGACGGCGACGAGCTGTTCTTCGGCTACACCCGCTACCAGCGCGCGCTGCGCAAACGCGCGCGCCCTGCAGCGGGTGCCGGCGCCGCTGCGGCGCTGGCTGGGGCGCCATGCCCGTGCGCAGGGCGAGGAATCGCGCGCCGGCGGGCTGGCCGCGCTGCTGGCCGAAACCGGCGCGACCGGCATCGGCGATGTCTACCGCAACCGCATCTCGCGCTGGCGCGACCCGGCCGCGGCGGTGCGCGGCGCGCGCGAGCCGGCCACGTTTCTACAGCGAGCCCGATCCGCTGCAGGGGCAGGGCGCGCCGGCCGACGCGATGATGCTGGCCGACTTCACCACCTATCTGGCCGACGACCTGCTGTGCAAGGTCGACCGCACCAGCATGGCCGCCAGCCTGGAGGCGCGCGCGCCGCTGCTGGACTGGAACGTGGCCGAGTTCGCCTGGTCGCTGCCGCTGGACCTGAAGCTGCGCGGCGGCACCACCAAATACCTGCCCAAGCAGGTACTGCGGCGCTACCTGCCCGACGCGATGGTGTTCCGCGGCAAGCGCGGCTTCGGCGCGCCGGTGACGCAGTGGCTGCGCGGCGACCTGCGCGACTGGGCCGGCGACCTGCTCGATCCGCGGCGCCTGCGCCAGGACGGGGTGTTCGAGGAGGCCGCGGTGTCCTCGCTGTGGCGGCGTT
The DNA here is from genome assembly GCF_050984405.1 of Stenotrophomonas nitritireducens. Classification (GTDB taxonomy): domain Bacteria; phylum Pseudomonadota; class Gammaproteobacteria; order Xanthomonadales; family Xanthomonadaceae; genus Stenotrophomonas; species Stenotrophomonas nitritireducens_B. Next base: position 2,869,917 of record NZ_CP158790.1, on the reverse strand, counting down.
TCGGCCAGGGCGAGCGGCGCTGGCATACCCACCTGTGGAACGTGCTGATGTTCCAGGCCTGGCAGGCGCACTGGCAGGCGCAGCGGGCGCTGGTCCGCGGCGGCTGACCGGGGGCCGGCCTTCACCGGCCGCGAAGGCGCGACCGGCTAGCGTGGCCGCACCTATCCGAGAGAGGTCGCCATGGAACCGTATCGCATCGCCGTGCTCGTCGGCAGCCTGCGCAGGGAATCCTACAACCGCCGCCTGGCGCTGGCGCTGGAGAAGCTGGCCGGCGAGCGCGCGCGCTTCGATTACCTGCGCATCGACGACATCCCGCTGTACAACCAGGACCGCGACAGCGACTTCCCGGCGCAGGGCACGCGCCTGAAGGACGAGATCCGCCGGGCCGACGCGGTGCTGTTCGTCACCGCCGAATACAACCGCTCCATCCCCGGCGTGCTCAAGAACGCCATCGACACCGCCTCGCGCCCCTATGGCGACAGCGCCTTCGACGGCAAGCCGGCCGCGGTCATCGGCACCTCGCCCGGCGCGGCCGGCACGGCGATGGCCCAGCAGCACCTGCGCAACGTACTGGTGTTCGTGAACCTGTCGGTGATGGCGCAGCCCGAAGCCTTCCTGCAGTACAAGGACGGGCTGATCGAGGCCGACGGCAGCGTGACCAACGATGGTACGCGGCGTTTCCTGCAGGGCTACGTCGACCGTTTCCTGGACTGGGTCGGGACGCACGCGCGGCGCTGAAGACCGGCGCGGGGCAACCGGCCGGGCCATAATCGGGGCCCCGGCATCCGCGCGATGCCGGGGGTTTCCGTGACGGCAGCGGCGCGGCCCTTGTGAAGCAGGCCCGGCGGCCACATCCACGGGCTGCCGACAGCTTGTCCACGGAGTTATCCCCACATTGCCGGCCCGCATCGGCCTACCATGGCCGGGTCGTTTTCCCCGTTGCACAAAGGTTTCCATGTCCGCCCGTCCCAGCTTCCGTTCCGACCGCAACGACCGCGCAGACCGCGGCGAACAGCGCCTCGACAGCCTGCGCGTGCCGCCGCATTCGGTCGAGGCCGAACAGGCGGTGCTGGGCGGCCTGATGCTGGCGCCGGAGGCGTTCGACCGGGTCAACGAGGCGCTGACCGAGAAGGACTTCTACCGCCGCGACCACCAGCTGATCTACCGCGCCATCCGCGAGCTGTCCGAGCGCGACCGTCCGTTCGACGCGGTGACGCTGGGCGAGTGGTTCGAGTCGCAGGGCAAGCTGGAGCAGGTCGGCGACGGCGCCTACCTGATCGAACTGGCCAGCACCACGCCATCGGCGGCCAACATCGGCGCCTACGCGGAAATCGTGCGCGACAAGGCGGTGCTGCGGCAGCTGATCCAGGTCGGCACCGACATCGTCAACGACGGCTTCCAGCCCGAGGGCCGCGACAGCACCGAGCTGCTGGCGTCGGCGGAAAAATCGGTGTTCGCCATCGCCGAACAGGGCGCGCGCGGGCGCACCGACTTCGTCGCCATGCCAGGCGCGTTGAAGGACGCGTTCGAGGAACTGCGCAACCGTTTCGAGAACGGCGGCAACATCACCGGCCTGCCGACCGGCTACAACGAATTCGACGCGATGACCGCCGGCCTGCAGCCGACCGACCTGATCATCCTGGCCGCGCGCCCGGCGATGGGCAAGACCACCTTCGCGCTGAACATCGCCGAGTACGCGGCGATCAAGTCGAAGAAGGGCGTGGCGGTGTTCTCGATGGAAATGTCGGCCTCGCAGCTGGCGATGCGCCTGATTTCCTCCAATGGCCGCATCAACGCCACGCGCCTGCGTACCGGCCAGCTCGAGGACGAGGACTGGAGCCGCGTCACCGGCGCCATCCGCATGCTCAAGGAAACCAAGATCTTCATCGACGACACCCCGGGCGTGTCGCCGGAAGTGCTGCGCTCCAAGTGCCGCCGGCTCAAGCGCGAGCACGACCTTGGCCTGGTGGTGATCGACTACCTGCAGCTGATGAGCGTGCCGGGCAACAGCGAGAACCGCGCCACCGAGATTTCGGAGATCAGCCGTTCGCTCAAGGGCCTGGCCAAGGAACTGAACGTGCCGGTGATCGCGCTGTCCCAGCTCAACCGCTCGCTGGAAACGCGTACCGACAAGCGCCCGGTGATGGCCGACCTGCGCGAATCAGGCGCCATCGAGCAGGACGCGGACATGATCGTGTTCATCTACCGCGACGAGTACTACAACAAGGAAAACTCGCCGGACAAGGGCCTGGCCGAGATCATCATCGGCAAGCACCGCGGCGGCCCGACCGGCTCGTGCAAGCTGAAGTTCTTCGGCGAATACACCCGCTTCGACAACCTCAGCCACGACAGCGTCGGCGCGTTCGAATAACGCGCGCGGCCGGGCTCAGCCGCTGCCCCAGATGTCGCCGAAGGCGCGGGCGAAGTTCGCGCCCAGCACCTTCTCCACCACGCGCGGCGCATGGCCGCGGCGCAGCAGCGCGTCGGCCACCTGCACGAGCTTGCGCGGCGTATTGGCGTCGGGCAGGTAGGGCGTGCGGTTCTCGCCCGGTGCGCCGGTGCCGGCCAACCGGCGTTCGCGCATCTGCCGGTCCATCTCGCGGATGTCCTCCTCGCCGACAGGGAAGAACAGCGCGTCCGTGCCGATGCCGACGTGGTCCTCGCCGCACACCCGCAGCGCGTGCTCCAGGTGCGCGACATGGTCGGCCAGCAGCGGCTGGCGGCTGTCCTCGGCGAGGAAGGGCAGCATGTAGATGCCGACCACGCCGCCCTTGTCGGCCATCGCCCGCAGTTCCGCATCGCGCTTGTTGCGCGGATGGTCGAACACCGCACTGCAGCCGGCATGGGTGATCAGCGGCGGCGTACGCGAGGCATGGATGGCTTCGCCGGTGGTGCGCGCGCTGGAATGGCTCAGGTCCAGCGCCACGCCGCAGGCGTTCATGCGCGCGATGGCCTCGCGCCCGAGCGGGCTCAGCCCGGTCGGCGTGTCGTCCAGGCAGCCGCCGCCGAACGGGGACGCCCGGTTGTAGGACAGCTGCATGACCCGCACGCCGAGCCCGCGGAACAGGTCGATGCGTTCGACCTTGTCCTCCAGCATGCTCGCCGCCTCGAAGGAGAAGATCAGCGCGACCTTGCCCTCGCGCTTGGCGCGCGCCAGGTCCTCCGGCGCGGCGACCCTCAGGAACAACGCGGGATGGGTTTCGACCAGTTGCTGCGCGCGGGCGATGTCGGCCACCGTTTCCTCGAACGAGCCGGCCGCGCCGCCGAGCGTGGTCTTGATCGCGCTGATGCCCGATTCCCTGATCTGGCGCAGGTGCAGCGCCTGTCCGCTGTCGTGCAGCAACGCGCCGATCGAGGCCAGGGCGTTGGCATCGAGCACCAGGGCGCGCGCATACAGGGCGGCGCTGTCCGTGGAAGAGGCGAGGGCGGGCGAGACGTTGGCCGCGATGGCCGGCGGCAGGGTCATTCCCGCCAGCATGCCGCCGCTCCATCCCAGAAACCGGCGACGCGATGCATCCATACCCATGGAACTCCCTTCCCGGCGATGACAAGGGGCCGATGATGGCGCAGGACCGTCGCCGCGCACAAACGAACGCCCCGCGCGCTGCGCGGGGCCGGTCTTCCGCCGATCAAAGGGCGATCACGCCACCTTCTTCGTTGCCAGTTGGCGGAGTACGTACTGCAGCAGGCCGCCGTTGCGAGTGAGGCCGGACCGCCTGCGCGGCACTGCCGCGCGGTCCGGGCGAACGCCCGCGCGCTGCGCGGGGCCGGTCTTCCGCCGATCAAAGGGCGATCACGCCACCTTCTTCGCTGCCCGCTGGCGGAGTACGTACTGCAGCAGGCCGCCGTTGTGGGTGAGGCCGGACCGCTTGCGCGGCACTGCCGCGCGGTCCGGGCGAACGCCCCGCGCGCTGCGCGGGGCCGGCCTTCCGCCGATCAAAGGGCGATCACGCCACCTTCTTCGCTGCCAGCTGGCGGAGGACGTACTGCAGCAGGCCGCCGTTGCGGAAGTACTCCACCTCCTTCGGCGTCAGCAGCAGCACGTGCGCCTGGAAGGCGACGCGGCTGCCGTCGGAGCGGGTGGCGGTGACGGTGGCGCGCTTGGCGTGGCCGTCGTCCAGGCCGGTGACGTCGAAGGTTTCCGAGCCGTCCAGGCCCAGCGTCTGCGCGTTCTCGCCCGGCAGGAACTGCAGCGGCAGCACACCCATGCCGACCAGGTTGGAGCGGTGGATGCGCTCGAAGCTCTCGGCGATCACCGCCTTGACCCCGAGCAGGTTGGTGCCCTTGGCCGCCCAGTCGCGCGAGGAGCCGGTGCCGTATTCCTTGCCGGCGACCACCACCAGCGGCGTGCCCGTCGCCTTGTACTTCATCGCCGCGTCGTAGATGGACATTTTCTCCGGCGGTTGCGTGCCGAAGTACAGGGTGTTGCCGCCTTCCTCGCCGCCGAACATCAGGTTCTTGATGCGGATGTTGGCGAAGGTGCCACGCACCATCACGTCGTCGTTGCCGCGGCGGCTGCCGTAGCTGTTGAAGTCGGCCGGCTGCACGCCGCGCGACTGCAGGAAGCGGCCGGCGGGCGAGTCCTTCTTGATGTTGCCGGCCGGGGAGATGTGGTCGGTGGTGATCGAATCGCCGAACAGGCCCAGCACGCGCGCGCCATGGATGTCGGCGATGCTGCCCACGGCCATGGTCATGCCGTCGAAGTAGGGCGGGTTCTTGATGTAGGTCGAGTCCGCGTTCCACAGGTAGGCCTGGCCTTCCGGCGATTCGATCCGCGCCCAGCGGCTGTCGCCCTTGAACACGTCGGCGTAGTTCTGCTTGAACATCTCCGGGCCGACGGTGGCGGCGATCACGTCGCCGATCTCCTTGTTGCTCGGCCAGATGTCGCGCAGGTACACGTCGTTGCCGTCGCGGTCCTTGCCCAGCGGTTCGCGGGTCAGGTCGATGTTGACCGTGCCGGCGATGGCGTAGGCCACCACCAGCGGCGGCGAGGCCAGGTAGTTGGTCTTGACCTCCGGGTGCACGCGGCCCTCGAAATTGCGGTTGCCCGACAGCACCGAGGCCACCACCAGGTCGCCGGCGGCGATGCCGGCGCTGACCTCGGTGGGCAGCGGGCCGGAGTTGCCGATGCAGGTAGTGCAGCCATAGCCGACCACGTAGAAGCCCAGCTTCTCCAGTTCGGCCAGCACGCCGGCCTTTTCCAGGTAGTCGGTGACCACGCGCGAACCCGGCCCGAGCGAGGTCTTGACCCACGGCTGGCGGGTCAGGCCGCGCGCGGCGGCATTGCGCGCCAGCAGGCCGGCGCCGATCATCACCGCCGGGTTGGAGGTGTTGGTGCACGAGGTGATCGCGGCGATCACCACCGCGCCGTCCTTCAACCGCACCTTGCGGCCGTCGATCTCGATGTCGGCATGGCCCTTGGCCAGTTGCTCGTTGCCGACCGCCGCGCCACCGCCCTCGTTGATGAAGTCGGCCACCTCGCCGTTGCGGCGGTCGCGGTTGGCGGTCAGCCCGCCCAGGGCGTCGGCGAAGTTCTGGCGCACGTCCTGCAGCAACACGCGGTCCTGCGGGCGCTTGGGTCCGGCCAGCGACGGCTGCACCGTGCCCATGTCCAGTTCCAGCGTGGCGCTGTACTGCGCGTGCGGGCTGTCGGGCTCGTGCCACAGGCCCTGCGCCCGGGCATAGGCCTCGACCAGCGCGATCTGCGCGTCGCTGCGCCCGGACAGGCGCAGGTAGTTCAGCGACTCTGCGTCGATCGGGAAGATGCCGCAGGTGGCGCCGTATTCCGGCGCCATGTTGGCGATGGTGGCGCGGTCGGCCAGCGGCAGGTGCTGCAGGCCGTTGCCGTAGAACTCGACGAACTTGCCGACCACGCCCAGCCTGCGCAGCATCTGGGTGACGGTCAGCACCAGGTCGGTGGCGGTGGCGCCTTCGGGCAGGCGCCCGGTGAGCTTGAAGCCGACCACCTGCGGAATCAGCATCGACGAGGGCTGGCCGAGCATGGCGGCCTCGGCCTCGATACCGCCCACGCCCCAGCCGAGCACGCCGATGCCGTTGATCATGGTGGTGTGCGAGTCGGTGCCGAACACGGTGTCCGGGAAGGCCCAGCGGGTGCCGTCCACGTCGCGCTCCATCACCACCCGGGCCAGGTTCTCCAGGTTCACCTGGTGCACGATGCCGGTGTTCGGCGGCACCACCTTGAAGTTCTCGAACGCCTTCTGGCCCCAGCGCAGGAAGCTGTAGCGCTCGCGGTTGCGCTCGAACTCGATGCGGCCGTTGACGTCCAGCGCATCGGGGCGGCCGAACACGTCCACCTGCACCGAGTGGTCGATCACCAGTTCGGAGGGAATCAGCGGGTTGATCTGCTCGGCGCGGCCGCCCAGCCGGGTGACCGCGTCGCGCATCGCCGCCAGGTCCACCACGCAGGGCACGCCGGTGAAGTCCTGCAGCACCACGCGTGCCGGCATGAAGGCGATCTCGGTGTCCGGCTCGGCCTTCGGGTCCCACTTGGCCACCGCCTCGATGTGCTCCGGGCCCACGGTCTGGCCGCCGTCCTCGTGCCGGAGCAGGTTCTCCAGCAGGATCTTCATCGAGTAGGGCAGGTGCGAGATGTCGAAGCGCTCGCCCAGCCTGGGCAGGCTGCAGTAGGCGTAGGTCTGGTCGCCGACGGTGAGTTGGCTGCGGGTGGAGAACGAATCGCTCATGGCTGACTCCTGTTGCGGATGGCGTGCGGCGGCGCGGAGGTGCGCCCGCTGGCTGGGGCGGAGCCCCGTTCAGTAACCGGTCGCCCGAGTATGGACGATCTTCCCCGGGGCGGGGCCGCGCAGGCCCTCCAGCATACGCACCGGTTTGTTGCAGTCATGTCACGGGACAGGCGCCGGGCCTTGTGGCACAAGCCTTCCGGCGGCGTTCAAGCATGCCGGTGCGCTTGGGTATGCGGGTGAAGGTATGTATAATTCGTGCATACTTTGGAGGGCGCCCGATGGAAGCCACCGTTGCTGAACGCGGACAGATCACCCTGCCCAAGGCCGTGCGCGATGCGCTGGGCCTGACCAAGGGCACGCTGCTGAAGGTCGAGCTGGACGGCAGCCGCATCATCCTGCGCAAGAGCGTGGACGACGCCATTTCCCGCGCCCGTGGCAAGTTCGCGCTCGATGGCTTCGAATCGGTCGAGGCCGCGGTGCGCACCGTGCGCGACGAAGCCGGCGACGCATGATCGCGGTCGACTCCCCGGTCCTGATCGAACTGCTCAGCGACGGCTCGCGCGCCGACGCGGTGGAGGCCTGCCTGCGGCAGGCCCTGGTCGGCGGCCGCGTGGTGGTCTGCGGCACGACGCTGGCCGAGATCTGCGCCTCGCTGCGCGGCGGCGCGCAGGTGCAGGAGGCGCTGGAGGAGATGGGCATCCATTTCAGCCCGCTGGAGGCCAAGTCGGCGCTGCGCGCCGGCGAGATGCACCGCCGCCACCGCCAGCGCAATGCCGGCGACAGCCGCCGCATCGACGATTTCATGGTCGGCGCGCACGCGCTGCTGCAGTGCGACGGCCTGATCACCTGGAACGACACGTTTTATCGCGACTACTTCAAGGGCCTGAAGCTGATCGTGCCGCAAGCCTGAGCCCATACCCCATTCCTCATCCGTACCACCCGGGAGTTGTCATGTTGGAAGCCTACCGCCACCACGTAGCCGAGCGCGCCGCGCTGGGCATCCCGCCGCTGCCGCTGAGCGCACAGCAGACGGCCGACGTCATCGAGCTGCTGAAGAACCCGCCGGCGGGCGAGGCCGAGTTCCTGCTCGACCTGATCACCCACCGCGTGCCGGCCGGCGTGGACGATGCGGCCAAGGTCAAGGCCTCGTACCTGGCCGCGATCGCCTTCGGCACCGAGAAGAATGCCCTTATCAGCCGCGAGCGCGCCACCGAACTGCTGGGCACCATGCTCGGCGGCTACAACGTCGCGCCGCTGATCCAGCTGCTGGACGACGCCCAGGTCGGCGCCATCGCCGCCGACGCGCTGAAGAACACCCTGCTGGTGTTCGACGCGTTCCATGACGTGCAGGAAAAGGCCAGGGCCGGCAACGCCAACGCCCAGGCCGTGCTGCAGAGCTGGGCCGACGCGGAGTGGTTCACCGGCAAGCCGGAAGTGCCGCAGAGCCTGACCATCACCGTGTTCAAGGTGCCGGGCGAGACCAACACCGACGACCTGTCGCCGGCACCGGACGCCACCACCCGCCCGGACATCCCGATGCACGCCCTGGCGATGCTGAAGAACAAGCGCGACGACGCGCCGTTCACCCCGGAAGAGGACGGCAAGCGCGGTCCGATCCAGCAGATCCTGTCGCTGAAGGACAAGGGCCACCTGGTCGCCTATGTCGGCGACGTGGTCGGCACCGGTTCCTCGCGCAAGTCGGCCACCAACAGCGTGCTGTGGTGGACGGGCGACGACATCCCGTACATCCCCAACAAGCGCGCCGGCGGCGTGTGCCTGGGCGGCAAGATCGCGCCGATCTTCTACAACACCATGGAAGACGCTGGCGCGCTGCCGATCGAGCTGGACGTGTCGAAGATGGAGCACGGCGACGTCGTCGAGCTGCGCCCGTACGAGGGCAAGGCGCTGAAGAACGGCGAAGTGATCGCCGAATTCGAAGTGAAGTCCGACGTGCTGTTCGACGAAGTGCGCGCCGGCGGCCGCATTCCGCTGATCATCGGCCGCGGCCTGACCGCCAAAGCGCGCGAGGCGCTGGGCCTGCCGGCCACCGACCTGTTCCGCCTGCCGGTGCAGCCGGCCGATACCGGCAAGGGCTACTCGCTGGCGCAGAAGATGGTCGGCCGCGCCTGCGGCCTGCCGGAAGGCCAGGGCATGCGCCCGGGCACCTACTGCGAACCGAAGATGACCTCGGTGGGCTCGCAGGACACCACCGGCCCGATGACCCGCGACGAGCTGAAGGACCTGGCCTGCCTGGGCTTCTCGGCCGACCTGGTGATGCAGTCGTTCTGCCACACCGCCGCCTACCCGAAGCCGGTGGACGTGAAGACCCACCACACCCTGCCGGAGTTCATCTCCACCCGCGGCGGCGTCTCGCTGCGCCCGGGCGACGGCGTGATCCACAGCTGGCTCAACCGCATGCTGCTGCCCGACACCGTCGGCACCGGCGGCGACTCGCACACCCGTTTCCCGGTGGGCATCTCGTTCCCAGCCGGTTCGGGCCTGGTCGCCTTCGCCGCCGCCACCGGCGTCATGCCGCTGGACATGCCCGAGTCGGTGCTGGTGCGCTTCAAGGGCCAGATGCAGCCGGGCGTGACCCTGCGCGACCTGGTCAACGCGATTCCGCTGTATGCCATCAAGCAGGGCCTGCTGACCGTGGCCAAGGCCGGCAAGAAGAACATCTTCTCCGGCCGCATCCTGGAAATCGAAGGCCTGCCGGACCTGAAGGTGGAGCAGGCGTTCGAACTGTCCGACGCCTCGGCCGAGCGTTCGGCCGCCGGCTGCTCGGTGCGCCTGAACAAGGAACCGATCATCGAGTACCTCAACAGCAACATCACGCTGCTGAAGTGGATGATCGCCGAGGGTTACCAGGACGCCCGCTCGCTGGCGCGCCGCGTGGAGAAGATGGAAGCCTGGCTGGCCAACCCGCAGCTGCTCGAACCCGATGCCGACGCCGAATACGCCGCCGTCATCGAGATCGACCTGGCCGACATCCACGAGCCGATCGTGGCCTGCCCGAACGACCCGGATGACGTGAAGACCCTGTCCGAGGTGGCCGGCGCCAAGATCGATGAAGTGTTCATCGGTTCGTGCATGACCAACATCGGCCACTTCCGCGCCGCGGCCAAGCTGCTGGAAGGCAAGCGTGACATCCCGACCCGCCTGTGGGTGGCACCGCCGACCAAGATGGATGCCTCCGAGCTGACCAAGGAAGGCGTGTACGGCACCTTCGGTTCCGCTGGCGCGCGCATGGAAATGCCGGGCTGCTCGCTGTGCATGGGCAACCAGGCGCAGATCCGCGAAGGCTCCACCGCGATGTCGACCTCGACCCGCAACTTCCCCAACCGCCTGGGCCGCAACACCAACGTGTACCTGGGTTCGGCGGAACTGGCGGCGATCTGCTCGCGCCTGGGCCGCATCCCGACCAAGGAGGAGTACATGGCCGACATCGGCGTGATCAACGCCAATGGCGCGGAGATCTACCGCTACATGAACTTCGACCAGATCGCCGACTACAAGGACGTGGCCGACACCGTCGCGGCGTAAGCCACGGCGATAGCAACAGGCAGAAAGCCCGGCGCAGGCCGGGCTTTCTTTTTCGCGCCCATCGCCAATGCCACGTCCGATACCGGCGAGCGCCGCATGCGCCAGGCCGCCATTCTCCGCGCTCCATCCATCAGGAGCAGGACATGAAGGCATTGCACGACAGGACCGTATTGATCACCGGCGCCAGTTCCGGCATCGGCCGCGCCGCCGCGCTGCTGTTCGCCGCCGAGGGCGCGCGCGTGGTGCTGGGCGCCCGGCGCGGCAACGAACTGGAAGCGCTGGCTGCGCGGATCCAGGCTGCGGGCGGCGCCGCCACCTGGCTGGCCGGCGACGTGCGCGAGGAGGCCTATGCGCGGGCGCTGGTGCGCCATGCCGAGGACACGTACGGACCGCTGCATGCGGCGTTCAACAATGCCGGCGCGCTGGGGCCGCTGCAGCCCACGCCCGACGTCGCGCTGTCCGACTGGCAGCATGCGATGGACGTCAACCTGACCGCCGCCTTCCTCGGCGCCAAGCACCAGATTCCCTCGCTGCTGCGTACCGGCAGCGGCGCCAGCCTGGTATTCACCTCGACCTTCGTCGGCCACACCGCCGGCTTCCCGTGCACGGCTGCGTACGCGGCGAGCAAGGCCGGCGTCATCGGCCTGGTGCAGGCGCTGGCGGCCGAGTTCGGGCCGGCCGGCCTGCGCGTCAATGCGCTGCTTCCCGGCGGTACCGATACGCCGATGGCGCGCGAGATGAATCCCGACGAGGCGGCGCTTGGCGCGGTGGCGCGCCTGCATGCGCTGAAGCGGCTGGCGAGGCCGGAGGAAATCGCCGCGGCGGCGCTGTTCCTGGTGTCGCCGGCGTCCTCGTTCGTCACCGGCACGGCGATGCGGGTGGACGGCGGGGTGTCGATCCAGCGCGGTTGAGCCGGTCCGTGCCCGGATGCGGGCGGCCGCGTCGTCAGCGGTTCGGATCGCGCTCCGGGCTCGGCCGCTTGAGCAGCTTGCGCTGCAGCGAGCGGCGGTGCATGCCCAGTAGGCGCGCCGCGGCCGAGACGTTGCCGCCGGTTTCGTGCAGCGCCTGCTGGATGTGTTCCCACTGCAGGCGGCTGATCGGCGTCATCGCGTCGGGCGGTTCGACTTCCTCGTGTTCCTCGCCGCCGTCGTCCGCCTCGCCGAGCGCACGCAGGATCATCGGCACCGTGGCCGGCTTGGGCAGGTAGTCGTCGGCGCCGAGCTTGATCGCCTCCACCGCGGTGGCGATGGAGGCATAGCCGGTGACCAGCAGGATGCGCATGTCCGCGCGCAGCGCGCGCAGCGGCTGGATCAGCGCCAGTCCGGATTCGCCGCCGAGCTTGAGGTCGATCAGCGCGAACGCCGGTGGCGAGCGCGTGGCCTGTTCCAGCGCGTCGGCGATGTCGTGGGCGGTGGCGGTCTCGATCTCGCGGCGCGCCAGGCTGCGCTGCAGGGTGCGCAGGTACAGCGGGTCGTCGTCGACCAGCAGGCCGTGGGTGGAGGGGACGGTCATGGGTTCGCTTCCAGGTTGGCGAGGGGCAGGCGGAAACCGACGCGCGCGCCGCGGCCTTCGGCCGGACGCATCCACAGTTCGCCCTGCAGGCGTTCGATGGTCGCATGCGACAGCGCCAGGCCCACGCCCATGCCGTCGGTCTTGCCGCTGTTGAACAGGGTGCCCGGCAGGGCGGCGTGGGCGGCATGGTTGGCATTGAAGCCGGGGCCATAGTCGCGCACTTCGCCGTACAGCTGGCCGTCGCGGATGCGGATGTCCAGGTCCACCTGGTCGTGCCCGGTCTGCTCGCCGGCATCGGCGGCGTTGTTCAGCAGCACCTGCAGCAGGTGGCCGACGCCCGGATCCAGCGCAAGCTGCAGCGGCGCGTCGGCGTTGCGGCGCAGGTGCACGGTCGGGCGCACCAGCCGCCATTGCTCCAGCACGTCGCCGATCGACACGCGGGCACGGCTGCGCGCGCCTTCCGCTGGCGCAGCCAGCGCCAGCACGCGCTCGCGGCATTGCACCAGCAGCCCGCGCAGGGTTTCCATGTCCTCCTGCATCGCAGGATCGTCGACGTACTGCTCGGCGATGTCGTCGGCCAGCAGGGTCATGGTCGCCAGCGGAGTATTCAGTTCGTGCGCCACCGAGGCCGCATGCGTGGCCAGCGCGACGATGCCCTCGTTGCGCACGAAGCGCTCGCGCAGCAGCGCCAGCTGGTTCTCGCGTTCGCGCAGGGCCGCGGCCAGGCGCGTGGAGAACACCAGCACGACCACGCTGGAGAGCAGGAAGTTGGCCGCCGCGCCCCACAGGTGCAGGCTCATCGAATCGAAGTAGCCGCCGCGCAGCGGCAGACCGAATACCGCGCTCACCGCATAGCCGGCCACGCAGGCCGCGGCCACCGCATGGGTCCAGCGCAGGGGCAGGGCGAGCGCGGCCAGTGCGATCAGGATCAGGAACAGCGAGCCGAACGGATTGGCGATGCCGCCGCTCCAGCCGACCATCCAGGTCAGCACGGTGACGTCGACCAGGATATGACCGAAGGCGGTGACCGGCGCCGGGTCGCTGTCGTGCACGCGCAGCTGCACGTACAGGTTGAACAGCGCCAGCATGCAGACGCCGCTCCACAGCGGCAGCAGCGGCAGGTCCAGCCCCAGCAGCCAGGTGGCCACGAGGATCGCGCCGGCCTGGCCGGCGGTGGCCAGCCAGCGCAGGCTGCACAGGGTGCGCAGGAACGAGGTATCCGGGGAATCCATGGCGTGCATCGTAATGCGTCCGCGCCTGCCGGCGCTCGCCGGGATTCATGCGGCGGGACGGGCGGGCGCGCTAAAATGCGCGCCATGCACGACGCCGTCACCCGTCCGACCCCGCCCGCCGACGCCACCGCCTGGCCCCGCCGCATCACCCACGCCGTCGACATCGGCGGAGTGAAGGTCGGCGGCGGACATCCGGTGGTCGTCCAGTCGATGACCAATACCGACACCGCCGATGTCGCCGCCAGCGTCAGGCAGGTGGCCGAACTGTGGCGCGCCGGTTCGGAGATGGTGCGGCTGACCGTCAACAACCCCGAATCGGCCGCCGCCATCCCGCGCATCGTCGAGAAGCTGCGCATGATGGGCATCGAGGTGCCGCTGATCGGCGACTTCCACTACAACGGCCACCAGCTGTTGAGCAACGAACCGGCCTGCGCCGAAGCGCTGGCCAAGTACCGCATCAACCCGGGCAACGTCGGCTTCGGCAAGAAGAAGGACACCCAGTTCGCGCAGCTGATCGAGTTCGCGATCCGGTACGACAAGCCGGTGCGCATCGGCGCCAACTGGGGCTCGCTGGACCAGGCGCTGGCCGCGAAGCTGATGGACGAGAACAGCCAGCGCGCGCAGCCCTGGGATGCCGGCCGCGTGCTGCGCGAGGCGCTGATCCGCTCGGCGCTGGATTCGGCGCAGACCGCCGTGGAGCTGGGCCTGCCGCGCGGGCGCATCGTGCTGTCGGCCAAGGTCAGCGGCGTGCAGGAACTGATCGCGGTCTACCGCGACCTGGCCAGCCGCTCCGATTTCGCCCTTCACCTGGGCCTGACCGAGGCCGGCATCGGCAGCAAGGGCATCGTCGCCTCGTCGGCGGCGCTGGCGGTGCTGCTGCAGGAAGGCATCGGCGACACCATCCGCATCTCGCTCACGCCCGAACCGGGCCAGCCGCGCACGCAGGAAGTCATCGTCGCGCAGGAACTGCTGCAGACCACCGGCCAACGTGCATTCACGCCGATGGTCACCGCCTGCCCGGGTTGCGGCCGCACCACGTCCGAGTTCTTCCAGGAACTGGCCAAGGTGGTGCAGAACCACGTGCGCGAGAAGATGCCGGTCTGGCGCGTCAGCCACCCGGGCGCGGAGAACATGACGCTGGCGGTGATGGGCTGCATCGTCAACGGCCCGGGCGAGTCGCGCCATGCCAACATCGGCATCTCGCTGCCCGGCACCGGCGAGGCGCCGGCCGCGCCGGTGTTCGTCGACGGCGAGAAGAAGGTGACGTTGCGGGGCGAGAACATCGCGCAGGAGTTCGTGGCGCTGATCGACGATTACGTCGAGAACCGCTATGCGCGCCACGCCGGCTGAGTCGCGTCGCGAAGCGGCCGGCGTGCGCGACTGGCTCGCGCACAACGCCTGGCGCATCGGCGTTCTGTTCGTCTGCCTGCTGCTGCCGCTGGCCGGCTTCGTGGCCCTGGCCGACGAGATCCACGAGGCCGAGTCGCTGCATTTCGACCATGCGCTGCTGTGGCGCATGCACGGGCTGGCCTCGCCGGCGCTGGACGCTTTCTTCGTGCTGATGTCGCGGCTGGGCTACCAATGGGGCGTGATTCCCGTGGACGTGCTGCTGGTGGCCGCGCTGGCCTTCTGCCGGCGCTGGCGCGACACGGTGTTCGCCGCCACCGCGTTCGTCGGCTCGGCGCTGTTGAACATCGGCAGCAAGCAGTTGTTCCAGCGCGAGCGCCCGGGCCTGTGGGAATCGATCGCGCCGGAGACCACTTTCAGCTTTCCGAGCGGGCACGCGATGGGCTCGATGACGCTGGCCGCCACCGCGGTCTTCCTTGCGTGGCACACGCGCTGGCGCTGGCCGGTGCTGATCGCCGCGGCCGTCTTCGTACCCTGCGTCGGCCTGTCGCGCGTGCATCTGGGCGTGCATTACCCCTCCGACATACTGGGCGGCTGGTGCGCCGCGCTGGCGTGGGTGACCGGCGTGCATGTCCTGCTGTTCCGTCGTCGCTGGTCGCCATTGGCTGCGGCGAATCCCTAATTGCAGGCGAGGGATGCACTGATGGCTGTGCGCCGCGCTGGCGTACAACCTGTCATGGTCGGTCACCCGGTGCCCATCAGGGCCGGGTCATGCGCGGACATGGGGAGTCGTCCGCGCGCGCCGTTCCGATGGGGCGGGACCGGCCTCTTGATTGATAATGGGGCGCCTGCGCCATGACGGGCGGTGGAAATGCACCGCACGGCGCTCCGGATCGCGGAGTGCATGGCCGGCTGCGACTGTCACTGTGTTTCGGGGGAGGAAGCGGGTAGTGACCATCAAGGTATTTCTCATTGACGACCACGCGCTGGTACGCACCGGCCTGCAGATGATCCTCGCCGGCGAGACCGGCATCGAAGTCGTCGGCGCCGCGGACAGCGGCGAAGCGGCGCTGCCGCAGATCCGCCGGCTGAAACCGGACGTGGTGCTCTGCGACCTGAACCTGCCGGGCCTGAGCGGGCTGGAGATCACCGAGCGCATCGTCAAGGGCGACCACGGCACGCGCGTGATCATCGTTTCGGTGCTGGAGGACGGCCCGATGCCCAAGCGGCTGCTGGAGGCCGGCGCTACGGGTTATGTCGGCAAGGGTGGCGACGCCAGGGAACTGGTCCGCGCCATCCACGACGTCGCGCAGGGCCGGCGCTATCTGGCCAACAACATCGCCCAGAACCTGGCCCTGTCCAACCTCGGCGGCGACGTGTCGCCGTTCGACGGGCTGTCGCCGCGCGAGCTGGAGGTGGCGTTGCTGCTGGTGCAGGGGCGCCGCCAGGAGGAAATCGCGCGCCGTCTCAGCCTGAGCGCCAAGACGGTCAATACGCACAAGTCGCGCCTGTTCCAGAAGACCGGCGTGCACGACAACATCGCACTGGCGCGCCTGGCCGCACAGTACGGCGTGGGCGATCCGTCCAAGGCGATCTGACGCGCCCGGCATCGCCGGGGACGCATGAAAAAAGCGGCCCGAAGGCCGCTTTTTTCATGCCGGACCGCGCTGCGCTCAGGCGCTGCGCGGGCGTTCGTCGGCTTCGGCTTCGGCCTCGACTTGGGCTTCGGCGGTGCCGGCCGCCGGCTCCGCGGACTCCACCGCCGGCGCGGGCGCCGCTTCGGTGGTGGCTTCAGGCGCTTCTTCCTGCGCCGCTGCCGGTGCAGGCGCCTCGCCGAAGAGCTGGCCGTTCTCCGGCAGCGCCGCTGCGGAGGCGGCCGGCGCCGGCGCGGTCACGATGGCGGCGGCGTCCTCCGCCTGGGCGGCAGGGGCGTCGACGATGGCCGGCTCCGGACGGGCCTCCGGCTGCGCGGGTTCGGCGGCTGGTTGCGGGACATCCACCACGGCGGCCGGGGCAACCGGTGCGGCTTCCGGCTCGGCCGGGGCAGGTGCGGCGACCGTGGTCGTTTCGACCACCGGCTCCGCCGGCTGCGGCACAGCCGCAACGGTGACGGGCTCGGCAACGGATTCGGCAACCGACGGTGCGGCTTCGACCGCCACGGCGGCCGTTTCCGCAGGCGCGGCGGGCTTCAACGCAGCAGCTTCGGCCTGGGCGCGCACGGCGCGGGCCGGGGCTTGCACGGCGGCTGGTTCGTCGTCGAAGTCGAACTCCGGCTGGGCCGCGGCCGGCGCGTTGGCCGTCTCGGCGACGTCGTGGCCGATCTCCTCGTCGTCGGTGGCATCGTCCTCGCCACCCAGCGCATCGGCGTCGGCGCTGCCGGTACCTTCGGCGGTACCGCGGCGACGGCGGCGGCCGCCACGACGGCCGCGCCGCGACGGCGGCGGCTGGCGCCTTCGCCATTGGCATCGTCGGCAGCCGGAACCGCGGAGGTTTCATCGATCGCAGCCACGGCCTGCTCGGCAGTGGCAGTCGCCGGCGCGGTGTCCTCCACGACCGGAGGCTGCACCTTGGCCGGGGCTTCGGTGGCTTCCGTAATCGTGGTGGCGACCACGGCTGCCGCGGCCGGGGCCACGGTCGCGGCCACCGCTGCGGCCGGACGCGGCGCCTCGGCCTGCGCTGCTGCCGTGCCGGCTTCTCGTTCACCGGCTGGACGGGCTTGTCCGCTTCCTGCTGCGGCCTGGGCTGCTTGGGCTGCTTCTGCGGCTTGGGCTGCTGCTGCTCGTTGTTGCGCGGCGGCTTGCCCTGCTGCGCCTGCTGCTCGCTACGCTGCTTGGGCTGCTGGCCGGCGTTCTGCTGCTGCGCATTGCCGCCGTTCTGGCGGCGGTCGTCGCGACGCTCCTCGCGGCGCTGTTCGTCGCGGCGGTTGCCGTTGGCATTGCCGCCGTGCGCGCGCCTGCTGGCCGTTGTTGCCATTGCGGCCGTCGCGGCGCTGGTTGCGGTCGTTGCGGTTGCCACGGCCGTTGTCCTGGCGCGGCTGGCTGGGTCGGCGCGGCGGGGGCGGTCTCGCCGCCGAACACGCGCTTGAGCCAGCCCATCACGCCACCGCTCGCCGGTGCGGCGGCGGGGGCCGGCGCGGCGACCGGCGCCGCGGGGGGCCGGCGTCGGCTCCGGAACCTCGCGCAGCGGGGCCGGCTGGCTGTGCTTGACGTGGGTCACCGCCGGTGCCGGCGGGATATTCAGCTGCGCCTTGGTCAGGGCATGCACCGGCAGCTTGCGCGGGGTGCCGCGCTGGTAGCTCGGCTTGCCCGATTCCTCGCCCAGCTCGTTCTCGCGCAGGCGGGTGACTTCGTAGTGCGGGGTGTGCAGCTGCTCGTCGGCGACGATGATGATCGGCGCGTCGTGGCGGCGCTCGATCTCGCGCAGCGCGCCGCGCTTCTCGTTGAGCAGGAAGTTGGCGATCTCCACCGGGGCCTGCACCAGCACCTGCCCGGTGTTCTCCTTCATCGCGTGCTCTTCGGCGACGCGGATGATCGACAGCGACAGCGACTCGACGCTGCGCATGCGGCCCTGGCCGTCGCAGCGCGGGCAGACGATCTGGCTCGACTCGCCCAGGCTCGGGCGCAGGCGCTGGCGGCTCATTTCCATCAGGCCGAAGCGCGAGATGCGGCCCAGCTGCACGCGGGCGCGGTCGTACTTGAGGGCGTTCTGCAGGCGGTTCTCGACTTCGCGCTGGTGCTTGTTCGAGGACATGTCGATGAAGTCGATCACCACCAGGCCGCCCAGGTCGCGCAGACGCAGCTGGCGGGCCACTTCCTCGGCGGCCTCCAGGTTGGTCTGGAACGCGGTGTCCTCGATGTCGCTGCCCTTGGTGGCGCGGGCCGAGTTCACGTCGACGGCGGTGAGCGCCTCGGTCTGGTCGACCACGATCGAGCCGCCGGACGGCAGGCGCACGTTGCGCTCGTAGATCGCCTCGATCTGCGATTCGATCTGGAAGCGGTTGAACAGCGGGATGTCGTCCTTGTAGTGCTTGAGCTTGCGCAGGGTCTGCGGCATCACCTGCTGCATGAACTCACGCGCGGTCTCGTACAGCTCCTCGGTGTCGACCAGGATCTCGCCGATGTCGGCGCGCAGGTAGTCACGCAGGGCGCGCACGATCAGGCGCGACTCCTGGTAGATCAGGAACGGCGCCGGCTTGGCCAGCGCGGCCTCGGCGATGGAGCGCCACACCTGCAGCAGGTAGTCCAGGTCCCACTGCAGCTCCTCGGCGTCGCGGCCGACGCCGGCGGTGCGGATGATCACGCCCATGTCATCGGGGATGTTCAGCTTGTCCAGCGCGTCCTTCAGCGCGGCGCGGTCCTCGCCCTCGATGCGGCGCGAGACGCCGCCGGCCGACGGCGAGTTCGGCATCAGCACCATGTAGCGGCCGGCCAGGGAGATGAACGTGGTCAGGGCGGCGCCCTTGTTGCCGCGCTCTTCCTTGTCCACCTGGACCACCACTTCCTGGCCCTCGCGCAGCAGCTCGCGGATGCCGGCCTTGTTGTGGTCGACGCCGGCCTGGAAGTAGTCGCGGGAGATTTCCTTCAGCGGCAGGAAGCCGTGCTTGTCGCCGCCGTATTCGACGAAGGCCGCTTCGAGGGAGGGTTCGAGCCGGGTGATGCGGCCCTTGTAGATGTTGGACTTCTTCTGTTCCTTGGACGGCTGTTCGATGTCGATGTCGTACAGGGTCTGGCCGTCCACGATGGCCACGCGCAGTTCTTCAGCCTGCGTGGCATTGATCAGCATTCGCTTCATTGTGCGTTCCTCGCGCG
Organism: Stenotrophomonas nitritireducens; assembly: GCF_050984405.1. Classification (GTDB taxonomy): domain Bacteria; phylum Pseudomonadota; class Gammaproteobacteria; order Xanthomonadales; family Xanthomonadaceae; genus Stenotrophomonas; species Stenotrophomonas nitritireducens_B. Next base: position 2,850,771 of record NZ_CP158790.1, on the reverse strand, counting down.
CTGCTACCGCGCGGAACGCCATGGCGTTTCGCCTCTGGACACGGGTCGCCGCCCCTCGCGCAGGCGCGGGTAGGGCGGCTTGGGTTTCCAGCGCTACGACACCACGGCAGGCCGCGGGAGCGCTTGTGTTCTGTTTTCAGGTGTTTCGGGGCCGGCGGCCGCTCCGGCCGGGGCCAGGGCGTCGCACGGGACATGTGTTTTCGTCCAGCACGGATGCTTTGGGCATCCGGCGATGGCCGGGAACGCCGACGAGCCGCTAACATGGCCGCCCCGGGGGCGGTGGCCGCGCACTGTGCCGGATCCGTCGGAAGCCGGGCTTCTGGCCCTGGTCAACTTCCAACGAAATCAAACCCTTATATCGCTCCCCGAGTGTAACAGAATAAACAGGCAGATGACTGACTCCGAAGACCGCCGCGTACCGTCCGCGGGCAAATCCAGCGTGCGCCTGATCAAGGTTCCGGAAGACCGGGCCGGGCAGCGCCTGGACAACTTCCTGCTCGGCCAGCTCAAGGGCGCCCCGCGCAGCCTGGTCTACAAGCTGGTGCGCAGCGGCCAGGTGCGGGTGAACGGGGGGCGGGCCAAGGCCGAGCGCAAGCTGGAGGCGGGCGAGGAAGTGCGGGTGCCGCCGGTCAGTCTCGCCGAAGTGGGAGACAAGGCCGCGCCGCCGGCCGGCTTCCTGCAGCGCATGGAACAGGCCATCGTCTTCGAGGACGCGCGGCTGCTGGTCATCAACAAGCCCTCCGGCGTGGCCAGCCACGGCGGCAGCGGCATCAGCCACGGCGCGATCGAGACCATGCGCGCGCTGCGCCCGAACCAGAACCTGGAACTGGTCCACCGCCTGGACCGCGACACCTCGGGTCTGCTGGTCATGGCCAAGAAGCGCTCGGCGCTGACCGAGCTGCAGGCGCTGCTGCGCGAGGATCACGACGGCTCCGGCCCCGGCGGCATCCGCAAGCGTTACCTGACCCTGCTGGCCGGGCGCATGCCGGACGGAGTGATGAGCGTGGATGCGCCGCTGCACGTCGGCCTGCGCCAGGGCGGCGAGCGCCATGTGCAGGTCAATGCCGCCGGCAAGCCTTCGCTGAGCCATTTCAGGGTGCTGGAGCGCCGCGGTGGCCAGTCCTACTGCGAGGTGCGGATCGAGACCGGGCGCACCCACCAGATCCGCGTGCACGCCCAGCACATCGGCCATCCGGTCGCCGGCGACGACAAGTACGGCGATCCTGCGGTCAACAAACGCTTCCGTGAGCAGATCGGGCTGAAGCGGCTGTTCCTGCACGCGGCGTCGCTGGAATTCGCGCTCGACGGCGGCAAGACGCCCTACGTGCTCAACGCGCCGCTGGCGCCGGAACTGGCCGAGGCGCTGGACAGGCTGGGGTGAGGCGGGGCGTGGAGAGCAGGGAGCGGGAAATGAGCCGCTGCGGCGGCTTCTCCCTCAACGGCTTGCCCTCGTTTATCGCGCAGCGGCCGAAACGCCGCAGTTGACCTGCATCCCCCTTCCCCTGTTCCGCCTTCCCGGCTTCATCACCACTTGAACAGCACCAGGCTGAGCGCGAGCGTGGCCATGCCGGCCACGAGCCCGTATACCGTCTCGTGGCCGCGGGCATGGCGCTTGGCCGCCGGCAGCAGTTCGTCCAGCGCCAGGAAGACCATCACGCCGGCGATCATCCCGAACACGACGCCGAAGGTGGTGTGCGAGAGCGAGCCGGCCAGGGCGAAATAGCCCAGCGCCGCGCCCACCGGCTCGGCCAGCCCCGACAGCAGGCTGGCGGTGAAGGCGTGCAGCTTGCTGCCGGTGGCGAAATACACCGGCACCGCGATGGCGATGCCCTCGGGGATGTTGTGGATGGCGATGGCGAAGGCCAGCGGCATGCCCACCGCCGGGTTCTCCAGGGTGGCGAAGAACGTGGCCAGGCCTTCGGGAAAGTTGTGCGCGGTGATCGCCACGGCGGTCAGCAGCCCCACGCGCCGGACCTGGCTGCGGTTGTCCTCGCGGAACAGCGGGTCCTGCCTGTCCAGGCTCTCGTGCGGGTTGGGGATCAGGTGGTCGATGGCGACGATCAACACCACACCGGCGAGGAAGGACAGCGTGCCGTACGTGAAACCCAGCCGTTCGCCATGCGCCAGCGCGAACGCCGCGACCGACTTGTTCAGGATTTCCGACAGCGAAACATAGACCATCGCGCCGCCGGCGAACGCCAGGCCGAAGGCGAGCAGGCGCGGGTCCGGGCGCCGCGAGAACAACACCATCAGGCTGCCGACGGCCGTGGCCAGGCCGGCAGCGAGCGTCAGCGCGAACGCGATCCACAGGTGCCCGGTGGAGATCGCCGGCATGGACGCGCGCCCGGGGCAGGGGAGTGGCGGTCAGCCGCCGCGCCGCATGCGTTCCTCGATGGCGAAGCAGCTGTCCGGCTTGGGCTCGGGCGGGTTGAAGCTCACCGGCACCTGGATGGTGGTCGGTACCGGCTGGCCGTTGCGGGTGGCCGCCTTGAACTTCCACTCGCGCACGCGCCGGATCGCCGAATCGTCCAGCTGGCTGTTGCCGCTGCTGGTGAGCAGCGCGACGTCGGTCGGTGCGCCCTGCGGGCCGACCACGACCTTCAGCACGCTCTGCCCGCCCACGCCGCTGCAGGCAAGTTCGACGGGATAGTCCGGCGGCGGCGTCTGCACCGCGGCCACTTCGGTGGGGGCGACCACCGGCGCCGCCGGTCCGGACGGCGTGCAGGCGGCGAGCGCCGCGACGGTGGCGAGGGAGCCCAGCAGGAGATGCGCTTTCATGTCATTGCTCCACGAGTGCGGATGCCTTGGCGGCACAGATGAAATCGTTCTCGCTCAGGCCGCCCACGTCGTGGGTGGAGAAGCGGACGGTCGCGCGGTCGTAATGCACGCCCAGGTCGGGGTGGTGGTCCTCGCGGTGCGCGATCCAGGCCAGGGCGTTCACGAACGCCATGGTGCCGTGATAGTTGTCGAAGCGGAATGTACGGACCAGCGCATGGCCGTCCTCGGCCAGCTCCCAGTCCGGAACCTGCGGCAGCAGTTCGGCCAGGCGGGCTTCGCCGAGCCGGTGCTCGCTGCCCTTGCGGGCAATGCAGTGCGCCTGCACCAGCGGGATCAGATCGGCCATGGGGTATCTCCGTCTACAGGGGGTGAACGGCCTGGCGCGTGGAATCTGTGTCCCATCAGCAACAGCCAAGACACGGCTAGAATACCCGCATGATCCAGATTTCAGATACCGCGCAGACCCATTTCCGCAAGCTGATCGAACGCGAGGCCGTGCCCGGCATGGGCGTGCGCCTGAGCGCGGTCGAGCCGGGGACGCCGCGTGCCGACGCGCGCCTGGAGTTCGCCGAGCCGGCGGACCTGCTGGGCGACGAATGGGCGGTGGACTGCGACGGCTTCACCCTTTATGTGTCGGCCACCAGCGTGGCGTGGCTGGAAGGCGCCGAAATCGACTACGTCACGCAGGCGGCCGGCACCCAGCAGCTGACCATCAAGGCGCCGCGGATCAAGGGCGAAGCGCCCGGCGAAGCGGCATCGATGGTCGAGCGCGTGCATTGGGTCGTCGAGAACGAGGTCAATCCGCAGCTGGCTTCCCATGGCGGCCGCGTGGCGGTGCAGGAAGTGTCCGCCGATGGCGTGGTGCTGCTGCGCTTCGGCGGCGGCTGCCACGGCTGCGGCATGGCCGACGTGACCTTGAAGCAGGGCATCGAGAAGACCCTGATGGCCCGGGTGCCCGGGGTGACCGCCGTGCGCGATGCGACCGACCACAGCAGTGGCCAGGCGCCCTACATCCCGCGCGGCGGCGCGGGCTGAGCGACCGCCGCGTGCCGGTGACGTCGGTTGCCGACCTGATCGAACTGCTGGCTGCCCGGCGCAAGGCCAGCATCCTGCACGATCGCCGCACAGGCTTTCCTTATAGCTGGAGCGCCTGGCTGCGCGGCTGGTCGCCGGCCCGGGGCATGGCGTTCGCCGGTGCCGATGCGGCCGCTGCGGCGCCGCCGTGGACCGGTCCCCGTTCCCGTGGCGGCACCGGCGGCCTGTCGTTCCGGCGGGCGCTGCTGCACCTGTTCCGCTGGGGCGGCGACGATCCGCCGCCGCGCGACCAGCGCGGTGTCCACTGGTTCGCCGCGCTGTGCAGCGTGGCCCTGCACCTGTTGTTCGCCGTGCTGCTGGTCTGGGTGGCGCTGGTGCGCAGCAACGTACCCGAACCCGGCGTGGAGGAAGGCGAGCGCGTGCAGGTGGAATACATCGGCCGCGGCACGCCGGAGGACGAAGGCGGCGGTTCGCCGCAGTCGGCCGGCGCGCAGTCGCCGTCCGGTGCGCCGGCAGTGGAGGGCGGTGCGGTCGAAGCTGCGGCCGCCCCCTCGCCGCCGCAATCCATGCCGGCGGCGCCACAGGACGGCGTCGCCAGCGCGGCCCCCGCCGCGATGCCGGTGGACATGTCCCGGCCGGCGCCGGATACGACGGCCGAACAACCGCTGCAGGTCACCGAAGTGCCGCAGCCGACCGGCGATTTCGTGCTGCCGCCGCCCACCGTGGAAGCGCCGGCGATAGCGGCGCGGGAGCCGCAGGTGCGCGAGCGTACGGTTGCGACGGTGGTGGAGCGGCCGACGCCGGTCCGCCCCTTGCCGACGCCCGAGGTCGCGTCGGTGGAAGCGGCGATGCCGCAGGTGCAGGTACGCGAGCGGCGCATCGAGACGGCGCCCACGCAGCCGGTGGCGATGGCGCAGGTACCCCTGCGTGCGGCGGAGGTGCGCGTGGAAAGCGCCGGGCCGGCCGTGCGCGAACGGCAGATCGACATCGCCCCGCGCCAGGACGTGGCGATGGCGGCCGTACGCGCGCGCGACAGCGGCGTGCAGCTGAAGCCGGCGGAGGTGACGGTGCGCGAACGCCCGGTGCCAGGTGCCGATGCGCCGATGCGCGGCCGGCGCCCGCATCCGTTTCCCGGCCACGGAGAGCGCGGGTGCGGCGGCCAGGCGCAGGCCGCGGTGCCGGCGCAGGCCGTTGCCGGAAGCGGGCAGGCCGCGGCGGCGTCGCCGCGATCCGGTACCAGCACGGGGAGCCGGGCCGCGGCCGCAGGACCGCAGCGGCGGCTGGGCCGCGCCGACGCGCGCCGACGACTGGGGCGCGTCGCAGCGGCAGGTGGACGGAGGCGCCGGCGCCGCCTCCGACCAGGGGGGGGGGGGGCTGTTCAATGCCGACGGCAGCGTGCGCCTGGCCGATGGCGGCGATCGTGGGCAGGCCTCGGGCGAGCGCGGTGCGCCGGGCGGCCAGTCCGATACCTGGAGCCGCGAGCAGATCGACCGTGCCGGCACCTGGCTCAAGCGTCCGCCCTACGAGCATTCGCCCACCTCGTTCGACAAGTACTGGGTGCCCAACGAATCGCTGCTGGCCGAGTGGGTGCGCAAGGGCATCAAGAGCATCGAGATCCCGATTCCCGGCAGCGAGAACCGCATCTCCTGCGTGATTTCCATCCTGCAGTTCGGCGGCGGCTGCGGCCTGAACAACCCGAACATGCAGGACCAGCCGGCCAGCGCGCGGCCGCCGCCGGACATCCCGTTCAAGAAGGAACTGCAGGACGACAACGGCAGCCGCTGAGCGGCGGCTTGCCCGCTCCGGCTGCGTTGAACGTGGATTCCTCGGGATTCCTGCCGCGCCGGACGGCGCGCCACGGTGGGTATCAGAAGCGCCACGCAGACCAGAAGCGCGATGGTTCCGGCTGCCGCCGCGGGGCCGATCCATACCGGATCGGTCCTGGGCATATCGGAACGAGCGCGGATGCAAAGGAATCCAGCAAGGCCAGCCAGCAGGGAAACAACGGCAGTAGCCGCATGTCTCCTGGGGATGGCGGTGATGCTGCAGTCATTGCTGCCCCGGCCGTGGAGCCTGGATCAGCGACGCCGGCATGGAGCGTGCCGGCGCAATGCGGTCACTTCAAGCCGTGCAGGTCGCGCAGCTGGCTCGGGCGCGAACCGAAATAGGCGGCCAGGTCGGAGATGTCCTGGTCGCTCAGGTCGGCCGCCTGCGGCGACATCAGCATGTGCTCGCGGTCGCCGCTGCGGTAGGCCTGCAGGGCGTGGGCGAGGTAGTCGCCGTACTGGCCGCCGAGCCGCGGATAGCTGGGATCGATCGGGGCGTTGCCGTCGGCACCATGGCAGTCGATGCAGCTCTGGCCGGTGGCCTTGCCCTTGTTGTTGGCCAGCTGCTCGCCGGCGGCGATGCGCCCCTGCGGCAGGCCGGCCGAAGAACTGGAACCGTGTTCGCCGCTGGCATGGCCGGGATCGGCGGCGGACCTGCCGGTGGATTCCACCTCCGACTGCGTGCAGGCGGCCAGGGCGCAGGCAGCGAACAGGGCGATGGCGAGACGCGAAGCGTGCTTGGCTTTCGACATGAGCGGTGCTTACTTGAGAGTGGACAGGTAGGCGGAGAGATCAGCGATGTCCTGCGTGCTGAAGCTCATCGATTGCGCCTGCATGGTCGGATGCCTGCGCTTGCCTTCGCGGTATTCGGTCAACGCCTGGGTCAGGTACTGCGCCGACTGCCCGCCGATCTTCGGCACGCGGTAGCTCGGGTAGGCGTTCTTGTAGCCGGTGATGCCGTGGCAGCCCTGGCAGGTATAGGCCAGGGTACGGCCGGCTTCGGCATTGCCCGTGGCGGCGGGCGAGGCCGCGGCGGCGGGAGCGGAAGGTTCAGACTGCTGCGGGTCGGCTTGGGCGGCGGCCCCGAACGGCAGGGCGAAAGCCAGGGCGAGACATACGGCAAACGGCTGCGAGCGCATGGTTTCCTTGTCCGGTATGCGGGTCTGTTCGTTCCGCCGTGGGGACACGGAACGGTCCGAGTATAGCCCGCGCATTCACCGGTTCGGAACCATTCATGAATGCTGCGATGCCGCATGAAGGCATGACCTTTGGCGCATGGTGTCGCCGTGGGGTGGTGCAATACTTTGCTACAACACCAGCCACTGCATCCCAGGGACCCCACGATGTCGCGACTCCTCACTCCGTACGGCCGCACCGGAAGCTGCGCCGCCGCTCTGCTCGTCACCACGGTGTTGCTGCTTGGAGGTTGCAAGGCAGGCGGCGAGGAGGCGAAGGACAAGCCCAAGGAAGAGCAGAAGGCCAGCGACGCGATTCCGGTCGAAGTGGCCAAGGCGGCGCGCCGCGCCATCGCCGCGAGCTACACCGGCACGGCGTCGCTGGAAGCGCGCGCCGAATCGCAGGTGGTGGCCAAGACCTCGGGCGTCGCCCTGGCGGTGATGGTCGAGGAGGGCCAGCATGTCCGCGCCGGGCAGCCGCTGGTGCGCCTGGATCCGGACCGCGCGCGCCTGGCCGTGGCGCAGAGCGAGGCGCAGATGCGCAAGCTGGAGAACAGCTACCAGCGCGCGCAGAAGCTGGTGAACCAGCAGCTGGTCAGCGCCGCCGACGTGGACCAGCTGCGCTTCGACCTGGAGAACGCGCGCGCCCAGTACCGGATGGCGACGCTGGAACTGTCCTACACCACGGTGGTGGCGCCGATCGCCGGCGTGGTCGCTTCGCGCGACATCAAGCCGGGCAATTTCGTGCAGATCAACTCGCCGATCATCCGCATCGTCGACGCCGGCAAGCTGGAAGCCACGCTCAACGTGCCCGAACGCGAGATCGCCAAGCTCAAGCCCGGGCAGGCGGTGGAACTGGTCGCCGACGCGCTGCCGGGGCGCCGATTCGCCGGCGTGGTGGACCGCGTGTCGCCGGTGGTGGATACCGGCACCGGCACGTTCCGCGTGGTGACGGCGTTCTCCGGCGAAGGCGATCTGCAGCCGGGCATGTTCGGGCGCCTGGGCATCAACTACGACCAGCGCGCCGACGCGCTGGTGGTGCCGCGCACCGCCCTGCTGGAAGACGGCGGCGAGCCGGCCGTGTACGTGGTGCGCGACGGCAAGGCGCTGCGCACCCAGCTCAAGCTCGGCTACGACGAGGCCGGCTGGATCGAGGTGCGCGAGGGCCTGAAGGCGGGCGACGAAGTGGTCGTGGCCGGCAAGGCGGCGCTGCGCGAGGGCAGCGCGGTGCAGGTGATCGGCAAGGAGAAGGCGGTCGCGTCCGCCGCGCCGGCCAAGGCGCCGGCCGCACAGGCGGCCAAGCAATGAGTGCGCGGGATCCGTCGGTTCCCGGCGGCGGCGGTTTCGATCTGATCGAGTTCGCCACCCGCCGCCGCGTCACCATCGCGATGATGACGCTGACCCTGGTGCTGTTCGGCCTGATCTCGCTGTCGAGCCTGAAGGTCGAACTGCTGCCGGACCTGAGCTATCCCACGCTCACCGTGCGCACCGATTACGAAGGCGCCGCGCCGGCGGAGATCGAGACGCTGATCTCGCAGCCGGCCGAAGAAGCGCTGGGCATCGTCAAGGGCCTGCGCAAGCTCAAGTCGATCTCGCGCACCGGCCAGAGCGACGTGGTGCTGGAGTTCGCCTGGGGCACGGACATGCAGCAGGCCGGGCTGGACGTGCGCGACAAGATGGAAACGCTGCAGCTGCCGCTGGAGGCCAAGCCGCCGGTGCTGCTGCGCTTCAACCCGTCCACGCAGCCGATCATGCGCCTGGCGCTTTCCTCGAAGCAGGACGCGGGCAGCGAGGCCGATGCGGTGCGCCGGCTGATGGAACTGCGGCGCTACGCCGACGAGGACCTCAAGCGCAAGCTCGAGCCGGTCAGCGGCGTGGCCGCGGTCAAGGTCGGCGGCGGCCTGGAGGACGAGATCCAGGTCGACATCGACCAGCGCAAGCTGGCCGCGCTCGGCCTGTCGCTGGATACCGTCATCCAGCGCCTGCAGCAGGAGAACGTCAACCTGTCCGGCGGCCGCCTGGAAGAAGGCTCGCAGCGCTACCTGGTGCGCACGGTCAACCAGTTCACCACGGTCGAGCAGATGCGCGAGATGCTGCTGACCACCGCCAGTGGTTCCAGCTCCACCAGCGCCACCGGCGACAACCGCCAGCTGATGTCGGCCATCCTCGGCAGCAGCGACCCCAACGTGATCGCGGCGCTGCGCAGCGACGGCAGCAGCAGCGCGCCCAGCGTGCGCCTGAAGGATGTGGCCCAGGTAAGCCAGGGCTACAAGGAGCGCGAGGCGGTGATCCGCAGCGCCGGCCACGAAGCGGTCGAACTGGCCGTGTACAAGGAAGGCGACGCCAATACCGTGGCCACCGCCGACGCGCTGGAAGCGCGGCTGGCGCAGATCCGCAAGGAAATGCCCAAGGACATCGAGATGACCTTGGTCGAGGACCAGTCGGTGTTCATCCGCCACGCGATCAAGGACGTCAAGGTGGACGCGGTGATCGGCGGCCTGCTGTCGATCCTGATCATCTTCCTGTTCCTGCGCGACGGCTGGAGCACCTTCGTCATCTCGCTGTCGCTGCCGATCTCGATCATCGCCACGTTCTTCTTCATGGGCCAGCTGGGGCTGAGCCTGAACGTGATGTCGCTGGGCGGCCTGGCGCTGGCCACCGGCCTGGTCGTGGACGATTCGATCGTGGTGCTGGAGTCCATCGCCAAGGCGCGCGAGCGCGGCATGGGCATTCTCGAGGCGGCGATCAAGGGCACCCGCGAAGTGTTCATGGCGGTGGTCGCCTCGACCCTGACCACCATCGCGGTGTTCCTGCCGCTGGTGTTCGTCGAGGGCATCGCCGGCCAGCTGTTCCGCGACCAGGCGCTGACCGTGTCGATCGCCATCGCGGTGTCGCTGGTGGTGTCGATGACCCTGATCCCGATGCTCAGCGCGCTGAAGGGCCGTCCGCCGCTGGAATTCCCGGCCGAGGCGCCGCGCCAGCCGTGGCGTCCGGAAAGCCGCTGGAAGAAGCCGGCGGCCTATGCGGGTCGCGGCGTGGGCGGGTTGTTCCGCTACGGCTTCTTCGCCGCGGCGTGGCTGGTGGTGCGCCTCTTCCGCGGCATCGCCGCGGTGGTCGGCCCGGTGATGCGCAAGGCCAGCGACCTGGCGATGGCCCCTTACGGCCGCGCCGAGGCCGGCTACCTGCGCGTCCTGCCGGCGGCCCTCAAGCGGCCGTGGCCGGTGCTGGGTTTCGCCACGCTGGCCTTCGGCCTGACCCTGGCCGCGTTGCCGCTGCTGGGCGTGGACCTGCTGCCGCAGCTGGCCCAGGACCGCTTCGAGATGACCGCCAAGCTGCCGCCGGGCACGCCGCTGGCGCAGACCGACGCGCTGGTGCGGGAAGTGCAGCGCGCGCATGCCAAGGAGGACGGCGTGCGCCTGCTGTACGGCGTGTCGGGCACCGGCACCCGGCTCGACGCCAGCCCGACGGAGAGCGGCGAGAACATCGGCAAGCTGTCGGTGGTGATGAACGACACCCGTCGCGAGCCGGAACTGACCGAGAAGCTGCGCCAGACCCTTAAGGCCTGGCCGTCGGCGCAGGTCGACTTCGCCCGCCCGGAGCTGTTCGCGCTGTCGCCGCCGCTGGAGATCGAAATCGAGGGCAACAACCTGGAGGACATCCGCGTGGCCGGCAACCGCCTGGCGGGCATGCTGCGCCAGAACGCGCACTACGCCGACGTGAAGTCGACGGTCGAGCAGGGCTTCCCGGAGATCCAGGTGGTGTTCGACCAGGACCGCGCCGCGGCGCTGGGCCTGACCACGCGTCAGATCGCCGACGCGGTGGTCAACAAGGTCAAGGGCAACGTCGCCACGCGCTACAGCTTCCGCGACCGCAAGATCGACGTGCTGGTGCGCGTGCAGGAGTCCGAGCGCTCCTCGGTGAACGACATCCGCCGCCTGATCGTCAATCCGACCGGCGCCAAGCCGATCGAGCTGGGTGCAGTGGCCGACGTGGTCGCCACCACCGGCCCGAGCGAGATCCATCGCGCCGACCAGCGCCGCGTGGCCATCGTCTCGGCCAACCTGCGCGACATCGACCTGGGCAAGGCCATCACCGAGGTGCAGGACATGGTCGCCCGCAACCCGCTGGGCACCGACGTCGGCATGCACATCGGCGGACAGGGCCAGGAGCTGGGCGAATCGATCCGCTCGCTGCTGTTCGCCTTCGGGCTGGCGGTGTTCCTGGTGTACCTGGTGATGGCCTCGCAGTTCGAATCACTGCTGCACCCGTTCGTGATCCTGTTCACCATCCCGCTGGCGCTGGTCGGCGCGGTGGCGGCGCTGCTGCTGGCGCGTTCGCCGGTGTCGGTGGTGGTGTTCATCGGCCTGATCCTGCTGGTCGGGCTGGTGGTGAAGAACGCCATCATCCTGATCGACAAGGTCAACCAGCTGCGCGAGGAGGGCATGGCCAAGCGCCAGGCGCTGGTGGAGGGCGCGCGCTCGCGCCTGCGCCCGATCATGATGACCACCCTGTGCGCGGTGTTCGGCTTCCTGCCGCTGGCGCTGGCCTTCGGCGAAGGCGCGGAAGTGCGCTCGCCGATGGCGATCACCGTGATCGGCGGCCTGCTGGTGTCCACCCTGCTGACCCTGCTGGTGATCCCGGTGGTGTACGACCTGCTGGACCGCAAGCCGGACGAGTACTACGCCGAGCGCGGCCGCCGCGCCCGCCAGGCGATGGCCCAGGCCGAGCAGGTGCTGGCGCATGAGCACGACGCCATCGGCGGCCTCAAGGACTGATCCGGATGAACATCACCGAGCTGTCCATCCGCCGCCCGGTCACCACCATCATGCTGTTCGTGTCGATGGTGGTGATCGGCCTGATCGCCGCGTTCAAGCTGCCGCTGGAGTCCGAGCCGGAAGCCTCGATCCCGTTCTTCTTCGTCTCGCTGCCGTATCCCGGCTCGACCCCGGAGGAGGTCGAACGCAACCTGCTGCGGCCGGTCGAGGAAGCCATCGCCACGATGCCCGGCATCAAGTCGATGAACGCGCGCGCCAACGCCGAGGGCGGGCAGATCCAGGTCGAGTTCAGCGACTGGAACCGAGACATCGCCATGGCCGCGTCCGAGGCGCGCGAGCGCATCGACGCGGTGCGCGACCAGCTCCCGGACGACTTCCGCCGCTATTACGTGCAGCGCTGGAGCACCAGCGACCAGGAAGCGATCAGCCTGCGCCTGAACAGCAAGGAAGACCTGACCGCGCGCGCGGACATGATCGAGCGCACCATCAAGCAGCGCCTGGAGCGCCTGCCCGGCGTCGCCCGCGTCGAAGTGGAAGGCGTGGCCAAGCAGGAAGTGCTGGTGGCGCTGGACAAGGACCGCATCAGCGCCCACGGCGTGGCGCTCAACGAACTGGTGCAGAAGCTGCAGGCGGCCAACTTCGCCGTCTCCGCCGGGCAGATCACCGAGGAAGGCCGCCGCCTGCGCGTGCAGCCCAGGGGCGAACTGCAGGAAGTGCAGGAACTGCGCGACCTGCCGGTCAACAACCGCGGCACGCGCCTGTCCGACATCGCCGAGGTCAGCCTGCAGCCGCAGCGCATGAACTACGTGCGGCGGATGGAAGGCAAGCCCAGCGTCGGCGTGGACATCTACAAGGAGCGTTCGGCCAACCTGGTGGACCTGTCGCGCGCAGTCGGCAGGGAAGTGGAGGCGCTGGCGGACGACCCGGCCATGCGCGGCATCGACATCGAGGTGGCGTGGGATTCGGGCAAGGCCGTGACCAGCTCGCTGCTGGCCCTCGCAGAGGCCGGCGCCATCGGCCTGCTGCTGTCGGTGATCGTGCTGTATGCCTTCCTGCGCCACTGGCCGTCGACGCTGATGGTGTCGATGGCGATCCCGATCTGCTTCATCATGACCCTGGGCTTCATGTACTTCACCGGCATCAGCCTGAACATCATCTCGATGATGGGCCTGCTGCTGGCGGTGGGCATGCTGGTGGACAACGCCGTGGTCGTGGTGGAGAGCATCTACCAGGAGCGCGAGAAATACCCGGGGCAGCCGGCGATGGCCTCGATCATCGGCACCCGCCACGTCGCCATCGCGCTGTCGGCCGGCACCCTGTGCCACTGCGTGGTGTTCCTGCCGATGATGTTCGGCGAGAAGAACATCATCACCATCTACCTGTCGCAGCTGGCGGTGACCATCTCGGTCTCGCTGCTGGCCTCGTGGCTGGTGGCGGTGAGCCTGATCCCGATGCTGTCGGCGCGGATGAAGACCCCGCCGGCGGTGAAGTCGCCGCTGATCGGCCGCCTGCAGGAACGCTACGCGCGCGCGCTGCGCTGGACCCTGCAGAACCGCGGCTGGAGCGTGGCCGGCATCGTGCTGGTGTCGCTGGTGAGCATCTGGCCGATGACCCACACCACCGGCGGCGGGGAGAACAACAAGCCGGACGAGATCAACATCTTCTACCAGTGGAAGGGCGCCTATTCCAAGGAGGAGATGGGCAAGGAAGTGCAGCGGGTGGAGGACTTCGTCAACGCCAACCGCGAGAAGTTCCGGATCGAGCGCGTCTACAGCCGCTACGCCGAGCAGGGCTGGGCGCAGACCCGGCTGTACCTGGACGTCGACGACCGCGAGCAGAGCAAGAAGATCGAGGAGGAAGTGCGCAAGGGGCTGCCGCAGTCGGCGCGTGCCAAGATCGGCATCGGCTGGCCCGGCGGCATGGGCAGCGAAGGGCAGGGCCTGCGCTTCAGCCTGATCGGCGATTCCAGCCAGACCCTGCGCGAACTGGCCGACGACATCGTGCCGATCCTGGCGCGCGATCCCAAGCTGCGCGACGTGCGCGTGGACATCGGCGACGCCAACGCCGAGCTGGCGGTGAGGGTGAACCGCGAGCGCGCCGCCGCGTACGGTTTCAGCGCGCAGCAGGTGGCGCAGTTCGTCGGCATGGCGCTGCGCGGCTCGTCGCTGCGCGACTTCCACCGCGACGACGTCGAGATCCCGGTCAACGTGCGCTTCGCCGGCTCGGAGAGCTATGGCGTGGAGGACCTGTCGTCCTTCATGGTGCGTACCGCCGCCGGCAAGGAAGTGCCGCTGCTGGCGATGGTGGACGTGAACGTCAACCCGGCGGCCAGTTCCATCCAGCGCCTGAACCGGCAGACCATGCTGCGGGTCGAGGCCGGCCTGGCCAAGGACGTGCCGATGGACGTGGCGCGCAAGTCGGTCGAGGACGCGCTGGACAAGGTGCAGTTCCCGCCGGGCTACGGCTACACCTTCGCCGGCGGCAGCTTCAACATCAACTTCGACGGCATGGACCAGATGGTGCGGGCGATCTTCATCGCGCTGATCCTGATGGTGGTGATCATGGCCGCGGTGTTCGAATCCCTGCTGTTCCCCGCCGCGATCATGTCGTGCGTGCTGTTCTCCGTGTTCGGCGTGTACTGGCTGTTCTGGCTGACCGGCACCGAGATGAACATCATGGCGGTGATCGGCATCCTGGTGCTGATGGGCGTGGTGGTGAACAACGGCATCGTGATGATCGAGCACATCAACAACCTGCGCCGGCGCGGCGTGGCGCGTACCGATGCGCTGGTGGAAGGCAGCCGCGAACGCCTGCGCCCGATCATGATGACGATGGGCACGGCGATCCTGGCGATGATCCCGATCGCGCTGAACACGCAGACCGCCGACGGCATGCCGCCGTACTACCCGATGGCGCGCGCCATCGCCGGCGGCCTGGCGTTCTCCACGGTGGTCAGCCTGCTGTTCCTGCCGACCATCTACGCCATCCTCGACGACCTGCGCATGGGGACCGCCCGGCTGGTGCGCCGGGCGCGTGGCCTGTCGCCGACCAGGGACGCCGGGCCGGCGCCGGTCCAGGAGTGACCCGTTCCGTTCCCGGCCATTCCGGCCGGGAACGCTTCTTCCAGGAGATCGCCAATGCCACATGCACGTCCCGCCGGCGGCCGGCTCGCCGGCGTGCTGTACCTGGTCGTCGTCCTCACCGGGCTGTTCTGCCTGGCCTATGTGCCGGGGCAGCTCGCCGGCCCGGATGCGCAGGCGGTGCTGGACAACGTCGTCGCGCGGCAGGCGCTGTTCCGGCAGGGCGTGGCGGCTTTCCTCGTCGAACAGGTCGCTTTCCTGCTGCTGGCCCTGGCGCTGTACCGCGGCTTCAAGGATGTGAACCGCGCGGCGGCGACGCTGATGGTGGCGTTCGTGGTGATGGCGGTTCCCCTGGCCCTGGCGGCGTTGTCGCACCGGCTGCAGGCGCTGTCCCTGCTGACCGATGCCGACAGCGCGCAGCTGCTGTCGCCGGAACAGCGCCAGCAGCTGGCGCACGCGGCGCTGAAGGCCTATCGCGGCGGCATGCAGCTGGTGCGCGTGTTCTGGGGGCTGTGGCTGCTGCCGCTGGGCTGGCTGGTGCTGCGCTCGCGGCGGCTGCCGCGGGTGCTGGGCGCGCTGCTGGTGCTGGGCGGACTGGGCTACGTGCTGGATGTGTTCGCCGAGCTGCTGGTACCGGGCTACGCGGACTGGTGGATTTCCGGCTACATGACCCTGCCGGCCGCGGTTGGCGAGATCGGCACCTGCCTGTGGCTGCTGCTGTTCGGGTTGCGCGCCGGACGTACGGGCGCGTCATCTCCCCTTGCTTCCTGAGGCCACCCCCATGCAGACAAGTTCCCGCCGCACGCTGTCCGATCCGCCGCTTCCGCTGCGCCTGAAGCTGTCGGCCCTGTGGGCCAGCCTCACGTTCTGCTACCTCTACGGCGACTACTTCGGCCTGTACCGGCCCGGAAAACTGCAGCACATGCTCGACGGCGCCGGCCCGATGGGGCCGAGCAGCCAGGGCTCGCTGCTGTTCGTCGCGCTGCTGCTGGCGGTGCCGGGGCTGATGGTGTTCCTGTCGCTGGCGCTGCCGGCACGCCTGGTGCGCTGGCTCGGCATCGGTCTGGCCCTGTTCTACGCGACCTTCGTCGCGCTCACGATGCCGGGCGCGTGGTGGTTCTACCTGGCCTACAGCGGCATCGAGATCGTGCTGTGCCTGCTGATCGTGGGCCTGGCCTGGCGATGGCCGCGCGCCTGACGGCCGCGGCCACGCGCAGGCCCGTGGGTCACACCAGCTTGCCGTAGACGGTGAAACCGGTCAGCCACAGGCCCAGCATGCTGCCCAGGTTGGTCAGCATGAAGGTCAGCACGACGCGGGTGACGCGGTTGCGGTACCAGCCCCTGAGCGTCTGCGCGTCGTCGCGCAGCTGCAGGAAGTCGCGGTAGGCCGGGCGGCGCAGGCGCGTTTCCACCAGCGCGGAGAAGGCGCCGGTGGGAATGCTCAGGCGGAACGGCTTGAACGGCGCCACCACGATCGCGGTCAGGATGCTCAACGGATGGCTGCCGGCCAGCAACGCGCCCAGCCCCGCCAGCCCGCCGGTGTACAGCGCCCAGGTCGCCAGCATGTGCGCGCCCATGTCCATGCCGCCCTTCCAGAAACCGACGCCGATGCCGGCCAGCACCACGGCCAGGATGGTCAGCGTGACCCAGGGGATGTTGCGCTTCTTCGGCACCGCTTCCAGCGACTGGCGCAGCGGACCCGGAGCCTCGGTGTCGGTTTCCAGGTAGCGCGCAAGGCCGGCGAGATGGCCGGCGCCGACCACCGCCAGCACGTTGCGCTGGGCATCGGTGCGTTCCTCGCGCAGGCGCGTGGCCATGTAGCGGTCGCGCTCGCCAATGATGCTCTCGTACAGTTCCGGGCTCTCGCTGGCGAACTCGCCGAAGCTGGATTCGAGCATGTCGCCCTGCTTGAGCTTCTCGATCTCGTCCTCGCCCACGTCCTCGGACGAGAACAGGCCGGCGCCGAGGCCGGCGACCAGTTTCAGCTTGCCGAACACGCCCAGCCGCTGCGAGGCGCGGCGGAAGGTCAGGCCGACGTCGCGGTCGATCAGGTGGACCGGCAGGCCATGCTCCTGCGCCAGCATCACCGCGCGCTTGAGCTCGGCGCCCGGCTCGATGCCCAGCTGCTCGGCCAACCGGCGCTGGTAGGCGGCCAGGGCCAGGTTGGCGGCGAACAGGGCGATCCGGTTCTTGCGGATGACCTCGATCAGGTCCAGCTGCGCCAGCGCGTCCGGGTTGGTCAGCGCCTGCAGGCGCTGCGGGTCGAGCTCGACCGCGACGGCGTCGTACTGGCCGCTGCCGATGGCCTGTTCCACTGCCTGCACGCTGGCGGCGGAAACGTGGGCGGTGCCCAGCAGGGTGTAGCGCACGCCATCGCGTTCGACGATGCGCAGCGGCTGGCCGGCGAGCAGTTCGCCGGTTTCGGGAAGGGTATCGGTCATCGCGTCATTCATTGGAGGGAGCGCTGCCGGCGCCATCGCCGAGCGCGCGTTGCATCTGCACGGTGTCCAGCCAGCGGCCATGCTTGCGGCCGAGGCCGCGGAACACGCCGACCAGATGGAAGCCGAAGCGTTCGTGCAGCCGGATCGAGGCGGTATTTGTGGGCTCGCCGATCACCGCCACCATCTGCCGGAAGCCGCGCGCGGTGCAGGCGTCGATCAGCGCCTGCAGCAGCGCGCCGCCCACGCCCTTGCCCTGGAAGCGGGCATCGACATAGACCGAGTTCTCCACCGTCCACTGGTAGGCGACGCGGCTGCGGTAGGTGTTGGCGTAGGCGTAGCCTGCGACCTGGCCGTCGATTTCGGCGACCAGGTAAGGGAAACCGCGGGCGAGGATGTCCTGCATGCGCCGCAGCATCTCCGCTTCGTCCGGCACCTCGTATTCGTAGGTGTTGACGAAGTCGGTCACCTCGACCGCGTAGATCGCGGCGATGGCGGCGATGTCGGCCGCGCCGGCATCACGGATGTGCACGGCCATGCGCAGGTTTCCCGGTCAGTCGATGTAGCGCTTGAGCAGGTCGCCGTAGGCGTCGATGCGACGGTCGCGCAGGAACGGCCAGATGCGGCGCACGTGTTCGCTGCGCTGCAGGTCCACCTCGCAGACCAGCACGGTCGGCTCGCCGCCGGCTTCGGCCAGGAACTCGCCCTGCGGGCCGAGCACATGGCTGTTGCCCCAGAACTGGATGCCCGAGGCGCCCAGCGGGGAAGCTTCGTGGCCGACGCGGTTGCACGACAGCACCGGCAGGCCGTTGGCCACGGCATGGCCGCGGTGGCTCAGTACCCAGGCGTCGCGCTGGCGGTTCTTCTCGTCCTGCGCGTCGTCCGGGTCCCAGCCGATGGCGGTGGGATAGAGCAGCAGTTCTGCGCCGGCCAGCGCCATCAGGCGCGCGGCTTCCGGATACCACTGGTCCCAGCACACCAGAACGCCGAGGCGGCCCACCGAGGTGTCGATCGGCTTGAAGCCGATGTCGCCCGGGGTGAAATAGAACTTCTCGTAGAAGCCCGGGTCGTCGGGGATGTGCATCTTGCGGTACTTGCCGAGCAGGGTGCCGTCCTTCTCGAACACCACCGCGGTGTTGTGGTACAGGCCGGGAGCGCGGCGCTCGAACAGCGAGCCGACGATGACCACGCCGTGCTTCTTCGCCAGCGTGCCCAGGCGCTCGGTGCTCGGGCCGGGGATCGGCTCGGCCAGGTCGAACTCGTCCACCGATTCGTGCTGGCAGAAGTACGGGCCGTTGTGCAGTTCCTGCAGCAGCACCAGCCTGGCGCCCTGCGCCGCGGCCTCGGCGACGCGGGCCTCGATGACGGCCAGGTTGGCGGCGGCATCGCCGTGGTTGCGTTCCTGGATCAGGGCGACAGTCAGGGAGTTGGTCTTCATGCGGGCATTGTAAACAGGATGGGACAACAGCCCCTTAGCAGGGGGCTACCCGCGTCGGAGGCGCGGGTGCGGATTGGCGTCGAAAAGCCGGGGCGCGGCGTCCGAGTAGCGGGCGCCGGCGGCTTCCCGGCATCAGCCAAGAAGCCCGCCGGGCAGCTGCATGGTGATGCAGTGCAGGCTGCCGTTCTGCCAGATCAGCGGACGGCACGGCACCTGCACGATCTCGCGGCCCGGGAAGGCCTGCGCCAGCACGTCGCGCGCCGCGTCGTCGGCCGGGTCGCCATAGGCCGGCATCAGCACCGCGCCGTTGATGATCAGGAAGTTGGCGTAGGAGGCCGCCAGGCGGCGGCCCTCGTCGATCACCGGCTGCGCCCACGGCAGCGGGAACAGGCGGTATGGCCGGCCGTCGAGGGTGCGCAGCGCGGCCAGTTCGGCGCCCATCGCCCGCAGTTCGGCGTAGTGCGAATCCTGCGGATCGTCGCAGTCCTGGTAGACGATGCTGTCGGCCGAGGCGAAGCGGGCGAGGGTATCGACGTGCGCGTCGGTGTCGTCGCCTTCCAGGTAGCCGTGGTCCAGCCACAGCACGCGCTGCTGGTGCATCCACTGCGCCATGTCGGCGCCGAGCGATGCACGGTCGCGCTCGGGGTGGCGTTCGTGCAGGCACCGCCAGGTGGTCAGCAGGGTGCCGTCGCCATCGGTGTCGATGGCGCCGCCTTCCAGCGCGAACGGAATGCTGCGCACCTGCGCATCGTTGAACGCGCCGGCTTCGTGCAGCACGCCGACCAGTTGGTCGTCCAGGCTCGCCTCGAACTTGCCGCCCCAGCCGGTGAAACGGAAATCCAGCAGCTCGAAGCCGCCCCCAGCGCGCTTGAGGGTGATCGGGCCGGAATCGCGCAGCCAGGTGTCGTCGTACGGCGCGGTGATGAAGCGCACGCGGCCCATGTCGATGCGGTTGGAGCGCAGGCGCATTTCCGCATAGGTCTCGATGTCGTCGTCGGCCACGCAGATCAGCACCGGCTGGAAGCGGGTGATGGCTGCGACCAGGGCGATGTAGGTTTCCTCGACCTCGGCCAGGCGCTCGGCCCAGTCGGTATCGGCATGCGGCCAGGCGATCAGGACGCCGGACTGGGACTCCCACTCTGCGGGGAAACGAAGTGCATCGGTCATTGCGGGGGCTACTCGGCTCATGCCCGGAGCGGTATCCGGGGCGTTCGTCGGCCTCCCTGTACCGGGAGGCGCGGGTGGGCGGTTGTCCCGGTGGCGCGGCAGGGCGCTCCGGGAACTGCGTCGATCAGCGGATCGGCGGCTTCGGTCCGATCTCGTCGGCGCCGGCCTGGTTGGCGACCACGTCGATCACGCGCTGCTTCTCGAAATAGACGGTGAAGGCTGGATAGACCCAGCGGTTGATCGTCGGCCACTGGCGCTTCTGGCCGCCGCGCGGTTCCAGGCGCTCGGCTGGGGCGCCGAAACGCGCCTGCACCTGCTCCATCGATTCGCCGCGTGCCGGCAGGGCGGCGGCCGGCTTTTCCTGCACCCGCTCGATCAGCAGGGTGTCGGCCATCGCCGCGTTGGGTGCCGCGATGATCGCGGCGGTCAGGGCCAAGGCCCGGATGGTCTGCTTCATGGTCGCTTCTCCCCGGAGGACAAGTGGCGATTACAGCAAAAACACGGCGGCGATAAAGCGGCGGACAGCTCTGTTCCAGACAACCGCAGGCGGCCGTGCTGGAGGGAAGATACGCCGCCTGCCGTGAGCGCGGGACGAGGATGCAAAAAGCCGCCCGGAGGCGGCTTTCTGCGAAGGCTGGAATCCTTGCGGATTCCGCTGGCGGCTTGCGCCGGCCGGCTCAGCGCTGGCGAGCCTTGAAACGCGGGTTCGACTTGCAGATCACGAAGATCTTGCCGCGACGGCGAACCACCTTGCAGTCACGGTGACGGGCCTTCGCCGACTTCAGGGAGGACAGGACTTTCATGGCATACCTCGGCGGATACGTTGGAGTTCTACAGGGAGCGTAGCCGCGGATATGCAGGTTGACGCTCGTTCAAGCCCGCCATTCTACCGGGCAATTCCATGTGGGTTCAAGTGGTTGCGTGCAATCGGCGACGGCCGGGCCGGACGGAGCGCTAGAATGGCTCGATTCCCGTTCAGCGAAGGCCCCAGATGAGCCCACTTCCCCCCGTCCTCACCATCGACGGCCCGTCCGGGGCCGGCAAGGGTACCGTGAGCCGCATCGTCGCGCACCGCTTGGGCTGGCATTACCTGGATTCGGGGGCGCTGTACCGGGCGGTGGGCGTTGCCGCCAGCTGGGCGGACATCGACACCTCCGACGCCTCGGCGCTGGTGCGCTGCACGTTCGACACCCGTATCCGCTTCCTCGAGCGGGGCGAGAGCCTGCGGGTGCTGGTCAACGACACCGACGCGACCGACGAGCTGCGCCTGGAGACGACCGGCGCGCTGGCCTCGGCCATCGCGGCCATCCCCGAAGTGCGGGCGGCGCTGAAGGAGCGCCAGCGCGCATTCAGGGTGGCGCCGGGCCTGGTGGCCGACGGCCGCGACATGGGCACGGTCATCTTTCCGGACGCCCCGTTCAAGGTATTCCTGACCGCCAGCGCCGAGGAACGGGCGCAGCGGCGGCATAAACAGTTGAAAGAAAAAGGGGTTTCGGTTAACTTTGACGACCTCCTGCGCGAGATCATGGCCCGCGACGCCCGTGATGCACAGCGCGCAGTGGCGCCCCTGAGGCCGGCCGATGACGCCGTCCTCATCGACACCAGCGGTATTGGCATCGACGACGTCGTTGCCAAGGTGCTGGGCCTGCTTCCCTCATCGGAAGCGTGACCAGACGGTTCCGCGGGAGCGGCCGGTGACGGCCGCAGTCGCATACAAAACAGAAGTTGTACAAGGCTCCGTCGTGCAGGGTGCACGGCGGTTTTTCCACTCTACACACGGCCGCTTGCACGGGGTCGACCAACAGGCGGGCGGTACGCATTCCCCGAAGGGAGCGACCTGCCCATGTGTTCAATTGAGTAAATCCAATGACCGAATCATTTGCAGAACTGTTTGAAGCCAGCCAGGCCAATCTGGCCAAGCTGAAGCCGGGCGCCATCGTCGTCGGCACCGTCGTCGACGTCCGCGGCGACGTGGTGGTGATCAACGCCGGCCTGAAGTCCGAAGGCATCGTGCCGATCGAACAGTTCCGTAACGACGCTGGCGAAATCGACGTGGGCGTGGGCGACCAGGTGAAGGTCGCGCTGGACTCCATCGAGAACGGCTTCGGCGAAACCGTCCTGTCGCGCGAGAAGGCCAAGCGCGCCATGGTGTGGGACGAGCTGGAAGAAGCGTTGGAAAAGAACGAAACCATCACCGGCCGCATCAGCGGCAAGGTCAAGGGTGGTTTCACCGTTGACATCAAGGATGTCCGCGCGTTCCTGCCCGGTTCGCTGGTCGATGTGCGCCCGGTGCGCGACCCGGCCTACCTGGAAGGCAAGGAGCTGGAGTTCAAGCTCATCAAGCTGGACCGCAAGCGCAACAACGTCGTGGTTTCGCGCCGCGCTGTCGTCGAGAGCGAGCACTCGGAAGAGCGCGAGCAGCTGATGGACAAGCTGCAGGAAGGCGCGATCCTGAAGGGTGTCGTCAAGAACCTGACCGATTACGGCGCGTTCGTGGACCTGGGCGGCATCGACGGCCTGCTGCACATCACCGACATGGCATGGAAGCGCGTGCGCCATCCGTCCGAAGTGGTGAACGTCGGCGACGAGCTGGACGTGCGCGTGCTGAAGTTCGACCGCGAGCGCAACCGCGTCTCGCTGGGCCTGAAGCAGCTGGGCGAGGATCCGTGGGACAACATCTCGCGTCGTTACCCGGCCAACAGCCGCGTGTTCGGCAAGGTCTCCAACGTCACCGATTACGGCGCGTTCGTCGAGATCGAGCCGGGCGTGGAAGGCCTGGTGCACGTGTCCGAGATGGACTGGACCAACAAGAACGTCAACCCGTCCAAGGTCGTGCAGGTCGGTGACGAAGTCGAAGTGATGGTGCTGGACGTCGACGAAGAGCGTCGCCGCATCTCGCTGGGCATGAAGCAGGTTGCCGCCAATCCGTGGGAAACCTTCGCCGCCACCCACAAGAAGGGCGACAAGGTGTCCGGCCAGATCAAGTCGATCACCGACTTCGGCATCTTCATCGGCCTGGACGGCGGCATCGACGGCCTGGTCCACCTGTCCGACATCAGCTGGAACACCACCGGCGAAGACGTGGTCCGCAACTTCAAGAAGGGCGACACCCTGGACGCCGTCGTCCTGGCCGTCGACCCGGAGCGCGAGCGCATCTCCCTGGGCGTGAAGCAGCTGGAGCAGGATCCGTTCGGCCAGTACATGGCCGCCAATCCGAAGGGCTCCAAGGTCGAAGGCGTGGTGAAGGAAGTCGACGCCAAGGGCGCCGTGATCGAACTGGCCGACGGCATCGAAGGCTACGTTTCGGCCCGCGACATCAGCCACGACCGTGTGGACGATGCCTCGCAGCACCTGAAGGTCGGCGACAAGGTCGAAGCCAAGTTCGTGGGCATGGACCGCAAGGGCCGTACCATGCAGCTGTCGATCAAGGCCAAGGACGAAGCCGAAACCGCCGAAGCGCTGGCCGAGTACAACAAGTCCTCGACCGAAGCCGCTGCCGGCACCACCAGCCTGGGTGCGCTGCTGCGCGCGCAGCTGGGCGGCAACAAGTCCGAGTAATCGGCCTTCGAGCTTGTCGTAGATGCAACCTGGCGGCCCGGACGAAAGTCCGGGCCGCTTCGGGGGTTTTACCTTCGTGACGAGTCCGCAATGACCAAATCCGAGCTGATCGAAATCCTTGCGCGCCACCAGGCGCACTTGAAGGCCGATGATGTCGATCTGGCCGTGAAGTCGTTGCTGGAGATGATGGGCGGCGCGCTGGCTTCCGGCGACCGCATCGAGATCCGTGGCTTCGGCAGCTTCTCGCTGCATTACCGGCCGCCGCGCATGGGGCGCAACCCGAAGACCGGCGAATCGGTCGCCCTTCCGGGCAAGCATGTCCCCCATTTCAAGCCGGGCAAGGAGCTGCGTGAGCGCGTGAGCGGCGTCGTGCCGCTGGAAAGCGATCCGGCCTGAGTTTCCTCCGCCTGGGTTTCCTTGTTGCCTCCCTCGTGGTGGCAACCCTGCCGGTCATCGGCAAGCGATGCCAAGATCCCTCTGGCGGTTTTTTTGATCCGGCTGCTGCGGATCGGCGTCACGGCCGTTAAGCTAGTGGCTCTATGGACATGGAGCAGGCTGCCGCATGAAGGCTGTCCGTCTGTTGATTCTGCTGGCCGTCCTGGTCGGCGGCCTGGTGATCGGTTCGCTCAACTCGCAGCCTGTCGATATCAGCCTGGCGTTCTGGGCGCTGAAGACCACGTCGGGAATCGCGATCATCGTTTCACTGCTGCTGGGCGCGCTGGTCGGCGGCGGACTGGTCGTGGCCGGCATGGTCATTCCCCTTTACGCGAAGCTGCGGCGCGCCAGCAAGGCGGCCGCTCCCGGCGCCGCGCCCGCACCGCAGGCGCCTTCCCCTTTCGACGGACGCTGATCGAAGATGGCCTTTATCAGTGAGTGGTTCTGGTTCTTCCTGTTCCTGCCGATCGCCGCGCTCTGCGGCTGGGTCGTCGGCCGGCGCGGCGGGCAGCGCCACAGCGAGAACCAGGTCAGCCGCCTGTCGAGCACCTATTTCCGCGGCCTGAACTACCTGCTCAACGAGCAGCCGGACAAGGCGATCGAGCTGTTCCTGCATATCGCCGAGCTGGACAAGGAAACCTTCGAGACGCAGCTCGCGCTCGGGCACCTGTTCCGGCGCCGCGGCGAGGTCGACCGCGCCATCCGCCTGCACCAGGGGCTGGCCAACCGCAACGACCTGTCCGATGCGCAGCGCGTGCAGGCGCTGCTCGCCCTGGGCGAGGACTACATGAAGTCGGGCCTGCTGGACCGCGCCGAGACCGTGTTCACCGACCTGGCGCGCATCGACCAGCGTGCGCCGCAGGCGCTCAAACACCTGATCGGCATCTACCAGGCCGAGCGCGACTGGGAAAAGGCGATCGAGAACGCGACCCGCTACGAACAGGTGACCGACGAGCCCATGGGCAAGCTGATCGGCCAGTTCGAGTGCGAGCTGGCCGAGCGCTATCGCGCCGCCGGGCGCCTGGACGATGCGCGTGCGGCCATCGGCCGCGCCAACGCGGCCGACGCCATGAGCGTGCGCGCCGGCATCATCGAAGGGCGCCTGGAAAGCGATTTCGGCAACGACGAGGCAGCCGTGCGCGCTTTCGAGCGGGCCGCGCGCAACGATCCGGACTATCTGCCGGAGATCCTGCCGCAGCTGCTCAAGAACTACCGCAACGTGGGCGACCTGGCGGGCGCGCGCGCGTTCCTGGCGGAGATGGCCGAGCACTACCGCGGCATCGCGCCGGTGCTGGCGCTGTCGCGCCTGATGGAAGAGCAGGAGGGCGCCGGCCCCGCGCGCGCCTACCTGGGGCGCCAGTTGAAGGATCGCCCGTCGGTGCGCGGCGAATCGGCGCTGATCGACCTGACCCTGGCGGAGGGCGCCGACCCTGTGGCGACGCTGCAGGATCTCAAGCACATCACCGACCAGCTGCTGGTGCGCAACCCCGCCTACCGCTGCACGCGCTGCGGCTTCGGTGCGCGGACCCACCACTGGCAGTGCCCGAGCTGCAAGGAATGGGGGACGGTCAAGCCCCTGTTGAATTACGCGGTGCTCTGATCCATGCAGCCGGCGGTGATGGTCCCGGGGCTGCTGGCGGTCGCGCTCGTCGCGGCCGCGCTGACGGCCGCCGCCCGTTCCTATGCGCTGCGCCGGCAGCTGCTGGATCAGCCGGGCGAGCGCAGGAGCCACGCGGTCGCGACGCCACGCGGCGGCGGCATCGCGATCGTCGTCTCCCAGCTGCTGGCGTACCTCGGCGTGGGCGCGCTTTTCCCGGCGCTCGCCGGCACGCTGGTCCTCTTTTCCGCGGGATTGGTGATGGTGGCGGGAATCGGCTGGTGGGACGACCATCGGCCGCTGCCGGCGCTTCCGCGACTGGCCGTGCACGTCGTGGCCGGCCTGCTGCTCGGCGCGCTTGTCTGGTACTGGACGGGCGATGCGTTCCGGACGGCTTTCAGCGTCGTGCTGGCCGTCTCGTTGATCAACATCTGGAACTTCATGGACGGCATCGACGGGTTGGCGGCGACGCAGGCGTTGCTGGCCTCGGTGGCTTACGCCCTGTTGCTGCCTGCGCCCCTCGCCGGACTTGCGCTCGTCCTGGCCGCCGGCGTACTGGGGTTCCTGCCTTTCAACTTTCCCAGAGCCCGGATCTTCATGGGCGATGTCGGCAGCGGTGCACTCGGCTATCTGCTGGCCGGCCTGGCGGCGCTGGGAGCAGGGACAGGGAACGCGCCGTGGAGCGTGCTGCTGATACCATTGGCCGCTTTCCTCGTCGATGCGGGCCTCACCCTGGCAGGGCGGGTGCTCAGGGGAGAGCGCTGGATGGAAGCCCATACCCAGCACCTGTACCAACGCTGGGTGAAGTCCGGTCGCAGTCACGCCATGGTCACGTCCTGCTACGCATTGTTCGGCGTTGCCGGAATCGCGCTGGTGCTTGTTTCCGCCCGGCTTCCTTCGCCCTGGAGCCACGTGGCGGCCATGGCATGGGGCGCGTCCGGCGCGTGCCTTTGGTGGGTTTTGCGGAACAAGGTCCTTCGATAAGGAAAGTACCCGATGGTGGTATGGCAACAACGGCTGGCTGGAAATTTCCCGCGCATCGCGGTGATGCTGCACGACCTGTTCATGGTCTGGGCATGCTGGCAGCTGCTGCATGTGGCCCGGTACGCGATGCTGGACGTCGCGCCCACCCTCCCGCTGCTGGGCTTCGATGTCGTGGTGGTGATGCTCCTGCAGGCGCTGGCATTCCGCTACGTGGGCCTGTACCGCGGGCTCTGGCGCTTTGCCAGCGTCACCGACCTGGTCAATATCTTCAAGGCCAGTTTCATCGGCCTGGGCGCGATCGTCCTGGTGTTCAGCTACAAGCGCCTGGACGGCATTCCCATGTCCGTGCTCGCGATCTACCCGTTCGCACTGGCGGCGCTGCTCGGCGGTCCGCGGCTGCTGTATCGCGCATGGAAGGATTACCAGTCCATCCATTCCGACGCGCGCGCGCGTCGCGTGCTGGTGCTGGGCGCCGGGCATGCGGCCGAAGCGCTGGTCAAGGACCTGCGCCGGTCCGGCGACTATGAACCTGTCGGGCTGCTCGACGATTCCCCGCACCTGAAAGGCGCCAAGCTGCAGGGCATTCCGATCCTGGGGAACATCGCGGACGTGGCTTCCGTCGCCCGGGAAACGGCGGCGAAGCTGCTGGTGATCGCCATTCCCACGCTGGACGCGGCCGGCATGCAGCGCATCGTCGCGCTCTGCGAGAGCACGGGCCTGCCGTTCAGGACGGTGCCGCGGTTGAGCGACGTCCTGGAAGGGAACACGCTGCCCGGGCAGCTCAAGGAAGTGGCCATCGAGGACCTGCTCGGCCGCAAGCCGATACAGCCGGACTGGGAGCTGATCCGCGGCTGGCTGCGCGGGCGCACGGTCATGGTGACCGGTGCGGGCGGCTCCATCGGCTCCGAACTCTGCCGCCAATGCGCGCGGCACGGCGTGAACCGGATTGTGCTGCTGGAAATCAGCGAGATCCTCATGCTGAACATCCAGAGCGAGCTGTGCCGCAACTTCCCGCACCTGGAGATCGAATGCGTGCTGGGCGACTGCGGCGATGCCGCGGTCGTGCGCCGCGCGCTCACCCTGTATCGCCCGGACACCGTCTTCCACGCCGCCGCCTACAAGCAGGTGCCGCTGCTGGAAGGGCAGATGCGCGAGGCGATCCGCAACAACACGCTGGCGACCGAGTGCGTGGCGCGGGCGTGCCAGGAGCACGGCGTCGACAACTTCGTGTTCATCTCCACCGACAAGGCGGTCGATCCGGCCAATGCCCTGGGCGCCACCAAGCGCTATGCGGAGATGATCTGCCAGAGCCTGAACCAGAAGAAGGGCGGGACGCGCTACGTCACCGTCCGCTTCGGCAACGTGCTGGGTTCGGTGGGCAGCGTCGTTCCGCTGTTCCGCGAGCAGATCCGCAAGGGCGGGCCGGTGACGGTGACCGACCCGGAAGTGAGCCGCTACTTCATGACCATTCCCGAGGCCTGCCTGCTCATCCTGCAGGCGGCGGCCTCTTCCTCGCGCGGCGCGATCTACATGCTGGACATGGGCGAGCCGGTGCTGATCCGGGTGCTGGCCGAGCAGATGATCCGTCTTGCCGGCAAGCAGCCGGGCGCCGACATCGCCATCGTCTACACCGGGCTGCGCGCGGGCGAAAAGCTGCACGAACGTCTTTTCTACGCCGACGAGAACAGCCGGCCCACCGCCCACCCCAAGGTGCTGGAGGCCGGGGTGCGCGAGTTCTCCGCCGAGCGCGTGCTCGGCAGCCTGCCGCGGTTGCGCGAAGCGGTGGCCAGCTATGATGCCGAGACCATGCAGGCGATCCTTTCGGCGGTCATTCCCGAGTATTCGCCGGTGCAGGAAACGGCGGAGTCGCGCGCGAACACCAACATTGTCCCGTTTCCCTCCAAAGAGGCTGGTAGGAACTGATGTCCCAACGCATTCGCAAGGCGGTGTTTCCCGTCGCAGGTCTTGGCACCCGCTTTCTTCCCGCCACCAAGACCGTGCCCAAGGAGATGCTGCCGATCATCGACCGGCCGTTGATCCAGTACGCCGTCGATGAGGCCATCGAGGCCGGCTGCGATACCCTGGTGTTCATCACCAACCGCTACAAGCATGCGGTGGCGGATTATTTCGACAAGGCCTACGAGCTCGAGCAGAAGCTCGAGCGTGCCGGCAAGCAGGAGCAGTTGGAGATGATCCGCCATGTGCTGCCGGAAGGCGTGCGGGCGGTCTTCGTGACCCAGGCCGAGGCGCTGGGCCTGGGCCATGCGGTGCTGTGCGCGAAGGCGGTGGTCGGCGACGAGCCGTTCGCCGTGCTGCTGCCCGACGACCTGATCTGGAGCCGCGGCGCCGGTGCGCTCAAGCAGATGGCCGACCTCAACGAGGCCAGTGGCGCCAGCGTGATCGCGGTCGAAGACGTGCCGCACGAGAAGACGGCCAGTTACGGCATCGTCGCCACCGAGGCGTTCGATGGCCGCAAGGGCCGCATCTCGCAGATCGTGGAGAAGCCCAAGCCTGAGGACGCGCCGAGCGACCTGGCGGTGGTCGGCCGTTACGTACTGAGCCCGAAGATCTTCGAACTGCTGGAGCAGACCGGCAGCGGGGCCGGCGGCGAGATCCAGCTGACCGACGCGATCGCGGCGCTGCTGAAGACCGAAGAGGTGGATGCCTACCGTTTCGAGGGCACCCGATTCGACTGCGGTACGCACCTGGGGCTGGTGGAAGCGACGATCCGCTTCGCGCTGGACAACCCGAAGTTGGCTGGCCCAGCGCGGGAGAAGCTGGCGGCGATGCTGGCGGAATAAGGTTTATCAAGCGCTCCGTTCGCGGCGCCTTGATTGATACGTGATGGGCGGGACGGGTGGGCCTTTGCAGGACACGCCTTAAACCCGTCCATGGGGGCTCGGTCGCCGCATCCATGCGGCGAACGGTCCTGCAAAGGCCCACCCGTCCCGCCTGTCAGGTTTCCTGCGCGCGCGGACGGGAAGGGCGGAATCAAAGGCAAGAGCAAAAGCAAAAAAGGCAGCCATTGGCTGCCTTTTTTGCTCGTGCGGGGTCAGAGCCCTTTGCGCAGCAAAGGGCTCTGATCCCGGCCTTTGACCTTGCCTTTGCTAAACCCTCCGCCGCGCGGAACGTTGGATGGCGCGGGTGGGTGAGGCTGGCCGGGACGGTCAGCGGCATGGGCCCGAGGCATGCCTCGGGCGGGTTGGGCAGGACGCCCAACCCCGGTCTTGCCGTGTGCGCAGGACAGCGCACACGAGCAAGCCGCTGCCAAGCCTACATGGATGTACTTGCGGCGTGTCCCGGGCAGCCTCACTCACCTGGGGCCCCGCAGCCAACCAGCAGTCAGCCGGCAACGCCTTGAACCTTACAGCGCCTCGAAAATACCCGCCGCGCCCATGCCGGTGCCGATGCACATCGTCACCATGCCGTACTTCTGCTGGCGACGGCGCAGGCCATGCAGCAGCGTCGCGGTACGGATCGCGCCGGTCGCACCCAGCGGGTGGCCCAGGGCGATCGCGCCGCCCAGCGGATTGACCTTGGCCGGGTCCAGGCCGCAATCGCGGATCACCGCCAGCGACTGCGCGGCGAAGGCTTCGTTGAGCTCGATCCAGTCCAGCTGGTCCTGGGTCAGGCCGGCCTGCTTGAGCGCCTTCGGGATCGCGGCGATCGGGCCGATGCCCATCACTTCCGGACGCACGCCGGCTACCGAGAAGCTGACGAAACGCGCCAGCGGGGTCAGGCCGTAGTCCTTGATCGCCTGCTCCGAGGCCAGCAGCACGGCGCCGGCGCCATCGCTCATCTGCGACGAGTTGCCGGCGGTGACGGTGCCGCCGAACTGGCCGTTGCGGAATACCGGGCGCAGCTTGGCCAGGCCTTCGGCCGAGGAATCCGGGCGCGGGCCTTCGTCGGTGTCGGCGACCTTGTTGCGGGTGATGATGCGCTGGCCATCGGCCAGGTCGGGCTGGTGCGAAACGATTTCGTACGGACTGATCTCGTCCTTGAACTCGCCGGCCTGGATCGCCGCGATGGCCTTCTGGTGCGAGGCCAGGGCGAAGGCGTCCTGTTCCTCGCGCGACACCTTCCATTCCTCTGCGACCTTCTCGGCGGTGATGCCCATGCCGTAGGCGATGGCGACGTGGTCGTTGTCGAACACGCTCGGTGCCATCGCGATCTTGTTGCCCATCATCGGCACCATCGACATCGACTCGGTGCCGCCGGCCAGCATCAGGTCGGCGTTGCCCAGGCGGATCGCGTCGGCGGCCTGCGCCACGGCCTGCAGGCCGGAGGAGCAGAAGCGGTTCACGGTCTGCGCGGCGATGGTGTTCGGCAGGCCGGCCAGCAGCACGCCGATGCGTGCCACGTTCATGCCCTGCTCGGCTTCCGGCATGGCGCAGCCGATGATCGCGTCATCGATGCGGTTGACGTCCACGCCCGGCGCCTGGGCCACGACGCTGCGCAGCACGTGCGCCAGCATGTCGTCGGGGCGGGTGTTGCGGAACATGCCCTTGGGCGCCTTGCCCACCGGGGTGCGGGTGGCGGCGACGATGTAGGCGTCCTGGATTTGCTTGGTCATTGCGGTGATCTCTTGAAAAGGGGAGTAGGCGGGAGCAGGGAAGCGCGGCGTGCCGGGGCGGCCGCCACGCCGGCGCCTGCTCAGTTGCGCAGCGGCTTGCCGGTCTTGAGCATGTGCGCGATGCGGGCCTGGGTCTTTTCCTGCTGGGCCAGTTCGACGAAGTGCTTGCGCTCCAGGGTCAGCAGCCATTCTTCGTCGACCAAGGTGCCGCGATCGACCTTGCCGCCGCACAGCACGGTGGCGATGCGCTCGGCGATCTCATAGTCGTACGGGCTGATGAAGCGGCCTTCCAGCATGTTGACCAGCATCATCTTGAAGGTGGCGATGCCGACGTCGCCGGCGACCTGGATGCGGCGTGCCGGCAGCGGCGGGCGGTAGCCCGCTTCGGCCAGGGCGCGCGCTTCGGCCTTGGCGATGTACAGCGCCTCGTAACTGTTGAACACGACCTTGTCGGTGCCGCGCAGCAGGCCCAGTTCCTTGGCGTTGACCGCCGAGTTGGACACCTTGGCCATCGCCACGGTCTCGAAGGTCTTCTTCAGTTCGGCGAACACGTCGCCGCCCGGGCCGGCGGCCTGCGAGGCGCGCACGGCCAGTTCCTTCAGGCCGCCACCGGCCGGCAGCAGGCCGACGCCGGCCTCGACCAGGCCGATGTAGCTTTCCAGGAAGGCCACGGTCCTGGCGCTGTGCATCTGGAACTCGCAGCCGCCGCCCAAGGCCAGGCCGCGCACGGCGGCCACCACCGGCACCAGCGAGTACTTGATGCGCTGGCTGGTGCGCTGGAAGTTGGCGACCATTTCTTCGAACTGGTCAACCTTGCCGGCCTGCAGCAGGCCGAGCGCACCGGCCAGGTCGGCACCGGCGGAGAAGGGCTCCTTCTGCTGCCAGATCACCAGGCCCTGGAAGTCCTTCTCGGCGCGGCTCACGCATTCCTGCAGGCCGTCCAGCACCTGGTCGGACACGGTGTTCATCTTGGTCTTGAAGCTGACCACGGCGATGCCATCGCCGTCATGCCACATGCGCAGGCCGTCGTTCTCGAACACGGTCTCGCCCGGCGCGAAGGTCTCGCCCAGCAGCGGGTCCGGGAAGCGCTGGCGCTGGTACACCGGCAGCGACGAGCGCGGCAGCTTGGCGTTGCGCGACGGGCTGTAGCTGCCTTCGGCGGCATGCACGCCGTCGCGGCCATCGAACACCCAGTCCGGCAGCGGCGCATTGCTCATGCTCTTGCCGGCGACGATGTCATCGGCGATCCACTGTGCCACCTGCTTCCAGCCGGCGGCCTGCCAGGTTTCGAACGGGCCCAGCGACCAGCCGTAGCCCCAGCGGATGGCCAGGTCGACGTCGCGCGCGGTCTCGGCGATGTCGGCCAGGTGGTAGGCGCTGTAGTGGAACAGGTCGCGGAAGGTCGCCCACAGGAACTGCGCCTGCGGGTGCTGGCTTTCGCGCAGCTTGGCGAACTTCTCGGCCGGATTCTTGATCTTCAGGATCTCGACCACTTCCGGGGCGGCGGTGCGATCGGCCGGGCGGTAGTCCTGCTTCTCCAGGTCCAGCACGACGATGTCCTTGCCGACCTTGCGGAAGATGCCGGCACCGGTCTTCTGGCCCAGCGCGCCCTTGGCGATCAGCGCGTCCAGCCACTTCGGCGACTTGAAGAATGCATGCCACGGGTCGTTCGGCAGGGTATCGCCCATGGTCTTGATGACGTGGGCCATGGTATCCAGGCCGACCACGTCGGAGGTGCGGTAGGTGGCCGACTTCGGGCGGCCGACCAGCGGGCCGGTCAGGCCGTCCACTTCATCGAAGCCCAGGCCGAACTGCTGGGTGTGGTGGATGGTCGACAGGATCGAGAACACGCCGATGCGGTTGCCGATGAAGTTCGGGGTGTCCTTGGCGTACACCACGCCCTTGCCCAGGGTGGTGACCAGGAATTCCTCCAGGCCTTCCAGCACGGCGGCATCGGTGGTGGTGGCCGGGATCAGCTCGGCCAGGTGCATGTAGCGCGGCGGGTTGAAGAAGTGCACGCCACAGAAGCGGTGGCGCAGCTGTTCGGGCAGCACGTCGGCCAGCTTGTTGATGCCCAGGCCCGAGGTGTTGGAGGCCAGCACCGCGTGGTCGGCCACGAACGGGGCGATCTTCCTGTACAGGTCCTGCTTCCAGTCCATGCGTTCGGCGATGGCCTCGATGATCAGGTCGCAGTCCTTGAGCTGCTCCAGGCCGGACTCGTAGTTGGCCGGGGTGATGGCTTCGGCCAGCGCCTTGCTGGCCAGCGGCGCCGGGCTCAGCTTGCCCAGATTGGCGATCGCCTTGAGCACGATGCCGTCGGCCGGACCTTCCTTCGCAGGCAGGTCGAACAGCACGGTGTCGACGCCGGCATTGGTGAGGTGGGCGGCGATCTGGGCACCCATGACGCCGGCACCCAGCACGGCGGCGCGGCGGATCAGCAGGGAATTGGACATGGTGTAGGGCCTTTGTTGGTACCGGGTGGAATCAGGGGGAGGAGGGCGGGGCGGCGTGCGCACTGGCACGGAACCCGGCCTCGGCGAAATGGATCAGCTCGTAGGCGGCCTTGCTGCGATGGGCGGCCTCGCTCATGCCGTGCGGGCGCTTGATCAGGCCGAAATCGGCCATCGCGTAGGTCAGCGCGCCGGCCAGGAAGTCCAGCCGCCAGTACAGCTCTTCCTTGCTCAGGCCGGGCACGCAGGCGCCGATGGCCTTGCCGAACTCGCGCAGCACGTGGCCGTAGTGATCGGACAGGAACTTGCGCAGGTTGTCGTTCTTCTCGGCATAAGCGCGGGCGATCACCCGCACGAAGGCGCCGCCGCTCTGGCGGTCCTGGGCCATCGCCAGCGCCGGTTCGACGAACGCTGCCAGCACCGCGCGCAGGTCGCCCGGCCGGGCGGCGCGGGCCTGCTCCAGCTGGTCGAGCCGGGCGGCGGTCATCTCGTCCATGCGCCGGCGGAAGACCTCGTTGACCAGGTTTTCCTTGGAGCCGAAGTGGTAGTTGACCGCGGCGATGTTGACGTCGGCGTGGCTGGTCACCTGCCGCAGCGAGGTGCCGGCGAAGCCGTACTGCGCGAACAGTTCCTCGGCCGCGCCGAGGATGCGGTCCTTGGTGGAGAAGCTGGCGGGTTTGCCCATGGCGATGGAATCAATCAAACGATTGTTTGGATGCTACGCCCGGCGGCCGGTCCGGGTCATGCTGCCATGCAGCATCATTCATCTGCCGCTGTGCAAAGGCCTCGGCCAACCGTTAGAATTGGCCACCGCAATTCAGGCTAAGCCCGCGTCCGCACGCGGGTTTTTTCATGTACCCTCGGGCCGACCGGCCCAAAAACCCGGAGAATTCCCATGGCGCTGGAGCGCACCCTTTCCATCATCAAGCCCGATGCCGTCGCCAAGAACGTGATCGGCGAGATCTACGCACGCTTCGAGAAGGCCGGCCTGAAGGTCGTGGCCGCCAAGTACAAGCAGCTGTCGCGCCGCGAAGCCGAAGGCTTCTACGCCGTGCACCGCGAGCGTCCGTTCTTCAACGCGCTGGTCGAGTTCATGATCTCCGGCCCGGTGATGATCCAGGCGCTGGAAGGCGAGAACGCCGTGCTGGCCCATCGCGACCTGCTGGGCGCCACCAACCCGAAGGAAGCCGCGCCGGGCACCATCCGCGCCGATTTCGCCGAGTCCATCGACGCCAACGCCGCCCACGGTTCGGATTCGGTCGAGAACGCCGCGATCGAAATCGCCTACTTCTTCGCCGCCACCGAAGTGGTTTCGCGCTGAGTAGCAGTCAAAGGTTGAAGCCGTGAACGAGGTCGTACAGTCCCCCGCCATCCAGCCG
This sequence comes from Stenotrophomonas nitritireducens, assembly GCF_050984405.1. GTDB lineage: Bacteria > Pseudomonadota > Gammaproteobacteria > Xanthomonadales > Xanthomonadaceae > Stenotrophomonas > Stenotrophomonas nitritireducens_B. Next base: position 2,816,083 of record NZ_CP158790.1, on the reverse strand, counting down.
CTGCCGAAAACCGCGGCGGCCGCTGGCAAGCAGAACCTGCTCGACCTCGATCGCGCGGGCCTGGAAACATTCTTCGTCGAGACCCTCGGCGAGCAGAAGTTCCGCGCCCACCAGGTGATGAAGTGGATCCACCACCGCTACGTCACCGATTTCGACCAGATGACCGACCTCGGCAAGTCGCTGCGCGCCAAGCTGCAGCAGCATGCCGAGGTCGTCGTCCCCAACGTCGTGTTCGACAAGCCCTCCGCCGACGGCACCCACAAGTGGCTGCTGGCGATGGGCGTGGATGGCAGGAACGCCATCGAAACCGTCTACATTCCCGACAAGACCCGCGGCACGCTGTGCGTGTCCTCGCAGGTCGGCTGCGGCCTGAACTGCACCTTCTGTTCGACCGCCACCCAGGGCTTCAACCGCAACCTGACCACCGCCGAGATCATCGGCCAGGTGTGGGTGGCGGCGCGCCACCTGGGCAACGTGCCGCACCAGATGCGCCGCCTCACCAACGTGGTGATGATGGGCATGGGCGAGCCGCTGATGAATTTCGACAACGTCGTGCGTGCGATGAGCATCATGCGCGACGACCTGGGCTACGGCCTGGCCAACAAGCGCGTGACCCTGTCCACCTCCGGCCTGGTGCCGCAGATCGACCGGCTCTCGGTCGAAAGCGACGTGTCGCTGGCGGTGTCGCTGCACGCGCCCAACGACGAGCTGCGCGAAACGCTGGTGCCGCTCAACAAGAAGTACCCCATCGCCGAGCTGATGGCTTCGTGCGCGCGCTATCTGCGCGGCAACAAGAAGCGCGATTCGGTGACCTTCGAATACACGCTGATGAAGGGCATCAACGACCAGCCCGAGCACGCCCGCCAGCTGGCGCGGCTGATGCGCCAGTTCGACAACGCGGTGCAGGCCAAGGATTCGGGCAAGGTCAACCTGATTCCGTTCAATCCGTTCCCCGGTACCCGCTACGAGCGTTCGGACGAGGAGCAGATCCGCGCCTTCCAGAAGATCCTGCTCGACGCGCAGGTGCTGACCATGGTGCGGCGTACCCGCGGCGACGATATCGACGCGGCATGCGGCCAGCTCAAGGGGCAGGTGATGGACCGCACCCGCCGCCAGGCCGAGTTCAACCGCCTGCTGCAGGCCCAGGATGCGCTCCAGGCGCAACGGGACACGCTTGCCTGAGCGCCTGCCCGTCGTGGTGCTGGCCGCGCTGCTGCTTGCCGGCTGCGGGCATGGCGTCAAGGCGACCAAGGTGCGGTGGGACGAGCAGGCGTCGCAGCAGGTGGACGTGCGCGACGACCGGCAGGCGCGCAGGCACCAGCGCTACCAGGAGATAGTGCGGCTGGCCGGGGACCGCTATGGCCGCGGCCAGCTGGATGCGGCCTTCGGCTATGCGCGCTCGGCGCGGAAGCTGGATCCGGCCAACCCGGCGGCCTACACGCTGCAGGCGGTGATCGAAGGGCGGCGCGGCAGGCAGGAGGCTGCGGGCGAGCTTTACCGCCGGGCCGCGGAGTTGGCGCCCGGACAGGGCGACGTACTGAACAACTACGGCGCCTGGCTCTGCGCCAATGGCCATCCGGCCGAAGCGCTGGTCTGGTTCGACCGCGCCCTGGCCGATGCCGGTTACGGGGCCAGGGCCGATGCGCTGGCCAACGCCGGCGGTTGTGCGCTGGATGCCGGCCAGCGCGAGCGGGCCGGCCAGGACCTGCGGCAGGCGCTGGAGCTGGCGCCGGACAACGTCTACGCGCTGGAGTCGATGGCGCGCAGCGAGTTCCTGCAGGGGCGGTATTTCGAGGCGCGGGCCTTCTACCAGCGGCGCCTTGCGGCTGCGCCGGCCACGCTTTCCGTGTTACAACTTGCCATTCAGATTGAAGAACGGCTGGGCGACAGGAGTGCCGTCAGCCGATACCAGCAGCGGTTGCGCGAGGAATTTCCTGCAGGCGCGACCTCGAATTCCCAGGGCTGATGCATTGTGAGCAATGATCCGGGTATGAACGCTTTAGAGGGGGCGGTGGGCTGCGGGGAGCGGCTTCGCCAGGCGCGTGAAGCGGCCGGTCTGTCGCTGGCGGACGTCGCCGGACGGCTGCACATGCCGGTGCAGGTGGTCGCCGCGCTGGAAGAAGAACGATGGGAGCGGCTCGGCGCGCCGGTGTTCGTGCGCGGGCAGCTGCGCAGCTATGCGCGCCTGCTCGGCGTGGATCTGGGCGAACTCCTGCAGCAGGCGCGGATCGCGCCGGTCGAACCGCCCAAGCTGGTCAGCCATACGCATACGCCGCGCGTGCGCCGGATGGCCGAAAGCCTCGGCCGCCGGGCGGTCTACGTGGTGATCACCGCGGTGCTGGCGGTCCCGGTCTGGTATGCGTTCCAGAGCAAGTTCGGCGACGCGCCGCCCAGCACCGCCTCGCTGGACGTGGTGCCGGACGCGGCGTCGGCGTCGGTGGCCGCCGCGCAGCGCGCGGCCGCGCCGGCGGACGAATCCGCGGCCCGGCCGGCGACCGAACGCGCGCCCTACATCGCATCGATGGCGCCGCTCGCGCGGCAGGCCGCCGAACCGCAGGCGACCTTGGCAACTTCGGACATGACCCTGGATTTCCGCGGCGACAGCTGGGTGGAAGTCTCGGCCCCGGACGGCTCCATCGTCGAGAAGGCGCTGATCCGCGCCGGCGAGAAGCGCAGTTACGCGGCCGGTCAGGTGGCGCGCATGAAAGTAGGCAACGCCTCGGAGGTCGACTTCCAGCAGGGTGGTGGAAGCGTCGATCTGGCGCCGTATACGAGCGGTAATAATGTGGCCCGCTTTACGGTATCCTCTGACGGCTCCGTGGCGCCGGTTTCGCACTGAAACAAGCGCAGATCAAAACAACAAGGCTCCCCCGGCAGGATTGGAGCGAGAGTTACGCATGGCGATTGACGACCTGCTCGACGAGCATGAACAAGGCGAACGCGTCCGCACCTGGCTGCGCCAGAACGGCGCTGGAATCATTGGCGGGGTAATCCTCGCGCTGGCCGTGATCGGCGGCTGGAAGTGGTGGCAGAACGAGCAGGTAGGCAAGCTGGCCCAGGCCAACAGCCGCTATGACGCCGTCTCCCGCAGCCTGCAGTCCAAGAACCTGGACGAGGCGGTCAAGGAAGTGGCGGCGCTGGAAGGCAGCAAGGCCGGCATCTACGCCGACCTGGCCGCGCTGGAACTGGCCAAGGCCCAGGTCGAGGCGGGCAGGAACGAGGACGCGATCAAGACCCTGCGCGGGTTGAAGGTCGAAGGCGAGTTCAAGACCCTGATCGACCAGCGCATCGCCCGGCTGCTGATCGAGACCGGCAAGCCCGCCGACGCGCTGGCGCTGCTCGGCAACGCCGACGACAGTGCGGGCCTGGAAATCCGTGGCGACGCGCTGGTGGCGCAGGACAAGCGCGAACAGGCGCGCGACCTGTACACCCAGTCGCTGGGCAAGCTCGACGTGGCCGCTCCGCAGCGCCGCCTGCTGGAAATCAAGCTGATGGACGCCGGCGGTACCGTCGCCGATCCCGCGGCGGAGAAGATCTGATGAAGCTCAAGCATGTTGCGGGCATCGCGCTGGTCGCGGTGGCGCTGAGTGGTTGCTCGACGGTGAAGGGCTGGTTCGCCGGCAAGGACGCCGAGGCCAAGAAGGCGCTGGAACCGGCCGAGCTGGTCAAGTTCGAACCCACGATCAAGGTCGACAGGATCTGGTCGGCCAACGTCGGCAAGGGCGAAGGCCGTATCGGCGTCCGCCAGGCGCCGGCCGTGGCCGATGGCCGCGTCTACGCGGCGGCGGTGGAAGGCGGCGTGCATGCGCTCGACCTGCAGAGCGGCAAGCAGGTCTGGGAATACGAGCCGGCCAAGGAAAAGAAGAAGCCCCGGCTGCGCCTGTCCGGCGGCCCCGGCGCGGGCGAGGGGCTGGTCGTGATCGGCACCCTGGATGGCCAGGTGATCGCGCTCGACGCGGCCGACGGCAGCGAGAAGTGGCGCGCGCGCGTGCCCGGCGAGGTGATCGCCGCGCCGGCGATCGCGCAGGGCCTGGTGTTCGTGCGCAGCAACGATGGCCGCACCACGGCGCTGGATGCCGCCAGCGGCGAGCGCCGCTGGTTCAATTCGCAGGAACTGCCGCCGCTGACCGTACGCGGCAACGCACCGGTGGTGGCGGGTCCGGGCGTGCTGTTCATCGGCAACGACGACGGCACGCTGGCCGCGCTGGCGATGCAGGATGGCCGTCCGCTGTGGGAACAGATGGTCGGTACGCCGGAAGGCCGCACCGAGCTGGAGCGCATGGCCGACGTGGACGGCGCGCCGGTGCTGGAAGGCAACACGTTGTACGTGACCAGCTTCAAGAACCAGACCATGGCCATCGAAGGCCCGAGCGGTCGTCCGCTGTGGTCGCGCGACCATGGCGGCGGCGGTGGCCTGGCGGTGTCTTCGGGCAACGTCGTGGTGACCGACGGCAAGGGCACCGTGTTCGGCCTGGACAAGACCTCCGGCTCGGCGATGTGGTCGCAGCAGGCGCTGGCCCGGCGCTCGGTGACCGGCCCGGCGATCCAGGGCGATTACGTCGTGGTCGCCGACTACAAGGGATACCTGCACTGGCTGCAGATGGGCGATGGCGCCCTGGCGGCCCGTGAGAAGAGCGGGGGCGACCGGGTGGTCGCGCAACCCATCGTCGCCGACGGCGTCCTGCTGGTGCAGAACGTGGACGGCAAGCTGACCGCCTGGCGGTTGGCGAATTAAGGAGTCCAAGCGATGCTGCCTTTGGTCGCCCTGGTTGGACGGCCGAATGTCGGCAAGTCGACCATCTTCAATGCCCTGACGCGCACGCGCGACGCCCTGGTCCACGACCAGCCCGGCGTCACCCGCGACCGCAACTACGGCGTGTGCCGGCTCGACGAGGACAGCCCGTTCCTGATCGTCGATACCGGCGGCATCGCCGAAGAGGAAGAAGGGCTGGCCGGCGCCACCGCGCGCCAGGCCCGCGCCGCCGCCGCCGAGGCGGACCTGATCCTGTTCGTGGTCGATGCGCGCGACGGCACCTCGGCGCTGGACGACGAGATCCTGTCCTGGCTGCGCAAGCTGTCGCGTCCGACCCTGCTGCTGATCAACAAGATCGACGGCACCGACGAGGATGCGGTGCGCTCGGAATTCGCGCGCTACGGCTTCGGCGAGATGCTCACCGTATCGGCCGCGCACCGCCAGGGGCTGGACGACCTGCTCGCGGAGATCGTCGAGCGCCTGCCGGAAGAAGGCACGACCGAAACCCTGGACGACGATCCGGCGCGCGTGCGCATCGCCTTCGTCGGCCGCCCCAACGTGGGCAAGTCCACCCTGGTGAACCGCCTGCTGGGCGAGGAGCGCATGATCGCCTCCGACGTGCCCGGCACCACCCGTGACTCGATTTCGGTGGACCTGGAGCGTGACGGGCGCCTGTACCGCCTGATCGATACCGCCGGCCTGCGCCGCAAGTCGCGCGTGGACGAGGTCGTCGAGAAATTCTCGGTGGTCAAGACGCTGCGCTCGATCGAGGAGTGCCAGGTCGCCGTGCTGATGCTCGATGCCAGCGAAGGCGTCACCGACCAGGACGCCAGCGTGCTGGGCGCCGTGCTCGATGCCGGCCGCGCGCTGGTGATCGCGATCAACAAGTGGGACGGGCTCACCGACTACCAGCGCGAGCAGGCCGAAACCCTGCTGTCGCTCAAGCTCGGCTTCGTGCCGTGGGCCGAGGTGGTGCGCATTTCCGCCAAGCACGGCTCGGGCCTGCGCGAGCTGTTCCGCGCGGTGCATCGCGCGCACGCTTCGGCCACGCACGAATTCAGCACCAGCGAAGTGAACAAGGCGCTGGAAATCGCCTACGAGAGCAACCCGCCGCCGAGCATCCGCGGCCACGTCTCCAAGCTGCGCTATGTGCATCCGGGCGGCACCAACCCGCCGACCTTCATCGTGCACGGCACGCGCCTGAAGGAGCTGCCGGATTCGTACAAGCGCTACCTGGAGAACTTCTTCCGCAAGCGCTTCAAGCTGGTGGGCACGCCGGTGACCTTCCTGTTCCGCGAGGGCGCCAACCCCTACGAGGGCAAGAAGAACGTGTTGACCGAGCGCCAGATCAAGGCCAAGCGGCGCCTGATGAAACACGTCAAAGGCAGGAAGTGATCACGCAGGGGCGGCCGCAAGGCCGTCCTCTTCGTCTGTGCCCTGCCGATGGCGGGATGCATCCCGGCGCGAGGGGAAGGCATGGCCGATAATCCGGCCATGAGCATGCGCGAACTGACTCCGGAACAGGCCCGTGCCCGCCAGCTGGCCGGCGCGGCGATGATCGACGTGCGCGAGGCGCACGAACGCGCCGGCGGCATGGCCGAAGGCGCGCGGGGCGGGGCGTGGCCAAGGGCGAACTGCTGGCCGATCCGCCGGCCTTCCTGCCGTTGCCGGAGCAGGAGATCGTCCTGCTCTGCCAGAGCGGCCGGCGTTCGGCCGAGGCGGCCGCGGCGCTGCTGGCCGCCGGCTACACCGACGTGGCCTCGGTCGTGGGCGGAACGGAGGCGTGGCGGGCGGCGGGCCTGCCGCTGGTGCGGCCCGAGCTCGACCCCGGCGAGCGCGACTTCCAGGAGCGTTATTCGCGGCATCTGCTGCTGCCGCAGGTGGGCGAGGCCGGGCAGCGGCGCCTGCAGCGTGCGCGCGTGCTGGTCGTGGGCGCCGGCGGACTGGGCGCGCCGGCGGCGTTCTACCTGGCCGCGGCCGGGGTAGGGCGCCTGCGCATCGTCGACGACGATGCGGTGGAACGCAGCAACCTGCACCGGCAGATCATCCACACCGAAGCGGCGATCGGCACGGCCAAGGTCGAGTCGGCGCGCGCGCGCCTGCTCGCGCTGAATCCGCATATCGAGGTGGAGGCGGTCGCGCAGCGGGTGACGTCGGCCAACGTCGATGCGTTGATGGACGGCGTGGACGTGGTGCTGGACGGCTCGGACAACTTCCCGCTGCGCTACCTGCTCAACGACGCCTGCATCAAGCATGCGCGGCCGCTGGTGCATGCGGCGATCGAGCGTTTCGACGGCCAGGTGAGCGTATTCGATGCCGGCCGCCGGCGCGGTCAGGCACCCTGCTACCGCTGCCTGTTCCCCGAGCCGCCGCCGCCGGAGTTCGCGCCCAACTGCGCCGAGGCGGGTGTGCTCGGCGTGCTGCCGGGGCTGGCCGGGGTGATGCAGGCCACCGAGGTGCTCAAGCTGCTGCTGGATATCGGCCAGCCGCTGGCCGGGCGCCTGCTGCGCTTCGACGCGCTGGCCATGCGCTTCCGCGAGACGCGCGTGCATCCGGATCCCGATTGCCCGGTCTGCGCGCCGGGCCGCACGTTCCCGGGCTACATCGACTACGCCGCGTTCTGCAGCCATCGTGCCTGATCGCGGCCCCCGGGCGCGCCGCGGGATGTCGCGCCGCGCCGAATCGGGGACAATAGCCGGCCCGTTCCCGCCCCCACGCCCATGACCCTGCCTGCCGACGCCTCCGCGGCCACCTCCCGCATCCTCGACGGCCGCCGCATCGCCGAAGAACTGCTCGACGACCTGAAGCTGCGCGTGGACGCGCGCCTGGCGGCCGGGCGCGCGCGGCCGGGGCTGGCGGTGGTGCTGGTCGGCGGCGACCCGGCCTCGGCGGTGTACGTGCGCAACAAGCGCCGCGCCGCGGAAAAGGTCGGCATCGAGGCGTTCGACTACGACCTGCCCGAGGGCACCAGCGAAGCGCAGCTGCTGGAGCTGATCGACCGGCTCAACGCCGACCCGAAGATCCACGGCATCCTGATCCAGCTGCCGCTGCCGGGCATTCCCGACGCCAACCGGCTGATCCAGCGCATCGACCCGCGCAAGGATGTGGACGGCTTCCACCCGCAGAACGTGGGGCACCTGGCGCTGCGCGAATTCGGCCTGCGCCCGTGCACGCCGCGCGGCATCATCACCCTGCTGTCGCATACCGACCAGCCGGTGCGTGGCCGCAACGCCACCATCGTCGGGGTCAGCAACCATGTCGGCCGGCCGATGGGGCTGGAACTGCTGATCGCCGGCTGCACCGTCACCAGCTGCCACAAGTTCACCCCGCGCGACGAACTGGAACGGGCGGTGCGCAATGCCGACATCCTGGTAGTGGCGGTGGGCATCCCGCAGCTGGTCCCGGGCGAGTGGGTCAAGCCGGGCGCAGTGGTGATCGACGTCGGCATCAACCGCCTGGACGATGGCCGCCTGGTCGGCGACGTCGGCTTCGAGGCGGCATCGCGCAATGCCAGCTGGATCACCCCGGTGCCGGGCGGCGTCGGCCCGATGACGGTGGCCACGCTGATGCAGAACACCATCGAGGCGGCCGAAGCGGCCGGCTGAGCGGCCCGGGTGGCGCCGGCCGGTGGCCGGCACGCCTTCCAGAGCCCCTGAACGGCGCGCGCCGGCGCGACACTGCGTCGCACCGGCCCCCTGCCATCGGCGCCCGAACAAGGGTAAAATGACGCGCTTCCCCACATCTCGGGTATGCCGATGCTGCGCATCCAGGCTGAAGCACTGACCTACGACGACGTCTCGCTCGTCCCCGCCCACTCCATCGTCCTGCCGCAGGATGTCGACCTCGGCACGCGGCTGACCCGCGGGCTGCGGCTGAAGCTGCCGATCGTCTCGGCGGCCATGGATACCGTCACCGAATCGCGCCTGGCCATCGCCATGGCCCAGCTCGGCGGCATCGGCATCATCCACAAGAACCTGCCGCTGGAGCAGCAGGCGGCCGAAGTGGCCAGGGTCAAGAAGTTCGAGTCCGGCGTGATCCGCGACCCGATCACGGTCGGCCCGGAAACCACCATCCGCGACGTGCTGGCGCTGACCCGCTCGCACAACATCTCCGGCGTGCCGGTGGTGGGCAGCGACGGCCTGCTGGCCGGCATCGTCACCCACCGCGACATGCGCTTCGAGACCGAGCTGGACGACCCGGTCCGCCACATCATGACCAAGAAGGACCGCCTGGTCACGGTGAAGGAAGGCGCGGCCTCGGACGAGGTGCTGTCGCTGCTGCACAAGAACCGCATCGAGAAGGTGCTGGTGGTCAACGACGCGTTCGAACTGCGCGGCCTGATCACCGTCAAGGACATCCAGAAGAAGACCGACAACCCGAACGCGGCCAAGGACGCGGCCACGCGCCTGCTGGTCGGCGCGGCGGTGGGCGTCGGCGGCGATACCGATCGCCGCGTCGAGGCGCTGGTCGCCGCCGGCGTGGACGTGCTGGTGGTCGATACCGCCCACGGCCATTCGCAGGGCGTGCTGGACCGCGTGAGCTGGGTGAAGAAACACTTCCCGCACGTGCAGGTCGTCGGCGGCAACATCTGCACCGGCGAAGCCGCGCTGGCGCTGCTGGACTGCGGCGCGGACGCGGTCAAGGTCGGCATCGGCCCGGGCTCGATCTGCACCACGCGCGTGGTCGCCGGCGTCGGCGTGCCGCAGGTCACCGCGATCGACTTGGTGGCCGAGGCGCTGCAGGACCGCATCCCGCTGATCGCCGATGGCGGCATCCGCTATTCCGGCGACATCGGCAAGGCGCTGGCCGCCGGCGCGTCGACGGTGATGATCGGCGGCCTGCTGGCCGGTACCGAGGAATCGCCGGGCGAGACCGAACTGTTCCAGGGGCGTTCCTACAAGAGCTACCGCGGCATGGGTTCGCTGGCGGCGATGGAGAAGGGCTCCAAGGACCGCTACTTCCAGGACGCGGCCACGGCCGACAAGCTGGTGCCCGAAGGCATCGAAGGCCGCGTGCCGTACCGCGGCCCGGTCGGCGGCATCATCCACCAGCTGGTCGGCGGCCTGCGCGCGACCATGGGCTATGTCGGCTGCGCCACCATCGAGGACATGCGCAGCAAGCCGAAGTTCGTGAAGATCAGCGGCGCCGGCCAGCGCGAGAGCCACGTCCACGACGTGCAGATCACCAAGGAACCGCCGAACTACCGCGCCTGACGCGGAACGAGCGAAGAGGAACGAGGACCGCTGTCCCGTTCCTCTTTCTCTATACGCCGCCCGCATCGCATTGCCCCGTTTCCCGACTCATCGATTCGTTCCAGGCCCCATGACCAACATCCACAACGACAAGATCCTCATCCTCGATTTCGGCGCCCAGTACACCCAGCTGATCGCGCGCCGCATCCGCGAGTTCGGCGTGTATTGCGAAATCTGGGCGTGGGACCACGATCCGGCCGAGATCGCCGCGTTCGGCGCCAAGGGCATCATCCTGTCCGGCGGTCCCGAGTCGACGACCGAGGTGGGCGCGCCCGCCGCGCCGCAGGAAGTGTTCGACAGCGGCCTGCCGCTGCTGGGCATCTGCTACGGCCTGCAGACCATGGCCAAGCAGCTGGGTGGCGGCACCGAGGCGGCCGACCAGCGCGAGTTCGGCCATGCCGAAGTGAAGCTGCTGGGCAACGACGGCCTGCTGGGCGGCCTGTCCGACCACAACGGCGAGCCGCGCCTGGACGTGTGGATGAGCCATGGCGACCACGTCACCCACGTGCCGCCGGGTTTCGCCATCACCGCGGTGACCGACCGCATCCCGGTGGCGGCGATGGCCAACGAGGAAAAGCGCTGGTACGGCGTGCAGTTCCACCCCGAAGTGACCCACACCAAGCAGGGCTCGGCGCTGCTCAAGCGTTTCGTCACCGAAATCTGCGGCTGCGCCACGCTGTGGACCGCGGCCAACATCATCGACGACCAGATCGCCCGCGTGCGCGAGCAGGTTGGCGGCGATGAGGTGATCCTGGGCCTGTCCGGCGGCGTCGATTCGTCGGTGGTGGCCGCGCTGCTGCACAAGGCCATCGGCCGGCAGCTGACCTGCGTGTTCGTCGATACCGGCCTGCTGCGCTTCCAGGAAGGCGACCAGGTCATGCAGATGATGGCCGAGAACATGGGCGTGAAGGTGGTGCGCGTGAACGCCGCCGACCGTTACTTCAAGGCGCTGGAAGGCGTCAGCGACCCGGAAGCCAAGCGCAAGATCATCGGCAACCTGTTCGTGGAGATCTTCGACGAGGAGTCGAACAAGCTCAGCAATGCCAAGTGGCTGGCGCAGGGCACGATCTACCCGGACGTGATCGAGTCGGCCGGCAGCAAGACCGGCAAGGCGCACGTCATCAAGAGCCATCACAACGTGGGTGGCCTGCCGGAAGACATGAAGCTCAAGCTGGTCGAGCCGCTGCGCGAGCTGTTCAAGGACGAAGTGCGCCGCCTCGGCGTCGAACTCGGCCTGCCGCGCGCCATGGTCTACCGCCATCCGTTCCCCGGCCCGGGCCTGGGCGTGCGCATCCTGGGCGAAGTGAAGCGCGAGTACGCCGAACTGCTGGCCAGGGCCGACGCCATCTTCATCGAGGAACTGCGCGCGGCCGACCTGTACGACAGGACCTCGCAGGCCTTCGCGGTGTTCCTGCCGGTGAAGTCGGTGGGCGTGGTCGGCGACGCGCGCGCCTACGAATGGGTGATCGCGCTGCGCGCGGTGGAGACCATCGACTTCATGACCGCGCACTGGGCGCACCTGCCGTACGACTTCCTCGGCCGCGTGTCCAACCGCATCATCAACGAACTGCGCGGCGTCTCGCGCGTGGTCTACGACATCTCCGGCAAGCCGCCGGCGACGATCGAGTGGGAGTGAGGGGGCGTCCTTCTAGGATTGCCGCCAGCTATCGAAAAACTTCCGCAACGCGAGGCTTCCGACTAGGACGGGATGGAGTGATGGTATGGCCCAGCGGTACCGTCACTTTTCCGCACGACTACGATTCAATGGTCCCCGCGATGCATTGAACCTCGGGCAGTACGGCCTTGACGGTATTTAGCTGGCCATGGCGCGCGAACTGCTGCTCGATGCGCAGGAGTGTTCTCAATTCGCCGCAGCGCTCCATTTCATAGATCGCCGTTTCTGCCAAGGGGACGATCTGCCGCAGTTCCTGTCGTTGAATGGTGCGACGGAAGGGGAGGGGCTGCGCTTCGGAGGTTGATGTAGCGTCTCGTAGGCTTCCGTCACGGGCAGTGGGGAGACTGGTCGGCGTCGATGCCCACTGCGCTGGATGCTGTTTGTCATGGCGTGGCTTTTCCGTCGATGGCGCCCGCAACCGGGACTGGATGCGGAATTGACAAGGTCGATCTCCCCCTCTAACGTCCAAGCCGCTTCCCGGGATGCATCGGCGCGACGTCGAAAGGGCCAGGCCCGCCCGCTGATCCACATCAGCCGGAGCATATCCATGCCTACGATCGACACCTACCGCAAGCAGGCCAAACAACTGGTTCGCTGGCATCGCAGTTCCAACTACTCCATCGGCGCCAAAGTCCGCCTGCTGGAGCGATTTCGCCATCTGGACGATGCGCAGATCCTGGCCATGCCGCTGCCGTTGACGCTGGCACAGGAGATCGTTGCGGTCGAGGCTGGATTCCTGGACTGGATGGCGCTCCGCACTGCCGCCGCTTCCGTGCCGACGAAGATGATCCCGGAACCGCCAGCGGCCCGCATCCATGGTGCGGTGCCGATCTTCTTCGTCTGCGACGTCACGCGTGCCGCGTCCTTCTATCGTGACCGGCTGGGGTTCGACATCGACTTCCTGTACGGGCAGCCGCCGTTCTACGGGTCGGTCTCGCGCGGCGGCGCCTGCCTCCACCTGCGCTTCGTCGGCGAGCCCAACTTCGCCGAGCTCGCCGCGAGTGAATGCGGGCTTGTCCTCGCCTCGTTCGAGGTCACCGGGGTCAAGGCGCTGTTCGCGGAGTTCGTCGCACGCGGCGCGGACATCGTTCAGCCGTTGACGCGCCAGGCCTGGGGCGGATTGACCTTCCATGTGCGTGATCCGGACGGCAACGTCGTCTCGTTCGCCGAGTACCGCATGACCACGCCAGCAGAGAGCGAAGTCCACCTTTGATACTGTCTTGGCGTATTGATTCGGAAGAGAAGCGGACGATACGGTCGCTGCACCAGATCCCAGTTGACGATGATTCGCATCGGCTCGGCCGTGCGGTCATGGTTGGCGGGATGTTCATGTTGCGTCGGGTCACGGCATGCCCCGATGCCGACCAGGTTCATCACGCAACGACCGGTGAGAACGTTCCTGCTGTACGCTGCGGTGCATCTGGAGGCTACCTGCGAGATCTGGGCGGCGTATCCATTGGCCGTCTTTGTCGATACCAGACCGGTATCGGGATTCGCCCTTGATTCCGTTGATGTACCGCTACTACGCAGGTGTTGGAGCTGCGCGTACGACCTTCCGATATGGCGCGGTGAAGAGGATGGCCCCGGCATACTGCGGGGCCATCTTCCCGTAGGGAGCCTCCGCGCGACCAGCGAATCCGCCGGCTGGGACCTTGCGGTCGGGATGGCGCCAGCCGCGTTCTGCCGCGATGGCAGAGCGGGCCCGATGGCGCGACGTCGGAGAGTCGGATCGCGGGCAGCATGTGCTTGTGATCATGGAGTATTTGCCAACGCGGTCGCGCCCGTTTCCAGCGGCGCTGGCCTGACGGAATCGAGGACCTCTGCCTCGGCCGCCGCTGTATACAATCGCCGGACATTGAAGGGAAACGGTGAGGATATGCAGGACGCTCGGCGGGCTCCACTCATGCGTGGCGAGGCGCCACAGGAATCGATCCCTGCCCGGGAAATGCGGAGCGCTCCGTGAATCCCTTTACGCGATGGCTGAGGGGCGCCCCGTCGTCCAATCCGGTCGACCGGCGCAATGCGCCGTTCATCCAGTTGATCCTGCTGTTCTTCGGCATCTTCGTGCCGATCAACAAGGCCATCTTCCTCTACGCGGTCAGTACGGGGCAGGCTGCCCGGCCCGGGTTCCTGCAGCTTTCCGCGGACCTCGCCACCGACGCCCTGCTCATCGCCTCGGCGTGGGTTGCCCTGTGGTGCATCCGCCGCGGACGTTTCCGCCAGGGCGTGGCGTTGTTCCTCTTCGTGGCGTCGATATGCGTCGGCCTCGCCTACGCCAGCGTCGGCCTGGCGCGGGTCGGACTCGATCCGATCCCGCTGCTGCTGCTGTCGCTGGCCGGCCTGGTGATGGGGCGGCGAACGCTGTGGCTGATGCTCGGGGCGCTGGCGGCGATGCTGCTGGCCTGCGTGGCATTGGACATGGTCCGCGCCGGGGCGGGGGCGCCGGCCACCACCATCGGCAAGGCCATATCCATCGGCGGCATCTGGCTGATCATTGCGCTGGTGCTGGACCGCACCGTGGCCGCGCTGCGCGACAGCCTGGAGGAATCCGAGCAGCGCAGCCGGGCGCTGGAGCAGGCCTATGCGCGCCTGGAGGACGAGATCGCCGAGCGCGAGCGCACCCGCGAGCAGCTGATCCATTCGCAGAAGATGGATCTGGCCGGAAGATTGGCCAGCGGCCTCGCGCACGACTTCGACAACGTACTCTCCGTCATCCTCGGATACGCGCAGCAACGCAACCGGCTGCTGGCCGATGGAGGCGGGCCGGCGCTTGCTTCGGTTCTCGAACGCGTCGAACTGGCCGCCCGCCGCGCGATGGCGATCAGCAGGAAACTGCTGAATTTCAGCCGCCTGGACATCTCGCAGCCGGAGACATTCGATGCCGGCGCCGTCCTGCAGGAGCTGCAGCCGATGCTCCGCCAACTGCTCGGGCCCGAGGTCCAGTTGACGCTGCAGCGCCCGGAGGCGGCTCTGCCCGTGCACATGGACAAGGGCAACTTCGAACTGACGATCCTCAACATCGCCGGGAATTCCCGCGATGCGCTCCCCGGAAAGGGAACTTTCCGGCTCGTCGCCCTGCGCGACGACGCGGCCGGCCTTTTCAGACTGGTGCTCAGCGACGACGGTCCCGGAATACCGGAGCCGATAAGGACCAGTGTGTTCATGCCCTTCTTCACGACCAAGCCCAAAGGCGAGGGAACCGGGCTGGGCCTGTCCGTGGTGCGGGACATCGTGGTGGAGGCGGGCGGCGATATCTCCGTTGAATGCCCGCCAGCGGGTGGGACATCGGTCGGGATCGCACTTCCGCTGGCGTCCATCGCCGGGTAAGCGGTCGGCGAAGCGCACGGCATTCGTTCCTGCGCCCAAGGCCGGAGGAGTGGACGCCAGCGTGGCATCGCGGTACCCGAGCGATGCCGGTGCGCCGGTGTTGCTTCAGAATGCCGTGCTATCGCCCGGGCCGGCTTTCAGGGTGTTTTCGTCGCCGCCCGGCGCGCCACCACCGCCTCGCGATGGGCGATGTAGGCGTTGGCGGCGAGGATGATGGCCGCGCCCAGCAGGGTCCAGCGATCCAGCGTCTCGCCGAACAGCAACCAGCCCAGGAAAACGACCAGCGGCAGCTGGGTGAAGCTGATCGGGGTCAATGCCGAGAGTTCGCCGAGCCGCAGCGCGCGCGTCCACAGCAGCTGCCCGACCGTCCCCAGCACGCCGGTGGCTCCGAGCCACAGCCAGGCGATGCCGGTCGGCCAGGTCCACACGAACAGCGCCGGCACCAGCGACAGCGGCACCCAGAAAACATACGTGTAGAACACCACCGTATCCGGGCCGTCGACGCGCGTGAGCTGCTTGATCTGGATCGACACCAGCGCGCTGAGCATGGCCGCGGCCACCGCGACCAGGCTGCCGGCCTGGAAGCCGTGCGAGCCGGGCCGCACGATCACCAGCACGCCGATGAAGCCGGCGATCACCGCCGCCCAGCGGCGCACGCGCACGGTTTCGCCCAGCCACAGCACCGCCGCGATGGTCACGAACAACGGCGTCGAATAGGACAGCGAGATGGCCTGCGACAGCGGCAGGTGGCCCAGCGCCCAGAAGGCGCACAGCATCGACGCCAGGCCGATCGCACTGCGTACCAGGTAGCGCGGCAGCTGCCGGGTGCGCAGCGGCGCATGGCCCGGGCGCAGCAGCATGGGCAACAAGGCCAGCAGGCCGAAGGCGTTGCGGAAGAACGCCACTTCCTGGGTCGGCACATGGGCCGTGGCGTAGCGGATGGCGATCGCCATCAGGCCGAAGGCGATGGCGCTGCCGAACATCAGCAGCGCGGCGCGCAGCGGAGCCAAGCCGGGGGCTGCGGTGGTGGCGTTCACCAGCGCGCGCCGACCAGGCGCGGTTCGGGCTCGATCGGCACGCCGAAGGTTTCCAGCACCGAGGCGGAGATGCGGCGGGCGAAGGCCAGCAGTTCGGCGCCGGTGGCATTGCCATGGTTGACCAGCACCAGCGCATGGTCCGGCGATACGCCGGCATCGCCCTCGCGCCGGCCCTTCCAGCCGCAGGCCTGGATCATCCACGCCGCCGACAGCTTGCGGTTGCCGTCGTCGTCGCCGGGGAACACCGGCAGCGCCGGATGCTGCTGGGACAGCACCTCGGCCTGCTCGCGCGGCAGTATCGGGTTCTTGAAGAAGCTGCCGGCGTTGCCGAGCACATCGGGGTCGGGCAGCTTGCGGCGGCGGATGGCGATGACCGCGTTGGCCACGTCGGCGGCCACCGGCAGTTCCACGCCCATGGCCTGCAGCTCCTCGCGGATGCCGGCGTAGTCCAGGCGCAGTTCGTGCAGCAGCGGCAGGCGCAGCTGCACCGCAGTGATCAGGTAGCGGTCGGGTTCGTGCTTGAACAGGCTGTCGCGGTAGCCGAAGCGGCACGCCTCCTGGTCCAGCTGCACCCATTCGTGCCGCACGGTGTCCCAGGCTTCGACGGTCTGGATGAATTCGCCGACCTGGGCGCCGTAGGCGCCGATGTTCTGGATCGGCGCGGCGCCGACCGTGCCGGGAATCAGCGCCAGGTTCTCCAGCCCGGACAGGCCCTGGGCCAGCGACCACATCACCAGTTCGTGCCAGGCCACGCCGGCGCCGGCGCGGACCACCGCATGGTCGGCGCGGTGCTCGAGGATAGCGACCTCGCGGTTGTCGAAGCACAGCACGGTGCCTTCCGGATCGGCGGCGAGCAGCACGTTGCTGCCGCTGCCCAGCACCAGCAGCGGCGACGGTGCCACCGCGGCCAGCGCTTCCGGCAGGGCGGCCGCGTCGCGCACGCGCAGCAGGCGTGGCGCGCGGGCGGCCACATGGAACGTGTTGAGGGAATGCAGCGGGGCGTTTTCGGTCAGCGACCAGGGTGCAGCGGTTGTCATAGCGGGGCGACGGCGCCTCGGGACGGGGCCTCGCGGCGGCGGCGGATGGCGTCCACGCATTCGCCGATCAGCGCCGGGCCGCGGAAGACCAGGCCGCTGTAGCACTGCACCAGGGTGGCGCCGGCGGACATCTTCGCCACCGCGTCGGCGCCGGACTGGATGCCGCCCACGCCGATCAGCAGCGGGATGCGTTCGGGCAGGCGCGCGCGCAGGCGGCGCAGCACCAGGGTGGCCTGGCCCAGCAGCGGCGCGCCGGACAGGCCGCCGGTCTCGGCGGCGCGCGGATCGTGCTCGACGCCCTCGCGGCCGATGGTGGTGTTGGTGGCGATCACGCCATCCACTTCCAGTTCGCCCAGCACGCGCGCGGCCGCCTCGATATCGCGGTCGCTCAGGTCGGGCGCGACCTTGACCAGCATCGGCACGCGCCGGCCATGCTGGGCGGCCAGCCGTTCCTGCGCCTCGCGCAGGCCGCCGACCAGCCGCCGCAGCGCCTGCTCTTCCTGCAGCTCGCGCAAGCCGGCGGTGTTGGGCGAGGAGATGTTGACGGTGATGTAGTCGGCCAGCGGGTACACCTTCTCCATGCACGCCAGGTAGTCCGACAGCGCGTCCTCGTTGGGCGTGTCCTTGTTCTTGCCGATGTTGATGCCCAGCGGGCCGGTGCGCTGGCGGCTGCGCTCGACGTTGCGCACCAGCGCATCGACGCCGGCGTTGTTGAAGCCCATGCGGTTGATGATGGCCGCGTGCCGCGGCAGCCGGAACAGTCGCGGCTTCGGGTTGCCGGCCTGCGGGCGCGGGGTGACCGTGCCGATCTCGACGAAGCCGAAGCCCAGCCCGAACAGCGCGTCGATGTGCTCGCCGTTCTTGTCCAGCCCGGCCGCCAGCCCGACCGGGTTGGGGAAGTCCAGGCCGAACGCGGAGGTCGGCATCGGCGCCGGCCGCGCCGCGAGCAGCGGCGTGGTGCCGGTGCGCCAGGCCAGTTCCAGCGCGGACAGCGTCAGGCCATGGGCGCGTTCGGCGTCGAGGGCGAACAGGAAGGGGCGGGCAAGCGGATACATGCTGTTTCAGTCCAGCGTGCCGATGAAGGCACGGGTTCGGTATTCGAAGGCGACCCGTCCGTCCACCGCATGGGCGTCGAACAGGGCGCGCAGGGCCTCCAGCATCGGCGCGTGCCGCGGCTGGCCGGGCTGCGGTGCGTAGGAGGAAGAAAGAAGGCGGCCGCGCAGGCCATCGAAGTCCAGATGCTGCGTGTTAGGCAACTGGACCATGCCGCGCAGGCCGTCGCCGAACCAGGCGCGCATCGTCGCGTCGTCCTGGTAGCGCTCGGCCACTGCGTTGTAATCGGTGCCGTAGTCCTGCAGCAGTTGTTCGTAGGCGGACAGGAACGGCGAAACGTCGAGCAGGCGCGAGTTCCAGTACACCAGCGCCATGCCGCCCGGGCGCAGGATGCGCCGCCATTCCGGCCGCACCGCGGCGGTATCGAACCAGTGGAAAGCCTGGGCGACGCTGATCAGGCCGACGCTGGCGTCGGCCAGCGTGGTGGCCTCGGCGGTGCCGTCGACGAAGGCCAGCTGCGGATGGTCGGCGGCCAGCCAGCGCTCGGCGGCCTCGCGCATCGCGGCGTTGGGCTCGACCGCGACCACCGGGTGGCCGGCGTCCAGGAACAGGCGGGTGGAGATGCCGGTGCCGGCGCCGATGTCGGCGACCGCAGTGGTGGGCGGTACGCCGATGTCGCCATGCAGCCACGCCAGCAGCGCCGGCGGATAGCCGGGCCGGTAGCGGACGTAATCCGCCACCCGGCTGCTGAAGCGTTCGGTCGGATCGGCGGGAGCGCTCACGCGTGCCTCAGGAGTTCAGCGCGGCGATCCAGGCCAGGCCACCGAAGAACAGGACGAAGGCGAGGAGGCAGAGCACCCACATCGCCACCGACACCCAGCCCAGCACCAGGCCGGTGATGGCCAGGCCGTCGCCGTCGAGCTGGCCGTTGCTGCGGCGGATCTCGCCGCGCGCCATGTGGCCGAAGATGATGCCGCCGATGCTGCCCAGGAACGGCAGCAGGGTCCAGCCGAGGATGCCGGCGACCAGGGCGATCACGGCATAGCTGCTGGTCTGGCGTGGGGCGGGAATGCTCATCGCGGGCTCCTTCGGGAGTGTAGAGAGCCGTAGGAGCGCACCTTGGTGCGCGAAGGGGCTTTACCGGGAAAGCCCTCGCGCACCAAGGTGCGCTCCTACGGGAAAAGGACTCCCGCAGGGCGGGAGTCCGTCGCCATCACAGGTCGAACTTGATGCCCTGGGCCAGCGGCAGCGAATCGGAGTAGTTGATGGTGTTGGTCTGGCGGCGCATGTAGACCTTCCATGCGTCCGAACCGGACTCGCGGCCGCCGCCGGTTTCCTTCTCGCCGCCGAACGCGCCGCCGATCTCGGCGCCGGAGGTGCCGATGTTGACATTGGCGATGCCGCAGTCGCTGCCGGCCGCCGACAGGAACTTCTCGGCCGACTTCAGGTTGGTGGTGAAGATCGACGAGGACAGGCCCTGCGGCACGCCGTTCTGCATGTCGATGGCTTCGTCCAGGGTCGTGTACTTCATCACGTACAGGATCGGGGCGAAGGTCTCGTGCTGCACGATCTGGTCGCTGTTCTTCAGGCCGGTGACGATCGCCGGCAGCACGAAGTTGCCCGGACGGTCGATGGCGGTGCCGCCGGTCTCGATGGTGCCGCCGGCGGCCTTGGCCTTCTCGATCGAGGCCAGGAACTGCTGCACGGCCTCGGGGCTGTTCAGCGGGCCCATCAGGTTGGCCGGGTCGGTCGGGTCGCCGATCTTGCCTTCGACCTGCTTGTACGCCTTGACCAGGGTGGCCAGCACGTTGTCGTAGATCGATTCGTGCACGATCAGGCGGCGGGTGGTGGTGCAGCGCTGGCCGGCGGTGCCGACGGCGCCGAACACGATGCCCGGCACGGCCAGCTTCTGGTCAGCGGTCTCGTCCAGGATGATGGCGTTGTTGCCGCCCAGCTCCAGCAGGCAGCGGCCCAGGCGGCGGGCGACGCGCTCGTTGACGATGCGGCCGATCTGGGTCGAGCCGGTGAAGGAGATCAGCGGCACGCGCTTGTCGTCGACGAGCTTTTCCGACAGTGCGGTGCCGGCGTCGTTGATCAGGAAGAAGATGTCCGGGAAACCTCCTTCCTTCAGCGCCTCGTTGCAGATCTTCATCGTGGCGATGGCGGTGAGCGGGGTCTTGTTGGACGGCTTCCAGATGCACACGTCGCCGCAGATGGCGGCCAGGAACGCGTTCCAGCTCCACACCGCGACCGGGAAGTTGAAGGCCGAGATGATGCCGACCAGGCCCAGCGGGTGGTACTGCTCGTACATGCGGTGGCCGGGGCGCTCGGAGTGCATGGTGTAGCCGTACAGCATGCGGCTCTGGCCCAGCGCGAAGTCGGCGATGTCGATCATCTCCTGCACTTCGCCGTCGCCTTCCGGCTTGGACTTGCCCATTTCCAGCGCGACCAGCGAACCCAGCGCGTCCTTGTGCCGGCGCAGCGCCTCGCCGCACAGGCGCACGGCCTCGCCACGGCGCGGGGCCGGGGTGGTGCGCCACACCTTGTAGGCTTCCTGGGCGCGGGCGACGATGGTTTCGTAGTCGGCCTCGGTGGTGGCCTGGACTTCGGCGATCACCTCGCCGGTGGTCGGGTTCTGCGGCTTGAGCACACCCGCGCCGGTCGCGGTGGACCATTGCCCATTGCCCAGATAGGTGCCAGCGTTGGAAGCGTCGAGGCCGAGCGCCTTGAGCATTTCGAAGGACATGAAATCTCCTGATTGCCTTGCGTTGGGGGGGCGCAGCCGCTGGCAGTGGTGGGGTGCGGCGTGCAGAACCGCGATTTTAGCAGAGCCGGCCGCACTTCTCGGCACGCGGTGGATGCCCGGCGGCACGGCGGCATGTCACAATACGCGCTCGCAGGCCCCGTAGCTCAGCTGGATAGAGCGGTCCCCTCCTAAGGGACAGGTCGCACGTTCGAATCGTGTCGGGGCCGCCATCGTTGCGCGCATCTCCGTTCCGCCGCCGCCGGTTGCGGCGACGCTCGCCTCCTGCGCAGACTCCCTCCATGTCCGCCAGCACGCCCCATCTGCGCCGCTATCTCGGGCCCACCGGGCTGGAGTGCCACGACTACGCGCAGTGGGTGCTGCCGGTGCGTGGCGAGCTGCAGTTCGAGGTGGGCGGCAGCGGCGGCCACCTGGACCGATTGCAGGGCGCCTTCGTCGCGCCCGGCCAGACCCACGATCTCGAAGCGCTGGGCGAGAACTGCTGCCTGATCGTCGATTGCCCGCCGGGCGTGCTCGACGACGACACGCTGGAACACCTGTACCGCAGGCCCTGGCTGGCGCTGCCGGCGGACGTGCGGCAGCGTCTGCAGGGACTGCCGGGCAACGGCCTGAAGGACGATCCGCTGCCGCGCCTGCTGCGCCATTTCGCGCCGGCCGGCAGCGGCGCGCGCCTGCAGGCGCTGTGCATGGCCGTGGTCTCGGCGCCGGGCATGGACTGGTCGGTGGCGCGCATGGCGGCCATGGCCGGGGTCAGCGGCAGCCGCCTGCATGCGCTGTTCGTGCGCGAGTTCGGTCTGGCGCCACAGGCCTGGGTGAGCGCCGCGCGCCTGCGCTGGGCCAAGCGACAGCTGCTGGGCAGCGACGCCAGCATCAGTGAGATCGCCCAGCGCGCTGGATATTCCGAGCAGAGCGCCTTCACCCGGGCGCTGCGCCGGGAGAGCGGACGCACGCCGCGGCAGTGGCGGGCGCGGCAGTAGCCTGGGTCAAGACGCTCCGCCGGAGCGGCGCCTACACTGCGCGCCCTTCTCCACGGCAAGGTACCGCAGGCGTGAGTCGTTCGATGAGTGTCGGGATCGCCAACGGCGTGGCCTCCGGGGCGCTGTGGGGCGTGGTGTTCCTGGCCCCGGCCATGCTGGCCGGATTCGCGCCGCTGCAGCTGGCGGCCGCGCGTTACCTGGTCTACGGCGCCATCGCGCTGGTGCTGCTGGTGCCGCGCTGGCCGGCGCTGCGTTCGCGCATCGGCCGCGCCGAATGGGGCGCGCTGGCCTGGCTCAGCCTGCTCGGCAACCTGCTCTATTACGTGCTGCTGTCCGTTTCGGTGCAGTGGAGCGGCGGCGCGGCGGCGTCGCTGATCGTCGGCATGGTGCCGGTGCTGGTGGCGGTCACCGCGTCGCGCGAGCCGGGCGCGGTGCCGCTGTCGAAACTGGCGCCGGCGCTGGCTCTGTGCGTGGCCGGGGTAGTGCTGATGGGCTGGGCGGCGATGGCGTCCTCGCATGTGCACACCGGCGCCGGGCAGCGCCTGGTCGGCCTGCTGTGCGCGGTCGGCGCGCTGCTGTCCTGGACGGTGTACTCGGTGGGCAATGCGCGCTGGCTGGCGCGTTGCCCGGAGGTGTCCGGGCACGACTGGTCGCTGCTGACCGGCGTGGCCACGGGCGCCCTGGCGCTGCTGGTCGCGCCACTGGCGTTCGCCGGCGGAGGGCAGGGGCGTCCTGCGGCCGAATGGGGGCAGTTCTGGCTGATCGCCGCGGCGGTGGCGGTGCTGGCCTCGATCCTCGGCAACGCCTGCTGGAACCGCGCCAGCCGGGCGCTGCCGCTCACCCTGGGCGGGCAGATGATCGTATTCGAGACCCTGTTCGGCCTGCTCTACGGCTTCCTCTGGCAGCAGCGCTGGCCGCTGCCGCTGGAAATGCTGGCCGCCGGCTGCCTGCTCGCCGGCGTCGTGCTCAGTGCGGCGGCGCACCGGCCGGCCACGGAGGCGGTCGCTCCCCACTGATCATCGCCGTCGGGGCGCGCGTGTTCCGCGCAGTTCCTGGCGTGCAGGTCCACACTGCTGCGGCGGCAAGGGTGGCTTGCGGCGCCAACGAAGGTGCGTGTCGGTGCCGCTTCCCGGCGGGCGAAAACGGTGTTTTCGCCGATGTTTGCCGGATAGATGGCCGATGATGGGTGTTGATGACATATGCAACCGATGCCTGCAGGTTCGCCGACGATGACTGCAGGTAATCTTTTGCACCGCAACACTTGACAGCGCATTCACCGCTGGTGTCCTCTTGACCGCATGAACACGCGCTCGTCCCTCTTCGCCATCGCCCAGCCGCCTGCAGGCGCGCTGCCGTGCACCGGCGGGCGCATGTCCATTACCACCACCATCATTACCGTCACCACTCGCCCGGTGCGGCCCGTCGTCTTCGCGTAGTTTCCGAAAACCACGGCCCCGCACCCGGATCAGGATGCGGGGGCTCCCATCCTGATGCGTGTCGGGGCCTCCAGCCGAGGTTCATCCGATGTCGCCAGTTGCCGCTTCACCCCTTGCCCCCGCCACGGACGCCGCCGTGCGCACCGTCGTCCACAAATTCGGCGGCACTTCGGTGGCCGACGCCGACCGCTACCGCCACGTGGCGCAGCTGCTGCTGGTGCGCGAGGAGGACGTGCAGGTCACCGTGGTGTCGGCGATGAAGGGCGTGACCGACGCGCTGATCGACCTGGCCCGGCTGGCGGCCGCCGCCGATTCGACCTGGGACGAGCGCTGGCACGAGCTGCGCGCCCGCCACCGCGCGGCGGCGGTGGCGCTGCTGGCGGAAAACGCCGGCCCGACCATCGAGTGGCTGGACGCGCGCTTCAACCGCCTGCGCGAGATCCTCGCCGCGCTGGCGGTGATCGGCGAACTGCCGCAGGAAGTGCTGGACCGCGTGCAGGGCCTGGGCGAAGTGTTCTCGGCGCACCTGCTCGGCCACCACCTGCAGGCGCTGGGCGAGGATGCCGACGTGCTGGACGCGCGCGACGTGCTGGTGGTCGACCACGGCGAGCTCGGCGTGGACGTGGACTGGAAGTCCAGCGCGGCCAGGCTGGCGCTGTGGCGGCAGTCGCATCCGGCGCGGCGGCTGGTGGTGACCGGCTTCGTCGCGCGCGACCGCAAGGGCAACATCACCACGCTCGGCCGCAACGGCAGCGATTTTTCCGGTGCGATCTTCGCCGCGCTGTTCGCCGCCGACGAACTGCACATCTGGACCGACGTGGACGGCGTGCTCTCGGCCGATCCGCGCGTGGTGCCGGAAGCGGTGCAACTGGAGGCGCTGAGCTACGACGAGGCCTGCGAACTGGCCTATTTCGGCGCCAAGGTGGTGCACCCGCAGACCATGTCGCCGGCGATCGAACGCGGCCTGCCGATCATCATCCGCAACACCTTCCAGCCCGACCACCCCGGCACCCGCATCACCGCCGTCAGCGCCGGCCGCGGGCCGATCAAGGGCCTGACGCTCAGCCCGGACCTGGCGGTGCTGAACGTGGAGGGCACCGGCCTGATCGGCGTGCCCGGCACCGCCGAGCGCGTATTCGCGGCGCTGCGCAACGCGCACGTGTCGGTGGTGATGATCTCGCAGGGCTCCTCCGAGCATTCGATCTGCTGCGTGGTGCGCCAGGCCGAGGCGGCGCGCGCGCGCGACGCGCTGGTGCAGGCGTTCTCGCACGAACTGGCCGCCGGCCAGGTGCAGCGCGTGCAGCTGACCGAAGGCGTGAGCGTGCTGGCCGCGGTGGGCGACGGCATGGCCGGCCAGCCGGGCGTGGGCCGCGCGCCTGTTCGAGGCGCTGGGGCGGGCGCAGGTCAACATCCTGGCCATCGCGCAGGGCTCGTCCGAGCGCAACATCTCGGTGGCCATCGACGCGCGCGACGCACCAACGCAAGGCGCTGCGCGCCGCGCATGCCGGGTTCTGGCTGTCGCCGCAGACGTTCTCGGTGGGCGTGATCGGTCCGGGCAACGTCGGCGCCGCGCTGCTGGAACAGCTGCGCGCGGCCCAGCCGCAGCTGCTGGCGCGGGCGAAGCTGGACCTGCGCCTGCGCGCGGTGCTGTCGCGCAACCGCATGCTGCTGGAGACGCGCGGCGTGCAGGGCGACTGGAAGGCCGCGTTCGAGGCCGCCGCGCAGCCGGCCGACCTGGATCGCTTCACCGAGCACCTGCTGTCCGCGCGCCTTCCGCATACCCTGATCATCGACTGCAGCGGCAGCCCGGAGGTGGCCGATCGCTATGCGGGCTGGCTCGCCGCCGGCATCCACGTGGTCACGCCCAACAAGCAGGCCGGTTCCGGTCCGCTGGCGCGCTACCAGGCCATCGGCGAGGCGGCCGCCGCCACCGGCGCGCGCTTCCGCTACGAGGCCACGGTCGGCGCCGGGCTGCCGGTCATCACCACGCTGCGCGACCTGGTCGATACCGGCGACGAGGTCACCGCGATCGCCGGCATCTTCTCCGGCACGCTGGCGTGGCTGTTCAACAAGTACGACGGCAGCGCGCCGTTCTCGCAGCTGGTCGCGCAGGCGCGGGCGATGGGCTACACCGAACCGGACCCGCGCGACGACCTGTCCGGCGTGGACGTGGCGCGCAAGCTGGTGATCCTGGCGCGCGAGGCCGGACACGCGCTCAGCCTGGAGGACGTGGCGATCGAAGGCCTGGTGCCCGAGGCGCTGCAGCAGGGCGGCGTGGACGACTTCATGGCGCGCCTGCACGAGGTCGATGGCGGTTTTGGCCAGCGCCTGGCCGATGCGCGCGCGCGCGGCAACGTGCTGCGCTACGTCGCCCGCTTCGAACCGGGGCAGCGGCCCACGGTCGGCCTGGTCGAACTGCCCGGCGACCACGCCTTCGCCAACCTGCGCCTGACTGACAACGTGGTGCAGTTCACCACCGCCGCCGCTACTGCGACAATCCGCTGGTGGTGCAGGGGCCGGGCGCCGGCCCGGAGGTGACGGCCGCCGGCGTGTTCGCCGACGTGCTGCGCGTGGCCGCGGGGGAGGGAGCGCGACTGTGAGCGGGCAGGCAATGCAGGAGGGTGCCGGGCGGCGCGAGGCGCGCGCCTTCGCGCCGGCGTCGGTGGCGAACGTGGCGGTCGGCTTCGACCTGCTCGGCTATGCCGTGGCCGGCGTCGGCGATACGGTGACGGTGCGGCGCATCGCGGCACGGGAGGTCCGCATCGCGGCGATCCGCGGCACCACCGCCGAGCTGCCGACGGAGGCGGCCGGCAATACCGCCGGCGCGGCGCTGATCGCGCTGCGCCAGGCGCTGGCGCTGCCGTTCGGCTTCGAGATCGAGATCGACAAGGGCATACCGCTCAGCTCCGGCATGGGCGGCTCGGCGGCCTCGTGCGTGGCCGCGCTGGTGGCGGCCAACGCCCTGCTGGATGCGCCGTTGAGCCGCGAGCAGCTGTACCTGCATTCGCTGGAAGGCGAAGCGGTGGCCAGCGGCAGCCGCCATGGCGACAACCTCGGCCCGATGTTCCTTGGCGGGCTGGTGCTGTCCACGCTGGAGCGGCTGGTGCCAGTGCCCGTGCCCGGGCAATGGCACAGCCTGCTGGTGCATCCGGATGCGCTGCTGGAAACCCGCCGCGCGCGCGCCGCCCTGCAGGGCAGCTACGAGTTGAAGGAATTCGTGGCGCAGAGCACCCACCTGGCGCTGGTGCTGGCCGGCTGCCATGCCGGCGACGCCGGGCTGGTGCGCGCCGGCCTGCGCGACGTGCTGGTCGAACCGCGCCGCGCGCCGCTGATCGGCGGCTTCGACGCCGCCAAGCAGGCCGCGTTGGAGGCCGGCGCGATGGGCGCCAGCATCTCCGGCGCCGGACCCAGCGTATTCGCGTGGTTCGAGACGCGCGAAGCAGCGGAGGCCGCCGCGTCGAAGGTGCAGTCCGCCTTCGCCGCCGCCGGCTTCGGCAGCCAGAGCTGGGTCACCCCGCTGGACAGCCCGGGCGCGCACCTGCTTTGAAGCCCTGAAGCCCCTCTCCCATCGGGAGAGGGGTTGGGGTGAGGGCACGGGCGAAGTCGTGCGCCCGTACCCTCATCCACAAATTCGGGGCACCTTGCAGCTCACCCTTCGGGCTCCTGCCGGGCTGCTCCCGAAGGCAGAAGGGCAGACACGGCGCCCCACAGAACAGTCCCATCCGGAACCTTTCCCATGCACTTCATCTCTACCCGCAACAACGCACCCGCCGCCACGCTCAGCCAGGCCATCGCCGCCGGCCTCGCGCCCGACGGCGGCCTGTACGTACCGCAGCAGATGCCGCCGGCCCGCGCCCTGCAGGCCGGCGATACGCTGGCCGACACCGCCGCGACGCTGCTGCAGCCGTTCTTCGCCGGCGACGGACTGGAAGCGGAACTGCCGCGGATCTGCGCCGAAGCCTTCGACTTCCCGGCGCCGCTGCGGCGCCTGGCGACCCGCAACGACCATGTGCTGGAGCTGTTCCATGGCCCGACGGCCGCGTTCAAGGATTTCGGCGCGCGCTTCCTCGCCGCCAGCCTGTCGCGGCTGCGCGCGGGGCAGGAGCGGCCGTTGACGATTGTCGTCGCCACCTCCGGCGATACCGGCGCGGCCGTGGCCGCCGCCTTCCACAACCAGCCCAACCTGGAGGTGGTGGTGCTGTATCCGGACGGGCGCGTGTCGCCGCGGCAGGCGCACCAGCTGGGCTGCCTGGGCGGCAACATCCGCGCGCTGCGCGTGGCCGGTTCGTTCGACGACTGCCAGGCCATGGTCAAGCAGGCGTTGAACGACGCCGGGCTGCAGGCGCAGGTGCCGCTGAGTTCGGCCAACAGCATCAGCCTCGGCCGCCTGCTGCCGCAGATGAGCTATTACGCGCATGCGGCGCTGACGCACCGCGCCGCGCACGATTCGCTGCTGAACGTGGTCGTCCCCACCGGCAATCTCGGCAACGCGATGGCGGCGGTGATGGCGCGCGCGCTCGGCGTGCCGCTGGGGCGGATCGTGCTGGCCACCAACGCCAACCGCGTACTGCCGGACTACTTCGCCGGCGGCGGGTACGAGGCCCGCACCAGCGTGGCCACGCTCGCCAATGCGATGGACGTGGGCGCGCCCAGCAATTTCGAACGGCTGCGCTGGCTGCATGCCGGCGACGACGCGGTGCTGCGCGCGCAGTTCATCGCGCGCGCGGTGGACGACGACGCCATCCGCGACACCATCGCCGCCCGCCACCTGCGGCACGGCGAAGTGTTCTGCCCGCACACCGCCACCGCGGTACGGGTGCTGGAGCAGCTGCGCGCCAGCGGCGAGGCGGCGGCGCACGAACATTGGGGCCGTGGCGGCGACCGCCCACCCGGCCAAGTTCGAGACGGTGGTCGAGCCGTTGATCGGCGCCGAGGTGCCGGTGCCGCCGGCGCTGGCGGAACTGCTGCGGCGCCCGGCCCATGCCGAGCCCTGCGCGCCGGAATACGCGGCGCTGCGCGACAGGCTGCTGGGCTGACCGTCGCCGCCGCGTTGTCCACAGCGGATGTGGAAGGCGGCGAGGAAAGCCTGTGGACAACTGCCCGCCCGGCCAGTGCCGGCGGGCCTTGGCGCCGGCCTGGTCAAAATGGCGCCAGGCCCGGTCCGGGTCAGGCGGCGCGGGGCGGGGCAGGTCGCCCGAGCGGTCGTGCCGGTTGCCGCGCCCGGGCAGGCTGAGCAGCCAGGTCGCCACGGCAGCGCGGCCAGCATCAGCAGCCAGCCCGCGGCGATGAAGCCGCTGGCCGAGAACACCGGCAGGCCCGACGCGGCGGTGAAGGCGGTGGCGAACACCAGGGTCGCCAGCGCGCAGTGGAACCGGAGCCGGCTGCGTCCCAGCCGCAGCAGCAGCCAGGCGGCGGGCAGGGCGAGCAGCAGGTTGATCACGAAGTCCTGCAGCAGCGTCGCGCCATACCAGGCGGTGCCGGACAGCCCGGCCTGCGCGAGCCGCGCCGGAACCATGTTGTAGGCGGCGATCAGCGGCCAGGCGTAGAGGACCAGCAGCACGAAACCGATGCCGATGGCGATGGAGAGCAGTGTGGCGATGGCACGCGACATGAGGCCTCCCGGGTCTGCCGCAGCGGTGTCGCGGCGGTCGCGCCCAGCTTGCAGGGCCGCGCCGGGGACGTCAAACGCAGGGCGGGCGGTCAGCCCAGGTCGTCGTTGGCCAGCTTCTGCAGGCCGGCGAAGTCGAGGATCTCGACCACGTTCAGGTGCGGCAGCGCGATCAGGCCCTGCTGGCGCAGCTTGGTGAAGGTGCGGCTGACCGTTTCCATGGTCAGGCCGAGGTGGTCGGCGATGTCGCCGCGGCCCATCGGCAGCGCCACGCGGTTGCCGACCTGGCCCTGCATGGCCTCGCGCGCGGCCAGGCGCAGCAGGAAATCGGCGAGCCGTTCCGGCGGCTGCAGCCGCGCCAGCGCCAGGGCGTTGTCCTGGGCGGCGTCCAGCTCCTGGCAGGCGCGCTGCAGCAGCTTGCGTTCCAGGTGCGGGAAGCGCTGGCGCAGATCGCGCATCTGCGAGGTCGGCACGCGGCACACGCGGCTCTCGGCGATGGCCTCGATGTCGTAGCGGTGGTGGTCGCTGCCGCTCAGGCCCACGTAGTCGCCGGGCAGCACGAAGCCGTTGACCTGGCGGCGGCCGTCGGCCAGCGTGCGCACCAGCCGCAGCGCGCCTTCGGTCACGGTGAACACATGCGCGCGCGGTTCGCCGCTGCGGGCCAGGGTGGTACCCATCGGCACCGGCATGGACGCGGTGATCTGCTCCAGCGCCTGCACCTCGTCGCAGGACAGCGCCGAGCACACCGACAGATGCCGCACCGAACACTGCAGACACTCGCGCGCGCCGCTTCCTTCGGAAACGGAGGGCAAGGCGGAATTTGGCTCGGAACCGGGGACGGACCGGATCATGGCTTCGGGGCGGGGGACGTGCGCCCATGATACTTCATGCGGTCGGCCGGGCGGCGTGGCGCTAGAATTGGCGTCCGCTCACCCCCACCGTTTGCAGGAGTTTCGCCCGTGATCAAGCCCCGTACGCCGCCCGGCATCATGGAATTGCTGCCGCGCGAGCAGATTGCGTTCCAGCGCATGCTGGACGTCATCCGCCGCAACTACGAGCGCTTCGGGTTCCTGCCGGTCGAGACCCCGGTGTTCGAGCTGTCCGACGTGCTGCTGACCAAGTCCGGCGGCGAGACCGAGCGCCAGGTGTATTTCGTGCAGTCCACCGGCGCGCTGGCCAACGCCGCCAGTTCGGCGGAAGCGGGCGGCGACAAGGCGCTGCCCGAAATGGCGCTGCGCTTCGACCTGACCGTGCCGCTGGCGCGTTACGTGGCCGAGCACGAGCACGAGCTGACCTTCCCGTTCCGCCGCTACCAGATGCAGCGCGTCTACCGCGGCGAACGCGCCCAGCGCGGCCGGTTCCGCGAGTTCTACCAATGCGACGTGGACGTGATCGGCAAGGACGCGCTGAGCATCCGCTACGACGCCGAAGTGCTGGCGGTGATCCACGCGGTGTTCTCCGAACTGCGCATCGGCCGCTTCGCGGTGCAGCTGAACAACCGCAAGCTGATGCGCGGCTTCTTCGAGGCGCAGGGCGTGTCCGACCCGCAGCAGCAGGCGTTGGTGCTGCGCGAAGTCGACAAGCTCGACAAGCGCGGCGCCGACTACGTGCGCGAGACGCTGGTTGGCCCCGATTTCGGCCTGCCGGCCGAAGCGGTGGCGCGCATCCTCGCCTTCGTCGAGGTCCGCTCGCAGTCGCACGCCGACGCGCTGGCGAAGATCGACGCGGTGCTGGCCGAGGCCGGCGCTGCCGCCAGCGAATCGCTGCGCGCCGGCGCCGCCGAGCTGCGCGAGGTGCTGGAGCTGGTCAAGGCGCTGGGCGTGCCGGAAAGCGCGTACTGCCTGAACTTCTCCATCGCCCGCGGCCTGGACTACTACACCGGCACCGTCTACGAGACCACGCTGCTGGACCACCCGCAGATCGGCTCGATCTGCTCGGGCGGCCGCTACGAGGACCTGGCCAGCCACTACACCAGGTCGAAGCTGCCGGGCGTTGGCATCTCCATCGGCCTGACCCGACTGTTCTGGCAGCTGCGCGAGGCCAACCTGATCGAGGGCATCGCCGAGAGCAGCGTGCAGGCGATGGTGGCGCTGATGGACGAGGCGGCGATGCCGCAGTCGCTGGACATCGCCCGCCGCCTGCGTGCCGGCGGCATCAACACCGAAGTGCAGATGGAGCCGAAGAAGATCGGCAAGCAGTTCCAGTACGCGGCCAAGGCCGGCATCCGCTTCGTGGTGTTGGCCGGCGAGGATGAACTGGCGCGCGGGGTGGTCGCGGTCAAGGACCTGCTGCGCGAGCAGCAGTTCGAGGTCGCCCGCGACGAGCTGGCCTCCACGCTGCAGGTGGAGCTGGAGCAGGCCCGCGCCATGGCGCGCTGAGCGTCCCACCGAGCCCGAACCGGAAGGCCCCGCACCGCGGGGCCTTTTCTTTTGCCCGGAGGGCAGCCCGCGCAGCGGCGTTTGACCGGGCGCTCCAGTCTGGATTAATGTATTAGCACGCTATTACATTGGTACGTATGAAAACGCGCCCCGACTCCGACCGCGAAAAGGCTTCCGACGCTTCCCTCAAGGCATTGGCGCGCGCGTTCGCCGCGCTGGAGCGGCCGCAGGACGTGCAGGCCTTCCTGCGCGACCTGTGCACGCCGGCCGAGCTGGAGGCCATGGCCGACCGCTGGCGGGTGGTGCCGCTGCTGCGCAAGGGCGTGCCGTACCGCGAAATCTACGACCTGACCGGGGTGAGCGTGACCACCATCGGCCGGGTGGCGCGCTCGCTCGAGCACGGCGCGGGCGGTTACGCCGCCGCCATCGAGCGCCTGTCCGCGCGCAAAGCCGAATCCAACTGAGACAAGACCCATGAGTGCTTCCACCTCCGCGCCGGCCCGCGACCGGCTGCGCATCGCCATCCAGAAGAGCGGGCGCCTGGCCGACCCGGCGCGCAGCCTGCTGGCCGCCTGCGGGCTGAGCTGGCGGCAGAGCCGCGACAAGCTGTTCTGCTTCGGCGAATCGTTGCCGGTGGACCTGCTGCTGGTGCGCGACGACGACATCCCGGGGCTGATCGCCGACGGCGTCTGCGACCTGGGCGTGGTCGGCCTCAACGAGCTGGACGAGCAGGCCAAGGCGCGCCGCCAGATCGGCCTGCCCGATGCCTACCAGCCGCTGCGCGGCCTCGGTTTCGGCCAGTGCCGGCTGATGATCGCCGTGCCCGAGGAATGGGACTGGCAGGGGGCGGCGCAGCTGGCCGGCAAGCGCATCGCCACCAGCTACCCGGCCATCCTCGCCGCATGGCTGAAGGACAAGGGCGTGGATGCGCAGGTGGTCGAGCTGTCCGGCTCGGTGGAGATCGCGCCGAAGCTGGGCACCGCCGACCTGATCTGCGACCTGGTTTCCAGCGGCGCCACGCTCGCGGCCAACCAGCTCAAGCCGGTGGAAACGCTGCTGGACAGCGAGGCCGTGCTGGCCGGGCCGGCGCACGAACTGGACGACGCCCGCGCCGGCCTGATGGCGATGCTGCTGCGCCGCCTGGACGGCCTGAGCAGGGTGCAGGACCGCAAGCTGCTGATGTTCTCCGCCGCCGAGGAACGCGTGGACGAACTGGCGCGGCTGCTGCCCGATGCCGAACCGCTGCTGCGCCTGCCGGACACGGGCGGGGCGGTGCGCCTGCAGACCATGTGCAACGGCGCGTTGAGCTGGCAGCGGCTGGAGGAACTGGAGCGGGCCGGCGCGCAGGGGCTGATGGTGCTGGCGGTGGAGAAGTCGCTGGCATGAACATCCTCGACTGGAACGCACTGGATGCCGACGCGCAGGCGCGCGCGCTGGCCCGGCCGGTACAGGCCGTGGCCGCGCAGACCCGCGTCGCGGTCGCGTCGCTGATCGAACAGGTGCGTGGTGCCGGCGACCTTGCCCTGCGCGAGATCACCGCGCGTTTCGACGGCGTGGCGCTGGAACGCTTCGAAGTGGGCGAGGCCGAGTTCGCCGCCGCCGAACGGGCGGTGCCGGCGGAACTGCGCATCGCCATGCAGCAGGCCGCCGCGCGCATCGATGCCTACCACCGCGCCGGCATGGCGCAGCCGTATTCGCTGGAAACCGCGCCGGGCGTGACCTGCGGCAAGATCATCCGGCCGATCGGCCGCGTCGGCCTGTACGTGCCGGCCGGCAGCGCGCCGCTGCCGTCGACCGCGCTGATGCTGGGCGTGCCGGCGAAGCTGGCCGGTTGCCGCGAAGTGGTGCTGTGCACCCCGCCGCGCAAGGATGGCAGCGCCGATCCGGCGGTGCTGGTGGCCGCGCGCCTGACCGGCGTGCACCGGGTCTACAGGATCGGCGGCGCGCAGGCGATCGCGGCGATGGCCTGGGGCACGGAGACCGTGCCGTCCTGCGACAAGCTGTTCGGGCCGGGCAACAGTTACGTCACCGAGGCCAAGCAGCAGGTGGCGCAGGCCGGTGCCGCGGCCATCGACATGCCGGCCGGACCGTCGGAAGTGCTGGTGATCGCCGATGCCGGCGCCAACCCGGCCTTCGTCGCCGCCGACCTGCTGTCGCAGGCCGAGCACGGCCCGGATTCGCAGGTGCTGCTGCTCAGCGACGATGCCGCGCTGATCGCCGCGGTGCAGGACGAGGTGGAACGGCAGGTGGCGCGGCTGCCACGCGAAGCCATCGCCCGGCAGGCGCTGGCGGCCTCGCTGCTGGTCAAGGTCGAATCGATCGAACAGGCGTTCGCCATTTCCAATCGCTACGCGCCCGAGCACCTGATCCTGGCGCTGCGCCGGCCGCACGACTGGCTGGACCGCGTCGAGGCGGCCGGCTCGGTGTTCCTGGGCGACTACACGCCCGAAGCGCTGGGCGACTACTGCTCCGGTACCAACCACGTGCTGCCCACCGCCGGCGCCGCGCGCGCCTACAGCGGCGTCAGCGTCGCCAGTTTCCAGAACCAGATCAGCGTGCAGGCGGCCAGCGCCGAGGGCATCGCCGGCATCGGCCCGTGCGCCCTGGTCATGGCCCGCGCCGAAGGACTGGACGCGCACGCCAACGCGGTCGCGCTGCGGCTGGGAGCGGCGCCATGAACGGCGTGCTCGACCTGGTGCGCGAGGACCTGCGCGGTTTCGCCGGCTACTCCTCCGCGCGCAGCGCCAGGCTCGAGGGCGAGATCTGGCTCAACGCCAACGAATCGGCATGGGCGAACCCGGGCGACGCGGCGGCCACCTGCCGGCGCTATCCCGAACCGCAGCCGCAGGCGCTGCGCGAACGGCTGGCCATGCTCTATGGCTGCACGGCCGAGCAGTTGCTGATCGGCCGCGGCAGCGACGAGGCCATCGACCTGCTGGTGCGCGCGCTGTGCGTGCCCGGCCGCGATGGCGTGCTGTATACGCCGCCGGTGTTCGGCATGTACGCGGTGAGCGCGCGGCTGCAGAACGCGCCGGCGCTGGAAGTGCCGCTGCGCGACGGCGAGGCCGGTCTGGTGCCGGACATCGAGGCCATCATCGCCACCGCGAAGCATGGCAATGCGCGGCTGGTGTTCCTGTGCTCGCCCTCCAATCCCGGCGGCCGGAGCATCCCGCTGGCGCAGGTCGAACAGGTGGCCAGCGCGCTGCGCGGGCAGGCGCTGGTGGTGGTGGACGAGGCCTATGCCGAGTTCGCCGACGAAGCCTCGGCGGTGAGCCTGCTGCCGCGCCACGACAACATCGCCGTGCTGCGCACGCTGTCCAAGGCGCATGCGCTGGCGGCCGCGCGCATCGGCTGCGTGATCGCCGACGCCAACCTGGTCGCGGTGCTGCGCCGCTGTCAGGCGCCGTATCCGGTCCCGGCGCCGTGTTCGGCGCTGGCCCTGGCCGGGCTGGATGACGCCGCGCTGGCGCGCACGCGCGAGCGCATCGACCTGGTGCGCGTCGAGCGCGAGCGCCTGCGCGCCGCGCTGGCGGTCCTGCCCGGCGTGCGCCGGGTCTACGCCTCCGATGCCAACTTCCTGCTGGTGCGTTTCGTCGATGCCGAGGCCGCATTCCAACGGCTGCTGGTCGCCGGCGTGGTGGTGCGCGACCAGCGCGCAGCGCCGCTGCTGCACGATGCGCTGCGCATCACCCTCGGCACCCCCGAACAGAACGCGCGCGTACTGGGCGTGCTTGCCACCCTGGAGCCTGCCGCATGACCCCCATCCTGTTCGTCGACCGCGACGGCACCCTGATCGAGGAGCCGGCCGATTTCCAGATCGACGCCTACGAGAAGATCCGCTTCGTCCGCAACGTCATCCCGGCGATGCTGCGCCTGCGCGACGCCGGCTACCAGTTCGTCATCGTCTCCAACCAGGACGGGCTGGGCAGCGACAGCTACCCGCAGGCCAGTTTCGACGGCCCCAACGACCTGATGCTGCAGATCTTCGCCAGCCAGGGCATCGTGTTCCGCGACGTGCTGGTCGACCCGAGCTGGCCGGCCGACAACAGCCCCAACCGCAAGCCGGGCATCGGCATGATGCTGCCGTACCTGCAGGACCGTTCCATCGACTGGGCGCGCTCGGCGATGGTCGGCGACCGGCCCACCGACATCCAGTTCGCCGACAACATGAGGATCCGCGGCTTCCAGCTGCGCACCGCGCAGTTCGGCGGCGAGTGGGACTGGGACGGCATCGCCCATGAACTGGCCGACGCGCCGCGCCGTGCCACCGTGCAGCGCGATACCAAGGAAACGCAGATCCGCGTATCCGTCGATCTGGACAGGGTTGCTGCGTCGAAGATCGACACCGGCCTGCCGTTCTTCGACCACATGCTCGACCAGATCGGCCGACACGGCGGGTTCGCGCTGGAAATCCAGGCGCGCGGCGACCTGCACATCGACGAACACCACACCATCGAGGACACCGGGCTCGCCCTGGGCCAGGCCCTGCGCGAGGCGCTGGGCGACAAGCGCGGCATCGGCCGTTACGGCTTCACCCTGCCGATGGACGAGACCCTGGCCAGCGCCGCGCTGGATTTCAGCGGCCGCCCGTACTTCGTATTCGAGGGCGCGTTCAGGCGCGAGCGGGTGGGCGACATGCCGACCGAACTGGTGCCGCATTTCTTCCGCTCGCTGTGCGACGCGGCCGGGCTGAACCTCAACCTCAAGGTCGAAGGCGACAACGACCACCACAAGGTAGAGGCCTGCTTCAAGGCGCTGGCGCGCGCCCTGCGCCAGGCGATCCGCCGCGAGGGCACCGAACTGCCTTCGACCAAGGGGGCGCTGTGACCACGGTCGGCCTGATCGACGCCGGCGGCGCCAACCTCGGTTCGGTGCGTTATGCGCTGGAACGGCTGGGTGTGGCCGTGCGCATGGTGCGCGGGCCTTCCGATCTGGACGCTGCGTCGCGGGTGATCCTGCCGGGCGTCGGCGCCGCGGCCGAGGGCATGCGCCGCCTGCACGCACAGGGGCTGGTGCAGCCGCTGCGCGAACTGCAGCAGCCGTTGATGGGCATCTGCCTGGGCATGCAGCTGCTGTTCGAGCGTTCGGAGGAGGGCGGCGTGGACGGCCTGGGCCTGCTGCCGGGCGTGGTGCGCCGCCTGCATCCAGCGGTGGGTGTGCGCGTGCCGCACATGGGCTGGAACAAGCTGCTGGCGCTGCGCGAATCGCCGCTGCTGGACGGCGTGCCGGCCGGTTCCAGCGCCTATTTCGTGCACAGCTATGCCGCGCCGGTCACCTCCGACACGGTGGCGGCCTGCCACCACGGCGGCCTGTTCACCGCAGTGGTGCAGCGCGGCCGGCTGTGCGGCGCACAGTTCCATCCCGAACGCTCGGCCGGGCCGGGCGCGCGCATCCTGCGCAACTTCATCGAGACCGACTTTTCATGAGCTTCACCGTCTATCCCGCGCTCGACATCCGCAACGGGCAGGTGGTGCGCCTGCTGCAGGGCGACTACGCGCAGCAGACCACTTATGGCGACGATCCGCTGCCGCGCGCGCAGGCCTTCGCCGCGGCCGGCGCGCGCTGGATGCACCTGGTCGACCTGGATGCGGCCCGCGCCGGCGGCTACACGCTGGCGCCCTTGCTGGCGCAGGTCGCAGCGACCACGGCGCTCAAGGTGCAGACCGGCGGCGGCGTGCGCGGCCGCGACGACGTGGCGCGCATCCTCGAGGCCGGCGCCAGCCGCGTGGTGATCGGCTCGCTGGCGGTGCGCGAGCCCGCGCAGGTGCTGGCCTGGCTGCAGGAATTCGGTGCGGAGCGGCTGACCATCGCGCTGGACACGCGGCAGGGCGACGATGGCGTGTGGCGCCTGCCGGTGCACGGCTGGACCGAGACCGCCGACGTCACCCTGGACGAACTCGCCGTGCGTTATGCGCAGGCCGGCATGAAGCACCTGCTGTGCACCGACATCGCCCGCGACGGCATGCTGTCCGGCCCCAATCTCGAGCTTTATGCGCACCTGTCGCGGCTGCTGCCCGGCGTGGCGGTGCAGGCGTCCGGTGGCGTGCGCGACGTGGCCGACGTGGCCGCGGCGCGCGCGGCCGGCTGCGCCGGCGCAGTGCTGGGCAAGGCGCTGCTCGAAGGCCGGCTGCGACTGCAGGAGGCGCTGGCATGCTGAGCCGCCGCATCATTCCCTGCCTGGACGTGCGCGAGGGCCGCGTGGTCAAGGGCGTGCGTTTCCGCGACCACGTCGACATGGGCGACATCGTCGAGCTGGCGCTGCGCTACCGCGACGCCGGCGCCGACGAGCTGGTGTTCTACGACATCTCCGCCAGCCCGGAAGGGCGTTCGGTGGACCGCGCCTGGATCGAGCGCGTCGCGCGCCTGATCGATATCCCGTTCTGCGTGGCCGGCGGCATCGGCGACGTGGAGACCGCGCGCGGCATTCTCAATGCCGGCGCCGACAAGATCTCGATCAACACGCCGGCGCTGGAACGGCCGGCGCTGATCGGCGAGCTGGCCGAGGCGTTCGGCCAGCAATGCGTGGTGGTCGGCATCGACTCCATCCACGAGCCGGACGGGCAATGGCGGGTGCGCTCCTACACCGGCGATCCGGCAAAGACCCGCGCCGAAGCGCGGCTCACGCTGGACTGGCTGCGCGAAGCGCAGCAGCGCGGCGCCGGCGAGATCGTGCTCAACTGCATGGACAGCGACGGTGTGCGCAAGGGCTACGACATCGCCCAGCTGCGCCAGGCCCGCGCCCTGTGCGGCGTGCCGCTGATCGCCTCCGGCGGTGCCGGCGAGCCACGGCATTTCGCCGATGTGTTCGAGCAGGCCGACGTCGACGGCGCGCTGGCGGCCAGCGTGTTCCACTCCGGCGCCATCGCCATTCCGGAACTCAAGCGCTTCCTGCGCGGACAACAGATCGAGGTACGCGATGTCTACTGAAACCCCCTTCGACCCGGCCGCGCTGGATTGGGACAAGGTCGGCGGGATGATGCCGGTCGTGGTGCAGGACGCGGCCACGCTGCGCGTGCTGATGCTCGGCTACATGGACCGCGCCGCGCTGGACCGGACTCTGCAGGGCGGCAGGGTCACCTTCTTCAGCCGCAGCCGGCAACGCCTGTGGACCAAGGGCGAGACTTCGGGCAACCACCTGGAGCTGGTGGCGGTCCGCGCCGACTGCGACGCCGACACCCTGCTGGTTACCGCGCGCCCGCACGGGCCGACCTGCCACACCGGCAGCACCAGTTGCTTCGGCGACGCGCCGGGACAGTTCCTGGGCGCGCTGGACGCGCTGGTGCGGCAGCGCGAGCACGACCGCCCGCTCAACAGCTACACCACCAAACTGTTCGAGAAGGGCACGCGCCACATCGCGCAGAAGGTGGGCGAGGAGGGCGTGGAGACCGCGCTGGCCGGCGTGGTCCAGCGCGACGACGAGCTGCTGGGCGAATCGGCCGACCTGCTGTTCCACCTGATCGTGCTGCTGCGCGCTCGCGGCCTGTCGCTGGACGACGCGGTGGCGGTGCTGGAGCAGCGCCACGCGCGGGCGGCGGAGAAGGCGGCGGGCTGAGGCGCGGGCGCGCTGGCCTGCCTCCGATCCGCCGTCCAGGGCAAACCCGTCGCCATGCGCGTGCCGCATGGCGGCGCGATAATGGCGGCCTGTCCGTTCGCCTGACGAGGCTTCCATGCGCCATTCCCTGCTCGCCGGCCTGCTGCTGGCCTGCGCACCGCTGACCGCGGCCGCTTCCTGCGTGGAGGGCCTGGTATTCGATGACGCCAACGGCAACGGTGTGCGCGACGCCGCCGAGCGGCCGCTGCAGGGCATCCGCGTTTCCGACGGCGAGCACATCGCCATCACCGGCCGCGACGGCCGCTATCGCCTGTCGGACTCGGCGCAGCCCACGGTGTTCGTCATCAAGCCCGCCGGCCGTCGCGCCGCATCGCGCGCCGACGGACTGCCGGACATCTGGCGCCCGCGCGCGGGCGAAAGCGAAGGCGGGCAGTGCCGGCCGTTCGCGCTGGTGCCGCAGCCGGACGCGCCGGCCAGCTTCCAGGCGCTGGTGATGGCCGACAGCCAGACTTCCAGCCCGCTGGACGTGGATTACTTCGAGCGCGACATCGTCGCGCCGCTGCGCGGCCGTCACTCCGCGCGGCTGGGCATGACCCTGGGCGACATCACCAACGACGATCCGGCGCTGTACCCGCTGCTGGTCAGGGCGGTGACCTCGCTCGGCGTGCCGTGGCTGCACGTGCCCGGCAACCACGACATGGACCTGGGCGCGCAGAGCGATGCCGCGTCGCTGGACAGCTTCCATCGCCAGCTCGGCCCGGACACCTATGCCTGGGAAGAGCCGTCGATGGTGTTCATCGGCCTGGACGACGTCGTCGCCCGGCCGGGGCAGAAGCCAGCCTATGTCGGCGGCCTGCGCGAGGACCAGTTCGCCTTCCTCGAACGCTACCTGCCGACGGTGCCGAAGGACCGGCTGGTGGTGCTGGGCCTGCACATCCCGCTGTTCGACCACGCGTTCCGCGCCGAAGACCGCGCGCGCCTGTTCGCGCTGCTGGAAAAGGTGGAGCACCCGCTGGTCCTGAGCGGGCATACCCACAACCAGAACCAGGTGTTCTGGAACGCGGCGCAGGGCTGGAACGGCGCCCGGCCGCTGCACGAGTACAACGTAGGCGCGGCCTGCGGCGCGTTCTGGTCCGGGGTGAAGGATGCGCAGGGCATCCCCGACACCACCATGTCCGACGGCACGCCCAACGGCTATGGCCTGCTCAACGTGCAGCCGCAGGGCCGCTACAGCGTGGAATATCGCGCCGCGCGCGCGCCGGAGGACGAGCAGATCGCCCTGCATGCGCCCAGGGTGCTGCGCCGTGGCGCGTACCCGGCGTGGGGCGTATACGCCAACGTGTACATGGGCCACGACGGGGTGCCGGTGGAGTTCCGCGTCGATGGCGGCGATTGGCAGGCGATGAAGCGCGTGGAGCAGCCCGACCCGCGGCTGCTGGCCGAGAACGTGGCCGACGACCAAGCCGCGCGACTGCGCGGCTACGACCGCTCGCCCGAGGCCACGCCGTCCTCGCACCTGTGGCGCGCGGCGTTGCCGACGAAGCTGGAGGTGGGCGAGCACAGCGTCGATGTGCGCGCCACGCTCGACGGCCGCGAGTACCGCAGCCGCACGACGTACCGCCTGGAGGATGCGCGCCCCTGAGCGCGGGGCTCAGGGCTGCGGGCGCTGCAGCCGCCTGTGTACGTCGGGCAGGCCGATCAACGCGGCGCTGCCGTAATAGGCGTGGTATTCGGCCACCATCTCGCCGTTGACCAGCACCGGGTCGGTCGCGGCGAGCCGGCGCGCTTCCTCGATGTCGGCCACGGCGAAGACGAACAGTCCGCGCCAGCCGTCCACGCCGTCCAGCGGGCCGGCCAGCACCAGCTTGCCCTCGTCGGACAGCCGCTGCATGTTGGCGAAGTGGCCGCGGAACATCGCATCGCGCTCCGGTCCGGCCGGCATGGGTTTCGGCCCGGTCTTGAGGATGACCAGCACGTAGGCGCGCATGCCGCGCTCGTCGGCGCCGAACTTCGCTGCCAGCGCCGCGTCGTACGCCGGTGGCTCCGCCGCGTGCGCTGCCATCGGCAGGGCGGACAGAAGCAGGGCGGCGAGCAGGCCGGCGCGCGGGACGGTCATGGCGTTTTCCCCAGGAGCATGTGCCGGCATCGTAGCGCAGAGCGGCCGCTACACTGCGGCTCTCCCGAACGGCGATCCGCTGCATGCCCATGCTCCGTACCCTAGCGCCCGTCCTGCTTGTCCTGGCGCTCGGCGCCTGCCGCCTGCCCTCGCTGGAAGACGCGCAGGGAACGGCCGAGCCGATGGATGCCGACCGCGTGCTGATCGGCCGGGTGCAGGGGGCCGGGGCCGCCAGCCCGCTTTCCGGGCAGGATGTGGTCATCGAGGGCGTGGTCGTGCGCAGCCTGATGGGCGACGGCGACGACGTCGCCCAGGCCATGGGCGAGACGCTGGGCGAGGGCAACCGCGGCCGGGTGGTAGGCTGGTTCGTGCAGGACGAAGGCGACGGCGATCCGACGACCTCCGACGCGCTGTTCGTGATGGACCAGGGCTACGACACCCGCATCAACCTGCCGGCGGAAGCCGAATACACGCTGCGGCTCGGTTCGCTGGTGCGCACCGGCGACCGCGTCACGGTGCGCGGCACGGTGGCGGAGCGCCCCTGCAAACCGCCGCCGAGCAGCCGCGCAGCAGCGGCCACCGCGTGGCGCGTGGCGACCCCGCCGGCAGCATGACCTCCGTCCTGGCCCACGCCATCACCCTGCTGAGCCGCGCGCGATCGCGCGCGCGCCATCGCGCCGGAAGCCGTGGCCCCCACGCGTGCGCACGAGGAAGCGGTGGAGGGCATGCGCCTGCAGGCGCCCGGCCCGGCGGCGCAGCCGCGCTGATCCGGCGGCACGTGTGCCGGCTGTCTAGCTAGCGCGACCTGGTGCCGGCCGGCGCCGTATTGCCGCCGGCTGGTGGCGCGTGCACGAACGGATACGGTACCGGCGCGCTCGCCGGCAGCCCGGCGCGCCAGCGCGCCAGCACCGGTGCGATCGCGGCGCCGGCGGCGAACTGCGGGTGCGAGGGCCGTTCGCCTTCCTGCCTTTCGCGGCGGCGCACGGTGTCGCGGGCCATGCCGTAGGCGGCGGCGAAATCGTCGGTGGCGTTCAGCGCCTCGACCAGGAAGGCGCGGCCGAACCAGGTGGCGCTGTCGCTGTTGCCGCAACCGAAGGAGGGGCGGTCGCGGCGCGCGGCGGTGATGACCATGCGATCGGGTGCCTTCAGCACCGGCACGAAACCGCCCGAATAGCAGGCCGAGACCACGATCACCGCATTGCCGATCTTCGCCTCGTCCAGCAGCTGCGCCAGATCCTCCGGGGCCAGGTAGTCCTCCTGATCCGGGCCGGTATGCAGGTAGACGCTGCTGTCGTCCAGGCCGTGGCTGCTCAGGTACAGGAACAGTACGTCCTCGCGCGGGTCCAGCACCTGTCCCAGCCCGTCCAGCGCGTAGCCGATGCTCTCGTAGGTGGCCAGCGGCAGGGCGCCCTCGCTGGTGAGCGGGCCCGGCTGGTTGGCCAGCGCCAGCATGCGTCCGGCCGCATTCCAGCGCCG
Source organism: Stenotrophomonas nitritireducens (assembly GCF_050984405.1). GTDB lineage: Bacteria > Pseudomonadota > Gammaproteobacteria > Xanthomonadales > Xanthomonadaceae > Stenotrophomonas > Stenotrophomonas nitritireducens_B. The sequence goes on along the minus strand of NZ_CP158790.1, from coordinate 2,773,642 downwards.
TGCCGACAGCTGCCGCAGGTAGGCCACTTCGTTGCGGAACACGTCCTCGTCGGCGTCGCCGGCCACGCCCAGCACGTACAGGTCGGTCACGCCCGGACGCTGCGGCGGCAGCCGCGCCAGCGCCGCATCGAGCAGGGCCAGCTGCGCGCCCTCCAGCTTCGGCGTGGTCGGTTCCCAGGGCGGGGCATCCGGCGTCTGCGCCAGCGCCGGCCAGATCGCGCAGACCAGGGCGCAGGCGAGTGCGATGGCGCGCGAATGCCGGGCGAGGCGGATCAGGGCGGTGGCGGCTGCGGGCATGGAAGCGGCGTGGGCGGAACGGGACGATCCTATGCGCTGGCGGCGGGAAGAGGGAACCGCTGCCGCTCAGCCCAGCGCGTCGCGCCAGTTCAGCCACCAGGCCTTCGGCGGGCGCGGGATCTGCTCCCACCACAGGTTCATGGCGTGCACGCTGCCGCGCAGCCACGCCGCGCGGTGTCCGGGTGGAGGCGGGGTGTCGAACATCGCCGCCAGCGTCGGGTAGAGCGGCCCGGAGGCCAGCGCCGGGTAACGGGTGAGCAGGGTGAGCAGGGCGAACCGGTCGGCGGCCGTCGCCTCGCGGGCGATCAGCGCCTCGGCGCCGGCGGGGCGCTGTCCCGCCGCCATCGCCCGGTCGAACCCGGCGATGGCCGCGCGGAACCCGGCGCTGGCGCCCGCCGCCAGCGGAATGCCGCTGCGTTCGGCGGTGAAGTCGAGCGTCGAGCCGGCCGGCACCAGGGTTTCCTGTCCTTCCACGCTGTGCATGACCCAGCCGCTGGTGACATGGATCGTGCCGTCGCCCCGCGGCGTGCGGCTCATCTCGAATTCGCATCCCAGGTCGACGGTTTCGCTGGCGCCGGCCGCGATGCCGAAATGGCCCGGCGGCGCCCAGATGCGCGCGCGGACGCGGCCTTCCAGCAGTTCGAGGCGGTGGTGGCCGCTGCGCGTATCGGAGAGCCGGATCCGCGTGTGCGGCATCACCTCCATCTGGCCGATGCGCGCGACCCGCAGCGTCGCCGACTGCGTCGCCGCCGTGGTGAGCGTCTGCCCGACCGCCAGCGCCGCCGGCAAGGTACGTGCATCGGCCTCGATCGCCCACTGCCGGTGCTCGCTCCAGTGCAGGCGCCACGGCACCCACGCGGCGACGGCGGCCATGCACGCGGCCAGCGCCGCGGCCGCGGCCAAGGGAAGGAGGCGCCGCCGGCGCGGCGCAGGCGCGGCCGGTAGCGGCCCGGGAACATGACGGTAGGCGGCCAGCATCGCCGCCAGGCGCTCGAGTTCGCCGTCGCCGGGCAGGTCCGGGTCCCACAGCGGATCGGGTGTCTCAACCATCGCTCGTTTCCTCCTGCCGGGCGACGCCCAGCGCATCGCGCAGCCGCTGCATGCCGCGGTGAAGATTCACCCGCACCGACTGCGGGGTCAGTCCGGTGAGGCTGGCGATCTCCGGGCCGCTGAGGCCTTCGACCAGCCGCAGGATCAGGGTCTCGCGGTAGGCCTCGGGCAGGCGGCGGATCGCATGCAGCGCCTGGCCCGCCTGCGCCATCGCCTCCGGCCCGGCGCCCGGCCACACCGGCTCGTCCGCGTCGGCCAGCGCGCGTTCGTCGATGGCCGCGGCGGGCCGGTTCCGGCGCGCGATCATCGCGATCCACGGCCCGAAGCGCGCCGGCTCGCGCAGCTGCTCCAGCCTGCCGAAGGCGATGACGAAGGTTTCCTGGGTCAGCTCCTCGGCCCGCGCGCGCGGCGCCATGCCCAGGTGGATGGCATGCACCAGCGGGGCGAAAGTGCGGTAAAGCCAGGCGAACGCCGCCTGCGACCCGCGGCGGGCTTCCTGTACCTGCCGGGCGATGTCCAACGGGAGGGTCGCGGCCTTCATGTCCTGGAGGGTGGGTGGGACACGGGAAAAGAGGGGGCGTCGGCGGGCAGTGTTAACACGGCGGCGCGGTTAACGCCGCGGCGCCGGCGGCGCTCTTCATCGGCGAACCCCGCCTGGAGCACCCGCATGCACCGATCCGCATCGCCATCGATCCCGCACCCCGCCGCGCGCCCTGCCGTGCGCGCCGCCCGCGTGCTTGCCCTGTTGCTCCTGCTGGCCGCCTGCAGCGGCGTCGGCGCCGGCGCCACGCCGGTGGTCGGCCTGCCCTGCGAGGACTGCGAGGTGCCGTTGATCGGCCTGCCCGCCGCGCCGGCGGCCACGGTCCGGCTGGCGCCCGCCGACGAGCCCGGGCAGCCCCTGCGCCTGCACGGGCGGGTCACCGACTTGCAGGGGCGGCCGCGGCAGGGCGTGGTCGTCTACGCGCACCAGACCAACCAGCAGGGCATCTACCCGGGCGAGAAAACGGACGACGCCCCCGGCATCGGCCAGCATGGACGGCTGCGCGCGTGGGCGGCCACCGATGCCGACGGGCGCTACGCGTTCCTCACCGTGCGCCCCGGCAGCTACCCGGGAACACGCATGCCCCAGCACATCCACCTGTACGTGATCGAGCGCGGCTGCGCGCTGTACTACATCGACGACGTGCTGTTCCGCGACGACCCGCACCTGACCGCCGCGGTCGCGCGCAAGGCGGCGCAGGGACGCGGCGGCCCGGGCATCGTCGCGCCGACGCGGGCCGCCGACGGCTGGGAAGCGACGCGCGACATCGTGCTGGGCCGGAACATTCCCGGATACCCGGGGTGCGCGCCGTGAACGGCCGCCGCGCGCAGCGTCATCCGCTGGCCCTGCGCCTGCTGCACTGGCTGCTCGCAGCGCTGCTGGCGCTGCAGGTCGCGCTCGGCTTCGCGGCCGAGCATGCGGCCACGCCGGCGCTGTCCGAAGCGCTGTTCCCGCTCCATTTCCGGCTGGGCGTGCTGATCCTGTGCCTGACGCTGCTGCGTCTTGCCGTGCGCCTGTGGCTGCCGGCACCCGGCCACGTCGGCGGGACGCGTTGGGGCGCGCGGCTCCGCGCCTGCGTCCACGGCCTGCTGTACGGGCTGGCGCTGGTGCTGCCGGTCAGCGGCCATGTCATCTGGGTGTGGATGGGCGCGGACCGGACCCTGTTCGCCGGTGTGCAGGTGCCGGCCCTGTTCGTCCCGCCGGCCGACGAAACCGGGCGCGCCATCGCCTGGTACGTGCATGTGTATGGCGCCTGGGCGCTGTCGGCCCTGGTCTGTCTGCATGTGGCAGCCGCGGTGTCGCGCCAGCTCCGTCAGGGGGATGGCTTCATCTCCCGGCGCATGGGGTTCGGCGCGCTGCCCGGCGAGGCCGCCGACGGCGGGCCGGCCCGACGCGCCGGCGCGGCGCCGCAGGTGGGGGAGTGAAACCGGCATCCGGCGGAGGGGCGCCCGCCGCCTGCCGGTGCGGGCTCAACCCCACCGCAGCCAGAAATAGATCGGCAGGCCGGCCACGACCAGGCCGGCGCCCCACAGCAGCGCCTCGGCGCCGATGCCGCCCAGCGCGTACAGGCTGAAGGCCAGCGCGCCGGCCGCGGCCAGCCGCGAGCGTCCGCCGGTGCCGCGCCACAGCCAGGCGGCGGCGCCGGCGAGGTAGGGCAGCAGGGTGGCGGCGGTGGACAGCAGCACCGAGAACTTGAACAGGTCCACCAGCGAGCGGTTGTAATTGCTGATCACCAGCACCGTGGCCAGCAGGCAGCTGACGATGACGCCGAAGGCCGGCGCGCCGCGGCGGTTCTCGCGGGCGAAGGCGCGCGGCAGCACGCCGTCGCGGGCCGCGGCCATCGGCAGCTGCGCCGACAGCAGGGTCCAGCCGTTGAGCGCGCCCACGCAGGACACCGCCATCACCACCGCCAGCAGCACGCCGGCCGCCGGGCCCCACAACGCGGCGGCGGCGTCGGCCATCGGCGCGCTGGAACGGGCCAGCACGTCGGCCGGCAGCAGGCCGAGCACGGTGGTGCAGGCCAGTACGGGGGGCGACGCCGGCCAGGGCGGTGCCGGCCACGGTGGCGCGGGCCACGGTGCGCGGCGCGTCGTCCACCGATCCGGCCGGCACGGTGGCCGCTTCCAGGCCGATCATCGCCCACAGCGTCAGCGCCACGGTGGCGCCGGCCACGCTGCCCAGCGATTCCCCGCTGGGGTTGAACGGCACGTAGCGGCCGGTGTCGACGAACCACAGCGCCACCAGCCCGAACAGCAGCAGCGGCACCACCTTCAGCACGGTGGTCAGCAGCTGCAGGCGGCCGGCCTCGCGCAGCCCGGCCAGGTTGACGCCGGCACACAGCCACAGCGCGACCAGGCCGCAGCTGGCCGCGCGCACCGGCGTGGCGGTCAGCGCGGGGAAGATGGCGCCGACGCTGCCGGCGAAGGCGACCGCGATCGCGGCGATGGCGCACCACATCGAGATCCAGTAGCTCCACGCCACCACGAAGCCGGGCAGTTCGCCGAAGGCGTTGCGCGCGAACACGTAGGGGCCGCCGGTCTGCGGCCAGCGCCGCGCCAGCCGGGCGAAGGTGACCGCCAGCAGCAGCGCGCCGCACAGGGTGATGGCCCAGCCGACCAGGGTGGCGGCGCCGTAGGGCGCCAGCGTGGCCGGCAGCAGGAAGGTGCCCGAGCCGATCATGCTGCCCACGACCAGGGCGGTGGCGGACCAGAAGCCCAGCGGGCGGTGCGAGGTAGTCATCGGATGCGCGGAGGAAGGCGCGGCCGCGGGCGCGGTGGCGCCGGACCGGGCGGAAGAGGGAGGAGGAACGCCTGCGTGGGCGGGCGCGGGATCGGGCGCGGATTATGACGGTTTGCTGGCACCGCCGCGACGGCCGCCGCGGCAATGACCTTTGGCCCTTTCCCCGGCCGGGGCGCTGCATGGACGCTGGCCGCTTCCTGTACCCAATGGATTGCCCGATGAAGCTCCGCCCCCTGGCCCTGTCCGTTTCGCTGTCCCTGGCCACCGCGCTGTCCGCCTGTTCCCCGTCCTCACAGCCGGCCGGCGGCGACGCCGCCAGCCAGGCGCCGCAGGCCGACAAGGCCGCCCGGCTCAACCAGCTCTACGCCGATTACTGGGAAGGCGTGCTCAAGCTCAACCCGCTGCAGGCCACCTTCCAGGGCGACAACCGCTACAACGACCAGCTGCCGGACTTCGGCTCGGCGCAGTTCCGCAAGCAGAGCCACGACTTCACCAGCGAATGGCTGGCCAAGGCGGAGAAGATCGGCGATGCCGGCCTGGCCGGGCAGGACCTGCTCAGCTACCGCATCTTCGTCGAGGAGCAGAAGCAGTCGCTGGAAGGGGAGAAGTTCCCGGGCTGGATGATGCCGGTCAACCAGATGGGATCGACCGTGAGCTACGCGGTGATGCTGGGCTCGGGCCAGGTCGCGCAGCCGTTCAAGACCGTCAAGGACTATGACAACTGGCTGGCCCGCGCCGGCCGCATCCCGGTGCTGCTGGACACCGAGATCGCCAACATGCGCGAAGGCATGAAGGCCGGGGTGGTGCAGCCGCGCGTGCTGATGGAAAAGGTGGTGCCGCAGTTCGACGAGATCCTGGCGGCCAAGGGCGCCGAGGACAGCCAGTTCTGGGGGCCGATCAAGGCGATGCCGGCGGACTTCCCGCAGGCCGACAAGGACCGCCTGACCGCCGCCTACCGCACGCTGATCGCCGACCAGCTGCTGCCGGCGATCCGCAAGCAGCGCGACTTCATCGCCAACGAATACCTGCCGGCCACCCGCGACACGGTCGGCCTGGACGCGCTGCCCGACGGCAAGGCGTGGTACGCCTTCAACGCCAGGGAAAGCACCACCACCGCGCAGACGCCGGAGCAGATCCACCAGATCGGCCTGAAGGAAGTGGAACGCATCCACGGTGAGATGCGCACGGTGATGGAACAGGTGGGCTTCAAGGGCTCGCTGCAGGACTTCTTCAAGTTCATGCAGAACGACAGGCAGTTCGAGTTCACCTCCGAGCCGGCGCTGCTGGAGCACTACCGCGGGCTGGAAGCGAAGATCAACGCCAACGTGCCCAAGCTGTTCTCGCTGACGCCGAAGGCCGGTTTCGAGATCCGCCCGATCGAGGCGTTCCGCGCCAAGTCGGCCGCCGGCGGCGAGTACATGCAGCCGAGCGAGGACGGCAGCCGTCCGGGCATCTTCTACGTCAACACCTACGACCTGCCGACCCGCAAGACCTGGGACGCGGAAGACCTGTTCCTGCACGAGGCGATCCCGGGCCACCACTTCCAGCTGGCGCTGCAGCAGGAGCTGAAGGGCGTGCCGGCGTTCCGCCGCTTCGGCGGCGAAACCGCCTTCATCGAAGGCTGGGGCCTGTACGCCGAGAGCCTGGGCAAGGACCTGGGGGTCTACACCGACCCGTACAGCTACTTCGGCCGCCTGCAGGGCGAGCTGTGGCGCGCGGTGCGCCTGGTGGTGGACACCGGCCTGCACTCCAAGGGCTGGACCCGCCAGCAGGTGCTGGACTACATGTTCGCCAACTCCTCGGTGAGCGAGCCCGACGCGGTCGCCGAGGCCGAACGCTACATCGCCTGGCCGGGCCAGGCGCTGGCCTACAAGACCGGCGAGCTGAAGATCCAGGAACTGCGCCGGCGCGCGCAGGACAAGCTGGGCGACAGGTTCGACATCCGCCAGTTCCACGCCGAAGTGCTGAAGGACGGCTCGGTGCCGCTGGACGTGCTGGAAGAAAAGGTGGACGGCTGGATCGCCGCGCAGGGCGGCTGAGCCAGGGCACCGGCGGACGGGGCGCCGGCGCGGCCGCGTCGCCCCGTCCATCCCCGGCGCGGTCCGTGCGGCGCCGAAGCCCGTCGCCCACGTTCGCGGCGGCGTCCGCGCGACGCTCCGCGGGAAGAACGCACTGGTGCGGCCGGCGCCATCGCAGCGTGGCGGGGCTGTGTCACAGTACCCGCCATCCCCTTGAACGACTTTCCGGCAACCGGTCCGCGGCCCGCGCGCGCGCGCCCGGTTGCCGCCCTCGCAGATGACCCTGATCGTATCGTTGATCCTGCCGCTGCTGGCCCTGTGGCTGTGGTGGCCCGTGCCGTTCCCCGGCCGGCGGCAGCGCCGCTGGCATCTCGGCATCACCCTCGCGCTGGCCCTGGCCGGGCTCGGCTTCGCCACGTTGTGGCGCATGGACGTGCTTGCCTACGCGGTCGAAGCCTGGGTCCAGCTGGCGTTCGGCTGGGTGCTGGCGATGTTCGTGATGCTGCTGGCGTACCTGGTGCTGCGCGATGCCGGCTGGCTGCTGTCGCGCCTGGCGCCGCGCGGCTCGGCCCTGCGCACGCCGTGGCACGGCGCGCGCACGAACCAGGCTGCGGCCGCGGCGATCTTGCTGCTCGCCACGCTCGGCATCTGGAACGGCCTCAAGCCGCCGGGGGTACACGAGCGCGAACTGCTCGTGCCGGGCCTGCCGCAGGAACTGGACGGCCTGCGCATGGCGGTGCTCGCCGACCTGCACGCCAGCCCGGTCAAGCGCACCTGGCGCACGCGGCGCGTCGTCGATGCGGTGATGGCCGCGCGGCCGGACCTCATCGTGCTGCCCGGCGACATGGTGGACGGCGAAGTGGAGGACACTGCGGCATTCGTCGCGCCGCTGGCGGAACTGGCCGCGCCTTACGGCGTGTGGGTGGCGCCGGGCAACCACGAGTACTACCACGGCTACCGGCGCTGGATGGCGCACTTCCGCGGCCTCGGCCTGGGCGTGCTGGAGAACCAGACCGCCAGGCTCGACATCCGCGGCCGCACGCTGGCGGTGTCCGGCGTGGGCGATCTGGCCGCGCTCCGGCCCAGCGCCTACATGCGCGGCGGGCTGGCCCCGGACCTGCCGGCGGTGATCGCCGCGGCCAGGGGCAGCGATGCGCACATCCTGCTCGCCCACCAGCCCAAACAGGCGCGCGAGGCGGCGGCGACCGGCGCGTTCGACCTGCAGGTGTCCGGGCATACCCATGGCGGCCACATGCTGGGCTTCGACCGCTGGGTGGTGGCGCCGGCCAACCATGGCTACGTGCGCGGCGACTACCGTGTCGGCGGCATGACGCTGTTCGTCAGCAGCGGCGCCGGGCAGTGGGACGGCTTCACCGTGCGCCTGGGCGTGCCGTCCAGCATCGACGTGCTGGTGTTGAAGCGCGGGCCCGCGCCCGGCCGTTGAGGCGCCCCCGCTTCAGCCGTCGCCGGCCATGCTGCCGGGCTTCCTGTCGGGCATGAGCCGCGGCAGCGCGCTCACCACCGCCAGCGCGGCCAGGGTCGTGGCCAGCGCCACCATCTGCATGCCCATGCCGGCGGCCATGCCGATCGCGGCCGTCATCCAGATGCCGGCGGCCGTGGTCAGGCCCTGCACCCGTTCCTTGCGGTCCTGTTTGAGGATGGCGCCGGCGCCGAGGAAACCTATGCCCGAGACGATGCCCTGCATGACCCGGGTGACGTCCGCGCCGCTGATGCCCATCTGCAGCGGCGCCAGCACGAACAGCGCCGAGCCCACCGACACCAGGATGTGGGTTTTCAACCCCGCCGCGCGGCCCTTGCTCTCGCGTTCCAGCCCCAGCAGCCCGCCGAGAACGATGGCGGTGAGCAGGCGCGCGGCGACCACCGCCAGCGTGCCCACGTCGGGAATGGCGAACTCGGCGGCCAGCGCCTGGCCGACCTGTGCGGTGATGCTCATCGGATGCCTCCGGCGCGGATGGAATGCGGGTCGACGACGTCGTCCCGCCGCACGCTAGCATCGGGCCGATGCGGTCCGGGTGAGGGTCGCATCGGCACTGAGGCGGCGAGGCGCGGGCGGCCGATGGCGCGACCGCCGGCAGCAGGGCGCGCAGACGGCGACGGCCCCTTCAGGGGCCGTCGTCGCTTTCATGCGGCGCCTGGGCGCCGCGCGTTCAGAGCACGATCTGCTCGAAGTTCTCCACGCGCGCATGCCCGTGCGTGGCGTCGCCGGTGCGCGGCATCGGGTAGTCGTCGCGGCGGTCCAGCAGCACGGTGCGCAGGCCCGCCTCGCGCGCGGCGTCCAGTTCCTCGACAATGTCGGACAGGAACAGGATGTCGTGCGGCGCGATGCCGATGGCCGCGGCGATGCGCGTGTAGCTGCCGGCCTCGCGCTTGCCGCCGATCTCGGTATCGAAGTTGCCCGAAAACAGGCCGTCGAGGTCGCCGGCGTCGCTATAGCCGAAGAACAGCTTCTGCGCCGCCACCGAGCCGGAGGAATACACGTACAGCGGGAGGCCGGCGGCGTGCCAACCGCGCAACACCGCGGCCACTTCCGGGTACAGATGCGCGGTGTAGTCGCCGTTGCGGTAGCCGGCGTCCCAGATCATGCCCTGCAGCGCCTTGAGCGCGGTGTGCTTGCGGTCCTGGTCGATCCAGCCCTGCAGCGCCTCGACGATGACCTCGTCCTGGCAGGCGCTGGCGGCGATCTCGGTGGCGACGGCGTCGAGCCAGCGGCGCACCTCCGGCTCCTGGCCATGCGCGCGCACGAAGCCGGGCAGGGCGGCGCGGGCGTAGGGGAACAGCACTTCCTTTACGAAGGAGATGCTCGAGGTGGTGCCTTCGATGTCGGTGAGGATGGCGCGGGTGGTCATGCGGGGAGTCCAGTTCCTTTCCTTGCGGGGGGCAGCTTGGCAGGATTGCCAGGCTGCAGGGTGAAGCCGCCCGGAGGGTGAGGCACAGCGATGTGCCGGATGCAGGTGCCCGAAGGGCGGAAGGGGGTGCGGCGGAGTGGGGGCAGGCGGGTGGAGCTGGAACAACACCGCAGTTCGCCGTGCATGCCTTTACCCCGACCCCGCTTCGCGCCCCGGCCCTTGCGCAAGGGCGTTCGTGGGGCAGCGAACCGGTGGTCCGCGAACTGCCCTCTCACCACGAAGGGAGAAGGGCTTGAAGCCTCACGCGGCGCCGGGTTCGTAGCGCGGGAACTGCCGCGCGATGTCGGTGCCGGTGAAATGGCCGACCCAGCCGTCCGGCTCGGTGAAGAAGCGGATCGCCACGAAGCTCGGCTCGGCGCCCATGTCGAACCAGTGGGTGGTGCCGTCCGGCACCGAGATCAGGTCGTCCTTGACGCATTCCACCTCGTAGACCTTCCCATCCACGTGCAGGGTGAACAGGCCCGAGCCGGCGACGAAGAAACGCACTTCGTCCTCCTTGTGGTAGTGCTCGTCGAGGAACTTCAGGCGGATCTCGGCGCGGTTGGGGTTGTCCGGCGCGATCGAGGCCACGTCCACGCTCTTGAAGCCGTGCGTGGCGACCAGGCGGTCGATGTCCTCGCGGTAGGCGGCGAACACTTCCTCCTGGCTGGCGCCCGGCGCGACCGGGTGTCTGGCCTGCCAGCGCTCGAAGGTGACGCCGATCTTCTTCAGCTCGGCGCTGATGACCTCGCCGTCGCGGCTGTCCAGCAGCGGGGTGGCGGGATCGGTGTCGTTGAAGATGCGCAGTCGGCTCATGGCGGCGGCTCGAGGCGTGGGGGACGGAAAGGGTAGCAGGCGCGGGCACGGCATTTCGCCCGCAGGAGCGACTTCAGTCGTGATGGGGCATTCCCGTCGGGCATCTGCACAGGAGCCGGGCAACCACGGAAGCAGTTGCCTGCAAGGCCCGTCGCGACTGAAGTCGCTCCTGCGGATGATCCGGCGGTTCAGCCCGGCGCGCGCAGCCGGCGCAGTTCCAGCTCGCAATGGAGCAGGAACTCGAAGGCTTCCAGGTGGCGGCGCGCCTCGGCCATGTCGCGGCCCCAGGCGTACAGGCCGTGGCCGTCGATCAGGTAGCCCCACATCGGGCCCTTGTCGAGTTCGGCCTCCACCTGCGCGGCGAGCACGTCCATGTCCTGGGTGTTGGGGAACACCCTCAGGTCCACCGCGGTTTCGTGGGTGGAGTTGCCGTGCAGCGCCTTGAGCAGTTCGTAGCCTTCCAGGCGGACGTGGCCGTCGCCGCCGTACAGGCGCGAAGCGATGGTCTGCACCGGCGAATGCGTATGCAGCACGCAGTTCACGTCCGGGAAGCGCGCGTAGAGCTGGGTGTGCAGCAGGGTCTCGGCCGACGGGCGCAGCGGCCGGCCCACGGCCCTGCCGTCGAAGTCCACGACCATGATGTCGGCCTCGACCAGCCGCCCCTTGTCCTTGCCGGACACGGTGATCGCCGCGTGGCCTTCGTCCAGGCGGTGCGAGAAGTTGCTGCTGGTGGCCGGCGTCCAGCCGGCGCGGGCCAGTTCGCGCACGTTGTCGATCAGCAGCTGGGCCAGTTCGCTCAGGCGCTGGGCGTCATAGGGAGCAGTGGGGGCGTTCATGCCCCCATTCTACGGTCTCAGCCCTGCCTGTTGGGCTCGCGCAGCTTGCTGTGGCGGTAGCTGTAGGTGAAGTAGATGACGAAGCCGGTCAGGGTCCACAGGCCCATCAGCATCCAGTTGTGCAGGGTCATCGCGGTGAGCAGGGCGATGCAGCTGAGCACGCCGAGGCTGCACAGCAGCCAGGCCGCGGGCATGCGGAACGGGCGCGGCAGTTCGGGGTGGGTGCGGCGCAGCACCAGCACGCCGGCGCAGACCGCGGCGAAGGCGATCAGCGTGCCCATCGAGGTCAGCTCGCCGAGGATGTCCAGCGGGAACAGCGCCGCCAGCAGGGCGATGCCGATGCCGGTGATGACAGTGTTGATGTGCGGCGTGCGGTACTTCGGGTGGATGCGGGTGAACACCGGCGGCAGCAGGCCGTCGCGGCCCATGATCATGAAGATGCGCGGCTGGCCGATGATCATCACCAGCACCACCGAGGACAGGCCGATCAGCGCGCCGATCTCGACGATGATGCGCAGCCAGCCCAGCTGCGGATGCGCGGCCACCGCGGTCACCACCGGCTCGGCGGTGCCCAGCAGCTGGTACGGCACCAGGCCGGTCATCACCGCGGCCATGGCGATGTACAGCACGGTGCACACCACCAGCGACAGCAGCATGCCGATGGGCATGTCGCGCTGCGGCTTGTGCGATTCCTGCGCCGCCACCGACACCGCCTCGAAGCCGATGTAGGCGAAGAACACCATCGCCGCGCCGCGCAGCACGCCTTCGAAGCCGTACTTGCCCGGGCCCTCGTTGGCCGGGATGAACGGCGTCCAGTTGCCCGGGTCCACGTACTTCCAGCCAGCGAAGATCACCAGCAGGATCAGCCCGGTCTTGAGCACGACCATGGCCATGTTCATCGCCGAGGACTTGCGGATGCCCACATAACAGAGCCAGGTCAGCAGCAGCACCAGGCCGGCGGCCGGCAGGTTGGCGATGGCGCCGGTCGGGCGCAGCTGCGCATCCAGCGGCGCGTTGACCAGCGCGGCCGGCAGGTGGATGTCGAAATGGCTGAGCAGGCTCAGGAAATAGCCGGTCCAGCTCACCGCCACCGCCGAGGCGGACACGCCGTACTCCAGCACCAGCATCCAGCCGATGAACCAGGCCGACAGTTCGCCGAAGGTGGCGTAGGTGTAGGTATAGGCGCTGCCGGAAACCGGCACCATCGCCGCGAACTCGGCATAGGCCATGGCGCAGAACGCGCAGCAGATCGCGGCCAGGACGAAGGACAGCATGATCGCCGGGCCGGCGTGGTTGGCCGCGGCCTGGCCGGTGATGACGAAGATGCCGCCGCCGATCACCGCGCCGATGCCCAGCGCGGTCAGGCCCCACGGCCCCAGGGTGCGGCGCAGGCTCAGGCCGTTGGCCTCCTCATGGGCGGCGTGCGGATGTTTGGTGGCCCACAGTTGCTTGAACATGGTGCGTCTTCGCTCGTCGTGCGTGCAGGAACGGCCGGCGCCAGGGGCCGGCCGGAAAGGATCAGGCGTTCCGGTTCAGCTTGCTGTGGCGCATGCCGTAGCCCAGGTAGATGGCCACGCCCAGCACGTTCCACAGCACGAACACCAGCCAGTGGGCGGCGAAGGCCATCGCGAACAGGCCCAGGCAGATCAGCGCGCCCAGCGGCGCGACGAGCCACACCGCCGGCACGCGGAAGGCGCGCGGCATCTCGGGGCGGGTGCGGCGCAGGATCAGCACGCCGATGCAGACCGTGGCGAAGGCCAGCAGGGTGCCCATCGCCACCAGTTCGCCCAGCACGTTCAGCGGCACCAGTCCGGCCAGCGCGGCGGCGACCGCGCCGACGATCACCGTGCTCAGGTGCGGCGTGCGGTACTTCGCATGCACCTTGCCGAACACCTGCGGCAGCAGGCCGTCGCGGGAAATGGTGTAGGCGATGCGGGTCTGGCCCATCATCATCACCAGCACCACCGAGGACAGGCCGGCGATGGCACCGATCTCCACCCAGGTCTTCAGCCATGCCAGGTTGGCGTAGGCTTCCAGCGCCGTGGCCACGGGCTTGTCGGTGCCCAGCTTGCTGTAGTGCATGAGCCCGGTCATCACTGCGCAGACCACGATGTAGATGATGGTGCATACCGCCAGCGAACCGAGCAGGCCGATCGGCATGTTCTTCTGCGGGTCCTTGGTCTCGCCGGCGGCGGTGGAAACCGCATCGAAGCCGATGTAGGCGAAGAACACGATGGAGGCCGCGCGGAACACGCCGCTCCAGCCGAACTCGCCGAACACGCCGCTGGTGTTGTCCGGGATGAAGGGCGTCCAGTTCTCCGGATTGACGTACATCGCGCCGAACCCGACGAACAGGCAGATCACCGCCACCTTGATCGCGACGATCACCGCGTTGACGAACGTGGACTGGGTGACGCCGACGTACAGCAGCCCCGAGATCACCGCGATGATGAGCACCGCCGGCAGGTTGAGCAGCTTGCCGGAGGCGATGAACTGGCCGTTCTCCCAGGCGATCGGCGCGGCGGTCAGCGCGTCGGGGAAGGGCAGGTGCAGGGTGCTGGTGAGGAAGCTGAGCAGGTAGGCCGACCAGCCCACCGCCACCGACGAGGAGGCGAACAGGTATTCGAGCACCAGGCACCAGCCGATGAACCAGGCCATGCCTTCGCCCAGGGTCGCGTAGGAGTACGAATAGGCGCTGCCGGAGACCGGCATCATCGCCGCGAACTCCGCGTAGCACAGGCCGGCGAAGGCGCAGGCCAGGCCGGCGAGCACGAACGAGAGCATGATCGCGGGGCCGGCGTGGTGGGCCGCCGCCTGCCCGGTGATGACGAAGATGCCGGCGCCGATCACCGCGCCCATGCCCAGCAGGATCAGGTGCCTGGCGGTGAGGGTGCGCTTGAGCGTGGCTTCGCCCTGCAGGCTGCCTTCCACCGGCTCGCCGGCGTCCACGTGTGCGGCCGGCTCGACCGGCTTGACCCTCAACAGTGTTTTAAGCATTCGCTGTTTTTCCAGACCTTGGTGGTGTTTCCACGCATCCCGCGGGGGACGCGCATGGGACGAAGCAAGCTGAACCGCCGGCAACGGCCTACCTTGCCAAAGGCCGGGGAAACCGACAAGCGCAGGTGCAGCATGGACGGCGATAATGGGCGCCGGATCGGATCGATGGGATGTGCCTGCAGTCATGCACGAACGGGACGGGAACCTGCGCGACGCGCTGCAGGACTACGCACGGCGGGTGCCGGAACACGCGGCGGTGGCGGACGGCTTCCTGCGCCTGCTCGAGGAGGGCGGCGACGATCCGTTCCAGCGCTCGCGCCTGGCCGGCCACTTCACCGGCAGCGCCTGGCTGGTCAGCGCCGACGGCCGCCGCGTGCTGCTGACCCACCACCGCAAGCTGGACCGCTGGCTGCAGCTGGGAGGCCACGCCGACGGCGACCGCGACCTGGCGGCCGTGGCCCTGCGCGAGGCGGAGGAGGAATCGGGCCTGCCGGGCCTGCGGCTGGAATCGCCGGCGCTGTTCGACCTGGACCGGCACTGGATTCCCGAACGCGGACAGGTGCCGGGCCACTGGCACTACGACGCGCGCTACGTGGTGCGCGCCGGGACGGACGAAGGTTTCATCGTCGGCGAGGAATCGCTGGACCTGGCCTGGCGCGAGATCGCCGCCATCGCCGCCGACCCGCAGGCGGACGCGTCCCTGCGGCGCATGGCGCTGCGCTGGCAGGCCGCCACGCGCTGAGGCCCGGCACCAACCCGTTGCCGTAGGAGCGGCTTCAGCCGCGATGCTCTTCGCGGCGATGTTCGAAAAGCCCTCGCGGCTGAAGCCGCTCCTACAGGGGCTGCCCTGCGGGCGTCGTTCGGTCGGGACGGTTGCGCGGCGGATTGAATCCCTGCGGCATAGGGCGTTGCTGACGTGCGCTGAGGCACCGCGTCGCCCTGCCGTAGGAGCGGCTTCAGCCGCGATGCTCTTCGCGGGGATGCCAGGAAAGCCCTCGCGGCTGAAGCCGCTCCTACAAGGGCTGCCCTGCGGGCGTCGTTCGGTTGGGAAGGTTGCGCGGCGGATGGATCCCTGCGGCATAGGGCGATGCTGGCGTGCGCTGAGGCACCGTATCGCCCTGCCGTAGGAGCGGCTTCAGCCGCGATGCTCTTCGCGGCGATGCCCGGAAAGCCCTCACGGCTGAAGCCGTTCCTGCGAAAGCGGCCTGGCCGCGAGCGCGCTCAGTACAGGATGCGGGTGCGCAGCGTGCCTTCGATCGCGGCCAGTTCGTCGCGGATCGCGTTGGCCTGTTCCACGGTGGCGGTGATGTCCACGACCACGTAGCCCAGCTTCGGGTTGGTGCGCAGGAACTGGCCGTCGATGTTGAGATTGTGGCGCGAGAACACTTCGTTGAGCCGCGACAGCACGCCCGGCACGTTGCGGTGGATGTGCAGCAGGCGCAGGCTCTGTTCGTGCTCGGGCAGGGTCACTTCCGGGAAGTTGACCGCCGACAGCGTGCTGCCGTTGTCGCTGTAGCGCACCAGCTTGGCGGCCACTTCCACGCCGATGTTGTCCTGGGCTTCCAGCGTGCTGCCGCCGACGTGCGGGGTCAGGATCACGTTGTCGTGCGCGGTCAGCGGCGATTCGAAACGGTCGCCGTTGCCCTTGGGTTCGGCCGGGAACACGTCCACCGCCGCGCCGCCGATGTGCCCGGAGCGCAGCGCCGCGTCCAGCGCCTCGATCACCACCACGGTACCGCGCGCGGCGTTGATCAGGTGCGCGCCGGGCTTCATCTTCGCCAGCTGGGGCGCGCCGATCATCCACTGCGTGGCGGCGGTTTCCGGCACGTGCAGGGTGACGACGTCGGCGCGGGCGAGCAGGTCGTCCAGGCTGGCGGCCGGCTGCGCGTTGCCCAGCGACAGCTTGGTCTCGATGTCGTGGAAGATCACCTGCATGCCCAGCGCCTCGGCCAGCACGCCGACCTGGGTGCCGATGTGGCCGTAGCCGACGATGCCCAGGACCTTGCCGCGCACCTCGTGGCTGCCGGCGGCCGACTTGGACCAGCCGCCGCGGTGGCATTCGGCGTTCTTCTGCGGTATGCCGCGGGTCAGCATGATCGCCTCGGCGATCACCAGTTCGGCCACCGAGCGGGTATTGGAGTAGGGCGCGTTGAACACCGGGATGCCGGCCAGCTCGGCCGCTTCCAGGTCCACCTGGTTGGTGCCGATGCAGAAGCAGCCGGCCGCGATCAGGCGCTTGCCGTGCGCCAGCACCTCGGCGGTGAGCTGGGTGCGCGAGCGCAGGCCGACGATGTGCGCCTCGGCGATGCGCGCCTTCAGCTCGTCTTCCGGCAGGGCCTTGGTGTGGTACTCGATCTGCGTGTAACCGGCCGCCTTGAACGTCTCCACCGCCGTCTGGCTGACCCCCTCCAGCAACAAAACACGGATGTCCTGCTTCGGGAACGAGGTCTTCTTGGGCGACATGGCGGTGGCGGCTGTGCAGGCGGAGGGAGTTGCCGACTATGCCAGAAGCGACCGGCTCTTGTGCACTGCGACAGTTGGTAATGTCTTGATAACCCGACGGTTTCAGGTGTATCCATCGTCGCCGGGCGCGGCCGCTGGACGTGCCGCGCCGCGGCTGGCAGGCTTTCCGGTTTCCCCTGCCCGAGCACCTCCGCCGCCATGACCGATCCGCGCCTGGATACCCTGCTGCAGTCCTGCCCGGGGCTGCGCCTGAAGACCGATCCGGCCGATCTGGAGCATTACGGGCGCGACTGGACGCGGCGCTGGACGCCGGCGCCGCTGGCCATCGCGCTGCCGGGCAGCGTCGAGGAGGTGCAGGCGGTGGTGCGCTGGGCGAACGAACACACCGTCGCGGTGGTGCCGTCCGGCGGCCGCACCGGCCTGTCCGGCGGCGCGGTGGCGGCCAACGGCGAACTGGTGCTGAGCCTGGAGCGCATGAACAAGGCGCTGGACTTCAACGCGGTGGACCGCACCCTGACGGTGCAGGCCGGCATGCCGCTGGAAGCCGTGCACAACGCCGCCCGCGAGCATGGCCTGGTCTATCCGGTGGACTTCGCCGCGCGCGGCTCCTGTTCGATCGGCGGCAACATCGCCACCAACGCCGGCGGCATCCGCGTGATCCGCTACGGCAACACCCGCGAGTGGGTCGCCGGGCTCAAGGTCGTGGCCGGCAACGGCGAACTGCTCGAGTTCAACAAGGGCCTGATCAAGAACTCCAGCGGCTACGACTTCCGCCAGCTGCTGATCGGCTCGGAAGGCACGCTCGGCATCGTGGTGGAGGCGACGCTGAAGCTCACCGACCCGCCGCCGGCGAGCAACGTGATGCTGCTGGCGCTACCGTCGTTCGAGGTGCTGATGCAGGTGTTCGCCGCGTTCCGCGAACGCATGCAGCTGGAGGCGTTCGAGTTCTTCACCGACCGCGCGGTGCACCACGTCACCGCGCACGGCGCGCAGTACCCGTTCGCCGAAACCTACCCGTATTACGTGGTGACCGAATACGCCGCGGCCGACGAGGCCGGCGAGGCCGCGGCGCTGGCCGCCTTCGAGCACTGCATGGAGCAGGGCTGGGTGCTGGACGGGGTGATCAGCGCCAGCGAAGCGCAGGCGCAGCAGCTATGGCGCCTGCGCGAGGGCATCACCGAGTCGCTGGCGCGCTACCGGCCGTACAAGAACGACGTGTCGGTGCGCATCTCGGCGATGCCGGCGTTCCTGGCCGAGGCGCAGGCGCTGATCAACGGCGCCTATCCGCATTTCGACGTGGTCTGGTTCGGCCACATCGGCGACGGCAACCTGCACATCAACGTGCTCAAGCCCGAGGACACCTCCGACGCCGAATTCCTCGGCCAGTGCGAGCAGGTGACCAAGCTGCTGGCGCAGGTGCTGCACCGCTTCCACGGCAGCATTTCGGCCGAGCACGGCATCGGCCTGGTCAAGAAGCCCTACCTGTCCAGCACCCGCGACGCCGCCGAGATCGCGCTGATGCGCGGGGTGAAGCGGGCGTTCGACCCATTGGGTTTGATGAATCCGGGCAAGCTGTTCGACCTGTAGCCGGCGGCCGGTTACGCTCGCATCCCGTCCCACGCTTTCCCGTACGCCGATGATCCGTCCGTTCCTGACCTGCGTCCTGCTGCTGGCCTCCGCGCCGCTGCTGGCGTCCAGCTTTGCCGGCAGCACCGCCGGCACCTCCGCCGGTGCCTCGTCCAAGGGCTCGAGCAGTTCCTCCGGCGACGACAAGGTGATCCAGGCCGCGCGCGAGGAAGCCGCCGGCTTCGTCGCCAGCGACGGCCGCCGCCTGCGCGGCGCGCGCCTGCAGGCCGCGCTGCTGCACCTGCGCCGGCACGATGCCGGCGCCGCCACCGCCAGCGACATGGAACTGGCCCGGGCGATCCTCGCCCGCTGATGCGCCCGACGGCCGTGCTGGCCGCCGCGCTGCTGCTGGCCAGCGGCAGCGGCCAGGCGCTTGAGCTGGCGCTGGACCCGGCCGGCCTGGACGCGACCGCGCAGCAACGCGCGCGCGCGCGCTGCTGGACCGCGCCAGGGAACGGTTGCCCGCACGCTGGCAGGCCGACCCGCGGCGCCTGTCGCTGCGCTTCGATCCGCAGCTGCCGGAGGACGTCGCCGGCAGGCATCGCCGCGGCGGGCTGCGGCTCTCGCCGCAACTGCTGCAGCTGCCGGCCACGGCGGCCGGGCACGACCTGGCGCAGGCAGGCCACGGTGCTGCATGAGATCGCCCACGCCTTCGACCGCGGCAAGGATGGCGGCTGGTCGCGGCAGCCGGCGTTCCGCCGTCTTGCCGGTTGGGACCGGCGCGGCGCCAACCCCTACGCCCTGCGCAGTCCGGACGACTACGAACGCCACAGCCCGGCCGAGGCCTTCGCGGTCAACCTGGAGTGGTACCTGCTCGACCCGCAATACCGCTGCCGGCGGCCGGCGCTGGCGGCGTGGTACCGGCAGCAGCTGGGGCCGGCGCCGCTGCCGGACGTGGACTGTGCCGGAGCGCTGCCGCTGCTGGTGGCCGGCGCCACCGCGGCGCAGCTGGAACTGGAGACGCTGGACCCGGCGCGGGTGTACGCGGTGGACTACCTGCTGGCCGACAGCGGCGAGGCGGCGATGAGCCGCTTCGGCCACGCCATGCTGCGGCTGGTGGTCTGCGCGCCGGGCCGCGAACCGGGCCCGCAGTGCCGGATGGACCTGGCCTACCACCGGGTGCTGTCCTTCCGCGCCTTCGTCAACGACGTGCAGATATCGAACTGGCGCGGACTGACCGGCGCCTATCCGGCGCGGCTGTTCGTGCTGCCGCTGGACCAGGTGATCGACGAATACACCCGCATCGAACTGCGCGACCTGCAGGCGTGGCCGCTGGCGTTGTCGCCGGCGCAGATCGGCGCGCTGCTGCAGCTGGCAGCCCGCGCGCACTGGAGCTACGACGGGCGCTACCGCTTCATCGGCAACAACTGCGCGGTGGAAAGCGGGCGCCTGCTCGACCTGGCGCTGACGCCGCCGCGGCGGCGCCTGCAGGCCACCACCACGCCGCGCGGCGTCCTGCACCGCCTGCAGCGCGCCGGGCTGGCCGCGGCGCAGCGGCCCTCGACGCGCAGCGGGGACGGCCTGTACTTCGCCTCGGCCCGCGAGGACTACCGGCAACTGCTGCAGGGCCTGCAGCAGGAAGGGTGGGCGCCGCCGCTGCCGCTGGAGCGCTGGCTGGATGGCAGCGCGCGGCAACGGGGCGAGCTGCCACCGGACCTGCCGCTGCAGCCGACCGCGGCGTGGTGGGTGCTGGAAACCGCGGCGCTGCGCCGGGCCGAACTGCGCGCGCGCGCTCGCGCAGCTGAAGCGGCAGCTGGGATCGGGCGCTCCCGAACTGCAGGCGCGCCTGGCCGACTGGCAGCGTTTTCAGCGGCGTGTGTTCGACGCGCCGGCATCGCTGCTGCCGGACGGGGGCTACGGCATCGTCCAGCCCGACGAACTCGCCGCGCTGGAGCGGGCGCTGGCCCGGCACGACGAGGAAGGGCAGGCGCGCTGGCAGGCCCTGCACGCTACCGCCGGGCAGGCCCTGCCGCCGGCGCAGCGCGAGGAACTGGAGCGGACGCGGCAGCGGGGTGGGCTGGCTGGCCGCGCGCATGCGGCATCTGGCCGCCGCGCCGGACTGAGCGGCGGGCATCGGCGCCGTTCTTGATCCTGGTCAGGGCGGCGGCGAGGCGGAGGCCTAGCATGGGCCGGGTTTTCCACGAAGGAGTTCCGCACGATGCACGTTTCCCTCGATCCCGCCCCGCATGTCCACGTCTTCGACGCCCGCGGCGTGGCGCGCCGCTTCCGCCACTCGGCGATCTTCGGCGCGCTGGGCGCGCTGCGCAACGGCGAGACCATGCGCTTCGTCAACGACCACGACCCGATCCCGCTGCTGGGCCAGCTGAGCCAGCGTTTCGGCGAGCACCTGTCGATCAACTACCTGCAGCGCGGGCCGGAAGCGGTGGTGATCGACTTCGGCATCCAGGGCCTGCCGGAGGAGTGAGCGCCGGCGTTGCCGGGGCCGTCCGGGCCGACGCGCTTTCCCGGCATCGGTGTCGCCGCCATGCTGGCGGCAGACACGGGTCTGCGCACGGGCCCGGCCGGCACCCGGGCGTGCAGGAAATGACCCGTTGTCTCCGGCAACCCGGGCGGCCCTGTCGCTGGCCGGGAGATGCATTCACTGGCACTGGCAGGAAGGGCGTGCGCCTCAGAAGTCGTAGGCCACGCTCAGGCGGTTTTCGCGATAGCCGGCGCTGCGCCCGCGCTGGTGCTGCACGGCGAAGTAGTTGCTCACGCTCAGGCCCTTGAGCGCGCCGCCGAAGCGGTAGCTGGCGAAGGCCATGTATTCGCGCTGGCCGATGGACGGCCGGTCGGCGGCCGGCCGCAGGTCCATGTACGACCAGCGCGCGCCCCAGCGCAGCCGTTCGTTCGCGGCCACGTCCAGTTCGGCCGACCAGGCATCGCCGCTGCCCAGGTCCTGGGTGCTGGTCAGGTACGGCTGCGCGAACAGCGGCCCGGAGGTCTGGTAGCTGGCGTAGGGCGTGGCCAGCGCGCCGTTGCGGAACGTGCCGGCGCGGTGCGGCACGTGGTTGTGGTTGAGCGTGGCCGTGGCCCGCCGGCCGCGCACGCCGAGCCGCAGGCCGTAGGTGCGGTTGTCCACCGGCCCCAGCAGGGCCGCGCCCTGTTCGTGCTGGCGGGCGACCTGCACGGCCGCGAACGGGCGCAGTGCGCCGTCGCGCGCGGCCAGTTCGGCTTGGCCGTAGTACAGGTCGGCATAGTCGAGGTAGCGGATCAGCCACACCTGGCCGCTGGCATCCAGCGGGCCGAGCGCGGCCCGGCGGGCGCCGCCCACGGCCCAGAATCCGTCGGTGGGGGTGTCGCCCACGCCCGGGTGCAGCGGCGAGAAGCGGCGGTTGTAGTTGGTCGTGCGCGCGAACGATCCGTCGATGCGCGACTTGTAGCGGAACATGCGCATCGCGCTGAAATGGTTGCCGCCCTCGCCAACGCGCAGGCGCACGCCCTGGTAGAGCTGCGGCACGATGCGGAAATCGTAGCTGGAGGTGAAGGGCACCTCGTCGATGGCCTGGTTGCCGGCGCGCAGCAGCAGCTTCCCGCCCTGCCACTGCAGCCAGCTTTCGCCCAGCGAGGCCAGGTCGTGGCCGAGATCGCGGTCGCGGCCGGTGCCGGCATGGATCAGGCTGCGCTGCAGGTAGGCGCTGGCGCGCAGCGAAAAGCCGTGCAGCGGCGCGCTGGTGAAGCCGAGCCGGCCGCCGGTGGCGAAGGTGTCGCGGTCGACACCTTCGGCGAAGAAGGCGTTGCCGGTGGCGTAGTACTTGCCGCGCAGGCTGCCATCGGCGTGGCCGAAGGCGAACATCTGGCGCAGGTCCTGCGCCGGTTCCGCGCCGGTGGCGATGGCGGGAAGCAGCAGGAGGGGCAGGAGGCAGCGGCGGCAGCGGCGGCAGCGGGGCATCGGTCGGTCCGGGCAGGGGAGGGCCCCGGGCCCGCGTCGCGGAAGGGGAACTGCCGGGTTATCGGCGCGCCGTAGCCGAACTTCACAGACGACGACGGCGCCGCATGGGCGCCGTCGCTTGCTGCTGTGTCGTGCGCCGGGTCAGTCGGCGCGGCCGCCGAACTCGCCGGTGGTGGTGTTGACCAGGATGCGCTCGCCGTTGGTGATGTACTCCGGCACCATGATCTCGATGCCGGTGTTCAGCTTGGCCGGCTTCGGCCGCTTGGTGGCGGTGCCGCCCTTCAGTTCCGGCGGGGTTTCCACCACTTCCAGGGTCACGTGCTGCGGCATCTGGATGGCGACCGGCTGGTCGTCGATCACCTGCACGTAGATGCCGGTCAGGCCCTCGGTGATGTAGCCGGCGTCGTCGCCGACCACGTCCGCGTCCAGCGTGTACGGGGTGTAATCCTCGTCGTCCATGAACACGAAGGCGTCGCCGTCCATGTACGAGAAGGTGGACTGGCGGCGCAGCAGCTCGACTTCCGGCAGGTTGTCGTCGGCGTCGAAGCTGGCGTCGAGCTTGTTGCCGCCCGGCACGCTGTACATGATGAAACGGAAGCGGACGTTGCCGCCGCGGCCCTGCGGCGAGCTGCGCTCGATGTCGCGGATCTGGTAGACGCCGTTGTTGTATTCGACGACGTTGCCTTTCTTGATATCGCTGGCTTTCATGCTTGGAAAGTCGGTTGGGGTAAGGGATGAATTGAAGCGGGCGCCTTGTGGGCGCCCGCGGGGTGGATCACTTGGGCGCCAGGCGCACGGCGCCATCCAGGCGGATGGTTTCGCCGTTGAGGTAGGTATTGCCGATGATGTGGCCGACCAGCGCGGCGAAGTCGTCCGGCTGGCCCAGGCGCGACGGGAACGGGATCGAGGCGGCCAGCGATTCCTGCACGTTGGCCGGCATGCCGTCCACCATCGGCGTCCAGAACACGCCCGGGGCGATGGTCATCACGCGGATGCCGAAGCGCGACAGTTCGCGCGCCATCGGCAGGGTCATGCCGACCACGCCGCCCTTGGAGGCGGAGTAGGCGGCCTGGCCGATCTGGCCTTCATACGCGGCGACCGAAGCGGTGTTGATGATCACCCCGCGCTCGCCGTCAACGCCGGCCTCGTTGTGCTGCATCAGGTCGGCGGCAGCCTTGGCCACGTTGAAGCTGCCGACCAGATTGACCATCACCGTGGCCTGGAAGTTGGACAGCGGCATCGGCGCCTCGCGGCCGAGCACGCGGCCGGCGCCCAGGATGCCGGCGCAGTTCATCACCACGTTCAGCCCGCCCAGGAACTCGCGCGCGGCGGCGAGGTTGGCGGCCACGCCGGCCTCGTCGGTGACGTTGGTGGTGAAGTAGCGGGCGTTGTCCGTTCCCAGTTCGGCGACCGCGGCGGTGCCTTTTTCCTCGTTGAGGTCGAACAGGGCGACCTTGCCGCCGTTGGCGACCAGGTGCCGGGCCACGGCCAGGCCGAGGCCGGAGACACCGCCGGTGACGACGGCGCGGACGGAAGACAGCTGCATCAGACGCTACCTGCAATGGGTTGGCCGGTGATTCTAGCCGATGCCGCCGTCCTCACAGGGGGCGGCGGCCCGTTAGTACTGTCGGGGCACGGGGACGGGCATCGGCGGATGCGCGGGCACGCGCAGCACGGCGGGTACCGGCCTTTCCCGCCACAGGAACTCGAGCCGGCAATCGTCCGCCGTACGCCGGCACATGGCCAGGGCCTTGTCGATCGCGGCGCGTTCGTCGCTTTCGCCCAGCGCATGGCCGAAAGCGGCGCTGCCGCTGGCGATGGCCGAATACCCGGCCTCGGCCGACGTGCTGGCCACTTCGGTGCAGTTGGCCGAACGGCGCGCGCAGTGGCCCATGGCGGCCTGCAGGGCGAGGCTGGCGGAGGGATGGTTGTAGGCGAAGCCGTAGGCGCCGGAGTCGGAAAAGGCCACCGCCGAAGCGGCCAGAACGTTGCCTGCCGGGAGCAGGGCGGCGATGGCGAGAGCGGTGCGGATCATGCGGCGGAATCCTTTCGGTGAGTCAATCAGTGGTCCATGGCCTTGCCGGCCTTGCTGCCATTGTCGCGGCCCAGCACGCCGGCCAGCCAGCGTCCGGTGTCGGCCAGCGCCGGCAGGTCGATGCCGGTGTCCATGCCCATGCCGTGCAGCATGTACACCACGTCCTCGCTGGCGACATTGCCGCTGGCGCCGCGCGCGTAGGGGCAGCCGCCGGTGCCGGCCACGGCCGAATCGACCACGCGCACGCCGTCCTCCAGGCAGGCGGCGATATTGGCCAGCGCCTGCCCGTAGGTGTCGTGGAAGTGCACGGCGAGCGCGGCCATCGGCACTTCGGCGGCCACCGCGCGCAGCATCGCGCGGGCCTTGCGGGGCGTGCCGACGCCGATGGTGTCGCCCAGCGAGATCTCGTGGCAGCCCATGGCGTGCAGCGCGCGTGCCACGCGCACCACGTCGGCCAGCGGCACCTCGCCCTGGTAGGGGCAGCCGAGCACGGTGGACACGTAGCCGCGTACCTGGATGCCGTCGGCCTTGGCCCGCGCCAGCACCGGCGCGAAGCGCTGCAGCGATTCGTCGATGCCTGCGTTGGTATTGGTGCGGTTGAACTGCTCGGAGGCGGCGGTGAACACGGCCACCTCCCGCGCCCCGGCCGCCAGCGCGCGTTCGTATCCCTGTTCGTTGGGCACCAGCACCGGGTAGGCGATGCCCGGGCGGCGCTGGATGCCGGCCATGACCTCCGCGGCGTCGGCCAGCTGCGGCACCCACTTCGGGCTGACGAAACTGGTGGCCTCGATGGTGCGCAGGCCGGTGGCCGAGAGGCGGTCGATCAGCGCGATCTTGTCGGCGGTGGCGACCTGCTGCTTTTCGTTCTGCAGCCCGTCGCGCGGGCCGACCTCGACGATGCGGACGAAATCGCTCATCGCCGTTCCCCCGCCACCCAGCGCGGCGCGCGCTTCTCGAGGAACGCCGACAGGCCCTCGCGGCCCTCGTCCGAGGCGCGCAGCGCGGCGATCAGCCCGGCATTGGCGCGGTCGAGCGCGTCGCGGTCACCGCCAGCGGCATGAACCTCGCGCACCAGCACCTTGGCCGAGGCCGCCGCGACCGGGCCGGCCTTGCCGATCAGGTCCAGCTGCGCCTGCACCGCGGCGTCGAGCGCGTCGGCGGCGACCACCTGGTGCACCAGGCCGATGCGCAGCGCGGTGTCGGCGTCGAAATGCTCGCCGGTGGCGAACCAGCGCCGCGCCTGGCGCGGGCCGATGGCGGCGATGACGTAGGGCGAGATCACTGCCGGCAGCAGGCCCAGGCGGCTCTCGGTCAGGCCGAAACGCGCGCCCTCGGCGGCGATGGCGATGTCGCAGCAGGCCACCAGGCCGACGCCGCCGCCGAAGCTGGCGCCGTGCACGCGGGCGATGGTCGGCTTGGGCAGCTCGTCCAGGGTGCGCATCAACCGCGCCAGTGCCAGTGCGTCCTGGCGGTTCTCCTCCTGCGAGGCGCCGGCCATGGCGCGCATCCACTGCAGGTCGGCGCCGGCCGAGAACGACGGCCCGTTGCCGGCCAGCACCACGGTGCGTACCGCCGGGTCCGCGCCGAGGGCTTCCAGCGCGGTGGTGAGGGCGGCAATCAGCCCGGCGTCGAACGCGTTGTGCAGCCCGGGACGGTTCAGGTGGAGCGTCGCCACGGCGTTGTCGTGGCGAACGAGCAGTGCATCGCTCATCGGATTCCATGCGTGCTTGGGTGCCCGAATCATAGCGGAGCGCCCGGGGCAGCAAGTCGCGGCGCGGCGATGCTAGAATTGATAACCATTCTTATCAACTCATCCAGAGGCGCCGTTCAGTGACGTTGTCAGATTTGCCGCTGCATGCACCCGCGCAGGTGGAGGCGGTGCAGGACCTGCATGCCAATGATGCGATCGCCCGGCGGTTGAGGGAACTGGGGTTCGTCAACGGCGAGGACGTGCGTGTGGTCGCGCGCGGGCCGGTTGGCGGCGAACCGCTGCTGGTGCAGGTCGGCTTCACCCGTTTCGCGCTCCGGCGCAGCGAGGCCGCCCGCATCCGGATCACGAAGGAGGTGGTGGCATGAACGCAGCGACGGGCGTGTCGCGGCTGGCCTTGGTGGGCAACCCGAACTGCGGCAAGACCGCGCTGTTCAACCAGCTCACCGGCAGCCGGCAGAAGGTGGCCAACTACGCCGGCGTCACCGTCGAGCGCAAGGAAGGGCGCATGCGCGGGCCGTCCGGGCGCGAGTACGCGGTGCTGGACCTGCCCGGCGCCTACAGCCTGCAGCCGGCCAGCTTGGACGAGGCCATCACCCGCGACCTGTGCCGCGGCTTCTACCCCGGCGAAGCCGCGCCCGATGCGCTGGTGTGCGTGGTCGACGCCACCAACCTGCGCCTGCACCTGCGCTTCGCGCTGGAAGTGCGCGAGCTGGGAAGACCCATGATCGTGGCGCTGAACATGGTCGATGCCGCGCGTCGGCGCGGCATCGAGATCGACGTGGCGGCGCTGGAGCAGGCGTTGGGTGTGCCGGTGGTGGAAACCGTGGCGGTGCGCCGCAACGGCGCCAGTGAACTGGTCGCGCGCATCGACGCGATGATGCCGCAGCTGGCGACGATGGCGCCGCCGGACGTCGTGCCTGCCGCCGACCACCACGCCCAGGTCCGCGACATCCTCGCCAGCGCGGTGCGCATGCCCACGCGCACGGCCAGGATCGACGACGCGCTGGACCGCTGGCTGCTGCACCCGGTGTTCGGGCTGCTGACCCTGGCGGTGGTGATGTTCCTGATTTTCCAGGCGGTCTACGCCTGGGCCACGCCGCTGATGGACGGCATCGAGGCCGGCTTCGGCTGGCTGGGCGAGCTGGTGGGCTCGACCCTGCCGGAAGGGCCGCTGAGCAGCCTGCTGGTGGACGGCATCATCGCCGGCGTCGGCGGCGTGGTGGTGTTCCTGCCACAGATCCTGATCCTGTTCTTCTTCATCCTCGCGCTGGAGGAATCGGGCTACCTGCCGCGCGCGGCGTTCCTGCTGGACCGGATGATGGCCGCGGCCGGCCTGTCCGGGCGGTCGTTCATCCCGCTGCTGTCCAGCTTCGCCTGCGCGGTGCCGGGCATCATGTCCACGCGCAGCATCCAGGACCCGCGCGACCGGCTGGCGACGATCCTGGTGGCGCCGCTGATGACCTGTTCGGCGCGGCTGCCGGTGTACGCGCTGCTGATCGGCGCCTTCATCCCGCAGAGGACGGTGTGGGGCGTGTTCAACCAGCAGGGGCTGGTGCTGTTCGGCCTGTATGCGGCCGGCATCCTGAGCGCGCTGGCGATGTCGTGGACGATGAAGAAGTTCCGCCGCGACAAGGGCGAGCACCCGCTGCTGCTGGAACTGCCGTCCTACCGCCTGCCGCACGTGCGCGACCTGGCGGTCGGGCTGTACGAGCGCGGCATGATCTTCCTCAAGCGCGTGGGCGGCATCATCCTGGCGCTGACCATCCTGCTGTGGTTCCTGCTGTCGTTCCCGGCGGCACCGGCCGACGCGACCCTGCCGGCCATCGACTACAGCTTCGCCGGCCGCATCGGCCACGCGATGGCAGTGTTCTTCGCGCCGCTGGGCTTCAACTGGCAGATCTGCATCGCGCTGATCCCGGGCATGGCCGCGCGCGAAGTGGCGGTAGCCTCGCTGGCCACGGTGTACGCGCTGTCGGCGGCCGACGACGATGCCGCCGCGCAGGCGCTGACCCCGCTGATCAGCGACGGCTGGTCGCTGGCCACCGCGCTGTCGCTGCTGGTCTGGTACATCTACGCGCCGATGTGCATCTCCACGTTGGCCACGATCAAGCGCGAGACCAACTCGTGGAAGCAGATGGCGTTCGCCACGGTCTACCTGTTCGCGGCAGCCTGGCTGGCGTCGCTGGTGACCTACCAGGCCGCGGTGGCGCTGGGGGCGGGCTGATGGACCGGGGCCTGCTGCTGCAGTACGCGATCATCGTCCTGGCCGTGCTGGCCAGCGCGTGGGTGGTGCTGAAGAAGCAGTTCCCCGGCGTGGTGCGCAGGTTGCGCGGGGCGCTGGCGCTGTGGCTGGTCAAGCCGCATCGCTCGCCGCGCCTGCAGGCGCTGGGGCGCCGGCTGGCGCCGCCCGCCGCCGCCGGCGGTGCCGGCGCCTGCGGTGGCTGCGATGGCTGCGGGCCGACGCCGCCCAAACAGCATTGAACCTTTCCTGGCGGCGCGGGATGCGGCAGGGCGGTGACCGGCAATGCGCGGGCTCACTTGCGTCGTTCCGGCGCACGCCGCCGCCCCCCCCGTCGCTTGTCTCCCTGCATCACAAGGCGGTAGTTTGCCTGCCATGACGACTCCCACACGTTTGCTGATCCACGGTGCTTCCGGTCGCATGGGCCAGGCCCTGCTGCGGCTGGCGGCGGAAGATCCTTCGCTGCAGGTGGTCGCCGCGGTGGTGCGCAAGGCGCCGGCGCAGCGGGTGATCGACGGCGTGCCGCACTTCGCCGCCAGCGAGTTGTCCGGCGCGCCGCCGTTCGACGCGGCCATCGATTTCAGCCTGCCGGAAGGATTCGACCCGGTGCTGGCGCTGTGCCTGGCGCGCAATGCGGCGTTCGTCTCCGGCACCACCGGCATCGACGCGGCGCAGCAGGCCGCGCTGGCGGCCGCGGCGCAGCGGATCCCGCTGACCTGGGCGACCAACTTCAGCCTCGGCGTGGCGGTGCTGGCCGAGCTGGTGGAACGCGCCGCGGCCAGCCTGCCGGGCTGGGACTGCGACATCGTCGAATCGCACCACGTGCACAAGAAGGACGCGCCCTCCGGCGGCACCGCCCTGACCCTGGGCGAGGCGGCCCGGCATGGCGGCGCCGAGCCGCGCTACGCCAGCCTGCGCGCCGGCGACATCATCGGCGAGCACGTGGTCCAGTTCGCGGGCTGGGCGAGCGGGTGGAGCTGGTCCACCGCGCCACCAACCGCGACATCGCCCGCGGCGCCCTGCATGTGGCCCGGCAGCTGCGGGGGCGGGCGCCGGGTCGCTATTCCGTGCGCGAGCTGGTGGCGACCGGCGCGGGCTGAACGGGGCCCCTGCGCCGGCCGGGCAGGGCGGGGCCGGGCGCATACGCGGCGCTGGCGCCGGTGGCACCCATGCCATTACAATTCCCGCTCGCCGAATCACGTCAGCCGGACCGGTTTACACCGCCGTCCGCGCTTTTTTGCAACCGGTTTTTGCCTGAGCGCAGGCGTGGCTTCGGAGCCCCCTCGGTAGCCAAAGTGAGATTCCCGTGACCCAAGCCGCAATTCTCGTGCTCGAAGACGGCACCGTATTCGAGGGCGAATCCGCAGGCGCGCCCGGCCTGTCCGTGGGTGAGGTGGTGTTCAACACCGCCATGACCGGTTACCAGGAAATGCTGACCGATCCGTCCTACGCCAGGCAGATGATCACCCTGACGTACCCGCACATCGGCAATACCGGCACCAACGAGCAGGACAACGAGGCAGCGCAGGTCTGGGCCGCCGGCCTGATCGTGCGCGACGTGCCGCGCCGCCCCAGCAGCTGGCGCAACCAGCTGCCGCTCCAGGACTGGCTGATCCAGCGCGGCGTGGTCGCCATCGCCGGCATCGACACCCGCAAGCTGACGCGCATCCTGCGCGAGCGCGGCGCCCAGAACGGCGCGCTGATGGCCGGCCCGGACATTGACGTGGACAAGGCGCTGGAAGCGGCGCGCAAGTTCCCCGGCCTGAAGGGCATGGACCTGGCCAAGGTGGTCAGCACCGACAAGGCCTACCCGTGGACCGAAGGCCAGCTGGATCTGGACAAGGGCCAGTTCGTCCAGGCCGAGCCGAAGTTCAAGGTCGTCGCCTACGACTTCGGGGTGAAAACCAACATCCTGCGCATGCTCGCCGAGCGTGGCTGCGACCTCACCGTGGTGCCGGCGCAGACCCCGGCCGCCGAGGTGCTGGCGATGAACCCCGACGGCGTGTTCCTGTCCAACGGCCCGGGCGACCCGGAGCCCTGCGATTACGCCATCGCCGCGATCAAGGAATTCGTGGACCGCAGGCTCCCGACCTTCGGCATCTGCCTGGGCCACCAGCTGCTGGGCCTGGCCTCGGGCGCGCGCACCATGAAGATGGGCCACGGCCACCACGGCGCCAACCACCCGGTGCAGGACATCGACAGCGGCCGGGTGATGATCACCTCGCAGAACCACGGCTTCGCCATCGACGAAAGCACGCTGCCGGCCAACCTGCGCGTGACCCAGCGCTCGCTGTTCGACCAGACCATCCAGGGCGTGGAGCGCACCGACGCGCCAGCGTTCTCCTTCCAGGGCCACCCGGAAGCCTCGCCCGGCCCGCACGACGTGGCGCCGCTGTTCGACCGGTTCATCGCGATGATGCGGGACCGGGGACCCGGGACCGGGGACCCGGGCGCAATGGCCTGATGGCTTCGCATTTCCGGGAACTGGAGGTGTGGCAGGTCGGCATGGTGCTGGCCAAGGCGGTGTATGTGCTGGTGGCGGACTTTCCCAAGGAAGAGCGTTATGGCCTGAGTTCGCAGCTCCAGCGTGCAGCAGTTTCCATTCCTTCCAACATTGCGGAAGGAAATGCGAGAGCTACCACGCGCGATTACGCCCGCTTTGTTTCACAGGCTTGCGGCTCGGCCGCCGAGTTACAGACACAGCTATTGCTCGCAGGTGATCTAGGGTTGGGCGATCACCTGCAAATCGAACACGCGCTCGAACTTTGCGAGCGTGTCAACAAAATGTTGCGACGCCTTCACCAGGCGTTGTCCGCCAAGCTTGATCCCGGGTCCCCGGTCCCGGGTCCCCGGTCCCGGAGTTGAACCATGCCAAAACGCACAGACCTCAAAACCATCCTCATCATCGGCGCCGGCCCGATCGTCATCGGCCAGGCCTGCGAGTTCGACTACTCCGGCGCGCAGGCGTGCAAGGCGCTGCGCGACGAGGGTTACCGCGTGGTGCTGGTCAACTCCAACCCGGCCACGATCATGACCGACCCGGAGATGGCCGACGCGGTCTACATCGAGCCGATCAACTGGCAGACGGTCGAGAAGATCATCGCCAAGGAGCGCCCGGACGCGCTGCTGCCGACCATGGGCGGGCAGACCGCGCTGAACTGCGCGCTGGACCTGGCCGACCACGGCGTGCTGGAGAAGTACAACGTCGAGCTGATCGGCGCCAAGCGCGAAGCCATCCGCATGGCCGAGGATCGCGAGCTGTTCCGCGTGGCGATGGGCGAGATCGGGCTGGAATGCCCGAAGGCCGCTGTCGCGCACACGCTGGAAGAGGCGCTGGAGATCCAGACCCGGGTCGGCTACCCGACCATCATCCGCCCGTCCTTCACCCTGGGCGGCAGCGGCGGCGGCATCGCCTACAACCGCGAGGAACTGGTCGAGATCGTCAACCGCGGCCTGGAGCTGTCGCCGACCACCGAAGTGCTGGTCGAGGAATCGGTGCTGGGCTGGAAGGAGTTCGA
The DNA here is from genome assembly GCF_050984405.1 of Stenotrophomonas nitritireducens. Taxonomy (GTDB): domain Bacteria; phylum Pseudomonadota; class Gammaproteobacteria; order Xanthomonadales; family Xanthomonadaceae; genus Stenotrophomonas; species Stenotrophomonas nitritireducens_B. The sequence goes on along the minus strand of NZ_CP158790.1, from coordinate 2,741,958 downwards.
GATGGAAGTGGTCCGCGACACCGCGGACAACTGCATCATCGTCTGCTCGATCGAGAACCTGGACCCGATGGGCGTGCACACCGGCGACTCGATCACCGTGGCCCCGGCGCAGACCCTGACCGACAAGGAATACCAGCGCCTGCGCGATGCCTCCATCGCCGTGCTGCGCAAGATCGGCGTGGACACCGGCGGCTCCAACGTGCAGTTCGGCATCAGCCCGACCACCGGCCGCGTGGTGGTGATCGAGATGAACCCGCGCGTGTCGCGTTCCTCGGCGCTGGCCTCCAAGGCCACCGGCTTCCCGATCGCCAAGGTCGCGGCCAAGCTGGCCGTGGGCTACACCCTGGACGAACTGAAGAACGAGATCACCGGCGGCCTGACCCCTGCCTCGTTCGAGCCGTCGATCGACTACGTCGTCACCAAGATCCCGCGCTTCGCCTTCGAGAAGTTCCCGGCCGCCGACGCGCGCCTGACCACGCAGATGAAGTCGGTGGGCGAGGTGATGGCCATGGGCCGCACCTTCAAGGAATCGCTGCAGAAGGCGCTGCGCGGCCTGGAGACCGGCAAGATCGGCCTGGACCCGACCGGCCTGGACCTGGGCAGCGAGGACGACATCGCCACGCTCAAGCGCGAGCTGAAGGCGCCGGGCCCGGAACGCCTGTTCTACGTGGGCGACGCCTTCCGCGCCGGCATGAGCGTGGACGACGTCTACGGCCTGTCCTGGATCGACCCGTGGTTCCTCGACCAGGTCGAGGACATCATCGCCGACGAGAAGCAGGTGCACGCCGAGGGCATCGACGCGCTGGACGGCAGGCGCCTGCGCGCGCTCAAGCGCGCCGGTTTCTCCGACGCGCGCCTGGCGCAGCTGACCGGCACCAACGAGGCGGCGATCCGTGCGCTGCGCCGCGCGCACAAGGTGCGCCCGGTGTACAAGCGCGTGGATTCCTGCGCCGCCGAGTTCGCCACCAGCACCGCCTACCTGTATTCGACCTACGAGGACGAGTGCGAGGCCAACCCGAGCAGCCGCGACAAGATCATGATCCTCGGCGGCGGCCCCAACCGCATCGGCCAGGGCATCGAGTTCGACTACTGCTGCGTGCATGCCGCGCTCGCCCTGCGCGAGGACGGCTATGAAACCATCATGGTCAACTGCAACCCGGAGACGGTCTCCACCGACTACGACACCTCCGACCGCCTGTACTTCGAGCCGCTGACGCTGGAAGACGTGCTGGAGATCGTCGAGCTGGAACAGCCCAAGGGCGTGATCGTGCAGTACGGCGGCCAGACCCCGCTGAAGCTGGCGCGCGCGCTGGAAGCCAACGGCGTGCCGGTGATCGGCACCTCGCCGGACTCCATCGACCTGGCCGAGGACCGCGAGCGCTTCCAGAAGCTGGTGCAGGACCTGGGCCTGAAGCAGCCGCCGAACCGCACCGCGCGCACCGCCGACGAGGCGCTGGCGCTGGCCCGCGAGATCGGCTACCCGCTGGTGGTGCGCCCGAGCTACGTGCTCGGCGGCCGCGCCATGGAAATCGTCTACGGCGAATCCGACCTGGCGCGCTACGTGCGCGATGCGGTCAAGGTCTCCAACGATTCGCCGGTGCTGCTGGACCACTTCCTCGACGCGGCGGTGGAAGCGGACGTGGACATCATCTGCGACCGCGAGGGCAACGTGCTGATCGGCGGCGTGATGGAACACATCGAGGAAGCCGGCGTGCACTCGGGCGATTCCTCTTGCTCGCTGCCGCCGTACTCGCTGTCGCCGGCCACGCAGGACGAACTGCGCCGGCAGGTGCGCGAGCTGGCCAAGGCGCTGAACGTGGTCGGCCTGATGAACACCCAGTTCGCGATCCAGACCGATGCCGACGGCAACGACGTGATCTACCTGCTGGAAGTGAACCCGCGCGCCTCGCGCACCGTGCCGTTCGTGTCCAAGGCCACCGGCGTGCCGCTGGCCAAGATCGCCGCCCGCTGCATGGCCGGCATGAGCCTGGCCGAGCAGGGCGCCACCACCGAGGTCGTGCCGGACTACTACTCGGTGAAGGAGGCGATCTTCCCGTTCGCCAAGTTCCAGGGCGTGGACCCGATCCTCGGGCCGGAGATGCGCTCCACCGGCGAGGTGATGGGCGTGGGCCGCAGCTTCAGCGCCGCCTTCGCGCGCGCGCAGGAAGCCGGCGGCATCAAGACCCCGCCGCCGGGCAAGGCCTTCATCTCGGTGCGCGACGCCGACAAGCCGCGCGTGCTGCCGGCGGTGCAGGGCCTGGTCGAGCGCGGCTACTCGGTGGTCGCCACCCGCGGCACCGCCGCGTGGCTGCAGCAGCAGGGCATCGCCTGCGAAGTGGTCAACAAGGTGGCCGAAGGCCGTCCGCACATCGTGGACAGCATCAAGAACGGCGAGATCGTCTACATCGTCAACACGACCGAGGGCCGTGCCGCGATCAACGATTCGTTCTCGATCCGGCGCGAGGCGCTGCAGCAGCGCGTCACCTATTCGACCACGGTGGCCGGCGCCAAGGCGCTGGTGCAATCGCTGGAATTCCGCGGCACCGGCCCGGTCTGGTCGCTGCAGGAACTGCACAAGGAGTTGAACGCATGAGAGCCCCCATCACCCTGAAGGGCGCGCAGCGCCTGCGCGAGGAGCTGGATCACCTGAAGTCGGACAAGCGCCCGAAGGTCATCGCCGCGATCGCCGAGGCCCGCGAGCACGGCGACCTGAAGGAGAACGCCGAGTACCACGCCGCGCGCGAGGAGCAGGGCTTCATCGAAGGCCGCATCAAGCAGCTGGAAGGCGAGCTGTCGCATGCCGAGATCATCGACATCAGCAAGCTCAACGCCGGCAGCAAGGTGGTGTTCGGCGCGACGGTGACGCTGGCCGACGTGGAGAGCGACGAGGAAAAGCGCTACCAGATCGTCGGCGACCTGGAGGCGGACATCAAGCTGGGCCTGATTGCGATTTCCTCGCCGGTGGCGCGGGCGCTGATCGGCAAGAACGAGGGCGATACCGTCGCCATCGCCGCCCCGGCCGGCCAGCGCGAGTACGAGATCGTCAGCGTCCAGTACCTGGATTGAGCTTGTACTCGTAGGTGCGGGGCTCGCCCCGCACGGCGCCTTTCCCGGCGATGCCACCTGCGGGGCGAGCCCCGCATCTACATGAGTGTCCCGACGGGAAGCAGAGCACCCGATGACCCACGCCAAAGCCACTTTGCTGCTTCCCGCCCGCAGCCGCTTCCCCGGCGGCACGCTGCCGGCGCAGGTGGCGACCGCGCTCGGCCGCGCCGACCGCAGCGGGGGCGAGGCCGGCGAGTCGGCGCAGCTGCGCCGGCATTTCCAGGTACAGCCGGAACCGTGGTCGGCTGCCGCGCTGACCCGCCAGGTCGACGCCGGCGATGCCGCTGGCAGCCTGTGGCTGCGCGCGCGCCGACCCGGCCAACGTGCAGCCGGACATGCAGGGCGCGCGGCTGATGGCCTCGGCCGAGACGCTGCGCCTGGAACCGGCCGATACGGCCGCGCTGCTGCCGGCGCTGCAACCGCTGTTCGCCGGGTTCGGCTTCCAGCTCGACGCGCCGACGCGCCGTCGTCGCGCTGGTACCTGCGCCTGCCCGACGACACGCCGCTGCCGGCCTTCACCGCGCCGGACCAGGCGCTGGGCGACGACCTGTTCGAACACCTGCCCGAAGGCGACAACGGCCGCCGCTGGCGCGCCCTGCTGACCGAGGCGCAGGTGGCGTTGCACCAGCATCCGTGGAACGAACAGCGCCTCGCGCAGGGCCGGCGCGCGGTCAACTCGCTGTGGTTCTGGCGCGCCGGCCGGCTGCCGCAGTCGCGTGCGCGCACCGGGCATGCGCAGGTGCGCAGCCGCGACGCGCTGCTGCAGGGGCTGGCGGCGATGGCCGGCGTGCGCGTCGACGGCCCTGGCCCCGATGACAGCCGGGCCGTCGATGCGCTGGTGGACCTGCGCCAGCTGCGGTCGCTGGACCAGCTCACTGGCGAGGCCATCGCGCCGCTGCTCGATGCCATCGGCCGCGGCGAGCTGCGCGAGCTGCTGCTCGATTTCGAGGACGGCGCGCGCTTTCGCATCCATCGCGGCCAGCGCTGGCGTTTCTGGAAAAAGCCCTTGGCGGCGCTGGGCGATGAGTGACGCGCTGAAGATCGTCCGCCGCGAGGCCGTCGAAGGCGGGCAGTGGGACGAGGACACGCTGCCGCTGCTGCGCCGGATCTACGCCGCGCGCGGCGTGCATTCGCCGCAGCAGGCCCAGCCGAAGCTGGCGCAGCTGCACGCGCCGGAACTGCTCGGCGGCATGCAGGCGGCGGTGCAGCTGCTGGCCGCGGCCATCGCCGCGGGCCGCCGCATCCTGATCGTCGGCGACTTCGACTGCGATGGCGCCACCGCCTGCGCGGTCGGCGTGCGCGGCCTGCGCCTGCTCGGCGCGCGCGAGGTGGTGCACGCGGTGCCCAACCGCATGGTGCACGGCTACGGCCTGTCGCCGTCGCTGGTGGCCGAACTGGCCGCGCTGCAGCCGGACCTGCTGTGACCGTGACCGTGGACCACGGCATCGCCTGCCATGCAGGCGTCGCCGCGGCCAAGGCGCTGGGCTGGCAGGTGCTGGTGACCGACCACCACCTGCCCGGCGAGCGCCTGCCCGCGGCCGATGCCATCGTCGATCCGAATCTCGACGGCGACGCCTTCCCGAGCAAGGCGCTGGCCGGCGTCGGCGTCATCTTCTACGTGCTGATGGCGCTGCGCCGGCACCTGCGCGAGGCCGGCGCGTTCGCCGACGGCAAGGGGCCGGACCTGACGCCGCTGCTGGACCTGGTGGCGGTGGGCACCGTCGCCGACCTGGTCGTGCTGGACGACGACAACAACCGCGCGCTGGTGCGGCGGCGGCGGGCCTGCGCCGGCGCGCCGGGCAGGGCTGCGCCGGCCTGCGCGCGCTGATCGAGGCCAGCGGCCGCGCGACGCGCGGCGGCTGACCGCCAGCGATATCGGTTTCGCGCTGGCACCGCGCCTGAACGCCGCCGGTCGGCTGGAGGACATGGCGCTGGGCATCGAACTGCTGCTGACCGAGGACGCCGCGCAGGCGCGCGAAATCGCCGCGCTGCTGGAAGAGATCAACGCCGAGCGCCGCGCGGTGCAGCAGTCGATGACCGACGATGCGGAACAGGCGGTGTCGCGGGTGCTGCTGGACGGCAGCGGCGGGCGCCCGGTCGCGGCCTGCCTGTTCGATGCGGACTGGCACCCGGGCGTGGTCGGGCTGGTGGCCTCGAAGATGAAGGACCGCCTGCACCGCCCGGTGATCGCCTTCGCTCCGGCCGAGCCGGGCGCGCGCATGCTGCGCGGCTCGGCGCGCTCGATTCCCGGATTCCACATCCGCGATGCGCTGGCCGCCGTCGACGCGCGCCATCCCGGCCTGATCGAGCGCTTCGGCGGGCACGCCATGGCCGCCGGCCTGAGCCTGGCGCTGGAGCAGCTGGAAGCGTTCCGCGGCGTGTTCGAACAGCAGGTGCTGGCGGCGCTGGACCCGGTCCTGCTGCAGCAGCAGCTGCTCAGCGACGGCGAGCTGTCCGCCGCTGAACTGGATTTCCGCCACGCCGAGGCGCTGCGTCTGGCCGGGCCGTGGGGGCAGGGCTTCCCCGAGCCGCTGTTCGACGGCCATTTCGAGGTCGCGCAGTGGCGCGTGCTCAAGGAGCGGCACCTGAAACTGGAGCTGCGCCTGCCCGGCGCCGCCGCCACGCTCAACGCCATCCACTTCGGCGGCTGGACCGGCACCGCCCCGGGCCGCCATGTGCACCTGGCCTACCGCCTGGTCGGCGACGACTACCGGGGCGGCGGCGCGATCCAGCTGATCGTGGAGCATTGCCTGCAGGCCTAGGCGGCTGCGCCGTCCTTGATGCCGGCGCATGCCGGGCCGCCGCGCTCAGGGCCGCGGATCGGCCAGGCCTTGCACCGGCAGGGCCGATGCCCGCGGCTTGAGCCCGAACAGTGGCCGCAGCCAGCCGATGCGCCGGATCACGGCGTACGCGCCCAGGCACAGCGCGAAGGTCGCCACCACCAGCAGCACGGCTTCGGCCGGGGCGGGGATGCGCAGCGGTTTCAGTGCATGGGCCAGCACCACGATCACCGTCTGGTGGAGGATGTACAGCGGGAACACCGCCGGCCCCAGGCAGCGCAGCAGCGGGCTGTCGATGTCGCGCCAGCGGTAGGCGAAGCCGAGCAGGGCGGCGATGGCGCACCACTGGTCCAGCGCCCAGGCCGCGCGCAGCCACAAGCGCAGCGCCTGCGGCGGCGGACGCGCGTCGTCATAGCCGGAGAAGTACCAGACATGGATCAGCAGCGCGTAGCTGGCGGCGGCCAGCAGCAGCGCCGGCCAGCGCAGGCGCTGCAGGGAGAGCCAGAAGCCTTCGTTGAAGGCGACCAGGAAGCCGGCCAGGAACACGCACGCGTACTGGGCATGGTTGTACCAGTCGTCCACCAGCCCGTGGGTCTGCTCGAAGCGCGCCACCAGCAGCAGCCGCGCCACCGCCAGCAGCAGCGCCGGCAGCAGCAGCGCGCCCCAGCCCTGCAGCAGGCGGCCGGCGCCGGAACGCAACCGCTCCAGCACCGGTGACGGCAGCCGCCACAGCAGCCAGGCGAGCAGGGTGTAGCACCATAGATAGGGCAGGAACCACAGGTGGTTCCAGGTCGGCAGGTCCAGGCACTCGCCATCGCTGCCGCAGAAGCCGTGGAAGGCAGTCAGGTATTTGCCGTAGAAATCGAGCCAGCCACCGGAATAGCCGCCGGGCAGCTGCTCGACCACCTGCAGGTAGGCCTGTGGCGGCACCACCACGAACATGCCGAACAGCAGCGGCAGCAGCAGCTGGCGCGAGCGCCGGCGCAGGAAGCCGCCGTCGGCGGCGCGCAGCATGAAGGCCGTGGCGACGCCGGAAACCAGGAACAGCAGCGACATGCGCCACGGGCTGGTCAACAGCATGAACGGCTCCGGCGCGGTGCCGGCGGCCGGGCTTTTCACGTGCCAGTCCCAGCTCACGTAATACATGCCCACGTGGTAGAGCACCAGCAGGCAGAAAGCGAAGACGCGGACCCTGTCCAGGTCGTGGCGGCGTTGCATGGCGATGCCATCCCGTTGCAGTGGAAAGGCGGCCAGCCTTGCCGCGGAGGACGCCGCGGGCCAGTACGAGGGGACGGCCCGCCGGCAGCCAGGGACGAATGGAGGGCGCGCGGGGACGGCCGCGGGGACGCCGCCGGCTAGAATGCGGCGGATGCGCGATACCGAACCGATGCCGTACGAACGTTATCTGCCGTGGAGACGCTGGGTCGAATACGGCTTCTGGCTGGTGATGATCGGCGGCAACTGCCTCGCCAACACCATTGTCGCCCTGATGGACCTGCGCCGTCGCGGGGCGGACATCCAGGCGTGGGAACCGGCGCTGTGGGAGGCGAGCAGCGCGGCGGTGTGGCTGCTGCTGATCCTGCCGGGCATGGCCTGGTTCACCCGACGCCATCCGTTCCGCTGGGGCGGATGGTCGCGCCAGCTGCTGCGCTACCTGGCCGCCAGCGTGGCGGTCTGCGCGGTGCACGTGCTGGGCATGGTCGCGCTGCGCAGCCTCGGCTACGCCGCCGTGGGCATGCACTACGACTTCGGGCCGTGGCCGCGCGAACTGTTCTACGAATACCTGAAGGACATCCGCAGCTTCGCCTACATCGTGCTGACCATGGAAGCCTACCGGGCGCTGCTGCGGCGCTGGCAGGGCGAGGCCAGCCTGCTGTCCGAGCCGGACGAGGGGCCGGCGCTGGAACCGGTGGAGCGGCCGGAGCGTTTCCTGGTGCGCAAGCTCGGCCGCGAGTTCCTGGTCGCCGCCGACGACATCGAATGGCTGCAGGCGGCCGGCAACTACGTCAACCTGCGGGTGCGCGGCCATGACTACCCGCTGCGCAGCACCATCGCCGGGATCCAGGCGCGGCTGGACCCGGAGGGCTTCGTGCGCATCCACCGCAGCTACATCGTCAACCTCGGCCAGGTCGCGTCGATCGAGCCGCTGGACAGCGGCGATGCGCGGGTCCACCTGCGCGACGCCACATCCTGCCATGCAGCCGCCGCTACCGCGCCGGCCTGCGCGCGCGCGGCGGCGTGGAGTAGGCGCGCGTCCCGGCCGGAAAATCCGCGGCCGCAGGAAAGCCGCACGCCGGCCGCCTTTCCCGTCCCGACCGATGGCGCAGGCCGGCCGTCGCCAGCCGGCCCGCGCCGCGCCGTGTGGCGCCGCGATGCCTTACCGGCGGCGCACCAGCAGCCGGTAGGCGCCGGTCGCGGCCGGGTCGAAGCTGTGCGCCATCAGCACGTAATGGCCGGCCTCCAGTTCGACTTCCAGCAGCGGATCCAGGCTGGTGTCGCTGTCGTCCTGCGAGGCGACCTCCTGGCCGTCGCGCATCAGCGTGACCATGCCGTCCAGGCCGTTGCTGCCGGTCATGGCGATCGTGTAGCGGCCCTTGCGCGGAATCTCCAGCGTATAGAGGTTGCGCAGCCCCGGGCTGAGCTGGCCGCTCGCCTCGCGGCCGATCGCCAGCGCCGGGCGGGTCGGCGTCCGGCGCCGGTGCGGTGCCGGTGGCGATCTGGAAGATGCCGCCGCGGCCGTTCACCGACCGCACCGAGATGTTGTACTCGCCCGGGTCGAGCACCTGCGACAGGCGCGCGTTGACGCCACCGCCGCCATCGTCGTCGCTGAGCGTGATGTCCGCGCCCTGCAGGCTCAGCAGCGGGTCGATGTCGCGGCTGCTGGCGTCGAACTGCACGCGGCGGCGGTCCGGCAGCGAGAATACGAAGCTGCGGGTCTCGTCGGCGCCGACGAAGCCGCTGGCCTGGCCTTCCAGCGGCAGCGCGCTGCCGTCGGCGAACACCAGCCCTTCCGGGAAGTCGGCCTGTTCCACGCCCAGGTAGAACGCGCCGCTGCTCTGCGAGAACGCCGCGGCGGTGAGCGTGTAGCTCCCCGGCTGCAGCGGCGCGACCAGGCGCGCGTTGGTGCCATTGCCGCCGTCGTCGTCTTCCAGGCTCACGCCGTTGCCGCTCAGTTCCAGGCGGGCGTCGAACGCGTCCGATTCCAGGTTGAGGGTGTACAGGCCGGGCTTGTCGACCTGCAGGGTGTAGGTCTGGCGTTCGCCGTTCAGCCAGTCGGTGATGCGCTGGCCGGCGGCCAGCGGCTTGCCGTCGTAGGCGACGATGGGCGTCGCGCTCAGGTGGAACGGGCCGAAGGCGCGGGGATCGGCGCCGCTGACGGCCACCAGGTACTGGCCGGCCTTGTCGGCGCGCACGCTGAGCTGGGCGCCGTTCTCGCAGCCGCACTCGGTGCGGCCGACCAGCATGTCGCGGTGGAACACCGCCAGCGTGCCGTTGAGCGGGCCATCGAGCTTCAGCGATACCGCCTGGCCGGCGGCCAGTTGCAGGCTGAACAGCTGGCTGCGGCTGCCGTCGCTGTAGTTCAGCGCGGTAGCGGAGGTGATTTCGCCCGAGGCTTCGCCGTTGGCGGCGAGCGGGCGGGCCGCGGGGGCGGCGTGGACGGTGGCGCTCAGGCCGGTGGCGATGGCGAGGGTCAGCACTCCTGCTGCGAGTCGCTTCACGTGGGTTTCCTTGGGTTCTCTGGAACGGGGGACGGCCATCGCCGTTCCGCCCGGCGTGGACGGAACGGAGTCGACGGCCCGGGGGAACCCGGCCGCGGCGGGGGAACCGGCGGCCGGGGAAGATCAGTCGGCCGCTGCGGCGGCGGCTTCGGCGGCCGCGGCGGCGGCCTCGACCGCCGCATCCTTGCGGTTGCTGTTGACCGGCGCGGCGACGTCGGCGCCCAGGTCGGTGGTCTCCAGCTCGAACACGCCCTGCTGGCTGCCGAAGCTGGTCACCGCCACGGTGTAGCGGCCCGGGCCCAGCTGCAGGGTCAGGCGCGCGTTGGTGCCGTTGCCGCCGTCGTCGTCCTCGGCGTCGACGCCGGGGCCGCTGACGTGCAGCACCGAGTCGAAGTTGTCGGCGATGGCGTCGAACTGCACGTGGCGCGGGCTGTCCAGGTCGAGCACGAAGCTGCGGCGGCCGCGCGAATCGATCATGCCCTGCGCGGTCTGGCCCACGGTCAGGGCGCTGCCGTCGCGGATGATCAGGTCCTTGTCGACCGGGGTCAGGCCGACCTTCAACTTGAACGAGCCGGTGGTGCCGTTCAGCGACGAGGCGCCCAGGGTGTAGTCGCCCGGTTCCAGGTAGGCGCGGATGCGGGCGTTGAGGTTGCCGCCGCCGTCGTCGTCCTCGACGTCGACGTTGCGGCCGGTCAGGTGCAGGTAGGAATCGAGCGCGCCCGATTCCATGGCGATGGTGTAGATGCCGGCCTTGTCGACCTTCAGCTTGTAGTCCTGCTTCTCGCCCATCAGCCAGTCGATGGCCTCGCTGTCGGCGCCCAGCGGCTTGCCATCGTACGGGGTGACCGCGCTGCTCTTGAGCTTGAACGGGCCGAACGAATCCGAGCCGGCGCTGTTCACCGCCACCAGGTAGGTGCCGTCCTTCGGCGCCTTGAACGCCAGGCTGACCTGGCCCGGATCGCCTTCGCCCTCGTAGCCGCGCGCCGAGGCGGTGGCCAGCAGGCTCTGGCCGTCGAACACCGACAGCTGGCCGTTGAGCGATCCGCCCAGTTCCAGCGCCACGGCCTGGCCGCTCTTCAGCGTGACCTTGTAGCCTTGGTGGCGGCTGCCGTCGTTGTAGTTCAGGCGGCTGGAGGAGGTGATCTCGCCGGAGACGCTGTCGCCGACGGCGAGGCTGGGGGCGTTGTCGCCACCACCGCCGCCCAGCTTCTGGCAGGCGGCCAGGGCCAGGGTGAGGGAGAGGGCGGCGAACAGGCGGGTGGGGCGTGTATTCAAGCGAGAGTCCTTGATCGGTTGAAAGGGTCGCGCGGGGGGCACGGCTGGCGGGATTCTAACTGCATGCGGGGCCGCTTCCGCCGGATGCCGGTCCGGGTCCTGCATCGCCGACGGCGCGGGTGCGCGGTGCTAGAATCGCCGGCTTGTCTGCACCTGCATGGACCGACCATGATCGAACTGAATCCCGTCCGCCAGCGAATCGCCGATCTTACCGATCGGGTGGTCTCGCTCAGGGGGTATCTTTGACTACGACGCCAAGAAAGAGCGTCTTGAGGAAGTAACCCGGGAGCTGGAAAGCCCCGACGTCTGGAACAACGCCGAATACGCGCAGAACCTGGGCCGCGAACGCGCCAGCCTGGAGAAGACCGTGCTCGGCATCGCCACCGTGCTCGACGGCATGGCCGAGTGCGGCGAGCTGCTGGACCTGGCCGAGAGCGAGCAGGACGAGGACACCGCGCTGGCCGTGGTCGCCGACCTGGACAAGTACCAGGCCCAGATCGAAAAGCTGGAATTCCAGCGCATGTTCTCCGGGCAGATGGACTCGGCCAACGCCTTCGTCGACATCCAGGCCGGCGCCGGCGGCACCGAGGCCCAGGACTGGGCCGAGATCCTGCTGCGCATGTACCTGCGCTGGGCCGAGAGCCGCGGCTGGAAGACCGAGCTGCTGGAAGTCTCCGGCGGCGAAGTGGCCGGCATCAAGTCGGCGACCTTCCGCGTGGAAGGCGACTTCGCCTACGGCTGGCTGAAGACCGAGATCGGCGTGCACCGTCTGGTGCGCAAGAGCCCGTTCGACTCGGACAACCGCCGCCACACCAGCTTCACTTCGGTATTCGTGTCGCCCGAAGTGGATGACAACATCGACATCCAGATCAACCCGGCCGACCTGAAGACCGACGTGTACCGCTCCTCGGGCGCCGGCGGCCAGCACGTGAACAAGACCGAATCGGCCGTGCGCATCACCCACGTCCCCAGCGGCGTGGTGGTGGCCTGCCAGACCGAGCGCAGCCAGCACGCCAACCGCGACCGCGCGATGAAGATGCTGGCCGCCAAGCTGTACGAGCTGGAAATCCAGAAGCGCAATGCCGAGAAGGACGCGGTGGAAGCCACCAAGTCCGACATCGGCTGGGGCAGCCAGATCCGCAACTACGTGCTGGACCAGAGCCGCATCAAGGACCTGCGCACCGGCATCGAGCGCAGCGACACGCAGAAGGTGCTGGACGGCGACCTGGACGAATTCGTCGAGGCCAGCCTCAAGTCCGGTCTGGAAGCCGGCTCCAAACGCACCGACGCGTAAGAACGGCGCGGCCGCCGGTGCGGCCGCGTCCATTCGCCCTTCCGCCCGTCCGTCGGCATGATGGCCGGGCCTGTTTCCTCCCCCCTGCAACGACCAAACCAACGCCATGAACGACCAGACTCCCGCGCCGCAGCCCCCCGTCGACGAGAACAGCCTCATCGCCGAGCGCCGCGCGAAACTCACGGCGCTGCGCGGGCAGGGGATCGCCTATCCGAACGACTTCCGCCGCGAGCACTTCGCCGGCGCGCTGCAGGACGAGTTCGCCGACACCGATACCTGGACCGCCGAAGCGCTGGAAGCCTCCGGCCGCACCGTGAAGATGGCCGGCCGGCTGATGGCCAAGCGCATCATGGGCAAGGCCAGCTTCGCCCAGATCCAGGACGAATCCGGCCGCATCCAGCTGTTCCTGCAGGCCACCGCGCTGGACGAGGCCTATGCCGCGTTCAAGGGCTGGGACGTGGGCGACATCATCGCCGTCGAGGGCGGGCTGACCCGCACCAGGACCGGCGAGCTGTCGGTCAAGGCCAGCGGCCTGCGCCTGCTGACCAAGTCGCTGCGCCCGCTGCCTGACAAGTGGCACGGCCTGGCCGACGTCGAACAGCGCTACCGCCAGCGTTATGTGGACCTGATCGTGACCCCGGAGTCGCGCGAGGTGTTCGTCAAGCGCTCCAGGATCATCCGCGCCATCCGCGCCTGGCTGGACGCGCGCGACTTCCTCGAAGTCGAGACGCCGATGATGCATTACATCCCCGGCGGCGCCACTGCCAAGCCGTTCACCACCCACCACAACGCGCTGGACCTGGACCTGTACCTGCGCGTGGCGCCGGAGCTGTACCTCAAGCGCCTGGTGGTCGGCGGCCTGGAGCGCGTGTACGAGATCAACCGCAATTTCCGCAACGAGGGCGTGAGCACCCGCCACAACCCGGAATTCACCATGATGGAGCTGTACGAGGCCTACGCCACGTACAACGAGGTCATGGACCTGACCGAAGGCGTGATCCGCGACGTGGCGCAGCAGGTGCTGGGCACCACCACCGTGGAATGGGACGGCGCGGCCATCGACCTGGCCCCGGCCTTCCGCCGCTGGCGCATGGACGAGGCGGTGCGCCACCACAACCCGGAGATCAGCGCCGCCGACTGCACCGACCGCGACGCGCTGCTGCGCCACTGCGAGCGGCTCAAGATCAAGGTCAAGCCGTCCTGGGGCTGGGGCAAGCTGCTGCTGGAGATCTTCGAGGCCACGGTCGAGCACACCCTGGTGCAGCCGACCTTCATCACCGACCACCCGGTGGAGGTGTCGCCGCTGGCCCGCGCCAGCGACATCGAACCGGGCTACACCGACCGCTTCGAGCTGTTCATCAACGGCAAGGAGATCGCCAACGGCTTCTCCGAGCTGAACGACCCGGAAGACCAGGCCGCGCGCTTCCAGGCGCAGGTGCAGGCCAAGCAGGGCGGCGACGACGAGGCCATGCACTACGACTCGGACTACATCCGCGCGCTGGAGTACGGCATGGCCCCGACCGGCGGCCTGGGCATCGGCATCGACCGCCTGGTGATGATGCTGACCGGCCGCGCCTCGATCCGCGACGTGCTGCTGTTCCCGTACATGCGCCCGGAAAACTGACTGCGGGCCATCGCCTTCCGCCGGGCGGAGGGCGCGGGCGTATTGCAGGCCCGGCGCATGCAGTTGATGATGCGGTGTCCGCCGGATCGCGCCCGCAAGGGCCGGTGAGGAGGCGCGGCGTGCCGGGAGCCTCCCTTCCCGGCAACAGCGGTTTCATCGGACAGACTGTCACATGCGCTTGGAAATCGTCATCGTCGACGACCAGACATCGGCCCGCAGCATGGTGCGGCACGTGCTGGAAGACATCTCGCCGGAACTCGGCGTGTACGACTTTGCCGATCCGCTGGAGGCGCTGACCTGGTGCCAGTCGCACGAGACCGACCTGCTGCTGCTCGACTACCGCATGCCCAACATGGACGGGCTGGAATTCGCGCAGCGTTTCCGGCGCATGCCGGGCAACCGCGACGTGCCCATCGTGCTGATCACCGTGGTCGGCGACGAGCCGCTGCGGCAGAGCGCGCTGGAAGCGGGCGTCATCGATTTCCTGGTCAAGCCGATCCGCCCGCGCGAACTGCGCGCGCGCTGCAACAACCTGCTGCAGCTGCGCCGCCACAGCCAGAGCGTGCGCCAGCGCGCGCTGTCGCTGGAACAGCGGCTGCTGGCCAGCATGCACGAGGTCGAGGAGCGCGAACGCGAAACGCTGTCGCGGCTGGCGCGCGCCATCGAATACCGCGACGCCGGCACCAGCGCCTTCCTCGAACGCATGGCGCACGTGGCCGGGCTGATCGCCGACGAACTCGGCCTGCCCGCCGAGGAGGTGCGCACCATCGAGATGGCCGCGCCGCTGCACGACATGGGCAAGATCGCCATTCCCGATTCCATCCTGCTCAAGTCCGGCAAGCTGGACCCGGAGGAGATGGCGGTCATGCGCCGTCATCCGCGCATCGGCCACGAGCTGCTCAGCGGCAGCAACAACCGTTTCATCCAGATGGGCGCGACCATCGCCCTGCGCCACCACGAGCGCTTCGATGGCAGCGGCTACCCCGACGGCCTGGTCGGCGAGGCGATCCCGCTGGAAGCGCGCATCGTCGCGGTGGCCGACGTGTTCGACGCGCTGCTGTCGCCGCGTCCCTACAAGGAAGCCTGGTCGATGGACGCCGCGCTGGCCTACCTCTACGCCCAGCGCGGGCGCCTGTTCTGCCCGCGCTGCGTCGATGCGCTGCTGCAGGCGCGCGAACGGCTGGACGAGGTCTGCGCGCGCTACTCGGCGGCCTTCCCGAGACCGGAAGCCTGAAATGACGAGCGCGTTCGCCTGGCTCCGGCAGCGCCTGCGGCAACGCGGGGACAGCGAGCACGCGCAGGCGCTGGTGCGCATCGTGATGATCGCGCTGATCCTGTGCTACGTGCTGCTGTCGGCCGGGCGCTGGAACCTGCCGCCGGCGCAGCTGCGGCTGGTGATCACCCTGATCCTGATCGCGCAGGGCCTGTCGCTGGCGCTGATGGGCTGGCTGCTGTGGAAACCCGGGCGCTCGGACCTGCGCCGCATCCTCGGCATGGTCGACGACTACGCGCTGATGTCCGCGGCGATGAGCACCATCGGCGAGCCGATGGCCTGCATCTACGTGGTGGTGATGTGGGTCACCGTCGGCAACGGCATGCGTTTCGGCAAC
The DNA here is from genome assembly GCF_050984405.1 of Stenotrophomonas nitritireducens. Classification (GTDB taxonomy): domain Bacteria; phylum Pseudomonadota; class Gammaproteobacteria; order Xanthomonadales; family Xanthomonadaceae; genus Stenotrophomonas; species Stenotrophomonas nitritireducens_B. Next base: position 2,726,551 of record NZ_CP158790.1, on the reverse strand, counting down.
CGCTACCTGATGCTGGCCGTGGTCATGGCCACCGCCAGTTTCGGCGTGACCCTGGCGCTGAGCGACTATTGGCAACGCAACCTGGGCCTGGGCATCGGCCTGCTGGTCGGGCTGGCGGCGATCCCGCTGTATTTCTCCAGCCTGCTGCGGCAGCTGACCGAGGCCATGGCCGAGGCGCGCCGCGCCAGCGACGCCAAGAGCCGCTTCCTGGCCAACATGAGCCACGAGTTCCGCACGCCGCTCAACGGCCTGTCGGGCATGACCGAACTGCTCGCCACCACCCGCCTGGACGAGGAACAGCGCGAGTGCCTGGGCACGATCCAGGCCTCGGCGCGCACCCTGCTGGCGCTGGTGGAGGAGGTGCTGGACATCTCCGCCATCGAGGCCGGCAAACTGCGCATCAACGCGCAGGATTTCTCGCTGGCCGAACTGGTGCAGTCGATCGGCCTGATCCTGGCGCCGCAGGCGCGCGCCAAGCGCCTGGACTACCGCGTGTTCGTCGAAGCCGGCGTACCCGACGGGCTGCACGGCGACGTCGGCCACCTGCGCCAGATCCTGCTCAACCTGGCCGGCAACGCGGTCAAGTTCACCGACCACGGCCAGGTGGAGATCCGCGTGTCGGTCAGCCCGCAGGCGCAGGACGCGCCGCTGCGGCTGCGTTTCGAGATCCTCGACACCGGCATCGGCGTGGCGCCCTCGCTGCGGCCGCGGCTGTTCGACGCCTTCGAGCAGGCCGACGTTTCCATGGCCCGGCGCCACGAAGGCACCGGCCTGGGCACCGCCATCGCCAAGGGCCTGGCGCAGGCGATGGGCGGGGAGATCGGCTACCGCGAGAACCTGCCGGCCGGCAGCTGTTTCTGGGTGGAACTGCCGCTGGGCCATGCCGCGGCGCCGGCCGCGGCCGACAGCGGCGCGGCCGCGACGGCGGAACCGGCGGCCACCGAGGATCCCGGCAACGTCATCGCCTTCACCGATCCGTTCCGCCGCCACCGCGCGCGCGTGCGCAGTCTGGATGTGCTGGTCGCCGACGACCACGAGGCCAACCGCATGGTGCTGCAGCGGTTGCTGCAGAAGGCCGGGCACCGCGTGACCTGCGTGAACGGCGCCGAGGAGGCGCTGGACGCGATGGCCGCGCGCGAGTTCGACGTGGCCATCACCGACCTGCACATGCCGGGCATGAGCGGGCTGGACCTGCTTCGGCAGCTGCGGGTGATGCAGGCCGGCGGCGGCCCGCGCACGCCGGTGGTGATCCTCAGCGCCGACGTCACGCCCGAGGCGATCCAGCGTTGCAACCAGGCCGGCGCGCACGCGTTCATGGCCAAGCCGGTGGTCGCGGCCCGGCTGCTGGAAACCATGGCCGACATCGCCAGCGGCGCCGCCGCCGGCGGCCCGCGCGAGATGGCCTCGGTGATCGCCCCGATGGTGGACGGCGACGCGGTGCTCGACACCGGCGTGCTCGACGAACTGTCCGCGCTGGGCATGGGCAAGGGCTTCGAGCGCGAGTTCGTGCGCCAGTGCCTGGAAGACCTGGAACAGGGCGTGGCCGCCTTGCCCGGCGACGCGCAGGCGGAGGACTGGGGACGGTTGCGCGAGCACGCCCACGCGATCAAGGGCGTGGCCGCCAACCTGGGGTTGCTGAAAGTCGCCCGGCAGGGGGGAGAGTTGATGCGCATGGCCGACTGGCAACTCAAGGGCGAGTGGAAACCGCTGCACGCGCGCATCGGTGCCGCGCTGCAGGAGGGGCGACAGGCGCTGGACGCGCGCGCCCGCGGGCGCGCGCAATCGCACGACGACGTGACCGGCTGAGTTCCATCGCCGCTCCGGCCCGGCTCAACCGCGCACCTGCCCGCTGCGGCGGGTCTGCGCCTTGACCAGCCGGTCCATGGTGCGCAGCGAGCGGTCGTCCAGCGCCAGCGCCGCATCGACCCATACCCGGGTGATGTCCAGCAGTTCCTGGTAGTCGACCCGGTTGGAGATGCCGCGCACCGCGTTCATCGCCAGGTACGACTGCGGGATGCGCTGCTGCTGGCGGATCAGCTCGTTCACCGCCTGCTCGCCTTGGCCGCGCGGCACCAGGATGTCGACCACACCCATGGCGTGCATTTCCTCGGCCGTGTGCACGCGGCCTTCCAGGATGATGCGTTCGGCCAGCTGCGGCGACACGCGGCGGCTCAGGAAGTTGTACGCGCCCATGCCCGGGAACAGGCCGAACAGCACTTCCGGCAGGCCCATGCCGACGCCTTCCTCGGCGACGATGGTGTGGCAGGACAGCGCCATTTCCAGGCCGCCGCCGAGCGCGTCGCCCTGCAGCAGGGCGATGGTGCGGAAGCTGCCGTCCAGGCCGGCGTGGAAACGGTAGACGCCGTCGACGCAGCTGCGCGCGTAACGCAGCAGGCCGTCGCCGTCGCGCGCGCGGATCAGCGCGGAAAACACGTCCAGGTCGCCGCCGAGGTTGAAGGCATCGGCCGCCGAGGCCAGCACCAGGTGGCGCAGGCGCCCGTGCCGGGCCTGCGGGTCGCCGGTGATGCCGTCCAGGTAGGCGTGCATCTCGGTCATCAGCGGCTTGCGGAAGCAGGGACGCACGCCGGGGCCGGCATCGGCATGCATGTGCAGCCAGTGCACGTCGCTGGCGGCATCGTCGTGCACGCGGATGGTGGAGTAGGGAGGGGTGGCGGGGGTGCCGACAGGCAGCAGTTCGATCGCACTCATGGGCTGGGTCCTTGCAGGAGGCCCGCGGAATGGGAAGCGTGGGCGGCGGGCCGGACGCTGGCACTCCGCGATCCTACACGCGGTATCGGCCATGGGAGTGCGCGAAGGCGCCGCGGCAGGCCACGGGGTCATCGGCGGGACAGCACGGCCATCGGCGGATGCCGGGCCGTCGCGGCACGCGCGCGGCAGGTGGCGGTGGAACGGGCGCCCGGCTCAGGCGGCGGGGGTGGGGTAAAGCCGCAGCCGCCGCGCCAGCCACACGCTGCCGCCCAGCATGCACAGGGTCGCGGCAGCGGCCAGCGCCATCCGCGCGGCCCGTCCATCGCCCAGCGCGTGGAGCAGCGCATGCGAAGCGCCGCGGGCGGCCAGGTAGACGGCGAACGCCAGGGCCACGCGGCCCAGCCGCATCGCTGGCGTGGCTGGCGCATCGGCGGGCCAGCCGCCATGCGCCAGCAGCGCGGCCAGCAGGGCCAGCCCGAGCAGCTGGCCCGCGGTGCCCGGATCGAGCAGCGGCATCCCGATGGACGCCAGGGCCAGGCACAGCGCCAGCGGCAATACGAGGCGATGCGCCGCTGCGCGCCGCCACAGCCACCCGGCGATTCCGGCGCCCAGCAGCCCGAGGCAGGCGCCGCCGATTACATCGCCGAGGAAATGCCGGCCCAGGTACAGGCGCGAACACGCCATCAGCACCGGCCACAGCGCGACGGCCAGGGCGAGCGCGCGCCGCCGCCGCAGCGGCGCGAACGCCAGCAGCAGGCTGGCGCAGAAGGCGGTGGCGGCGGCGACATGGCCGCTGCTGAAACCGAAGTCGGGATCGCGCAATGCCCGCGCCGCGGCGATGGCCTGCTCCGACGGCAGGCCGAACGCCGTCCGCGCGCCCCCGCGCTCGACCAGCCAGCGCGTGTTCGCCGCACCCTTGTCCAGCACCCGCGCGTCTACCTGCACCGGGCGCGGCAGGCCCAGTCCGTCCTTGATCGCATGGGTACCCAGCCCGGTCAGCAGCAGCGCCAGCATCACGCTCAGCATCGGCCGCAGGCGCAGGCCGAAGCCTGCGACCAGCACGAGGGCCGCGTAGAGCCACTCCTGCCCGAACAGCGAGACCGCCTGCATCAGCCAGGTCAGCCACGGCGCGGCGAAGGATTGCAGCCAGAGGTTGGGTTCGACTTCGAACATGGCTCAGGGAACCGGGTGCGGAAGCGGACGCGGCGCCGCCGTGCGCGGCAGCGCCTTGAGCCCGAACAGCGGGCGCAGCCAGCCCGTTCGGCGGATCAGGCCTTCGTGCAGCAGCAGGCAGCCGGCGATGGTGCCCGATACCACCAGCGTTGCCTCGACACCCGCGCCCAGCCGCATCGGGATCAGCCACCCGGCGAGGGCGACGATCAGGGTCTGGTGCAGGATGTACCAGGAAAACACCGCTTCGCTGCAGTAGGGCAGCCAGCGGAACGGGCGGTCGAGCAGGGCGCGGCTCCAGCCGAACAGCGCCAGCAGCGCCGTCCACGTATAGGTGGCGCGCGCGATGCGCTCGATCGTGTTCCACGGAACCCGCGACGCCCAGTCCGGCATCGGACCGGCGGGCGGATGGTGGCCCAGCCAGCGCAGGCCGAGCTCCACGCCGATCGCCGCCAGCGCCACGCCGAGCATGCGCCAACGCAGCCGGCACGCCCAGCGCCAGAACCCCGCGCACGTGGACAGCACGTAACCCAGCAGGAACAGCGGCAGCGATTCGGCATGCACGACCCAGTCGTCGAACAGGGCGTGGGTCTCCGGGAAACGCGGCGCCAGCCAGAAGCGGACGCAGAGCAGCCAGAGGATCGGCAGCGCCAGCAGCAGGGCGGCCGACAGCGGCGTGGGCTCCGCGTTACCGAGCCGCTCCCGCAGCCATCGCAGCAGCGGCACCGTTGCCAGCAACAGCAGGGTGTAGGGCAGCAGGTAGGCCAGGTACCACAGGTGGTTCCAGGTCGGGGTGAGCAGGCAGTGGCCGGCGCGGCACAGCCCGTGGCCGAGGTAAAGCGCGTAGAAATGCGCGAAACCGCCGGTGTAGCCGTACTGCGTGACCACCTGGAAGAAGGTCTGCGGCGGCACCACCACCAGCATGCCGAACGCCAGCGGCAGCAGCAGGCGCAGGCTGCGCGTCCCGGCGAAGCGCCAGCGGCGGCCCTCGATCCCGGCCAGGCCGAGGGCGATGCCGGAGATCATGAACAGCAGCGGCATCCGCCAGCGGTTCAGCGCGATCATCGGGTACTGCAGCCACTCGGCCTGGTACGTGCTCTTGATGTGGAAATCCCAGTCGGCCACGTGGACCATCGCCGAGTGGTAGAGGATCAGCAGGGAGAACGCGATGACGCGCAGGGCGTCGATGTCGTGACGGCGTTGCATGCGCTCGGGCCGATGACGGGAATGCCGCCAGCGTCCGCCCGCCGGGCTGCTCCGCCCATCCCGAAGTGACCATGCGCTGCTGGCCGGGGACGGTTAGTGGAATGCGGGGACGAACGGGGGACGGAACGGCTTCGCCGGCGGGGGCACCGCGCGGACGAAGCCGATGCCGCGGCCTTATTTATGGCAGTGCCGCTTTCGACGGGATCGGGGAAGGCGACCACCCGCGGACGTCGGTCCAGGCAGCAACGGTCGCGGCCGGGTTCGGCGCGTAGTGGTGGGCGCGGCTGTGGATCCCCGCAGGACGTGCGCTTCCGGGCAGCAGGATGGCAATGACCGGGGCGCCGCACCGCCTGCTTGACGAGTGGTTGCCGCCGCTGATCGAGGAGACAGCGAGGTGAGGTGGGGCCGAGAGATCGGTCCCGATGTGCGGGCCAGCGAGCATCTGACCGTCGCCGGCGCCACGCACGTCCAGAAGCTGCGGACACGCCGTTCCCGCCCGCTGTCGCGGCACTGTCCGCCCTCGGCTGGGCAGTGCCGCGTTTCCTTGCCGGGGGCTGCGCGTAGGCGCCGGGCCGTACCCCGGGAGCGAGGCGGCCTCAGCCGGCCGGCGGCGCGTCGCGCAGTTCGCGGCGCAGGATCTTGCCGACGTTGGTCTTGGGCAGTTCCTTGCGGAACTCGACGATGCGCGGGTGCTTGTAGCCGGTCAGGTTGGCGCGGGCGAACTCCTTGACCTGTTCCTCGGTGAGGTTCGGGTCCTTCTTTACGATGACCACCTTGACCACCTCGCCGGACTTCTCGTTCGGCACGCCGACCGCGGCCACTTCCAGCACGCCCGGCATCATCGCGATCACGTCCTCGACCTCGTTCGGGTACACGTTGAAGCCCGACACCAGGATCATGTCCTTCTTGCGGTCGACGATGTAGAAGAACCCCTTCTCGTCCATGCGCGCCATGTCGCCGGTGTGCAGCCAGCCGTCGGCGTCCATGGCCTTGGCGGTCTCGTCCGGGCGGTGCCAGTAACCCTTCATCACCTGCGGGCCGCGGATGCACAGCTCGCCGACCTCGCCGGTGGCCACCATGTTGCCGTCGTCGTCCTTCACGCAGGCGTCGGTGGAGGGAATGGGCAGGCCGATGGCGCCGTTGTACTCGGCCAGGTCCAGCGGGTTGATGCAGGCCGCCGGCGAGGTTTCGGTCAGGCCGTAGGCCTCCACCAGCGTGGTGCCGGTGACCTTCTTCCAGCGTTCGGCCACCGCACGCTGCACCGCCATGCCGCCGCCCAGGGTGACCTTGAGCGCGGAGAAATCCACGTCCTCGAAGCCGGGCGTGTTGAGCAGGCCGTTGAACAGCGTGTTGACGCCGGTGATGGCGGTGAAGCGGTTGTTGCGCAGCTCCTTGACGAAGCCCTTCATGTCGCGCGGGTTGGTGATCAGGTGGTTCAGGCCGCCGAGCTTCATGAAGACCAGGCCGTTGGCCGTCAACGCGAAGATGTGGTACAGCGGCAGCGCGGTGATGATCACTTCCTCGCCTGGCTTGACGCCCGAGGCCGAGATCCACGCCGAGGCCTGCTGCATGTTCGCCACCAGGTTGCGGTGGGTCAGCATGGCGCCCTTGGCTACGCCGGTGGTGCCGCCGGTGTACTGCAGGAAGGCGATGTCGTCGTGGCCGACCTCCACCGGCGGCAGCGCATGGCGCCGGCCCAGCCGCAGCGCCTCGCGGAAGCGGATCGCGCCCTTGATGCGGTAGTCGGGCACCATCTTCTTTACGTACTTGAGCACGAAGTTGACGATGGCGCCCTTGGGGAAACCGAGCATGTCGCCCAAGCCGGTGGTGACCACCTGCCTGACCGGGGTGTCGGCGATGACCTGCTGCACGGTGTCGCCGAAGTTGTCCACCACCACCAGTACCGAGGCGCCGGCGTCGACCAGCTGGTGCTTGAGCTCGCGGGCGGTATAGAGCGGGTTGACGTTCACCACGGTCAGGCCGGCGCGCAGGATGCCGAAGGTGGCGATCGGGTACTGCAGGCAGTTGGGCATCATCACCGCCACGCGGTCGCCCTTCTTCAGCTGCAGCTCGCCCAGCAGGTAGGAAGCGAACTGGGTCACCAGCGCATCGGCTTGCCCGTAGGTCAGCACCTTGCCGAAATTGGAGTAGGCCGGACGGTCACGGAACTTGGCCACGGAAGCATCGAACACCGCGGCCACGGAGCGGAATTCATCGACGTCGATCTCGGCCGGCACGCCGGCGGGATAACTCTGCAGCCAGGGACGTTCCTGATTCATCTTCCCCTCCAGGAAATGGTTGTGGTCTAGTTGGTATGACCGGCCGTCCGGCGATGGCGGCCGTCACCGCAGCATACCGTCCAGAATGGAAAAGGCGAAGGGAGCGATGATCCGAACGGTCCTCAACTGCGCGCGTATTGCGCTGATCGTGTTGGCCCTGGCCGCCTGCGCGCGCCAGGCGCCCGAACAGCGCCTGCGCCAGACCGTGGCGCAGATGCAGGAGGCGGTGGAACAGGGCCGGCCCAGGGACTTCATGGAGAACGTGGCCGCCGACTTCATCGGCAACGACGCCCTGGACCACGACGGCCTGGACCGGCTGTTGCGCGGCCAGCTGCTGCTCAACGCCAGGGTCGGTGCGCGTACCGGCCCGCTGCAGGTGGAGATGGGGCAGGGCGATACCGCGACGGTGCGCTTCACCGTGCTGCTGACCGGCGGAGACGGCCGCTTCCTGCCCGAGCGCGGCCAGCTGCAGCAGGTGGTCAGCCACTGGCGGCTGGCCGATGACCAGTGGCGGCTCTACAGCGCCAGCTGGTCGCCCGCCGTGGAATAGGCGTCGTCCTGACAGGACTCTCCTCCCGGAGAGGAAACCCTACGATCCTCCGTTCGCCACGCCTCGAACGCCACTGTGCCGACAAGGTCCGCTGGGGGGGAGGCGAAGGCAATCCATCAGCGGAACAGCGTTCCCGACTGCTTTCGCGAGCCCGTGCGCCATGCAGCGCACCCCCATGCGCGCCCACCGTTCGGCATGCCCCTTTCGGCCGCATCCGACCACCGCCCGGCATGCGATATCGCCGCCGGTTCCGTCCTCGGACAGCTACCTGAATGGAGCCCCGGCCGCAGTCGGTTTCGTCATGCGCCAATCGCGCAGGGCTGTTTATGCTGCCGGCGCAATCCACGCTGGCACGGCCGGCCCTAGACGGAGATTCCCCCGATGAGCACCCGCACCGTTATCCGCAACCTTTCCATCGGCCTGGTGAGCGCCGCCGTGCTGTCGGCGTGCGCCACCGGCGGTTCCTACGTGCAGAGCGATCCGTACGGCAACCCGACCCAGCAGCAGAACCGCACCGGCAAGGGCGCCCTGATCGGCGCCGCCATCGGTACCGCCGCCGGCCTGCTCAGCGGCAGCAGCGCCACCGAACGTCGCCAGCACGCGATGATCGGCGCCGGCATCGGCGCGCTGGGTGGCGCGGCCGTCGGCAACTACCAGGACCGCCAGGAACGCGCCCTGCGCGAGCGCACCGCCAACACCGGCATCGACGTGCAGCGCCAGGGCGACAACATCACCCTGAACCTGCCCGACGGCATCACCTTCGATTTCAACAAGACCACGCTCAAGCCGCAGTTCTACGGCGCCCTCAACGGCGTGGCCTCGACCCTGGCCGAGTACAACCAGACCATGATCGAAGTGGTCGGCCACACCGACAGCATCGGCACCGACGCGGTCAACAACCGCATCTCCAAGGAACGCGCCGACGCCGTGGCCGCCTACCTCGCCGCGCAGGGCGTGCAGCGCGAGCGCATCGAAACCCTGGGCGCCGGCAAGAACTACCCGATCGCCAGCAACGACACCGAGGCCGGCCGCGCGCAGAACCGCCGCGTCGAGATCCGCGTGATCCCGCTGCGTTCGTGACCGGCGCATAGTCCCGATCTGGAAAGAGCCGCGCAAGCGGCTCTTTTCGTGTCTGCAACAAGCGTTCTCCGTAGGAGCGGCTTCAGCCGCGAAGGGGCCTTCGCCGGTAAAGCCCCATCGCGGCTGAAGCCGCTCCTACCAACGGCGACGAGGCGGCCGCGCGCAGAACCGCCGTGTCGAGATCCACGTGATCCCGCTGCGGTCGTGACCGGCGCATAGTCACAACCTGAAAAGAGCCGCGCAAGCGGCTCTTTTCTTGTCTGCAACAAGCGTTCTCCGTAGGAGCGGCTTCAGCCGCGAAGGGCCTTCGCCGGGAAAGCCCCATCGCGGCTGAAGCCGCTCCTACAACGGCGACGAGGTGGGCGCGCGTAGAAACCGCTGCGTCGAAATCGGCGTGATCCCGCTGCGTTCGTAGCCCTCGTAGTCCCGACGCGCAAGCGGCTCTTTTCGTGCCTGCAACAAGCGTTCTTCGTAGGAGCGGCTTCAGCCGCGAAGGGCCTTCGCCGGGAAAGCTCCATCGCGGCTGAAGCCGCTCCTACCGAGGGCGCCGCTCACGCCAGGTCGTCGGCGATCACCACGCTGTTGCGGCCATTGCCCTTGGCCAGGTACAGCGCCGCGTCGGCGCGCGAGAACCAGTCCTGCCAGTACTGCTCGCCGGCATACATCGCCGCGCCCAGCGAGATGGTGATGCCGCCGCCGGGGCCGTGCAGCGACCGCTGCACCGATTCGCGCAGGCGCTCGGTGAAGCCGGCCAGCGCGTCGCGCGTGCCGGCTTCGGCCAGGATCACGAACTCCTCGCCGCCGAAGCGGAAGACCTTGTCCTGCTCGCGCAGTTCCAGCCGCAGGATCGCCGCCAGTTCGACCAGCGCGTTGTCGCCGGCGGTGTGGCCGTAGCGGTCGTTGACGTCCTTGAAATGATCGATGTCCAGGATCACCAGCGCGTGCCGGAACCGGCCCTGGCGGGCGCTGCCGATCTGCTGCAGCAGGGTCTTCTCCAGCGCGCGGCGGTTGGGCAGGCCGGTCAGTTCGTCCTGCGAGGCCAGCAGTTCCAGCCGCGTGCGGTCGCCCTGCAGGCGCCGCGAGAAACGGAAGCCGAACCCCAGGATCAGCGCGATCACCACCAGCGCCTGCGTATCGGGCGCCGGCGTGCGCAGCACGCCCGGCATCGCCAGCAGGCCGGCGACCATCACCAGGTTCGCCGGCGTGGCGATGCGGTTGTGGACCAGGAAGAAATTGGCCATCAGCGCCAGCAGCGCCCACGGCAGGGCGCGGTGGCCGAGCTCGCCGGCGGCCAGCAGGCAGCCGGCCACGTTTGCCAGGCACAGCAGCAGGCCGGCACTGGACAACTGCGCGGCGCGCCTGTGCACCAGCCAGGTCGCCAGCGCGGCGGGCGCGGTGCAGGCCAGCGCGGCGAGCATCGGGCAGCACCATGCCCTTCCACGCCAGCCAGCCGGCGAACACCAGCAGCGCCAGCGTGGCGACCGGCGCGATGGTACGCAGCGGCACGCTGCGCAGTTCGCGCGGCAGCGAGGGAATCGTCGGTGGTCCGGCGGTGGATTTCATGGCGTGGGCAACATAGCAAGTCGCGCGGCAAACATTCCTTCACCCAGTACGCATCTTCGGCATGCGTTCAACGGAACCCGAACGGCCGCGCCGGCGGCGGCAGGCCGCATGGGGGGCAACCCCTTGCTTATGGCCCATCCGCCGGCCGCGGTGCCGGTGCTAGATTCGGCCGCTACCGGCTTCCGTGCCGGCGTCTTTCCAGCGCATGAGGGAAACCATGAGCGTCCGTTGCACTGCCTGGTCCGCGGTACTCGCCGCGACCGCAACCACCCTGCTGGCCAGCATGCCCGCGCATGCCGGGTACGCCAAGCCACCGGCGGAACTGCTGAAGGTGCTGACCGCGCCGCCGCCGCCGATGCCCAGCGTCGACCCCACCGGCAGGCGCCTGCTGTTGACCACCAGCCAGACCTATCCGTCGATCAGCCGCGTCGCCCGGCCGTACCTGAAGCTGGCCGGCCTGCGCCTGGAGCCGGGCAACCGCAGCCGCCACGACACCCCCGGCGGCTATGGCATTCCGGCCTGCGTGGCCGACTTCACCCTGGTGGACATCGCCAGCGGCAAGGAAACCCGCGTGCCGTTGCCGAAGGACGCCTGCGCCGGCGGCGCGCTGTGGTCGCCGGACGGCCAGCGCTTTGCTTTCCAGAATGTCGTCGCCGATGCGGTGCAGCTGTGGGTGGGCGACGCCGCCAGCGGCCAGGTGCGGCAGATCCCGGGCGCGCGCCTGAACCCCATGTTCGGCAGTACCGTGCAGTGGCTGGACGGCGGCAGCCGCCTGCTGGTCAAGCTGGTGCCGGCCAACCAGGGGCCGGCGCCGGCCGGCGATGATGTTTTCGGTCCGGACGTGCAGGAATCGCTGGGCGCAAAGGGCGAGAGCAGCACCTACGAAACCCGCGACACCCTGGCCAGCGAGCACGACGAACGCCTGTTCGCCTATTACGGGCAGTCGCAGCTGGCGGTGGTCGAGGCCGCCTCCGGCAAGGTCAGCCCGGTCGGCGCGCCGCAGCTGTACAACGGCGTCAACGGCGCGCCCGACGGCGTGCACGTGCTCACCCAGATCATCAAGCCGCCGTTCTCGCACGCGGTCACCTACCAGCGCTTCGCCTACGACGTGGACGTACTGGACGTGGCCACCGGCAGGAGCGTGCGCATCGCCGCGCTGCCGCTGGCCGAGCGCGTGCCGGTGCACGGCGTGCCGGAAGGCCCTCGCGATTTCGACTGGCGCGCCACCGACCCGGCCACCCTGGTCTGGGCCGAGGCGCTGGACAAGGGCGACTGGAACGTCAACGTGCCGCAGCGTGACAGGCTGATGCTGCAGTCGGCGCCGTTCACCGCCGCGCCGCGCGAGATCGCCCGCACCACCCAGCGCTACGCCGGCTTCGACTGGACCGCGCGGCCGCAGCGCAGCTTCCTCAACGAATACGACGAGAACCGCCACTGGCGCCAGACCCGCATCGTCGACATCGACGACCCGAAGCAGGAAGCGCGCCTGCTGTGGGACCTGTCCAGCGACGAGCTGTACGGCGACCCGGGCAACTTCGTCTACCAGCGCCTGCCCAACGGCGCGGTGGTGGTGCGCGAGGAGGACGGCAAGGTGTTCCTGCGCGGGCAGGGCAGTTCGCCGCAGGGCGACCGCCCGTTCCTCGACCGCCTGGACCTGGCCACGCTCAGGAGCGAGCGCCTGTTCCGCAGCGCCACCGATGCCTACGACCAGTTCCTCGGCTTCACCGCCGAACCGGGCCGCTATCTCACCTGGCACCAGTCGGTGATAGACCCGCCCAACGCGTGGCTGCGCGAGCTCGGCGCGCGCGATGCGGCGGCCGCGGAAGGCGAAGCGCAGTACGCCGCCGAAGGCCGCCGGCTGACCCGCGTCGCCGACCCGACCCCGGAAGTGCGGCAGATCCAGAAGCGCTTGGTCACCTACAAGCGCGCCGACGGCATCGACCTGTCCTTCACCCTGTACACCCCGCCGGGCTACAAGGAAGGCCAGCGCCTGCCGGCGATCCTGTACGCCTATCCGGCCGACTTCGCCAACAGCGCGCAGGCCGGGCAGGTGTCCGGTTCGCAGCAGACCTTCACCCGCCTGGCGCCGTACCGGCTGATGCTGCTGGCCGGCTACGCCATCATCGACAACGCCTCGTTCCCCATCGTCGGCGACCCGAAGAGCGCCTACGACACCTACCTGGAACAGCTCACCGCCGACGCCAAGGCCGCGGTGGACAAGGCGGTGGAGCTGGGCGTGGTGGACCGCAACCGCATCGGCGTCACCGGCCACAGCCACGGCGGCCTGATGACCGCCAACCTGATCGCCCATACCGACCTGTTCAAGGCCGGCGTGGCCACCAGCGGCTCGTACAACAAGACCTTCACCCCGTTCGGTTTCCAGAACGAGCGCCGCTCGGTCTGGCAGGCGCAGGACGTATACCTGAAGGCCTCGCCGTACTTCTACGCCGACAGGATCAAGCTGCCGCTGCTGCTGGTGCACGGCGAGGACGACGCCAACCCGGGCACCGAGCCGTTCCAGTCGCGCAAGCTCTACCAGGCCATCCGCGGCAACGGCGGCACCACCCGCCTGGTGATGCTGCCGCACGAACCGCACTGGTACACCGCGCTGGAATCCAACGAACAGCTGGTGGCCGAAATGCTGGCCTGGTTCGACCGCTACGTGAAGAACGCACCGCCGCAGGCCGCTTCCGGCAAATGAGCCGGTGGTGAGTTGATCGAGCCGTACGGAGAAGCCCGCGCGAGCGGGCTTCTTCTTTCCGGGTGTCGGCGAGCGCGTCATGGCGAATGCGGACGGCGGATGCGCGGGCTGGCGATTGCCGTGGCGTTCGGGCGGCCCCGGTCCTGGCGCTTGCCGTGGCTGGCCGGCGACGGGCATTGCCACGCCTTTGAACGAACGCAGCCACGGAAAAGACGGCGGACGTGAGCTTCGGCAATCGGCTATCGTGAGCCCCTTTCACCTGCCTTCCGGGCGCCGACGCATGCACGTGATCTTGAGGGTTGTTCGAAACAGGCGGTGGTTTGACGGCGTCGTGCTGTCCGCCGCGCTCCTGGCCGCCGGTTGCGCGGCCGAGCGTGCGCCGGCAACGGATCTGGGGGCGGATATCGACCAGGTCGCCGCGACGCTGGTCGAGCAGCCCCTGCTCCATTCGGCCTCGATCGGCGTCGTATACCGCGACAGGGAATTCATCCGTCACCGCGGCGACATGGAAACCGGCAAGCCGGGCCCGCCGAGCGATGCGACGCTCTACGAAATCGGTTCGTTGAGCAAGACCCTGGCGGGAACCCTGATGGCCCATGCCGTCCTGGAGCGCCGCGTGGGCCTGGACGACGATGTCCGCATGTACCTGCAAGGGGATTACCCGAACCTGCAGTACAAGGGCGAACCCATCCGCATCCGCCACCTGCTGTCGCATACCGGCGGCCTGCCGAACATGCTGCCGGAACGCGCGAACACGGTGCTGGCGGACTTCACCGACCCGCGTACGCCCGGCGAACTCAATGCCATCTATGCCGGCTACGGCAAGGCGGATTTCTTCCGGGACCTGCATGCGGTCCAGATCCGCCAGGCGCCGGGAAAGGACTACGCCTACTCCAGTACCGGAACCGAACTGGTGGCCCATGTCCTGGAAACGGTCTACGGGAGCGGCTACGAGTCGCTGCTGCGTGGATTCTTCCGCGATTCGGCGGCGATGACCGGGCTTGGAATCAGGCTGGACGACGCGCAGGCGGCCCGTCTGGCGGTCGGCTATCACAGCGACAACCCGGTGCCGACCACGCCGATGCCGCAGTTGCCCTGGGGTGCATCCGGAAACGTCAAGGCGACAGTCCCGGAAATGGTGAAGTACCTCCGGTTCCAATTGGCCGGTGGGCCCGTCGTGACGGAATCGCATCGCACCCTGGTCCAGTTCGATCCGGAGTTCAGCATCGGCTACTTCTGGAACATCGTCAGTGGCGACCGCTTGAAGGGCGTCTACTATGCCCACCATGGCGGCGTGCCGCGCTCGCAGTGCTACATCTACATCATTCCGAAGTACGACCTGGGCGTGTTCGTCATCACCAACCAGAGCGGCGACCAGACCGCCCGCGCCATGGAGACGGCGATAGATTCGCTGGTCGAACGGATCGCCGCGCGGGAGAACGCCACGGGGCAGGGGGTGTCCCGATAGCGGCGGAAAGCGTGGTCGCTTCCCTGTCCGATGGCTCTGTCGGGGATTGTCGTCCTTCCGCATTCAAGCCGACGTGGCCCGGCGGCGCGGCTTGATCCGGATATCGCGGATGGCAGTGGTTAGCCGAACCCGCCGATGGCATCAGGCGCTTGCCTCGAATGCCGCGTGATAGCTCACTTCGGCGGCAGGTACGCCTTCGGCCAACGGCAATGCCTGGAAATACTCCGCAGGCACGCCGGGCAGTACCAGGCGGTCGCAGGCCCTGAACCCGAAGCGCGCGTAATACCCCGGCTCACCCAGCAGCACGCAGCCCGCACCGCCCATCGCCTTGAGCCGTTCGATGGCTGCGGCCATCAGCGCCGAGCCGATGCCGCGCCCTTGCCGGTCCGGACGCACCGAGATGGGGCCGAGCCCGTACCAACCGGACTGGCCGGTAGACAGCGTGACCGGCGACACCGCGACATGGCCCACCAGGTCGTTTCCGTCCAGCGCCACCAGCGAAACGCTCAGCTGCCCGGCCTTGCGCAGCGCGGCCACGATGAAGTGCTCGGTATGGCTGGTGTGCGGCGCGTCGGCGAACGCGGCTTCGGTGAGGCGGGCGATCGCGTCCACGTCGCCTGGGTTTTCGTTACGGACAAGAAGGTTCATGGATTGCCTGGGCTAAGTTCAGGGGGCGGTTGCCGACGTGGGTATGGGGCGTTCTGGCGAATCTGTTCTGTACGAATCGACCCTTTCGCAACATGTGATCCGTTCCTTGACGGCTGTCGGGAGGCGGAGGAGGCGTCTGGATACCCTATGGCTGGCGCGGAGCGGCATTCCGATGACCCCCGCGCTTGCGGTACGCGATGGTTCGCCTCGTCACATCGTGCACGATGAAAGAGCCTATGGTGTCTAGAGGTGGAGCACGTCCGTGCTCAGGATATTCCCATGAACTATGAAGAAGCGCGGGCTGATCTTGATGATCTGGTGCTGGAGATGATGGACTTCGGTCGCGGGTGGTCGCAATCCCAGCGCCTGGACAAGCTGCGCTCTCTGGCCATTCTGGCCCGGCGCGCGATGAGCGCCGCATCCGGCTCATCAGGTGAATGGGAGTACAGGAACAGCATCGAGTCGCTCCTGGGCAGGATGGAGCGTGCCATGGCGATGGCTGTTCCGCCGGATGCTCCTCGCAACCGGTTCGAGACCGAACGCGGGGGCCATCGATGAGGGACATGCGCAGCGGATCCCATGCCTCGACAGGAAGCCACGGGGTGCCCGGTGACGGCATGGCTGTCCTGCGGGATCGCGACTTCGTCGATGTGGTCCGCGAACTCGCCTATTGGAGAGACCGGTTCACGACGGGCGCACTCATTGCCGACAGCTTCCACAGGGACTGCGGGCCGGTGATCAAGATCGCCTGCGATATCTATGTCCGCAGCCCTCACGGCTCGCGCTCTGCCTGGCTGAGGGACCTGGATGCGCGTCTTTCCGGCGGTGCGGATTCCCGCCAGCGGAAGGTCTACAGCCAGATCGCGGAACTCTGCTGGAATCGTCTTCTTCCCTGAGCCGCGCATTCACCTGCCATCCCCGGAAAGCACCGCGCGGTAACAGTACGTGGCGCAGGCTGCGCTTGCGATGATTCCATCGCAATGGAGTAGAAGATGAACAGTCCCAGTGTGACAACCGGCACCCAGAGCCCGCAGGAACACGACTCCAAGCGTGCGCCGGGCGCGCCACAACAGAACGACAACGACCGCAAGGATGCCCAGCCCAGGGAAGGCAAGGCCGACGAGGGCGACAAGCCCCAACAGAAGTAGCACTTCTGTTGTCAAAGGTAAGGAGGGCTGCGCGAACACGCGCAGCTTTTCCCTAAGGAATGATCGCGCATGGACACGGAGGCGGAAGCAAAGGCATTGATGGCGAGGATCGGCCGTCGACTCCGGTCTCCCGTGGACGATAACGACGGCGTGCTGCAGGCGCTGCGGAAGCGGCAGCCCAGTGGGGAAGGCATGCTCGCAGTGCCTGTGCCTGGAGCTCGAAGCCCTGATCGACAAGCACGCATGCAAGGTTTGAACCGGGCTTCATGCCGAACGGACTGCGCTGGAAACCCTTCGCCCCAAAGGGTTTCCGCAGATTCAAGATCGACGAGGATTGCACGGCCGCATTCATCGAAGATCCTGACAGAAAGCGGGCGTGGCTTCCCCACCGTCATGGGGGCATGGACCGATCCGCTCTGCGGCTGTAGGCCGCGTGCGGCCATTGCCGCGACACACCCGGCATGGCATGGCCCGGGCAATCGGGCGCCACCTGTCTGGCTTGGCGGCCGCGCGCTTCATGAATGACTCTCCATTGGCGAATGAACATGCACACTGTGGACACCAGGCAACAATTCATCGGCGAATGGAACGTATGGGAAGAGGCCAGTTTCGCCGTTTTCCGCTTCTCGTTGGCGGGAAACGGGTTGTCTGTGGCCTTCATAGATGAAGAGGAGGGCATGGAGAACGCCATAAGCGAGATCCGCTGGAATCCTGATGAACCGGCACTCTGCTTCACCGTGCAATGGATGAAAGGCCCCACTCATCGATACCGGATTTCGCCCGATGCGGAAGGCAATACCCTGGAGGTTTCGATCACCGCCAGCTGGGTGGAGACCTGGGCGCCGATGCCGGTATTCAAACCTCATTGAGACCTGTCATGCCGGCGGGAGTGAATCCGGCGGTATCCGCAGGCGGGGATGGGGCGGTCCAGTGATCGCGGTTTCCAGCGTGCGCTCCCGGCTCTCTTCCTTGAAGCTCCCGTCCAGGGAGCTGAGGGAACTTGCCAGGAGGCAACGCCATGAAGGGAATAAATCTGTAACTGGAAGGTCCGGAGCATGAAATGCGCGCCCGGTGAGGTTCTTCTCGAAGCAGAGCGTCTCCATGGGTCGGACCCGGGACCGTTGGAGATGGAGGTGCAGGGGGGGCGCCAATGGCAATCTGGCCAGGCAGGCCGACCGGACAGGCGTTCGCTGCAAGTTCTGCGGCTCGGAAATCCCCTGGGCCCTGATGGTCGGTTGAAGGGCAGGCTTCCCGGAAGGGAGGCATGCACGACCTGCCGGATACCGATCGATCACGCCGCGCTTACGAGTGCAGACGTCAGATACCGGAAACGACCGGGAGTACTGCCATGCTGGACGGATGGGTGGACCGCAACCGCGATGGACTGATCCTGCTGGCGCGGATTCTTCTGATGGTGCTGTTCGTGGTATCGGGCTGGGGCAAGCTGACCGATTTCCAGGGCACGGTCGGCTACATGGCGTCGCTGCACGCCCCGCTGCCGCAGGTGGCGGCCGGGGTGGCGGTATGCATGGAGTTCCTGGTCGGCATCGCGCTGCTGCTGGGGCTGCAGGTGCGTCTGCTGGCGCTGCTGTTCGTCCTGTTCGTACTGGGCACCGGCGTGCTCGGCCATGCGTTCTGGGGCATGGAGGGCGCCGAGCGCGCCATGAACATGACCCAGTTCCTCAAGAACCTGTCCATCGCCGGCGGGCTGTTGCTGCTGGCGGTGACCGGTGGCGGGCGTTACGCGGTGGCTGGTCGGCCACATTGAGGACATCGGTCAGGCTGTGCCCCGGCATGCCGGGAAACGACTGCATCCCATGAAGGCCGCGCCGGTCCGCCGGTTGCGCCGTTCCACCATGGCAGCACCGCAACGCGGGCAAGCTTCGGCCGCATGGGGGAGCGCGGTGCTGGCAGGCTCCTGCATGACGTTGGCTGGCGGCGTGGCCGATGCCGGCTGTGCCGCGCGGATCATCGCCAGCATCTGTTCGCCGGTGACGAGTTCGATGGGTTTGTCTGCTGCGAAGGCGGCCGCAGCTTGGGTATAGCTGCCGGTGGTGACGATCTTGACCGCGTCCGCGTCGTGGTGGACGAGCAGGCCGTACATTTCGCGGACGACGGCTACGCCAACCTGTTCGCGCCGCCACTGTTTGCATTGCACGAGGGTGCGGCAGCCATCCTTGAACAGCAGCAGGTCGATACCGCCATCGGGTCCAGCGTGGTGGTTTTCCTCGACGGCGTAACCCTGCCGGCGGAAGGCTTCACCTACCAGACGTTCGAAATTGCGCCAGCCGGTCGCCGACAGGCTCTCCAGATCGGTACGGGTATCGAGCAGGCGCTTGCGGTTGCTGCTGCGGATCGCCGAAACGAGGGCGCCCAGCAGGCAGGCGCCGAGCCACAAGAAGGCCAGAACGCCCATCAGCGGAGAAAACATGCCGGCCAATGGTCCGGCGTTGTCTAGCCACGCAGGAAATCCGAGGCGGATCACCAGAAAGCCGACGATCCCGAGGGCGACGCCTACTGGCCATCGTAAAGCGGCCATGGCCTCCATCAATCCGTTGTTGCGTCGTCTGCGTCCCATGCCTATGCCCCTTGCGTCCATGCATGAAGATAGCAGGCCGAAACGCCTGCATCGCGGTGGCGGCCGCCAGAGCGGGCCGCCACGGAGTCGCATTGATCAGCCCAGAATCCCCGGCAGATCCAATCCCTTTTCCTTCGCGCAGTCGATGGCGATGTCATAGCCGGCGTCGGCGTGGCGCATGACGCCGGTGCCGGGGTCGTTCCACAGCACGCGGGCGATGCGCTGGTCGGCGGCCTGACTGCCATCGCAGACGATGACCACGCCGGAGTGCTGGCTGTAGCCCATGCCCACGCCGCCGCCGTGGTGCAGGCTTACCCAGGTCGCGCCGCCGGCGACGTTGAGCATGGCGTTGAGCAGCGGCCAGTCGGACACGGCGTCGCTGCCGTCCTTCATCGCTTCGGTTTCGCGGTTGGGCGAGGCGACGCTGCCGGAATCGAGGTGGTCGCGGCCGATCACCACCGGCGCCTTCAGTTCGCCGTTGCGCACCATCTCGTTGAAGGCCAGGCCGAGCTTGTGGCGCAGGCCCAGGCCGACCCAGCAGATGCGCGCCGGCAGGCCCTGGAAGCTGATGCGCTCGCGCGCCATGTCCAGCCAGCGGTGCAGGTGCGGGTCATCGGCGATGATCTCCTTCACCTTGGCGTCGGTCTTGTAGATGTCTTCCGGATCGCCGCTCAGCGCCACCCAGCGGAACGGGCCGACGCCGCGGCAGAACAGCGGACGCACGTAGGCGGGCACGAAGCCGGGGAAGTCGAACGCATTCTTCAGGCCCTCGTCGAAGGCCATCTGGCGGATGTTGTTGCCGTAGTCGACGGTCGGGATGCCGGCGGCGTGGAAGGCGAGCATGGCTTCCACGTGCACGCGCATGGCGGCCTTGGCGGCGTCGCGCACCTTCGACGGGTTGGCCTTCTGTTCGGCCAGCCACTGCTCCACCGTCCAGCCGATCGGCAGGTAGCCGTGCACCGGATCGTGGGCGCTGGTCTGGTCGGTGACGCAGTCCGGGCGCACGCCGCGCTTCACCAGTTCCGGCAGGATTTCGGCGGCGTTGCCGAGCAGGGCAATCGACCTGGCTTCGCCGGCGGCGGTGTACCTGGCGATGCGCGCCAGCGCGTCGTCGATGTCGGTGGCCTGCTCGTCCACGTAGCGGGTGCGCAGGCGGAAGTCGATGCTGCTCTGGCGGCATTCGATGGTCAGGCTGCTGGCGCCGGCCAGCGAGGCGGCCAGCGGCTGCGCGCCGCCCATGCCGCCAAGGCCGGCGGTGAGGATCCACTTGCCGGCCAGGCTGCCGCCGTAGTGCTGTCGGCCCATCTCGACGAAGGTCTCGTAGGTGCCCTGCACGATGCCCTGCGAGCCGATGTAGATCCACGAGCCGGCCGTCATCTGGCCGTACATCATCAGGCCCTTTTTATCGAGCTCGTTGAAGTGCTCCCAGTTGGCCCAGTGCGGCACCAGGTTGGAGTTGGCGATCAGCACGCGCGGCGCGTCGGGATGGGTGGGGAATACGCCGACGGGCTTGCCGGACTGCACCAGCAGGGTCTGGTTGTCGTCCAGGCGCTTGAGCGTTTCCAGGATCCTGTCGTAGCTCTCCCAGTCACGCGCGGCGCGGCCGATGCCGCCGTAGACCACCAGCGAGGCCGGGTCCTCGGCCACTTCGGCGTCGAGGTTGTTCTGCAGCATGCGGAACGGTGCCTCGGTCTGCCAGGACCTGCAGTTGAGGGTGTTGCCGCGCGGCGCGCGCGGGCTGCGGGATGGATCGTGGCGGGTGTTCATGTGTCTGCTCCTGGTGAAGAGTCCGCACATGGATGTGCGGGCTTTTGCGAGGGAATCGCACGCATGGCAAAGTCCAGGCAGGCGCGCAGTACCTGTTGCAGGGTGTCGCGCACCGGGGCGGCGTGAGTGGGGTCGTAGGGCGTGGGCCAGCTGTGCTCGTCCACGTCGGCCGGAGCGGGCTCGTGCATGTAGCCGCGGCAGCCCAGTTCCATCTGCAGGGTGTGCACGCCGCCGGGGATGTCGCTGTAGTGGCGGGTGATCCAGCCGCCCTTGAAGCGGCCGTTGCGCACATGGCCAAGACCGCTCAGCGCGCACAGGTTCTCGACCACGTCGGTCAGCGCGTTGTCGCAGGAGGTATCCGGCTCGCCGGTCGGGCCGGCGCTGCCGATGTTGAACTGCGGTAGTTCGCCGTCGAACAGGTGTGGGATGCGCGAACGGATCGAGTGCGCGTCGTAGACCACCACGGTCGGGTGGCGCTGGCGCAGGCGCGCGATCTGCGCGGCGAGCGCGGCGTGGTAGGGCGCGAAATACGTGTCGCGGCGGCGCGCGATCTCCGCTTCGTCCGGTTCGTGGCCGGCGCGGTACAGCGGCTGGTTGTCGAAGGTGGTGGTCGGGCACAGGCCGGTGGTGTTCTGGCCCGGGTACAGCGAGGCGCCGGACGGGTCGCGGTTGACGTCGATCACCGAGCGCGAGACCGCGGTGCGCACGGTGGTGGCGCCCAGCTCGCGGGCGAAGGCATACAGCTCGTGCACCCACCAGTCGGCATCGCGCCGCGCCAGCCACGGCGAGACGAAATGGCCGGCAAGCTCGTCGGGCAGCTCGGTGCCGGTGTGCGGGAAGCTGACGATCAGCGAGGCGTCGCCTTCGTGGATCTGCAGCCAGTCGGGATGTGAGTTCATCGCGTGCCTTGGTTGTTGGCAGGAGGAAGCTGTTTCCTTCTCCCTCCGGGAGAAGGTGGCGCGAAGCGCCGGATGAGGGGCGAACGGAGCCGGCGGTGTCTGGACCATCGGGACTCCGTTCGCCCCTCACCCCAACCCCCCTCCCGATGGGAGAGGGGCTCAAGCACTTACTGGATCGTCTCTACCTGCGGCAGCACGCCTTCCAGCCCCGCGGCCAGCGCGCCACTGCGCACCAGGTCGGTGGCGGCCACCATGTCAGGGTGGAAGTAGCGGTCGTCCTGCAGCGTCGGCACCTGCGCGCGCAGGGTGGCGCGCACCTGCTCCAGCGCGTCGCTGGAGCGCAGCGGGGCGTGGAAGTCGCAGCCCTGCGCGGCGGCCAGCAGTTCGATGCCGACGACATTGGCGGCGTTCTCCGCCATCGCCAGCAGGCGGCGCGCGCCGTGCGCGGCCATCGACACGTGGTCTTCCTGGTTGGCCGAGGTCGGGATGGAATCGACGCTGGCCGGATAGGCGCGCTGCTTGTTCTCCGACACCAGCGCCGCGGCGGTGACCTGCGGGATCATGAAACCGGAATTCAGGCCCGGCTTCGGCGTGAGGAAGGCGGGCAGGCCCGACAGCGCCGGATCGACCAGCATGGCGATGCGGCGTTCGCTGATCGAGCCGATCTCGCACACCGCCATCGCCAGCATGTCCGCGGCGAAGGCCACCGGCTCGGCGTGGAAGTTGCCGCCGCTCAGCGCTTCGCCGGTATCGGTGAACACCAGCGGGTTGTCGGAGACGCCGTTGGCCTCGATCTCCAGCGTGGTCGCCGCCTGGCGGATCACGTCGAAGGCCGCGCCCATCACCTGTGGCTGGCAGCGCAGGCAGTACGGGTCCTGCACGCGCACGTCGTTGTCGCGGTGCGATTCGCGGATCGCCGAGCCCGCCATCAGCGTGCGCAGCGTGGCGGCGGTGGCGATCTGCCCGCGCTGGCCGCGGATGCCGTGGATGCGCGGGTCGAACGGCGTGTCCGAGCCCTTGGCCGCTTCCACCGACAGCGCGCCGGTGACCAGCGCGGCCTGGAACACGGTCTCGATCTCGAACAGCCCGGCCAGCGCATAGGCGGTGGAGTACTGAGTGCCGTTGAGCAGGGCCAGGCCTTCCTTGGCGCCGAGCGTCAGCGCGGTCTGGCCGATGCGTGCCAGCGCATCGGCGGCCGGCATGCGCACGCCATCGACGAAGGCTTCGCCGACACCGATCATCACCGAGGCCAGGTGCGATAGCGGCGCCAGGTCGCCGGAAGCCCCGACCGAGCCCTGGCACGGCACCACCGGTACGAAGTCGTGCTGCAGGAACGTCTCCAGCAGCGCCAGCGTCTGCGGACGGATGCCCGAGGCGCCCTGCGCCAGGCTGGTGAGCTTGAGCGCCATCATCAGCCGCACCACGCTGGCCGGCATCGGCTCACCGACACCGGCGGCATGCGAGAGCACGATATTGCGCTGCAGGGTTTCCAGGTCCTCGCGCTCGATGCGCACGCTGGCCAGCTTGCCGAAGCCGGTGTTGATGCCGTACACCGGCTCGCCCTTGGCGACGATGGCGTCGACCACCTGCGCGCTGCGCAGCACGGCGGCCTGCGCCGATGCGTCCAGGCGCACGTGGGCGCCGCGGTAGACCTGGCGCCACTGGGCCAACGGAACGTGGCCGGGGCGAAGCACGAGCGGGGAATTCATCGGGTTACTCCAGGTTCTCAAGGATGGGGGCGGGGCATGCCCGCAAGGGTTTGGGATTGCGCGGACGCGGGGCCGCGCCGCGTGGGGTCTGCCGGAGGCAGCCCCGGGCCTACGGTGTCTGTTGCCCGCGGAACACGCGCGCGTGCAGCGGGTTGAAGCCCATGCGGTAGACCAGGTCGGCCGGCGCGTCGATGTCCCAGATCGCCAGGTCGCAGTCCATGCCCGCGGCGAGCCGGCCGACGCGGTCGAAGCGGCCCAGCGCACGCGCCGCTTCGCGGGTGAAGCCGGCGATGCATTCATCCACGGTCATGCGGAACAGCGTGGCGGCCATGTTCATCGCCAGCAGCGGGCTGGTCAGCGGCGAGGTGCCGGGGTTGCTGTCGGTGGCCAGCGCCAGCGGCACGCCGGCGTCGCGCAGTTGCTGGATCGGCGGCACGGTGGTGTCGCGGGTGAAATAGAACGCGGCCGGCAGCAGCACGGCGACGGTACCGGCCGCGCGCATCGCGGCGATGCCGGCGTCGTCCAGGTGTTCGATGTGGTCGGCCGACAACGCGCCATGCCGCGCCGCCAGTTCGGCGCCGTGCTGGTTGCTGAGCTGTTCGGCGTGGATCTTCACCGCCAGCCCGTGGCGGCGCGCGGCGGCGAACACCTGCGCGGCCTGCTCGGTCGAGAAGGCGATGTTCTCGCAGAACACGTCCACCGCCTCGGCCAGGCCTTCGCCCGCGACGGCCGGGATCATGACCTCGCAGACCTCGTCGATGTACTCCTGCGCCTGTCGGCCCGGCGGCACCGCGTGCGCGCCAAGGAAGGTGGGTACCACCTCGACCTTGCGCAGCTGTTCCAGCTGCCTGGCGACGCGCAGCTGCTTGCGCTCGTCGTCCAGCGTCAATCCGTAGCCGGACTTGATCTCGATGGTGGTGATGCCTTCGGCCAGCATCGCGTCCAGGCGGGGCAGGGTGGCGGCGACCAGCGCGGCGTCGTCGGCATCGCGGGTGGCGCGCACGGTCGAGACGATGCCGCCGCCGGCGCGGGCGATGTCGGCGTAGCTCACGCCGTGCAGGCGCTGTTCGAATTCGTTGGCGCGGTTGCCGGCGTAGACCAGGTGGGTGTGGCAGTCGACCAGGCCGGGGCCGATCCAGCGGCCGCCGCAGTCGATGCGGTGGGCGGCGTCGAAGGCCGGCGCGGTGGCGGCGGGACCGGCATGCACGATGCGCCCGTCGCGGGCGGCGACCACGCCGTTGCGCACGATGCCGAGGCCGCCCGCGGCGTCGTCGAGCGTCATCAGGTGGGCGTTGTGCCAGACCGTATCGCAGTGCATGTGCACCCTTCCGCGTTTATTTGTATATACAATAATCACCACCCACCGAGAGTGTCCAGTGATGGCGAACGAGGTTTCCAGTCCGGTCCGTTTCCACGCCGCGCAGGCCCTGCTGCCGCAGGGCTGGGCGCAGGCGGTGAGCATCGAATGCGCGCAGGGCCGCATCGTGTCGGTCACCGCCGATGCGCCGGCCGAACCGGGCGCGCAGCCGCTGGGCGTGGTGGTGCCGGGGCTGGGCAACCTGCACAGCCACGCCTTCCAGCGCGCCATGGCCGGCCTGACCGAGGTGGGCGGGCGCTCGGGCGACAGCTTCTGGAGCTGGCGCGAGCTGATGTACCGCTTCCTGGACCGGCTGACCCCGGACGATTTCCAGGCGGTGGCCGAGCAGGCCTACATGGAGATGCTGGAATCGGGCTTCACCCGCGTGGGCGAGTTCCACTACCTGCACCATGCGCCGGACGGCCAGCGTTATGCCGACCACGCCGAAATGGCCGGCCGCGTCGCCGCGGCGGCCGCCGGCACCGGGCTGGGCCTGACCCTGCTGCCGGTGTTCTACGCGCACAGCGATTTCGGCGGCGCCGCGCCGCTGCCGGCGCAGCGCCGCTTCCTGCACGACGTGGACGGTTTCGCCGCGCTGCTGGACGGCTGCCGCCAGGCGCTGCGCGCCATCCCGGACGCGGTGCTGGGACTGGCGCCGCACAGCCTGCGCGCGTGCACGCCGCAGGAACTGCAGGCGTTGCCGGCGCTGGTGGACGGACCGGTCCACATCCATATCGCCGAGCAGGTGCGCGAGGTCGAGGCCTGCCTGGCCTGGAGCGGGCAGCGCCCGGTGCAATGGCTGCTGGGCAACATGCCGGTGGACGGGCGCTGGTGCCTGGTGCACGCCACCCATCTGCAGGACGACGAAGTCCGCGGCCTCGCCGACAGCCGCGCGGTGGCCGGGTTGTGCCCGGTCACCGAGGCCAACCTCGGCGACGGCCTGTTCCCGATGCGCGAGTTCGTGCGCCACGGCGGGCGCTTCGGCGTCGGTTCCGATTCCAACGTGCTGATCGACGCGGCGGAGGAGCTGCGCCTGCTCGAATATGGCCAGCGGCTGGCGCTGCGCGGGCGCAACGTGGTTTCGCCGGGCGAACTGTCCAGCGGCCGCTGGCTGTACCAGCAGGCGCAGGACGGGGCCGCACAGGCGCTGGGCGTGGCGCCCGGCCTGGCCGTCGGCGCGCCGGCGGACCTGGTCGAACTGGATGCCGCGCATCCAGCGCTGCATGGCCGCGCGGGCGACGCGCTGGACAGCTGGGTGTTCGCGCGCGCGCGCGGCGGCGCGGTGCGTTCGGTGTGGCGCAACGGCCGGCAGTGGGTGCGCGACGGCCGTCATGTGCGCCGCGACGACGTAGCCGCACGCTATCGGGCCGCGTTGCAGCGGATACTGGGCTGACTCCAGGCAGGATTCACGAGTGAAGGACAAGAAGGCGCCCAGCCTCAACCAGCGCATCCGCGGCGACATCGAAGGCCGCATCCTCAGTGGCGAGTGGGCGCCGGGCTTCCGCATTCCCTACGAGCACGAGCTGATGGCGCAGTACGGCTGCTCGCGCATGACGGTGAACAAGGTGCTAACCGCGCTGGCCGAGAGCGGCATGATCGAGCGCCGCCGCCGCGCCGGTTCGTTCGTCGCGCGGCAGCCGCCGCACCTGGAACAGGTGGCGCTGGAGATTCCCGACATCGCGCTGGCGGTGAACGAACGCGGCCACCGCTACGGGTTCCAGCTGCTGGAACGGCAGCAGCGCCGCGCCGACGCGGCGGTGGCGGAGGAAGTGCGGCTGGTGGGCGAAGGCGAGCTGCTGGCGATGCGTTGCCTGCACTTGGCCGATGGTCGGCCGCTGGCGCTGGAGCGGCGCCTGATCAATCCCGAAGCGGTGCCGGAAACGCTGGCAGTGGACTTCTCCACCCACGCCCCGGGCAGCTGGCTGCTGCAGAACGTGTCGTGGACGCGCGGCCAACACCGCATCAGCGCGGTGGCCGCCACCGCCGCCGAGGCCGCGCTGCTGGACGTGCCGGTGGGCACCGCCTGCCTGGTCATCGACCGCCAGACCTGGCGCGGCGAAACGCCGATCACCTGGGTGCGGCAGAAGTTCCTGGGCGATGCCTACGACCTGATCGCGCGCTTCGCGCCGGGCAACCGCTGACCAGTTCCGTGCAGGAGCGCACCTTGGTGCGCGACAGGGCTTTACCGATAGGGCCCATCGCGCACCAAGGTGCGCTCCTGCAGGAATCGGCTTTTGGTGCCTACGGAGGTGGGAGCGTTTCGCTCCCGTCTGCTCAGAAGGTCCGGCACTGCCGCCAGCGCACCGGTTCGCCGGTGCCGGGACGGGGGTTGAGCTGGATGCGCACGGTGCGCAGCGCCGGGTAGTGTTCGACCTCGCGGCAGATGCGCGGCCATACCGTGGCGTCGTCGGCGCTGCGTTCGACCGACAGGGTGGAACGGGTCAGCCAGATGCCGCTGATGACGCCGGGCGTGGCGGCCAGTTTCTTGGACACGGCCTGCTGGTAGCGCAGCAGGGTTTCCGGATCGGGATCTTCCTGCAGGTCTTCCGCGGCGGTTTTCCGCGTGCCGGGAACGGCCGCCGCGACGGGCGGGGCGGGTGCGGCCTGCGGCGCGGCGGCGGGAGCATCGGCGGTTGCCGGCGAGCGGACGGGCGTCTCCGGCGCGGGCGCCGGGCGCGGGGCGGCGGCCGGCGCGGCCACGGCTGCGGGCGCCGCTTCGGCGCGCGCGACAGGTTCTCGTCGATCTGCAGGGTCATGTAGCCCATGCCGGCCAGCAGGCCCACCGCGACCGCCGCGCCGAGCGCGCGCGATGCCGGTCTGCCGCACCGCCTCGCGGCGGGCGATGCCTTCCACCACCATGGTGCGCATGTCCTCGGGCACGCAGGGCGCAGCAGCACCTGCCACAGCACGCGGCCGTCCAGCACTTCGATGGATTCCTTTTCCGCCGCGGCCAGGCCGTCGCGTTCCACCCGCCCCTCGGTGATGAGGATGCCCCCGGTCGCGCCGGTCAGGCGCAGCGCGGCGCCCAGTTCGGTGATCGCCGGCGCGCTGATGCGGTAGGCGCGGCCGTGCTTGCACGACAGCAGCCAGCGCTGGCCGTCGCGTTCCATGAGGAAGTCGCTGCTGGTGCCGCGGTCGCCGTTGTCCTCGCCGGAGAGGTCGCGCAGGCCGCGCTGTTCGGCCATGGCGCGCCGCACGATCTGCGAGAACTCGCGCCAGCGCATCCCCGCCAGGGCGGCCAGGCCGTGCTGCGTTTCGGTTCTCCGGCGCTTGACCATCCACAGCCAGGCGGAGGTCAGGCCCCAGACGGACAGTGCGAGCAGCAGGGCCAGGATCCAGGAAAACATCGTTACATCCGGTGAGGAAGCGAGAGCGCAGGCGCGCAGTTTATAGCGCTTCGCGCCAGGCCGATGCGACGCCGCGCGCGTATGTTCAGCTGTTGCCGCCCGGCCAGTAATGGCTGTCCGGGACCGCGCGCGCGCCGAAGATGGCCTGGCCGACGCGCACCACGGTGGCGCCTTCCTCGATAGCGATCTCGAAGTCGCCGGACATGCCCATCGACAGCTCGTCCAGGCCGACGCCGTCCGGCGCCTCCTGGCGCAGGCGCTCGCGCAGCGCCGCGCAGCCCGCGCAGGCGCACGAAGCAGGCGCGCACGCGCTCGGCATCGTCGGAGAACAGCGCCAGCGTCATCAGCCCGCGCACGCGCAGGGCCGGGAACTGCGGCAGTTCGCGGAGGAAGGCCGGCACGTCGGCCGGCGCCAGGCCGTACTTGCTGTCCTCTTCGGAAGTGTTGACCTGCACGAACACGTCCAGCGGGCGGCCTTCAAGCTGCAGGCGACGGTCCAGGGTCTCGGCCAGGCGCAGGCTGTCCAGCGCCTGGAACTCGCTGGCGAAGCGCGCCACCAGCTTGGCCTTGTTGGTCTGCAGGTGGCCGATCACCGACCAGCGCAGGCCGGCCAGGTCCTGCATGGCCTCCCACTTGTGGTGCGCCTCCTGCACCTTGTTCTCGCCGAGGAAGCGGCAGCCGGCGGCGTAGGCCTGGCGGATGCGCGCCTCGTCGATGGTCTTGCTCACCGGCAGCAGGCGCACGCTGGCCGGGTCGCGGCCGGCGCGGCGGCAGGCCGCGTCGATGCGCGCCTGCACCGCGGCCAGGTTGTGCCGGAAATCGTCGGCGGTCTCGGCGCGGGGATAGCGGCCGTGCTGGTCGTGGCGGGTGGGGGTGTCCGTCATGGGGGTGTTCCCTGGGTAGCGATGGTGCGGCTGCATTATCGGTCGTCCGGCCCGCGGGTGGCGCGATGCGTCCGGGCAGGAGCGGTTTCAGCCGCGAAAGGCTTCACCGGGAAAACCCGTGCGGGGCGAGCCCCGCACCTGCGCGGCGGTGGCCGCGAAGGCTTGACGGCCCAGCCACTGTTCGAAGTCGTCGGCCGAAAGCGCCGGCGAGAACAGGTAGCCCTGCAGCACCGGCGAACCGTTGTCGATCAGGAACCGGCGCTGCGCCTCGGTTTCCACGCCCTCGGCGACCACGTGCTTGCCCAGGCTCTCGCCGATGCGCAGCACCGACAGGATCAGCGCGCTGGCGGTGGGGTCGTGGCCGATCTCGCTGATGAAGCTGCGGTCCAGCTTCATCTCGCTGATCGGAAGGCGGTGCAGGTGGCTGAGGCTGGAATAGCCGGTGCCGAAATCGTCCAGCGACAGCTGCACGCCCAGCGCATGCAGCGCGTGCAGGTTGGTCGGCACCTGCGGCTGCTCGGACAGCATCACGCTCTCGGTGATTTCCAGTACCAGCGCTCCGGGCGCCAGCTGGTGGCGTTCCAGCAGCCGGCGTACCTGCTCGACCAGGGCCGGCAGCTCGAAGGTGCTGGCCGACAGGTTGACCGCGATGCGCGGCACCTCCAGCCCGCGCCGGCGCCAGTCCGCCTGCTGGCGGCAGGCTTCCTCCAGCACCCAGCGGCTCAGCTCGGTCATCAGCCCGCATTCCTCGGCCAGCGGCACGAAACGCGCGGGCGGGATGTCGCCCAGGTGCGGGTGGCGCCAGCGCAGCAGCGCTTCCACCCCGTACAGGCCGCTGCCGTCGCCCTGCACCTGCGGCTGGTAGTGCAGGCGCAGCCCGCCGTGGCGCAGCGAATCGCGCAGCGTGGCCTCCAGCAGCAGGCGCTCCTGCGCCAGCCGGTTCATGTCGGCGCTGAAGAAACGGAAACGGCCGCCGCCTTCGTCCTTGGCCCGGCGCATGGCCAGGTCGGCGTGGCGCAGCAGGGTGTCCAGCGCGCGGCCGTCGTCCGGGTACATGGCCACGCCGATGCTGGCGCTGGCGTGCAGGGTCATGCTGCCGACCACGGTGGGCGCGGCGATCATCGCCAGCAGTTCCTCGCACAGCGTGGCGACCTGGTGCTGCGCGCAGTGCGGGACCAGCACGGTGAACTCGTCGGCGACCTGGCGGGCGACCACCGCCTCGGCGCCGGCGATGTCGTGCAGGCGGCGTGCCAGGTCGCGCAGCAGGCCATCGCCGGCCGCGTGCCCCTGGCTTTCGTTGATGCGCTTGAACCGGTCCAGGGTCAGGTACAGCAGCGCCATCGGCGCGCCCTGCTGCTCGGCCTGCAGCAGCGGCTGTTCGCTCAGCGCGGTGAACATCACCCGGTTGGGCAGGCCGGTGAGCACGTCGTAGAACGCCAGCCGGTGCATGCGCGAGCGCGCCTGCTCGCGCTCCAGCGCCAGCGCGCACAGGTGCAGGCAGAGTTCGGCCAGCCGGCGGTGGCGGGGCGAGGGCGGCCCGGCCTGGTGGCAGTGGAACGACAGCGTGCCAAGCACCTGGCCGGAGGTGGCGCGGATCGGATTGGACCAGCAGGCGCGCAGGCCGGACGCCAGCAGGGCGTCGCGGCGGCCGTCGAAGGCCGGGTCCGCGGCGATGTCGGCCACTTCCACCGGACGTCCGCGGCGCACGGCCTGCTGGCAGGCCGGATGCTCCCACGCGGCGCCGTCGGCCGGCAGCAGCGGCGCGGGGGCGGCAAGCGTGGACAGGTGGCCGTCGATGCCGCGGCGGGTCACCCGCCACGCGCAGGTCGGGCGCGACCCGCTCGACCTCCTCGCAGACCAGCGCCATGGTCGCGGCCAGCGGCTCCTCGCGCACCAGCGCGTCGAGCACCTTGCCGTTGAGGACCTCGTGGGTCTTGGCCTCGGTGATGTCGGTGAAGACGTTGACCAGGCCGTGGCCGGCGTCGGCCAGCGGCGTGGCGACCACCGACAGCCACAGCGGGCTGCCGTCCTTGCGGTAACCGAGCAGGTGGTCGCGATGGGCGCGGCCGGCGCGGTGCTGCTCGCCCAGGCGGTCCAGCGTCGACACGTCGGTATGCGGGCCGCGCACCAGCTCGCGCGGCAGCCTGCCGATCGCTTCCTCGGGCGCATAGCCGAGCATGCGCACGAAGCCTTCGTTGACGTAACGGATGCGGGCGTGGCGGTCGCACAGGAAGATCGCGTTGTCGCTGCAGTCCAGCGCCTGCGACAGCAGGCGCGGGCGTGCTCTTGTTCGTCCGCGCCGGCAGCGGCGCGACGGACGGTGGCCAGGCGCAGGTCGCCGTCGCGGGCGGCGCTCAGGGTGAGGTCGGCCAGGCGCCCGGGCCGAGCGTCGCCGGCCAGCGCCAGTGGCGTCGAGGACGGTGCCGGTTCAAGCCAGCGCCGGCGCTCTCGGGGGCGAGCAGCTCCGGCAGCGCGGTGCCGGCGATGCGCGCCGGGTCGACGCCCAGCAGCGCGCCCGCGCGGTCGTTGCAGAGCAGGATGCGGTCGTCCGGGTCGAGGACGAGCAGGCCGTCCGCCGCGTCCTGCAGGCAGCGGCGCAGCGCCGCTTCGCCCGATGGCGCTGCCGGTGCCCGGGAGTCGTCCGCTCCGGCGCGCGACATCGGTCAGCCCTGTTGCGCCCAGGCCAGAAGACGGCCGGCGACCTGTTCCAGCGGCACCACTTCGTCGGCGGCGCCGAGCTTGAACGCCGCACCGGGCATGCCCCAGACCACGCTGGTGGCCTCGTCCTGCACCAGGGTACGGGCGCCGGCCTGCTTCATCTCCAGCAGGCCGCGCGCGCCGTCGTCGCCCATGCCGGTGAGGATGGCGCCGATGGCATTGGCGCCGGCGTTCTGCGCGACCGAGCGGAACAGCACGTCCACCGCCGGCTTGTGCAGGTTCACCGGCGGGGTGTCGTCGATGCGGCAGCGCCAGCGGGCGCCGTCGCGGATGATGCGCAGGTGGCGGCCGCCGACCGGCAGGTAGGCGTGGCCGGGCAGGATCGCCTCGCCATCGCTGGCCTCGCGCACGGACATGGCCGAGTGCCGGTCCAGGCGTTCGGCGAAGGCGGTGCTGAAACTGGCCGGCAGGTGCTGGGTGAGCACGATGGCCGGCGCGTCGGCCGGCATCATCTCCAGCACCACGCGCAGCGCCTCGGTGCCGCCGGCCGAGGAGCCGATGGCGATCAGGCGATCGGTGGTGCGGAACTTCAGGGACGACGCGCCGGCCGGCGCCGCGGACGGCGCGATGGTGTCCAGCGTGCGCTTGGCCTGCGACGGCACGGCGAGCGCGCGCACCCGCGAGCGGGCGGCCATCTTGACCTTGGCGCAGATCTCGGCGGCGTAGCTTTCCAGGCCGCGGGCCACGTCGAGCTTGGGCTTGGCGACGAAGTCCACCGCGCCCAGCGCCAGCGCCTGCAGGGTGGTGTCGGCGCCGCGCTCGGTCAGCGAGGACACCATCACCACCGGCAGCGGGTGCAGGCGCATCAGGTTCTCGAGGAAGGCCAGCCCGTCCATGCGCGGCATTTCCACGTCCAGGGTCAGCACGTCCGGGTTCAGGCGCTTGATCTTCTCGCGCGCGATCAGCGGATCGGAGGCGGTGCCGACGACTTCGATGCCGGGGTCGCGCGCGAGCAGGTCGGTGAGGATCTGCCGGACCAGCGCCGAATCGTCCACGACCAGCACGCGGCAGGGGGCTTGCAGGCTCATTCGAACAACTCCACGCCGCCGGTGACCGGGGCCTTGGACAGGCGCGCGCGCACGGCCGATTCGGCGGCGGCCACTTCGGCTTCGTGCGCGTGCGGCAGGCGCTGCACGACCACGCGGCCGGTCTGCGGGAAGAACCAGACCTTGCGCGGATGGATGCCGAGCAGGTCCTCGGCCAGCACCGGGATGTGCTCGGCGCGCAGGTACTGGCGCACGAACTCGGCGTTGCGGGTGCCGACCGGATTGCTGGTGAAGCCCTTGAGCACGTTGGCGCCGCCGAACACCTTGGCTTCCAGGCGCTTGCGGTGCGCGCCGCGCTTGAGCAGGTCGTTGATCAGCAGTTCCATGGCATAGCTGCCGTAGCGCGCGGGGGCGCCGTCGCCGACGTTGCCCTCGGGCAGCAGGAAGTGGTTCATGCCGCCGATCTTGAGCACCGGGTCGCGGATGCAGGCGGCCACGCAGGAACCCAGCGTGGTGGTCAGCGCGGTGTCGTCGTCCACCACCAGGTACTGGGTGGGCAGCAGCTTGGCGGCGATGGTCTGGAAACGCGCATCGCGGTAACGCATCACGTCGTCGGCGGGTGCGGCCATGTTCATGCCCCCGCTCCGCGCACGCGGCGGTACAGCGTGCGCCCGCACGGCTGGATCAGGTCGGCGGCGTGCAGATAGTTCTCCGAGTGCCCGGTATAGAGCAGGCCGTCATCGCCCATGTGCTGCACCAGCCGCGACAGGATGCCGCGCTGGGTCGGTTTGTCGAAGTAGATCATCACGTTGCGGCAGAACAGGGCGTCGTAGGGCCCGCCGACGTCGTAGCGCGGCGCCAGCAGGTTGAGCTGGCGGAACTCGATCAGCTTGCGCAGCGCCGGCACCACCCGGCACTTGCCTTCGTTGGGCCCGGTGCCGCGCTGGAAATAGCGGCGCTTCAGCGCCGGGTCGAGGCCGGCGATGCGTTCGACCGGGTAGACGCCCTGCGCGCCGGTGGCCAGCACCTGGGTATCGACGTCGGTGGCCAGGATGCGCACCGGCGGGGTGAGGCTGCCGAAGGTCTCGCAGGCGGTGATCGCCAGCGAGTACGGCTCCTCGCCGGTGGACGCCGCGCACGACCAGATCTGCAGCGGCGCGCGGTGGGCGCGCGCCTGCAGCTCCTCGCGCAGCTTCTCGAAATGGTGCGGCTCGCGGAAGAACGAGGTCAGGTTGGTGGTCAGCGCGTTGGTGAACGCCTGCCACTCGTCGCCGCCGTCGCGCTCGAGCTGGTCCAGGTAGTCCTGGAACGAGTGCAGGCCGAGGGCGCGCAGGCGGCGCGACAGGCGTCCGTAGACCATGTCGCGCTTGGCCGGCGCCAGCGCGATGCCGGCACGCTTGTGGATCAGTTCGCAGACGCGGCGGAAGTCGCGGTCGTTGAACTCGAAATCGCGCGAAGCGGGGGTGGTCAGGGACACCGGGTCGACCTCAGCTGGCCAGGGCCAGGTTGCGTGAAACTGCGGAAGACGAAGCGTGCAGGCGGAAGGCCGAGACCGCATCGCCGAGCACGACGGCCTGTTCTTCCATCGCGCGCGCGGCGGCGGTGGCTTCCTCCACCAATGCCGCATTCTGCTGGGTGGTTTCGTCCATCTGGGTGACGGTCTGGTTGACCTGCTCGATGCCGGCGCTCTGTTCCTGCGAAGCGGCGGAGATCTCGGCCATGATGTCGGTCACGCGCTGCACCGAGGTCACGATCTCGCCCATGGTGGTGCCGGCCTGGTGCACCAGCGTCGAGCCTTCGGACACCTTTTCCACCGAGTCCTCGATCAGCCCCTTGATCTCCTTGGCCGCGCCGGCCGAGCGCTGGGCCAGCGTGCGCACCTCGCTCGCCACCACGGCGAAGCCCCGGCCCTGTTCGCCGGCGCGCGCGGCTTCCACCGCCGCGTTCAACGCCAGGATGTTGGTCTGGAAGGCGATGCCGTCGATGACGCTGATGATGTCGGCGATCTTGCGCGAGGACGCTTCGATGTCGGCCATGGTGGTGACCACCTGGCCCACGACCTGGCCGCCCTGCGAGGCGACGCCGGCCGCGCCCTGCGCCAGCTGGTTGGCCTGGCGGGCGTGTTCGGCGTTCTGGCGCACGGTGGAGGTCAGCTCCTCCATCGAGGCGGCGGTTTCTTCCAGGTTCGCCGCCTGCTGCTCGGTGCGGCGCGACAGGTCGTTGTTGCCGGTGGCGATTTCCGACGCGGCCAGGTTGATGCTGGACGCGGCCTGCTGGATGCGGCCGACGATCGAGGTCAGCTGGTCGACGGTGGCGTTGGCGTCGTCGCGCATCCGGGCGAACACGCCCTGGAAGTCGCCGTGCATGCGCGCGGTGAGGTCGCCGCGGGCGATGGCCTGCAGCAGGCTGGAGGTTTCGGCCAGGCTGTGGTCGGTGGCCTCCATCATCGCGTTGAGGTTGTGCACCATCTGCCGGAAGTCGAACTGGAAGCGTTCCTCGTCGCCGCGCTGGCTGAAGTCGCCGCCGGCCGCGGCACTGCTCAGGCGCCGGATCTCGCTGCTGATCGCGTTGAGGTTGCGTTTGATCGTGGCCATGGTCTCGGTGATCTCGGCCTTCTCGCCGGGCAGCTGCGGCATGTCGCGGGTGAGGTCGCCGACGGCATAGCGCTGCGCCAGTTCGATCACCTGCATCTTCACGCCGATATGGTTGCCCACCAGCTGGTTGGTGCCGGCCACCATCACCCCGTAGTCGCCGGGGAAGCGGGCCTGGTCCATGCGGTAGCTGATGATGCCGGCATCATGCTGGCGTTCCATCTCCTGCTGCGCGGCGATCACCGCCTGCAGCTGCGCCTGCATGCGCTGCATGCTGCCCAGCAGCTGGCCCGGTTCGTCGCGCGAGGTCTGGGCGATGGCGTTGTCCAGGCGGCCGCCGGCGATGGCGTCGGCGACGGCCGTGGCCTTGCGCAGCGGCAGCACGATGCGGCTGCCGATCACCCAGCTCAGCCCGAACACCAGCAGCACCAGCACGCCGCCGGCCACGGTCATGATGCCGGTGAAACGCAGCGCCTGGTTCTGCACGTCGTCCATGTAGACGCCGGTGGAGATCACCCAGTTCCAGGGCTTGTACATGCCGGCGTAGGCGAGCTTGGGAACGGGCTTGTCCTGCCCCGGCTTGGCCCACTCATAGCCCACGTAGCCGCCGCCGGCCTTCGCCGCCTCGACCTGGTCGTGGTACAGGCGCACGCCGTCGTCGCTGCGGAAGTCCTTCATGTCCTTGCCGACGAGATCCTTGCGGAACGGGTGCATCAGCACGACGTAGTCGGTGCTGTAGACGTTGAAGTAGCTGGAATCGCCCTTGGCGCGCATGGTTTCCAGCGCGGCGATCGCCTCGGCCTGCGCGCGTTCCAGCGGCAGGGTGCCGTCGGCCACGCGCTCGACGTAGTGGTCCAGCACGCCGTAGGTCAGTTCGACGTCGCTCTGCAGCGAGACCTTGCGCGTCTCGTAGAGATCCAGGTACTGCATCCGCGCGGCGACCACCGCCAGCGCGACCACGCCGATGGCGATGATGGCCGTAAGCAGGTTGAGCTTGCCACGTACTGAAATGTTGGAGATGAAGCTCGACCAGCTACGGAAAATGTTCATGCGCGGACAGGGGGGAAAGGGGAGGGGACAGCCGGCACCGCGACATGGGCGCGGAGGGGGACTCACCTGGAGATATCGGCCGGGTATCAGGCAAGTTGAGCGGCGGGAAGCGGCTGGAAACGGACCGGCATCACACGCCGGCATGCTCGCGCCGCGGCGGCGCATGGCCGATAGCAGAACCCCGGCTTGCGCCGGGGTTGCTGTGGGTGAACGGTCAGAACTCCTGCCAGTCGGAGTCCATGGCCTCGGCCACGGCCACGCGTGCCTGGCTGCGCGTGCGCGGTTCGGGCGGGAGCGCGGCCGGTGCCGCCGCCGCGGGCGGTGCGGCGACCGCGACGGGGGCGGGCGCCACCCGCACGGGCGCTGCGGGCGCGTCGCGCTCGTCCAGCCGGAACAGCGCCACGGCCTCGGCCAGGTGCGCGGCCTGTTCTTCCATCGAACGCGCGGCGGCGGTGGCTTCCTCCACCAGCGCGGCGTTCTGCTGGGTGGTTTCGTCCATCTGGGTGACGGTCTGGTTGACCTGCTCGATGCCGGCGCTCTGCTCCTGCGAGGCAGCGGAGATCTCGGCCATGATGTCGGTCACGCGCTGCACCGAGCTGACGATCTCTCCCATGGTGGTGCCGGCGCGGCGGACCAGCTGCGAACCTTCGCCGACCTTGCCCACCGAATCCTGGATCAGCTCCTTGATCTCCTTGGCGGCACCGGCGCTGCGCTGCGCCAGCGTGCGCACTTCCGAGGCGACCACGGCGAAGCCGCGGCCCTGTTCGCCGGCGCGCGCGGCTTCCACCGCCGCGTTCAACGCCAGGATGTTGGTCTGGAAGGCGATGCCGTCGATGACGCTGATGATGTCGGCGATCTTCTTGGACGAGGATTCGATGGCCGACATGGTGGTGACCACCTGGCCGACGACGTCGCCGCCCTGCGAGGCGACGCCGGCCGCGCCCTGCGCCAGCTGGTTGGCCTGGCGCGCGTGCTCGGCGTTCTGGCGCACGGTGGAGGTCAGTTCCTCCATCGAGGCGGCGGTTTCTTCCAGGTTGGCGGCCTGCTGCTCGGTGCGGCGCGACAGGTCGTTGTTGCCCGAGGCGATCTCGCCGGCGGCGGAATTGATCGCGGTGGCCGACTGCTTGATGCGGCCGACGATGGCGGTCAGCTGCTCGGCGGTGGCGTTGGCGTCGTCGCGCATCCTGGCGAACACGCCCTGGAAATCGCCCTGCATGCGCACGGTCAGGTCGCCCTGCGACAGCGCCGACAGCAGGCCGGAGATCTGCTCCAGGCTGGCGGCGTTGGCGTCGAGCAGGCTGTTGAGCTGGCGCGCCAGCTCCAGGAAGAAACCGTCCTTGCCGTCGGTGCCGATGCGGCCGCTGAGGTCGCCCGCGGCGGCGGCGTCGATCACCCGCGCCACTTCGCGCTCGACCATGGCTTCGGTGGTGCGGTCGCGCCACTCCACGACATGGCCGACGACGCTGCCGGCCTCGTCGCGGATGGCCGAGATGGTCTGCGCGAACTGGGCGTCGCCGTAGCGCATCTGGCGCGAAGCCACGCCGGTGCGCTGCAGCGCGTCGAGCACGCCGTGGTCCATCTCGCCGCGGAACTCCAGGGCGGTCACCGGCTGGCCGACCAGCGGACGCGAGGCGTCGTAATGGTCGAGCGCGCCGTTGATGTCGTCGGCGTACCGCTCCAGCGTGTGGGCCAGGGCGCGGTTGGCGTAGACGATCTGCAGGTCCGGATTGGTCAGGTAGACGCCGGTGGAGGAGTAGTCCAGCGCGGTACGGATGCGCAGGTTCTCCGCCGCGATGGCCTGGTCGCGTTCGATGCGCTCGCGCAGGTCGCGCTGCATGCGCTGCATGGAGCGCAGCAGCTCGCCGACCTCGTCGGCGCGGCGGGTGTCGATGGTGCCGTCGAGCTTGCCGCCGGCGATCTCGTTGGCGACGTCCACCGCGCCGCGCATCGAGCCGACCAGCGAGCGGGCGAACAGCCAGGCCAGCAGCAGGCCGGCGCCGGCGCCGACCAGGACCGTGATCACGGTGATGGTGGCTGAGGCGGAATAGGTTTCGGCGGCCTGGTCGCTGGCCGCCTGGGCGCGGGCGTTCTCGTCGGCCGACAGCGCCTCGAGCGAGGCATAGGCCTTGCGGTGCAGGTTGCGGGTTTCGCCGACGAAGGTGTCGATGGCGTCGTCGGGCAGGTCCAGTTCCAGCAGTTCGGTGACCGAATCGTAGGACTTCTTGGTCGCGTCCCAGTCGGCGACGAAGGTATCGAACAGCTTGCGCTGCTGCGGATTGTCGACCAGCTTGGCGTACGCCCCGATGGATTCGTCGATGTGGGTGCGCAGTTCGCCGGCGCGGGTCTTGGCCTCGGCCTTCACGTCGTCGCTGGCGCGGATCAGGCTCTGATAGGACGCGTTGCGATACTCGCTGACCATGCCGGCCAGTTCGCCGCTGGTCCGCAGGCCGGCCATGCGCTTGTCCGCGATCTCGTTGGTGACGCTGTCCAGCGAGTGCAGGCCGCGATAGGCCACGATGCCCTGGACCAGCATCACGAACAGGACGATGCCGAAGGTGAGCATCAGCTTCGGCATCAGGTTGAGGTTCTTGATCCACTGCATGGTTGCGCTGTCTCCTGCTGCGTTCCCCGGCGACGGCGCGCCGGAGCCCGCGCCGGCCGGGCCAGCGCGGCGACGAGGGGATGGATTACTTGATGTTGGCCAGCTTCAGGCTGGACGGCGAGGTGACCTCGATCTCCGCGCGCGAGGCGTCGCGCTGGATCTTGCCGATCGCGCATACGGTCTTGCCTTCCAGCGTCATCAGATCGAAGCTGAAATTGCCGCGCGCCGAGCCGGGGATGCGCGCGGAGAAGGTGTGGCGCGGGAACGCGCCGCCCATGTGCAGGAAGGTCGGCTGGCCTTCGGAACCTTCGGCGTAGCGCGCCTTCTCGACCTTGCCGCAGACCATGCCGTCCTTGCCGGCGAAGCGGGGAGCATTCTCGGGCGGAATCATCTCGTCGGCGGCGGCGGCCAGGGACACGCTTGCCAGCAGGGCCGCGGACATCAGCGAAATGAGGGTCTTGGACATCTTGTTCTCCGGATTGGGTTTTCACCGGCAAACGGCCGGCCATGCGCTCGGTATCGGCAGCCGGGGCCGATGATTGATACGTCGCGCATTGAAATGTGACCGCTATCGCGGTTTTGTCAGGCGGCGGCGTCTTCGGCGACCGCGGCCTGGCCCAGGTCGGCGGTGTCGAGCAGGGTCTCGATGTCCAGCAGGATCAGCATGCGCTCGTCCTGGGTGCCGATGCCGGAAATGAAACGGGTATCCACGGCCGCGCCGAACTCCGGCTTGGGGCGGATCTGTTCGGCGTTGAGCGGGATCACGTCCGAGACGCTGTCCACGACGATGCCGACCACGCGGTCCTCGACGTTGAGCACGATCATCACCGTGAAGGCGTCGTAGCGCGCCTCGTCCAGGCGCAGCTTCAGGCGCAGGTCGATGACCGGCACGATGGTGCCGCGCAGGTTGATCACGCCCTTGATGTAGTCCGGGGCGTCGGGCACGCGGGTGACCGCGTCGTAGCCGCGGATTTCCTGCACTTTGAGGATGTCCACCCCGTAGTGCTCGTTGCCGAGCGTGAAGCTGAGGTACTCGCCACCGGTACTGGCGGCGTGGGCGCTGGTGTCGTTCATTGGGTTCGGGTCCTGGCGGCGTGCGGGTGCGGAGGAGGGACACTCCGTGTATCGGCGCCGGTGGCCAGGACTTTAGGCGGCCGGCTAGACGCCGCCGTTCAGGCGCGCCTTGCGCTCGCGGTCGACGCGGAAGATGTAGCGCTGGATGGCCGCGTCGGCGCCGCGCGGCAGGTTCTCGAAGCGCAGGCCGACGCGCTGCTGTTCGACGCCGTTGGCCTGTTTGCGCACCAGCTGGCTGCAGACCACCAGGGTGACCGGGACCGGCGCCGTGTCGGGCAACTGCAGTTCGCACGCGCCCAGGCGCTGCTGCAGGCGCAGCAGGGTCAGGTCCGGCGGCAGGAGGATGGCGATGCCGCCGGCGCTGATGTCCACCACGCGCCAGCGCAGCGGATCGCCGCCGTGGGGGTCGGGGATGACGCACCACGGCGAATCGCCGACCGGCGTCTCCAGCCGGTACAGCTCGCGCCGCTGCAGGTGATAGACCTCTTCCGGAAACCCGACGCGGAACGCAGTGCGACCGTCCTCGGCCAGTACCTGCGGGTGTTCCAGCCGGAACCGGACCATGACCTTGTCCACCTGCGCGAAGCACAGCAGGTGCGATGCCTCGCCGACGCTGCGGTTGACCGCGGGCAGCGGGCTGCCGTCGAGCAGGAGGTCGTCCTCGTCCAGCTCCAGCACGGCGCTGGGATAGGACTGTTCGCGGCCGTCGGGATGGACCGCGATCGTGGCGCGCTGGTCGATCAGCGCCTGCAGCAGCAGGCGGATCTGGCGCGGATTGCGGACCATGTACTTCTCGTCGGCATACAGGTTGCCGTCGAAGGAGGAAAGGACGGATTCCGTCGGTTCGCGCTCTGACATGGTCTCTGGAACAGGGAAGGCGGAGGCCTGAAGGCAACAGCATACCGGCAGGGTTTCATGGTGTATCGGCTCCTGCCCGCTGCTCTTTAGCGCCGGCGTCGCGTCGCCGGCGCCATCCCGTGCGATCCGCCTCAGAACTCCTGCCAGTCGCCGCCGTCGGTCGTGGCGGCGGCCGGCGGGGCCGGGCGCGCACGCGCGGGCGTCTGCGGCGCCGGTGTGGGCGTGGGCGTGGGCGTGGACGGTACGACCTTGAGCACCGGCCGCGCGACCGGCGTCGCCTGGGTGGACGTGGTGCGGAACATCGCAACCGCGGACGCCAGGTCGTTGGCCTGCTCTTCCATCGAACGCGCCGCGGCCGTGGCTTCCTCGACCAAGGCGGCGTTCTGCTGGGTGGTCTCGTCCATCTGGGTGACGGTCTGGTTGACTTGCTCGATGCCGGCGCTCTGCTCCTGCGAGGCGGCGGAGATCTCCGCCATGATGTCGGTCACGCGCTGCACCGAGGTGACGATCTCGCCCATGGTGGTGCCGGCCTGGTGCACCAGCGTCGAGCCTTCGGACACCTTGTCCACCGAGTTCTCGATCAGTTCCTTGATCTCCTTGGCTGCGCTGGCGCTGCGCTGCGCCAGCGTGCGCACTTCCGAGGCGACCACCGCGAAACCGCGGCCCTGTTCGCCGGCGCGCGCGGCTTCCACCGCCGCATTGAGCGCCAAGATGTTGGTCTGGAAGGCGATGCCGTCGATGACGCTGATGATGTCGGCGATCTTCTTCGACGAGGCCTCGATATCGGCCATGGTGGTGACCACCTGGCCGACCACCTGGCCGCCCTGCGAGGCGACGCCGGCCGCGCCCTGCGCCAGCTGGTTGGCCTGGCGCGCGTGCTCGGCGTTCTGGCGCACGGTGGAGGTCAGCTCCTCCATCGAGGCGGCGGTTTCCTCCAGGTTCGCCGCCTGCTGCTCGGTGCGGCGCGACAGGTCGTTGTTGCCGGTGGCGATTTCCGACGCGGCGCGGTGGATGCTGGACGCCGCGGTCTGGATGCGGTCGATGATGCCGGTGAGCTGGATGACGGTGGCGTTGGCGTCGTCGCGCATGTCGGCGAAGGTACCGCGGTAGTCGCCCTCCATCTGCACGGTGAGATCGCCGTGCGACAGCGCGCGCAGCACGCCGGAAACCTGCTCGACGCTGGTGCCGATGGCCGCCAGCAGGCCGTTGAGCTGCTCGGAGATCTGCAGCAGGAAGCCGCTCTTGCCCTCCAGGCGCACGCGCCCGGACAGGTCGCCGCGCGAGGCGGCGACGATGATGTCGCTGACTTCCTGTTCGACCTGGACTTCGATGGTGCGGTCGTCCCACTCCACCACGTAGCCGATGCGCCTGCCGTCGGCATCGGCGACGGGGTTGATGATCTGGCGCATCACGTGGCCGCCGACGGTGATCTGCGCGCGATGGGTGCCGCGCAGCTCGCCCAGCAGCCGGCGCTGGTGCGACGGGTGTTTGTGGAAGATGTCGATGTTGCTGCCGATCAGTGTCTGCATGTCGAACTGGGGCAGGTCGCGGCGCATGTCCTGCTCGGCCTTGCCCAGCATCTCCATCAGCGGGTGGTTGGCGTAGATGATGTTGAGGTCGGCGTCGGCGATCATCACGCTGGTGGTGACCTCGTCCAGCGCGGTGCGGATGCGCAGGTCCTCGGCGGCGCGCGCATGGTCCAGTTCGGCGCGGGCGCGGAGCTGGCCGACCATCTCGCCGATGGCGCTGTACATCTGCCCGATCTCGTCGCGCGAAGGGGGAGCCACGCGCACGTCCAGCTGGCCGTGCGAGACCGCCTGGATGGCGCCCAGCGCGCCGGAGAGCGGGCGCAGGATGGAACGGGCGATCAGCCAGCACAGCAGTAGCGCCGACAGCAGCACCAGCACGCCGGCCAGGATCAGCACCTTGCTGAAGCTCCAGGCGCGCGCGGCGATGTCGTCGGTGTATTCGCCGCTGCCGATGATCCAGCCCCAGCGCTTGTGCAGGCCGACGTAGGAGATCTTCTGCACCGCGCCGTCGACCCCGGGCTTGGGCCAGGTGTAGTCGAGGAAGCCGCCGCCGTCCTGCTGCCCGAGCCTGACCATCTCCACGAAGATCTTCTTGCCGTCGGCGCTGGTGGTGTCGCTGAGGTCCTTTCCGTTCAGCGCGGTCTGGTAGGGGTGCATCAGCATGGTGGGGTGTTCGTCGTTCACCCACAGGTAGTCGCTGCCGTCGGCGCTGCGCAGCGATTCGATGGCGGCCAGCGCCTGCCGCCGCGCGTCCTGCTCGCTCAGCTCGCCGGCGGCGGCGCGGTCGGCGTAGCGGTTGGCCAGAGCCAGCGCCGCCTCCACGCGCGTATGCAGCGCCCGCCGTTCGTTGTGGATCAGTTCGTCGTGGTTGCGCTTGGCGGTGACCAGGCACAGGGCGACGATGCCGGCCGCCAGGATGGCGAGCATCAGCATGA
Source organism: Stenotrophomonas nitritireducens (assembly GCF_050984405.1). Classification (GTDB taxonomy): domain Bacteria; phylum Pseudomonadota; class Gammaproteobacteria; order Xanthomonadales; family Xanthomonadaceae; genus Stenotrophomonas; species Stenotrophomonas nitritireducens_B. Next base: position 2,683,145 of record NZ_CP158790.1, on the reverse strand, counting down.
ATTTCCGCCGCAGCGGCAGGTCGCTGAAGATACGCAGGGCAGTTTGGGTATTCATCCGGCTGTTTCCTTTTCCATCGTCGCGCAGTGAAGGGGATGGCCCTGCGTCCTCGGGCACGGGCGAACAGCTGCCTCCCGTGTTATCGGCGCTCCCATGGCCATCTGCAGTGGCGATGGGCGGGAGGTGTCAATCCATGACGTGAGGCGGGATCGGGATGGAACCGGGTCGCGGAACCGGCCCTCTGCAGAGGGGCCGGGGTCTGCCTGTGTTGCCTGTTGCCGGGTTTTCCGCGGAGGTTTCCGCGAGGGCGGAACCTCCGCGGATCGGATCAGAACTCCTGCCAGTCGCCGCTGTCGGCCACCGCCGTCTCGGTCCGGCGCGCGACAGGCACCGGCGCGGTTCGCCTTGCGGCGGCCGGCGCGCGGGTGTCGGCGCGCCGCGGTACCGGCGCGGCCGGCGTCTGGACCTGGACCGGCGCCGGCGCCGGCGCATCGTCGATGCGGAACAGCGCGACCGCGGCCGCCAGATGGTTGGCCTGCTCCTCCATCGAACGTGCGGCGGCAGTGGCTTCCTCCACCAGCGCGGCGTTCTGCTGGGTGGTTTCGTCCATCTGCATCACGGTCTGGTTGACCTGCTCGATGCCGGCGCTCTGTTCCTGCGAGGCCGCGGAGATTTCGGCCATGATGTCGGTCACGCGCTGCACCGAGGTCACGATCTCGCCCATGGTGGTGCCGGCCTGGTGCACCAGCTGCGAGCCTTCGGACACCTTTTCCACCGAGTCCTCGATCAGCCCCTTGATCTCCTTGGCCGCGCCGGCCGAGCGCTGGGCCAGCGTACGCACCTCGCTCGCCACCACCGCGAAACCGCGGCCCTGTTCGCCCGCACGCGCGGCTTCCACTGCCGCGTTCAACGCCAGGATGTTGGTCTGGAAGGCGATGCCGTCGATGACGCTGATGATGTCGGCGATCTTCTTGGACGAAGCCTCGATATCGGCCATGGTGGTGACCACCTGGCTGACCACCTGGCCGCCCTGCGACGCCACGCCTGCCGCGCCCTGCGCCAGCTGGTTGGCCTGGCGCGCATGCTCGGCGTTCTGGCGCACGGTGGAGGTCAGTTCCTCCATCGAGGCCGCGGTTTCTTCCAGGTTGGCGGCCTGCTGCTCGGTGCGGCGCGACAGGTCGTTGTTGCCGGTGGCGATCTCCGAAGCGGCCAGGTTGATGCTGCCGGCCGATTGCTGGATGCGGCCGACGATCGAGGTCAGCTGCGCCACCGTGGCGTTGGCATCATCGCGCATCCGGGCGAACACGCCGTGGAAATCGCCGTGCATGCGCGCGGTGAGGTCGCCGCGGGCGATGGCCTGCAGCAGCGACGAGACCTCGGACAGATTGCCGTCGGTGGTTTCCATCAGCCGGTTGAGCCCGGCCACCATGTCGCGGAAATCGTGCTCGAAACGGCCCTCGTCGCCGCGCAGGCTGAAGTCGCCGGCGGCCGCGGCGCCGGCCAGGCGCTTGATCTCGGCGTTGATCGCCGACAGGCTGGCCTTGGTCTCGTCCATGGCCTGGGTGATGGCGGCCTTCTCGCCGGGCAGGCGGTCCATGTCCACCGACAGGTCGCCGCGCGCGTAGTGCTGCATCACCTCGACGATGCGCCGGGTCACGTCCAGGTGGCTGGACACCAGCTGGTTGGTGCCGGCGACCATCACGCCGTAATCGCCGGGGAAGCGGGAGGCATCGATGCGATGGCTGATGTTGCCCTCGTCGTGGCGCGCGGCCATGTCGCCCTGGGCGTGGATGACCGCCCGGATCTGCTCGCGCATGTGCGACTGCGCCCGCAGCAGCTGGCCCAGCTCATCGTTGCGGCGTTCGGGGATGGCGGTGTCCAGCCGGCCCTGGGCGACGTCGCCGGAAACGCGCACGGCCTCGGCCAGCGGGCGCAGCACCATCGCGCGCAGCAGCAGCCACAGGCCGGCGCAGAGCGAGGCGGCGGCGAGCAGGCCGACCAGCGCCACCAGCCCCAGCAGCGAGCGCGCCTGCGCGGTGAGCAGGTCGCGCGGCACCATCACGCCAAGCGCGAAGCGGCGGTTGCTCTGGCCAACGCGCAGTGGCGCATAGACTTCCACCATGCCGGCTTCGTCGGCCTTGAAGTCGCTGTAGAGCCTGTCCTCGGCGACGGCGGCCAGGATCGCCTTGGTGGTGGCGTCATCCCGGGTCTTGCCGACATTGGCCGCGTCCGGCGAGGCCACGACCATGCCCATCGGCGACAGCAGCTCGGCGCGTCCTTCGCCCATCGGGCGCAGCTTGGACACGCGTTCCTGCAGGGCGGAAAGCTCGAAGTCGGCGGTGACCACGCCCAGCACCTTGTCGCCTTCCATGATCGGTATGGCGATGGTGGTCAGCATCAGGGTCTTGCCGCCGACCTCGTAAGGATAGGGCTCGATGATGACCGGCTTCTTCAGCGTCTTGGGGGTGACGTACCAGGCGCCCAGCTTGGGATCGTCGTAGTCGCGCAGCGGTTCGCTGACCAGCTGGTCGCCGACCCGCGCCCAGTAGCTCATGAAACGCCCGGTGGAATCGTGCTCGGGCGCGTCGACGAATTCGGCGTCCTTGCCGTCGAAGGCGTCCGGTTCCCACAGGACGCACATGCCGGCACGCTCCGGGTGCAGTTCCAGCTGCTGCCTGAAGGTCTGCGAGACGGTGGCGCGGCTGATCTGTCCGCGCTGGGTGCCCAGGTTCTCGGCCAGGGTCTGCACCGTGTCGTAGGTCTGGCTCATCTCGGCGGCCAGGTGCTGGGCTTCGAAGCGGGCCAGGTTCTCCAGCGTGGCCTGCGAGGAGGCGAGCAGGGCGCGGCTGCTCTTCCAGTAGCTGATGGCGGCGGTGAGGCCGAAGGCGGCCAGGGCGATCAGGGCGATGCCCAGCATCAGGCGGGTGGCGACGCTGCTCTTGCGTTCGCCGGACGAGGCGCGGGGTGACGAAGCGGACATGGAAGAACCGATGAGGGCGGAATCCCCTGATTCATCGGTCGGCGGCGGCGGTTCTTGAGGGCCGGGCCCTGCCGTCCGTCGGGAAGTTCCTGCCTGGCCGCCGGCCCCGGCGGGGCCGGCGGCGGCTTTTCACGCGGGCGTACTCAGAATTGCTGCCAGTCGCCGGCTTCGGCGACCATCGCCGATTCGATCGGGCGCGGGGCGGGGGCCAGCTTCGGGGCCGGCGCGCGCGGGCCGGCGGTGGCGCGCCGGGCCGGTCGCGGGTCGGCGCCGGGCTTGCCGGTTCCGGTACGGAACACCGATACCGCCTCGGCCAGCTGGGTGGCCTGTTCTTCCATCGCGCGTGCCGCGGCGGTGGCTTCCTCCACCAGCGCGGCATTCTGCTGGGTGGCTTCGTCCATCTGCACCACGGTCTGGTTGACCTGCTCGATGCCGGCGCTCTGTTCCTGCGAGGCGGACGAGATCTCGGCCATGATGTCGGTCACGCGCTGCACCGAGGTGACGATCTCACCCATGGTGGTGCCGGCCTGGTGCACCAGCTGCGAGCCTTCGGAGACCTTTTCCACCGAGTCCTCGATCAGCCCCTTGATCTCCTTGGCCGCGCCGGCGCTGCGCTGCGCCAGCGTGCGCACTTCCGAGGCGACCACGGCGAAACCGCGGCCCTGCTCGCCGGCACGCGCGGCTTCCACCGCGGCGTTGAGCGCCAGGATATTGGTCTGGAACGCGATGCCGTCGATGACGCTGATGATGTCGGCGATCTTCTTCGAGGAGGCTTCGATGGCCGACATGGTGGTGACCACTTGGCCGACCACATCACCGCCCTGCGAAGCGACATCGGCCGCGCCCTGCGCCAGCTGGTTGGCCTGGCGCGCATGCTCGGCGTTCTGGCGCACGGTGGAGGTCAGTTCCTCCATCGAAGCGGCGGTTTCTTCCAGGTTCGCCGCCTGCTGCTCGGTGCGGCGCGACAGGTCGTTGTTGCCGGTGGCGATCTCCGAGGCAGCCAGGTTGATGCTGGACGCCGCCTGCTGGATGCGGCCGATGATCGAGGTCAGCTGGGCCACCGTGGCGTTGGCATCGTCACGCATTCTGGCGAACACGCCGTGGAAGTCGCCCTGCATGCGCACGGTCAGGTCGCCCTCGGCGATGGCGTGCAGCAGTGCCGAGACCTCGGACAGGTTGCCGTCGGTGGTTTCCATCAGCCGGTTGAGGCCGGCCACCATGTCGCGGAAATCGTGCTCGAAACGGCCCTCGTCGCCGCGCAGGCTGAAGTCGCCGGCGGCCGCGGCGCCGGCCAGGCGCTTGATCTCGGCGTTGATCGCCGACAGGCTGGCCTTGGTCTCGTCCATGGCCTGGGTGATGGCGGCCTTCTCGCCCGGCAGGCGATCCATGTCCACCGACAGGTCGCCGCGCGCGTAGCGCTTCATCACCTCGATGACACGCAGCTTCACGCCGATGTGCTGGCCCACCAGCGCGTTGCTTTCCTCGACCATGCGCCGGTAGTCGCCGGCGAAGGGCGCCGCGTCGATGCGGTAGCTGATGCTGCCGGCGTCGTGCTGGCGCGCCATCTCGCCCTGCGCGCCGATCACCGCCTGCACCTGCGCCTGCATGTGCTGCATGGCGCGCAGCAGGTCGGTGACCTCGTCACGGCCGGAAAGGTCGATGGTGTTGTCGAGCCGGCCGCCGGCGATGCCCTTGGCCAGGCCCACGGCGTCGGCCAGCGGGCGGGTCAGGCTGCGGGTGATCAGCAGCGCCAGCACCACGCCGAGCGCGATGCTCAGCAGGCCGATGCCCAGCGACAGCTTGCCGGTCCAGTTCTCGATGGCGTTGTACTCGTCGCTGCTCTTCCGGGTCAGCACTTCCTGGTGCTTGAGCAGGGCCGACAGGGCGTCGTTCCAGGCAGTGGCGCGCGCGGCCTGTTCGGCGAGCAGGACCTGGACGGCGGCATCGAAATCGCCGGCCTGCATGAGCCCATCCAGCCTGCCGGTCGAAATGGCGGCCTGGCGGCGGGCGTCCTCGATCCCGGCGACCATGCGGTCGCCGGTCGCATCGCGCGGGATCTTGACGTACTGCTGCCAGATTTCGTCGTAGTGGGCGGTGAGCCTGTGCAGCTCCGCCTGGTCCTGGGCGAAGCCTTCGCCACGCTTGAGCAGCATCAGGCGACGGTCGCGGATGACGGCGTTGTTGGTGTCGAGCATGTCGTTCAACAGGCGCATCTTCACCATGTTGACGTTGGTGAGGTACTTGAACTGCTCCGACTTGCGGCTGTTGCCGTACACGACGACGGCCAGGATGGCGACGATGAGCAGCAACAGCAGGCCGAAGCCAATGGCCAGCCGCGAACCAACCTTCAGATTCCTTGAAGTAAGCATGTCATTCCTTTGCTGTGGGTGTCGGGGCGATGGCGGTCCTGCCATCGGTTACGTCAGCGGTGGGCGCCTGTAACCGTGTTGGACGGGGCCGGCATCATGAAGTCATCCAGTTCTCTGCCTTCTCGATCTGCGGGTAACAAACGGGGTGGTGCGACAACGCTTTGCCGACAACGGGCGCCCCGCGCAACGGGGCGCCGGATCAGAACTCCTGCCAGTCGCCCGCGTCGGCGGCCACCACCTCGCGGGGCTGGACGACGGCCCTGGGCCGCGGAGCGGGCGCAGGGGCCACCGCCCGCGTAGGCGTCTTGCCAGCGACGGTGACTGGGGCAGGGGCAGGCGCGGGGGCGGCCAGCCTGGCGTCGGTGCGGAACTCCGCCACGGCATCGGCCAGCAGGGTGGCCTGTTCCTCCATCGAACGCGCGGCGGCGGTGGCTTCCTCCACCAGCGCGGCGTTCTGCTGGGTGGTTTCGTCCATCTGGGTGACGGTCTGGTTGACCTGCTCGATGCCGGCGCTCTGCTCCTGCGAGGCGGCGGAGATCTCGGCCATGATGTCGGTCACGCGCTGCACCGAAGTCACGATCTCGCCCATGGTGGTGCCGGCCTGGTGCACCAGCTGCGAACCTTCGGAGACCTTGTCCACCGAGCTCTCGATCAGCTCCTTGATCTCCTTGGCGGCACCGGCCGAGCGCTGCGCCAGCGTGCGCACTTCCGAGGCGACCACCGCGAAACCGCGCCCCTGTTCGCCGGCGCGCGCGGCTTCCACCGCCGCGTTCAACGCCAGGATGTTGGTCTGGAAGGCGATGCCGTCGATGACGCTGATGATGTCGGCGATCTTCTTCGACGAGGCCTCGATATCGGCCATGGTGGTGACCACCTGGCCCACGACCTGGCCGCCCTGCGAGGCGACGCCGGCCGCGCCTTGCGCCAATTGATTGGCCTGGCGCGCGTGCTCGGCGTTCTGGCGCACGGTGGAGGTCAGTTCCTCCATCGAAGCGGCGGTTTCCTCCAGGTTCGCCGCCTGCTGCTCGGTGCGGCGCGACAGGTCGTTGTTGCCCGAGGCGATCTCGCCGGCGGCGGTGTTGATCGCCGACGATGCGCTCTGGATGCGGCCGACGATCGAGGTCAGCTGGTCGACGGTGGCGTTGGCGTCGTCGCGGATGCGCGCGAACACGCCCCGGTAGTCGCCTTCCATGCGGGTGGTGAGATCGCCGTGCGACAGCGCGCCGAGCAGGGTCGAGACCTGGCCGACGCTGGTGGCGAAGCTGTCCAGCAGGTCGTTGAGCTGTTCCGAGAGCTGCAGCAGGAAGCCGCTCTTGCCGTCCAGCGCGATGCGTCCGGACAGCTCGCCGCTGGCCGCCGCGGCGACGATGCTGCTGACCTCGCGCTCGACTTCGACCTCGGCGGTGCGGTCGTCCCATTCCACTACGTAACCCAGGCGCCGGCCGTCGGCGTCGGTGACCGGGTTGATGATCTGGCGCATGACGTGGCTGCCGACGGTGATCTGTGCGCGGTGGGTGCCGTGCAATTCGCCCAGCAGCTTGCGCTGGTGCGTGGGATGCTTGTGGAAGACGTCGATGTTGCTGCCGATCAGCGTCTTCATGTCGAAGTTCGGCAGGTCGCGGCGCATGTCCTGCTCGGCCTTGCCCAGCATCTGGAACAGCGGGCGGTTGGCGTAGATGATGGTGAGGTCGGCATCGGCGATCATCACGCTGGTGGTCACGTCGTCCAGCGCCGAGCGGATGCGCAGGTTCTCGGCGGCGAGCGCGGCATCGCGTTCGAGCCGCTCGCGCAGGTTGCCCTGCATCAGCTGCATGGAGCGCATCAGCGTGCCGATCTCGTCCTGGCGCGCCACCTCGATGCGGCCGTCGAGCTTGCCGGGGGCGTCGTCGTCGGCGACGCCGGCCGCGGCGGCCAGCGGGGCCACCACCTGCCGGCGCAGCAGCACGAACAGCGCGGCGCACAGCGCCAGCGCGGCGAGCAGGCCGACCGCGACCACGATGTACAGCAGCACGTTGGCCTGCCGCGTGAGCAGCGACTGCGGGGCGATCACACCCAGCGCGAAGTACTGGGCGGCGTCGCCGACCTTGATCGGCACGTAGACCGCGACGTTGCCGGCGGCATCCGGCGCGAAGACCTCGGCGACCTCGCCCTTGGCGATGCGCGCGAGCATGGCGCCGGTGGCGGCGTCCTGGCGCTGCGTGCCGATCCCGGCCGGGTCGCGGCTGGCCAGGATGCGGCCGGCCGGCGAGAGCAGCTCGACGTGGCCTTCGCCCATCGGCGACAGCCGCGCGAGGTGTTCCTGCAGCGAGGACAGGGCGAAGTCCACCGTCACCACGCCCAGGAAGCGGCCTTCCTCGACGATCGGCATCGACAGGGTGGTCATCAGGATCTGCTTGCCGTTGATCGCGTAGCTGTAGGGCTCGACCAGCGTGGGCTGCCTGCTCTCGCGCGGCTTGAGGTACCAGTCGCCGTCGCCGGCCACGTCGAAGCCGCGCAGGGCCTCGGTGACGGGCTTGCCGTCGGCCCAGGCCCAGTAGCTCATGAAGCGTCCGCTCTCGTCATGGGCTTCGTCGCCCACGTGCTCGGCATCGGCGCCGTCGAACGCCTCCGGTTCCCACAGCGTGCTCACGCCGACCCATTCCGGATGGGCGAGCAGCTGCTGCTTGAGCAGGGCCGATACGCCTGGGCGGGTCAGGATGCCCTGTTGGTGCTGCAGGCGCAGAGTGGTGGCCAGGGTGTTGGCCGTGTCGTAGGCCTCGCCCAGCTCGGCCGACACCCGCTGCGCCTCCAGCCCGGCCAGGTTGCGCATCGTGTCCTGCGACGAGGCGAGCAGGGCATGGCTGCTCTTCCAGTAGCTGATGGCGGCGGTCACGCCGAAGGACAACAGCGCGATCAGCGCCACGCCCAGCATCAGGCGGCTGACGATGCTGGAACCGGAACGGGGATGGGGCACGGCTCTCTCCTCTGCCTTGTATTCCTCGACATCGGAACGCGGGCGCATAACTTTAGTGAACAGGGGCGGCGGGAGACCGTTGCCGGCCTTCCGTCGCCCCCGCGGGATGCCTGTGCGCCGCCTGGCGGGCGGCGTCATGGCGGTGCGGTCAGTACGCGTGCAGGTCGCCGCCGGCATCGCGCGCGGCGCCGGCGCGCCGACGCTGCGCAGGACCGGGCGCGCGGACGGCGCGGCGGCCACGCGCGCCAGCGAGGAGGCGACGGTATCGGACAGGCGGAACTGGGAAACCGCGTCGCTCAGCTGGTGCGCCTGTTCCTCCATCGAACGGGCGGCGGCGGTGGCTTCCTCCACCAATGCCGCATTCTGCTGGGTGGTTTCGTCCATCTGGGTGACGGTCTGGTTGACCTGCTCGATGCCGGCGCTCTGTTCCTGCGAAGCGGCGGAAATCTCGGCCATGATGTCGGTCACGCGCTGCACCGAGGTGACGATCTCGCCCATGGTGGTGCCGGCCTGGTGCACCAGCGTCGAGCCTTCGGACACCTTTTCCACCGAGTCCTCGATCAGCCCCTTGATCTCCTTGGCCGCGCCGGCCGAGCGCTGGGCCAGCGTACGCACCTCGCTCGCCACCACGGCGAAGCCCCGGCCCTGCTCGCCGGCACGCGCGGCTTCCACCGCGGCGTTGAGCGCCAGGATGTTGGTCTGGAAGGCGATGCCGTCGATGACGCTGATGATGTCGGCGATCTTGCGCGAGGACGCTTCGATGTCGGCCATGGTGGTGACCACCTGGCCCACGACCTGGCCGCCCTGCGAGGCGACGCCGGCCGCGCCCTGCGCCAGCTGGTTGGCCTGGCGGGGGCGTGTTCGGCGTTCTGGCGCACGGTGGAGGTCAGCTCCTCCATCGAGGCGGCGGTTTCTTCCAGGTTCGCCGCCTGCTGCTCGGTGCGGCGCGACAGGTCGTTGTTGCCGGTGGCGATTTCCGACGCGGCCAGGTTGATGCTGGACGCGGCCTGCTGGATGCGGCCGACGATCGAGGTCAGCTGGTCGACGGTGGCGTTGGCGTCGTCGCGCATCCGGGCGAACACGCCCTGGAAGTCGCCGTGCATGCGCGCGGTGAGGTCGCCGCGGGCGATGGCCTGCAGCAGGCTGGAGGTTTCGGCCAGGCTGTGGTCGGTGGCCTCCATCATCGCGTTGAGGTTGTGCACCATCTGCCGGAAGTCGAACTGGAAGCGCTCCTCGTCGCCGCGCTGGCTGAAGTCGCCGCCGGCCGCGGCGCTGCTCAGGCGCCGGATCTCGCTGCTGATCGCGGTGAGGTTGCGTTTGATCATCGCCATGGTCTCGGTGATCTCGGCCTTCTCGCCGGGCAGCTGCGGCATGTCGCGGGTGAGGTCGCCGACGGCATAGCGCTGCGCCAGCTCGATCACCTGCATCTTGACGCTGATGTGCCCGGCGACCAGCTCGTTGGTGCCTGCCACCATCACGCCGTAGTCGCCGGGGAAGGCGGTCTGGTCCATGCGGTAGCTGATGATGCCGTCGCCGTGCTGGCGCTCCATTTCCTGCTGCGCGGCGATCACCGCGCGCAGCTGCGACTGCATGCGCTGCATGGCCGACAGCAGCTGGCCGACTTCGTCGCGGCGCGAGGTGTCGATGCGGCGGTCGAGCTTGCCGGCGGACACGTCGTCGGCCACGCGCACCGCCTCGCCCAGCGGCAGCGTGATCGAGCGGATGATGGCCCAGCCCAGCAGCGCGGCCAGCGCCAGCGCCAGCGCCATGCCGGCGACCACGGCGATCACCGAGCGGGTATGCGCGGTCTGCGACGCGGCCACGTCCTTGGCCAGCTGTTCCTGGTTGTACTGCGACATCGCCTTGAGCTGGTCGAACAGCACGCGGCGCAGCTTGCGCGACTCGTCGGAGGAGATGCGCCGCGCGGCATCGAAGTCGTCGGCGGCGATGGCCGCGGCGATGCGGTCGTGCGCCTCGAAATAGGCCGCACGCTGCACCTTGAGCTTCTCGTACATCGCCCGTTCTTCGGGCGTGTAGTCGGTGTCGATGTCGTCGTAGGCCTTCTCGGCGGCCTCGATCAGGCCGCGGGTATCGGCCAGCCGCTTGTCGTAGTCGGCCAGCTGCTCGGCGTTGCCCTGGTAATTGAGCTGCGACTGCTCGTAGGTGCGGAACTCGCCCAGCTGCGCGCGCATCTCGCCGAGCTGCTGCACGGCGGGCATCCAGTTGTTGTTGATCTGCTCGATCTGGGTGTTGGCGAGCATCATGCGCCACAGCGAGAACCCGCCCATCAGCAGGGTGAGCAGGCAGGTGATGCAGAAAGCGAGGATCAGCTTGCGCGTGATCGAAAGGTTCTGGAACCATTTCATCGCAGGGTTCTCCAAGGGGCAGGCGTCAGCGAAAGGCAGGCCCGGCGCTCCTGCGGGGTGTCATCGATGCGGATGGGCCGCGACGGGAGGCCCGCACCCCGGGGGTGCACAACTGCGGTATCGGCGCCGGCGTCCGGTTCTTGACGCCCGTATTGAGGCGTTGCCGGAATCCCGTGACGGCCGGCACGGAATGCTCCCGCGCCGGCCGGGCCGGGTGGTCAGAAGTGCAGCTGGGCGCGCAGCTGCATGATCTCCGGCTGCACGTGCCGGTTGCCGCGGCGGGCGTCGGCGAACACGTAGTTGGCCTGGAACTTCATGTGGCTGCCGAGGTACCAGTTGGCGCCCAGGGTCCAGTTGCGCTCGCGGCCGCCGCGGATGGCGCCATCGTCCAGATCGATGCGGCTGTAGCGCGCCAGCAGTTCGATGGCGCCGCGCTTGCCGGCCGGCCGCGGGTTGGCGACGTTGCCGCCGCTGTAGGCGCGGGATTCGCCGGTGAGCAGCCAGCTGCCGGCCACGTACCAGCCGTCGCCGCGGTAGTCGGGCAGGGCGTGGCGGCGGGTGGTCTGCTGCAGGTATTCGCCCTGCAGCGACCACGGCCCTTCGATCCACAGCGCTTCCAGCCCGCGCCGGTCGATGCGGCCGACATCGCGCAGGGTGCCCGAGTCGACCAGCCGCGACGGCGTCAGCGAGGCTTCGGGCTTGGCCCGCCAGCGCACGCTCGGCGCGATCTCCACGCCCAGGCCGTTGGTCTCACCGTCGGGACGCTCGCGGGTGGCGGACACGCCCAGGTGCAGCACGTGGGTGGCGTCCTTCCACGGCGTCCAGGCCAGGCGCGCGGCCAGGCTGTCGCCACGGTTGTTGCCCTGCAGGTCGTGCGTATAGGCGCCGGCGTTGAGCAGCCAGCGCGGCCGCTCCAGCGCCCAGTCGATGCCGATGCGGCGGCCTTCGTAGAACGCCTGGGTGGGCAGCGCGTTTTCCAGGAAGGCGCCGTTGCGGGTGGCGGTGTTGCCCTCGAAGCCCAGCGGCAGTTTCATCTGGCCGATGCGCCACCTGCCGGCGTCGCGGCCGGTCAGGCCCTTGCTGTCCAGGCGCAGGGCCACGTCCATCCAGGTGTCGGACTGGAAGTCGTAGGAGGCGGTGAAGTCGTACAGGCCCTTGCGCTTGATGGCGACGCCGAACTCCTTGCGGCGCCAGTCCTGGTCGTTCTCCAGCGCGCTGCCGTCGGCGTCGAAGCGGTTGACGTCCCAGGCGAAGTTGCCGGTGAACGCGGCCTCGGTGCCGTCGGCGAAGGTCAGTCTGGGCGGCCACGGGCTTGCCTGCGTTCCGGCGAAGGCCGGCGCGGTCAGGGCGAGCAGGGCAAGCGGGGCGATGCGTTTCATGCGGGTGTCCTGGATTCAAAGACGCATTACCCAACAGGGCGCGAGGTGAATGCCCCTCTCCCCTCGGGAGAGGGGTTGGGGAGAGGGTTCGGGGCGAAGCCATCGCAATGTCCGACTGCACGAGGCTTCGCCCGAACCCTCATCCGCCCCTACGGGGCACCTTCTCCCGAAGGGAGAAGGAAAAACCTCAAGCCGCCTGCGGCAGGCGCAGCGAGCGGACCAGACCGCCGACGTCGACGATCAGCGCGACGCGGCCGTCGCCCAGGATCGTGGCGCCGGAAACGCCGGAGATGCGCCGGTAGTTGTTCTCGATGTTCTTGACCACGACCTGCTGCTGGCCGAGCAGTTCGTCCACTTCCAGCGCGATCTTCTGGCCATCGCCCTCGACCACCACCACCAGCGGGTCGGCGTGGGTTTCCTGGCGGTAACCGTAGTAGTGTCCCAGCGCCAGGATCGGCAGGTACTCGCCGCGCACGCGCAGCACGCGGCCTTCGCCTGCCATGGTGCGGATGTCCTCGGCCTTGGGCTGCAGCGCCTCCAGCACATAGGCCAGCGGCAGGATCAGGGTTTCGCCGGCGACCGACACGGTCATGCCGTCGAGGATGGCCAGGGTCAGCGGCAGGCGGATCAGCACGCGGGTGCCGGCGCCGCTCTGGCTTTCCAGCTGCACTTCGCCGCCCAGCGCCTGGATGTTGCGGCGGACCACGTCCATGCCGACGCCGCGCCCGGACAGGTCGGTGACCGCGTCGGCGGTGGAGAAGCCGGGCTGGAAGATCAGGTCCCAGACCTGGGTGTCGGTCGGGTTGTCCGGGATCGCCAGGCCGCGCTCATGGGCCTTGGCCAGGATCTTGTCGCGGTTCAGGCCGCGGCCGTCGTCGCTGACCTCGATGACGATGTGCCCGCCCTGGTGCGAGGCGGCCAGGGTGATCGTGCCCATCTCGTCCTTGCCGGCCTGGCGGCGCACGTCGGGCATTTCCAGGCCGTGGTCGATGGAGTTGCGCACCAGGTGCACCAGCGGGTCGGCGATCTTCTCGATCAGGCCCTTGTCCAGCTCGGTGCCTTCGCCGATGGTGCGCAGCCGCACCTGCTTGCCCAGGCGCGAGGACAGGTCGCGCACCAGCCGCGGGAAGCGGCGGAACACGGCGTCCACCGGCAGCATGCGCACGCCGATCACCGCTTCCTGCAGGTCGCGGGTATTGCGTTCGAGCAGGTCCAGGCCGGCCAGCAGGCGCTCGGCGTGGGACGGGTCCAGCCCGCCGGAGACCTGCTTGAGCATGGCCTGGGTGATGACCAGTTCGCCGACCAGGTTGATCAGCGCATCGACCTTGTCGACGCTGACGCGGATCGAGCTTTCGGCTTCGTGGCTGGCGCCGGCCGGCGCGTTGGCCGCGGCGGCAGCCGGCCGCACGGCCGCGGCGACTTCGGCCGCCACTTCCTGCGCCGGGCCCGGCGCGCTGGTAGCCAGGCTCGGCGGGGCGATGATCGGCTGGATGTCCAGCTCGCAGTCGTCCACGACCCAGGCGAAGGTGTCTTCGATCTTGCTGCGCGGGATGCGCCCGGTCAGGCCCAGGTCCCAGGCGATGTAGGCTTCCAGCGGGTCCATCTGCTCGAAGCCGGGCAGGCGCTCCATGCGCGCATCCACCTGCAGCTGGCCGAGGGTTTCCAGCTCGCGGATGATGCGCAGCGGGTCGTTGCCGCTCATGAACAGCGACGGCGCCGGCACGAAGCCGATCTGCCAGCCTTCCGGCTCGGCCGCGGCTTCTTCCTGCTTCGCCGCGACCGGCGCAACCGCCTGGCCGGACAGCACCGCTTCCAGGCGCGCCTTCACCGCGGCGACGGCCGCCGGGTCGGCGGCCTGGCCGTGCTCGGCCTCGCGCAGCAGGGCGCGCAGCACGTCCACCGAGGACAGCATGGCATCGACCGCGGCGCTCTCCAGCGCCCGCTTGCCGGCGCGCAGTTCGTCCAGCAGGGTTTCCAGCACGTGGGTCAGGCCGGCGATGGCCTCGAAGCCGAACGTGCCGGCGCCGCCCTTGATCGAGTGCGCGGCGCGGAACACCGAATTGATGATCTCCGGGTCCTGCTGACCGTCTTCCAGGGCCAGCAGCCCGGCCTCCATGGCGTCCAGCCCTTCGCGGCTTTCCTCGAAGAAAGTGGCGTGGAAACGTTGCAGGTCCATGCTCATCGGCGCGCTATCCGGTCGGGGTTCGGGACGGTGGGGGTGGGCGATCAGCCCAGGACTTTCTGGACGGTGGCGACCAGCTGCTCGGGGTTGAACGGCTTGACCAGCCAGCCCGTGGCGCCGGCGGCCTTGCCTTCGGACTTCTTGTCGGCGGCCGATTCGGTGGTCAGCATCAGCATCGGGGTGAACTTGTAGTCCGGCAGCTGGCGCAGTTCGCGGATCAGCGAGATGCCGTCCATGTTCGGCATGTTCACGTCGGTGACCACCGCGTTGAACCTGGCGCCCTTGGCGCGGCCTAGGGCGACGGCGCCGTCTTCGGCTTCCTCCACGGAATAGCCGGCCGAGGTGAGGGCGAAGGCCACCATCTGGCGCATCGACGCCGAGTCGTCCACCACCAGGATTCGAGCGCTCATGCAACGTTCTCCACAGAATTCGATTTGTCAGGGGTTGCTTCCAGACCGAGGGTCTGGAGGACGCCGAGCAGGCGCGCGGCGTCGCGGAAGGTATCGGTAGCGTCGTCGAAGACGGTGGCGTGGCCGGCCTGGCGGCGGGCCAGGACGAAGGCGCACAGCACCTGGATGGCGGCGGTATGCACGCGGCCTACCTGGCTGGCATCCACGCGCAACGCGCCGTTCCGGCCCAGGTGCGGGGCCAGGTGTTGCTTCAGCTCGCTGGTGGACTCGATGCCCAGGTCCTGCGCCAGTGCCACAGTGCTCATCGTTGCTCCGGAGAGACGGTACTGGACCAGATAGCGGCAACCGCGCGGCGTTCTTTAGCGGTGTGAAGGCCGGCGGGCAATTCTGTGAACGGGTGCGCGGAATGGGGTGGGGCAGGATTTGCCCCGTAGGCATGGGGCTTGCCCCATGCATGGCTTTCCCGGTGGGGCACCGTGCGGGGCGAGCCCCGCACCTACCGAAGCCCCTTCAGCGCTCGCACTGCAGCAGTTCGGAGGCGTCGAGCAGGATCATCGGTTGCTGGCCGATGCGGGCCACGCCGCGGAACAGGGTGTTGGAGATCTGGCAGATGCGCGCGGTGTCCGGCGGCTCGATCTGCGATTCGGTCAGGTTGGCCACGTCCTCGACCGCCGACACGCGCAGGCCGAGCGTCTCGCCCTTCTCCTCGAGCACGACGATGCGGGTCAGGCTGTCCTCGCCGACCGCGGCGAAGCCCAGGTGCAGGCCGAGGTCGATCACCGGCACCACCTGGCCGCGCAGGTTCATGATGCCGAGCATCGCCTTGGTGGTGCCGCGCAGGCCGAGCAGCGGCACCGGCAGCACCACTTCCTGCACCTTGAGCAGTTCCAGCGCATAGGCCTGGACGCCGCAGCGCAGGCGCAGCCAGCGCGAGGTCCGTTCGCTGGCGCGGCGCTGCTGCGGTGGGTGCGGTTCGCGCGCCTGCGCCTGCAGCGCCGCCCAGACGTTGTTGCCGGGGGCTGCCGGCGCCGGTGCGGCGGCCGGCTGTACCGGCGCGGCATCGGGCGGGGCAGGGGCGGCGGGGGCGGTTCTGGCCACCGGCCTGGGGGCCGGCATCGCGGGAGGGGCGGGCGTCGGCACCACCAGGGCGGCCGGAATCGGCGCGGGCGGCGCCGCGGGCGTTGCTTCGGCCTCGGCCACTGCCGGGGCGGGTGCCGCTGGCGGCGGAGGCAGCGCTTCGGCTGGCGCAGGGGTAGGCGCCACCGCGGGCGCGGCGGCGACCGGCATGGCGGTCACCGGGGCCGGCGCGGCCTGCGCCGGCATCGCGTCCAGCAGCAGTTCGCCCAGGTAGTCGTCCAGTACGTCCACGCCGTTCATGCCGCGCGCTCCAGCTGCGCGGCGTCTTCGGCGCGCAGCCATTCCAGCGCCCGGCGGTAGGCCGACAGGCCGCGGCCGGGGTAGTTGTCGTCGTGCGCCGGGGCGGTGAGCGTGGCCGGCGTGCTGATGCGGGTATCGACCGGGATCGCGTCTTCCCACACCCGCTCGCCGTAGCGGTCCTGCATCAGCTTCAGGGTTTCGTTGCCGGTGCGGGTGCGGCGGTCGAACAGGGTCGGCAGGATCGACACCGGCAGCGGGCGGCCGCGCGAGCGTTCGACCATCTGCCCGGTCCGCACCATGCCTTCCAGCCCGTGCAGCGCCAGCGGTTCGGCCTGGGTGGGGATGATCAGGCGGTCGGCGGCGGCCAGCGCGTTGATCATCAGCAGGCCCAGGGTCGGCGCGCAGTCGAGCAGGATGTAGTCGTGGCGCTGGCCGTGCTGGGCCAGCGCGTGCTGCAGCGCCAGGCCCAGGCCGGGCTGGTTGGCGCTGCGCCGTTCCAGGGTGGCCAGCGCGGCCTGCGCGCACAGGTAGTCCAGCCCCGGGATGGCGCCGTCGCGGGCGAGGGCGGCGATCTCGCCGGGCGGGGTGGCGAACAGTTCCAGCACGCCCTGCGGCGGCGGGTCCAGCGGCACGCCGAAGGCGCGGGTCAGCGAGGCGTGCGGATCGAGGTCGATCAGCAGCACGCGATGGCCGAGCGCGGCCAGGCCGCGTCCCAATGCCAGCGTGGTGGTGGTTTTGCCGACGCCGCCCTTCTGGTTGGCAATGGCCCAGATACGCATCAGTGCACTCCTTCTATTGCTGCCGGCAACGCCGGTCCGGACGCGCGCGCGGGCGCATCGGCGCCGTCGGCATCGCGGGTGGGGTGTTCGGCGGCGACGGGGGTCGCGCCGTCGGCCAGCGTGTCGGCGCTGGCGGCCGAGTCGGCCAGGATGATGACCATCACCCGCCGGTTGCGGTTGCGGCCTTCGATCTGCGCGTTGCTCTCGCGCGGGCGGAATTCGCCGTAGCCCATCATCGCCAGCCGCTGCGGCTGCACGCCGTGGTCGGCGAACAGGTGCACCACGCTGGCGGCGCGGGCGGCCGACAGTTCCCAGTTGGACGGGTACTGCGCGGTCGCGATCGGCATGTTGTCGGTGTGGCCTTCCACGCGCACGCCGTTGGGCGCGTCCTGCAGCACGTCGGCCAGCTTGCCCAGGGTCTCCCGCGCGCGCGCGTCCAGCGTCGCCGAGCCGGTCGGGAACAGGATGTCGCTGTTGATCTCCACCTCGATCCACAGCTCGGTGCGGCGCACGGTGATCACGCCCTGACTGACCAGCGGCGCCAGCGTCTGGGTCAGCTTCTCGGCGATCTGTCCGAGCTGGCGCTCGGCGCGCTGCAGCTGCTCGCGGTCGCGCAGCGACACCGGACGGGTCATCTGCGAGGCCATCGACGGCAGCCGGGTCGGGTCGGCGACCGCGCCGCCGGTCATGCTCGGCGCGCGGATCACCGCCGGGCTGTCGTTGCCGCCGCCCTGCAGCTGCTGGTGGCCGACCTGCACCTGGGTGATGGTGCGCGGCGCGCCGCCGAAGGCAGTGGTCAGGGCATCGGCCATGACCCGGTACTTGCCTTCGTTGATCGAGGAAATGGCGTACATCACCACGAAGAACGCCAGCAGCAGCGTCATCAGGTCGGCATAGGGGATGGCCCATGCCTCATGGTTGGCGTGCTCTTCGTGGGACTTGCGACGGGCCATGGGTCAACCCACGAAGCCGGCCAGGCTGGTTTCGATGTTGCGCGGGTTCTCGCCCTGGGCGATGGCGATCAGCCCCTCGATGATCATCTCGCGCTCGCGGCTGTTGTGCGCGATCACGCTCTTGAGCTTGGCCGCGACCGGCAGGAACAGCAGGTTGGCCGAGGCGATGCCGTAGATGGTGGCGGTGAACGCGGCGGCGATGCCGTGGCCGAGCTTGCTCGGGTCGGCCAGGTTCTTCATCACCGCGATCAGGCCCAGCACCGCGCCGATGATGCCCAGGGTCGGCGCGTAGATGCCCATGCCCTCGAACACCTTGGCCGCGGCGAGGTCGCGGTGCTCCTGGCCGCTGAGCTCGATCTCCAGCATGTGCCGGATCGCGTCGGGCTCGACGCCGTCCACCACCAGCTGCAGGCCCTTGCGCAGGAACGGGTCGTCCTGCATCTCCACCTGCGGCTCCAGGCCCAGCAGGCCCTGGCGGCGGGCGATGTTGCTCCAGTCCACGATCTGCCGGATCAGCGCCTGGCGGTCGCTGGCCGGCGGCTGCACGACCCAGCGGGCGATCTTGAACGCGTGGCGGAAGATCGCCGGCGAGGTGTGCAGCAGGATCGCGGCGACGGTGCCGACGATGACGATGACGAACGCCGCCGGCGACCACAGCGAGGACAGGCCCGCTCCCTTGAGAATGCTGCCGCCCACCAGCGAGGCCAGTGCGAGGAAGAGTCCGATGATGCTGAGTCTGTCCATTTAACGGATATCGGCTTTTGCGGGGGGTACTTGAACGGTGGGTGCAGGAGCGACGGTAGGAGCGGCTTCAGCCGCGAAAACTCCTGGCGAAGGTCCGCGGATGCTTTCCGGCCAAAGCCCTGAAAGCACTCGCGGCTGAAGCCGCTCCTACGGGCGGGGCTCACTCCTGGCCGCGCAGCCCGTCCACGTCGAGGATCAGCGCCATGCGCCCGTCGCCGATCAGGGTGGCGCCGGCGTAGCCCCTCAGGCCGCGCAGGGCCTTGGGCAGCGGCTTGATCACCACTTCCTCGCGGCCGCGCACCTGGTCCACGACCAGGCCGAAGCGGGCCTCGCCGACCTGCAGCACGACGATGGTCAGCAGGGTGGACTGCGCCGGTTCCACGTCCAGCCACTGGCGCAGGTCGAGCAGGGCCAGCGTGTGCGACTTGCGGTCGAGCACGGCGCGGCCGTCGAACCAGCCCAGCGAGGTGCGCGGCGCGTGCAGCACTTCCATCACGCGCGCCAGCGGCAGCGCGTAGATGTCCTCGCCGGCCTGCACCAGCAGGGTTGGCAGGATCGCCAGGGTCAGCGGCACGCGGATCAGGAAACGGCTGCCGCGGCCCAGCTCGGACTGGATCTGGATCTGCCCGCTCAGTTCGCGGATGCGCGACTGCACCACGTCCATGCCGACGCCGCGGCCGGAGATGTCGGTGACCTGCTGCTTGGTCGAGAAGCCGGGCAGGAACACCAGGTGCAGGCATTCCTCGCTGCTCAGGCGCGCGGCGGCCTCCGGGTCCAGCAGGCCCTTCTCGCGGGCCTTGGCGCGCAGGCGCTCGGGATCGATGCCGGCGCCGTCGTCCTGCACCTCGATGCTGACGTAGTCGCCTTCCTGCTGCGCCGACAGGCGCACGCGGCCCATGCGCGGCTTGCCCTGCGCCTCGCGCAGGTCGGGCATTTCGATGCCGTGGTCGATGGCGTTGCGCACCAGGTGCACCAGCGGGTCGGCCAGCGCCTCGACCAGGTTGCGGTCGAGCTCGGTCTCGGCGCCGACCAGCTCCAGGTCCACTTCCTTCTTCAGGCTGCGGGCGACGTCGCGCGCGACCTTGGGGAAGCGCGAGAACACCTTGCCCACCGGCTGCATGCGGGTGCGCATCACCGCCGACTGCAGGCGCGCGGTGGCGATGTCCAGGGTGGAGACGGCGCGGTCCAGCTCCTCGTCCTTCAGCCGCATGCGCAGGGTCTTGAGGCGGTTGCGCGAGAGCACCAGTTCGCCGATCAGGTTGACGATGGCGTCCAGGCGCTTGGTGTCCACGCGCACGGTGTGCTCGGGTTCGGCGGCCTTTCGGCTTGGGCGCGGGCGCGGCGGCGGGCGGGCGTCGCGCGCGCGCGCGGGGGCCGGCGGCGCGGCGGCGGGCGCGGGCGTCGCCGCGCGCGGGGCCGGGGCCGGGGCGGTGCGCGGCGCTGCGGCGGGTGCGGGCGGCGTGGCCGGCAGCGCGCGGGCGCCGGGCGCGGCACCGCCGTGCAGGGTGTCGAGCAGGGCCTCGAACTCATCCTCGCTGATCAGGTCGTCGCCCCCCTTGGCCGACGCCGTGGAGGCGGGAGCGGCCGCAGCGGGCTTTGCGCCGGGCGCGGCACCGCCATGCAGCTGGTCGAGCAGGGCTTCGAACTCGTCCTCGCTGATCAGGTCGTCGCCGCCCCTGGCCGACGGCGCGGGCGCCTTGGCGCCGGGCGCGCCGGCGCCGTGCAGCTGGTCGAGCAGGTCCTCGAATTCGTCCTCGGTGATCAGGTCGCCGCCGGCCCCGGCGGCGGGCGCCGCGGCCACCGGCGCGCGGCGCGGCGGCGCCGCGTCGACGTCGAACAGCGCGATCAGCGCCGGCGGCGCGTGCTCGGGTTCGGTGCCGGCGGACACGGCGTCGAGCATCGCCTGCAGCCAGTCCAGCGACTGCTGCGCGGCATCGAAGTGGTGCGCCTGCAGCACCGCCTTGCCCGAACGCGCCATGCCCAGGGTTTCCTCGGCGGCGTGGCACAGTTCGACCATCGCGTTGATGCCGAGGAAGCCGGCGCCGCCCTTGAGCGTGTGGAAGCCGCGGAACACCGCGTTGAGCTGGTCGTTGTCCTGGGGCGACTGCTCCAGCGTGACCAGCTGTTCGCCCAGGCGGTCCAGGATTTCCTGGGCCTCGAGGATGAAGTCGGCGGCGATGTCGTCGGCGAAGGCGCTCATGGCGTCACAGCCCCAGGTCGGAGAGCAGGTCGTCGGCGTCGATCTGGCTGACGGCGTGGCGGTCGATGCCTTCCAGCGCCGGGCCGGCCAGGCCGCCGTCGCGCGACGGGTCGCGGGACTCGTGCTCCGGCGGCGGCAGGCCGAGCGCGCCGAAGCCCTCGTGCACGCGGCGCACGATGCCGACCACGCGGCGGATGATCTGCCCGGTCAGGTCCTGGTAGCTCTGGGTGAGCGCGATCTCGGTGAGGTTCTGGCGGATGCGGTCCAGCGCCTGTTCGTGCTCGACCGCCGGCAGGCCGCCTTCGCGCAGGCCGGTGACCAGTTCGCGGCACTGTTCGGCCAGGTCCAGGGTGCGGTGGGTGGCCTTTTCGGTCATCTCCACCACGTGGTCCAGGCGCGCGCAGGCGTCGTCCAGTTCGCCGGCCTCGGACGGAACCGTCGGCAGCTCGCCCAGCGCCTGGCCCAGCTCGCGCGCCAGCCGGCCCAGGCCGGCCATCATCGGCTGGGTGCGCAGCGCGGCCAGCGCGTCGATTTCCCGGCGCCAGCCGCTCTCGTCGCCGCTCTCCAGCGCCGCCAGCGCGTCCTGCAGGCGTTGCACCAGGGCCGATTTCTCGCTCAGGGTTTCGCTGGCCATGGTCGTCATCAGGCGCTCGCCGCCAGCCGCTCGAAGATCTTGCCCAGCTTCTCTTCCAGGGTCTGCGCGGTGAACGGCTTGATGATGTAGCCGTTCACGCCGTTCTGCGCGGCCTCGATGATCTGCTCGCGCTTGGCCTCGGCGGTGACCATCAGCACCGGCAGGGTCTTGAGCTTGGCGTCGGCGCGGATCGCCTTGAGCAGCTCGATGCCGGTCATCACCGGCATGTTCCAGTCCGTGACCACGAAGTCGAACGGCTGGCTGTTGAGCAGCGCCAGCGCGGCATGCCCGTCCTCGGCTTCGGCGGTGTTGGTGAAGCCCAGGTCGCCCAGCAGGTTCTTGACGATGCGCCGCATGGTCGAGAAGTCGTCGACGATCAGGATCCGCATGTTCTTGTTCACTAAAAACTCCTAGGTAAAGCGTTGTTCGGGACCGGGGACTGGGGACCCGGGACCCGGCGAATCAAAAGCGCATTGTGCCGGCATCGGCTTTTCCCGGGTCCCCAGTCCCAGGTCCCCGGTCCCGGCCTCACGGTTCCACCAGCCCCGCATCCGCCGCCTCGAAAATCTTCAGCCGGCCGCGCAGGCGCAGCATGGCCTGGCCGTGGATCTGGCAGACGCGCGACTCGCTCACCCCGAGCACCGCGCCGATCTCCTTCAGGTTCAGTTCCTGCTCGTAGTACAGCGACAGCACCAGCTGCTCGCGTTCGGGCAGCTGGCCGATGGCCTTGCCCAGCTCCTCGCCGAACTGGCTGCGCTCGAGCACCTGCTGCGGGGTCGGGCCGCCGCTGGCCGGGGTGTCCAGTTCGCCCTGGTCCTCGATGCGCGATTCCAGGCTCAGCACCTGGCCGCGCGCGGCGTCCTCGATCAGCCGCAGGTACTCGGGCAGCGGCATCTCCATGGCCTCGGCCACTTCGGTGGCGCTGGCGGCGCGGCCGGTGGTCTGCTCGATGCGGCGGATGGTGGCGGCGGCGTCGCGCGCGCGGCGGTGCACCGAGCGCGGCACCCAGTCGCCGCGGCGGATCTCGTCGATCATCGAGCCGCGGATGCGGATCGAGGCGTAGGTCTCGAAGGAGGCGCCCTGTTCAGCGTCGTAACTGCGCGAGGCCTCGATCAGGCCCATCATGCCGGCCTGGATCAGGTCGTCGATCTCGACGCTGGCCGGCAGCCGCGCGGCCAGGTGGTGGGCGATGCGCCGCACCAGGTCCGAGTGGCGGGCGATGCAGTCGTTGGCGCTGGCGCGCTGCACCTCGCGGTAGTGGGCGGCGGCGGGCTTCATGTGGCCACCCCGCGCTGGATGATGCGCTCCAGGAAGAACTCGACGCCGCCGCGCGGCTCGGTGGGCGCCTGCCAGCGGGCGGTGCGGCGGGCGATCTCCTGGATGGCCAGCGCGGCCGGCGCCGACGGATACAGCTTCACCACCGGCTGCTGGCGCTGCACCGACAGGCGCAGCCAGTCGTCCTGCGGCACGCAGCCCAGGTAGTTGAGCGAGACGTCGGCCAGGAACTTGTCGCACACGCGCACCAGCTTCTCGTACAGGACGCGGCCCTCGTTGGGGTCGCGCACCATGTTGGCCACGACCTGGATGCGGTCCACGCCGCGCTCGCGCGAGAGCACCTTGATCAGCGCGTAGGCGTCGGTGATCGAGGCCGGCTCGTCGCACACCACCACCACGGTGTCCTGCGCGGCCTGGCAGAAGGTCAGCACGCTGTCGGTGATGCCGGCGGCGGTGTCGATGATCATCACGTCCAGGTCGCGTTCCAGCTCGGAGAACACGTTGACCAGGCCGACGTGCTCGGCCGGCTGCAGCTCGGCCATGTGCCGGCGCCCGGACGCGGCCGGGACCACCAGCACGCCGCCGGGGCCCTCGATGATCACTTCCTCCAGCGTGCAGCGCCCGGCGACCAGGTCGGCCAGGGTGCGCTTGGGCTGCAGGCCGAGGATGACGTCGATGTTGGCCAGGCCCAGGTCGGCGTCCAGCAGCAGCGTGCGCTTGCCCATGCCGGCCAGCGCCACGGCCAGGTTGGCCGAGACGTTGGTCTTGCCCACGCCGCCCTTGCCCCCGGTCACCGCGATGGTGCGCACGGGGCCGGCGGGCTGGCGGCGGGTGGCCGACAGCGGGAAGGCATTGGTCAGCTTGGCGTACTCACGCGACGGCATGGTTCAACTCCGGATTGCAGGGCATATCGGCCGCGCGGCGCAAATCTTCAAGGCGAAGTACGAGATTGGCCGCCGAGGCCCGGTGCAGATCTTCCGGCACATCCTGCCCGTCCGTCACCCATGTGATCGGCAAATGGTGATCCACTGCCACCGACAGGGCCGAGCCGAAGCGGCCGGTCTCGTCCAGCTTGGTCAGCACCAGGCCCTGCGGGTTGGCCGCGCCGAAGCGGCGCACCACCTCGTCCATGTCCTGGAAACTGGTGTTGGCCGGCAGCACCAGCAGGGTGCGGATCTGGCCGGCGGCGCGCAGCCACTGCAGCTGGGCGGTGAGGGCGCGGTCGCGCTGGCCCAGTCCGGCGGTGTCGATCAGCACCAGCTTGTAGTCGGCCAGGCGCTCCAGCAGCTGGTTGAGGTTGGTGCCGCTGCTGGCCTCGTGCACGGCGATGCCGAGCTGGCGGCCGAAGCCGTACAGCTGCTCGCGCGCGCCGATGCGCTGGGTGTCGGTGGTGACCAGGGCGACGTCGCGGGCGGCGTGGGCCTCGGCGAAGCGCGAGGCCAGCTTGGCGATGGTGGTGGTCTTGCCGGCGCCGGTCGGGCCGACCAGCGCGATCACGCCGCCGGCCTCGATCGGGTCGACCGGGGCGATCGGCAGCCGCTTGGAGATCAGCCCCAGCATCAGGCCGCGGGCGCGCGCCGGGTCGGTGTCGGCCGGCATCTGCACGGCCACGTCGCGGGCCAGGCCGGCGTCGAAGCCGTACTCGTCCATCAGGTCCAGCGCGTTGGCGCGCACCGGGCTGCCGCGCAGGCGTTCGTCGGTGAAGCGGTGCATCTCGCGCTCGATCAGCTGGCGCATGCCGGCCACTTCCTGGCGCAGCTGGGCCAGCTGGCCGTCCTCGCGCGGGGCCGAGGCGACCACGCTCAGCGCCGGCGCGGCGGCAGCGGCTTCCACCGCCGGCGCCGGAACATTGACGGTCGCCGCGATGGCCGGCATCGCCGGTTCGATCGGGGCCGGCATGGCCATGCGCGGCGAGGCCGCTTCCGGCAGGGCCGGGGGGGCGCGGCCGGTTCGGCGCGCGGCGCCGGCGCGGCGGCCAGCGGGGCGGGCACGGCGACCGGCTCGTCCAGCGGCGGGTCGATCACGAAACGGGCGCGGTTGGCCTGCGTCGCCACCGGCGCCGGTTCGGCGATGGCGAACCCTTCGGGGCGGAACGCCGGCACCACCGGGGTGTCGTCCAGCGCCGCCGGGAAGGTGGCGAAGATCTGTTCCGGCAGCTCCGGCGCGCGCGTGGCGGCCGGCCGCGGCTGGGACTGCGGCTGCGGCTTGAGCAGCGAGGAGAGAAGCGGCTGCCCGGCGCCAGTTCGACGCTGCTGTCGATCGAGCGGCCGGTGGCGCCGACCGCCGAGCGGGCGAGGGCGGCCACGGCCGAGGCGGTGGCCACCACCGGTTCCGGCTCCGGCGCCTTGCGGCGGGTCATCGCCGCGATGATCGCCTCGGCGGCACTGCGCGGCTTGGGCGCCGGCGGCGGCGCCGGGCGGGCGGCTTCCAGGGCGCGCTGCACCGCGGTCTCGTCGTAGTGGGCGGCGGCCACGATCTCGACGCCTTCCTCGATCCGCCGGTTGGACAGGATGACGGCATCGGGGCCGTGTTCCTTGCGCACCAGGTTCATGGCGGTGCGCATGTCGGCGGCGACGAAACGTTTGATCTTCATGCTGGAGTACCGGGAATTCGTGTGCGGGTGCGACGCGGGAGCAGGGGCGTTGGCGGTGTCGTACATGGCGATGCGTGCTCCTTCGTCCTTCGTTGTGGCGGTGGCCGATCAGGTGTCCGTTCTTTGACGTCGCCCGGGCCGCCGGTTTCCAGGCGTCCTCAGCTGATCGTGCCGACCAGCTTCAGGCGCTTGTCTTCCGGTACCTCGCTGTAGGCCAGCACCGACAGCGAGGGGACGCTGTGGCGGACCATCCGGGCGAGGGCGGCGCGGACCGGGCCTGGTACCAGCACCACGGCCGGCTCGTTGCGCGCCTCCTGCTTGCCGACGCATTCGGCAAGACTCTGGTGGAGGCGCTCGGCGAGACCGGGTTCCAGTGCGGCACCGTTGCCCTGCGTGGATTCCTGCAAGACCCGTTCCAGTTGCGGATTCAGGGTGAACACCGGCAGCTCGGGCGACATCCCGGCGATCTCCTGCACGATGAAACGGCCCAGCGCGTTGCGCACGGCGGCGGTCAGCGCCACCGGGTCCTGGGTGAGCGGGGCGTTCTCCACCAGCGCCTCGGCGATCTTGCGCAGCTGGCGGATCGGGATGCGCTCGATCAGCAGGTTCTGCAGCACGCGCGCGACCACCGAGATCGGCAGCGCCTTCGGGGTGAGGTCCTCGACCAGCTTGGGCGCGCTCTTGGCCAGGGTCGCCAGCAACTGCTGCACTTCCTCGTGGCCGAGCAGCTCGGGGGCGTGCTCGCGGATCAGGTGCGAGAGATGGGTGGCCACCACCGTGGCCGGATCGACCACGGTGTAGCCCAGCGATTCGGCGTGGCCGCGCTGGTGCGGCTGGATCCAGGTGGCGTCCAGACCGAAGGCCGGGTCCTTGCCGGGGATGCCGTCCAGCTGGCCCATGGCGCTGCCCGGGTCCAGCGCCAGTTCGCGGTCGGGGTGGATCTCGGCGCTGGCCACCGGCACGCCGTGGATCAGCACGCGGTAGGTGGTGGCCGGCAGTTCCAGGTTGTCGCGGATGTGCACCGAGGGGATCAGGAAACCGACGTCCTGGGTGAGCTTGCGGCGCACGCCCTTGATGCGCGCCATCAGTTCGCCGCCCTGGGCCTTGTCCACCAGCGGGATCAGCCGGTAACCGACCTCCAGGCCCAGCGGATCGACCGGGCGCAGCTCGTCCCAGCTCAGTTCGGCGGTCGGCGCCGGCTGCGAGGAGTGCAGGCCGGGAATCTCGCCCGGCGCGGCGGCGCCCTCGGCACCGGCCTGGGCGGCGTTGGCCGCTTCGCGTTTCCACAGCTTCCAGGCCAGGAAACCGAGGATCGCCGCCAGGATCAGGAAGGCGAGGTTGGGCATGCCCGGCACCAGGCCGACCAGGCCGATGATGGCCGCGGCAATGGCCAGGGCGCGGTACTGGCCGAACACCTGGCCCATCATCGCCTGGCTCATGTCCTGGGCGCGCGAGGCGCGGGTGACCAGCATCGCCACCGCGCTGGATACCAGCAGCGCCGGCAGCTGCGCCACCAGGCCGTCGCCGATGGACAGCAGGGTGTAGGTGGAGGCCGCGTCGCCGAACGGCATGCCGTGCTGGAGCACGCCCACCGCCAGGCCGCCGAGCAGGTTGATGAACAGGATCAGGATGCCGGCGATGGCGTCGCCGCGGATGAACTTGCTGGCGCCGTCCATCGCGCCGTAGAAATCGGCTTCCTCGCGCACTTCCTCGCGGCGGGCCTTGGCCTCCTCGCGGGTCAGCAGGCCGGCGTTGAGGTCGGCGTCGATCGCCATCTGCTTGCCGGGCATGGCGTCGAGGATGAAGCGGGCGGTCACTTCCGACACGCGCCCGGCGCCCTTGGTGATGACCACGAAGTTGATGATGGTCAGGATCGCGAACACCACGATGCCGACCGCGTAGTTGCCGCCGATCACGAACTCGCCGAACGAGGCGATGACCTTGCCGGCGGCCTCGTGGCCGTTCTGGCCGTTGAGCAGGATGACGCGGGTGGAGGCCACGTTCAGCGCCAGCCGCAGCATGGTGGTGACCAGCAGCACGATCGGGAAGATGGTGAAGTCCAGCGGCCGCTTCACGTACACCACCGCCAGCAGCACCATCAGCGAGATGGCGATGTTGAAGGTGAACAGCGCGTCCAGTACCGGCGCGGCCAGCGGCACCACCACCATGGCCAGCAGCGCCAGCACGATCAGCGGGGCGCCGAATCCCTGGCGGATCATGTCCAGCAGGCGGCGCGCGGTGGCCGGCATGGGCTGGGCGCTCATGGGCGGGCCCCCGGGCCGAATTCGTCGATGTCGATGGCCGGCTGCTGCGGCATCGGCCCGCTGCGCCAGGCGCGCAGCTGGTAGACGTAGGACAGGATCTGGGCGACGGCCGAATACAGTCTCACGGGGATTTCCTTGCCGAGTTGGCTTTCCCTATACAAGGCGCGTGCCAGCGGCGGCGCCGAGACGATGGCCACCCGGTTGCCGTCGGCCACCTGGCGGATGCGCAGGGCCAGTTCGTCCACGCCCCGCGCGACCACGGTCGGCGCGTTCATGCGCCCGGCCTCGTACTTGAGCGCCACCGCATAGTGGGTGGGGTTGACCACGACCACGTCGGCGCCGGGCACGGCCTCCATCATCCGCCGCTGCGACAGCTGCATCTGCATCTGCCGGATGCGGCCCTTGACCTCGGGACTGCCCTCGCTTTCCTTCATCTCGCGCTTGACCTCGTCGCGGGTCATCTTCAGTTTGCGCAGCCAGTTCCAGTGCTGGTAGGGCGCGTCGATCGCCGCCAGCAGCGCCATCGCCCCGGCCGTGGCCAGCAGCAGCCGCAGGGTGAAGCCGAGCCCGTCCAGCACCGCCCGCTCCAGCGGCATCCGCAGCAGGCCGCGCAGCGCGTCGAAGCCGTGCCAGATGCACAGGCCGGCGGCGGTGCCGACGAACAGCACGCGCAGCAGCGACTTGGCCAGCTCGGCCAGCGACTGCGCGCCGTAGATGCGCTTGAGCCCGCTCATCGGGTTCATGCGGTTCAGGTCGGGCATCAGCGCCTTGGACGAGACCCGCAGCCCGCCCATCAGCAGCGGCGAGACGAAGCTGGCCAGCAGGCACACCAGCAGCAGCGGCCAGGCCGCCAGCAGCAGCTTGAGCAGCAGCAGGCCGGCATGGCCGAACAGCGCGCCGGGCTGCTCGAACAGCCCCGGGTCGGGCGACAGCGCCGCGCGCATCCACGCCCGCGCGTTGCCGCCGATCATTCCCGACAGGGTGGTGACGGCGATCACGCCGGCGCCGAACACCGCGGCGGTCGCCAGTTCGCGCGATCGCGGGATGTCGCCCTTCTCGCGGGCGTCGCGCAGGCGTTTGCCGGTAGGTTGTTCGGTTTTTTCGGTGCCGTCTTCGTTCTCGGCCATGGCCAGGCGCGGATGCGGGAGTCGGCTGCTGCCGTGCAAGAACCGTTCCGCGCCGTCGAGGCCGGGGGCGGAGGCTCGCCCGGGCCGGCGCCGCGGCGGAGGACCTTTCCTTGACCGGCTGCCGGGCCGGGGCGGGCGGTCAGCGCGCCCGCTGGCATGCCCCCGGCGCGGCGCGGGCACGCCGGTTTCCCGGCGCCCGGCCTTCGCGGTCAGACGCCGCCGCTGTACAGGCGCATGAAGCTTTCCGCGCCGACCGGGCGTCCGAGCTGGAAGCCCTGCAGGTGGTCGCAGCCCAGGCGTTCGGCGTAGGTGCGCTGGCCCGAGGTCTCGATGCCCTTGGCGACGACTTCCATGTTCAGCGCATGGCCCAGCGCGACGATGGCCGAGACCACCACCACGTCCTCGTCGCTGTCCTCCAGCGCCAGCACGAAGGCGCGGTCGATCTTGATCTCGGTGGCCGGCAGCCGCCGCAGCTGCAGCAGGCTGGAGAAGCCGGTGCCGAAATCGTCGATCGAGATGCCCACGCCGAGCGCGGCGATGGCGCGCAGCACGCCGACCGTCGCGTCCGCGTCGCGGGTCACCGCGTTCTCGCTGACTTCCAGGACCAGGCGCGAGGGCTCCAGTTCGTTGCGCTGCAGGGCCTGGCGCACGTCCTCGACCAGCCGCGGCGAATCCAGCTGCAGGCCCGACAGGTTGACCGACACCTGCCAGTCCGGGTGGCCGGCATCGTGCCAGCAGCGGATCTGCCGGCAGGCCTCGTCCAGCACCCAGCGGCCGATCGTGTCCATCAGCCCGTTCTGCTCGGCCAGGCGGATGATGCGTTCGCTCGGCACCGGCCCGTGCGCGGGGTGGCGCCAGCGGATCAGCGCCTCGGCGCCGGTGACGCGGCCGCTGTCGGCGTGCACCCGCGGCTGGTAGTGCAGCGTCAGCTGCGCGCTGCCGACCGCCCGGCGCAGGTCCTCGAGCAGGCGCCGGTCCTGCTCGGCGTCGGCGACCATCCATTCGGCGAACTGCGCGTGGGTGTTGCGCCCGGCCTGCTTGGCGTGGCGGGTAGCGGTTTCGGCGTGCGCCAGCAGCTGCGGCGCGGCCGCGCCGTGCTGCGGGTAGAGCGATACGCCCAGGCTGCCGGTCACGCGCATGTCGCGCCCGCCCACGCGCACCGCGTTGAGCGCGATGAGGATGCGTTCGGCCAGCGGTGCGGCGTCGGCGCCCCGGCCAGCGGCGCGCGCGTGGCGATCACGTACTGGTCGCCGCCCCGCCCAGGCGCCCGACCAGGCCGCCGTCGGGGGCGTCGGGCAGCAGGCGGCGCAGCTGTTCGGCCACGTCGACCATCACCGCGTCGCCCGCCTGCGGGCCGAAGGCGCTGTTGATGTGGCGGAACTCGTCCAGGTCCAGGGTCATCACCGCGCACGACAGCCCGTCCTGGCCGCAGCGCTGCAGCAGCTGCTCGATGCGGTCGTGGGAGAGCTGGCGGTTGGGCAGGCCGGTCAGCGAATCGTGGCGGCTGGCGTGGAACAGTTCCTTGCGCGCGTCGTCCAGCGAGGCCGACAGCGTCGAGTTGCGCAGGTGCAGCAGGCGCGCCTGCATGCGCTGCTCGAACAGCGAGATGACCAGCACCACCGCCATCACCGCCACCGTCAGCATCACCACGCAGGCGGCCAGCCATTCGACGCTGATCCCGCCGTTGGTCGCCGCGGCGCAGACCGAGCCGGCCGGAAAACGCGCCGCGGCCATGCCGGTGTAGTGCATGCCGACGATGGCCAGGCCCATCACCGCCGCGGCGGCCAGGCGCTGCGGCAGCGCCTTCTCCACCGCGCGCAGGCGGAAGGCGATGTACAGCGCGCTCCACGAGGCGACCACCGCGATCACGATGGAGAGCACGAAACGCAGCGGGTCGTAGTCGATGGCCGGCTGCATGCGCAGCGCGGCCATGCCCACGTAGTGCATCCAGGCGATGCCCAGCCCCATCAGCAGGGCGCCCAGCGCCAGCCGCAGGTGCGGCAGGGTGGCGCGCGAGACCAGCCACAGCGCGAACAGCGAGGCGGCGATGGCCACCAGCAGCGATTCGACGGTCAGCCCGAGGTCGTAGCCGAGCGGGATCGGCAGGCGGAAGGCCAGCATGCCGACGAAGTGCATCGACCAGATGCCCGCGCCCATGGCGATGCCGCCGGCCAGCAGCCAGCCGACCGCCGCGCCGGAGTGGCGCGAGGCCGACACGCGCGAGGCCATGTCCAGCGCCGTGAACGAAGCCAGCATCGCGACAAGGACCGACAGCACGACGAACAACGGGTTGTAGCTTCCTGCAAGCATCGCCCCCTCCCTACGCTCGATGGCACGTTCGGGTGTGCCACGGTCCCGTGCGCCGGCGTTTCCGTGCCGGCGGCGACAGCGCTCCAGACTATCCCGGCCCGGCCCCGTCCGGGCAAGGGTTCCTGCGCGGCAAACGCCGCCCCGGTCTCCCGGCTGTGCCGGGCATCACATCGTCACCTGGCGCGCCGCGTCGAACGCGCCGTCGAACAGGCGCTGCACCGGCGCCGCCATTTCCCCGGCCAGCAGGGTCAGCAGGAACAGGCCCAGCAGCAACGACACCGGCAGGCCCAGCTGCATCGGGTTCAGCGCCGGCGCGGCCCGCGCCAGCGCGCCGAAGGCCAGGTTCACCGCCAGCATCGCCACGATCAGCGGCAGCGACAGGGTCAGCGCGCCGCGGAACACCTGCAGGAACAGGGTGGGGGCCACCGACGCCATCGCGTGCGGGTCGGGCAGCGCCGTGCCGATGGGCAGCGCCTTGTAGCTTTCCACCAGCAGCGAGATCAGCGCCAGGTGGCCGTTGCTGGCGAAGAACAGCAGGCCGAACAGCAGGTAGAACCATTGCCCGACCACGCCCGAGCTGCCGCCGCGCAGCGGGTCGGTCAGCTGCGCGAACGCCAGGCCGGTGCCCTGGGCGATCAGTTCGCCGGCCATCGCGCCGGCCTCGAAGATCAGCCGCAGCAGGAAGCCGATGGTCACGCCGATGGCCAGTTCGCGCGCCACGCCGAGCACCGTGGCCGCGTCGAATCCGTTCCACGCCGGCACCGGCGGCAGCACCGGCGCCAGCGCCACCGACAGGGCGACGGCGAGCATGGCCCGCACCCGCGTCGGCACCGCGCGCGAGCCCACCATCGGCATCGCCATCAGCATCGCGCCGATGCGCAGCATGACCCACAGGGTGGTGCCGATGATGGCGAAGGCCTGCTGGCCGTCGATGGCCATCCGGGTGACGGGATCCACGGCGCGCCTAGCCGATCAGGTGCGGGATGCGCTGGAACAGCAGGGTGGTGAATTCCACCAGGTGGCCGAGCAGCAGGCTGCCGAGCGCGAACAGCGCCGCCGTCAATGCCGCCGCCTTGGCGATGAAGGCGATGGTCGGCTCGTTGAGCTGGGTGGCGGCCTGGATGATGCCGATCACCACGCCGACCACCAGCACGACGATCAGCAGCGGGCCGGCGACCCAGAGGGTGGCGACCAGGCCGCCGCGCAGTTCGGTAAGGGCGAGTTCGGGGGACATGGGGAAAGGCCGGGAACGGGGAATGGGGAACAGGGAATGGAGGAGGCTGGCTGGCGGGGAGGGGCGGGTAACGGGGAATCCACGTTCCCTGTTCCCCTTTCCCCGTTCCCCGCGTCAAACCGCGTTGAAACTCGCCGCCAGCGTGCCGACCACCAGCACCCAGCCGTCCACCAGCACGAACAGCAGGATCTTGAACGGCGCGGAGATCAGCATCGGCGAGAGCATCATCATGCCCATCGACATCAGCACGCTGGACACCACCAGGTCGATGATCACGAACGGGATGAAGATCAGGAAGCCGATCTCGAAGGCGGTCTTCAGCTCGCTGGTCACGAACGAGGCCACCAGCACCGGGAAAGGGATCGCGTCCGGGCCGGCGTACGGGCCATGGCCGGCCAGGCCGGCGAAGGTCATCAGGTCGGTCTCGCGCACCTGCGCCAGCATGAAGGCGCGCAGCGGCTGGGTGGTCAGCGTCCAGGCGGTCTGGAAGTCGATCTGACCGTCCAGGTAGGGCGCCATGCCGGTGGACCAGGCCTTGTCCCAGACCGGCATCATGATCATCGCGGTCAGGAACAGCGCCAGCCCCAGCAGCACCTGGTTGGACGGCGTCTGCCCGGTGCCCATCGCCTGGCGCAGCAGGCCGAGCACGATGATGATGCGGGTGAAGGCGGTCAGCACCAGCAGCAGCGACGGCAGCAGGGTGATGGCCGTCATCAGCAGCAGGGTCTGCAGCGGCAGGCTGACCGGCTGGCTGCCGATGCGGCCGACGTTCACGTCGGGCAGGGCCGGCATCTGCGGCGCGGCGGGCGCGGCCCAGGCGAACAGCGGCAGCGCCAGCAGGGCGAGGAGAACCGCCAGCTGCCAGCAGCGGCGGAGATCGAAACGGTGGACCGGCATGGTCAGGCGTCCTTGCGCAGCTTCTGTTGCAGCAGCTGCGCGAAATTCGGGAGGTGTTTGAGGTTGGGAAGCGACGGCGGCGGCGCCTGCGGCAGCGGTTCGGGCAACTGGTGCAGCGTGCTGATGCCGCCGGCGGTGACGCCCAGCAGCAGCTGCTGGCCGTTGACGTCCACCACCACCACGCGTTCCTTGGCGCCGACGTTGAGGCTGGCCACGACCTTCAGTCCGTCGGCCGGGCGGAAGCCGCTGCCGGGCATGCGCTTGAGCAGCCAGCCCAGGCCGACGATCAGCGCCAGTACCATCAGCAGCGCCATCACCGCGCCGAACAGGCCCGGCGCGGCCGGAGCGTGCTGCCCGACCGGCGCGGCCTTGGCCGCGACGGCGAGGGCGGCGGCAGGCAGCAGGTTCAACGCAGTCTCCGGATGCGCTCGCTGGGGCTGACCACGTCGGTCAGGCGCACGCCGAAGCGGTCGTTGATGACCACCACCTCGCCGTGGGCGATCAGCGTGCCGTTGACGAACACGTCCAGCGACTCGCCGGCGCCGCGTTCCAGTTCCACCACCGAGCCCTGGTTGAGCTGCAGCAGGTTGCGGATCGGCACGCGCGCGCGCCCGACTTCCAGCGACAGCGTCACCGGCACGTCCAGGATCACGTCCAGGTTGAGGTCGGCCTGGCCGTCGCCCTCGGCCTGCAGGTTGGCGAACTGCGCCGGGGCGGCGGCGGGGGTTTCGATGGGGTCGTTCTCAGTCATTGGACTCTTCCTGGGACACGGGCGGGCGCTGGCGCTTGCCCGGCGGATGGGTTGCGGTGATCTTGATGGCGTTGCGGTCGTTGGCGATGCCGAACTCCCCGGTGAACACCGGGATGCCTTCCACGCACAGCGGGACGTCCTTGATCATGTCGATGGGCAGCACGTCGCCGACCTTCAGGCGGGTGAGGTCGCGCAGGCTCATGCGGCGGCGCGCGATCACGCTGGACAGCTCCACCTCGGCAGTGTCCAGCTGCTCGCGCAGCATGATCGCCCAGCTCTCGTCGCGGTCGTTGCGGTCGCTCTGGATGCCGGCGTCGAGCAGCTCGCGGATCGGCTCCAGCATCGAATAGGGCAGGGTGATGTGGATGTCGCCGCCGCCGCTCTCCAGCTCGACGTGGAAGCGGCACACCACCACGTATTCGCGCGGGCTGACGATGTTCGCGAAGTGCGGGTTGATCTCGGAATTGATGTAGTCGAAATCGACGTTCATCACCGGGCTCCAGGCCTCGCGCAGGTCGACGAAGGCCTGCTTGAGCATCAGCTGGATCACGCGCATCTCGGTGGCGGTGAACTCGCGGCCCTCGATGCGGGTGTGGTAGCGCCCGTCGCCGCCGAAGAAGTTGTCCACCACCGCGAACACCAGGGTCGGCTCGAACACGATCAGGCCGGTGCCGCGCAGCGGCTTGAAGCGCACCAGGTTCAGGTTGGTGGGCACGTACAGCGAGTGCAGGTAGTCGCCGAACTTGATCAGCTCGATGCCGCGCACCGAGATCTCGGCCGAGCGCCGGATCAGGTTGAACAGGCCGATGCGCCACAGGCGCACGAAGCGCTCGTTGACCATCTCCAGGGTGGGCATGCGCCCGCGGATGATCCGGTCCTGGCTGGCGAAATCGTAGGACCGCGCCTCGCCCGGCGGCGGCTCGGGTTCCACGGTCTCCACCGCACCAGAATCGACGCCATGCAGCAGGGCGTCGATTTCATCCTGGGACAGCAGGTCGTTGATGCTCATCGGCGTCGCCTTACTGGGTGACGAAACTGGTGAACAGCAGGTCGTCGGCGGTCTTCTTGCCGGTCTCGGCCGTCATCAGCTTCTGCACTTCGGCCAGCGCCGCGGCCTGCAGCTTTTCCTTGCCGGCGCGGTCGGCGATCTGCTCCGGCTCGACCTGCGAGAACAGCATCAGCAGCCTGGCGCGGATCGCCGGGGCATGGGTCTGCAGCGCCGGCAGCGCTTCCGGGTCGCGGGTCATCAGCTGCACTTCGACCTGCAGGTAGCGCGGGCCGTCCAGGCGGCCGCTGAGGTTGACCACGAAGGCCGGATCGAGCGCGAAGTACTGGGCGGGGGCCGGCGTGGCCGACGTGGCGACCTTGGCCTTGGCCGGCGCCGCGTCGGCGCGGCCCTGGGTGAAATACCAGACCGCGCCACCGGCGCCACCGGCGGCGATCACGGCGACCAGGACCGTGGCCAGCATCGAGCGGCGTGGCTTGGCGGCCGTGTCCTTGTCCTTGGAGGGGTCTGGCTTGCGGGATTTGTCGGCGGCGGCTGCCACGTTGTGCTCCTCAGGGTTGCTGTCCCTGAATATGCAATACGCGTGCCGCGGCGCGGTCAAGGGTGATGACGGGAAGTTGACGGGGTGGGGAATGGGAAGCGGGAGGCGGGAACGTAGTGAACAGGAACCAGTGAAAGCGCGGGTGCAAGGCCGCGGCTTCGGGGCTCGGCGCTGGCAGGCCCTGCCGCGCTTTCTTCCTTGAGCCGACATTGGAACATCTGCCCGGGGCAGGCTTCCGGGAAAGTCCATGTCCTCTTTGCGCCGGCGGGTATCAGGACGCCGATACCTCGGGGCAGGGAGCAACTTCCCGAGGCTGCGCTATCCGGCTTCTGCCTTGGCTTTCGCTGGTTCCTGGTTCCTGCCCTCTATGTTCCTGCCGTCAGGCATACGCATCGAGCAGGCCGCGCAGCCGGATCGCGTGCACGCCTGGCGTGGCCGGCGCGCCAGCGCCGTCCGCGTCGGTCCCGGTCCCGGCGCCACCGGCCGCCTGGCCGTCGCCGTCGGAGGCGTGCGGGTGGGAGGACTGCTGGCCGACGTCGGCGTGGGCCAGCTGCAGGCCCTGCTCGCCAAGCATCTCGCGCAGCCTGGGCAGGCCGTTCTCCAGCGCGTGGCGGACCTCGGCGTGGGCGCTGGAGAAGGTGGCGTGCACGCGGTCGCCGTCCAGCTGCAGCTTCACTTCCACCGGTCCGAGGTCGTTCGGGGTGACGCGGATGTGGGCATGGCCGATCTTCTGGTCGGCCAACCAGCCGACGCGCGCGCCGACGGCATCGTCGAAGCCTGCGGACTGCATGTCCACCGGCGCCGACAGGGCCGGCGGGAAGGCCGTTGCCGGCCGGGCGTCGGCCACCGCGGCCAGGTTCTGCAGCAGCGGGCCGAACAGCGCGGCGGTGGCGGCGGACGGTTCCATCGCCGGCAGGGCGTTGCCGGCATCGGCGCGCGGCGCGCTCGACGGAAGATCGATGGCCAGCTGCGCCAGCGCATCGCCGGCCGCGGCCTGTGGCGCCTGCGCGGCGGGCGCGGCCACGGCCGGGTTGGGGAGCGCCACAGCGGGGCCGGGCGGTTGCGGCGTCGCCGGCAGCGGGGCCGCCAGGTCGGCCGGCAAACCGCTGCGGCCGTGGCCGCGCGCGGGTCGCCCGCGACGGCCGCGGCGACGGCAGCAGCAACGCCGGCGGTGGCGGTGGCGGTGGGGGGGGTCGGGCGTCGCGGGCGCCGGCGCCGGCGCCGGAATATCGACGGCCAGACCGGACAGGCCGGGCGGCGGCCATGGCAGTTCGTCCGGATCGCGGCGGCGTCCTGCGACGGCCGGGCATCGGTTTCGGCGGCGGTCGCCGGCTTGTCGGTGCTGCTGGCCGCGGCCTCGTCGGCGGTCCCGGACGGGGCGGTGGGCCGAGCCGGGGCGGTGGAATCGTCGGCGCCCTTGCCCTGCCCCGGCGGCGCGGCCTTGGCGGCCGGCTTCGGTGCCGGGCGCGGCGTGGGCGGCGGCGCGGTCTGCAGCAGCGCGTCGAAGCCGCTGCCGTCCTTGCCGTTGCCGCCCGCGGCGGTGGACGCGGTGCCCGCGCCGCCGGTGCTGGCGGCCGCGGAGGCGCCGAGGGACAGCGGGGGGTCATGGCGCTTCGTCCTCGGCCGTACGCTGGGCCTGGGCGCACGCGGCGCGCGCCCAGGTCGTCCATCTCGCGCTGGTCGCGGCGATCCTCGACCTGCTTTTCCTGGGCGCGGTAGCTGGCCGCCAGCTGCTCCAGCACCTGCTTGTCGCGGCTGGCCAGCAGCAGCCGCGCGCGTTCGGCGTCCACGCGCTCGCGGTTGCGGTCCACGGTCTGGCTCTGCTGCTGCACGGCGCTGTCCAGGCGGTCGAGGAAAGCGCGGCGGTTCATCAGCTGCGACGGGCTGGTGGCGGCCATCTGCGCGCCGGCGTATTCCTCGGCGTAGCGGCGCAGTTCCTCCAGGCGCGACAGGTGCATGTCCAGCGCCTGCTGGCGCTCGGCCAGGGTGCGGGCCACCTCGTCTTCGTGATCCTGCGCGCGGCGCAGCAGGGGGTCCAGGCGACGGGATTGTTTCATGGGACGTTCTCGCTTTCGACCAGGCGTTTCAATGCGGCAAGGCTGTGGGGAAGGTCGGCGGCCAGGCTGACGTCCTGGCCGAGGAAGTCGAGGATCTCCGGCCAGCGTTCCAGCGCTTCGTCGGTGGCCGGATCGTTGCCGCGCTGGTAGGCGCCGATGGCGATCAGGTCGCGGTTGGCAGAATACGCCGCCACCAGCCGCTTGAGCTTGCGGATGCGCAGGCGCCAGGCGTCGTCGGCGATGTCCTGCACCACGCGGCTGACCGAGGATTCCACGTCGATGGCCGGGTACAGGCCCGAATCGGCGACCCGGCGCGAGAGCAGGATGTGGCCGTCGAGGATGGCGCGGGCGGCGTCGGCGATCGGGTCCTGCGGGTCGTCGCCCTCGGTGAGCACGGTGTAGAAGGCGGTGATCGAGCCGCGGCCCTTGGCGCCGTTGCCGGCGCGCTCGACCAGCGCCGGCAGCTTGGCGAACACGCTGGGCGGGTAGCCGCGGGTGGTCGGCGGTTCGCCGACGGACAGGCCGATCTCGCGCTGCGCCTGGGCGAAGCGGGTCAGCGAATCCATCAGCAGCAGCACGTTCAGGCCCTGGTCGCGGAACCACTCGGCGATGGCGGTGGCGCGGTAGGCGCCGTGCAGGCGCGCCAGCGGCGGACGGTCGGCGGGGGCGGCGACGACCACGGCGCGGCGCAGGCCTTCTTCGCCGAGCGTGGTTTCGACGAAGTCGCGCACTTCGCGGCCGCGTTCGCCGATCAGGCCGACCACGATCACGTCGGCCGAGGTGAAGCGGGTCATCATGCCCAGCAGCGTCGATTTGCCGACGCCGGAACCGGCGAACAGGCCCACGCGCTGGCCGCGGCCGATCGGCAGCAGCGCGTTGATCGCGCGCACGCCCACGTCCAGCGGCTGGGTGATGGGTTCGCGCGCCAGCGGGTTGATCGACACGCCGGCCATGCCGGCGCTGCCCTCGGCGCGGATCGGGCCCTTGCCGTCCAGCGGCACCCCGTCGCTGTCGATGACCCGGCCGAGCAGGCCTTCGCCGACCTCGACGCCGCCGCGCCGGTAGAGGGCACCACGCGCGCGTTCGGCAGCAGGCCGTGCAGTTCGGCGCTGGGCATCAGGTAGGTGCGGTCGCTGGCGAAGCCGACCACTTCGGCGTCGACCCAGCCGCCGTCGACCTCGACCTTGCAGGTGGCGCCATCGGCGCCTCGCAGCCGACCGCTTCCAGGGTCAGCCCGACCGCGCGGCGCAGCACGCCTTCGCGGATCAGGCCGCGGCCATGGCCGGGTTCGACGTTGATGGCGTCCAGGCGCGCGGCCAGGCGCAGGTTGCGCGCGGCCGACCAGGCGGCCGGCGCCGGCGCGGCGGGAGCGGGGGCCGGGGCGGGCGTATTCATGGCGCGGCCCCGGCCTTGCGCATCACCGTCGACAGGGGGCGCGCAGGCGCGCGTCCAGGGTGCCGTCGATGCGCACGCTCTCGGCGTGCACGCGCAGGTCGCCGCGGCTCAGCCCCGGGTCGGGGCTCAGGCGCTGGCCAGGGGCGAGCCTGAGCAGCGGCGCCAGCGCTGCGATGTCGTCCGGATGCAGGCGCACCTCGACCTCGCGGCTGCTGCCGCCGACGGCTTCCAGCGCCTCGTTGACCAGTTCCTGCAGCAGCGCCGGTTCGGCTTCATAGGCGCGGCCGAGCAGCTGCCCGGCCACGCGCACCGCCAGTTCGCCCAGGGCGAGCACCACCTCGTCCTCCAGCCGCACCAGCGGGCGGCTGAAGTTGTCCAGGATGCCGTCGATCTGCGCGACCAGCCGCCGCACCTCGGCCTGGCCCTGGGCATAGCCTTCGGCATGGCCCTGTTCCAGTCCTTCCTGGCGCGCGGCGTCCTGGATGGCCTGGATCTCCTCCAGCGTCGGCGGCTGCAGCACCGGCTCGGGCGGGAAATCGCCGGCGTCGTCGGCGGTTTCGTCGGCATCCGGCACCGCGACCGGTTCCGGCGCGGCGGTGAGGTCGGGGGCCATCCAGCGCACCACCGGGCTCACAGCATGGTCTCCGCGTTGCCGCCGATGGTGACGGTGCCTTCATCGGCCATGCGCTTGACGATGACCAGGATTTCGCGCTGCGCGGCCTCCACGTCGGACAGCTTGACCGGGCCGCGGGCCTCCATGTCCTCCAGCAGGATCTCGGCGGCGCGCTGGGACATGTTGCGGGTGATCTTGTCGCGCACCTTGATGTCGGCGCCGCGCAGGGCCAGCCCCAGGCGTTCGCCGCTGACTTCGCGCAGCACCAGCTGCATCTCGCGGTCGTCCAGGTCCACCAGGTCGTCGAATACGAACATCAGGTCCTGGATGCGGCTGCCCAGCGGCGCGTCGACCTGCGCGATCGCGCCGAGGATGGCCTGGTCCTGGCCGCCGTCCATGAAGTTGAGGATGTTGGCCGCGCACTGCACGCCGCCGATGTTGGACGACTTCAGGTTCTGGTTGCCGGCGAACTGGCGCTCCATGATTTCGTTGAGTTCGTTCAGCGCGTTGGGCGGGATGCCGTCGAGCGTGGCGATGCGCAGCAGCACGTCCACGCGAGTGCGTTCGGGCAGCAGCTTCAGCGCCTCGGCGGCCTGGTCGTTCTCCAGGTGCGACATGACGATGGCGATGATCTGCGGGTGCTCGTTGCGCACCAGGTCGGCGACCGCGCGCGGGTCCATCCACTTGAGCGTGTCCAGGCCGGTGGTGTTGCGGCCCAGCAGGATGCGGTCGATCAGGTTGTTGGCCTTCTCGTTGCCCAGCGCCTGCACCAGCATGTTGCGGATGTAGTCGTCCGAGCCGACGCTGAGCGAGGTCTTGTTGCCGAGCTCGTTGCTGAACTCGTCCATGACCTGCTGCACCTGCTCGCGGCTGACGTCGGTCAGGGTGGCCATGGCGATGCCGATCTTCTGCACCTCCTTGGGCTCCATGTGGCGCAGCACCTCGGCCGCGTCGGCCTCGCCCAGCGAGAGCAGCAGCACCGCGGCGCGCTGCACGCCGCTCATCTGTACGGTGGACTCAGTCATTGGCCACCCATCCCTTCACGACCTGGGCCACGCGCTTGGAATCGGCGCGGACCGCCTCGCGCGCCATGCGCAGGCGCTCCTCGTAGGCGTCCAGCGGCAGCGCCAGCGGCGCGGCGCCGCCCAGCTGCAACTGGTCGTTGGCCAGGCCGGGCAGGCCGTCGGCGTCCTCGACCAGGTGCACGTCGGCGCTGAGCGGGTCCTGGTCCGGGCCGGCCAGTGCCTTGGGCGGACCGGCGATCTGGCGCAGCGCCGGGCGCAGCACGCCGAACAGCAGGGCCAGCACCACGATGGCGCCGAGCACCAGGCGCAGGCCGTCGCGGACCTGCGGGATTTCCCACCACTTGGGCTGCTCGACCGGAGTGGTGTCGCGCACGAACGGCGCGTTCATCACCGACACCGTGTCGCCGCGCGCGGCGTCGAAGCCGACCGCCTGCTTCACCAGTGCCTCGACGCGGGTCAGCTCGGCGGCGCTGAGCGCCTGGTCGCTGACCTTGCCGTTGCTGCCCGGGCGCGGCACGTGGTCGACCAGCACCGCCACCGACACGCGCTTGACGCGGCCGGCCGGCTGGCGGGTGTGCTGCAGGGTGCGGTCCAGCTCGTAGTTGCGGGTGGCGTTCTTGCTGCTCTCGGTCGGGGTCGCGGCGGTGGCCGGCGCGGCCTCCGGGCCGGGCGGGGTATTGCTGGCCGCGCCGGGCACGCCCTGCGGGCCCTGCGTGGTGCTGGTGTTCTCGCTGATCTGCTCGCTGCGCACCTTCTGCGGCTCGCCGTTGTACAGCTCGCGCGCTTCCTCGGTGATGGAGAAATCCATGTCCACGCTGACTTCCGGGTTGACCCGGCCGGCGCCGGTCATCGGCTCGAGCAGTTCGCGGATGCGCTGGTTGTAGGAGGTTTCCAGGCGGCGCACCTGGTCGAACTGGGCGGCGTTGAGCGCCGCGTCGCTGTTGGGGTCGGCGATGGTCAGCATGCGCCCGCTCTGGTCGACCACGGTCACCCGCTCCGGCGCCAGGTCCGGAATGCTGGAGGCGACCATGTGCACGATGGCGTCGACCTGGTTGCGCTCCAGCTGCTGGCCCGAACGCAGTTCCAGCACCACCGAGGCGCTGGCGACGTCGCGCTGGCGGGTGAAAGCGCTGGGCTTGGGAATGGCCAGGTGCACGCGCGCGTCGCGCACCGGGCGCAGGGTGGTGATGGTGCGCACCAGCTCGGTTTCCAGCGAGTGCTGGTAGCGGGCGTTCTCCATGAACTGGCTGACGCCGAAGCCGGGGTCGCGCTCCATCAGCTCGAAGCCGAGCCGGCCGCTGTCGGTCAGGCCCGAGCCGGCCAGCTTGAGGCGGGCGTCGTGGATGTTCTTCTCCGGCACGCTGATCGCGCCGGTGGCCGCGTCCAGCTCGAACGGGATCTGCGCGGCGCGCAGCAGGTCGGTCGCCTCGGCGGTCGCCTTCTGGTCCAGGCCGGTGTACAGCGGCACCATCGGCGCCTTCTGCGCCCAGAAGAAGACGAACAGGCCGGCCGCCACGGCGATGGCGATCATCGCCATCAGGCCCAGCCGCCGGGTGATCTGCAGGCTCTGCAGCCGGTCGAACCAGGCGCCGGCCTTTTCCGAATTGAATGAATCCTTGGACAGCGCGAGTGCCATGGCGACCGGTTCCTTACAGCGGCATGTTCATCACGTCCTGGTAAGCCTGGACGAGACGGTTGCGGACTTCCACCGTGGCGCGGAACGCCAGCTGGGACTGCTGGGAGGCGACCATGACCTTGGCCAGGTCGGCGCCGGACTCGCCGCGCTCGAACGCGGCCGCCAGCGCGCCGGACACCTGCTGGGCGCGGTTGACGTCGGCCAGGGCGCCCTGCAGCGTGTCGGTGAAGCTGGCCGCCGGGGCCGGCCGGACCCCCGCCAATCCGTCGATGGCGTTGCTGCGCGCGACGTCGGCGGCCGGCAACGGCTGGCTCGCCTGGGTCTGGAAGCTGCGGATCTGGGAAAGGATGGAATTGACGGAGTGGGACATCGGCAAGGTTCCGGGACAGGGGAGTACTGCCTGTTCATGTGCAAGTCGCGTGCCGGAACCGGAGTCACGGGAAAACCCGCAGGGAAGCGTGCGATGGCGGGACGGGCGGCGGACCCGGCGACGGTTTTCCGTCGGGGAGGCCGGGAATCGTGACGGTGTGGTGGAGGCCGGGCCGATGCGGGGCCGCCGGCGGTGGATGCCGCCGCCGGGTGCCGGCCGCTGGCCGGCTCTCTCCGGGACGGTGAAGCGCGCCGGCGCGTCGTCCCGCGGCCGGCGTCAGCGGACGACGGAAAACCGGCGTCGGGCGGCCCGCTTCCGGCTCAGGGCAGCCAGGCTGCCCGCCATTCCGCCAGGCCGGCGTCGGCCAGCATCCAGTCGCGGTGCACCACCGCACGCAGCGCGTCGCCGGCGGCGGCACGGGCCTGCGCGTCGGCCAGATGCGCGCGGATCGCCCCGACCCAGTCGCGGTGGCGGTTGCGGACCCGCGTCACCGGCAGCCCATCGTCGCGGTAGGGGCCGACATCGCTGCACACCACCGGCACCGCGCAGGCGCCGTATTCCAGCAGGCGCAGGTTGCTCTTGCACTCGTTGAAACGGTTCTGCTCGAGCGGAGCGATGGCCAGGTCCAGATTCAGGCGCGCCAGGAAACGCGGATAGGCCTGGATGTCGACGCCGGGATGGAACTCGGCCACGTGCGGGCGCAGCCGGTCCGGGCACATGCCCAGGAACACCCAGTCGACCTCGCCGGCCAGCTCGGCCACCACGTCGGCCACCATTTCCAGGTCGCCGGTATGGCCCAGTCCACCGGCCCAGCCCACGCGGGGGCGGGGGCCGGCATTGCGGCGCGGCGCCGGCAGCGCCTTCCACCAGGACGGCGGCAGGCGGTTGCGGGCGATGCGGATGTCCGGGTGCAGGCCGGCGAACGCCTCGGCCAGGGCGGGAGTGGAAACCACGAAGCGGTCGACCGTGCCGAGCGCCTGGCGCAGGCTGCGCAGGACATCGCGCGGCATGTGCTCGCGGTGCACGCTCTTGGCCGGCAGGTTGGGCAGGTAGTCGTCCAGCTCGTAGACCTTCAGCGCCCGCGAGAAGCGCGGCATGCGCCGCATGCGTTCCAGGTCCTCGTCGGAAACCCGGCGCTGCAGCACCACCACGTCCGGATCGATGCGCGCCTGCTCGACCGTATCCAGCAGCGTGGCGTAGAGCGCGCCCTCGGCATCGCCGGCGGCGCGCAGCGCCTCGAACGGCTGGATCACCCGGTACTGGCCGCTGCCCCAGGGATCGGCCGGATGCGCGAGCACGCGCGGAACCGGCCGCCACGGCAGCGGCTGCCAGGAGAAATCCGACTCGCCGAGGCGGAAACCGCCGGGTACGTCCAGGCGCAGGTTCGGGTTGTAGGCCGGATCGTGGGCCAGGGCGGGCAGCCAGCGCTCCAGCAGCGCATCGCTGGCCGCCTCCGGCAACGGCGCGGCATCGAGCGAATGCAGCAGCAGCGCGTGCGGCGTCCATACCGTCAGGTAGCCGCGCTGGCGCGCGCGCAGGCACAGGTCGACGTCGGCGCCTTCGTCGGAGAAGGCGGCGTGGTCGAAACCGTCCAGTTCCATGAACAGCGCCTTGTCGACCAGCAGGCAGCTGTCGGCCACCGCCGAATAGTTCTGCGCCACCTGCAGGCGGTTCATGTAGCCGGGCGCGTCCATCGGCGAACCGGCGAAGGCGCGGCCGCCGCTGGACAGCAGGCCCGGCACCAGCCCGGCGTGGGTGACCTTGCCGTCGGCCGAGATGGTCTTGCCGCCGACGATGCCGACCTCGGGACGCAGGCCATGGTTGAGCAGTTCGTCCAGCCACTGCGGCTGCAGCGCCGCCACTTCCGGGCGCAGGAACAGCAGGAATTCCCCCGCGGCCTGGGTGGCGGCGACGTTGCACGCTGCCGCATGCGGCAGCGGCGGATCGAAGGCGAAGGCGCGCACGCGCGCGGCCGCCAGCGACTCCACCTGCTGCATCCACTGGCGGGTCTGCGCGCTGGCGCCGTTGTCGACCAGCAGCAGTTCGTAGTCCGGGTAGCCGGTCTTCTCCAGCAGCGAGACCACGCAGCGCTCCAGCGCCGCCAGCGCGGTGTCCGGCGCGACGACCACGACCATCGAGACCGTGGGCCGCCGCTCGTGGCCGTAACCGATCCGGTACAGGCCGGCACCGGCGCCTTCCACCGTCGCGCCGGCATAGCCGCGCGCGTGCAGGTGGCGCAGGATGACCCGCTGCTGCGCCTGCGCGTCGAAGCGCGGCGGCGCGCAGGTCAGCAGCGGCTCGGGCAGGTGGGCGATGCCGTCGAAGCCGCCGTGCTGGACCAGGCGCAGGATCAGGTCCAGTTCCGCCGCATCGCCGGCCTCCGGATCGAAACC
Organism: Stenotrophomonas nitritireducens; assembly: GCF_050984405.1. Classification (GTDB taxonomy): domain Bacteria; phylum Pseudomonadota; class Gammaproteobacteria; order Xanthomonadales; family Xanthomonadaceae; genus Stenotrophomonas; species Stenotrophomonas nitritireducens_B. The sequence goes on along the minus strand of NZ_CP158790.1, from coordinate 2,638,334 downwards.
GCCGGCGTCGAGCGCCACGTCGCGGCGGAACACCCAGTGCCCGGCCAGCATCGTGGGGTTGCCGAGCAGCAGGTCGAGGTTGAGGTCGGGGCGGAGGCAGGGCGCCAGGTTGTACTGCGCATCCACATGCCACTCGTCGCCGTATACGGCGCGCAGGGCAGCGGCATCGCCGGAGCCCAACCGGACCAGCAGCCGGTCCAGCCCGGAGGCATGGAGTTCGGCGCCGGCGTCCACGAACAACACCCAATCGGCGGAACTGTTGCGCAGCATGCCGGCCGGCGCCGCGTTCGCAACGGTGTGGTGACCGGAGATGGCATCAGAATCGGGAGTCTGCCTTCCCCCCATCACGCGGCAGCGGACCGCGTCGCCCGCGGTGGCGTACCGGGCCACGCTCGCCAGTGTCCTGCGCAGGGCGGCAGCGGGCCGGTCCTGCGCACGGATCACGATTTCCAGGCACGGACGGGGCAGGCTGGCCAGGGCGGCGCGCTGCGCTTCCCGCTGCGCGCGGGTGGGCTGGCGCCGTGCCTGCCAGTCCAGCAACGGCCATCGGCCCCTGGAAATGACCAGGGCCTGTTCCAGCGCATCGAGGAGATCCACCTTTCTGGCGGAATGGCTGCCGTCGAGCGGAGCGATGGTCACCTGGCGGGTGTCGCCTCCGGGGTACCAGCCCAGACTGTGCAGCGCGTGGCGGAACTTCTCGTGCCACTCATTGGCGATACCGGGGCGATCCCGCCCCTGTTGGCTGAACTGCTGGCGCGAGATGCGGAAATCGACCAGCGGCCGTGCGCTGATCGCCACCGGCCCCTGGTGCAGCAGCTTCACGTACATGGACAGATCGGCGAGCCAGGAGATATGCGTGCCGTCAAGCACGGCAAGCTGCTCGCCCATCCCGAGCAACGGCGCCCGCCGGCACAGCGCGACGCTGGGTTCGCCGAGGAAATTGAGCGTGTGGTCGCAGAAAAACCCGATCAGGTCATGGCCGTCGAGCCATACGTCGTGAGTTGCCGGAAAGGCGGACGGCAACTCGTCGGGCAAGGGCATGCCCGATTCGTCGACAAGCCGGCGCCGGGAGGTCGCCAGTGCCAGCCCCGGGACCCGCTCGAACGACTCGAGCAGAGTGGCCACGCAGTCGTCGTGCAGCACGTCGTCATCGTGCAGGAACTTGACGTACTCGCCCTCGGCCAGCCCGATCGCCCGCGCGGTACTGCGCACTTCCCACAGCCGGCCGGGGTTGCGCGAGTAGCGCACCGGGAAATCCACCTGCGCGGCGAACGCCTCGACAACTGCCTGCACGTGGCCGGCGGGCGAGTCGTCGCAGACCACCAGTTCCAGCGGCCGGTGGGTCTGGCGGCGCACGCTCTCCAGAGCCTGCGGCAGCCAGCGCGCCTTGTAGGCCGGCATCACCACGCTGACCAGGGGAGGGGAGGACGGAGGAGAATTCATCGGCATCAGGGGGCGTTGCGTCCGGCGATTGCCGCGTGGATTCGTTGCACCACGCGACTGGAGTTGTTGGCATCCAGGTGCTGGAAGAAAAGGCGGCGGGCGCTGAGGTAACGCTCATCGGGCCGGTATTCGGACTGTGCCAGCAGTGCGTCCAGTTCGGCGAGCAGGGCGTCGAAGGTGGTGGTCATCGGTCCCGGGAAAGCGAGGTCCAGGTCGTACAGCAGCCCGTTCTGCCGCGTACGGTAGTGTTCCAGGTCGTAGGCGAAACCGAGCACCGGCAGTCCCAGGTAGAGCGCGTCGATGTAGACCGAGGAATAGTCGGTGAAGACCAGCGCGCTTTCGCGCAGCAGCGGAGCGATTTCCTGGAAGCGCTCATGACCCAGGTCCACCAGCACGTCGCCGTCAAGATGATGCGTCGGATGCAACGGCGACGGGGCGTTGACCAGATAGTGACAACGGATTCCGAGCACCGCGTTGTGGCGGCGCAGCACACGCTTCAATCGCGCCACTTCGTCATCGTTGAAGCAGTAGGCGCGCTCGCTGGCGACACTCGCGTCGCGGTAAGTGGGAGCGTACAGCACCAGGCGTCGCCCACGGCGCAACGTGCGCACGCGCTCGGTTTCCTCGCGCAGGGCAACGGGAAGTGCGTGCTCTGCGATGCGCAGGAAGTCGTTGCGGGGCAGGCCGGTGACCCAGACATTCGTCGGCGGCAGCGGATGGAAGATCGCCGCCATCGCGTAGGCATCGATTGCGGAGGACGCCACCAGTCCGGTGTAGAACCGGCGCTCGCGGCGGCGGTACCTGTCGCGGTCGCCGTGCTGGCGCTGCTCCGGGTTGGCCAGCGCGAACAGCCTCTTGAGCGGAATGCCGTGCCAGAGATTTACCGTGATGCGGCGGCGCAATGAAGGGCGGGGCGCACCGTAACGGCCATCACTCCAGGCCAGCGACATGTCCAGTGCGCTGGAGTTCGTCAGCAGCAGGACGCCGCAGCGGGTGAGCATCCAGAGGCCGGCGAGGGTGTCCAGGCGCACGACCCGGACACGCGCGCTTTCTTCCACGCCCCGCGGCCATTGGCTGCCGCGTACGAACACCCGGCAGTGGACGCGTGGATCGTCTTTCACCTGCTCATAGACCGCGCGCGCGTTCTCGATGAACTGCCCACGCTTGAGCGGATGGTCGAAGAACGCCCAGTAGTCCCTGCGCTTGGGCACCAGCAGGTCCAGCAGCCGCCACGCGAGCAGCAGCGGGGTTCCCAGCCATGCGGGCATCACGGCCGCGCTTCCATCAGGCGGCGCGGACCCGCGCGTGCGCCGTCAGCAGCTCGCAGATGTGTTCGACCTCTGCATCCGGAAGATCCGGATGGATCGGCAGGCACAGCACCTGGCGCGCCGCCGCATGCGCGACCGGCAGGTTGTCCGGCGCGGCGGAGGGGAAACCGCGATACATCGGGAATTCGCTGATCAGCGGGTAGAAGTAGCGCCTTACCAGGATGCTCTCGGCGCGCAGCAGGTGGTAAAGCTCGTCGCGCTGCAACGGGTAGTCGTCACCGACGAGTACCGGGAAATAGGCGTGGTTGTGCCGCACGTCCGAGGGCCTGGACAGGCATTTCATCCCGGCGACACCGGCCAGGCGCTGCCGGTAGAGGGCATCGATGGCCGCGCGGCGTTCGAGTGCCCGGTCGATATGCTTGAGCTGGAGCAGGCCGAACGCGGCGCTGACCTCGTTCATCTTGCCGTTGATGCCGGGCGCCACCACGGTCGTCTCGTTGACGAAACCGAAGTTTTTCAGGTGGTCGATGCGCTGCTTGGTGCGCGCGTCCGGGCAGATGATGGCGCCGCCTTCGAAAGTGTTGAATACCTTGGTGGCGTGGAAGCTGAGTACCGACAGGTCGCCATGCCGCAGTACGCTGCCCCGGGCATCGCCGACCGCGAAGGCGTGGGCGGCGTCGTAGATCACGCGCAGGTTGTAATTGTCCGCGATGCGGCCTATGGCGTCCACGTCGCACGGCGTGCCGTAGCAATGCACCGGCATGATGGCGGTGGTCTGGGGGGTGATGGCCGCCTCGATCCGGGCTGGATCGAGATTGAAGGTGACCGGGTCGACATCGACGAACACCGGCTTGATGCCGTTCCACAACAGCGAATGGCCTGTGGCGACGAACGAATAAGGCGTGGTGATGACTTCGCCGGTGATGCGCAGCGACTGCAGCGCGGTGACCAGCGCCAGCGTGCCGTTGGCGAACAGGGCGATGTGCTCGACGCCGAGGTAGGCGCACAGCGCCTTCTCCAGCGCTTGGTGCATGCTGCCGCCGTTGGTCAGGATGCGGCTCTCCCAGATCCGTTCCAGGTACGGTACGAACTCTTCCAGCGGGGGCAGCAGGGGGCTGGTGACCGGGATCGGCTTCTTGGTAGTCATCGCAGGCGGGCCAGGGCGTCGGCGGAGTGCCGGCCTGCGACAACATGCAAAGCCTGTGCCTGCGGGGCGCCGGTCAGTTGACGGCCAACCCCAGGCCACCGGCTTCCGGGGAAAACGCCAGGCTGCCCAGCGACGAGCGCAGGGGCAACGAGGCCGGCAACCCGGGCGGCACCATCGCCGGGCCGATCCGGTAGCGGCCATGGATGCCGTCGGCGGCGCGGTAGTGCAGGACCAGCCCGTAGAGGCCTCCGCTTCTCCACTCCGGGACCCGCATGTCCAGGCGGTAACGCCAGCGATGCTCGCCTGTTCTGCCCCCGGGCTGGAATTCCCAGCTGCCCTCGCCATCGAGGGAGTGCAACTCGAACCGGACTTCGCAACCGGCCATGATCCGGTCATGAAGCTCCAGGGTCAGGCCCAGGCAGTCTTCGTCCAGCGAGATGTCCTCCACGCGGAAAAAACCGATGTTGGGGAACTCCAGGCGCATCGAGGCGCGAGGCAGGGCAACCTCGGGGTTGTCCAGGAAAGGCTGCTTCCAATAGCAGGCCCCATCGATCTCCGCGATCCAGCCGCGCTCGCTGGTGACGCCCAGCAGGAAGCACAGTCCTTCCAACTCCCCCCGTTTGATGAGTTCCAGGTAGAGACAGCGCCGCGCGCCGAGTGCGCGCCAGTCCAGGTCTCCATACAACGCGATCAGTTGCTGCATCGCAGCGATGAACGCACGCCGGAAGGCCGGGGAGCCGACGATGCCCGGGGCGGCATGCAGAGCGCGTTGCAGGTTGGCCACGGCGATGGCGCGGCGGTAGTCCGCCGCCTCGGGGATGGCGTCGAAGTCGTGCCATTCCAGCATCATCGAGCGGATGCGGTCGATGAAGTTGTCCGCCTGGCGGATGTTCTGCGAGATGGAGGAAGCGGCGCCCTCTGGACGCTGGCGCCAGTAGTAGACCAGCTCGGGAACGATCACGGTCCGCCGGCTGTACCAGTAGGCGCGGTGGACGAACGGGCGGTCCGCATACAGCAGCCCGGGGACCATGCCCAGCCCGTTGCCGCGAAGGAATTCTGTGCGGAATACCTTGTTCCAGTAGAAGCAGTCGTGGATGACATCGGGGAACTCGGCCACCGAGTCGAAGCTGCGGCGGCGCGACCAGACGTACGGCTCGTACAGGAACGCCACCGACGAAACCTTGTCGTTCTGCAGGCGTGCCGCACGGCCGATGACGATGTCCGCCTCGGCCTGCAGCGCCTGTTCCATCAGCAAACGGTAGCCGGCGCGGGTTACCTTGTCATCGGAGTCAACCAGCGCCACATAGCGCCCACGGGCCAGTGACACGCCAAGATTTCCCGAGACCGCGCCGCCTTCGTTGTGCTTGCTTACGCAGAAGAAGTTCGGGTAGCGCTGCGCGTAGTCGCGGCAGATCGCCAGGCTGTCGTCGGTACTGGCGTCATCGATGGCGATGATCTCGATGTTGCGGTAGTCCTGCTGCAGCAACGAATCAAAGCACGCCGGAAGGTACTGGGCGGTGTTGTACACCAGTACCACGATCGACAGAAGCGTGGCGGTATCTTCGCAGGCGGGGCGTTCCAGGATCATGCGCGCGTCTCCCTCAGCTGCTCCAGGGCGTCGACGTCGAATACCGGTATGCCGCGCGCGGCGGCCACCTCGGCGCGCTCGCTGAAGGCATCGTCGATGAAGATGGCCGCCTCGCCCGGCGGGATGGCCGTGCTCTTGGGCGATCCGTCACGTACATGCACGATCCGCTCGAACAGCGCGGTGCAGATGCGGTGCCGGGCGAGGGTCTGTTCCGGTTCCGCGGCGTGACGGGTGATCAGGACCACCGGGATTCCCCGCGCATTCCATTGGTACAGCAGCGCCACCACCAGCGGCTCCGGTGCGCCGCGCACAAGCAGCGTGTCGTCCAGGTCCAGGTAGACGCGCTCGTAGGCGATATCCGCCCGCCAGCGATTGCCCAATGCCCGGTCCATGACCAGCGGATAGTGCTGGGGCATGACGGTGAAAGACATGCCAAGGTGCGCATAGACGCTCAGCAACGGGTAGTTGATGCCGCGCATGCGGTTCAGCGCCATGGAGCCGGCGATGCGCGGCGCGACTTCCAGCAGCTTGGGCATTCCCTCGCGGTCGCGTCGCGCCTGGAAGAACCATGCTCCCTTCAGGCGCAGCTCCGAAGCGATGGCTTCGGCCATTGCCTGGAGCGCCGGGTCCGACGCCGCCGGTTCGGTACGCACGCTGATCCCGGACTTGACGCGCCCGCGTACCCGCGCCGCGGCATGCAGTAGATCACCGCTGCTGCTGGAAATGCAGTCCACCGTGTACTCGGTGCCGGGCAGGTACTCGCTGAAGACATACTCGATGCCGCTGGCGGCCAGTTGCCGGTGACGCGCGATATCGTCAACGCGTTCGGCACCCTGGCTGCCCTGGCCGACCGCGGGCTTCGCGAAAATTGGATAGCCCGTGGCATCCGGTTCGGCGCGGCGTGGCACGATGCCCAGTCCCTGCAACTTCTCGTAGGTCCGGTTCTTGTTGCGGCAGATCGCAGCCGTGGCCGCATCGGGCACCATCGCTGGAGCGCGCAGGCGCTGCCGGTTGTCGGCAAGGACGGGGATGACGCTGTCGTGCGCCGGCACCACCAGATCGATGTTCCACGCATCGATCAGCATGTTGAGCTGGGAGACGAGTTCGGCCGAACCGGCCAGCGCCGGGATCTGCCTATAACGCGCATAGACGAACTCGCCATGGTCCGATACCGAGGATGCGCCATGCAGGCAGATGTCCTTGGCGTGGCGCAGGGCCGCATGGATCTCCAGGCCGATTTCCGAGCCGCAGGGGAACACCAGCACGTTCACCATCATGGCTGTGCATCCTCGCAGGACCGGGCGAGCAGCATCGCTTCCGTTCCATCGCTGCCGGATGACATCCGTTCGTCCGTGAAGCGGTTGCTGGGGGGAAATGGGCCGAAGAATGCAGCGACCACGCGCTCGGCGGCCCTGCCGTCGTTGAGCGCGCAGAACCGTTTCCTGAATGCCGCATACCGTTCCGCGTGGGCGGCTTGCACGGTGGGCAGGTCGGAAAGCAGCTCGATCAGTTCCTCGTTGCTGCGCGCGATCGGACCGGGCAGGTCCTGCTCCATGTCCAGATAGAAACCGCGGACTTCCTTCGCGTACCGCTCCATGTCATAGCAGTAGAAAAGGATCGGGCGACCGGTGGTAGCGAAGTCGAAGAAGATGGAGGAGTAGTCGGTGACCAGGACGTCGGCGATGACGCAGAGGTCGGTGGCATCGTCCACGTGCGACATGTCCCGGACATTCGATGGCAGCGGCCGATCCTGCAGGCCGCGGCTCACCAGATGATGCGCACGGATCAGCAGGACCTGGTCCGGCTGCAGCGCGGCGGCCACCCTGTCTATGTCCAGGCGCAGATCGAAGTCGAACCGCCAGTGCCCCACCTGCCGGTCGTCGCGCCATGTCGGCGCGTACAGCACGAAGCGATGATCGCCGGGCAGGCCAAGGCGGCAAAGGATGTCCCGGCGGTCGGCTGCCTCTCCCGCCAGCGGATCGGCCAGCGGGTAGCCCACTTCCAGGACTTCGCCCCCGTGGCGGAAAGCGCGCGCCAGAATCGTGCTGGAATAGCCGTTTTCGCTCAGCAGATGGGTCCAGGCGCGGGATTCCCGGTACAGGTTCTCGCGGGCATCGACCTCCGGGCCGGAGACCTCGATATCGTAGCCAAGCCGCTTGAGTGGAGTGCCGTGCCAGGTCTGCAGGTAGCGTGTTTCCGCCTTGCGGCCGTGCGCGGCGAACAGGATGTTGTTGACGCGGTACCTGGCCTGCGCGAGCAGCCGGTAATAGGCCGTCGAACCGCGTTTCACCCGTGGCGGATCGCCCGGGATGGGCGCTTCCCCGTTATAGGCCCAGACGCACCGCAGATCGGGGCGCATTCGTCGCAATGCTTCGTAGATGTATCGGGGATTGCCCGCATATGCCTTGCCCAGGAAGCTTTCGAACACGACCAGGTCGTCCTGGAGGGGCAACTGCTCCAGCAGCATGGGAAATGCGGCGCGCGTGTTTTCCACGTCGACGGTCTGGGCATGCTGCTGCAACGGGGCAGTGAACAGCACCAATGAGCTGACGCTGTCGCTCAGATAGGCGGAGATGCCATGGCCGTCGACGGTCTGCTGGAAGAAGTGACGATGGCCGGTTCCGGCCGTTGTTCCGATCAGCGGCTCGAACACGCCGCTGCCGTCCAGTTCGATCTGCACGTCCCAGCGCAGGGGGCGGTCGTCCAGCAGGGCCGTTGCCGGCAGTTCCGCCCGGATCGCGTCGCCTTCCGGCTGGAAGTGCAATGGCAGCAGCCGCCGACCATCGCGCGAGCGCAGGCGAAGGCGGGTCACCCGCGTCGGGCGGGGATGCAACAACAAGGCGGGGCAGCGCTGGTCGGCACCCTCGCCGGCAGGCTGGATGGCGAATACGGGAAGCATCAGCGGGAACCGCCGGCCAGAACGTTGGCCACCAAGGGCGTGCCGGCGATGGTGGACTCGACGTCGTCGCGGCGTATCCGCGCCTTGATCGACGAACTGGAGATGTCTTCGGTCCTGGGCAGGTAGCGGACTTCGCAGTGGCAGGAAAGCGCATCGAAATGACCGGTCCAGTCCGAACCCATCACCAGGAGGGCGGCACCATGGCGGTGGATGTCGGCGGCTTTTTGATCCCAGCTTTCCTCCGGAAAGACATCGTCGACATAGCGGATGGCACGCAGCACGGCCTCGCGGTCGGCATAGCACTGGGTGGCCGTCTTGTTCTTGATGGCATTGAACCGGTCCGAGGACAGGCCGACGATCAGCCGGTCCCCCAATGCCCTGGCACGGCGCAGCAGATTGACATGCCCCACATGCAGCAGATCAAAGGTCCCGTAGGTGAGAACGAGCGTCATGAGGGGTAATCCGTGCGTCCAGGTTGAACGGACGCAGGCAAGTTCCGTGCCGTGCCGCGCACAACGGATGGCTCAATCGCAGGTCGGGTTCCAGTAGTTCGAACGACTGATGCTGCCGCCGTCGGGCTTGTAGGGCGGCTGTGCCATGGACAGATGGGGGCGCTCCCAGGCAATGTCGCGACGGACCACGCGGGCGGGGGCGCCGACGGCTACGCAGTTGTTGGGAACGGGGCCGGTGACCACGCTGTCCATGCCGATCACGCTGCCATCACCGATGCGCGCGCCCCCCAGGCAGCGCACTCCGTAGGCCAGCCATACGTGCGCGCCGATGGTGATGTCCTCGGCCGGATTGACGCGCAGGCCGGTATGGATGTCGAAGATGGGGTGCGCATCGTCACTGCGCAGCTGCACCTCCGAGGCAAGCATGCAATCGTCGCCGATCACCAATCGAGCCCCTTCGCTGGTGGCGATGAAGGCTCTCGCGGTGGTGGTCACGCCGGCACCGATCTCCACCCGGCAATCCTCGCCCAGGCGGATGGTCGCCGAAAAGTTGCCGCCCGGGCCGGCCGGACCGATCCGGCAATGTGCATTGGAACCATGGAACTCCACGGACAGCGCGCCCAGCCGCGCGCGTGGATGGATCTCCAGCGTGCAGTTGCTGCCTTTGAACAACGTGGTCAGATTGTTCAATCCGACCGGGGCGAGGACCCGGTTGCCTCGCTCATCGCGCAACTCGCAGTGTTCCGGGGCAGCGGTTGCTGCTCGTTTGTTTTCCGTCCTGCTCACTCGGCACCTGACTCGCGGTCGATCCCGTACTTGCGCAGCTTCTCCACCAGGGTGGTGCGGCGCAGGCCGAGCAGCTGCGCGGCGTGGGCGACCACGCCCTGGGTGCGTTCCAGGGCCTCGTTGATCAGCTTCAGCTCGATGCCGGCTATGTGGTCGCGCAGGTCCAGGCCGTCGCTGGGCAGGTGCGCCGGGACCGGCGCGGTCGTGGCCGTGGCCGGTGCGCGCGGGCGCGGGCGCCGCGCCGTTGGACAGGCTGGCCAGCGGGCGTTCCTCGTCGTGCGCGGGCGCGCGCGCGCCGGCGCCTGGTCGCCGCGGTAGCGGGCGGGCAGGTCCTGCACCCGCACCAGTCCGCCCGGATGCAGCACGGCCAGGCGTTCGACCAGGTTGGTCAGCTCTCGCACGTTTGCCCGGCCAGCGGTAGGCGGCCAGCGCCTGCAGCGCCTCGGCGGCGAAGCGGACTTCGCCGCGGCCGGTGCGCGCCAGCTGCGCGGCGATGGTTTCCACCAGCGCCGGGATGTCGGCGATGCGCTCGCGCAGCGCCGGCACGTCGATGGGGAACACGTTCAGGCGGTAGAACAGGTCCTCGCGGAACTTGCCTTCTGCGATGCGCGTTTCCAGGTTGCGGTGGGTGGCGGCGATCACCCGCACGTTGCAGCGGATGGTCTGGTTGCCGCCGACGCGCTCGAAACTGCGCTCCTGCAGCACGCGCAGCAGCTTGACCTGCATCGGCAGGCTCATGTCGCCGATCTCGTCCAGCAGCAGGGTGCCGCCCTCGGCCATCTCGAAACGGCCCTTGCGCGCGGTCAGCGCGCCGGTGAAGGCGCCTTTCTCGTGGCCGAACAGCTCGCTTTCCAGCAGGTCCGGCGGGATCGCGCCGCAGTTGATGGCCACGAACGGGCCGTCGCGCCGTGGCGAGCGCTGGTGGATGGCGCGCGACACCACTTCCTTGCCGGTGCCCGATTCGCCCAGCACCAGTACGGTGGTGTCGAAGCCGGCGACCTGCTCGATCAGCTGGCGCAGTTCGGTCACCGCCGGGCTGGCGCCGGTGGGGCCGTCGTCCTCGCCGCCGCCGGCATGGTGCTCGGCATCCAGCCGCTTGAGGCTGGCGCGGCGCAGCAGGGCCTCCATCTGCGCGTGACGCATGGGCTGGTCCAGCGGCCAGACGTTGGCTTCGTGCAGGCCGTAGTGGCGCGCGAAGGCGAGCGGATCGCCCTCGGCCAGCAGCACCGGCGGCGGCATGCCGGTGCCGGCCAGCCAGTTGAAGAACGGCGCGGCGCGCGCCGGGTCCTCGACCGTGCCCACCACCAGCGCCATCCAGTCGTTGGAGCGGTGGCGCGCGATGTCGATGTCGCCCACGTCGGTGACCCAGCGCGGGTTGAGGTCCATGAACTCCAGCAGGGCCACCGTGCGTTCGGCGCGCACGCCCTCGCTGTCGATCACGAGGATGCGCGACTCACTCATGGCCCTGTTCCTGGCGCACGCTTTCCAGGATCGGCATGACCTCCTGGATGTAGGACAGCTTGCTGACGAAGTTGTCGGCGCCGGCGCGCTGGGCGTGCTCGCGGTGCTCGGCGTCGTCGAAATGGCTGGCGATCACGATGTAGGGCGGCTCGTCCTGGGTCTTGATCAGGCGCGTGGCCTGCAGCCCGCCCATTTCCGGCATGGCCAGGTCCATCAGCACCACCCGCGGGCGCAGCGCCTCGGAGCGCTCGATGGCCTCCAGGCCGTTGGCGGCGCTGCCGACGATCTCCAGCCAGTCGACCTTGCGGAAATGGCGCATGGCCGCGTTGATGAAGCCTTCGTGGTCGTCGACCAGCAGAACGGTGAGCTTGCTCATGGAATTCCTCGGATCAACCTGCGCGGGCCAGCAGCGGACGCGCATTGTGCCGCTTCCGCTCGCGCGCGGGGGCGATGTCCAGCTGTTCGCGGTACTTGGCCACGGTGCGGCGGGCGATGTTGACGCCCTGGCGCGACAGCAGCACGGCGATGGCCTCGTCGGCCAGCGGGCGCGAGGCCGGTTCGGATTCGATCAGGCGCCGCACCATGGCCTTGACCGCCTGCCCGGAGATGCTGGCGCCTTCCAGCCGCACGGCGAAGAAGTGCTTCAGCTCGAAGGTGCCGCGCGGGGTCTGCATGAACTTGCCCGAGGTGATGCGCGAGACGGTGGATTCGTGCATGCCGATCGCGTCGGCCACTTCCTTGAGGGTCAGCGGCGCCATGGCTTCCTCGCCCTCGGCCAGGAACGCGGCCTGGCGTTCGACGATGACCCGCGCGGTGCGCAGCAGGGTGTCGTAGCGCATGGACAGGCCGCGGGTGAACCAGCGCGCTTCCTGCAGCATCTCGCGCATCGGCTGCGCGGCGGCGCCTTCGCTGGCGGCGAGGGCGCGCTCGTAGGTCGGGTTGAGGGTGACGCGCGGCGCCGTGGCCGGGTTCAGCGCGACCCGCCATTGGCCGTCGGCGCGCCAGGCCACCACTTCCGGCACGACCGCGGATTCTTCCTGCGGCAGCAGGGTGTCGCCCGGGCGCGGCTGCAGCGACAGCACCAGGCGGATCGCCTCGTGCGCGTCGGCGTCCTCGACCTCCAGCCGCCGGGCGATGGCCGCGTAGTCGTGGCTGGCCAGCAGCTGCAGGTCCTCGCCCAGCAGCCGCGCCGCCAGGTGGCGCGCGGGAACGGCGCCGGGCAGGGCGGCCAGCTGCGCCTGCAGGCATTCGCGCAGGTCGCAGGCCGCCATGCCGGCCGGATCGCCCAGCAGCAGGCGCTGGCGGATGCTTTCCACGTGCGCGCCGTCGCGGTCGAAGCGGGCGCTGGCCAGCAGGGTCAGCTGCGGCAGCGGCGCCTGCAGGTAACCGGCATCGTCGCAGTGCTCCAGCCAGAACGCGGCGATGGCCAGGTCACCGTCGTCCAGGTCCAGGGCCAGCGCCTGCAGGATGCGCAGGTGCGGGTCGCTGGATTCGCCCATGGCCAGGCGCGCGGTGCGGTCCTCGTCGGCATCGTTCCAGCTGGCGCCGGCCACGTCCCACATCGAGCTTTCCGGCAGTTCGTCGAACGCGGCGGTTTCCACCTGCGCGTCGCCGGCCGGGGCGGCGTCGGCCGTCGCGGAAGGCGCTTCTTCCTCGAGTTCGAGCAGCGGGTTGTTCTCCAGCACCTGGCGGATTTCCTGTTCCAGCTGCAGGCCGTTGAGCTGCAGCAGGCGGATCGACTGCAGCAGGGCGGGCGTGAGGTGCAGCTGCTGGCCGAGCTGGGTGGCGAGCGTGGTCTTCATTTCGTCTGATCCCCGTGGGCGCCGTGTGAAGCGACCGTTATGGAACGCATCTTGCGTAGGGGGTGTCAGGGAATGAATCGGTGAAAACCTGTACTGCCTGGGATTTCCCCTTACTTCGTGTAAGGGATTTCCCTACTCAACGTCATTAATCCGTCGCATCGCAGTGTAGGGAAACCAGAGAATCAAGGACTTACGGATTTCTGACGGGGGTGGTGACGGGTTTCCGGATCTGTGACGTGGTTCCAGCCCGACTGTCCGCCGTCAGGCCAGTTCCTGCTGGTGGCGCACCGCCAGCAGCAGCAGGTCGTTGGCGCGGCGGCAGCCCAGCGCCTCCATCATGCGCGCGCGGTGGGTTTCCACCGTCTTGACGCTGATGCCCAGCTCCGCCGCGATCTCCTTGGTCGTCTGCCCGTTGCCGAGCTGGCGCAGGATCTGCCGCTGGCGCGGCGACAGCGCGGCGATGCCGGTGGGGCGCTCGCGCCCGAGCATGGGCGCGAGCATGCGCGCGGAAATCTGCGGGCTCAGGAACACCTGCCCGGAATGGGCCGCACGCAGCGCGATTTCCAGTTCCTGGGGCGCGGCGTCCTTGACCACGAATCCCACCGCGCCGCGGTCCAGCGCATCGCGCACGTGCGCGGCGTCGTCGTGCATGGACATCATCACCACGCGCGCGTTGGCGACCTTGTGGCGGATGTCCGACAGCGCTTCCAGGCCGCTGCGGCCCGGCAGGGAGAGATCCATCAGCACCACGTCTGGCTGCTGCTGCACGGCCAGCTCCAGCGCCTGCTCCGCGCTGCTGGCCTCGCCGGTCACCAGCACCCCGCCGAACGTCTGCAGCAGGCGGCACAGGCCGGCACGGACCAGCGTATGGTCATCGACAATCAGGACACGCACGGGCAGGGGGCATCGCTTGGGGATGGCGGCACCTTAGCCGAGCGCGCGCATGCGCGCCAAGCGGCAGAGGTCATGGCCGCGCGCGGATCAACGCGGACGCCGGCTGTCGGCGATCTGGCGGCGGTGCAGGCGGAACAGGTGGCGCTCCAGCGCCGTTTCCAGGGCCTCGCCGGTGCTTTGCAGGCGCAGCCAGAGGTAGACGCCGCCGTTGCCGGACGTGGCTTCGCCCAGCACCTGCACCGGCAGCTCGATATGGTCCGGCAGCCAGTCCGCCGGCTGCAGGCGCACGATGCCGGCGCTGCCCTGGGCGGCGCCGGTGCGCTGCCCCAGTTCCAGCCGCAGGCCGCGGCGCGACCAGCGCACCGGGCGCAGCGGCAATGCCTGCACCGACTGGCGCAGCAGGCGCCCGAGCAGGACCAGCGCCAGGTCCATGCGCGCTTCCAGCCGCTGCAGCTGCGGGTTGCCGTCGCCGCCGCGGTCGTCGCCATCGTCGGTGCCGCGCGAGTCCTCCACCAGCGCCACGCTGCGCAGCAGCATCTCGGTCGCGCCGGCGCGGATAGCGGTGCTGCCGGGCTCGAACGCCGCCGGCAGGGCCACGTCGCAGGACAGGGTGTCCTCGAACAGTTCGGTTTCGGCCGGATGGTGCACGACGCTGGCGCCGGGTGCGTTCATGCCAGCGATTCGGCCTGCTGGTAGGCGTGCACCGCGCGCACGGACTGGCGCCCGGCGCGCAGCCGGGCCGCGGCGATGTCGCGGCGCACCAGCATGTCGGCCATCAACGACTGCTGCAGGGCCAGCAGGTTGCGCAGGCCGTTGGCGGCGGCCTGGACGCCGCAGGCCTCGACGAACTCGCGCAGGCGGCGGTCGTGCCCGGTGGCGATGCGTTCGGCCTCGGCGTGGTCTTCCTGCTCGACCGCGGCGCGCAGCGCCTCCAGGTCGTCGTGCAGCGCCTGCAGGGTGTGGTCGGTATCCATCATGTTCAGGCTCCGGCGACGGCGGGGCGTTGGCGCTGCTCGCCTGGGATCGCGTTCCAGGCCGATTCGATCTCGCCCATGAGCGAGAGCGATTCCTGCAGCGCGGCGACGTCGTTGTTGAGGTTGGCCTCGGTCAGGCGCTGGATGACGTAGTCGTACAGCGCCGACAGGTTGCCGGCGATCTCGCCGCCGGCCTCGTGGTCGAGCGAACCGTTGAGGTGGCCGATGATGGCGCAGGCCTCGCCGATGGACTTGCCCTTCATGGCCTGGTCGCCCTGGGCGAGGAAGGCCTCGGCACGGCGGATGCGCTCGTTGGCGCCTTCGAACAGGAGGGCCACCAGCTTGTGCGGATCGGCATCCACAACCTTGGTGGATACGCCGACCTTGCGGTACTGCTCGGCGTAGTTGCGGCTGGAACCGTACATGGGGAGAGTCTCCTGGGACCTGGCCGGCGCGCGATCCAGGCTGCGTCGGGGATGATGGGGGGATAACCGTGTATCGGCCGTCATGGCCGTTTACTTGAACGAGGGCGGTTTATTTCTGCAGGGCCGCCAGTTGCTGGGCCAGGTAGTTGCTGGTGCCCTGCATCTGCGCGACCAGCGCGTCCATGCTGGTGAACTGCTTGGTGTAGCGCGCCGACACCATCTCCATGCGCGCGTCCAGCGCGTCCAGGTCCTTCTCCAGCTTCTTGATCTGCTTGTTGAGCGCGTCGGTGCGCATGGTCAGCGTGCCGGTGCCGCTGTCCAGGTTGCTCTTCAGGACGGTGGACAGGCCGGTGGAGAGCTTGCCGTCCTTGCCCAGCAGGCTGGCCGCCGCGCCCGGGTTCTCGGCCAGGGTCTTGTCGAAGGTGCTGGCGTTGAAGGTCAGCGTGCCGTCGGTGTTGATGGCCAGTCCCAGCGCCTTCATGTCGACCACGTTGGCGCTGAGCTGCCCGCGCATCTGCTGCTGCATGCCGCGCACCAGCGAATCGCCGGTCAGGGTCGAGGCCTTCTTGTTGGTCGCGTCGTAGGCGCTGGAGTTCTTGAGCAGGCTGACCGAGGCGTTGTAGGCGCTGACGAAGGCCTGCAGGTTGATCTTCAGCGGCGCGTTGTCCTGCGTGACCGTCAGGGTCTTGGTGGTGCCCGCCTCGGCCTTGGTCAGGTTCAGGGTGATGCCGGGGATCAGGTCGCTGATGCTGTTGCTGCTGGATTCGCGCTCGAAGCCGTCCACGCGCACGCGCGCGTTGCTCGCGGCCACGGTCTGGCTCAGGCCGCCTGCGCTGCCGTCCCAGGTCAGGGCGGACAGGCCGCCGTTCCCGCCGCTGGCCGAAATCGTCAGCGCGCCCTTGGTGCCGGCGTTGACCGCGTTCAGCACCAGGTGCTGGCCGTCGTCGGCGGTAATGACGGTGGCGTTCACGCCCTTGCCGTTTGCCGCCTTGTTGATGGCGGCGGCGACATCGGCCAGGGTGCTGTCCGGTGAGATGTCCACGTTCAGGGTCTGGTCGTCCCAGGCGATCGTCAGCCGGCCGTCGCCGACCACGCCGTCGGCGGCGAAGGCGCCGGAGGTGAGTTTCTGCGGCTGCGCCAGGCTCAGCACCTCGACGTCGTAGGTGCCCGCCGCGGCGAGGGTCTTGCCGGTGGCGGCATCGGTCACCACGGTCGCGCCGAAGCCGCTGCCGTCAGGAACCGTGGCCTTGTAGGCGAGGTTGCTGGCGCTCTTGACCAAGGCGTCCAGCGACGACTGCAGGCTGCCCAGCGAGCTCTTGATGCTGCCCAGCGCCGAAAGTTTGGCGGTGGCCGCCGAGCCCTGCGTATTGATGCGGTCCGCGGCCGGCTTGCGCTCGTTGGCGACCAACTGCTTGACGAGGGTCGGAATGTCCAGACCGGAGCCGACAACGGAGAGGGAGGACGTGGCCATTTGGATTCCTTTTGCGCAAAGGGACACCCTTGCAGGCATCCGGATTATCGGCACGCGCCCGGGCTTCTTTAGCGCCGGCGCCGTGGAGATCACGTCCACGGTGCAAGACCCGTGCCGGCCGGCTCGTCCCCGGGCCATCCTGCCGGATGCCGCCCTCCCGAATGAACGAAACCCCCGCCATCGCTGGCGGGGGTTTCGTGGCTTTCCCTTGCGGTGGCGCCGGACGGATCAGCGCAGCAGGCTGAGCACGTTCTGGGTGGCGCTGTTGGCCTGGGCCAGCATGGCGGTACCGGCCTGCTGCAGGATCTGCGTGCGGGTCAGTTCGGCCGTTTCCTTGGCGTAGTCGGTGTCGCGGATGCGGCCGCGCGAAGCCGACAGGTTTTCCGAGGTGGTGGCCAGGTTGGAGATGGTGGAGCTGAAGCGGTTCTGGATCGCACCCATGTCGGCGCGCGAGCTGTTCACCGCGGTCAGGGCCTTGTCGACGATCTCCAGGGCCTGCTGGGCGCCCTTGAACGAGGAGATGTCCAGCTTGCCGGTCACCTGCGAGTCGCTCACGGCGGCGGCGGTCTGGGCGGTGAAGCCCGTGGCGCTGGTGGTGATGCCGGTGCTGGCGGTCGCGGTGCCGGCGGTGAAGCCGCTGACGAACTGGTCGCCCTTCACCGACTGGAAGGTCAGCGCGCCGCTGGCGGCATCGACCTTGGCGTAGACGCCGGTCTGGTCCATCTTGTCGTTGACCGCCGCGGCGATCTTCTTGTTGACGGCCAGCGCGTCGTCGCCGCTGTTGTACTTGACCTCGTCGATGTTGATGGTCTTGGCGGTGGCGCCGGCGGCGGTGCTGGTGACGCTGATGGTCATGCCGGTCACCGAACCGGCCGCGGTCGCGGCGCCGGAGGCGACGGCACCGGCAGCGACGTCGGTGGCGAAGTTCATCTTGCCCAGCGTATCGACGTTGGCGTCGACGATGCTGTTGATGCCGATGGTCTGGCCGGAGTCCGCACCCACCTGGAACAGGGCGCCGGAGAAGCTGCCGTCCAGCAGCTTGGTGCCGTTGAAGCTGGTCTGGTTGGCGACGCGGTCGATTTCCTTCAGCAGCTGGTTGACTTCGGCGTTCAGCGCGTCGCGGTCGCTCTGCGAGTTGGTGGCGTTGGACGACTGCACCGCCAGCTCACGGATGCGCTGCAGGTTGTTGCCGATTTCGACCATCGCGCCTTCGGCGGTCTGGGCCAGCGAGATGCCGTCGTTGGCGTTGCGGGTGGCAACGTCCAGGCCGCGGATCTGGGTGGTGAAGCGCTCGGAGATCGCCAGACCGGCGGCGTCGTCCTTGGCACTGTTGATGCGCATGCCCGAGGACAGGCGCTGGATGCTGGTCGCCAGGCTGGCACCGCTGGTGTTCAGGTTGCGCTGGGCGTTCAGCGACATGATGTTGGTGTTGATGACTTGTGCCATGATTCGGATTCCTGTTTGGCGTTTGATCCGGCAGCTCAACCTGACCGGTACTGAGTGCAGTGGAGGTGGCGTAGGGCGCCGCAGTACCGCTGCTGATACCAATAACGGCAGCACCGCCGGCAGCTTTAGGGCTGTCGGGAAAAACGGCAGGCCCACGGCCCGCCGGTGCCGCCGGGAACGGTCGTCATCAAGGAAACGGCGCGGAAACCCCTGGTTTCCGCGCCGTTGTTTCATCCGCCTCCCGGAACGCACGAGCCCCGGCGGGCCGGGGCTCGTGCGGTATGGCGCGCGCCGGCAAGCGGCGCGGCCCGGGCCTTACTTGAGCAGGTTGAGCACGTTCTGCGGGACCTGGTTGGCCTGGGCCAGCATGGCGGTGCCGGCCTGCTGCAGGATCTGCGTGCGGGTCAGCTCGGCCGTTTCCTTGGCGTAGTCGGCGTCGCGGATGCGGCTGCGCGAGGCGGACAGGTTTTCCGCGGTGGTGGACAGGTTGGCGATGGTGGAGGTGAAGCGGTTCTGGATCGCGCCCATTTCCGCGCGCGAGCCGCTCACCGCGGTCAGCGCCTTGTCCACGATCTCCAGCGCCTGCTGGGAACCGACGAACGAGGAGATGTCCAGGGTGCCGGCCACCTTCTGCTGGTTGACGTCGGCCACGGTCTGGTCGGCCAGGGCGGTGGCGTCGATGGTCACGCCCGTGGCCGCGGTGGCCGCGCCCTTGTTGAAGCCGCTGATGAACTGGTCGGCCTTGATCGCCTGCAGGGTGATCGCGCCGGTGGTGTTGTTGATCTCCGCGTAGACGCCGGACTGGTCCATCTTGTCGTTGATCGCGGCGGCGATCTTGCGGTTGATGGCCAGCGCGTCGTCGCCGCTGTTGTACTTGACCTCGTCGATGGTGATGGTCTTGGCGGTCGCGCCGGCGGCGGTGCCGGTGACGTTGAACTGGATGCCGGTGACCGAGCCGGCGGCGATGGCGGCGCCGGACGCGATGGTGGTGGGGCCGCTGGCGGCGGCGAAGTTCATCGTGCCCAGCGTGTCGATGTTGGTGTCGACGATGCTGTTGATGCCGATGGTCTGGCCGGCGTCGGCGCCGACCTGGAACAGCGCGCCGGCGAAGCTGCCGTCCAGCAGCTTGGTGCCGTTGAAGCTGGTCTGGTTGGAAACGCGGTCGATTTCCTTCAGCAGCTGGTTGACCTCGGCGTTCAGCGCTTCGCGGTCGCTCGGCGAGTTGGAGGCGTTGGACGACTGCACCGCCAGTTCGCGGATGCGCTGCAGGTTGTTGCTGATCTCGACCATCGCGCCTTCGGCGGTCTGCGCCAGCGAGATGCCGTCGTTGGCGTTGCGCACGGCCACGTCCAGGCCGCGGATCTGCGTGGTGAACCGCTCGGAGATCGCCAGGCCGGCGGCGTCGTCCCTGGCGCTGTTGATGCGCAGGCCCGAGGACAGACGCTGGATGCTGGTCGCCAGGCTGGCGCCGCTGGTGTTCAGGTTGCGCTGGGCGTTCAGCGACATGATGTTGGTGTTGATGACTTGTGCCATGGGACTTCTCCGTTGTGTTCGGGGCCTTGCGTGGTATGGGGAAGCAGTGCTTCTGCGTTGGTCTGGATCAGCGGATCATGTTGAACAGCGACATGGACTGCATTTGGGTGAAGATGGTCTGCGCGGCCTGCAGGGCGGCGCCTTCGAGCTTGTATTGGCCGATGGCCTCGGCGTAGTCGAGGTCGCGCAGCTGCGACAGCGAATCCTTCAGGCTGATGGCGTTGGCCTCGCGCAGCGAGGCGGCGTTGTCGATGGCGCTGAGCTGGGCGCCGCCGGATGCGCGCGAATCGATCATCTTTTCCGCGGCGCGGGCCACGTCGCGCAGGCTGGACTGCAGCACGTTCTGCTGCGCGGTACGGCCGGCGAGGGAAGACGTGTCCATCTGCAGCGCGCCGACCAGGCGGTCGATGGTGGAGAACACGTCGCGGTTGCCGGCCTGGCCGACGCTGAATTCGTCGCCGGCCGCCGGCACGCCGCTCATGCGCACGCGCAGGCCTTGGAACACGATGTCGTCGCCTTCGGCGTAGCTGCCGCTTCCGATCGGGTTGCCGCCGCTGTCGAGGATGTCGTAGGTATCCGGGCCGGTGAACTGCACGGTGAAGCTGTCGCCGGTCCAGGCCGCCGTGCCGTCGCGGCTGACGCCGGTCAGCACCGCCTGGCCGGCGTTGCCGGCCGCGGCGCTGCCGTCCACCGTGCCGTCGCCGGTGCGGATGCGCATGAAGATCTCGCTGCCCGGCAGCGCGTCCTGCACGAAGCTGCCCGGCGCGACTTCGACCTGGCGCTGGGTCTGGTCGCCGTTGTAGAGGATGGTGCCGCTGCTGGCCGAGAACGGGGCCACGCCGTCGGCAGTGCCGCCGAACAGGAAGCGACCGTTGCCGTCGGTGCTGTTGGCCAGCGACAGCAGCGATTCGCGGATCGAACGCAGTTCGGCGGAAACGCTCTTGCGGTCCTCGGCCGACAGCGCGGCGCTGTTGGCCTGGATGGTCAGGTCGGAGACGCGCTGCAGCAGTTCGCCGGCCTGGGCCAGCGCGTTCTCCTGCAGGCCAAGGCGGTTCTGCACGGTCGCGGCGTTGGCGCCGAGCTGGTCCAGCTCGGCCAGGACCCGGTCCATGCCCACCGCGGTGCCCGACGCGACCGGGTCGTCCTTGGCGGTGACCATCTTCTGCCCGGTGGCCAGCTGGCGTTCCAGGTGGTTGAGCTTGCTCTGCTTGGAAAGCATGAGGAAGACCGACTGGTCGTACATCATGCTGCTGGAGATACGGTTGTTCATCAGCCCACCGCCCGCAGGATCGATTGGAACATGGTGTCGGCCGTGGAAATCAGCTGCGAGGCGGCCTGGTAGGCCTGCTGCAGGCGGAGCATGTCCGCCGCTTCCTCGTCCAGGTTCACGCCGGAAACCGAGTCGCGCGTGGCCTGCGCGTTCTCGTTGATGACCTGCTGCGCCTGCAGCGAGTAGTCGGCCGCGCGCGCCGCCGCGCCGACCTGGGTGGTCAGGCCGCCGAGCGCGCCGTTGAGGGTGACGGTGCCGCCGTTGAACGCCTTGGCGTCCTCGACCTTGGCCAGGCGCGAGGCATTGCCGTTGTCGCTGGACCCGGCCGGGGTGCGGCTCACGGTGAAGGTGTCGCCGGCGGCCGGCTTGCCGTCCAGCACCAGGCTCCAGCCGTTGGCGCTGATGGTCTGGCCCGGGGTGTAGGCGTAGGGGCCGAGGCCGTCGATGGTGTAGTGGTCGGCGTCGATGAAATCGATGCTGGCCGGGTTGAGCAGGGCGGCGTCGGTCACGTCGGTGACGTCGAGCCTGCCGGCCACGCCGGTGCCGATGTTGCCCATGTCGGCCTTGACCCGCACCGGGTTGGCGGCGGCGATGCGCGACGGATCGGTGATCGCCACCGACAGGCCGTTCACGGCCGCGGCGGTGGGCTGCACCAGGAAGCGGTCGTTCAGCGCCGGCGTGCCGCCGACCACTAGCTCGATGCCGTTGACCACGAACGGATCCAGCGCGGTGCCGCTGCCGGTCATCGGCACCTGCGCGCCGGTATCGGTGCGCGTGGCCACCCAGTTGCTGCCGTCGAAGCGCAGCTGCAGGTTCTGGCCGTCGAGCGCGGCGGTGTCGCCGTAGCTGGCGCTGACGGTGGCGGTGCTGGCGCTGCTGTTGCCGCTGTGCGCGGCCACCTTCGGCGGGGCGAGGGCGAAGAAATCCACGCCCATGTCGCCGTACAGGTCCATGCCCTCGCGGTGGCTTTCGTTGAACGCCTGCGCCAGGCCGACCGCGATGCGGCCGAGTTCGGCCTGCGCCGGGGTCAGCACGGTGTCGCGGAATTCGATCAGGCCGCCGATGCTGCCGCCCAGCGCCTTGCCGTCCAGGGAGATGGTCTGGCCCAGCGTCTTGAGCGCCAGCTGCAGGCGTTCGGGCTGGAACGGGTCGGCCACCGTGGTCACCTGCGAGGCGGTGCTGCCCACCACCAGCGCGTGGCCGCCGGCCGAATACACATTCATGATGCCGCCGTCCTGGATGACGGCGGTGCCCCCGGTGTAGCCCACCAGCTGGGTGATCAGCTGGTCGCGGCGGTCGAGCAGGTCGGGCGCGGCGCGGTTGGCGTCGCTGCCGATGGCGCTGTTGATCTGCGCGATCTCCGCGGCCAGGCGGTTGATCTCGCTGGCGCCGGCGATCAGGCCGTTGTTGACCTCATGGCCGAGCGAATCCAGGTGGCCGGTCAGCTGCTTGAAGCGGTTGACCAGGTCGTTGGCGTTGTCGAGCATGCTGCGCCGGTCGGCGGCGCCGGCGGCGTTGGCCGACAGGCCGCTGACCGAGTCGAAGAAGTTGGACCAGATGCCGTTGAGGTTGGTCGCGCTGTCGGAGAACAGCGCATCCACGCGGTCGGACAAGCCGGAGAGCTGCTTCAGGCGGGCCAGCTCGCCGCTGCTGTCGAGCAGGCGGGAGATCGCCAGCTGGTCGGCGACGCGGCGGATGTCGGTGATCCTGGTGCCGTTGCCGACGTCGCCGTAGCCCACGTCGGTGGGGTTGCGCGTGGCGAAGTCGACCTTCTGCCGGCTGTAGCCGTCGGTCTTGATGTTGGCCACGTTGTGGCTGACGGTCGCCAGCGCCCGCTGGAAGGCGATGAGGGCACTGCTACCGGTGGAAAGAACGCTGGGCATCGGGAACTATCTCAACGACGGGTGAGGCCGGCCAGGCCGGTGGCATTGGCGAATGTCTGGCCGACGCGGGCGCCGGCCTGGCCGATGGCGGCCACGGCGCGCTCGATGGTCGGGCCGGCGGCGATGGCGGCGATCTTGGCCGCGTAGCCAGGATCGGTGGCGTAGCCGGCGCGCTGCAGGCCCAGCGCGAAACCGCGCACGTCGCTGCCGGCCTTGAGCGCGGCCTGGTAGCGGGGGCTGTTCTTGAGCATGCGCACGTAGTCGCCGAAGCTCTCGGCCGCCGAACCGTAGGCGCGGAAGCGCGCGGTCTGGCTCTGGCGCTGCCCGTCGACATATTCATGGGTCGCGGCGGTGGCGCTGTCTCCCTTCCAGCCGGTGGCCTTGATGCCGAACAGGTTGTGGCTGCTGGCGCCGTCCTGGCGACGGATGTGGCGCCGGCCCCAGCCGGTCTCCAGCGCGGCTTGGGCGACCAGCGCCCGCGGATTGACGCCGAGCTCGCGCGCGGCCTTCTCGGCATGCGGCCAGATGCTGGCGACGAAGCCTTCAGGCGTGTGCTTGCCGAGCTGGTCGGCGGCGGCATTGGCGGTAGCCACCTCGGTGGCGGCGCCGGGGTGGCCGGACCGACGCCGCTCCAGCGGTCGTTGGCCATCGCCCAGTCGGCGGCGGGCGGCGCGGCGATGTCGGCGGCCGCGCCGCGGCCGCCGATCGCCTGGTGCAGGCTGCCGCTGTCGCGGCCGGCGATCAGGTCAAGCATCTGTTCTTCCGGCATGGCCGGCACGTCGCCGCCAAAGGCGTCGTAGCTAGCTGCCGGGCTTGCCGGCAGGGGGCTTTCCACGAGACCGGCCTGCCGGGCAAGCCCGGCAGCTACGGGGGACAGGGCTTCGCGGTAGGCCTGCGCGGCCTTCGCCGCCGGCAGCAGCGAGGCATCCAGCGGCGGCTGCGCGTCGGTCTGGCCGCCGCCGCCCAGCTGGCGGGCGATCATCGCCGACAGGCCCAGGCCGCGGCCCTTGGTCATCGCCTCGGCGATGCGCTGGTCGTACATCTCGCGGAACATCTGGTTCTCGCCGGGAAACAGCGAGTCGCCGAAGCTGGCCGCGCGCATGCTCTTGATCAGCATCTGCGCGAACTGGCCCTCGAGCTGGCGCGCGACCTTGTCGATCTTGGCCGGGTCGTTGGCGACGACCGGATTCAGCTCCAGGGACGGGGCGGCGATGCGCATGTCAGATCACCTCCAGCTCGGCGCTCAGCGCGCCGGCCTGCTTGAGGGCTTCCAGGATCGCGATCAGGTCGCCGGGCGCGGCGCCGACTTCGTTCACCGCACGCACGATCTCGTCCAGCGTGGTGCCGCCGTCGAAGCGGAACATGCGGCTGCCTTCGTTGCTGGCGGTGATGGTGGACTGCGGCGCGACCACGGTCTGGCCGCCGCCGAAGGCGTCGGGCTGGCTGACCTGGGTCGATTCGCTGACGGTCACCGTCAGCGAACCGTGCGCGATCGCGGCCGGGCTGACCCGCACCTGCGCGCCGATCACCACGGTGCCGGTACGCGAATTGACCACCACCCGCGCCGGCGCGGTGCCGGGCGAGAGCTCGATGTTCTCGATGCGCGCGAGCAGGCCGATGCGCGCGCCCTGGTCGGTAGGCGCCTGCACCGCCACGGTGACGCCGTCCACGGCGCGCGCGGCGCCCTCGCCGAAGGCGTTGTTCAGCGCCGCGACCATGCGCGCGACGGTGGTGAAATCGTTCTGGTGCAGGTTCAGGGTGATCTCGCCGCTGGCGCCGAACACGTCGGGCAGGGCGCGCTCGACCGTCGCGCCGCCGGGAATGCGGCCCACGCTGGGCACGTTCACCGACACCCGCGAACCGTCCTTGCCCTGCGCGCCGAAGCCGCCGACCACCAGGTTGCCCTGGGCGATGGCGTAGACCTGTCCGTCGGCGCCCTTGAGCGGGGCCATCAGCAGCGAGCCGCCGCGCAGCGAGACCGCGTTGCCGATGGAGGACACGGTGATGTCGATGGTCTGGCCGGGCTTGGCGAACGGCGGCAGCTCGGCGTGGATCGCCACGGCCGCCACGTTCTTCAGCTGCGGGTTGACGTTCGGCGGAATGTTGACGCCCAGTTCGCCGAGCATGTTCTTCAGGCTCTGCACGGTGAACGGCGCCTGGCTGGTGCGGTCGCCGCTGCCGTCCAGGCCGACCACCAGGCCGTAGCCGACCAGCGCGTTGCCGCGCACGCCGCCGACCTGGGCCAGGTCCTTGATGCGCTCGGCGTGGGCGGGCAGGGCGCAGGCGGCCGCCAGCAGCAGGGCGGCGGCGTGGCGCAGGAATGCGGGAATCGTCATGGCCATGCTCAGAACGGCGCCAGCGCCGAATTGAAGAAGCGCCCCAGCCAGCCCATCGCGTTGGACTGCGCCACCGCGCCGCGGCCGCCGTAGGCGATGCGCGCGTCGGCGACCTTGCTGGAGGGAATGGTGTTGTCGGTGGCGATGTCGGCCGAGCGCACGATGCCCTGGATCTGCACCAGTTCGTCGCCCTGGTTCAGGCGCAGGTTCTTCTGGCCCTGCACCACCAGGTTGCCGTTGGGCAGGCGCTGGACCACGGTCACGGTCACGCTGCCCTGCAGGCGGTTGCTCTGGGCGCTGCTGCCCTTGCCGGTGAAGTCGCGTTCGCCGCTGGCGCTGGCGGCCAGCACGTCCTTGCCGCCCAGGGTCACCGGCGCGCCGAACAGGGTCGGCGAGCCGATTTCCATGCTGGATTTCTTGCCGATGGCGGTGTTGGCGCTGGTCGTGGCCGAGGTGCTCTCGACCAGGGTGATGGTCAGCAGGTCGCCGACATCGCGGGCGCGGCGGTCGCCATAGAGGTTCAGGCCCGGGCCGGCGGCGTAGATCGCGCCGGCGGACGGTTCGGCCGAAGGCGCGGCCACCGGCACCACCGGCGCCATGGCCGGGTAGGGGCGTACGTCGCCGGCGACCACGCAGCCGGCCAGCAGCACCAGGCTGCCGGCGACGCAGGAAAGACGGAGGGCGTTGGACAGGCGGGCCATGGCGGGTTCCGGAAGCGGGACGGTCAGACGTTGTTGTTGAGGTAGCCGAGCATCGAATCGGTGGTGGAGATGGCCTTGGCGTTCATCTCGTAGGCGCGCTGGGTTTCGATCATCGACACCAGCTCTTCCACCACGTTGACGTTGCTGCCCTCCAGCGCGCCCTGCACGATGCCGCCCAGGCCGTTGAGGCCGGGGGTGCCGTTCTGCGCGGGGCCGGAGGCGGTGGTCTCCAGGTACAGGTTCTCGCCCTTGGCCTGCAGGCCAGCGGGGTTGATGAAGTCGGTCAGCGTCAGCGAGCCGATCTCGACCGAGGCGGCGTCGCCGGCCATCTTCACGCTGACCGTGCCGTCCGCGCCGATGGTCAGCGACTGCGCGCCCTCGGGGATCTGGATGCCCGGCTGCACCGGGTAGCCGCTGTTGGTGACCAGCTCGCCCTGCGGGCTCATCTGGAAACTGCCGTCGCGGGTATAGGCCGAGCTGCCGTCGGGCAGCATCACCTCGAAGAAGCCGCGGCCGTTGACCATCACGTCCAGGGCGCGGCCGGTCTGCTGCTGGCCGCCCTGCTGGAAGTTCTTGGACGTGGCCACCACGCGCACGCCGGTGCCCAGCTGCAGGCCGGTCGGCAGCTGCGTCTGCGCCGAGGAGGAACCGCCGGGCTGGCGCACCTGCTGGTACAGCAGGTCCTCGAAGCTGGCGCGGTCCTGCTTGAAGCCGGTGGTGTTGGTGTTGGCCAGATTGTTGGAGACGACGGACATGCGCGTCTGCTGCGCATCCAGGCCGGTCTTGGCGACCCACAGTGCCTGATTCATGAGCGGTTCCTCTGCTGCTGGTGCCGGCCCTCAGGGCCTTTGCAGGATGTAATGCATGGGCTGTGCCAGATCCGCGCGCCAATCGGCCGGCGCGGCGGCATCAGCCGTTCAGGCGCAGCAGCGTGTTGGCGCTGCGCGCGTTCTCGTCGCCGTGCTTGATGACCTTGACCTGCATCTCGAACTGGCGCTGCAGCTGGATCATCTGCACCAGCGCGCCGGCGGCGTCGACGTTGCTGGACTCGAGCACGCCGCTGTCCAGCGCCTTGCCCTGGACCTGGGCGAAGGGCTGCTGCGGGTCGCTGTTGCGCATCAGGCCGTCCAGCCCGCGCTGCAGGCGCTCGTCCGGCGCCTGCACCACGCGCAGCCGCCCGACCATGGCCATGGTCTGCGGGCCTTCGCCCAGCGGGATGACCGACAGCGTGCCGTCGTGGCCGATCTCGATGGCCTGGTGCGGCGGCACCGCCACCGGGTTGCCGTTCTCGTCGAGCACGGCGTTGCCTTCGGCGGTGACCAGCTGGCCGTTGGGCGTGAGCGTCAACGCGCCGGCGCGGGTGTAGGCCTCCGACCCGTCGGTCGCCTGCACCGCCAGCCAGCTGCCCGGCTGCAGCGACAGGTCCAGCGCGTTGCTGGTGATCTGCTGCGCGCCGATGCGGCGGTTGAAGCCGGCGTCCACGTGCAGGGCGTCGATGCGCGAGGCGTAGCCCTGGCCCTGGATCGGGAAGGCTTCGGTGTTGGCCAGCGCTTCCTTGAAACCGGGGGTGTCGGCATTGGCCAGGTTGTGCGACACGGTGGCCTGCGCCTGCAGCGAGGCGCGGGCGCCGGTCATGGCGACGTAGAGGGCTTTGTCCATGGGGAACGGGGACCGGGGAAGGGGGAATGACGGAACGCCGTGGGCGGAGGCAGCGGAAGCGGGAGCGGGGCAGGGCGGAAAGCCTCCGCACCGTGTCACTCCCCGTTCCCGCTTCCCCGTTCCCCGCCTTAGCGGATGTTGATCACCGTCTGGGTGATCTGGTCCTGGGTCGAGAGCATCTGCGCGTTGGCCTGGAAGTTGCGCTGCGCGGTGATCATGTTGACCAGCTGCTGGGTCAGGTCGACCGTGGAGGCTTCCAGCGAGCCGGCCTGGATCTGGCCCAGGTCCGAGCTGCCGGGGGAGCCGATGCGCGGCGTGCCGGAGGCGTAGGTCTCGGTCCACAGGTTGTTGCCCTGGCTCAGCAGGCCCTGCGGGTTGTTGAAGTTGGTCAGCGCGACCTGGCCCAGCGCCACGTCCACGCCGTTGGAATAACGCGCGTAGACCACGCCCTGCTCGGAGATGTTGATCTCGTTGAGCTTGCCCGAGGCATAGCCGTCCTGCCCGGTGTTGTACTGGTTGAACTTCTCGCCGTACTGGGTGGAACCGGAGATGTCCAGGTTCATCACCAGCTGGCCGGCGCCGGTGGTCGGGGTGAAGGTGCCCAGGTCGATGCGGCCGTTGGCCGGCGCGGTCAGGGCGCCGCTGTCGGAGAACTGCAGCGTGGTCGGGGTGCCGATGACCGCCGGAACCGGTGGCGTGGCGTTCGGGTTGCCCGGCACGCTGCCGGTGTTGACCGGCACGCCGTCCACGAAGTTGTAGACCTGCCATTCGTTGGGATTGGCGGTCTTGACGAAGTACGAGGTCTGCACATGGCTGACGCCCAGCGAATCGAACACGGTGATGCCGCCGCTGGAGAAGTTGTAGCTGTTGCTGCTGGCCGGATCGAAGGGCGTGATCGTCGGCGCCTCGGCGTTGGCCGGCAGGGTGAAGGAGAGCTCGACCTGGCTGGTCGGGCGCGGTGGGCTGTCGCTGCTGAGCAGGCGCAGGTCGCTCAGGCCGCCGTCGAAGCGGGTGCCGTCGGCGCTGGGCGCGTACACCTGCAGGCGCGCGCCCTGCGGGTTGATCACATAGCCGTTCTTGTCGGCCTGGAAATTGCCGGCGCGCGAGTAGACGCGGCTGCCGTTCATGTTGAGGGTGAAGAAGCCTTCGCCCTCGATGGCCAGGTCCAGGCTGCGCCCGGTCTGGTCGATGTTGCCCTGCGAGAACTGCTGGGCGACGTTGGTCAGGCGCGCGCCCGAGCCGATCGCGTTGCCGAGCAGGCCGTAGCCGGTGGCGTTGAGCACGTTGGCGAACTCGGCGCGCGATTCCTTGAAGCCGACGGTGTTGACGTTGGCGATGTTGTTGGCGGTGACGTTCAGGTCCGCGTTGGCGGCGCTGATGCCCGACAGGGAAGTGTTGAAGCCCATGGCGAAACTCCTTGGGGAATCCGTGGAAGGTGTGGGGCTCAGCTGACGCGGAGCACGTAGTCGAGCGGGGCCGCGCCCAGCCCCTTGAGGTTCAGATAGAGCCCGTCCGAACCGACGGTCACGCTCTCCACTTCGGCCTGCACGTAGGTGCTGAGCTTGGTCTGCTTGCCGCTGTCGTCGGTGTAGGTGGCCGCCAGGGTGTAGGCGCCGGCCGGCATGCGCTTGCCGTTGGCGTCGGTGCCGTCCCACTGGAACGGCACTTCGCCGGCGGCCTCGGCCGGGACGCTCAGCTGGGTGACCTTGTTGCCGTTGGCGTCGGTGACGTCCACGGTGATGGTGCCGGCGCCCGGCGCGGCCAGCGTGCCGCCGGTTTCGCCCTCCTCGCCGAGCAGGAACTTGGTCGACGGCACCAGGACGTCGTGGCCGATCATGGCCGCGCCGCGCAGGATCTGGTCGCCGGCCATCGACTCCTGGAAGCCGCTGACGGTCTTGTTCAGATCGGTGATGCCCTGGACCGTGGACAGCTGCGCCATCTGCGCGACCATCTGGCTGTTGTCCATCGGCTTGAGCGGATCCTGGTGCTGCAGCTGGGTGGTCATCAGGCGCAGGAAATCGGCCTGGTCCAGCGCGTCCTTCTTCTTGGTGTTCTGCGTGGCCGGGGCATTGAGCCCGAGCGCGCCGAACAGGTCGTTATTGGTGTTGATGCTGCTCATGACAGTGCGGTCCCGTGGCGGCCGGCTCAGCGGCCCATGGTCAGGGTGGCCAGGGTCAGTTCCTTGGCGGTGTTGAGCATTTCCACGCCGGCCTGGTAATTGCGCGAGGTGGAAATGAGATTGACCATCTGCGCGACGGGATCGATGTCCGGCGAGTAGATGTAGCCATCGCCGTCGGCCAGCGGATGGTTGGGCTCGTAGCGCTTGAGCGGCGGCGCATCGCTCTGCGAAACCTCCTTGACCTCCACGCGGGTCAGGCGCGGGTCCTCGCGGCTGGTGACCGCCTGGAAGATCGGCTCCAGCGGCTTGTAGGCCGCCTCGGCCGAGCCGGCCACCGTGTCGGCGTTGGACAGGTTGGAGGCGATGGTGCTCATGCGCACCGACTGCGCCTGCAGCGCCGAGCCGGCGATATCGAAAATAGGCAGGTTGCTCATGGGTGTCTCCGTGGCGGCCGGCTTACTGGCCGGTGATCGCGGTCAGCAGGCTGCGCACCTTCGACTCGACGAAACTCAGCGAGGCGCGGTACTCCAGCGCGGCGCGGCCGTAGGCGGCGCGTTCGGCGTCCGGGTCGACGGTGTTGCCGTCGAGGCTGGGCTGCACGCCGGGGCGCAGCACCTGGAACGGATTGAGGCCGTCGCCGCCGATCCGGTAGTGCTGCTCGGCGGTGGTCGCCAGCAGGCCGTTGCCGTCCAGCCCCTGGGCATTGCGCAGGGCGGCGTCGAAGTCCAGGTCGCGCGCCTTGTAGCCGGGCGTGTCGGCGTTGGCCAGGTTGCCGGCGATCAGCTTCATGCGCTGCTCGCGCAACGGCATGGCCTGGGCATGGACGCCCAGATAGTTGGAGATGAGGTTGGGCATGGCGCGCCTCCCGGGGGAACGATGCCCGGGAAGCTGCAAGCGGTGTGCCAGAAGGGCAGGAACGAGGGGGGAGGAACGAGGAACGAGAGACGGCAGAAGCAATCTCTTGTTGGATTGAGATACGCGGCGAAACTCGGAGAGAGGCGGGTTCTACCAGTGCAGGCTGCCCCCGTCAGATGACGGCCGCCCCGCTTTATCTCGTTCCTCGTTCCTCTCCTCTCGTTCCTTGTTTCAAGCCACCTCGGCCACCTGGCGCAGGCGGTGCAGCACGAAGTCGGCCAGTTCGTGCGGGCTGTACTTGGCCACGAAGGCGTTGGCGCCGACGCGTTCGACCATGGCGTTGTTGAAGACGCCGGACAGGGAGGTGTGCAGCAGCACGTACAGCCCGGCCAGCCCGGGGTGCCGGCGGATTTCCGTCGTCAGGGTGTAACCGTCCATGGCCGGCATCTCGATGTCGGAGATGACCATGGCGTAGCGTTCGGCCGGATTCTCGCCGGCGGCGTGGATCTGCAGCAGGTGGTCCAGCGCCTGCTTGCCGTCCGACAGCAGGGTCGCGGTCACGCCCAGCTGGTCCAGCACGCTGCGGATCTGCTGACGGGCCACGCGCGAATCGTCCACCACCAGCACCTGCATCGGCGGCGCGTCGGAAGGCAGCGCCATCGACGGGTCCAGCACCGCCTCCTTGCTCACCTGGGCGATATCGGCCAGCACGCTTTCCACGTCGATGACCTGGATCAGCTCGCCCTGGAAACGGGTGACCGCGGTGAGGTAGCTGGACTCGGCGCCCAGTTCCGGCGGCGGCTGGATGTCCTCCACCGCGATGTTGACGATGCGTTCCACACCGCTGACCAGAAAGCCCTGCACCGAACGGTTGAACTCGGTGACCACCAGATAGCCGGGCGAGGTGTCGGCCTCCGGCTCGCGCTCGGGGTGGCCGATGGCCAGGCCCAGGTCCAGCACCGGCACCGAACGGCCGCGCACGTCGGCCACGCCGGAGAACTGCACCGGCAGGCCGGGGACCAGGAACAGCGGCGGGCGCCGCAGCACTTCCTGGACCTTGAACACGTTGACGCCAAAAAGCTGACGGCCGCCAAGGCGGAACAGCAGCAGGGCCAGTCGGTTGTGGCCGGCCAGCCGGGTGCGCTGGTCGATGCGGTTGAGCAGGTCATGTGACATGCAGCCGGTATCGGCAGGCCGGGGCCAGGACTTGAGGCCCGGGACGACGAACCGTTGGACGCGAATGAAGAACGGGAGATTAAAGAAGAGTCATGGACAAGGATGCGGACCGTCGGCCGGGTTTCCGCCCGGGGAAAAGGCCCGCCCCACGGCCCGGCGCCCGCAGAATGAAACGGACCACGCTCCGCCTTCTCTCGTTTCTCGTTCCTGTTCACGCGTTCCTGCCCCGCTGGCACGCCGCTTGCAGGAAAGGGGTGACCTCATCCATGGCGGAGTCGCCCATGCGCCTGTTGGCCCTGTTGTGTCTGTTGCTGGCGGTTCCTGCCGGGGCCGGCGATTTCCAGTCCCTGGCCTCGATCCGCGCGGCCGCGCTGTCCACGCTGGACCCGGCCACCGACGGTGAGGCCAGCGTCGACGCCGGTCTGCGCCTGCCGGCGTGCCCGGTCGCGCTGCAGGCCCGGGCCACCGGCAACCGCACGGTGGAGGTGGGGTGCCCGCAGGCCGGCGGCTGGAAGCTGTTCGTGCCGGTGACGGTGCGCCGCGAGCAGGACGTGCTGGTGCTGGCCCGCGGCGTCGCCGCTGGAGAAGTGCTGGCCGCGGCCGATATGGGAAGCGTGCGTCGCGACACCGCGCGCATCGCCGGTGCGGTATTGTCCGACCCGAAATCGGCCATCGGCCGGGTGGCGCGGCGTGCGATGGGTGCCGGTACGCTGTTGTCGGCCACCGACCTGGTCGCGCCGCGTATCATCCGTCGCGGAGACAGCGTCGCGCTGGTGTCCCGGCGCGGCGGCGTCGAGGTCCGGGTAGCCGGCAAGGCGCTGGCCGATGCCGGCGAGGCCGAGCGGGTGCCGGTGGAGAACCTCTCCTCGCGGCGGGTGGTGCAGGGCATCGCGACCTCCACCGGCGACGTACTGGTTTCCCGATAGATTCCGCTAAAGATCGCTTCCGGGTTGCCGTTAACCCCTGTGTACCGAATCAGGACTTCCATCACATGAGCCAGAAAATCGACGGCGGGATCACGGCAGGCGCCCAGGTGCGCCCGGTCGCCACGCCCACCAAGGCCGCCCCAGCCGGCGGACCCGAGGCCCGTCCGGTCGAGGCCGCCGACAGCGTGCGCCTGACCGGAGAAGCCACCACCCTGCAGGCCCTGCAGCGCGAACTGTCCACCGCCCCGGCGATCGACACGGCCCGCGTGCAGGCCGTGCGCGAAGCGCTGGAGAACGGCAGCTACCGGATCGACCCGGACGCCATCGCCAGGCGCATGCTGGACCTGGACGAGCAGCTGCACGCATGAAGCTGGCCGTGGCCGACCCCTTGCAGCAGCTGAGCGACGCGCTCGACGGAGAGCGCCAGGCGCTGGTCGAGCACGACGTGCAGGCGCTGGTGGCGGCTACGAGCCTGAAACTGGAGGCGCTGCGCATCCTCGAGGCGCGGCCGCCGCTGGAACACGCCGAACGGCTGCGCGAACTGGCCGAACGCAACCGCGCCAATGGCGCGCTGCTGGCCCGCCGCCGGCGCGAGGTCAGCTGGGCGCTGCGCCAGCTCGGCCGCAGCGAAGCCTCTTCGGCCTACGACGCCAAGGGCCAGGCCCACCTGCTGCACACCCGCAAGCCGCTGGCCGTCGCCTGAGGGCGCACCGCCGCGTTCCGGCGCCGGTGCGCCGATGCATCCGCGGTTATAGTGGACGCCCGTTCCACTGATCCACCGCCCCCGTGGCCGACACCGCTTCCGCTCCGCTCGCGCCCCTTCCGTCGCCCGCCATGCTGCATGCATTGAGCGACCGCATGCGCGACGGCATGCTCCTGTTCAACGACACCGGCGAAGTAGCCCTGGCCAACAGCGCCGTGCGCGAGCTGTTCGGCGCGCAGGGCGGGGACGCGGCCGGACTGGGCCGTCGCCTGGTCGACCTGCTGCCGCCGGTGGCGCTGGCGCAGGCCAGGGAATCGGGCAGCTGGAGCGGCAGCCTGCCGCTGGGCGACCGTGCGGTGATCGTGCACCTCTACCACCACGACGCGGCCGGCGAGCGCGCCTGCCTGGCCCTGTTTCGCCACATCGACGGGCAGGAAGACTACGAGAACGAACTGCAGCGCCGCCATGCCGAACTACGCCAGGCCTACCTGCGCCTCAACGGCGCGCAGGAGAAGCTGCTGCAGTCGGAGAAGATGGCGTCCATCGGCCAGCTTGCCGCGGGCGTGGCCCACGAGATCAACAACCCGATCGGCTACGTGCATTCCAACCTGGGCAGCCTGCAGGAGTACCTGCGCAGCCTGTTCACCGTGATCGAGGCCTACGAACGTGCACTGCGCGCGCCCGATCCGAAGGCGCTGGTCCCGGAGATCGACGACATCCGCGACCGTCTGGACATCGACTTCATCAGCCGCGACCTGCCGCAGTTGATGGCCGAGTCGCGCGAGGGCATCGAGCGGGTGACGCGCATCGTGCGCGACCTGAAGGATTTCTCCTATTCCGGGCGCGACGAGTCATGGAAGCTGGCCGACCTGCACGCGGGCCTGGAATCGACCATCAACATCATCTGGAACGAGCTCAAGTACAAGGTCACCCTGGAGCGCCGCTATGGCGAACTGCCGATGGTCGAGTGCCTGCCGTCGGAACTGAACCAGGTGTACATGAACATGCTGCTCAACGCCGGCCACGCCGTCGCCGAACGCGGCCACATCGTGGTCAGCACTGGCGTGCAGGGCGAGGAGGTGTGGATCGAGTTCCAGGACAACGGTTCGGGCATCTCGCCGGAACTGCGCCAGCGCATCTTCGATCCGTTCTTCACCACCAAGCCGGTGGGCAGCGGCACCGGACTGGGCCTGTCGATCTCCTACGGCATCGTCAACAAGCACCACGGCCGCATCGACCTGGACAGCACGCTGGGCGAAGGCTCGCGCTTCCGCATCGTGCTGCCTGTCCGGCAGCCCAAAAGCTAGGAACTAGTGGAGAGGAACGAGGAACCAGAGAAGGCAAAGGCCGGCTTTGAGGTACCCGCTTTTTGCTTTCTCTGGTTCCTCGTTCCTATTCACTCGTTCCTGGCTTGCGCTTCTCATCGTGGGTGCGGAACGCCTGGCGGATGTGCTCGCGCAGTTCGTCGTCGTTCCAGGGCTTGGTCAGGAAACGGTAGATCGCGCCGCGGTTGATCGCGTCGGTGACGGTATTGAGGTCGGTGTAGCCGGACAGCACCAGGCGGATCGTGTCCGGGTAGAGCATCTTCACCCGGCCCAGGAACTCGGTGCCGCTCATGTCGCTCATGCGCTGGTCGGACAGGATCACCTGCACGTCGTTGATCGCCAGCAGGTCGAAGGCGTCGCGCACGTTGCCGGCGGCCAGGATGCGGTAACCGTCGCGGCGGAACAGGCGCACCAGCGAGCGCAGCACGTTCTCCTCGTCGTCCAGCAGCAGC
Organism: Stenotrophomonas nitritireducens; assembly: GCF_050984405.1. Taxonomy (GTDB): domain Bacteria; phylum Pseudomonadota; class Gammaproteobacteria; order Xanthomonadales; family Xanthomonadaceae; genus Stenotrophomonas; species Stenotrophomonas nitritireducens_B. The sequence goes on along the minus strand of NZ_CP158790.1, from coordinate 2,603,340 downwards.
AGGGTGCGGTCCGGCCGGGTCTCGGCGAAGGCTTCCGGACGCAGGTAGCGGCGGCGCAGGGTCATGCCGGCCGCTTCGGCCGACATCGGTTCGCCGAACAGATAGCCTTGGAATACGTCGCAGTCGTTGCGGCGCAGGAAGCCCAGCTGCGCCTGCGACTCCACGCCGTTGGCGATCACGGTCATGCCCAGCTGGTGGCCCATGGCGATGATCGCGCGGGAGATCGCGGCCTCGCGGTTGGCCGCCGGCGCGCTCTTGATGAAGCTGCGGTCGATCTTGAGCTTGTCCACCGGATAGCGCACCAGCGCGCTGAGGCTGGAATCGCCGGTGCCGAAATTGTCCAGGCTCAGGCTGATGCCTTCGTTGCGCAGGTTGGCCAGGGTCTCGTAGACGAAGTTGACGTTGTTGGTCAGCGCGCTTTCGTTGATCTCCAGGGTCAGCATTCGCGCCGGCACGCCGGTGGACTGCAGCAGCGCCATGACCTCGGCGAAGAAGCTGGGCCGCAGCAGTTGCAGCGTGGAGACGTTCACCGCGATGTTGAAGTCGTCGAACCCCTGGTCGCGCCAGACGCGCGCCTGGCGCAGGGTCATCTCCAGCACCCAGGCGCCGATCTGCACGATGATCCCCAGCCGTTCGGCGGTGCGCATGAAGCGCTCCGGCACCAGCATGCCCAGCGTCGGCGACTGCCAGCGCAGCAGCGCCTCCATGCCCACGACGTGGCCGTCGCGGGCGCTGACCAGCGGCTGGTAGCGCAGGCGCAGCTCGCCGTTCTCGATGGCGTCCACCAGCTGCCGCGAAATGATGCTCTCGCTGTGCGCGCTGAGCGGCTTGTGCAGCATGTGCACCTGCACCACGTTGCCGCCTTCGCGGCCGGCCTGGTGTAGGGCGTCCTCGGCCAGGTCGAGCAGGCGGCTCGGGTCGGTGGCGTGTTCCGGGCACAGCGATACGCCGATCTTCGCGGTCAGGAACAGGGTGTAGGGCAGCACCGACAGCGGCAGCTCCATCTGCTGGCGCAGCTGCTCGGCCATTTCCTCGGGCAGGGGCACGCCGCCGGTGCGCGGGATGGCCAGCACGAATTCGTCGCTGCCATGCCGCCACAGCCGGCCGCGGCCACGCAGGTGGTCGCCCAGGCGCTGCGCGATCAGCACCAGCGCCTGGTCGCCGACCTCCGCGCTCATGTTCTCGTTGACCGAGGCGAAGTGGTCGATGTCCAGGTGCAGCAGCATCAGCGGCGTGCCGCCGCCGGCGGCGTCGGCGACCATCGCGGCCAGTTCCGGATTGCCGGCGCCCAGCCGGGGCGGGGCGGATGCTTCGGTGACCGGCTGCGGGGCGGGGTTCCACATCCTCAGGCTCCCTGGCAGGCGGCGGCCTGCGGCATGCGGTAGGGCAGGTGCAGTTCGACCCGGGTGCCTTCGCCCGGCGCGGTATGGATGCGCAGCCAGCCGCCGACGCTCTGCGCGCGCTCGCGCATCACCACCAGCCCCAGCCCGCGCGGACCATCGGGGTCGAAGCCTTCGCCGTCATCGACCACGCGCAGCCGCAGGCGGCCGCCGCCGTCGTCCTCAAGGCACAGCTGCACCTGGCTGGCCAGCGCATGGCGCAGGGCGTTGGTCAGGCTTTCCTGGGCGATGCGGAAACAGGCCTGCTCGACCTCGTTGTCCGGGCGCTGCGGCAGGTCCTCCACCTCCATCCGCAGTTCCACCGGCGAGGAGCGGAACAGCTGCCCCGCCTGCCAGCGCAGCGCCGCTTCCAGCCCGAGCGCGTCCAGCTGCGGCGGGCGCAGCAGCATCGACAGGTTGCGCAGGCGCACCACGGTACTGTCGACCAGCTCCACGATCTGGCCCAGGTCCTCCCGGCGCCGCTGCGCATCGTCCTCGTCCATCGCCGCGTGCGCGGCCAGCTTGATCGCGGTGACGGCCTGGCCGATGTCGTCGTGCAGGTCGCGGGAAATGGCCCGGCGCTCGTCCTCCTGCACCGAGAACAGGCGCCCGGCCATGGCCTGCAGCTCCCGGTTTCCCGTTTCCAGCGCCTTGCGGCTGGTTTCGAGCTCGGCCAGGTCGCGTGCCGCCAGCAGCCGCACCTGGCCCAGGCGGGGAAGGAGCAGGAGCAGGGCCAGCGCCATGTACAGAGCCACCAGCACGACGGAGGTCACAGTCCAGGCCAGCGGATGGGCCGGAATCGCCGCCCAGGCCCAGGGCAGCAGCCCGCACAGCAGGATCAGCGCGCCGCCGCCGGCCACCACGCCGTAGGTGGTGCGCTGCAGGCATGCCATCGCCAGGTCCGTTGATGCGGGGTGCCGCGGGTGGGAGGAGCCGTTGTGCATGTTCCGTGGCGGTACGCCGTGATCTATCCCCGGACATCTTAGCGGGCCGTGCCCGGGAGCGATGACGCAGTACTCAATTTCCATCCGGGGCTGCCGTTATCGATAGGGTTCCCGGACCTCGGGTGGATGACTGGAGCGGTAGCGCGTGGATCAGGGCGTGATTGCGAGCATGATGGGCCACCCGATGGAGGGGGCGATCGTGCTGCTCGATCCGGAGGGCCATCCATTGGCGGCCAACGCCGCGGCCCGCACGCTGGACCTGCCGCACGGGCTGCAGGCCCATCGCCACGCCCTGCTCGGACTGCGCGAGCGCGTCGCCGCGCAGGGGCTGTTGCCCTGTTCGGTTCCGGCCGGCGGGCAGCGCCTGGATGGTTTCCTGAGCGCTGCGCGGTCGCCGGGCGGCGCGGTCTGCGCCTATGTCTATACCGCCGCGCCGGCCGCTCCGCTGGCCGACGGGCGCTGGGCCCGGCTGCTGCATGAAGCCGGGCATGGCGTGTGGGAATGGGACGTGCCGGCCAACCTGCTGGCCCACCTGGAGGACCAGGCGGGGCAGGGCATCGCGCCCGGCACGGTGCAGGAATGGCTGGACCAGGTCCATCCCGCCGACCGTCCCGCGCAGCGGGCGGCGCTGCAGGCGCACCTGCACGATGCGTCCATGCCCTACGCCTGCCGCCTGCGCGTCCGCCGCGGCGACGGCAACTGGCACGTGGTGCAGGATCACGGCCAGGTGGTGGCGCGCACGGCCGACGGCCAGCCGCTGCGCATCGGCGGCATCCGCATCGAGATCGGCCCGCAGGACACCCACGACGCCGGCGCGCACGAACAGCAGGCGCAACTGCGCCACCTGCAGCGCATCGCCGGCCTCGGCACCTGGTCCTGGGAGCGGGAAGGTGCCCGTTTCCGCTGGTCCGAAGAACTGCACGCCGCGGTCGGCCGCGCGCCCGGCAGCCTGCCCGGCGACCGCCGCTGGCTGGGCCTGCTCGACGGCGCCCGCGCGCAGGTGCTGGCGGCCTGGCGGCGGTGCACCGCGAAGGCCAGCCGCACGGTTTCGACCTGGTGCTGGCGCCCGGCCCGATGGAATCGGGCAGCCTGCACCTGCGGGTCTGGATGCACCCCGAGCACGATGCCGCCGGGCGCGTGCGGCGGGTGGTCGGGCAGCTGCAGAACGTCACCGAACAGCGCCAGACCGACGCGCTGATCCGCTGGCGCACCGAGCTGCTCAACCGCGTGTCCGCGCTCGGCCGCATCGGCGGCTGCGAGATCGAGGTCGCCACCCGCGGCATGCTCTGGACCGACGAGTGCTACCGCATCCATGGCCTGCGCAAGGAGCCGGTCACGCTGGAACAGGCGCTGGCGCTCTACACGCAGGATTCGCGCGACAGTTTCGAGGCCGCGCTGACCCGCATCGCCGGCGGTGGCCTGCCCGAGCAGCTGGACCTGTGCTTCTACCGGCATTCCGGGCAGCGCGTGTGGGTGCAGGTGCAGGTCGAGCTGGACCGCCGCGAGGGCCTGCCGGAGCGGTTCGTGGTGCTGTTCCGCGACATCACCCGCGAGCGCGAGGCCAACGAACGCATCGAACTGCTGGCCCACTACGACCTGCTGACCGGGCTGCCCAACCGCATCCTGCTGCGCGAGCAGGCCGAGGAGGCCATCGCCGAATCGCGCCGCAACGGCCGGGTGCTGGCGATGCTGTTCGTCGACCTGGACGGCTTCAAGTCGATCAACGACACCTTCGGCCACGCCACCGGCGACATGCTGCTCAAGGCCGCCGCCGCGCGGCTGCACCAGAGCCTGCGCAACGCCGACCTGTTCGCGCGCTTCAACGGCGACGAGTTCGTCGTCGTGCTGCGCGACCTGGCCGACCCGGCCGACGCCGGCCACGTCGCGCGCAAGCTGATCGCCTCGCTGGCCTCGCCGCTGCATCGCGGCGACACCACGCTGAAGGTCGGCGCCAGCGTCGGCATCGCGCTGGCCGACGACGCCCACCACGACTTCGACACGCTGCTGCGCGCGGCCGATGCGGCCATGCACGCGGCCAAGGAAGCCGGGCGCAACACCTACCAGTACTACAGCCAGGACGCGCTGGCCGGCATCCAGCGGCGCCTGCAGATCGAGCACGCGCTGCATGGCGCGCTCGAGCGCGAGGAGTTCCAGCTGGTCTACCAGCCGCTGGTCAACGTCGACCCGTCGCGGCCGCCGGCCATCGAGGCGCTGCTGCGCTGGGTCTGCCCGGAGCTGGGGCCGTGCAGCCCGGCCGAGTTCATCCCGGTGGCCGAGAAATGCGGGGAGATCGCCCGCATCGGCGAGTGGGTGCTGGACGAGGCCTGCCGCCAGGCCGCGGTCTGGCAGGCGGCGGGGCTGGCGTTCGAGCGCATCGCCGTCAACGTCTCGGCCATGCAGCTGCGCGAGCGCGGCTTCGCCGAGCAGGTGATCGCCATCTGCGAGCGCCACCGCTGGCCACCGCAACGGCTGGAACTGGAGCTGACCGAATCGGCGCTGATCCGCGACAGCGACGCGCTGCGCCAGTGCTTCGACACCTTTGAAAGCAACGGCGTGCTGCTGGCCGTGGACGACTTCGGCACCGGTTTCTCCAACCTGCATTACCTGAACCGGTTCCCGGTGCAGCGCCTGAAGATCGACCGCAGCTTCGTCCAGCGCATGCTGCACGACGCCGGCACCGCCGAGGTGACCCAGGCCATCGTCCACCTGGGCCACGCGCTGGGCATGCTGGTGGTGGCCGAAGGCGTGGAGACGCGCCAGGAGGAAGCGCTGCTGCTGCGCCAGGGCTGCGACGAGATCCAGGGCTACCTGTACTCGCGTCCGCTGCCGTCGCGGGACATGGCGCAGTGGCTGCGCCAGTGCGCCAGCGACGACAGCCAGAACCCGCCACTGCCGCTGCCGGCGGACAGGCCGGTTGCGGCGCTCTGATCGAGCCCATGCGGGGCCGGTCCACGCCGGCCCGCGCCTTGCACTACCGGTTCAAGCTTGCCGTCTCCTGTAGCGGCTCTCTTCTTTCTTCATGCATGCCTGTATCCGGGTGATGCGGACATTGCTGTCGGCGATGTCTGAAGCGCCGGACGCTCTCGGATCGGCCATCCCTCTTTCCTGCACCTGATGCCTGGCTTCCCCGTGCGCCCGGGAAGGTAGAGGCCCATGCCGCGGATGGGAGTTGCCGACTGACCCGACGCACCGTGGACTACGAGGTCAAAAGGCTGCCGCCTCCCCGTAGCGGCTCTCTTCTTTTTCATGCATGCCTGTATCCGGATGATGCGGGCATTGCTGTCGGCGATGTCTGAAACGCCGGAATGCTCTCGGGATCGGCAATCCCTCTTTCCTGCACCTGATGCCTGGCTTCCCGTGCGAGGCCTATGCGGCGGATAGGAGTTACCGGCGGGGCCTGCCGCACCGTGCGCGGCTTGAAGCCGTGCTTCGCCATCGGGTCGACCGACAGGGGCCGCCATTGCGGGAAACGGGGATTACGTGGCCGGCACGGCAGGGGGCGGATGGCCACGGATGCGCTGCGCGTGGTTCCCGATCGGACCGCTGCCGACGCTCCATGTACGGGCACGCCGATCCGACGGATCGCAGCCCCGGCGGAGCCCATTTCCATGGCGGATGTGGATTCGAGGCAGGTTTCCCGCAGCGCACACCGGATGCCACGTCATCGCGACAGGGACGGCAGGCGCGTGCGCGCCGGTCGCGGCGTCAGAGCGCGAGATCCCAGGCGACCAGGATCGACACCAGGTCGTCCTGCCCGGGTGCAGCGGCTTCCTGCAGCCGCGCGGCGTCGGCCAGTTCCTGCTGCGCCAGCATCTCCAGCGCCGCCAGCCGCTCCAGCGCCGGGGTGGGGCGCGGAGCGCCAGCGCCCATCAGTCCCGGCGGGACGGCGGCCGCAGGCGCGTCGTCCGCCATGGCGGCGGCCTGCGCGGAAGAGGCGGCCTGCAACGACGAAACCCCGGCCGGAGCCGGGGTCGGTGCATCGCCGCGTGGGGAATCAGAACAGTTCAACCGTTCCCGCACCCATGCTCTGCTGCGCCACCGGCTTGTGCGGCGGACGCTCCCACTCGCTGCGCATCTCGCGCAGGCGGCTGCCGGTACGCTGCAGCGCGGCCACCAGCTCGCTGTCCAGCACGCCGCCACTGCGATGCAGCAGTTCCTGCAGCGCCACGGCCTCGCGGTTGATCGCGGTCAGGCGGTCCAGGTGGGTGTGCACGCCGCCCAGCGCCTGGGTGGCGATGTCCTCGAACTGCAGGGCGCGCACCGCTTCGGCGACGCTGCTGTCGATGGCGCGGCCGCATTCGGAGATCTCGCGCATGCCGTCGCCCAGCGAGCTGTTGATCGCCGCCACGTTGTCCAGCATGGCCGCCGCCTCATGGCGCGCCTCGCGGGAGCGGTCCATGTCGCGCGAGGCCATGTGCGAAACCGTCTCGCGGACCTTGGCGATGGCGTCCTTGGAGCTGTGCGCCAGCTTGCGGATCTGCTCGTTGAAGGTGGTCGAACGCTCGGACAGGTTGCGCACCTCGTCGGCGACCACGGCGAATCCACGTCCGGCCTCGCCGGCGCGCGCGGCCTCGATGGCGGCGTTGAGCGCCAGCAGGTTGGTCTGGTCGGCGATGGACTTCACGTCCTCCAGCAGGGCGAAGATGCCGTCCAGGTGCTGCGCCATCTGGTCGATGTGCTGCACGGTGTTGCTGCTCTGGCCGCTGACCTGCTCCAGCGCCTCGACCAGCTGTTCCATCTGGTGGCTGGCGTGCTGGGCGAAACGGGCCACGTCCACGCCACCGCCGCCTTCCTCGCCGGCGCGGTCGACGATGCGGGCCAGCGCCTGGCTCTGCTGGCGCGACTTGCGGTTCATCGCATCGAAGCTGCTGCCCAGCCCGGACACGGCCTGGCGGATCAGCTCGCGGGCGCGCTCGATCTCGCCGCGCGAACCGTCGATTTCGTTGCTGACGAAGCTGCGCAGTTCGTTGAGCAGCTGGTCCTGCTCCTTGAGCACGCGGGCATGCTCGGGGGAGCGCTGCGACTGGCTGTGGACGCTCCAGTAGGCGAACACCAGCCAGCTCAGGACCATGGTGGTCATGATCGCCCAGACCACGGCGGAGGGCCATGCGAACGCCGCGGCCAGCGGCAGCAGGAGAGTGAGGGCCAGCGGGGCGGCCAGGCGGATAGCAATGCGTGAATACATGGACGTTCTCGGGAGAGTCACGATTGCAGTATCGGCCGGGTGGGTCCGGTCTTTAGCCGCCGCCGCGCAGTCGCCGTCCGATCGCTTCGAGCATGGCCTTGCGCGAGAACAGGAAGTCCCAGTAGCTGCCGCCGAGCTGGCGCCACAGCACCGCCGAACGCACCGCGGCCAGCAGCAGGGCGCGGATCTCGGCGACCACCCCGGCCTGCCCGAGGTAATGCGGATTGCCCTGCACCATGATGCGCGGCTTGAGCTGGCTGATGGTCTCCGCGTACAGGCCGCCCATCGCCGCCAGCACGTCGGGATGGGCCGGGTCGCCGAGCTCGCCGGCCCGCGCCGCGGCGGCTGCGATGCCGGCCTGGACCTTGGCCACCGTCGCGCCGTCGCGCACGAAGCGGCGTTCCAGCTGCATCACCGACAGCGCCAGGCGCGGCAGCAGGTCGTCCTTGCCCTGGTTGCCGAAATAGTCGCGCAGCAGCCGCAGCCCGGCCTCCACCTGGCGCCCGTCGCCATAGACGGCGGCGGGCGAGGGGGCGTCGATGCGGATCACGCTGTCCATGGCGGTGCGCACCACGGCGGCGTCGGAATGGCCGGTCTCGGCGATGCGCCGCACCTGCTGCAGGGCCTGGGCGATGCCGGCCAGTGCCAGTACGCGGTCGTCGAAGGAAAAACTCATGCTTGCCTCTCGGGGGGAACGGGCCTGGACGCTCGCTGTTCCAGCGGCGCGTCGGTGGCGGCGATCACCGCGCCGCCCAGGCATTGGGCACCGTCATACAGCACCAGCGACTGGCCGGGCGTGACCGCCCGCTGCGGCCGGTCGAAATCGACCTGCAGGGTGCCGTCGTCGCGCACGGTCACGGCGCAGGGCTCGTCCGGCTGCCGGTAACGGGTCTGCGCGGTGCAGCGGAAGCCGGCGGCGGGCGCGCCCCCGGCGATCCAGTGCATGGATTCGGTCTGCAGGCGGTTGGACTGCAGCCAGGGGCTGTCGTGGCCCTGGTCCACGTACAGGATGTTGGCCGCCACGTCCTTGCCGACCACGTACCAGGGGGCGGCCGGCCGGCCGCGCACGCCGCCGATGTTCAGGCCTTCGCGCTGGCCCAGGGTGAAATAGAACACGCCTGGATGGCGGCCGATGGGCTGCCCGTGCGGATCGCGGATCTCGCCTTCGCGGGCGGGAAGGTACTGGCCGAGGAACTGGCGGAAATCGCGCTCACCGATGAAGCAGATGCCGGTCGAGTCCTTCTTGGCGTGGGTCGGCAGCCCGGCCTCCTGGGCGATGCGGCGCAGCTGGCTCTTTTCCAGGTGGCCGATCGGGAACAGCGTGGCGGCCAGCTGTTCCTGCCCCAGCTGGTGCAGGAAATAGCTCTGGTCCTTGCCGCGGTCGGCCCCGCGCAGCAGGCGCCAGCGGCCGCCGGACTGCTCCACCTGGGCGTAATGCCCGGTGGCGATGCGCCCGGCGCCCAGCTCGCGGGCGGCGTCCAGGAAGTGCTTGAACTTGACCTCGCGGTTGCACAGCACGTCCGGGTTCGGCGTGCGCCCGGCCGCGTACTCGGCCAGGAAGTGTTCGAACACGCCCTGCCAGTACTCGGCGGAGAAATCGCGGAAATGGAAGGGAATGCCCAGCCGGCCGCAGACCGCCACCGCGTCGCGGCGGTCGTCTTCCGCCCTGCATTCACCGGAGCCGTCGTCCGCCCAGTTCTGCATGAACAGGCCGGCGACATCCAGCCCCTGCTGGACCAAGACGAGGGCGGCGACGGAGGAGTCCACGCCGCCGGACACGCCGACGACCACGCCGGGGCGGCTCACGGCACCTGCCTCAGCACCGACAGCGGGAAACGCTGCCCGGCCAGCCAGTCCGACACGGCCTGCCAGACCAGTGGGCTGCGCAGCCGCGCCATGTCGGCCTGCAGCGCGGCCGGGGTCAGCCACAGCGCCTGCACGATGCCGGTATCCAGCGGTTGATCCGGGTAATGCCGTACCGGCTCGGCGGCGAAGGCGAAGCGCAGGAACGACTTGCCGTCCGGTGCGCCCCATTGGTAGGCGCCGATGAAGGCGGTCGGCCGCACCTCCCAGCCGGTTTCCTCGCGCGTCTCGCGCACCGCGGCCTCGACCAGGCTTTCGCCCGCTTCCAGGTGGCCGGCCGGCTGGTTCAGCACCCGGCGGCCGTGTTTTTCTTCCTCCACGAGCAGCAGCTGCCCGGCGCGGGACACCACGGTGGCCACGGTGACGCGTGGCGCCCAGCGCTGGGAGTGCAACGCGTTCACCCTCAGTACTCGTCCTTGGCCGTCAGTTCCAGCTCGATGGCATCGGCGCTCTTGATCGCCGCGTCGATGGCGTCGCTGAGCACGTCGGCCTTGGCGTCGGCGTCGATCTTGACCACGAACATGGCCATGTCGCCCTGCTTGACCCAGCTGCCGAGCTTGGAATCGTTGGAATCCTCGAGCAGGCGGTTGGCGACCAGCGCCGGCAGCTGCGGGCCGGAGGACTTGTAGCCCGGCGACCAGATCTCGCGGATGCGGTGGGCGCCGTAGGTCTCGACCGAGGAGCGCACGAACACCAGCTGGGTGCGCTCGTCCTCCATGTCGAACACCATGCGGTAGTCGCCGTCGTCGTCGACCTCGTACTTGTATTCCAGCGACTCGAGCAGCTTCCCGACCGCGGCGTCCGGTTCGCCGGCAAACGCCGTTCCGGCCATGCAGCCCAACACGCCCGCCACCATCATTCCAGTCACGTACTTCTTCATGCTTTCCCTGCGGGATTGGTTGATCAGGCGCAAATTGTGCTTTGACGGGGGCGTTCACGTCCAATTCGGCGCGGTACGCCGGGGCCACCCGGTATAATTCGGCGCATGCCCCGCAAGCTCCAACACGAGAACGACCACGGCCTGCTGGTCGACCCCGGCAAGCCCGAGGTCGCGCCGCCGCCGCTGTACCAGGTGATGCTGCTGAACGACGACTACACCCCGATGGATTTCGTGGTGGCCGTGCTGCAGAACTTCTTCGCCATGGACCTGGACAAGGCCACCCAGGTGATGCTGCACGTCCATACCCGGGGGCGCGGCATCTGCGGGGTCTACAGCCGCGAGGTCGCCGAGACCAAGGTCGCCCAGGTCAACGAGTTCTCGCGCATGAACCAGCATCCCCTGCTGTGCACGATGGAGAAGGCCTGACCGGCACCTCCACCGGCCGCGCCTGCATCGTCCCCGCATCCCCGACACCGGCGGCCCGCACCGTTCCGCGCATGGACACGGCGGCGGCATTGCCGTGGCCGGGCCGGCACCCATGTGGAGAGGGCGGGCGTCCGGCGCGGCTGTCGCCAGACCCCGATGCCCCGCAGCCAATGCCGTCCCGTGGGGTAGGGATCCGCCGCTGATGGCGGCCCGGCCCGAACGGATCCCCAACCCTTGGGCATACTGCTAACGCCGTCTGAACACCGGCATCCGGTAGGGTGATGGAAAACGTGCAGTCAGGCCGCATATTGTCTCGAACCGCAGTCGGAGTCCCCCATGTTCAGCAAAGACCTCGAACAGACGATTGGCCAGTGCTACAAGCGCGCCCGCGAGGCACGTCATGAATTCATGACGGTCGAACACCTGCTGCTCGCCCTGCTGGAGAACCCCTCCGCGCAGGCGGTACTGAAAGCCTGCGGCGCCGACCTGGATCGCCTGCGCCAGGACCTGGAACAGGCCGTGGAGACCTCGGTCTCGCGCCTGGCCGACGACGACGGCCGCGACACCCAGCCCACGCTGGGCTTCCAGCGCGTGCTGCAGCGCGCCGTCTACCACGTGCAGTCCTCCGGCAAGAAGGAGGTCACCGGCGCCAACGTGCTGGTGGCGATCTTCGGCGAGAAGGATTCGCACGCGGTCTATTACCTCAACCAGCAGGACGTGACCCGGCTGGACATCGTCAACTACCTGTCGCACGGCATCGCCAAGTCCGGCGACGACGGCGACGCCTCGCCGTCCATCGACGGCGAGGGCCGCACCGAGGGCGGGGAGGGCGAGGCCAAGGGCGACGCGCTGGCCGAGTACGCCAGCAACCTCAACGAACAGGCCCGGGCCGGCCGCATCGACCCGCTGGTCGGCCGCGGCGACGAGATCGAGCGCACCATCCAGGTGCTGTGCCGCCGCCGCAAGAACAACCCGCTGTACGTGGGCGAGGCCGGCGTGGGCAAGACCGCCATCGCCGAAGGGCTGGCCAAGCGCATCGTCGACGGCGAGGTGCCCGAGGTGCTGGCCGACGCGGTGATCTACTCGCTCGACCTGGGCGCGCTGGTCGCCGGCACCAAGTACCGGGGCGATTTCGAGAAGCGCCTGAAGGGCGTGCTGACCGCGTTGAAGAAGGTGCCGGGCGCGGTGCTGTTCATCGACGAGATCCACACCATCATCGGCGCCGGCTCGGCCTCGGGCGGCACCATGGACGCCTCCAACCTGATCAAGCCGGCGCTGGCCTCGGGCGAACTGCGCTGCATCGGCTCGACCACGTTCCAGGAATACCGCGGCATCTTCGAGAAGGACCGGGCGCTGGCGCGCCGCTTCCAGAAGATCGACATCGTCGAGCCGACCGTGGGCGAAGCCTACGAGATCCTCAAGGGCCTGCGTCCCAAGTACGAGACCCACCACGGCGTGACCTACGCCGACGACGCGCTGCAGGCTGCGGTCGACCTTTCGGTCAAGCATATCGGCGACCGCCTGCTGCCGGACAAGGCCATCGACGTCATCGACGAGGCCGGCGCGCGCCAGCGGCTGCTGCCCGAGGCCGAACGCAAGGCGACCATCGACGTCGAGGAGGTCGAGGCCATCGTCGCCAAGATGGCGCGCATCCCCGCCAAGCAGGTCACCGCGACCGACAAGGACGTGCTGCAGCACCTGGAGCGCAACCTGAAGATGGTGATCTTCGGCCAGGACCCGGCGATCGAATCGCTGGCCTCGGCGATCAAGCTGTCGCGCTCGGGCCTGGGCAATCCGGAGAAGCCGATAGGCAACTTCCTGTTCGCCGGCCCGACCGGCGTGGGCAAGACCGAGGTCACCCGCCAGCTCGCGCTGCAGCTGGGCATCGAGCTGGTGCGCTTCGACATGAGCGAGTACATGGAGCCGCATTCGGTCAGCCGCCTGATCGGCGCGCCCCCGGGCTATGTCGGTTTCGACCAGGGCGGCCTGCTGACCGAGAAGATCGTCAAGACGCCGCACTGCGTGCTGCTGCTGGACGAGGTGGAGAAGGCGCACCCGGACATCTTCAACATCCTGCTGCAGGTCATGGACCGCGGCATCCTCACCGACACCAATGGCCGCGAAGCCAACTTCAAGAACGTGATCCTGGTGATGACCACCAACGCCGGCGCGGCGCAGGCGTCGCGGCGCTCGATCGGCTTCACCCGCCAGGACCACGCCACCGATGCGATGGAGGTGATCCGCAAGAGCTTCACGCCGGAATTCCGCAACCGCCTCGACGCGGTGGTGCAGTTCCAGGCGCTGGGCTTCGACCACATCCTGCGGGTGGTGGACAAGTTCCTGATCGAGCTGGAGATGCTGCTGCAGGACAAGCACGTCTCGCTGTCGGCCACTCCGGCCGCGCGCAACTGGCTGGCCCACCATGGTTTCGACCCGCAGATGGGCGCGCGGCCGATGTCGCGGGTCATCCAGGACCAGATCAAGCGCCCGTTGGCCGACGAGCTGCTGTTCGGCAAGCTGGTGGGCGGCGGCAAGGTCAGCATCGACGTGCGCGATGGCGAACTGGTAGTGGAAACCGAAGCCGAACCGGAGCACCTACTGCCGGCGACGGTCTGAGGAAGGAGCGGGGAGGTGGGAGCAGGGAAGCGGGAGGCGGGCGCAAAGGGGCGGAAGGAACTGCTCCGCTCCGCCAGGTGGAACAGGCCAGACCGCGCTCACCAGGCCCACCACCTTCCCGGCTCCCCTTTCCCTTGCATCACAGCCACGCAAAAAAGCCAGCCCAGGGCTGGCTTTCCGGGATATCCGGCTACCGCGCTTACTTCATGCGGTAGGTGATGCGCCCCTTGGTCAGGTCGTACGGCGTCATTTCAACCTTGACGCGGTCGCCGGTAAGGATGCGGATGTAGTTCTTGCGCATGCGGCCGGAAATGTGGGCGATGATCTCGTGCCCGTTTTCCAGTCGAACGCGGAAAGTGGTGTTCGGCAGCGTCTCGCTGACGGTGCCTTCGAACTCGATGGAGTCGTCTTTCGACATGTAATCCTGTGCGGTTCTGCGGATGGCCTTTTCAGGCCCGGAAGCCGGGTATTTTACCCCGCGCCGCCGAATCATGCAAAGTTTGCGTTAAACGGCGGCCCGGCCCGCCAGTACCGCCGCCGGCCAGCGGCCGAAACGCCGCGTCCAGCTCCCGGCAGGTTCCGTTTCCGCCGCCTGGACCAAGGCCCGCACCTGCGCCAGGAACGCCTCGCGCGGCAGATGCCCGGCGCCCATGCGCAGCAGGTGCGGGTTCTCGACCTGGGCGTCGATCAGCGGCCAGCCCCAGCCGTGCAGGGCATGCGCCAGCGCGGCCAGGGCCACCTTGGAACCGCCGCTGCGCCCGCTGAACATGCTTTCGCCGAAGAACATCCGGCCGATGGCCACGCCGTAGATGCCGCCGACCAGCTCCCCGCCATCGAAGACCTCCACCGAATGCGCGTACCCGAGCCGGTGCAGTTCTTCATAGGCGCATTGCATGCCGGCAGTAATCCAGGTGCCTTCCTGGCCCGGGCGCGGCGTGCTGGCGCAGGCCTGCACGACCTCGGCGAACGCGGTATCGGCGGCGACCGTCCAGGCGCTGGAACGCAGCTCGCGGCGGAAGCGCGAGGACAGGCGCACGCCATCGGTGCGGAACACCATGCGCGGGTCGGGCGACCACCACAGGATCGGCTGCCCTTCGGAGAACCACGGGAAGATGCCGCCGGCATAGGCGTTGAGCAGCCGCACCGGCGACAGGTCGCCGCCGATGGCGAGCAGGCCGTCGGGTTCGTGCAGCGCCAGTTCCGCCGGCGGGAACGGCGCACCGGGATCGGGCGGCAGCAGGAACGGATGCATCGCCGGTTTCATGGCTCGTCCCCACTCCTGAAAGGCGAGTGTCGCTGCAGCGCCTGCGCATAGCGGGCGACATCGCGCGCTTCCCGCGCGCACCAGTCGCGCAGCGCCTGGCGGAACTGCGGATCGGCGATCCAGTGCCGGCTGCGCACTTCGGCGGGAAGGAAGCCGCGCGCCAGTTTGTGTTCGCCCTGCGCGCCCGGCTCGAAGCGCTGCAGTCCCTCGCGCAGGCAGTAGTCGATGCCCTGATAGTAGCAGGTCTCGAAGTGCAGGCCGGGCAGGGCGGCGCCGCCCCAGTAGCGGCCGTACAGCGTGTCGCCGCCACGCAGGCACAGCGCGCCGGCGAGCGGTTCGCCGTCCTGCTCGGCGAGGAAGAGCACCAGCTGGCGCGGCAGGGTCTGGGCCAGGTGGCGCAGGAACGGCAGGGTCAGCGCCGGCGCGTTGCCGTACTCGGCGAAGGTCTGCAGGTAGAAACCGTGCATGGCGCGCAGGTCGTCGGCCGACGCCTCGTCGCCGTGCACGACGCGGAAGCGGATGCCGGCACGCGCGACCCGGGCGCGTTCCTGGCGGATGTTCTTGCGGCGCTTGTGGTCCATCGCCGCGAGGAAATCGCCGAAATCCCGCCAGCCCGGTTGCCGGCGCCACTGGAACTGCACATCCACCCGCCGCAGCCAGTCCGCGTCGAAGGCCACGTCCTCGTCCACGCCGTGGAAATTGACGTGGGCCGAGGACAGCCCGGCGTCCTGCACGTACCCGACGATGGCCCGCAGCAACCCGCGCCTGTCCGCCTCGTCGTGGGCCAGCAGGCGCGGACCGGTGACCGGCGAATAGGGAATGGCGCCCAGCCACTTGGGGAAGTATTCCTGCCCGTGCCGCGCGTAGGCGTTCGCCCAGGCGTGGTCGAATACGAACTCGCCATGCGAGTTCTCCTTCAGGTAGCCCGGCACCGCGGCCACCAGTTCATCGCCGCGCCACAGCGTGACGTGCCGGGGCTGCCAGCCCCATTCCGGGCGCAGGCAGCCGTGCCGTTCCAGCCCGGCAAGGAAGGCGTGGCTGACGAAGGGATTGCACCGGTCGTGCAGGGCGTCCCATTGCGCCGCTTCCACCAGCGCGATGGACGGGAGCACGCGCGGTTCCAGAGCCGGGGTCATGGCCGCAGCTGCAGCACGTCGATGGTGGGCGGGTTGAACAGCCGCAGCGGCAGGCCGACTTCGCCCACGCCGCGCGTGGTGAACACCCGCACCGGACCGGCCGCGGCGGGGGCGATCTGCTCGCCGCGATCGAAGCCGTGGGCGCTGGGGATGACCTTGCGGTACAGCCATGGAATGCGGATCTGTCCGCCATGGGTATGCCCGGCGAGGACGATCGCCGCCTCGCCGGGCCGCAGTTCCATGGCGCTGTCGGGATTGTGCGCGACGACGATCGCCGGCGTCGGGGCCGACGCCGTGCGCAGGAAGCCCGGATCGTCCTTTCCCGCCCAGCGGTCGCCCAGTCCCGCCCAGCGGATGCCGCGCGCGTCGGTGAAGACCATGCCCTCGACGACGCGCACGCCATGCGCGCGCAGCGCCTCGCGCAGCGGCACGTCGATGTCGGGGCCGGGCGCCTGCTGGTCGTGGTTGCCCAGCACGGCATAGACGGGGACACGCAACGCCGACAGCGGCGCGAACGCCTCGGACAGCACCAGCCGCTGCGGTTCGTAGGTCAGGTCGCCGGCGATGACCACCGCATCCACCGGCAGCGCATCGAGCCGTTCCACCAGCCGCTCGAGGAAGCGGCGGTCCTTGTAGGCGCCCAGGTGGATGTCGCTGACCAGGGCGATGCGGGCCTGCATGCCGGTGCCGCGCAGCTCGGTGTGGTCCACCCGGATCAGCTGCGGTTCGACGAACCGCGCCCACGCGAACACGCCGCAGCCCAGCAGCAGGACCGCGAGCACGGCGCGGTGGCGCCGGTCGCGGCGCCACCGCCACAGCAGACAGGCGACGGCGGGAACCACCAGCCAACTGCCGTGGAACAGCAGCTGCTTGGCGAATACCTTGTCCATGCCGGGCTGCCGGGGCGACCGCGATCAGCCGCCCTGCGCGTCCAGGAAGCGCTCGGCGTCGAGCGCGGCCATGCAGCCGAAGCCGGCCGAAGTGATGGCCTGGCGGTAATGCTGGTCGGCGACGTCGCCGGCGGCGAACACGCCTTCGACCGAGGTCATGGTGGCGTTGCCGCCCAGGCCCGAGCGGATCTCCAGGTAACCGTTGTTCATCGCCAACTGGCCCTTGAACAGGTCGGTATTGGGCTGGTGGCCGATGGCGACGAAGAAGCCGTGCGCGGCGATGTCGCGGGTGCTGCCGTCCTGGGTGGACTTCACCCGCACGCCGGTCACGCCCATCTCGTTGCCCAGCACCTCGTCGACCTGGTGGTGCCACACGGTTTCGATCTTGCCGGCGGCGACCTTGGCGAACAGCTTGTCCTGCATGATCTTTTCCGCCTTGAGCGTGTCGCGGCGGTGCACCAGGTAGACCTTGCGGGCGATGTTGGACAGGTACAGCGCTTCTTCCACGGCGGTATTGCCGCCGCCGACCACGACCACGTCTTGGTCCTTGTAGAAGAAGCCGTCGCAGGTGGCGCAGGCCGACACGCCGCGCCCCTTGAACGCTTCCTCGGACGGGATGCCCAGGTACTTGGCGGTGGCGCCGGTGGCGACGATCAGCGCGTCGCAGGTGTATTCGGCGCTGTCGCCGATCAGCCGGAACGGGCGCTGCGAGAGGTCGGCGGTATGGATGTGGTCGAACACCACTTCGGTGTCGAAGCGCTCGGCATGGGCCTGCATGCGCGCCATCAGGTCCGGCCCCATCAGGCCATGGGCGTCGCCCGGCCAGTTGTCCACCTCGGTGGTGGTCATCAGCTGGCCGCCCTGCTGCAGGCCGGTGATCACCACCGGCTTGAGGTTGGCGCGCGCGGCATAGACCGCGGCGGTCCAGCCGGCGGGGCCGGAGCCGAGGATGACGAGCTTCTGGTGGCGGGTGGGCAGGGACGGGGCGCTGGAAGTGCTCATGTATACTCGCGGAAGTCGGAATTGGCGGCGCGATCGCGGTGCATGGCGACCGTCCGGGCAGGTCATAGAGTGGCGACCGGGCCCCGGTGAATCAAGGCGCAGGAATGGAACTGCGCGACCCGCAGGACCGCTCCCGCGCAGCCGCCGCACGCCCGCACGCGCTTTCCCGATGCCCCACGATGCCGTTGCCCGCCTGTTCTCCGGCAGGGCGGCGAACGGGCGGATGAAACGTCGTCGCCTGTCGTTTAATATCAATCACTAACCGTGCATTTCTAAGGTCTGGTCCAAGGTGGCGAAACAGGTCCCGGAACGTGACAAAGGCGCTGGCGGCACTGCGCGCAGGCAGGCCGCCGCAGCGGATGCTCCGCGCCGCAACAAGCTGTGGCGCGACCTGGCGCTGATCGCGATCGCGCCGGCGCTGTTGTACCTGCTGGCAAGTCTGTTCACCTATTCCCCGACCGATCCGGGCTGGTCGCAGGCCGGATCGGTGGTCGCGCCCATCCACAACATGGGCGGCAGGGTGGGGGCGTGGATCGCCGACGTGCTGCGCCAGCTGTTCGGCTATGTCGCCTATCTGATTCCGCTGATGCTGGCGGCGGTCGCGTGGATCGCCATGTTCGGGCTCAACCGCGAGGACCGCGGCCAGGACGATCTCGGCCCGGCGCTGCGGCTGGTGGGCATCGTCGGCTTCCTGATCGGCGCCACCGGCTTCCTCTACCTGCGCCTGGCGCCGGGCGACGTCGCCCGCGCCGGCGGCGGCCTCGGCGTGCTGGTCGGCAAATCGCTGCAGAGCGGCTTCGGCCCGGTCGGCAGCAACCTGTTCCTGCTGGTGCTGCTGCTGACCTCGATCACCCTGGCCACCGGGCTGTCGTGGTTCCTGGTGATGGAGAAGATCGGCAAGTGGGTGCTGGCGCTGGGCCCTCTGCTGGACAAGAAGAAGGAACAGGCCAGCGAGTGGCAGCAGACCCGTGCGCTGCGCGAGGAGCGCGAGGAAGTGCGCAAGGTCGATGCCGAAGTGCGCGCCAAACGCGAGCCGGTGAAGATCGAACCGCGCCCGGCGCCGGTGATCGAGAAGAGCGAGCGCGCCAAGCGCGAGACGCAGATCCCGATGTTCCAGGGGGTCAACGGCGACGGCTCGGACCTGCCGCCGCTGGCGCTGCTGGACGACCCCAGGCCGCAGCCCAAGGGCTACGACGAGCAGACCCTGGAAACGCTGTCGCGGCAGATTGAGTTCAAGCTCAAGGATTTCCGCATCGACGCGCAGGTGGTCGGCGCCTATCCCGGCCCGGTCATCACCCGTTTCGAGATCGAGCCGGCGCCGGGCATCAAGGTCAGCCAGATCAGCTCGCTGGACAAGGACATCGCCCGCGGCCTCTCGGTGAAGTCGGTGCGCGTGGTCGACGTGATCCCGGGCAAGTCGGTGATCGGCCTGGAAATCCCCAACGTCACCCGCGAGATGATCTTCCTGTCCGAGCTGCTGCGCTCGAAGGAATACGACAAGTCGGCCAGCGTGCTGACCCTTGCGCTGGGCAAGGACATCGCCGGCCGACCGACCGTGGCCGACCTGGCGCGCATGCCGCACCTGCTGGTCGCCGGCACCACCGGCTCGGGCAAGTCGGTGGCGGTCAACGCCATGGTGCTGAGCCTGCTGTACAAGGCCAGCCCGAAAGACCTGCGCATGCTGATGATCGACCCGAAGATGCTCGAGCTGAGCGTCTACCAGGGCATCCCGCACCTGCTGGCGCCGGTGGTCACCGACATGAAGGAGGCCGCCAACGGCCTGCGCTGGTGCGTGGCCGAGATGGAGCGCCGCTACAAGCTGATGAGCGCGGTGGGCGTGCGCAACCTGGCCGGCTTCAACAAGAAGATCAAGGACGCCATCGACGCCGGCCAGCCGCTGATGGACCCGCTGTTCAAGCCGAACCCGGAAATGGGCGAGGTGCCGCGCCAGCTCGAGCCGCTGCCGTTCATCGTCATCTTCATCGACGAATTCGCCGACATGATGATGATCGTCGGCAAGAAGGTCGAGGAGCTGATCGCGCGCCTTGCGCAGAAGGCGCGCGCGGCCGGCATCCACCTGATCCTGGCCACGCAGCGTCCGTCGGTGGACGTCATCACCGGCCTGATCAAGGCCAACATCCCCACCCGCATCGCCTTCCAGGTCAGCTCCAAGATCGACTCGCGCACCATCCTGGACCAGTCCGGCGCCGAGGCGCTGCTGGGCAACGGCGACATGCTGTACCTGCCGCCGGGTACCGCCATGCCGGACCGCGTGCACGGCGCCTTCGTCTCCGACGAGGAAGTGCACCGCGTGGTCGAGCACCTCAAGGCCAGCGGCCCGGCCGACTACATCGAAGGCGTGCTGGACGAGGTGCAGACCATGGGCGACGGCGTGGTGGTCGGCGCTACCGGCCTGCCGGAGAGCGGCGGCAACGGTGGCGACGAATCCGACCCACTGTACGACGAGGCGCTGCGCATCGTCACCGAAACCCGCCGCGCCTCGATCTCCGGCGTGCAGCGCCGGCTGAAGATCGGCTATAACCGAGCCGCGCGCCTGATCGAGGCGATGGAAGCGGCCGGCGTGGTCAGTGCGCCGGAACACAATGGCGACCGCAGCGTGCTGGCGCCGCCACCGCCCAAGTGAGGGCAGGGGCGGCGGTCGAGCATGATTGCCGCCCATTCAGTTCCATCCGGGCAGACTCTGCCCATCCTCCGTCCACCGATGACAACTGCCATGAATGCCTTCCTGCGCCCCACGTTGATCGCCGTGACCCTGGCCGCCGCCGGCTTCGCCGCCAGCGCGCATGCAGGCGCGCGCGACGACCTGAAGACCTTCACCAACGGCCTGCGCGGCCTGGACGGGCAGTTCAGCCAGCAGGTGTTCGATGCCCGCGGCAAGCTCAAGGAATCGTCCAGCGGCCGCGTCGCGCTGTCGGCGCCGCGCCTGTTCCGCTGGGAATACACCCGCCCGCATCCGCAGCTGATCGTGGCCGACGGCAGCAAGGTCTGGGTCTACGAGCCCGACCTGGAGCAGGCCACCGTGCGCGACCAAGGCGAGGAAGAACAGAACAGCCCGCTGACCGCGCTGATCAACCCCGCGCAGCTGGAGCGCCAGTACGACGTCAGCGAGGAAGCCGCGCCGCGCGACGGCCTGCAGTGGCTGTCGCTGAGTCCCAAGCGCGAGACGGACGCCAGTTTCCAGTACGCCGCGCTCGGCTTCGGCCAGGGCGGGCTGGGGCGCATGGAAGTGGTCGATGCGGTGGGGCAGCGCACCGTGATCGAGTTCAGCGGCTGGAAGAAGAACCCGACCTTCACCGCGGGCACCTTCCGCTTCACGCCACCGAAGGACGTGGACGTCATCGGCGAGCGGTAAGCGTGCCCGGAAGATGCCGGCCACGGGCCGGCATCCTCGCGGATCGGGGGGACGGCCACGCTAGAATGCGGGGGTGGCCAGATCCAGAAACACGTTCTCCGAACCTCCTGCCGACCTGCTGAGCGCGGACCGGGAAGGCATGCGTCCGCTCGCCGAGCGCATGCGCCCGCGCACGCTCGACGAGATGGTCGGGCAGAAGCGCCTGCTGGCGCCCAACACCGCCCTGCGCCGCGCCATCGAATCCGGTCGCGTCCATTCCATGGTGCTGTGGGGGCCGCCCGGCTGCGGCAAGACCACCCTGGCGCTGTTGCTGGCGCGTTACGCCGATGCCGAGTTCCGCGCGATATCGGCGGTGCTGTCGGGCCTGCCGGAAGTGCGGCAGGTGCTGGCCGAGGCCGCGCAGCGCTTCGCCGAAGGCCGGCGCACCGTACTGTTCGTCGACGAGGTGCACCGCTTCAACAAGTCGCAGCAGGACGCCTTCCTGCCGCACATCGAGCGCGGCACCATCATCTTCGTCGGCGCCACCACCGAAAACCCGTCCTTCGAGCTGAACTCGGCGCTGCTGTCGCGCTGCCGCGTGCACGTGCTCGAGGCGGTGTCGCCCGAGGACGTGGCCGAAGCGCTGCAGCGCGCACTGGAAGACAAGGAGCGTGGCCTTGGCGAGGAGGACATCCGCGTCTCGCACGAATCGCTGCTGGAAATCGCCCGCGCCGCCGACGGCGACGTGCGCCGTGCCCTGACCCTGCTGGAAATCGCCGCGGAACTGGCGGTGGGCGAGGGCGGTCAAATCACCCCCGAAACCCTGCTGCAGGTGCTGGCCGACCGCACGCGCCGCTTCGACAAGGGCGGCGAGCAGTTCTACGACCAGATCTCGGCGCTGCACAAGTCGGTGCGCAGCTCCAACCCGGACGGCGCGATCTACTGGCTGGCGCGCATGCTCGACGGCGGCTGCGACCCGTCCTACCTCCTGCGCCGGCTGACCATCATGGCGGTGGAAGACGTCGGCCTGGCCGACCCGCGCGCCCTGGAAATGGCGATCAACGTCTGGAACGCCTACGACCGCATCGGCGCCCCGGAAGGCAACATCGCCCTGTCCAACCTGGTCGTCTACCTGGCCAGCACCGCCAAGTCGAACGCCGCCTATGCCGCGCTGAACGCCGCCCGCGCTGATGTCGCCGAGCTCGGTTCGATGCCGGTGCCGATGCACCTGCGCAACGCGCCGACGCGGCTGATGAAGACCCTCGGCTACGGCAAGGGCTACCAGTACGACCATGACGTCGAAGGCGGCATCGCCCTCGACCAGACCGCGTTCCCCGACGAGATGGGCGAGCGCGTGTACTACCGGCCGGTCGAGCGCGGGCTGGAGATCAAGCTCAAGGAAAAGCTCGACCGCCTGCGCGCGACGCGTGGGCAGGCCGGGGCCGCCGCCGGCAAGCCGCAGGAATGAACAGGCACCGCGTCCCGACGCACCCGGCCGGGACGCTCCATGACCAGAGCAGGAGACAGCACGCGATGTGGCTTTCCTTTGTGGCGATAGGCGTCGGCGCGGCGATCGGCGCGTGGCTGCGGTTCGGCCTGAGCGTCTGGTTGAACCCGATCCATCCCACCGTTCCGCTGGGCACGCTGGCTGCCAACCTGCTCGGCGGCTATGTCATCGGCCTGGCGCTGGCCTGGTTCGCGGTGCGTCCGGACATCGCGCCGCAGTGGCGGCTTTTCGTCGTCACCGGCCTGCTCGGTGGTCTGACCACTTTCTCCACGTTCTCCGCCGAAGTCGTGCAACTGTTCCTGCGCCAGCAGCTGGGCTGGGCGCTGGCGACCATGGGCCTGCACCTGGCGGGCTCGCTGTCGATGACCGCGCTGGGCTGGGCCACCTGGCGCATGCTGCGCCCCTTGGCGTGACCCGGCTTTCCAACGCATGATCCGCTTTCCATTTGGAACGATTGAAAGACGACATGCCGGTAGAGCAGGGCGCAATGAACGAACCGGTGGCGGCAACGACCATCATCGGCGCTGACGTCGGCGGCACCTATGCCCGCCTGGGCTGGACCACGCTGCGGCCGGGCGAGCCGATCCAGGTCAACGGCTTCCGCCGTTACGCCTGCGCGGACCACCCGAGCCTGGCGGCGATCCTGCGCGACTACGCGGACAGCCTGCGCGGCGACGCGTCCATTCCTCCCGTCGGCCGCGCGGTCGTGGCCATCGCCGGACTGCTCGATGGCGACCACCTGCTCAACACCAACCTGGCGTGGGATGTCTCGCTGGCCGATACGCGCCTCCAGGCGGGCCTTGGCGAACTGGAACTGATCAACGATTTCGTGGCCGTGGCCCAGGCCATTCCGCATGTCGAACCGGAAGCGCTGCACGCGTTGTCGGGCGATACCCGGCATCGCCCGCATGGCCCGGCACTGGTGCTGGGCCCGGGCACCGGCCTGGGCGTGGCCGTGCGCCTGGAAAACAGCCAGCCGCCGGTGCTGGCCAGCGAAGGCGGGCATGCCTCGCTGGCCGCCGGCAACCTGCTGGAACTGGACGTGCTGCGCGTGCTGCTGCAGCGCCATGGGCACGTCGACAGCGAACGCATCCTGTCCGGCCCCGGGTTGATGACGCTGTACACGTGCCTGTGCGAGCGCGAAGGCGCCGCTCCGCGCTGGGATACGCCAGCCGCGCTGGTGGAAGCCGCGCGCAACGGCAGCGACCGGATCGCGACCGCCAGCACCCGCGCGTTCTGCGGCTGGCTGGGCAGCGTCGCCGGCGACCTGGCGCTCACCTTCGGCGCGCGTTCGGTCTACCTCACCGGCGGCATCACCGGCCACCTCGCCGACTGGTTGCACGAAGGCGATTTCCAGCGGCGCTTCCTCGCCAAGGGCGTGCTTTCACCGGCCCTGCAGCACGTCCCGGTGTGGCGCATCGACGACGGCGAACTGGGCGTGCTCGGCGCGCTTGCCTGGCATGCGGACGACGCCTGCCGCCCCAACACAACCGGAGAAACCCCATGAACACACGCAGGCAGTTCCTGCAGACCTCCATGCTGCTGGCCGCGGCCGGCGCCACGCCGCGCCTGGTGGCATCGCCGGCGTCGGCCGATGGCGCGCGCGTGGTTTCAACCTGGGACTTCGGCGTCGGCGCCAACCAGGCCGCATGGAAAGTGCTGTCGACCGGCGGCAGTGCGCTGGACGCGGTGGAGGCGGGCGCCCGCTGGGCGGAAAGCGACCTGTGCAATCCCACCGTCGGACGCTGCGGCAACCCCGACCACGACGGCATCCTGACCCTGGATTCCAGCATCATGGACGGCGACGGCCGCTGCGGCTCGGTCGCCGCGCTCAGCGACATCCTGCATCCGGTATCGGTCGCGCGCCGGGTGATGGAGCAGACCCCGCACGTGATGCTGGTGGGCGAGGGCGCCCAGCAGTTCGCCGTGCAGCAGGGCTTCGAGCGCCGCAAGCTGCTGACCCCGGAAGCCGAAAACGCCTGGCGCGAATGGCTCAAGACCGAGCATTACGCACCGCAGATCAACGCCGAACGCCGCGGTCGCCCCGGCGACAAGGACAACCACGACACCCTGGGCATCCTCGCCATCGATGCGAAGGGACGCATGGCCGGCGCCTGCACCACCAGCGGCATGGCCTTCAAGATGCACGGCCGCGTCGGCGACAGCCCGATCATCGGCGCCGGCCTGTACGTCGACAACGAAGTCGGCGCGGCCACGGCCTCGGGCATGGGCGAGGAAATGATCCGCAACGCCGCCTCCTTCCTGGTGGTCGAGCTGATGCGCCAGGGGCGCTCGCCGGCCGACGCCTGCCGCGAAGCCATCGAACGGGTAGTGCACAAGCGCCCGGAAGCCAGCCGCACCCTGCAGGTATGCTTCCTGGCAATGAACCGGAACGGCGAAGTCGGCGCCTACGCGCTGCATCGCGGCTTCGTCTACGCCGTATGCGATTCCCGCAGGCAGGACGCGCTGCTGGATTCCACTTCCGTCTACGCCAGCGAACAGGCATGAGCGGACGCCGCCTGCTGGAGATCGCCAGCAACTCCGTCGCATCGGCCATGGCTGCGCAGGCCGGTGGCGCCGACCGGATCGAGCTGTTCGACAACCTCGCGCAGGGCGGCACCACGCCGTCGCGCGGCAGCGTCGCCGTGGCCCGCGACGGCCTGCGGATTCCGTTGTTCGTCCTGATCCGGCCGCGACCGGGCGATTTCCACTACGACGCCCAGGAAGCCGACATCATGCTGCGCGACATCGAAAGCTGCCGGCAGCTGGGATGCGACGGCGTGGTGATCGGCGCGCTGGAGGCCGACGGCGCCGTGGATGTCCCGTTGTGCCGTGAACTGGTCGCCGCCGCAGGACCGCTCGGCATCACCTTCCATCGCGCCTTCGACGCCGCCCGCGACCTGCCGGCGGCGATGGAGCAGATCATCGGCCTGGGCTGCCACCGCATCCTCAGCTCCGGCGGCGCCGCCAGCGCGATGGCCGGCAGTCCCATGCTGCGGCAACTGGCCACACAGGCCGCCGGCCGCATCCGCCTGATGGCCGGCGCCGGCCTCGACGCAGCCAACATCGCCGACGTCGCGACGCAAAGCGGCTGCGACGAGCTACATGCATCAGCCAAGTCGGTACGCCTGTCGGCCATGCGCCACCGCAATCCGTCGCTGATCGGACTGGAGAACGACTGGGTGCAGTCGGGTGTGGAACAGGTGGGCGCGCTGCGGCGGGCGCTGGATTTGACTGGATAGTGGACGGGTTGGCTGCACAGCGCTGTACCGGCGCAGCTTGCGGGATCTGAATTTTACATAATATACATTATGCGAAATGATCGTTGCCCGCCTGCGCTGGGTCTGGCTCTGGATCACGTCTTGCCTGCCGCAACGTCCACCCCGCAAGGACGAGATTCAGGTGTTCACCGCAGAGAATCTTGGGCGATCCCGGCAGAGACTCGGGGAAATCGACGCAAATGTTGCTGAGCAGTTGTGAACGTACGCAGACATTTGCGGTACAAGATGAACGCGATGCAGAAAAAACAGACACTTTTACCCAGCCCACAGTGCTATGGCGATCTTCATCAGCGAGCATCTATCGCTTCGCCGCTGCTTCGATCGCAGTGTACGTCGGCCGCGTGTTGCTCAGCGCGTTCTAGCGGGTACTGACTCTGCACATCCAGGGCACAGAGCGCGCTCACCGATAGGTACACCTGAGATGTTCCGCCCTGTAATTCACGGCCGCTGCAGTTGAAGCTCGTCGGACGCTTGGTCGATCAATGCATCAATTTTGTCACCAAGCTCGTTAGTGACGTCGGCCTGTAAATACCAGTAGAGGCGAAGTCCGCCCCGCTTCTCTTTGATGTCGGTGATCTGGAAAGAACTTCGCTGGCCGGGGGCGAGTAAGTACCAGATATCCGAAAGAAGTTGATCAATCCGCGGGGTCCAATCCGCGGGGGCGCAGATCGGGGGCACATTCTGAAAGTGATGCATAACCTAAGTCCCTTTTAACTGAACGGTGGCCGGTCTCGGCCAAGCCTCTTGTGGCGCCATTGACGGGCGCCATGCGGCGATCAGTTAGGCCTGTATTCGTAGGCAGGGCTTGCTTGCTGTTGACATGCTGAGAGGCTAGCAGGTTTGGAGTTCAGTGACTTGATTTATGATTCGCGCCGCTTGGTACGAACGGTTTTCTGAGGCCTTTTAACTGTTTTAGTGCTTTTTATGGCTGTCTCAAGAGCGGCTGACAAGCCTCGCAGTCTCTCTAGCTCTTGCTCGAGCGCGTCAGCTCGGGTGCGCTGAACCGCCCTTTCCCGCTCAGCCGCTGCGGCACTGGTTCTCAGTACCTCCATTTGAACACTTGAGTGAGCTTGCTTGGAGGCACTCTCGTTGGTCATTGCGAGCAGTTGCGCCCGCAGGTCTTTGATTTCTTGGCGCGCTCGATCCACTTCAGCCAGAGCTCGGTTTTCGACAGATCTGGCGTGCTCAGCCAAGCTCTCGCGCTCAGATCTCGCCAGTTCTTGCAGCTGCTGAAGTCGTGCATCCAATTCGTGTCGTGAGGTCGCCGCCTGATCAAGGAGATGGTTGGCATCTGCCCTTTGCTGGCTCAGTTCGTCAATCTGGGCCTGCATCTGGCTCACAAGGCGCTGAAGTTCTACGACCTGCGTAGAAGCAAGTCGCTCGGCCTGAAGGGCGGCTTCTGTCTTGCTTCGGAGCTCTGCAGCCTCATTGGCGAAGGTTTGCCGCAGGGCGAGAAGTTCGTCGTATTCCGCTGAAAGCGCCTGACGCGTATCGGCGAACTCCTGCAAAACCAGTTCACGGGCATGCTCCAAGGCGAGCTGCCACCACTGACCGGCCAGCTTGGCCAGGGCCGCCGGCGCATCCTTCAAATCCGTGCGCTCGGGCTGGAGTCGCGTTCCGAGTGCTTTCCACCAGGTTTCCAGCCAGCGCGTGACCGTATTGGGCGAACCGGTGCCCAGGTGAGCGCGGATACGCTCCACCGTCGGGCGCTCGCCAATGGCCACCAGCTCGTCAGCAGCGGTGTGGACGTCGGATTCGGTGATGCCACGGGCCATGCAACTGTCTCCTGTCTCGGCGCCCTACTCTGCTGACAACGTACTCACGATAAGTGATGATTATCGTGGGTATGAGCTCGATTTCGTAGTATACATTACATAGTATGAAAGATAATTCTACGATTCCCGTCCTCGCCGTGACGGCTACCACCTTGGTGCTGCCCGAACAGCTGGCTCAACAGGCCGCCGATGCAGTGCGCGAACTGCTGGCCGAAGCCGCCGCCGAGAACACCACCCGCAGCTATAGCAGCGCCCTGCGCTATTGGGCTGGCTGGCATGCGGCGCGCTACGGCGTCGAGCTGGCCTTGCCGGTGCCCGAAGCCACCGTGCTGCAGTTCGTGGTCGACCACGTGCAACGCCGGTCGGCTGAAGGCGAACTGGCGTGGGAGTTGCCGCCGGCCGTCGATCAAGCACTGGTGGCGGCTGGGCTGAAAGCCAAGCTCGGCCCGTGGACGTTGGCCACGGTGCGCCATCGCGTTGCCGTGCTGTCCACCGCGCACCGGCTTAAGCAAGCGACCAATCCCTGTGAGCAGCCGGCGATTCGCACCGTGCTCAGCCGTGCCGCCCGGGCCGCGGTCAAGCGCGGCGAGCGGCCACGTAAGAAGACCGCCATCGCCCTGCCCGAACTGGAGGCGCTGCTGGCCACGTGCGACGACAGTTTGGAAGGGATCCGTGACCGCGCCCTGCTCTGCTTCGGGTTTGCCAGTGGCGGCCGCCGGCGCAGCGAGATCGCCGCCGCCGACCTGCGCGACCTGCGCCGGATCGGCGAGGTGGGCTACATCTACCGCCTGGAACACAGCAAGACCCAGCAGGCCGGCGTCACCACCACCTCGACCCCGGACAAGCCGGTGCTGGATCGGGCGGCGGTGGCCCTGCAAGACTGGCTGGAGGCGTCCGGGATCACCGAGGGGGCAATTTTCCGGCGGCTATGGAAACAGCGCATCGGCCCTGCCCTCTCCCCCGCCGCTGTCGGGGAGATCGTGCAGCGGCGGGCGCGCCTTGCTGGGCTGGATGGGGATTTTGGCGGGCACAGCCTCAGGTCGGGGTTTGTGACCGAGGCCAGCCGCCAAGGGGTAGCGCTTCCGGCGATTATGCAGCTGACCGAGCACCGGTCGGTGGCGAGTGTTGTGGGGTATTTCCAGGCTGGATGCGCCTCCACCAATCCCGCTGCTCACTTGCTGGATGACTGACTAGAGGAAGTAACAGCCTGGCACCCAGGGTAAGGCCGGGGGGCCTCCGGTAGAGGGGCCTATTCAACGAGTGCCCTACCCCATCGCGCTCCTGGGCGAAGATCTGCGAAGGCGGAATGGAAGTGCCAGCAGCTTAAGCCCGGTTGCGACGCGCACGCGCGAATGCACCCTGCTATTCTCAAACGGGATTTGCTGGGCTCCATCGAGGAGACTTGGCGCCTGTGCCACGAGCTAGGGCCGAACGCTGGCCAAGGAAAGGGGAATGCTCAAAAGATTTCGACTGGAACGCACCGGCGTCTACGAGAAGCTGGTGATTGCCAATCGCGTATCACGCGCTCTTGACGATTTTATCGAGGGGCGGCAGTCATTGATCGCGATGGGTGCCGAACAAGGCGGCATCCCACATTGGGATGACATCGTCATCGAGCACAGCGATGGGTTGTTTGAACACATACAAATTAAGCGGCAGGCGTCTGACTTTGACGGAACCAACACCGTTAGCGCGCCTGCCATCAAAACTCTCTCCGAATTTGATAAGACCATTGAGAGTCTAGGTAGCTGGGCCAGAAATCCTGGAACAACGCCGCGAAAGTTTGTCTTCACTGTTCCTGGCCTAAATACTCAAATTAAGAAAGATTACTTAGTCAGACAGTTTGAAGAGCTTTGCAGTGTTTGTCGCACGACAGGGGCAACTGCCGAGGCGTTGGCGGCTCGAAATGATGGGCCAACTACCAATGCATATCGATGGCTTACGACGTGGTGCGGATTTGACGATTGGGCACACATCCTATCTGCGCTGAAGCAGCTTACAATCGAGCCCGCAGGAGTTGAAAGCAAGCTGCGCGACGATGCGCTGCACTTGCTGAATCGCCATTTCACTTCAGGCGCTGCGGCACTGGCCGAGATACAGACTTACGTCGTCACAGAGATGTCGGATGTCTCAGCGGTGGCATGCAGGCCGCTGCTTAAAACCCTGCACCACCTTGCACGCCCCGAGTTGGCCACATGGACGCAATATCAGTTCGAGAACGCGATGGCCGGCTGGAACGTGTCTGGCACGCACGACCTTGTCACCGATGGCGTTGAGGCAGCGCCTCAGGTTGTCGAACAACTTTGGAAAACCTGTGGAGCTACACGAAAGCTACGTGTGTCTGCCACATGCCCTCAGAATGATCCAAACGGCAACTCGCTAACCAGCGTGATTCTCCGTCTGGCCTTGCATTTGCAGGGAAGTAGCCAAGCCCTCCTCCTTGAGGAAGCTGGTTGGCGCGCCAGGGCGAGCCAGGAGCTTGGGCACACGCTCGGCGTGGGAGAAAGCGACTTCGATCATTTGACTTGGATAGAAAACGTCAATCCGCCTAGCCAAGCTGCCCCCAGACCCATCAAAGGATTTGCTCAGGCCGACGAAGAGGCAAGCCAGCTAACGCTAGCGATGGATGCGGTCGTCTGGGCGCAGATAGTTGACAAGATCGAGCCGCGACTCGCGGCCATTCAAGACCCGGACCTTCGGAGAGAGATGTATCAACTGTGGGAGGCGTGGCGCGACGAACTTGCACAGAACGTTGAACTTAGGGCAAGCCTCTTTGCAAGAATGATGTATGCCCCCGGCGAGAAGCGCATCCATGCTAAGGCTCTGCGCGTTGGCCCAAGGTCCACCGATCTTTTGACTGACGCCCTCGAGACTCTTCTTTTCGTTGCGGTGGGTCTCGACGTCAATAACCCAAGCTGGCAGCAGTTCGGCACCTTCGGCGATGTGAATGTCATCGCCCTTAGGCGTTGGTCGGGCCCATCAGACCAAGCGGCTACCGTATGCGAGTTACCCTCCCATGGCCTGACGGCCTTGTTAGGAGCGGATACCTCTTCGATAGTTATCTTGTCTGGTGTAGAAGATTCCGCTTCAGAGGTTCTTGATGTCGGACTTGCTGACGATGCAGATGCAACCATGAGCATGGCGACGCCTCGTCGCCCTAGAATGTTGGTGACTCGATCCTCTTCGACGCGTCAGCGCCTACGGAATGGAAACTTGACCACGGTGAGGGCGCATTTCCGTCAGCTTTGGCGGGCGACGGAAGACGCTCGTGATACAGCTATCCGCGCCTACGCGAGCGGAGGATAAATCATGAATATTGATAGCTTTGTCTTAGCCATATCTAATCGCGCTCAAGGCCGATTTGCTTTCAACGAGGCCGAAGTTTCGCTCGACTCGATTGTGGATACGCCCGGAAACATCAGGCTCTCGCAACGCGTCTGCCGCCTTCGTCGCGAGGGTATGGAGTCAGGATGGCGCACTATTCTGATAGCGGAACTCGACTTCGTCGACGACGGGGTCCAAGCTGCATACGCTTGGGCGGCCGACGTCAGAGAACACATGGCTGAACCGGAAACCGCAGACCTGTATCTGTTTCTATTGATACGTGGCATTCCTGACGAAGAGGCCGCCCGGATCGAGACTGATGACAGTTTTTGTCGCAAGTTCGTATGGCGGACCAAGGAATCAGCCGTCGACATGCTCGATCGCACTTTCCTGGCCAGACCACTCAATGACGACTCTAGTGGCGATTTCTCCGACCCCCTTCAGACAGCGCTGGGTGCTGTCGCAACCGACCACCCATGGACACGAGCGCATCTTTCGGTATGGCGCGACCTATTAGTCTCGGGAAAGGCAGGAGCTGAACTCGCCCAGGCGCTCTCATCAACTCTTTCAACGAATCGCGAGAGGCAGCCATGACCACGCTCGCATCGGTTACGCTATCCAATGTCCGCCGTTTTGGCAAAGACGTAAAGGTCGACCTCAGTCCCGGAGCAACGGTGCTACTTGCCCCCAATGGGACTGGCAAGACTGCCTTCTTCGAAGCAATTGAGTTCGCACTGACTGGGATGGTTTCCAGACTAGGTAGCGATCTCACTCCTCTCATTCGTGATTCACAAGCACTTGCTGAAGTAAGACTTCAGTTCACTGATGTGGAGCGCGCAGTGACCTTAAGGCGAGGCGGTAAGCCGACGACGAACGGTGACTTGACAACGGTTTTCGGGGCAACGGAGGCGGAAGACATACCCTACTTGCTTCGTCTAACTCATCTGCTAGACCAGCGAGAGCGAGATTGGTTCGTGCAGGCTGACGAAAAAACTGCGGGCTCGCACCTCGCCCGTTTGCCTATTGGCCGCGATGGATCAGTTGCTAGCTCCGTTCTTACTGGAGCCAGACGTAGTGTCACCGAGTCTCTGAATCAGGCTTCTCTCAGCCTTAGCTCTTTAACCAGCTCGCTGAACGAATGGAACTCGTTTATTGAAGCCCGAGATGCGTCCATCGTCGAGATGCGACTCCCGCTGACACCACAATCCGACATCGCCGACGGCCTTCGCTCAATTTTGGAGTCAGTTGCAAGCATTACGCTCCCTGCATTCACCGGCATAACCTCGCTTGCTTCAGGTCAGGAAGTTCTCCTACAAGCAGTCAATGCCCGTATAGAAGCTGTCCAGCGCCGGGCTTCTGATGTAGCTGGTGCTTCTGGCCTGATGGAAACTTACACATCTGAACGTGAGAGAGTTTCGCGCCTTGAGGCAGATCGTGCCGCCGTCACCGAGAGTGCCAAGGAACCGCGACTGCTGATCGAGCGCTTATCGCAAGAGTTGACACAGTGCGGAGATCAGCTTGATGCCATAGGTAAAGTTCGCTCAGAACTAGACAGTTATGCCCAGCGGGCAATCGATGTTGCTCATGCCAAGGAGCAGCTTGATAGAAGTACAGCGCTGTTCTCTCAAGTAGCGAAGCAAGTTGAGCTTTTCGAGTCCGAATTGGCCGGCCTGCTGGCGCGACGCCAAGTAATGGAGCAGGCGGTTCAGGCTCATGAAAGTTTCAGATCGAGAGAGCGTTCAATCGCGCGTGCCGAGACTGAGCTTTCTGCAACGCAGGAACTAGTTGATAAGTGGCGTGAGTATAGCTCGTCTCTCGGCGGGCTCCATGGGAAGATTGAAGCTTCGCATCGAGAACTTGAGCAGTTAGGAAGGGCATATCAGGAGGCAGTCGCATTGCATGCAGCTTGCGACCGCGCCGCAGGTGATGCGAAGGGAAAGGTGAATGGCATCGCTTCCACGGTTGATGCAATGCGTAAGGCTGTATCTCTAGTTGCAGCAAATCTCGGAGCGGACCGGAACGACTGCCCCGTCTGTGGAGTTGATCACGGGGCTGGCGAGCTCCGCCGTCGTCTGCAGAACTCGCTGGAAGCCATTGATCCTAGCCTAGCGGCGGCGGAGCGCGAGCTTCATGATGCTCTCTCGCAACTTCGTGCCGCTGACAGCCAAGTAGCGAAGGCGAAGACGCAGGTTCAGGATGCGCGGAACGCTCTCGCACAGTACCAAGTGCAAGCTAGTGCACTTACGAGCGAGATCGATGCAATTCGATCGGATCCCCTTGTCTCCTCTGAGTCTTCTGCGAGCGCGCTAGCAGCTCTCAACGCCAAAGCCGAGCAGTTGCGCGTTGCACGCAGCACTCTAATGGTCGATTTCAATAGCTTAGATCCCGAGCCAAGCGCGGAAGATTTGCTGGCAACTAGATCTGCGTTTGAGCGAGGCGCCCAGAAGCTAGAAGAGATCAGGCGATCTTCCGTAGAAGTCAGGTCCGATTTGTCGCGATCGACGCAGCGCTATGCTTCGCTATCGGTAGATTTCTCGCAAGATAGATCAATTGAGCAGATCTCATCTGAGATCGTAAGTGCGGATCAGCGACGCTCTGCGATGGAGGATACCAAAGCGCGTCTATCTGCCGACATCGAGAGAGAGCGTGCGCGCCTTGCAGCTATCGAGCTCCAGGCTGTCAGAATTGAGCGCGACCTTGGAAGCGCTCGCTCGCGAATCGCTGAGATCCGCTCAACGTGGACTCAGCTTGAGCTGCCTGGTGAACCTTCGGCTGAGATCGGATCGGTCGTAGAACTTCAACTTAGCGCCGAGCGCGCCACACTTGAACGTCGGAGGACTCAACTTACCGAGTATGGAATTGAGATCGGAAGATGGCGGACAAGCGAGCAGAATCGCGTAGCGCAGAACATTATCGACTTGCGTCGAGGTGACAGGACCGAGGCTGATTTTTCACAACAGCTCCAGGAGACGATCTCTAAAGAGCGAGCAAGAATTGGCGATCTCTCCAAGCTCTCGACGGCACTCGATTCACTGTCGAGCGTGCTATCAGCGGAGATCGGCGACATACACGACAGGGTTGTTGCGATTGTTCCGAGATGGCAATCCCTTCTAAAGCGAATCGTAAGAGACCAGCGATTTGCGAGCACCGATCTAAATTTCTACAGCCATTACAAAAAGCAGCACGCTTCGGTACTGATCCCGCTTCATGGTGCAACCGTGGCTGCGCCAACTGTTGCAAGTGAAGCACAGATGACAGACTTGCAACTAACCTTCCTCTTATCTATGGCCCTTAGTCATCGGTGGTCGACTTGGCGTGGCTTATTGTTGGATGATCCCACGCAGCATCATGACCTCGTGCATGCGTCGTCCGTGTTCGATGTACTCCGCGATTACGTAATTGAGCATGGCTTCCAAGTTGTTATTGCGACGCACGATGCGCTCCAGGCGCGCTTCTTGATGCGCAAGCTTCAGAATGACGGCGTGGCCTCAAGGCTATGGACGCTTGTTCCGACCGCCGAGGGCGTCACAGCCGTTGCGGATGGTTCGCGGAAACGGGGCAGACCGACCGCTGGGTAGCCGTTTTGGTTGTCTTCTCGCCTTTTCTTCAGCGTTCACTCGCAGAGGGATTTGGGACTCTGTTGCCACTCCGTACCGGTGATAAATCTTCCTAATCACATCTTACGCCGTTGGCTCCCGACGGACGTAGATGATGTATACATCGTCTGTGCAGCTCAGGGGCGAGGACGCGAGCGACTGCCGAAGAAGTTCTCAATTCGACGAAGCACTTCCGACATTCTCAACGCAACCACCACGCCGCATCGTTCATCTTGCTCTAAGATAACTCCGACGACCTTCTGAGGTTGTATCGGACTACCAGAGTTAGACAGGCCTGCGAAAATCATTGGGCCTCCACTCAGTCCTCTGTGGCCAATAGTATTGTCTTCCATCCCGTCGTCAAACATAGAGCGTGCGCCGCGCAGCATCGCAACATGACTGCGCGAGGACATGCCGCGCTCTTCGAAGTAGCTAACAGGAACATCTTCCATGTCAGCATATTGAACTCTGACCGGGCTAAGCCGCTTGCGAGATAAATCTGTAGGTTTAATGCTCTTGTTCTTTGAGGTCGGGAATCCAATAATTGTCATCATTCTTTCCGAACTTTCGTCGGGCGCTTGATCCTCAATTTGGCTTGACGAGATAGCCGGGACCTTGCACGCCTCCTCTTCCGTCAATTCGTGTAAGGCCAAGTCAATGGGATCTTCTTCACGCCCCAACTCACCTGCTTCAGAAACGTACCATTCGCCTTGCACTTGCACCAATCGCTCTTGGCTTGTCGTGGCAAAAGCTAGCGTTCTATCGTCAGAATAATGATCGATAACATGTGCCGCTGTGATTAAGAATTTTCGGTTATGGTGTTCGATAGAGAAGCAGGTTCCAATGTGAACCGGCGATCCCCCAATTTCAAATCTATAGATCGGAAAAATTGCGTGCGCAAAATTATTCAGAGAGTTTCGCGTCATGTAATTTATTAGCTCTTTAGATTCCATGCAGCAAGTGTCCTCCCGGTTTTAATTGAGCTGTAAAATCTAAGCCAATTTAGTAATTGGCGTCAGTAAGATTAATTTGACTGGCGCTTGTTATCGCGCGGGTTTGAGCTGCCCTCTTCGTTGAGGAATTTGATCAAATTTGAGATAGAAACGACCTTGGTCGTGTACACCTCGGCCCAGTCATCGGCGACCTTCTGACGCAGGCTAACAAGACCGACCATGCACCCTTTTGCTTCGTCATAGACACTTGCTCCACTATCACCCGGCTTCAAAAATGCGGTTATCGCGGTGCTGCTCGCCCTATCTTGATACATCACCATCTCATCAGGTGAGCCGTAGCTGCGTAGGAGAGTCGCAATGCCTTGCTCATTACGAAGCCCGACTCGAACTGGCTGCCCCGCCTGAAGTGCATCCTCGCACAGTGCGAGTGGAGCGCCACGCCAGACTGGATTCGTTCCACCTCCATCGATGTCCAGTACCGAGGCATCAATGTAGGCTGGGTTTTCCGCATTTCGAAGAGTCGCCTGGTACCTTTCTCCCCTCCAAACGACCTCAACCTGGACGTGCTCCCGGTCCCTAACATTGAGGAAGAAGTGCGATGCAGTGACAACCGTATTGGCGTCCAGCCACGAACCTGTACCAGCCGGCTCTCCATCGACGCGGATCGCAACGGTTCGGTCTGGATTGAAAGCGGCCTCAGTTGGATCTGACGCTTGAACAACTCCGGACGCACCTGCAACTGCGAGGAATGCAACTACATTTAAGAAAACGCCATTATAGCGAGCATGCATTCTCTGCGCTCTCCGGTGGTGTGATCGTGATTTTGGGCAGCATAGCCCAAAGGGATGACAATTACATCGGCGATTGCCAACTCGGCATGTGGTCCACCTCTGATGCGATTAGCAAGCCTTGCTGCGGACCACGCACACCATCGAGGACGTCGACATAAAGGCGCGGGACGTACACACCCAGCCCTGTGCACTGACCCGGGAGCGGAATGGATGGCAACAGCACCAGTTTGGAGATCGAACGAGTTTGCACCACCCGCACAACCGATCAGCGGCTATCCGGTCACCGGCCAAAGCGTTTTATACCGTCCGAGATGAGTTTGTCTGAGAGATCCCGCCGAGCATCCATGCCAACGACCGATGCCTAATCGATGCTTGTGCTTTGGGTCGGAAGCCCACCCGCCCTACCCTCGATAAACATCCCTAACCACTGGATATTCACCCTCCTTCGTTGGCACCTAGTCTGGGTGCCACACCAGCAGGGCTTAGAAAAAGCAATCTCTTTCTAACTTTCTCTTTCGCAGGCACTCCCTCAGCGCCACGATTCCTTCTTTGTGCAGTTGGGACACTCTGCCTTTGGTTACCCCCATCTCCCGTGCGATTTCCTGGAACTGCTTCTGATGGATATAGTGAGCAACGAGTATTTCGCGACGGCGCACCGGAATGTCCAGGAGCGATTCCTGCAGCAACGAATTCCAGCTTCCTGAGTCGTACCGATCAGCATATATATCTTCGCAATGCCCATCCAGCATCAGACCCAAGCCCAGTCCAACGACACTATCGACAAAGGCGGTCAGCTCATCGCCTTTGTCGTCATGCAGAGATTCCATTCGTTCCACCGGCACGCGATGCTTGCTATCTATCGCGTCCGCGCGAAGGAACACCCTCATTCCATTGAAGACTGCGCCACGCACCCTTGGTTTGGCATATTTGATGAACTCGATGCCATATTCCGGGTCGTATCTCATCATCGCTTCGAGCAGACCGAGCTGCGCGTTCTGGACATGGTCGGCCCACTCCATCATGCGCAACGTGGTACGCAGCACGACCAATCGCGCTACAGATCGTGCCCAAGGGCAGTAGCGCAGAAACAGGAAGTCTCGCGCCTCCGTATCGGACAGATGCGCGTATCTGCGCCAGAGCTCCTTCTCGATGGAATCCATTCGTGATGAGTGTCAGGTCCAGAAGCTGCCCAACAAGGTTCGCGATACCAGAACCCAGCCATCGATGAGGATGAAGAGCAGTATCTTCAGCGGCAGGCTGATCGTGGTCGGCGGCAACATGATCATGCCCAGCGCCATCAGGATGGCCGCGACGACCAGGTCGATCAGCAGGAACGGCAGAAAGATCACGAAGCCGATCTGGAAGGCGGTCTTCAGTTCGCTCAACAGGAATGCCGCCGCCAGGTGGGTGAAGCGGATGTCCTGCATGGTTTTGGGGGGCTCGACCCGCGCCATCTCCAGCACCGCCAGCAGGTCCGACTCCCGCGTCTGCCGCACCATGAAGCCGCGGATGGGATCCCCTGCCCGCTCCAAGGCAGTGCTCGCGCTCACCTGTTCGCTCAGATAGGGGGTGATGGCTTCGGTGTAGACCTGGTCCGCTACCGGCCCCATCGAGAACAGGGTCAGGAACATCGCCAAGGTGACCAGAACGCTGTTGGGCGGGGTCTGCGGAATGCCCAGCGCATGCCGCAACAACGCCAGCACCACGATGATGCGGGTAAAAGACGTCATGCCGATCAAGGCAATCGGAATGAACGACAGGAAGCTGAGCGCAAGGAAGGTCCGCAGCGCGGGAGCGAGGTCGTGTCTTATGGCTTCGCCCGCGGCATCGACGGCCGGGGCAGCTGCGTGGACATCGCCAACGACCAGGAGGCCCAGCAGCAACATGCCTGCCGCCAGCTTATCGACCATCCTGGTCGCCATGGGCGCCTCCAGCCTGGGACCCACCTTCCGTTGCGAGCGGGGCCATGGCGACCCCATTGGGAGTTTCCACCACCAACATGGAATACCCATCGCGGGTCAGCGTATGCGCAACGGCCCTGCGGCTGATGCGTTGGCTGTGAACGTTCCAGCGCGAGGCCACCTTGCTGCCGGGCGTCCCGTTCGTCCATGCGCCCAACCACCCTTTGCGGCGCAACTGCAGCAGGACCATGAACGCCATCGCGAGCAGGCCCAAAGCAATGAACCCGGCCCACAGGACGTCACTCGCGCCGACTGCCGGATCTGACCGGTATGGAATCGCACTGGAAATCATCGTCACGGTCAAACCAATTCCGTGATGCGGACGCCCAGCTTGTCTTCGACCGCTACCAGCTCGCCACGGGCGACCGGGCGACCGTTGAGCAGCAACGTCACCTCCGCCTCGACTCCCTGGTCCAGCGTGACCAGATCCTTGCCCTGCAGCCGGAACAGTTCATCGATGGTCATTTCGGCGCTGCCGATCTCCGCGACCAGGGACACCTTCACATGTCCCAGCAGGCTCAGGTCCTTGTCGGTAATTGCCACTTCTTTGTTCATAAAAGATCCAAAAGTATTGCTGCGAAACAGGAAAGACCGGTGCCGGCACTCAGTCCAGCATGATGGTCCGTCGTGCGCGGTCGGGAACGATGCGGCCGGTGCGCAGGCACCCTGACGGAGTCGACAGCATCACGCCCGGCTGCCGCGACACCTCCGTGAGCAACACCTCCCCTGTGCGCAGCTGCAGCGAATCCAGTAGTTCGATGCTGCCCAATTCGATCGTGGCACCCACGCGCACCCGCGTCGGAATCACCGCGGTGCGTCGCTCGACCAGGCGGGGTCTGGGCACGACGGCTTGGTCGTGCGGCAAGCGGGCCGCGCACCAGATGTCGTTCACTGCGACCTGGAAATCGCCGGGAAGATGGGATATCCGCCAGGCGAGCCCTCCCCTTCGTGGCTCGAACGCTTCCAACCGGTCCGGCAGGAGATCGCCCGTACCGGGCAGTTCAGCGCTTCCCCACAAGCAGGCCTGCAACGCTGCCAAGCAGCGCTTTCCGACCTCTCCCACCAGATCCAGGCCATGACCGGGGACCGCGCCAAGATCCAGTGCGCTGGCCGCCAATGATCTTCCAGCGTCCGCTTCAGCGCTTATCCACATGGCCGCGCCGTCCGGGGCCGAGAAGCACCAGTTCTGCCGGCCCCCGATGCGCTCCATAGCCGCTGCGTCAACCGGCGATATAACCGCTTGCCGCCACTTGTGGCCACCCCATTCCCCGGCCCAGGCCTGTAGTCGCTCGCTCAGTTGAACCTGCAAGCTGGTGGCCCTGCTGGCGCCCTGCCAATGAATCCGCTTCATTCGCTCAACCACCACGGGTGCTGTTGTACAGCTGTTCGATCATCTCATTGCTCACCGTCATTACTCGGGAGCTGGCCTGATAGCCGCGCTGGATGATCAACATGTCAGCGAACTCCTGGGTCAGGTCGATATTCGACATCTCCAGAGCTCCCCCCATTACCTTGCCAAATCCGGCGCTCACGGCGTAGCCGAGTGATCTCCGCTGGGCATCGGCATTGGAGATCAGGCGGCCACCATTGAGGTCCAGCGTACTTTCACTTGCGAAGCTGGCCAGTGCCAGCCGTTGGCCTTCCCGCTTCTCACGGGAGCCGTAGGAAAACCGCAATGTACCCTTCTCATCGAACGAAATTTCAGTGATGCCCAGCACCGATCGTCCGTCGGCCACGGTGCCGGCCACTGTATTGCTCAGGCCAGCCAGACTCGTCGTCCCCTGGAAGGTGCCGGGAGTACCGAAGGACAGTTCCACCGACTGATTGACGCCGTCAAACTGAAGCGACAGAGGAATCGAGCCATATCCAGCCTCCAGTGCACCTGACACGCTGAAACGCAGTTCGCCGCCGCCCACTTCTGCTCCCTTTTCATCGGTCACCTTGACCAGGAAGCTGTTCGGAGTCACATCCTTGTTGTTGGTGAAAGTCACTTTCAACGCATGGCTCTTACCTGCCGCATCATAGAGAGTGAGGCCTTCCACCTTGTGCGTAGCCTCGGCCGGAGCCAGATTGCCGCTGAAGGTAATCTTCGTCGACGGCTCGGCGGGCAACGTGCGATAGGCCTCCAGCGAGATGGGAAGCAGGTTTCCAGATGCATCCAGAGCCATGACCTGGAAGCGGCTGACGCTGTCGATGAGGGTTCCATCGTCATCGAACATGAACTGGCCCGCCCGCGTGTAGTGCAACTGGCCGGAGCTGTCGCGCAGGACGAAGAATCCCGTGCCATCTACTGCCACATCCGTAGGATTTCCGGTTTGGCGCACATCCCCCGGATTTGTGCGCAGACCTTCGCCCGCGATGCGCGTACCATGCTGCCGCCCTACATTTTGAAAGAACGAATCGCGGCCGCGGAAACCCGGGGTATTCATGTTTGCGACGTTGTTGCTGACCGTATCCAGGCTGCGTGAAAAGCCGAATAGTCCCGAGAGACTGTTGAACAATGCTTGGAACATGGGCCACTCCTATGGCTTGACCAGGCTTACCTGGGGTAGACGAACTCCGGTCAGGACGCCGGCGGCGGTATTGATGGTCAGTTCCGGCCCCGTATTGGTGAACTGCACGGCGGCAACGGTGCCGGCAATGTTTCCGCCTGTAACCTGCACGACATCCACGGCACGGCTCAGCAGTGCCAAAGCCTGACTGGACGATTCCATTGTCAACATGCCCTCCATGTTGATGCCGAGCTGACGCGACTGCTCGAGATTGCTGAACTGTGCCAACTGAGCCAGGAACTCGCGGTTGTCCACCGGCTCCAGGGGATCCTGGAACTGCAACTGCGAAAGGAACAACTTGATGAAGCCTTCTTGGTCGATGGTGTTGCGTGCTTGCAAACTGGCGCTGCCGTTGTTCACAACGGCACCAATTGAGTCGATGGCCATCAGCCCTCTCCCGGTTGAGTGGACGGTCGCCGCCAGATCTCGCTGCCATTGACCACGATGCGCCACACGGGCCGGGCGGGACCGTAAAACGCGATAATGTCGCTGATGATCGAAGCCGATGAAGCGTCATCGATCCGGTAGTCGCGCAACCAGACGGTAGCTTGGCCGTCGGCATTCTCTACGCGACGCTGGATGCGTTCGAGCCATGCCCCCAGCACCGGTGCGGCTTCCTCCGTGGATACGATGGTCGATCCACGCCCCGCATGCTCGATGCGGGCAGCAGTTCCCACCATGATTGGCGCTGGTGCGACAAGAGCTTCGATCAATGTCTGTGCTGCGCTATACGGGGGTGTGGCTTCAAGCATGCCAGGCGCCACGACTTCGGATCTGCCAACCCCACTTCTACCCGTGCTGACTACGGGTTCCTGCCCTCCCCTGGCTCCTCCATATGCCATTTGTCCGAGCTGCGACATCGCAGGCTGGGCAACCAACCGCCACGGATACAGCACGCCCTCCGGCAAGGCATCCGGTTCTTCTTCCACCCCGGCAATCATGAGCATGTCCGGCATCGCCGGAGAAGCTCCGGGATCCCCCGTTCCCATAATTGGCTCTGGGTCGGTTAAAAGCTCTGCGACATTTCGTCCTGCGGCCCCCACCTCGATCGTGGGGGAAATGCCAGCATCCGCCGGAGGCTCTATGGCGCCCAGTGCCAACACGTTTCCAAAATCCCCCACGCCCTTGGTCCCTTGGACATCGCTTCGCATTGTCCTTGGCGGAACAACGGCAGCCGGGTCAACGATCTGCATGCAACCTCCGTGATAACCACATATCAGCCACGTTGTCCGCCACCTTCCGCTCGAACGCTAGAGCTGCCTCATGCCTGCAACGATCGCCACGTCGCTGCACAACCTCAAGATCGCGGGTGGCTCGTAACAGCCGCGCAGCCTGGGTCGAGTGCCTGGCACTGGCGTCGCGCGCGGCATCATCCGCAGCCTTCGCCGCCGCAGACAAACTCCCCTCTGCCAGCAATACCTGCTCGTAAAGGCCCAACCATCCATCCGTGCCGATTACGGCGGATTTCCATTCAGTTGCCGCGCCCAGCCGGTCGGTGGCATGTCGCAGTTCGATCTCACTCCTGCGCAAGGCTCCAGCGGTCTGCTCAAGCACCAGTTCTTCACGTTGCTCAGCCATCCTGCGCATGCGGACCAACGAGTCGAGTTTGGATTGCCGACGCTTATGCATTGCCTGCACCTGCGGCTATGGCGGTCGCAAGCTTCTGCAATGCCATGACACGTGGAACCGCGATCCCGGGAGCTTGTCGAAGCACGTCGGACAGATCCGCATGCGCCTGGATGGCGGCGTCGAGCGAGGCATTGCTTCCCTTCTGGTATGCGCCGAGCTCGATCATGTCGCGGGCGCCGTCGTACTGTGCCAGTATCCGGCGCGCTTCCAGCGCACATGCCAGCTCCTCCGGCGAGGCGAGCGCGTTCAGCAGGCGGCTGGCGCTCTGCAGGACGTCTATGGCGGGCAGATGCCCGCGCTGCGCCAGTTCGCGGCTCAGCACGATATGACCATCAAGGACCGCGCGCATATGGTCCGCGATCGGTTCGTTCATATCGTCGCCCTCCACAAGCACGCTGTAGATGGCCGTGATTTCTCCCTTTCCGTGACGTCCGCAACGCTCGGCGATACGGGGCAGCCAGCTGAAGACGGAAGGGGTATACCCGCGGAATGTCGGGGGTTCGCCGATAGCCAGGCCGATCTCACGCTGCGCCATCGCAAAACGCGTGATCGAGTCGACCACCAGCAACACGGACTTGCCTTGGTCGCGGAAATACTCGGCTATCGCGTGCGAGGCATGTACGGCATGCGTTCTCACCAATGCCGGCTGGTCTGCCGTAGCGGCCATGACCACCGCACGTCGCAATCCCTCTTCTCCCAGCGAGTCACGGATGAAATCCCCTACCTCGCGCCCACGCTCTCCCACCAGGCACAGCACAATGGCATCGGCCTGAACGTGACGTGCCAGCATGCCCAGCAAGGTGCTTTTTCCCACACCGCTGCCGGCGAACACGCCCATACGCTGGCCACGGCCAAGCGTCAGCAGGCAGTCGATGGCCGCCACGCCGGTTTCAAGCACCTCGTCGATCCCCTGGCGATGCATCGGATTGATCGGGGCGGCGTGCAGCGGATAGCGGCCGGGCAGCGCAAGAGGGCCCCTGCCGTCCAGCGGGCGGCTGAACGCATCCACCACGCGCCCCAGCAGGGCATCGCCTACCGGTACGTCGAGCGGCCGGCCGGTGGCGCGGATCATGCTTCGGCCGGAAATGCCGCCCACGTCGCCATACGGCATCAGCAGCACATGCTCCTTGCTGAAACCAACCACCTCGCCCGGCACGATGGAACGTCCGTCGCCGGGCATGATTTCGCACAGTTCGCCGATGTTCGCATCGGGCCCCTGCGCTTCGATGACCAGGCCATTGAAAGCGACCACGTGACCCTGACGGCGGTACATCTCCGTCCGCGCGATGGCCGATTGAAGGCGGGCCTGCAGGTTCATGCCGTCCCTTCGGCGGAACGGTGTTCCGACAGGCCGGCCAACAGTGCCGTACGCAGCATGTCCAGGCGTACGTCGAGACCGGTGTCATAGCTGCCAAGCCGTGTGCGCAGACGGCATTGTCCCGGCAGCAGGCGACCATCCACCTCGAAGGATATGTCCTCGTGGCCATCGAGCATCGCCGCGTCCTGTCTCGATACCAGGACGGTCTCCACCGCCGCGTCCACTTCCAGCATCGCATGGCGTACCAGGGCGGGAATCAGCGTGCCAGCGGCATACCCCTCGCCCATCAGGCGAGCGACTGCGCCGTAGGCGACTTCCACCGCGAGCTCTTCGGCTCTTGCCGCTTCCGCCCGGATGTTT
This sequence comes from Stenotrophomonas nitritireducens, assembly GCF_050984405.1. Lineage (GTDB taxonomy): Bacteria > Pseudomonadota > Gammaproteobacteria > Xanthomonadales > Xanthomonadaceae > Stenotrophomonas > Stenotrophomonas nitritireducens_B. Next base: position 2,559,356 of record NZ_CP158790.1, on the reverse strand, counting down.
TCCTCAAGGTTGACGACCAGCGACTCGAAAGTCTTGCGGGCCTGTTCGTACTGCGCCTGGACCCGGTTCAATTCGAGCTCGCGCTCCTGTTGCCATGCAGCCGCCTGCGCCTGCGCCGTCCTCTGCGCCTGCGCCAGTCCTTCGGCCTGCCCTTTCTGGAACCCCCGCTCCACCGCCGCCCTGTAGTCGGCCTCCCGCCGCGCAGCGTCCTCTGCCGCCTGGTCGCGTCCGGCCTCCATGACGGGAGCGGCAGGTGCCGCCCATAGTGGCGCTGCCGTGATGGCACCGGCATCAATGCGGCGCATGTTCACCCCGCCCCTTCAATTCGCCAAGCAGGGCCCGCGCGGCTACGCGCGTGGCCTCGCGCAACTGCGGCGGCATCGGGCCGCGGGCAGCGAGTGCCGCCTGCAGTTCACGCTGAAGATTGGCCGGCATCATGGCCAGCTGGAAATCATCGCTCCCCATGCCCTCGGCCTGCAGCACGCAGGCCAATGCCGTCGGCTCCAGATGATCAGACAGCGCCATCGTCTCCTCGGCGGCTGCGCCTGTGGCATCGGCTACCGGGGTGGGCGCCAGCACCGCCATTGCCATGGCACGACCATTCCAGCCGCGCCGCACTACTTCATCCATCACGGGCGACAGTTGGCCGCGCATGGCAGCGCCCAGACCCGCAAGCACGCGGGCGCGCACCCGGGGGTGCATGGCCGCCAGCACGATGGCTGCACGACGGACCGCTTCGGCATCCATCAATGCCTCTCCTCCCGCAGCCAGGCCTGCACCTGCAATGCCGCGCGCTCGCTTTCGTCCCGGGTCAGCAACAAAGGCCTGGCCCGGCGGCGCCACATCAGCATCACGCCGGCGACCATACCCAGCAGGAATCCAGCCAATACCCAGAGCAGGCCATTGCGCGTTGGCAGCGATGGCGCGACGGCGGCTTTCGCAGGCGTCATTCCTGCCGCGGCGGAAGGCGCCTCCACCGCTGTCGCAGGCACTTCGGCTGCATTGCCCATCTCGATGCTGTCGCCCCGCGAGGCATCCAGCCCCGCCGCCACCGACACCAGGCGCATGAGCCGCTCGCGCTCGTCAGCTGCAACCCCGTTGGGTAGAACCACGGCCACCGAAATGCGCTCGATCGCGCCAGCTGCACGCGTCACCTCCTCGCGCTCGGTGCCATGGGCGTACTCGATCTGCTCATTGATCAATGCCGCTTCGCCGGCGCCTTCCGCTGGCCGCCCTCCACTGCTGCTGCGGCGCACGACGATGCCCTGCGTCGTGCCCGGCAGCGCCACGGGCCTTTCAAGCGTCCGGTGTACCTTGTCGAAGTTCAGGCGCACGTCGACCGAGACGGAAGCGCGCTGCCCGTGCAGGGCTTCGGAAAGCAGCTGTTCGACCCGGCCCTGGATGCGCGCGGACATGTCCACAGCCGCATCGGCACCATCACCCGCTGATCCAGCCTCGCCCTCGCCTGCGCCAGCAAGCTGGAGACCGGCCGGCCCCACCACCACCACGGAGGCCGGCGACAGCCCTTCCACCGCCGACGCGACCAGGTTGCGGATCCCGGCCACCTGGCGCTTCGCCAGCTGCATGCCGGGCTGCAGGGCCAGGGCTACCGAGGCCTTGGAACTGGCCTCCTCGCCGAGAAACGAACCTGCGCGCCGGATGGACAGGTGCACGCGCACGTTCTGCACGCCGGGAATGCTGGCGATGGTTCTTTCCAGTTCTCCCTGCAGCGCACGCTGGTAGTTGATGCGCTGCGCGAATTCGGTCACCCCGAATTCATTGTCGTCGAACAGTTCGTAGCCGACATGCCCCCCTTTGGGAATGCCGGCGGACACTAGCCGCATGCGTGTATCAAGCATCTTCTGGCCGTCCACCAGGATGCCTGTGCCGTTCTCCGAAAGGCTGTACGGGACCTTCCATTCCCCGAGCGTGGCAGCGATCTCGGCGGCATCCGCCTCCGAGAGGTTGCCAAACAGCAGTTCCTGCCTTGGCGAAAAGACCAGCCACAGCGCCAGTGCCGTTGCCAGCGCGAGCAGCGCCACGCCAACGCTCAAGCCAATACGGGCATTACGGCTCATCGACGCGAACGTAGCCTTGATGGAATTCAGCGCGGACATGGTCAGAGCTGCATCCGCGACAGTTCCTGGTACGCCTCGACGAGGCGATTGCGCACCTCCGCCAGCAGCATCAGCCGCATCCGCGCCTCCTCGAGCGAAATCATCACGTCATGGGTGGCGATCTCCTGCCCCGCAGCTGCCGCACGCACGGTCTGGTCGGCGCCTCTCAATGCCTCGTCGACGCCCTTGAGACCAAGCCCGACCGCGGAGGAAAAGTCCGCATGCGCAATCCGCGTCGATGCCTGCACCTCCGCTGCGCCCAGGCCCGCGCCCAGCGCGCCGATTGTTTCAATGCCCATCACTTTGTCCCGATCTCCATGGCCTTCAGTTCCATGCCACGCAAGGTGTTGAACGACCTGACGTTGGCCTCGTAGCCGCGGCTGGCGGAAAGCAGGGTCGTCATCTCCTGGACCATGTCCACGGCCGGGTAATGCACCTTGCCTTCGGCATCGGCCATCGGATGGCCCGGATCCAGCACCGACCGCGTCGCGGCCTGCAGCGGCTGCCCTTGCGGCCCCAGCACACTCGAGAAGCTCGCCGCCGCCGTTCCCAGGGAGCGCGGATCGAGGGGCTGGTTGGCCAGGGCGACATTGCGGCTGGCCGCGTCCATGCGGGTCCGTTCGTTCTGCATGCCCGCCCTGCTGGCCTCCAGGATCGCATCAATGCTCATGCGCCATTCCTCCCGGTGATCGCCAGCCGCATCAGTCCGAAGTGACGCCCCAACGACTCGCTGAGCACCTGGTACTGCAGACCCGCAGCCACGGAATCAGCGACCAGTTCGTCCAGTCCAGGCCGTTCGGAGCCGGCACGTTCGCTTATCAGGGACGATCCCGAGTCACGCACGGCGGCCAGCGCCTGCTGGCCTGCGGCCCCGTCTGGGCCGGCAGCCAGGGCCAGCGCGGATGCTGCGGCGCTCTGGTCGAGCACGAAGAACGACGCCCCTGCCACGGAAGCATTGACGATGTTCCATCCGGCAACCTCCGCGCGCGTCCGGCTCATATCCAGCGCCGTGCGGACGGCGTCGACTGTCAGATCACTAGACATCACTCTCCCCTTATTGAATGAGCAGCTCGCCATCCAGCGCGCCAGCTGCCTTGATCGACTGAAGTACCGCGATGACGTCACGTGTCGTCAGCTTGATGGTCCGCAGCGCCGATACCAGCTCCGCCACGGTCGTGCCCTCGGCCACCGACACCACGGGAGCCACGCCCTCCTGCACATCGATGCGGCTTTCCGGTACCAGGACGCTGCGTACGTCGCTGCCCGGCCGCACCAGGAATCCATCCGGCTGCGAAACGCTGTAACGGGTGTTGACCTCCACGCGCAGGTCCCCGTGGGTGATGCTCACGCTCCCGATGCGGATGCCACCGCCGGCGACGACGGTGCCGGTGCGTTCGTTGACGACCACCCGCGAACGGCGCTCGCGGGCAAGGCGGATGTTCTCTATCCGGGCAATGCGCGCGACCAGGCCCGGGTCCTGCGCGTCGAACCTCACCGTCACCTTGCCTGCGTGCTCGGCGGTGGCTTCGGCATCCGGCAGGGCGTCGCGGATGGCCTGTGTCATGCGCTGGGCCAGGGTGAAGTCCGGCTCGTTGAGAAGAATGCTCAGCGACTGTCCGTCGCCCACCACGCCCAGGGGCGAGCTGCGTTCGACGGTGGCTCCGGCCGGAACCCAGCCGACGGTCGGGTGGTTCTTCTGCACGGACGCGGTGATGGCCTCGAACTGATAGCCGCCCACCGAAACCGCCCCCTGTGCGATCGCGTAGATCTGTCCATCCGGGCCACTGAGCGGCACCAGCATCAAGGTGCCGCCCACCAGGCTGCGGGCATCGCCGGACGAAGCGACCTGCACGTCCAGTTGCTGGCCCGGCTCGGCGAACGCCGGCAGCTTCGCCGTCACCAGGACGGCCGCCACGTTGCGGCTGGACAGATCGCCCAGGTCGACGTTGACGCCGAAGTTGCGCAGCGTATTGGATATGGACTGCAGCGTTGCCCGGTTGCGGGTCGAATCGCCGGAGCCGGACAGACCGAATACGAGCCCATAGCCGGTCAGCGGGTTGTCGCGTACGCCGGCGATGCGGGCGATGTCCTTGACCCGGACGTCACTGGCTTCGTTGGCACGCGACAAGCCAGGCAGCAATGCCGCCAGCAGAAGAAGGAACATCCTCACAGCAACCTCAGCCATTTCAGTGCGCGGTAGATAATGCTGGTGCGCTGGGACTCGCTCACCACGCCGGAACCGCTGAACTCGACGCGCGCGTTGGCGATGCGATGCGACCACAGGCTGTTGTCGGCCCGTATGTCTTCCGGGCGGACCAGCCCGCTGAGCGTGATCCGCTGGTCCTCGCCGTTGATGATCAGGGACTGCGCCCCCTCCACCGCCAGCGTGCCGTCCTGCAGCACCTCCAGCACGCGCACGGACAGCTGCGTGCGCAGCTCGCCGGCGCGCGAGGTCTCCGCTCCGCCGGCGCTGGCTCCCCCCAGGCTGCCTGTAGCGCTGCCCTGGTATCCGGGGGTGGACGCGGAGGCGCCAAGGCGCAGATCGGATCTTGCATCGGTATTGGCGCTGGACCGTGCCCGCGCGGCCTCCAGCACGTTGACCGTCAGGATGTCGCCGACACGATAGGCACGCCGGTCGGCGGCAATGCCACGATAGGTCTCGGGGTTGATCAGGCTTTCCTGCGCGTGGCAGCTCCCTGCCCCGCCGGCCAGGGACGCGCCCAGCAACGCCGCGATGAGCAGCTCAGTTTTCAATCGTCACCTCGTTGCGGCCCGTCACCGCCGCCCTGATCCATTGCGTGGCCCCCTGCGGCAGCACCCTCACGCTTTCGCCCACGGCACCGTCATCCCGGGCCAGCGCGGCGATACTCAGCGCGAGCCCCGCCCGGCGTACCTGCAGGGCGACCCGGGTATTGCGGGCGACGGCCGGCATCGGCCCAAGGTCGCGCGCCAATACGGGCTGGCCCGCGCGCACATCGCGCAGCAGGCGGTAGCCTCGCGGTACCGGCGCAAGGACATCCGCGGCGACGACCTCCTCGCCACCTTCAGCCGCGATATCGACGCGCCGGGTGACAGTCCGCAGATCGTCGCCGGCCTCCCCGCTGCGGTAGTCGTGCGCATAGACATGGACGTCGCGCCAGGCGCGCGTGGTGAACCACACCATGCGTGTCTGTGCGATTGCGCCATCGACCCGGAGGGTCACCGGCATCCCGACCCTGCTGCGCGGCCAGGCGCCGTCTACGTCGCCCGCCTCGATGCCGAGTTCCCCGTCCGCGACGACCGCCGATGCCATCGGCGTACCGGACGGGATGAACTGCCACTCCGCGGGGATGCCCTCGGCCCGCGACTGCAGGCGTGCCTGCGCGACCTCGATCAGGCGCCCGGCGGGCACATGCGTCTCCGCCACCGACAGCGATGGCAGCAGTGCGAGCAGCATCAGCCATGCATTCCGCATCAAGCGCATCAGCGGCGCAGGTTGTTGATGGTTTCAAGCACCTGGTCGGATGCCTGGAGCACGCGCGCGTTGAGCTGGTAGGCGCGCTGTGCAAGCACCAGCCCCGTCATTTCATCGATCATGTCCACGTTCGCGGCCTCCAGATAATGCTGCTGGAGCCGCCCGCTGCCGCCCTCGCCGGCGACGGCCAGCACCGCTCCACCGCTGCGCGGGCCAGCGCGGTACAGGTTGTCGCCCGTCGATTCCAGCCCTTCCGTGGTGGTGAAGAGCGCCAATTCGATGTTGCCAAGCACGGTGCGCTCCTCGCTACCTTCGAGCAGTGCGCTCAGTTCGCCGGAGGCGGAAACGAGGATGTCGCTCGCACCCTGCGGCACCTGCAGCCCGGCGCTCAGGCGCATGCCGTTGACGGCGGCAAGATACCCCTGGTCGTCCAGGTGGAACCGGCCGGAGCGGGTGTAGAAGCGGTTGCCATTGGCGTCCTCCAGTTCGAAGAAGCCATTGCCATCGATGGCCAGATCCAGCGGGCCGCGCGTTGGCTGCATGGCGCCGCTGGCGAACTCCTGCGATACCGACGCCACCCGCGTGCCGCCCCCATGGGAGACCGCCGTCAGCTGCGCGTCGCCCGACATCGGCGAGGACGCGACTTCAGCGAAATTGACGCGGCCACGCTTGAAGCCCGGCGTCTGCATGTTGGCCACGTTGTTGGAGATGACGTCGATCTGCTCCTGCTGGCTGCGCAGGCCGGTGGACGAGATATAGAGTGCGTCGATCATGGTCAAACGTCCTTAGTTGTCGCCGATTCGGTTGATGCCCACGTCCAGCGTGCGGTCGTAGATGGACACCACGCGCTGGACGGACTCCGCGTGACGGGTCAGTTCGATCAACTGCAATGTCTGTGCGGCCGCGTCCACGTTGGATTGCTCGGTGGCGCCCTGCTGCACCCGGCCGGACCAGTTCTCCAGTGCACCGTCATGGCGATAGCCGCCCTCGACGGCCTGCAGCCGACCGGCGTCGACGGCCACGATCGTCAGTTGCGCCAAGCGCTGGTCGCCAGACCACACCACGCCCTGTTCGTCCACCCGGACTCCCTCGTCAGGCAGCGGCAACGGCCCGGCGTCGGTCATCACCCGGTCGCCGCCGCGCGTTGCCAGATAGCCCCCGGCATCGCGAACGAAACTGCCGGCGCGGGTCAGCAGGGGCTGGCCGCCGCGATCGACCACGAAGAAGCCTTCGCCACGCAGGGCCAGATCCAGGGGCCGCCCGGTCGACCTGAGCGGCCCGTCGCCCAGGACGACCGGGCGGGAAAGCCCCGCGCTGGCGCTGAAATCCGCAATCGCACGCACGCCCTGGTAGCCCGGCGTGTTGATGTTGGCCACGTTGTGGCTGACCGCATTGATTCCCTGGATGTCCGCGTTCAATGCCCGGGACAAGGCCTGGATCGTGTCGCTCATCGCGTATTCCTCAACTGGTGATCCCGACGGCGGCGAACGAGCGCACCACCGTATTGGACGGAACTTCGTTCAGGCCGACCACCGCCACATGCGGCAACGACCGCTGGATCAGCCCCCGCAATGGCCGCCGCAGCGCGGCCGGACACAGCAGGACAGGATTGAGGCTGCGCCCCATCATGGCCTCGGACTGGCGCGCCAGTTGCTTGATGAAGGCATCCAGCTGGGCCATGTCGGAAAACAATGCGCCGCGCCCCTCGGCATTGCGCTGCGCCCCCATCAAGGTCCGTTCCACGTCAGGCGCCAATGTCAGGACGTTCAGGTCGCCCTTCGGATCGTTGAAGCGCTGGCAGATGCCGGGCCCCAGGCGTTCGCGTGCCTTCTCGGCCAGTTCCTCGGGGGCCTTGACCGCACGCCCCGCGTCCACCAGCACCTCGACGATGGCCTCCAGGTTGCGCACGCTCACCTGTTCGCGCAGCAGCAGCTGCAGCGTCTTCTGGACATCGGAATAGCTGAGGACATTGGGCACCAACTCTTCCACCATCGGACCGCAGCGCTCCTTCAGGCGCAGCAGCATGCGCTCGGTCTCGGCACGGGTCAGCAGCTCCGGCGCCTGCCGCTTGATCACCTCGTTCAGATGCGTGATCAGCACGGTATCCGGCTCCACGAGCGTGTAGCCCGCGCTGCGCGCCTGCGTCCGCTGCGCAGGATCGATCCACTGCGCGGGCAGGCCATAGGCGGGGTCGCGCGTGTCGACGCCCTCCAGCTGCGCGCGCGCCCCGCCCGGGTTGATCGCCAGGATCCGGTCCGGAATCAGGTTGCCCCGTCCGGCACGGCAGCCATGTATCCACAGCTCGTAGTCGTGCGGTCCAAGCTCGGACCGGATGCAGGTCTGGATCCGCGGCACGATGAACCCCAGGTCGGCGGCGACCTGGGTACGCATGTGGTCGATGCGCTCCTGCAGGTCGCCCAAGGGGCCGAGCAGCAACTGATGCACCAAACCGCCCATGCGGATCTCGATGGGCTCTATCCGCAATGCCTGCTGCAGGGCCTCCTGCGGAGAGCCCGCCGCCGCGCCCACTTCTTCCTGCATGGCGGCGTCACCATCGGCTTCCTGTGTCGCAGCCTGGCGGAATGCGTACCACGCCAGCGCGAGCACCCCGGCCAGAACGACCAGCACCGGGAGCTTCGGGAAGTCCGGGAGCACCAGGATCACCAGCAATGCGAACGCCACCACCAGCAGTGCACGCGGACTTGAAAGAACCTGGCGCGGAATCTCGGTGCCGAGCCTGGCATCGGCCGCCGCGCGGGTGATGATGATGCCCGTGGCCACCGCGATCACCAGCGACGGGATCTGGGTAACGATGCCATCGCCCACCGTGAGCAGGGTGAAGCGCTGCACCGCTTCGGTCCAGGGCATGCCCATCTGGGCGATGCCGATGGCCAGGCCGCCGACGATATTGATCAGGATGATGACGATGCCGGCGATGGCATCGCCCTTGACGAACTTGGTGGCGCCGTCCATCGCGCCATAGAAGTTGGCTTCCTTCTCGATCATGGCGCGCCGGCGGCGGGCTTCGTGCTCGTCGATCAACCCCATGTTCATGTCGGCATCGATGCTCATCTGCTTGCCGGGCATGCTGTCCAGCGTGAACCGCGCTGCGACCTCGGCCACGCGCTGGGCACCGTTGGTCACCACCACGTACTGGACCACGACCAGGATCAGGAACACCACGATGCCCACCACGTAGTTCCCGCCGATCACGAACGAGCCGATGGCACCGATCACCCTGCCGGCATCCGCCCCTTCCAGGATCAGCCTGGTCGCCGAAACATTGAGCGCCAGCCGGAACATCGTCGCGATCAGCAACAGCGTCGGGAAAGTGGAGAAGTTCAGTGGCGATTCGGTGAAGAACGTCACCAGCAGGATCAACAGCGCCAGGCTGATGTTGATCACCAGCAGGAAGTCCAGCAGCGGCGAAGGCACCGGTACGAACAGCGCCATCAGGATGCCGACGATCAGCATGACGAGCGCCAGGTCGCGCTTGCCCGACCACAACAGGGACAGCATCGACCTCATGCAGCGCCCCCCATCGCATAGAGCCGGCGATAGATCGGACCTAGCTGTCCGTACAGGGACTCGGGCACCGGTGCGTCGATCTCGCACAACCGATACAGCGCACGCGCCAGCGGCGGCGCCGGAATCACCGCCACCCCCTTGCGCAGGGCGACGCTGCGTACCCTCGCGGCAAGAAAGCCCCGGCCTTTCGCCAGAACGATGGGCGCTCGCATGGTCCTGGGCCGGTACTGGAGTGCCACGGCGTAGTGCGTAGGGTTGGTCAGCACCACGTCCGCCTCGCCGATGCGCCGGATGGCCCGGCCCTTCTTGAGCAGTTCGCGGATGCTGCGTTTCTGCCGCGCCTTGACCTCGGGATCGCCGTCACGCTGCTTGCTCTCGTCCTTGAGCTCGCGGCGGCTCATGCGCAGCTGGCTCATGTGGTTGCGGCGTACAAACAGCAGGTCGGCCACCGCAACAAGCGCCAGTATGCCGATCACGTACAGCGACACCTTCCAGACCATGCCCAGCAGCAGTTCGGGCAGGCGGGACGACGGCGTGCCGGCGACGCGCTGGACGAACTCCGGCGCAAGGCCGACCGCCGTCCAGCACAGGGCAGCCAACAGGCCGAGTTTGGCCAGCAGCTTGCCCAGCTCCCACAGGCCGCGCATCGAGAATACGCGCTTGGCCGCGTTGCCCGGATGCATGCGTTTGAAGTCGGGCTTGATCGGATGCGCCGAAAAAACGGGACCGGTCTGCAGCACATTGGCCGCGATGGCCACCACCACCATCGCCAGCACCAAGGGGATCAGCTGCGGACCGAGCTTGCCGAGCAGTTGCCCAAGCCACGCGGCAAAGCCGGAACCCATATGGGGCCGCGCGCCTGCCATCGCGATCATCTGGCGCATCTGCGCGGCCATCGACGTGGCCACGCCCGCAGAGAGCGCCACGAACGTCAGCACGAACACCAGCAGGCTCGCTACGCCCACCAGATCCGTGCTCCTGGCTACCTGCCCCTGCCGCCGCGCCTGTTCCAGCCTGTGCTGGGTCGGCTTCTCGGTCTTGTCCTGGTCGCCCTGCGCCATCAGGGACCTCCCAGTACGGAAGGAACCTGCCCCGCTGCCTGGGTGAACAACCGTCCCGCAAGCATCGGCAGATAGGTCAAGGTCAGTGCCAGCAGCCCCATGGCTACGGCGATCTTTAACGGCAGCGCCAGGAAATACATGTTGGCCTGGGGCATGGACCGCGATGCGTAGCCCACGCCCAGGTCCACGCAGAACAGGCCAACGACAACCGGCGCCACCAGCATCAACCCGGCAACGAAGCCTGTTCCGAGCATCCGGAGGAAGGCGTCGGCGCTCAAGCGCACGCCTCCACCGCCAAGCGGAAGCCAGTGGATGCTGGCCGTCATGGCACGGAACAACAGCAGGTGCAGATCAAGCGCGAAGAACAACACCGTCATCGCCAGCATCAGCGCGTGACCCAGCAGCGATTCCGGCCCGGTATCGGCGGATGGATTGAACAGCGTGGCCGCTCCCAGGCCAGCCTGCATGTCCACCAGCCAGCCAGCCCCATGCAGCGCCGCCTTCGGCAGAAGGAAAGCAAAGCCGAAAACGGCCCCCACCAGCAGTTCGCCCAGCACCGCCAGCAACAGCCATCCAGCGCCACCCGGGAGGGCGCCCTGCCCCGGCAGGGCGAACACGGTCAGCCAGGCCAGCGCCAGCATGACGACGATGCGTACCGTCATCGGTGCCCATGCCAGCGGCGAGAACGCGGGCAGCACCGTTACCGGCAGGTAGCGCAGGCCGGCCAGCGCAAACAGGATCAGGAAGGATTGAAGCGCTTCCATCGCTCACAGGCCCGCGGCGAAGGAGAACAGGCGCTTGGCCAGTTCCACGGTGGTGGCGATCATCCAGCCCCCCAGCACCAGGCAGATCGCGCCGACGGCGATCAGCTTGGGAATGAAGGTGAGCGTCATCTCCTGCACCTGCGTGGCGACCTGGACCACCGAGATGATCAATCCAATCAGCAGCGTGGCGACCAGCACCGGCGCCGACACCTTGGCCGCCGCGATGAGCGTATCGGCCAGCAACTGCATCGCGATATCAGCGTCCATGCCAGAGCGCTTCAGCGTGACGAAGAGCGTGCCGTGACAAGAGACCGCAGCCGCCGCGCCAGCAGCGCCGGGTCCTGTTCATCGATGCCCGGCAATGCGTTGCGCGCCATCAACTCGGCGAACAGCGCAGTGGACTCGGTTTCCCTGCCGTTCTCCTGCAGCCACAATGTTCTTGCGTAGCGGCCGCTGATGGTGCCTGGATCCAGTTTCAGCGCACGTGTCATGCTCGCTTCGCCTTCCGCTGTACGGCCCGTCAACAGTGCGACGATGGCGATGCCGCCATGCGATTCGGCGAAGTTCCGGTCCAGCGCAAGCGCGCTGCGATAGCTGGTTTCCGCCGCCACGACGTCTCCGCACAACAGCTGTGCCCACGCCAAGGCATGCCAGGTTCCGATGTGGTCGGGCATGCAGGCTACGGCCCGCGCCAGTGTCTGTCCGGCATGCTGCAACTCGCCCTGCAGCATCTGTACTTGCCCCGATCCTGACAGCGCTCGTCCGGAATTCGGGAAGCGTGACAGTGCGCGGCTGAAATATTCCTGGGCGCGAACTGGTTGCCGATTGGCCAATGCCAACGATCCGGCAGTGATCAGAGCTTCGTGCTGGTCCGGGTCGACCGCCAGGCAAGCAGCGGCATTGGCCTGCGCTCCTGCATCATCGCCGGCATCCAGAAGGCCGAGCGCCCTCAGGCCGAGAGCCTCCGGGTGCGACGGAATCACGTCAAGCACCTTCCCGAGCCACTGATCAGCCAAGGCCATGTTGCCCGCCATCAGTTCGATGCGGGCGTGGAGGATCTGGACCGCGGGCTCGCCAGGATGCCTGGCGTCTACATCGCAGAGAACGGCGCGGGCTTCGTCCAGGCGCCTTTGGCACAACAATGCGAAAGCAAGATCGTGTCCTGTGGCCAGGCTGTCATGGCCGCCCTCCCGCAATCGCACCAGGCGTTCTTCAGCCGCGCCATAGCGTCCTGCCGCCAGATCCACCTGCGCCAGAAGGAACTGGACTCGAGGACTCGATTGCGAGGACGGCGGCAGTCCATGCAACACCCGTACCGCTTCCGAATGATCGCCCGCACGCAGGTGCAACTCAACCAGATCCGCCGCCAACTCAACGTTCGATGGGTCTACGGCCAAGTACTGCGTCAATCGATCTATCGACAACATGGCACTTCCATGAGCGCTGCTCACGCTTGATGCGCAGCAGCCAGGCAACAATCCATGATCCCCATCGAACTACGCGTCGCTGGAAACGCCTCCGCGCCATGAGCGCGTCTGCATCCCTTGCGTATCTCGTTGTGCATCCCCTTTGAAAATTTAAACCAAGCGACGACCATGCTGTCAATAGCCGGAGATCGCTATTTCAGCGATGCCAGCATGGAAACGAACTCATCATCGCCGACATCGCCTCGTGCAGCCAACGCCTCTTCCACCCCCTCCAAGAGCGGACGCCACTCGGGGTGTTCACGCAACTCGGGGCCGAACTCCCACACCAGTACCGCGCGGATGAACCTCATGCGCGCCTGCCGTACAGCCGTCGGATCCTCGACATCCACCTCGCGGGCCAGTCCTGCCAGTTGCCTGCGCAACACAGCCAGGGCAGGCCCCCCACGGTGAGCTACCTCACCCTTGCTCACGGAGTCGATCCTGGCCGTCGTGGCAACCATGCCTGTTCTTGAAGTGACGTCCTGCCGGATCGCGGAGATCAGCGCAGCCGTCGAAGTCAGGCGATTGAGTTCCACAAAGCCCCCCTCAGTTGTAACGACTGTAGTTGGACAACAGCATGGGAGCCACTGCCAAGCTGGCCACGCCCTCGCTCTCCTGCATTCCCTGCGGGGCTAAAGCTCCGGTTCCGGCCTCGTCGATCAGCCGCCGCATGTCCTGCGCCAATGCAGGAATCGCCTGGGGCAGCCCCAGGCCCCGCTGCAGCGAAGCCAATGCATCGGCCGGCCGCTCCTCGGCCAACGCGCACAGCCCTTCCGCATAGCAGGCAATGGCCGGATCATCCGAGCGGACCTGTCGAAATTCATGAGCCGCCGCGGCAGCGTCCCCCTTCACCAGCATCAACTGCCCAAGCTGGAAGTGCGCCATCGCGAACTCCGGCGCCAACTCCACGGCACGCTTGAAACCCTGCTCGGCCCGATCCATCAGGCCGGTCTGGGCATGCTGTGCCGCGAGCAGATAGTACGCCAGGGGGTTCCCGGGGCTGCGGCCAGTCAACACTTTCAACAGCACCACCGCATCGGCATCACGCGCACCGTTGATCGCATCAAGCGACAGATGGAGCAGTTCATCATCGTCCAGCGCTTCGTATTCCATCGTGCCCATCCCAATGAGGTAACACCCGCAACACCGCGGGCGCATCAACAGGGAATCCCCTGAAGCTGGCCGCAGTTTAGCCCAGGCATCCCGGCCGGCTGGCTTTAGTGTCCTCCATGAAGCGGCGCGCATGGATCGTCAGGGGACGGAATCAATGGTTACTCCAGCCTTGCGGGCGTTCCAGCAGGGCAATCATCGACCGGACATTCCAGCGGCGCCCTCCACATGGCGCAACTAAACTCCGGCCTTGAACGAAACAGATAGCAAAGAATGCCATGGAGTTGATGCTTGTCGTGCTGGCGCTATGGATGGCCTGGCAATGGGTTCGCTTGCCGGCATGGCAATGGGTGAAACCACCGCAACCCACGGCGTGTTTCATCCCACCGTCCAGCAAGGTCGCCCACAGCCAGCGCAAGCCACCATGGGTGCGGCGCGAATTGATCCGCCTGAAAGCGCTGTCGCCCGGCCTTGGCTGCCGCACGTTAGCCGAATGTTTCAACCGTCAGTTCGGCGAACGTGGGGAAAGCGTGGGCAAGAGTTTTGTAGCCTACGTGCTACGTCAGTCGCGGGCCGATGTCATGCGGTTGCGGCGATCCCTTAAGCACCGTGTGCCGCGGCCCATGCCCCGTAACCAGATATGGGCGATGGACCTGACCGGGAAAGGCGATGTCTCCGGTCATCAACACATGATGCTGGGGCTGCTCGATCACGGCAGCCGGGCATGCCTGCGGTTAACGGCATTGCCGGACAAGCGCAGCCTGACTCTCCTACGGGAAATGCTTGCCACCTTTCGTCAATTCGGCATTCCGCGCGGCATCCGCGTGGATAACGAAGCCTGCTTCAACTCACGGACGATGAAGGCGGCCCTGAAAGTGCTGGGCGTCCGCCTGCAAACCACTGCCCTGCATTGCCCTTGGCAGAACGGACGCATCGAGCGGTTTTTCGGCTCGCTCAAGCAGCAATTGGACCGTATCGTTCTTGCCGATGGTAACGAACTGCGCATCAAACTGGTCGAATTCAGGGCGTGGTACAACCATTGCCGTCCCCATCAGCATCTGGACGGTCGTACCCCCGCCGAAGCATGGAGTGGAACTCCAAAATCCACACGCCCACCATGGCTCATGAACGTGTGGGAGGGCCAGATCACAGGTTGGCACTTTCCGCCCTGACGGGAAAATCAGAGCACGTCCAATGCAGGCCACCGGACTGCTGACATTGTCCACGGTCAGACCGTGCGACAAGCCGGCAACCACTCACTTGCAGAAGAAACTTGTGAGCAACAGCAGAAGATAAAGCGGCGAAAGTGAAAATTTGAGCTGCGCAACACCGACAACAACCCGTCGATCGACAGGAAAAAACAACATCGACGAGGTAAAAGTTGCTCGTGGACAGTGTGGACGGGACACCGGCCATCACAACCGTCACTTCTTGCGAAACGTTTCAACAACACCGCCCGGCTATGCCGGGCGATGGATCGGCTTAGCGACTAAAGATCTCCCACAATTCGTCGCGCAATTCATCGAGCTTTTGATTAGCACTGATTCTTTCGTCGTCATTTGGGGACCAGACGAAGTACTCAGCGAAGCCTCGTCCCCCTGCAGTCATGCTGCGGTAGATCGATGCCGCGCGATCGAAACCAGCAGGATTCAAGCCCCCTTCGGAATCTGTCAGCTCAAGAAGCGCGGCTGACACTCCTCTACGCCAATTCTGCTCACCTTGTTCAGAGAGAAGGTTAAGCAAGCTTGCCAGAAGACTCTGCGCACGCTGAGAGTTATTCACTAAATTATTCCTATTCATCTAATCGGCCTCCCACCTAGCCACACTTCTTGAACTCCAGGAATTTTCCAAGGCGTTGGGACAAAGACCTGATTAGTGTTTGGCCCGCCTTGGTAAACACCGCCCTGATAGCCAACGGGCCCCTCGTAGATCGTTGTTCCCTTAGGGATTTTGATGGCGTAGAGCCTGTCTATGGGGGAGCTTCCAGTCATAACACCGGTCTTGGGGTCGATCCACTGCGCTTTGACCGCAGAATCAATACGGATCTTTGCAAGGGATTCCGGAACCTCTCGAGTGAACCACTGCCCAAGAGGCTCACCAACTTTGCCGCCGCGATAGAGAATCAGGTCATCAGTGAGCACATTTGCGTTGTATCGACCCCCAAAGAAGTTAGCGGCCGGCGTACCGGGGAGGTTCGCTAGTGGACCAGGATTCTCAACAGCGTTATACGCAAATGTGCGCTCGCTGTTTGAAACGCCACCAACCCTCGGCCTACGCACAGAAGCCATGGTACTGACAGGCTGAGCACGTCCATTAGACTGGATATGCGCCGCCGTCACAATATCGACCATGGCGCGTGCGCTTTGGCCTGCCATCAGCACACGCTCTTCGCTTTGCCCCGACCAACGGGTGAGGTGGCCCGCCGTCATCGCCGAGAGCCCCATCATGGCGAGTTGGAGATCAACGGTATTCCGGGTGGCGAACGCCACTTCCGCCTGGCTCGGTGGACCGATCACGAACGGCTCATCGCCCATGTAGTAGCGATTGACCATCTGGATGTAGCCGCGGGCCCGGATCACATCACCGACAGGAGCATCCAGCTTGCCCGCATCGTAGGCATCAAGGTTGCGCAGGACATTGATGACGGTGGAGGCAGGAAGCTCGTCCTCCCAACGATTGAATTCCCGCATGTCCGCACCGGCAAGATCCAACTGTCTGGAGATACTCGGACCCTCACGGTAGTGGTCGAACAGCCGATCCGTGAGACTCAGGCTATCCCAGGCTTGCTGTGCGGCGGCCAGATTGGCATTGACGATGGCCGGATTCTTCCGGAGTACCGAGCCGTCAACGACCACCGTATCCAGGGTTACCGGGTCATCGGCGAGAAGGGACGGTAACGGCACCGCCTCCCGCTGCACGGAGGCGGGCTGATAGGCGGGGCCGGCGGAAACCACCGACGACCTCGGTGGAGGGCTGGCGCTGACCGCATTGGAGTCGTTGAACGCGCTGAAGTCGATGGCGTTGCTGCGACGGTAAAAACTGGGGTCAGAGTCGACTTTCTCTTTGCCGAAGCTCAAGAAAGGCTACTCTGACCCCTGTTTTCCTGTGCAGCAACAATTCCAATTAGTTGCCGTACACAGTCGCCGCCAAGAGCATTTCAGCAGCCATCCGCCAACTAATATTTTCTATGTCCACGGAATCGCCCATATTCTTGTAATACCCCCCCATGTTCCTAGCGAACCCGGACAAGCCGCCAAGAAAGCTCTCCAAGTCAACGTTCTCCCATTCATCTTTCTTGGCTTGGAAGTCCTTGCTCAAGAGATCGACAAATTTCGTGAAGTCCTCACGAGTTTGCACGGTCCTGGCGTAATCAAAAAGCTCATCACTAGTCATGATTCAATTCTTCTTTGGGCGGACAAAAACGGATGTTCCCTGATTCTGCGTGTCGAACTTGAACAGCTGCCGCTTGGGCACAGCATCCAGCTTTAAATATGGAATTTCAACTCGAGCATTCTGGAAACTGTAGAGGCGTCGGTTATCCAAGCTAAAAATCTGACCGTCCTTTTCGACGATACGAATTGGCTTGATGCTCGCAGGGTCAATGGTGCCACCATTCAGCCCACTGATGAAGTCATCTATCGATCCATATGGTGGCTTGAAGGAAGGGCTGATTTCACCCTGACTAAACCGAATTCTAGTCGGATCAATGACCCCCGTTTTCGGAAGTTCTGCAAACTCGGCTGGGGTCAAGAACTTAAGCCTCTCGCCGTTTGCAGCGCTTCCGAGTCTAGCACCCCCTCCCTGCGGCACTTCCAAAGGCATCCCAAAGTCATCAAATGCCCGCGTGGCGCCACGAACGGAACTCGCGAACTCGCCCACTCTAGCGCTTGCGCGTGCCACACCGGTCGCCACGCCCTTGGCGGCTCCTCCAGCTCCAAGTACTGCGGTTTCGGCGTCAAACACGGCCGACGACCGTGCCGCGGCAGCATTGAAGATCGAAACACCATTCCCCATCGCCTCAAGCTGATCTGCGTAGGCAAAGCGATCACTGAAATGCGCGATCGTCCCGTCAACAGGATGGCTTGCCCACTCCGCAATGGTGCCCGCCACGATGCCTAGCCGGTCGTAGGAAGCTCGATGCGCATCTTCCAACTCCATTAATCCGGATAGCCCCGTTTCGTACATGCCCGCACCGGCAAAGTCGTATGCCAACTGTCCTAGGCCAACAACGCCATTGAACAGAGACTTGCCGACGCCCCATGCGCCACCGATCGTGCGCAGGAAAAGCTTCTCACCACCGCCCAGCGCGTAGCCCTGCGGACCCCGTGGCCCCGCCAACGCCTTGGCATAGTCGTCCGGGCGGTTCTTCTGCATCCACCCGGTATTGGTCTGGTAGAACGTCCCGTGCGCCTGTTCCACCGTCGCCCCCACCGGAATCTTCGCGTACAGCGGGCTGCTGCCTACCCAGGCGTTGTAGTCCTGCCGCCACTGCCATTCAGCCCAGCCGGCATTGGTCCTGTCCACGTCCGGATAGACGTTGACCGTATCCAGGGTTGTCGCTCCCTGCACCGCGTGTGAGCTTCCCTCCCCGGGAGCTTGACCGCCTCCCAGCAACATCAGCATGGGATGTACCACCAGACCGTTGGACATCAGATCGGCAGCGGCCTGCATGTTTTCCCGGCGTTGCTGTGCCGAGCGGGTCTGCTGCAGCCGCGCTTCCACCGCCCACCTCTCGTGCTTGCCTCCCGCCGCGTTGCCCAAGGCGTTGCCGAACGCATCAGAGAGGATGCGTCCATAATCTACGTCGCCGCCCAATCCCCACTGCCGGCCCGCATGCAAGGCCAGGCTCCCGCCGACGACACCACCGATCATGTCCGCCGCGAACTGGCCGCCAGCCGTGGTCAGGTCGATATCGAACGCCATGCCGATGCGCGGCATCGCCGTGGCGGTCAGGCCCGCCGATACCGCCCCCACCGCAATGCGACTCCAGCTGAAGCTGGCGTCCACGCCGGCCACCTTGCTGGCCGCGTAGCTGGTCATCTGCCCCACAACCGCGCTGGCCGCGGCCTGCGCAAAACGCGTGCCTCCCAGTGCGCCATTGAGCCCCTGCATCATCCCGGTGCCGCCGACCCACGCGCCCGCCGCCGCCGAGGCGCCCGCCTGCAACGCATTGCGCCAGCTGAAACTGGTCATGTCCATCGCACTGCCCACCGCCTGGCTGGCGACGCTGCCGGCGAATGCGCCGGCACCCGCACCAACCACCATGGCCGTGGTGCCATAGCCTCCCGCCAGGGCACTGAGGCCAGTGGACATCGTGGCCGCAAAACCGCTTGTGCCCGCTGCCGCCGTCGCCGTGGCCGCGCTGGCGGTAACCCCTGCCGTCGTACCCGCAGCGCCGGTGCCTACCGCCGCACTGCCCATTGCCCCGGACGCCACACCGGCCGTATAGATCGTCACCACCACGGCCACCACCACCATGATGATCGTGCCCAGCGTCCCGCAGCCGCTGTTGCTCGGCGGCTGGATGTACGGCAGGCTCGGCGTGCTCGGCCCGGTGATCTCGCCCGGGTTGTAGGGCTTGAAGGTATTGGCGTCGTTGCTGTTGGTCTTCACCTGCGGCGCATTCAACGTCGCTCCCGCCACCAGGTCGCTGTCGCCCTTGAGCGCGTTGGCTTCGGCAAGCACGTACCACAGGTTGCCGTTGCCGTAGACGCGCTGCGCCAGCGTGTACAGCGTGTCGCCCGCCTGCACCGTCACCTTGCCGGCCCCGCTGTCGCTGCTGCTGAACGCCGTCAGACGGCTAAGCACGTCCAGCTTGCCCGCCTCGTCCAGGCTGGCCACCTGCTGGCCCGTCGCGTACACGTTGCGCTGGTTCATCCGGCCCAACACGTCGCCCGTGGCCACCTGGCCCTGCGCGTTCTTCTGCTGGAACACGTTGCCGCTGGTCACCGTGCCGTCGCGGCGGCTCAGGATCATGCCGTTGCCGTCGTAGGCGAACGTGCGCAGCCGGTCGTCCAGCGTCGCCCCGACCGTCTTCTCCCGCATCTCCTGCAGGCGACCGGCCAGGTCGAAGCTCATCGTGCTGGTGGTCGTCTTGTAGTTGCTGTTGCTGCTGCTGCCGGTGATCGTCTTTTCCTGGTAGCTCCCCCAGCCCTCGTACGTGTAGGTGTAGGTGTGCGTGTAGGCCGCATCGCCCCAGTTCTGGTAGGTATAGCCCTTCACCCGGCCGGCCGTGTCATAGCCCAGCCCCGCACCGCTGTAGCTGATCCGGTTGCCCTGGGTCAGCTCGGACACGTTCTGGTGGTCGGCCCAGCTGCTGGGATCGATCATCTCCGGCTGCTGGATGATCGGGCTGTAGCGCGGGTCGTTCACCCGGTTGCGTACTTCCGGGCGGC
The DNA here is from genome assembly GCF_050984405.1 of Stenotrophomonas nitritireducens. Taxonomy (GTDB): domain Bacteria; phylum Pseudomonadota; class Gammaproteobacteria; order Xanthomonadales; family Xanthomonadaceae; genus Stenotrophomonas; species Stenotrophomonas nitritireducens_B. The sequence goes on along the minus strand of NZ_CP158790.1, from coordinate 2,539,461 downwards.
GCAGCGTCTCCAGGGTCAGCACCCGGCCATCGGCGTCGTACGTCGTGCTCTCCACCGACGCCAGCCAGCCGGCCACCGATTCCTCCCCTCCTCCGGACTTCTGCCGCGTCTCGCCGTTGGCGTAATAGGTGCGGCGCTCCAGCAGACGGCCCGCCGCATCGTAGCTGCGCTGCTCCACGTAGGGGTAAGGCGAGAGGTCCCAGCCCGACAACGGCCTGGCATTGCGGATGTTGAGCAGTTCACCCCGCTGCGAATAGTCCTGCTGGACCAGCATCAGCGTCCTTGTGCCGAAGCTGCCGCCCAGCATGACTTCGTTGCCGAAGTAGTAGCGGGCCACCTGATTGCCAGCGGCGTCGTAGCCGTAGCCATAGCTGAGGTTGTTGTCGGCCACCACCACCTGGCCATTGGCATCCACCGTGCCGTTGACCACCACCACCCGGTTCAGGCTGTCGTAGGCGTACCACGACTCGTCGCGGCGGATCGTGGTGCCGCCGATGGTCGTCACTTTTGCCGGCGTCGGTGCCACCGCCGTGGGCACGCTGCCTACCCCGAGCAGGAACTGGCCGACATCCCGGGCGCCGCTGGCGCCGTCGGTGGCGATGATCCGTACCGTGTAGCTGGACTGGCCCAGGTTCTGCGGCGTGCCGGTAATCCGCCCGGTCGTGGCGTTGATCGAAAGCCCCAACTGCGACAGTCCGACCCAGCTGTTGCCGATCAGCACCTCGGCCGCATAACCCAGCGCCATTCCCGGCAACGCGCGGAATGCACCGCTGGGCAATTCGAAGTCCACCGGCACGCCCGCACTCACCGCCCGGTTGGGCAGGCCACTGCTGGCGATGTACATCACCCCCACCGGCGCGGTGCCGCTGCCGTATCCCGAGCGCGCGACCACATGCGAGCGGTTGCCCGCCGCGTCGTACTCGTACACCGCGTCGAACACCCAGCTGCCGGCCACCATGTCGCGCTGGCTGATCCGGCGCAGGCGATGGTGGTTGTCGTACTCGATCTCGGTACGGACGTGCACCGTCCTGCCGCGGCTGTCGCGGGTGATGCTCTCCTCCACCGTGCGGTTGCCGGCCGCGTCGTACTCGTAGCGGTAGATCACCCCGTTCGGCTCCTGGACCTCGCGCACCAGCCCGCTGGCGTAGTACAGCGTGGTGCGGTCCAGGCCGGCGCTGCTGGTCTCGCCGGCGCGCAGCCCCGTGGCCGCGTCGTAGGCGTAGTCGTAGTCGCGGCCGCTCAGGTCGTTGTGGTCGACCAGCCGGCCGAAGAAATCGTAGTTCCAGGTCAGCTCATTGGTCAGTACGGATTCGCCCTCACGATCAACGATGGCCGTATGCGCCAGGTCGTAGGTCTCGCGGATCTTCAGGCCGGCCGCGTTGTAGCCGTAGTCCATCACCACGCCGGCCGCGCTCTGGCTGCGCACGATCAGGCCGCGGCTGTCGTAGTTGTACAGGGACGACTGGTTCAGCGCGTTGGTGACGCGGATGCGGTCGCCGTTCTGGTTCAGCTGGTAGGTCTCGCGCGTCTTCTTCTCGCGCGCGGTTCCGGCCGCGTTGGTCAGGTAGTCGCCATGGCCGACTACGCGGTCCAGGCGGTCGTACTGGGTATGGGTCAGATAGCCCAGCCCATTCTGCGACAGCACCTGCTGGCCCAGGGCGTTGTAGGCCTGCTGGCGCACGTTGCCCGCCGCATCGATCACCTTGACCTGCCGGCCTCCCAGGTCGTACTCGTACCGGCTGAGGTTGCCGTTGCCATCCCGCTCTCCCACCAGGCGACCGATGCCGTCGTAGTACCAGTTGCGTTCGGGACGCATCTGCTGCGCAGGCGTGCCGTTGGCCACCACACGTACCAGCGGCTGTATTTCGCGCACCAGGTTGCCCAGCTCGTCGTATTCGTAGTCGGTCGTCAGGCCCTTGGCATCCACCAGTCTCAGCAGGTTGCCCCAACGATCATAGGTACGGCTGCTGGTATGGGTGATCGTCGCGTCGGCCTGGTTCGATGGCGAGCGGACCTGCGTGGCGCGTCCCAGACGATCCGTCTGGATCAGAGTGGTGGCGACCAGGCTTGCGTCGAGGTTGTGCCACGCCTTGACCTGGTTGCCGGCGGCATCGTAACCGTACCAGCGGGTGGCGCCGGTGGCATTGTCGCTCTCCAGGCGACCGGCGCGGTCGTAGGCATAGAATGCGCGCTGGTCGCCAGCACCCGGCCCGCGGCTGATGATGTCGCCGAACGCATTGTAGGCAACCGCTTCGCCGGTATCCCGCGCGGCGTCGCGCATCACCAGCCGGCTCAGTTGACGGCCAAGCTTGTCGTAGATGGCCGTGCTGGTGATGGTGACGCTGCTGCCATCGCCGTTGGTCAGGGTATGGGAAGTACTGAGGAGACGATCAGCGGCATCGAAGCTGCGGATGACCACGTTGCCTTCGGCGTCCTTCTCCCAGACCGCCCGTCCCTGCCCGTCATAACGGGTGACCATGACCTGGTCCCGGCCCGCATCGGCAACCGGCGCCGTGGCGCCCTGCATCCAGCCGTTGGCATACCGGCGGGCGGTCACCAGGTTGCCGAAGGCGTCGTAGGCCATCGTCACATAGGGCGATACCTGTTGATAGAGCGTGCCGGTACCCAACGTGTTGGAGGTGCTGCCGAGCAGTGCGGCCTCGGCCGTATCCGCCAGCACGGCGCGCTCGGGTTCGCGCACCGAGACGGTGCGGTCGAGCGCATCGTATTCGGTGATCGTGGTCGCAGCCGCCGCGGTTCCCGCATCCCGGGTGACGCCGGTAAGACGGCCGGCGGCATCGTAGGCGAAGGCTGTCCGTACGTCTCCTACGACCGCGGTGCCATCGCCCTGCCGGTAGTGTCGCAGCAACGCTTCGCTGGTCTTGCGCCCGAGCGCATCGTAGCCGTACGCGAATACGCGATCGTGACCAATGGCGGCATCGCCGGCCGCCGGCAGCGGCGGCGGTGGCGTGGTCGGCGTCAGCGCCGCGAACGTCGCCGCGTCCAGTGCCCGCGCGTGCTCGATGACCTGGGTCACCTGCCCCATGGCGTCATGGGTACGCTGGGTCACGTAACCTTCCGCATCCACGGTCAGGATGTTGCGGCCCAGCCCGTCGTAGTACTGATAGGTGGGCGACCAGCGTCCGGCCACCGGATCCAGCAGCACCGCGGTCCTGGCCAGTTCGCCGAACGCGTTGTACCGGAAGCGCGTGGTCGGCTGCGTCTCGCCGCGGGTACCGTCGGCCTGGTAGTAGTAGACCGAACTCTGGGTGACCTCGGTCTTCCTGCCCAGCGCGTCGTAGCGGGTGGTCAAGGTACGGTCCATCGTGCCGGCCGGCCGGCCGGCGGCGACCTGTGCCGCCGCCAGCGGCATGCCCTCGCTCCAGCCGCTGATCGCCGAGGCGACCAGCTTGTCGGCATAGCGGGTCAGCGTGGCCTGTTCGCCGAACGTACTGTAGGTATAGCCGGTGACATAGCCCTCGGCATCGACTTCATAGGCCAGCTGCCCGCGGGAATCGTAGGCCTTGTAGCTGTAGTTCCCGTTGACGTCCTTCTGGACGACCGCCTGGTTCAGCGCGTTGTAGGTGACCTCGATGGTCGGCCGTACTCCGCTGGGCGTGATCGCACCGGTAGCGGCGTTGAGGACGCCGGCATCGGGAAGGATCGTCCTGATCTGGTTGCCACGGTTGTCGTACTGGTACTCGGTGATGCGCGGCTGGGTGCCGGTGGCATCCTCGGTCCGGGCCACCAGGTTTCCCAACGCGTCGTACCCGTACAGGGTGACCACCGCTCGGGATGCATGGCTGACGTTGCCGGCGTTGTCGCTGGTGGCGATGCTGACCGGTGGGCTGGCCTGGCTGACCATGCGCCCGGCCGCATCGTAAGCATAGGTCCAGACATGGCCGAGCTTGTTGGTGTAGCGGATGCGATTGCCGACGGCGTCATACTCGAAGGACTCGGTCGCGCCATTGGCGTCCATGACCCAGGCCACCCGGCCGGCACTGTCGTAGCCGGTGCGGGTGATGCGCAGGCTGCTGGCCGGCTGGTCCGCCACCGCGGCCACGACCGCCGCTTCGGTCGCCGGCGTGCTGGTCGGGATGGTGACCGGATACCGGCGATGGGCCACGACCCGTCCCAGGGCGTCGTAGCGCTGCTCGGTCACGCCGCCCAGGTTGTCCAGCACGAAGCGCACCGCGCCATTGGCGTCGTAGACCATGCGGGTGGTGCGCTGGTTGGCGGCGGTGTTGCCGTTGGCCGCGACCAGGGCGGCGTTCACTCCTTCCACCGTCAGCGCCGTGGCCGACGGGATGGTCACGCCATAGACGGTTTCGGCCACGACCCGGCCGGCCGCGTCGTAGCGCCGTTCCTGCACGGTGTAGACGCCGTTGCCGTCGGCACGCAGGGTGTAACGCTCGCGCCCCGCCGCGTCGTAGACCCATTGCGTGGTGCGCGACGCTCCGGACAACCAGCCGGCCACCGTGCTCGCCGGGAGGGTACCGGCGCGCACCTGCGGCAGCTGTGAAGTGAGCACGGCCGCATCCACCAGGGTTTCCCGCGAGGCGCGCCCCACGACCCGCCCACTGGCGTCGTAGAACAGCTCGGTCACCGCACCGTGCATGTTCCCGGCCGCGTCGCCGACAATGTCGATGATGAAGCGGACGCGGCCGGCATCGTCATACACCTGGTAGGTCTGCAGGTCGCGGGCGTTGTCCGACCCGAGCCGGGCAGCGATGTCCTGCTCGGTGGCCGTGCCGTCGGCCAGCTTGGCCAGCAGGGCCGCATCCATCACCACCGCCGGTGCATAGCGACGGCTGCCCACGTCGCGGCCGGCTGGATCGGTAAAGTGCTTCTGCAGGGCACCGTACGCGTCGACCGAGAAGCGCAGGCGCCCGGCGGCGTCATGGATGCGGTAGAGACGCAGGTCCCTGTCGTCGGCTGTGGTGAGCCGGCTGCTGACATCGCTCAGCTGCGTGGTGCCGGCGTTGAGCTTGACCGTCAGTGCGCTGTCCAGCACCAAGGCGGTGGCGTAGGCGCGCGTCCAGGCCACCCGCCCGGCGGCGTCGTAGCCCGTTTCCTGGACGTTGCCCGCCCGGTCGATGCTGTAGCGCACGCGCCCGGCCTCGTCCAGCACGCTCCAGGTGACCTGATCCTCTCCGGAACCTACGGTCGTGACCGTGGCGGTACCGGCACGCAACTGGCCGACCAGCACCGGGGTCAGCTCCACACGATTCACGTGCGCGCGGGTGCGGATCAGGCGCCCGGCGCTGTCGTACAGGCTCTGCTCGACCGCGCCGGTGAGATCGATGCTGTAGCGCAGCCGTCCATCGTTGTCATAGGCCAGATAGCGCCCGGCATCAGCCGCGCCCTCCACGCGCAGCGCGTCGAGCTGGGCCACGGTGGTGGCGTCGCCCAGCGAGGCCAGCTGCGCCGGCGTCAACGCCTGCGCCGCGCTGCGGGTGGCCACCAGGCGGCCATTGGCGTCGTACCAGTTGCGGGTCAGCCCGCCCAGCGGGTCGACCGCGTACGTCTGCCGATTGGCTTCATCGTAGTAATAGCGCGTGACCGCGCCGGTCGCGTCCGTGCGGCGGATGACATTGCCATTGCCGTCATAGGCGTAGGACGTGGTCAGGTTGAGCTTGCCGGCACCCGGGTCGACCACCTCGGCGGTCCGCCGCCCCAGCGCATCGTAGAGATACTGCCTCACCGTGGCAGCGGCCGTGCCGTAGCCTTCGGTCACCGTAACCTGACGGCCCTGCGCGTCGTAGGCGAACACCGTGCACTGGTTCAGCCCGGCCGGGTCCTGCGCCACCTGCGCCAGGCGCCCTTCGCGGTCGTAGCTGTAGCCGGTCACCCGCCCACTGGCATCGGTCACCGTCAGCTGCCGTCCTTGCCCGTCGTAACGGTAGTTCGTGGTGATGTTGAGTTTGCCCGCCCCCGGATCCTCGATCCGCTGCAGCAACCGTCCCTGTGCGTCGTAGCGGAACTCGACACGGCGGCCGCTGGCATCGACCGTGGCTGTCAGCAGCCCGCGGGCATCGTACGTCTGGGTCGACGCCTGGTTCAGCGCATCGCTGGTGCTGGTCAGCAGACCATCGCGGTCATAGGTGTTGCGCGTGACCACCCGGCCGGCGGCATCGGTCACGGTCAGTACCTGGCCATGCCGGTTGTAGGCCGTGCTCACCTGGATGCCTTCGGCCGAGGTCACCGTCATGACCTGCGTGGCCGGGTCATAGGCATAGGTGGTGACCATGCCGCGGGCATCGGTGACCTGGGTGCGCCGGTAGGCATCGTAGGTGGTGCTCACCGTCTCCACCCGGCCCTGCACCGTACGGGTGACACTGATCTGACGCCCCAACCGGTCGTAGCCGTAGGCGGTCGGCGTGCCGCGGCCATCAACTTCACCGATCACCCGCCCGAAGGCGTCGTAGCTGAACCCCACGCTGCGTACGCTACCACTGCCCACGCCCTCGGTGCGCTGGGTCAGATGGCCGCGACGGTCGTAAACATGGTCCGTGGTCGAGGCCGATGCCGTGCCACTGGCGGCAACGACACGACTCAGGTCGCCGAAGGCGGTGTACGCGTAGGTGGTCACCGCGTTCTCGGCATCGATGACCTGGGCCAGCTGGCCGCGCGCGGTATAGGCATATTGCCGGCGCGTATCCACCGCCGCCGCATAGGCCAGCGTGCTGATGGCATTGGCGGCGCTGGCACGACTGCCCGGCACCGGGATGGTCAGCCGGCCGGTATAGGCGATCGTGTCGGAGACATCGCCAAAGGCGGTATAGCGGGTTTCGGTCACCTCGCCGCGGGCGTTCTGCAGGCCCACCTCGTCGGCCATGCCCTTGACCGTGAAGGTCAGCCGGCCAGCGCTGTCGTGGAAGTACCAGGTCTTGTTGCCCGCCGCATCGATGCTCTCGATCCGGCGACCGAGCACGTCGTAGCTGTGGCGCACCCCGTACTGTGCATAGATCGCATCCAGCTGCGCCTCGCTCATGCCCGGCAGCAGCTGCAGCGCCCCTTCGCCGCTGATCTCGCCGATCAGTTCGCCGAAGGCGTTGTAGCGCCGGTTCCCTTCCCGCACCTCACTGGTGCCCTGCGCCGTCTCCGTCTTCACCAGGCGACCGGCCGCATCGTAGGTGTACCGGGTCTGCGTGCCTTCGGCATTGGACTCGATCGCCAGCCGACCCTGGCCGTCGTAGTACCTGCGCACCTGCTGGTACGTGCCGGCCTGTGCGCGCACAGTGGCCAGCGTGTCGCCTGCAGCAGCCGTTACCGCCGTGGCATAGCGGCGCTCGGCGCGCACGCTCCATGTCTCGTCGATGACATATTCGGTCAGGTAACCCTGCGCATCCAGCAGGCCCACCAGCTGCCCGCGCCCATCGTGGAAGTAACGGGTGGTCTGGTCCTGGCCCGTCGTGCCCGGACGCAGCTGCGCCAGCGTACCGGTCGCCCGATATGCCGTCGGCGATGCACTCGCATAGCGCGTCAGCGACAGGACGCGACCGCCCCGGTCGTACTGCGTCTCGGTCAGATAACCTTCCGCATCCAGCACGCCGACCTGGCGGCCGGCCTCATCGTGGAAGTAACGCACCACCCGCGCGGTACCCGCCGTGCCCGCCGCATCGGTCGTACGCACCTGCAGCAGCCGGCCTGCACCGTCGTAGGTATAGGTGCTGATCGAGCGCTCGGTACTGCCCTCCAGCCCATCGGTCTGCGTGGCCAACCGTCCGGCGGCGTCATAAGTGCGGCCGCTGACCCGGTCCAGCGATGCATTGGTCACGATTCCCAGGCTGTCCACCTGCGTCGGTAACACCTTGCCTGCCACCAGCCAGCTGCCGGTCGTCAACCGGTTGGCATACTGCCGCGTGCCCACCACCCGATCCGAACCATCGTAGTAGGTCCGGGTGAGTGCGCCGGTGGCATCCACCGTGGCCTCCAGCCGCCCCTTGGCGTCATAGAAGAAGTAGCTGCGCCCACCGGCAGCATCTTCGCTGGCGCGCAGTTGCCCGCTCGCGTCGTAGTAGTTCAACTGCGTGCGGGTCTGGCTGCCACCGCCTGCATTGCCCTGCTCACTGACCGACACCAGCCGCCCGGCCGCATCGCGCGTCTGCGTGACCACGCGACCGCCGCCCTCGGTCATCACAACCTGATGGCCCGAATCCAGATACGCATAGGTCGTCTGCAGAACACCCGACACGCCGATCTCGCGGCTGGTGCTGCTCAGCAATCGGCCCAGGCCGTCATAGGCGTAGTCAATCTGCTGGCTGCCGGCCAACGCCGCCCCATCGCCCGTGCGGCTGCCATTGCGCAGCGTGATCTGCTGGCGCAGCGTACCCTGCGCATCGTACGTGTAACGGGTCAGGCTTGCCCCCGAGTCCAGCACACCGATGCCCGAAGCATTGACCGTGGCGTACTCCGTACGCAGGCTCAGCCGCCCCCAGGCGTCGTAGCCCAGCTCGGTCAGCTGGCTGCTCGCCTTCCTCGCAGCGGTCGCCCACGCTTCCAACCCTGCCAGATCCGAAGTGCCGGCATAGCTGGCTCCCAGATACTGCCGCAGGCTGCTCTGCTGCCCGATTCCGTCGCCACTGGCCGCATAGCTGAACTCGCTTACCTGGCCCAAGGCATCGACCACGAAACGCAGCCGGTCCTGCCCGTCGTACACATAGCGTGTCGTCAGTCCACCCGTGGGCAGCGCCGCACCCTCCCGATCCGGATCCACGCCCGTATACCGCGTCAGGCTCAGCAACTGGTTGCCCGCGCTCCACGTACGGCTGATCGCATTGCCCAGCCCATCCCATTCCCACGTCACGTTGCCCGACGCATCGTAGGCATAGTCCACCTGCGACAGCACCGCTGCGCCACGCACGGTCTTGACCTGCAGCACGTTGCCCGACGCATCGTACTGATAGGTCGTTACGTCCGATTGCCCGGAGATCGCCGGTGCCACCAGGCTGGTCAGCTGTCCCTCGGCATCGAATCCATACACCCACGCGCGGCCCAGACTGTCGCTTACCGTGGTGCTGCCCGCCGCGTATGCATAGGTGAAGGTCTCACCCAGGCCATCGGCATCGTTGGCATTCGTATCCCCACGCGTCACCGTCTTGATCCGGCCATCGGCGTGATAGGTGAAGCCCACCACCGTCCCGTCGCCCTGCCTGACCGACGCCAGCCGCAGGCTCGTCCCTTCATAGGTGTACTGCGTGCGGAACAGCCGTCCGTCGTTCTGGGAAGCGGTCGTGCCGTTCCAGGTGTTGTCGGCCGCATTGTTCGGCGTCAGGTCCGTCACCACCCCGACCAGTCGCCCCTGGCCGTCGTATTCATAGGCCACCTGGTGGCGCACCACGCCCCCCTCCCGGGTGGCGATGCTGCTCAGTCGGCCCGCACCGTCATACCCGAAGACCAGCGCATCCCCGCCGCTGCCCCCATCGTCGGCACGGATCTGCGCGATCCGCTGGCTGGCGTCGTAGTCCACCTGCCAGGTCACCGGCAACGCCCCATCGCTGCGCAGGTCGCGCAGATACGTCAACCGTCCCTGCCGGACGGCATCGGCATGGCCGGCATACCCCTCTTCCCGGCGGGTGCTGCCCTCCACATAGCGCCAATCGCTCCCCGTCCAGGTCAGCGTGTCATGCGCACCATCCCCTGCGCTGGAACGATAGGTATTGGCCGAAACATAGGCGAAGTCCTGATACGAGCCATCGCCGGTAAAACGCCGCATCACGCTGCCGGCCGCGTTGAACGTGCCGCCCTGCAGGGCCACCCGCCGCTCGAAGCCCGTCATCCAGCCATCGGCCCCGACCTCGGACAACAGCCCCAGGCTGTTGTAGGTCCGCGTCAGGTTCACGCTCAACCCGCGGAACACCAGGTGCTCGTCGCTGCTCTGCCAGACCAGGTTGCCCGTGGCCGCGTTCACGTACTGGTTGTCGCGCCCCTGGCCAACCCCTGCGCCACCGCCCAGCCCATACCCCAACTGGCTCAGCGAGGTGTTGAACAGACCCAGACCGTTACCCGTGAACACTGCCGACATGACCGAACTCCCCGGCTACCCCCGCGTCCCTCATGGACGCAGTCGGGCCCCTCTGGAGAACAATCCCATCGAGCTGGAGGAAGTTTAGGGGCACGTCCCCCCTGCTCTCTATGCCCCGGCAATACCTTGAACGTGGCCGATCAACTGCAGAAGGCCCCCTGTCCGTTGCAAAACCCGCCAAGGACAACCACGCCCCCCCTACATTTGGGTGTTCTCGATGATCGCTACTGATCTTGGCGACAACTTCTGGATGCGGCCACCAGGACTAGACTTGATCTGAGGCGAGCCTCGCAAAAGAGGTGTCGGGATCGCCCCCCTTGCCCGACGGGGGTCGGCTCTTGCGTTTGCCTTGTCTGCGGGCAGTGCCCCATGCACGCTACCTGACCACCTTCTCCGCGGATATCGCCGTTGCACCGACCGATGAAGGCGACGCACATGAACCGGCCGCCCTGGACACAGGCGGACTCGTCATTCTTCCAACATTGCAACGTCTGGCCTGGAAGGATGAAGCATGGGAAGTCACCGACATGCGAGGGAACACGCATCAGTTCGATCTGGTCTACGCGGCGATGGGCGCCCCGGCTCGCGGTGATCTCGCGTCGAGCCTGGGCGCTCTTGTCGATGCGGAAGGTGCCGTACTGACGAATGCGCATATGGAAACGACCTGCCCCGGTCTCTATGCCATCGGCGACGTGGTCACCGATCTCAACCAGATTGCGGTCGCTTTCGGCCACGCGGCCATAGCCGCAAGCGCGATCCATCGGGCCCTCCCGATCGCCCCACGCCTGCGCGACACCCGGTAATCGTTCGACGGCAGCAGCCTTTCACCGCTGCCGCTAGCGGTGAAAGGCGGCTTCGACGTCAGGTTCTTGCGGTGCGCAGCCATTTCCCTGAACCGGAACGGCACGCGCACCGCATCTTCAAATCCCGCTTGCATGCATCCACTCCGGAGCCATCAAAAAGCGTCGCATCGGCGGCGAAGAATGCAGAAACGCCTGATACTTCCGTCGGGACTGCGGGCCGCTGCGATGCTTCACGTAGAAGGCGCGCGATCCAGTCCACTCTGCATCCATGAAGTACGGGACGTCGTATCCCATGGCAGTGCTCCCATCGTCCTGTCTGACGACCGGAACGCGCCGCCCATTCGCTATCAGCGGGGAATCGAAGATGGTCCACACCGCCGAGATGTCTGGAATGCAGCCAAAACCGCCAAGGGTAATCGTTTTGCAGGAACCTACGATCAAGCACTGGAAACCGCTGCCGCGGGGCTTCTACAGGCGCCATCCGACAGAGGTGGCCCCCGAGCTGTTGAACAAGATCCTTCTGCGGGACGACGGACGCGCGGCGCGCATCGTCGAGGTCGAAGCCTACGCGGGGGGAGAGGATCCGGCCGCACATTCCTTCCGCGGCCCGACTCCACGCAACGCGACCATGTTCGGCCCGCCCGGCCACCTCTATGTCTACTTCATCTATGGCATGCACTGGGCCGGCAACGCTGTCTGTGGCGACGCGGGTGAAGGAATGGCGGTGCTGTTGCGGGCGGCCGAGCCGATCCACGGGCTGGAGCTGATGTACCAGGCGCGTGCGGTGGCACGACGCGACCAGGACCTGGCAAGCGGTCCAGGCAAGCTGGCGCAGGCATTCGGGTTGAATCGGCAGCTGGACGGTGCCGACCTGGTCACGGGAGACCGTGGGGTGGCATTGGTGAGTGACGGCACGCCGCCGCCAGACAACCCCGCAGTGGGTCCCCGGATAGGCATTTCCCGGGCGATGGACTTCCCTTGGCGCTGGCATGTCCCAGACCACGACCACGTGTCGGGGCCCCGCCGGCAGTCTCGTAATGGAGCCAAGCATGACCCCGCTCGATAAACAGCTGAGACGCGAACTGACGATCGAGGGCAAGGCCTATACGCTTTCCCTGGACCCTGTCGGGCTGAAACTGGTCGAGAAGGGGCGCCGCAAGGGGCTGGAGCTCAGGTGGACGGACCTGGTCTCGGGAGATGCTGCCTTGGCCGCTGCGCTGCAGGCGTCCTTGAAAGCCCCCTGATCTGAAGCGGGGTCCAGATCAAACACGACGCGATCGGCACCACCATTTCAAGTGACGACGTCGATCACTCATTGCTGCAGTGGACATGCCTTCGCCGTATCAGATCTGAGCAGACAGGCAACCACCAGTCGCCCTGCCTCGATTGAGGATCGGGCGAGCCATGGACACCAGAAAACCCGGCCGCGATCAAACGATCACGCGACCAGCCTGTTTCTCCCATCGGCGGCGTGTAGCGTCAGCCTTGCTGCCAGCCATCCCATGGCAAATTGCCCGTCCTCAGGGACTGACGGAACGCGCACGGCTTCCGCTCTTGCGTTGCGCCGTCGAACGGCTTTGCGCGAATTCCGGGAAGGTATCGGCCAGCGACGCCTTGTCGGGCAGTACATAGAAAACCCCGCCCCGCTCGAAGGTCTGGCGGACGATGCGCTCGTAGAACTCGGGGGAGACGTTGATGCAGCCGTGGGTGACGCGGTTGTCGTCCGGCGAGGGCGAGGCGAGGCGTTCGGGGCGCCTTTCCGCCGGCACGCCGGTAGCGGTGGGATGGATCGAAACCGCGGAGTCGTAGTCGACCCACAACACGCGCCCGGCATCGATGGACGGACCGAAACCGCCCACGAAGCGACCCGCGGGCGTCGTGCGGTCACGGCCCGGAATCTCGCGAAGCGCCACGCCGGCGACGCCGGGTGCCGTGTGGTCGCCCACCGCCGAACCGAAAAGCGCGGGTGCCGCGCCGCGAAGACGGCCGTCGCCGCCGAATACCAGGATCTGCGCGGCGGCCTTGTCCATGATCGCGAACGGATAGCCTTCGCTGTCACGCGTCGCGACCACCCAGCCGGCGAGCTCGGTCACCGTCTCGGATACGTCCTGGCCTTGCGGAAGCTCGTCGACGGCGGCCGCCGGCTGCGCCGGACCGTCCTCGGCGCTGGCCATGTTGATGCTTGCCAATGCCAGCACCATTGCCAATGCGCCGTAGACGGCCCGGATCGCAGGGAATGAATACGTACGGATGGCGCGGCTCCTTGGAACGAATGCTGCAGGTGTAAGGGAAACCAGTGGCCAGCGAAGGCCACCGGTCCCGGATTCAGACGTTCGTCACGAACGGGGAAAGAGGACTAGCCGCGCGGCGTGCGGCGAGGCGCCGTTTCGAGCTGCTGGACGCGACCTTCGATCTGATCCAGTCGCTGGTTGGCCCGCTGCGCGGACTGGTTGGCGGATTCGGCGCTCTGGGCCGCGCCCTGCACCCTCGCGTCGAGCTGGTCGAGGCGTGTGTTGATGGTTGCGAACTCGTCCTTGTAGGTGGCACAGGCGCCAAGGCCCAGGGTGGCGACGAGTGCGACGCCAAGCTGCAGATGTTGTTTGGTCAGGAACATTCCAATCCTCCATTCGTCTTGGAGCTCGGAATATAGCGGCCTTTTGCTGGAAGCCATGATCACGTCTTCAGCTCACGTTGGAACACGTGGGCAGTGCGTGAAGACGCATGGATCAAGGAGACTGTGACGCGGATTCATCCATGTTTATTCGTACTCGCCAAGACCTGATCGCCTTTCGCACCTCTGCCTGGATGGGCAAAGGTGAACAGCGGGAAGAGCGCTTTCCAACCACCCTCTCCTGCGTCCCGCTCAACGTTCCACAGCCGTCGAGAACTCTCGCGGACGCGCAACATTGCCGCTATCAAGAACGCGTGCGATGACTCCCCGCACTCCTCAAGCTCTTCTCGCCGATCTCCGGGACGACGTCCGGCTTCGTTCACATGACCTCGATTACATTCCGGCCCGTCGATGCCGCCTGCGGCGGCTGCCGGGAGATCCCCATGAAAACTGGACGTGCGTTTGGCTTCGCATTGACCGCCGCGACGCTGCTGGCGGTTGCCCCCGCCTGGGCCGATCCGCCGCACCACGCGCGCGGCAATGGCCCACCGGCGCACGCCGGTGGGCCGCACAACCGCCACGCGCCGCCGCCGGGATGGCAGAAGAAGGCCTGGCGCCGCGGCGAGCGGCTGCCGTGGGCCGAAGTGGATCGACGCTACTGGGTCGACGACTACGCGCATTACGACCTGCGCGACCCCGGCCGCGGACGTCGCTGGGTGCGGCAGTCCGACACCGAATATCTGCTGGTGGAGATCGCCACCGGCCTGATCATCGACGCCCTGCACCGCTGAGGGTTCGCTGGGCCCGACGTTGTCGGTGCAGCGGCAACACCGGCGCTGGTCGACCCATGACGTTGACCAGCGCCTTGAATTTTTTCCGATCCACTGGCGCACAGGGCGCATCCAGCGGGACTCTTCCAGCGCATGGTTCCATCTGCAGTATTACGGACCGCCTGACCCTGGACGTGGCAGGCGAACAGGCGAACAGCATCACCTGTAGCACGGCACCAGAACACGTGCGGGCGGAGCGAAGCCAGCCGGCGCCTGCGGAAGCCCATCGTGAGACAGACCACGCAGTTTCGATTCGAGGTAACCCGCCTCCAGCGGACACGCTGCGGCAGCACCGACCTCTGATCACTCACGCATCGCCCAGGTGGAGAACGAGTCATCGCCCCGGGGCGGCGGACGCCTCACCTCACCGCATCTATGCGTCCTTCCTGCTTGTAGTCGCGCACCTTGCGCTCGGCGATGGCGCCGCGCGACCCCACGATCATCTCGGTCATCCACGACACCAGCACGTCGGTGTAGTCCTTCTGCTCCGCCTTGTCGTCGAACGCGTGGCTGGCGCCGCGGATGAGGCGCCGGGTCATCGACCTGGCGCTGCTGAACGCGCCGGCGTAGTTGTCGATGACCTGCCGCGGAATGATCTCGTCGTGTTCCGCCTCGACCAGCAGGACGTCGCCGGTGAAGCGCGCGCACGCCTGCAGCGCACGGTTCTGGTCCGCCGCCAGCGGGCGACGGCGGTAGCCGGCCAATTCGGGATCCGCGTTCAACTGGCGCTTGGGCGCGTCCCAGTCCTTGTCCAGGTAGATCGCCGGGGTCCGCAACGCCAGCCAGCGCACCGGCCGGGACTGCGACAGGAGCGCGGCGAGATAGCCGCCGTAGCTGATGCCGACCAGCGCGATCGCGTCGCGGTCGACATGCGGCTGCTGCACCAGCCAGTCGTAGGCGGCGCACAGGTCCTGGAGGTTCTGCGGGCGCGTGACCGTATCCCGGCTCGCGGCCCTGGCCCGGTGCCCGCGCAGGTCGAAGGTGAGGCACACGCACCCCAGCGCGGCCGCCTCCCGCGCGCGGCTCAGGTCGTGCTCCTGGCTCCCGCCCCAGCCGTGGACGAACAGCACGCCGGGCAGTTCCCGCTGCGGCGACAGGATCGTGGCCTCCACACTCTCCTCATGGGTCACCTCGATGCGGCAATGGTCCAGTTCAACGTCCATGGGGCACGATCCTGGCGTACTTGCGCGGCGAATCCGCCTCGCCGTCGCCATAGGCAATGGCGCCCTCCGGCAGCGGGGCGTCGTCGTAGGATTCGCGCGTTTCGGCGACGACGGACGACGCTTCGGGATGGCGCGCCAGCCATTCGAACGCGATCACTTCGGCCATGCTGGCGCCGCCGAAGCGCCAGGACTGTTCGAGCACGCCCACGTGGCGGTTCCCCCGCGAGTCCACGCCGTCGATGACGTCATAGTTCCGGCGCGATGCCAGCACGCCGTAGGTGCCACGCACCAGGGCGTCGTAGGCGAGCGCGACGTTTACCGCTTCGGCGGGGCCCTTTCCGGCAAGCACCGCGAATGGCCCGCGGAACACCGTGAGCGTGGAGCCGCCATAAACCTCGCGGCCGGCGCGGTCCATGACCGTGCGCTGCCGGCCGCAGTAGGCGATCTCGTGGCCGGGCAGGCTCGAACTGCCGATGCTGTAGGTCGTCGATTTCACCAGGTTCCTCTCCAGGACCAGCCCGCCCGCCAGCGCCGCATCGGTCGCGTCCTCAAGCCATCGCGCCAGCGCCGGCGGATCGTGCACGGTCGCCTGGCCATTGCCGCCGCGCGCGAACGGCTGCTTCAGCCGCACCTCGCCATCGCGCAACAGGCGCGTACCCGCGGCCCAGGCATCGTCGGCGGAGAAGACGCAGCAGCCGGGCAGCGTCAGCCGCTCGATTCCGTCCAGGTCCTTCCACCCCCGCGGAAGCGGCGCATCGCTGCGCCATGGCCGGTGGCTGACCAGCTTGGTGGCGACGAAGGCGTGCGGCACCACCCCGCCCCACAGCTGCGACTCGCCGCGGATCCCGAGGGCATCGGCCTCGCGCCGGGTCAGGGTCGACATGGGGATGCAGTAGCTGCCGTCGCTTGCGCCGGGCAAGGCATGCGACGGGTCGTAGTCCAACGCCAGCAGCGCCGCGACACGCGATGCCGCGACGCGCAGCGTGGCGACCTCGTGCGGGCTGCACTGGTCGGTGCCGTCGAAGATGACAGAAAGCGTACGCATTCCTCCTCCGGGCAGGCTGCGCCGCGTCCGTGGCCGCGATCGGGCAGCGTTCCGGTTCTTGTAGCGGCGGCGCGGTGGTAGAGCGGTGAGGGAAAGCACCGCATTCGTCACCCACGCCTAACCGCCGCGCCTTCACTCCGCAGGCGAACGGATGCAGATGCAGGCAGCGTCTTCCACGCTCAACACACGGCGGTTCCGCCATCCCTCGACTTTGCCGTGTCCTTGCGTCACGCCTGCGCCACCCGTGCCAGGTCGGCGACCAGTTCCGCGCGCGCCCGTTCGCGCTGCGGCGAAGGCATGCGCAGGATCGCCGAGAGATGCCATGTCGCCAGCGCCCTGGTTTCTTCCCCGAGCGGTTGCCAGGTACCCCGGCTGCGGGTAATCCGGAATGTATTGCCGAACAGCGTCTGCGCCGCCATCGCGCCGAGCGCCACCACCACGCGCGGTCGCACCTGCAGCAGCTCGGCCGCCAGCCACGGGCGGCAGGCGGCCTGTTCGGACGCGTTGGCGCGCTTGTGCAGCCGCGCCTTGCCGCGCTGTTCGTACTTGAAATGCTTGACCGTGTTGGTCATGTAGAGGCCGGCGGCATCGAGGCCGGCTTCGGCGAGCGCCTCGCGCAGCAGGCGCCCGGCTGGCCCGACGAATGGCCTGCCCTCCAGGTCCTCGTGCGCGCCGGGCTGTTCGCCGATGAGCATCACCGCCGCGCGGCCCGCCCCGGCGCCGAACACGGTCTGCGTGGCATGCCGCCACAGCGGGCAGCGCCGGCAATCGGCCGCTTCCCGACGCAGGGCGGCCAGGCTGCCGGCAGGTACCTCGTCCACCGGCTTTGCCAGTGGCGGCGGTTCGCGTACGGATCTGCGTGCCATGCCGCCACCGTAGTCCGGCCGCGTTCGCGGTGGCGTGAATCGTCGCGGCGTTGCTCCGCCTCGTCGCGCGGTGTCCCTGCGCGTCGACCCGATGGGACGCCGCCGCTGCAGCCGGTGTGCCCGTCCCTGCCGGCACGCGACCGAAGCGACTCACCGCTACCCACGGAGCAGCGACGGTCAGAGCCGCTTTCGCACGAAGACGCAACGGCCGCAGGAAAGGGATGCGGCGGCACGCGGACCTGGCTTGCCATCCCGCGCGGATTCTCACGCGGCAGTGACGGTCCTGTCACTTCGTCCTGCCACTCCCTCCCCCATGTTGGGCGTGGGATCGTGCGCGGCTCCGGCGATCACGGAGCATTTGCGGACCACATCATGCTGCGGCCACGGGACCGCCGGCTGGGAGCGGAGGCTGGAGAGTGACACGGACAGGCGGGACCGACGGCGCGACGCCAAGAGTACGGTGGGTGGGCACGCTGCTGGGGTTGGCGCTCAGCGCCGGCCTGGTATCGATGGTGGTCCATGGCTATTTCGCCCGCCTGGACGCGGCGCGGCGGCAGAGCGCCGCCGTCGCCGCCGGCATCGACAAGCTGCTCCGGTACGAGATCCGCAATCTGGAAAGAGCGCTCAACGGCATGGCCGCCGAGGCCGATGGCTATGCCGTCGATCCGGCCGCGTGGGACCTGCCCGGCACCATCCGCGGGGTGATCGCGCGCAACGCCGAACTGCAGGACATCGATCTGGTCGGCAGGGACGGACAGCCGCTCTACAAGGGCGTCAACTCCACCGGGCAGGCGGTGCCGCCGGCGGTGCTGCAGTCGAGCCGGACCGGCAGGCTGGTGCCGGGCAACGTGCTGCACGAGGGGCGGTCGCGGCCCGTGCTTCCGCTGGTCGTGCGCACCCCGGGCCAGAACTGGCTGGTGGCGCGGCTGCGCCTGTCCGAACTGCAGGAAATGCTGGACGGCGCCGATGTGGGCCGGCGCGGCAACGCCACCCTGCTCGGCGCGACGGGCGCCGTGCTGGCGCAACGGCGCATTGGCGCCACGCCGCCGGCATCCGGCGGGCAGCTCGTCAGCCGGTCCTCGGCCAGCGGCTATCCCTTCGTGGTCGTCGTTTCCATGTCGCGCGCCGAAGCGCTGGCGCCGTGGCTGGGCTCGTCCGCGGCCTCGCTGGGGCTGCTCCTGCTCTACTGGCTGGGGATGCGCTACCTGAGCCGGCGCGTGGCCGCCGCCGAAGCGGTCCGCCGTAGCGTGCATGCCGAACTGCAGCGCCAGGCCGACTGGCTGGGCAAGGCGCAGGAAGCGGCGCGCACGGGCGTCTGGGCGATCGACGCCACCGACGGGCAGGTGCACGCGTCGGCGCCCGCGCGCGACCTGTTCGGGCTGCCGCACGGCAGCGCACCCCTGCCGGCCCAGGCATTCTTCGAGCGCATCCACGAGCAGGACAGGCAGCGCGTAGAGGCCGGCTTCGCCGAGGCGTGGGGAAAACGCGAGCCCTTCGCGTTCGAATACCGCGTGGTGCTGCCCGATGGCGCGGTCCGCTGGATAAGCGCGCGCGGCGCGCCCGTGGCCCACCACGATGCCGGCCAGCGCATGACCGGCACCCTGATGGACATCACCGGACGCAGGCAGCAGCAGGCGCAGCTGGAGCACGCCGAATCGCAGTTCCGCGAGCTGTTCGAGCGCAACCCGCTGCCGTTCTGGGTGTTCGACATCGCCACCCTGCGCTTCCTCGCGGTCAATGCCGCCGCCGTGCAGCGCTACGGTTATTCCCGCGAGGAGTTCCTGGCGATGACGATCCTGCAGATCCGGCCCGAAGGCGCCGCCACCGCGGTACGGCACTCGGTGGCCGACGCCGCCGAACCGCGCGATTCGGCGCCGGTCTGGCAGCACGTCACCCGCGATGGCCGGCTCATCCACGTGCGCATCCACAGCAGCACGATCCGTTTCGACGGGCACGACGCGCGGCTGGTGCTGGCCGAGGACGTGAGCGAGCGCGTGGCCTACGAGCAGGACCTGCAGTGGCGCGCGACCCACGAGGAAAGCACCGGCCTGCTGCACCTGCGCTCGCTGCTCGACGCGGTGGACGGGTGGAGCGGCGCGGGCGCGGCGCGCTGCGCGCCGGCCTTCGTGCATGTCCAGCTGCGCGACCTGGAACTGGTTTCGCCGACCTTCGGCACGCGCACGCGCGAGGAGATCATCCTGTGCATGGCACGCCGCCTGGCGCGGATCGGCGAAGGCCACGGCCTGGTCGCCTACGCGCCCTCCGATGCCTTCGTGCTGGCCATGCGGCAGGCGGAGAACTGGCATGAGCTGGTCGACGCGGTGAAGGCCGCGCTCGCCTTGTCCATCGACGCGGACACCGGCCGCCACCGCGTGCAGGCGTGGCTGGGAATCGCCTTCCAGCAGCCCGGCGAAGCGGCCGAACAGGCGGCCGGGCACGCGGCGCTGGCGGCGCTGGAGGCGCGCGCCCACAACCAGGCGACGATGCACTATTCGGCGCGCATGGCCGAACGCGCAGCGGAGCGGCTGGCGACCGTGGGCCGGCTCCGGACCGCGCTGGCGAACGCCGAGTTCGAGCTGTTCTACCAGCCGATCCTGCGCATCGGCGATGGCGTGGTCACCGGCGCGGAGGCGCTGCTGCGCTGGCGCGTGGACGGCGCCTACGTGTCCCCGGCCACCTTCATCCCGCTGTGCGAGGAGTCGGGAATGATCGTGCCCATCGGCGAATGGGTGATCGAACAGGCGGCGCAGGCGCGGCAGCTGCTGGGCGCGCGCGGCCACGATTCGATCTCCATCGCGGTCAACATCTCGGCGGTGCAGTTCATGTCCGGCGCGGTTCCCGGCCACCTGCGGCGGGCGCATGCGCACTACCGGCTGCCGCGCGGCGCGCTGCACGTCGAGCTGACCGAGACGGCGATGCTGCAGCGGCCGGAGATCGCCCGCTCGGCGATGGAAGAACTGCAGCGCGAAGGCGTGTGCGTCTCGATCGACGACTTCGGCACCGGTTTTTCCAGCATGAGTTACCTGCGCGACCTGCCGCTCAACCACCTCAAGATCGACCGCAGCTTCGTCCAGGACGTGCACCGCAACCGCCGCAACGCTTCGATCTGCGAGGCACTGATCGCGCTCGGGCGCGGCCTGGGGCTGGAGCTGATCGCCGAGGGCGTGGAGGATGCGCTCGAGCTGCAATGGCTGCGCGATCATGGCGTGGACAGCGCGCAGGGTTTCCTGATCGCCCGCCCCATGCCGCTGCAGGACTTCGCTGCCTGGCTCGAGCGTGGCGCGCGCGCCGGCACGCAGGGAACGGCGGACGCCCCCTAGAGGGGGCCGCGCCGGCCTCGACGCCGGCCTCACGGCCGTGCATGCGCCGCGAATGCACGGAGACGGAGGATGCAACCGCAGACGAGCTTTCCGGGCGACGGCCGTGCTGCGCTGGAACGATCGGACTACGGTTTCGGCCTGCCCCTGGCCAACAGCCACGGCAAGGCAAGGCCGGCGCCGAACGCCGCGTAGATGCAGAACATGTCCGTGGATCGAAGCCGCTTTTCGAAGCCCGGCGTCAGCCGCGGCGGCACGACCCTGTAGTCCACCAGGTAGGCCGTGGCCGCGGTGGCCGATGCCAGCGCAAGCGTGCGGCGCGGCGCGGCCCGCCCGTTGCGCAGCGCTTCGAATGCCGTGGCCCAGAACACCGAGGAGGCGTGATGAATCAGGTAGCCGGTCAGGGTATGGCGCAGGCTCCAGCCGGTACGCAGGTGCGCCTGCCGCGGCCAGATCCAGTGGCTGGTGGCGTTGGTGCCGGCAGCCGCGGCGCGGCTGCGGCGATGGCTGAACCAGGACACCAGCACGCTGGAACAGACGCTGGCGCAGCTGCCCGAACACAGGGCGCGGACGAGCAAGCGCCGCCAGAACGGCCGCTGACGGTGTTCATCGCCGGCGGCAGCGGCCTGATCGGCACCGCCCTGGCGGACAGGCTGGAGCGTTCGGGACATGCGGTGATCCTCGGCGTGCGTGACGTCGATGCCATGGTGCGGCGGCGACCGGGGGCGCAGGTGGTCCGTTTCGATTTCGCGGCGCCGGACGTGGAGGCGCTGGCCGATGCGCTGGCCGGTGTCGACGTGGTGGTGAACGCCGCGGGCGTGTTCAAGGAAGGACGGCAGCAGAGTTTCGACGACATCCACGTGAAAGGGCCGTGCAGCCTTTTCCAGGCCGCGGCGACGGCCAGTGTCGCGCGCATCGTGCAGATATCGGCGCTGGGCGCGGACCTGCTCGCGCCCACGCCGTACTGGCGCAGCAAGGCGCGCGGCGACCGCTGCGCGCGTGCCTTCCCGGGCATGCCGGTGGTGGTGCGGCCGTCGCTGGTCTATGCCGACGACGGCGCCAGCAGCCTGCTGTTCCAGCGGCTGGCGGCGTTGCCGTGGCTGCCGCTGCCGGCCACGACGGCCGACGTGCAGCCCATCCACCTGGACGACCTGGTCGACGGCCTGGCCGCGCTGCTGGAACACCCCGATCCTCCGCCACAGATCGACGCGGTCGGCCCGCGGGCGATGCCGCTGGCGTCCTATCTGCAGGCGCTGTCGCCGGCGGACGCGCGCCCGCGGCGTGTCCTGCGCATCCCCGACCGCGTGGCGCGGGCGGCGGCCGGCGCGCTGCGGTGGCTGCCGGGCCGTGCGTTCGACAGCGATGCGCTGCGCATGCTGGCCCTGCCCAATACCGGCGACGCGGCCCCCTGGCGCGCGCTCCTGCAACGCGAACCACGCGATCCTGGGACGTTCGTCGCGCCGGCGCGGCGTCCGGCCCTGCGCCGCGACGCGATACTCGCCAACATGCTGCCGCTGCTGCGCGCCAGCCTGTCGCTGACCTGGCTGTATACCGCGTACGTATCGCTGTTCGTCTTCCCGCAGGCCGCCAGCCTCGACCTGCTGCTGCGCGCGCACGTCCCGGCTGCACTGGCGCCTGCATCGCTGTATGCCGCCGCGGCGCTGGATGCGGCGCTGGGCCTGGGCATGTGGGTACGACGCTGGCGGCGGGCGGCCTACATGGTCCAGATCGGCGTGGTGCTGTTCTACAGCGTGGTCATCGGCCTGTGGCTACCGGAGTACTGGGCGCATCCCTATGGTCCGATGATCAAGAACCTGCCGCTGCTTGCCCTGACCCTGCTGTTGCTCTGGTTGGAGGCCCCGCGTGGACATCGTGCTGGTTAAGTACCTGCATATCCTTTCCTCGACCTTCCTGTTCGGCACCGGCGTGGGCACCGCCTTCTACCTGCTGTTCGCCAGCCGCGGCCGCGATCCGCGCGTGGTGGCGGCGGTCGCGCGGCTGGTGGTGGCGGCCGACTGGATCTTCACCGCCACCACCGTGGTGTTCCAGCCGCTGTCCGGGCTGTACCTGGCCCATCGCCTGGGCATCCCGCTGGGCACGCCGTGGCTGTACTGGTCGCTGGTTCTGTTCCTGATCGCCGCCCTGTGCTGGCTGCCGGTGGTGCGTCTGCAGATCCGCCTGCGCGACATCGCCCGCGCCGCGGCGGAGAGCGGCCAGCCCCTGCCGCTGGAGTACGACCGCCATCTCGGCGCCTGGGCCGCGCTGGGCGTGCCGGCGCTGCTCTCGTTCCTGGCCATCTTCTACCTGATGACCGCCAGGCAGACGTTCTGGTGAAACGCGCGCCACGCATCGCGCCGGCTGCGTCCGCCGCACGCGGTGCGAGGCTAGGCATTCAGGCCGAAGCGAGGCGTTGCAGCCGTGCGGCCTGCGCCTGCAGGGCGTAGCGCAGTTGCGCGGGGCGGCGCACCTCGAAGTCGAACGGCAGCCGCGACAGTTCGCGCGCGAACCAGTCCAGGTCGTCGGCCTGCGCGCGCAGGCGGGTGCCCTCGCCGCTCGGCTCCAGCACGCCGAGGGTGGCGAAGATCCCGCGCCGCGCGGTGGCCAGGTCGGCATGCAGCAGCACCTCGATGGCATGCGCGCGCGGCAGCGTGGCCATCGAAGCGACCAGGTGGGCAAGGATGTCGAAGCCGTGCGGGCGGCCGAAACTGGCCGGCACGCCGTGCACGTGCTCGATGCGGTCGAGCCGGAACGAGCGCACGCCGCCGCGCAGGTGGCAATGGCCGACCGCGTACCAGTGGCCACCGCGCCAGGCCAGTCCCCACGGATCGAAATCGCGCTCGCTGGCGCCGCCCGCGGCGCGGTAGCGCAGGTGCACGCGCTGGCGCGACCGCGCCGCCTGGCTCAGCACGCCCAGCGCGGCGCTGTCCACGCCGCTGCCCGCGCCGGCGCCGGCGATGTCCAGCGCCACGCTCTCGTCGATGGCGCGCGCCTGCCGCCGCAGGGCCTCGGGCATCACCCGTTCCAGCTTGGCCTGCGCGCTGGCCGACGCCGGCGCCGCGCCTGCCAGGCCCAGGCCGCGCGCGGCGAGCAGGCCCACCGACAGCGCCAGCGCCTCGTCGTTGCTGAACACCATTGGCGGCAGCCGGAACCCCGGCACCAGCGCGTAGCCGCCATAACGGCCGCGCTCGGCGGTCACCGGCACGCCCATCGCCTCCAGCGTGGCGATCTGGCGGCGCAGGGTGCGGCCATCCACGCCCACGCGCCGCGCCAGCTCCGGGCCGCTCATGCGGCCATGGGCCTGCAGCAGTTCGAGCACCGCCAGGACACGCGTGGTCGGAAGGGTCATGGCCGCGATTCCCGATTCAATCAGGGCGCAATCTGCCCTGATTGGCTTTTACGGTAGGCCGGCGATCCATTCAACCCGGGAATCCCCGATGACGCCTGCCGCCCGTCTCACGCTGTCCGCCAGCCTCTGCGCCCTGCCCCTCGCGGCGCAGGCGGCGCCTTCGCCCACCCTGCCGCCGCCGATGGAAACGGTGGCGCACCTGCACGACTACCAGGTCGTCGAGTTCCGGCGCTATGTCACCGCCGCGGGCCGGCGCGGCGACTTCGCGCGCTATTTCGATGCCTATTTCCCGGAAGCGTTCGAGCAGCTCGGCGCCATGGTGTTCGGCCAGTTCGCCGAACGCGGCGACCCGGAGCGCTTCACCTGGCTGCGCGGATTCCACGACCTGCCGGCGCGGCCGGTGGTCAACGCCGCCTTCTACTACGGCCCGCTGTGGCGCGAGCACCGCGCCAAGGTCAACGCGATCCTACCCGACAGCGACAACGTGATGCTGATGCGGCCGCTGCACCGCGGACGCGGCGTCGCCGTGCTGCCGGCGGTCGACCCGGTTGTGGAGCCCCGCGGTGCCGGCGGCATCGTGGTGGCGCAGGTGTTCGCGGTGGAGAAGGATCACATCGATGCCTTGGCCGCGCGCGCCGAACGCGCGTTCGCGGCCTACGACGGGCCGGGCGTGCAGGGTGCCGGCGTGCTAGTGTCGCTGGACGTGCCCAACAACTTCCCGCAGCTGCCGGTCCGCGGGGACGGCCCATGGCTGGTGTGGCTGGGCGCATGCCGCGACGAAGCGGCGCTGCGCGCGTTGTCGCCGCGGCTGGAAACCGTCGAACGCGAGCTGGGCGCCGGCGGCGCGCTGCGCGGCCCGGTCGAACGCATCGTCATGGACCCCACGCCGCGCTCGCGCCTGCGCTGGCTGCCGTTCGACGCCGCCGCCGCGCAGGACGCGCCATGACCGGCGCCGCGCACCTGTGGCTGTTCTTCGTGATGGTGCTCGGCGTGGTGCTGCTGCCGGGCCTGGACATGGCCTGCGTCACGGCCAACGCCCTGGTCGGCGGCCGGCGCGCGGGCCTGCTCGCCACCGCCGGCGTGATCGCGGGCGGCGCCTGCCACGTGCTGATGGGCGTGCTCGGCGTGATGGCGGTGCTGGCGTTGGTGCCCGCCGCCTTCAACGCCATGCTGCTGGCCGGCGCCTGCTACATCGCCTGGATCGGCGTTTCGCTGCTACGTAGCCGCGCGACCTTCGGCGCGTTGCCGTCGATGCCGGCGCGCGGCGGCGCGGCGAGCTTCGCCCAGGGCCTGGTCACCTGCCTGCTCAACCCCAAGGCCTACCTGTTCATGCTGGCGGTATTCCCGCAGTTCCTGCAGCCCGGCAAGGGCGCGCTGTGGCTGCAGGCCGCGGTGCTGTGGGCGATCATCGCCGCCTGCCAGGCCGGCGTGTACGGCGGCATGGCGCTGGTCGGCGAGCGCGTGCGCAGCTGGCTGGAATCGCGGCCCGCGGCCAACCTGCGCGCCGCGCGCGGCGTCGGCGCGCTGCTGGTGGCGGTGGCGGCGTTCACCGCGTGGGAAGGCTGGCGCCTGGCGTGAGCGCAGTCGGTGCACTTCAACGCTGGACGCCCTCGGGCATCGCCCTCCTGCTGGCGGAACAGTTCGCGCCGCACTTCGATGCGGAGCGGTGCGCGTACCGCGGGATGGGAACCCGCCACTTTCCGCCCTCCCCTGTGCTCACTCTGCCGGGAGCAGCATTGGCGCTGGCGGTGGAAGTGCTGCACGCAGGCAGCCGAGGAACATGCGCAGCGGCGATGGCGTCGCTTCCGCGCGCGAGCAGCAACGCACGAAGGGCCCGCAAACGGGCCCTTCGTGCGGCGCAATGGCGCACGGCCTGCTCAGCGGCCGCGCGAACTGCGGCGGCCGCGGTCGTCGTCATCGTCCCTGCGGCTTTCCCAGCCGCGCTCGGCGGCACGGGCGTGGCCTTCCGGATCGCCGAACCAGCCGCCGTGGCCGCCGCGCGAGGACCCGCCGCGGTCGTCGTCATAACGCGAGCGGCTGGAGCCGCCACGGTCGTCGTCGTAGCGCGAACGGCTGTAACGGCCGCCACGGTCGTCGTCGTCCCTGCGCCCTTCCCAGCCGCGTTCGGCCGCGCGCGCGTGGCCCTCGGGATCGCCGAACCAGCCGCCGTGACCGCCCCGCGAACCACCGCGGTCGTCGTCATCGCGCGAACGGCTGTAGCTGCCACGGTCGTCGTCGTACCGCGAGCGGCTGGAGCCACCGCGATCATCGTCGTAGCGCGAACGGCTGTAGCGGCCGCCGCGGTCGTCATCGTCGTTGCGGCGGCCTTCCCAACCGCGTTCGGAAGCGCGCGAATGGCCTTCCGGGTCGCCGAACCAGCCACCATGGCCGCCACGCGAACCGCTCCGGTCGTCGTCATCGCGCGAACGGCTGTAGCGGCCGCGGTCGTCATCATCGTCGCGCCCGCGCGAAGAACGCTCGTCGTCGCGGGAGCGGCTGTAGCGGCGGTCGTCGTCGTCCTGGCGTCCGCGGCTGGAGTAGCGGCGGTCGTCATCGCTCACGAACCGACCCTGGTCGTCGCGTCCCTGGTTGTATCGTGCCATGTTCATATCTCCATGATCGGAATAACGCTGGTTGCCGAGCGAGCGGGAGGTCGGGGGAATCACGCCTTCGGCTTCGGCCTGCAGTTCGAGTTCCTGCTTCCTGGCCTTCAGGCGTTCCCCCAGCTCTGCCATGTCCAGGCCGGATGAAACGGCCTTTGCGAAGATCCCGCTGCTCGGCTTCTCTTCTTCGCGGACATGCAGCTTCACGTATTCACCGAGGACCTTGACCTTGGCGTCGTAGTAAGGCGCCTGCGGACCGCTGCCGGTCAGTTCCTCGATCAGGATGCCGAGCGTGTCGTGCTCGACCTGCGCCTCGTCCATCACGGCGTCTTCGATGCCGCCGTCCCTGCACGCCGGATAGAAGATTTCCTCTTCCAGCATCGCGTGGATGACCAGCGCGTTGCCGATGTTCCTGACCAGTTCGGACTTGTCGTCGGGGTCCTCGGTGGCGGCGCACTGCGCGAACATCTGCTCGACGTGGCGG
Source organism: Stenotrophomonas nitritireducens (assembly GCF_050984405.1). Taxonomy (GTDB): domain Bacteria; phylum Pseudomonadota; class Gammaproteobacteria; order Xanthomonadales; family Xanthomonadaceae; genus Stenotrophomonas; species Stenotrophomonas nitritireducens_B. The sequence continues at coordinate 2,512,366 of NZ_CP158790.1, read as the reverse complement.
TGGTCCGCCTTGAGCAGCGCGACCGCGTCCTGCCCGGTGGACGAGGCGCCGGCCTGCGTCTTGCCGGCGGCCTTGCCGGCGGCGTTGCTGGCGCCGGCCGCGGCGCTCTTGCCGGCGGTCCTGGTCGCGGCGGCCTTGGTGGTTTTTGCCTTCATCTGCGGGACTCCGTGTGCGGGTAACAGGGGAGTCAGCACACACCATGCCAACCCCGCGCATCACGCGGACACGGCGTTTTCAAGGCACTTCCGCCGCGTCGGCGCCTCGATGGGCGCGAAGCAAGTGCGCACCGGTGAAAATATTTCCGGCGCAAGGCATCAGCACAGGCAATGCGGCCGCCATCGGTATGCGGCCGCCTGCGCATTCCCTTCGACGGCCCTCGCAAGGCGCCGCGATGCGGCGGGCAATGCGCGGGCATGCAACCGGAGCGGTGCGCGAGGCGAGTGCCATCGTCGACGCGGCGCGCCCTTGCCGGCATGCCTGTCGTGCAGCGGCGTGGGTCGGGCCGGGAACGGCCCGCGGCATTCAGCGCACGGGCAGCGGAACCTCGACCACGCACTCCACGCCGTGGCCGGTCAGCCGGTAGGATGTGCGCGCCTTGAGCTGGTACGGCAAGGCGCGTTCGATCAGCTCACGCCCGTACCCGCCCTTCCGGCCGTCATCCGGCGGCGCGGTGCCGTGCGATACCTCGTTCCACTCCATGCGCAGCACCGGCGTGCCATCCTCGCGCCGGCCGCGGCGCCAGCGCACTTCCAGCCGCCCCGACGCCGCCGACAGCGCGCCGTACTTGGTGGCGTTGGTCATCAGCTCGTGCAGCGCCAGGGCAAGGGTCTGCAGCGTCGCCGACTCCAGGGCGACGTCGCCGGGTCCGTCCAGCACCACGCGGGCGCGGTCGGCGCCATGCGCTTCCAGCTCCTCGAACAGGAGCCGGTCGAAGGTGACGGTACCGCCTTCGTCCAGGCTCGAGAGCAGGGTGTGGGCGCGGGCGATGGCGGTGATGCGGTTGCAGTACGCGTCGCGGAACTCGCCCAGCGTCCCGCACTCGTCGAGCGTGCGTTCGGCCACCGCGCGCATCACCGCCATCAGGTTGCGGGTGCGGTGCTGCAGCTCGGCCATGAGCACCTGGGCGCGGCCGGACGCCTCCTTCTCCTCGGTGGCGTCGTGGCCGATGCCGCCGATGCGCACCACCCGGCCCTCGCAGTCGAGCAGCGGAAACTTGGTGTTGCGCATCCAGCGGATCGCGCCGTCGCCGCGGCGGATGCGGTACTCGACCACGATGCGTTCGCCCGCGCGGACCCGCTCCAGCGCCTCGTGCACGCGGTGCCGGTCCTCGGGCAGGATCAGGCGGGTCCAACTGTCCAGCGTCGGGTTCGCCAGCATGGTCCCGCGGTCGCAGCCATAGAGGCCGTCGAACGCCTGGCTCAGGTATTCCAGGCGCAGGCTGCGCGCGTTCCGGATCCACAGCACGTCGGACGCGGCTTCGCCGAACTGCGCGAAGCGGGCCATGCTTTCATGCAGCGCCTTCTCGATATCGACATGGTCGGTGACGTCGTGCAGGGTGCCGGCCACCCGCCCCGGGCCGCCGGCATCGCGCAGCCGGAACAGGGTCTTGAGCAGCAGGTGGCGCTGCTGCCCGTCCGGCAGCCAGTAGCGGAAGTGGCAGGTCGAATCCACGCGCTCCTCGTCCGCGCGCAGCAGCAGCGCGTGCAGGCGGCCGCGGTCGTGTTCGTGCACGCGCGACAGCAGCCCGCGCATGTCCGGGGCGACCAGGCTGGGCCGGTAGCCATCCATCTCGAAGCCTGAATCGGCCCAGGTGATCGCGTCGCTGCCGACGTGCCAGACCCAGCCGGCCAGGTGCGCGGGCGCGCCGTGGCGCGGCCCTCCTGCCTCTGCGCCACCCGCGTCAACGGGCATCGGCATGCAGCAGCTCCAGCAGCAGCGCCCTGACGTCGTCCACGCCGAACGGCTTGACGCACTGCAGGCAGTCCGAATACCGCTCCGGGATCAGCCCGTGGTCGTAGCCGGTGGTGAACAGGAACGGCACGCCCTGCCCGCTCAGCCGGTCGGCCACCGGGTAGACGCTCTGCCGTCCCAGGTTGATGTCCAGCACCGCCGCGTCCGGCAACGGATGGCGGTCCAGCAGGGCGTTGGCGTCTTCCACGCAACTGGCGGGGCCCAGGACCTCGGCACCGTCGCCCCGCAACAGGTCGTGCAGGCATTCGGCGAGCATGTACTCGTCCTCGACCACGAGGATCCGGCGCCCGGCAAGGCTGGCATTCATCGTCGTTCATCCCTCGCGCGAATGGATGAATATGGATACGGCGGTGTTTGCAGCATGTGAGCGCGGGAGCGTGGCGTCGGAAGCGCCGCTCGCCCGCGCGCACGCACGCCGTGGCGTAACGCATTTACCGCTGCGTGCACGCACGCGGGTTGCTCCGTCGTCCGCGATGCTTGCGCCGGGCGCGTGCAGCGGCGCCGATGTGTTGCGCCGATCAACGGTATGCGCGCACCCCTGACAGCGGAATAACGACCACGCGCCTAGCGTCGTCCGCGTGCAACGAAGGAGATGCGAGTGTCCGCTCCAACCCTGGCCATCGTCGACGACGATCCCGATTTTTCCGTGTTCCTGACGAGGGTCGCCAGGAGTCAAGGCTTCCTCACGCACCAGTTCCACACGGTGTCCGACGCCACGTTCTGGCTGTCCAGCAACGAGGTCGACCTGACCATCCTGGACATGGCGCTTCCCGATGGCACGGGCCTGGATCTGCTGGACCGCATTCCCCCGGACCGGCACGGCCAGATCGTCTTCGTCTCCGGCACCAGCGACGCCGAGCAGATCCGTCGCGCGGTGGCCACGCCGGCCACCCAGTTCATCGGCAAGCCGGTCGGCACCGATGCGCTCGAACAGCTGTTCCGCCGCGTGCAGGAGGACGTGGACGGCCGCATCCACGGACAGCAGCGGCTGGACCAGCACCTGGTAGGCGAAAGCACGGCCATGCGCCGGGTCAAGCGGGACATCCTGCGCGTGGCGCCCACCGACCTGAACGTGCTGGTGCTGGGCGAAACCGGCACGGGCAAGGAACTGGTGGCCCGCGCCGTGCACGCGCACAGCGGGCGTCCCGGCCGGCTGGTGTGCGTGAACTGCGGCGCGGTGCCCGCCGAACTGCTGGCCAGCCAGTTGTTCGGCCACGAGCGCGGCGCGTTCACCGGCGCGGCCAACCGCCATGCCGGTTTCCTGGAACAGGCCGATGGCGGCACCCTGTTCCTGGACGAGATCGGCGAGATGCCGCCGGCATTGCAGGTGTACCTGCTGCGGGTACTGGAGACCGGCAGCGTGGTGCGCGTCGGCGGGACCGGCGAGATTCCCGTGGACGTGCGCATCGTGGCGGCCACCAACCGCCTGCCCGACGAGGGCATGCTGCGCGAGGACCTGTTCTACCGGCTGGGCCACTACGTCATCGAGCTGCCGCCGCTGCGCGCGCGCGGCGACGACGTGCGGCTGCTGGCCAACCGCTTCGTCGCGGCCCTGAACGACAAGTACGGCGGCCCGCCGAAGCGGCTGGACCCGGCCGGCATCGCGCGGCTGCTGCGGCATTCCTGGCCCGGCAACGTGCGCGAGCTGATCGCCGCCACCGAGCGCGCCTACCTCAATGCCGGCGGGCCGATGGTCGAGATCAACCCGCTGGCGCTGGGCCGACGCCCGCCCGACAGCGGCGAGGTGGTGCAGTTCCGCGTCGGCACGCCGCTGCAGGACATCGAGGAGGAGATGCTGCGGCGCACGCTCGCCTTCCACGGCGGCGACAAGACCGCCACCGCGCGCAGCCTGGGGGTCAGCGTGCGCACCGTGCACAACCATCTGGCGCGGAACCGGCGCCATGGATGAGCGCACGCTGCACCGCCTGCGCAACGACCTGAACGTGGTGGCGATGGGGCTGTCGCTGCTGAAACGCCAGCTCGAGCGCGACGCGTCGGCGGAAACGAAGGACACGCTGCACAGGATCGAACTCGCCGCGCAGCGCTGCGCGAAGGCGGTTGCGGCATCCGGACCGCGCTGAGCCGCGCGGCGCGGGATTTCACCGGCGGGGCCCTGCGGCCCGGGCGACGCCCTGCAGAATCTTCATGCCCGTGCACAAGATGCAGGTTCAGGCGCCGTCGTCGGCCACCGGCGCCGCGTCTTTCCTGCCTTCGCCGCTGGCATGGGATTTGCGACCGCATCGCGTATCCGTTCTTCCATCGCGGAAGGCGGAGCACGACGCACACCCCACCGGCAGGCAGGAGAACGAGATGAACCGCAACGACTGGCAGGAACGGAACGAGGGCAGCCGTTCCTTCGGCAGGGACTACGGCGAGGATGGACCGCACTACCCGGCCGGCGGCGCCACGCGCGGCAACGACGAACGCCGCTACCGCGACGCCACCGCAACGCCGCGCGGCTGGAGCGGCGCGCAGGGCACCGGCGCGCGCGAGCGCGGCGATGACGAACGCACCGTCGGCTGGCGCCGCGACCAGGACCCGGAGCGCGGCGCCAGCGGCTTCCTGCGCGGCATGGCGCGCGGCGACAGCGCCCTGTTCGGCGCCGGCGAGGCGGACTACGCCAGCGGCCGTGGCGGCGAAAGCCGCTGGGGCGAACGCGGCCACGCCGACGAGGACGAACGCGCCCTGCGCGACTACGGCAGGCATGCCCGCGGCGACGAATACCGCCGCCCCGGATGGCAGGGGAACTCGCTGTACAACGAGGCCGATCGCGGCGAGCCCTCGCCCTACTCCGGACGCGGCGTGCACGACCATGGTTTCGCTGGCGGCGAACGGCAACCGGAACGATGGCCGCAGGGCCGCGACAACGACCGCCGCGGCCCGTACCGGGGCCGCGGACCACGCAACTACGCGCGCTCGGACGAGCGCATCACCGAGGATCTCAACGAGCGTCTCACCGATAACGACATGCTCGACGCCAGCGACATCAGCGTGCAGGTCGCCGATGGCGTGGCCACCCTGAGCGGCACCGTCGCCTCCCGCTGGATGCGCCACCTGGCCGAGGACATCGCCGATTCCTGCAGCGGCGTGAAGGACATCCGCAACGAGATCACCGTCGCCGCCGCTGAAGAGACGGGCAATGCCTCACCGGGCGGCGGCGCGCCGATGTAGCGGCCGCCGGCCATCGCCCGGGCCGTCCGGCAATGCCGGCCCGGGCCCCCAAGGGAGCCGGAGATGAGCGTGAGAAGCCGATTCGGGTGGTATGCGCTGGCGGCGCTGGCCGGCGGCGGCTGGCTGGGCGCGCGCGTGGCGATCCGCCACCGCGACGACCCGGCGCGCCTGGCCGACGAGGTGCTGCTGCGCCAGCTCGCGCGCGAGATGGCCGGCGCGCTGGCGCTGGCCACCGCCGTCGCCAAGCGCAGCGGCAACGACGAACTGACGGCCGCCGCGCAGCGCTGGCTGCAGGCGCTGGCGGTCCGCGGAAGCTGGCATGCGTTCCTTGCGCCCGCGTGCCGCTCCGACCCTGGCGACCTCTGGCCGGAGCTGTCGCGCGCGGACGACGACAGCTTCGACGCACGCGCCGCGCAGGCGATGCAGAACTGGCTGGAAGGGGCCAGGGAACACCTGGAGGCCCTGCTCGACGCTTCCCGGCCGGCGCTGCGGCGACGCGCCGCCGCGGCGATGGCCGTCGTCGACGCCTCGGCCCGCGACCTGGACCTTTACCCGTGCGCGGACGAAGGGGCCGACGGCGCGGCGCCGTACACACCCACGTCGTCCCCGCACCTGGCGCAGGCCGGCGACGCGGCGCCACGGCACCGGCCGGAGCGGCAGGCATGAGCCGCGCCCTGCCCTGCCGCCTGCCCGCGGCCTTCGGCTGGGAAGAAGCGGAAGGCCTGCGGCGCCTGCTGCTGGGCGATGTCGAGGTGCTCCAAGTACGCACCCAGCGCGATGGCTGGATCGTGCAGGTCCATCTCCAGGACCCGCTGTACCTGCAGCCGTCGGTGGCGGTGCGTTCGCCGGGCGCGGGCATGCGCTGGGGAGCGCGCTGGGCCAGGACACGCGTGCGCCTGCTGCTGAGGATCGCCGACGCGCACGGGCGCGACTGCGCCTACTGCCGCGAGCAGGCCAGGCTGCCGGCGATGGCGCGCCGGTCCGGGCCGGACCGGACCGGCGCCGATCCGGCCTGAGCGTTCACCGGCGTTCCAGCGCGGCACGCTGCCGCTCGTACTGCGCGCAGGTACGGCAGCCGCGCTGCGCGTCCACCGGATCGACCGCGCAGCGCGGCATGCAGCGTCGGCACATTCGCAGCCGCGCGCACGCCGTCCAGTGCGGTGACGGCGGCTTGCACGCGCCACCACGCGGCAGCGCCTGGATCTCGATCACCTCGACGCAGCCGACGGCGGGACGAACATGACCGCAGGCGAACGCCCATCGCAGCGGCGCGTCGTCCTGCGCCCGGCCGGAGCCCTTCGCCAACGCATCCGCAATGCCGCCCTGCATGTCCTGGCCATTTCCGCTGCGGCTTCTGCAGCCCATTCACGTTCCCGCACGCCTGCCGTCACGTACAGGAGGGCCACCACGCCGTGACCACGGCCGGCAGGTTTCGAAAGGCGCGAGGAACGAAAAACCGGCATCCGCGAGGAACATCGCGCATGCCGGTCGTTCGCGCAGCCGCAGCACGTCGCCGCCGCGCCACTGATGTTCTTGTCACCTGGTTGCACGCCGGGCAAACACGGGCGCCGCAAGCATGGACCCGCGTCGTCCGCCGAGGGCGGCGCGCATCCGCCCCTACCCGGAGTCCTCCGATGAAAGTCCTCGATCTGGCGAAACTGCTCCTGCTGGCCGGCATCCTCTCGCTGGCCGCGTGCCGCAACGACGAACCCACGCCGTCGCGCGGGACCGCCGCTCCCGCCGCCGATGCGACCACGCCCGGCGAAGGACCGCCCGGTGCGGTCCCCCGTACCGATGCCGACAACGACGGCGATGGCGACGCGCTGGCCGTGCTCAACGCCATCAACGACCACGAGATCGCCATGGGACGGCAGGCGCTGGAGAAGAACGTCCAGGGCCCGGTCGCCGACTACGCGCGCCTGATGATCGACGAGCACGGCCGGAACAGGCAGCAGACCGATGCCCTGCATCCCACCCCGGACAGCGCCAACGCCCGCGCGCAGCGGAACAAGGGCGACACCGTCCTGCGCCAGCTGGCCGGCGAGAGCGGCGAAGCCTACCGCCGCGCCTACGTGCAGGCCATGATCGACGGGCATACCGACGCATTGGCGACGCTGGACCAGACCCTCATCCCCGCCGCCGACCGTCCCGACGTGCAGGCGCACCTGCAGCAGACGCGGACCCGCGTGGCCCAGCACCTGGAGCAGGCGCGCGCGCTGCCGGCCTCGGAACCGCCGCCGGCGCAGGACGCCTCCAGCCAACGGTGAACGCCATGAACAAACTTCCCCTGAATCCCGGCAAGGCCAGCGACCAGGACAAGGCGCATACGCCCGACAAGCTGCGCAACGACAAGGCGCAGTGGAAGCGGCCGGACATGCCCGAGGCCGAACACACCGCGCACCCGGAAGACTACGAACGGCCGCCGGCGCCACGGCGCAGGGACTGAGCGGGCGCCTAGCTCGAGCCGAGGCGGGTGAAACGCTCCACCTCGTCGAGCCACAGGTCGCGGATGTCGCCGTCGCCCAGGTCGATGCGCACCTGGCCGTTGGTGCCTTCGTTGCCCTGCGCGTCGCGGAACTGCTGCACGGTGGGCCGGTCCACCAGGGTGCCGACCAGGGTGGCGCCGCCGCGCATGTGCAATTCGACCACCAGTTCGGCGTCGAGCGCCAGCTGCAGCGCCTTGAGGCGTTCGATGTCGGCCTGTTCGACGTGGATGCGGGGGGCTGTTCTACTCATCGTGTCCTCGCTGCTCTCGGTGGTGGATCGATGCGTCCGCGCGCGACAGTCCCTCCGTTGGCCAGGGACGGTAACGGGCGCGCAGTGCGTGTCATCACCCATGGACGGAGAAATGGCAGGCACGCCCTGCGCGCATTCGCGTGCCGCGTCAGCCGCCGGCACGCCGGGCGCGGGCGCGCCACGCCGCGGCGAGTTCGGCCAGCAGCGGCACCATGCACAGCAGCAGCGCCGGCAGCAGCACCGCGAGCCACGCCCAGGCCGGCGGCAGCGGCGCGCGCCACTCCCACGTCCAGCCGCGCGCCAGCGCGGCCCCGCCCTGGCCGTACGCCGCGATGCCCAGCGCCGCCCATGGCGCGGCGTCGAGCACGCTGTGGATGTGCTGTTCCAGCGGCGTGACCGGGCGCCGGCCCCACGCGGTGCGCGTGTCCGCGTAGCCGGCCAGCGCATGGACAAGGACCAGCAGCGCCGACAGCGCCAGCAGCGGCAAGGACGGGCGCGCGGCCAGCCACGCCAGCACCAGCGTTCCCATCAGGCCCATCTGCAGCACGTGCAGCAGCGATTCGGCAAGGCCGGAGGTATGCGGCAGGTCGCTGCGGCGGTGGCAGCGGAAGTCGGCGCAGCCGGCCAGCAGCCACAGCAGGTAGCCCGCCCAGGCCCAGGTCGCGCCGCTCATTCGGACGTGCCGGCATCGCGCTCGATCTCCTGCTGCGGCAGGTCGAACGGCGCCAGCGGTTCGCTTGCCGGGCCGTTGAGGATCGCGCCGCTGGTCGCCTTGAAGCGCGAGCCGTGGCACGGGCAATCCCAGGATTTCTCCTCGCTGCTCCAGCGCACCACGCAGCCCATGTGGGTGCAGCGGGCGTTGTGGGCGTGCAGCATGCCGTCGCCGGAACGGTAGACGGCCACCTGGTGCACGCCGCAGCGGATCACCCGGCCGCTGCCGCGCGCCAGCCCGGCCAGCGCATCGGCCGGCACCGAGGCGAGCCAGTCGCGGTACTGCAGGGCGGCATTGGCGTTCTCGCGCAGCCAGTTGCCGGCGCTCAGCAACCGATGCCGGCCCGGCGCGTACAGCGCCGCCCAGGGGTTGTCGCGGCCCAGCACCAGGTCGGTCAGCAACAGCGCGGCGAGCGTGCCGTGGGTGAGCCCGTTGCCGGAGTCGCCGCTCACCAGGTAGACGTTCTCGTTGTCCGGGTCGGCGCCGATGAACGCCAGGCCGTCGTCCGGCTCCAGGATCTGCCCGGACCAGGCGTGGGTATAGCGCGTGATCGACGGGAAACGCGCGTTGGCCCATTCCTGCAGGCGCGCGTAGACATCGGGGTCGTCGTCCTGCCCCGTCTTGTGGTCGCCGCCGCCGACGATCACCTCCACCTCGTCCGCGTCCATGCCCGGCGGCATGCGCAGCCGCACGTAGTGGTAGGGATCGCCGTCGTCCCAGTACAGGGCGTCGGGAATGCCGTGCGCCGGCGCGCGCCCCGCCACCACGTAGGTGCGGTAGGCGGCCTGCTTGAGCCAGGTCGCGCCGGTCTCGTGCTCCGGCACGTTGGTGGCCGCCACCACCGCGCCGGCATGCCACGCGCGGCCGTCACGGCATGCCACGCGCGGCCGCCCGCCGCCTTCGATCGCGGTCACGTCGCCGCGCACGAAGCGCACGCCGGCGTCGCGCGCCTGCCGCGCCAGCGCCAGCAGGTACGGGCCGATGTCCACGCGCGCCTGGTCGTCGAAGCGCAGTACCGGCCCGAGCGCGGGCACCGCCGCGATGCCTTCCGCCTGCAGGCCGACCTGCAGCCCGGCGGCCTCGGCCGCCCTGCATTCGCGGCGCAGGTCCTCGACGTCCTGCGTGCACGAGAACAGATAGCCCGGAACGCGCCGGAAACCGCAGTCACTGTCCGAACGCGCCACGAGCGCGGCGATCCAGTCGATCGCCGCGGCGTGGCTGGCGGCGGCCAGCCTCGCGCCCGCCTCGCCATGGTAGCGCGCCAGCGCCGAGAACCGGTCGTCCAGCGCCGAGGCCAGGTGCGCGCTGGTGCGCAGCGTCTCGCCGGCGCCGATGCCTTCGCGCTCCACCACCTGCACCTGCTTTCCGGCGCGGGCCAGTTCCAGCGCGACGCTCAGTCCGGCCACGCCGGCGCCCACGACGATCACTTCCGCGTCCGCGCCTTCGTCCTGCCACCAGTCGGCGGTGGCGGTGGTCACGTCGTCCCAGACGGGTCGGGTATGTGCGGTCTTCATCGACACCCCAGGCAGTGGATGAGGCCTGCGACGCTAGGCCCGCGCCGGTAAGCGCACCGTCAATCCGCGAGACGACGGCAATCACGCGCCGTTGGCGGGGCCGTCGCAATGCGGCAGCGGCGCCGCGCGCCGCGAATACGAAGCAGGTTCTCGCCCCGGAGCCGGCCACGGTGTGCTCCGGGTACTCCCCGCGCACCCGCCGCCGGCCCGCCGCACTGGCGCGGGCCGGCGGCGTACCGGTCACAGCATCGCCGGCTCGCGCTCGGGGTAGCGGTGCTGCACGATGGCGATGGCGAAACGCTCCACCGTGTCGCGCGCGTCGGGCTCGGCGAAGAGCAGCATCGGGTCGTTGTCCAGCGCCGCCAGGCCGGCGGCGTCCCACACCTGCCGTCCCTCGCCGACAAACAGCAGCGGCTTGCCGTGGCGATAACCGTCGCGGATGTGTTCCAGCGCCCGCACGTCGCGCGCCAGCGCCGCCGCGCCCGCCGCGCCGCCGACGACGGCCAGCGCGTCGAACAGCACGCCGGGCTCGTTCTCCAGCGAGGCGTCGGCATCGAGCGCGTTGCCGTCGGCGTCGTGCAGCAGGCCGACGTGCGGCCCGAGCAGGCGCACCATCGCGCCCTGTTCGGTCAGCCCCTGGTGCAGCAGCGTCACGTCCATGGCGCTGCTGCCGTCGGCCACCAGCAGCGCGACCCTGCGCGTGCGGATGCCGCCTTCGCCGGGCCGCGACAGCAGCGACAGCGACGGCGACAGCGAGACTTCCGGCGTGACCTCGCCCTCGAAGGCCCTGGGCATCTTCGGCGGCAGCGGCATGCCCAGTCCACGCGCGACTTCACCGGCCAGCTCCTCGGAGGCGTTGCGCAGCATGGACACCACGCGCCGGCGCACCGCCGGCACGGTCACCTTGCTCAGCTCGAAGCGGAACGCGTCGGCGATGTGGCGACGCTCGGCCGGACTCTGGCTGTCGTAGAACAGCGTCGCCTGCGCGTAGTGCTCGGCGAATTTCTCCGGCTTGGCGCGCACCTCGTCGCCCTGCGGCGGTTCGGCGAAGGATACGAAGCCGGCGGTGCCGGCCTGGAACGGGCAGCCGCCGGCCAGCGAGTTCGGCTCGTAGGACACCCGGCCGCGGTGGATCGCCTGGCGGTGCATGCCGTCGCGCTGGTTGTTGTGCGCCGGCGCGACCGGCGCGTTGATCGGCAGCTCGTGGAAGTTCGGCCCGCCCAGCCGGCTGATCTGCGTATCCACGTAGGAATGGATGCGGCCGGCCAGCAGCGGATCGTTGCTGAAGTCGATGCCGGGAATGATGTGCGCCGTGCAGAACGCGACCTGCTCGGTTTCGGCGAAGAAGTTGTCCGGGTTGCGGTTGAGCACCATGCGCCCGACCGGACGGATCGGCACCAGTTCCTCGGGCACGATCTTGGTGGCGTCGAGCACGTCGAAGCTGAAGCCGTCGGCCTCCTCCTCGCTGAACACCTGGATGCCCAGTTCGTACTCCGGGTACTCGCCGGCCTCGATCGCCTCCCACAGGTCGCGCCGGTGGTAATCCGGATCGGCGCCGGAGATCTTCACCGCCTCGTCCCAGACCAGCGAATACGTGCCCAGCTTCGGCGTCCAGTGGAACTTGCAGAACACCGACTGGCCGCGCGCGTTCACCAGGCGGAAGGTGTGCACGCCGAAGCCCTGCATCATGCGGTAGCTGCGCGGGATGGCGCGGTCGGACATGTGCCACATCAGCATGTGGGTGGACTCGGGCATCAGCGACACGAAGTCCCAGAAGGTATCGTGCGCCGAGGCCGCCTGCGGCATGGCGTGGTGCGGTTCGGGCTTGACCGCGTGCACCAGGTCCGGGAACTTGATCGCGTCCTGGATGAAGAACACCGGCATGTTGTTGCCCACCAGGTCCCAGTTGCCCTCGTCGGTATAGAACTTCACCGCGAAGCCGCGCACGTCGCGCGCGGTGTCCTTGGAACCGCGTTCGCCGGCCACCGTGGAGAAGCGCACGAACACCGGGGTGATCTTGCCCGCCTCCTGGAACGGCGCGGCGCGGGTCAGCGCCGAGAGATCCTCGTAGGCCTCGAAGTAGCCGTGCGCGCCGGAACCGCGCGCATGCACCACGCGTTCGGGGATGCGCTCGTGGTCGAAGTGGGTGATCTTCTCGCGCAGGATGAAGTCCTTGAGCAGCGCCGGCCCGCGCAGCCCGGCCTTGAGGCTGTTCTGGTTGTCCGAGACGGGAACCGCCTGGTTGGTGGTCAGGCGCTGTCCCGAACCGTCGTTGCGCACCCGCAGCAGCGGCCCGGCATTGGCGTCCTGGCCCTCGGCGGCGGGTGCACCCACCTTGGCGCTGCCATTGCTCTCGCTCACCGTGCTGGCGCCGACCGCCGCGGACGGCGCCAGGTGGTGCTCGCCTTCCGGCGGCTGCGCGGCGCCGGCGCCGTGCTCGGCGCGCTTGTCGGCGTTGTGCGTGCGCTGCCCCGCCCAGTCGTCGATCAGGCCGGGCACTTCGTCTTCGGGGCGCAGCGGTTGCTGCGAGCGGCTGCTCGCCGGGCCGCTGTCCGAACGCGCGGCGGTCGTGGTGTGCGGCGGATGGGACGAAGCGCCTTTCTTGCTGGCCATGGGGGCATCTCGCTGGAAGGGCTCTTGACCATAGCCAGCGGCGGTAAAACGCGCGTGACCCCTGGCGATACGCGGCTCACGGGAAGTTGACCGCGCCGGCGCTCACGCGCCGGTCTGCGCGTGCGGCGCCTCCACCGGCTTGGACTCGGGCGAATCCTTCTGCCGCAGGTAGATGCTCAGCAGCACGATGGACAGCACCGCGAGGAACTCGCTCTGCCAGTTCTGCATCGACTCGAACCAGAACTGCGCGCTGCCCAGGTGTTCGGCCCAGCCGATGCCGGGCAGGCCGTCCAGGGCGCGCTCCTGGTTCTCGTGGCGCCAGCTCCCGTAGGAATGGCCGGCGAAGGTCAGCAGGAACAGCAGCATGTAGGCCAGCGACAGCGAGTTGGCATACAGCGTTTTCCACACCCCGCCCTTGCGCACCGGCCACGGCGTGGCGCCGGGTTCGATCGCGTTGTCCTCCTCGGCCGGGTCGAGCTTGCGCGACTCGGCCGAACCGCGCTGGCGCAGCGCGACGGTCAGCAGCACGTACATGCCCATCTGCAGGAACTCGCTTTCCCAGTTCTCGAACGTGGCCGAGACGAAATGCCCGCTTTCCAGGTACTGGCCCAGCGACACCGTCGGCGCGCCCTTGTCCGCCAGCTCCGCGTTGAAGGCGCGCAGGCCTGCCCATGTCTGTCCGGCCAGCGCAGCGATGAACAGCGCCAGCAGCACCAGCGAAAGCCCATTGCGGTAGATGAACGCGTATTTTCCCTGCTTCATGTCGGTCTCCTGTCGTGCCGGAGAGAACTTGGTCAGCGCCCGCGAAAGACCGCGTAAAGAACCGGCGTGCGCGCGATCCGCGCAGGTCACATCGATGAACGAAGGGCCATCGGCGTGAACGACGCCGCTTCGGACTTCACGCCGGCGACAACCCCGGCTGCGAACAATCGGATCTCCCCAGCGAGGATCACGCCATGAACAACAGAGACAGGAAAGATCCGCCCGATCCGACCGAGGACCGCGACTGCCCTGAAACGCCACAGGAGCGCCGCGAGCGCAAGCAGCACGAGAGCGAGAACCACGACGAGGCGCTGGAGGAAACCTTCCCGGCCAGCGATCCGGTCTCCCCGTTCGTACCGGCCAAGACGCCGGATTAGCGCGGTCCACGCCGCGGGCGGCGGCGGGCCGCCCGCCGTGTTGTTCCTGGCCGCTAGAACCAGCGCTGGCGGCGGCCGAGCACGAACGCGCCGGCGCCCAGCGCCACCAGTCCGGCGAGCACGCCATAGAACCCGGCATCGTCGCTCTCGAACAGGCGGGTGCCGAAGTTCATGCCCAGCGCACCAACGATCGTGGCCATCAACCCGGTCACCACGGTGACGAAGGTCAACACGCGCATGGCGCGGTTGGTGCGCAGCGCGGTCTGGTTGCTGAAAAGCTCGAAGGTGCCGAGCACCTGTTCGCGCGCGTTCTCGACCATGTCCAAGGCGCGCTCGAAGCGCATGTTCAACGCGATGAAATGGCGGTCGGCGGCGCGGCCCTCGTCCGGGCGGAAGTCCGGGCGCGACATGGCGCCGAACACCACCCGGTGCGGCGCCAGCATGCGCCGCAGGCGCGAGGCCCAGCGGCGCAGGCGCTGCAGTTCGTTGAGCGCGTCGCACGCGCCCTTGCCCAGGATGCCCACTTCCAGGCGTTCGATCGCCAATTCGTGCTCGTCGATCGCCTTGAAATAGCTGACCAGCAGGCGGTCCAGCAGGGTGGCGACGAAACTCTCGGCGCGCAGCACGCCGACCTTGCCCGGCTGCTGCACGCGCAGTTCCTCCAGGAAGTCGATCGGCTCGCGGCGGAAGGTGACGACGCGGTCGGCGCCGGCCACGCACACCAGCACGGCGCCGTTGATCCTGTCCTTGTCGCCGCTGGCGCGCACGACGACGGCGCGTACCCAGAAACAGCTGTCGCTCTGCCCGACCTCGGGCACGGTGCCGCCGTCCAGGAACTGCCGCGCGGCGGGCGGCAGCTGCCACGCCGCCCATACCGCCTCGACCTCCTCGTCGCTGGGGTCGCACAGGTCCACCCAGGCCAGCGTGTCGTGCGCGGGCTGGCAGGCCGCCAGCGAGCGCGCGCCGATCCGCTGCGCCTGGCCCTGCGCATCGAACATCCTGCAGAAGAAGGACGCGCGCGCATCCTCCGCGCCGTCCACCGCCCCGCTGTCCGCTTCCATCGCTACAGGTAGTCCTGGCGTGCCTTCTCCGCGCGCGCCGCGCCGATGGCGGTCTGCACGTCCTTCTGTTCTTCCGGCGGCGGCAGCACCGCGGGCATGCCCAGGCTGCGGATCCACAGTTCGCGGGCCCAGCCGCGCGTGTGGTAAAGGTGATGGTCTTCCTGCGTCTCCACCGCGGCGTGCGCCTGGGCCAGGACATCGGCGTGCGGCCCGTCCTGCTCAGCCACCTGGCCGATCAGCTCCCAGTTCATGTGGTCCTTGGTCTCGGCCAGCACCACGCATTCGGCCGCCACCAGCTCCGCGTCGCCGGGCTTGGCATTGGCCAGCGCCATCTCGATGGCCGCGACCAGCGAGGCGCCATGGTGGGCGACCACGTCGCGCCCGGGGCTGGACATTTCCGTATCCAGTCCGATCGCCTCGAACACGCGGGTGAGGATGCGCTCATGGTTGCGGGTCTCTTCCAGATACCCCTCCCACTCCTGCTTGAGGTCCTTGTTGCGCGCCGCGCGGATCGCGGCCATGTAGACCTTGATGCCGCCGCGTTCGGTTTCCAGTGCCTGCAGCAACAACTCGCGCACATGCGCCGCATCTGGCTTGCCGGTCATGAAGGTTTCTCCAGGTGAAGGAGCCTTCGATATAGACAGGCGCGTGCAAGGAGGGCGTGATCCCGCGTGAACGGGGAGTGGTGGCGGTGCGCCTGCGCGTGACACGCGCAGGCGCCGCTCCGCTGGAACGTCTCCGCGGCCGTCATCCCACCACGAGCGACCAGGGGATTTCCGAACCGCTGAACTTGTAGCGGAAGCCCTCGCAGTCGATCTGCCGTGCGACGTTCCCTTCCTCGTCGGCCAGGGTGTTGATCTCCACCAGCGTATTGGCCGCCGCAGGGCCGCTCCGGATCGGAATGCCCATGGTCTTGATATCGGCCAGTTCCGTGGAGATGTGCCTGACCAGGCGACGCTCCTGCCCCGGTCCCACCAGATAGAGTTGAACACCTTTCACAGCAAGCATTCCTCTTCGTCGTTCCCCGCCCCGGCACTCCCTTACATACCGGTGCTGAAGTTAAGCCGTTGCCTGCACTGCGCGGCCGTTGTGTGAAAGCCGGCAACCGGTCACATCGGCGCAGGGCACGCGCAAACGCCGCATTCACGGCATCCGCGCCGCCGGCGCAATCGCGCCGCGCGACCGCCGCCTGCCTGCATGCATGCATCCGGGCATGCTGCGGCTCGCGCCGTTTGAATGCGCGCCGTCGTCATGTCCACTTCATCGACGCCCTGCACTTCTTCATCACCGACCTGCTGCACGCTCTTAATTCCCCGGCAGGCACGATGGCGCACGGAGCACTTCCGCTCCTCGTGGAGAATCGACATGAACGCCAGCAAGATGAAGAACCTCCTGCTCCTGAGCGTCGTCGCGACCGCCTGCGCGGGGGCCATCACGACGGTCCAGGCGGCCGGCCAGGACCGCGGCATGCAGCAGAAGGAATCGGTGCAGCCCGGCAGCGACACCTGGATCACCACCAAGGTCAAGGCCGAGCTGCTCGCGGCCAAGGACATCTCCGGCCTGGAGATCAAGGTGGAGACGGTGAACGGCGTGGTTTCGCTCAGCGGCGACGTGGATACGCAGGTCGAAGCCGATCGTGCGGTCGCCGCGGCCAAGGCGGTCGACGGCGTCACCCGCGTGGACAACCGGCTGGTGGTCCGCGGCGCCAAGTAACCGCACCCCGGGCGGCCCGTCGGCTTCGGCTGGCGGGCATCCCACGCGCCGGTCCGGCTGCGCGCGACGGGCCGATCACCCAGACGGTGATCGGCCGCGCCGCGTTTTTCCGGAACGCGCTTTTCCGGATCGCGCCTGTCCGGTTCCTGGTTGTCGGGGTCGCGCCGCTGCGGCGTGCGTCGTTCGTCCGGATGCGGCGCATGGGGCGGCGGGTCCCGCACCTCCGATCCGCGTGGACGGGGCGGTTCCCCTGGATCGCTCGGGTGCGGCTTTTCCGGGCCGGCGCTGACGACGCGCGCCATCATGCCGTCCATCTCACTCCTTCTCCGTATCGGGAGCGAGCTGCGCCAGGCGCGAGGCGACTTTGTCCAGGTTCTGGCGGATCCGCCCGATGTCGCCCCAGGGATGATGCTTCATGCGCGCCATGCGGCGCGGCGCCGAGACGATGTCGTGCGCATCGCCGCGCCGGGTCCGCGCCAGTTCTTCCCAGCGCAGCGGCATCGCCACCGGCGCGCCCGCCCTGGCCCGCAGCGAGAACGAAGCCACGCTGGTCGCGCCGCGGCCGTTGCGCAGGTAGTCGACGAAGATGCGGCCCTTGCGCAGGCGCTTGCTCGCCGTGGCCACGTACGCCAGTGGGTCGGACGCCGCCATCGATTCGGCGAAGGCGCGCGCGAACGCCTTCACCTGCGGCCACGGGCACGCCGGCCGCAGCGGCACCACCACGTGCAGCCCCTTGCCGCCGGACGTGCGCACGAACGATTCCAGCCCCAGTTCGCGCAGGCGGTCGCGCACCCAGCGCGCCGCCGCGACCACCTTCGCCCAGGCCACGGCGGCATCCGGATCGAGATCGAACACGATGCGGTCGGCCATGTCCGGCGCCTCGGCCATCGCGCCCCAGGGATGGAACTCCAGCGCGTTGAACTGCACCAGTTCCAGCAGCGCGGCGGCGTCGCGCACCACGATGTAGTCCGCGCTCGCCCCGTCGTCCTCCTCGATCGCCACCGAACCGACATGCTCCATGCCCGTCGGCAGGTGCTTCTGGAAGAAGCAGGGCCGTTCGGTTCCCTGCGGGCAGCGCACGACCGACAGCGGCCGGCCGGCGATCTCCGGCAACAGCCAGGGCAGCATGGCGCGGTAGTAGGCGTACACGTCCTCCTTGCGGATGCCGGCGTCGCGGTACACCACGCGGCTCGGGCTGGTCAGCACCACGTCTTTCGCCCGGTTGCGGGAGCCAGGTGTCTGCGTCGTGCGTGGCATGGCATTCTCCGTGGGGGAATCGGGCAGCGCCGCGCGCAGGTCGGCGACGCTCTTGTCGGCCCGGATCGTCTTGAACGACGCCTGCCGCAGCAGGCCGAGGTTGCCGGTGCCGTGGTGGAAGACTTCGACCACCATCGCCGGCTTCACCCACTGGACCTTGCCCAGCCCGGTGACCTCCTCGCCGAGGCGCACGGCCGGCGTGTCGCGGGCCAGCGGCTGCAGGCGGCGCACCAGTTCGTCCAGCATGCGCTGGTTGAAGCCGCTGCCGACGCGGCCGGCGTAACGCCAGCCGCGGCGTCCTTCCGGCGCGGCCAGCAGCAGCGCGCCCAGGCCGCTGCGGCTGCCCTTGGGCGCGGTGTATCCCACCACCGCGAACTCCTCCGAGGCGCGCTGCTTGATCTTGCGCCAGTCGTCGCCACGGCCACTGCGGTACGGCGCCGCGGCGCGCTTGGAGATGATGCCCTCCAGCCCGCGCTCCACCGCCATGGCCAGGGCGCGTTCGCCGTCCCCGCTCACGTGTGAGCTGTACACCAGCGGCGGCTCCGGCTGCCCGAGAAGCGCGGCCAGGACGCTCTTGCGCGCGTCCTGGCGGCAGCCGCCCAGGTCGACGTCGCCCAGCTGCAGGATGTCGAACAGCACGTAGGACAGCGGCGCGGCGCGTTCGCCTGACAAGGTGGCCTGCAGCAGGCCGAAATCCTGCTGGCGGCCGGCGCCGGCGACCAGCTCGCCGTCCAGCACCGCTTCGACGCCGAGCGCCTGCAGCGCCTGCACGATCGCCGGCAGGCGTGCGGTCCATTCCAGCTCGTTGCGCGACCACAAGCGCGCCTTGCCGCCACCGAGCTGGGCGATCAACCGGTAGCCGTCCCATTTCGCCTCGTGCAGCCAGCCCTCGCCGGCCGGAACCGCCGTCGCCAGCGTGGCCAGCTGCGGCGCATGGAAGGCCGGCGCGCGGCGGGTGCGGCGGGCGCCGGGCAGCGTCGCGGCGCTGTCGAGCAGGCGCCGGATCCGCGCCGTCGCCGTGGCCGGCCGCCGCCGCTTGCCCGCGGCGCGCGGCGCCGCCGGCGCGGGCTCGTCCAGCAGGTCGTCGGCCTCCTTCTTCGCCGCGTAGCGGTCGCGCGCCTTGAACAGCAGCCATTGCGGCTTGCGCCCGCGGCCACCGGAGCGCACCAGGTGCCAGCCGCCCTTCAGCTTGCCGCCGAACAGCGCGAAACGCAGGTGGCCCTTGGCCAGCTGTTCTTCCGGATCGCCCTCGCTGCTCCACACGCCGTGGTCGAAGATGGCGACGTGGCCAGCACCGTACTGGCCCTCGGGGATCTCGCCCTCGAACCCCGCGTAGTCCAGCGGATGGTCCTCCACCTCCGCGGCCAGCCGCTTCACCCCGGGATCGAGGCTGGGGCCCTTGGGCACCGCCCAGCTGCGCAGCGTCGTGCCCACCTGCAGGCGGAAGTCGTAATGCCGGTGGCTGGCGTGGTGCAGCTGCACCACGAAGATCGGCTGCGTGCCACGCGGGCGGCCGCTGTCGGCGGACGGTTCCGGGGTACGTTCGAACTGCCGTTTCCTGCGGTATTCGTACAGGCTCATGCGCGTTCCTCATTCGGGCAGGCGGGCCTGCGCATCGCTCCAGCGCGGTGCGGGCGACGGCACCAGGCTGTTGCGCCGGTGCCACGCGCGCAGGCCGGGGAAGTCGTCGTCCGGCGGCATCGCGTCCAGCGCCACCTGCGCGTCCATCGCATCGCGCAGCAGGCGCAGCGGCGCGCTGTCGGCCGCCGGCGGCCAGTAGTCGGCCGGTCCGAGCCGGTCGAGCAGCGCCTGCACCCCGTGGCGCCACCGCTCGTGCGCCTGGAGCAGGCGCTGGTGCACCCAGCCGCGCAGCGGCGCGTGCAGCACGAAACCCTGCGCGGCTTGTTCATCGCGCCACGCGGACAGCTGCGAGGCCGCGCCGCGCAGCCATTCGGTACGGCCGCCGGCGCGCCCGGGGACCAGCAGCGGCGCCGGCGCGGCATGCACGCGCAGGCGCCGCTTCAGGGCCGTCTCCCAGCCGCGCGCCTCCTTCTCCGTGCCGGCCTCCAGCAGCCAGCCGGCGTCCAGGTCGAAGAACTCGAAGTAGCGCGGCGAGAACGCCAGCATGCGCGTCAGCGGGTCGCCGGCGATGCCCAGCTTGACGTGGTCCTCGTGGGCGCAGGGCAGCACGTAGAGGCAGGTGGCGCCCTGCATGCGGCTCCCCATGCTGCCGACGGGGACGATGCGGCGGCCGCCCGGCATCGTCAGGACGACGCCGTCCGGCGCGTGGACTTGCGTGCCTTCTTCGCCGGCGCCTTGCGCGCGGGCGCCTTCCTGGCCGGCGCCCGCTTGCTGGCGGGCGTGCGCTTCTTCTCGTCCAGGCTCTTCTGCAGCAGCGACATGAAGTCCACGACATTGGTGGCCGCATCCTCCGGCTCGGCCTGCTCGTCGATGATGCGCGTGGTCGCGCCCTTGGCCTTCAGCCGCTTGCGGATGATCGCTTCGAGCCGCCCGCGGAACTCGTCCTGGTAGTCCTCGGCGCGCCAGCCCACCGACATCGAGTCGATCAGGCTGGCGGCCATTTCCGATTCGCGTTTGGAAATGCGGTAGTCGGCGGGTTTGCCTTCGGGCAGCTTGTACTCGGCCGGGTCCACCAGTTCCTGCGGGTAGCGCAGCATCAGCAGGATCAGCGCGTCGCCCTCGGGCACCACCGCGCACAGGTATTCGCGGGTGCGGATGACCACCCGCGCGATGCCGGCGCGCCCGGTGTCGCGCAGGGTTTCGCGCAGCAGCACGTAGCCCTTCTCCGCCTTCTTGCCAGGGACGATCACGTAGGGTTTCTCGTAGGAGCGCAGGCTGATCTCGCCAAGGTCGACGAAGGCCTCCACGTCGATGGAGTCATGGGTCTGCGGCGCGGCCGAAGCGATGTCCTCCTTCTCCACCACGACATAGCTGCCCTTGTCGTACTCGAACGCCTTGACGATGTCCTTCCACGGCACTTCCTCGCCCGTCTCGGCGTTGACCCGCTCGAAGCGGATCGGCTTGCGGTCGCGCGAGTCGAGCATGCGGAAGCTGATGTCCACCCGCCGCTCGCCGCTCATCAGCGACACCGGGACGTTCAACAGGCCGAAGGAAAGGGTTCCAGTCCAGATCGGACGCGCCATGGCTTGCACACCGTTGTGGAGTCCGCACCACGCTGGCCAACCCGAGCGAAAGCAGGCGTGAAGAACCGCCGCGCCGCGTTCACGCCTGCGCCGGGAACAGCCCGGTCACCGAGCGGGCGGCCAGTACCGGCGCACGCAGCGAGCGCGCGACGATGCCCAGCGCGTCGCGCTTGCGCGCCGGCGTGATCGACGCCACGCAGTCGCCCGGCACCCACAGCGCGTACTCGCGCATGTTGGCGTCCTGCGCGGTGGCCAAGACGCAGGAATCGGCCGAGACGCCGGTGAGCACCAGCCGCCGCACGCCGAGCTTGGCCAGCAGGATCGCCAGCGGCGTGGCGAGGAAGCCCGAATGCTTGGGCTTGAGCACGTGGTAGTCGTGCGGACGCGGCGACAGCCGCTGCACGACCGCGCCCGCGTGTCCCCCGGCCGCGGCGCAGGCCATCACCAGGTCGCTGAACTGGCCCTGCCAGTGGGCGAAGTTGTCGTTGACGTGGATCACCGGCGCGCCGGCCGCATCGAAACGCCGGCGCAGGCCGGCGATGCGCGGGCAGATCGCCACGGCCTGCGCGCCGAGCCGGTCGCCGCCCTCGAAATCGAAGAGGTTGATCATGTCCAGGATGATCAACGCGGTCGCTCCGGTCGGGCCGGATGCCGGTGCCATGGCCGATGCCGCGCTCAGCCGCGCGGGCCGCCCATCACCGGCAGGATCGCGCCGCTGATGTAGCTGGCGGTCACCGGCGAGGCCAGGAACACGTAGGCCGGCGACAGCTCCTCCGGCTGCGCCGGCCGGCCCATGTCGCTGTCCTTGCCGAACTTCGCCACCTCCGGCGCGTCCTTGTCCGCCGGGTTCAGCGGCGTCCACACCGGCCCCGGCGCCACGCAGTTGACACGGATGCCACGGCCCAGCAGCTGCGCCGCCAGCGCCTTGGTAAAGGCATGGATCGCGCCCTTGGTGGCCGAGTAGTCGATCAGCGACGGGCTGCCGAACAGCGCCGTCTCCGAGCCGGTGTTGATGATGCTGGCGCCCTCGCCCATGTAAGGCAGCACCGCGCGCGCCATCTGCACGTAGCCGGCGATGTTGGTCTGCAGGGTCTCCTGCAGGTGCGCGTCGGTCAGGTCCTCGAGGCGGTTGCAGTGCAGCTGGAAGGCGGCGTTGTTGACCAGGATGTCGATGCCGCCGAGCGCCTGGCGCACCTGGCCGGCGGCCTGGGTGCAGAACGCCGGATCGCGCACGTCGCCGCTGATGGCGACGCAGCGTGCGCCCTCCTCCTCCACCGCCTTGCGGGTAGCCTGCGCGTCCTCGTGTTCGTCCAGATAGAGGATCGCCACGTAGGCGCCCTCGCGCGCGAACAGGATGGCCACGGCGCGACCGATGCCCGAATCGCCGCCGGTAATGACCGCACGCAAGCCCTGCAGCTTGCCGCTGCCCTTGTAGTCGGGCGCCATGTAGCGCGGCGCCAGTTGCAGCTCATGCTCGTTGCCCGGCTTTTCCAGGCTCTGCGCGGGCATCCTGGCCGGCTGCCGGCGACTGCCGGCCTGAACGCCCTCCTTGCCCGGCTTCGGCTTCTGCGCGCCCTGCTTCTTCACCGCGTCCTGCAGGCCGCGCTGGCGTTCGGCGGTGCGTTCGGCCGCCTGACCGGCGGCCTTCTTCGCAGGCTTGCCGGATGCGGGGACGGAAACGCGGGCGGAGGTCTTCTTCCTGGCTGCCATTGATCATGCTCCGTGGAGGATGGAGGTGGAGGGACGGTGCGCCGGGCCTATCCTTCCTTGTGGCGCGCGCAGTGCTCGCAGCAGTACACCGCGCCGCCGGCTTCCACGCCGTGACCGATGACCGCGCACTGGCAGTGCGCGCACCGCGGCGCCATCGCGTGGATCGCGCATTCGAACGAATCGAAGGTGCGCGTCGCCGCGCCCTGGGTGACGGTGAAACTGTTCGCGTAGTTGTTTCCGCAGACGTCGCAGGTCGCCATGGCCTGGTCCTCAACCGTGATCGAGCCATGATTCTCCTGCGCGTTGCCGATGACGGGCCGTGAAAGGACGTGGAAGCGGCGTGCATGACGACGCCTGGGCTTCCGCGCGACCGCGTTGCGGATGGCCGCCGTCAGTTACCTGTGACAGGCCCGCAGCAGCTTCAGCGCCGCCGCCTCCAGCTGGCGGACGCCGCGGAGCGCCCGCAGCGGTTCCAGGCGCCCGGCGCGCCAGGCATCGAATACGCACGGGTCGATATAGGACGTGCGGCAGACCGCCGGCGTATTGCCCAGCAGGCCGGCGACCGATGCGATCACCTGGTTCTGCAGCGCAACGCACTGCGATTCGCTCGCGTCCTTGGGCACAGGCAGCTGCGCCAGTTCCATGAGCGCGGTCAGGGTCGCACCCCAGGTACGGAAATCCTTGGCGCTGAAGTCATCGCCCGTGGCCTGCCGCAGGTAATCGTTGACGTCGCCCGAGTCGACCGGCCGCACCTGGCCGTCGTCGTCCAGGTACTGGAACAGCATCTTTCCCGGCAGGTCGTGGCAGCGGCGGATCAGCCCGACCAGGCGGACGTCGTCGATCCGCAGGACCTGCAGCCGGCCCGACTTGCCGGTGTAACGGATCTGCGCGGCATCCCGGCCGGCCAGGCTCACATGCCGCGCGTGCAGGGTCGTCAGCCCGTAGGAATGGTTGCTGCGCGCATAGGCCATGTTGCCGACCCGCGCATAGGTCCGGCCCATGACGGAGACAATCAGCGCCAGCACCTTCTCGCGTGGCAGCCCCGGCAGCGCCAGATGCCTGCGCACCTGACGGCGCAGCGCCGGCAGCGCCTTTCCGAACGCCAGGATGCGGGCGAACTTGTCCTTGCCGCGCTGCCTCACCCAGTCGGCGTGGTAGCGGTACTGCTTGCGTCCACGGGCATCGCGGCCGGTCGCCTGCAGATGCCCGTCGGCCGTCGCGCATATCCAGACATCGGTATAGGCCGGCGGAATCGCAAGCGCGCGGATCCGCTGCAGGGTGGCGGCATCGCGCACCGGCGCGCCATCGCAGTCCACGTAGCGGAACCCCTTGCCCGAACGCAGGCGCACGATGCCCGGCTGCCCATCGCGGACATGGCGGAGCGCTCCACTCATGGCGCGCAGCGTCCGCCGCAGGGCTCTGCGCCGATGCCGACGGCAGGCCGCCACCGGCCCCGCGCGTACGCGCCGCTCACCACGGCGGAATGGCGAGCAGCAGTACGAGGACCAGCACGACGCCCAGCAGGAGCAACCAGTGGCGCGTGGCGAATCTGTTTCGTTTCATCCAGAGAGCACCTCGTTTCATGCGGACGATGAGAGTGCGGTTTGTCGCGTCAAGGTTCTGGAAAATTCCGGAGCAGCCCGCGCGCCCTTTTCTCACAGCTGGCTTCCGCGGCGCGCGTTCCTCTGCCCGGCTTTGCATGCATGCAAGGACACTCAACGCGGGATGCTGCCGGCTCGGCTGCCGGTTGTCAGTTGCCGACTGTCAGCTGTCGGCATTCAGCATTCGGCATTCGGAGGGCGGCGGGCGGCCGTCGCCAGCTGGTACTGCATTGGCATTGGCATTGGCATTGGCGCGGTGATTTGGAATTACTGCTGGTATGGCACTGGTGCTGCTGATGCGACTTGCGCCATGTTGGTGGCCGTGTATGCAGGTGCTTGAGCGTGAACTCCTGCTTTTGCTCTTCCTGCTTTGCTGGCCCAGAGGCGGTCAGCAGTTCAGCGGACTTCCACAGATGCGATGGCGCACCGGCTGCAAGAAGTGAGGCCGTAACGGGAGTTCCTGCCGCCGCGTACAACGGCCGTAAATGTTCACCCCAGGCGTTGTATCCGGATCGACAGGCAGCAGCCTCGCCCACCTTGCCTGCTGCAGCGTCAGCGCATGTCGGAAGCAAGGAATGAAGCATGCACCGGCAGAAAGATCTCTACTGAAGACTGCCCGACGAACCGTGATGGCTGCGGGGTGCGGAATCAAGGCACTGCAAGGAGCGGCGGATTCTCAGGACTCGGCATCCGGCATGCAGCGGTGCTTCTTGGCCTTCAGGTGCGCGGCGGTCTGCGCCAGTTCCGCGTACCGGCCCCGGATTTCCTCGAGCTGTTCCTGGTCCATCTCTTCCAGGTTGAGCAGTTCGTTGTTGGCGGCGTTGGTCACGCGGATCAGTTCGTCGAGCTTGATGTGCACCGCGGCGGTATCCGCGTTCTGCGTATGCTGGATGAGGAACACCATGAGGAAGGTGACGATGGTCGTGCCGGTATTGATCACCAGCAACCACGTATCGTTGAAATCGAACAGGGGCCCGGTCAGCGCCCAGGCCACGACGATCCCGACGGCGATCGCGAACGCACCGAACGAACCGGCGGCCAGCGCCGTGGCGGCCGCGATCCTTCCAAACTTCTGCTTCAACATGATGCCCCCGGGCGGATGGCGGACGCGCTCGGTGCGCGGCCTTGATGCGGATTCAGATCGACTGCGCCACGACGGCCGCCAGCGCCCCCAGAGTCATGTAGAACATCGAGGAGAACGCCAGAAAGAGCACCCGTTTCATTCTTCTTCCCTGCGGTTGCGGCCTGGGCACAGCTATAGCGCCGCGCCCGTGACCAGCAAGGGAAAGATCGGTGCATGTTTCGTGAGCGCCACCGCTTCGCGCACCACAATCTGCTGACGCGGCACGCATTCATCGCTGGGACAACTCGACGAGGAGCGCTACGAATTGCAGGGACACAGGTTGGACGCCCCTACGTTAATTGCTCAGGACTTCATGGCTTGACGGATGCCGGCACCCGGACATCCTCGGCAGGTGGAACGCCCTCCCCGCCGGGGCATGCCGATAAGCCTCAAGACGCCGCAGAGCTTCGGCAAACGGCTACGGAAGACAGCAGGCACCTGTCCGGAAAAGTGTCCTGTGCGCAGGCTCGGGCCTGACGCCCACCCTCAACCCGTCGGGCACCACGCCGCCGGCCCCGTCGGCGGACGGGAATGCCGAACTATCGGCACGCATCGTGAACCCGGTTGTCCCAAAGGCTGGACAGCGCGAATCCACGTTTCAGGCCCGCCTTGCGATAGGCCGCATCCCGTCCTTCCCGCGCCCGCGTACAGGCATCGACCGCCGGCCTTGTGCGTCGAGCAGTGCCGGAGGAGAGACTGGAACGGCGAGGCCGCGGTCCGGCCCGTTCGACAGGTCGCGTCACCGACGCCGTACGGGATGCCGGCGGTGCGGGCCGCTCCTGATGGGACACCACCCATGTCTTCGCCGGTGGGCCGTCGCACGGCACCGACTGGTAGGACACCTGTCCTCCATCCACGCACTTGAATACCTGCGCCGGCGCGACCGCCTGCACGCCCGCTGCCGCCAACAACAGAAATACTCCGCCCGTCGCCATCCCTTGCTCCCAGCTGCCTGTGTCGTATCCAGCATGGGCGGAAGCAGCAGGCCGGAACATCGGCGTGAATGCGGGGCCCCGGGTCGGCGCAACCCCCTCTCCGGCATCGGTGAACAGCACCCGGCATACGTGAAGATTTTTTTTCACAAATGGCTTGCTAGGCCCGGAAAGCCCCGCTATCATTTCTTTCTCGGCAACAACGGGGCCATAGCTCAGCTGGGAGAGCGCCTGCATGGCATGCAGGAGGTCAGCGGTTCGATCCCGCTTGGCTCCACCAAAATCCGGACATTAGGCCGTCTGGACTGCCGAAAAAATATGATGAAGTTTACGCGTCCCCATCGTCTAGAGGCCTAGGACATCACCCTTTCACGGTGGCGACCGGGGTTCGAATCCCCGTGGGGACGCCATTCATCGTAAAACAAAGACCCCGCTTCATCAGGGTCTTTTTTGTTGGAGAAGCTGCCCACCCAAGGGCAATGCGGAAGAAGAAAAAGCTTCCACTCCAACGAAGAGTCCGGTATCATTCCGCGCTCGAAAATTTGGATACGGGGCCATAGCTCAGCTGGGAGAGCGCCTGCATGGCATGCAGGAGGTCAGCGGTTCGATCCCGCTTGGCTCCACCAAATCCGGACATTAGGCCGTCCGGGTTGCAGTACAACGAAGCACACGCGTCCCCATCGTCTAGAGGCCTAGGACATCACCCTTTCACGGTGGCGACCGGGGTTCGAATCCCCGTGGGGACGCCAATTCAAGGAAGCTCCGCCATGGCGGGGCTTTTTTGTTGCCTGCGGAAAACGACAGACCCTCGCAACCTGGCTCACCCCTGCGGCAGCGCCTTGGACAACGCCCTGCGCAGATCGCTGCCGACATAGGGCTTGGCCAGCTTCACGCCCGCGTCGAACACGGCAGGCAGCTTCGAGATTTCCATGCCCGTGGCCACGAGGAAGGGAATGCCGCGCGCGGCGAGCGCTTCGGCGACCGGCGTGCTGTCCTCGTCGCCGGCCAGGCAGAAGTCCAGGAAGGCCAGTTGCGGCCGCCGTTCGTCGATCATGCCCAGGGCGCACTGCACCGTACCGGCGACACCTATGACCTGCAGGCCCTCGCGCTCGAGCTGCAGCTGCAGCAGCGTCGCGTTGAGATCGTCGTTCTCCACGATCATCACCCGCATGGAATGCAGCGGCCCCATCGCATCGTCCTTGTCCCGGATGGCCGGAGTATAGCCACCGCAGCCCACGCGGACTTTGCGAAAAACACCGGCAAGAGCCTGCCCATCCGCGGGAGCCTCCGCTATACTTCCGCCCCTGCCAGCCGAAGTGGCGGAATCGGTAGACGCAGCGGACTCAAAATCCGCCGCCCTTAAAAGCGTGTGGGTTCGAGTCCCACCTTCGGCACCAGCACAGCAGAAAGCCAGGCCTCGCAGCCTGGCTTTTTTGTTGCGCGCCCGCCGCCGCGGTAGAGTCCCCACAAAAGGAAGACCCCGCGTATGGGGCCTTCCATGGCACGCTCCGGTCATCGCCGCCGCATCAGCTGCGGCGCGCCCTCGCGAAGGCTTCGGCCAGGGCGTTGTTCGCCGGCGGCGCGGCGTTGCCGGGACGCGCGCCACGCGACGGTTCGCCGCGGCCGCCGTCGCGCCGGCCTGCGTTGCCCGGCCCTGCGTTCCTGTCCGGACGCCTGGCGGGCGCCGGGCTGTCGTCCAGGCGCCGGGTCAGCGCGATGCGCTTGCGGGCGACGTCGACCTCCAGCACCTTCACCTTGACGATGTCGCCGGCCTTGACCACGTCGCGCGGGTCCTTGACGAAGGTGTCCGACAACGCGGAGATGTGGATCAGCCCGTCCTGGTGCACGCCGATGTCGACGAACGCGCCGAAGGCGGCGACGTTGCTGACCACGCCTTCCAGCACCATGCCCTCGCGCAGATCCTTGATGTCCTCCACGCCGTCGGCGAAACGCGCCGCCTTGAACTCGGGGCGCGGATCGCGGCCGGGCTTTTCCAGTTCCTTGAGGATGTCGCGCACCGTCGGCACGCCGAACGTCTCGTCGGTGAACTGTTCGGCCTTCAGGCCGCGCAGGTAGCTGCCGTCGCCCAGCAGCGCCTTGATCGGCCGCTGCGCGGCGGCGACGATGCGCTCGACCACCGGGTAGGCTTCCGGGTGCACGGCCGAGGCGTCCAGCGGCTCGTCGCCATCGGCGATGCGCAGGAAGCCGGCGCACTGCTCGAACGCCTTGTCGCCCAGGCGCGGCACCTTGAGCAGGTCGCGGCGGCGCTTGAACGGCCCGTTCTCGTCGCGGTGGCGCACGATGTTCTCGGCCACGGTCGACGACAGGCCCGACACGCGCGACAGCAGCGCGGCCGAGGCGGTGTTGACGAACACGCCCACCGCGTTGACGCAGTCTTCCACGCGCGCGTCCAGCGCCTTGGCCAGCCGGAACTGGTCCACGTCGTGCTGGTACTGGCCCACGCCAATGGCCTTGGGCTCGATCTTGACCAGTTCGGCCAGCGGATCCTGCAGGCGCCGCGCGATCGACACCGCGCCACGCAGCGAGACATCCAGGCCGGGGAACTCTTTGGCGGCGAACTCGGAGGCCGAGTACACCGAGGCGCCCGCCTCGCTGACCACGACCTTCTGCAGTTTCGGATTGTCGCTGGCCTTGATGACGTCGCCGGCCAGCTTGTCGGTTTCGCGGCTGGCGGTGCCGTTGCCGATCGCGATCAGCTCGACGTTGTGCCTGGCGCACAGGTGTCTGAGCGTCTGCAGCGACTGCTCCCACTGGCGCTTGGGCTCGTGCGGATAGATGGTCTCGGTGGCCAGCAGCTTGCCGGTGGCGTCGACCACGGCGACCTTGCAGCCGGTGCGGATGCCCGGGTCCAGGCCGAGCACGGTCTTCGGGCCGGCCGGCGCCGCCAGCAGCAGGTCCTTGAGGTTGTCGCCGAACACGGCGATGGCTTCGGCCTCGGCCTTCTCGCGGGCCTGGTTGAACAGGTCCAGCAGCAGGTGCATGTGCAGCTTGGCGCGCCAGGTCAGGCGGCAGGCATCGAGCAGCCAGCGGTCCGCCGCGCGCCCCTGCTCTGCGACGCCGGCGCTGCGCGCGACGCGGCCTTCGGCGTACTGGTGGCCAGCGTCGGCATCGGTGCCGGGGTCCAGTTCCAGGAACAGGATCTCCTCGCGGCGCGCGCGGAACAGCGCCAGCAGGCGGTGCGAGGGAATCTTCGCCAGCGACTCGGCATGCTCGAAGTAATCGCGGTACTTGGCGCCTTCGGTTTCCTTGCCCTCGGCGACGCGGGCGCGGATCACGCCGACCTCGCCCAGCCATTGGCGCAGCTCGCCGACCAGCGCCGCGTCCTCGCCCCAGCGCTCCATCAGGATGGCGCGCGCCCCTTCCAGCGCGGCCTTGGCGTCGGCCACGCCCTTGTCGGCATCGACGAAGCCGGCGGCGAAGGCCTGCGGCTCGAGCGTGGGATCGGCCAGCAGGCCGTTGGCCAGCGGTTCCAGCCCGGCCTCGCGGGCGATCTGCGCGCGGGTGCGGCGCTTGGGCTTGTACGGCAGGTACAGGTCTTCCAGCCGGCTCTTGGTGTCGGCGCCCAGGATCTCGTTGCGCAGCTCATCGCTCAGCTTGCCCTGTTCGGCGATGCTGGCCAGTACCGCCGCGCGGCGGTCTTCCAGTTCGCGCAGGTAGGTCAGGCGGGTTTCCAGGTTGCGCAGCTGGGTGTCGTCCAGGCCGCCGGTCACTTCCTTGCGGTAGCGCGCGATGAACGGGACGCTGGCGCCTTCGTCCAGCAGCGCGATGGCGGCCTTGGCCTGTGCGGGCTGGGCGCCGATCTCGTCGGCGATGGTCTGCGCGATCTGCTGCGCGAGCTTGCTGTCTTGCATGGAGTCCAGGGGCTACCGCTACTCGGGAAGCCTGCATTCTGGCAGCGCGTCCCGGGAGGGGAAAGCCATTGACAGCCCGGCGCGGGGTTGCTTCGCGCACCCGCGCCGCGGGGCGTCCAGGCCCTAGCCGAGATGCCGGCTCAGGCGCTGGAAGGCGATGTCCTCGCGCAGGTTCTCAAGCACCATCACCCGCATGCGGCCCTTGCCGGACACGTCCATCACCCGCTCCACATAGATTTCCGGACCTTCGTCGGTATCCATGCGGGTCTTGCTGAAACCATAGGGCACCACGCCCTTCTCGCCATCCTTGCTGCCACCGATATAAAGAACGACTGCCATGGTGACCGGTACTCCTGTTGCGTCTGTAACGGGCTCACTTTAGGCGCGTATGCGTTACCGCGATGTTCAAGAGAAGTTGGCGATTCATGACGGCGGGATTGCGGTTCAGCGCGACGCCGGAACACTCCGGCAACTGCGCCGCCACGCGGCGGCGCGGGATCAGAAGAAACCGGGCCACCAGCCGCGCCCCAGCAGCGCATAGCGGTCGGCGGCGCGTTCGAGCGGATTGCGTACGCTGACGCCACCGCACAGCAGATAGACCGGCAGGAACAGCGGCCCCAGCACCATGTACTGGAACACGTGCGCGCGTTCATGGTCGCCCAGCCGGACCTGCGGGTGCCGACAGCGGCCGGCGCGGTGCTCGTAGGTCGAGCAGCGCGCATCCAGCGTATCGCCGGTATGCAGGATCACCATGCCGAGCGTGATCGCGCCGCCCGGCCCCCAGGGCCAGCGGTGGAACACCAGCGCGCAGTCGCGGCGGTTCCAGCGCGGGCGCGCGCCGGCGGCCATGCCCGCAAGCCCGGCCACCAGGCCGACCAGGGTATTGGGCGAGGTCCACAGCGCGCCGACCATGCAGGCCAGGCGGAAGGTCCACGCCGCCGCGGGTTCATGCATGCCCTGTCCCGCCATGGCGCTGCGCCGCACTCACCGGTGGCCGCGCAGCCTGGCCAACTGCTGCTGGAACCAGGACGCGGCGTCCTGCTCGGCGTGGCCCGGGCACGATACCCGGTACGGCTTGCCGCTGATGCTGCTGCGGCTGGCGGCGCGCTCGATGAACAGTTCGGCGGTATCGGCCAGGTCGCGCCTGAGCAGGTAATCGTACTTGCGCTGCAGGTGGTGGCGCGCGTCGCCGGCGTCGTACCAGCGGCCGTTGCGCTGGAAGCGGCAGTTGGACTCCGCCAGCGCCTGCATCAACCCGTCGATCTCGCGCTGGGCGGCGGCGCCGGGCGCGGCGACGGCGCTGGCGGATGCGAGCGTCAGCACGAAGGCGGCTGCTACGGCACTGCGCGGCTTCATGTACGTGCGCTCAGCCAGTCGTGGATGGCGCTTGGCACCTCGCGCTGGGCGCGCGCCGATACGTAGATGCCGATATGGCCGCCGCGGAAACCCAGCTCGGTGTAGTCGGCGGTGCCGGTCCGCCCGCGCAATGCCTTCGAAGCCGTCGGCGGCACCAGGTGGTCCTGCTCGGCGTAGATGTTGAGCACCGGCATCCGCAGCTGCGCCAGGTCCACCGCCTCCGCGCCGATGCGGATGCCGCCGTGCATCAGGCCGTTGTCCTGGTAGAACTGCTTGACGAACTCGCGGAACGCCTCGCCGGCCAGGTCCGGCGAATCGAAGATCCATTTCTCCATGCGCAGGAAATCCTCCAGCGCCTGCCGGTCGTCGAGGATGTCCACCAGTCCCACGTACTTCTGCACGTTGAGCCGGAACGGCTTGAGCATCAGGTAACTGGCGTTCATCAGGTCGGCAGGCACGTTGCCCAGCGTATCGACGAACAGGTCCACGTCCACGTGCCGCGCCCAGTGCGAGAGCATGTTGTCCGGCGTGTGGAAATCCACCGGTGTGACCATCGTGATCAGATTGCGCACCTTGTGCGGGCGCAGCGCGGCGTAGCACAGCGAGAACACGCCGCCCTGGCAGATGCCCAGCAGGTTGGGCGCCCCACCATGCTGCGCGCGCAGGTGATCGACGGCGCCATCGATGTAGCGCAGCAGGTAGTCCTCCAGCGTCAGGAAACGCTCGGAACGATCGGGATAACCCCAGTCCAGCACATACACGTCCTGGCCGGCGGCCAGCAGCTTCTGCACCAGCGAGCGGCCATCCTGCAGGTCCACCATGTAGGGGCGGTTGACCAGCGCGTAGACGATCAGCAGCGGCGGCTGCCCGGACGGTGGCTGCGCGTCGACGAAGCGGTACAGCTTGACCTTGCCGTCGCTCCACACCTCCTCGCGCTCGGTGACGCCGTAGTCGACATCCTCCACGCCCGGCAGCAGTTTCAGCCCGTCGGCCAGTTTGCGCTGCAGCTGCAGGGTTTCCTGCAGCAGGTCGTCCATGCCGAATCCCAGCGGCCCTTTCATGCCTTGCCTCCACGGCGCGGCGCCGCGGGGCGCGCTGCGGCCTTCTTCGCGGTGTTCCTGGCGGGCCTGGCAGCCGTCTTCGCTTCCGTCGCCGGAGCCGGCTTGTTCTTTTTCGCGGGACCGCCGGTTCGCCTGGCCTGCGCAGGGGCAGGCTCGGCCCCGGCCGCCGCCATGCGCCGCATCCAGCGCTCCAGTTCGGCGATGCGACGGTGCGCGGCGTCCATCTCGGTGCGCGTCGGCACGCCCATCAGTTCGCAGGCGCGCTCCAGTTCCTGCCGGGTCGCGGCGCGCAGGCGCATCTGGGTATTGGCCAGGTCGGCATAGATGCGCTGGAAATCCTCGGACATGGCGACCGTGGCATAGGCCTCTTCGGCCGCATCGATCCACAGGTCGAACATCGCGCGGGCGCTGGTGAGCTGGCCGCCGGGCGCTTCATGTCCGGCCAGCTTGGCCTCGAAACGGCCGAACGCATCGTCCAGCACGCCGCGGATCGACGCGACATAAGCCTCCATGCGCGCCTGGTACTCGCGCTGCGTGCGCAGCAGCGCCTGCCAGCGCGCCTGGTGCTCGCGGCCGGGGCCGAAGGCCGGTACGTTCAGCCAGTCGGCCTCGCCGAAACCGGACTGCAGCGCCTGGGCGAAGTTGCGGATCCAGGGCTGGTCGCCCAGGGCGGTGCCGCCGCGCGCGGCGTCGAGCATCCAGCGCAGCATCGCATCGCCCTGCCCTTCGACCGCTTCGCGCCAGGCGCCGGCAACCTCGCCGGCGCTGGTGTCGCGGCCGACGAAACGGGCCGCGACCTGCTGCATGGTGCCCAGCCAGTCGCCGGCCTGCTGCTGGAAGCGCGCGCCCAGTTCCTGCACTTGTGGCGCGGCGTCGGCGCCGACCAGCCGCGCCCATTGCTCGATGCCTTCCCGCCATGGCGGCAGGTCGCCGGCGGCGGCCGCTCCGCCCTGGCCCATGGCCTGCAGCCATGCCTCCCAGGAGCGCTTCAGGCTGGCGTCCAGATCCGCGCTGTCGTTGTCGTCCGCCACTGCCATCGCCCTGCTTCGCCATCGTCGCGGCGATGATAGCAACGCGGCCGCGCTGCGGCGGTCAGGGCTTGGGAATATGCAGGGTCTTGCTGATCATCAGCGAACCGGACAGCGCGAACAGCAGCACCAGCGGATGCAGCTGCCACGGCCCCAGTTGCCAGACGCCGCCCCACAGCGTGGCGCCGATCGCCTCGAAATGCGCCGCGATGGCCAGCAGGATCACCAGCGCCAGGCTGGTGGGGATCGGCGTGCCTTCGAAGTACGGGACCTTGTCCGAGTCGCCGGCGATCTCCTCGGCGGTGACGTTGTAGCGCGCCAGCCGGCTCACGCCGCAGCAGACGAAGTAGCTCAGCACCAGCCAGTCCCAGCCGCCCTGCATGCCGCAGGCATAGGCCAGCGCGGCCGGCGCGACGCCGAAGGAGATCACGTCGGCCAGCGAGTCCAGTTCGCGCCCCAGGGTCGAGGACGACTGCCGCCAGCGTGCGATCCGGCCGTCCAGCGCATCGAATACGAACGCCAGCGGGATCAGCGCCATGCCGAACAGCAGGAAGCCGCGCTGGCCGTCCTGCAGGAAGCGCATCGCCGCGAACACCGCGCCGGTGCCGCAAAACGCATTGCCCAGGGTGAACCAGTCGGCGAGCCGGAACTCGCGCAGCATGGAGAAGTGACGTTTCATGTCGGGTTTCCGGATCATGGCCGCACCAGCGTAGCGCGGTTGGCGTGAATACGGCCATGCCTGAAACGCACGTCGCGCGTGCGGCTGGGTGAGGCAACGCGAGCGTCGCGCGCCGGCCGGCGGCAGTGCGGCCGCGCCGCGCAGGCGCCTACAGCCGCGTGTAGTTCCACGACTGCATGCGCCCGTCGCGGTACGGCATCACGCCGTGGAAGGGGCGCGGATCGGCATCGAACACCAGCGGCAGGAAATGGCGGTCGCCTTCCCACAGCGGCAGCGACTCGAGCCGGTCCACCGCCACCCATTCCAGGGTGCCTTCCGGATTCGACTGCAGCGGCGTTCCGGTCCAGTCGTCGATCACGAACACGAAGGCGAACCAGTCCTCGCCGTGCTTGCCGAAGCCGGGCCAGCTGATGGTGCCGCGCAGGCGCGTGGTGCCGCATTCGATCCCGGCCTCCTCGCGGATCTCGCGGTGCATGCAGGCCAGCGCATCCTCGTCCGGCTCCATCTTGCCGCCCAGCCCGTTGTACTTGCCCAGGTGCAGGTCGCCGGGACGGGTATTGCGGTGGATCATCAGGGCCTGGGAGCCGTCCTTGGACAGCACGTAGCCCAGCGTGGCCAGAATCGGGGTATAGGGCATCGGTAACGGGAACGCGCGACGAAAGTGCGCAGTATGACTGATCGCGCCAGCCTTCCGCAGGAGCGCGCCCTGGCGCGCGGCGAGGTATTTCCGTGAAAGGCCCTGGCGCGCCAGGGACGCTCGTGCCGGGTTTACATCAGGACGCCGGTTTCGCCGCCTTCATCGGTACGGCACAGCGTGGCCACGCCATGCCCGCGCTCGGCCAGGTACTCCAGCCACTTGCCGAGGAAGGTGTTCATGCGCAGGCGGTGGCTGACCAGTTCGTCCGCCGGAGGGTACATGCCCACCACGTCCTGCCAGCGCCGCCCGACATAGCAGTGCGTGGTCTCCACCTGCCGCGCGTCGCGGTACAGGCGCACGTAGGCCGACGGATCGGGCTCGCCGGTCAGCGGGTCGAGGATGCCATAGGTCATGCGCAGCTCGACCGTGTAGCGGTGGCATTCGATCACGTCCAGGTACAGGTCCAGCCCGTCGCCGACGGACGAGGCATAGCGCCCTTCGTGGAGGTGGTCGGGCGCGAACAGCCGCACCAGGTGCAGGTAGTTCTCCGCGTACAGCCCCATCAGCCAGCCGAGACGGCTGAGCCGGGGAATGCGGTCGACGCGGGAAAGGGCCTGTGTCATGGGGTGATCGTACACGGCGCGCATCGCCGCGGCATGCGCTGCGGGTTCAGAACATCTCCCGCTGCAGCCCCAGCGTGCCCAGCACCTTGCTGGAGATCTCCTCGATCGAGGTGTGGGTGGTGCTCAGCGTCGGGATGCGCTCCATGCGGAACATGGTTTCGGCCGCAGCCACTTCCCGGCGGCAGACCTCGGCGCTGGCGTAGCGGGAGTTGGGCCGGCGTTCCTGGCGGATCTGCTGCAGGCGTTCGGGGTCGATGGTCAGGCCGAACAGCTTGTTGCGGTACGGGCGCAGCCGCGGCGGCAGGCGGTCGCTCTCCAGGTCCTCCTCGGTCAGCGGGTAGTTGGCCGCGCGGATGCCGTAGTGCAGCGCCAGGTAGATGCAGGTCGGGGTCTTGCCCGCGCGCGATACGGCCACCAGCACCACGTCGGCCTCGTCGTAATTCACCGCGATGCCGTCGTCGTGGCTGAGGGCGAAGTTCATGGCGTTGATGCGGCGGTGGTAGGTATCGAAATCCACCATGCCGTGGGCCTGGCCGATCCTGGAGTGGCGGGCCGCGTCCAGCTCCTGCTCCAGCGGGCCGATGAACGGCACGAACACGTCCAGCACCAGCGCCCCGCTCTCCTCCAGGATGCGGGCCAGCGCCGAGTCCACGCAGGAGCTGACCACGATCGGCCGCACCTGGTAGCGCTCCCCGGCGGCGCGGATGCGGCGCGCGGCGTCGTGCGCCTTGTCCGCATCGTCCACGAACGACATGCGATCGGTCACGAAACTGAACCCGGAGAACTGGGTCAGCAGGCTGTGGCCGACGGTTTCGGCGGTGATGCCGGTACCGTCGGATACGTAGAACACCGGCCGGATCGCCGTCATGCAGGACTCCTTTGAGGGTGGATTGGCGCCGGAGCCAGCCGGATGGCCTGCCCCTGTCCCGGGAAAGACAAGCACAAGACAAAGTAATGTCACAAGCTTGTGCCGCTTAGGTGTGCACTGCATCATATTGGCTTCTTCCTACGGACGTGGCCATACCAGCCCGCCTCGGGCGATGGCCTCAACGGAGCATCGCGCTTGAACGAGAACATCCTGTGGTTGCATGAGCTGCGCCTGGCCGACCTGGCCCGCGTGGGTGGCAAGAATTCCTCGCTCGGCGAGATGATCGGCAACCTTGCCGGCCTGGGAGTCTCGGTGCCGGGCGGCTACGCCACCACCGCAGAAGCGTTCAAGGATTTCATCGCCCACAACGACCTGTCCAAGCGCATCTTCGACCGGCTGGCGACGCTGGACGTCGAGGATGTCAACGCGCTGACCGCCGCCGGCGGCGAGATCCGCGGCTGGGTGATCGAGGCCCCGCTGCAGCCGGCACTGGACACCGACATCCGCAACGCCTACGCCAGGCTGTGCGCCGACAACGGCGGCGGCGACGTGGCCGTGGCGGTGCGCTCCTCGGCCACCGCCGAGGACCTGCCCGACGCCTCCTTCGCCGGCCAGCAGGAAACCTTCCTCAATGTCACCGGCGCCGACGATGTCGTGCGCAAGGTCAAGGAAGTGTTCGCTTCGCTGTACAACGACCGCGCCATCGCCTACCGCGTGCACCACGGCTTCAAGCACGAGGACGTGTTCCTGTCCGCCGGCGTGCAGCTGATGGTGCGTTCGGGCGTGGGTTCCTCCGGCGTGCTGTTCACCCTGGATACCGAATCCGGGTTCCGCGACGTGGTGTTCGTCACTTCGTCCTTCGGCCTGGGTGAAATGGTCGTGCAGGGCGCGGTCAACCCGGACGAGTTCTACGTCTACAAGCCCACCCTGCAGGCCGGCAAGCCGGCTATCCTGCGCCGCGCGCTCGGCAGCAAGGCGATCCGCATGGTGTATTCGGACGTTCCCGGCGAGCGTGTGAAGATCGAGGACACCCCGGCCGAACTGCGCAGCACCTTCTCCATCAGCGACGAGGACGTGCAGGAACTGTCCCGGCAGGCGCTGGTCATCGAAAAGCACTACGGCCGCCCGATGGACATCGAGTGGGCCAAGGACGGTGTCAGCGGCAAGCTGTTCATCGTGCAGGCGCGCCCGGAGACGGTGAAGTCGCGCAGCCACGCCACCCAGATCGAGCGCTTCGCGCTGACCGAGAAGGGCGGCACCGTGCTGGCCGAAGGCCGCGCCGTCGGCGCCAAGATCGGCGCCGGCGTGGCCCGCGTGGTCAGGACCCTGGACGACATGAACCGCGTGCAGCCGGGCGACGTGCTGATCGCCGACATGACCGACCCCGACTGGGAGCCGGTGATGAAGCGCGCCTCGGCCATCGTCACCAACCGCGGCGGCCGCACCTGCCACGCGGCGATCATCGCCCGCGAACTGGGCGTGCCGGCCGTGGTCGGCTCGGGCAACGCCACCCAGGTCATCGAGGATGGCCAGCTGGTCACCGTCAGCTGCGCCGAGGGCGATACCGGCTTCATCTATGAAGGCAAGCTGGGCTTCGAGCGCGCGACCACCGACCTGGGCAACATGCCGCCGGCGCCGCTGAAGATCATGATGAACGTGGCCAACCCGGAGCGCGCCTTCGATTTCGGCCAGCTGCCGAACGCCGGCATCGGCCTGGCGCGACTGGAAATGATCATCGCCAGCCACATCGGCGTGCACCCCAACGCGCTGCTGGAGTACGACCGCCAGGACGCGGCGACGAAGAAGAAGATCGACGAGAAGATCGCCGGCTACAAGGACCCGGTGAGCTTCTACGTGGACCGCCTGGCCGAGGGCATCGCCACCCTCACCGCCTCGGTCGCGCCGAACCCGGTGATCGTGCGCCTGTCGGACTTCAAGTCCAACGAGTACGCCAACCTGATCGGCGGCAGCAACTACGAGCCGCACGAAGAGAACCCGATGATCGGCTTCCGCGGCGCCAGCCGTTACGTCGACCCGTCGTTCTCCAAGGCGTTCGCACTGGAATGCCAGGCCGTGCTGCGCGTGCGCAACGAGATGGGCCTGGACAACCTGTGGGTCATGATCCCGTTCGTGCGCACCCTGGAAGAAGGCCGCAAGGTGGTGGAAGTGCTCGCCGCCAACGGCCTGAAGCAGGGCGAGAACGGCCTGAAGATCATCATGA
Organism: Stenotrophomonas nitritireducens; assembly: GCF_050984405.1. Lineage (GTDB taxonomy): Bacteria > Pseudomonadota > Gammaproteobacteria > Xanthomonadales > Xanthomonadaceae > Stenotrophomonas > Stenotrophomonas nitritireducens_B. Next base: position 2,473,604 of record NZ_CP158790.1, on the reverse strand, counting down.
TGTGCGAAGTGCCGTCCAACGCGCTGCTCGCCCACGAGTTCCTGGACATCTTCGACGGCTTCTCCATCGGCTCCAACGACCTGACCCAGCTCTCGCTCGGCCTGGACCGCGATTCCTCGATCGTCGCCCACCTGTTCGACGAGCGGAATCCGGCGGTGAAGAAGCTGCTGTCGATGGCGATCAAGGCCGCCCGCGCCAAGGGCAAGTACGTCGGCATCTGCGGCCAGGGCCCGTCCGACCACCCGGACCTGGCCGAGTGGCTGATGCAGGAAGGCATCGAATCGGTGTCGCTGAACCCGGACACCGTGGTCGATACCTGGCTGCGCCTGGCCAAGAGCAAGGCCGGCGCATAAGCGGCGTTCCGGTCGCTGGAAAAGAAGAAGCCCCGGTTGGAAAATCGGGGCTTCTTCTTTTGTGCTGGTTTTGGCGTGCTGCTGAGGGGGAGCTGGCGGCCGAGCATGGAGGGGCTTCTGCCCTTCCCTCACCCCAACCCCTCTCCCGAAGGGAGAGGGGCTTGCAGGCGATCCGCTGTTACTGTCGGCAGCCCCCGTATCCACGGCCGAGGTCTGCGTCACGACCTACCCCTGATGATTGACAGGCGGTCGATGGCCGGCTCGTCGTCCATGCGCACCGTTTTGCTGCGCCAGGCCAGGAGAAAAGTCGGCGTCGAGCGTCGTTCCAGCCACAAAAAGAAGAAGCCCCGGTTGGAAAACCGGGGCTTCTTCTTTTGTGCTGTTTTTCATGGTGTGCTGCTGAGTGGGGAGCTCGCGGCCGAGCACGGAGGGCTTCGTCCCTTCCCTCTCCCCAACCCCTCTCCCGGTGGGAGAGGGGCTTGCATTACTGGCGGTTGCTGTCCGTATCCACGGCCGCCGTCTGCGTCACGACCTGGCCATCGATGACCGGCAGGCGGTCGCTGGCCGGCTTGTCGTCCATGCGCACCGTCTTCTCCTGGCCGTTGAAGCGATACGTGACGTCGTAACCGACAGTCCGGCTGGCGTTGCCCAGGGCGACGCGGTTGCCCGGCTGCTTGTCCATGCGCATGGTGCCGGTGCTGCCGTCGGCCTTGCGGTAGGTGACGTTGTAGCCGGTGACGCGCGAGGACTCCGACGCGGTCTGCTCGGTGTGGCACTGGCGCTCGGTGCGCTGCACCACGCGACCGCCGACGTGGCGCTTGTCGACCTGGTTGCCGATCACGCCGCCAGCCACGGCGCCAGCCGCGGTCGCGGCCTTGCGGCCATTGCCCTTGCCCACCTGGTTGCCGAGCAGGCCGCCGATGACCGCGCCGGCAACCGTGCCGCCGACGTTGCCATCGCGCTCGGGCAGGCGTTCCTGCACCACCACGTCCTCGCACACCTCGCGCGGCACCGTCGTGGTCGACGTCTCGCGTACCGGTTCGGTGCCGATCACGGTGGCATAGGCCGGTTCGCTGCGGTTGACCGGCGCGACCTTGAGCACGTCGGCGTATTCGAGCGTCGCCTCGCGCGGGGCGACCGCGTTGCCGGCCGCGGCGTCGTCGGCCAGCGGGGTGGTATCCAGCACCGGCTGCCCGGGCTGCGCCGGGGACAGCGAGGCGCCCGTGTCGCGGCCGCTCATGAACGCCGCGGTGGCGATGCCGCCTACCAGCAGGGCTCCGGCAGCCACCAGAACGGTAGTCGTATTGCTCTTCATCGTCTGCTCCGTGCGGGTCGCCCGCGTGTTGACTGGCGCAATTCCAGCACGGCAAAGCTGAACGAAGGCATCCCCCGCCGCCCCCTCCTGTCGCAATGCCGGCCGCCTGCCGCAATATGGGAGCCTGTCGACATCCCGTCGCCTCCAGGAATCCGCCATGTCCAGTCCCGTGCTGCTGCCCTTCATGGAATGGGCCCGCCGGTTGCGTTATCCCACGCTGTTCAAGATCACCGCGGCCCTGTTCGCGCTGAGCATGCTGCTGCCCGATCCGGTCCCGTTCATCGACGAGATCCTGTTCGGCCTGGGTACCCTGCTGCTGGCCAACTGGAAACGCCGCAAGGACCCGGTTGCCGCCGCCGAGCCTCCGGCGCTGCCGCGCAAGCGCTGATCCATGCAACTGGTAGACAGCCATTGCCACCTGGACGCGTCCGAATTTGATCGCGACCGCGATGCCATGGTTGCCCGCGCCAGGGCCGCGGGCGTGGCGGCGATGGTGGTTCCGGCGATAACCTCCGCGAGCTGGCCGGGCCTGCGCCAGGCCTGCGCCAGCGACGCCACGCTGCATCCGGCCTATGGCCTGCACCCGATGTTCCTGGCCGATCATCGGCCCGCGCATCTGGACGAACTGCGCGCCTGGCTGGAGCGCGAACGCCCCTGCGCGGTCGGCGAATGCGGGCTGGATTTCTTCGTGGACGGCCTGGATGCCGCCACCCAGCGCCAGTACTTCGACGGCCAGTTGCAACTGGCGCGGGAGTTCGACCTGCCGGTCATCGTGCATGCCCGCCGCGCGGTGGAGGAAGTGATCCAGACCCTGCGCCGCGTCGGCGGCCTGCGCGGCGTGGTGCACAGTTTTTCCGGCAGTCCGGAGCAGGCCCGGCAGCTGTGGGACCTGGGCTTCCTGGTTGGACTGGGCGGGCCGATCACCTACCCCCGCGCCAACCGCCTGCGCACGCTGGTGGCGACGATGCCGCTGGAATTCCTGCTGCTGGAAACCGACGCACCGGACCAGCCCGATGCCGGCATCCGCGGCCAGCGCAACGAACCGGCGCGCCTGCCCGCCATCGCCGCGGCCATCGCCGGGCTGCGCGGACAACCGGTGGAAGAGGTGGCGGCGCAGACCACCGCGAACGCGCTGCGCCTGTTCGACCTGCCGGCCTCGCCGCCCCTGTAGGAGCGACTTCAGTCGCGGCGAGGGCTGTACCGATGCAGGCAGCCTTGCGGGGCCACCACGGAAAGCCTCCGTGCGGGACAAGCCCCGCACCCATGGGAAAAGAAGCGCTCAGCGCGCCTTCGGCTTGAGCAGCATTTCCAGCGCCTTGCCGACAGCGGCGAAGGCGAATGCGCCAGTGATATGCGTGGCCGCGCCCAGCCCAGCCCCGCAATCGAGCTTGAGCGCCGCATCGGCGCCCAGGTTGGGCCGCAGCCCGCAGACGCTGCCGTCGGCCTGCGGGTACTTCACGTTCTCCAGCGAATACACCGCCGGCACGCCGAAGTAGCGCTGCGGGTTCCTGGGGAAGTTGAATTCGCCGCGCAGCTTCTTGCGGATAAGCGCCAGCATCGCGTCGTGCTCGGTGCGCGATACGTCGCGCACCCGCACCAGGGTCGGATCGGTACGCCCGCCCGCCGCGCCCACGGTGATCAGGGGCAGCTTGCGGCGGCGGCACCAGGCGATGGTCTCGACCTTCACCCGGAAACTGTCGCAGGCATCGACGACCAGGTCGAAGCCGCGGTCCAGCAGTTCGGCCATGTTGGAGCCGGTCAGGAACGCCTCCACCGCCTCGATTCCGGCATCGGGATTGATCGCGCGGCAGCGCTCGGCCATGGCCACCGCCTTGTTGCGCCCGTACTGGCCGGCCAGCGCCGGCAGCTGCCGGTTGGTGTTGGACACGCAGATGTCGTCGGCATCGATCAGGGCCAGGTGGCCGACCGCCGAACGCATCAGCGCCTCGGCCACCCACGAGCCCACGCCGCCCATGCCCACCACCGCGACCCGGCAGCCGGACAGCCGCTCGATCGAGCCGGCGCCATACAGCCGGTCGATGCCGGCGAAACGTTCGCGCAGTTGTTCTTTCATGCGCGCATTTTAACCGTGGCCGGAAACGCGCTGCGCGTCGTACCATCGCCGCATCCCCAAGGAGCCCGGGCCATGACCGAACCCAGCCGTACCCAGTCCAACGCATCCCGCTACCTGTTCGTGCTGATCGCCGGCCTGCTGGTGGGCATCGTCGCCACCGTCATGGCCATGCGCGCCATCCAGGCGCGGCAGGATCCGTTCCCCGGCAGCCTGATGCACGTGATGGCGCGCCAGTCGCAGATGCTCAACGACAGCCGCAAGCAGAACCGCTGCACGGTCAACGACACCACGCCGCGCCTGCAGACCCTGCGCGCCCTGTCCAACGACCTGGACCTGGCCTTCGCCGGCCTGCGCGACGATCCCCGCTTCCAGCAGCACGCCAGCCGCTTCCGCGCCACCTTGAACGACGCGCTGGCCGCGGCACCGGCCGACTGCACCGCGCTGGCCGCGGTCACTGAACAGCTTGGAAACGACTGCAAGGCCTGCCACCAGGATTTCCGCTGAATCAACCTGCGTTTCACGCGTGGTTGGCTCTCCATTCACGCGTGAAACGGGAGGATTCACCGTGCCGGGTATGGCCATACCCGCTATCCCTCAGGCAAGGAGAATCACCATGAAGATCCAGTTGATCGCGGCGGGCGCCATCGCCAGCCTGGCATTGGCCGGCTGCGCTACTTCCCCGGGATACGGCGGCGGTTATGGCGGCGGCTACAACGACGGCGGTTACAACAGCGGCGGCTACAACAACACGCGTTGCGCCGATTGCGGCATCGTCACCCGCATCGACACGGTGGCCTCGGGCCGCACCGCGCCGTCGGCCACGGGCGCCATCCTCGGCGGCATCGTCGGCGCCGTGGCCGGGCACGAGATCTCCAGCCACACCGGCGGCAGCAAGGGCAACCAGAACATTTCCGCCGCCGCCGGCGCGGCCGCCGGCGCGCTAGCCGGCAACAAGATCCAGCAGAACGTCACCGGCAACTCGTACGACATCCAGGTGCGCATGGACGATGGCCGCGTGATCGTGGTCAACCAGAAGGACCTTGGCGGCGTGCGCGAGAATACCTACGTGCGCGTGGTCAACGGCCGCGTGGTGCTGCGCTGACCGGCTTCACGCCCGGCCGCGGAATGGAAAAGGCCCGCTTGCGCGGGCCTTTTCTTTCTGCAACTGCGCGGGGTGGTCTCAGACCGGCTGCACGGCGTCAGCCTGCAGGCCCTTCTGCCCCTGCACCACGGTGAAGGTGACCTTCTGGCCTTCCTTCAGGCTCTTGAAGCCCTGGGTCTGGATGGCGCGGAAGTGCACAAACACGTCTTCGCCATTTTCGCGGCTGATGAAGCCGAAGCCCTTGGCGTCATTGAACCACTTGACAATGCCGGTTTCGCGATCGGACATCTCGACTAACTCCCTGTTGCTCTCTCGTTTGATGGATACGCCCCTGGAGGCGGCTGACTGCAAGGAGGAAGCGAGGTGTAACGATGCAGCAAATCATGCGATCTACCCATCAGGCCACGATTCACGGTGACCTTGCCAAGCTCAGCGGCTGAAACTTAACCCGACCATAACCAAAAATCAATCGGCTAAAGCCAATCTTGTCAACCCCTTTTGGACACCCCGAACGCCCCCGCATGGACTATTCATTCATACTGTATCTGCTAGCGGCCCTGCTGGTGATCGTCGGCATCGCCGGCGTGGTGCTCCCGGCGCTGCCCGGGATTCCGCTGGTGTTCGCCGGCCTGCTGGTCGCGGCCTGGACCGACGGCTTCGCCCGCGTGGGCTGGCTGCCGCTGGTGGTGCTGGGGGTGCTGACCGCGATCTCCATCGTGGTCGACGTACTGTCCACCACGCTTGGCGCGCAACGGCTCGGCGCCAGCCGGCTGGCGCTGGTGGGGTCGCTGGTGGGAACCGTGGCCGGGCTGTTCTTCATGCCCATCGGCCTGTTCGCCGGCCCCTTCCTGGGAGCGCTGCTCGGCGAGTACGTACACAGCCGCCAGCTGGGCCGGGCGACCAGAATCGGCATCGGCACCTGGCTGGGCATCGTGCTGGGGGTGGCCCTCAAGCTCGGACTGGCGGTGGCGATGCTGGGCGTGTTCGCCCTGGCCTGGTTCGTCTGAACCGGCCAGCGCGGCCCTGACTCCCGCTGCACACGGCGATGACCGACAATCGCGCCGATGGACCACGCCCTGGATGCAGGGCCCCCTCTCCTCCCCTTGTCCGGATGGACCGCCCCCGCATGCCTACTTTCCGCGCCCGCCCCGTCCTGCTGATCGCCCTGTCCGGCTGCTCCGCCGCCGCCCTGGCGCAGGAGTCCGTCACCACGCCGGCCTCGCCCGAGGCCTGCTTCGCACTGGATTCGGATGCCGCCCGGCTGAGCTGCTATGACCGCGCCCTAGGCCGGTCGCCGGCCGATACCCGGGCCGCGGATGCCGCCGCCAGCGCCGCGCAGCAGACGCTCAAGGAGGCCAAGGCCAGCGCCAGGGAGCTGGACCAGCCGCTGCCGCCGCGCAACGAGCTTTTCGCCCACGACGACCTCGCCTCGGCGGTGGCCAACGCCGGCCGCGGCTCGATGCTGGACAGCCGCTGGGAGCTGGCCAAGGATTCCAAGCTGGGCCTGTTCCAGCTGCGCGCCTACAAGCCGGTGTACCTGCTGCCGGCGGTCTGGAGCAGCAAGCCGAACCGGATGCCGCATTCGCCCAACCCGGCCAATACCGTCACCGAGGCCGAGGAACTGGACAACACCGAGCTGAAGTTCCAGCTCAGCTTCAAGACCAAGGTCGCCGAGAACCTGTTCGGCGACAACGGCGACATCTGGGTCGGCTATACCCAGAGTTCGCACTGGCAGGCCTACAACAGCGAAATCTCGCGCCCGTTCCGCGAAACCAACTACGAGCCGGAGGCCATGCTCGTCTTCCGCAACGGCTATTCGCTGTTCGGCTGGAACGGGCGCATGACCGGCATCAGCCTCAACCACCAGTCCAACGGCCGCAGCGACCCGCTCTCGCGCAGTTGGAACCGGGTGATCCTCAATGTCGGCCTGGACCGCGACAACTGGGCGATCATGCTGCGCCCGTGGTACCGCATCCCGGAGAACGGGCGGGACGACAACAACCCGGACATCGAGGACTACACCGGCCGTGGCGACGCCACCGTGGTCTACAACCGCAACGGGCACGAGTTCTCGCTGACCGCGCGCCACTCGCTGCGCGGCGGCGACCGCTCGCACGGTTCGGTGCAGGTGGACTATGGTTTCCCGCTCAACCGGCTGCTGCGCGGGCACGTCCAGGTGTTCGACGGCTATGGCGAAAGCATGATCGACTACAACCACCGCGCCACCTACGTCGGCGTGGGCATCTCGCTGTTGGAATGGTTCTGAACGCAATGAAAGCAACGATCTGGCACAACAACCGCTGCTCCAATTCCCGCGGCGCCCTGGCCCTGCTGCAGGAGGCCGGCGCCGACATCGAGGTCATCGACTATCTGGCCAATCCGCCCGATCCGGCGACCCTGCGCCAGCTGCTGGACGAAATGGGCATCCCCGCGCGCGACCTGCTGCGCAGCAAGGAAGCCGCCTATGCCGAGCTGGGGCTGGCCGACAGGCTGGACGACGAAGCCGCGCTGGTCGAGGCGATGGCGATGCACCCGGCGCTGATCAACCGCCCGATCGTGCGCACGTCCAAGGGCACCGCGCTGTGCCGCCCGCCGGAGACGGTGCGCACGCTGCTGTAAGCGCTACGCGCCGTAGGAGCGGCTTCAGCCGCGAAGGGCTTTGCTGGTAGAGCCCCTTCGCGGCTGAAGCCGCTCCTACGCGGACTGTGTGCGTGGCCGGGCTTGTCGCCGTTCCTTGCGCACAGGCAGAATCCGGCGATCTTCGACAGGAAGTCCGCGCATGGCCCGACCGCACCGCTCCTTCTTCGCCTACGCCTCCGCGCTGCTGGGGCTGCTGAGCCTGATGGCGGTGGCCTGCTTCCACTTCCCCGAACTGCTGACCAGCCGCGAGTTCCGTGCGGTCTACAACGAGCAGTTCGCCCGCCACCTGCTGCTGGTCGGGCTGGCCGCCGCCTTCATTCTCGGCACCCTGGCGATCCTGCGCGACCGCAACAAGCGCATCGCCACCCTCGGCGTGGGCAGCGCGACGCTGGCGGTGCTGCTGGGCGGCACCAACGTCCAGTTCGACGCCATCGGCCAGACGCCCTACTCGCTGGGGCTGGACTGGTTCGTGCTGTCGCTGTTCTTCTCGGCGCTGGTGTTCGTGCCGCTGGAGCGCTACCTGGGCAAGCGCGCGCTGTCGCCGCTGCGGCCGGGCTGGCGCACCGACGTGGCCTATTTCTTCATGAGCCACGTGCTGGTGCAGTTCATCCTGATCCTGGTCACCGCCTCCACCTCGACCATCGCCGGGCTGGCCGCGTTCCCGTCGTTGAAGGCGGCGATCCAGTCGCTGCCGGTCTGGGCGCAGTTCCTGATCGCGGTGTTCGTGGCCGACATGGCGCAGGCGCTGCTGCACCGCGCGTACCACAACGTCCCGTGGCTGTGGCGCTTCCACGCCGTGCACCACTCCAGCCGGCACATGGACTGGCTGGCCGGCTCGCGCATCCATTTCATCGAGATCGTGATGACCCGCAGCGCGGTGCTGCTGCCGCTGCTGGTGCTGGGCTTCTCCACGCCGGCGGTGAACGCCTACGTGATCCTGGTCGGCCTGCAGGCCGTGCTGGCCCACGCCAACCTGGGCATCCGCTTCGGCTGGCTGGAATACCTGGTGGTGCTGCCGCGCTACCACCACTGGCACCACGCCCGGCAGAAGGACTACATCGACGTGAACTACGCCATCCACCTGCCGCTGGTGGACATGCTGATGGGCACGTTCAAGCTGCCGCGCGACCAGGCGCAGTGGCCGCAGGAGTACGGCGTGATGAAGCTGGAGACCGTGCCCAAGGGCATCGTGCGCCAGCACCTCATGCCGTTCCAGGGCGGCCGCAAATTTGACGACTACGTGGATTGACGGGACGGCGGCTGCACGCCGCTTCCGCTCCCCCTGGTCAGACAGCGCCGCGCCTCAGGTCCAGTCGCTGATGCCCTCGCGGCGATAGACCTCGGCCAACGCGGGACGATCCTTCATCCGCCGCGCATGCGCGGCCAGCATCGGCCAGGCGTCGGTCGGGCACGGCATGTTGCGCGACCAGCGCATCAGCATGGTCAGCATGAAATCCACCACCGAGACCTGCGCGCCCAGCATGTACGGTCCCTCGTCCTGCAGGTGGTCGGCCACCTGCTGCCAGGCGGCCTCCAGCTGCACGCGGGCGCGCTCTTTCACCGCGTCGACGGCCGCCTCGCCGGCCGGCTCATGCGGATAGAACCAGGCGCGGTAGGCCGGCATCAGCGTGTAGACGCAGAAGCACATCCAGCGGTAATAGTCGCCGCGCGCCGGAGTGCCGGGGGCCGGCGCGAACCCGGCCTGCGGATGCAGGTCGGCCAGGTGCATGGCGATGGCCGCCGACTCCGTGAGCACCTGGCCATCGATCAGCAGCGTCGGCACGCGCCCGGCTGGATTGATCGCGAGGTAGCCGGGGGATTTCTGTTCGCGCCGCTCGAAATCGAGCTGGTGCAGTTCGTGCGCGATGCCCAGCTCGATCAGCAGCCAGTGCACGACCAGCGACGCGGTGCTTTGCGATCCGTACAGCACGACAGACATGGCGCTCTCCCTGGCAGGCGGTGCGCCATCTTAGCGCCGGAGCGGCGACTTCATCGCACGGCTGAGCCACGCCAGCGCTCAAGCCGGGCCAACGCGCGGCGGCACTCAGTTGCAGCTGGACATGCAGCTGTTCAACCTCTCGCCGCAGACCGCGGCCGCCGAGCGGTTCTGGCAGAACGCCTGCGAGGTCTGGCAGGCCCCGCGCAGTTCGGGGTTGGTGATCTTGTCGCACTGGTTGTCGCGGCTCGCCTCGCCGCAGTCGCCATAGCTGCGCGGATTGGCGCTGCAGAGCTGATGGGCCTTCTGGCAATAGCTCACGCAGGCGGCCGGATCGTCGCGTGGCGCGTCGCGCCAGGCCCCGTCGCTGGAACATCCCGCCAGCAGCAGCGATACACCCACCAGCCCTGCCCACAATGCTGTACGCATATCCGCACTCCATATGGAAACAGCCCGAGCATACGCCCGGGCTGCCCTGCTGCCACACTGGACGCGGCGGCGTCTTATTCCACGACCACCGGAATCTTGCCGATACGCGCCTGCCATTCGCGCGGGCCGGTTTTGTGCACCGACTCGCCGGTGGAGTCCACGGCCACGGTCACCGGCATGTCCTGCACGGTGAACTCGTAGATCGCTTCCATGCCCAGGTCGGCGAAGCCGACGACCTTCGAGGCCTTGATCGCCTTGGACACCAGGTAGGCCGAGCCGCCGACCGCCATCAGGTAGGCCGACTTGTTGTCGCGGATCGCGTCGATCGCCGCCGGGCCGCGCTCGGCCTTGCCGACCATGCCCAGCAGGCCGGTCTGTTCCAGGATCTGGCGGGTGAATTTGTCCATGCGGGTGGCGGTGGTCGGGCCCGCCGGGCCCACCACTTCGTCGCGCACCGGATCGACCGGGCCGACGTAGTAGATGAAGCGGCCCTTCAGGTCCACCGGCAGCGGCTCGCCCTTGTTGAGCATGTCGACCATGCGCTTGTGCGCGGCGTCGCGACCGGTCAGCAGCTTGCCGTTGAGCAGCAGGGTCTGGCCCGGCTTCCAGCTGGCCACTTCTTCCGGGGTGATGGTGTCCAGGTCGACGCGGGTGCCCTTGGAAGCGTCGTAGGTGATCTGCGGCCAGTCTTCCAGCGACGGCGGGTCCAGCATCACCGGGCCGCTGCCGTCCAGGGTGAAGTGCGCGTGGCGGGTGGCGGCGCAGTTGGGGATCATCGCCACCGGCAGGTTGGCGGCGTGGGTCGGGTAATCCTTGACCTTGATGTCGAGCACCGTGGTCAGGCCACCCAGGCCCTGCGCGCCGATGCCCAGCGCGTTGACCTTGTCGTACAGCTCCAGGCGCAGTTCCTCGGCGCGGTTGGAGGCGCCGCGCGCCTTGAGGTCGCTGATGTCGATCGGCTCCATCAGCGCTTCCTTGGCCAGCAGCATCGCCTTCTCGGCGGTGCCGCCGATGCCGATGCCGAGCATGCCCGGCGGGCACCAGCCCGCGCCCATGGTCGGCACGGTCTTGAGCACCCAGTCGACGATGGAGTCGGACGGGTTGAGCATGGCGAACTTGCTCTTGGCCTCCGAACCGCCGCCCTTGGCGGCGACGATCACCTCGACGGTGTCGCCCGGCACGACCTTCACGTTGACCACGCCCGGGGTGTTGTCCTTCGTATTGGTGCGCTTGCCGGCCGGGTCGGCAAGCACCGAGGCGCGCAGCTTGTTGTCCGGGTAGGCGTAGGCGCGGCGGATGCCCTCGTTGGCCATGTCCTCGACCCCCATCGTGGCGTCGTCCCAGCGCACGTTCATGCCGATTTCCAGGAACACGGTGACGATGCCGGTGTCCTGGCAGATCGGGCGGTGGCCCTCGGCGCACATGCGCGAATTGATCAGGATCTGCGCCATCGCCTCCCTGGCCGCCGGCGATTCCTCGCGCTCGTAGGCGGCGGCAAGGTTTTTGATGTAGTCGGCCGGGTGGTAGTACGAGATGTACTGCAGCGCGTCGGCGATGGACTGGATGAGGTCTTCCTGCTTGATCGATGTCACGGCTTGCTCGAGGCTGGCGGGGGTTGAGCCGGGCATTTTACGCCCTGCCATCCATGGCGGGCGCCCTGCGGGCCATCGCTGCGCGATGTTGGAAACCGCTCCCGGCGGTTTCCTGTCCGCCCTGCCATCCATGGCGGGCGCCCTGCGGGCCATGGCGGCGCTGCAACGCACCGTCCGCGGCCGCCTGCCGGCCGGTGAGGCAAAGTAACGGCTCCCGCTGTCACGCCGGCGCGCGCTGCCGCGTCCTTCCCGCATGGACATGACCGACACCTTCCAGCACCACCGCCCGCGCCTGCTGGCGCTGGCCTACCGCCTGCTCGGCAGCCGCGCCGATGCCGAGGACGTGGTCCAGGACGCCTGGCTGCGCTGGGCCGGGGCCGATACCGCCACCATCGCCGATCCGGAGGCCTGGCTGGTCACCGCCACCACCCGGCTCGGCCTGGACCGGCTGCGCGCGGCCACGCGCCAGCGCCTGGACTACGTGGGCCCCTGGCTTCCCGAGCCGCTGCACATCGCCGCCGACCTTCCGCCCGCGCCCGATCCCGCCCAGGTCCACGCCCTGGCCGAAGACGTGTCGCTGGCCTTCCTGGCCCTGCTCGAGCAGCTCGGCCCGGAGGAGCGCGCCGCCTTCCTGCTCAAGGAGGCGTTCGACCACGACTACGCGGTCATCGCCGGCCTGCTCGGCCACAGCGAAGCCAACTGCCGCCAACTGGTGCACCGCGCGCGCAGGCGGCTGCAGGAAGGGCGGCCGCGCTTTGCCGCCGATGCCGGCCAGCACCGGCGGCTGCTGGCCCGCTTCATGGAGGCCTCGCAGCAGGGCGACAACGTCGCCATCCAGGCCCTGCTGCACGCCAACGCGCAGCTGATCTCCGACGGCGGCGGCGTGGTCACCGCGGCGATCCGGCCGCTGCTCGGCGCCGAACGCATCGGCCAGCTGTTCTGGGCCATCGCGCGCCGCGGCGGCACCCATCCGGCGCGGCTGGGCAGCGTCAACGGCGAGCCGGCGATCCTGCGTTTCGAGGGCGACCACCTGCATTCGGTCACCACCATCGTGGTCGATGGCGAGCGCATCGCGCGCATCTACAGCGTGCTCAACCCGCACAAACTGCGCGCCCTTGTCACGGCCGGCGACGCTGGCGCGTCCTTGCAATGAAGGCGGCCACTGCGGCCGTCCACCTGGAGCCCCTCACGATGAGCAGCACTTCCCCCCGCGTTCCCTACACCCGCCTGGCCGCCGACGCGTTCAAGGCCCTGCTGGCGACCAGCCAGGCCGTGCATTCGGCTTCGCTGGAGCACGACCTACTGGAACTGGTGTTCCTGCGCGTATCGCAGATCAACGGCTGCGGCTACTGCATGGACATGCATGCCACCTCGCTGCGCAAGGCCGGGATCGAGCCGCGCAAGCTGGACACCCTGCCGGCCTGGCACGAAAGCCGCTTCTTCGACGAACGCGAGCGCGCCGCGTTGGGCTGGGCCGAGGCTTTGACCCGTCTGCCCGACGGCGCCCCGTCGCAGGCCGCCTTCGACGCGCTGGCGCCGCATTTCGACGCCAAGGGCATCAGCGACCTGAGCATGGCGGTGGCGGTCATCAACGCCTGGAACCGCCTCGGCGCCGGCCTGCTGCCGCCGCTGCCCTGACCGGCCCCGTGCCGCTTCCCGTGGAGGGACGGCGCTTCCGGCGGCGCCCTGCCGATGGCCGCCGCCGGCGGCAGGCCGCACAATACCGCCGCATGGGAACCCTGGTACTGATCCTCGACCTCATCGGCACCTTCGTCTTCGCGCTGTCCGGGGCAACGATGGGGGTGCGCCGGCGGCTGGATGTCTTCGGCGTGCTGGTGCTGTCCTTCGCCGCCGCGCTGGCCGGCGGCATCACCCGCGACCTGCTGATCGGCGCCACCCCGGTGGCGGCGATCAGCGACTGGCGCTATCCGGCCATCACCCTGGCCGCCGGCGTCGTCACCTTCTACTGGGCGCCGCTGATCGAACGGCTGCAGTACCCGGTGCGCATGTTCGACGCGATGGGCCTGGCGCTGTTCGCCGTGGCCGGCACGCAGAAGGCGCTGGCCTTCGGCATCGCCCCGCCGATGGCCGCGGCGCTGGGCATGCTCACCGGCATCGGCGGCGGCATCGCCCGCGACGTGCTGCTGGCGCAGGTGCCGCTGGTGCTGCAGGCCGAGCTGTACGCGGTGGCCGCGCTGGCCGGCGCGGCGGTGGTGGCGCTCGGCTACTGGCTCGGCCTGCCCGCCCTGCCATGCGCGCTGGCCGGCGCCGGGCTGTGCTTCGGGCTGCGCATGATGGCCATGCACTTCGGCTGGCACCTGCCGGTGGCGCTGCAGTCCTCCGATCCGCCGCCGCCGGAAGGTCCGCGCCGCTGAAGTGACGGGGCGCTCACGGCGCCTGCGCCATGGTGGAACGCCCTTCCCGCAGGAGACGGCCATGGCCGCGGAACGTTCCGACACGCTGATCGGCGACGAGGTGGTGCGCATGCTCGGCGCGCAGGGCAGATCCTCGCAGGTGCTGGCGCAGGTCGAGGACGGCCGCGTCACCCTGTCCGGCGACGTCCCTGACGCCGCGACGAAGCGGCAGGTGGAAGCGCAGGTGGCCGCCATCGAGGGGGTGCGCCAGGTACGCAACCACCTCAACGTCGACAGCGGCAGCGACTCCTTCGGCCCGCGCGGCCGCGCCGTGCGCGACAACCCCGACGGCGCCGGCGACGCGCGCATGGGCGACATCGACCTGGACGACAACGGCTGATCCAGCGGGCGCGCGGTAACCTGATCCGGTCCCGCCGCCCGAGTCCCGCATGCCGCACGCGCCGTCCGCTCCCGCCTCCGCCACCGGCAAGCGCCCCAGCCTGCGCGAGCGCATGGACGCCATGCGCAACCTGCCGCCGTTCCTGCGGCAGATCTGGCAGACCAGCCCCGGCCTGACCCTGACCAGCCTGTGCCTGCGCCTGGTGCGCGCGCTGCTGCCGGTGGCGATGCTGTACGTGGGCAAGCTGATCATCGACGAGGCCGTGCGCCTGGCCGGCGCCGGCGCCATGCCGCCGCTGGGCCAGGCCCTGGCCAGCGGCCACCTCGACACGCTGCTGGAGCTGCTGTTGCTGGAACTGGGCATCGCCATCGGCTCGGACCTGCTGGGGCGGCTGGTCAACTACGCCGACACGCTGCTGTCCGAGCTGTTCACCAACGCCACCAGCGTGCGCCTGATGGAGCACGCCGCCGAACTGGACCTGGAGGATTTCGAGGACCCGGAGCTGCAGGACAAGCTCGACCGCGCGCGGCGCCAGACCATGGGCCGCATGAACCTGATGAGCCAGCTGCTCGGCCAGGCGCAAGACGTGGTCACCGTGATCAGCTTCGCCGCCGGCCTGGTCGCCTACGCGCCCTGGCTGATCGCCCTGCTGGCGGTGGCGCTGGTGCCGGCCTTCCTCGGCGAATCGCACTTCAACACGCTGGGCTACTCGCTCAACTTCAGCTGGACGCCGGAACGGCGCCAGCTGGATTACCTGCGCCAGGTCGGCGCCAGCGTGGAAACCGCCAAGGAGGTGAAGATCTTCAACCTCCACCGCTTCCTGATCGACCGCTACCGGCTGCTGGCCGAACGCTTCTACCGCGCCAACCGCACGCTGGCGCGCAAGCGCGCGTTCTGGGGCACGCTGCTGGCGGCGCTGGGCACGCTGGGCTACTACGCCGCGTACGCCTACATCGCCTGGCGCACGATCCGCGGCGATTTCAGCATCGGCGACCTGACCTTCCTGTCCGGCAGCTTCCTGCGCCTGCGCCAGCTGCTGGAAGGCCTGCTGACCGGCTTCTCGCAGATCGCCGGGCAGGCGCTGTACCTGGACGACCTGTTCTCGTTCTTCGCCATCGAACCGGAAATCCGCTCGCGCCCGGACGCGCTGCCTGTGCCGCGGCCGATCCGCGAGGGCTTCGTGTTCGAGAACGTGGGTTTCCGCTATCCCGACGCCGAGCGCTGGGCCGTGCGCCACCTCGATTTCCAGCTGCGCGCCGGCGAGGTGATCGCCCTGGTCGGCGAGAACGGCGCCGGCAAGACCACCCTGGTCAAGCTGCTGGCGCGGCTCTACGACCCGGACGAAGGGCGCATCCTGCTCGACGGACGCGACCTGCGCGACTACGACCTGGACGACCTGCGCGCCAACATGGGCGTGATCTTCCAGGACTTCGTGCGCTACCACCTGTCGGCCGGCGAGAACATCGGCGTCGGCCTGGTGGAGGCGCTGGACGACGAGCCGCGCATCCGCGACGCCGCGCGCCGGGCGCTGGCCGACGAGGTGATCGAGCGCCTGCCGGGCGGCTACGCGCAGCTGATCGGGCGCCGCTTCAAGACCGGCGTGGACCTGTCCGGCGGGCAATGGCAGAAGATCGCCATCGCCCGCGCCTACATGCGCGATGCGCAGGTGATGATCCTCGACGAGCCCACCGCCGCGCTGGACGCGCGCGCCGAGTTCGAGGTGTTCCAGCGCTTCAAGGAACTGTCCGACCGACGCACCGCGGTGCTGATCTCGCACCGCTTCTCCTCCGTGCGCATGGCCGACCGCATCCTGGTGCTGGCCGACGGCCGCATCGAGGCCAGCGGCACCCATGCCGAACTGATGGCCCAGGGCGGCCGTTACGCCGAACTGTTCGAACTCCAGGCCGCCGGCTACCGCTGACCGCCACCATAAAGATGAGATTCAATCTCATTTGATGGATATCGGCTAGAATGCGCGGGTCAATCCCCACACGAAACGCCGCATGTCTTCCGCTTTTGGCACCGAAACGGTGCTCGAAGTCCGCCACTGGACGGACGCTTACTTCAGTTTCTCCACCACCCGCGACAATGGTTTCCGCTTCGAGAACGGCCAGTTCGTGATGATCGGGCTGGAAAACGAGGGCGCCCGCCCGTTGATGCGCGCCTACTCCATCGCCAGCGCCAACTGGGAAGAGCAGCTGCACTTCTTCAGCATCAAGGTGCAGGACGGCCCGCTCACCTCGCGCCTGCAGCACCTGAAGGTCGGCGACACGATCCTGGTCGGCAAGAAGCCCACCGGCACGCTGCTGATCAGCGACCTGCATCCGGGCCGGCACCTGTACCTGCTGGGCACCGGCACCGGCCTGGCGCCGTGGCTGAGCATCGTCAAGGACCCGGAAACCTACGAGCGCTTCGAGAAGGTCATCGTCTGCCACGGCGTGCGCTTCGAGCAGGACCTGGCCTACCGCGACTATTTCGAGAAGGGCCTGTTCGAGGACGAGATCCTCGGCGACATCGTCCGCGACAAGCTGCTGTATTACCCGGCCGTCACCCGCGAACCGTTCCGCAACCACGGCCGCCTGACCACGCTGATGGAAACCGGCGAGATGCCCAAGACCCTCGGCCTGCCGCCGTTCGACCCGGCCAACGACCGTTTCATGATCTGCGGCAGCCCGCAGATGCTGGCCGACCTGCGCGGCGTGCTGGACGCGCGCGGCTTCGAGGTCTCCCCGCGCATCGGCTCGCCGGGGCACTACGTGTTCGAGCGCGCGTTCGTCGAGAAGTGATCAGCCCAGCGCCGCGCGGATATCGTCTTCCAGCGATTCCGGGCGCGCGGTCGGCGCGTAGCGGGCGATCACCCGCCCGTCGCGGCCGACCAGGAACTTGCTGAAATTCCACTTGATCGCGGCGATGCCCAGCGCGCCGCGCTTCTCGCGCTGCAGCCAGCGCCACAGCGGGTGCGCGTCGACGCCGTTGACCTGCAGCTTGGCCGACATCGGGAAACTGACGCCGTAATCCAGCCGGCAGAACGCCTGGATCGTCGCCGCGTCGCCCGGCTCCTGGTGGCCGAACTGGTCGCAGGGGCAGCCGAGCACCACCAGGCCGCGTGTGGCGTATTCGCGCCACAACCGCTCCAGGCCGGCGTACTGCGGGGTGAAGCCGCAGCGCGAGGCGGTATTGACCACCAGCAGCACCTTGCCGGCGTAGGCGGCCAGCGGCAGGGGCGCGCCGTCCAGCGCGGTCAGCTCGAAATCGGTGGCGACGGTCACGGCGGGCTCCAGGCGGGAGCCCCAGCGTACGCCATCGCCGGCGATGGGTTTGCAACAGCTGGCTTTCCGCCGCAACCCTGCCATTCGACACACCCGCCGGCCGCCGCCGCCGGGTTACCCTGCGGGTTCAGTATTTTCCGGAGTTTCCGACTTGAACACCCGCCTTGCTCTCGCCCTCGCCGTGTCCCTGGGCGTTGCCCTGCCGGCCTACAGCCTGACCGCGGACGCCGCGGCCGGCCAGACCGCCCAGCAGGCCAATCCGTTCTTCGCCGAGAGTCCGCTGCCGCTGCATTACCCGCAGTTCGACAGGATCAAGGACGCCGATTTCGCGCCGGCCTTCGACGCCGGCATGGCGCAGCAGCTCAAGGAAGTGGAGGCCATCGCCAACAACCCGGCGGCCCCGACCTTCGACAACACCCTGATCGCGCTGGAGAACAGCGGCGCCATCCTCGACCGCGCCACCACCGTGTTCTTCTCGCTGATCGGCGCGGACACCAACGACACGCGCAAGAAGCTGCAGGCCGAGTACTCGGCCAGATTCGCCGCGCACAGCGACGCCATCAACCTCAACGGCAAGCTGTTTTCGCGCATCGAGACGCTCTACAACAACCGCGCCAAGCTGGGCCTGGACGCCGAAGGCCTGCGCCTGGTCGAGAAGTACCACGACAATTTCGTGCGCGCCGGCGCCAAGCTGTCCGACGCGGACAAGGCCAAGCTCAAGGAAATGAACGCCGAGCTGGCCAGCCTGGGCACCAGGTTCAGCCAGAACGTGCTGGCCGAGGTCAACGCTTCCTACATCGTCGTTGACGACGTGAAGCAGCTCGATGGTCTGTCGGCCGAGCAGATCGCCGCCGCCGCCGAAGCCGCCAAGGCGCGCAAGCTGGACGGCAAGTACGTCATCGCCCTGCTCAACACCACCGGCCAGCCGGCGCTGACCAACCTGACCAACCGCGACCTGCGCCGCAAGATCTACGAGGCCTCGGTGTCGCGCGGCAGCAAGGGCGGCGAGTACGACAACACCGCGCTGGTCTCGCGCATCATGACCCTGCGCGCGCAGAAGGCCGCGCTGATGGGCTTCGCCAACTACGCCGCCTACGGCCTGGGCAACCAGACCGCCAAGACCCCGGAAGCGGTCAACGCCATGCTCGGCCAGCTGGCCCCGGCCGCCGTCGCCAACGCAAAGCGCGAAGCCGCCGACCTGCAGGCGATGATCGACGCCGAGCAGAAGGCCGCCGGCAAGCCCGGCTTCGAACTGCAGCCGTGGGACTGGGCCTTCTACAGCGAGAAGGTGCGCCAGGCCAAGTACAACTTCGACGAATCGCAGCTCAAGCCGTACTTCGAACTGAAGAACGTGCTGGAGAACGGCGTGTTCTTCGCCGCCGGCAAGGAATTCGGCCTGAGCTTCAAGCAGCGCACCGACCTGCCGGTGTACCACGACGACGTCACCGTCTACGACGTGTTCGATGCCGACGGCAGCCAGCTGGCGATCTTCATCTTCGACCCGTACGCACGCGAGTCCAAGCGCGGTGGCGCGTGGATGAACGCCTACGTGTCGCAGTCGGGCCTGACCGGCGACAAGCCGGTGGTGGCCAACCACCTCAACATCCCCAAGCCGCCGGCCGGCAAGCCGACCCTGTTGACCTGGGATGAGGTGACCACCACCTTCCACGAGTTCGGCCACGCCCTGCATGGCATGTTCTCGAACGTGAAGTACCCGTACTTCTCGGGTACCGCCGTGCCGCGCGACTTCGTCGAGTTCCCCTCGCAGGTGAACGAGATGTGGGCCGACGAGCCGACCATCCTGGCCAACTACGCCAGGCACTACCAGAACGGCTCGGCGATGCCGCAGGCGCTGCTGGACAAGGTGATCGCCGCGTCCAAGTTCAACCAGGGCTTCGCCACCACCGAATACCTCGGCGCGGCGATGCTGGACCAGAGCTGGCACCAGATCGGCGTCGACCAGGTCCCGGCCCCGCAGGACGTGGTCAAGTTCGAGCATGAGGCGCTGGTCAAGGACGGCATCTACTACGCGCCGGTGCCGCCGCGTTACCGCACCACCTACTTCAGCCACATCATGGGCGGCTATTCGGCCGGCTACTACGCCTACATCTGGTCCGAAGTGCTCGACGCCAACACCCAGAAGTGGTTCCGCGACCACGGCGGCCTGTCGCGCGCCAATGGCGACCACTTCCGCAAGACCCTGCTGTCGCGCGGCGGCAGCGTCGATGCGATGGAGCTGTTCCGCAACTTCGCCGGCCACGAGCCGCAGATCGAGCCGCTGCTGGAGAAGCGTGGTTTGACCGGCGCCGAAGGCAAATAAGCCTCCGCGTCGCGACGTACATGAAGCCGCCCGGTTCCCCGGGCGGCTTTTTTGTTGCCGCCATCGATCGGTAAACCGGCGTCGTTGCGCCGGCGATGCCGGGACCGCCGCCGACGCGCTCCGCGTGCTGGCGGCGTCAGCGCGGCGCGATGTACCCGCCCGGCACGCCACGCGGCGACAGCACCAACTGCCACAACTGCGCGTGGCGGGTGCGGAAGCTCGCCATCGAGCCGGCCAGGTAGAAGCGCCACATGCGCCGGAAGCGCTCGTCGTAGCGCGGGTCCAGCCGGTCCCAGGCCGCTTCCACGTTGGCCCGCCACGCCTGCAGGGTGCGGTCGTAGTCGGTGCCGAAGTTGTGCCAGTCCTCCAGCACGAACAGGCCTTCCATCGCCGCGGTGATCTGCGCGGCCGACGGCAGCATCGAGTTGGGGAAGATGTAGCGGGCGATCCACGGATCGGTGCGGTCGCGGCTGACGTTGCCGCCGATGCTGTGCAGCAGGAACAATCCGTCCTCGCGCAGGCAGCGCCGCGCCACCTCGAAATAGCCGCGGTAGTTCTTGACGCCGACGTGCTCGAACATGCCCACCGACAGGATCGCGTCGAACGGCTCGTCCAGTTCGTGGTAGTCCTGCAGGCGGATCTCCACCGGCAGGCCCGCGCACAACACGCGCGCGAATTCGGCCTGTTCCTGCGAGATGGTGATGCCCACGCCTTCCACGCCATGGCGCTCGGCGGCGTATTTCAGCGCTTCGCCCCAGCCGCAGCCGATGTCCAGCACGCGCATGCCCGGGCGCAGGCCGAGCTTGCGGCAGATCAGGTCGAGCTTGGCTTCCTGCGCGTCGTCCAGGGTGTCGGCCTGGCGCCAGTAACCGCAGCTGTAGACCAGCCGCCTGCCGAGCATGGCCCGGTACAGATCGTTGCCGAGGTCGTAGTGGCGCTTGCCGACTTCATAGCTGCCCTGCCCGGCCTGCAGGTTGAACAGCCGGGCCTTGAGCGCGTCCCAGACCTCGCCGCCGCCGTGCACGCGCTCGTCCAGCCGCGCCGCCAGCAGGTGGGTGAGAAAGGCGTCGAGCGAGCGCGCCTGCCACCAGCCGTCCATGTAGCTCTCGCCCAGCCCGAGGGAGCCTTCGGCCAGCACCCGCGCGTGGAAGCGCGGGTCGAGGATGTCGATGTCCTGCGGCCGCCCGCCGCCGGGGGTGACGTCCGCCTCGTGCAGCAGTGCCTCGACGCGTCGTTGCAGCCCTGCCTCCATCGCTGGCCTCCAAGGTTCAGGGGTGTGCGAACAGCTCCCGGTAGTCCGCCGCCACGTGCGGCAGCAGCACGGCCGCCGGCACGTCCACGGTCTGCGTGCCGTCCGAGTACGGGCCGACCTGGTACGGCGGGAATACGAAGCGCAGCGCGGCGATGCGGCCGGCAGCGTCCATCACCGGCTGGAACTGCGCGAAGTTGGCCGCTTCCGGCGCGGTGCCCTCGTCGATCATCTTCGACAGGTTGCGCACCTGCGCCTGCTGTTCCTCGGGCGTCATGTCCTCGCCCTGCGCGCGCACCATCGCCTGTTCCAGGAGCGTGTCGCTGGTGTAGTCGCTGACCGCCTGCCAGCCGCGGGGCGAATCGATCAGCGCCTGCGCGGTGAGCAGCTGCTCCTTCTCCGGCAACCAGACGAAACGCGCCACCAGCGGCTGGCCATGGGCGCCGCCGGTGTAGCTGCTGCCCTCGGCCGACACCGCGACCACCCTGGGCGTGTCCACGTCCATGTCGAAGGCCAGCGACAGTTCGTACGGCGCGGTCGGCGTGTCGTTGCCGAGTGCGTCCACCGCCTTGAGCAGTTCGGCCTTGGCATGGCCGGCATAGTCGGACAGGGCCCTGGCCAGGCCGGGGTACTTGTTGGCGGCAGGCGGATAGCTGATGCCCAGCACGTAGCGGGCATTGGTCTCGATCACGTCCTGCAGTTCCACCGCCGCGGGCGCGCCATCGACCGGCGTCTCCGCGGCCGGAGCCTCGTCCGGGGCCGCCGCCGGCGCCTGCGCATCGTCCTTCCTGCATCCTGCCATCGCCAGCGCGATCAATGCCGCCGCGCAGGCTCCCTGTCCCAACCTGTTCATGTCCTTTCCTTTTCGATGGATCGCGCGGTTCCGCCCGGAACCGCCTCCGGCGCGGATTATCCCAGCAGGTCCGCGTATTCTCCATGGCGCTGCATGAAGGCCGCCGCGTAGCTGCACTCGGGCACTACCTTGATGCCGGCCTGGCGTGCGTGCGCCAGCGCCGCGCGGGTCAGCTGCGCGGCGATGCCGCGCCCGCCGATGGCCTCGGGCACGCCAGTGTGGGTGATGACCATCGCGCCGTCGCGCGGCAGGTAGTCGAGCACGGCCTGGTGGCCATCGACGGCGAGCGAGAAACGATGCGCGGCCGGGTCGTGCGCGACGGCCGGAAGCGCGGGATCGGTGCGGGTCATGCGGCGGTTCCCCTGGCTGGATGCGCCCATTGTGCCGCGGTCGCGTGCGGGCGTGACGTGAAAGGCGCAGGACCGCCGCCGCCGGACGTCACTTTGCGACACGCTTCGCCGGCGCTACGCCGTCGGTCGCCATCGTCCAAGGGCCGCCGAGGCTGGCATGCGCCTTGCTCCAGGGCCGGACGCTTCTTCTCCTGCGCCCCATGCCCGCTCCCTTCGACGCCCTGCGCCCGCGCCCCGCCGACGACTACGACGCGATCCTGCTGGAAGGCCTGTTCCAGCTCGCCATCGCCGGCGACACCGCCAGCTGGGAATTCGAGAAGATCGAAGAGGAAGTGCATGCGCGGCTGCTGCAGGCCTATCCGGCCTGACAGCAGCGGTCCGCATCCGGTCAGCGGCCGAAGCGCGGGTTCATCAGCTGCTCCAGGAACACCTGCATCACCTGCGGCTCCATGAACAGCATGAACATCACGCCGAACGCCGCGCCGGCCAGGTGCGCGCTGTGGTTGACGTTGTCGCCGCCGCGCTTGTCCATCCAGATGCTGTAGCCCACGTAGAACACGCCGTAGAGGATGGCCGGGGCCGGGATGAAGAACACGAAGATCAGCGACCACGGCGAGATCAGGATGAAGGCGAACAGCACCGCCGACACCGCCCCCGACGCGCCCAGGCTCAGGTAGTTGGGGTTCTTCTGGTTCTTCAGGTAGCTGGGCAGGATCGAGACCACCAGCGCCGCCAGGTAGAACAGCGGGTAGGTCCACCAGTTGCCG
The DNA here is from genome assembly GCF_050984405.1 of Stenotrophomonas nitritireducens. Classification (GTDB taxonomy): domain Bacteria; phylum Pseudomonadota; class Gammaproteobacteria; order Xanthomonadales; family Xanthomonadaceae; genus Stenotrophomonas; species Stenotrophomonas nitritireducens_B. The sequence continues at coordinate 2,450,601 of NZ_CP158790.1, read as the reverse complement.
GTGACGCGCAGCATGATCTGCTCGATCAGCCGCCCGAAGAAGAACAGCGTGACCATGTTGAACAGCAGGTGCGGGAAGTCGGCATGGATGAAGCCGTAGGTCACCAGCCGGTCGTACTGGCGATGGCGGTCCACCGCCGGCGGCCACAGGACCAGCCGGTCGGCCAGCCTGCGGTTGCTGAAGGCCAGCCACGAAACCAGGCCGGTGATGGCGATCAACAGCAGGGTTATCGGTCCTTGCATGCTCAGGCTGCCCGGTAGTTGTCGACCATCCTGTAACGCCGCGCGTACAGGCCGAACGCCAGCGCCGCCACGAAGGCGAAACCGGCGAAGAAGAACATCAGGAACGCCGCCTCGCTCAGCCCGGTGCCGGCGATGCGTTCGGTCACCGCCTGGTTGCGCACCGCCGCGTTGGACAGCAGCACCCACAGGTTGCCGATGGTGGTGGTCAGGTTCCAGAAGCTCATCACCACGCCCTTCATCGAGGCCGGCGCCTGGCTGTAGGCGAACTCCAGGCCGGTGGCCGACACCAGCACCTCGCCGAAGGTCAGCAGCGCGTACGGCAGGATCTGCCAGAAGATCGACATGGCGTTGCCGCCGTCCATCACCACCTGCAGGCCGCCCACCACCACCCACGCCACGCCGCTGAAGGCGATGCCGGCGGTCATGCGCCGCAGCGCGGTCGGCTCGAAACCGAAGCGGCGCAGCGCCGGGTACAGCACCAGGTTGTTGAAGGGGATCAGGATCATCACCAGCAGCGGGTTGACCGCCTGCATCTGCGAGGCGGTGAACCACGCCGGCATCGCCATCTGCTGGCCCTGCAGCACCCAGGTCGAGGCCTTCTGGTCGAACAGCGAGAAGAACGGCGTGGTCAGGGCGAAGATCACCAGCACCTTGAGTACCGAGCGCACGCCCTCCACCGCCACGTCCGGGTGCACGCCGCGGGCGCGCTCGAGCTGCAGCATGGTGCCGCCGCCGATGCCGGCCAGCAGCGCCACCAGCGCCAGGCACAGGTAGATCACCACGCCCAGCCCGCCTTCGCGCAGGCCGGCCAGGGTCATCGCCGCCAGCACCAGCGCCCACAGCGCCAGCGCGATGCCGGCCAGCGCCACCAGCAGGCCGGCGTTGCCCTGCCCCGGCGCGCGCGCCAGCAGCGCGGTGCGCACCACGTTGGCGAACGAATGCGGATCCTTCGGCGGCAGCGGCACCAGCACGTAGCGCCTGCGCCCCAGCCAGAACACGAAGGTGGCCACGAACATCAGGATGCCCGGGATGCCGAAGGCCCACTGCGGGCCCAGGTTCTTCAGCGCCAGCGGGATCAGCAGCGAGGCGAACAGCGAGCCGAAGTTGATGATCCAGTAGAAGGCGTCGAACACGATCTTGGCCAGGTGCTTGTTCGACTGGTCGAACTGGTCGCCCATGAACGAGGCCACCAGCGGCTTGATGCCGCCGGCGCCCAGCGCGATCAGGCCCAGGCCGAGGAAGAAGCCCTGCCGGCTGTCCTCGAACAGCGCCAGGCACAGGTGGCCCAGGCAGTAGACCAGGCTGAACCAGAGGATGGTGTGGTACTTGCCGAAGAAGCGGTCGGCCAGCCAGCCGCCGAGCAGCGGGAAGAAGTACACGCCGATCATGAAGCTGTGCATGATGTCCTTGGCCTCGCCGGCGCGGCCGTCGGCGGTGACCTCCTGCAGCAGCAGCGAGGTGATCAGGAACTGCACCAGGATGTTGCGCATCCCGTAGAAACTGAAGCGCTCGCAGGCTTCGTTGCCGATGATGTAGGGAATCTGGCGGGGCATCCCGGCCTTGCGGGCGGGCACTGCTGCCACGTCGTTGCTCGTCATCTGTAAGGCGATCCTGCAGGTGCAAAGGTGGCAAGCGTAACGCAAGCGGCCGCCTCCGCGCCCGCCGGAGCCGCCTGCACGGGTCCTCGACAGGGCCGCACGCTAGCATGGCCGCCAGTCCGTACGGGTCGCATAGATGAAGCACTGGGGCTGTCTGGCGCTGCTCGCCCTGTCGTTCGCCGCGGTCGCCGTGCCCGCCACGCCGGTGCTGCGCATCGCCAGCCTGCACCTGCCGCAGGACGGCGCGCAATGGAAGCAGCAGCGGGAACGGATCCTGGCGCTGCTGGCGGACCTGCGTCCGGACGTGATCGTGGTGCAGGACGTCCAGCGCTCGCCCGACACGCCCGATACCGCGTGCTGGCTGGCCAGCCGGCTCAGGTACAGCTGCGAGTTCATCACCGCCGATCCGCCCAGCCACCCGCGGCGCCGCGGCAGCGCCGTGCTGGCCGGGCTGGACGTGCTGGAGGACGGCGTCACCCTGCTGCACGGCCAGGGCGAGCTGACCGCCGCCGGCATGCAGCGCGCGCGGCTGGACCGCCAGGCGGTCAACATCTACATCGCGCGGATCGTCGCCGACGGCGGCGACGGCGTGCGCGCGCAGCAGGCCGCCGACCTGCTCGCCTGGATCGGCGCCACCGACGACGACCAGCCCTCGCTTGTGGTGGGCGAATTCGCCGCGCCCACCGGCGAACTGGTCAGGCAGCTGCCCGGCTTCCAGCCGGCGCGGCGGAATCCCTCGCCGCGGCGTTCCCCGGGCAATGGCGCCGGCGACCTCCGCCCGCACGGGCTGGACGTGCTCTACCAGGTGCGCAGCTTCGCCGACGTCGCCCAGCAGACGGTGGAACTGGCGCCAGCGGCAGCCGATACGGCGCCGCTGGTGCTGGGCGTGATGACCACGCTGCGGCTGATCGGCGGCGCCGCGGCGGATGCGCCGCCGCCGGAAACGGCGAGGCCAGACGTTTCCGTCCGGCCCCGTCCATGACCACCTGCCGGCGGGCCGGGCCTCAGGCCCCGCCCACGCGGCCGGCCGTCGCCCTTCAGGCCACGGCTTCCTCGTAACGGCGCTCGACTTCCTTCCAGTTGATCAGGCTGTAGAAGGTCTCGATGAACTCGGCGCGGCGGTTCTGGAACTTCAGGTAGTAGGCGTGTTCCCACACGTCGATGGTCAGCACCGGGGTGCGGCCGTCCATCAGCGGGCTTTCCTGGTTGCCGGTCTTCTCGACCACCAGCTTCTTGTCGGCGGTCACGCTCAGCCACGCCCAGCCGGAACCGAACTGGGTCAGCGCGGCCTTGGTGAAGGCTTCCTTGAACTTGTCGAAGCCGCCGAGCTGCTCGTCGATGGCCTTGCCCAGCGCGCCACCCGGGGTGCCGCCGGCGCTCGGGCCGATCACGTCCCAGAACAGCGAGTGGTTGCCGTGGCCGCCGCCCTGGTTGCGCACGCCCTGCTGCAGGTTCTCCGGCAGGGTCTTGACCTTGCGCAGCAGCTCGTCGATCGGCAGGTCGGCGTATTCGGTGCCCTCGACCAGGGCATTGAGGTTGTTGACGTAGGTCTGGTGGTGCTTGGAGTAGTGGATCTCCACCGTGGCCGCGTCCATGTACGGTTCCAGCGCGTCGTAGGCGTAAGGCAGCTTGGGCAGGGTGTAGGCCATGAGGAATCTCCTTGGGTTTTATGCCTGGGTTCGTTGTCCGGCGACCGCCGGACGGTGCACCGGCAATGGTAGGCAGGAAGCGGCAACTTACCAAGGCCGATGTAAAGGAAACTTCGTCCTGCCGTGAGTACAAACGGCACAGGCGCCACGCGCGGTCCGCCTGCTGCGCATGCAGGGCAATGGCCTTGGGCGTGCCCGGCGCGCCGGCCGATGGCCCGCGTTCAAGAAAAACCGCCCGCAGACGCGATAATCGGCCCTTCCACGCCAACCAGGCCGCCGCTCCATGCGCAAACCGTTGCTCCTGCTCACCGCCGTGATCGTGCTGGTGGCCGGCCTGTGGGCCATGCGTACGCTGCAGCAGCCGCCGCCACCGCAGTTCGCGCCGTCGCTGGGCGAACCCATGGCGCCGGCGGTCAGCGAGGAACCGCGCCAGTCCGGCGCGACCGACCCGCTTCCGGCCTTCCTTCCGCCGGAAGCGCACGACACCATCGCGCTGGTCCTGCGCGGCGGCCCGTTCCCGCACCGCCAGGACGGCAGCGTGTTCGGCAACCGCGAACGGCGCCTGCCGCAGCGCCCGCGCGGCTACTACCACGAGTACACGGTGCGCACGCCGGGCGTGGGCCACCGCGGCGCGCGGCGCATCGTCACCGGCGGCGAGCCGCCCGAGGTCTGGTACTACACCGACGATCACTACGAGACCTTCCGCGGTTTCGAGGTCCCGGCCAACGGAGGCGCGCGATGAGCGACAGCGGATTCGACATGGGACTGGAGGATGTCGGCCAGGCCGGCGTCTACGGCGTGGGCCACGGCGATCTGGGCGGGCTGGCCGCCGCCGCGCGCGATGCGGGGCTGAAGGTGCTGCGCGTGGACCTGGAATCCTGCACCGACAAGCGCACCCTGCTGCTGCGCATCGGCACCCAGCTGGACTTCCCCGCGGGCTGGGGCCGCAACTGGGACGCGCTGTCCGACGCGCTGCGTGACCTGTCCTGGCTGCCCGCCAACGGCTACGCGCTGCTGTTCGGCGATGCCGGCGACCTGCGGCAGGCCAGCCCCGAGGATTTCGATACGCTGCTGGACGTGCTCTCCGAAGCCGCGGCCAGCTGGGCCGGGGACAACGTGCCGTTCTGGGCGTTCTTCGAACTGCCCGGCGGCGGCGAGGACGCGGAGCCGGAACCGGACGAGGCCTGAGCCGGCAGCTCAGCCCGGCAGCTGGGACGGGCCCTTGAGCTCGATCACGTTGCCGTCCGGATCGGCGAAATACAGCGACAGTCCGTCGCCTTCGGCGCCGAAGTTGAGCTCCGCCGCGCCCGGCGCGGCGATTCCATGGCGATGCAGGTGGGCGACGATGGCCACCTCGTCGAACGGCTCGATGCGCAGGCACAGGTGATCGACATTGCGCGCGCCCTCGCCCGGCGCATCGCCACCGCGGGCGCCCAGGGCGCCATCCACGCTGACCAGGTCGATCATCGACGCACCGGCGCGCAGATGGACCAGGCCCAGGTGTTCGCGCCGCCTGACCACCTCGCAGCCGAGCACGGACCGGTAGAAGGCGATGCTGCGCGACAGGTCGCGCACGCGGAAAACGACGTGGTCGATGCGCTGCACCGAGAAAGGCAGTTCCATCGCATGCTCCATGAAGAAACCGGGGTGGCCCCTGGCCGGCTATTCCGCGCTCCGATTGTCACATGGCAACAACCGACTGCCGGGCGACGCGAGGACAGCGTATAGGAACGCACTTGCAGGAGCGCACTTCAGTGCGCGAAGGGGCTCTACCGGGAAAGCCCGATCGCGCACTGAAGTGCGCTCCTACAAGTGCGCTCCTGCGGGTTCCACGACGGCCTGCGTCAGCCGTCCAGCTCTTCCCAGCGCGCGTAGGCCGCGTCCAGTTCGGCCTGCACCCGGGACAGCTGCTGCGTGTGCGCGGTGACCTCGGCGCTGGAACGGGTATAGAACGCCGGATCGTTCATCGCGCCGGTCAGGCCTTCCACGTCGCGTTCCAGCTGTTCGATCTTCGCCGGCAGCTGTTCCAGCTCGCGCGCATCCTTGAAGCTGAGCTTGCGCCTGGCCGGCGCGGCCTCGGCGACGGGCGCGGCCGCTGGCTTGGCCGCGGGCACCGCCGTGGCCGAGGCCCGGGCCACCGCCATGCCGCTCTGCGCGGGCGCCGGGCGCTGGCGCAGCGAGTCGGTATAGCCGCCGATGTAGTCGCCCACCTTGCCCTCGCCTTCCAGCACCAGGGTGGAGGTGACCACGTTGTCGAGGAAGTCGCGGTCGTGGCTGACCAGCAGCAGGGTGCCGGTGTAGTCGCCCAGCAGCTCTTCCAGCAGCTCCAGGGTTTCCACGTCCAGGTCGTTGGTCGGTTCGTCCATCACCAGCAGGTTGGACGGCTGCGCGAACAGCTTGGCCAGCAGCAGGCGGTTGCGTTCGCCGCCGGACAGCCGCGTGATCGGCGCGCGCGCACGCTCCGGGGTGAACAGGAAATCCTGCAGGTAGGCATGCACGTGCTTGCGCTTGCCGTTGAGGTCGATGAAGTCCGCGCCCTCGGCCACGTTCTCGATCGCGCTCCAGTCCTCGCGCAGGGTGGCGCGGTACTGGTCGAAATAGGCGATCTGCAGGTTGGTGCCCTGACGCACCTCGCCGCTGTCCGGCTGCAGTTCGCCGAGCAGCAGCTTGAGCAGCGTGGTCTTGCCGCTGCCGTTGGGGCCGATCAGGCCGATGCGGTCGCCGCGCAGGATGGTGGTCGAGAAGTCCTTGATCATCACCCGCTCGCCGAAGGCGAAGGACACGTCCTTGATGTCGATGACCTTCTTGCCGGAGTTCTCGCCGCCAGCCGCTTCCAGCCTGACGTTGCCGCCCAGCTCGCGGCGCTGGCTGCGCTCCACGCGCATGGCCTTGAGCCGGCGCACGCGGCCCTCGTCGCGGGTGCGGCGGGCCTTGATGCCCTGCCGGATCCACACTTCTTCCTGCGCCAGCAGCTTGTCGAAGCGGGCGTTTTCCTGCGCCTGCGCGTTGAGGCGTTCCTCGCGGCGGCGCTCGTAGTTTTCCCAGTCGCCCGGCCAGCTGGTGACCTGGCCGCGGTCGATCTCGACGATGCGGGTGGCCAGCGCGCGCAGGAAACGGCGGTCGTGGGTGACGAACACCACGCAGCCATTCCAGCCCTTGAGGAAGCCTTCCAGCCAGTCGATGGCCTCGATGTCCAGGTGGTTGGTCGGCTCGTCCAGCAGCAGCACGTCGGGGCCCGCCACCAGCGCGCGCGCCAGCAGCACGCGGCGCTTCATGCCGCCGGACAGGCGGCCGAACTCGGCCTCGCCGTCCAGCTCCAGCTTGGTCAGGGTTTCGGCCACGCGCTGGTCCAGCGCCCAGCCGTCGGCCGCGTCGATCCTGGCCTGCACCCTGCCCATGGCGTCGCCGTCGAACACCTCGGCGTGGCTCAGGCGGTGGAATTCGGCCAGCCAGAGGCCCAGCTCGCCCAATCCGTCGGCGACCACGTCGAACACGCTGCCGTCGGCGCCGTGCGGCACCTCCTGCTCCAGGCGGGTGACGCGCACGCCCTGCTGGACGCGCACTTCGCCGTCGTCCGGCTTCAGTTCGCCGGCCATCAGCTTCATCAGGGTGGATTTGCCGGCGCCGTTGCGGCCGATCAGGGCGATGCGCTCGCCCGGCTCGATCGACAGTTCGGCTTTTTCCAGCAACAACGGGCCGCCGACGCTGTAGTCGACGTTCTGCAGGGTGATCAAAGGCATGCGCGCATTGTACGGGAGCCGCGCGCTCAGCCGTCGGCGAACACGCCCACTTCCAGCGCCAGCAGGCGGCGCAGACTGGCCGGCACCCGCTTGCCGGGATGCCGCACCGCCCACAGCTGGCGGCGCAGCGGCGGCAGCGGCGTGGCCAGTTCGTGCAGCCTGCCCAGCGCGACCAGGTCGGCCACCGCGTGCCGCGACAGGCACGCCAGGCCGAGCCCGGCGACCGCGCCCTGCTTGATCGCCTCGGTGCCGCCGAGCTGCAGCACCTCGGCGAAGCCGTGCAGGTGCGGCAGCAGCGCCTGCTCGGCGGCCTCGCGGGTGCCGGAACCCGGCTCGCGCAGCAGCCAGCAGGCGCCGCGCAGCCGCGCCATGTCCGCGCCCGCATGCAGCGCGGCCGCCTGCGGGTGGCGGTCGCCGAACACGACGATGAGCTCGTCCTCGCGCCAGAGCGCCACTTCCAGCCCCGGTTCGTGGCACGGGCCTTCGATCAGGCCGATGTCCACCTCCAGCCGCTGCACCGCCCCGGCCACCTCTCGGGTGTTGCCGATCACCAGGTCGACATGGGCCTGGTCGTTGCCATCGCGCAGGTCGGCGATGCGCGCCGGCATCAGGTAGTTGCCGATGGTGGTGCTGGCGCCGACCCGCCAACGCACCGGCGTGGCGGTTTCATCGCCGGCGCGGAAGCGGCGCTCGATGTCGTCCATGCCCGCCAGCAGGGCGCGCGCCTCCGGCAGCAGGGCGCGGCCGTGGCCATTGAGCACCAGCCGCCGGCCGACGCGGTCGAACAGCGTCAGCCCCAGCAGGTTTTCCAGTTCGTTCAAGGCCGCGCTCACCGCCGACTGCGACAGGCCAATGGCTTCGCCCGCGGCGGTGGTCGTTCCGGAGTCGGCCACGGCCGAGAAGATCTGCAGCTGGCGCAGGGAAAGATGCATGAATTACCCATAAAATTGGTTATTCATACAAATACTATCCGTTTTACGGGTGATTGCGCCGGCTTCAGGATGGGCCACCTTCTGATAACCATCCGTCATGAACACCGCCACACAAGGCTTGGCTCCGGCCCGGTCGTCCCCCATCCCCGGCCTCCTGCTGACCACCGCCATCGCCGCCGTTTCGCTCTGGCTGGGCACCCTGCCCTGGCTGCAGGCCCACGGCATCAGCGCGCTGACGCTGGCCATCGTGATCGGCATCGTCCTCGGCAATACCGTCTACGGCTCCCTGGCGCCGCGCGCGGCGGCCGGAGTCGGCGTGTCCAGGGCGACGCTGCTGCGCGCCGGCATCGTGCTCTACGGCCTGCGCCTGACCCTGCAGGACATCGGCCAGGTCGGCGCCGCCGGCGTGCTGATCGACGCACTGGTGCTGTGTTCCACCTTCGCCCTGGCCTGGTGGCTGGGCAGCCGCGTACTGGGGCTGGAACGCAACACCGCCCTGCTGATCGGCGCCGGCAGTTCCATCTGCGGCGCCGCCGCGGTGATGGCCGCCGAACCGGTGGTCAAGGGCCGCGCCGAGCAGGTGGCCGTCGCCGTGGCGACCGTGGTGGTGTTCGGCACGCTGGCGATGTTCCTGTACCCGCTGCTCTACCAGTGGGGCGTGGCCGCCGGCTGGATGCCGCTGGACGAAACCGGCTTCGGCGTGTTCACAGGCTCCACCGTGCATGAAGTGGCGCAGGTGGTGGCCGCCGGCCGCGCCGTCAGCCAGCCGGCCGCCGACGCCGCGGTCATCGCCAAGATGGTGCGGGTGATGATGCTGGCGCCGTTCCTGGTCGGGCTGTCGGCGCTGCTGGCGCGCGGCCGCCACGCCGGCAGCGGCCCGCGCTCGAAGATCGCCGTGCCGTGGTTCGCCTTCGGCTTCATCGCCATGGTCGGCTTCAACTCGCTGCAACTGCTGCCTGCGCGGCTGGTCGCCACGCTGGTCGATCTGGACACCGCCCTGCTGGCGATGGCGATGGCGGCCCTGGGCTTGACCACCCACGTCTCGGCCCTGCGCCAGGCCGGCACCCGGCCGCTGCTGCTGGCGGTACTGCTGTTCGCCTGGCTGCTGGGCGGCGGGCTGCTGATCAACCTCGGCGTGCGCGCCCTCCTGTAGGCGCGGGGCTCGCCCCGCACGGCTTTCCCGCGAAGTCCCTTTCGCGGCTGAAGCCGCTCCTACATTCCGTCGTGGCATCTGCGAAAATGCCGCATGACCGATTTCTCCTCGCTGCCGCTGATCCCGGCCCTCGCTCCCGGCATCGACGCGCTGGGCTATACCGCCATGACCCCGGTGCAGGCGCTGAGCCTGCCGCCGATCCTGGAAGGGCGCGACGTGATCGCCCAGGCCCCCACCGGCAGCGGCAAGACCGCCGCCTTCGGCCTGGGCCTGCTGAACCGGCTCGACCCGGCCACCATCCGTACCCAGGCGCTGGTGCTCTGCCCCACCCGCGAACTGGCCGACCAGGTCGGCAAGCAGTTGCGCAGGCTGGCCACCGGCATCCCCAACCTCAAGCTGCTGGTGCTGACCGGCGGCGTGCCGCTGGGTCCGCAGCTGGCCTCGCTGGAAGCGCACGACCCGCAGGTGGTGGTGGGCACGCCCGGCCGCGTGCAGGAACTGGCGCGCAAGCGCGCGCTCAACCTCGGCCAGGTACGCACCTTCGTGCTCGACGAGGCCGACCGCATGCTCGACATGGGCTTCGAGGAGCCCATCCGCGAAATCGCCGGCCGCACCCACAAAGAACGCCAGAGCCTGCTGTTCTCGGCGACCTTCCCCGATGAAATCCGCGAACTGGCGCGCGCCCTGCTCGACGAACCGGTGGAAGTCACCATCGACGGCCAGCAGGAGGCACCGGCCATCCAGCACCTGTTCTTCGAGGTCGAATCCGCGCACCGGCAGAAGGCGCTGGCCGGCCTGCTGCTCAAGTACACGCCCGAATCGGCGGTGGTGTTCTGCAACACCCGCAAGGACGTGGACGAGGTGGCCAACTCGCTGCGCCAGTTCGGCTTCTCCGCGCTGGCCCTGCATGGCGACATGGAGCAGCGCGACCGCGACGAGGTGCTGCTGCAGTTCGCCAACCGCAGTTGCAACGTGCTGGTCGCCAGCGACGTGGCCGCGCGCGGGCTGGACGTGGAAGACCTGGCCGCGGTGGTCAATTACGAAATGCCCAGCGACCTGGACACCTACCGCCACCGCGTCGGCCGCACCGCCCGTGCCGGCCGCAGCGGCCTGGCGCTGAGCCTGGTCGCCGGCCGCGAACGCCACCGCGCCGATGCGCTGGAAGCCGACCAGGGCAGCGCCCTGAACTGGCAGAAGACGCCGCTGGCCACCGCGCGCCCGGCGCAGCTGCCGCAGGCGGCGATGACCACGCTGCGCATCGACGGCGGCAAGACCGACAAGCTGCGCGCCGGCGACATCCTCGGTGCGCTCACTGGCGACGCCGGGCTGTCGGGCAAGGCCATCGGCAGGATCGACATCTTCCCCACCCGCTCCTACGTGGCGATCGCCCGCGAACAGGCCGGCAAGGCCGTGGCGCGGCTGGAAGCCGGCAAGATCAAGGGCAAGCGCTTCCGCGTGCGGAAGATGTAGAACGCGCCGGCCGTAGATGCGGGGCTTGCCCCGCATGGAGCCTTCCCGGTAAAGCCCCGTGCCTGTCCCGAAAAGGGATGCAAGCACAAGCCCGGCACCTGCGAAAAGCCGAAACCGCCGGCCCGCGCTCAATACACCAGCGTGGCCTGCAGCGGCAGGCCGCCGGGCCAGCGCTGGCGGCCGCCCAGGCCGTCCAGCTCCACCAGCACCGCCGCGCCCAGCACTTCGGCCTCGAGCCGGTGCGCCAGCAGCAGCGCCGCGGCGAGCGTGCCGCCGGTGGCCAGCACGTCGTCGACCAGCAGCACCCGCGTGCCGGGGGCGATGGCGCCGGCGCAGACCTCGATGCGGTCGCTGCGGTATTCCAGCGCGTATTCCTGCACCAGGGTGGCGCCGGGCAGCTTGCCCGGCTTGCGCACCGGCACGAAGCCGGCGCCCAGCTCCAGCGCCAGCGCGGCGCCGAGGATGAAACCGCGCGCCTCCACGCCGAGCACCGCCTGCACCCCGGCCGCGCGCCACGGCTCGGCCATCGCTGCGATCGCGGCACGGAAACCGGCGGCATCGGCCAGCAGCGGGGTGATGTCCTTGAAGCGGATGCCGGGCCGGGGGAAATCGGCCACGTCGCGGATCGCGCCGGACCAGTCGGGATGGGTATTCGTCATGGGAGCATTGAACCGGAAAGAATCAGGAACTGCATGACAGCATCGAGCAGCCGGCACGCTCGCGCGCCCACTCCGGGCGCCGCTGCGCGAACGCCTCGCGGCCGGGCTGCTCGTCGCAGGGGCGCCGCAATGCGTCCAGCAATTCGACGATGCCGGCGGCGTCACCCTGCTCGGCGCGGTCGATGGCCTGCTGCGTCAGCCAGTTGCGCAGCACGTACTTCGGGTTGGCGGACTGCATGATGCGGCGCCGCTCCCCATCGGGCACGCCGGCATCGCGCACGCGCGCGGCATGGCGCTGCAGCCAGTCCAGCAGGTCGGGCATCACCTGCGCGCGGCACGCGGGCGAATAGAACGCCTGTTCCAGCGCGCTCGCCTCCGGCTGCCGGGGATCGACGTCGGCGAGCGCGCGGAACGCGATGGTCATGTCCATCTCGCCGGCATGCAGCAGTTCCCGGAATCGCGCCATCAGCGCCTCGTCGCCGTCGCGGTAGGCGCCCAGGCCGAGCTTGGCGATCAGGTGACCACGCTCCTCGGCGGCGAAACGCGCCTGGAAGGCATCCAGCCCCGCCTGCAGCGGCGCCATCTCGTCGAACAGCGGCGACAGCGCCTGCGCCAGCCGGACCAGGTTCCAGTACGCGACCTGCATCTGCGTGCCGAAGCGGTAGCGGCGGCCCTGCGCGTCGGTGGTGTTCGGCGTCCAGTCCGGGTCGTAGTCCTCCACCCAGCCGTACGGGCCGTAGTCGAGGGTCAGGCCGAGCACGGACATGTTGTCGGTGTTCATCACCCCGTGCACGAAGCCCACCCGCATCCACTGCGCGACCATCGCCGCGGTGCGCGTGCAGATCTCGGCAAACCAGTCGGCCGGGCGCGAGGGGCCGGGCGGCAGGTGCGGGAAATCCCGGTCGATGCAGAACTCCACCAGCCGCCGCAGCAGCGCCAGGTCGCCGCGTGCGGCCGGCAGCTCGAAACTGCCGAAGCGGAGGAACGAGGGCGCCACCCGGCACACCACCGCGCCCGGTTCGGCGCGCGGATGACCGTCGTAGAACATGTCGCGCACCACCGTTTCGCCGGTGCCGACCAAGCTCAGCGCACGCGTGGTCGGCACGCCGAGGTGGTGCATGGCCTCCGAGCACAGGAACTCGCGGATCGACGAGCGCAGCACCGCGCGGCCATCCGCACCGCGCGAATACGGGGTTGGCCCGGCGCCCTTGAGCTGCAGTTCCCAGCGCCGGCCGTCGGCCAGCAGTTCTCCCAGCGAAATGGCGCGGCCATCGCCCAGCTGCCCGGCCCAGTGCCCGAACTGGTGCCCGCCGTAGTTGGCCGCCCACGGCTGCATGCCGGCATACAGCGCGTTGCCGCCGAATACTGCGGCGAAATCCGGCGCCTGCACGGTCGCCGCGTCGAAGCCCAGCATCGCCGCCACTTCGGGGGAATGCGCCAGCAGGCGCGGCGCCGCCACCGGCGTGGGCATCACCTGCGACCAAGCCGCGCCCAGGACCTCGCGCCGGCGCGATCCGGTTTCGGCATCGCCGGGCAGTTCGTGCAGGAAGCGATTGTCGAAATGCAGCGCTGCAGTATCCATCGGCAAGAGATGGGGGCAGGACCCGGTGTCACAAGCACGGTGACCGGCCGACGGCGCCACTGCCGCGCAGGCGGACGTCGGGAGAGGTTTCGTCATCGTTCGCCGTTGGACCGCGAAGCGATGGCGATGGACATCGGGGAAGGTCTTTCATCGCCTGCCAATGTCGCCGTGGACGGGGGACACGAAAGACCGCCCGGGGCGTTTGTTGTCATCGATCGCCGATGACCCGATTCGTGGCCGACCTGACGGCGGCGACAAGAAAACCGCCGGGAGCGGTTCCGATATCGATCGTCGATGGCCCGGACGGCGGCCACAAACAAAAACGCCGGAAGCTTTCGCTTCCGGCGTTCTGGCTACCTTGCGGTTGCGAGGGGGGTCGATTAGACCGCCTGCACCTGGTCAGCCTGCATGCCCTTCTGGCCCTGCACGGCGACGAAGGTCACCTTCTGGCCTTCCTGCAGCGACTTGAAGCCGGTGCCCTGGATGGCACGGAAGTGCACGAACAGGTCGGGGCCGCTTTCCGGGGTGATGAAACCAAAACCCTTGGCATCGTTGAACCACTTCACCGTGCCGGTCTGACGCTCAGACATTACAAACTCCTGGAACTATTGATTGGAAATCGCAGCCGCCGGGGATCGGGGCCGAGACTGAGTTGCAGGCGTTGGTAAAACGGAACGATGAGCGGATCGGTGAGATCAGCTGCATCAGGCCACGATTCACGGTGACCCTTGCAAGCACAGTGGGGCGAAAGATACGCGGCTTTCCGCCAAAAAGCGACAAATACCGCATTCATCCGGCAGGACCGGCACCGCAGGCGCAACAATCCCGGCAAATTCATCGACTTGGACGCGCCAGCGGCGGCCCGGGACGCTGCCGGGGGCCGGGCCGGCCGTTAGACTGCGCGGCATGGACGCCAACGCCCTTCCCGCTCCGCCCCGCATCTGGGTCGATGCCGACGCCTGCCCCGCCGTCATCCGCGACATCCTGTACCGCGCCGCCGAGCGCACCCGGATCGAGGTGATCCTGGTCGCCAACCGCTGGCTGCAGACGCCGTCCTCGCGTTTCATCCGCGCCATGCAGGTGCCCGGCGGCCCGGACGTGGCCGATGACGCGATCGCCGAGCGCGTCGCCGCCGGCGACATGGTGATCACCCAGGACATTCCGCTGGCCGCGCGGGTACTGGCCAGAGGCGCCGCCGCGCTGGACCCGCGTGGCGAGCCGTTCAGCTCCGACAGCATCGCCCAGCGCCTGTCGATACGTGACTTCATGGCCGAACTGCGCGGCGCCGGCGTGCAGACCGGTGGCCCGGCCAGCCTGCATGCGCGCGACCGGCAGGCCTTCGCCGCGCGGCTGGACCAGTGGCTGGCACGGCAACGCTGACGCGCCCGCGCAGTAGAATGGCGGTCTTTGCCCTGTGATCCCATGGCCCTTACCGCCACCATCCGCAAGGCCGAGCTGCAGATCAGCGACATGGACCGCGGCTACTACGCGACCCACCACCTGACCCTGGCCCAGCACCCCTCCGAGACCGACGAGCGCCTGATGGTGCGCCTGCTCGCCTTCGCCCTGAACGCCGACGACCGCCTGGAGTTCGGCCGCGGCCTGAGCACCGACGACGAGCCGGACCTGTGGCAGCACGACTACACCGGCGACATCCTGCAGTGGATCGACCTGGGCCATCCGGACGAATCGCGCGTACGCAAGGCCTGCAACCGCAGCCGCCAGGTACAGGTGATCAACTACGGCGGCAACGCCTCGGACATCTGGTGGCAGAAACAGGGCAAGGGCCTGGCCCGCTTCGCCAATCTGTCGGTGGTGGACCTGGATGCCGGCTTCGTCGAGCGCTGGGGCCAGCAGATCCAGCGGGCGATGCGCTGGAGCGTGCTGATCCAGGATGGCGAGGTGCAGATCCTCAACGACCAGGTGCAGCTGGACGTGATCCCGGCCTGGCGCAAGCGCGCGGCGGAATAGGCGCGCGGTGGCGACGGACCAGGGCATGGCGGTGCACCGCTGCGACGTGCTGGTGATCGGCGCCGGCGCCGCCGGGCTGATGTGTGCGCTCACCGCCGGCCAGCGCGGCCGCATCGTGCAGGTGATCGACCACGCCAACAAGGTCGGCAAGAAGATCCTGATGTCCGGCGGCGGCCGCTGCAATTTCACCAATACCGGCACCAGCCCCGCCAACTTCCTCTCGGCCAACCCGCATTTCTGCAAGTCGGCGCTGGCCCGCTACACGCCGGCCGATTTCCTCGACATGGTCGAGCGGCACCGCATCGCCTGGCACGAGAAGGAACTGGGGCAGCTGTTCTGCGACGTTTCCTCCAAGCTGATCGTGCGCATGCTGCTGGACGAGTGCCAGCAGGCGGGCGTGCAGGTCCGCACCGACTGCGCGGTGCAGGGCATCGAACGCGGCGCCGACGGCTTCCGCGTGCGCACCGCCCACGGCCTGTTCCACTGCGCCTCGCTGGTGATCGCCAGCGGCGGCCTGTCCATTCCCAGCATGGGCGCCAGCGGCTTCGGCTACGAGGTCGCGCGCCAGTTCGGCCACGAGGTGCTGCCCACCCGCGCCGGGCTGGTGCCGCTGACCCTGAGCGGCAAACACCAGGAACGTTTGGCCGACCTCAGCGGCGTGGCGCTGCCGGTGGAGGCGCGCTGCAACGGGCAGCGCTTCCGCAACGCCATGCTGCTGACCCATCGCGGCATCAGCGGCCCGGCGATCCTGCAGATCTCCTCGTACTGGCAGCCCGGCGACGACCTGCGCCTGGACCTGCTGCCCGGCCACGACGCGCTGGAATGGCTGCGCGCGATGAAGCGCGAGCGCGGCGCCTCGGAGCTGCGCACGGTGCTGGCCGAGGTCATGCCCAAGCGCATGGCGCAGCGCCTGTGCGAACACTGGCTGCCGGACAAGCCGGTGCGCCAGCTCGACGAGCCGCAGCTGAAACAGGCCGCGGCGCTGCTGGCGGAGTTCCCGCTGGTGGCCAGCGGCACCGAGGGCTACCGCACCGCGGAGGTGACGCTGGGCGGCGTGGACACGCGCCAGGTGTCGTCCTCGACCATGGAATCGCGGCAGGTGCCGGGCCTGCATTTCGTCGGCGAGGTGCTGGACGTGACCGGCTGGCTGGGCGGCTACAACTTCCAGTGGGCATGGGCGTCGGGACACGCGGCCGGGCTGGCGGCCTGAGCGGCCCGCCGCGCACAGGAACCGCGTCACAGGCAAGCGATCGGCGCATGGACGGCACCGCACCCATGTTGTATTAAACCCGGTCAGAGGGGAGTACCGCATGCAGAACGGCAAAGAAACAACCCTGCGCCTGCTGATCGTCGACGACAGCGCCGAGAGCGCCGAGGCGATCGTCAGCGCGCTGCGCAACAGCGGCATCGCCACCCGCCCGTTCCGGCCGCAGGCGCCGGAGGAACTGGTCGACATCCTGTCCGGCCAGTCCATCGACCTGGTGCTTTGCGCGCCGTCGCGGGTGATTCCGCAGAGCCTGCTCAGCCAGCAGATCGCCGCCAGCGGCAAGGACATCCCGGTGATCGGGCTGGCCGAGCACGTCGACGAGCAGATGCTGGTGGAATCCGGCGCCAACGGCATCCGCGCCATTGCCCTGCGCCAGCGCCCCGAGCACCTGCTGGCGGTGGTGCGCAACGAATGGACCGACCTGCAGGCGCGCCGCGGCCTGCGCCGGATCGAGGCTCAGATGCGCGAGACCGAGCGCCGCTGCGATGCGCTGATCGCTTCCTCGCGCGACCCCATCGCCTACATCCACGAAGGCATGCACATCCGCGCCAACGAGGCGTACCTGGAGATGTTCGGCTACGAGTCGTTCGAGGACGTGGAAGGCATCTCGCTGCTGGACATGGTCGCGCCGCAGCACCTGGAGGACTTCAAGCAGCTGCTGAAGGCGCTGGGCAAGGGCGAGGCGCCGCCGCCGCAGTACGAGGTGCACGCGCGCAACCAGGACGGCGACAGCTTCCCGGCGACGATGGAATTCACCGCCGCCACCTACGAGGGCGAATCCTGCTTCCAGGTGGTGTTCCGCCGCCGCGAGGAGTTCGACCCGGAGCTGGCGCGCGAGGTGGAGGAACTGCGCCAGCGCGACCAGGTCACCGGCCTGCTCAACCGCCCCACCTTCATGGTCCACCTGGAAAACGCCGTGGCGCAGGTCAGCCGCAGCGAAGGCCAGTACGGCTTCCTGCTGGTGGAGCCGGACCACTACGCGCGGCTGCTGCCCGACATCGGCCTGGACTCGGCCGACGCGCTGGTCGCCGCGCTGGGCCAGCACCTGGCCGCGACGCTCGGCGATGGCCTGTCGATCGCGCGCTTCGGCGAGCACAGCTTCGCCATCCTCGCCCAGGGCGACTACGCGCATACCACGCGGCTGGCCGAGCGCGTGCGCGACGCCTTCGCCTCGCATGTTTTCAGCATCGGCGCGCGCTCGGCCACGGTGACCGTGAGCATCGGCGGCGTGCAGGTCGGGGAGAAGATCGCCAGCGTCGGCCAGGTGCTGGCGCGCGCCAGCGACTGCGCGCGCGCCGCAGCCGAGCTTGGCGGCAACACGGTCAAGGTGTTCGACCCCGGCGCCGCCGACCGCGTCGAGGAGGAACGCATCCAGCGCTGGGTGGAACTGATGCGCGACGCCCTGGACGGCGACGGCTTCCAGCTGCGTTTCCGCCCGGTGATCAACCTGATGGGCGAGCCGATCCAGCTCTACGACACCACCCTGCAGCTGCGCAACAACGATGAGATGGTCGGCCCGTCCACCTTCCTGCCGATCGCCGAGGACCAGGGCCTGCTCGCGCCGATCAACCGCTGGCTGGTCGGCCATGCGATCCAGGCGCTGGGGGCGCGCCGCCGCGCCGGCCACCGTACCCACCTGATGGTGCGCATCACGCCCGAGTCGTTCTCCGATCCGCAGCTGCTGGCGGTGATCGGCGACGGACTGCAGGCCGAAGGCGTGGACGGCGACCAGCTGTGGCTGCAGATCCCCGAGGCCAAGGTGTTCACCCACCTGCGCAACGCCCAACGCTTCCTGGCCGATGTCGCGGCACTGGGCTGCAAGGTCGGGCTGGAGCAGTTCGGTTCGGGGCTGGATTCGTTCCAGCTGCTGGCGCACTTCCAGCCGGGCTTCCTCAAGCTGGACAGCAGCTTCACCGCCGATCCGGCGCAGGCCCGCGAACAGCTCGCCAAGACCCAGGAAATCACCCGGCGCGCGCAGTCGGAGGACATCCGCACCATTGCCGAATTCGTTTCCGATGCGGCGACGATGAGCCTGCTGTTCAGTTCCGGGGTGGACTACGTGCAGGGCGACTTCGTCGGCCCGGCCGGCCCGGAGATGAATTTCGAGTTCGGCTGAGCCGGAAACCCGCCCGCCACGCATCTCGCAGGAGCGACTTCAGTCGCGAGGGCATTGCCGGGAAAGCCCCATCGCGACTGAAGTCGCTCCTACGGCGCGGCGCAACGCGACGGGCGGAGCGGCATCGCTGCTCCGCCGGCCGGCACCCACCACAGCTGCGTAGCAACTGTGTTCGTCATGCTCCTGCTTGGCGAGGTATCCCTGCATCGCGTGCCCGGGCATTGAGGATCACCAGCATCTTTCGCATGACGGCCACGATGGCCACCTTGGCGGCCTTGCCGCGAGCGCGCAGGCACTGATAGAAGTCGCGCAGGCGCGGTTCGTGCCGCAAGGCCGACAGCGCCGACATATACAGGGCCTGACGGATGTCGGCCCTTCCGCCCCAGATGCGGCGGGTACCGCGCATCGTGCCACTGTCGTGCGCCAGCGGCGCCACACCGACCAGTTTGGCGACCGCCTTGCCATCCAGCTTCCCCAGTTCCGGAAGCTGGCTGGCCAGCACTGCCAGCAAGACCGGTCCGACCCCCTTGAGGGTCTGCAGGGCGTGCAGCTGCGGCTGCTCGCTGACCTGTTGGGCGATCTGCTGGTCCAGGAAGTCTTTGCTCTTGCGCAGTTGAGTGAGGTTGCCCTGCAGCATCCGGCGCAGCGCTCGATCCTTCACCGCCCGCAGCTGTTGTTCCGCCCGGACCAGCAACTGCACCACCTGCCGTCGGCTTTGCACATGCTCGGCCAGGCGCCGCTGCCACGGGGCCGGTGGTTGGTACGCCGGCAGATCCAGGACCTGGGCGATATGGGCCAAGACTGCCGCATCCAGACGGTCGGTCTTGGCCAGTTGCCCCGTGGCCCGGGCAAAGTCCCGGACCTGGCGGACATTGGCCCGCACTACCGGCAGTCCCGCCGCATGCAGGGTATCGAGCACATCCTGTTCATAGCCTCCGGTAGGCTCCAGCACCACCTGCCGAACCGGCAGGGTCTTCAGCCAGAGAATCAGCTTGCGGTGGCCGGTGGCAGTGTTGGCAAAGGACCGGTGGCCGCCTTGGTGGACCGCCACATCCAGCGTGGCCTTGCTCACATCGATCCCGATCCCGTTCATGGCAGAACTCCGTTAGGCTGGAAGGGTCGAGAGCTCCCCCGCTTGCCCAGTCTTATCACTACGAGCGCCTACTCGAGCAACTGTTCGGGCGGATCAGGGAGATTCCGGCGTGGGCACCTTGCTACGGAACGATCGCTGCGGATCCAGAGCGGGGACGGTGGCCCACGTCGGCTCTCGACACCTAAATTGCCTGATCACGAACAGATAAGGTGCGGGGCTTGCCCCGCATGGGGGCCTTGCCGGTAAAGCCCGGTGCCGGGCAAGCCCGGCACCTACGGGCTTGCCCGAAGTTGCCAGCCAGCGGCCAGCCCTGCCGGATGCGGAAAGGCCGGCTTGCGCCGGCCTTTCGTGCTCAGGTCAGATCGACCAGGTTGTCGATCTTCACGTCCGGATCGACGTCAGCCTCGTAATCCACGCCGTCGATGCCGAAACCGAACAGGCGCAGGAAGTCGGCCTTGTAGCCGGCCAGGTCGCTGATCTCGTACAGGTTCTCGTTGGTGACCTGCGGCCACAGCTCGACCACCCTGCCCTGCACTTCCGGCGCCATTTCCTTGTAGTCGGCGCGCAGGCGGCCTTCCTCGTCGACCAGCGCGATGCCGCGGCCCTTGCCGTCGACCAATTCGCGGCGCAGGTGATCGGCCGCGTTGGCGCCGCCCTGCGGGCCGTTGTAGAGGATGTCGTACAGGGTATCGAGCTGCTCGATGCAGCCCTCGTGGGTGCCCTCGTCCTTCATCACCTTGAACAGCAGCGACAGGTACAGCGGCATGGTCGGGATCGCCGAGCTTGCCTGGGTGACCACCGCCTTGAGCACCGACACGCGCGCGTCGCCGCCGATGCCCTGCAGGCTGGCGCGGATGTCCCTGACCTTGGTGTCCAGGTCCTTCTTGGCCGCGCCGATGGACCCGTTCCAGTAGATCGCCTGGGTGATCTCCTCGCCGACATAGGTGAAGGCGGTAGTGGTCGCGCCCGGCGCCAGCACGCCGGCTTCCAGCAGCGCGTCGATCCACATCTGCCAGTCCTCGCCGCCCATCACCTGCACGGTGCCGGCGATCTCCTCGGCGGTGGCCGGCTGCAGCGTGGTCTCGGTCAGCACTTCCTTGTCGGTATCCAGGCCGCGCAGCGTGATCGGCTCGCCGATCGGCTTGAGCGTGGAGCTGATGACCTCGCCGGTCTTCGGGTGCTTGCGGCGCGGCGACGCCAGGCTGTAGACCACTTGGTCGACCTGGCCCAGGTCGGCCTTGATGATCTCGATGACCTTGGCCTTCACCTCGTCGGAGAACGCGTCGCCATTGACGCTGCGCGCGTACAGGCCGGCGGCGTGCGCGTACTTCTCGAACGCGGCCGAGTTGTACCAGCCCGCGGTGCCCGGCTTGCTCTCGCTGCCCGGGCGCTCGAAGAACACGCCCAGCGTGGCGGCGTCGCTGCCGAAGGCGGCCTTGATGCGCGCGGCCAAGCCGTAGCCGGTGGACGCGCCGATCACCAGCACCTTCTTCGGGCCGTGGGCGAGCCGGGGCTGCGAACGGATGTAGTCGATCTGTTCCTTGACCGCCGCGTCGCAGCCGGTGGGATGGGTGGTGACGCAGATGAAGCCGCGCACACGCGGTTTGATGACCATGGAAACCTCGGAAGGATGCGGAAAAACAGCGCCGCGGTGCGGTTTCGCGGCGCCGAACCGGAAGGATCGTAGTGTGCGCCCGCAATGAAAACAACCGACGCCACCGCATGGGAACGCACGGCAGAAAGCGGCCGGGCGGCGGCCCGCGGTCATGGGCGGATGGCGCACGCCGTGGCGTCGTCGCGGCCGCGACGGCAACCGGGAACCGCCGGAAGCGGCTTCCTGCAGCCCTGCCCACGATCCGCGGGCCTGCCGCTTGAACGGCAACAAAAAAAGAGCCGCGCATCGCGCGGCCCTTTTTTGTCGGGAAACCGGGCGGCCTTACGGACGGCGCGCCAGTTCCTCGACGTCCTTGGCCTTGGGCAGCAGGTCCTGCTTGGAGACCTTGAACGGCCCGATGCTCAGCAGCGGGACGGCCACGATGATCGAGGACACCACCACGATCACCGCGCCCACCATGTGGGTTTCGGCCAGGCCTTCCATCGACTCGCCGCCGTACAGGTACAGCGCCAGCGCCGACAGGAAGAACAGCACCGCGGTGATCACCGTGCGCGACAGCGTCTGGTTGATCGAGCGGTTCAGCACTTCCAGCGGCTCCACGCGCAGGCTGCGGAAGTTCTCGCGCACGCGGTCGAACACCACGATGATGTCGTTGATGGCAAAGCCCATCACCGACAGCATGCCGGCCAGCACGGTCAGGTCGAACTCGCGGCCGAGCAGCGACATGTAGGCCACGGTCAGGATCAGGTCGAAGAACGCGGTGAGGCTGGCCACCATCGCGAACTTCCACTCGAAGCGCGCGGCGATGTAGATCAGGAAGCCGATCACCATGAACAGCGTCGCGTAGATGCCGTTCATCACCAGGTCCTTGCCGACCTGCGGGCCGACGAACTCGCCCGGCTGCGCGGTGGCCGCGTTGTCGGCCGTGCTGATCGCGGCGCGCACCTTCTCGGCCACCTTCTGCGCGGCATCGGCGGCGTTGTTGTGCTCGCCGTCGGGCGGCAGGCGGATCATCAGGTCGTTGCCGCCGCCCACGCTCTGCACCTGGGCGTTCTCGAAGCCGGCCGTGGCCAGGCGCTCGCGCACCGCCTCGGCGTCGACGCTCTTCTCGAAGTGGGTACGGACCACGGTGCCGCCGGTGAACTCCAGCGCGTAGTTGAAGCCCTTGAAACCGATGATGGCCAGCGACACCAGCAGCAGCACCACCATCAGCGCCAGCACCGGCCGGCGGTGGCGCATGAAGTCGATGGTGGTGTCGTTCGGGACGATGTGGAGCGGAAATAGTTTCATGCAGGGAGTTTCCTGTCAGCCCCCGCACGCGGGCGTGCGGGGCTTGCGATGGATCAGCGTCAGATCGCCACGGAGGTCAGCTTCTTGCGGTGGCCGTAGATCAGCACCGCCAGCGCGCGCGACACGGTGATCGCGGTGAACATCGAGGCGAAGATGCCGATGATCATGGTCAGCGCGAAGCCCTTCAGCGGGCCGGTGCCGAACGCGTACAGCGCCACGCCCACGATCAGGCCGGTGAGGTTGGCGTCCAGGATGGTGCCCGACGCCTTCTCGTAACCGGCGGCGATGGCGGCCTTGCCCGGCATGCCCAGCCGCAGCTCCTCGCGGATGCGCTCGTTGATCAGCACGTTGGCGTCCACCGACAGGCCCACCGACAACGCCAGGCCGGCGAAGCCCGGCAGGGTCATGGTCGCGCCGAACAGCGACATCACCGCCACCACGATCAGCAGGTTGAACAGCAGCGCGGCCGAGGTGATCGCACCGAACATGCGGTAGTACACGGTGAAGAACACCAGGGTGAACACGAACGAGAACACCACCGCCTTGACGCCGCGGGCCACGTTCTCCGCGCCCAGGCTCGGGCCGATCACGTATTCCTCGACGAAATCCATCGGCGCGGCCAGCGAACCGGCGCGCAGCAGCTTGGCCAGGCTGTCGGCCTCGGTCTTCTCCAGGCCGGTGGTGATGAAGTTCTTGCCCAGCGGGCTGTTGATGTTGGCCACGGAAATGACTTCCTCCTTGACCCGGAAGCTGCGCACTTCCTTGCCGTCGACCATGGTCACCTGCGGGATGCGCTCGGTGTAGACCACGGCCATCGGCTTGTTCACGTTGACGCTGGTGACGTCGAACATGCGCTGGCCGCCGACGCTGTTGAGCGTGACCGCGACCGCGGGCAGGCCGTTCTGGTCGGTGGACACCTCGGCCTTGACCATCTGGTCGCCGGTGACGATGGTGCGCTTGTTCAGCAGCACCGGCATGCCGCGGCGGTCGCGGTACAGGCGCGCTTCCGGCGGGATGCGGCCGCTGGCCGCGGCGTCGGCCGCGTTGCCGTCCACCACCAGGCGGTATTCCAGGGTGGCGGTGGCGCCGATCATGCGCTTGGCCTCGGCGGTGTCCTGCACGCCGGGCAGCTCGACCACGATGCGGTCCTCGCCCTGGCGCTGGATGATCGGCTCGGCCACGCCCAGCTCGTTGACGCGGTTGCGCAGGGTGGTCAGGTTCTGCTCGATGGCGCCGGAGGCGATCTGCAGCATCTCGGTCTGCGGCACGCTCACGGTGATGCGCTCGCCGCTGCCCGAATAGGTCAGGGTCGGCTGCGCCTTGACCAGCGCCACGCGCGCCTTGTCGGCGTCGGCGGCATTGGTCAGCGTCACCTGGATGTCGCTCTCGCCACGGCGCTCGACCGAGCGGTAGCCGACGCGGCTGTCGCGCAGCGTGGTGCGGATGTCCTCGGCGAACGCGTCGAAACGCTTGTCCACGGCGGCCTTCTTGTCCACCTGCAGGGCGAAGTGCACGCCGCCCACCAGGTCCAGGCCCAGCACCATCGGCTTGCCGCCGAGCCCGGCCAGCCAGTCCGGCACGGTCGAGGCCAGGTTCAGCGCGACGGTGTAGTTCTCGCCGGCCTTCTCGCGCAGGACGTCGTTGGCGCGGGTCTGGGCGTCGAGCGAACCCAGGCGGACGATCAGGCTCTCGCCTTCCTTCTCCACCGACTTGGGCGTGACCCCGGCCTCGCCCAGCGCCGCGCTGACGCGCTGCCTGAGGGCATCGTCGATCTGGCCGCCGCGGTTGGCGGTGATCTGCACGGACGGATCCTTCTGGTACACGTTGGGCAGCGCGTACAGCGCGCTCAACGCCAGGACGATCAGGATCAGGAAGTACTTCCAGCGAGGAAATTCAAGCATTGCAGGTTCCTGCGCGACGCCGGTCCCGGCGCCGCGTCATGACGGAAGGGAAACTCGGGCTCAGGCCGCGGACTTCAGCGTGCCCTTGGGCAGCACGTTGCCGATGGCGCCCTTCTGCACGCGGATGCGGACGTTGTCGGCCACCTCGACGGTGACGAAGTTGTCGCCGATGTCGGTCACCACGCCGGCGATGCCGCCGTTGGTCAGCACTTCGTCGCCCTTGGCGATCTTCTCCAGCATCGCCTTGTGCTCCTTCTGGCGCTTCATCTGCGGGCGGATCATCAGGAAGTACATGACCGCGATCAGGGCGATCGGCAGCAGGAAGGTGCCCATTCCCGGGGCGGCCGGAGCGGCCTGGGCGACGGGAAGCAGGATAGCCATCGGGTTCATCGTGTGTCCTTTACTGTTGGGCGGCGCCCGCCGGAGCCGGCGCCGCGAAACGGATTCAAGCGGGGAAGTATGCCATAGGGGCGGGCCGGGCCGATTGCAAGGCACCGCCCCCTTCCCCCTCCGGGAGAAGGTGCCCCGGGGCGGATGAGGGTACCGGCGAAGCCCGATGACGCCAGGGCTGCACGGGCTTCGTCCGCCCCCCTCCCCCAAGCCTCTCCCGCAGGCAGAGGGGCGTGAAGCCCTACAGCGCCGGCGCCCCCGCCCCGCGCGCCGCATAGAAGGACTCGCGGAAGGCCGCGAAGGTTCCCGCCTCGATGGCCGCGCGCATGTCGGCCATCAGCTTCTCGTAGTAGTACAGGTTGTGCAGGGTGCCGAGCATCGGTGCCAGCATCTCGTTGCAGCGGTCCAGGTGGCGCAGGTAGGAACGGGTGTAGCCGCTGCTGCAGGCGTGGCAGCCGCAGCCCGGTTCGATCGGATCCATGTCGCGCTCGTAGCGGGCGTTGCGGATGCGCACCGTGCCGAACGAGGTGAAGTAATGGCCGTTGCGCGCGTTGCGGGTCGGCATGACGCAGTCGAACATGTCCACGCCGCGCGCCACGCCCTCGACCAGGTCCTCCGGGCGGCCCACGCCCATCAGATAGCGCGGGCGGTCGGCGGGCAGGATCGGGTGCATGTGGTCGAGCATGGCGTTGCGCTCGTACTCGGGCTCGCCCACCGCCAGCCCGCCGATGGCGTAGCCGTCGAAACCGATCTGCTGCAGGCCTTCGGCCGAACGGCTGCGCAGGCCGGTGTGCACGCCGCCCTGGACGATGCCGAACAGCGCCGCGTCGTTGCCCAGCGCGTCGTGCGCGTCGCGCGAGCGCCGCGCCCAGCGCAGGCTCAGCTCCATCGAGCGGCGCGCCACGTCCTCGGTGGCCGGGTACGGCGTGCACTCGTCGAAGATCATCACGATGTCCGAATCGAGCACCTTCTGGATCTTCATGCTCTCCTCCGGCCCCAGGAACACGCGGGCGCCGTCGGTCGGCGAGGCGAAGGTGACGCCCTGCTCGGTGATCTTGCGGCGGTGCGCCAGCGAGAACACCTGGAAGCCGCCGGAGTCGGTCAGGATCGGCCCGTTCCAGCGGCAGAAGCCGTGCAGGCCGCCGTGGTCGGCGATCACGTCCAGGCCCGGGCGCAGGTACAGGTGGAAGGTGTTGCCGAGGATGATCTCGGCGCCGAGCGCGCGGACCTGCTCGGGCAGCACGCCCTTCACCGAGCCGTAGGTACCCACCGGCATGAATGCGGGGGTCTGCACGGTGCCGCGCGGGAAGGACAACTGGCCGCGGCGCGCGTTGCCGTCGGTGGTCTGGAGGGTGAACTGCAGTCTGGACATGGATGTGTTTCGGTCGGTCTGCCGCGCATTGTCGCGGATCGGCGGCGACGGCGCAGGAAAGGCGGAATCAGGCGCCCGGCTGCGGGAACAGCAGCATGGCATCGCCGTAGCTGAAGAACCGGTAGCGCGCGGCGATGGCGTGCGCGTAGGCGTCGAACACCCGCTCCTTGCCGGCGAAGGCGGAGATCATCATCAGCAGCGTGCTTTCCGGCAGGTGGAAGTTGGTGACCATCGCATCGACGCTGCGGATGCGGTAGCCCGGGGTAATGAAGATCTGCGTCTCGCCGGCGAACGGCTGCAGTTCTCCCTCGGGCATGGCCTCGGTCTTGCGCCAGGCGCTTTCCAGCGCCCGCACCACGGTAGTGCCGACGCCGATCACGCGGCCGCCGGCCGCGCGGGTCCGGCGCACCTGCTGCACCAGCTCGGCACCGACGTTGAGCCATTCGCGGTGCATCACGTGGTGGGACAGGTCGTCCACCCGTACCGGCTGGAAGGTGCCGGCGCCCACGTGCAGGGTGATGTGGCCGAAGCGCACGCCGCGTTCGCGCAGGCGCTCCAGCAGCGCCTCGTCGAAATGCAGGCCCGCGGTCGGCGCCGCCACCGCGCCGACCTGGCGCGCGAACACCGTCTGGTAACGCTCGCGGTCGTCGGCGCCGGGCTCGCGGTGGATGTACGGCGGCAGCGGCAGCCGGCCTTCGTGCACCAGCCAGGATTCCAGCGGCTCGGGGATGTCGAAGCGCAGCACGTAGAACTCGCCGTCGCGGCCGAGCACCTCGGCCTCGCCACCGGCGTCGAGCTGGATGCGGCTGCCGGGCCTGGGCGACTTGCTGGCGCCGATCTGCGCGCGCGCCTGCTGGCCGCCGAGCAGGCGCTCGATGAGGATCTCGACCCGGCCGCCGGTGGCCTTCTGCCCGAACAGCCGCGCCGGGATCACCCGGGTGTCGTTGAATACCAGCAGATCGCCGGGCTGCAGCAGGTCCGGCAGGTCGCGCACGTGGCGGTCTTCGTAGGCAGCCGGCGCCGGCGGCACCACCAGCAGGCGGCTGGCGGAGCGCTCGGCCAGCGGCGCCTGGGCGATCAGTTCCTCGGGCAGGTCGTAGTGGAAATCGGACTTCTTCAAGGCCGCGGCATCGAACGTGGGAGCCGGCCATTGTACCGGCACCCGCGCACGCCCCCGCAGGAGCGGCTTCAGCCGCGATGGAGCCATGTCGGGAAGGCCAGTTCGCGGCTGAAGCCGCTCCTGCGAGGTGGATGCTCAGCGCTCGAACTTGGTCGACAGGATGATGGCGCTGGTGGTGCGCTCGACCCCGTCGATCACGCCGATGGCATCGGTGACCACGTCCATCTCGCCCACCCCGCCCACCACCACCATCGCCACCAGGTCGTGGGCGCCGCTCACCGAATGCAGGCTGCGCACTTCCGGGATGTCGCGCAGCGCCTTGACCACCGCCGGCATCTTGCGCGGCGACACGGTGATCAGCACGTGCGCACGCACCTGCCCCTGCTCGTAGTCCTCGTGGGTGCGCACGGTGTAGCCGGCGATCACCCCCTGCTGCTCGAGCCGGTCGATGCGGCTCTGCACGGTGGTGCGCGACAGCCCGAGCCGGCGCGCGATCTGCGCGGTGGAGGCGCGGGCGTCCTCGCGCAGCACGGACAGCAGGCGTTCGTCGGCGGGAGAAATCTTCACATTGCGGGCCGGATTCGTCGATTCGACGAAATTAACCCGATTTTCGACGGAATGACAGCTGCCATATGACCAGAATCTCCAGATAATGGCTATACAAGACCTTTCTGGAGATGAGCATGACCGTACTCGGCCCCCTCGCCGCGCTCCGCGCGCACGCCGGCACCCGCCTGACCACGGGGCTGGACGACGCTGCCGTCGAACGCCTGGCCGCTGCCCATCCCGACCTGTCCGGCGCCATCGCGGCGGCCGCCAGCGAATACGACCGCATCAAGGACGAGGTCGCCGACCTGCTGGACCTGGACGAGCAGGACCAGATCGCCGCGATGCAGTCCGGCTTCGTCAATTTCTATGCCGACGATGCGGTGGTGCCCTACATCGCCCTGGCCGCCTGCGGCCCGTGGGTGGTCTCGCTCAAGGGCGCGGTGCTGTACGACGCCGGCGGCTACGGCATGCTCGGCTTCGGCCATACCCCGGCCGACGTGCTGGCCGCTGCGGCCAAGCCGCAGGTGATGGCCAACATCATGACCCCGAGCCTGTCCCAGCGCCGTTTCGTGCAGGCGCTGCGCCAGGAGATCGGCCACACCCGCGGCGGCTGTCCGTTCTCGCACTTCATGTGCCTGAACTCCGGCTCCGAGGCCGTCGGCCTGGCCGCGCGCATCGCCGACATCAACGCCAAGCTGCAGACCGAGCTAGGCGCGCCGCACGCCGGCGCCACGGTCAAGCGCGTGGTCATCAAGGGCAGCTTCCACGGCCGCACCGACCGCCCGGCGCTGTACTCCGATTCGACCCGCAAGACCTACGACCGCTACCTGGCCAGCTACCGCGGCGAGGAGAGCGTCATCGCCATTCCGCCGTACGACGAGGCGGCGCTGCGCAAGGTGTTCGACGATGCCCAGGCCCACAACTGGTTCATCGAGGCGGTGTTCCTGGAACCGGTGATGGGCGAAGGCGACCCGGGCCGCGCGGTCCCGGCCAGCTTCTACAAACTGGCGCGCGAGCTGACCCGCGCCCACGGCAGCCTGCTGCTGATCGACTCCATCCAGGCCGCGCTGCGCGCGCACGGCACCCTGTCCTTCGTCGACTACCCGGGCTATGAAACCCTGGACCCGCCGGACATGGAGACTTATTCCAAGGCGCTGAACGGCGCGCAGTTCCCGCTGTCGGTGCTGGCCGTCACCGAGCATGCCGCGGGCCTGTACCGCAAGGGCGTGTACGGCAACACCATGACCACCAACCCGCGCGCGCTGGACGTGGCCTGCGCCACCCTTGCCCGCCTGACCCCGGACGTGCGCCGCAACATCCGCGAACGCGGCGAACAGGCGGTGCGCAAGCTGGAAGCGCTCAAGGCGAAGCTGGGCGGCCTGATCACCAAGGTCCAGGGCACCGGCCTGCTGTTCTCCTGCGAGCTGGCCCCGCAGTTCAAGTGCTACGGCGCCAATTCCACCGAGGAATGGCTGCGCATGCACGGCGTCAACGTGATCCACGGCGGCGAGAACTCGCTGCGCTTCACCCCGCACTTCGGCATGGACGAGGCCGAGCTGGACCTGCTGGTGGACATGGTCGGCCGCGCGCTGGCCGAAGGCCCGCGCCGCGAGCAGGCCGACGCGGCCTGATCCGGCGGCGGCAGGCCGGGTGAACGGAAAGAGGCGGCCAGGTGGCCGCCTCTTTCATCTGGAAAGCAGGCGGGGCGCGCCCCGCCCTGCCCTCGGCCTCAGTGCACATCCACCACCGCGACCGAGGGCGCCGAGGCCGACGCCTGCCCCCAGCCGCCCAGCGCCTTGTAGACGCCGACCACGCTGACGTTGACCGTGGCCTCGGCGGCGGCCAGCGCGTCATCGGCCGCCAGCTGGTTGCGCTGCGCGTCCAGCAGCGCGAGGAAGTCCTCCGAGCCTTCGCGGTAGCGGATCTGCGCCAGCGACTCGGCACGCCGCGCCGCCTGCGCCTGTTCGGCGACGATCGCCAGCCGCGCCTGCTGCCTGGCGTAGCGCGCCAGCGCGTTCTCCGCGTCCTCCAGCGCCAGCAGCACCGTCTTCTCGTACTCGGCGGCCACGCCGTCGGCCTGCGCGCGGCTGGCGCGCAGCCGTGCGCGCACGCTGCCGAAGTCGAACGCCGCCCAGCTCAGCGACGGCGTCAGCGACCAGGCCTTGTTGGCGCCATTGACCAGGCCGCTGGCATCGCCGCCGAGGAAGCCGACGAAACCGCTCAGCGACAGCCGCGGGAACAGGTCGGCCGTGGCCACGCCCACCCGCGCGGTGGCCGCGGCCAGGCGGCGCTCGGCGGCACGCACGTCGGCGCGCCGGCGCAGCAGCTCGGTGGTGTCGCCCAGCGGCAGCGCCCTGGCGAAGGCCGGCACCTCGCGCGGCTGCAGCAGCGCGTCCAGCGCGCCCGGGCGCTGCCCCAGCAGGACCGCCAGCCGGTGCCGCGATTGCGTCTGCGCCATTTCCAGCAGCGGGATGTCGGCCTCGATCGCCTTCAGCCGCGCGCGGCTGCTCTGCACGTCGAGCTCGCTGCCCGCGCCCAGTTGCCAGCGCGTCTCGGTCAGCGCCTGCGTGTCGCGCAGATTGAGCAGGGTGCGTTCGGCCACGGCGATGCGCTTCTGCGTGCCGCGCAGCTCGAAGTAGTTGCGCGCCACTTCGGCGGCCACCAGCACCTGCGCATCGACCAGGTTGGCCCATTCCGCGTCCAGGTCCGCGCGCGCGGCTTCGGCGGCACGGCGCTGGCGGCCGAACAGGTCCAGTTCCCAGCCGGCGTCGAAGCCGAGCTGCCAGCTCTCGCTGGAGACGCGCGCGCCGCCCTGCATCGGGTCGGGCTGCCGGCGCCGATCCTGGCTGCCGGCCGCGGTGACGTGCGGCGCCTGGTCCAGCCGGCTTTCGACGAACACCGCGCGCGCCTGCTGCACGCGCGCCAGCGCCACCTTCAGGTCGAGGTTGTCCGACAACGCCGCGTGCATCAGCTGCTCGAGCACCGGGTCGTCGAACTGCGCCCACCAGCTGGCCACCGGCGCCTGCGCGCTGTACACCGGCGCGGCCGCGCCCTGCAGCGCCACCGGCGCCTGCGCCGGCGCATGGTAATCCGGGCCGACGGTGACGCAGCCGCCCAGCAGCAGGGCCGACAGCGCCACGGCCAGGGCGTGCCTCACCATGGCAGCACCTCGCCCAGGTAGGTGAAGCTGCCGCTGGCACCGGATTCACCGATCAGCGCCATTTCCACGCTGGAACGGGCGCCTTCGCTGATTTCGATCTCGCCGTTGCCGCCGTTCATGTCGGTCTTCACGTAACCCGGATGTACGGTGTTGACCTTGATCGGCGTATTGCGCAGCTCCCAGGCCAGGCTCAGGGTCCAGCTGTTCACCGCGGCCTTGGAGGCGTTGTAGGCCGGGATCTTGAAGTCGTAGATGCCCGATGTCGGATCCGCGTGCAGGGTCTGCGAGCCGAGCATGCTGGACACATTGACGATGCGCCCGGACCTGGCCTGCCTGATCAGCGGCAGGAACGCCTGGGTCACCGCGACCAGCGCATGGACGTTGGTGTCGAAGGTGCGCTTCCAGGTGTCGAGCGTCTGCTCCGACGGCGCCTGCGCCGGGTTCTCAATCATGATGCCGGCATTGTTGACCAGGATGTCGAGGCGGCCGTGACGCTGGCGCACCTGCTCGACCGCTTCGGCGATGCTGGCGGCGTCGGTCACGTCCAGTTGCAGGGCTTCGACCGGCAGGCCTTCGGCCTGCAGCTTGAGTGCCAGCTCCACGGCTGTATCGCG
Organism: Stenotrophomonas nitritireducens; assembly: GCF_050984405.1. GTDB lineage: Bacteria > Pseudomonadota > Gammaproteobacteria > Xanthomonadales > Xanthomonadaceae > Stenotrophomonas > Stenotrophomonas nitritireducens_B. The sequence goes on along the minus strand of NZ_CP158790.1, from coordinate 2,419,118 downwards.
TTTGCGACCGGCCAGCAGCGTGTGCACGCCGGCCTGGGCCAGCTGGCGCACGGTTTCCAGGCCGATGCCGCGGGTGGCGCCGGTCACCAGCGCGATCCTGTTCTGATGGGTGTTCATGGATGCATGCCTTGTCTGTGGGGGAAGCGGCCGCCGGCCAATGACCGGCGGCGGAGTTCCGTATCAGTGGTGGAGGGTCGGTTCGCCGTGGCGCACCAGCTGGCCGCCGCCGTTGCGAGTGACCAGCTTGCGCAGCGCCACGTAGAACACCGGCGTCAGGAACAAACCGAACAGGGTCACGCCGAGCATGCCGGCGAACACGGTGATGCCGGTCACCGAGCGCACCTCGGCGCCCGCGCCGTGCGACAGCACCAGCGGCACGGTGCCGGCGATGAAGGCGATGGAGGTCATCACGATCGGGCGCAGGCGCAGGCGGCAGGCTTCCAGCGCCGCTTCGACGATGCCCTTGCCGCCCATTTCCAGCTCGCGGGCGAACTCGACGATCAGGATCGCGTTCTTGCACGCCAGGCCCATCAGCACCACCAGGCCCACCTGCACGAACACGTTGTTGTCGCCGCCGGTCAGCCATACGCCGAACAGCGCCGACAGCAGGGTCATCGGCACGATCAGGATCACCGCCAGCGGCAGCGACCAGCTCTCGTACAGCGCGGCCAGCACCAGGAAGGCGAGCAGGATCGCCACCGGGAATACAATGAAGGCGGCCTTGCCCTGCGTGGCCTGCTGGTAGCTCAGGTCGGTCCATTCGGTGGTCATGCCCACCGGCAGCACCTTGCCGGCGATCTCGGTCAGCTTGTTCATCGCCTCGGCCGAGGACAGCACGCGCGGGTCGGCCTCGCCGGCCAGGTCGGCGGCCGGGTAGCCGTTGAAGCGCAGCACCGGGTCGGGGCCGTAGGTTTCCTTGATGGTCACCATCGAGCCGATCGGCACCATCTCGCCGCGGTCGTTGCGGGTACGCAGCCTGCCGATGTCCTCCACGCTCTCGCGGAACGGGCCGTCGGCCTGCGCGATCACCTGCCAGGTGCGGCCGAACTGGTTGAAGTCGTTGACGTAGGCCGAGCCCAGGTAGGTCTGCAGGGTGTCGAACAGCTCGGTCAGCTGCACGCCCTGCGCCTTGGCCTTGACCCGGTCCACCTCCGCGTCCAGCTGCGGCACGTTGGCTTGGTAGCTGGTGATCGGGAAGGCCATGCTCGGCGTCTGCGCCACCGCGCCCTGCATCGCCTGCACCGCGTTCTGCAGCGCGCCGTAGCCCAGGTTGCCGCGGTCCTCGATGAACATCTGGTAGCCGTTGCCGTTGCCCAGCCCGAGGATCGGCGGCGGCATCATCGCGAAGGCGAAGCCTTCCTGCAGGCCGGCGATCTTCTGGTTGATCTCGGCGTTGATCTGCGCGGCGGTGCGGCCATGGCGCTCATTGAACGGCTTGAGCGGGATGAAGGCCACGCCGGTGTTCGGGGTGTTGGTGAACTGCAGCGCGTTCAGGCCGGGGAAGGAGATGGTGTGCGCGACGCCATCGGTCTCCTGGGCGATCTTCGCCACCTTGCGCAGCATTTCATCGGTGCGCGCGATCGACGAGCCTTCGGGCAGTTTCACGCCGGCGATCAGGTACAGCTTGTCCTGGGTCGGGATGAAGCCCGGCGGCACCAGCTTGAAGATCACGCCGGTGCCGAGCAGCAGCATGGCGTACACCACGAACACCGCGCCGCGGCGGCCGAGGATCTTCGCCACGCCACGCTCGTACTTCTCCGAACTGGACTTGAAGAAGCGGTTGAACGGGCGGAACAGCCAGCCGAACAGGCGCTCGATCAGGCGGCTGGGGCCGTCCTTCGGCGCGCCGTGGGCCTTGAGCAGGCGCGCGGCCAGCGCCGGCGACAGGGTCAGCGAGTTGATCGCCGAGATCACCGTGGAAATGGCGATGGTCACCGCGAACTGCTTGTAGAACTGGCCGGTGACGCCGGACAGGAAGGCCATCGGCACGAACACCGCGCACAGCACCAGGGCGATGGCGATGATCGGTCCGGATACTTCCTTCATCGCCTGGTGCGCGGCCGCGGTCGGCGACAGGCCTTCCTCGATGTTGCGCTCCACGTTCTCCACCACCACGATCGCGTCGTCGACCACGATGCCGATCGCCAGCACCAGCCCGAACAGGCTCAGCGTATTGATCGAGAAGCCCAGCAGGTACAGCGCGGCGAAGGTGCCCACCACCGACACCGGCACCGCGATCAGCGGGATGATCGAGGCGCGCCAGGTCTGCAGGAACAGGATCACCACCAGCACCACCAGGGCGATGGCTTCCAGCAGGGTGGAGACCACGGCCTTGATCGAATCGCGCACGAAGATGGTGGTGTCGTACACCGCCTCGTACTTCACGTCGGCCGGGAAGGTCTTCTGCATTTCGTCCATGCTGCCGATGACCGCGTCGCGGATTTCCAGCGCGTTGGCGCCCGGCGCCTGGAAGATGCCGATGCCCACCGCGTTCTTGCCGTCCAGCTGCGAGCGCAGGGTGTAGTCGCCGGCGCCCAGCTCCAGGCGGGCCACGTCGGACAGGCGCACGATCTCGCCGTCGGCGCCGCTCTTGAGCACGATGTCGCCGAATTCCTGTTCGGTCCTGAGCCGGCCCTGGGCGTTGATCAGGGTCAGGAACTGGCTGTTGGGCAGCGGCTCGGCGCCGAGCTGGCCGGCCGAGACCTGCACGTTCTGCTCGCGCATGGCGCGCACCACGTCGCCCGCGGTCAGGCCGCGCGAGGCCACCTTGTCCGGGTCCAGCCAGGCGCGCATGGCGTAGTCGCCGCCGCCGAAGACCTGCGCATCGCCCACGCCCGGGATGCGCGCCAGCGCGTCCTTGACGTGCAGGCGCGCGTAGTTGCGCAGGTACAGGGTGTCGTACTTGCCGCCCGGCGAGGTCAGGTGCACCACCATCAGGAAGGTCGGCGACTGCTTCTGCGTGGTCACGCCCTGCCGGCGCACGTCCTCGGGCAGGCGCGCCTGCGCCTGCGCCACGCGGTTCTGCACCTTCACCGCCGCCGCGTCCGGGTCGGTGCCCGGACGGAAGGTGACGGTCATCTGCAGCACGCCGTCCGAGCCGGCCACCGACTTGAGGTACATCATGCCCTCGACGCCGTTGATCGCCTCCTCAAGCGGCGTGGCGACGGTCTCGGCGATGACCTTGGGGTTGGCGCCCGGATACACCGTGCGCACCACCACCGACGGCGGCACCACTTCCGGGTACTCGCCGACGGGCAGGATCGGAATGGAGATCAGGCCGGCGGCGAAGATCACGATCGACAGCACCGCCGCGAAGATCGGCCTGTCGATGAAGAAACGGGAAAAATCCATTGGCAAAGTCCTTGGAATGGCCGGCGCCGGCAAGCAGCCGCCCCGCCCTCGCCCGTGCGGGCAAAGGCCAGGCGGCCGGCCGTGGCCGGCGTCAGGCGGAAACGTGGCTCAGTTCAGCGCGGTGGCAGCGCGGCCGCCGGCAGCGGCCACGGCCGGCGCGCGCTGCATCGCCACCGCCCTGGCCTGCACCGGCATGCCCGGCATGAACACCTTCTGCACGCCGTCGACGATCACCCTGTCGCCCGGCGCCAGCCCGGCCTCGACGATGCGCAGGCCCTCGGCGCTGCGGCCGAGCTCGACGTCGCGGCGCTGCGCCTTGCCGTCCTTGTCGACCACGTACACGTACTTGCGGTCCTGGTCGGTCAGCACCGCCTTGTCGTCGATCAGCAGCGCGTCGAACTCGCCGCTGCCGAGCAGCCGCACGCGCGCGAACAGGCCCGGCGTGAACTGGCGGTCGCGGTTGTCCAGCAGCGCCCGCACGCGGATGGTGCCGGTGCTGCGCGCGACCTGGTTGTCGAGGAAATCGACCTTGCCCGCGTGCGGGAAACCCTCCTCGCCGCTCAACGCCACCTTCACCGGCAGCGCCTGGTCGCGCTCGCTCGGGCGCTCGCCGGTGCGTGCCATCCGCGCGTAGCGCAGGAAGGTGCCTTCGTCGGCGTCGAAGTACACGTGCACGGTGTCCAGCGACACCAGCGTGGTCAGCACGCTGGCGCTGTCGCCGGCGGTGACCAGGTTGCCGGCGGTGACCATGGCGCGGCCGGCGCGGCCGTCGATCGGCGCGCGCACCCGGGTGAACTCCAGGTCGAGGCGGGCCGCGTCCAGCGCCGCCTGCGCGGCCTGCACCGCCGCGCCGGCCTGGTCGGCGGCGGCGCGGCGCTGCTCGGCGGTCTCGGCGGCGATGGCCTGCTGCTCGGCCAGGCGGCGCGCGCGCTCGGATTCGCTGTGCGCCAGCGCGGCCTGGGTGCGGGCGCGGGCCAGTTCGGCGCGGGCGCGGTCGTACTCGGCCTGGTAACTGCGCGCGTCGATGGTGAACAGCACGTCGCCCTTCTTCACCTCCTGGCCCTCGGTGTAGTTGACCTTGTCGATGTAGCCGGACACGCGCGGGCGCAGTTCCACGCTCTGCACGGCCTCGACGCGGCCGCTGAACTCGTCCCACTGGCTGACCTGCCTGACCAGCACCGGCGCGGCGCTGACTTCTGGCGCCGGCGGCGCGCCGGCTTCCTGGGCGTGGCCGCCGCTGCAGGCGGCGAGGATGGCGATGGCGAGCGCCGACACGCCCGCCAGGGCAAGGCGTCGCGCGGTTCGGGAGGGGCTGGAGATACCTTTCATGTCATGCGTCCAGGAGGGGGAGGAGGTGCGGCGTGGCGGTCGCTGACCGGGCCGGTGCCCGGTGCGTCCGGCAGTGTGCGGCGGGGCTGCTGACAGCCGCTGTCAGCAGCCGGGGAAGGAGCGCGGATCGCGCGCGTGCTGCGCGCTTCCGCGCAGATGTCGCGCTGCCGCGCCCGTGGAGGGCGTGCGCGGGCGTCTGCACTGTCCCGCTCACGGAAATTTTTCTCCCGCTGGCGGGACAAACGCCGCCGCGAAGCATTCGGCCAGGCGCCGACCCAGCGTCCGCGACGGCGCCAAGGACGCCGGCGCGCGCATCCCGCGCAGCGCGGCGAAGTGCTGTGGATTCAAGCCGTTGTCCCGCCAGGCGCGGCGGTCGACCGTGGAAAACGCCGGCAGGCGGCGCGTCGGCTGGAAGGCAGGAAGGTGGCGCAGACGCATGGCTGCAGGTCCGATCTGGGCGGAGGCCGCCAAGTTACGCCCCTAATCCATACTTGATTAGTACGGATTGAAGGGAATAATCGTCCCGTCGCCGGCACAATCCCGCTGCCGAAGGAACCTCTCCCATGGCCAACGATCTCAACGACACGCTGATCTTCGTCAAGGTGGTCGAACAGGGCAGTTTCACCGCCGCCGCACGCCTGCTCGGGCAGCCCAAGACCACGGTCAGCCGCAAGGTGCAGGAACTCGAGGAACGGCTCGGCGCGCGCCTGCTGCACCGGACCACGCGCCGGCTGGGGCTGACCGAGGCCGGCTCGGTCTACTACGAGCACTGCCAACGCATCGCCCGCGAGCTCGAACAGGCCGAGAGCGCGGTCAGCCAGCTGCAGTCCGGGCCTCGCGGCTGGCTGCGCTTCACCGTGCCGTATTCGGTGGGCATCACCTGGATCGCGCCGCTGCTGGGCCAGTTCCAGGCGCAGTACCCGGAAATCCGCGTGGACATGCACCTGGGCAACGAGATGCTGGACCTGATCTCGGGCGAAACCGACCTGGCGCTGCGCATCGGCACCCTGCCCGATTCCAACCTGATCGCGCGCAAGCTCGGCAGCCTGCGCACCCAGGTGTTCGCCAGCCCCGCCTACATCCAGCGCCATGGCGAGCCGCGCCACCCGGACGAGCTGCAGTACCACCGCACGCTGGCGGTGCGCAAACAGCACCAGAGCCAGAACAACCGCTTCGTCTGGTCGCTGGCCGAGGACGGCGGGCAGATGCAGGAGTTCGCGGTCAATCCGCTGATGGTCGCCAACGACGCCTCGGCGCTGAACTCGATGCTGGTGGCCGGCGAAGGGCTGATGCTCAGCAGCGACGTGATGGCCAAGCCCTTCATCGAATCGGGCATGCTGCGCCGCGTGCTGGCCGGCTGGACCGGCCCGGACTACGACTTCAGCGCGGTGTTCGCCGGCGGCGGCATGGTTTCGCCCAAGGTGCGCGCCTTCGTCGATTTCCTGGTGGAGAAGCTCAACCTGGACGCCAACTACATGTTGCTGCAGTGCCCCAACGCCAAGCACCTGGTCGACCGCGAGCCGGCGTACTGCCAGCGCGGACTGGAGCTACCGGAGCTGCGTGTGCTGGAGGCGCTCAGCGCCTGAGCCGCGCACGCGTCGCGGGACGGAAACGGAAACGGCGGCCGATGGCCGCCGTTGTTGCCAATTGGCGTCAGTTGCCGCGGCCGTAGGGCCACAGCGGCACCACCTGCACTTCCTTGCAGCCGTCGTAGCGGCTGCAGCTGCCGAAGTAACCGGGGCCGGAGTAGCGCTGGCGCGCATCGCGGTTGTACGGGCTGTTGTAGAAATCCGGGCGGTACAGATGGCCGGCGCCGTGGTAGCGCATCGGCGTCTGCGGCGCCGCGAACGGCTGCGCGGCGGCGCTCGCCACGGCCGCGCCGTCGCCACCGGTCACATAGCCTTCCTGCGGGTCGTAGCGGACCATGCGGTAGTAAATGGTCTCCCCGTCTTGCCGGCGCGTGCGCAGCGCCTGCATCGCGCCGTCGGCGTACACGTACGGGCGGCCGTTCTCGAACACGACCTCGGAAGGATTGACCTGCTCCTCCTCCAGCGGTGGCTGCTGCGCCAGCGCGCTCCCCGCCATGGCCGCCAGCAGCAGCGCTGTCCCTGTCACGATCCTGATCCTGCCTGCGCGCATGTCGTTCCTCCCTGGTGGTTGCGCCGCGCCACTGCGGTGTGGGCGGGCCGGGCCAAGTATAGGCAGCGCGGGCGGCAGCCACACCCGCCCGAACACTGAAAGCCGACGCCGTTCGCCGCGCGGCCGTGCGCCCGTTCCCGACCCGCGCAGGCCCCAGCCAACCCGGCGAAGCCCCCCGGCAGCCAGCGCGAAATAAATGACGCAAACGGCGCCGGTTCCGTGATTGCTCCCGTATGGGCGATGCATCCGCCCCTTTCCCCCGAACCGGAGTCCAGCGTGAACCACGATCCCTATGCCGCCCCCGCCGCCCCCATCGCCGTCGCCGTCGCCAGCACCAGCGCCGTCGACATCGACACACTGCAAGTATCCGAGCGCTGGAAGCGCTATTTCGCAGGCATCCAGAGGTGGGGAGGGCTGCAGCTTCCCGCCTTCAAGGCGCTGCCGCGGAGCGTGGAAAAACGCCGGGCCGCGATGAAGGACATCCAGCCGCCGGCGGCCAGCATGGTGCTGGCCTTCGTGTTCGGCTTCTTCTACTACCTGGCCAAGGGCATGTGGAAGAAAGGGCTGGTGCTGCTGGCCATCCTCATCCCGTCGATCCTCGTGCTCAGCATCGTGCTGTACATGATCGGCGGCGAGGCCATCGCCAGCATGGTCAACTTCCTCGGCAGCGCGGTCTTCTGCTACATGGCGCCGCGCGACTACTACGCCTTCATGGTCGACGGCGACAGGGGCTGGCTGCCGTCGCGTCCGTTCTGACCGTCCGGGCGCTCACCATGACAGCATCCTTCCCCATGCCTCCGGACCACGCAGCCAGCTCCCTGCCTGCCGTCGCGCCGTACCCCGGCTTCGTCAGGTGGTGGCTGGGCATCGACCTGGCGCTGTGCGTCATCGTCGGCCTGGCCGCCCTCATCGGCACCGCCAACCTGCTGCGGGGCGAGATCGGCGACTACGACCGCACCCACGCAATCGCCGAAACCCTGATCCAGTACGGTACCGCGACCTTCGGCATCCTCGGCGACGTCCTGCTGCTGCGGCGCCGTCGCGCCGGCTGCTGGCTGGCCTGCGTGGCGCTGGCGTTCGTCGGCGCCAGCATGGCGCTGGTGCTCCATGCGATGCAGCTGCGCATGGCGGCCATGGATCCGGACGAAGCAGCGGCGTTCGCCGTCGGCGTGGTCCTGATCCTGTGCTGCCGTGGCGCCATACACCTGGTCTACGCGTACGTGCTGCGCCGTGCCTGGCGTTCGCTGTCCGCGGCCGTCCGGCCGGCAACGCCATGACGCGCCCCCGGTCCGGCACGACACCTGTCGCCAGCGGGCCGGAACGCCCGGCGGCTCCTGCGTCGGCGCAGGCCCCCACCGCGACCGCCGGCGGCGAACGCAAGCTGCCGACAGCCGAGCTGCATCCGCCGCTGGACACCCCTGCCCGCGCCCGCGGCAGCATGCCGCGCTGCGCGCCCCACCCCATCCCGAACCCACTGGAATCACCATGACCGATACCTCGCAGGGCAGCCAGTCGAAGCCTGTCGTCCTCCTTTCGAGCCTGTTCCTCGTACTGCTGTGCGCCGGCTCGCTGTACATCCTGTTCAGCGGCCCGAATCCCCGCAGTAGTTTCGCCTTGTTCCGCAGCGGACTTTTCACCTACCCCATCGGCCTGGCGGGCGCGCTGCTGTTCGGCCGCATCGCCTGGCTGGGCTTCAAGCGGCTGCGCACCCTGTGACGCCGGCGGTGATGCCCATGGCGCCGGTTCCGGCTCCTCCCGCCTGCGGCCGATGCCGCCGCCCTGCCCGTCCCCGCCGCGCATGAAGCTCCACCTCGCCAGGGAGTGGCCCGCCATCGCCGCTCCTTTCGCCGTGCTGCATACCGCGGTGCTGGACGATGGCACGCTGATCGCCCTGGTCGAAAGCCGTACCTGCGGCTACAGCCTGCTGCAGCTGCATCCCGATTCGCCGCGGATACACCTGCGCCCATTGCCGCATGTGCGTCCCGACGACCGCGAAGACAGGCCGGTGCTGCTCACCCGCGGCATGGCCTGGGCGCTGCTGGACGGCCGCGACGACCTGCACCTGCATGCCGACCCGGAAGCCGAAGCCCTGCACGTGCGCATCGCCGACCCGCATCAGGTCTACCCGCCGTATGCGCGCAAGCACGCGGCCTCGGTTGCCGCCACTGCCGGGTCCCCTGCGTTCGTCTGCGTGGAACGGGCGCCGGCCTACCTGGGACAGGCGCGGCATTTCGCCGAACTGCGATGGCGCGTGGACGAACGAAGCGCGCAGTGGTGCGGCCTGGCCTCCCTCCAGCCCAGCGCCGATTGCCCGGCCTCGGCGCAGGGCCTGTCTCCACGGGTGGGGCACCTGGCGTCGGCGGCCGATGGCGGCCTGTACGCCTTCGTCCCCGGCAGCCAGAGCGTGGCCGCCGAGAAGTGGGGCATGGACTACTGGGCGCTGGCGCGGATCGACCGCGCCGGCCGGGTCGAGCGCGTCCTGATGCGCGGCGGCAACACGGGCGACGGCAGAAAACGCGGCGTCCGCGCGGCCTTCATGGCGTGCGCCGGGTACCTGCTGCTGAGCCCGATGTTCGCCGGCGACGAGTGGAGGGGCCGCCAGCGGCTGTTCTCGATTTCCGACGGGACGCTGGAGGAGGTGGCCATGCCGCGTGGCAGGTCCGCCTATCGGCTGCTCCAGCACCGTCAATCCCGCTTCTGGATCTGCCGCCAGGACGCCGGTCGGCTTTCCCTTGCCCTGTGCCGGGGTGAACCATGAGCGCGCCGGCACCGCGCCTGCTCCGGTTCGCCGAGTTCGAGGATGAACTGAGCGAGGGATCACCGCTCAGGCTCGCCGCCGGCCGCAGCAGGACGCTGCGCGACAGGAAATTCTTCGTCTACCGGGGCGACAGGAAGGCAAGGAAGCTGCTGCTCGATCTCGACTTCTTCCCGCGCGTCGGCTGGGACCGGTCGATGTGGGCCTACCCGGTGATACTGGGGAACATCGTGGCCGACGAGCTCTATTTCCATGGATGCGTCGAGGGCGACGTGAGCGCAAGGAACCTCTACTGCGAACGGTTCGCCCGGTTGCCCGTCGCCGTCGGCTGCGCGGGAACGCTCGATGTCGGCGAGCTCTGCTGCGTCAATGGCACGGCGCTGGTCGCGGGCAGGCGGGCCATCGCGCACACGGCCATGCTGATGGGCCACGCACGGCTGACCGCACCGCAGCGGGAGATCGCCCACGCCTTCGCCTTTCCGTCAGCGGGCCGCAACCACGACTGGTCGAACCATACCCGCGAGCAGATCCGGCAGCACTTCCGCGACCGGGTCATCGACGATATCGATCGCCTGGACCGATACTTCGGCGTCGACCTGGAGGCGATGATCCCGATGCGGCCCTCGTTCGCCATGGACGGCTGCTTCCGTTGGATACGCGGCGATCCCGGCAACGTCCCTCCAACCGCTCCAACGACGCCATGACGCGGCCTCTCCCGCCCTGCGCCGCCGACACGGCTGGCGCCATGCCCCGCGGCCATCCGGCCAATCCGGGCCTGGCCTCCCGGGTACGCTTCGACTTCGAACGCCCTCAGCAAGCCGGGCCGGGATCGAGCGGTGGTCGGAGGACATCGATCTGGTCGAGCTGCTGCACGATGCGCTCGCCGCCACCGGTTGCGTCGCCCGGCGCCAGGGCGACTGGCTCGTGGCGGACAACGGACTGTGGCTGTGGCCCGGGTTCATGGAGCACGTGCATGGCGAGGATGCCCTGCTCACCACCACGGTGGACATCGCTCATCCGGCCTTGCTGTCCCGGCCCTGCTTCGAGTATCAGCATGCCCGCAGCGAGGATTCGGCCGGCGATGCGCTGCGCGACGGCTTCGCGCAATGGGCGCGCACCGACTGGAACGTGTTCGTCGACCTGGCCGGTCCCGGCCCGGGCCATTGCCCCTGGATGGACATCACCTTTCCCGGCACGGCGCAGAACCCCGGCGTGGCCGTACGCCGCGTGCGGCTCGGCGCCGTCACCCGCGTCATGGCCAGCGGAACCTGCGAGAATGGTCCGCAGGCGCATCCGGCATGCGACGGCTGCCTGTTCACCGCGGCCATGAACACATTCGCGCCGCAGCTACATGGCACCGGCACGTTCGGCGTGCGGCTCCATGCCGCCCGCGACGTGGACGGCGGCCCCATGGCCGACCGCCGGGTCAACGGCGAGGACTGGCCGGCGGGCGTGGAGGCATTGCGCGCCCACGTACGCGATTGGCCCGGCGCGGGGTTCGAATCACGCCGGCAGTACGTCCTGATCGGTCCTGCACCCGCGCGTGGCTGAGGACGGGCGTCACTGGCCGCCGCACCCGGGGCCCGGGTCGCGGCAACCCGCCGCGATGCGGTGGATCGCGGCATGCACGCGCTCGATCCTTGATCAGGAACTGCTTGCCGCGGACCGTTTGGCGGGACTCGATCTGGACGCGATCCTGGACAGCCGCGAGTCGGCGTCCTTCGACGATGCGTGGGTCACCAGCTGGCATACGATCGAACACGCCTGGTCGGCGCGCAGCATGGCACCGGAGGGAAGGCGCGCGGTAAGGGTGCTGCGCAGAGTGGCCTTCCTGGCGACCTCCCGCGCCACCTGCCAGCACGAGGTAGCCGGTTGCGTCAGCGACGATTTCGAACTGCTGGGCAAGGCCGCGCTGCTCGGGATAGACACCCCGTTCCTGGCCGGGCTGTGGGCCGCCTACGCGTCCGGCACGATCCCGGGGCGTCCAGCGCAGGCCTGATGCCCGCCTCGCGCGGGTGCGCCGTGCGGTGTTGCTACGCGCCGCCCTGCGCTGGCGCGCGCAGGACAGCCACAGCCTGCCGCCGGGCGTGCGGCGAGGCGATGGCCGAGTGGCGCAGCCACCGGGCGCTGCCGGCCAGCAGCGCCTCGCTGTCGGCCGTGGCCTTGCCCTGCTGGCGCAGGCACAGGCCGAGCACCAGCTTGCTGTGCGCATCGCGCCAACGCGCGTGCGGCGGCAGCCGCGGCTGCCGGCCGGCCGCGGCGATCTGCGCGCGGATGGCCGTGGCGCCGGCTGCATCGCAGCGGCCATCGGCGGTGTCGAACTGCGCCAACAGATAGCGCGCGAAGATCACGCTGTCGGCCGTGGCTGCCGGGTCCAGCCGCCCCAGTCCTTCCAGTGCCGCATGCGCGTGCCCGCGCGCGGCAGCCAGATCGCCGAGGTCGCGTTCGTCCTCGGCCAGCCCGATCCGGAGCAGCTGCGCATCGATGCCGGCGCCGTCGCCGTTGTCCTGCAGTACCTGCAGCGCCTGGCGGTGCCGCGCACGCGCGCGCGCCGCGTCACCCTGGTACAGGTGCGCGTTGCCCATCAGCTCCAGCGCGTCGGCGGTCTGCCCGGAGCCGATCCGCCCGAGGGCGGCCAGCACGTCGGCCGCGATCCGCCCGGCGGCGGCGTACTCCCCATTGGCCAGGCGCAGGCGCGCCAGGTTCTGCGTCGTCACGATGGTGCGGTAGCCGTCCTCGCCATCGTGCGCGGCGGCATAGCGGCGCACCTGTTCGCCGTGGGCGATGGCCGCATCGATGTCGCCCTGCGCGAATTTCGACGCGGCCAGGGCGATCCGCGCGCCCGCCGTGGTCTCGGCATCCTCGCCGAACTGCGCGCGCGAAAGCGCCAGGACCCGCACGAGGATCGCATCCGCCTCGGCGTAGGCCGATTCGCGCACCAGGGCGCGCGCCAGCCAGCTGGAGCTCAGCAACGTACGCGGGTGCGTCTGGCCGTAGATGCCATGGCTGGAGGCCACCACCCCGCGCAGCAGCGCCACCGCCTCGTCGTTGTGGCCGGCGCTGCCCAGCAGGTTGGCCAGTTCCTCGCGCAGCAGATCGATCTCGGCCACCGACCCGGTCCCGGCGCGCTCGCGCAGCGCGATCGCCTCGCGCAGGCGCGCGATCGCCTCGTTGCGCCTGCCGCGTGCTTCGTCCAGGCCCGCGTACTGGTGCAGCGCCTCGGCGAGATCGGCCTGGGCGGGTGCGCCCAGCCCGCGCAGGACCTCCACCGCGCGGCGGAAATGGGCCTCGGACGCGTCCAGGCGCCCCACCCGCTTCTGCAGCGCCGCCAACTGGTAGGTGGCGATGGCGGACTGCCGCATCGCCCCCGGCGATGCGCCCGGGTCGACGGCGACGATGTCCTCCAGCAGGGCGATCACGCCGTCATACGGACCGTCGCCATGGCCCACCGCCACGGCCAGCGCGCTCGCCAGCGCGACGGCGGGCTCCGAGCGGGCGCCCAGTTGTCCCGCCGCTGCGGCATGCGCCTTCTCCAGCAGTGCTCTCGCCTTGTCGTACTCGCCCAGGCCGATGTAGGTCCGTCCCAGTGCTTCGAACAGCCGCGCCTGCATCGCCGGCTGCCCGGCAAGCCCGCTTCCGGCCTGGCGCACGCCGGCGTCGACCAGGTCCAGCGCGGTCGGCGTGCGGCCCAGCGTGACTTCGGGGTTGGCCGACTCGAACACGCTGATCAGGAAGTCGCGCACCGCATTGGCGGTAAGCGCCTGCGCGGTGGCGCGCGCCGCCTCCGCTTCGGCCCGTTGCTGCTGCTGTCGCGCCTCATGCGCCTGCCACAGCGTTCCGGCCATCCCGCCCAGCAGGCTGAGCAGCAGCGCCGCCGCCACGCTGACACCGATGCGATGGCGCTGCAGGTAGCGGCGCATGCGATCGAACGCGGAGGGCGCGCGCGCGGCGACCGGGCGCCGTTCGCACGCCGCGGCGATGTCGGCCAGCAGTGCGTCCACCGTGCCGTAGCGCGCGGACGGGGACTTGGACAGCGCCTTGTCCACGATGGCGTCCAGGTCGGACAGCAGCGGCTGCGATGCGCCGCGCACCACTTCCCCGGGCGCGCGCGCCGTGGCGGGCCCGGGCGGTTCGTCGCGCACCCGGGCGACCATCGCGCCCAGCGCCAGCCCCTGCAGCGCCAGTGGCGGGCGCCCGCACAGCAGGAAGTACAGCACCGCGCCAAGCGCGTAGACGTCCGAACGCACGCTGGCGCTGTTGTCGACGATCAGCTCCGGCGCGGCGAATTCCGGCGTCAGCGCTATCTGGGTCGCCGCGGCGTCCGGATCGGCGTCGCCCGCCAGCACCCGGGCGATGCCGAAATCGAGCAGGTGCGCGTTCGCCCCGGCGTCGACGAGGATATTGCCCGGCTTGATGTCACGGTGGACGACCAGGCGCTCATGCGCATAGGCCACGGCCGTGGCGACCTGCCGGAAAAGCGCCAGGCGTGCGTCGAGACCGGGCCGGGCATGGGCGAGCCAGGCATCGAGCGTGCAGCCGTCGATATGCTCGGTGACCAGGTAGGGATGGCCGTCGGCGAGCGTGCCGGCATCGAGCAGGCGCACGATGCCCGGGTGCTGCAGCCCGGCGAGCACGCGCCGCTCGGACTCGATGTTGCGCGCCAGCGCCGGGCGGTCGCCGCGGATGAACTTGATGGCGACCTTCCTGTCGAACAGCCCGTCGGCGCGCTCGCCCAGCCAGACCTCGCCCATGCCACCGCGCCCGATCAGGCGCAGCGCCCGCCAGTTGCCCGCGACCTCGCCTTCGTGGCCGATCGGGTCGGACGCGGATTTCGGCACCAGATAATCGGCCGACCGTTCGATGCCGGCCAGCCAGCGACGCAGCGCCGCCGCATCCGCGGCATCGCCGCACGCCACTTCGGCAATGAAGGCGGCGCGTGCGCCTTCCGGCAGGTCCAGCAGGCGATCGAGCAGGGCCTCACGGCGCCGCCAGTCGTCGGGCGTGGATTCGCTCATGCGTCCGGGTGCAGCCGTTCGTACAGCCAGCCGCGCGCCTTCAGCCAGTCGCGCCGCACCGTGCTGCGGTCTATGTCGAGCACCTCGCCGGTTTCTTCTTCGCTCAGGCCGGCGAAATAGCGCAGGTGGACGACCTGGGCCAGCCTCGGCCGCACCTTCTCCAGCCGTTCCAGCGCGTCGCCGAGTTCCAGCAGCCGCGAGGCCTCGGCGAAGTCCGCTTCCAGCAGGTCCTCGCCCAGCGTTTCATGCGCCGCGCCGCCGCCGCGCTTCTGCGCCAGCCGGTCGCGCGCATGGTTGATGACGATGTTGCGCATCGCCCGCGAGGCGATGGCGAGGAAGTGGCTGCGGTCCATGCGGTCGAACAGTTCCGGCGAGGAGGCGAACCGAAGGTAGGCCTCGTTGACCAGGGCCGTGGTGGACAGGGTCTCGCCCACCGAGCCACGCCGGCGTCGGTGGCGCGCGATCTGGCGCAGCTCCCCCTGCATGTCGGTCATCAGCTGCGACAGGTCCACGACCCGGTCCCCGATCAGGCTTTGCAGCCGCTGGCCGATCTCCTCCTCGTATTCGATGTCTTCCCTGGATTCCATGCGCCAGTCGCGTCTTGCCGCCATCGCGCCAAGCGTACCAGCATCCAGGGTGGAGCCTGCCGTCCAGGGCGGTTGCGTACTGCCCGCGCGGCCACGGGTGCGGCGGCCATGCCCGTGGTGCGTGCGTCCCCCCTGGCCCATCACTGCCGGCAACGATCCGCGGCCTGCGGCCCGCCTTGTCCGGCACAGCGGCCACGCCAGCCAGCATGGGCGGCGACGGCGGACGGGCCGGCCAGCCGCGCATGCGGCGTCTATCTGCCGTAACGCTGCATCGCCTCGCTGATCAGCGCCCGGGCTTCGGCCGCGTTGCCCCAGCCGTTGAGCTGCACCGGGTTGCGGCCCTGCGGCAGGTCCTTGTAGACGCAGAAGAAGGCCTCGATCCGCTGCCGCTCGATTTCCGGCAGGTCGGCCAGGTCGCGGATGCGCGCATAGGTCGGGTCGTCCTTGTCGGTCGGCACCCCGATCACCTTCTCGTCGTGCTCGCCGTCGTCGATCATCTTCAGGTAGCCGATCGGGCGGAAGCGCACGATCACCCCGGGGTGCAGCGGCTCGCGGGTCAGCACCAGCGCATCCAGCGGATCGTTGTCGCCGGCCAGCGTGCGCGGCATCGAGCCGTAGTTGGCCGGATAGGCCACCGGCATCGACTGGAAGCGGTCCACGTGCACCAGGCCGTCCTCCTTGATCTCGTACTTGGTGAAGCTGCCGGCCGGGATCTCCACCGCCAGGTTGGCCTCCTGCGGGGCCTGCGCCGGCTGTGCGGCCAGGAACGGATGCAGCACGGCATCGGTGGCGGCCGCTGCGCTGGCCAGCAGCAGGGACGCGCCGATGGCGGCCAGCGGAACGATGCGGCGGTGTCTGGTCATCGGTGCGTCCTCACTCCCAGCAGCGGTCGGCGCGGCCCTTGGCGGTCTGCGCGCGCGGGCAGTCGCGGGGGGCGATGCGCCCTTCGACAAGCTCCCGGAGTTCCTTGCGCCCCTCGGCATCGCGGCGCAGCTCGAAAGCGTCGTACAGGCGCCCGGTCACGGTGCGCGCTTCGTAGCGGAGGCGCCGGGGGTCGATGTCCAGCACCTGGAACAGCTGGGTGTCCTCGGCCACCGGGGCCATGGTCCTGCGCGCTTCGTCGGAGAGCCGGTACTGCTTCGGCCCGGCCACGGACACCACGTACTGCGGCGTTGCCGCCTGCCCTTCGCCACGGCGGCCATAGGTGTGGTCATGGCCCTGCAGCACCAGGTCCACCTTGTGGCGATGCACCACCGGCAACAGCACCTCGCGCAGCGCGGTGTTCTCGCGCCCCTCGCGCGGCGAGTAGAACGGCTGGTGCAGCAGCACGATGGTCCACGGCCGCGGGTTGCCGGCCAGCACCTGGTCCAGCCACTGCGCCTGCGCCGTGGCCGTGCCCATGTCCAGCGCCGAGGTGCCGTCGAGCACCGCCACGCGCACGCCCTGCGCATCGAACCAGTAGCTGGTCTGCCGTGCGGCGGTGGCGCCGTTGCCCGGCAACGCGAACGTCACCGGCCAGTGCCGGCCCAGCACGCGCCGCTCCTGCGGGGTGTCCTCGAATTCCTCGAAGTACTCGTGGTTGCCGATCGCCGGCGCCACCAGGGTCTCCTGCGCCAGCCAGCCCGTCGCGGCGAACCACTCGCCCCACTCGCTGTCGTCCATGCCGTCGCCACCGCTGACCAGGTCGCCGGCGAACAGGCTGATGCGCGCCTCCGGCGTCGCCTTCTGCGCGGCGCGCACCACGCGGCTGACGTGGCTGGCGTTCTTGTTCTGGGTATCGCCGAAGTACAGCAAGGTCAGCGGCTGGTCGGCGGCGGCCAGGGTGCGCAGCTGGTTCCACGCGCTCCAGCTGCCATTACCCTGCACGCGGTAGACGTACTGGGTGTCCGGCTGCAGGCCGTCGACATCGGCGCGATGATGGTGCGAGAGGCCGTTTTCGGTCTGCAGTGCCCCAGTGGTCGCGCGCACCTGGCGGATGCCCTCGATGGCCGGTGAGTCCCCGGCCGGGGCGATCTCCAGCAGCGGCGCCTGCACGCTGCCATCGGTACGCCACGCCACGGCGAAACCGTGGGCGGGATCGGCCGCGGGCGAGGCGACGATGCGGTCCGGCACCGTCGTCGCCGCGTAGTGGCGGCTGCCGGGCGGCACCTGGGTATTCGGTTCTGCCGCCGCCGGCGCGATCGACGGCAGCGCCAGCAGCAGGCCCAGCGCCAGCGCGCGCATCACGCGATGCCCGCTCATGCGCCACACTCCAGCGGCAGGGCCAGCTGCCTGGCGATGCTCTCCCAGTCGAACGCCACCACGCCCTGGTCGTCATGCACCGCATACAGCGCGCCGTGCGGGAAACGCGCGCTGGGCTGCTGCATCAGCCAGATGCCGTCGGTATTGGCCACCGTATTGCCCTGGAACGCCCCCACCGGCTTCAGCGTATGCCGGTCGAACAGGTGGAACACGCTGCGCTGCTTGCCCTGTTCGGTGGTGATCCACCAGCCGCCCTTGCCGCAGGTGCGCAGGCTGACGCCTTCGGCCTGGGCCTTGAACACGTCGCGGCCGAAGGTGGTGCCGGTGAAGCGGCCGGCCAGCGTGTAGACCTTGAATTCGCTGGCGTAGCTTTCATCCTCCTCGGCGATCAGCAGGCGGTCGTTGTCCGGATCCCCCCAGATCGACTCGACCACGCGCAGCGCACCGGCTTCGCTCGTATCGCCGATGCTGGCCACCAGTTCCGCCTGCACCTTCGCGCCGTCGCGGGTGACGTGGTACTGGCGTACGCGCCTGTCCAGCTCGGCCAGCGGCGGCAGGATGTCGTTGCCCTGCGCGTCCTCGCCATCGTCCCAGGAATCGGTGACGTAGACGCTGTAGCCGTCGGCGCGGCGGTCCACCCACAGGCCATAGGGCTTGCGCAGGTCCTCCGCCGCGAACGTGGCCAGCGGCCTGAACTCCGGCAGGGCCAGCACCTGCACGCGGTGGTTGTCGCGCTCGACGATCCACAGCAGGTCGTCGACCACCGCGATGCCGTTCGGGCGGTCGAACTGCCCCGGTCCGGCGCCACTGCCGCCCACGTCGCGCAGGCGCTCGCCGGTGCTGCCGTCGTACACCACCAGCTTGTCCGTGGCCTTGGCGGTGGCGATCAGCCACAGCCGGCCATCCGGCGCGCGCCAGGCCGCGGGCGAATCGATGTTGTCGGCCGGCGTCAGCGGCGTGGCGAAGGCCTCGGCGATGGTCGCGACCGCGCGCGGTCCGGCGCCTTCCAGGGCAGCCGAGGCCGGGGGGGCGGTGCCGGGAGCGGAGCTGCAGCCCGCCGCCACGAGCGCGGCCAGCGCCGCGGCCAGCGGCATCCTGAAGCACGCCATCACAGCGCCACCTTCAGGCCCAGCGCATAGGTGCGGCCGTACTCTTCCATCTGCAGCGTGCGCGAACGCGCGCCCTGGTACAGCTCCAGCGGCTTGTCCAGCAGGTTCTGCGCTTCGAAGTACATGCTCACCCGCGGGCTGAACCGGTAGTCCAGCGAGAAGTCGAGCTGGGTATGCGGCGCCACGTAGATATCGAAGGCACGGCCCTTGCCGATGCTGTCCAGGTATTGGCTGCGGTATACCGCCGCAAGGCGCGTGCTCAGGCCATGCTTCTCATAGCCCAGGTGCGCGCTGTAGACGTGCCTGGAAGCGCGCGGCAGCATGAAGTCCTCGCCGGCGCGCTCCTCGATGCCGGCGTCGAACTCCGTGTCCAGCCAGGTGCCGCTGGCGCCGACCAGCAGGCCATCCAGGCCTGCCGGCAGGAACGCCAGCTGCTGCTGCCAGTTGAACTCCGCGCCCCGCACGGTGGCCTTGTTGCCGTTGATCGGCTGGGTCACGTCGAAGCCGCCATGGGCCGGATCGTTGCTGCGCACGGTTTCCACGATGTAGCCGTCGATGGACTTGTGGAACAGGCCGAGCGAAACGATGCCGGTGCTGCCGATGTATTTCTCCACCGACAGGTCGATGTTGTTCGACTCGTACGGATCCAGCTCCGGGTTGCCCAGGCGCACTTCCTCGTCGCCGCGGCTGTAACCCACGCGCGGGGAAATGTCGCCGAAGGACGGGCGCGAGACGGTCTTGTTGGCCGAGGCGCGCAGCACCCAGTCATCGGCCGCGTCGTAGCGCAGGTGCAGGCCCGGCAGGACATTGGTGTAGCTGCTGCTGGCCACGCGCGGGGTGACGGTGAAGCTGCGGCCGTTGGCCGCCACGTCGACCTGGTTGCCGACCGCCCTGAATCGGGTGTTCTCCACGCGCACGCCGCCGATGATGCGCAGCGCGCCCACGTCCCAGGTACCCATGGCGTAGCTGGCGAAGATGTCCTCGCTGGCCACGTAGTCCTCTTCCAGCGAGGTCATCGCGTTGTCGCCCACATCCTGCGGGCGGGCGCCGTACTGGCCGCCGTTGGCCGCCCAGTAGTCGCGCATGGCATCCGAATCCATGCCATCGCCCATGTTGCCGTGGCGGTGGCCGGGCGAGCCGGTGGTCCAGTCCGACAGGGCCACCTTCGGGCCGACGCGCAGTTCGCGCTCGTCGACATTCACGTCG
Organism: Stenotrophomonas nitritireducens; assembly: GCF_050984405.1. Taxonomy (GTDB): domain Bacteria; phylum Pseudomonadota; class Gammaproteobacteria; order Xanthomonadales; family Xanthomonadaceae; genus Stenotrophomonas; species Stenotrophomonas nitritireducens_B. Next base: position 2,399,386 of record NZ_CP158790.1, on the reverse strand, counting down.
CGGTCGCGCCAGCGGCCCAGCAGGCCGAACTTGATGCTGCTGCCGTCGCCGTCGAAGCGCACGTTCACCTGCGCGCTGTGTTCCTTGTCGTTGACCTGCTTGGGCGAGATCACGAAACGATCGAAGGCGTAGTTGCCGTTGTCCAGCCACTGCGGGTTGTCGAAGCTGTAGGCCGGCAGGCGGCCGCGCTGGTCGAGCGTGCCGTTGAAATCGGCGCCATCCAGCTTGAAACGCGCTTCCATTTCATCGTTCACCCGCTCTTCGGTGCGGGTATAGCCGACCCTGTAGTCGACCACCGCGTTGGTCAGCCGGTTCTCGCCACCCAGGCTGGCCGCGAAGGTGTTTTCCTTCTTGGTGCGGTAGCGCATGCGCTTGTCGATGGCATCGCCCGGCATGTCGTCCAGGCGGTACTGGTCGGTACCGGTGCTGACCATGTCCGCGTCGTCGAAGTTGAAGATCACGCGCTGCCGGGTCTCGGCATCGTCGAACTGGCTGTACAGCGTGCGCAGGTAGTACCTGTTGTCCTCGTCCGGGCGCCAGTCGAGGTTGAGGTTGGCGCCGATGCGCCTGCGCTCGATCTCGTACTTGCGGTGCTGCAGGTTGATCGCGGTGACATCGCCAGGCGCGGCGTCGTCCTCGCCGTCGTACTCCACCTCGGTGTTGTCCGACTCGAACTTCCGCTTCTGGTAGTTCACGCCGACGGCCACGCCGAAGGTGTCGCTGAACACTTCGCTGTAGTTGAAGGCGGCCTTGGGGCTGGTCTGGCCGGACAGCTGCTGGTGGCTGCCCTCGATCTTGCCGCGCAGGCTGCGGCCCTCGCGGTCGAAGGCCGAGGCCGACTCCACCAGCACGGCACCGCCGATGGCATCACCGGGCATGTCCGGCGTCGGCGATTTGACCACGCGCAGGCGCTCGGTGGAGTCGGAGGGAATCACGTCCAGCGGCGCCGCGCGGCTGGAATCTTCCGGAGTACCCACGGCGATGCCATCCACGCTAACGCTGTTGAGGTTGGCATCCAGGCCACGGATGACCACGAACCGGCCCTCGCCCTGGTCGCGGGTCACGCTGACGCCGGGCAGGCGCTGCAGCGATTCGGCCACGTTCTTGTCCGGGTACTGGCCCAGGGCATCGGAGGACACCGCGTCCTCGATGGCATCGCTGCTGCGCTTGAGATCGACCGCGCGGACCTGCGATTCGAGCTGGGCGCGCACTTCGACGCGGTCCAGGTCGATCGCGTCGGCCGTCGCGGTGCCGGCAGCGGCGAGCGCCGGCTGTGCGGCCGCCTGCCGGGGTGCCGTGGCGCCCATCGCCAGGGTCAGGGTGATGGCAACGGCCAACGGAGTCTTGATATGCACTGGGAAGCCCCATTCCTGTTAAGAATGGGTCTGCACGGTATGTCCGCAAGATTGCATGGCCGTGACATGCGTGCGGTTTCCCCGGCCCGGCTTGGGGTTCGGCCCGGCGATCCGGCAGAATGCGGGCCTCCCCTCTTTGCACGTCCGACCATGAAGATCGTCGAAGTACGCCACCCGCTGGTGCAGCACAAAATCGGCCTGATGCGACAGGCCTCGCTCAGCACCAAGGAGTTCCGCGAGCTGACCGACGAGCTGGGCAGCCTGCTCGCCTACGAAGCCACCGCCGACCTGGAAACCGAACCCTGCACCATGCAGGGCTGGGCCGGCCCGGTCACGGTGCAGCGCATCGCCGGCGCCAAGATCACCCTGGTGCCGATCCTGCGCGCCGGGCTGGGCATGCTCAACGGCGTGCTGTCGCTGATCCCGGCCGCGCGCGTGAGCGTGGTCGGCCTGCAGCGCGACGAGGAAACCCTGCAGCCGGTGCCCTACTTCGAACGCCTGACCGGACGCCTGGAAGAGCGCGACGCGCTGATCCTGGACCCGATGCTGGCCACCGGCGGCACCCTGATCGCCACCATCGATATGCTCAAGCGCGCCGGCGCACGCCGCATCAAGGGCATTTTCCTGGTCGCCGCGCCCGAGGGCCTGCGCGCGGTCGAGGCCGCGCACCCGGACGTGGAGATCTATACCGCGGCCATCGACGAACGGCTCAACGAGCGGGGCTACATCCTGCCCGGCCTGGGCGATGCCGGCGACCGCATTTTCGGTACGCGGATGCACTGAGCGGCACCACGCCCTCACCTGCGGTCGATCGTCGTCCGCTTCCGCCGCCGCGTGCGCACCGGCGGAAACAGCGCCGCAGGGCGGATCGATGGCGATCCGCCCTGCGCCGGAACGGCGTACGCTCAGCGGCTTACCCGGCGTTCGCCGGCCGGCGGCGGCGCATCGAGCAGTTGCCGCGCGCGCGCATCGCCCAGCAGTTCGGCCTGCAGGAAGGCGGTGCCCAGTTGCCGGGCACGCTCGAACAACGGCTCCGGCTCGCCGCCGATCAGGTTGTGCCCGCCGCCGGCCAGCACCACGGCCTGCCTGTCGCCGGCCGGCGCGGTCTGCACCGGGTACAGGTGGTCGGCCGGGTCGGTGACGAAACCCGGCACGAGGTCCTCGTCACCGGTTACCAGCAGCAGCGGCACCGCCAGCGTCGCATAGGCATCGGGCCCGATCAGCCCCGGGATCCGGCCCGGCGAGGAGTAGCCCAGCACCGCCACCGCGCCGGGATCGCGCAGCGGCCCGAGCCCGGCCAGGGCCCCGCCCTGCACCGCCGAGATCAGCGTGCCAAGACTGTGCCCGGCCGCCGCCATCGGCAGGCCCGGCCAACGCGCACGCGCATAGGCGCTGGTCGCGCGCATGTCGGCCAGGCGCTCGCCGAAGCCCTGCTGCAGCGAGAACTTTTCCCGTTCCGGATACCGGACCGAGTCCACGTGCAGCGGCGCCAGCACCACGAAGCCGGCGTCGGCCCAGGTCTGCAGCAGGCGGTCGTAGCGTTCCGGCCAGGCGCCATGCCCGGTGGAGAACAGCACCACGCCGCGCGCCTGCGCCGGCTCCCAGACAGCCAGCGTGGTGGCGCGTTCGGGCGATACCTGCAGCGGCACCGTGGCGCTGGGCGCGGCGAAGGCGTGCTGGGCCAGGGCCAGCGATGCCAGCGCCACGGCGAACAGCCCGCGCAGGAAGGAGCGTTTGCTCGTGACGCGCCCCTGCGCGCCGCCCCTCGAGTGGCTTCGCGCTGAAAAACGGCTGTCCTGTTGTTGTTTCATGGCAGATCCCGCGTTGGAAGACGGGACCAGTGTGCGCAATGCGCCGCCCGCGGGCAGGAGCCGGCGGTCACCGGCGCGGGGTGCCGGAAGTCACTTTTTCATGCAGCCAGCGGACGCGCGCGCAGCTCGGCGACTTCGTGGGCGACGCCGAACCGGCCCTTCTCGTCGCGCGTCACCTGCGCCATCGCGCACTGCGGGTCGTGGGTGAAGAACAAATGCACGTTGCGGGCGAGCTTGTCCTCGAGGAAGGCGCGCTTCTCGTCGATCAGCAGCTCCGCATTGCGGTCGTAGCCCATGGTGATCGGCACGTGCACCCAGGAACGGCCGGGGATCAGGTCGGCGCAGAACACCAGGCCGCCATGCGGCTGGCCGTCGATGCGCTCGGGGCCGACGATTTCGGCCAGCATCAGCCCCGGCGTATGCCCGTCGCTGAAGCTGAAACGCACCGATTCGCCCAGCGCCCGCGAGTGTTCGCCCGACACGATTTCCAGGCGACCGCTGGCTTCGAGCAGGCCGGGCAGTTCCGGGATGAAGCTGGCGCGGTCGCGCGGATGCGGGTGGCGGGCGCGCTCCCAGTGCGAAGCACCGACCACGAAGGTCGCGTTGGGGAACAGCAGCTCCGGCGCGCGTCCTTCCGACCACGGCGCCAACAGGCCGCCGGCATGGTCGAAATGCAGGTGGCTGAGCACCACCACGTCGATGTCCTCGTGCTCGAAACCAGCCTCGCGCAGCGAATCGATCAGGATGTGCCGCGGCTCCTGCACGCCGTAGCGCTCGCGCAGCTTCGGCTCGAAGAACGCGCCGATGCCGGTCTCGAACAGCACCGTCTTGCCGCCAAGCGGGCTGGCCAGCAGCGCCCGGCAGGCCAGCTCGATGCGGTTCAACTCATCGGCGGGCGTCCATTTTTCCCACACGGCCTTGGGCGCGTTGCCGAACATCGCCCCGCCGTCCAGCTTCTGGCTGTTGCCACGGATCGACCATAGTTTCATATGAAAAATTCTACCGTCGCCGCGTTAAATATTCGCAAGGCGACCCGCGCCGTAGAACGCCCCCCGTGGGCGCGCCTCCCGGCGCCACCGGCGATGCTCAGCGATACACCGGGTGCGCCCGGCACAACGCCACGACCTGCTGGCGGACGCGTGCGGCGACCTGGGCCTGCGCACCGTCGCCCAGCGCATCGAGCACGTCGCACAACCAGCCGGCCAGTTGCGTGCATTCGGCCACGCCGAAGCCGCGCGTGGTTACCGCCGGGGTGCCGATGCGCAGGCCCGAAGTGACCAGCGGCGGGCGCGGATCGCCCGGCACCGAGTTCTTGTTGGTGGCGATGCCGGCTTCGTCCAGTGCCGCGTCGGCGTCCCTGCCGGTATAGGGGCGGTCGCGCAGGTCGATCAGCATCAGGTGGTTGTCGGTGCCACCGGAGACGATCCGGTAACCGCGCCGCTGGATCGCCGCCGCCATCGCCCGGGCGTTGGCCAGCACCTGCCGCTGGTAGACCCTGAAGTCCGGTTGCAGAGCCTCCTTGAAGGCAACCGCCTTGGCCGCGATGACGTGCATCAGCGGGCCGCCCTGCACTCCGGGGAACACCGCCGAATCGAGTTTCCGGTAGAAATCGGCGGCCTGCCCGCTGGCCAGGATCAGGCCGCCACGCGGGCCGCGCAGGGTCTTGTGCGTGGTGCTGGTGACCACGTGCGCGTGCGGCAGCGGGTCCGGGTACTCACCGGCAGCGACGAGCCCGGCCACATGTGCCATGTCCACCCAGAACAGCGCGCCGACGCGGTCGGCGATGGCACGCATGCGCGCCCAGTCCTTGTGCCGCGAGTAGGCCGAGAAGCCGCCGATCAGCAGGCGCGGACGCGCTTCCAGCGCGATGCGCTCCATCGCGTCGTAGTCGACCAGCCCGGTCTCCGGATCGAGCCCGTACGGCACGATGCGGTAATGCCGGCCAGAGAAATTGGACGGATTGCCATGGGTGAGGTGGCCGCCCTGTGCCAGGTTCATGCCCATCACCGTATCGCCCGGGCTGGCCAGGGCCAGGAACACCGCGGCGTTGGCCTGGGCCCCGGCGTGCGGCTGCACGTTGGCATAATCACAGCCGAACAGCTGCCGCGCGCGTTCGATCGCCAGGCGTTCGGCCACGTCCACGTTGTCGCAGCCGCTGTAGTAGCGGCGACCGGGATAACCCTCGGCGTATTTGTTGGTGAACACCGAATCCTGCACGGCACGCACGCGCGGGCTGGCGTAGTTTTCCGATGCGATCAGTTCGACATGATCCTCCTGCCGGCACTCCTCGTCATGGATGGCCGCGGCCAGTTCGGGATCGAAATCGGCAAGGCTCGGCGATGGGTCATGCATTGGGGGCAACTCCGGGGCGTGGATCGGGGCCGGAACGGCGGACCCGACGGGTGGGGAAGAAACGTATGGGCTCATGGGCCGGCGACTGGCCAGTAGTGGCTGTCCGGAACCGCGCGCGCGCCGAAGATGGCCTGGCCGACGCGCACCACGGTGGCGCCTTCCTCGATGGCGATCTCGAAGTCGCCGGACATGCCCATCGACAGCTCGTCCAGGCCGACGCCGTCCGGCGCCTCCTGGCGCAGGCGCTCGCGCAGCCCGCGCAGGCGCACGAAGCAGGCGCGCACGCGCTCGGCATCGTCGGAGAACAGCGCCAGCGTCATCAGCCCGCGCACGCGCAGGGCCGGGAACCGCGGCAGCTCGCGGAGGAAGGCCGGCACGTCGGCTGGCGCCAGGCCGTACTTGCTGTCCTCTTCGGAAGTGTTGACCTGCACGAACACGTCCAGCGGGCGGCCTTCCAGCTGCAGGCGACGGTCCAGGGTCTCGGCCAGGCGCAGGCTGTCCAGCGCCTGGAACTCGCTGGCGAAGCGCGCCACCAGCTTGGCCTTGTTGGTCTGCAGGTGGCCGATCACCGACCAGCGCAGGTCGGCCAGGTCCTGCATGGCCTCCCACTTGTGGTGCGCCTCCTGCACCTTGTTCTCGCCGAGGAAGCGGCAGCCGGCGGCGTAGGCCTGGCGGATGCGCGCCTCGTCGATGGTCTTGCTCACCGGCAGCAGGCGCACGCTGGCCGGGTCGCGGCCGGCGCGGCGGCAGGCCGCGTCGATGCGCGCCTGCACCGCGGCCAGGTTGCGGCGGACATCATCGACCGTGAGCGCCTGAGGGTAGCGGCCGTGTCGGTCGTGCGAAGTCGGGGGGGCCGGGTTCATGGACGGGTTGCTCCGGCGTCGGCGACCGATGCCGGGCGCCCGTCCGGCAGCCGGCCGTTGAGAAGCAGGTGCGCCAGCAACCCGATCACCAGCCCCCAGAATGCGCCGCCGATACCGAACAGCGTGATGTTGGCGGCCGCGGCCAGGAAGGTGATCAGCGCCGCCTCGCGGGTGCGGGCATCGGCCACCGCCGCGGCCAGGCTGCTACCGAGGGTGCCAAGCAGGGCCAGCCCCGCCAGCGTGGTGATGAAGGTCGCCGGCAGCGCCAGGAATACCGCTGCCAGCGTCACCCCGAACACGCCGACTAGGATGTAGAACACACCGGCGGCGACGCCGGCGATCCATCGGCGGGAGGGATCTTCGTGCGCCTCGCGCCCTGTGCAGATCGCCGCCGTGATCGCCGCGATGTTGAAGGCATGCGAACCGAACGGCGCCATCAGCAGCGAACCGAGCCCGGTCGCGGTAACTATGGGATCGGCGGGGGTGCGGAAGCCATCATTGCGCAGCACCAGCATGCCCGGCATGTACTGCCCGGTCAGGGTGATCAGGAACAACGGCAGCGCCACGCCCAACAGGGCATTGAGAGTGAACACCGGCATCGTGAACACCGGCGTGGCCAGGCGCAGCTCCAGACCATGCAGGTCGATGCGTCCTTGCAACAGCAGCAGGCCAAGCCCCGCCAGCAGGACGCCGATCACCGCATAGCGCGCGCTCAAGCGCCTGAGCACCACGTAGGCGAGCACCAGCACCCCGGCCAGCAGCGGGTCGAGGTCCAGCCCGGCGAATGCCTTGATCCCGAACTGCAGCAGGATGCCTGCCAGCAGGCCGGCCGCCACTCCCGGCGGTACCCGCCGGATCACCCGCTCGAACCTTCCGGACAGGCCCAGTACGACGAAACCCGCGGCCGACAGCAGGAACGCCCCGACGGCTTCGGCCCAGGGGGTGGTCGCCAGCGCGGTAACCAGGAACGCGGCGGCCGGCGTCGACCATGCGGTGATGACCGGCTCACGGTAGCGCCAGCTCAGCAGCAGCCCGGTCAGGCCCACACCGATGGAAACCGACCATACCCACGAGGCGGTCAGCTGCGGCCCCAACCCGGCCACCTCGGCGGCCTGGAACACCAGGATGAAGGTGCCTCCGTAATTGACGATGACCGACACCAGCCCGGCCATGACCGGATGCGGCAGATCGCGCAGGCGCAGCGCGGGAACGGGAGGGGATGGCATGGGCGGATGCGGACTCCAGGCGATTGACGGGGGCGACCCCGGGGCTGTTTTATAGCCGCGCAATGGACTGATTTACCCATCCACTTTCCACATCGGATACCGGCCAATTGTTTCGCCATGCCCAGCTCGAATCGGTAAAGGCCTGGCTCGTCGACCCGGCGCACGCCGGCCTGCCCCTGCACGCACGCATCCAGCGCGCACTGCGCCAGCTGATCCTCGACGGTGCGATCGACGTGGGCCGGCCATTGCCGGCGTCGCGCGCACTGGCCCGCTCGCTGGCGGTCTCCCGCGACACCATCGAGGCCGCCTACGGCCAGTTGCACGCCGAAGGCTTCATCCAGCGCCGCGTGGGCAGCGGCAGCTTCGTCTCCGAACGCGTGCGGCGCCGCCGCGCCGGAGCGCGTCGCGTTGGCCCGCCGGCGGCGGCGGCGCTGAGCCGGCGCGGCGCGGCGTTGTTCCGGGACGGCGGCGTGCGCGATTTCCTCGCCCCGCGGGCGTTCGCGCCCGGCCTGCCCGAGACCCGCCACTTCCCGCTGCAGACATGGGAACGCCTGCAACGGCAGGTGCTCAGGGAACACGGCAGCGCCGCCCTGCTGCACAGCCCGCCACAGGGCATGGCGGCGTTGCGGCAGGCCATCGCCGACTATCTCAACCTCGAACGCGGCGCCCACGCCACGCCCGCACGCGTGCTGGTGCTGACCAGCTCGCAACAGGCGCTAGCGCTGTGCGCCAGCGTGCTGCTCGATGCCGGCGACCGCATCTTCATCGAGGACCCGGCCTACCACGGCGCGCGCCGGGCGTTCGAGGCGGCCGGCCTGGAATGCGTGCCCGTACCGGTGGATGCCGACGGCATGCGCGTGGAGCGGCTGCACGACGCGGCGCCGGCGCGGGCGGTGTTCCTGACCCCGTCGCACCAGTTCCCGACCGGCGCCACCCTGGCGCTGGACCGGCGCCTGGCCGCGATCGAATGGGCGCGGCGGCACGGCGCCTGGATCATCGAGGACGACTACGACAGCGAGTTCCACTACGCCGGCAAGCCCACCGCCTGCGTGCAGGGGCTGGACCCGCACGAACGCACAATCTACATCGGCACCTTCACCAAATCGATGTTCCCCGGCCTGCGCATCGGCTACATGCTGCTGCCGGCGGCGCTGGTGGAACCGATGACCGTGGCGCGCACGCTGCTGGACGGCCACAGCGCACCGATTCCGCAGCTGACCCTGGCGCGCTTCATCGAGGGCGGCCATTTCGGCGCCCATGTGCGCGCCATGCGCCAGCTCTATGGCGAGCGGCGCGACCGGTTGGCGCGCCTGGTGCGCCGCCACCTTGGCGATTACCTGCAGCCGCGCGTACCGGCCGGCGGCATGCAGATGCCCTGCCTCCTCACCCGCGACATCGCCGAAGCCAGCGCCGTGGATGCGGCCCGCCGCGCTGGCATCGACCTGCTGGGGCTGGGCGGACTGTACGCCGGGGACGCGGGCGAGGCCGGTTTCCTGATGGGCTTCGCCGCACACGCGCCGGACGAACTGGAAGCGGCGGTACGCAGACTGGCCAGCGTGTTGCGCGGCCTCGAACGCTGAGCCCGCGCGGCTTGCCCGGAAACGCGAAACCCCGCCGCGAGGCGGGGTTTCGTGCCAGGCTGCGGGTACGCGGGGGACTCAGCCGCCCTTCCCCGCCTTGCGCACTTCGGCGCTGCCCACCGGGTTGCGTGGGTCGCTGCCGCCGCTGAGGGTGTTCCTGCGGCGGTCCCATTCCACGGTCTGCAGGTTGCCCCAGACGTGGCTGGAACCACGCCCGCCGTCGGCGCTGTCGCCGGGCAGGTCGACCTTGTGGCCCATGGCCTGCAGCTGGCGCGCCACCTCCGGGGTGAACGCGCCGCTCTCGGCCGAGATTTCGTCCGGCAGCCACTGGTGGTGGTAGCGCGGCAGCGCCGCGACCTGCTGCGCGTCCAGCCCGGCGTCGTAGCCGAGGATGCCCAGCAGCACCATGGTGATGATGCGGCTGCCGCCCGGCGTGCCGATCACGATGACCTTCTCGCCGTTCTCCATGAAGGTCGGCGTCATCGAGCTGAGCATGCGCTTGCCCGGCTTGGGCGCGTTGGCCTCGTAGCCCATCACGCCGAACGCGTTGGGCGTGCCCGGCTTGAGCGCGAAGTCGTCCATCTCGTTGTTGAGCAGCACGCCGGTGCCGGCCGGGATGAAGCCCGAGCCGTACAGCAGGTTCACCGTCTGGGTGCCGCCGACGCGGTTGCCTTCGCTGTCGATGATCGAGAAGTGCGTGGTCTCGTCGTCTTCCAACGGCGTCGGGTTGCCCGACAGCAGGTCGCTCGGGGTGGCTTTTTCCGGGTGGATGGTGGCGCGCAGGCCCTGGGCGTAGTCGCGGCTGGTCAGCACCTTCTGCGGGATCTGCACGAAATCCGGATCGCCGAGGAAGAACGTGCGGTCGCGGTAGGCGCGGCGCATCGCCTCCACCACCAGGTGGGTGCGGTGCGCGTCGTCCAGCCGGGCCAGGTCCCAGCCTTCCAGGATCTGCAGCATCGACGCCAGCGCGATGCCGCCGGAGGACGGCGGCGGCGCGGTGGTGATCTTCCAGCCGCGGTAGTCGAACACGATCGGCTCGCGCGCCTTGACCGTGTAGCCGGCCAGTTCCTCGGCGGTCCACTGGCCGCCGGCCTTCTTCACGCCGGCCAGCAGCTTCTTCGCGGTTTGCCCGCGGTAGAAACCGTCGAATCCCTTGTCGGCCAGCAGCCGCAGGGTATGCGCCAGTTCCGGCTGCTTGAAGATGTCGCCTTCGGCGATGGGCCGGCCGTTGCGCAGGTAGACCTCGCGCGTGCCGGGATACCGCTCCATCACCTCGCGCCGCGCCGCGTAGCCGCGCGCCATGCGCGCGTACACCGGGAAACCATCGGTGGCGATGCGGATGGCCGGGGCCAGCGAATCGGACAGCGGCAGGCGGCCATGCTCGCGCGCGACCTGCACCAGCAGCGCCGGCAGGCCCGGGATGCCCGCCGACCACGGGCCGTTGACCGAGCGGTCGCGGTCCAGCCCGCCGTTCTTGTCGAGGAAACGCTCGGGTGTGGCCGAGGCCGGCGAGGTCTCGCGCGCGTCGAGCATCACGTCCTTGCCGGTGCGCGCGTCGTGCAGCATGAACAGGCCGCCGCCGCCCAGGCCCGAGCTGATCGGCTCGACCACGGCCAGCGTCGAGGACACCGCCACCGCGGCATCGAACGCATTGCCGCCCCTGGCCAGGATCTCCATGCCGGCCTTGGTCGCCAGTTCGTGGCCGCTGGCGATCGCCGCGCCGTCGGGGTGCGCGGCCAGCGCCTGCGGCGCGTCGGCCGCCCACGCCGCCGGTGCCAGCATCAGCGCAAACAACAGGAAGGAACGCGCGAAACGTTTCATGCCGTGGGGGTCTCCGGTTCGTACAGTTCGGGATGGTCGCGCTGCAGCGCATGCAGCTTGGCCAGCAGCTGGTCGTGGGTTTCGGGAATGTCCGGGTCCGGGTCGATGCATTCGACCGGGCACACCACCACGCATTGCGGCTCGTCGAAATGGCCGACGCATTCGGTGCAGCGGGCCGGATCGATCACGTAGATCGTCTCGCCCATCGAGATGGCCTTGTTCGGGCAGGCGGGCTCGCAGACGTCGCAGTTGACGCAGAGCTCATTGATTTTCAGCGACATGGAACGGCTCCATGCCCGCGCTTGCCGACGGCAGGCCGGGGGCGCGTGGCGCCACCGGCTGCATGCGGCCCGTCACCGGGCCGGCAACGGCCGGGCATGCGTCGCGCACGCCCGGCCAGACACGGGTCACTTGGCTTCAACGAAGATGTAGTCGGCGCCGGTCGGCTGCACGATGGTCTGCACGCGGGCGTTGTCGGCGGCGTCGCCGATATACACCACGCGCACGCCCTTCATCGAGTCGGCCTGCACGCCCTTGAACGCGGCTTCGATCAGGTCGGCCATCTTCGACGAGGCCGAGGAACCGAAGGCCAGCATGTTGCCCGGCGACACGCCACGGCCGATGGCGGCGGTGGCGCTCTCCACCTGGCGGTCGTACTTGGCGGCGAACTCCGGATCGGACTCCGGCACCAGGTAGTACAGGAACGGGTTGTTGGTGATGTTGCCCATGTTCTGCACGGCCACGGCCTGCAGGTACTTGCGCCAGCCGGCGTCGTCGTCCTTGGCCGGCGCGACCAGCGCCTGCTGCGCCTCGGCGACCGGGGCGGCCTCTTCCTTCTTGCAGGCGGTAAAGCCCAGCACCAGCGAAGCGGCAAGCATCACGCGCATCGTGTTCTTCATGGATCGTCTCCCTCTATTGGATTCGTTACAGCTGTTGGGATGGGTCAGGCGCCCGCGCGGGATTCGCGGGCCTCGCGCAGCGCTTCCAGCACCGTGGCCGGCACGAAGCCGGACACGTCGCCGCCCAGCCGGGCGATTTCGCGCACCAGCGAGGAAGAAATGAAGCTGTGCTGTTCGGACGGGGTCAGGAACAGGGTCTCGACCTCCGGGATCAGGTGGCGGTTCATGCTCGCCATCTGGAATTCGTACTCGAAATCGGACACCGCGCGCAGGCCGCGCAGCAGCACGCCGGCATGCACCGAACGCACGAAATGCGCCAGCAGGGTGTCGAAACCGACCACCTCGACGTTGCCGTGCGGCGCCAGCGCCTCGCGCGCCAGTTCCACGCGCAGCGCCAGCGGCAGCGTCGGCCCCTTGGACGGGCTCTGCGCCACGCCCACCACGATCTTCTCGAACAGCGGCGCGGCCCGGTGCACCAGGTCGATGTGACCGTTGGTGATCGGGTCGAACGTGCCCGGATAGACGGCGATGCGGGGGTTGGACGAGGTCATGCGGCGGGAGTCGCGTTCAGGTCGCCGTGGAGTGTAGCAGCGGCGCGCCGGTACAGGGCATAACCAACGTCGCGGGTGCCGCCTTCGCGATGCAGGCTCCAGCCTGCCGGCGGCGATGGCGCCGCGCCCGCGGGCGCTTCCACGTACAGCCAGGCGTCGGCGGCCAGGTGCCGCGACAACCGTTCGAACACCTGCGCCCACAGGCCCGCGGCGAATGGCGGATCCATGAACACGATGTCGACCTGCATCGGCGCTGCGCTTTCCAGCCAGCGCAGCGCGTCGCCGGCGACGACCTGCACCTGCGCACCGGCGTCCAGCCGCCCGACCACGCCGCGCAGCGCCGCCGCCAGCGCCGGATCGCGCTCGACCAGCAGCGCCGACGCCGCGCCGCGCGATACGGCCTCCAGCCCCAGCGCGCCGCTGCCGGCGAACAGGTCCAGAACGCGCGCGCCGGGCAGTTTGGGCATCAGCCAGTTGAACAGGGTCTCGCGCACGCGGTCGCTGGTCGGGCGCAGGCCGTCCAGCGACGGCACCTGCAGCCGCGTATTGCGCCAGCGCCCGCCGATGATGCGCACCTGCCCTTCCCCGCCATGCGCGGGACGCCGTGGAGCAGCAGGGGATCGGGGTGGACGGGACATGCGGCAAGCAACGGAAACGGGCCCGCATGATAAGCCGAACCCGACCTCTTCCCGCGCCCGCGGGCTTGAAATCCGCCGCCCGGCCCACATCCGTGAGGCCATCGGCCGCCGCGCGCGGCCCAGGCAACCCACGGAGCGAACCCGACGATGACCGCCGAAGCCCACAAGGAAACCCGCGGTTTCCAGACCGAGGTGAAGCAGCTGCTGCACCTGATGATCCACTCGCTGTATTCGAACAAGGAAATCTTCCTGCGCGAGCTGGTCTCCAACGCCGCCGACGCCGCCGACAAGCTGCGCTTCGAGGCGCTGACCCGGCCGGAGCTGCTGGAAGGCGACGGCGCGCTGCGCATCCGCATCGAGGCCGACCCGGCCGCGCGCACCCTGACCATCGACGACAACGGCATCGGCCTGAGCCGCGAGGAGGCCATCGCGCACCTGGGCACCATCGCCAAGTCGGGCACCGCCGACTTCCTGAAGAACCTGTCCGGCGACCAGAAGAAGGACGCCAACCTCATCGGTCAGTTCGGCGTGGGCTTCTACTCGGCGTTCATCGTCGCCGACCAGGTGGACGTGTACAGCCGCCGCGCCGGCCTGCCGGCCAGCGAGGGCGTGCACTGGTCCTCGCGCGGCGAAGGCGAGTTCGAGGTGGAGACCATCGACAAGCCCGCACGCGGCACCCGCATCGTGCTGCACCTGAAGGACGGCGAGGAAGGCTTCGCCGACGGCTGGAAGCTGCGCAGCCTGGTCAAGAAGTACTCCGACCACATCGGCCTGCCGATCGAGCTGGTCAAGGAAGCCCAGGGCGAAGAGCAGCCGACCACGCCGGAGTGGGAAGTGGTCAACAAGGCCAACGCGCTGTGGACCCGGCCGCGGTCCGAGGTCACCGACGCCGAATACAACGAGTTCTACAAGCACATCGCCCATGACTTCAGCGACCCGCTGGCGTGGAGCCACAACAAGGTCGAGGGCAAGCTGGAATACACCTCGCTGCTGTACACGCCCGGCCGCGCGCCGTTCGACCTGTACCACCGCGACGCCGCCAAGGGCCTGAAGCTGTACGTGCAGCGCGTATTCATCATGGACCAGGCCGAGCAGTTCCTGCCGCTGTACCTGCGCTTCATCAAGGGCGTGGTCGATTCCAGCGATCTGCCGCTGAACGTCTCGCGCGAGATCCTGCAGTCCGGCCCGGTGATCGATTCGATGAAGTCGGCGCTGACCAAACGCGCGCTGGACATGCTGGAAAAGCTCGCCAGGGACAAGCCCGAGGACTACCAGCGCTTCTGGAAGGAGTTCGGCCAGGTGCTGAAGGAAGGCCCGGCCGAGGACTTCAACAACCGCGAGAAGATCGCCGGCCTGCTGCGTTTCGCCTCCACCCATGGCGGCGACGGCGCGCAGAACGTGGCGCTGGCCGACTACGTGAGCCGCATGGTCGAAGGCCAGGACAAGATCTATTACCTCACCGGCGAGAGCCATCTGCAGGTCAAGGACAGCCCGCACCTGGAAGTGTTCCGCAAGAAGGGCATCGAGGTGCTGTTGATGACCGACCGCATCGACGAGTGGCTGATGAACTACCTGCACGAGTTCGACGGCAGGTCGTTCGTGGACGTGGCCCGCGGCGACCTGGACCTGGGCACGCTGGATTCGGAGGAAGAGAAGAAGGCGCAGGAGGAAACCGCTAGGGCCAAGGAAGGACTGGCCGCGCGCATCAAGACCGCGCTGGGCGAGGACGTGGCCGAGGTGCGCGTGTCCCACCGCCTGACCGATTCGCCGGCGATCCTGGCCATCGGCGAGCAGGACCTGGGCCTGCAGATGCGGCAGATCCTGGAGGCCAGCGGCCAGAAGGTGCCGGAGAGCAGGCCGGTGTTCGAATTCAATCCGGCGCACCCGCTGATCGAGAAACTCGACGCCGAGCCGGACATGGACCGCTTCAACGACCTGGCGCGCGTGCTGTTCGACCAGGCGGCGCTGGCCGCCGGCGACGGCCTGAAGGACCCGGCCGCCTACGTGCGCCGGCTCAACAGGCTGCTGCTGGAACTGTCAGCCTGAGGCTCGAAGCCCCTCTCCCCCGGGAGAGGGGTTGGGGTGAGGGTACGGGCGAAGCCGCGTAATGCCGGGCCGCGCGCGGTTCCGCGCCTTTGGTGGCGGATGCATTCGTCCCCCTCCCCACCGGGCGGCTCGCCGTGCGGCCTGGCGAGCCCGCCAGGCTGTCTTCCGCACGAAGGAATCACGCGAACGCGTCGAACAGCGTCCCCAGCATCTCGTTGTTGCGTCGGATCACCACGGCATTGGCGGCGAAAGCCACTTCATAGGTCCTGGCCGACAGCAGGTCAGCGACCATGTCCCGGGCTTCCTGGGTCGTGGTCACCTGCGCGCCGGCGCCGCCGCCGGCGATGGTCTGCACCGTCAGCACCTGCCGCGGCACCACCGGTTGCACCGGCTGCACGGCGATATTCTGCGCGGCCACGCGTACGCCCATCACGGCCACGCGCATGCCGGAGGCGGCAATGGAGGAAATCGCGTTCATGCCACGACATCGGCCCGGAATGCGCCGACTTTAGCTTTTCCACGGCCCTTGCGGACCGGCCGGCGCCAGCGCCGGTGGTAGCATGTGCCCCTGCCCCGGTTTTTCTCATCCATGCTCAGTTTTTTCCGTCGCAAGAAGCCCCAGGACACCCCGGCGGTCGGCAAGCCCCCGCAGTTCAGCGCCGAGGAGCTGACCTCGGCCGTGCCACTGGCCCCTGAACCGGAGGCGCCGGCGGTTCCCGTCGTGGAAACGGCGCCGGCCGATGCGGATGCGGATGCGGCCGCGGCGCAGGCTCCCGTGGCCGCAGAATCTCCCGCGGGCGCCGCTCCGGAGCCGGTGGAAACGCCGGCCGTGGCGGAAAACGATGCCGCCCTGATCCCCGCCAATGCCGCGCCGGCGGCGGCCGCCGGCAAGTCCGGCTGGCGCGACCGCCTGCGCAACAGCGCCTTCGCCCGCAGCTTCGGCGGCCTGTTCTCGCGCAACCCGCGGCTGGACGACGATCTGCTCGACGAGATCGAGACCGCGCTGCTGACCGCCGACGTCGGCGTGCCAGCCACCACCGCGCTGGTCGAGGACCTGCGCAGGCGCATGAAGTCGCGCGAGTTCGCCGATGCCAACGCCCTGCTCGCCGCGCTGCGTGCCGACCTGATCGCGCTGCTGCAGCCGGTATCCAGGCCACTGGTCATCGACGCCAATGCCAGGCCGTTCGTGATCCTCACCGTCGGCGTCAACGGCGTCGGCAAGACCACCACCATCGGCAAGCTGGCCAAACGCTTCAAGGACCAGGGCCACAGCCTGATGCTGGCCGCCGGCGATACCTTCCGCGCCGCCGCCGTGGCGCAGCTGCAGGTCTGGGGCGAGCGCAACGGCGTGGCGGTGATCGCCCAGGGCCAGAACGCCGACGCCGCTTCGGTGGCGTTCGACGCGCTGCAGGCCGGCAAGGCGCGTGGCACCAGCGTACTGATCGCCGACACCGCCGGCCGCCTGCACACCCAGGCCGGGCTGATGAACGAGCTGAGCAAGATCCGCCGCGTGCTCGGCAAGATCGACGACACCGCGCCGCATGAAGTGCTGATGGTGATCGACGGAACCACCGGCCAGAACGCGCTGAACCAGCTGCGCCAGTTCCATGCCGCCGCCGGCGTCACCGGCCTGGTGGTGACCAAGCTCGACGGCACCGCCAAGGGTGGCGTGGTGTTCGCCCTGGCGCGCGAGTTCGGCATCCCGATCCGCTTCGCCGGCATCGGCGAGCGCCCGGAAGACCTGCGCGTGTTCGACCCCGAAGCCTTCGTCGACGCGCTGCTGCCGGAGGCACTGGGAGCGGCGTGAGCCCCTCTCCCACCGGGAGAGGGGTTGGGGTGAGGGTTGTGGGGGCGAAGCCCCTGCAATGCCGGGCCGCACCAGGCTTCGCCCTTGCCCTCATCCGCCCCTTCGGGGCACCTTCTCCCGGTGGGAGAAGGAACACCACCCAGCCCCGCGATCGCCCATGCCCCATTTCGCCACCCGCCTGCTCGACTGGTTCGGCCAGCACGGCCGCCACGACCTGCCCTGGCAGCATCCGCGCACGCCGTACCGGGTGTGGCTGTCGGAGATCATGCTGCAGCAGACCCAGGTCGCCACGGTCATTCCCTACTTCCAGCGCTTTGTGCAGTCGTTCCCGACCCTGCCCGACCTGGCGGCGGCCGACAACGACACGCTGATGGCGCACTGGGCCGGCCTGGGCTACTACGCCCGCGCGCGCAACCTGCATGCCGCGGCCAGGCGCTGCGTGGAACTGCACGGCGGCGACCTGCCGCGCGACCTGGACGCGCTGCTGGCGCTGCCCGGCATAGGCCGCAGCACCGCCGGCGCCATCCTCAGCCAGGCCTGGAACGACCCGTTCCCGATCCTCGACGGCAACGTCAAGCGCGTGCTGACCCGCTACCACGGCATCGCCGGCTACCCCGGCCTGCCCGCCGTCGAGAAACAGCTGTGGGCGCTGGCCGCGCAGCACGTGGCGCACGTGCCGCAAGGACGCATGGCCGACTGGACGCAGGCGCAGATGGATTTCGGCGCCACGCTGTGCACGCGCGCCAATCCCGCCTGCATCCTGTGCCCGCTGCAGGACGGCTGCGTGGCGCAGGCGCAGGGAATGGTGGACTCGCTGCCCACGCCCAAGCCGAGCAAGGTGCTGCCCGAACGCGAGGCCAGCGCGCTGCTGCTCGAGGACGGCCAGGGCCGCATCCTGCTGCGCAAGCGCCCGCCCACCGGCATCTGGGCCTCGCTGTGGACGCTGCCGCAGGCCGATACCGACGCCGAGCTGCGCCAGTGGTTCGCCGGCAACATCGAAGGCGACTATGACGCGGCCTCGGAACTGCCGCGGGTCGTGCATACCTTCAGCCATTACCGCCTGCACCTGCAGCCGCTGCACCTGCGCAAGGTCGCCCTGCACCCGCGGGTGGGCGACAATGACGACCTGCGCTGGGTCGCGCGCGCCGAGCTGGCCTCGCTGGGTCTGCCGGCGCCGATCCGCAAGCTGCTCGACCGCCACTGAGGCGGCCCGCTCCACCGACAGGAACACCGCATGCCCCGCTCCGTCTTCTGCCAGTACGAACAACGCGAAACCGAAGGCCTGGACTTCGTGCCCTACCCCGGCGAACTGGGCCAGCGCATCTTCGCCAACGTCGGCAAGCAGGCCTGGGCGGCGTGGCTGGCGCACCAGACCATGCTGATCAACGAGAACCGGTTGTCGCCGCGCGACCCGAAGCACCGGGCGTTCCTGGAGGAGGAACTGGTCAAGTTCCTGTTCGGCGGCGGCGCGGAAAAGCCGGCCGGTTACGTCGAGCCCGGGTCCCCGTAGATCGGCTGGCAGCCTGCCGGTTCGCCACAGGCGCCGCAGGAGCGCACTTCAGTGCGCGATGGACTTTCCCGGTAGAGCCCCATCGCGCACTGAAGTGCGCTCCTACGGAAATCGGGTCAGGGCTGCTGCCCGGACTCGCGCGCCTCGAGCTTGGCTTCGCGCAGTTCCTTTTCCGACGCACGCAGCGCCTTCACGTCCAGCGGCTGGATGGTATCGATGCGGCACGGGATAGGCGCCATGCCCGGACTGCCGCCGCGCACGATCACGCGGTCGAACTTGGCCGATACCCGGCCCATCATGTTGGTCACGCTGATCGCCGGCGCATAGGACAGATCCATGCACGGGCCGCTCAGGCTCAGCAGCCAGGCTTCGCTGGGCTTGGTCCAGACCGCCAGCGCGCTGTCGCCCAGCTCGGTCCAGCCGTTGAGCGAACCGAAGTACTGGAAGTCCTTGACCGGCGCGCCGGCATGGGCGCGGTACAGCTCCAGCCGCTCGCTGCTGGAAAGCCTGCCGGTGGTGGCGCAGCCGGCCAGGGCCGCCGCGGCCAGTAAAGCGATTGCCAGACGTTTCACGACACACCTCCTGTTCGGGAATACGCCGCCATCTTGCACCGCGGCCGGGACGGCGCAAGCGCGGTTCCCACCCCCGTTCAGCCGGCGTGCCGGATCGGATGCGCGCGCCTGCGGGCGTGCGCTCAGACCTCGGCGCGCGCCAGTGGATGCAACCGCGCCTCGCGCAGTTCCAGCACCCGGTCCAGCCTGCGGGCCAGGCTGCGGTCGTGGGTCACCAGCACCAGGCTGGTGCGATGCGCGCGGTTCAATTCCAGCATCAGCTCGAACACCGTGGCGGCGGTCTTGTCGTCGAGGTTGCCGGTGGGTTCGTCGCCGAGCACGCAGCCCGGCTGGTTGACCAGGGCCCGCGCCACCGCAGCGCGCTGGCGCTCGCCGCCGGACAGCTCGCCCGGCTTGTGCTCCAGGCGGTGGCCCAGCCCCACCGATTCCAGCAGCGCGCGCGCGCGCTGCTCGGCGCCGGCCACGCTGGCGCCGCCGAGCATCACCGGCATCATCACGTTCTCAAGCGCGGTGAATTCGGGCAACAGGTGGTGGAACTGGTAGACGAAACCCAGCGAGGTGTTGCGCAGGCGGCCGCGCTCGGCGTCGGACAGCGCCGACATGCGCTGGCCGGCCACGTAGACCTCGCCGGCGGTGGGCACGTCCAGACCGCCCAGCAGGTGCAGCAGGGTGCTCTTGCCGGCGCCGGACGCGCCGACGATGGCGACCGTCTCGCCCGGCGCCACGTCCAGCTCCAGCCCGTCGAACACGGGCGTGCGCATGCGCCCCTCGGCGTAGGTCTTGGCCAGTCCCTCGGCGCGGATCACCGATTCCATGTTCGTGTTCTCACTCATAGCGCAGCGCCTCCGCCGGCTGGGTGCGCGCCGCGCGCCAGGCCGGGTACAGCGTTGCCAGGAAACTCATCAGCAGCGCCACGGCGGTGATGGTCACGATGTCGCCGATCTGCATGTCGGTCGGCAGGCCGGTGATGTAGTACACGTCCTCCGGCAGCAGCTTGATGTCGAAGGCCGACTCGATCAGGCCGAGGATGCGCTCGAGGTTGAGCGTCAGGCTGATGCCGCCGATCACGCCGGCCACCGTGCCCATCAGGCCGATCAGGCTGCCCTGCACCATGAACACCTGCATCACCCCGCCCGGCGTCAGCCCCAGCGTGCGCAGGATGGCGATGTCGGCCTGCTTGTCGGTCACCAGCATCACCTGCGAGGACACCAGGTTGAACGCGCCCATGGCCACGATCAGCGACAGCAAGATGCCCATCACCGTCTTTTCCATGCGCAGGGAGTGGTAGAGATTGGCGTTCTGCTGGGTCCAGTCGCTGACCCGGTAATAGCCTTCCAGGTTGAGGGCCAGGTCGCGCGCCACGGTATAGGCCTGGTCCATGTCGTGCAGTTTCAGGCGCACGCCGGTCACGCCGTCCACGCGCAGCACGCGCTCCAGGTCGTCCATGTTGACGAAAGCCACGCCGCGGTCGATCTCGTTGGAACCGGCCTCGAAGATGCCGCTGACCTTGAAGCGCTTGGTGCGCGCCATCGCGCCGACCGGGGTGCCCTGGATCTCGGCCAGCGTCGCCACCACGCTGTCGCCGACGTCCACGCCCAGCCACAGCGCCAGTTCCTTGCCGAGCAGGATGTTGAACCCGCCCGACTGCAGGCTGTCCAGCGAGCCCTTCTGCATCTTCTCGGCCAGCACCGACACCTTCGGCTCCAGCGCCGGATCGACGCCCTGCACGATCGCGCCCTGCACGCGCGGGCCGGCGAGCATGCCCTGGATCTCGATGTACGGCGCGGCGCCGGCCACGCGCGCATCGCGCATCGCCACGTCCACCGCGTGCTGCCAGTTCGTCATCGGCTCCCCGTCGGCGCTGACGGTGGCGTGGGCCGACATCTGCAGCAGGCGGTCGCGGATTTCCTTCTGGAAACCGCTCATCACCGCCAGCGTGGTGATCAGTACCGTCACCCCGAGCGCGATGCCGAGGATCGATGCCATGGAGATGAAGGAGATGAAACCGTTGCGGCGCTTGGCCCGCAGGTAACGCAATCCGATTGCGACGGGTAAGGGTCTGAACATGCGCGTATGCCGGTGGAGTGGCGCCATGTTGCCATCCCCGCCCGCTAACGGGAAACGGCGCGGGCGCGCACGGCCAGTCGCAGTTCACGTCGCCGCGCGCGCGGCAGCGTATCCGGCCAGAACAACAGCTGGCCGCGCCGCTTCCCCGTGCGCCAGCGCAGCACCAGCAGCGGGCCGCGTTCCAGCAGTTCCAGCGCGTCGACCGCGATGCCGTCCACAGTAGCGGGAGCCGGCGAAGGCGGGACCAGCAGCGGCCGCGGCGGCCTGCGCGCATCCTGCCACGCCAGGATGGCTCCCCATGCCGCCGCCAGCAGCGCGGCCGGCCAGGCGGGGCGCGCGTCCAGTTCGCAGTTCAGCAGTGCGGCGGCGGCCAGCAGGCCGAGCAGCAGCAAGGCGCCGGCCTGCCAGCGCGAGGGCCGCCACTCACAGCGGAAGGGCGCGGATGTACTCCAGCAGGGTGGCCTGCGGCGCATCGGGACAGGCCTCGTAGCCCATGGACCAGCGCCACAGTTTGTCGTCCTCGGTTTCCAGCAGCTGCAGGAAAACCGCGCGCTCGGCTGTCGGCGCCTGCCCCCAGCGCTGGTCGAGATAGCGGCCGAACAACTGGTCCAGTTCGCGCATGCCGCGCCGGCAGCGCCAGCGCAGCTTTTTCAGTTCGATGTCGTCTTCGGGGCTCATCGCTCACCTGCCGATGCCACGACCTCGCCGTGGCGGAAACGAAAACGGCACCGGCCCGAAGGACCGGTGCCGCCATGGCCGCGATGCGCGGGGCATCGCGTGGGCCGGCGCATCAGGCGCGGCGCGCCATCATCAACTTCTTGATCTCGGCGATCGCCAGCGCCGGGTTCAGCCCCTTCGGGCAGGTCCGGGCGCAGTTCATGATGGTGTGGCAGCGGTACAGCTTGAACGGATCTTCCAGGTCGTCCAGGCGGGCACCGGTGTCCTCGTCGCGCGAGTCGATGATCCAGCGGTAGGCCTGCAGCAGGATCGCCGGACCCAGGTAACGCTCGCCGTTCCACCAGTAGCTCGGGCAGCTGGTCGAGCAGCAGGCGCACAGGATGCACTCGTACAGGCCGTCGAGCTTCTTGCGGTCTTCCGGCGACTGCAGGCGCTCGCGGTCCGGCGGCGCCGGGGTCTGGGTGCGGATCCACGGCTTGATCGAGGCGTACTGCGCGTAGAAGTGGGTCAGGTCCGGCACCAGGTCCTTGACCACTTCCATGTGCGGCAGCGGGTAGATCGGCACCTCGGCCTTGGCGCAGTCGGCGATGGCGCGGGTGCAGGCCAGCGTGTTGGTGCCGTCGATGTTCATCGCGCACGAACCGCAGATGCCCTCGCGGCACGACCGGCGGAAGGTCAGGGTCGGATCGATCTCGTTCTTGATCTTGATCAGCGCGTCCAGGACCATCGGGCCGCACGCATCGAGGTCGACCTCGTAGGTGTCGGTGCGCGGATTCTGGTCGTCGTCCGGGCTCCAGCGGTAGATCTTGAAGGTACGCACGTTCTTGCCGCCGCTCTTGGCGGGGAAGTGCTTGCCCTGGGTGATCCGGGAGTTCTTCGGAAGTGCAAATTCAGCCATGTTCGTAGGTTCCCCGGATCAGTAGACGCGCGGCTTGGGCGGCACGACGGCGACGTCGTCGGTGAGCGTGTACATGTGCACCGGACGGTAGTCGAAGCTGCACTTGCCCTTCTCGTCGACGGTGACCAGCGTGTGCTTCTGCCAGTTGACGTCGTCGCGCTCCGGATAGTCCTCGTGGGCATGCGCGCCACGGCTTTCCTTGCGCTGCTCGGCCGAGTTGATGGTCGCCACGGCGTTGAGCAGCAGGTTGTTGAGCTCGTAGGTCTCGATCAGGTCCGAGTTCCAGACCAGCGAACGGTCGGACACCTTGACGTCCTGGAACGAGTCGAACACCTCGGCCATCTTCTCGCAGCCCTCGGCCAGCGTCTTGCTGGTGCGGAACACGGCGGCGTCGGCCTGCATCGTGCGCTGCATGCGGTCGCGGATGACCGCGGTCGGGGTGTCGCCATTGGCGTGGCGCAGCTTGTCCAGCAGGCCCAGCGCCTTGTCGCAGGCGTCGGAGGCCAGGGTCTTGTGCGGCGCGCCCGGCTTGATCGTCTCGGCGCAGCGGTTGGCCACCGCGCGACCGAACACCACCAGGTCCAGCAGCGAGTTGGAGCCCAGGCGGTTGCCGCCGTGCACCGACACGCAGGCCGCTTCGCCGATGGCGTACAGGCCCGGCACCACGGCATCGGGGTTGTCGCCGACCTTGCGCACCACTTCGCCGTGGTAGTTGGTCGGGATGCCGCCCATGTTGTAGTGCACGGTCGGGATCACCGGGATCGGCTGCTTGTGCACGTCGACGCCGGCGAAGATGCGCGCGCTCTCGGCGATGCCCGGCAGCTTCTCGTCGATCACGCCCGGACCCAGGTGGGTCAGGTCGAGCAGGATGTGGTCCTTGTGCTCGCCGACGCCGCGGCCTTCGCGGATCTCGATGGTCATCGAACGGCTGACCACGTCGCGCGAGGCCAGGTCCTTGTAGTGCGGCGCGTAGCGCTCCATGAAGCGCTCGCCGCTGCTGTTGCGCAGGATGCCGCCTTCGCCGCGCACACCCTCGGTGATCAGGCAGCCGGCGCCGTAGATGCCGGTCGGATGGAACTGCACGAACTCCATGTCCTGCAGCGGCAGGCCGGCGCGGGCCACGAGGCCGCCGCCATCGCCGGTGCAGGTGTGCGCCGAGGTGGCGCTGAAGTAGGCGCGGCCGTAACCGCCGGTGGCCAGCACCACGCCGTGGGCGCGGAACAGGTGCAGGGTGCCCTCGGCCATGTCCAGCGCCAGCACGCCGCGGCAGACGCCCTCTTCGTCGAAGATCAGGTCGAGCGCGAAGTACTCGATCATGAACTGCGCGTTGTGCGCCAGCGACTGCTGGTACAGCGTGTGCAGCATGGCGTGGCCGGTACGGTCGGCGGCGGCGCAGGTGCGCTGTGCGGACGGGCCTTCGCCGTACTTGGTGGTCATGCCGCCGAACGGACGCTGGTAGATCTTGCCGTCCTCGGTGCGCGAGAACGGAACGCCGTAATGCTCCAGTTCGATCACCGACGGGATGGCCTCGCGGCACATGTATTCGATGGCGTCCTGGTCGCCCAGCCAGTCGCCGCCCTTGACGGTGTCGTAGAAGTGGTAGCGCCAGTCGTCCTCGCCCATGTTGGCCAGCGCGGCGGCGATGCCGCCCTGCGCCGCGACGGTGTGCGAGCGGGTCGGGAAAACCTTGGTGATGCAGACGGTCTGCAGGCCCTTCTGGGCCAGGCCGAAGGTCGCGCGCAGGCCGGCGCCGCCGGCGCCGACGACCACCATGTCGACCTTGTGTTCAATGATGTTGTAAGCGGACATGTATCAGTTCCCAAGCGCGACGCGGGCGACCGCGAAGATGCTGACGATCGCGCCGAGCACGGCGACGAACTTGACCGTGGTCTGCAGGGCCAGTGCCATCAGCGAGTTGTGGATGTAGTCCTCCAGCACGACCTGCAGGCCGAGTTGCGCGTGCCAGAACATGGCGACCAGGAAGCCGACCAGCGCGATCGCGTTCCACGGCTTGGCCACGGCGGTGACGGCGGTGACGTAGTCGGCGCCGAGCAGGCCCAGCACGAAGCACAGGAACCACAGGGTCAACGCGACCAGCGCGGTGGCGGTCAGGCGCTGGTGGATGAAGTGCATGGTGCCGGACTTGGCGCTGCCCAGGCCGCGTGCGTTCTTCAGGGGGGTGCGGAAATTGCTCATGCGGCGCCTCCGAAGCTGACGTAGGCCCAGACCAGCGCGGTGATGACCAGCGAGCCGATCACCGACAGCCAACTGCTGCGGATGAAGGCCGGCTTGCTGTAGCCGATGGCGAAGTCCTGGATGATGTGGCGGATGCCATTGCACAGGTGGTAGGCGAAGCACCAGGTCCAGCCGAACAGGATCACCTTGCCGTACCACGCGCTGGCGTGGGTGGTGAAGCAGTTCCAGGACTCGGGGCCCATCATCAGGGCGAGCAGGCCGCCGGCAATGATCAGGGCTCCGACGGACAGAACGATGCCGGTGGCTCGATGCAGGATCGAGGTGGCCATCTGGATCTGCCAGCGATACACCTGCAGGTGCGGAGAAAGGGGGCGGGGTCTGTTCGCCATTCGCTGACTCGTTATCTCGGCTGGGCGGCGGTTGCCGCGTTGGCTGACGCTGCTCAGAAATCGATGCAGCGACCGTTTTTCTCCCAATCGCCGTAACGCACCGGATCAAGTCCGCCGCGTCCGCCGATTTCCTGCGGCACCGGTCCGGCCTCGGGAAGCGGCTGCTTCTCCGGTTCCGGCAGGGGTTCGGTTCCGTCCTCGGGAGTGGGGGTTGTTTGGCCTATCATGATCGGTCTCGCAACGCACAAATTTTAGTCCCCGTTCACGTGTCTGACAACCTCGCCCCTCTTTTCAGCGGTTTGCGCACACTGCGCCGGTCGCAGGTGCTGGGCCTTTCCGGCCCGGATGCGGCCGCCTTCGCCCAGGCCCAGTTCGCCAACGACGTCCTGTCCCTGGCCGACGGCCACTGGCAGTGGAACGCCTGGCTCACCGCCAAGGGCCGCGTGCTGGCGGTCTTCCAGCTGCTGCGCCTGGATGCGGAACACCTGCTGCTGGTCTGCCACGACGGCGGCGTCGAGGCGATGGCCGAACAGCTGCGGCGCTTCGTGTTCCGCCGCAAGGCAATCCTCTCGCCTGTCGCCGCGCTTTCCGTCCAGGCCGCCTTCCAGCCGCCCGTGCAGGCGCGCGACGCGGCACTGGCCCGCCTCGCCGATGGCGCGATCGAGCTGGACGTCGGCAGCGCCGCGCACCCGCGCACGCTGCGCCTGGTCGAAACCGGCGATGCCGCGTACGAGGAAACCGCGGAACTGGCCTGGCGCCAGTCCGACCTGCGTTTCGGCCTGCCGCGGTTGGACGAATCGCAGCGCGAGCAGTGGACGCCGCAGCAGCTGGGCCTGGACCGCCTGTCGGCCTACAGCGTGAAGAAGGGCTGCTACCCCGGCCAGGAAATCGTGGCCCGCACCCATTTCCTGGGCAAGGCCAAGCGTTCGCTGGTGCTGCTGCATACCGCCAGTCCCGGCACCGCCGGCGACGCGGTGACCCAGGCCGGCGCCGGCATCGGCACCATCGCCAGCAGCGCCGGCGCGCTGGCCCTGGCCGTACTGCCGCTGGACCTGCCCGAAGGCGGACTGGAAGTGGGCGGCGGACAGGCCGCACGCCTCGACCTGCTCGACGGCCTGGCGCGCTGATGCGATCGACCGCCAGCGCCGGCGACCGGAGTTCCGGCGCGGCGTAGCCGGGTCCGCTACGTCCCGGGCTCCAGGCGCAGGCCGCTGCCCGCCTCGAAGAAATGCAGCGCCGCGGACGCGACCGCCACGGCGATCCCCTCGCCCACCGCCGGCAGCGCCTGCGGCGGCACCCGCATCACCAGTGGCCGCGCGCCAAGGCGCAGGTTCACGAACATCTCGTTGCCGACCGGTTCGATGCCTTCGATGACCGTGCCGAACGCGGCGCCGCCGCTGGCCGGCTGCAGGTGCTCAGGACGGATGCCGACCACCACCTCGCGCCCGGCCCATGCCGGCGGCACCGGCGGGCGGCCGAGCGGCACCTGCCCGCCCCCGTCGAGGGCCAGTTCCAGCGCGCCGTCGGCCAGCGCCTGCAACCGCCCCTTGAGCGTGTTCATGGCCGGACTGCCGAGGAACCCGGCGACGAACAGGTTGGCCGGCCGCTCGTACAGCGCCATCGGCGTGTCGATCTGCTGGATCACGCCGTCGTTGAGCACCACGATGCGCTGCCCCAGGGTCATCGCCTCGACCTGGTCGTGGGTGACGTAGATCATCGTCGTGCCCAGCGTGCGGTGCAGCTGCGCGATCTCGGTGCGCACCGAATGGCGCAGCTTGGCGTCGAGGTTGGACAGCGGCTCGTCCAGCAGGAACACCGCCGGCTCGCGCACCAGCGCCCGGCCCAGCGCCACGCGCTGGCGCTGGCCGCCGGACATCGCGCGCGGCAGCTTGTCGAGCATGCCCGCCAGGCCGAGCATGTCGGCGGCGGCCTGCACGCGGCGGGCGATCTCGGCCTTGTCGTGCCCGCGCAGCTTCAGCCCGAAGGCCAGGTTCTCGGCCACGGTCATGTGCGGGTACAGCGCGTAGTTCTGGAACACCATGGCGATGTCGCGGTCCTTCGGCGCCACGTCGTTGACCACGCGCCCGCCGATGGACAGCGTGCCGGCGCTGATCTCCTCCAGCCCGGCCACCATGCGCAGCAGGGTGGACTTGCCGCAGCCCGAAGGCCCCACCAGCACCATCAGCTCGCCGTCGGCGATGTCGAAACTGGCCCCGTGCACGGCGACCTGGCCGTTGTCGTAGACCTTGCGCACTCCGTCGAACCGCACGTCCGCCATCGCCTGCCTCACTCCACCGACCGCGCCAACGGCGACCGGCGCAGCGGAAGGCGGCAGCCGCCGCCATCGCCGCCGGGACGGTCGCTCCCGAATACGAATACAGTGGAAACATTCTGCCACGCAAACGTTTTCCCATGGCACCATCAGCGGCCCGCGGTTTCCGCCACGGAAGCCCGCGCCAGTCCGCTTCCGCGGGCGCGGGAAGGCCCCGCCGGCATCGGCCCCGCACCGCCTTTCTCCCGTCGCGCGCAGGCGCCGGCGCAGGCCGCGGAACCCTCAATGGAACGACAACCAGAACATAGCGAAGGGCGATTGACAACGATGTCACCAGAACACGAAACTCGAGCCATGCACGACACCCTCCTCCTGTTCGGTGCCACAGGCGATCTGGCCCAGCGCTATCTGTTCCCTTCCCTGTTGCGCCTGCTGGGCGACGGCCTGCTTCCGGAGGATTTCCGGGTGCGCGCGATGGCGCTGTCGCCGCACGACACGGAGAAATTCCACGACATCCTGCGCCCGCGGCTGGAGCAGGCGCTGCCGCAGGCGAGCCTGGACGACATCAACAACCTGCTGCGGCGCATCGACTACCGCTCGGTGGACCTGCGCGACCCCGGCTCGATCGCCGACGCAGTGCGCGAGTTCAACGACCGCCGCTGCGTGAGCTACCTGTCGATCCCGCCCGGCCTGTACATCTCCACCTGCGAGGGCCTGGCCCTGGGCGGCGCGCTGAGCGCGCCGCACCGGCTGATGCTGGAGAAGCCGATCGGTTCGGACAGCGCCAGCGCAGAGGAAATCCTGCGGTCGATCGGCGCGCTGATCGACGAGGACCGTGTGTTCCGCATCGACCACTACCTGGGCAAGGCGGCGGTGCAGAACCTGATGGCGCTGCGCTTCGGCAATACCTTGCTGGAGGCGGTGTGGAACCGCAACTACATCGAATCGGTGCACATCATGGTGGCCGAGAGCGATGGCGTGGACGGCCGCGACTCGTATTACTCGCGTTCCGGCGCGATGCGCGACATGGTGCAGAGCCATATCCTGCAGCTGCTGTGCCTGGTGGCGATGGAGCCGCCGGCCTCGCTGGAAGCCGACCGCATCCGCGACGAGAAGGTCAAGGTGCTGCGCGCGCTGCGTCCGCTCGACGCGCGCCATGCGGCCAAGGACAGCGTGCGCGGCCGCTATACCGCCGGCACCATCAACGGCCAGCCGGCGCAGGCCTACCAGCCGCCGGAAGGCAGCGAGGCCGAAACCTTCGTCGGCGTCACCGCGCACATCGACAACTGGCGCTGGGCCGGCGTTCCGTTCCACCTGGTCACCGGCAAGCGCCTACCCGAGCGCACCACCCGCATCGAGGTCAACCTCAAGCCGGTCACGCACTGGCTGTTCGAGCGCCCCGACCGCCGCCACGCCCAGCCCAACCGGCTGACCTTCCAGCTGCAGCCGCAGGAGAACATCCAGCTGGGGCTGATGAGCTCGCTGGCCGGCCCGGAATGGGGCGCGCTGGAACTGCAGCCGCTGGAGCTGGAACTGTCGGTGCCGACCGGCCTGCACCGCCGCATCGCCTATGAACGCCTGTTCCTGGATGCGTTCAACGGCAACCACGCGCTGTTCGTGCGCGACGACGAAGTGCGCGCGGCCTGGGCCTGGATCGACAGTGTCAGCGATGCCTGGAAGGCGGCCAACCTGCCGATGGAACCCTACCCGGCCGGCAGCTGGGGGCCGGACCAGGCCCACCTGTTCCTGCCCGCGGCCATCGTCGCCGACAACCGCATGGACAACGCGCTGTGAACGCCGCCGCGGAACACGTGCTGGTCGCCGACATCGGCGGCACCAATGCGCGCTTCGCGCTGGCCGATACCACCGCCGCCGTTCCACTGGACCAGGGCAGCATCGGCGAGTACCCGGTGGCGCGCTTCCCCTCGCTGGCCGAGGCCGCCGCCTGCTACGTGCAGGAACGCGGCGCCAGGGTGCGCAGCGGCGTGTTCGCCGTCGCCGGGCGCGTGGACGGCGACGAGGCGCGCATCACCAACCATCCGTGGGTGATCTCGCGCTCGCGCACCGCCGCGCAGCTGGGACTGCAGCGGCTGCACCTGATCAACGACTTCGTCGCCCAGGCGATGTCGGTGGCGCTGCTGCGCACGCCCGACGTGGTGCAGATCGGCGGCGCCGCCTGGCAGCCGGCCGCGCCGACGGTGCCGCGCAACTACTGCGTGATCGGCCCGGGCACCGGGCTGGGCGTGGGCGGCCTGCTGGTCCGCGACGGCCGCCACTATCCGCTGGCGACCGAGGGCGGCCATGCCAGTTTCGCGCCGACCACGCCCGAGCAGATCCGCATCCTGGAAATCCTCACCCAGCAGTTCGGCCGCGTCTCCAACGAGCGGCTGATCTGCGGCCCCGGCCTGGTCAACCTGCACCGCACGCTGAGCGAGATCGCCGGCCAGGACCCGGGCCAGCTGCAGCCGGCCCAGGTCAGCGAACGCGCCGCCGCCGGCGACCCGGTCGCCCTGCGCGCGATCGAGGTGTTCATGGACATCTTCGGCGCCGTGGCCGGCGACGCCGTGCTGGTGCAGGGCGCCTGGGACGGCGTGTTCCTGACCGGCGGGCTGGTGCCGCGGCTGCTCGGGCCGCTGCAGCATTCCGGGTTCCGCAGCCACTTCGAGAACAAGGGCCGCTTCACCGCGACGCTGTCGCAGGTGCCGTCGCTGGCCATCGTCCACCCCTGTCCCGGCCTGCTCGGTGCGGCCGCCTACGCACTGGACCTGGAGCAGGCTCCCAACGGAGCATCCGCATGAGCGCCCTCTCCGAACGCCTTGCCCTGATCCGCCATTCCGACGAAGAGGAATGGACCGAGAGCGTGGCCCGCGAAATGGCCACGGTCCTCGACCACGAGATCGGCCAGCGCGGCCGCGCGCGCATGCTGCTGTCCGGCGGCACCACGCCGGCGCCGGTCTACGAGATGCTGGCCGAGCAGCCGCTGGAATGGGCGCGCGTGGAAGTGGGCCTGGCCGACGAGCGCTGGCTGTCGCCGCAGGACCGCGACAGCAACGCCTGGCTGGTGCGGCACAGCTTCCTCAACCAGGCCGAGGGTGCGCATTTCGACCCGCTGGTGCGGGTCGGCAAATCGCTGGCCGAATGCGTGCACGACGCCAACCTGCAGGCCGAGCATTCGCAGCCGGCCTGCCTGGTGGTGCTGGGCATGGGCAACGATGGCCATACCGCCTCGCTGTTCCCCGGCTCGCGCGACCTGGAGCGCGCCCTGCACGGCAGCAAGCCGTACGCGGCGCTGGACGCCAGCGGCTGCCCGGTGGCCAGGGACTGGCACCTGCGCATCACCCTGACCCCGCGCGGGCTGGCCGCCATCGGCACCCGCCTGCTGCTGCTGCGCGGCAAGCAGAAGCTGGAGGTGCTCGAAGCCGCGCTCGCCTCCGGCGACGTGCACCGCTACCCGGTACTGGCCGCGATCGACGCGCCGGGCACGAAACTGCGCGTGCACTGGTGCGCGTGAAGGCCGGGAACGGGGAACAGGGAGGCGGGAATGGAAGATCGCCTGGTCTGCCCGGCACGGCGCAATGATCCAGACCCCGCCTCGCCGTCCGCTTTCCCTTGTCCCCTGCCCCGCCGCTCCCGCTTCCCCCTTCCCCTTTCCCCGCGCGTAAAGCCATGAGCCTGCATCCGAAAATCCACGCCATCACCGAACGCATCCGCCAGCGCAGCGCCCCGTCGCGCGCGGCCTACCTGGCGGGCATCGAGGCCGCGCTGCGCGAGGGCCCGTTCCGTTCGCGCCTGAGCTGCGGCAACCTGGCCCACGCCTTCGCCGCCTGCGGCCCGACCGACAAGGGCCGGCTGCGCGGCGACGTGACGCCCAACCTGGGCATCATCACCGCCTACAACGACATGCTTTCGGCGCACCAGCCGTTCGAGCACTACCCGCAGCTGATCCGCGACGCCGCGCGCGAACTGGGCGCCACCGCGCAGGTGGCCGGCGGCGTGCCGGCGATGTGCGACGGCGTCACCCAGGGCCGCGGCGGCATGGAGCTGTCGCTGTTCTCGCGCGACATCATCGCCCAGGCCACCGCCATCGGCCTGAGCCACGACATGTTCGACGCCACCATCCACCTGGGCGTGTGCGACAAGATCGTGCCGGGCCTGCTGATCGGCGCGCTGGCGTTCGGCCACCTGCCGGCGGTGTTCGTGCCGGCCGGGCCGATGACGCCGGGCATTCCCAACAAGAAGAAGGCCGAGGTGCGCGAGCGCTACGCCGCCGGCGAGGCGACCCGCGAGGAACTGCTGCAGGCCGAGTCCGATTCCTACCACGCGCCGGGCACCTGCACCTTCTACGGCACCGCCAACTCCAACCAGGTGCTGCTGGAAGCGATGGGCGTGCAGCTGCCGGGCGCCTCCTTCGTCAACCCGGAACTGCCGCTGCGCGACGCGCTGACCCGCGCCGCCACCGCGCGCGCGCTGGAAATCTGCGCGCTGGGCGACGACTTCCGGCCGCTGGGCCGGCTGATCGACGAGCGCGCCATCGTCAACGCCATCGTCGCGCTGATGGCCACCGGCGGCTCCACCAACCACACCATCCACTGGATCGCGGTGGCGCGCGCGGCCGGCATCGTGCTGACCTGGGACGACATGGACCAGCTCTCGCAGATCGTGCCGCTGCTGGCGCGCGTCTACCCCAACGGCGAGGCGGACGTGAACCGCTTCGCCGCCGCCGGCGGCCCGGGCTTCGTATTCCGCGAGCTGATGGACGCCGGGCTGATGCACGACGACCTGCAGACCATCGCCGAGGGCGGCATGCGCGCCTACGCGCAGGAACCACGGCTGATCGACGGCAAGGTCGTCTATGCACCGGCCGTCGCGCAGAGCGCCGATACCGAGGTCGTGCGTCCGGCTACAGAGCCGTTCGAAGCCCAGGGCGGGCTGCGCCTGCTCAAGGGCAACATCGGCAGTTCGCTGATCAAGCTGTCGGCGGTGAAGCCGCAGTACCGCACGATCGAGGCGCCGGCCGTGGTGGTGGACGCGCCGCAGGCGCTGAACAAGCTGCACGCCGCCGGCGCGTTGCCGCAGGATTTCGTCGCCGTGGTCCGCTACCAGGGACCGCGCGCGAACGGCATGCCGGAACTGCATTCGCTGGCGCCGCTGCTGGGCCTGCTGCAGAACCAGGGCCGGCGCGTGGCGCTGGTCACCGACGGCCGCCTGTCTGGCGCCTCGGGCAAGATCCCCGCCGCCATCCACGTCACCCCCGAAGCCGCGCGCGGCGGTCCCATCGCCCGCATCCGCGAGGGCGACATCGTCCGCCTGGACGGCGAGGCCGGCACGCTGGAAGTGCTGGTCGACGCCACCGAATGGGCGGCGCGCGGCATCGCCGCCAACACCGCGCCGGCCGGCAACGACCTGGGCCGCAACCTGTTCGCGATGAACCGCCGCATCGTCGGCCCGGCCGACCAGGGCGCCATCTCGATTTCCTGCGGCCCGGCGCGGCCCGATGGCGGCGTGTGGGAATACGACGCCGAATACGAACTCGGCCACGACGCCGCCGCCGCGGCGGCCCCGCACGAAGCCAAGGACGCCTGACCCTCGCAGGCCGCGTCGCGGCCCGCTCCACCGGAACAACGCCATGACCATCGCCCAGCACCAGGATCGCGCCGAACACCTGCTCACCGCCGCCGGCATCCTGCCCGTCGTCACCGTCCACACCCTCGACCAGGCGCGCGCGGTCAGCGCCGCCCTGCTGGAAGGCGGCCTGCCGGCCATCGAACTGACCCTGCGCACGCCGGTGGCGCTGGAAGCCCTGGCCATGCTCAAGCGCGAGCTGCCCGACGTGGTGGTCGGCGCCGGCACGGTGCTGACCGTCGAGCAGATGCGCCAGGCCATCGACGCCGGCGCCGATTTCCTGGTCACCCCGGGCACGCCGGCGCACATGGCCGACGCGCTGGCCGACGCGCCGCTGCCGGTGGTGCCGGGCGCTGCCTCGCCCACCGAACTGCTGGCGCTGCTGGCGCGCGGCTTCCGCATCTGCAAGCTGTTCCCGGCCACCGCCGTGGGCGGACTGGCGATGATCAAGGGCGTGGCCGGCCCGATCCCCGAACTGAAGCTGTGCCCCACCGGCGGCATCACCGAAGCCACCGCGGCCGACTATCTCGGCCAGAAGAACGTGCTCTGCATCGGCGGCTCGTGGATGGTGGCCGACGCCTGGATCCGCAGCGGCCAGTGGGACGAGGTACGGAAATCCGCCGCCGCCGCGGCCGCCATCGTGCGTTCGGTGCGCGCCGGCTGAAGCAACGCCGGCCGAAGGCGATTGCCGGAGAAGTGCGCTCCGGGCCGGGGCCCTCAGATGTCGTGGGCGTCCAACCGCAGCATCAGCACCAAGGGCTGCAGCGGCGACTGTTCGAAGCCGTGATGCTCATAGAACTGCTGCGCCCGTTCATGCAGGGCATGCACCAGCAGGGCGCGAACGCCGGCGTGCGCGGAGATGCCGATCACGCGCCGGACGGCATCCATCAGCAGGTCGCCGCCCAGGCCAAGACCTTGCGCCGGCCTGTCCACCGCCAGACGCCCCAACACGATGGCCGGCACCGGATCGGGCATGTTGCGCCGGACCCTCCCTGGTGCGAGCTCATGCGAGATCGCGCCTGCGGCGAGCGCGTAATAGCCGCGCACGACGTTGTCCGCATCGGCCACCACGAAGGTA
The DNA here is from genome assembly GCF_050984405.1 of Stenotrophomonas nitritireducens. Lineage (GTDB taxonomy): Bacteria > Pseudomonadota > Gammaproteobacteria > Xanthomonadales > Xanthomonadaceae > Stenotrophomonas > Stenotrophomonas nitritireducens_B. The sequence goes on along the minus strand of NZ_CP158790.1, from coordinate 2,365,155 downwards.
CGGGCGGCGCCGCCCATCTGGTTGACCAGGGCGCGTTTTTTCAGCCAGGCGTCGAGTCCGCTTTCGCCACAGTCGAAACCGTCAAGCCGATGCGTGGCCGCCAGCGGTACCGGCTCGGCCAACGGCAGGCGCATCAACGCTTTTCCCAGGTGGGCGTGCGCGCCAGCAGGCGCTCCAGAGCGGGATTCGGCCTGGGCGGCGCATCCAGCATCGCCACGAACTGCGCGAACTTCTCCGCGTCCAGGGTGAAGAACACCTGGTCCAGCACCACTTCGCGCGCACGCTGGCAGGCGGTTTCCAGCATGAAATCGGAACGGCTCTTGCCCAGCAGGCTGGCGGCCTGGTCGATCAGGTCGCGCTGCTCGGGCAAGGCACGCAGGTTGATGGCGGCGGCACGCATGGGCCAAACCCTCAAATACACAAAAGATATACAGATACTGCGCCGACGTATATCCATTGTCAATACAGACTGAAGGACACCCATGCAAAGGCCGGTGTCTGCGCCTTCGGCCCCTCACCAACCGGAGCAGTTGCCTGCCGCGCACTGGCCAGCGTTGGCAGCGCTACGGCATGGCGAGCGCGCTGGCGGCCGGCGAACAGGGCTTGCAGTGCCGGCCAGCTCCGGCGGGGGCCGGCCTCAGCGCCGGGCGCGTTCGCTGCGCCGCAGCTCCGCTGGAATCTCGATCTCGACTTTCGCCGGCAGCGCCATGATGCGCAGTTCGTTGCCCGACCATGCGGCGGGTTCGCCATTGATGCGGGCCTCGCCTGGCGCGCCCTCGTAAGGCCACGGCAGCACCAGCCCGCCCGCCGGCAGGCGCAGGCCGTCGCCGAGCTGCAGGGTCAACTGCCGGTCGCCGCGCGCCAACGAATAGCGCAGCGGGCCATGCGCGGTGCGCAGCCCGTCGATGGCGATGCCCTTGCCCGCCAGCCACGGCGCCGGCACGCCGGCGGCGAGCACGATGGCCTCATCGATCTCGCGTTCGTAGGCGAACATGTCCAGCGCCGAGCGCACGAAATCCGAGGCCACCCAGGCGTGCGGCAGGTCGCCGACGAAGAACGGCGTGCGCGGCGTAGATGACACCACTTCGGCCCACTGGTTCCAGGCCGGCGGCGCACGGTCCCTGAAGAAGAACTCGCTGGCCTCCCAAGCCCGCTCGCGCCAGCCCAGGCGCACGAAGGCGCCGACGTTGCGCCATTCGTACGGGGTGTAGTCCTTCCACTGGCGCTTGCCGTCGCGGCGTTCGACGAACTGCCGCCAGTAGCGCTCGAAGGTGTTGTCCAGCGCCGGCTGCGGCAGCCGGCCCTGCTCGCCGCCCGGCGCCAGCGCGATGGTGGTCGAAGTCGCATCGAAGTCGCCCAGTTCCACCGAACCCGGCAGGTAGTCGATGCGGTGCGCGGCCATGGCCGCGTGCAGCGAGTCGTCCAGGTCCTGGCGGAACTGGTCGCGCGCGCTGGCCATCGCTTCGGCCTCGGTTTCCAGCCCCAGCGCCACGGCCATGTCGGCCGCGTCCTTGTAGCCGCGCAGCGCCCAGAAATCGTCCCAGTACGAGTGCACCGGCTTGGCCGAATACCCCTCGTGGCTGATCGAGGCCGGCATCATTCCGTAGAAGCCCGGGTTGCGCGCGCGGTTTTCATCGGTGCGCTCGCCCAGCCGCAGGTCTTCCATGTAACCCCAGGCCGCCAGCACGTGCGGCCACATGCGCCGCAGGAAGTCCTGGTCGCCGGTGTGGCGCCAGTATTCGGCGATGGCATGGATCAGCTCGCCATGGCTGTCGTTCTCCGGCACCGGGTCGCTGCCGCGCGCGTCCACGCAGCACGGCACCATGCCGCTGTCGAACTGGTACGGCGCATACCACTCCAGATATTGCCGCACCGCGTCCTCGCGGCCCAGCCGCAGCAGCCCTTCGGAAATCATCGCGCCGTCGCGGATCCAGCTGCGCGCGTACGAGCGCGTGCCCGGCTGCAGGCTCGGCCCCACCCGCGAGATCAGCATGTGCGCCAGCGCGGTGCGCAGCGTGTCGGCCAGCGGCTGGCCGACCTCGGGCAGCTGCAGGCGCACCTGGTCCAGCTTCTGCCGCCACATCGCCGCGACCTGCTGCTGCGCCCTGTCCGCGTCGAACCCGGCCGGCATCGACCAGGCGCCGGTCTGCGGCAGCACCAGCGCGACCTCGCGGCTCTGCCCCGGTTCCAGCTTCCACGTATAGAGCAGCGCGCCCGATGCCAGGCCGGTCGGGTCGTTGACCTCGCGCGTGCCCGGCAGGGTCTTGCCCGCCAGGTGGGTGACGTCGAACTTGCTGTCGAAGGCGCTGGCGAACCCGGCGTCGGGCGCGGTCGCGGCGAATACCCGCGGCTGGCCATTGACCGCGATCTGCGCGCCCTGGACCGCCAGCCGCTCGATCCGGCTCACGCCGCCGACGGTGTTGAGGAACTGGCTCGGCGGATTGACCTGGAAAGGCCGCACCGCCAGCACCAGCCGGTACTCGTGCGCCACCTTGTCGGGGTTGTGCAGCCGGTAGCGGGCCACCAGTTGCGCCTGCTCGGGACGGCCCTGCACGAAGCCGGTCACCTGCAGGCCGAGCTTGTCGTGCTTCCATTCGACCGAGGGTATCGGCAGGTAGCCGTCCTGCAGGCGCTGGCTGGCGGCCACGTCGGCCCAGCCCAGCACCTTGCCGTCCAGCACCACGAACGGTTCGATGCTGAAGCCGGCGCGCGCCGCTTCCAGCGCGCCGTCCTCGCCCATCAGCGCCTGCTCGCGGCCGCCATCCAGACCCAGCAGGGTCCAGTATGGCTGTTCGCCGCTGAAGCCACGCGGCAGCGACCCGCGCGGCAGGTCGCGCGCCACCGAGCGCACGAAATCGTTGGGCGTGCCGGCGAAGTCCAGCGGCTTGAGGCTGATGTCGCGGATGCCATAGCGCCAGTTGGGGCCATCGACCAGGTCGAAACGCAGGTAGCGCGCCTCGGTCTCGGGCAGCGCCAGCCAGTCGCGCCCGCCGCCGCCGGCGGTCACCTCGCGCAGCTTGTACCAGTCGCGGCCGTCGCTGGAGGCCTGCACCACATAGCGCGACGCCTCCAGCCCCGGCACCCACTGGATCACCGCGCCGCCGAACTCGCGCACCTTGCCCAGGTCCAGACTGACGGTCTGCTGCTTGACCCCGCCGCTGATCCATACCGTGTCCGGCCTGCCGTCGGCGATGCGCTGCTGCAGCGCGGTGGCGGTGTCGGCGATCACGGTGGCGGTCAGCGCCGAAGTGTCTTCCTTCGGCAGCGGCTGCAGCGTGAGCTGGTCGAAGCACACCGTGCCCTTGCCGCCGACCTTGCTGTAGACGGTGAACTCCACCGCCGCGCTGCGGCGCAGGACCTTGTCCGGGTCCGGGCCCCAGGCCTTCTCGATGTGGCGCTTTCGGTAGTCCACCTGCGTCCAGTTCTTCGGGAAGCGGTAGCCGGGGCGGTTGACCCACCACACGTTGTCGCCGCTGGCGTCGACCAGCTTGAATTGCAGGTCGTTGGCCGGCGAATCGCCGCGCAGGCCGAAGGACACCTGGTAGTTCTCCGGCCAGGTGACGTCCAGCGGGCGGCGGATGCCGGCATAGCCGGAGACCTCGTGGAAGTCGTAGTCCAGGCACAGCGCGCGCCCGCCGCTGCCGCTCACCGGCCGCAGCGAGCCGCTGACCTGCGGCGAGGTGATCAGCTGCCAGGCGCCGATGTCGTCGAACCTGGCCAGCACCCGGCCGCCGCCCGCGGCTGCCTGTCCGTCTGCGGCCAGCAGCATCGCGGTGGAAAGCAGCAGGACGGCGGGGAGCGTGTTCATCGCGGGAGATCTCGGTGCGGGGTCGGCGGCCAGTGCGGGATTTTCGCAGAACTGAAGGCCGGCGCAGCGGCGGCAACGCCCTGCCCGACCGCCGCTGGCGGGGCGTTGGCCGAGGCGCGGGGCAATGCGCCGCAGGCGCGCCGGCTCACCCCTTCACGCTGCCCAGCAGCAGGCCCTGGATGTAGTAGCGCTGTAGCAGCAGAAACAGCGCCAGCACCGGCAGCACGGTGATCACCGCGCCGGCCATCATCATCTCCACATCCATGATGTGCTCGCGCGAGAGCGAGGCCAGCGCCACCGGCAGGGTGTAGTGCTCCTGGTCGGTGAGCACGATCAACGGCCACATGAAATCGTTCCATGCGCCCATGAAGGTGAAGATCGCCAGCGTCACCAGCACCGGCTTGAGCATGGGCAGCACGATCTGGAAGAAGATCCGTGCCTCGCCGGCGCCGTCGATGCGCGCGGCCTCCAGCAGTTCGTCGGGGATCGAGCGCGCGTACTGCCGCACCAGGAAGATGCCGAACACGCTGGCCAGCGCCGGCACCACCACCCCGCCCCAGGTGTTGACCAGCCCCAGCTGCTTCATCAGCAGGAACAGCGGCAGCATCGCCACCTGCGCCGGGATCACCAGCGCCGCCAGCAGCGCCTGGAACACCCGCTCGCGGCCGGCGAAGCGCAATTTGGCGAAGGCATAGCCGGCCAGGGTGTTGAACAGCAGCGAGCCCGCGGTGATGCCCACCGACATGCCCAGGCTGTTGAGGAAGTTGCCGGCCATGCCGGTGCGCGCGAACAGCTGGCGGTAGTTGTCGGCGGTGAACTGGCCCGGCAGCAGCGGCGGCGGGAACTGCGAGGCCTGCCCGCTGGGCAGGAACGACACCGACACCATCCACGCCAGCGGCGCCAGGCTGACCAGCGCCAGCAACAGCAGCGCACCATTGATCCACCAGCCCCAGGCGCGCGATTGGCCGATCTCGCCGCTCATACCAGTTCCTTGCGCTTGCTGTAGCGCAGCATCAGCGTGGTCACGCCGAGGATGATCAGGAACAGCAGGAACGCCACCGCCGAGGCGCGGCCCAGGTTCCACCACTTGAAGCCTTCCTCGAACATGAAATACAGCACGCTCACCGTGCTCTGCAGCGGATCGCCGCGGGTCATCACGTAGGGCTCGGCGAACAGCTGGAAATAGCCGGACACGGTGATCACGCCGACCACCAGCAGCACCGGCCCGAGCATCGGCAGGGTGATGTGCAGGAACTGCTTCCAGCGCGAGGCGCCGTCGATGCGCGCGGCCTCGTACAGGTCGCGCGGGATGGCCTGCAGCCCGGCCAGGAAGATCACCATGTTGTAGCCGAAGTTCTTCCACACCGCGAACAGGATGATGGTCGGCATCGCCCAGTGCGGGTCGCCCAGCCAGTCCACCGGGTCGATGCCGGCGTGGCCCAGCACCCAGTTCACCAGCCCGTAGCGGGTATGGAACAGATAGCGCCAGATCACCGCCACCGCCACCAGCGTGGTCACCACCGGCGCGAACAGCGCGGTGCGGAACAGCGCCCGCAAGCGCGCCACCGGCGCGTTGAGCAGCATCGCCGCGCCCAGCGACAACGCGATGGACAGCGGCACGCCCAGCACCACGAAATACGCGGTGTTGCCCAGCGATTTCCAGAACATCGGCGTGCGCAGCAGGTCCAGGTAGTTGTGCAGGCCGACGAAGCGCAGGTTGTGCGGGTCGGCCAGCGCGTACAGGTCGAAGTCGGTCAGGCTCAGCGCCAGCGCCGCCAGCACCGGCAGGCCGAAGAACACGCCGATCACGATCAGCGCCGGCGCGGCGAACACCCAGCCGGCGAGCGGGCGCCGCTTCATTGCGCCGCCTCTGCGCGTTGTTGTTCGACGATCCAGCGCCGCTTGGCCAGGATGTCGTCCACGCGCGCATCCAGCCGCCTGACCGCGGTGTCCTGGTCCAGCCCGCCGCGTACCACCTGCTCGGTGACGATGCGCATCTCCTGGGCGATGCGCTCCCATTCCAGCACCTTGGGCGTGGGCTTCACCCGCTCCAACTGCTCGCCAAACGCGGCCGCCAGCGGGTCCTCGGCCAATGCCGCGCTCTTCCACACGCTGCGGCGCGGCGGCAGGTCGCCGATGAGGGCGTGGAAACGCTGCTGCACCGCCGGCCGCGACAGGAACTCGACCAGCTTCCACGCCGCCTGCTTGTGCCGGGACGACTGGAAGATCACCAGGCTGGTGCCGCCGGCGATGCCGGCGCCCGGCCCGTGCGGCCCCGGCAGCGGCGCGGTGCCCCACTCGCCTTGCAGCGACGCCGGCTGGCGTTGCCGGAACTCGCGGATGTTCCAGGGCCCGGACAGATAGAACACGGTGAAGCCGCGGAAGAATTCGTCCCAGACGTTGGAGATCTGCGTCTCGGACATCTTCGGTGCCCAGCCCTGCTCGAACAGGGTGGCGTAGAAATCCAGCGCGCGGCGGAAGCCGGGGCTCTGGAAATTGCCGCGGGTATCGTGGTCGCGCAGCAGCGCATCGTCCTGCTGCAGGGCCAGCGACAGCTGCGGCTCGAACTCGTTGAGCGGCATCAGCACCGGATAGCGGTCCGGGCCGATCACGTTCTTCAGCGCGGCGTTCATCCGCGCCCACTCGGCCCAGTCGCGCGGCGGATGGTCGTAGCCGGCCTGGCGCAGCAGGTCCTTGCGGTAGAACAGCAGCCGCGTGTCCACGTACCAGGGAATGCCGACCAGTTCCCCATCGACCACGTTGGTATCCCAGATGCCGGGAAAATAATCGTCAGGCACGACCTCGCGCGACGCGGCCACGTAGGGCTGCAGCGGCGTGAGCGCGCGCAGGGTGGCGAACTCGGGAATCCAGGTGTTGCCGAGCTGGCAGAGGTCCGGCAGCCCGTCGGCCGCGTAGGCGGTCAGCAGTTTCTCGTGCGCCGCGGTCCACGGGACGTTCTGCACCTCGACGCGGATGCCCGGGTTCTCCGCCTCGAACTCGCGCACCAGTTCGCCCACCACCTCGGCCTCGCGTCCCATCGCCCAGAAGCGCAGGGTGATGCCTTCCGGCGGGCGCGCACAGCCGGCCAGCAGGAGCAGGCACAACAGCGCGGGCAGGCGCAGCATCACCGGTCCCCGGCCTACTGCGGCCGCGGCGCGGGTTTGTCCGCCGCCTTCTGCTCCTGCGCGGCGGCGGCGCGCGACTCGGCGATGCCCACCGCCCGCGCGGCGGCGGCCTTGTCGTCCTTCTGCAGCGGCTGCCACTCCTGCCCTTCCGGCAGCAGCCAGCCGCCGCTGAAGCCGGCGCGCTCCAGGCCCTTGCGGATGTAGGGGTTCTTCTTCATCACGTTCCAGACGAACTCGTCGCGGTAGTTGGCGATGCCGGCCAGTATCGGCCCCTGGTCGATGGCGATGTAGTCGCTGGCCACCCAGCCGCGCTCCGGGATCAGGCGCCCGGTCTTGAGCGGGATGTCGTAGTTGAAGCTGGGGTTGAACGAATCCAGGAAACCGTAGCTCGAGTACAGGTAGTCGCTATAGCGCCGGTGCATTTCCTGGGTGGCGGGGATCACCACCTCCGGCGCGAACGGCAGCGAGGAGATCGCCGCCGACGGCACGATGGTGCCGTCGTCGAAGTTCTCGCGCAGGCCGGCGCCGCGCGCGGAGTAATGGCGGAACTGGCGCTGCTCGCCCTTGTAGTCCTGGGTGGTGTTCTGCGGGCCGTCGCCGGCGGTCAGGCCCCAGACGTTCTCGCCGTAGTCCTTCCACTGCATCGGGTTGGCGATGGCGTATTCGCGCTGCGCCAGCGTGGCGCGGCGGCTGTTGAGGAAGTAGTCGATGCCGCGCTCGCGCATGTAGGCGTCCTGGATGTCGCGGAAGTCGATCCAGACGTGGCTGTACTGGTGGCCGAACAGCGGGCCGAAGGAGAGGTATTCCTGGCCCTGGAACACGCCCCAGTCGTTGTCGTAGGTGCGCGTCCACACCGTCCACGCATCGGGCTGCACTGGATGCGTCGGCGAGCCCAGCGCGAGCACGTAGAGCATCATCGCTTCGTTGTAGCCCATCCAGTCGTGCTGGATGAAACCGCTCTCGGGGAACCAGCCCATCGACACCAGCGGCTTGTTGCGCTGCAGCCACGGCCAGTCCACGCGCCGGTAGATCGTATCGGCGATCTGCCGGATCTCCTTCTCGCGCGCATCGACGCCGTCGTAGTAGGACTGCGCGAACAGCACGCCCATCAGCAGCAGCGCGGTATCCACGCTGGACAGCTCGACCCAGCTGTCGTAGCGGCGGCCGTCCTGCATGTCGAGGAAGTGGTAGTAGAACCCCTTGTAGCCGGCCTTGCCGGTGCGCTGCGGGCCGGTGGGCACGTCGCGCAGGAAGCGCAGCGTGGTCAGGGTGCGGTCCACCGCCTGGGTACGGCTGACCCAGCCGTTCTCGATGCCGATCGGGTAAGCGGTCAGGGCGAAGCCGACCGAGGCGATGCTGGCGAACGGCCGCGAGGGATAGCGGTCCGGCGTCAGCCCGTTCTGCTCGTTGGTGGTATCCCAGAAGAACTGGAAGGTGCGCCGCTCGATGTCGTCGAACAGCGGCGGCAGTTCGGGTTTCATCGGCCGCGGCGGCAGGTCCGCCTCGATCAGGATCACCTGTGGCAACACTTTCGGCGCCGGCTCGGGCGCCTTGCCGCACCCGCCCAGCAGGCCCAGCGCGAGGCCGGCGGCGGTGCACAGCAACAGCTTGGTGGTACGCAGGATGCTCAAGACGCTTTCCGTTGGGTGGAGCCGTGGAACGAAAGGGATGCCTGCGCGCAGGCGACCCGGCCGCCGTCGCCGGCGGCCGGGAGCGCGGCCTTACCAGTCCAGGCCGAAGGACAGCTTGAAGGTGCGGGTGCTGTACTGGCTCCAGCTGTTGATCACTCCGGTATTCCAGTTCTTCCCGTAGCCCCCCCAGTTGGTCCAGTCGAACACGTTGAGGATATCCGCCCGCACCCGCAGCTTCAGATCGGTGCCGGTGTCCCAGACCTTGGTCAGGGACAGGTCGAACTGCTTGAAGCCCAGCGTGCCGTCCGGCTTGAAACTGCGGATGGTGATCGGATTGTCCGGGCCCATGTTCGCCGGCCACACGTCCGCCCAGCGCTCGATGGGCGTGGCCAGGGTCAGCTTGCCGGACAGGTTGAACCCCCACGGCAGGTCGGTGAAGCCGCTGACCACCAGACGATGCCGCGGCGTCCACGCGCCGTCATACCAGCCGCCCAGCGGGTAGTACCAGCCGTACTCCGGGTTTTCCTCGTGGATGTTCTGCTTGGCGTCGGTGAACGTATAGGCGACGTTGAGGTTCCAGGGGCTCTCGGCGGTATACGGCTTGTCCAGGCCCAGCAGCAGGGCGTTGTTCTTCGACTCGATGCCGTTGACCCCCAGGATCAGCCCGCCCATTCCCGGCACGCCGCCACCGGTCCACGGGCTGCCGCCGGCGTCGAAGTAGGAACCGTCGCCCCGGCGGTTGCCGCGCAGCAGCAGCAGGCCGTCCTTGTAGCGGATGTGCTGCAGGGTGACCGACGTGTTCCAGTCGTGTCCGGCGAATACCACCGTATTGCGCATGCCGATGCTGAACTGGTCCGAATACGGCGTCTTCAGTTCGTTGTCGAACATCCACACTTCGCGCCCCGCCCAGCCGCTTGCGCCCTGCGCGATCAGGTAGTCGCGGTCCAGCAGCTGCGGCGTCCACGCCACGCAGTCCGCGGCGGCGACATCGCACGGATGCAGCGGCGTGTCGATCTTCAGCTCGCGGGTCGGGAACGTCGCCTTGGTCTGTTCCAGCTGCAGCGTGTCGAACAGGTTGCGGTCATAGGCGCGGCCGACGCCACCGAACAGCACGTGGCGTTCGTCCCCGCTGAAATCATAGGAGAAGCCGATGCGCGGCTGGATGGCGCTCTTGAACGCCTTGCGGTTGTTGCCGGTGCTGATGAAGCGGTTGACGTCGATGCCGCCCAGCGCCAGCGTCTGCGCGTAGGTCTGGCCCGGCGCGGCGCCCGCCTGCGGATCCTGGGTGTCGAGCGCGTCGAGCACTTCCTGCCCGGTGCGGTAATCCATGTAGGCCGGCGTCTTCTCGTAATCCCAGCGCAGGCCCAGGTTCAGGGTCAGGCGTTCGGTCACGTCCCAGTCGTCCTGAAAATAGAGTCCGAACTGTTTGTTCGACGACTTGACCACGCCGCCGCTGGTGCCGGCTACCGGGCTGCCGAAGCGGACGAAGTACGGCGTCTCCCAGTCCTCGCGGACGTCGTAGTAGAACTGCGGGTTGTAGGGCTGCTGCTCGGTGGTGTTCAGCTCCACTTCCTTGTACTTGACGCCGAACTTGATGGTGTGGCCCTCGAAGCCGAAGTAGGTGGTGTCGTTCTGGAACGACCAGCCCTGCTGTCCCTTGTCCTGCAGGCCGCCGTTGCCCGCGCCCATGCGGAAGATCTGCGCGCCGTCGTTGCTGGTGCCGGTGGTCAGCACGTAGCCGTTGCCGTAGTTGACCGGCGCCATGGTCCAATACGCCTTCTCGTGGGTCAGGTGGGCATCGTTGAGCCAGTCCGTCGAGGACCACTGCCAGCGCAGGTCGTAACGGTCCTCGGTCACCCCGACATCGGTGCCGTAGCTGTGCGCGCTCTGCCCGCCTACATTGCTGATGTCGCTTTCCTCACGGCGCTTGAAGGTCAGCTCGACCAGGTTGGCGTCGTTGATCGACCAGTCCAGCTTGCCGAAGTACAGATCCTCCTTGAACGGACTGGAGGTCGGCCGGAACTGGTCGGCGAGTTCGGGCGGCAGCTGGCTGATCAGGAAACCCTGGCCGGGCTCCAGGTCCTGCGGCGACTGGTATTCCTTTGCCTCGTAGCTGACGAAGAAGTGCGCCTTGTCCTGGATGATGGGGCCGCCGAACGCGGCGCCATACTGCTTCTCCGAGGAGCGGATCTTCTCGCCGATTTCCTTCTCGCTTTCGCGTGCGGTGCGCCAATCCTGGTTTGTGTAGTCCCAGAAGAACGAGCCGGAGAAATCGTTGGTGCCGGACTTGGTGACCGCGGTCACCGCCGCCGAGCTGATCTGGTCGTACTCGGCCTTGTAGTTGGAAGTGATGACCTTGTATTCGCCGATGGCCAGCTGCGGAAACGGATTGCCGCGGCTGGAATCCTGCCCGGTGATGCCTCCCTTGATGACGTAATTCTTCTGCCCCACGCCGTCGATGTAGACATTGATGTTGTTCGCGCTCTGCGCGCCGGCACGCAGCTTGGTCGAGCCGTTGCCCGGATCCTGGGTGAAGATCATGCCCGGCACGGTATCGGCGAAAGCCAGGAAGTTGCGCGTGGCCTGCGGCAACGCTTCGATCTGCCGGGGCGTGATGTAGGTGGCGATCTCCGAGGTCTTGGTCTCGATCGGCGCCTGCGCCGTCACCTGCACCGCATCCAGCGTCGTCGCCGCGCCGCTGGCGGTCTCGGCCACGCCGCCGACCCCGAGGTTCACGGTGGCGGTCTGGCCCACCTGCACGGTGATGTTCTGGCTGCTGGTCTTGCCGCCGGCATTGACGTCCACGCGATAGGTGCCCGGCGGCAGGCCGGCCAGCGAATAGCTGCCGCTGGCGGCGCTCTGCACGCTGCGGGTCAGGCCCGTGGCAAGGTTGGTCGCGGTCACCTGCGCCTGGCCTGCCGGCGCCGAATCGGCCATCACCTGGCCGCGGATGGTGGCGCCGGTGCTCTGCGCGAACGCGGGGGCGGCGCCGAGCACGAGGCAGCTGGCCAGCGCGCAGCTGAGCAGCCTGCGGGCCGGGTGCGTCTTGCGGGTAGCGGGATGGTTCATGGTGCTCTCCGGGTGCGGCAGCGCGGCTGCCATTCGGTTCGTTCCGGTTTCGCTGGCCGGCGGTTCCGGCGCAGCGCGTACGCGGTCAGGAAGGTTCTCGTCGGGACGTGGAGTCGCGCACGACCAGGCTCGGTGCCAGGGTCATGCCGCCGGTCCCTTCCGGTGCGCCATCGCTGTCGATCAGGTGCAGCAGATGCGATGTCGCCCGCCCGCCGAGGTCGGCGATGCTGACCCGCATCGTGGTCAATGCCGGGTGAACGAAACGTGCCAGCGGGATATCGTCGAAGCCGGCCAGCGCGACCTGCTGCGGCACGCGCACGCCAGCCTGGTTGAAGGCGTACAGGCAGCCCAGCGCCATCATGTCGTTGGCGGCGAACACCGCGTCGGGCAGCCGGGCCTCGCGCAGCAGCGCCTGCCCGGCGGCATGTCCGGACGCCTCGTCGAAGCCGCCGGGCAGGACGATGGCCTCCGCCGCCGGGCCGAAGCCGGCCATCGCATCGCCGAAGCCGCGCAGGCGCTCGCGCGCGTCGTGGTTCGCGTCTGGGCCGGCGATGAAGGCGATGCGGCGGTATCCGGCGTCCAGCAGGTGCCGGGTCATGGCCATCGCGCCGGCATGGTCGTCGATGCCGAACGCGGGATAAGGCCCCCTGGGCAGCGGCGTATTGATCAGCACGGTCGGCAGCGCTGGCGGCAGGTTGTCCATCAGGAAACCGGAATCGGCCGCGTACGGCGACATGACCAGCAGGCCGTCGACGCGGCCGCGCATGGCCCGCAGGGCGACGCCCTGCTGCTCCTGGTCGCCGTGGTAACTGGAAACCAGCAGGTGCCAGCGGTGCGTGCGCGCAACGCCGTCGATGCCGCGCATCAGTTCGGAAAAGAACTCGCCGTGCAAGTCCGGCAGCACCAGGCCGATGGTATGCGTGCTGCGGCTGCTCAGGCTGCGCGCGGCCGCGTGCGGGGCGTAGCGGAGCCGGCGGGCCACCTCCAGCACCAGGCGCCGCACCGGCTCGGCGACGTTCTCGTGGCCGTTGAGGGCACGCGATACGGTGGCGACGGAGACCTTCGCCTCACGGGCAACATCCTTGATGGTGATTGCCGGTTTCGCCACCGCTATGCCCTCCGCAGGCAGGGTTCGGGCGAAATGTAAGCGTTTCCAGGGCGATTTGTAAATGATTTGTTACACCACCGGGGCCGGCGCGGGACAGAACCTGGCCGGCGCAGAACAGGCGCCTCGCAGCCCCGATGGTGGGAACGACGTCCCCGCTCCACGCCTGGATCAGGCGTCCGCCTCCGCCGGCGTCCGCGCCTTGATCGACAACGCGTGGATATCGGTCTGCATCATGTCGCCAAGTGCAGCGTACACAGCGCGATGGCGCGCCAGCGGCGCCATCCCCGCGAACGCCTCGGCCACGATGAGCACGTTGAAGTGCCCACGCCCATCCCGTGCGCCCGCGTGGCCGGCATGGCGGTGGCTGTCGTCCTCCACTTCCAGCCGGCGCGGCGCGAACGCGGCCTGCAGCGCCGCCTGGATCCGTTCCTGCCGGCTGCTCATGGCAGCACCTTGCGGAACGGACGCACGTCCACGCGCTGGTAAACGCCCGCGGCCACGTAGGGGTCCTCGCCGGCCCAGGCGCGGGCGGCCTCCAGGTCGTCGAAGCTGGCGATCACCACGCTGCCGCTGAAACCGGCCGGGCCGGGGTCCTCCGCGTCGACCGCCGGACAGGGACCGGCCAGCAGCAGCCGCCCCTGGTCGAGCAGCGCCTGCAGCCGCGCCAGGTGCGCCGCCCGCGCGGCCTGGCGCGCGGCCAGCACGTCCTGGCCATCGTAGCCTTCGATCACATACCACACGGCGCCGTTTCTCCTTAGCCTGCTGGATGAAGCCTGCAAGTGTAGGCCCTGCCCTCCCGCGCAGACAGGCTGCACCGTATCCAGCTGCCTTGCCGGTCGCGGAGACAACCACGGCGAAGCCTGCCACCGCGCGCGGGCGCGGGGTCGCGCGGCGAGTCAGCCTCGCCCCGGGCGGCGCCGTGCCGGCCCGGTCCTGCCCCGCCGAAGCGCCCGCAGGCGTCCTTCGGCGGCGATGCCGGCCTCCCGCAGACCCAACGCCACCTGTCCGTGCGGGACGGCCGGCCCCACCGCAATGCTGGACACCGCCCGGCCGGGACGATTACTCTTTACGGCATTGCACGCAGCCGGCCTGTAACGGCCCGGTGCGGCGGCAGGCAAGGCCACCGCCGTCCGACCGATCCGCGATTCCTTCCCGGACTGTGTAGACGACCTCCTCGTGATGACGTTGCCGCATGAAAGCGCGGCATGTCGCGTTGTTGATGTGCACGCACGCCGGACAGGCGCGCATGGCTTGCAATCCAGAAGGCTAGGACCCTGTTCCGGGCGGGAACCCGGAACGTACAAGGCTCGCAATACCCGATGTCGCCCTGATGACTTCAGATCTCGCGCCCGCCGCGAACCCGCCAGCGCCGCCTACCGTTCCGCAGCAGCAGGAAATGCCGCTGGCGGTGGTGCATGGCCAGCCGGTGCTGCAGATCCCGCAGGACCTGTACATCCCGCCGGATGCGCTGGAAGTCATCCTCGACGCCTTCGAGGGCCCGCTGGACCTGCTGCTGTACCTGATCCGCCGGCAGAACCTGGACATCCTGGACATCCCGGTGGCGGAGATCACCCGCCAGTACGTGGAATACATCAACGTCATGCAGGAGCTGCGCTTCGAGCTGGCGGCCGAATACCTGGTGATGGCCGCGATGCTGGCCGAGATCAAGTCGCGCATGCTGCTGCCGCGCCCGCCCAGCGAGGACGGCGAGGAAGCCGACCCGCGCGCCGAGCTGGTGCGCCGGTTGCAGGAGTACGAACGTTTCAAGCAGGCCGCCGAGGACATCGACGCCCTGCCCCGCCAGGACCGCGACACCACCCCGGCGCATGCCTTCGTGCCGGACCGGACCACGGTGAAGGTGCCGCCGCCGGTGGACCTGAAGGAAATGCTGCTGGCCCTGCACGACGTGCTCAAGCGCGCCGAGCTGTTCAGCGGCCACGCCATCAAGCGCGAGGCGCTGAGCGTGCGCCAGCGCATGGGCGACGTGCTGGAGCAGCTCGAGGACGGCAGGTTCTACCGCTTCGAGACGCTGTTCACCGCCGAGGAAGGCAAGCTCGGCGTGCTGGTCACCTTCCTGGCGCTGCTGGAGCTGGCCAAGGAACAGCTGCTGGACATCGTGCAGGAAGCGCCTTTGGCGCCGATCTACGTGAAGTCGCTCGCCGCCGGCAATACCAACGCGCCGCTGCAGTTTTCGAGCGAATTCGACGACGCCGACACCACCGACCCCGCCTGAGCCATTCCCGACACATGGATCAACCGCTGATCAACCGCATCGTCGAAGGCGCGCTGCTGGCCTCCAGCCAGCCGCTGACCCTGGCGCAGCTGCAGGAACTGTTCCCCGAGGAACAGCCGGCGCCGCCGGGCAGTGTCGAACGCGCGCTGGAACTGCTGCGCGAAGGCTGCCAGGGACGCGGCGTGGAACTGGTCGAGGTCGCCTCCGGCTTCCGCTACCAGATCACCCGCGAGGTGCACAGCTGGGTTTCGCGGCTGTGGACCGAACGCAAGACCCGCTACACCCGCGCCACGCTGGAGACGCTGGCGCTGATCGCCTACCGCCAGCCGATCACCCGCGGCGAGATCGAGCAGGTGCGCGGCGTGGCGGTCAGCAGCAACATCATCCAGGCGCTGGAAGAGCGCGAGTGGATCCGCGTGGTCGGCCACCGCGACGTGCCCGGCAAGCCGGCGCTGTTCGGCACCACCCGCGGCTTCCTGGACTACTTCGGCCTCAAGCGGCTGGACGAACTGCCGCCCTTGTCCGAACTGCGCGACATCGGCGAACTGGAACCGCAGCTGCCGCTGGGCGACGACGGCCAGCTGGCCGCCCCGCTCGCCGCCGGCGCGGCGACGCCCGACGCCGTAGCGCCGGCCGACGATGCCGGCCAGGACACCGACACCGCGGCAACCCCGGACGACGGGGATGCCGCACCCGACACCGCCCCAACGGGCGAACCCGACGCCGCGCCGGGAGAGCGCGCGGCGGAAGTGGAAGACACCGGAAACAACGCCGTCGCGACGACGACCGTGGCTGTTGACGAAGCCGATCCCGAACCTGAGGCCGACGAAGAAAACGCCGGCCGGAGCCAAACAGAATGAGTGACACCCCCCGCAAGCCGTCGTTGAACAAGCTCTCGCTCAAGCGCGAAGCCGCTGTCGAGCAGCCACGGCTGGAAGAACGCCTGCACAAGGTGCTGGCCCAGGCCGGCCTGGGCTCGCGCCGCGCGCTGGAGCAGCGCATCGCCGACGGCCTGGTCAAGGTCAACGGCGAGACCGCGCAGACCGGCATGTCGGTCAAGAGCGGCGACAAGATCGACCTGGACGGGCGCAGCTTCGTCGCCAGCGCCCTGACCGATCCCTCGCGCGTGCTGGTCTACAACAAGCCCGAAGGCGAAGTGACCACCCGCGAGGACCCCGAAGGCCGCCCGACCGTGTTCGAGTCGCTGCCGCCGCTCAAGGGCGCGCGCTGGATCGCCATCGGCCGCCTGGACATCAACACCACCGGCCTGCTGCTGCTCACCACCGACGGCGAGCTGGCCAACGCCATGATGCACCCGTCCTTCGAGGTCGAGCGCGAGTACGTGGTGCGCGTGCGCGCCCCGGAAGGCCAGGAGAAGGTGCCGGACAACGTCGTCGACCGTCTCGCCCGCGGCGTGGCGCTGGAAGACGGCCCGGCCAAGTTCGACGAGATCGAACGCATCGGCGGCACCGACTCGCACGACTGGTTCCGCGTGGTGGTCAAGGAAGGCCGCAACCGCGAAGTGCGCCGCCTGTGGGAATCGCAGGGCTGCCAGGTCAGCCGCCTCAAGCGCACCCGCTACGGCAAGGTCGAACTGCCGCGCGAACTGCTGCGCGGCCAGTCGGTGGAACTGCCCAACGCCCAGGTCGAGGCGCTGCGCGCCGAACTGAAGCTGGAGGAAGGCGCGCCGTCGGCGCTGACCCTGCAGCCGGTGATCGGCCAGCGCAAGGCGGCCAAGACCACCGTGCGCGTGCGCGAAGGCGGCCGCGGCAATGCCTATGTCAACGGCCACAACACCGCCGACGAAGGCCGCGAGCTGCGCCGCTTCGACACCCTGCGCGAGGACCGCGGCCGTGGCCGCGGCGGCAAGGGCGGCGGCTTCAAGGGCGGCCTGACCGTCAGCGGCGAAGCGGCGGCCAAGCAGTCGCAGAAGCCGTTCAAGCAGCGCAAGCCCAAGGGCGACCGCAGCCTGCCGGAAGGCAACCCCGCCGCGTTCCGCACCTGGTACGTGCCTGAAGGCGTGAGCACCGGCCCCAGCGGCCACCGCAACGCCGGCCCGGGCGGCAATCGCGGTCCCGGCCGTGGCCCGGCTGGCGAAGGCCAGGCCCGTCCGTACGGCAAGCCGCGCCCGGGCGCCGGCGGCGCCGGTCGTGGCGGTCCCGGCCAGGGGCGTCCGCAGGGCGCGGGCCAGGGTACCGGCCAAGGTCGCGCGCAGGGCGGCCAGGCGGCCGGCCAGGGTCAGCGCAAGCATCCCTACGGCCATCCGGGCAATGCCCCGAGCTTCCCGTCCGACCACGCCACCCCGGGCTTCAGCCCGTACGGCGCGCGCCCGGCCGCCGGTCGCCCCGGTGGCGGCAACCGCGGCCCGGGCGGCCCGCGTGGCGGCAACCGCCCCGGTGGCGGCGGTGCCGGTCGTCCGCCGGGCGGCGGCAACCGCCGTGGCGGCCCGCGCGGCGGCTGATCCCTCGGGGATCGGTATCGCCCGTGTCCCTGCATGACGTGAACGCCCGGCTCCGCGCCGGGCGTTCTGCTTTACGGATTCTCTCTCAGCCCTGAACCGGCCCTGCGAAATTTACCCAAAATGAGAAATTTGGGATATTTTCGCCTTATCCCTTCGCTGGACAGCCGTCATGGACCTCACCCTGAATCTGCCTGATCTGGAAAAGACGCCCGCCAGCGACATCAAGGCCAAAGGCTGGCCGGGGCTGATGCGCAAGGTGCTCAGGAACGGCGCGGTGGTCGTCACCAACCACAACCATCCGCAGGCGGTGGTGGTGTCGGTCGAGGAGTACCAGCGTCTGGTCGACCAGGCCAACGGCCATTCCGCCGCGGCGCAGCGCGCGCAGTCGCTGCAGGCTCTCCAGGCCGAGTTCGACGCCCACCTGGCGACGCTGCAGGAGGGCAGCCTGGCAAAAGCCCTGGCCCGCCCCGCCCGGCGCGGCCGCGGGATCGCCCTGGGCAATTCGTCGTAAACGATGGCAAGGATCCTGGTCCTTGCCGGCGTCAATGGCGCAGGCAAGAGCTCACTGCTGGGCGCGATGCTGGCCGAGGACGGCGCGGCCTGGTTCAATCCGGACGCGTTCACCCGGCGGCTGGTCGAACACGGCTGGCCGCTGGAAGAAGCCAATGCGACCGCCTGGCAGGAAGGCACGCGCCGGCTGCGCGCGGCCATGGCCGACGACCTCGACTACGCCTTCGAGACCACGCTGGGTGCGAACACCATCCCTGCCCTGCTGCGCGAAGCCTGCAAGCGGCACGAGGTCAGCATCTGGTTCTGCGGGCTGGAGAGCGTCGACCTGCACCTGCAACGCGTGGCCGCACGCGTGGACGGCGGCCACGACATTCCCGAAGGCAGGATCCGCCAGCGCTTCGACAGTTCGCGGTTGAACCTGATCGAGCTGTTGCCGCACCTCACCGCCCTGCATCTCTACGACAACAGCCGACCGGCCGACGCCGATGGCAGGGCCGAGCCGCTGCTGGTAATGGGAGTGGAGCGCGGACGGATCCTCTGCCCCGCGACGCAGGGAGAATTCACCCAGGTACCCGAATGGGCCAAGCCCATCGTGTGGGCAGCGCTGAAGGCGTTCCCGGTGGCGACGGACGGCTGAACCCGATGCCCGGCCGGGCGACCGGGCATCGGACGCCGGGAACTCAGCGCCGCTCGATCACGAACTTGCCGAAGCCCACGCCCAGGTCCCAGCCGCGGCCGGTGCCGGCCAGGGCCAGCGAGATGTCGCCCTTGGTCACCACCTGGGCATTGCTGGAACGGGAAGCGCCGGCATGCACCTCGGCGCCGCCGTAGGTCCCGATCAGGTCGTTGAGGCTGTAGGCGCCGGTGAACTTGCCGCGGCCGTCGCTGACGGTGGACTTGCCGACCGTCAGGCCGCCGCCCTTGGCGCTGATCTTCACCGGGATGCTGGCGCCGTTGTCGCAGGTGATGGTGCCGTTGCCGGTGGCGGTCTTGTAGAAGATCGACCAACCGGACAGGTTGAAACGCAGTTCGCAATCGATGTTGCCGGCCGCGTGCGCGGACGGCGCCAAGCCGATGGCAGCCAGCAGCAGGGCGCCTGCCAGGATTTTCATGGTTCGCTCTCCATAACGAGGGGACGGGCCGAGCCTAGCAGCGCGGCCGCATCGCGCATGCGATGGCGGGCGCGCCCATCCGGCCGGCGTTCAGTGTCGCCCGGGCTCACGCCAGGGCGAAGCCATCGGCATCCAGCATCGCCGGGAAACGCGCGCGGTGGTCGGCCAGCGCCTGCGCCGAGACCACCGTGGTCACCACCTGCTCGCGCTCGCGGATTTCCACCTGCGGCTGGCCGAGGAAGTCGATCACCGCGCTGTCGCCGGCGTAATGCAGGCCATTGCCGTCCACGCCGACGCGGTTGACCACGGCCACGTAGCACAGGTTCTCGATCGCCCGCGCGCGCGCCAGCGTGCGCCAGGCGTGGGCGCGCGCCGACGGCCAGTTGGCCACGAAGATCTGCAGGTCGAAATCCATCTGCCCGGCGCGCTCGACGTCGTAGCGGTTGCGGCAGAACACCGGGAAGCGCAGGTCGTAGCAGATCTGGGGATTGATCCGCCAGCCCTTCAGTTCCACGCACAGGCGCTCGCGGCCGGCCGCATAGCGCTCGTGCTCGCCGCCATAACGGAACAGGTGGCGCTTGTCGTAATGCCGCAGTTCGCCGTCGGGCATGACCCACAGCAGGCGGTTGAACACCTCTTCGCCCACGCGCAACTGCACGCTGCCGGTGACGGCCGCCCCCAGCAGGCGCGCCTGTTCGCGCATCCAGGCCACGGTCGGTCCGTCCATGCCCTCGGCCCTGAAAATGGCGTCGTTGGAGAAGCCGCTGGTGAAGGTCTCCGGCAGGATCACCAGATCGGCGGTGCCGGCCAGCGGCGCCAGCAGCGCGGCGTAATGCTCGCGGTTGCCCATCGGGTCGTGCCAGCGGGTGTCGCCCTGTACGAGGGAAATGCGCAGGTCTTGCATGGTGTCTCCCGGATACATGTATGCCCGTAGGAGCGGCTTCAGCCGCGATGGGGCCTTCGCCGGGAAAGTCCGTTCGCGGCTGAAGCCGCTCCTACGGGGTTTCAGTGCGTTTCAGAGCTTCTGCAGGCGCTCGATCGCCGCGTCCAGCGTGGCGTCGTTCTTGGCGAAACACAGCCGCACCAGGCGCTGCCCGGCCGGCGCGGTTTCGTAGAACGGCGACAGCGGGATCGCGGTGACGCCCTTCTCGATCGTCAGCCACTTCACGAACTCATGGTCCGGCAGGTCGCTGACCGCCGAGTAGTCCACCAGCTGGAAGTAGCCGCCCGGCACCGGCAGCGGCTTCAGGCGCGTGCCCAGCAGCTGCTCGCGGAAACGGTCGCGCTTGGCCTGGTAGAACGCGCCCAGTTCCAGGTGGTGCTCCGGCTCGTCGCGGATCATCGCGGCGAAGCCGTACTGCGCCGGGCCGTAGGTGGTGAAGGTGTTGTACTGGTGCACCTTGCGGAACTCGGCGCTCAGCGCCGGCGGCGCGATCGCGTAGCCGATCTTCCAGCCGGTGCAGTGGTAGGTCTTGCCGAAGCTGGAAATGACGAAGGCGCGCTCGCGCAGTTCCGGGTAGCGCAACGCCGATTCGTGGCGGGCGCCGTCGTAGACGATGTGCTCGTACACCTCGTCGGAAATGAGATAGATGCCGGTGCCGCGCAGGACGTCGGCCAGCGCCTGCATGTCCGCCGCCGAGAGCATCGCGCCGGACGGGTTGTGCGGGGTGTTGACCATCAGCATGCGCGTTTTCGGCGTGATCGCCGCGCGCACCCTGTCCCAGTCCACGGCGAAGGTCCGCGGGTCGAGCGCGACGTGCACCGCGCGCGCCCCGGCCAGATCGATGGCCGGCTCGTAGCAGTCGTAGGCCGGGTCGAGCACGATGACCTCGTCGCCGGCGCGCACCACCGCGTGGATGGCGTTGAAGATCGCCTCGGTGCCGCCCGAGGTGACGGTGATTTCCGTATCCGGATCCACCTGCGCGCCGTAGCAGTCCAGCGCCTTCTGCGCGATGGCCTGGCGCAGCGGCGCCACGCCGGTCATCGGCGCGTACTGGTTCAGGCCCTCGCGCATGGCCCTGGCGGTCTCGTCGATCAGGCGCTGCGGCGCGGCGAAATCCGGAAAACCCTGGCCCAGGTTGACCGCGCCGTGTTCGGCGGCCAGCTGCGACATCACGGTGAAGATGGTGGTGCCCACCTTGGGCAGCTTGGTCTGCGGTTGCATCGATGCGTCGGCGTCGGCGTCGGGGGAGGGAAACGCCGAGTTTACGCAATGCCGGCGGCAACGGCCGCCCCCGCCCGCCGCGCGCGTCGCGGCACCGACGGCAACGCCTATAATGTCGCGCCCGATGCGCCAGCCTGCCTGCGCTCCCACCCAAGGACGGAAGCGCCCGATCCGATGACCGCGACCATGAACACTCCGCCGCTGCTCGATGCGCGCGGGCTGCGCTTCACCCGCAACGACGACCCGGTGTTCGGCCCGCTCGACCTGCACGTGGACGCGGGCGAGGCCCTGCTGGTGCAGGGCGGCAACGGCGCCGGCAAGACCACCCTGCTGCGCGTGCTCGCCGGGCTGCTGCGCGCCGACGAAGGCGCGATCCGCATCGACGGGCGCTCCGCCGACGCCGGCGAGCGTTCGCGCTACATCGCCTACCTGGGCCACCTGCCCGCGCTCAAGCAGGACCTGGGCACGCTGGAGAACCTGCACGTGCTGTGCGGCCTGCAGGGCCGGCGCGCGCGGCAGATGCCCGGCAACGCGCTGGCCATCGTCGGCCTGGCCGGCTACGAGGACACCCTGGTGCGGCAGCTCTCGGCCGGGCAGAAGAAGCGCCTGTCGCTGGCCCGGCTGTGGCTGTCGCCGGCGCCGGTGTGGCTGCTGGACGAGCCCTACGCCAACCTCGACCTGGACGGCATCAACCTGGTCAACCGCATGATCTCCGCGCACCTGCGCAGCGGCGGCGGCACCCTGGTCACCACCCACGGTGCCTACGCGGCGCCGCCGGTGCGCAACCGCACGCTCACCCTCGGCCCGACCGCGGTGGAGGCTGCCGCATGAGCCTGCCCGGTCCGCAGCCCACCCTGTTCGATGCCGCCCGGGCGCTGCTCGCGCGCGACCTGAAGCTGCTGTGGCGGCGCCGCGGCGACGCCGCGCAGCCGATCCTGTTCGCGCTGCTGGTGGTGGCGCTGTTCGCCCTGGCCCTGGGCGGCAACCCGGAACTGCTGCAGCGCGTGGCCGCGGCCGTGCTGTGGCTGTCGGTGCTGCTGGCCGGCCTGCTGTCGCTGGACACGCTGTTCCGCGGCGACGCCGAGGACGGCTCGCTGGAGCAGTGGCTGCTCTCGCCGGTGCCGCTGCCGTGGCTGGTCGCGGTGCGGGTGTTCTCGCACTGGCTGACCACCGCCTTCCCGCTGGTGCTGGTCAGCCCGCTGCTGGCCGAACTGATGCAGCTGCCGCGCGGACAATTGCCGGTGCTGGTCGCCTCGCTGGCGCTGGGCACGCCGCTGCTGAGCCTGCTCGGCGCGGTGGTCGCGGCGCTGACCGTGGGCATGCGCCGTTCCGGCATCCTGCTGGCGCTGCTGGTGCTGCCGCTGTACGTGCCGGTGCTGGTGTTCGGCGCCGGCGCGGTGGCCGCCTCGGCGCAGGGCTTCGACGCCAGCGGCGCGCTGC
Source organism: Stenotrophomonas nitritireducens (assembly GCF_050984405.1). Taxonomy (GTDB): domain Bacteria; phylum Pseudomonadota; class Gammaproteobacteria; order Xanthomonadales; family Xanthomonadaceae; genus Stenotrophomonas; species Stenotrophomonas nitritireducens_B. The sequence continues at coordinate 2,342,494 of NZ_CP158790.1, read as the reverse complement.
TGCTGCTCGGCGCCGGCCTGGTGGTCAGCCTGCTGCTGGCGCCGCTGACCGCCGCCGCCGCGATCCGCATCGCCAACGCCTGAGGGACGCCGGCGCTATCCTTGGCGCCCGCCTTCCCCGCGACCGCGCATGCGCCAGCCGCCGCACCCGTCTCCGGAAAAACCCACGCTGCCGCCGCGCCCGGCGGTGGAACTGCAGCGTCGCGGCGAGCTGCGCGTGGAGCGGTTTCTCGACGTCGCCATCGAGGTGTTCAACGAGAAGGGCTACCAGGGCGCGCGGCTGTCGGACATCGTCAAGCGCGCCGGCGGCTCGCTGGCCACGCTGTACCGCGCCTTCGGCGACAAGGAAGGGCTGGTGCACGCGCTGATGGAGCGCAGCATCCGCGACTTCGGCAAGGACGTGGAAGAACTGCTGGATTCGCCGCTGCCGCCGGCGCAGGCGCTGGAAGAGGCGGCCTGCCACATGGTCGAGGAGATCCTCAGCCCGGCGCGCATCGCCTGCCATCGCATCATCACCACCGAGGGCATCAGCCAGCCGGCCCTGCGCGACTGGTTCCGGGTCCATGGCATCCAGCCGGCGGAGCGGCTGCTGAGCGAGTACTTCGCACGCGAGACCCGCGCCGGGCGCCTGCACATCGAAGACCCGGACATGGCTGCCGACCACTTCTACATGCTGGTGTTCGGCGGGTTGATCATCCGTTCCATCAACGGCTGGGTCGACGGCACCCAACTGCCGCAGATCCAGGACCGCGCCCGCTCGGCGGTGCGCATGTTCCTGCAAGGCGCGCTTCCCCGTTCCTGAACCCGGCCTGCTGCGCTGCAGCTTGACCTGAACCGGAGCTTTCCCAGAATCACACCGTAATTCTCATTACGCTGTTGTCACCCACCCGCCGGCAGGGACGACAAAGGAGAGGAACGTGCGGTTCTATCTCGCATTCGTGATGCTGCTCGCCACCGCGGTGCTGGTTTCCGCGGCCTGGCTCGCTCCGGTCAAGGCCGATCCCCTGGCGCAGGCGGTCAAGCTCCCCGAGACCCGCTTCGCCTCCGCTGTTTCCGGGCATGGCTTCGACGCCCCGCCCGGCTTCGCCGACGCGGTGCCGGCGCGCAACCAGGCGCATCCGGAGGCCAAGGCGGTCGGCGAGCAGGTCTGCACCGCCTGCCACGCCAAGGAGAACGACAACTTCGCCCATACCGCGCACGCGCTGGGCATGCAGGTGGCGCTGGCCGCCAATCCCGCCACCGCCACCTGCGAGGCCTGCCATGGCCCCGGCTCGGTGCACGCGGCCACCCCGACCGCGAAGGGTTCGATCATCGCCTTCACCCACGACGGCGGCACGCCGGTGGCCAACCAGACCGAAAGCTGCCTGGGCTGCCACTCCGGCGGTCCGCGCGATGTGTGGCTGGGGTCGATCCACCAGCGCAACGACCTGTCGTGCAGCGACTGCCACAACCCGATGCAGAAGTTCTCCGCCGAGGGCCTGACCGCCAAGCAGTCGGTGAGCGAGACCTGCGCCACCTGCCACAAGGACATCCGCCAGCAGTTCAACCGCCGCTCGCACATGCCGCTGCCGGAAGGGGCGATCAGCTGCGTGGACTGCCACAACCCGCACGGCACGCTCAACGCCACCCTGCTCAAGACCGACACGGTCAACGAAACCTGCTACCAGTGCCACGCCGAGAAGCGCGGGCCGTTCCTGTTCGAACACGCGCCGGTGCGCGAGAGCTGCCTCAACTGCCACCAGGTGCACGGCTCCAACCAGCACGCCCTGCTGGTCGCGCCGATCCCGATGCTGTGCCAGCAGTGCCACTCGCACACCCGCCACCCCAACGACCTGCAGACGGAGCTGTCGCTCGGCAACGGCATGACGCCTGACGAACGCCTGATGGGCCGCGGCTGCATCACCTGCCATGCGCAGGTCCACGGCTCCAACCATCCCTCCGGCCCACGCCTGCACAAGTAACGGGAGGACGCCATGCACATGTGGAAACGCCCCCATGCCTGCCGCTGGTCGCTGCTGTCCCTCGCGCTGCTGGCCGGGCTGGCCCAGGCGCAGGACAGCGGTGCCGGCGTCGACCTGCAGTTCGGCAACTGGCTGGATCCGTCCGGCCGCATCGGCTGGCGCGGCTGCGATCCGGACGGCACCAGCTGGCTGACCGCCGGCGCCAAACGCACGCCCACCGGCTTCCTGTATGGCTGCAACCCCTTGATGCCGGCATTGAAGCCGGCCGGCGACGGCGGCTGGCAGTGGTCGGGCGACGTCGCGCTGGGCTACCTGCACGCCAGCGGCGACACCGCCAACAGCAACTGGCGCCGCTTCCGCGACCCGGACAACGGCGTCGTGCTGCAGGCCGATTTCAGCCTTCGACGCGCCGCCGACGGCCGCTACGCCGACGTGCGCCTGAGCCGCCTGGACCGCGACAACCAGTATTACCGCGCGATATTCGGGCAGGCCGGGCGCTACAGGGTGCAGGCCTTCGCGCGCAGTACGCCCAACGTGCTCAGCGGCAACGCGCGCTCGATCTGGGACGGCGTGGGCAGCGACCGCCTCACCCTCAAGCCGGGGCTGTCCGCAGCCGGCAGCACTCCCGCACAGGTCGCGGCCGTGTCCGCCGCGCAGCCGCTGACCACGCTGGCGGTGGTGCGCGACAAGCAGGGCGTGAGCATCAACTACCTGCTCAACCCGCGCTGGACCACCTACGCCAGCCTCACCCACGAGGAACGCAAGGGCGCGCGTCCGTTCGGCGGCCCGTTCTTCTTCAACTATCCCTTCGCCAACAACGGCGGCATCTACGAGATTCCGCGACCGATCGACGACAGCACGCTCAACTTCACCGGCGGCCTGCGCTTCGTCGGCAACCTGTGGCGCAGCGACGTCAGCTACACCGGCTCGTTCTTCCGCCATGCCAGCCGCGGCTACAGCTACGAGGTGCCGTTCGCGGTGAGCTCGGTGGCCGGCGCCAACTCACCGCCGCTGTACCAGGGCTCGTTCGCCTACGAGCCGGACAACGACTACCACCGCGTCGGCGCCAGTTTCAGCCGCAGGCTGCCGGCGTGGAAGGGCGATTTCACCCTTGCCGCGGCGCTGACCACGATGCGCCAGAACGACCATCTGCTGCCGCCGATGGACTGCCAGGGCCGGTTCGGCCAGAACTTGGCGCCGCCGTTCATCGCCGACTGCGCCAACTGGAACACCACCGCCGCGCTGTCGCGCGACCGCGCCGACCTGGCGATCAACAACCAGAAATTCGACGCCCGGCTGGTGCTGCAGCCGATGGACGGGCTGACCTGGCGCAGCACCGCGCGCTACCTGCGCGAGGACTACGCCGGCACCTACTGGTCCTACAACCCGCTCACCGACCAGTGGGGCTACATCGCCGAGAACGGCGCGCAGGGTTCGGTGGTGCCGGGCGAAATGGGCCTGTGGGATGGCGGCGCCAATAGTTCCGTGCTCACCCGCATCCGCAACCTGCCGCTGGACAAGGAAACCCGCGAAATCTCCACCGGCATGGACTGGCGCCCGTCCACCCGCAATACGCTCGGCGCCACCTACACGTTCACCTGGATCGAGCGTGCCCACCGCGAGGTCGCCACCACCCGCGACAACACGGTGAAGCTGAGCTGGAACAACCGCACCGCCGACTGGCTGAGCCTGCGCGCCAACTACACCTGGCTGGACCGCGGCGGCAGCGCGTACTACTACGACCCCTACGAATTCACCTTTTCCAGCGCGTTGCCCGGCTTCGTCGAACCGGCCGCCGGCCTGGGGCCGCATACGGTCGCGGCACTGCGCAAGTACGACATCGCCTCGCGAACCCAGCACAAGCTCGACCTGATGGCGACCTTCGTCCTGCCCCGCGACATGACCCTGTACGTCTCCGCACGCGGCGACCGCAACCACTACGACGCGCGGATCGGGCGGCAGAAGCTGGACAGCTACGCCACCAGCGTGCAGTGGGAATGGCAGCCCAGCCCGGCCACCACCGCCAGCGCCTGGTATGGCCACGACCGCTCGGAACTGGTGTTCGCCAACGTCAACGACGCCGTCGGCAGCGACCCGCAACTCGGCGGCCCCACCTATCCCGAGGCCAGCCGCTGGTGGATGGATGATACCCAGCGCAACCACTACGCCGGCCTCAACCTCAGCCGCCGGCTCGGCCGCGCCACTCTGGACCTGGCGTGGAACTGGACCTCCTCGCGCGGCCGCACCGGCTACCGCATGAACTCGCCCGACGCGCTCACCACGCCGGCCAACGCGCCGCTGGCCGGCGGCAGCTACCCGGCGATGGTCTACCGGGTCAATACGCTCACCGCCGGCCTGTCGATGCCGCTGGGCCAGCGCATGCGGCTGCGCGTGTTCGACACGTGGGAACGCGGCGATCTGTCGGACTGGCATTACTTCGGCTTCGGCGACACGCTGGTCTACGACCACCGCGTCTATACCGACGGCGGCCCGTCCGGCTACCGCGTCAACCTGCTGGGGATGATGCTCGAGGTGGCGCTATGAAACGTCCCGCCCTGCTCCTGTCCGTGCTCTGCGGCGGCGCCCTGCTCGGCCTGTCCGCGCCCGGGCTGTCCGGCCTGGCCCATGCCGCCGGCGCCGACGACGATACCCCCGCCCCCGCGCTGCATCCGCGCTACCTCGACCTGCGCACGGCTCCGCGCATCGCCGGCGATGCCGCTGCCGGCAAGGAGAAATCCCAGGTCTGCAGCGCCTGCCACGGCGAGGACGGCGGCGGCACCGCGCCGCCCTTTCCCAACATCGGCGGCCAGCGCGCCGACTTCTTCTATTGGCAGCTGGTCGAGCTCAAGCGCGGGCGACATCCCTCGCCCATGACGCCGCTGGTCGCCACGCTCGATGATCAGGACATGCGCGACCTGGCGGCGTACTACGCCAGCCTGCCGCTGCATCCGGCGACGGCCGGCGCCAGCGACGACGCGGCCGCGACGGTGGACGCCGCGCTGCTCGAACGCGGCCGCGGCCTCTACCTGCACGGCGATCCGGCCAAGGGCATTCCGCCGTGCCAGGGCTGCCACGGCGCCGACGCCCGCGGCATGCCCGGCGCCGATGTCGCCGACCGCAGCGGGCGCACGCCGTACGCGGCGTTCCCGGTACTGCGCGGCCAGCAGGCCGCCTACCTGCAGGCCAAGCTGGGCGAATACCGCGCCGGCGACCTGCACGACTCCACTGGCGATTTCATCATGGCCGGCGTCGGCAGGCGCCTGGACGAAGACAGCATCCAGGCGGTGTCGGCCTGGCTTTCCAGCCTCCGTGAAGACTGAGCATGCAGCCGCCGGCGCATGCTTGCCCTGCGACATTGCGTCGCTTGTCATCCCATTGCGCCGGCGACAGCATGGCCGGCCATCCGCCCGTCGTGGCGGCCCTTCCCCCGCAGACAGGAGCTTGACGATGTTCCGCAGACTGATCCTCGCATCCACCTTGGCCCTCGGCGCCGCCGGTGCCGCCCATGCCGCCGCCGGCACCTGTTCGGTGAACCTGGAGGGCAACGACGCCATGCGCTACAACATGGCCAACATCGACGTGCCCAAGAGTTGCGCCACCTTCACCATCAACCTCAAGCACACCGGCAAGATGGCCAAGAACGTGATGGGCCACAACGTAGTGGTCGCCAAGACCGCCGACATGGCCGGCATCGACGCCGACGGCATCAAGGCCGGGCTGGCCGCCGATTACATCAAGGCCGGCGACGCGCGTGTCATCGCCCACAGCAAGGTGGTCGGCGGCGGCGAAAGCACCACCCTCAGCGTCCCGGTCGCCAGGCTCACCGCCGCCGGCGCGCCGCTGTCGTTCTTCTGCAGCTTCCCCGGCCACTCGGCGCTGATGAAGGGAACGCTCACCCTGAAGTGACCCAAGCGGCGCGGGCTGGCCGTGCCAACCGCGCCGTCTTCGGCTAATCTTCACGCACCCGCAGGCGCCCGCCGCGCGGTGCCCGGCGACGGGATGGCTGGGGTCCAGCCCATCATCGTTCTTCCTAGCGAGCAAGCGGATGTCCAAAGGTTTGGCAGGTTGGTTCCACCGGCTGGGTTCCCCCGCCTACTTCGATGCCTTTGCCGCCCGCTGGTCGCCCTGGTGCTACGTCGCCTCCCTTCCCCTGTTCGCCTTCGGGCTGTGGCAGGCATTGGCCGTGGTCCCGGCCGACTACCAGCAGGGCGACAGCTTCCGCATCCTCTACATCCACGTGCCCTCGGCCTGGATGAGCCTGTTCGTGTTCGGCCTGATGGCCTTCTACAGCGCCATCGCGCTGATCTGGCGGATCAAGCTGTGCGAGATCCTGGCCATGGCCTGCGCGCCGATCGGCGCCGCCTTCACCCTGATCACCCTGCTCACCGGCAGCATCTGGGGCAAGCCGATGTGGGGCACGTGGTGGGACTGGGACCCGCGCCTGACCACCGAGCTGATCCTGCTGTTCCTGTACCTGGGCGTGATGGGCCTGTACGGCGCCATCGACGACCGCCGCGCCGCCGCGCGCGCCGCCGGGCTGCTGTCCATCGTCGGCGTGGTGCTGCTGCCGGTCATCCGCTATTCGGTGGTGTGGTGGAACTCGCTGCACCAGGGCCAGACCATCCGCCTGTTCGGCGAATCGAGCATGGACGGCAGCATGATCCTGCCGCTGTGGCTGATGGTGCTGGCCACCAAGTTCTGGTTCGCCGGCTCGCTGCTGGCCCGCGCCCGCGCCGACAACCTGCGCCGCGAAGCCGGCAAGGCCTGGGTGCGCGAGCGCGTGGAGAAACTGCCATGACCTATTTCCAGTACGTCGCCCTGGCCTACGCGGTGTTCTTCGTGGTGCTGGCCTGGGATTTCGCCGTGCCGCGCCTGCAGGTGCGACGGCAGCTGCGCGAGGTGCGCAACCGCCTGGCGCGCGCCAGCCGCGGCGCGGCGGCCAATGTCCCCAACGATGAGGAACTGAGCCGATGAGCCCGACCCAGCGCCGCCGCCTGCTGCTGGTACTGCTGGTGGTCGCCGTGGCCGGCATCGCCGCGGTGCTCGTGGCCACCGCCCTGCAGCGCAACGTCGCCTACCTGTACACCCCGGCCGAGGTGAAGGCCGGCGAGGTCGCGCCTGATGCGCGCTTCCGCCTGGGCGGCATGGTCGCCAAGGGGTCGTTCCAGCGCGCGCCAGGCGCGCTGCAGGCACGCTTCGAAGTGACCGACGGCGACGCCCGGCTGCCGGTGACCTACGACAAGATCCTGCCGGACCTGTTCCGCGAGGGACAGGCCGTGGTCGCTACCGGGCGCATGGCCGGCGGCGTGTTCGTGGCCGAGGAAGTGCTGGCCAAGCACGACGAGACCTACATGCCCAAGGAGCTGGCCGACAAGATGGGCGTGGCCCACGGCAAGCACCAGGTACCGGCCACGGCCGCGCCGGCGGAGTCGCGCTGAGTGCTCGCCGAGATCGGACAGGTCCTGCTGATCCTCGCCCTGCTGGCGGCGCTGCTGCAGAGCGTGCTGCCGCTGGTCGGCGCGCAGCGCGGCATCGCCCCGTTCGTCGCCATCGCCCGCCCGGCCGCGCTGCTGCAGCTGACCATGGTGCTGGGCGCGTTCGTGGTGCTGACCGTGGCCTTCGTGCGTCAGGACTTCTCGCTGCGTTACGTGGCCGAGAATTCCAATTCGCTGCTGCCGATGATCTACCGCTATTCGGCGGTATGGGGCGCGCACGAGGGCTCGCTGCTGCTGTGGACGCTGGTGCTGGCGCTGTGGACCGCGGCGGTGGCTGAGTTCTCGCGGCGCCTGCCGCCGCTGGTGGTGGCGCGCGTGCTGGCGGTGATGGGCCTGATCAGCGTGGGCTTCCTCGCGTTCCTGCTGTTCACTTCCAACCCGTTCGAACGCCTGCTGCCGGCGCCGGTGGAAGGCCGCGACCTCAACCCGCTGCTGCAGGACCCGGGGCTGATCATCCATCCGCCGATGCTGTACCTGGGCTATGTCGGTTTCTCGGTGCCGTTCGCCTTCGCCATCGCCGCCCTGCTCGACGGCCGCATCGACGTGCGCTGGCTGCGCTGGACCCGCCCGTGGACCAACGTGGCCTGGGCCTTCCTCACCCTGGGCATCGCGCTGGGCAGCTGGTGGGCCTATTACGAGCTGGGCTGGGGCGGCTGGTGGTTCTGGGACCCGGTGGAGAACGCCAGCTTCATGCCGTGGCTGGCCGGCGCCGCGCTGCTGCATTCACAGGCCGCAACGGAAAAGCGCGGCGTGTTCATCGGCTGGACCCTGCTGCTGGCCATCACCGCCTTCGCGCTGTCGCTGCTGGGCACCTTCCTGGTGCGTTCGGGCGTGCTGACCAGCGTGCACTCCTTCGCCGCCGATCCGGCGCGCGGGTTGTTCATCCTGATCTTCCTGGCGATGGTGATCGGCGGCTCGCTGCTGCTCTACGCGCTGCGCGCGCCGGCCGTCGGCGGCAATGCCGACCCGCGCCGCGCCTACGCGCTCAATTCGCGCGAGAGCCTGTTGCTGGCCAACAACCTGCTGCTCAGCTGCGCCTGCGCGATGGTGCTGCTGGGCACGCTGTACCCGCTGCTGGCCGACGCGCTGGACCTGGGCAAGGTTTCGGTCGGGTCGCCTTACTTCGGCACGCTGTTCCTGCTGCTGATGGCGCCGCTGGTGCTGCTGCTGCCGTTCGGCCCGCTGACCCGCTGGCAGCGCGAACAGGGGCTGCGCCCGCTCGCCCTGCTGGCGCCGTGGGCGGCGCTGGCGGTGGTGCTGGGCGTCGTCGGCTGGTTCATGGCCCCGCAGGGCCGGCTCAAGACCGCCGTCGGCATCGCCGCCGCGGTCTGGGTGGGCGCCGGCACGCTGTACGTGCTGTGGCAGCGCCTGCGCGGCGGCGGGCGCCCCAACGCCGAGACCTGGGGCATGCTGCTCGCCCATGCCGGCATCGCCGTGTTCCTGGTCGGCGCGCTGCTGGTGGAAGCGCTCAGCATCCAGCATGAAGTGGCGCTGGCACCGGGCAGATCGGTCGAAGCCGGCGGCTACCGCATGGAGTTCGAGGGCGTGGACGCCACCGACGGCCCCAACTACCACTCCGACCGCGGCCACGTGCGCGTGTTCCGCGGCGACCGCGAGGTCGCCCTGCTGCACCCGGAAAAACGCATGTACGCCAGCGGCGGCATGCCGATGACCGAGGCCGGCATCCATCCGGCGCTGGGCGGCGATGTGTATGTTGCGCTGGGCGAGTCGCTGGGCGATGGTGCCTGGGCGGTCCGCGTGCAGGTCAAACCCTTCGTCCGCTGGATCTGGCTGGGCGCGCTGCTGATGGCCCTGGGCGGTTTCGTCACCGCCGTCGACCGCCGCTTCCGCCGGCTGCCCGAGAAATCCTGATGTCCGACACGCCTTCCGCCCCCCCTCCGTCCCATCGCCTGCCGCCGGTCGCGCTCATCATCGGCGCGCTGTTCTTCCTCGGCCTGGTCGGCCTGATGCTCTACGGCGTCAGCCGTTCGGGCCGCCCCGACCGCGACAGCCTGCCGTCGGCGCTGATCGGCAAGCCCGCGCCGGACTTCTCGCTGCCGGTGCTGCACGACCCGCAGGTCAAGGTCAACGGCCACGACCTGCGCGGCGCGCCCTACCTGCTCAACGTCTGGGGCAGCTGGTGCCCGACGTGCCGCGACGAACACCCCATCCTCACCCGTTTCGCCGAGACCAAGCGCGTGCGCGTGATCGGCTACAACTGGAAGGACGAGCGCGCCGACGCGCTGCGCTGGCTGGAACAGCTGGGCAATCCGTACATGGTGGTGATCGCCGACGAGGAAGGCCGCACCGCGCTGGACTGGGGCATCGCCGCCGCGCCGGAAACCTTCCTGGTGGACGGCAGCGGCATCGTGCGCTGGAAGTACAGCGGCGCCATCACCCAGGACGTGCTCGACCGGCAGCTGATCCCGGCGCTGGAAAAGATCGAGGCCGGCGCCGGCGGGAAGAGCGCCCGATGAAACGGCTCGCGGCGCTCCTGCTGGGGCTGTGCCTGCCATGGCTGGCGGCGGCGCAGCCGATGGGCGACCCCGCGCCGCTGCAGTACCGCGACCGCGCCGAGGAAGCGCGCTTCCACGCGCTGGCCGCCGAACTGCGCTGCGTGCAGTGCCAGAACCAGTCGCTGGCCGATTCCAACGCGCAGATCGCCCACGACCTGCGCCGCGAAGTCCTCAACCTCATGCGCGAAGGCCGCAGCGATGCGCAGATCAAGCAGTTCCTGGTCGAACGCTATGGCGAGTTCGTGCTTTACCGCCCGCGCATGGAAGGCAGCACCCTGCTGCTGTGGCTGGGCCCGGGCGTCCTGCTGCTTGCAGGCGCGGCGCTCCTGTTCGTGCACGTGAAGCGGCGCGGGCGCGCCCTGCCCGCGCCCGCCGCCGAAGATGCCAACCAGGACGAACGCGAATGGTGAAGGCGGTATTCCTGTCGCTGGCCGCGCTGCTGGCCGCCGTCGCCGGCGGCGCCATGCTGTGGCCGCTGCTGCGCGCGGGCAAGCGCGCGATCTGGGGCACGCTGGTCGCGTCGATGGCCGTGGCCACCGTGGGCCTGTACCTGTGGCTCGGCACGCCCGCCGCGCTGCAGTCGCGCGACGTCGAGGCGCCGCAGAGCCTGGAGCAGGCGGTCGAACAGCTGCGCGCCGTGCTCGACGAACACCCCGGGCGCACCGAGGGCTGGGTCCTGCTGGCCCGCTCGCAGCTCGAGCTCGGGCGCGTGGCCGATGCGGCCGCCTCGTTCGAACGTGCGCTGCAGCTGGAGCCGGACCAGCCCGAACTGCTGATCGAAGCCGCGCAGGCGCGTGCCCGCGCACATCCGAAGATGCTGTTCGACGACACCGGCCTGCAGTGGCTGCAGCACGCTCGCAAGGTGGCACCGGACAGCGAACGCGCGCTGTGGCTGATCGGCATCGTGCAGCGCCAGCGCGGCCAGGACGAAGCCGCCGTGCGTACCTGGGAAAGCCTGCTGCCGCGGCTGGAACCCAATGCCGCCGCCGCGCTGCGCGAGCAGATCGACGCCGCGCGCGCCGACGCCGGCCTGCCGCCATCGACGCCCGCCGCGGCCGCGCCTGCTGCCGCCACCGCGGGCGACCACGCCATTACCGTGCGCGTCGCCCTGGCGCCTGCACTGCAGGCCCGCGTCGCCGCCGGCAAGGACACCCTGTTCGTCATCGCCCGCGTTCCCGGCGGCCCGCCGATGCCGGTCGCGGTCGAACGGCACCCGGCGCAGTCCGGGCCGCTCACGGTCACGCTCGACGACGCCGACAGCCCGATGCCGACGCAGAAACTCTCCGCGCTGGACGAGGTGGAAGTGTTCGCGCGCCTGTCCGCCAGCGGCACCGCCATGCGCCAGGACGGCGATGTCGAATCGGCGCCGGTGAAGCTGTCCCTGCCGACGGACAGGACGTTGGACATCACGCTCGGCCAGCCATGACCCCGCCGCCGGAGCGGACCCCATGAACCAGGACGAACTCAAGGCGCTGTTCGACCAGCAGGCGGCCGACTACGACGCGCGCTGGGCCAGGACCCGCCCCATCCGCGATTGCCTGCACCTGCTGCTGGATTCGGCCTTCGCCCCGCTGCCGCAGGACGCCCGCATCCTCTGCGTCGGGCTCGGAACCGGCGCGGAACTGCTGCATCTTGCGCGCAACCACCCGGGCTGGCAGTTCACCGCGGTGGAGCCCTCCGGCGCGATGCTCGCCCTCTGCCGCCAGGCCGCCGAGAGGGAGGGCGTTTCGGCGCGCTGCCATTTCCATGAAGGCTACCTGGAATCGCTCCCCGCCACCGACGGCTTCGACGCCGCCACCTGCTTCCTGGTTTCCCAGTTCATTCTCGACCCGGCGGCGCGTTCCGGATTCTTCAACCAGATTGCGCGCAGGCTCGCGCCGGGGGGAATTCTCGCAAGCTCCGACCTGGCCGCGGACGTGGCCTCGCCCGCCTACGACGTGCTGCTGCGCGCATGGACGAGCCTCATGGCCGCGGCGGAGGTGCCGGCCGATGCCATCGAACGCATGCGCGATGCGTACACCCGGGATGTCGGGATGCTTCCACCGGAGCGGATTGCCGCGATCATCGCCGCAGGAGGTTTCCAGCCGCCGGTGCCGTTCTTCCAGGCCGGCCTGATCCATGCCTGGCTGTCCCGGCGTGGCGATCATGTGCCCTGAGCCGGCACCGCGGGCCGCCGGCACGCAGCAGTGCCCGCCGCCGTTCCCTTCCAGCCGAAGTCCCCACGGCGACGGCACCGCCGTCGTCCCCTTCAGCCGTGGTAACCACGCCTCATACCTTGATGACGCCGGAGCATCAGGCGACGTCCGCGTATCGGCGCATGCCCGTTAGAATCGGCCGATGACCGAGTTCATCCCCGAAGGCAGCCGCTTCCACGCGCTCGCCTCGCCCTTCCCGATGAAGCGCGGCGGCCAGCTGCACGGCGCGCGCATCGCCTACGAGACCTGGGGCACGCTGGCCGCCGATGCCGGCAACGCCATCCTGATCGTCACCGGGCTGTCGCCCGACGCCCATGCCGCCAGCCACCCGGACAACCCCGCGCCGGGCTGGTGGGAGCCGATGCTTGGCCCCGGCCGGCCGATCGACACCGACCGCTGGTTCGTGGTCTGCGTCAATTCGCTGGGCAGCTGCAAGGGTTCGACCGGCCCGGCGTCCCTCGACCCGGCCACCGGCAGGCCCTACCGGCTGGCGTTCCCCGAGCTGTCGGTGGAGGACATCGCCAACGCCGCGGCCGAGGTGGTGCGCGCGCTCGGCATCCGGCAGCTGGCCTGCCTGGTCGGCAACTCGATGGGCGGCATGACCGCGCTGGCGCTGCTGCTGCAGCACCCCGGCATCGCCCGCACCCACATCAACATTTCCGGCAGCGCCCAGGCCCTGCCCTTCTCCATCGCCATCCGCTCGCTGCAGCGCGAGGCCATCCGCCTCGACCCGGCGTGGAACGGCGGCGACTACGACGAGGCGCATTACCCGGAATCGGGCATGCGCATGGCGCGCAAGCTGGGCGTCATCACCTATCGCTCGGCGCTGGAATGGGACGGCCGTTTCGGCCGCGTGCGGCTGGATTCGGAACAGGGCGACGACGACCCGTTCGGCCTCGAATTCCAGGTCGAAAGCTACCTGGAAGGCCACGCGCGGCGCTTCGTGCGCCGCTTCGATCCCAACTGCTACCTGTACCTGGGCCGGGCGATGGACTGGTTCGACCTTGCCGAATACGGCGACGGCGACGTGATGGCCGGCCTGGCCAAGATCCGCGTGCAGCGGGCGCTGGCCATCGGCGCCAACACCGACATCCTGTTCCCGGTCGAACAGCAGCAGCAGATCGCCGACGGCCTGCGCGCCGGCGGTGCCGACACGCAGTTCATCGGCATGGATTCGCCGCAGGGCCACGATGCCTTCCTGGTCGATTACGACCGGTACGGCCCGGCGGTACGCGGCTTCCTCGACACGCTGCCCGGCGCTTGACCTACAGCGCGGCGGCGCGGGCGCCTACGCGCCTTTCCAGCCGCGGCTGATCCAGCGGCTTCTGCCGTATGCGCATGCTGTCCCTGCCCCATCACCTGAAGGGACCATGCGCCGCCTGCCGACCTTGCTGCTGTACCTGTTGCTGCTGCCGCTGGCCGCCCTGGCGGCCGCGCCGCCCCTGATGCTGGCCGGCCAGTGGCACGACGGGCCGGACGTATCGCGCTACTGGGTGAGCGAAAAACTCGACGGCGTGCGCGCACGCTGGGACGGCCAGGCGCTGTGGACGCGTGCCGGCCACCGCATCGACGCCCCGGACGGATTCACCCGTGGCTGGCCGCGGCAACCGCTGGACGGCGAACTGTGGGCGGGCCGCGGCCGTTTCGACCAGGCCAGCGCTACCGTGCGCCAGCACCCGCCCGACGCCGGCGGCTGGCGGAACCTGCGTTTCATGGTCTTCGACCTGCCCACGCATGCCGGCACCTTCGACCAGCGCCTGGCGGCCCTGCGCGTCCTGGTGGCGCGGGCCGCCTCCCCCACGCTGGAGCTCATTCCCCAGCGGCGCATCGCCGATACCGCGGCACTGCATCGCCACCTGGCGGCCACCGCGCAGGACGGCGGCGAGGGGCTGATGCTGCACCACCAGGACAACCGCTACCTGGCCGGCCGCAGCGACGGCCTGCTCAAGCTCAAGCCGTGGGACGACGCCGAAGCGCGGGTGGTCGCGCACCTGCCGGGCAAGGGCAAGTATGCGGGCCTGCTCGGCGCGCTGCTGGTGGAACGCGCGGACGGCGCGCGCTTCCGCATCGGCAGCGGTTTCAAGGACGCCCAGCGCATGGCGCCGCCGCCGATCGGCAGCATGGTCACCTACCGCTACAACGGATTGACCAGCAACGGCCTGCCACGGTTCGCACGGTTCCTGCGCGTGCGTGATGAAACACCATCGGCTGACGGACGATGATCCGGGTGGCGCCGCCGGTGGAACCGGTCGGATCCCCGGTTCGGTACCGTCGGCGATAGCGCCGTGGCGCCTGCCTGACGCCTCCGACATGATGAAACGCATGCATCGCATTGCTGCCGCCATGGGCCCGATCCTGGCAAGCGCCGGCACGGCGGCGCCTGCGGATTCGCCGCAGGCGCTTGGACAGCAGCTGCTGGAGTCCACTACGCGGAACGGGACGGCAACACCATCGCCCCGCCATCCGCGCCGCGTGGGCGCACGCTCAATCCGGCCGCACGTCTCTCTCGCGCGCGGCGAAGGGCAGCGCATACCGCACCAGCGATACCAGCGTCTTGCCCGGCTCCTCGTTCATGACCTCGTGCGCGGAATCCTCGAACCACACCAGCTGCTTCGAGGGAGCCTGCACGCGCTCGAACCACTCGGCCGCCAGGCTCGAGGACACGTTGTAGTCGTGGCGTCCCAGGAACAGCAGCAGCGGGCAATCCAGCTTCCGTACCTGCCCCATGTCCAGCGTCAGCACGTCGGCGAGCAGGTGCCCGGTCGAGAAATCGTTGGCGGTCCATATGCCGGCCACGTCGGCATCGCTGTATTCCGGCGACAGGCGGATCGCCGCCGCCTCGGCATCGCCGCCGCGGCGGTTGTGGACCATGCCGCCGTAGTGGTTGAGCCAGCGGCGCTGCTTCATCAGGTCGGCCAGCGGCACCTGCGTGCCATCGGCCGCGTAGGGCGCAAGCGATTCGAGTTCGACGACGGCGGCCGCGTTGCCGTCGCGGCGCGCCTGTTCCAGCGTCCACGCCCACCCGCGGCGTTCGCTTTCCGGCGCATTGCTGACCTGCCCGACGCCGATGTAGGCGTGCAGCCACTGCGGCCTGCGCTGTGCGAGCTCCAGGCCGAGGTAGCTGCCCCAGGAATGGCCGAGGACGAAGACCTTGTCCTGGCCGAACTCGCGGCGCAGCCAGGCGACCATCTCCACGGCATCCTCGACCATGCGCTCGCGCGTCATTGTCGGCGCGAGTTTCGCCGGGCCGTTCTCCACGTAGGTCTTGCCGGCGCCGCGCTGGTCCCATTGCACGACGGTGAAATACTCCTCCCAGCCGCGCTGGAAGTACCAGCTGCTCGGCATGGCCACCCAGCCTGGGCCGCCATGCAGCATCAGCAGCACCGGATTGCGGCGGTCGTTGCCGCGGATCGACACCCATTGCTCGATGCCGCCGATGCGCACCTTCTCCAGCCGCTCGACGCCGTTGCCGGTGACCACGCGGCGCATGTCGGCGACGATCTTCGTGGCCTCCGCGCGGCTGGACGGCGCCACCGCCGGGGCCGGTGCGGCGACGCAGGTCCCTGCCAGGAGCAGCATGGCGAGCAGCGGCAGGAATCGCGGGAAAAACGTGGTGCGCATGATCGGTCCCTTGCGGAAGCGGACAGGCATGGTAACAACCGTGCGGACGCGAGGCCGCGGCCGTTTCACTCCAGCACGCCGTCGCCCGTCGCGGGCCGCAGCCGCCCTTGCTGCAGGCGGTATTCGCGGTGCACCACGCGTGGCGGAAGATGGCCATGGGTGATCACCAGCAGGCTGCGCGATCCCAGCGCGGCGGCCAGATCCACGAGCAGCGCGTCGGCGGTATCCACGTCCAGGCCTTCGGTGGGCTCGTCGAGCACCATCAGCGGCGCCTCGCGCAGCAGGGCGCGCGCCGTCGCCAGGCGACGCGCCTGCCCGGCGGACAGGGTGGCGCCATTCTCGCCCACCCACGCCGTCAATCCGCCCTGCCGTCGCGCCCAGTCGCCCAGCCGCACCTGCTCCAGCGCCGCCCACAGCCGCGCTTCGCCGGCCTGCGGATCGCCCAGCCGCAGGTTGTCGGCGATGCTGCCGGCGAACACCGGCGCCCCCTGCGGCAGCCACGCGACGCGACGATGCCAGTCGTCCTGCGCCACCTCGCGCAGGTCCACGCCGCCGTAGCGCACAGATCCCTGCTGCGGATCCCACAGGCGCAGCAGCAGCGCCGACAGCGTGGTCTTGCCGCAACCGCTGTCGCCGCGGATCGCGATGCGCTCGCCGGGCCGCAGCTGTAGGTCGATGCCGTCCAGCAGGGGACGGTGTTCGCCCGGCCAGGCAAACACCACCTGCTCGAACGAAAGCGTGGCCGGCGCGTCCGGCAACGCTTTCGGCTGCATGGGATCGCAGACCGACGGCGGCTGCCCGACGATGGCCTGCAGCCGCGCGGCGGATACGCGTGCCGACTGCAGCGCCTGCCAGGCCAGGCCGCCGCCGCCGGCGACTTCCAGCACCGCCACGGTCAGGAACACCAGCGTGGCGGCCAGCGGCGCATCCACCCGCCCCGCCTGGAAGGCGGAAAGCGCGAGCCACAGCATTGCCAGCAGGCCCAGACCGGCGCAGGTCGAATGCAGCACGTTGCCGGCGATCAGGCGGCCGCGGCGGCGATGGTCGTCCGCCGCCAGCTGGCGCGCCGCGGTATCGACGCGGCCACGCCAGTCGTCGCGCGCGTCCAGCGCCGTGAGATCGGCGGCGCCTTCCAACCCTTCGTAGGCCAACGTACGCAGCAGGGCGCGGTGGCGCGCGCGTTCCACCTCGCCGGCCTCGCCGTGGCGCACGGCCAGCAGCGGCACGCCGATGCCCACCAGCAACGACAGCAGGAGCAGCAGCACCGCCGCCGGCCAGTGGATGCACGCGGCGACCGCGATCGCCGCCAGCGCGCTGCCAGCCAGCGCCAGCAGCGGCCCCACCGCCCGCACCAGCAGGCCATCGACCTCGCCGATGTCGGACATCAGCCGCGCCAGCAGCTCGCCGGTGCGCGTGCCGCCCAGCCGCGCCGGCGCCAGCGGCAGTGCGCGCCGGAAGAACCACACGCGCAGGTCGCGGGCGATGCGCAGGGTCGCGTCGTGGCCGACCAGCTTCTCGAAATAGCGCGACGCGATGCGCACCAGGGTCAGCGCACGGATTCCCGCCGATGGCGAGAAGAAGTTGAACGTGGCGCCCGCGCCCAGCGCGCCGGCCAGTGCGGCGGCGGTCAGGAAGCCGCCGGACAGGCCGAGCAGGCCGACGCCGGCCAGCATCGTCACCAGCAGCAGCGCCACTGCGGCCAGCAGGCGCCAGCGATGCCGCGCGAACACCGCGCGCAGGGAATCGCCGCCGCTCATGCGCGCCCCCCGTCATGCAGCCGCACCACGCCATCGGCCCAGCGCATCGCCGCCGCGCTGTGCGTGGCCATCAGCACCGCGCGGCCGCGGGTGAAACAGGCCAGCGACCGCAGCAGGTCGGCTTCGGTCTGCGGATCGAGGAAGGCGGTGGGTTCGTCCAGCAACAGCAGGTCCGGATCGCGCAGCAGCAGCCGCGCCAGCCCGATGCGCCGCGCCTCGCCGCCGGACAGGCCGAAACCGCGCTCGCCGATCACCGTATCCAGCCCCTGCGGCAACTGCGTGGCGAAACGCATCACCTGCGCGGCCTCGGCCACCGCGCGCAGCCGCGCATCGCTGGCGCCGGGGTCGGCCAGGCGCAGGTTGTCGGCGATGGAACCATGGAACAGGTACGGGCGCTGCCCGGCATGACCCACGCGCACGCCCTCGCGCATCACGATGCGTCCGCCGCGCGGCGGCAGCCAGCCGGCCAGCGCTTCCAGCAGGGTGCTCTTGCCGCTGCCGCTGGGCCCGACCAGGGCCAGGCGCTGTCCCGCTTCGATGTCCAGCGAGAAATCCGTCAGCACGTCGTGGCCGGCGCCGACAGGGCGCAGCACCAGCGAGGCGGCCACCAGCAGCGGCGCATGCGCCTGCGCCGGTTCCGGCGCGCACACCGGCAGCGCCGGCAGCAGCGCATCCGACGGCTCGTCGCCGTCTTCCAGCAGGCGCTCGACCTCGCTGGCGGCGGCCAGCGCGTTGGCGCGGTCGTGGTAGTGCGCGGCCAGACGCCGCAGCGGCGCATAGAACTCCGGCGCCAGCAGCAGGCAGAACACGCCGGTGCCCAGCGTCGGCACCGTGGCATGCAGCGACAGCATGCCCAGGTAGCTCAGGCCCAGGTACAACGCCACCATCGCCACGCTCACCGAGGCGAAGAACTCGAGCACGGTGGAGGACAGGAAGGCGATGCGCAGCACCTTCATCGTGCGCACGCGCACCCCTTCGGCGGCGGCGGCGATGCCGGCCAGTTCGTCCGCGCCGCGTCCATACAGGCGCAGCAGGCCCAGGCCCTTGATGCGGTCGGCGAAATGCCCGCCCATGCGCGCCAGTTCCTGCAGCTGCTCGCGGCCGGCCGCCTCCGCGCCCCAGCCCACCAGCATCATGAACAGCGGCACCAGCGGGCCGGTGAGCAGCAGGATCAGGGCTACGGTCCAGTCGACCCAGGCCACCGCCGCGACGATCAGCAGCGGCACCACCATCACCTCGACGCGCACCGGCTGGAAGCCGGCGTAATAGCCCTCGATGGCGTCGCCATGGGCGAGCAGCAGCTCGCCCAGTTCGCCGCTGCGCTGCCGGCGCAGCCACAGCGGCCCCTTGCCGAGCAGGCGCCGGTAGACCTGCCCGCGCAGCGCCAGCCGCGCGGCGTCGGCCACCTCGCCGGCGGCCTTCTGCGACAGGCCGCCGAGCGCGCTGCGCAGCAGCAGGACCAGCGCCAGCGCGGCGAATGCCGGGGCCAACTGCGCGACCTGGCGGTGCTCGACGAGCACGCCCTGGATCAGCCAGGCGACCGCGCCGGCCTGCACGACCAGCAGCGCGCCGGACAGGCAGACCGCCAGCGCCGCGACCCGCTGCCGCCCACGCGCCGCGCCGGCGAGCGCGGACAGCCAGTGCTGGTGCCGGCGGCGCTGCTGGCGCGCGGCGTCGGCCGGATGGGGAAGCTCACTCAAGACGGGCAACCTGCTGGGGAATATCCATGTCGTCGGCACGCATGATCGCACCCGCGCGCGTCGCACGTTCGCCGCTGCGACGCGATGTCGCATTGATCCAGGTCAAGGGCGGGATCACCATGGGTCACCGCATTCACACGACACCCCACACACCGCCGCCATGATGCACCAAACCCGAAAGGTAGCCAGGCCATGATCGACACGACCGTCGTAGATCTGTCGCGCCTGCAGTTCGCGCTGACAGTGATGTACCACTTCCTGTTCGTTCCGTTGACCCTGGGACTGTCCTTCATGATCGCGATCATGGAGAGCGTCTACGTGATGACCGGCAAGGATGTCTGGCGGCGCATGACGCTGTTCTGGGGTGCGCTGTTCGGCATCAACTTCGCCATGGGCGTGGGCACCGGCATCGTCATGGAATTCCAGTTCGGCATGAACTGGTCGTACTACAGCCACTACGTCGGCGACATCTTCGGCGCGCCGCTGGCCATCGAGGGGCTGATGGCGTTCTTCCTGGAAGCCACCTTCATCGGCCTGTTCTTCTTCGGCTGGGGCCGCCTGAGCAGGGTGCAGCACCTGACCGTCACCTGGCTGATGGCGCTGGGCACCAACCTGTCCGCGCTGTGGATCCTGATCGCCAACGGCTGGATGCAGCACCCGGTCGGGGCGGTGTTCAACCCCGAGACCATGCGCATGGAAGTCGTGGACTTCATGGCCGTGCTGTTCAATCCGGTGGCGCAGGCCAAGTTCGTGCACACGGTGTCGGCCGGCTACGTGACCGGCGCGGTGTTCGTGATGTCGATCAGCGCCTTCTACCTGCTGCGCAACCGGCATCACGACGTGGCGCGGCGTTCGTTCGCGGTGGCCGCCGCCTTCGGCCTGCTGTCCTCGCTGTCGGTGGTGGTGCTGGGCGACGAAAGCGGCTACGCCGCCAGCGAACACCAGAAAATGAAACTGGCCGCGATCGAGGCGATGTGGGAAACCGAACCGGCGCCGGCCGACTTCACCGCCTTCGGCATCCCCAACCAGCAGACCCACCAGAACGACTACGCCATCAAGATCCCCTACCTGATGGGGCTGATCGCGACCCGTTCGCTCAACCAGCCCATTCCCGGCATCCTGGAACTGGTCGAGCGCGCCGAGCACCGCATCCGTGGCGGCCAGCTGGCCTACGCCGCGCTGGAGCGCATCCGCGCCGACCGCACCGACTGGGCCGCGCGGGAGATGTTCGACCGGCACTGGCAGGACCTGGGCCATGGCCTGCTGCTCAAGCGCTACCGCGACGACATCCTCAACGCCACGCCGGAGGAAATCTCGCGCGCGGCGATGGACACCGTGCCGAACGTGCTGCCGCTGTTCTGGACCTTCCGCATCATGGCCGGGCTGGGCTTCTACCTGATCGCCTTCTTCGCGGTGGCCTTCTACTACTCGTGCCGCAACAACTTCGAGAACAAGCGCACCTTCCTGAAGATCGCGCTGTGGACGCTGCCGGCGCCGTGGATCGCGATCGAGTGCGGCTGGTTCGTCGCCGAGTACGGGCGCCAGCCCTGGGCGGTGGACGGCGTGCTGCCCACCTTCTACGCGGCCTCGGGCCTGGCCCTGTACCAGATCGTGCTGACCCTGACCGGCTTCGTCGCCCTGTACACGGTGCTGATGATCATCGAGATAAAGCTGATGCTGAAGGCTGTCCGCAAGGGCCCGGACGAGATCCTGCCCTCGCTGCAGCCGCAAGCGTCCACCCATGCCGCCACGCCGGCCGCCGGCCAGGCGCAGGGCTGAGGAGACTGCCATGGACTTCATTTTTCTGGACTACACCACGCTGCGCGTGATCTGGTGGCTGCTGCTGGGCGTGCTGCTGCTCGGCTTCGCGGTGATGGACGGGTTCGACCTGGGCGTGGGCACGCTGCTGCCGTTCGTGGCGCGGACCGACGAGGAACGCCGGCTGGTGATCAACACCATCGGCCCGGTCTGGGAAGGCAACCAGGTGTGGCTGATCCTCGGCGGCGGCGCGATCTTCGCCGCGTGGCCGCCGCTGTACGCGGTGAGCTTCTCCGGCTTCTACCTGGCGATGTTCCTGATCCTGTTCGCGCTGATCCTGCGCCCGGTCGGCTTCAAGTACCGCGGCAAGCTGCAGAGCAGGCGCTGGCGCGACAACTGGGACCGCGCGTTGTTCGTCGGCGGCTTCGTGCCGGCGCTGATCATGGGCGTGGCGGTGGGCAACGTGCTGCTCGGCGTGCCGTTCCATTTCGACGACAGCCAGCGCGTGTTCTACACCGGCAGTTTCTTCGGCCTGCTGACGCCGTTCGCGCTGCTCGCCGGCCTGCTCAGCGTGGCGATGCTGGTCGCCCACGGCGCGGCCATGCTGGTGCTCAAGACCGACGGCCCGGTGGCCGCGCGCGCCGCGCGCCTAGGCAGCATCGCGGCGCTGTCGAGCTTCGCGCTGTTCGCCATCGGCGGCGCCTGGGTGGCGCTGGGCCTGCCCGGTTACGCCATCACTTCGCAGGTGGTGACCGACGGCGCCAGCAATCCACTACTGAAGACGGTCCAGGTCACCGGCGCGGGCGGCTGGATGCACAACTACACGGCCATGCCGGCGACGATCCTGGCGCCGGCGGCGGGCCTGCTCGGCGCGCTGGCGTCGGCGCTGCTGCTGCGCATGCGCCGCGGCGGCCTGGCCTTCGTCGCATCGGGCGCCTCGATCGCCGGCATCATCCTCACCGTCGGCTTCGCGCTGTTCCCGTTCCTGCTGCCCTCCTCCAGCCATCCCGGTTCCAGCCTGACCGCCTGGGACGCCTCCTCCAGCCACCTGACGCTGTGGGTGATGCTGCTGGCCACCGCGCTGCTGCTGCCCATCGTCATCGCCTACACCGCCTGGGTGTACCGCGTGCTCAAGGGCAAGACCACGCTGGACGAAATGGGCGGCAACCCCAACGCCTACTGACCACCCCGCGCGCCGCGCGCTTTCTGAAGGAGTCTTCCCATGTGGTACTTCGCCTGGATACTCGGTGTCGGCCTGGCCTCCACCGCCGCCATCCTCAACGGCATGTGGTTCGAGGCCCGCGAACAGCGCAGGCTCGACGCCGGACGCTAGAAACCGCCTTTCCGGTATTGCAAGAATGCGTGCCGGAGAGTATCTTTCCGCCTCCTTCGCGGGGTGTAGCTCAGTCTGGTAGAGCGCTACGTTCGGGACGTAGAGGTCGCAGGTTCGAATCCTGTCTCCCCGACCAAGGTCGAAACATCGAAGCCCGGCAGACGGCAACGTCCGCCGGGTTTTTCGTTTGCGGCGCCCGCATGCCCGCCCGCCGGGGACATCGCCGCCGCAGGCGCGGGGCAACCGCCGCGACCGCGAAAAACAGTTGCGTGCCCCTGCCCTCGCCGCTATCATAGGCGGCTCCTTCGGGGTGTAGCTCAGTCTGGTAGAGCGCTACGTTCGGGACGTAGAGGTCGCAGGTTCGAATCCTGTCTCCCCGACCAGTTTCGACAAAAGCCGGCCCTGCGCCGGCTTTTGTTTTTTCGCCATCCGCGCGGGCAGTATCGCCCGCCGGAAGGCGATACCAGGAACCGCTCCCGGCGGTTCCTCTCGTTTCCGCGGACGCATCCCTCCCCGCCCTGTCCGCGCCGGAGTCATGCAATGTCCCATCCCGCCGCAACGGCCGCACGCGCTTCCCTGTTCAAGGGCCGCCTGCTGGCCTTCGCCGCCATCATCCTGGTTTCGGCCAACCTGCGCAGCGCGGTCACCTCGCTGACGCCGCTGCTGGACCGCCTCGGCCATCTGTTCGATTTCGGCAGCACCATGACCGGCGTGCTCGGCATGATGCCCACCGCCGCGTTCGCCCTGCTCGGCCTGAGCACGCCGCGCCTGATCCGCTGGCTCGGGCTGGAACGCACCGCCGCGCTGACCATGCTGCTGGCCACCGCCGGCCTGCTGCTGCGCGCCAGCGCCGACAGCGTCGGCATGCTGCTGGTCGGTTCGGCGGTCGCGCTGGCCGGCATGGGCATCGGCAACGTGGTGGTGCCGCCATTGGTCAAGCGCTATTTCGCCGACCGCGTCGGCACGCTGAGCACGCTCTACATCACCGTGCTCCAGGCCGGCACGATGGTCCCGGCGCTGCTCGCGGTGCCCATGGCCGACCGTTTCGACTGGCGCATCTCGCTGGGCATGTGGTCGCTGCTGTCGCTGGCCGCGCTGCTGCCGTGGATCCTGCTGGCCCGGCGCGCGCCGCGGCCGCAGGCGGCCACTGCTGACGCCGTCGCCCATGCGCCGGGGCGGGTGTGGAAGACCTCGCTGGGCTGG
Organism: Stenotrophomonas nitritireducens; assembly: GCF_050984405.1. Taxonomy (GTDB): domain Bacteria; phylum Pseudomonadota; class Gammaproteobacteria; order Xanthomonadales; family Xanthomonadaceae; genus Stenotrophomonas; species Stenotrophomonas nitritireducens_B. The sequence goes on along the minus strand of NZ_CP158790.1, from coordinate 2,318,956 downwards.
GGCATGGCGCTGATGTTCGGCATGACCTCGCTGGGCACCTATTCGTTGTTCACCTGGCTGCCGAAGGTGATGGTCGAGGCCGGCGCCAGCGAAGCGTTCGGCGGCGTCATGGTCGCGGTGTACTCGGCGATCGGCCTGCTGCCCTCGCTGCTGGTACCGGCGCTGGCGGTGCGCATGCGCAATCCGTTCCCGATCGCGATGCTGGTGTTCGGCCTCAACGCCGTCGCCTTCGCCGGCCTGCTGTGGGCGCCGATGCAGGCGCCATGGCTGTGGGCGGTGGTGGCCGGGCTGGGGCCATCGACCTTTCCGCTGGGCCTGACCCTGATCAACCTGCGCACGCGCACACCGGCCGGTTCGGCCGCGCTGTCCGGCTTCATGCAGGGCGTGGGCTACAGCCTGGCCAGCCTCGGCCCGCTGCTGTTCGGCTGGCTGCACGGTTTCAGCGGCGGCTGGGCGTGGTCGTTCGCCTTCCTGATGCTGTGTTCGCTGGTCCTGCTGGTCGCCGCCTGGTTCGCCTGCAAGCCGCAGCAGTTGGAAGACCATTGGAGTTAGACGTAGGAGCGCACCTTGGTGCGCGATGAGGCATTACCGGGAAAGCTCCATCGCGCACCGAGGTGCGCTCCTACGACCTGACCTGCCCTTCGCCGCGCACCACGAAGCGTTCCACGGTCAGCGCTTCCAGCCCCATCGGGCCGTAGGAATGCAGGCGCGTGGTGGAGATGCCGATCTCCGCGCCCAGCCCCAGTTCGCCGCCGTCGGAGAAACGCGACGAGGCGTTGACCATCACCACCGCTGAGCGCAGCGCATGCACGAAGGCCTCCGCACGGGCGGCATTGCCGGTGGCGATGACTTCGGTGTGGTCGGAGGTATGGCGCTGGATGTGCGCCAGCGCCGTCTCCAGCGAATCGACCACCCGCACCGCCAGGATCAGGTCCAGGTATTCGGCGGCGTAGTCCGCCTCGTCCGCCGCAACCACGCCGGCCACCAGCGCCTGCGTGGACGCGTCGCCGCGCAGTTCGACGCCCCGCGCGCGCAGCGCGTCGGCGGCCATCGGCAGGAAACGCGGCGCGATGTCGGCATGCACCAGCAGGGTTTCCAGCGAATTGCAGGCCGCCGGGCGCGAGGTCTTGCCGTCGACCAGCAGGCCCAGCGCCAGCTCCAGGTCGGCGCTGTCGTCCACGTACAGGTGGCACACGCCCTTGTAGTGCTTGATCACCGGTACGCGCGCGTGCTCGGCGACGAAACGGATCAGGCCTTCGCCGCCGCGCGGGATCGCCAGGTCGACGATGTCGTTGAGCTGCAGCAGTTCCAGCATGGTCTCCCGGCGCAGGTCCTCGACCAGGGTCAGCGCGGCCTCGGGGATGCCGGCTTCGCGCAGGGCACGTCTGAGCGCGCTGGCGATCGCGGTGTTGGAGTGGATCGCCTCCGAGCCGCCACGCAGGATCACGCCGTTGCCGGCCTTGATGCACAGCGCCGCCGCATCGGCGGTGACGTTGGGGCGCGCCTCGTAGATCATCGCGATCACCCCCAGCGGCACGCGCACCTTCTGCACGCGGATGCCGTTGGGGCGCGTGTAATCGCGGGTCACCTCGCCGACCGGATCGGGCAGCGCGGCGACCTCGCGCAGGGCGTTGGCGACGCCGGCCAGGCGCTGCGGGTCCAACGCCAGGCGGTCCAGCATCGCCGTGCCCGTGCCCTTGTCGCGCGCGGCCTGCAGGTCGCCTTCGTTGGCGGCGAGGATGGCGCCGGCATCGGCGTCCAGCGCATCCGCCATCGATGCCAGCAGGTCGCGCCGCGCCGCGCTGGAAAGGCGCGCCAGTACCTGCGAGGCATCGCGGCACTGCAGGGCGAGGGTCTTGATGTCGGTCATGCGTGCAGCTCCGGTTGATGCGCGATTGGTCGCGCCTGTCCACGCTTTCCGTAGGAGCGGCTTCAGCCGCGATGGGGCTTTTCCAGCAAAGCCCATCGCGGCTGAAGCCGCTCCTACGGGCATGTGGTCATGGCAGCAGGACCAGGTCGTCGCGGTGGATCACGTTGTCGCCATAGGTGTAGCCGAGGACGGCCTCGATCTCGCGGGTGTGGCGGCGGCCGATGCGGCGCACGTCCACGGCCGAGTACTGGCTGATGCCGCGCGCCACGCGCTGCGGGCCGCCCTCGCCGTCCACCCGCACCTCGATCATGTCGCCGCGGCGGAACTCGCCCACCGCGCCGGTCACGCCGCCGGGCAACAGCGAGGCGCCCTTCTCGCGCAGTGCGCGCGCGGCCCCTGCATCGATCACGATCGACGCGCCGGGCTCGACCGGCGCGTGCCGCAGCCAGTACTTGCGCGCGGCGATGCGCGAGCGCCCGGCGTGCAGCCGCGTGCCGCGCAGCCGGCCCTGCGCCAGGCCGCGCACCACCTCGCCGCTGCGGCCGTTGAACAGGAAGGTGTCGATGCCCGCGGCGCCGGCCTTGGCCGCGGCCTGCAGCTTGGTGTGCATGCCGCCGGTGCCGACCGCGCTGCCGCTGCCGCCGGCCATCGCCATCACCTCGGCGGTCAGCTCGGCCACGTCGTTGATCGGCCGCGCCTGCGGATCGCGGCGCGGGTCGGCGGTATACAGCCCGTCGATGTCGGTGGCGATGAACAGCGCGTCGGCATCGACCAGCGCGGCGACGATGGCCGCCAGGTTGTCGTTGTCGCCCAGCTTGAGTTCGTCGACCGAGACGGTGTCGTTCTCGTTGACCACCGGCAATGCGCCCAGCGCCAGCAGTTCGCCCAGCGTGGCGCGCGCATTGAGGTAGCGGCGGCGGTTGCGCAGGTCGTCGTGGGTGAGCAGCACCTGCGCCACCGGCCGCTCGAAGAAGCGCTGCCACAGCGCGATCAGCTGCGCCTGCCCGAGCGCGGCCAGCGCCTGCCGCGCGGCGATGGCCGCGCCGGCCTCGGCCGCCCTGGGCACGATGGCGCGGCCGGCGGCGACCGCGCCGGACGAGACGATCACCACTTCCCGGCCGGCCAGCAGGTTGGCCGAGACGAACTGCGCCAGCCCCAGCGCGAAGCGCGGGGTCAGGCCGCCGCCATCGGCCGCCAGCAGGCTGCTGCCGACCTTGAGCACCGCGCGCCGCCACGGCGGCAGGGACTGCTCGGCGAAGGGCGAAGGCGCGGCGTCGTTCATGGGCTCAGCGGGTATTCCATTCGTGCACGCTCAGTTCCGAGCAGTCCTGCAGGGCCAGCGGATCGGTGGCGACGATGGCGCACGCCTGTTCCAGGTCATCGACGTTGCACAGCACGTAGGCGCCGCCGCTGCCGTCGCTGAAGCCGCCGGTCAGGTGCAGCCGCCCCTGCGCGCGCAGCGCATCGAGGAAGGCCTTGTGCGGTTCGATCACGCTGGCGTCGAACGCCGGCTTGCGCATGGCCATCACCAGGTACAGCTTCACGTTGTTCTCCATGACACGAAGTCCCGTCGCGGATGTTGCACTGCCGCGCGGCAAATGTGGGGGATGCTTTCGTTTCCAACCAACCGGCAATCGCACGTGGATGCGGGGCCTGCCCCGCATGCGGCCTTCCCGGCCAAAACCTGTGCCGGGCAAGCCCGGCACCTACGCGGCACCTGTAGATGCGGGGCTTGCCCCGCATGCGGCTCTCCCGGCCAAACCCCGTGCCGGGCACGCCCGGCACCTGCGCGGCACCTGTAGATGCGGGGCTTGCCCCGCATGCGGCCTTCCCGGCCAAGCCCCGTGCCGGGCGAGCCCGGCACCTACGGTTGCAGGGCCGCCCAGCGCGCCTGCAGTTCGTCCAGCCGCAGATCCGCGGCCGCGCCCGGCGACACGCGCGCGGCCAGGCTGCCTTCCGGCGTGCGTCCCTGCCCGGCCGTGTCCGCCGCCGCGGCGGCGGCCTTGTAGGCTTCGCGGAACGGCACGCCGGCCACGGCCGCGTCCACCGCCACGTCGGTGGCGTACATGCCCGAATCGATGGCGGCGCGGATGTTGCCGTCGCGCCAGTCCAGGTTGGACAGCAGCGCCGGCAGCAGTTCCAGCGCCGCCAGGCCGCGGCCGAAGCCGTGGAAGATGGCGCCCTTGGAGGCTTGCAGGTCGCGGTGGTAGCCGGACGGCAGCGACAGCAGCTGCTCGATCTCGGTGCGCGCGGCGGCGACGCTGGCATGGGTGGCGCGCATCAGTTCGATCACGTCCGGGTTGCGCTTGTTCGGCATGATCGAGCTGCCGGTGGTGTACTGCGCCGGCAATGCGACGAAAGCGAACTCGCCGGTGGTGAACAGCGACAGGTCCCAGGCGATGCGGCGCAGGTCCAGGGTGGCGCCGCCAAGCGCTTCCAGCGCCGCCAGCTCGAACTTGCCGCGCGAGAGCTGCGCGTAGATCGGGCTGACCTGCATGCGCGCGAAGTCCAACGCGCGCGTGGTGTGTTCGCGGTCCAGCGGCAGGTTGACGCCGTAGCCGGCGGCCGTACCCAGCGGGTTGCAGTCGATCAGCCGGCGCGTATCGGCCGCGCGCACCGCATTGTCGATGAAGGCCTCGGCCCAGCCCGCCCACCACATGCCCGCCGAGGACACCACGGCGCGCTGGATGTGGGTGTAACCGGGCAGCGGCTGCTGCTGTTCGGCGGTGGCGCGGTCCAGCGCCACCTTCGCCACCTCGCGGCTGATCTGCGCCACGCGCGCCAGCTTTTCCTTCAGCCACAGGCGCGTGGCGACCAGGATCTGGTCGTTGCGGCTGCGGCCGGTGTGGATCTTGCGGCCGGCATCGCCCAGGCGCTCGGTCAGGCGCGCCTCGATGGCCGAATGGCAATCCTCGTACCGCTCGTCCAGCACGAAGGCGCCGCTGCGGAAATCGTCGGCCAGCAGCGCCAGTTCGCGCTTGAGCGCGGCCAGCTCGTCGGCCGACAGGATGCCGATGTGCTGCAGGCCTTCGGCATGCGCGGTGCTGGCCTGGATGTCGTGCAGGAAGAACTCGCGGTCCAGGATCACGTCGTCGCCGGCGAGGAAGGCCTGGATCTTCGCGTCCACCGCGACGCCGGGTTTCTGCCACAACAGGTTGGTCATAGTGCTTCCTTCTTCGGGACCGGGGACCCGGGACTGGGGACCCGGGAAAGCAAAAGCATCATGCGGACTCAGCGCCTTTCCCGGGTCCCCGGTCCCCAGTCCCGGGTCCCGCCATTTCAATAGCGGTCAGTTCGGGCAGCCCCAGCGCGAGGTTGAGGTTCTGCAGCGCCTGCGTGGCCGCGCCCTTGAGCAGGTTGTCGATGGTCGCCACCACCACCACGCGCTTGTTGCCCGGGGCCAGGGTGAAGCCGCCGATCTGCACGCCGTGGCGGCCGGCGATGCGGCTGACCCACGGCGCCTCGTCCACCACCTCCACCAGCGGCTCGCCGGCGTAGCGCCGCTGGTACAGCGCCATCACCTCCTCGCGCTGGAGCGGCTGCTGCAGCCACAGGTTCACGGTCATGCTGATGCCGCGGAAGTGCGGCGCGACATGCGGCATGAACTCCACCGGCACGCCGAGCCGCGTGGACACCTCGCGCTCGTGCACGTGGTTGGTCAGCGCGTACGGCATCAGGTTGTCGCGCAGCAGCTCGGTGTTGTTCTTGTCCGACGGCGTGGTGCCCGCGCCGGAATAGCCCGACACGCCGAAACAGGCCGGCGGCCCGGCCAGCTGCGGTAGCAGCGGCGTGATCGCCAGTTGCATGGCGGTGGCGTAGCAGCCCGGGTTGCTGATGCGCTTCTGCCCGGCGTAGGCATCGCGGGTCAGTTCCGGCAGGCCGTAATACCAGGTGTTGTCGAAACGATAGTCGGCCGAGAGATCCACGATCACCGTCCCGGGCCTGGCCGCGTCCAGCGCGGCGACGAAGGCTTCCGCCTTGCCGTTGGGCAGGGCCAGGATCACCGCGTCGGCGCCCTTGGCGGCCACGGCCTGCGGGTCGAGGCTTTCGTAGCGCAGCTCGCCGTTGTAGGCGCTGTTGTGGTCGGCCACGCGCTGGCCGTCCAGCTCGCGCGAGGAGACGAAGGCCAGCTCGATGCGCGGGTGCGCGGCGATCAGCCGGACCAGCTCGGCGCCGGTGTGGCCGCGGGCACCGACGATGCCCAGCGAGAATTTCCTGTCGGTCATGAATGCGAATCCAGTAGGGACTGCAGATGGCTGCGTACCGCCGGCCATTCGCTGTCGAGGATGGAGAACACCACGGTATCGCGCGGCGTGCCGTCGGCGTGGCGCTTGTGGTTGCGCAGCACGCCGTCCTGCTTCGCGCCGAGCCGTGCGATGGCCGCGCGCGAGGCGTGGTTGAACCAGCTGGTCTCGAAGCCGATGGCGATACAGCCCATCGCCTCGAAGGCGTGGCGCAGCAACAGCAGCTTGGCTTCGGTGTTAACGCCGGTGCGCTGCACCCGGCGGTGGTACCAGGTGTAGCCGATGTTCAGCCGCGGCACGCCCGCATCCAGCGCGTAATAGCGCGTGCAGCCCACCACCTCGCCGGCGGCGTCCCTGACCGCGAACGGCAGCGCCTCGCCGCGCACCTGCGCGTCCAGCGCCGCCGCGACGTAACGCTCCACCGCGTCCGGCGCCGGCACGTTGGCGTACCACAGGCGCGACAGCTCGCCCTCGCCCAGCGCCTGCCGCAGCGCGGGCACGTGTTCGATGCGCAGCGGTTCCAGCGCGACATGCGCGCCGCGCAGTTCCGGCACGGTGTTCCAGCGGGCGTTGGCCGAGGGTTCGTTCATGGCCTCATCCCTGCAGGCTGGCCTGGCGCCTGCCGCAGTGCTCGACGAAGCCGCGGATGCGCTCGAAGTCGCTGGCGCCGAACCAGAACACCTTCCAGTGATCCAGCTTGTAGCAGCCGTCGGACTCGGCGTAATAGAAATGGTTGACCGGGTTGCCGTTGCGCGAGCGCCAGAACAGCTGCGGAGTTTCTTCCAGCATCACGTTCCACACCGCGCGCCCCAGGCCTTCGCCCTGCGCGTCGTCGAGCACGGCGAACTTGTCCAGGTACACGCCCTCGGCCTCGTCGGTGAGGATCACCGCGGTGCGGTAGTTCTCGCTGACGTAGGCGCGCAGCAGCTTGGTCTTCTCGAAATAGTCCGGCACCAGCTGGCGGCCGAAGCTGGATTCGATCAGCGCCTTCAGCCGCGCGGTGTCCAGCTGCTCCCACGACGTCGCCCTGAGCACCTTCTCGCCGCGGCGGACCAGGGTGCCCGAACCCTTGTGGGTGAACAGTTCCTTGGCCAGGTCGGCCGGGCGCGTGATCGATACCGAGGATTCCTCCGGCAGCCGGTCCAGCAGGTCCTTGATCTGCTCGATCTTGACCTTCATGCCGCCGTGCAGCCACGGCTGCTGGATCAGGTGCTCGTATTCGGTGGACAGGTTGATCGAATCGATCAGTTTGCCCTCGGCATCGAGCAGGCCGCCGGTGCCGGTGAGGAAGATGATCTTGTAAGGCTGCAGCTCCTGCACCAGCTCGTTGGCGGCGAAATCGGCGTTGACGTTGAGGATCTGCCCGCTCGGGGTTTCGCCCAGCGAGGTGATGACCGGGATCGAGCCGGCGCGCAGGCTGGCCTCGATCGGCGCCAGGTTGACCCGCTTCACCTCGCCGACCAGCCCGTAGACGCTCTGGTCGAGGTATTCGGCCTCGAACACGCCGCCGGTGATCGAGGTGGCGCGCGCGCCGTTCTGCTGCAGTGCCTCGACCAGCTGCAGGTTGGACTGCTGGAACACCTTGCGCACGATCGCCAGCGCCTCCGGCGTGGTCACGCGCAGGCCGTTGACGGTGCGCTTCTCGATGCCGGCCGCCGACAGCTCGGCATCCAGCTGCGGGCCGGCGCCGTGCAGCACGATCGGGGTCAGGCCGACCTCCTGCAGGAACGACAGCGAGGAGGTCAGCGCGTCCAGGTCGTCGCGCAGCACCGCGCCGCCGACCTTGACCACGGCGAAGCGCTTGGCGTCCAGCTGCGAGAAGCGCTTGAGGTACTGGCTGATCTCCTTCGCGCTGGCCATGCTCGAAAGCAGGCGCACGATGGTCTGGCGGGTCTGGCGGTGGGGTTGCATGGCGTGGGGGTTCGTCTGTCGTAAAGGAGGAACGCGGCGCTCAGGCGCCGCGCTGCAGGATCTTGAGCACCGAGTCGGCGTAGCGCTGCAGCTGCTCCAGCGTCACGAACTCGTCGGCGGTATGGGCCTGGGCGATGTCGCCGGGGCCGTAGACCATCGTGGTGTAACCGGCGGCGGAGAACAGCGAGGCCTCGGTCCAGAAATCGACCGCGTTGCCGATCGGCAGGCCCAGCTCGTCGGCGATGTCGCGCGCGGCCAGGCGGCGTTCCTCCGCGCGCGCGATGTCGCCTGACGGCAAGCTCGGGCCACGGAAGGTTTCCTCGAAGTGCGCGGCGGCCGGTTCGGCGAAACCGGCGAAGGTCGCCAGCAGCTGGTCGATGTCCATCGACGGCAGCGGGCGGAAGCCGAAACGCAGCTCGGCCTCGGGCGCGATCATGTTGGCCTTGATCCCGCCCTCGACGCGGCCGATGTTGAAGCGCAGCCCGGTCAGGCCGCCGAAACGCGCATGCGCCAGCGACTCGACATGATCCAGCGCGCGGCCACCCCAGCGCATGGCCTGGTGCAGCGCGCTGGCCGCCGCGTCCTGCCTGCCGGACGCATGGCCGGCGCGGCCGCTGAACTTCATCAGCACCGAACTGATGCCGCGGTGCGCCAGCACCGCCTCGCTCATCGTCGGCTCGGCCACCAGCACCGCTTCATAGGGAATGCCGCGGGCCAGGAAGGCGGCGATGCAGCGCGGGTCGTTGGCTTCCTCGTCCGAGGAGAAGAGGAAGGCCGCGTCGCCATCGGTGAGGTTGGCCGCAGCCACCAACGCCGCGGCGGCGCCTTTGATGTCGCACACGCCCAGCCCGACCACGCGGTCGTCCAGGCGCCGCATCGCGTGCGGATCGGCGCTCCAGTGCGGCGAATCCGGCACCGTGTCCAGGTGCACGTTGAACAGGTACTTCGGCGTGCCGCGCACCGCGTACAGGCTGACCGCGCCCGCGCCGTGGTCGATCACCTCGACCTCGAACCCGGGCAGGTTGGCACGCAGGTAGTCGAAGATGCCGCCGGTGGTGATCGCGCGCGGCGGGTTGCGGGTGTCGAAGGACACCAGCTTTTCCAGGTGCGCGAGAGTGTTGTCGAGGAGTTCGGTCATTGATAGTGGGTCAGGCGGCAGGAAAGCCCTTCTCCCTCCGGGAGAAGGTGCCCCGTAGGGGCGGATGAGGGTTCGGGCAAAGCCCCGTGCAGTGAACATCGCGAGGACTTCGCCCGTACCCTCTCCCCAACCCCTCTCCCGCAGGGAGAGGGGCTTTGAAAGCCTCAGCGATTCACCTGCGCGTACAGCGTGGAGCTCATGCCGAACAGCTTGATGAAGCCCTCGGCCTCCTCCACGCCCCAGTCGGCCGACTGCGCGTAGGTCGCGCCCTTGGCGTTGAGGATGTGCGGGGACTTCACCGCCACCGCGTCGACGCGGGCGCCGCGGGTCTCCAGCACCACCTCGCCGTTGACCTTGCCCTGCGAGGACTGCAGGAAGGCTTCCAGGTCGGTTTTCAGCGGGTCGTGGTAGAAGCCTTCGTAGACCAGCTCCACCCACTTGCGCGCCACGTCAGGCTTGAAGCGGTTCTGCTGCTTGGTCAGCACCGCGTCCTCCAGCGCGCGGTGCGCGGCCAGCAGCGCGGTCAGGCCCGGCGCCTCGAACACGATGCGGCCCTTCAGGCCGATCACGGTGTCGCCGGTGTACACGCCGCGGCCGACGCCGTACGGGGCGAACAGCTTGTTGAGCTTGCCCAGGATCTGCTCGCCCGGCAGCGCCTTGCCGTCCAGTTCCACCGCCTCGCCCTCGACGAATTTCAGGGTAACGGTCAGCGGCTCGATCGGCCACGCGCTGCGCGGCGCGCACCAGCCGCGCGCGCCCTCGCCCGGGGCTTCCCACTTGTCGATCTCGCCACCGGACATGGTCACACCCAGCAGGTTCTCGTTGATGGTGTACGCCTTCTGCTTGGCGCGCACGCCGAAGCCGCGCTCCTCCAGGTAGGCCTGCTCGTAGGCGCGGGTCTGGGTGTGCTCCTTCTGGATCTCGCGGATCGGCGCCAGGATGCGGTAATCGCCCTGCGCCTTCACCGCCAGGTCGAAGCGCACCTGGTCGTTGCCCATGCCGGTGCAGCCGTGGGCGATGGCGTTGGTGCCCAGTTCGGCGGCGCGCCTGAGGGCGGCGTCGACGATCAGGTAGCGGTCGGACACCAGCAGCGGGTACTGGCCTTGGTAGCCCTCGCCGGCCCACACGAACGGCTTGACGAAGCCCGCCCAGATCGCCGGGCCGCCATCGATGGTGACATGGCTGCTCACGCCCAGCTCGGCGGCGCGCTTCTCGATGGTCTCGCGCTCCTCGGCGTCCACGCCGCCGGTGTCGGCGAACACGGTGTGCACGTTCCAGCCGCGCTCCTGCAGGTAGGGCACGCAGAAGCTGGTGTCCAGGCCGCCGGAGAAGGCCAGGACGATGTCGCGGGAGTCGTTGGGGGTGGTCATGTGCGGGGTCTCGTTGGACGGCACGGCGGCCGCCGTTGGGGGATCGGGGAAGGGAAAGCGGCGGGAGGGATCAGCGGACCAGCGCGGCCATGATCGCCTTCTGCACGTGCAGGCGGTTCTCGGCCTCGTCGATGGCGATGCACTGCGGCGAATCCATCACGCCGTCGGTGGCCTTGACGTTGCGGCGCAGCGGCAGGCAGTGCGAGAACACGCCGTTGTTGGTCAGCGCCATCTTGGCCTCGTCGACGATGAAGTGCTTGTACTGGTCGCGGATCGGCTTTTCCGGCGCCCAGTTGCCGAAGTACGGCAGCGCGCCCCAGCTCTTGGCGTAGACCACGTCGGCGCCGCGGTAGGCGCTCTGGATATCGTGGCTGACCGTCAGCGAACCACCGCTCTCGGCCACGTTCTGCTCGGCCCAGCCCATGTAGCGCTCATCGAGGATGTACTGCTCGTTCGGGCACAGCAGGGTCACGTCCATGCCCAGGCGGGTGGCGATGGTCAGCGCCGAGTTGGCCACGGCGGTGTTCAGCGGCCTGGGATGGTAGGTCCAGGTCAGCACGTACTTCTTGCCGCGCAGGTCGCTGGTGCCGAAATGCTCCTGCAGCGCCAGCGCGTGGGCCAGCTCCTGGCAGGGATGGGTGATGGTCTCCATGTTGATCACCGGCACCGGCGAATATTTCGCGAACGCCTTGAGCACGATGTCCTGGCGGTCGTACTGCCAGTCCACGAACTTCGGGAAGGCGCGCACGCCGATCAGGTCCACGTAGCGGCCCAGCACCTTCGCCACTTCGGCGATGTGCTCCTCGGTGTCGCCGTCCATCACCGTGCCCAGGTCGAACTCGATCGGCCATGCATCCTTGCCCGGCTGCAGCACGATGGCGTGGCCGCCGAGCTGGAACGCGCCCAGCTCGAAGCTGGTGCGGGTGCGCATGGAGGGATTGAAGAATACCAGCGCGATGGACCTGCCCTTGAGGTCGTCGCCCAGCTTGTTGCGCTTGAACAGCGCGGCCTGGGTCAGCAGCGCGTCGAGCTCGTCGCGGCTCCAGTCCTGGGTGTTCAAGAAGTGCTTCACAGACATCGATCGATCCATCCTCTGCTGCGGGGGCCACCGTTGCCGGCGGCAGGATGCGCGGATGCGCGATTCATTGCGGTTGAAACTTTCGCGGAACAGAAACGAAAAAACCCAGCCTGGGCTGGGTTTTCCGAACAGACAGCACGAAGCTCCGGTTTACCCAGCGAATATGTGGGATTCCGGTCGGCGGGCACGCGAGGTCATGCCGGAGGCCATCCGGGCGGTACTGGTTTCGTGCTGGAAGCTGTTCGCCTTCATCGCCGCGCATGGTCGCACGCGTCCCGGCACCACGCAAGTGCCGCGATGCAGCATCACGGATCGGCCGGTCCCGGCTCCAGGCCGGTGCCGAGTTCCGGGGTGATCGACACCCGCAGCTTCAGCCGGTTGCCCGGGTCTTCGGGCAGGCGCGAACGGAACTTGACGCCCTTGTAGACATAGTCCACGTCGTAGGCGATGGGCCGGCGGAACTCGCGGCCGACCTCGACGATGCGGCATTCGGGCGTGAGCATCGCGCCGTTGCCGCCGCTGCCCGGGCGCCGCTCCACGTCCGTGTCCTCCTCCTCGCCGCCCTGGTGGCTGAAGATGCCCTTCACCGAATCCCAGAATCGGCGGAAGCCGCCCTTCTCCTCCTCGCCCTTGACCTCCACCGGCGCCAGGGTGAGCGTGGACACCGGCTCGCAGTGTTCCTCGGTACGGGTCGCGCGCAGGGTCTGGAACACCGGCTCCACGTTGAGCACCTGCGCATAGTCGTAGCGCACGTTCTCCACGACGGCCACGCGATTGCGCAGATCGGGATTCTGCTGCGCGCCGGCCGGCACGGCGGAGGCGGCCAGCAGACAGGCCACGGACAGCGACACGGGAGCGCGCTTCATCGACACTTCAACGGGAATGGGCGACGGATAATCACCGATATAGTGTAGGCAGCACGAAGGACGGAGGCTGAACATTACCCGTCCGCCGTCCCGCTGCCCAGCCCGGGCGTGCCCGCCCTGCTCCGGCCCGCTAGAATTGGACGTTCTGTTTCCGCCCCCCACTCCACGGCACCCATGGCCCTGCACCTGTACAACACCCTGACGCGGCAGCTGGAGCCGTTCGCCCCGCTGGACCCCGCCGCCCCGACCATGTACGTGTGCGGTCCCACCGTCTACAACTACGTGCACATCGGCAACGCCCGCGGCCCGGTGGTGTTCGGCGTGCTCGCCGGCCTGCTGCGGCGGCGCTTCGGCGCGCTGCGCTACGCGCGCAACATCACCGACGTGGACGACAAGATCAACGCCGCCGCCCGCGAGCAGGGGGTGCCGATCTCGGCCATCACCGACCGCTTCGCCGCCGCCTACCGGGAAGACATGGCCGCGCTGGGCGTGGCGCCGCCGGACATCGAGCCGGAAGCCACCGCCCATATCCCGCACATCATCGCCATGATCGAGGGCCTCGTCGCCAGCGGCCACGCCTACGCGGCCGAAGGCCACGTGCTGTTCTCGGTCGGCAGCTACAAGGATTATGGCAAGCTCTCGCGCCGCGACCCGGACGAAATGCTGGCCGGCGCCCGCGTCGAGGTCGCCCCGTACAAGCGCGACGCAGGCGATTTCGTGCTGTGGAAGCCGTCCAGCGACGACCTGCCCGGCTGGGAATCGCCGTGGGGCCGCGGCCGTCCGGGCTGGCACATCGAATGCTCGGCGATGGCCGCCGCCCACCTGGGCGACACCATCGACATCCATGCCGGCGGCGTGGACCTGCAGTTCCCGCACCACGAGAACGAAATCGCGCAGAGCGAATGCGCCCACGGCGGGCGCACCTTCGCCCGCTTCTGGCTGCACAACGGCATGCTCAACTTCGGCGGCGCCAAGATGAGCAAGTCGCTGGGCAACATCGAGCGCGTGCACGACCTGGTGCGCCAGCATCCGCCCGAAGCCCTGCGCTACGCGCTGATGTCGGCCCACTACCGGCAGCCGCTGGACTGGTCCGACGCGTTGATCGAGCAGTCGGTGCGCACCCTGGATCGGCTCTACGGCACCCTGCGCGACCTGGGCGACATCCCGGCCGAAGCGGCCATTCCGGCCGCGGTGGAAACGGCGCTGGAGGACGACCTCAATACGCCGCTGGCGCTGGCCGAAGTGGCGCGCATCGCCGGCGAGGCGCGCAAGCAACTACAGGCGGTTTCCAAGGCCAAGGAAGTAAGAGCTGCCCTTGGTTCTGAGCTCTCCGAGGCCGACTTGCAGATCCAGATTAGTTTTTTGAATAAATTCAGCGTCAACATCCCCACAGGTGGGGGTGCCTCTGCAGTTGAAAATGCGGCTTGGCTGAAGTCTGCAATTGATGAGTGGCTGGAAGGGGATTCAGGCATAGATGCCCTATGCGCAATGAAGGGCGAACTGCTGGGCGCGGGCTTGGCGCTGGGGCTGCTGCAGCAGGCGCCGGCGGCGTGGTTCGGCCGCGGCGCGGACGCCGGCGACGATGCCCGCATCCAGGCGCTGATCGACGAGCGCATCGCCGCCAAGCAGGCACGCGATTTCGCCCGCGCCGATGCCATCCGCGACCAGCTGGCCGCCGAGAACATCGTGCTGGAAGATACGCCCCAGGGCGTGCGCTGGAAGCGCGGCTGACGCCCGCCGAGACGTGCGGGCTCCGGCCTGTACCCTCCTCACCCCAACCCCTCTCCCGGAGGGAGAGGGGCATGCGACAACAACACAAGACACAAAATGACCGACTCCCCCTTCCCCCTCGAAGCCACCGCCGCCGAAGCGCAGGCCGCGATCGCCGACGAATTCTCCTTCTTCGGCGACTGGTCCGAACGCTACCAGTACCTGATCGACCTGGGCCGCAAGCTGCCGGCCTTCCCGGATGAGTGGAAGACCGAAGAGCACCGCCTGCACGGCTGCCAGTCGATGGTGTGGATCGTGCCGGAGGGCAATGCCGGGCGGCTGGTGTTCCATGCCATCAGCGATTCGGCCATCGTCTCGGGGCTGATCTACCTGGCGCTGCGCGTCTATTCGGGCCGTTCCGCCGCCGAGATCCTGGCCACCGAGCCGGACTACGTGGCCGCCATCGGCCTGGCCCGGCACCTTTCGCCCACCCGCAGCAACGGGCTGGCGGCGATGCTGTCCTTCATCCGCGACACCGCGCGGTCGCAGCCGCAGTGAGCGCCGGCGCCGCCGATGCGGGCCTGGGCGCGCTGCTTCGCCAGGCCGGCTTCGTGCAACTGCTGGCCTACCGCATCACCGCGATGCTGTCCTACCAGATCGTCGCGGTCACGGTCGGCTGGCACATCTACGAGATCACCCGCAATCCGTTCTCGCTGGGCCTGATCGGCCTGGCCGAGGTGCTGCCCTACTTCTGCGTGGCACCGTTCGCCGGCTACCTGGTGGACCACCTGCCGCGGCGCCGGCTGGGCATGGTCGCCAGCCTCGGGCTGGTCGCCACCGCCGCCATCCTCTGCGCGGTCGCGCTGGGCGGGCTGCCGTTCCAGGGCGTGTGGCCGATCTACCTGGCCATCGCGCTGACCGGCATGGTCCGCGCCTTCCTGTCGCCGATCTACAACGCGCTGTTCGCGCGCGTGCTGGCGCGCGGGCAGTACGCGCGCGGCGCCGGCTTCGGCAGCGTGGTGTTCCAGGCCGGCATGGTGCTGGGCCCGGCGCTGGGCGGCGTGCTGGTCGGCTGGGGCGGCAAGGGCCTGGCCTATGGCGTGGCCGCGTCGATGGCGCTGCTGGCCGTGCTCGCGCTGGCCATGCTGCGGGTGCAGGAAGCGCCGCCACCGCAGACCCGCGCGCCGATCTTCGCCAGCATCGCAGAGGGCGCGCGCTTCGTGCTGTCCACGCCGGTGATGCTCGGCGCGATGGCGCTGGACATGTTCTCGGTACTGCTCGGCGGCGTGGTGGCGATGTTGCCGGCCTTCATCCAGGAAATCCTGCATTACGGCCCGGAAGGCCTGGGCATCCTGCGCGCGGCGCCGGCGCTGGGCTCGGTATGCGTGGGCCTGTGGCTGGCCCGCCACCCGCTGCACCGCAACGCCGGCCGCGTGCTGCTGTACGTGGTGGCCGGCTTCGGCCTGTGCGTGATCGGCTTCGGCCTGTCGCGCAGCTTCTGGCTGTCGGCGGCGATCCTGCTGTTCTACGGCGCCTTCGACGGCGTGTCGGTGGTGGTGCGCTCGACCATCCTGCAGCTGGCCACGCCCGACGAGATGCGCGGCCGGGTGTCGTCCATCAACGGCATCTTCATCAGTTCGTCCAACGAACTGGGCGCGTTCTACGCCGGCACCATGGCGCGACTGCTCGGCCTGGTGTCCGCGGTGGTGGTCGGCGGCTGCGCGGTGCTGGGCGTGGCCGCCGTCACCGCATGGAAGAACCCGACGCTGCGGCGGTTGAACCTGCGCGACCTGCAATAGATCAGAACAGTCCGGGCTGCGGCGCATCGGCCACCGGCGCGCGCAGTTCCGGCAACCCCGGCAGGCGCGCGCGCAGCAGCGCGTGGAAACGCAGCGCCTGTTCGGCGGCGAGGCGGTTGTCGGGGGTATGCAGGAACACGTACGGCGTGTGTCCCCGTTCGATCCAGCCGGCAACGCGCTCGACCCACGGCAGCAGCCATGCCTGGTTCGCCTCCAGGTCCGGCCCGCCGATGAAACGGACCTGCGGGCTGTCGCTGAAGGCTGCTGCCCGCACCGGCAGGCGCGGCTTCTTCGACTGCGCGTGCTGCACGGCCGGGTCATCGGCGGTGCAGGCGAACAGCGCGCGCGAATCCAGGCAGATGCGCTCCACGCCGCGCGCGTGCAGCAGGCGGTTGAGCGCGCGCTCCTCCGCGCCGCGGGCGAAGAACGCCGGATGGCGCACCTTCACGGCCACGTCGCGGCCGGCGAGGTGCTCCAGCCACGCCTCCAGTTCGTCCAGCCGTTCGGGGCCGAAGGCCGCCGGCAGCTGCAGCCACACCGGCGCGACACGGGCCCCGAGCGGCGCCAGCAACGCAAGGAAATCCGTGGTGGCCGGCAGGCGCTCGCGCAGGTCACCTTCGTGGCTGATGTCGCGCGGCAGCTTGGCGCAGAAGCGGAAGTCTTCCGGCATCGCCGCAGCCCAGCGCTGCACCGTCGCGGCCGACGGCCGCGCATGGAAGGTGGTGTTGCCCTCCACCGCGTTGAAGGTGCGCACGTAGTGGCTCAGGCTCTCGCCCTGCCGAAGATCGGCCGGGTAGAAGCCGCCGCGCCAGGCCGGCTCGTTCCAGGCCGGGCAACCGAGGCGATAGGGCAGGCGTTGAGGCATGTTCACGGCGGGCGGGCACGAGGGATGCCAAGTCTAGGCCGCCCGCCTCGCAGCGGCTGCGACGTTCCCTGCGTCTCACGCCCGTGCCCGGCCAGGCGAACGCCGGCCTGCTCCGCAAGCCGCGGCCATGGACGCCACGCTACCGGCCCATGGATTCGCGCCGGATCAGTTCCAGCCCCTCGCGGTAGGAGGTCACCGCGAATTCCGGGAAGCGGCGCTTGAACTTCGTGGAGTCGAAGAGGTTGTCGTGCTCGTAGCGCGGCAGCAGTTCCCGCAGCTCGCGCACCCGTGGTGAAACAAGGCCGGCAGCGATCAGAGCCCACTTGCCGATGACGCCATGGGACGGCTTCCGGCCGAAGATCTCGCAGGCCATGTCGGCGAACTGCCCGTAGGTCGGCCGGTCGTCGCAGCAGGGCAGATGCCAGGTCTGCCCGTAGGCGTCCGGCGCATTGCCCAGAGCCGCCAGCGCCCGGCTCGCATCGGGCGTCCAGATCAGGGTACGCAGCCTGTCGTCGCGTACCGGCACGCGCGGCGCCCTGCCGGCCTTGAGCCTGTCGATGACCAGCGCGTTGGTGAAGCTCTGCGTCCTGCCGGGACCGTAGAACTCCGGCGCGCGGGCAATGAGCACGGGCATGTCGGCGCGCGCCATCTCCTCGAGCAGCATCGACGCCATCGCCGCGCGCACCCTGCCCTTGCGTCCGACCGGCGCGAACGGCGTCGCCTCGGTCTGCAGACCATCGTCCTGCGGGTACATGTAGGTGTTGTCGAAGTAGGCGAAGCGGGCGCCCGCGGCCCGGCTCGCATCCAGGGCATTCCTCAGCATCGCCGGGAACTGCCGTTCCCAAAGCGCCGTGTCCGGCGGCAGGCCCGCCGTGAAGTAGACGACGCTGCTGCCCTTGACCGCGGCGGCGGTTTGCGCCGCGTCGAGGAGATCGGCAGCCACGGTCGTGTCGTCGTCGTTCACCCTGCGCGGATGGCGGCTCACCAGCCGCAGTTCGTCGGTGAAGCCGCGCCGCAGCTCCCGTGCCAGTTCCACGGCGATCTGGCCATTGGCACCCAATATCGTCTGCATTGATCCTCCTCGATGAGCCGCGTTGCAATAGCGGCATGAGGCTAACCTTGAAGTAGAGTTCAAGGTCAAATCCCCCTGCCCTGGAGCATCGCCCGCATGAAGATCGGGGAACTCGCCGAGCGCACCGGCCTGGCTCCGTCGCGCATCCGCTTCTATGAACGCATCGGCCTGCTGAAGGCGGTCGAACGCCAGGCCAACGGCTACCGCCGCTATCCCGAGGAGGCGGTGTTGGCGCTGCAGCTGATCGCGACCGCGCAGCGAGCGGGCTTCAGCCTGGACGAACTGCGCACGCTGTTGCCAAGCGACCCGGCGCGATGGGAACACGGCACCGTGCTCGACGCGCTGCGCCGCAGGGTGGCCGACATCGAGGCGCTGCAGGCGCAACTGGCGCAGAGCAGAGCGCAACTGGTCGAGCTGATCGGCCAGATCGAGACGAAGCCGCAGGACATGAGCTGTGAGGCCAATGCGCGGCGAGTGTTGTCGGGCATGCGCCTGGCGGAAACAGGCACCACGACCGCCCGTCGATCCGGAGCCGCTCGTGGGCCAGCCCCCCGCTAGCCTCCCTCAGCCAAGCAACGCCACTACCCGTTCGGCGGTCGCCCTGGCCGACTGCGGGTTCTGGCCGGTCACCAGACGGCCATCGACCACCACCTTGGGGACGAACGGCAGCCATGCCTTTTCGTAATGCGCGCCGCGCTTCCTCATTTCCTCCTCGGCGTTGTACGGCACCTTGCGGGCGACGCCGGCCAGCACCTCCTCCCGCCAGGAAAAGCCGGTGAGCCGACGGCCCGCGACCAGCAGGGAACCGTCGGACAGATGCGTGTTCAGCAGGCCGCAGTACCCGTGGCACACCGACGAAACGACGCCACCACGCTCGAAGACGTCCCGCGTGATGCGCTGCAGTTCCTGCGCGTCCGGGAAATCCCACATGACCGCGTGCCCACCGGTGAAATAGAGCGCATCGAAATCCGCCGCGTCGATGGCTTCTGGCCGCGCGGTCGTGGACAGCAGCGCCATGCTCGCCGGATCGGCCAGCCACGCCTTCGCGGTGGCGTCGAAGTGCGGCCACCTCAGCGACCGCGGCTCCAGCGGCGAAGCGCCGCCGGCCGGGCTCACCAGCCGCTGCTCATACCCCTGCTCGGCGAACACCTGCCAGGCATGGGTCAGTTCCGACAGCCACAGGCCGGTCGGCTCGTTGCCGTCGCCATAGCGGGCGACGTTGCTGACTACGTGCAGGATGCGTCGGGACATGGGCGGAACCTCATTGAAAGCGAACCCTAACCTTGAAGCGGCGTTGAAGGTCAAGCGGCCGCCGATTGAAGGCGCGACGAGACCTCCACGCAAAACCGGCTGAATCGGCCGCACAAAAAACCCCGCGCAGGGCGCGGGGCTGATGTGGTCAGCGATGCGTCTGGAATCAGTCGCCCTGCTGCTTCTGCAGGTGCTCCCAGCGCTCCTGCGCATCGATGGTGCGCTCGGCGGTAAGGCGCGCTTCCAGGCGCTCCAGGCCGATCTCCTCGCCGGTGTCCACGCAGTAGCCGTAGTCGCCGGACTCCAGGCGCTTGAGCGTGCTGTCGATCTTGCCGATGAGCTTGCGGTAGCGGTCGCGGGTGCGCAGTTCCAGCGAATTTTCGGTCTCGCGGGTCGCGCGTTCGGCTTCGTCGCCGATGTCGCGCACTTCCTCGCGCAGGTTCTCGATGGTCTGCTTGGATTCCTCGACCAGGTCGGCGCGCCAGTCCTGCAGGCGCTGGCGGAAGTACTCCTGCTGCAGCGGGCTCATGTACTCCTCGTCCGACGTGGGCTTGTAGCCGGCGGGCAGGATCGGGCGGCCGGTCGCCTCGTCGGTCTTGTACTCGACCACCTTGTGCTTGCTGCGCGGCGCCGGGGCGGCCGAGCGTGCGGTTACGGCAACGGCGACCTTGCCGACCGGGCGGACGGCGGCGGGTGCTGCGGACTTGACGGCGGTCTTTGCGGGGGATTTCGAAACAGGCACGGGATTCTTGGATTGCGGGGCCTTGGTCGACGGAGCCGGTGCCTTGGCCGCCGGCGCGGGGGCCGGGGCTGGAACCGTCTTGGCGACTGAGGCCGGGACAGGCTTGGCCGGAACCGGCTTGGCGGCCGGTTTCGGTACGGACTTGACGACGGGTTTGCTGACCGGGGACTTGGAAGCCTTGGCGGCAGTATTCCCGGCTGCCTTTTTGACCACCGGCTTGGCAGGCTTGGCGGCCTTCGCCACCTTGGCCACCGGAGCGGCCACCTTCTTTGCCGGCGCCTTGCTGGCGGCAACCTTCTTGACGGGCGCCTTCTTGACCGCGGCCTTCTTGGCCACCGTCTTCTTGGCGGGGGGCGCCTGCCTGGCCGGGGCCTTCTTGGCCACCACCTTCTTCGCAGGCGCCTTCTTCGCAGCCGGCTTGGCGGCCTTGGCTACCGGTTTCTTGACCACCGGCTTCGGCGCCGCCTTCTTGACTGCAGGTTTGGCGGTTTTCTTGGCGACCTTGACGGCCTTTTTTGCAGGTTTTTTAGCAGCCACGAAACGCTCTTCCTTGTTTCCCCCGGGGCCCGGGAAAGCGGGCCTTTATAGCCTACCCGACCAGCAGCGGCAACCGCGCCGACCGCCCCGACATGAACGGATGCCCGAGCGGCGCCGGGACCGGGCCGACGGCATCGCCGGACCGTCCCGCGCAGTTCGGAACGTGACCAGGCACGACCGGCGTACCCGGCGGGCGGAAAGGCGTCTGGTGTCTGCCTCCCGCCTGTCCGGCATCGTGCGACAAATCCTTGACCAATGCCAGCTGGCTTATCATCCGGGGGTGATCGGCCGACTTCTCATCGCCCTGCTGCGCTTCTACAAGCGCTTCATCAGCCCCCTGCTGGGGCCGCGCTGCCGCTTCGTCCCCAGCTGCTCCGAATATTCGATGGACGCGATCCGCGTACACGGCCCGTTGCGGGGCTGCTGGCTTACGCTGCGCCGGCTGGGCCGCTGCCACCCGTTCCATCCCGGCGGCTTCGACCCGGTTCCGGGAAAGGCCGACGCCCCCTCTTGCCGCTGCACAGGAAAACACTGACATGTCCTCCACGCTCATCACCAACGCCCGCATGGTCAACGAAGGCCGCACCTTCGACGGCGACCTGCGCATCGAGAACGGCCGCATCGCGCAGATCGGCAGCGGGCTGGCGCCGCGCGACGGCGAGCAGGTGGTGGACGCGGTCGGGCGCTGGCTGCTGCCGGGCATGATCGACGACCAGGTGCACTTCCGCGAACCGGGCCTGACCCACAAGGGCGATATCGCCACCGAGTCGGCCGCGGCCGTGGCCGGCGGCCTGACCAGCTTCATGGACATGCCCAACACCAACCCGCCGACGCTGGATTCGACCATCCTCGAGGCCAAGTACGAACTGGCCCGCGGTCGCGCGTGGGCCAACTACGGCTTCTACCACGGCGCCAGCAACGACAACCTGGAAGCGATCCGCGTGCTCGACCCGAAGAAGGCGCCGGGCGTGAAGGTGTTCATGGGCGCCTCCACCGGCAACATGCTGGTGGACGACCCGGACACGCTGGACGCGATCTTCCGCGAGTGTCCCACCCCGATCATCACGCACTGCGAAGACACGCCGATGATCGACGCCACCATGAAGGCGTTCCAGGAGAAGTACGGCGACGCGCTGACCGCCGACATGCATCCGGACATCCGTTCGCGCGAAGCCTGCATCAAGTCCACCCGCCTGGCGATGTCGCTGGCGCGAAAGCACGGTACCCGCCTGCACGTGCTGCACATTTCCACTGCCGACGAGCTGGCGCTGTTCGAGAAGGGGCCGCTGATCCGCGCCGACGGCAGCCGCAAGCAGATCACCGCCGAGACCTGCGTGCACTTCCTGCATTTCGCCCGCCCGGACTATGCGACCAAGGGCAACCTGATCAAGTGCAATCCGGCCATCAAGGAAGTGTCCGACCGCGAGGCGATCACCGCCGCGCTGGCCGAGGACGTGCTGGACGTGTTGGCCACCGACCATGCGCCGCACACCTGGGAAGAGAAGCAGAAGCCCTACGCGCAGGCGCCGTCCGGCCTGCCGCTGGTGCAGTACGCGCTGGTCGCCGCGCTGGAGCGCGTGCACGAAGGCAAGCTGACCCGCGAGCAGGTGGTGCAGAAGTTCGCGCACGCGCCGGCGCAGCTGTTCGACGTGGAGGAGCGCGGCTTCCTGCGCGAGGGCTATTTCGCCGACCTGGTGCTGGTGGAGGACGTGCCGTTCACGGTCAGGCGCGAGGACGTGCTGTCCAAGTGCGGCTGGTCGCCGTTCGAGGGCACCACTTTCCGCTCGCGCATCGCCTCCACCTGGGTCAATGGCCAGCGGGTGTGGGACGGCAGCAGGCTGGTGGGCCAGCCCGCCGGCCAGCGCATGACCTACGACCGTTGATGCGTTCGGCTCTCGTGTTCGGGGCGCTGCTGCTGGCCGCGCCCCTGTTTTACACCCCGTCCGCGCAGGCGCAGGACGGCATCGGCGACCTGGTCGACAACCGCGTGGTGTTCCCGTCCAGCGCCTCGCAGGGCGCGATGGTGATCGGCAAAGTGCCGGCCGGCAGCAGCGTGCGCCTGGCGGGCCGCGAACTGCGGGTGAGCGGTTACGGCAGCGTGGTGTTCGGCATCGGCCGCGACGAGAAGGGGCCGCTGCAGGTGGAGGTGCAGCGGCCTGACGGCAGCAGCGAGACCGCCAGCGTAAGCGTGACCCCGCGCGACTGGCCGGTGGAGCGCGTCAACGGCGTACCGCCGAAAACGGTGAACCCGCCGCCGGCCATCGCCGAGCGCATCGCCCGCGAGCAGGCGCAGGTCACCGAGGCGCGCCGGCGCGACGACAACCGCACCGATTTCACCCAGACCTTCCTGTGGCCGGTACAGGGCCGCATCAGCGGCCGCTTCGGCAACGCGCGCGTCTACAACGGCCAGCCCGGCGCCGGCCATTCGGGAATGGACATCGCAGTCCCGACCGGCACGCCGGTGAAGGCGCCGGCCGCCGGCATCGTCACCTTCGCCGGCCCGGACCTGTACCTGACCGGCGGCACCCTGGTGCTCGACCATGGCTTCGGCATCAGTTCCAACTTCCTGCACCTGTCGCGCATCGACGTGAAGGTGGGCGACCGCATCGCGCAGGGCCAGGTGATCGCCGCGGTCGGCGCCACCGGCCGCGCGACCGGGCCGCATCTGCACTGGGGCATGAACTGGTTCGACACCCGCATCGATCCGCTGCTGGTGCTGGAGCGCGGCAAGTAGCGACAAAGTCGCTGTAGATGCGGGGCTTGCCCCGCATGGGATTCCGTCGGCAGGGCTTCGCGGGGCAGGCCCCGCATCTGCATGCCCGGAACGATCAGCCGCGCGCGGCCCACCAGCTCCGCCACAGCAACCCGGCCGGGCTCGGCTGGTAATCGCCGCCGCGGATGCGTGCCTGCAGTCGGCCGCGGGCCAGCACGGCATAGAGCCGGCGCGGCCGCGGTCCGTCCACCCGCGCGGGCCAGCGCGCCAGCAGGCTCTGCTGCCATTGCCGTTCGCCGCCGGCGGCCGCGGGCACGGCGGCGGCACCCAGTTCCTGCACCCGCTGCGCCAGCATCTGGGTCAGCACCGCGTCGCCAGCCCTGGGCTGCAGCGGCGCATCGAACAGCGCCGCTTCCACCGCCGCCACCGCATCGGCGAAACGCTGCAGCGAACGACGCGCCTGCGCCGGATCGGCGGCGGTGTCGCGGGCCTCGACCAGGTCCGGCAGCGCTTCGGCCAGCTGCGCCCACGGCGCCCTCACCGGCTCCAGCACCCGCCCCAGCGGATGCCGCGAACGCTGCCCTGCCCAGCTGCGCAGTTCCTCGCCCCACCAGCCGAGCTTGGCGTTGGCCGGCAGCGGGTCGCCGGCGGTGTTGAGCATGTCGTCGAATTCCTGCAGCAGGGCGAACCACGCCAGCGTGCGGCGATGCAGCTCCGGTGCGACGAAACGGTCGACCAGCGGCCACTCGGGCCAGCGCTCGCGCCATTTGTCCAGGAAGCCGTCCAGCGAATCAGATCCAGTCATGCGCCCATTGTAAGAACCTGCCCCGGCGCCGTCTCCCGTCCCGCCCGCCGCGGCAGGCGCATGCCGCGCGCGTCAGCGGCCGGCGCCGCCGCGCGCCGCGTGCAGGCCAGGTGCCGCCGGGACGGGTCCGGCGCTGGTCCCGCGCACGAAAGCCGCGGCCAGGCGCAGCGCATCGTCGCCGCTCCTGTCGCCGCGCAGCGCGCGCACCAGCCGGGCCGGCGTGACGCCGGTCCAGCTGACCACGTCGTGCGTGGCGTGCGCCTGGTCGCTGTAGCCATGGCGCGCGGCCGCGTCGGCGATGTCCGCGTCTTCGGCGTCCAGCGTGCGCAGCAGCGCCTGCAGGCGGCGCACGCGCGCGTATTCCTTCGGGGTCATGCCCACCGCGGCGAGGAAGCGCGGCTGCAGGGTGCGCAGCGCCACGCCCAGCCGCCGCGCCAGCCCGGCGATGCGCAGGTCGCCGTCGGCCGCGTCCAGCATCGCGACGGCCTGCTCGACCAGGGCATCGGGCGCGAAGCCGGCGCAGCGCGCGCGCAGCAGCCGCCACAGCGGTTCCGGCGACTGCGTGGCGGCATACGCGCGCGCCGCGTCGCCGAAGCCGACGGCGAACGGCGCATCCAGGGTGTACAGGTCCGGCGCGTGGTCGCGCAGCCCGGGCAGCCGCTGGCCGGCGACCAGGGCGCTGCAGGCCGGTTGCAGGCGCACGCCGATGCAGAACACCGCGCCGGCGGCCTGCAGGCGGACCGGGCCGAGCTGCTGGGCAGCAAAGCAGAACGGCTGGTCGGCGCGGACCTGCCCGTCCGCGCCATGGAAACGCAGTGGCACGCCCAGCTCGGCCAGCAGTTCGCAGCAGCCGTCCGGATAGATGACCTGCATCTCGTCGCCGGGCGTGTCGTCGCGCAGCACCCAGAGGCAGCGCACATGGCGCTGCAGGTCGGGCGGCGGCGGAAGTTCCATGTAGTCCATGCGCCATCGAACCGCGCGCTGCGCGTTTTTACAAGCGTCGCTACGGGCGCGAAGCTAGCCTGCGGCCATCCAACAGGGAGATGGGGCATGTCGAAAGCGGCAATCGGGCTGGGCGTCGGCCTGGCATTGGCAAGCGGCGCGGCCACGGCCGCCGGGGCGGAGTTCGACTGGCTGGCCGGGCACTGGTGCGGCGGCAGCGAGGAACGCCGGATCGACGAGGTCTGGCTGCCGCAGGCCGGCGGCGCGCTGCTGGGCATGTCGCGCACGGTCGGCGGCGAACGCACCGAATCGTTCGAGTTCATGCGACTGGTACCCGCAGGCAAGGATGCCGGTCTGCACGTCCAGCCCAACGGCGCACCGCCCACCGTGTTCGCCATCACCGGGCGCGGCGAGGGCTGGATGGTGCTGGAGAACACGGCCCACGATTTCCCCAACCGCATCGAGTACCGGCGCGACGGCGCGGGGCTGCGCGCCTCCATCTCCGGGCCGGGCGAAGACGGAAAGACGCTGGAGATCCCGTTCGATTACCGCCGCTGCGGCGAGTGAACGGACGCGCCTGGTCCACGGGTGCCGGCCTTCGCCGGCACGCCGCGGCCAGTGCAGGACATCGGTTGGGGGCGAAGGTACGCAGTCCGCCGGACCGCCAAGGCAAGCCACCGCGCGGCGCGGCGGCGGGCTAGCTTGCGGTGGCCGGCCAGGCGGCCGGCTCCAGCAGCGCGGCGGGCGTGGCCGCCATCACGTCGGCCTGCCACAGCACCGGATCGTCGCTCTCCGGGCGATAGCCCCACAGCGCCGCGATCGACGGCATGGCGGCCGCGCGCGCGGCCTGGATGTCGCGCTCGTCGTCGCCGACATAGACGCAGCGATGCGCGGCCGCGCCGATCCGCTGCGCTGCCACCTGCAGCGGCAGCGGGTGCGGCTTGCGCTCGGCCAGGGTGTCGCCGCCGATCAGCACCGCGCAGCGCTGTTCCCAACCCAGCTGCGGCAGGATCAGCCGCGCCAGGTATTCGGGCTTGTTGGTGACGATGCCCCAGCGGCTGCCCGCCCGTTCCAGCGCCTGCAGCATGTCGGCGACGCCGTCGAACAGCCGCGCGTGGCGGCCGATCAGCGACTGGTAGACGTCGAGGAACTCCGGCACCAGCGCATGGCGTTCGCTCTCGGCCATGTGCGGGAACGTCGCCGCCAGCATCGCCCGCGCGCCCTTGGATACCACCGGCCGCAGCCGCTCCTCCGTCAACGCCTCCATGCCGCGCGCCTGGCGCATGGCGTTGGCGGTGACGACGAAATCCGGCGCGGTATCGAGCAGGGTGCCGTCCAGGTCGAACAGCGCCACCGGCGGGAACGACGATGCGCTCACGCCTGGTCCGGCTTGACCGCGAAGGCCAGGTAGTTGATGTCGGTGCGGCGGCTCAGGCGCGCGCGGTTGCGCCAGGGCTCGTAGGCCATGCCGCTGACGTCCTGCAGCTGCAGCCCGGACTGGCGCAGCCAGGCGCCCAGTTCGGCCGGCTTGATGAACTCCTGGTAGTGGTGCGTGCCCCGCGGCAGCAGCCGGGCGATGTACTCCGCGCCCACCACCGCCACCGCGAACGCGGCCGGGGTGCGGTTGATCGTGGACAGGAACAGTTTGCCGCCAGGGCGCAGCAAGCGCTGGCAGGCGGCGATGATCGCCCCCGGGTCCGGCACGTGTTCCAGCATCTCCATGCAGGTCACCACGTCGAACGCGCCGGGCTGCCCGGCGGCCAGGTCCTCGGCGGCCTGCACCCGGTAGTCGACCTGCACGCCCGATTCCAGCCCGTGCAGGCGCGCGACCTTGACCAGTTCCGGCGCCAGGTCGATGGCGGTGACCTGCGCGCCCTCCTTGGCCAGCGCCTCGCTCAGCAGGCCGCCGCCGCAGCCGATGTCGAGCACCTTCGCGCCGCGCAGCGTGGCGCGGTCGGCCACGTACTGCAGCCGCACCGGGTTGAGCGCGTGCAGCGGTTTCTGCGGGCCGTCGGCGTCCCACCAGCGGTTGGCCAGCGCGGCGAACTTGTCCAGTTCGGCCTGATCGAAATTGTTGGACGTCGGGGCTGCGGTCATGTCAGGGTCCTCGTGAAGCCGCCGCGCTCAGGCGCGGATGGAACGGATGCGGTCGCGCCACTGGCGGGCGTTGGCGGTGATCGCCGCCACGTCCATGCCGACCAGTTCGCGCTGCACCAGCTTGGGCTGGCCGGCGATCCACACGTCGCTGACCTGGTGGCGGCCGGCGGCGTAGACCAGCTGCGACAGCACGTGGTGCAGCGGCTGGGTCTCCAGCGCCGACAGGTCCACGCAGGCCAGGTCGGCCTGCTTGCCGGCCTCGATCGAGCCGATCCTGTCGCCGAAACCCAGCGCGCGCGCGCCGCCCAACGTGGCCGCACGCAGCGTGGTGGCCGCGTCCAGCGCGGTGGCGTCGTTGGCCACGGCCTTGGCCAGGATCGCCGCGGTGCGGTTCTCGCTGAACATGTCCAGGTCGTTGTTGCTGGCGCAGCCGTCGGTGCCGATGGCCAGGTTCACGCCGGCGCGCACCAGCGCGCAGGCCGGGCAGAAACCCGAGGCCAGCTTCAGGTTCGATTCGGGGCAATGGACCACGTGCACGCCGCGCTCGGCGCACAGGTGGATCTCGGCGTCGGTGAGCTGGGTCATGTGCACCGCGATCAGGCGGTCGTTGACCAGCCCCAGGCGGTCCAGCCGCGCCAGCGGGCGCTGGCCGTGCAGCTTCAGCGAGTCGCTGATTTCCTGCGCGGTCTCGTGCGTGTGCAGGTGCACCGGGATGTCGAGCTGGTCGGACAACATGCGCACCCGCTCGAAATTGGCGTCGTTGACCGTGTACGGCGCGTGCGGCGCGAACGCGGTACCGATCAGCGCGTCGCCGCGCCACTGGTCGTGCAGTTCGGTGGCGCGCGCGAAGTACTCGTCGTCGCTCTTCGCCCACGCGCTGGGGAAGTCGATGATCACCGAGCCGACCAGCGCGCGGAAGCCGTGCTTTTTATACACCGCGGCCTGCACGTCGGCGAAGAAGTAGTTCTCGTTGGCGCAGGTGGTGCCGCCGCGCAGCATCTCGGCGATGGCCAGGGTGGTGCCGTCGGCGACGAACTCCGGGCCGATCACCGCCGCTTCCACCGGCCAGATGTGCTCGCGCAGCCAGGTCATCAGCGGCAGGTCGTCGGCGATGCCGCGCAGCAGGGTCATCGGGTTGTGGGTATGGGCGTTGACCAGGCCCGGGATCAGCGCCGACTGCGGACGCGACACCACTTCCCTGGCCTGGAAGCGCGCGCGCGCCTCGGCGCGCGGCAGCACCGCCACGATCTCGCCGCCGCGGATCGCCACCGCATGGTCTTCCAGCACCACCGCGTGCGGCTCGACCGGCACCACGTAGCCGGCTTCGATCAGGAGGTCGCAGGCGGATGCCGCGGTTTGATGGATCGTCATTGCAAAGCTTCCTAGCAGGGCCGGGCTTCCGCCATGCGCTCAACCGCCGCGGGCGAGGATGCGCCGCCTGGCGATGAGGGACAGCGGGAAAATCAGCGCGAATACCAATACCGCCCATTTCCCGGGGACGAACAGGCCCAGCGGGACGGCGGAGGAGAAGACCAGCAGCGGGACCAGCCCGCGCGCCAGCAGCAGCCGGGCCTGGGCCGGGCCGAGCTTCGCCCGCAGGTCCTCCTGCGCCACCACCGCGCGCCGGACCAGCCAGGAGAACAGCGAGATGCCGGTGAGCACCAGCGCGTAGAACACGAAATGTTCCGACACCTGGCGCGTGGCGAACGGCATCAGCACGACGAAGAACAGCTGCAGCAGCGCCAGCCATACCAGCTTGCCGTTGACCCGCCTCACGTGCTTCCAGGTGAGCATGTGGCCCACCCAGAACAGCCCGGTCACGAAAAAGCTGATGAGGTAGGACAGCAGCAGGCCGAGCGTCTCGCCCCAGGCCTGGTCGGCGCCCACCCGTTCGATCAGTTCGCTGCCCGGCAGGCGCAGTTCGATCGCCAGCAGGGTGATGACGATGGCGAACACCGCGTCGCAGAAGTTCACCACCCGCTCATGCGGAAACCGGTCCTCGCGGACCGGTTCCTCGACAGCCTGCTCGACGCGGGCGGGTTCGCGCATGGACTTACTTGACGCGCGCGGAGTATTCGCCGGAGCGGGTATCGACGCGGATCACTTCGTCCTGGCCGACGAACAGCGGCACGCGCACCACCGCGCCGGTTTCCAGGGTGGCCGGCTTGCCGCCGCCGCCGGAGGTATCGCCGCGCACGCCCGGGTCGGTTTCGGTGATCTTCAGCTCGACGAAGTTCGGCGGCTGCACGGCGATCGGCTCGCCGTTCCACAGGGTCACCACGCAGGATTCCTCGCCCTTGAGCCACTTCTCTGCGCCGCCCATGCCGGCCTTGGTCGCCTGCACCTGCTCGAAGGTTTCCGGGTCCATGAAGTGCCAGAACTCGCCGTCGCTGTACATGTAGTTCATGTCGGTATCGACGACGTCGGCCGCATCCAGCGAGTCGGTCGACTTCATGGTGATTTCCTGCGTGCGGCCGTCCTTGATCAGGCGGTACTTCACGCGGGTGAACGCCTGGCCCTTGCCCGGCTTGACGTACTCGGTGTCGATGATGACCGCCGGTTGGTTGTTGACCAGGATCTTCATCCCGTTCTTCACGTCGTTCATGCCGTAGCTGGCCATGCTGGAACTCCTGATAAGTGGCAAAACCGGCGCGCGCGCGGCGGCCGGATTAGAATGGAACGCCCGCCATCGAAGGCGGGCATCTGTTTTTCTGGTCGCCCATGATAACCGCAGCCCTCGCCCCCGCTCCACAGGAAGCTCCCGTCCCCCTGCCCGCCGGCCGCTGGCAGGCGCACTGGCGGCAGGCGATCCGCGACCCGGCCGAGCTGCTGGCCGGGCTGGGGCTGGAGGCCGCCGACCTGGGGATCTCGGCGCAGGCGCTGGCGCAGTTCCCGCTGCGGGTGCCGCGCGGCTTTGCCGCGCGCATGCGCCCGGGCGACCCGGCCGACCCGCTGCTGCGGCAGGTCCTGCCGGTCGACGCCGAGATGCGGGTCGTGGCGGGCTTCAGTTTCGACGCGGTCGGCGACGGCCCGGCGAAGAAGGCCACCGGCGTGATCCAGAAGTACCGCGGCCGCGCCCTGCTGGTGGCCACCGGCAGCTGCGCGATCAACTGCCGCTACTGCTTCCGCCGCCATTTCGACTATGCCGGCGAGAACGCCGCCAAGGGCGGCTGGCAGGACGCGGTGGCGGCCATCGCCGCCGATCCGTCGATCGACGAGGTGATCCTGTCCGGCGGCGATCCGCTGTCGCTGGCGACGCCCAAGCTCGCCGAACTGACCGACGCGCTGGCCGCGATTCCCCACCTCAGGCGCCTGCGCATCCACAGCCGCCTGCCGGTGGTGCTGCCCGAGCGCGTGGACGACGAACTCGTGCGCTGGCTGGCCGGCCTGCCGTGGCCGCTGGCCTTCGTGATCCACGCCAACCACGCCAACGAATTCGACGCCGATATCGATGCCGCCCTCGCCCGCCTGCGCGGCACCGGCGCGCAGCTGCTCAACCAGGCGGTACTGCTGCGCGGCGTCAACGACGACGTCGATGCCCTGGCCGCGCTGAGCGAGCGCAGCTTCGCCGCCGGCGTGCTGCCCTATTACCTGCACCAGCTGGACCGGGTGCAGGGCGTGGCCCACTTCGAGGTCGACGACGCGCGCGCGCTGGAACTGCACGCGGCGCTGGGCGCGCGCCTGTCCGGCTACCTGGTGCCGAAGCTGGTGCGCGAGATCGCCGGCGATACCGGCAAACGGCCGCTGCACGCTTCGTAACGGCGAGGCTCACCCCCGCCCGGGCTTTACCGGTACGTCCCCGTGTGGGGCAAGCCCCACACCTACGTGGGTAAATCGCCGGCAATACGCGCGAAGCCGCCATATACGTCGTAGGGGCGGGGTGTGCCCCGCCCGGAGCTTTATCGGTACCTCCCCGTGTGGCGCGACGGCCGATGTATCAGGCCGCCGGGCTTGGCGCCGCGTCCAGCAGGCGCACCAGGTCGTCCGAATCCAGCGGACGGGCCAGCCAGTAGCCCTGCACCAGGTCGCAGCCGCGCTCGTTGAGCAGGTCGAACTGGGCCTGGTGCTCGATGCCCTCGGCGACCACGGTGATGCCCAGCGCATGCGCCATCGCGATGATCGCGGTGGTCAGGGCCAGGTCGTCCGGGTCGCGCTGCAGGTCGGCGACGAAGCTCCTGTCGATCTTGACCCCGTCCACCGGCACCTGCCGCAGGTGGCTCAGCCCCGAGAAGCCGGTGCCGAAGTCGTCCAGCCACACCTTCACCCCGGTGCGATGCAGTTTTTCCAGCAGCGAGGCGGCCAGCATCTCGTCGCCGATCACCGCGGTTTCGGTCAGTTCCAGGTGCAGGCGCGAGGCGGCCAGCCCGGACGCGTGCAGGCACTGCTCCACGGCGGCGATCAGGTCGCCGCCGCGCAGCTGCCGCGGCGACACGTTGACCGAGACGAACAGCTCCTCGCCGGCGGCGTTGCACGGCCATTGCCGGGCCTGCTGGCAGGCGGTGTGCAGCACCTTGGGCCCCAGCGCCTGGATCAGGCCGCTCTGTTCGGCGATGTCGATGAACATCGAGGGCGGGATGGCGCCCAGCACCGGATGCTGCCAGCGCAGCAGCGCTTCCACGCCGATCAGCATGCGGTCCAGAGTGCGGAAGATCGGCTGGTAGACCAAGTGCAGCTCGCCGCGCTCCCAGGCCCCGCGCAGCTCCTGCTCCAGGTGCAGGCGCCGCTCGACGGCGTGGTCCAGCGCGCGGCTGTAGTAGCGGAAGCAGCTCTTGCCGGCCAGCTTGGCCTGGTACATGGCGATGTCGCCGTTCTTGAGCAGCCCGGTGGCGTCGGTGGCGTCCTCCGGGAACAGGGTGATGCCGATCGAACTGCCGAGGAAGATCTCGCGCCCCTGCACCTGCAGCGGATGGCCCAGGTCGGCCACCAGCCGCTTGGCCAGGGCGGTGGCCATGTTCTCCACCCTGCCCGCGTCGCTGCCGATCAGGATCACGAATTCGTCGCCGCCGAAGCGCGCCAGCAGCGCGTCGTCGCCGCCGTCCTGTTCCACCGCCGCGGCGATGCGCTGGGCGAACTGCAGCAGCGCGTCGTCGCCGGCCTCGTGGCCGAGGGTGTCGTTGACCCGCTTGAACTCGTCGATGTCGATGAACAGCAGCGCCAGCCCCTGGCCCGAGGCACGCGCGCCGAGCAGGCGATGATCCAGCGCTTCGCGGAACGCCAGGCGGTTGGTCAGGCCAGTCAGCGAATCGGTATAGGCCATCTGCCGCACTTCGCGGTCGTGGCGGGCGATGCTCTGCCCCATGCGGCCGAAGCTGCGCAGCAGCTCGCCGATCTCGTCGCCGCGGCGCGTGTCCTGCTGCTCGACCTGGTAGTCGCCGGCCTCGATGCGACGCGCGGCCGCGCCGAGCCAGCGGACCGGCTGAACCAGGGTGCGCTGCACGTACAGCGCCACCAGGCAGGCCAGGCCGACCAGGGCCACCATCATCAGTACCACCCAGGCCAGCTGGCGGCGGTTGGCCAGCCCCATGCGCTGCTCCAGCGCGGCCCGGGCCTCGGCCTCCTGTGCGCGGACCGGCGCCAGGTCCATGCCCAGCCGCAGCCCGCCGATGCGCTGCTCGCCGATGCGCAGCGGCAGATCCACCTCCAGCACCATCGGCGACTCCTGCATCCGCAGCTTGTCCGCGCCGATCGCGCCCTGCGCCAGCGGGTCCTGCATCTGCCTGCCGTAGCCGGCGACCTCGATGGAGCCGTCGTGGATCAGCCGGCCGTCGGCGTCGTGCACGAGCACGTAGCTGACCGATTTCTGGCTGGTGGTGCTGCGCACCAGGGCGCCGATGGCGTCCAGGTCGGAGAAATAAAGCGGATTGACCAGCGCCTCGGCCAGCGAATTGGCCAGCGAGGCGCCCTGCTCGCGCACGCTGCGGTCGAACACCTGGCTGACCACGCCGCTGCTGGCCTGCAGCAGCTCGCGCTGGGCCGCGGCCTGCCGCGCCAGCAGGATCGCGACGATGGCGATCACGACCAGCACCGCGCCGCCGGCCACACACAGGAACCGGGCCTGCAACCCGAACCGCGGCCGTTTCATTCCACCTCCATGCGCACGCGGGCCAGGCCGGCGCGCAGCCGGTCGAGCGCGCGCTGGCTGGACGGATCCAGGCGGTGGAAGGCCGAGGTGCCGAAGAACTTGCGCAGCGCCGGGCCGGCCGCCGGGTCGCTGCTGGCTTCCAGCAGCACCTCCTGCAGGCGCGTCCGCACCGCCGGGTCCAGCCCCGGCCGCACCATCTCCACCGCGCGCGGCACGTCCTCGCTCTCGTACAGCACCCGCATGTCGCGCCGGAACACCGCCGGCACCCGCCGTTCGTCGAGCCAGTCGACGCTGCTGACCACCCCGGCATCGACCACGCGCTTGTGCACGAAGGTGGAGATGTTCAGCTCCGAGCGCGCGAACACGTACCCCACCGTGTCGGCGGTGGGCGTGTCCTGCGGCGTGAGCAGGATTTCCGGGCGCACCCCGTGCGCCAGCAGCTCCATCACCGGCACCAGGTAGGAACTGGTGGACCACGCGCTCTGCATCGCCAGCGTGCGTCCCTTCAGTTCCTCCAGCGTGGTGATCGGGCTGTCGCGGCGGACGAAGAACACACTATGGTAGGCCGCCACGCCGCCCCGTTCGGTCAGCAGCAGCGGTTCGGCGCCGCTGCGCTGGCGCAGCGCCATGGCGGTGCCGGACGTTTCCGTCACCCAGTCCACGCGGCCGCGGCGCAGGTAGCTGGCCATCTGCTGCATGTCCTTGGCCATCAGGATGCGGCCTTCGACGATCCCCACGTCGCGCATCCTTGGAATCACGTAGTCCAGCAGCGGTTTGAGCTGTTCGTAGTGGGACTTCGGATCGTCGCTCAGGCGCCCCAGCACCAGGACCGAACGCTCGGCTGCCGCTCCCACCATCGGCGCCAATCCGGACAACACCAACAAGGCTCCCCAAAGCCATCGTGAAACACGCAAACCGGCGCTCCCCCAAGAGTGTGCGCACAGACTATCCGAAAAAACCCCGGTTGACGGATGTCTCAGTTTTGCCGCTCGCCCGCCAGCCGCGCCATGCGCTGGGCGTCGGACAGTATCCCGCGCAGCAGGCGGACTTCCTGCTCGGACAGGTCGGCCTTCATGAACAGCCGGCGCAGCTTGCGCATCGCCGATTCCGGGGCGCGGCCCTTGTGGAAGTCGATCTGGTCCAGGGTATCGCCGAGCTGCCCGAACAGGCCTTCCAGCTGCGCGTGGCTGGCCGGCGCCTCGCCGTACCCCGGCTCGACCGCCGGCGCGGCCTGGCCCTCCAACTGGGCCATGCGCACTTCGTAGGCCAGCACCTGCACCGCCGCGGCCAGATTCAAGGAGCTGAACTCCGGATCGGACGGGATATGCACGGCGACGTGGCACAGCTGCAGTTCGTCGTTGGTCAGGCCGGTGCGCTCGCGGCCGAACACGAAGGCCACCTCCGCCGGCTCGGCCGCCCTGGCCACGGCGCGCTGGCCGGCGGCTTCCGGCAGCAGTTCCTCCAACTGCACGCGGCGCGAACGCGCCGTGCAGCCCAACACCAGCCGGCAATCGGCCACCGCCTCGGCCAGCGTGGCGAACACCGGGGCGTCGCCCAGCACGTCCTCGGCACCGGCCGAGCGCCGGAAAGCAACGTCGTCCAGCGGCTGCTCGGGCGCCACCAGCACCAGCCTCGACAGCCCCATGGTCTTCATCGCCCGCGCCGCCGCGCCGATGTTGCCGGGGTGCTGGGTACCGACGAGGACGAAACGGATGCGGGCGGAAGCGGACATGGCGAAAAAAGTCAGGAGCGGGACAGCCGCAGATGGTAAACTGCGCGGCCGGCCCGTGCGCCGGGACCGCTCTTTTCCTCCGCCAGTTCGACCCATTCGCCTTCACGGGAGCCCTTCGCCATGCAGAAACCCGCCGTCACCGTCATGGTCAAGGCCGCACGCCTCGCCGGCAACGTCCTGTTGCGCAACATCAACAAGCTCGAAGCGCTGAACGTGGTGCAGAAGGGCCGGATGGACTACGCCAGCGAAGTCGACGGCGACGCCGAGAAGGTCATCGTCAAGGAACTCAAGCGCGCCTACCCGGACTACGGCATCTACGGCGAGGAAGGCGGCCTGCAGGGCAACGGCCGGCAGATGTGGGTGATCGACCCGCTGGACGGCACCAGCAACTACCTGCGCGGCTTCCCGCACTACTGCGTGTCCATCGCCCTGGTCGAGAACGGCGAACCCACCGACGCGGTGATCTTCGACCCGCTGCGCAACGAACTGTTCACCGCCTCCAAGGGCGCCGGCGCCGTGCTCAACGACCGCCGCATCCGCGTGGCCGAGCGCAAGGACCTGGACGGCACCATGATCCACACCGGCTTCGCCCCGCGCGAGCGCGCCCGCGCCGGCAGCCAGCTCAAGACCGTGGACACCCTGCTGGTGCAGGCCGAGGACATCCGCCGCACCGGCTCGGCTGCGCTGGACCTGGCCTACGTGGCCTGCGGCCGCGCCGACGCCTATTTCGAGGCCGGCGTGAAGGCATGGGACATCGCCGCCGGCGTGCTGCTGGTGCGCGAGGCCGGCGGCAAGGTCTGCAACTACCGCGGCGCCACGCTGGCGCGCATGGACGACAAGGGCCCGGAAACCCAGCAGGTGGTGGCCGGCAACCTGAAGGTGTGCGAGTCGCTGCAGAAGGTGATCGTCAACACCGGCCACGCCGCGGAGTTCGACCCGAAGTTCTGATCTGGTCTTTCCCGCGATCCTGGACGGCGCCTGCGAGGGCGCCGTTTCCGGCATGACGTCCGTCGCGGCAGCCGTGAGCCGGCGGCTCGCGCTGCTGCAGCCATGCAATCTCCCCGAATGAGGGCTTCGGCTTCGGCTTTGGCTTTGGCTTTGCTGTTGCTTTTGATGTTCCGGGGCCCCCTTCCGCAGCGACGGAGCCGGCGGGAAAAACCCGAAGGGCGACGCGCATGGACGCGCGTCGTTTTTCGACGAGACATGGATGTCTCGTCGAAAAATCCCGCTGGCGGAGTGGACCCACGGCACGCAGTGCCGTGGGCGCGGAGGCAGGGGCGTGTTTCTCTTGGTTACTTCTCTTTGCACGAGCAAAGAGAAGTAACTCGCTCCTGCGAAGCAGGGGCGAAAGCTCTGCTTTCAAGCTTCCGCTTTCATGCTTGGCCTCTGCCTTTGTCCCTGCGTTGGTCCCTGCCTTAGCCTATGCCGTGGCCCTACCTTGATCTCTGGGCTGGCCCTTTGACTATCCGCTTTGGCACAGGCCTCCAAGGGAAGCCAGAGCAAGGGCGGAAGCAGGATCAAAGGCTTTCGCTCCCCTTCGGGGCGCGAGCTACTTTTCTTTGCTCGTGCAAAGAAAAGATAGCCAAAAGAAACACGCCCCTGCCTACGCGCCCAGCCCGCTGCGCGTGCTGGGTCCACTCCGCCGCCGGGATTTTTCGACACGACATCCATGTCGTGTCGAAAAACGACGTGCGTCCCTGCACGTCGCCCCTTCGGGGTCTTGTCCGTCGGCTCCGTCGCTGCGGAAGGGGATACGAAGTCAAAAGCTCAGGAGCCAAGACACAAGCAAGAACGAAAGCGTTGCTCCAATGAAAAACGCCCGGCATCTGCCGGGCGTCCTTGGGATACTGCGGGTTGTCGAACCGATCACACCACCGTCGAAGACCGCAGGGCCGCGATGCGCTCCTCCAGCGGCGGATGGCTCAGGAACAGCTTCTTCGCCGTCGCCCCGGCGATGCCGAACGCCGCGATCTGCGTCGGCAGCGTGCTCTGGCCGTGGTTGAGCTTAAGCCGCTCCAGCGCGGCGATCATCTTCTGGCGGCCGGCCAGGTTGGCGCCGCCGGCGTCGGCGCGGAACTCGCGGCGACGCGAGAACCACATCGCGATCATCGTCGCGAACAGGCCGAACACCATCTCCAGCACGAACACGATGATGTAGTAGGCGAAGCCGCGGCCGCTGTCGCGGTTGCCCGACAGCGCGCTGTCGATGATGCCGCCGACCACGCGCGCCAGCACGATCACGAAGGTGTTCAGCACGCCCTGCAGCAGCGCCATGGTGATCATGTCGCCGTTGGCCACGTGCGAGATCTCATGGCCCAGCACCGCCTCGGCCTCGTCCTCGCTCATGTTGTGCAGCAGGCCGGTGGACACGGCCACCAGCGCGTTGTTGCGGTTGGCGCCGGTGGCGAAGGCGTTGATCTCCGGGCCGTCGTACACCGCCACCTCCGGCATGCCGATACCGGCGGCCTTGGCCTGGCGCGCCACGGTGTCCAGCAGCCAGCGCTCGGTCTGGTTGCGCGGTTCGGTGATGACCACCGCGCCGGTACCGCGCTTGGCCATGAACTTGGACAGCAGCAGCGAGATGATGGAACCGCCGAAGCCGAAGATCGCGGCCATGACCAGCAGGCCGCTCATCTGCGCCGGATTGACGCCCAGCACGGACATCACGATGCCGGCCAGGATCAGCACGGCAAAGTTGGTCAACAGGAACAGGCCGATACGGGTAAACATGCGGAAGGGTCCGATAGAGGTTGGATGAACGCGCTAAATCTGCGGTGCGGACAGGTTGAATTCAAGCGCGATTCTGACCGACGATTCAGCTTCGCTGCCTTCCACGTCGATGCCTTCCTCCCCCTACCGCGGCCGCTTCGCCCCCTCGCCCACCGGCCCCCTGCACCTGGGGTCGATGCTGGCCGCTTTCGGCAGCTGGCTGCTGGCGCGGCATGCCGGCGGGCAGTGGCTGGTGCGCATCGAGGACGTGGACCCGCCGCGTGAGGTGGCCGGCGCCGCCGCGTCGCAGCTGGCGACGCTGGCCGCGTTCGGCCTGCAGCCGGACGAAGCGGTGCAGTACCAGAGCCGGCGCCATGCGCTCTACCAGGCGGCCATCGAGCGCCTGCTGGCCGGCGGCACGGCCTTCCCCTGCCACTGCAGCCGCACCGACCTGGCCGGCCAGCACGGCGTCCACCGCCACTGCGTTGCCGGCCGCGAGCGGCCGCATCCGGCGATCCGCCTGCGCGTGCCCGACGACAGCCACGTCGCCTTCGACGACGGCCTGCAGGGCCGCTTCGAACAGTGGGTGGACCGCGAGGTCGGCGATGTCGTGCTGCTGCGCGCCGACGGCTGCTGGGCCTACCAGCTGGCGGTGGTGGTGGATGATGCCGACCAGGGCATCACCGATGTCGTGCGCGGCGCCGACCTGATCGATTCCACGCCGCGGCAGATCCTGCTGCAGCGCGCGCTGGGCCTGCCGCAGCCGCGCTACCTGCACCTGCCGCTGCTGCTCGACGCGCAGGGCGCCAAGCTGTCCAAGTCGCTAGCCGCGCGGCCGGTCGATCCCGGCGATCCGTTGCCGACGCTGCGCTGGCTGTGGACCGCGCTCGGCCAGGACGCGGCGGAACTGGAGGGCATCGGCACGCTGCCGGCGCTGCTGGAACGCGCGGCAAGCGCCTTCCGGCCGGACCGCCTGCGCCGCGGTTCGATCGCCGCCGCTCCGCCGTTGCCGTGACGGCGCCCAGTTCACATAGAATCGGACGTTCCCCAGCGCCTGCGCCTGGAGCGCATCCCATGACGACATCCCGTATTGCACTGGTCACCGGCGGCACCGGCGGTATCGGTACCGCGATCTGCCAGCGTCTGGCCGACCAGGGCCATCGTGTCGCCACCAATTTCCGCAACGCCGACAAGGCCGGCCTCTGGCAGCAGCAGATGCGCGCCAAGGGCTACGACATCGCCCTGTTCCCCGGCGACGTATCCACGCCCGATGGCGGCCGCGAGCTGGTGCAGGCGGTGGAAGCCGGCATGGGGCCGGTGGATATCCTGGTCAACAACGCCGGCATCACCCGCGACACCACCTTCCACCGCATGAGCCCGGAGCAGTGGCACGAGGTGATCAACACCAACCTCAACTCCGTGTTCAACGTCACCCGTCCGGTCATCGAGGGCATGCGCCGGCGCGGCTGGGGCCGGGTGATCCAGATCAGCTCGATCAACGGCCTCAAGGGCCAGTACGGCCAGGCCAACTACGCCGCGGCCAAGGCCGGCATGCACGGTTTCACCATCTCCCTGGCACGCGAGAACGCCGGCTTCGGCATCACCGTCAACACCATCTCGCCCGGCTACGTGGCCACCGACATGGTGATGGCGGTGCCGGAGGAAGTGCGCGCCAAGATCATCGCCGACATTCCTACCGGCCGCCTCGGCAAGCCGGAGGAAATCGCCTACGCGGTGGCGTTCCTGGTGGCCGAGGAAGCGGCCTGGATCACCGGCTCCAACCTGGACATCAACGGCGGCCACCACATGGGCTGGTGACGCCCGTCCCGGCCGCGCCCGCGCCACGCGGGCGGCGGCCACGGCCGGATCATGCTGCGCACCATGCATTCATGCTGCACGGCACCGCGGACACCGCCCGCAGCGGCCCGCACCCCGTACTTATGGCGGTTGCAAGGCCTGCTGCACTGCGCCATGCTGCGCGTCTACCGTGAAGGAAGAGTGACTGCTTAATGGCTGCGACCCGCATCATCAAGAAGTATCCCAACCGGCGGCTCTACGACACCGAGATCTCCAGCTACATCACCATCGAGGACGTCCGCCAGCTGATCTTGGACGGCGAGGACTTCGAGGTCCGCGACGCCAAGAGCGGCGAGGACCTGACCCGTTCGGTGCTGCTGCAGATCATCGCCGACAAGGAGCAGGACGGCGAGCCGATGCTGTCCACGCAGCTGCTGAGCCAGTTGATCCGTTTCTATGGCGATTCGCTGCAGGGCTTCATGGGCAATTACCTGGAGCGCAGCATGCAGGTGTTCCTCGACCAGCAGCAGCAGTTCCGCCAGCAGATGGGCAACCTGCTCGGACAGACGCCGTGGGCGATGATGAACCAGCTCACCGAGCGCAACCTGGAGCTGTGGCAGGAATTCCAGCGCAGCATGGGCGCCGGTTTCGGCCGGCCGCCGGCCGCCGGCGGCAAGGCGCCCGAGCC
Organism: Stenotrophomonas nitritireducens; assembly: GCF_050984405.1. GTDB lineage: Bacteria > Pseudomonadota > Gammaproteobacteria > Xanthomonadales > Xanthomonadaceae > Stenotrophomonas > Stenotrophomonas nitritireducens_B. Next base: position 2,278,938 of record NZ_CP158790.1, on the reverse strand, counting down.
GCCGCCACCGCCGCCACCGCCGCCGGGCGGCAAGACCCGCGGCAACCGCTGAAGACAAGAAGGCCGACGCAAGCGTCGGCCTTCGCATTTGTGCGCCCGGATGGGCGCGCCGTGCGTTCTCAGCTCCGCGCGCGTGCCGCGGGCGCCTTGATCGGGGACGCACGCCGCGCGGCGGCGGGCGCCGGCGCGCAGGCCGAACAGATCCGCTCGACCTTGTAGCCCTTCGCGCGCAGCTTCTCGACCACGCCATCGCTGCCGAGCAGGTGCAGCGCGCCGACCACCACCAGCGTCGTGCCCTGTCCCGCCTGCAGGCGCTGCTGCAGCGGTTCCAGCCAGGCATCGTTGCGCTCGGTGTTGATGCGCCGGTACAGCGCCGGATAGTCGCGTTTCATCTGCGCGGCCATGTCGCGCCACAGGGTCACGTCGTCGCCGCGGCGCCAGGCATCGTGCAGGCGCCGGCTCTGTTCGTCGCCCTTGTCCACCTGCTCCAGCGCCTCGCGCAGCAGCTGGCGCTGTTCGTCGGCGTTCATGCCGTCGAGCATGGCGATCTGCGCGGCGGCGCTCTCCAGCCCCTGCGCCGGCTTGCCGGCGGTGGCGGCGCGCGCCATCAGGTGCCGGTCCAGCCCGGCTTGCGCGTCCAGCCCCTGTCGCGCCATCTGCCCCAGGCTGATGGTCAGCCCGACGAACCAAGGCTTGAGCCCGGCCAGCCGGTCGAGCGGCAGGCCGTTGGCGGCCGCATAGGCCTGCAGCCGGCGCCAGGTGTCCGTATCCAGTTCGTCCTTGAGCAGGCGACCATCGCGGCGCAGCGCGGCCTGCGCCATCTGCGTGGCCAGCACGGGCGAGTTCATTTCCTCCGGCGCCAGTTCGAACAGCAGTCTGTCCGACGCGTCGAAGGCCTTGTCCACGTCCGTCGACAGCGGATAGTCGTCCGCACGCAGCAGGTGGAACGAGCCCAGCAGGTAGAGCTCGGCGCCCTTGGGCCCGCTGGCCTTCCACAGCAGCGGCACTGGCGGCGCATGGGCCGGCCGGGGGGCCGGTTCGGCCTGTCGCGCCGTCACCGTCGCCGGCGCGCCCAACAGCATTGCCGAACCCAGCAGCAGGGCCGCGGCCCGGGTCATCCATTTCATGCCGACTCTCCCTTGTCCGGTTTCACATAGGTTTTTTCGCCCGCCTCGACCGGCAGGTCCAGGCGGTTTTCCGGCGGCGGCAACGGGCAGGTGGCGAACGGGGTGAATGCGCACGGCGGGTTGTAGGCGCGGTTGAAGTCGATCACCACCTGGCTCTTCCCGTCCGGCACCTCCAGGTCGATGTAGCGGCCGGCGGCATAGCTGCCGCGGCCGCTGGTGCGGTCGGCGAAGATCACGAACAGCGGCCGGCCCGGTTCGCCCAGCGCTTCCAGCCGCCAGGTGCGGCCATCGCGCTCGAACTCGATGGCTCCGGCGTTGGCCTGCTCGGTGGTCAGGCCGGTGATGTCCACCACCGGCATCGTCTTGCCGGCGTCGTGCGGCACGAAGCGCGCGGTGATGCGCCAGGACGTATCCGCCGGCCAGTAGTCCAGACGGCCGAAATGGAGGCGCGCCGGCGCGTCGGCATGCTTCACCCGCAGCGCGTGGCGTTGTCCGCGGTGGATCAGGCTCATCGCGCCCTTGCCGTCGTCGAACGTGATGACCGTGGGTGCGGGCGCATCGTCGGCGTGGAACGGGATGCGTCCCTTCACCGGCTGTCCATCGACCTGCACCGCGACGCCGGCTTCGGGCGTGAACCAATACCCGCCGCCGTCGCGCGTCACCAGCCCCAGGCGCGGCGGGCCCATCGCCAGGCGGATGCCGCTGGTGCTGCCGCTGCCGACGTAGTGCGCCTTCAGTTCCAGCCAGTGCAGGCCGACCAGGCTGGTCCAGCCGTCGGGCGCGAGCAGCTCGGCCTGGCGCTGCTCGCGCCAGATGTCGTTGTTCATCAGGAACGTGGGATCGAAGCGCGGCGCGTCCGCATCGGCCGCCGGGCGCTCCCCGCTGTCGCAACCAGCCATCGCCATCGCCATCGCCAGCAGCACCGCCGCGCATCGCCATCGTGTCATCGTCAACGTCCCCGCAGGAACCAGCGGTCGATCTCCGCCAGCGAAAAGCGCGCCCAGGTCGGGCGGCCGTGGTTGCATTGCCCGGAACGCTCGGTGGCTTCCATGTCGCGCAGCAGGGCGTTCATTTCCGGAACCGTCAGGCGCCGGTTGGCGCGCACCGCGCCGTGGCAGGCCATGGTCGAGAGCAGCTCGTCGCGGGCGCTGGCCACGCGCCGGCTCTGGCCGTGTTCGCGCAGGTCGGTGAGCACGTCGCGCAGCAGGCCTTCCGGCTCGGCGCTGGCCAGCAGCGCGGGAATGCTGCGCACATGCAGCGAGCCGGGACCGGAACGGGTCACCTCGAAACCGAGTTCGGACAGCGTCGCCGCTTCGCGCTCGGCGGTGTCTGCGTCGCGCTCGCCCACCGCCAGGGTGATCGGCACCAGCAGCGGCTGCGCGTGCAGGCCGATGCCGTCGTGCGCGGTTTTCAGGCGCTCGTAGCCGATGCGTTCGTGCGCGGCGTGCATGTCCACCACGATCAGGCCGTCGGCGTTCTCGGCCAGGATGTAGATGCCGTGCAACTGGGCGATGGCATAGCCCAGCGGCGGCACGCCACTGTCGGCCGCGGTGGGCGGCAGGCCGGGGCCGCTGTCGGCATGCGATGCGGACATTCCGGCATCGGCAGGCGCCGCGTACAGGGCGGCGTAAGCCGAGGGCGCCTCGGCCACCTGCAGTCCGAGCGGCGACTGCCGCGGCTGCCAGCCACCGCCGGCGCTGCCCGAAGGCCGCGACAGCAGGTAACCGCCGCCCTGCCCGCCGCCGGGCAACGACGATGGCATCGCATCGACCGCCGGTGCCGGCATGCCGCCGGTCGGCTCCATGCCCGCGCGGGTTTCGGCCAGCGCGTCCTTGAGCGTGCGGTAGACGAAATCGTGTATCAGCCGCGCGTCGCGGAAGCGCACCTCGTGCTTGGCCGGGTGCACGTTGACGTCCACGCGCGCCGGGTCCAGCTCCAGGAACAGCACGTAGGCCGGCTGGCGGCCGTGGAAGAGCACGTCGGCGTAGGCCATCTTCACCGCGTGGGCGACGCTGCGGTCGCGCACCGAACGGCCGTTGACGTACAGGTACTGCTGGTCGGCGCTGGCGCGCGAGTACTGCGGCTGCGCGATCCAGCCGTGCAGGCGCAGGCCGGCCGCGCTGTGGTCCACGCGCAGCGACTGCCGCGCGAAATCCTCGCCCAGCGTCTCGCCCAGGCGCGCGTCCGAATACAGGTCGCCGGGCTTGTAGCGGCGCGACGGCTTGCCGTTGTGCGAGACGCGCAGCTCCACGTCCGGGCGCGCCAGCGCCAGCGAGCGCAGCCATTCCTCGATGTGGCCCAGTTCGGTGCGCTCGGCGCGCAGGAACTTGCGCCGCGCCGGCACGTTGTAGAACAGCTCGCGCACTTCCACGGTGGTGCCCGGCGCATGCGCGCGCGGCGCCACCTCGCCGATCTTGCCGCCCTCGATCTGCAGCGCGGCGCCGTGCTCGTCCTGCGGCTGGCGCGAGGCCAGGGTGAAACGGCTGACCGAAGCGATCGACGGCAGCGCCTCGCCGCGGAAACCGAGCGTGGCGACCGACTCCAGGTCGTCGAGCGAGGCGATCTTGCTGGTGGCGTGGCGCGATACCGCCAGCGGCAGCTGCTCGGCGGCGATACCGCCACCGTTGTCGCGGATGCGGATCAGGCGCACGCCGCCTTCCTCCAGATCGATGTCGACGCGGGTGGCGCCGGCGTCGAGCGCGTTCTCGACCAGTTCCTTGACCACCGACGCGGGGCGTTCGACCACCTCGCCGGCGGCGATCTGGTTGATCAGGATCTCGGGCAGCGGACGGATCGCGCTCATGCCGCACCGCCTGCGGCGCGAGGCGGGAAACAGGCGGGGGAACGCAGGGAAATCAGGTGGAAATCTGGCATCGGCAGATGATAGCCGCTGGACGCGCCCTCGCTACGCGCCGTCGCGCCACGGCCGTCGATGCGGAGCGGGCATTGTGCCCCTCGCAACCATCGCTGCGGCTGCGGGCGCCGCGGGCCCGGCCGGCTTTCGCACGCACGTCCAAGGCAGCGCCGGCCACTGGCCGGCTTCCGGAGACGTGAACAACGCGGGGTTCCGGCCAACCGCCGGCGCCGCGCGGCTTTCTTACTTGCTGCCGCCGGCCACGGTACCCGCGGCCGCTTCCATCTCGGCCTGCGCGCGGGCGGCGAACAGCGTGCCCGGCGGCGGCTGCCGGCTGAAATAGGTGTGCACGCCATCGAGCACGGCCCCGGCGATGCGGCGCTGGTAGGCCGGATCGGTCAGGCGGCGCTCTTCGTCCGGATTGGAGATGAAGGCCGTTTCCACCAGCATCGCCGGCATGTCCGAGGTGCGCAGCACCGCGAAGTTGGCGCGTTCCAGGTTCGGCTTGTGGTTGTTGCCGATCCGCTTCAGGCCGCCCAGCACGTGGCTGGCCGCGTCCTCGGAGGCCTTCATGTTGCCGCTCTGGGCCAGGTCCAGCAGCACGTTGGCCAGGGTGCCCTCGGTCTTGCCCAGGCTGACGCCGCCGATCAGGTCGGCCGCGTTTTCCTTGTCCGCCAGCCAGCGCGCGCGCTGCGAGGAGGCGCCCTTGGTGGAGAGCACGTACACCGACGAACCGGTGGCCGCGCGGTTCTCGGCCGCGTCGGCATGGATCGAGATGAAGATGTCGGCCTTGGCCGCGCGTGCGCGCTGGGCGCGCATCGGCAGCGGGATGAACACGTCGGTATCGCGGGTCAGGTAGGCGCGCAGGCCGGGCGTGGCGTTGACCTGCCGCGCCAGTTCGCGCGCCACCGCCAGGGTGACGTCCTTCTCGCGCTTGCCGGTCGGGCCGATGGCGCCGGGATCCTGGCCGCCATGGCCGGCGTCGATCGCCACCACCAGCGGGCGCATGCCCGCCTGCATGCGGATGCGCGCCGCGTCGCTGGGCATCACCGGACGCGGCGTCGGCTGCTCGACGGCCGGAGCCTGCGCGGCCGGCGACGGCGTCGCCGCCACGGCGCTGGCCGGCGGGTTGGCGGGCGCGCCGGCGGAGACCGCCGGGGTCACGCCCTGGCCATTGAGGATGGCGGCGGGCGACGGCGCAGTGCCATTCGCGGCGACGGGAGCCGGCGCCGGGGAAACCGTGGGAGGCGGCGTGGCCGTCGCCTGCTGGACCACGGCCGCGGTCAGCGCCGCCGTGGCGCGGGCCGCCTCCTGCCGCGCCTCGGCGCCGGTGGCCTGGGGCTGCGGAGAAGGCGCGGCCGCCGGGGCAGCCGGCGACGTACCCGCCACCTGCGCCTCGCCCGGCCACTCGATCAGCAGCCGCGATTCGGCGCCCTGCCCCTGCAGTTGCGGCCGGAACGCCGCCACCGACTCGGCCAGGTCGAACACGACGCGGAAGGTACCCGGCGTCGGCGTGCCGGTGCGCACCGCGGTGACGACGCCAGCGGCGGCGGGCAGCTTGAGTCCGCGCACGGCGGTCGAATCGGGGAAATCGACGACCAGGCGGTTCGGCCCGGCCAGCGAGAGGGTCTTGTAGCTGCCACCGCCGGCCAGCTGGATCTCGGCGCGGGTACCGGTGGCGCCGGTCTGCAGGGCGACGCTGCGGATTTCGCCCGCCCACGCCGAAGCGCTGGCCAGACAGAGTCCGGCGACGAGGGCAGACAGGGCGGTCAGGCGGCTTCCCGTGGGCATGGGGCGGATTCAATCACCGGAATTGCGTAATTGCAACACCTTTTCCCTTAATAATCCGCAACCTGCCACACTTTCCTTCCGTCAGGCGGCAGGAAGCCCCTGCAAGTGGCCCGATTGCGCCAGGTGCGCCAGCCACGCCTGGCCGGCCGGAGAGCCCGCCTGCAGGCGCGCGCGGCGCCCCTGCCCCTGCATGTCCAGCGCCACCTGAAGGTCCACCGGCGGCAGCGCACCGCTGCCGCGTTCGGGCCATTCGACCAGCCACAGGTCGGCCGTGGCCTCGTCCAGTCCCAGGAAATCCAGCTCGCCGGCATCGCCGATCCGGTACAGGTCCAGGTGCCAGGCCTCGCCGGCCGGCAACGGATAACGCTCGACCAGGGTGTAGGTGGGGCTGCGGATCGCGCCCTGCACGCCCAGTGCGCGCAGCAGCGCCCGCGCCAGGGTGGATTTGCCGGCGCCCAGGTCGCCCTGCAGGTGGATCATCGCCGGCGTCGGCCGGGTCGCGGCCAGCGCCTGCCCCAGCTGGTCGGTGGCCGCGGCATCGGGAAGGAACAGTTCGATCATGGCGGCCATTATGGATTGGCCCGCGCGCGCAGGTGCGGCAGCAGGTCGCGCGGGAGCAGGCCACGCTGCGCCGCGCCGGCGGCGGCGTCGCCGGCCAGCCCGTGCAGCAGCGCGCCAGTGGCGGCCGCGTCGAACGGCGCCAGCCCCTGCGCCAGAAGCGCGGCGATCACGCCGGTCAGCAGGTCGCCCATGCCGCCCACCGCCATGCCCGGGTTGCCCGCGGCGATCACCCGTGGCGGTTGCGCCGGCGCGGCCACCACCGTACCCGCGCCCTTGAGCACGACCACGGCGGAAAAACGTTCCGCCATCGCCTGCGCCGCGGCGAAACGATCGCGCTGGATCGTGGCGGTATCGACATCGAGCAGGCGCGCCGCTTCGCCCGGATGCGGGGTGAGCACCGCCTGCGCCAGCGGACGCGGCTGCTGCGCCAGCAGGTTCAGCGCATCGGCATCGACCACCAGCGGCCTGCCGCCGTCCAGCGCCGCCGCCCACAAGCGTTCCGCCCAGTCATCCTGGCCCAGCCCCGGTCCCAGTGCGACGACACCGGCGCGTGCCAGCAGCGGCGCCAGGTCGAAGGCGTCTTCGACCCCGTGCGCCATCGCCTCGGGGCAGCGCGCCAGCAGCGGCGCCACATGCGCCGCGCGCGTGGCGACGCTGGCCAGTCCCGCACCGCTGCGCAGCGCCGCCTCGGCGCACAGCATCACCGCGCCGCCGCTGCCGTGGTTGCCGCCCACGCACAGCACATGCCCGGACTCGCCCTTGTGCGTATCGATCCGCCGCGGCGGCAGCTGGGATGGCAGCACCGCCTCGCTCCAGCGCGACGCGGCGGGTCCGATGCCGTCGAAAGCCGCGGCCGGAACATCCAGCCCGGCCAGCAGGCGCTGCCCGGCCCGTTCCAGCGCGGCGCCGGTATGCAGCCCGCGATGCGGCACGATGAACTGCAGCACGCGCGCGGCGTGGATCGCCGCGCCCGGCACCGCACCGCTTGCAGCGTCGACGCCGCTGGGCACGTCCAGCGCCAGCACCGGCGCGCCGGCGGCGTTGACCGCGGCGATCAGTTCCGCGGCGGCGTCGTCCGGCGCGCGGTCCAGGCCGATGCCGAACAGGGCATCGACGACCAAGTCGGCTTCGCGCAGGCAATCGCTGGAGAGTTTCACCTGCCCGCCGATGGCCAGATAGTCGGTGCAGGCGCGCTGCGCCAGCGGCGTGCGCGGCGCATGCTCCGGCAGGTGCAGCACCCATACCTGGCGGCCCGACTGGCGCGCCAGCCGCGCCAGCACATACCCGTCGCCGCCGTTGTTGCCCGGCCCGCAGACCACGACGATGCGCCGCGCCTGCGGCCAGTACTGCAGCGCGCACTGCCAAGCGGCCTGCCCGGCGCGCTGCATCAGCACGTAACCGTCGCCGCCCAGCGCGGCGGTGGCCTGCGCGTCGATGCGGCGCGCGGCGGCGGTATCGAACAATCCGGCAGGCTGGTTCATGGCCGCGATTCTATACTTGCGCCATGCCCGAGGCCGTTTCCACCGCCGACATGGCGCAGCTGTCGCTGCGCATCCGCCAGCTCGCGCGCGAGGCCGGCTTCCAGCGCTGCGGCATCAGCGGCATCGAACTGCGCGACGACGAGGCGCACCTGGCCGACTGGCTGGGCAAGGGCCTGTACGGGACGATGGAGTGGATGGCGCGGCACGGCGCGATGCGCGCGCGGCCACAGGAACTGCTGCCGGGCACGGTACGGGTGATCTCGGTCGGGCTGGACTATGGCCACAAGGACGATGCCGAGGCCTGGGCCACGTTGAACGATGCCGGGCGTGCCTACGTCGCGCGCTACGCGCTGGGCCGCGATTACCACAAACTGATGCGCAACCGCCTGCAGAAACTGGCCGAGCGTGTCGCCGCCGAAGTCGGCCCGTTCGGGCACCGCGTATTCGTCGATTCGGCGCCGGTGCTCGAACGCGCGCTGGCGCGCAACGCCGGCCTGGGCTGGATCGGCAAGCACACCTGCCTGATCGACAAGGAAGGCGGTTCGTGGTTCTTCCTCGGCGAAATCTACGTCGACCTGCCGCTGCCGGTGGACGCGCCGGCCAGCGCGCATTGCGGCACCTGCACGCGCTGCATCGACGTCTGCCCGACCGCGGCGATCATCGCCCCGCACCGGCTGGACGCGCGCCGCTGCATTTCCTACCTGACCATCGAACACGACGGCGCCATCCCGCTGGAGATGCGCCCGCTGATGGGCAACCGCATCTACGGCTGCGACGACTGCCAGCTGGTGTGCCCGTGGAACAAGTTCGCGCGCCGCACCGACGAGCCCGATTTCCGCGCGCGCAACGATCTGGACACGGCCACGCTGCCGGAACTGTTCGCCTGGGAGGAAGACGAGTTCCTGCGCCGCACCGAGGGCAGCCCGATCCGCCGCAGCGGCCACGAGCGCTGGTTGCGCAACATCGCCGTGGCGCTGGGCAACGCGGCGCCCTCGTCCGCCGCGCGGCAGGCGCTGGAAAGCCGTCTCGACCATCCATCCGAACTGGTGCGCGAGCATGTGGCGTGGGCGCTGCGTTGCCACGACGAAAACCACGACCCCGCGTAGGAGCGGCTTCAGCCGCGATGGGGCTTTGTGCACTGGATTTTCCGCGCCAGGCGGCAAAGGAGTACCTGGGAAAGCCCCCTTCGCGGCTGAAACCGCTCCTACGGCGGTCTGTCGCGACCATGGCATTGCCGCCCGCACGCAGGAACAATAGCCTTCCGTTTTCGCTGCGCCGCACATGGACCCCATCCTCACCCCCAGCCAGCTCAATACGCTCGCCCGCGACCTGATCGAGGGCGCGTTCCCGCTGGTGTGGGTGGAAGGCGAACTCGGCAATGTCAGCCGCCCGTCGTCGGGACACCTGTACTTCACCCTGAAGGACGCGCGCGCGCAGGTGCGCGCGGCGATGTTCCGGCCCAAGAGCCAGTGGCTGAAATTCGTTCCGCGCGAGGGCCTGCGCGTGCTGGCGCGCGGCCGCCTCACCCTGTACGAGGCGCGCGGCGAGTACCAGCTGGTGCTGGACCACATGGAGGAAGCCGGCGAAGGCGCGCTGCGCCGCGCCTTCGAGGAACTCAAGGCGCGGCTGCAGGCCGAGGGCCTGTTCGACCCGGAACGCAAGCGGCCGCTGCCGGCCCACGTGCGCCGGCTGGCGGTGATCACCTCGCCCAGCGGCGCGGCGGTGCGCGACGTGCTCAGCGTGCTGGCGCGACGCTTTCCGCTGCTGGAGGTGGAGCTGCTGCCGAGCCTGATGCAGGGCGAAACCGCGGCCGCGCAGATCACCGCGCTGCTGCGCCGCGCCGACGCCAGCGGTCGCTACGACGCCATCCTGCTCACCCGCGGCGGCGGTTCGCTGGAAGACCTGTGGGCGTTCAATGACGAGCAGCTGGCGCGCGCCATCGCCGCCAGCACGACGCCGGTCGTCTCCGCGGTCGGTCACGAGACCGATTTCAGCCTGTCCGATTTCGCCGCCGACCTGCGCGCGCCCACGCCGTCGGTCGCGGCCGAACTGCTGGTGCCGGACCGGCGCGACCTCGAAGCGCGCGTGCGCCGCCTGCAGCAGCGGCTGGCGCAGTTGCAGGCGCACGCATTGGGACAGGCCATGCAGCGCGCCGACCGCGCCGCGCTGCGCCTGCAGGCGCAGGGTCCGCAGGCGCGGCTGGCGCTGCTGCGGCACCGCCAGGAAGCGCTGTCCGCGCGCCTGCATGCGTTCTGGCGACGGCAGCTGGAGCAGCGCCGCGCGCGCTTGGCGCATGGCCACTCGGTGCTGCGCGCGGTGCAGCCGGCACGCCGGCTGGAACTGCTGCGCCGGCGCCTGGAAACGCTGGCACCGCGCGCGCAGGCGGCCATGGCGCGGCAGCTGCAGCGCGATGCCCTGCACCTGCGCGGCATCGCCCGCTCGCTGGAAGCGGTGAGCCCGCTGGCCACCGTCGCGCGTGGTTATACGATCCTCACCCGCGCCGACGACGGCGCGCTGGTGCGCTCCACCACTCAGGTCCAGCCCGGCGATGCGCTGCAGGCGCGGGTGGGCGACGGCGTGGTGGACGTACAGGTCGTTGCCGGAGAGCAGACTCCGTAGCTGCCGGGCCTGCCCCGCATGGGCTTTGCCGATGAAGCCCCGTGCCGGGCAAGCCCGGCACCTACGAGACACGCAGCCGACGCAACCATGGAGATGCCCGCATGAGCGTCGGCGACGGCGCTGTGGACATGCAGGTCGTCGCCGGAGAGCAGACCTCGTAGATGCGGGACTTGCCCCGCATGGGCTTTACCGGTGAAGCCCTGTGCCGGGCAAGCCCGGCACCTACGAGCAGGCAGCCGACGCAACCATGGAGATGCCCGCATGAGCGTCGGCGACGGCGCGGTGGACGTACAGGTCGTCGCCGGAGAGCAGACCTCGTAGCAACTGTGTTCGTCATGCTCCTGCTTGGCGAGGTATCCCTGCATCGCGTGCCCGGGCATTGAGGATCACCAGCATCTTTCGCATGACGGCCACGATGGCCACCTTGGCGGCCTTGCCGCGAGCGCGCAGGCACTGATAGAAGTCGCGCAGGCGCGGTTCGTGCCGCAAGGCCGACAGCGCCGACATATACAGGGCCTGACGGATGTCGGCCCTTCCGCCCCAGATGCGGCGGGTACCGCGCATCGTGCCACTGTCGTGCGCCAGCGGCGCCACACCGACCAGTTTGGCGACCGCCTTGCCATCCAGCTTCCCCAGTTCCGGAAGCTGGCTGGCCAGCACTGCCAGCAAGACCGGTCCGACCCCCTTGAGGGTCTGCAGGGCGTGCAGCTGCGGCTGCTCGCTGACCTGTTGGGCGATCTGCTGGTCCAGGAAGTCTTTGCTCTTGCGCAGTTGAGTGAGGTTGCCCTGCAGCATCCGGCGCAGCGCTCGATCCTTCACCGCCCGCAGCTGTTGTTCCGCCCGGACCAGCAACTGCACCACCTGCCGTCGGCTTTGCACATGCTCGGCCAGGCGCCGCTGCCACGGGGCCGGTGGTTGGTACGCCGGCAGATCCAGGACCTGGGCGATATGGGCCAAGACTGCCGCATCCAGACGGTCGGTCTTGGCCAGTTGCCCCGTGGCCCGGGCAAAGTCCCGGACCTGGCGGGCATTGGCCCGCACTACCGGCAGTCCCGCCGCATGCAGGGTATCGAGCACATCCTGTTCATAGCCTCCGGTAGGCTCCAGCACCACCTGCCGAACCGGCAGGGTCTTCAGCCAGAGAATCAGCTTGCGGTGGCCGGTGGCAGTGTTGGCAAAGGACCGGTGGCCGCCTTGGTGGACCGCCACATCCAGCGTGGCCTTGCTCACATCGATCCCGATCCCGTTCATGGCAGAACTCCGTTAGGCTGGAAGGGTCGAGAGCTCCCCCGCTTGCCCAGTCTTATCACTACGAGCGCCTACTCGAGCAACTGTTCGGGCGGATCAGGGAGATTCCGGCGTGGGCACCTTGCTACGGAACGATCGCTGCGGATCCAGAGCGGGGACGGTGGCCCACGTCGGCTCTCGACACCTAAATTGCCTGATCACGAACAGATAAGATGCGGGGCTTGCCCCGCATGGGCTTTGCCGATGAAGCCCCGTGCCGGGCAAGCCCGGCACCTACGAGCAGGCAGCCGACGCAACCATGGAGATGCCCGCATGAGCGTCGGCGACAGCGCGGTGGACGTGCAGGTCGTCGGCACATAAGCCACACCATGGCAGCAACGTAGGAGCGGCTTCAGCCGCGATGGGGCTTTCCCTGCAATGCCCCGTCGCGGCTGAAGCCGCTCCTGCGAGCGTGCCGGCAATTCCTCAGTTCGCCTTCGCGCTCTCGCAGAACCGCTGCCGGTACTCCATCGCCTTGGGCATCAGCGCCTGCAGGTTCTGGATGCGGGTGCCGGGATTGGGGTGGGTCGAGGCGAACTCCGGCGGCGCCTGCCCACCGCTGGCCGCGCCCATGCGCTCCCACAGCGGCACCGCCTCTTCCGGGTTGAAGCAGGCCGCGGCGGCCAGCATCAGCCCCACTTCGTCGGCCTGGGTCTCGTGGCTGCGCGCATACGGCAGCAGGTAGCCGTAACCGAAGGCCGACATCAGCATCTGTTGCTGCTGCGCGTCCATGCCGCCGGCGGCACCGGCCATCTGCCCGATCTCGGTCAGCTTCTGCTGGGCCATGCGCTGCGCGCCGTGGCGCAGCAGCGCGTGGGCGATCTCGTGGCCCATCACCACCGCCATCGCATCGGCGTTGCGCGCCACCGGCACCAGCCCGGTGTAGACCGCCATCTTGCCGCCCGGCAGGCAGAACGCATTGGCCTGGTCGGACTGCAGCACGTTCACTTCCCAGTCGAAGCCCTGCGAGAAACGGTTGGGCGCCTGCCCGTGCTCGGCCGCCAATGCCGCCTCCACCGGTTCGACCTTGGCGATCAGGCGCTGGGCGATCTCGCGGATCTGCCGCGCAACCGGCGTGTTGGGGTCGACCGGCCGCTCCTGCGCCATGATCTGCTGGTAGGCCTGCAGGCCCAGCGCCTTCTCGCCCTCGGCGTCGAGCGTCTTGTCGATCAGCACCTTCTCGCCGGTATACGGGTCCACCGTGCGGTTGCCGAAGTAGTAGCAACCGCCGTAGATCGCAAAGCCGATCAGGATCAGCCAGCGCAGGCCGCCGCCCACGCCGCGGCGGCGTGGATTGCCTTGGTTGCCGAGAGGGTCCTGTCGCATCGGAAGTCTCCGTTGATGGGGTCTTGCTGCAGCGCGCGGCAGCATCGGCCGGAATGAAGCGGGCCCCTGCGGCCCCGACCCGCCATGCCGCCTGCCGTGCAGCGTTTCATTCGTGATAGAGGCAGACGAACAACTGGGGCGGATACCAGAAACTGGTGACGGCGTCGTGCTTGATGGCGACCACCTTGGCATCCGGGTTGCGCGCCAGCCAGTCCGCCACCGTCAACTCGACTTCATTCGGATCGATTTTCCATGTAAGCGAAAAATACGGCATCGAGAAAGCGAACACTTTGACTTTCATGACCTTCCCTGTGAGGCGCGGCGCACCAAGCCTGCCGACCGCGATGGTAGCGCCGCCTCAGATGCCGCGCACCAGCCGGAAGCCGATGCGTGCGCTGGTCACGTCCGAGTCCTGCGACAGCCGCCAGGCGGCGCGGGTCTGCTCGGGGGCGTTGGCCCAGTTGCCGCCGCGCACCACGCGCTGCCGGCAGCCCGGGTTGTACCAGGCCGCGCCATCGGCGGGCGCGCGCCGGTAGCTGGCATGCCAGCAGTCGGCCACCCATTCGCTGAGGTTGCCGGCCATGTCGTGCAGGCCCCAGCCATTGGCGCGGAAGCTGGCCACCGGCGCGGCGCCCCAGTAGCCGTCGCCGTAGCCGATGAATGCGTTCTTCCAGTGGCGGCCGCTGGGCGAGACGTCCTTGCTGCCGGTGAAATTGCCGCTGCCCTCCGGCGGTACGCCCGCGTTGCCCCAGGGGTAGCGGCCGCTCGTACCGGCGCGCAGCGCGTACTCGAACTCCGCCTCGCTGGGCAGCCGGTAGTAGCGGCCGGTCTGCGCCGACAACCACGCCGCGTAGGCCTCGGCGTCGCGCACGCTCACGTGCATGACCGGATTGTCCGGCGGCGCCTTGGCGCCGTTGTAGCCGGCCCGCCAGTCGGCGCCGTTGCGGCGCACGAAATTGCCGCTGCGCTCGTCGTAGACCACGGAATGCCCGCGCCGGGTCGCGCGCGGACGCGCGTTCGTCGCCGCCACGAAACGGCCGAACTCGGCCACGGTGACCTCGGTGATCGACATGGCGAAGCCACGGTCGAAGCGCACGTAGTGCTGCGGGCGCTCGGCGTCGCCGGCACCCGGCTCGTCGTTGCCGGCGCCCATCTGGAAACCGCCGTGCGGGACGACGACCATCTGCGGCCCGCGCCCGCCATCCTGCAGGGCATCGGTGAACACCTGGCCGGGGCGGAAGCTGCCGTAGTGCGCGACCAGATCGATCCGCTGCCGCAGCACCGCCACCGCGGCGTCGCCGGGCACGGCTATGCGCAGCGCCTGCTCCAGCTTCTCGCGCGCGTCCTTGAGCCCCTTGGGCGAAGTGAGGTCGCGCAGCCCGCCATCGCGCAGCGCGGCCAGCTGCGCCGCGCGCATGGCCTCGATGCGCACCCGCGCATCGGCCACCGTCGGCGCGTCCCCGCGCACGCGCGCGGCGCGGCGCAGGCCCTCCAGCGCCGCGTCGAAATCGGCGTGGCCCGCCGCGCTTTCCGCCTGCCGGATCAGCGCGCTTTCCAGCGCCGCCCGGCCCTGCCGGGCGCGGCTGTTGTCCGCATCCAGTTCCAGCACCTGCGCGAAGGCAGCCGCGGCCCCGTCCAGGTCGCCGCCGCGCAGCGCCTCCTCGCCCGCCAGGTTCAGCGCCAGCAGGCGCCGCGCCGCCTCCACGCGCTGCTGCAGCTCCCGTTCGGCGCGCCCCTCCGGCGCCAGGTGGACGAGCACCGCCACCTGCTCGGCGGCTTCGGCCAGCGCCCGGCGCTGTTCGTCCGGCCGCTCCAGCAGCGCGCGCGCCGATGCCAGCAGGCTTGCCCGCGCCTTCTCCAGCCCGCGCCTGGCCTCGCGCTCCTGCGGACGCAGCGACAGCACGGCCAGGTACAGCGGAACGGCATCGTCCGCGGTGCGGTACAGCCGCCCTTCGTCCAGCGCGGTTGCCGCGCGGCGCAGCGCGGCGCGCACATCGTCCGCATGCAGCTCGACCACCGGCGGCGCCCAGGCCGGCAGCGCCACGACGCCGGTTTCCGGCGTCGCCACCGCCTGCGGCTCCAGCGCGGCGATGGCCGGCACCGCCTCGGCCACGACGGGCTGCGGCGCGGACGCCGGCGGCGCGTCCTGCCGGCAGGCGGCGCACGCCAGCGCGGCGGACAGGGCCACGCAGGCCAGGGGGCCGGTTGTACGCAAACTTCCTCCGTTACAGGCTCGGCGCGCTCGGGTGCGCTGCGACGTTAGGCTATTCTCGCCTGCCTGGGCAAACCCTGCAGTTGATGGAATACACGTGGCTCACTGGATCAAACACCCGGCGGAACTGGAAGAACGCTACCGCCAGCGCCCCGACCGCATCGGGCTGGACACCGAGTTCATCCGCGAACGCACCTACTGGCCGCAGCTGGCGCTGGTGCAGATGGCGGTGGACGATGAAATCCTGCTGATCGACCCGCTGGCGCCAGGCATGACCGACGCCCTGCGCCCATGGCTGGAAGACGCGTCCATCCTCAAGGTCATGCACAGCGCCAGCGAGGACCTGGTCGCGTTCAAGTGCGCCTGCGGCGCGCTGCCGCGCCCGCTGTTCGACACCCAGATCGGGGCCGCGCTGGCGGGCATCGGCGGCGGCATGGGCTACCAGAAGCTGGTCGCGCAGGTCACCGGCGTCGCCCTGCCCAAGGGCGAGACCCGCTCGGACTGGATGCGCCGACCGTTGTCGGACGCGCAGCTCGAATACGCCGCCGACGATGTCGAATACCTGTTCGCGCTGCACGACGCGATCGACGCGCGCCTGCACGAACTCGGCCGCCAGGCATGGCTGCAGGACGACGCGCGGCGCCTGCTGGCGTCGGTGGAGAACGACGAGGCCGAACAATGGCCGCACCTGTCCATGCGCGCGGCGCAGTTCCTGGAGCCGGACGCGCAGCGCCGCCTGCTGCGGCTGCTGCGCTGGCGTGACCAGCAGGCCCGGCACAGCGACCGGCCGCGCAGCTGGATCCTGGACAACGAACTGGCCACGGCGCTGGCGCGCACGCCGCCGTCCGACTACGACGCCCTGCTGCGGCTGTTCGAGCGTTTCCCCAAGGCGCCGCGCAAGCTGGCGCAGGCGGTGTGGCAGACCCTGCAGACGCCGCTGCCCGACGAAGACCAGGCGCCGCAGGCGCTGGCCGCCACCGACGGCAACAAGGCCATGCTCAAGCGCCTGCAGGATGCGGTGGCCCGCCGCACGGCCGAACTCGGCCTGCCCGACGGCCTGCTCGCCTCGCGCCGGCACCTGGAAGCGCTGCTCGACGGCGGCGACTGGCCGGCCGCGCTCGGCGGCTGGCGCCGCGACCAGCTGCAGGCGTTGCTGCTTCCCCTCTTGGCGCCGGCGCCGGCATCGCGTTAGAATTCGCGGGCCATGTGAAACAGTCACACGGCTGGCGGGGTCCCACCCTCGTCCAGCGCACTGTAATCACCGTGAATACGGGGCCATAGCTCAGCTGGGAGAGCGCGTCGTTCGCAATGACGAGGTCGGGAGTTCGATCCTCCCTGGCTCCACCAAATTTCCGTCCTAGACGGTGCGACCAAGGCTGGAAAGACCTGATTTTAAGGACTTTCCGGCCTTTTTCGTATCCAGCGCAGTCCAGCCCAGACCGGCCGAATCCGGCGGTAAGAGGCGGTAGATTTGGCGGTAGCCAGGGCACTCCCTTAGCCTGTTACCGTCAAGGAGCTGCCCGATGCCTCTCACCGATACCGCCATCCGCAAGGCGAAGCCTGCCGACAAGCCGCAGAAGCTGCGCGATGGCAACGGCCTGTACCTACTGCTACGACCGGATGGCGCACGCTGGTGGCGCTACGACTACCGCCGCCCCGTCACGGGCAAGCGCAATACGATTTCATTCGGCACCTACCCGGAAGTGAGCCTTGCGGACGCACGCGAGAGGCTTGCAGAAGCACGCCGCCAGATTGCAGCCAAGATCGACCCGGGCGAACAGAGGAAGGCAGTCAAGGCCGCTGGCGAGGCCGCAGCCGCCAACAGCTTCGAGGTCGTCGCCCGCGAATGGTTCGCCAAGCAGCAGAAAGAATGGAGCACCCAATACGCGGACAAGATCATCCGCCGCTTGGAGAGTGACATCTTCCCATGGATCGGCAGCCGCCCAGTCGGGACCATCACTGCGCCAGAGCTACTGAAGCATCTGGAGAGGATCGAGCAGCGCGGAGCCATCGAGACTGCCCATCGCGCCCTACAGACCTGCGGAGCGATCTTCCGTTACGCCGTGAGGACTGGACGAGCCGACGGCGACCCGACCGGAGCCCTAAAGGGCGCGCTGACGCCGTGGCGCCCGATGCCATTCGCCGCCGCGACGACTCCGGCAGCGGCGACCGCCCTACTTAGGAAGATCGACAGCAGCACCAGCAGACCGATTGTTCGGAGCGCGCTGCGCTTAGCCCCATTGCTGTTCGCCCGCCCCGGCGAACTTGTCCGCATGAGGTGGACCGAGTTGGACTTGGATGCAGGCCAATGGCGCTACTTCGTGACCAAGACCAAACGCACCCACATCGGCGCTCTTTCCTCACAAGCAGTGGAAATCCTGCGCGACCTGCATCCCCTTACCGGGCGCGGCGAGTTCGTTTTCCCTGGCGGACGTGACCCGCGCAAGCACATGTCCGGCAATGCCATCCTTGTAGCGGCACGACGCTGCGGCATCGAGAAGGACGAAAGCACCATTCATGGCTTCCGGCACATGGCTAGCACCATGCTCAATGAGATGGGCGGCTGGAATCCTGATGCAATCGAATCGGCGCTGACCCACAAGATGCCGGGAGTGCGCGGAATCTACAACCAAGCTCAGTACCTGGAGGAGCGCCGAAAGATGATGCAGGCTTGGGCGGATTACCTCGACACGCTGAAAGCTAACGCCGCTAGCAAGGTCGCCCCCTTCAAGCAGAGAGTAGCAAGCAGGTAGATCCTAAAATGAGGGCTGGGTGCACCTCGGATGTCCCGGCCCTCATCCATACGTGGGGCTGACAGCAACTGGACACCACACCAGGGGAATACAGTGCTAATGCTAGCTACTAGGTGACTACTGTCGCTGTCGACCCGAAGCTGTCGTTGAGTGTCTTCGAGAATACTGGCTGGTCCACATCGAGAGTGTGGACACGACCGGCCCGGGCCACAGGGCAGACACCATCTGCTACGGGTGCTTGCGGCAGGAACTGGCGGCAGAGGTGAAGCTGGTGCGGCCACTCTGGTAGCCATACCCGTCAAGCCTTGCTCGGTGGCTGAATCTCTCGTAACTTCTGACGAAAAAGTTCCACGAGGAGTATCGAATGCGTCTGTTTAAGGGGCTGGCTTGGCTGCTTCTTCTCGTCTCAGCGGCATGGGCATTTGTCGATCAGAGTTTCGAGGCAGTAGTTGCCGTCATCGTTGCATTGAGCGGTCTTGTGGCTGCATACCTCAAGGACAAGAAGGCATCCAATGTCACTTCGGGTCAGCATCAGCAGATATCTGGTGGGTCTAGCGGGATTCAAGCAGGACGGAACGTCAACATCCGCACAGGACGTGGCGACGATGACTGAAACGCCTCAAGAGCAGACTGCGGCAGATGGCTCGGTAGCGATGCAGGCTGGTCGTGATGTCATCGTCACGAACACCACTGGCTTGACGCTGATGGAAGCGCGTCAAGTGGCAATCGACGTATTTAATGCCAACTTCATTCGACTGGCTGATGAAGCAGCCAGCATTGCTAGCGCGCGCGCTGATGCGCTAAGAGAGAAGTTCTTTGACCGGCTGAGCCGAGAAAACCCTGAAGGGTTGCAGCAAGCAAAAGATCCAGGCTTCCAGCACGCGTTCTACACAGCGCAAAAAGAGCAGGCAAGGACTGGTGACGCAGATCTCGGCGACATGTTGGTTGACCTGCTCGTAGATCGGACTAAGCACAGCGAGAGGGATATTCGTCAGATCGTTCTCGATGAGTCCTTGAATACCGCTCCGAAGCTAACGAATGGACAGACCGCTGCTCTCTCGTTGATCTTTCTCTTGAGATACACAAGAAACAACAGCCTTCTCAGTCATAATGCGCTTGGGGAATACTTTGACAAGTACGTCAAACCTCTCGCCTCTAAGTTGGCAACCAGCACCGCATCCTTTCAGCACCTTGAGTTCACTGGCTGTGGCGCGGTTGGTGCGTTCCAATTTCTTCCTGAGCAGAGTCTTGAAAATAATTACCGAGGCCTATTCTTAAAAGGATTCGACCCTCAAGAAATCAATGATCGCGACATCTCGATTGGGCTTGACCGCAGGGTTTTTATGCCCTGTCTGAATGATGCTGCGAAGCTGCAAGTCAGCGCATTGAATGAGGAATCTCTCGAAAGCCATCTTGCTTCCCTGTCCATTCCTGGGGAGGACGTTACAAAAATCAAAGGGCTATTCAACGCCACCAAGATGAACCACGAGGAAATCCGAGCGAAATGCGTTGAACTGCGCCCATACATGGAGACTGTGTTCGACGCTTGGTCAAGCTCAAATATGAAGAATTTCACGCTGACGAGTGTGGGCATTGCGATTGGGCATGCGAACATTAAGCGCATAATTGGCGAAGAGTTCGCAGATCTCTCAATCTGGATCAACTAGCTCGTGAATCTAGATCAGTGCGAAGCCATCTTCGATCGCGCACTCGCATCGAGAAATGAGGCTGAGTTTTGTCATCACATCACGCCTCTTTTTGACGTTTATAAGATTCTCTCTTTCGGGCTGGGTCGCGGCAACAACACCTTTTGGCGAGCACGACTCGTAGAATCCGATCCGTGGCTGCGCTTAAAGGACCTGGACTACCCACCCGCAGAAAAATCCCGTGTTGGACGGCTGAATGATGCCGGCTCTCCATGCTTTTATCTCGCTGGCAGAGTGGAAACAGCGTTGCTGGAGGTAGAGGCCAAAGAAGGTCAGCTGATACAGGTCGCAGCATTCAAGATCGACCCAAAAGAGATGGTTCGTCTGATTCTGGTAGGCGAGTACACCTACGTGCACAAGGCAGGATATGTACGGCTCACAGGTGTGGACCCTGCCGGGGTAGTCACAAAGATGCTCAACGAGATGCGGCCTGAAGTTGCCGTGGCGACGATCTACATTGATAGGTTCTTTGCCAGCATCCTCAGCGACCCTCAAGCCAGAGACTCGGGATACATGTTTAGCCGCGCATTGGGCGCGGCATTGCATTCAAGGATCAGTGATGCTGACGGAATAGCGTTCCCGAGCGTGCGCGATCCGGGCGGGTTCAATTACGCGATCCTGCCCGACCCATCGGACCGCGTCTTTCAGAATGTAGCGTGCGTGCTGGCCAAGATCGGTCAAAATCGCCGTTATCAGCTAGTCGATCACACGATCGTCGGCTGTGCGGGCGGCTTGGATGACGATGACAATTTCGTCTGGGCGCGTCCATTCCAACCGAACACGATTGTGATGTACCACATGACCAAGGAAGAGCATGACCGTAAGGCGCGCTGAGGAAGGCCCGCCCTCCGCTCTCACGCACGTCCATGCATCCTGCCCTCGCCGTTAGCCCCGACTCCTTCCCGGTGCCACCGCGCGCGGGTGCCGGAGGAAAGTTCCCGAACCGTTTCCGAAGTCCGAAAAGGAAAGGGCCGCTTTTGGCAGCCCCTCGCTGTAACTCATTGAATCGACTTCACTGGTGGGTGCACACGAGATTCGAACTCCGGCCGCTACTGTGAATGGGTAGAATCAGAATGTGCGTCTTGGATTCAGCCAAGACTCTGGCCGAGAGCAGAAGTTAATTAGAATTAGAGGATGCATAGGGGCAACTTGCACTGATGCTCAACCGAACAGGCTCCCGCGATTCAAGTAAGTGGCTTACTGCTCATTGCTCGATGCAATAAAACGAATGACTCGCGGGCACGCACGAGCCCCAGCCTTATCCCCGTAATGGAGTCCACGGACTTGTCCATGTAGAAGGCCACATCGTCAGGCGATCCAATCATGCCCTCCAACACTTCAAGCTGTGTCCCCGCAATTAGTGGGTTTGCGACTTTGCCATAACTGAGAGAGTCCGCGAGGCTCTTCAGGCAGATTGCAATGAAGTAAGTCTTCTCTGCGGCATCATGTCCAGCACTGGTAGCAACGAAATCCGCTTTCGCCTTCACGGCTGAAGCTAGCGCTTCTACGGCATTGATACTTTGGCGGAACCTCCAGAAGTTCCAGAGGTAACGTGCAAGCCAAAGACCGGCTGCGCAGATCACGACCGCCCCTATGAACTCGAGCATTGAGCCTCCTGCATCAACGGCATCTGTATCGTTTCGGCGACTACTGCTGACCGGGCGAGCCGGTGCACTGGAACTCGACTGTCACGCGCCTTGATCCGCAGTTTCCGAAGCCTCGGCGCGATAGGCACTCGGTACTCTGCGATCCGAACGACTCCGCTCCCTTATAACCCCAGTTTTTGCACTTCTGCTCGGCAAGCTGCACGGCCTGCTGCTCGCTCATGTCGGGGCGCTGAAACTCATTGCGCTCGTACGAAAGCGCTACCACGCCATCCGCGCGACTGGCTTTGGTCACAAGCCAATCTGCATGGGCAGCACACGCACTGAGAAGAAGCGCGGCCCCGGCCACGCTGCAAAGCTTCAACTTCATCGTTGGTCCCCTTGCCCTAGATTTGTTGCGCTGAGCGGGCGCTCCGCGCTCAGATCGAATGATAGCGCCATACCGCCATCAATGTCACTCATAGAGGGTGAACTCATAGGGCGTGGCCCGATAGAGGGGGTATCGGCATCGTTCTCCAATGCTGGAGAAAGCGATGCCCACCGATCCGCGTGTCCTGTTCGGACTGCGACTAGCCGAGGTCAGACGAGCCCGAGGACTCTCCCAGGAGCGCCTCGCACTGGAGAGTGGGATTGCGCGCAGCTATCTGGGCGGGGTTGAACGCGGGCAGCGCAACATTGCGCTACTGAACATTTGCCGCCTCGCCGATGCGCTGGGGGTGCCTCCTGCCTCTCTGCTGGAGCCCCCCTCCGAAGACAAGCCGGCCTGAGAGCTTCCGCCTGACTTCGCTAACCGGCTGATTTATATAGGCGGTGCGTTTCAGTACACATACGAGGGGAGAAACGCTCCTCTTGGCGCGCTTGCCCTAGGCACACTAAGCAAACTCAGCGGCGCGACGCCGTCGAGCCCAAGCCATGCGCGTCTCCCATGACTCAAATTGGAGACCAGCCATGAATTATGACGCCGCGCTTGAGCAATTCAGGCGCAACCCTCAACAGCTTCTACCCACCAACGACGTTCGGCTCGCTGATGCTTTGCAGCCCAGAGTGGCCCGCATCGTTCCGATTCGGGACAAGGGCCGGATCGAGCAAAGCCGGGATCAGCACATTGCCACTCTTCGACTAGCGCTGGAAGCATCGGAACAGACACAACTTGATCCGGTATGGATAGCGAGCATCGAGCATGCCGAGCCAGTAGCCGCTGGCTTGTATCTTGTTGACGGACACCATCGTCTGACTGCCTACAGACTGGCCGGTCGAGACGTGATTCCCGCGAGCATCTTGCCGATGGACTGGCATGCGGCCGTCGCCGTCTCGAAGCTGGTGAACTGTACTGGCAGATCACTCGCCCTCCACAAAGAGCAGTGCCTCGACGCAGCTTGGCAATACCTTGCGATCCTGACACACCGAGGCGCCAACGAGCTTCCAAAAGGTGAGTCCTTACGCTCGGTCGCAGGCCGATTTGGCATCAGCAAGAACACGGTCAGCAGCATGCTGACTTATCTGCCCCGCGTGGTCCCTACGGAGTTCCATTCACTGGCGATTGATCCTGGCAATGGCTGGCCAAGGTGGCGATACGTGAGGGAGGCCAACAGGCCATGGCAGACCAGCTTGCCCACCTCTGACCAGCAGCTAGACCGGGACGCGGAGAGGGTCGCGCGCAATATCGTCAAACTGGTGGATGGCTCATCCCCAGCCGTACGTGCCAGGGCACTTGAGATGCTGGCAAACGACGAGGTGGATGCCACCGACCAACTTGCGTCGGTGGAGCTGCTCGCTCGCTTCAGCCCTGCACCATACCTGCCCTGTCCCAATTGACCCACACGCTGTCCCAGCGCAACTAGCTCATCTGGACACCTGACAGCCCGGACCCGCGCTCGGCCGCTTTGCCGGCGGAAGAGCGAACCAGATTTTGCTGCGCAATTGCGCGGCACCCACTCCAACCACTGAAGGTCCCATCGCCCCCGTGCCCCTCCATCAGAATGAGGCCGCCCGGCGATAGGCGTCACCTACCCAAAGGCTCGCTGCGCACCTGTGCAGCGGGCCTTTCTCATTTCAAGGAAGCCATGACGACTCAAACACAGACGACACTGCCGTATCACTTCATGCGCTTGCCCGAGGTCATCGCTACCGTCGGCGTGAGCAAGTCCACACTCTATGCCTGGGCGGCTGCGGGCAAATTCCCGAAGCCAGTACAATTCCCCGGCGGCAACATCGCTGCCTGGGTGTCCACTGAAGTGGCGGCATGGATGGGCGCAGCGGTCACCGCGCGCGATGCTGGACATAGCCTAGCCGCCTGATGCTGGCGGTAACTATGGCGGTAACAGCCAAAGCGAGAACTCCACAACCCCTTGCATTACAGTGGGTTGCGGGTATTATTTCGGAGACCCTGGCTCCACCAAACAGAAAAAACCCCGGGTATCCCCCGGGGTTTTTTCTTGTGCCGGCCAGGCCCGTCCAGCGCCATCGGCCAACGGCTCAGGCCGCCGGCACGTGGAACTCGACCCGGTTGCGGCCGCCGCGCTTGGCCGCGTAAAGCCGCTCGTCGGCGTTCTTGAAGACGGCGGCGACGTCCTGGCCGCTCTCCGGCCAGCCAGCCACGCCCAGCGAGACGGTCACCTGCCCGACCGGCGGCATGCTGGCCTGCTCGACCTGGCGGCGGAGCCGTTCGGCCACCTGCGCGGCGCTGGCCACCGACGCGCCGGGCAGCAGCAGCAGGAATTCCTCGCCGCCGACGCGGCACGGCACGTCGTCCGCGCGCGAGACGTCCTGCATGTGCATGGCCAGCTGCTTGAGCACCAGGTCGCCGACGTCGTGCCCCCACGTGTCGTTGACCTGCTTGAAGTGGTCGATGTCCAGCGAGACGACCGCGAACGGAGTTGCCTGTTCCTGCAGTTCCTGCAGCCTGGCCTGCAGGTGGCGGCGGTTGCCCAGACCGGTCAGCGGGTCGGTGTTCACGTCCTCGCGCAGTTTGCTGATGCTCTTCTGGAACAGGCCGATGCCGAGCAGCATCGCCTTCTTCAGCTCGCGCGATTCGAAATACCAGGAGTGCACAGAACGCAGGTGCTGCGGGGTGCCGGGCTGGTCCATGGCGCGCGCACCGTCGGCAAGCATGTGCAGCGGGCGGGCGATGACGCGCGCGCACCACCACAGCAGCAGCACCGTGGCCGCGGCCAGCGGCAGCGTCTTGAAGAACACCGTGCGCATCAGCGAGGTCAGCGGCGCCAGGGTGACGTCGCGCGGGCGCTGGGCGATGACGCCCCAGCCGGTCGCGGCGACCGGCGCGTAGCCGGCCAGCATCGGGATGCCCTTGCTGTTGACGACCGCGGCCGTGCCGCTGCCACCGCGCACCACGTCGTCGATCGCGCGGTTGCCGCGTATCACCTTGCCGACGCGCCCGCTGTCGGGGTGGTAGATGACCTGCCCGTCGCGGTCGACCACGAACAGGTAGGAACCGTCGTGGTAGAAGTGCTGGCCGAGCAGCCGGTCGAGGATGTTTTCCTTCTGCAGGTGGATGGCGCCGCCGATCGCGCCGAGGAAACCGCCCTGCGGATCGCGGATCGGGCTGACCATCAGCACGATGAAATTGCCGGTCGCCGAGAGGTAGGGCTTGCTGATCAGCGGCGCACGCGAACGGATGGATTCCTTCACCGCGGCGCTGGCCAGGATCCTGCCCTGCAGCTGCAGGGTTTCCGGCGAGGTCGCCAGCACCTTGCCGGTATCGTCGAAGATGACGATGGAATTGAAGCTCTTGCTCATCAGGCGCAGCCGCGCCGCTTCGGTGCCGAGCCTGTCGGCGTCGTGCATCTGCCCGGACAGGAGCTGCGCGGTGTACTCCAGCTGCAGCTGGGCCGACTGGATGAAATCGTCGGTGCTCTTGGCGAGCTTGGTCGCGTAGGCCAGGTTGCCGTCCAGGGTGCTGTCCATCAGCTGCTGGCGCTGCACCTGGTAGCTGGCGTAGAGCGTGTTGGCGAACGGCAGGAAGGCGCCGAGCAGGGCCAGTGCCAGTATCAGCTTGCGCAGGTCTATCGCCATCGTCGCCCTCCCCGTGCCCGGCCTGCGGACTGGCTGGCGCCGTGGCCACTGTAGCCCAACGGCCCGTCGCCAGATACCGGAGCCATCACACAACCGGCAGCGCCCGTGCAAATGAAAAGGGCCTGCATTTCTGCAGGCCCTTCGGATTCGTGGTGGCCGGGGAGGGAATCGAACCCCCGACACGGGGATTTTCAATCCCCTGCTCTACCAACTGAGCTACCCGGCCACTTTGTTTTCGCGACGTTCCCGCCGGCGAGGACGCGCATGATACGGGTGTCTTCCGGTTTCGGCAAGCGTCATGCGGAAGTTTTTTCGCGGCGACGGCGACGATGCTTCCGGGGCATGCGGCCGCCGCGTTGCCGACGCGCCACGGCGGCGTGCGCGCGCCTGCAACGGCAGGACGCACGAGGCCTGTCGACAGCCGTTGGTCCACGACGCGCTGCGATGGAGGGCGGCGCCTTTGGGACCTCGCGTCGGTGGCCCAGAGGGCCGCCGCGGGACGGCGGCAACAAAACCTTTACTTCGCCTTGCGCCGCTTTGCATAGCCTGCGTCCGACCCCCGGAGGCCAGACCATGCACCCTCGCCTGCTCCTGTCGTTGCCGCTGTCGCTGCTGCTCGCCACCGCCGCGTTGGCGGCATCGCCGGTCGAATCGGTCGAACGCTTCGACCTGGACCGCTACGCCGGCCAGTGGCACGAGATCGCGCACCTGCCGGTGTCGTTCCAGAAGAAGTGCGTGGCGGACATCACCGCCAGCTACCGGCTGCGCGCCGATGGCCGCATCAGCGTGCTCAACCGCTGCCGCACCGCCGGCGGCACGATCCAGGCCGAGGGCATCGCGCGCCCGGTCGCCGGGCATCCGGGGCGCCTGCAGGTCCGCTTCGCGCCGGACTGGCTGTCGTGGCTGCCATGGGTGTGGGCGGACTACTGGGTGATCGCGCTGGACCCGGACTACCAGTGGGCGATGGTCGGCGAGCCGGGGCGCGACTACCTGTGGATCCTGTCGCGCACGCCGTCGATGGACGGCGCGCTGCTCGAACGGCTCAAGCGCCAGGCCACCGATATGGGCTACGACCTGGCGCCGCTGAAGGTG
Source organism: Stenotrophomonas nitritireducens (assembly GCF_050984405.1). GTDB lineage: Bacteria > Pseudomonadota > Gammaproteobacteria > Xanthomonadales > Xanthomonadaceae > Stenotrophomonas > Stenotrophomonas nitritireducens_B. Next base: position 2,252,493 of record NZ_CP158790.1, on the reverse strand, counting down.
ATGGCGCCCCTGCAGTGATGCCGGTCAATGGCCGGCACTACCGGGATGCATGGGAAGGCCCACTGAGCCAGGGGGCGCGCCACTGCGCGAAGCGCGAACGGCGAAGCCGGCCCGAAGGGCGAGCCGCTTGCGGCGGGTCAAGGCGCGGGTCGTAGCGAGCGAAAGAAGGGCCCACGGTCTGCAACGCAAACCGTAAGGCGGCAGCGCGCAGCGATGGCGTGTCTAGTGGCGCCGGTAGTCCAGCGGCGGCGCGTCGCGCTGCAGCAGCGGCACGTAGCGGAATTCCGCGCCGCGCCGCCGCTCGAATTCCTCCTTTGCCCCGCGCACGCTGTCCGGCGACTGGAACAACCGCACCGCGGCCAGCGCCAGCGCCCGGGAAGCGTTCAGCGCGCCCTTGGCGCCGATCGGCGCACCCGAAGCCGCCACCGCCTGCCAGCTGTGCGCCGGCGTGCCCGGCACCCAGGTGGCAGTGCCCAGGCCTACGGTCGGCACGTTCCAGCTGACGTCGCCGACGTCGGTCGATGCGCTGCTGGCGGCATCGGCACGGTACGGCTGCACCTGCATCGCCGTCTCCAGCGGCGGACGCCGCTCCAGGCTCTGCTGCAGCGTCCCGGCGAACGTCCGGTCCTTCGCGTCGTAGCGCACGCCACCCACCTGCTCCAGCGCCGCCTGCATCACCTGCCCCAGCGTGTCGTTGGGCAGCAGCGAGAACACGCCGCCGGTCTGTTCGAACTCGACCGTGGTGCCGGTGCCCATCGCCGCGCCGTCGGCGGCCCTGCGCAGGCGCTCGAACACGTCGCGCACCACCGCCGGATCGACGTGGCGCACGTAGTAGTAGGCCTCGGCGAAATCCGGCACCACGTTGGGCGCGCTGCCGCCATTGCTGATCACATAGTGGATGCGGGTGCCGTCAGGCACGTGTTCGCGCATCAGGTTGGCCATGTGGTTGAACGCTTCCACCGCGTCCAGCGCGGAGCGGCCGCGGTCCGGCGCGATGGCCGCGTGCGCGGCGACGCCGTGGAAACGGAACTTGCCGCTGATGTTGGCCAGGCTGGTGCCCTGCGCGGCCGAGTTCTCCGACGCCGGGTGCCAGTGCAGCACCACGTCCACGTCGTCGAACAGGCCGGCGCGGGTCAGGTAGACCTTGCCCGAACCGCCCTCCTCGGCCGGCGTACCGTACAGCCGCACCTCGCCCGGCGTCCCGCTGGCCTTGAGCCACTGCGCGATGGCGCGCGCGGCCCCCACCGACGCCGCGCCGAACAGGTTGTGGCCGCAGGCCTGGCCCGCGTCCTGCCCGGCGATGGGCATGCGCACCGGTTCGGCCGCCTGCGCCATGCCGGGCAGCGCGTCCATCTCGGCCAGCAGCGCGATCACAGGGCCGCTGCCGCGCGTGCCGTAGGAGGCGACGAACGCGGTCGGCATGCCGGCCACGCCGGCCTCGATGCGGAAGCCGGCCTGGCGCAGTTCCTGCTGCAGCAGGCGCGAGGAACGCTCCTCCAGGTAGCCCAGTTCGGGCTGCTGCCACAGCAGCCGGCCGACCTCGGCCTGGCGGGTGGCGTAGGCATCGAGGTGGGCGAGCACGTCGCCCTCGCCAGCGCGCGCGCCGCCCAGCATCGCCAGCAGCACCGCACCGGCAAGCAGTCCGTGTTTCATCGCCTGTCTCCGCTCCACCTGTTCCATCTCCCGCGATGCCGGGACGGCAACCGCCGTCAATAGAAGCCGACGTTGTCGATCTCGAACCACACCTTGCCGCCGGCCTCGCCGCCGGCGGAAAACACCAGCTGCTGCACGTCGTCGCCCTTCCATTCGGCCACCGGCCCCTTGGCGCGGTACGGCGGCTGTCCCTGCAGCGCGGAGAACGGGATCTCCACCGTGCGCCACTGCGGCGCGGCCTCGACCGGCGCGGTGAAACGCCGGTCGCCCAGCGCCCGCGCCTCCAGCCGCAGCGCCGGCGTGCCGCCGCGCACGTCGAAGCGGATGCCGCGGTAGGCGCGCAGGTCCACCGGCGCGACCGAGCCACGGCTCAACGGCAGGATCGCCGCGGCATAGGCGGTCGGCTTGGTGGACAGGCGGGCCTGCACCGACAGCGCGTTGCCGCCGCTCTCGCGGGCCACGACCTCGCTCACCTGCACGGTGCGGTCGTTGCCGCCGTCGGCCTCGTCGATGCGCAGCGTGTCCAGCGCGGTGCGCCCGTCGGCGCGCTCGAAATCGTCGACCAGCGCCGCCACCGGCTGCGCCGGCAGCGACAGCGCGCGGTTGCCGGCCGGCAGCCGCGTGCCCTTGCCATGCACCTGGCGGCCGGCGACATAGACCCGCTCGGTATTGCGGATGTCGCCGATGCGCTCCCACGGCCGGCCCTTCACCAGCAGCAGGTCGGCACGCTTGCCGACCTCCAGGGTGCCGCGGTCGTCCACGCCCAGCGCGCGGGCGCTGTTGGCGGTGCCGGCAAGCAGCGCCTCGGCCGGGGTCAGCCCGGCATCGACCAGCAGTTCCAGCTCGCGCAGGGTCGATGCGCCGTGCGGCGTGCCGGTCATGCCGGCGTCGGTGCCGACCACCACCGGGATGCCGGCATCGTGCAGCGCCTTGACGTTGTGCAGGGCATTGGCGAAGTTGCGCTCGCGCTGCCGCAGCACCTCCGGGCGCGCGCCGGACCTGCCGCTGCCGTCCACGCGCTCGGGCAGGTAGACCGCCAGCGAAGGCGCGTAGGCGGTGCCGTGCTCGCGCATCAGCCGCACCAGTTCCTCGTCCACCGGCGTGTCCTGCACGCTGTGCGCGATCACGTCCACGCCGGCGCGCGCGGCGACCTTGCCGCGCTTGACCATCACCGTGTGGGTGAACACCTTCAGGCCGTGTTTGTGCGCCTCGTCCACCAGCGCGGCCAGGGTTCCCTCGTCCATGCTGCTGTTGTCGGCGGCATTGGAATAGCGCCAGCCATCGGTGAAGGCCTTGATGAAATCGGGCCGGTAGGCGGCGACGGCACGCACGCCGGCGCGCGCGGCCTCGGGCGAATTCACCCAGCGCGTGGTGTTCTCGTCGCCCCAGTCGGCGCCATGGCCCAGCGGCGTGCTCATGCGCGCGGCGAACTTCACGTCCGGCGCGGCGATGTCGGCCAGCCACGCGCGACGCGGCGCGTAGGCCTCCGGCGGCTCGTGGAAATCGCTGACCGTGGTGACGCCAGCGGCCATGTACAGGTTGGCGATCTGCGGCAGCTCGGCCGGGCGCGCGTTGGGCGTCCAGTGCGTGTGCAGGTCGAACAGGCCGGGCAGCAGCGCCTGCCCGCGGGCGTCCACCACGCGCGCGCCCCTGGGCGCGGCCAGCGTTTCGCCGGCGCCGGCGATGGCGGCGATCCTGCCGTCCTCCACCAGCACGCTGGCCGGATAGGCCGGGCGGCCGGTGCCGTCGAACACCATCGCCCCGCGGATCAGCAGCGCCTTGTCGGCGGACGTGGCGGCCACGCAGGCCTGTCCGCTGGACAGCAGCAGCGCGGTGAGCAGTGCGAGCGCGCGGGCGCGCCGGGAGTTTCTGTTCATGTCTTCAATCCAGAGTCATTGCATGGAATGCGCCGCGTGCGGCGCGCTCACCGGCGTGCGCAGGCGCACCACCTTGCCCTGCTGCTCGACCACCAGCCCCAGGCTCAGGGCGACGCTGCGGGCGAAGCCCAGCGGGTCGCTGGCCGAGTACAGGCCGACGATGCGGCGGCTGCCGACCACCGGATCGTCGATGACGATGCGGGTGTCGCTGTAGCGCAGGAACTGCGCGGCCGCCACCGAGAGCGTGTCGCCGTTGAAGGACAGCATGCCCTCGCGCCAGGCCAGCTGCTGTTCCAGGTCCTCGCTGGGAACGGGCTCGATGCGGATGCCATGGCTGCGGTTGGCCAGCGCGCGGTAATTGGCCAGCAGCCGCGCCGGCGCCACCGCGCCCTGGGTGTCGGCCACGTCCACCACGCCCTCGCGCACCAGCACCTCGACGCCGCCGCTGCGGCGCTCGTTGAGGCTGACCGCGAAGCTGGTGCCCACCGCGGTCACGTCGGTCTCCTCGGCCCGCACCACGAACGGGCGGCCGGGGTTCTTGGCCACGTCGAACAGCGCCTCGCCCTGCAGCAGGGTGATGTTGCGGCGCGTGCCGGTGTAGCGCACGCGCACCTGCGAATCCGAATCCAGGGTGATCGCCGAGCCGTCCTGCAGCGGCACGCGCAGGATCTCGCCCTTGCGCGTGGCGTAGTACTCGGCGTCGTCGTCCTGGCGATGCACGCCGATCGCCAGCAGGCTGAGCACCGCGGCCGCGCCCGCCGCCCAGCGCAGCAGCCGCCGCGAGCGCCCGAAACGCGGCCGCGACGGCGCGACGGCCGCCGCCGGCGCCACGCCGCTGGACAGCGCGCGGGCGCGGGCGGTGCGCGCCAGCACGGCATGGGCCCGCGCATAGGCGCCGAAGTGGCGCACGTCGGCCTGCAGCCAGGCATCGCGCGCGGCCATCTCCCCGGCGCCCAGCGCGGCGCGGTCCTCGCGCGCGACCCAGGCCGCGGCGATATCGTCGATGCTGCGTTCATCGTGTGCGCGCATGTCGCGTTCCTCCAGCTCCGAGCCTGTCCCTGCCCTCTTCCACGTCCTTCCCGTCGCGCTTCATCGAATCCATCAGTACCCGGATTCCCTTGCAGATGTGTTTCTCCACGGTGTTCTCGCTGATCCGCATGCGCTGGGCGATCTCGCGCTGCGAGTAGCCCTCGACCCGGCGCAGGACGAAGGCCTCGCGGCACTTGTCCGGCAGGCTGTCGATCAGCGCGCCGATCCGCGCCAGTTCCTGCCGCGAGGACGCGGTCCGCTCCGGACACGCCTCCTCGCCGCTGGTGGCCACCCGCTCGATCTCGGCCACCGCCTCGATCGACACCACCTGCGCGCGCCGCAGCTGCTGCAGCACCACCGACTGCGCCACCGAGTACACGTAGGCGCGCGGCTGGCGCACGTGGGACACGTCCGCCATCGCCGCCAGGATGGCGTAGGTCTCCTGGATCACGTCATCCACGTCCTGGTGCACCGGCAGGCGCCGCTGCAGCCAGTCGCGCAGCGCCGGCTCGCAGGGCAGCACGTGTTCGGCCAGCCACAGCGCCCGCCCAGCCGCCATCGCCGCGCTCATGCCGCGCCTCCCGCTGCGCCCGGTCGTGGCCGGGCGCTGTCGCATGCGCCGTACCGTTCCATCAGAACGCCTTGGTCACGTTGATGTACCAGTAGCGCGGCGTGGCCGAGTACAGCGTGGACAGGTAGCCGCGCGAATCGGCCGACACCGGCGGGCGGCGGTTGTCGATGTTGTTCACGCCCAGCTTGATCGACGTATCGGACAGCCAGCCGTCGCCGGCGAGGTTGTATTTCACGTGGCCGTTCCAGAAGGTGCTGGAACCGGGCTCCCAGTAGCGGCCGTCCGGGTACTGCAGCGCGGTGTCGTAGAAGTTGCCGACGTAGCGCGCGCTCAGGCCGGCCTGGAAATTGCCCAGGGTCCAGTTCAGCGTGCCGCTCCATTTCCACTTCGGCTTGCCGTCGACCATGATCAGGTCGCCGCCGCCGCCGATCGAGGTGGCGGCGTTGATGATGCCGGCCTCGCGCGCGTCGAGCAGTTCCTGGATGGCCGGCGAGACTTCGCGGTAGTACTCGATCAGGCGGGTGCCGTTGAGCGCCAGGTTGAAGCGGCCGGCGGCCGTTTCGGGCGAAACCCAGTTCAGGCCGAAATCCACGCCGCGCACGGTCTGCGGCAGCAGGTTGACGTACTGGTCGAGCACGTACAGCACCTGGCCGGCCGGCGCCAGGCCGGTGCCCTCGAAGCGGGCGATGTCGTCGGCGTTGGGATCGGCGCGGATCACGTTGGGATTGCTGCCGCCCTGCACCCGCATCACGTAGTCCAGGATCAGCGCGTTGCCCTCGCCGAAGATGCCGATGATGCCTTCCTGCTTGTACTTGTAGTAGTCCAGCGACAGGCGCAGCCGGCCCATCGCCTCGGGCAGGAACTTCGGCTCGAACACGATGCCGGCGCTGGTGTTGTCCGAGGTTTCCGGCTTCAGGTCCGGGTTGCCCGAACGCCGCGCGGCGGTGCTGTAGCTGTGCGCGCAGTCGCTGTACTTGGCGATGGTGCCATTGCGCAGTTCCGCCTCGCACTGGATGTGGTCGCGCCGCGAGTTGGCGCGGGTGATGACGGTGGCGTTGACCTGCTCCAGGTTCGGCGCGCGGAAGCCCTGCGACCAGGAGGCGCGCAGGCTCAGGCCGTCGAGCACTTCCCAGCCCAGCGCGACCTTCGGCTTGGCGACGCTGCCGAAATCGCTGTAATGCTCGGCGCGGCCGGCGATCTGCATGTCCAGGCTGCGCACCAGCGGGATGTCCCAGTCGCGCGACACCAGCGGCACGTACAGTTCGGCGTAGACGCCGCCCACCGAGCGCGAGCCCTGCGTATCGGGCGTCGGGCTGACGCCGTACTGGTCGGTGGGGTATTCCACGCCGGAACGGCTGTGCCAGGTGATCGTGCCGTCCAGGCGCGGGTCGCGGTCGTCCAGCTGCTTCTCGCGGCGCGCTTCCACGCCCATCGCCACGCCCAGCTCGCCGGCCGGCAGTTTCAGCAGGTCCGGGCGCGAGGCCTTGAAGTCCCAGAGCATCAGCGTGCTCTCGCTCTTGCGCACCGATTCGTACATGACCGAGTCGATCGCCGCCTGGCTGTTGCCGGCGCCGAACGGATTGTAGGCGTCGGGCGTGGAACCGGCCATCGAGGCCTCGAACAGCGTGGCGCTGACCGAATTCTGCGAATCGCGCACCTTGGCCTGCGAATACAGCAGCGCGCTTTCCCAGTCGAAACCGTAGTGGAAGCCGCGCAGGCCGCCCAGCACGCGCACCTGGGAGTTGTCGACGGTGACGCGGGTGGGCTCGTCGAAGCGGTAGTTGCGGATGACCACGTCCACGCCCTCGTCGGGAATGTTCAGGCCCGGCAGCCGGTTCGGATTGAGGGAACCGTCGGGCAGGTACTTCGCGCCGAACGGGTTCCAGTAGCCGCTGGCCGCCACCGTCGCCGGCAGCGAGGCGATCGAGTTGACCGGCTGCTGCAGCGAACGCGAGCGCGAGCGGTAATAGCCCAGCTCGCTGAAGAAGCCCACGCCGTTGTCGAAGTCGTACTTGCCGGTGGCGAACAGGTTGACGCGGTCCAGGTCCGGCTGGAACGTCACCGGGATGCTCTTGTTGGCGTCGTACCGCGTGTTGCGGTCGGCGCCGGAGGTCGCCGCCGAGCCGGACTGCATGCAGACCCCGTCGCTGATCGTGACCGCGCAGCCGTCGTTGCCGTCCGGCTGCACGTGGAAGAAACCGGCCGCCGTGGTCAGGGCCTTGCCGTTGGAGCGGATGACGCCCGGATGCTTTGCGGTGAACTGGCCCCAGCGCCCGGTGGTCGTGCGCAGGTCCAGCGCGTTGGAACCATCGAACTCGGTGCCTTCGAAATCGAACCAGCGCAGGTGGGTGTTGGTCCACGACTGGTCCCAGGAATCCAGCCCGGTGCTGTCCTGGTAGTTGTAGGCGACGGTGACGTTGCCGCGCATGTCGGCGAAGTTCCTGCCCCACAGGCCGTTGAGGCTGCGGTCGCGCAGCCCGGTGCCCTCGCCGAAGCCGTACTGCACGCTGACCGAGCCGCCGTCCACGTCGTCGCGCAGCACGTTGTTGACCACGCCGGCCACCGCGTCGGTGCCGTAGATCGCCGACGCGCCGTTGAGCAGCACGTCCACCCGGCGCAGGTTGGCGACCGGGATGGTGTTGGCGTTGTAGGTCAGCACCGGCACCAGCTGCTCGTCGGCCTGGCTGGTGGGGTGGACCACGGTGCGGCGGCCGTTGATCAGCAGCAGCGTGTTGCCCACGCCCAGGCCGCGCAGGTTCATGGAGGCGATGTCGCCGCGCGCGTAGTTACTGCTGTTGGTACCGAAGCCGTTGCGGAAGGTCACGTCGCCCATCTGCGGGATCGAGCGGAACAGCTCGTCGCCGGAGACCGCGCCGGTGGCCTCGATCTGCTCGGCCTGCAGGCCGATCACCGGCAGCAGGGTTTCCGAGGCCGCCACGCCCTTGATCTGGCTGCCGACCACCGAGACCTGGTCCAGCGTATTGACCTTCTGGCTGGCCGGCTCGGCCTGCTTCGGCGCCGGCACCGGTTCCGGCTCGGCGGCCTGCGCCACCGCCAGGCCGCCCAGGCCGCCGAGCGAGGCCAGCATCGGCGCGGCCGCGCGCAGGGTGATGGTGCGGCCGTCGTCCGAGGCGACGGTGAGCCCGGTGCCGTCGAGCAGGCGGTTCAGCGCCTGGCGGGCATCCATCTGCCCCTTCAACCGCCCGACCTGGATGCGCCCTTCATCGCCCATCGCCGCCGGGGCGATGATCTGCAGGCCCGCCTGGCGCGCGAACTCGGGCAGCACGTTCTCGATGCTGCCGCCTTCGATGTCGAACTGCGGCGGCGCGGCGAACGCCGGCATGGCCACGCACAGCGCCACGGCGGCCAGGCCGCCGCGGATCGCGCTTGCCAGCGGCAACAACTTGAATGAACGCATTGATGAACCCCTCTCCGGATAGATGCGAATGCGGCGACTTTGTCGGTCTCCTGACATGCCTAGATGGGCGGGCGGAAAAGTTCCGCCATCCTTCGCCACCGGCGCCCCGCGGCCACGCCCGCCATACGGCGTAGTATCCTTTGGGCGATCCCCTCCGGACCCGAGGACCGAGCAGTATGCGTTTTCGCCCACAGTACGTCCTGACCGCAGTTCTCACCCTTGCGCTCGCCGCCTGCGGCGGCGGCGTGGTGAAACGGGTTTCCGAGCCCGCCGCCGGCATCCAGCAGCTCACCGTCGGCAACGACGGCAGCTGGGACGTGGAGCTGCGCCTGCGCAACTACAGCTCGATGCCGATGCGTTTTGACGACATCGCGCTGGAGATGAAGGTGGGCGACGAAACGGCCGGCACGCTGAAGGCCGCGCCCGGCCTGTCGATCGGCCCGGAGTCGGCCGACGTGGTCAAGGTCCGCCTGCAGCCCAGTTCGCCCGCCCGCATCGTCATGGCCGACGCCCTGGCCGGCGGCCGCTCGCTGTTCTACGAACTGGAAGGCACGGTCAAGGCCACGCCCGAAGAGAAGAAGCAGCGCAGCTTCGAGGTGGACAGCCGCAACAGCCTGAACCAGGCGCCCGGCCTGCCCGGCGTGCTGCGCTGACCCGCTTCCCCTTTCCGTTTTCTCCGAGACCGCACCGATGAGCAACTACAAGGCCCCTGTCACCGACCTCCGCTTCGCCCTGCACGATGTGCTCAAGGCCGAGTCCCTGTTCGCCGCGATGGGCCTGGAAGACGCCAGCGCCGACGTCATCGACGCCGTACTGGAGGAAGCCGGCCGCTTCAGCGCCAGCGTGCTGGCCCCGCTCAACGCCGTCGGCGACGAAGCCGGCTGCACGCTGGACAAGGCCACCGGCGAGGTCACGACCGCGCCCGGCTTCAAGGAGGCCTACGCGCAGTTCGTCGAAGGCGGCTGGACCGGCCTGACCGCGGCGCCGGAATTCGGCGGCCAGGGCATGCCGGGAACGCTGGGCATGGCGCTGAGCGAGATGGTGTCCTCGGCCAACCTGGCCTGGAGCCTGTTCCCGATGCTGTCGCACGGTGCGGTCGAGGCGCTCAAGCACTACGGGCAGGACTGGCAGAAGGAGGCCTTCCTCAAGCCGCTGGTGGCCGGACACTGGACCGGCACCATGTGCCTGACCGAACCGCACGCCGGCACCGACCTGGGCCTGCTCAAGACCCGCGCCGAGCCCAATGCCGACGGCAGCCATTCGATCACCGGCACCAAGATCTTCATCACCGCCGGCGAGCACGACCTGAGCGAGAACATCGTGCACCTGGTGCTGGCCAAGCTGCCCGACGCGCCTCCCGGCCCGAAGGGCATTTCGCTGTTCGTCACGCCCAAGTACAAGGTCGGCCGCGACGGCGCCATGGGCGAACGCAATGCCCTGCGCTGCGGCGCGCTGGAACACAAGATGGGCATCCACGGCTCGTCCACCTGCGTGATGAACTTCGACGGCGCCCAGGGCTGGCTCGTCGGCCAGCCGCACAAGGGCCTGCAGGCGATGTTCGTGATGATGAACTCCGCGCGCCTGGGCGTCGGCATCCAGGGCCTGGCCCAGTCCGAACGCGCCTGGCAGGGCGCGCTGGCCTATGCCCGCGAGCGCCTCCAGTCGCGCGCGCCCCGCGGCGCGCAGCTGCCGGACAAGCCGGCCGACCCGATCATCGCCCAGCCGGACGTGCGCCGCATGCTGCTGTCGATCAAGTCGCTGACCGAAGGCGGCCGCCTGCTCGCCGCGCACGCCTACACTCAGCTCGACGCCGCGCAGAACGCCGCCGACGCGCAGGCGCGCGCCGACGCCGAGACCCTGGTCAGCTTCCTCACGCCCATCGTCAAGGCCTGCCTGACCGAGTGGAGCATCGAGAACACCTACAACGCGCAGCAGTGCTTCGGCGGCCACGGCTACATCGCCGAGCACGGCATGGAACAGCTGGCACGCGATGCCCGCATCACCACCCTGTACGAAGGCACCACCGGCATCCAGGCGCTGGACCTGATCGGGCGCAAGACCGCCGTGTCGCAGGGCGCCGGGCTGAAGCTGTTCCTGGCCGAGATCGAGGCGTTCATCGCGGCAAACGCCGGCAACCCCGCCGTGGCCGAGTTCCTGCCGGTGCTGGGCGCCAAGGCGCAGGAATGGGGCACGCTGACCATGGCCGTGCTGCAGCGCGCCGCCGCCAACCCGGACGAACTGGGCGCGGCCAGCTGGGACTACCTGTTCTACAGCGGCTACGTGGCGCTGGCCTACTGGTGGGCGCGCGCCGTGGCCGCGACGCAGTCCTCGTCCCATACCGACGACTTCAAGCAGGCCAAGCTGGAAACCGCGCGCTTCTACTACGCGCGCATCCTGCCGCGCACCCTGGCCCACGCCGGCAGCATGGAAAGCGGCGCCGAGCCGCTGATGGCCATGGACGCCGCGCGCTTCGGCGAGTGAAACCGACCCGGCCGCCGTCGCCGATGGCGGCCGGGTTTACACAAACTGTCACGCTTCGTGTATAAGCTGTTTTCCCGATGGAGACAGACACTACACCGCGTGGTCTGATCGATACCGGAGTCGCCGCATCCGCTCCGGAAGCGGAGTTTTCGCTCCCGCCCCCCCTGCACCGCCTCGGTTCCGTGCGCCTGCTGTCGCTGGACGCGCATGGCCGCGTGCTCGACTGGATCAACTGGCAGGAAGCCTCCTGCCTCTACGCGCGCGGCGCGGTGGCGTGGACGCTGGGCGACCCCTGCCTGCACGTGCACGGCGCCACCAACCGCGCCAGCGGACTGCGCAGCGGCCTGGACCTGCACCCGATCATCGCCTCGCGCGGCCATGCCCGTTCGCGCGCGATCGACCCGACCCCCAACCTCACCAACACCGCGCTGTTCGCCCGCGACGCGCAGCTGTGCCTGTACTGCGGCCAGCAGTTCAGCCGCCCGCACCTGACCCGCGACCACGTCATGCCCCTGTCCAAGGGCGGCCGCGACATCTGGGAGAACGTGGTCAGCGCCTGCTTCCAGTGCAATTCGCGCAAGAGCAACCGCACCCCGCAGCAGGCCAACATGCCGCTGCTGGCGGTGCCCTACCGGCCGAGCTGGATCGAGCACCTGATCCTGTCCAACCGCAACATCCTGGCCGACCAGATGGCCTTCCTGCAGGCGCAGCTGCCGAAGAAGGCGTTGCGGCGCAGCGCGTGATCCGGGCAATGCCGGCCTTGCCCGGCCCGCACGCCGCAGGGCCATGACTCCCCTGTAGGAGCGACTTCAGTCGCGTCAGGGCCGTACCGGGAAGCCTCCATCGCGACTGAAGTCGCTCCTGCCCGGCCAAGGCACGGCGAGCGTCCCTCCCTGAACCGCGGCCTCCGTTTCCGTCATCGGCTGCTCACGCTGCCGGCGGTTTGCTTGCCCCACCCCGGAATGGGGGCGAAAATACCGGTTCGGCTGAAATGCGAAGAAAATGATCGACTCCGTCCGCTATCCGCGCCTGTCGCGCATCCAGACCCCGCACGACCTGCGCACCTTCGATGAGACGGAGCTGCCCGCGGTCGCCGGCGAGCTGCGCGACTACCTGATCGAATCCGTGGGCAGGAGCGGCGGCCATTTCGCCGCCGGGCTGGGCGTGATCGAGCTGACCGTCGCCCTGCACTACCTCTACGACACCCCGGTCGACCAGCTGGTGTGGGACGTGGGCCACCAGACCTACCCGCACAAGATCCTCACCGGCCGCCGCGACACCATCCACACGGTCAAGCAGAAGGACGGCGTGGCGCCGTTCCCAAAGCGCGAGGAAAGCGAGTACGACACCTTCGGCGTCGGCCATTCCTCCACGTCGATCTCGGCCGCGCTGGGCATGGCCATCGCCCGCCAGCGCCAGGGCGACGAGCGCCGCATGGTGGCGGTGATCGGCGACGGCGCGATGACCGCCGGCATGGCGTTCGAGGCGCTGGCGCATGCCGGCGGCATGGACGAGGAGCCGAACGTGCTGGTCGTCCTCAACGACAACAACATGTCCATCTCCGAGGCGGTGGGCGGGCTGACCAAGATGCTCGGCCGCGCCACCGCCAGCCGCACCCTCAACGCGCTGCGTGAGGGCGGCAAGAAGATCCTCGGCGACAAGCGCCACAGCCCGCCGGCGCGCTTCGTCAAGCGCTGGGAGGAACAGTGGAAGGGCATGTTCGTGCCGTCCACCGCGTTCGAGCAGATGGGCTTCCACTACACCGGCCCGATCGACGGCCACGACCTGCCGCTGCTGCTGTCCACCCTCAAGACCCTCAAGGGCAAGAAGGGGCCGCACCTGCTGCACATCATGACCACCAAGGGCAAGGGCTACGAGCCGGCCGAAGGCGACCAGATCGGCTACCACGCGGTCGGCCCGTTCGACCCGAGCAAGGGCCTGCCGGCCAAGAGCGCGCCGAAGAAACCCACCTACACCGACGTATTTGGCGACTGGCTGTGCGATGCCGCCGCCGCCGAGCCGCAGCTGATGGGCATCACCCCGGCCATGCGCGAAGGCTCGGGCCTGGTGCGTTTCAGCAAGGAATACCCGCAGCGCTATTTCGACGTGGCCATCGCCGAGCAGCACGCGGTGACGCTGGCCGCGGGCATGGCCACGCAGGGCGCCAAGCCGGTGGTGGCGATCTACTCCACCTTCCTGCAGCGCGCCTACGACCAGCTGGTGCATGACGTCGCCATCCAGGACCTGGACGTGCTGTTCGCCATCGACCGCGCCGGCGTGGTCGGCCCGGACGGCGCCACCCATGCCGGCAACCTGGACCTGAGCTTCCTGCGCTGCGTGCCGAACATGGTGGTGATGGCGCCGGCCGACGAGGCCGAGTGCCGGCAGATGCTCAGCACCGGCCTGCAGCACCGCGGACCGGCGGCCGTGCGTTATCCGCGCGGCACCGGCCCGGGTGTCGCGCCCGGCATCGACCTGTCCACCCTGCCGATCGGCAAGGCCCAACTGCGCGCGCAGGGCCACCGCCTGGCCATCCTTGCCTTCGGCTCGACCGTCGCGGCGGCCGAGCAGGCCGGCCGCGAACTCGGCCTGAGCGTGGTCAACATGCGTTTCGTCAAGCCGCTGGACCGCGCCATGGTGCTCGACCTCGCCCGCACGCACGAAGGCTTCGTCACCGTCGAGGACAACGTGGTCGCTGGCGGCGCCGGCTCGGGCGTATCCGAACTGCTCAACGCCGAAGCCATCGTCATGCCGGTGCTGCACCTGGGCCTGCCGGACAGCTTCCAGCACCATGCCAGCCGCGAGGACCTGCTGGCCGAGGCCGGCATCGATGCGGCCGGCATCCGCGATGCGATCCTCCGCCGCTGGCCGGACGTGCGCAACGCCACAACGCCGCTGAGCGCGGCAGGCTGAGGCGCTACGGAACGGCGCCGATCCGGCGCCGCTTCCTCCCATTGCCACTCTTCCGCATTCGGCGGGGCATTTTTCCTGCCGGTGTTCCGTGTGCACACCAATGTGCAGACCCACCGCATGGCCGCGCGTTCGTCGAGACCCGATGCGGAATGCGATTGTGACCGCCGTCTTCCTGGCTGAAACCCAAGAGCCGCATGCTCCGGCCGAGGCCCGGTCATCTTCAGCTCTCCTGCGGCGCCCGCAGAGTGCTTCCACGGCGCTCCGGGTGGTGTTGTGAAGGGCCGGAAACAAATCCAGTGCTGCCGCCGCGCTCAGGCGCTGGGCCAGCGCTGCATAAGTACATGCCGATGCATCACATTTTGATTTTTCGCCGACATCCTCTGAACGATCCGGAAATGAATCGGCGGCTATCTTCACGTGCCCGGGGGAAGCTCTAGCACGGGAGGGCGGCATGGGATACAGCGCGCAGTACCTGACCAGCGAGGAGTGGATGCAGCTCCACGCCGCCTACGTCGCGCACGGCTCCGGGCCGGAATTCTGGCAGGTCTACCAGGAACTGCAGCAGGCGGCCATCGCGCGGCACGGCGAGGCGCGCATCCGCATCGTCAACGAATTCGCCAGGACGGCAGAACGGATGGGGGCGATCCGCAAGGCGATCCTGGTCTAGCTCCAACCCACCAACCAGGAAAAGCCCAGCCATCGCACGATGACTGGGCCGTCGGACACGCCCGCAGGGGCGGCGACGCTCACTCTTCCTCGTCGTTGCCCTGGCCCGGAGCCTTGCGCGGCTGGCCCTGCTCCTGGTTCTGCTGGCCGGGCTGCTGCTTCTGGTTCTGGTTGCCCTGGTTCTGCTGCCCGAAATTCTGCTGCGGGTTCTGGTTCTGCTCGCGCTGATTGGTCATGACGATCTCCTGGTAACCACGGCCCTTTGCCGTGACCGCAAGCATCCCGTTCGCGTCGTTCGCACGTTGTGCGCAGCCGTCAAAACCCGGATCACGACGCTGACTGTTGAGGCACGCCTGTCGCATGTTGGATGCGAGAAATGCGGAAGGGGAAGCACGCGCCTGTCGCGCTCGCAAATGGCCATTGCGGAAGCCGCGTTCTGGTGCGTTCGACAGGTTTTCCGTGGCGTCCAGCCAGCTGCAAAGCCAGCGTCATCACGTTCCTTGGCAGCCGATCATCCATACACCCGCATTACCGGCTGCACGCCAGGCAATATCCGCAGGCCGGTATCGGGAAAAGAAAAAGCCCTGAATCAATCAGGGCTTCAAATGGAGGCCTGGGTCGGAATCGAACCGGCGTACGCGGATTTGCAATCCGCTGCATAACCACTCTGCTACCAGGCCAGAATCTTTGCGATTGTACAGGAGGAAAAACTTCCTCCCGATATGAAAAAACCCCGCTCGCGGGGCTTTTTCGTAATCTGGAGCGGGAAACGAGACTCGAACTCGCGACCTCAACCTTGGCAAGGTTGCGCTCTACCAACTGAGCTATTCCCGCTTGGGAGCCGTGCATTCTACAGACTTCGTAGGGATTGCGCCAGCTTTTTTAACAACTTTCTTCACGCTCCCGGAGGCTTCCGCCATCCGTTGGATTCGCATCCGGCCGCCATGGCCATCACGCTATCCACGAGGTGACTCCCCCGATGATGCTCCTGGCGAACCCGGAACTTTCAACGATCTGGAGCGGGAAACGAGACTCGAACTCGCGACCTCAACCTTGGCAAGGTTGCGCTCTACCAACTGAGCTATTCCCGCTTGGGAGGCGAAATTCTACATGCAATCGCCTGCCTGTCAACAGCTCTCTTTCATCTTTTTTTCGACTGCGAACGCGCGGCGATTTCGTCCTCGCGCAGGCTCGGCCAGGCGGCGCGCAGGTACTGCACGGCCGACACCAGCGTGAGCAACGCGGCGATCGCCAGCGTCCAGTCGCCGATGTGGAAAATCGGGCCGCCCATCCAGATGCTCGCCATCGGCGTGTTCGGCGAAACCGAATACAGCAGGCACAGCAGCGCGACCATCTGCGCGGTGGTCTTGATCTTGCCGATCATCGCCACGCGCACCTTGGCGCGCTGGCCGATCTCCGCCATCCATTCGCGCAGCGCCGACACCGCGATCTCGCGGCCGACGATCACCGCGGCCCAGAACGCCATCCACGCGGTCGGATGCCCCTGCACGATCAGGAACAGCGCCACCGCCACCATCAGTTTGTCCGCCACCGGATCGAGGAAGGCGCCGAACGCCGAGTGCATCTGGTAGCGGCGCGCGACCCAGCCATCGAGCCAATCGGTGATCGCCGCCAGGCCGAACACCGCGGCCGCGGCGAAGTTGGTCCACGTGTAAGGCAGATAGAACACCAGCACCAGCACCGGGATCATCACGATCCGCAGCAGCGTCAGCCAGGTGGGTACGGTCAAGGTCATTACAGCTCTACTCCGCTGCCGGATCCGGGATCGACAGTCCATGAAGGTTAGCGTAGATGCGCGTTGCAAGGGCGGCATTGATGCCTTCCACGCGCGCGATCTCCGCTTCGCCCGCCGCCTTCAAACCGGCCAGTCCGCCGAAATGCTTCAGCAGGCTGGCGCGCCGGCGCGGGCCGATGCCGGGAATATCCTCCAGCTTGCTGGTCATGCGCGCCTTCTGCCGGCGCCCACGGTGGCCGGTGATCGCGAAACGGTGCGCTTCGTCACGCACCTGCTGGATGAACTGCAGCGCGGGCGACGCCGCGCCCGGGCGGATCTCGCGTCCGTCCGGCAGCACCAGCGCCTCATGGCCGGCACGACGCTCCACGCCCTTGGCCACGCCGACCAGCAGCACGCCCTCCACGCCGAGGTCGGCCAGCGCGGCCTGGGCCTGCGCGAGCTGCCCGGCGCCGCCGTCGATCAGCAGCACGTCGGGCAGTACGCCGCCCTCTTCCACCGCCCGGCGGAACCGGCGGTCGATGGCCTGGCGCATGGCCGCGTAGTCGTCGCCGGGTTCGATGCCGCTGATGTTGTAGCGCCGGTACTGCGCGCGCACCGGACCGGCGGCGTCGAACACCACGCACGAGGCCACGGTCGCCTCGCCCATGGTGTGGCTGATGTCGAAGCACTCCACGCGCTTGACCGGCTCGGCCAGGCCCAGCAGCTCGCGCACCGCCTCGCTGCGCGCGTGCTGCGCGCCACGGCTGTCCAGTTCGCTGGCCAGGGTGATCTGCGCGTTGCGGCTGGCGAGTTCCACGTAGCCGGCGCGCTCGCCGCGCACGTTCCATTTCAGCGCGACCCTGCGCTCGGCCGCCGTGCTCAACGCGGCCTCGATCATCTCCGCGTCGGGGATCTCGCGGTCCAGCAGCACTTCCGGCGGCGGCGCGTGCTCGACGTAGTACTGCGACACGAACGCGGCCAGCACTTCCTCGGCGCTGTCCTCGCCGTTGGTGCGCGGGAAGAAGGCGCGCGTGCCGAGGTTGCGGCCATCGCGGAAGGCCAGCAGCAGCACGCAGGCGCTGGCGCCCTGCGTCGCGCAGGCGAGCACGTCCAGGTCGGCGGCGCGGCCGTCGACGTACTGGCGGTTCTGCATGCTACGCAGGGACGCGACGAGGTCGCGCAGGCGCGCGGCGCGTTCGAACTCCAGCGCGTCGCTGGCCTGCTGCATCGCCTGCATCAGCTCGTCGGCGAGCTGGTCGCTCCTGCCCTCCAGGAACAGCGCCGCGCGGCGCACCGATTCGTCGTAGTCGGCCTGCGCCACCAGTTCTACGCAAGGCGCGCTGCAACGGCCGATCTGGTACTGCAGGCAGGGACGGGAGCGGTTGCGGAACACGCTGTCCTCGCAGCTGCGCAGCTTGAACAGCTTGTGCATCAGGTTGAGCGTCTCGCGCACCGCACCCACGCCCGGATACGGGCCGTAATACCGGCCGGGAATCGAACGCGGGCCACGGTGCAGCGCGATGCGCGGCCATTGCTCGCGGGTGAGCAGCACCTGCGGATAGGTCTTGTCGTCGCGCAGGGAGACGTTGTAGCGCGGCGCCAGCGACTTGATCAGCTGGTTCTCCAGCAGCAGCGCCTCGGCCTCGGTGCGGGTGACGGTCACGTCCATCCGCGCCACCTGCGCGAGCATCATCATGATGCGGCGGCTCTTCGGCGAGCCGTTGAAATAGCTGCCCACGCGCTTGCGCAGCGCGCCGGCCTTGCCGACGTACAGCAGCGTGTCGTCGGCCGCGTACATGCGGTAGACGCCCGGGGCCGTGCTCAGCGCCGCCGCATACGCCTTGCCGTCGAAGCCGCTTGTCGCCTTGCCGCTCATTCCTCGATCGGCACGTGGCCCAGTTCGCCGCTGACCGGATCGAACCGCAGGATCGCATGCGCGTCGGTTTCGGCGATCCACACCGCGCCCGCCGCCACCGCCAGCGCGGCCGGGCCGTGCAGGCGCCGCGGCAGGTTGACCGTGGACAGGTCGCCGCCGCCCAGGCGCAGCATGCGCAGGCAGCCATTGCCGGCGTCGGCGATCCACAGCAGCGGCGATTCGCTGCCCATCGCGATCGCTTGCGGGTACTGCAGGTGCGCGCGCACGCGCGGACCGTCGGTCATGCCGAATTCCCACGGCCCCTGCCCGACCAGCGTCTGCACCACGTCGCCGCGCAGCTGCAGCGAACGGATCGCCGAACCCAGCGCGTCGCAGACGTACAGCACCTGCTGCACCGCCACCACGCCGCAGGGCTGGGCGAACGCGGCCAGGTGGCCGCCGCCGTCGCGCACTTCCACGGCGCCGGCGCCCGCGCGCCAGCGCAGCGCGCGGATGCCCAGGTCGTAGCTCCAGATGTGGTTGTCGCCGGCCATGGCGATGTGCAGCTGGTTGTCGACGATGGCGATGTCCAGCGGATGGTTCAGCGGACTGTCCCAGGGCTGGGCCAGCACGCCGGCCACCGGGTCGCCCGCGCGCCCGGTGCCGCACAGGGTGTCCACCTGCCCGCTCGGCAGGTGGATGCGGCGCACGGCGTGGTTGCCGGTATCGGCGACATAGAGCACCTCGCGCTCCAGCGCCAGGCCATGCGGCCGGTTGAAGGCCGCATCTGCGGCCGGGCCGTTGACCAGGTCGGCGCTGCCCACGCCGAACTGGCGCAGCACGCGGCCGCCATGGGTGCATTCCAGGATGCGGTGGTGGCCGGTATCGGCCACGTAGAGCCGGTCGGCGCTTGCGGCCAGCCCGGCCGGGAAACGCAGCGGCAGGCGCGGCTCCACGTTGGTTTCCTGCACCGCGCGCAGATCCTCGTCCAGCGGCCGCGCCAGCCCTTCGCACAACGCGTTGAGGCTGCGCTCCAGGTCGCCGGCCGCGCCCACCAGGCGCTCGCGCTCCTGGCCCTGGGCATCGATCAGCAACAGGGTCGGCCATGCCTCGATGCCGAACCGGCGCCAGGTTTCCCACTGCGCGTCGAGCAGGATCGGCGCGGTGACGCCGTGCCGGCGCAGCAGCTTCAACGCCGGTTGCGGCTCGCGTTCGAAATCGAAGCGCGGGACCTGCACCACCAGAAGCTGCAGGCGCCCGGGATTGCGCGCCTGCCACTGCAGCACCTCGGACAGCCGCTGCACGCACCAGACCGACGCGGCATTGACGAAGGCCAGCACCAGTGGGCGCCCGGCGTGGTCCTGCAGCGTGGACGGGGCCGCATTGAGCCAGGTGCCGGACTTGGGAAGATCCATGGCGGGCTGAGCGTTCATGGGCCGATTATGCCGGAGTCGGGCCGCGCCGACAGGCGCCTTGTCGCCGCCTCGGCGGCGGCCTCGAGCAGCGACCAGCTGTGCTCGAAATCGGCGTCGTCGCCGTAATAGGGATCCGGCACGACGCTGGCGGTGGCGATGCCCGCCCACGGCAGCAGCAGCGCGGCCTTGTCCTGCGTGCCGGGTGGCGCCAGGGCCAGGGCGTCGTCCAGATTGGCCGGGTCCGCGCACAGGATGTGGTCGAAACGGAGGAAGTCGTCGGCCCGCAGCTGGCGCGCGCGCAGCCCGGAGATATCCACGCCATGGCGACGCGCGCATGCCACGGCGCGCGGGTCCGGCGCCTTGCCGTGGTGCCAGCCGGCGGTACCGGCCGAATCCACCTCGATGCGCCCGGCCAGCGGCGAGCGCGCGATGCGCGCACGCAGGGCGCCCTCGCCCATCGGCGAGCGGCAGATGTTGCCCAGGCACACCACCAGCAGCTTCAACGCGCGTCCTCCAACAGAGCGGCCGCGCGCGCGAGGTCTTCCGGGGTGTCGATGCCGGGCGGGAACGGCTCGGGAGAAAGCGCGACGGCGATGCGGAAGCCCGCCTCCAGCACGCGCAGCTGTTCCAGCGATTCGACCTGCTCCAGCGCGCCCGGCGGCATCGCCGCGAACCGCTGCAGGAAGCCGGCGCGGTAGCCGTAGATGCCGATGTGGCGCAGCCATTGCCCCGTCGGCAGCTGCGCCGTGGACCGCGCGAACGCGTCGCGGTGCCAGGGAATGGGCGCGCGGCTGAAATACAGCGCATCGCCCTGCGCGTTGCGCACCAGCTTGACCACGTTGGGGTCGAACAGGGTCGGCGCGTCCTCCACCGGCGTGGCCAGTGTCGCCATGGGCGCGCCGCTGGCGGCCAGGGTCGCGGCCACGGCGCGGATACCGGCTGCCGGGGCGAAGGGCTCGTCGCCCTGCAGGTTGACCACGATGGTGTCCTCGTCCCAGCCGGCCTGGCGCGCGCATTCGGCCAGGCGGTCGGTGCCGGAGGCGTGGTCGGCGCGCGTCATCGCCACGCGGATGCCGTCCAGGCCATCGAGCGCATCGGCGATGCGCCTGTCGTCGGTGGCCACCCATGCCTCGCTGGCGCCGGCAGCCAGCGCGCGCCGCGCCACGTGCACGACCATCGGCTGCCCGGCGAGCAGGGCCAGCGGCTTGCCCGGCAGGCGGGTGGACGCATACCGCGCCGGAATCGCCACCACGAATTCTGGAACCACGATCATCTGCACTCCTTGCCCGCTCCGGGCAGAACTTGATGGCTCCTCTCCGCGCGAGACGCGCGCACGGCCGCGGGAAAGGACCTCGCGGATGAGGATAAGGGTTGCAGCCGGCGCGGCGCACGGGCGCGTGACAAGGCTTCGACCGGGTTCGCATTTGCCCGCCGGGAGCCAGCCGTCGGGCAGGGTTCCGGCAGCCTGTGCCGCAGCCCGCCCGCCGCGCCGCCAACGCGGGCTCACGCCCGCGCCAGCTTGCCCAGCCGGTCCAGCAGCGCCACCCAGAACGCCGCCGGCAACTCAGCCTGCAACGGCACCGCGTAGTGCCAGTCGGTGGCGAACGCCCTGCACTTCACCGCGTCCTTCTCGGTCATCAGCACCGGCAGCTCGCTGCCGAAGGACAGGTCCGCCGGCTGGTAGCGGTGGTGATCGGCGAACGCATGCGGCACCACGCCGATGCCGCGCGCGCGCAGCATCTGGAAGAAGCGCTGCGGATGCGCGATGCCGGCCACGGCATGCACGCGCTGGCCGGCGAAGCCCTGCAGCGGGCGTTCGCGGCCGCCGCGCAGCGGACGTGCGCTGTCGATGCGCAGGCGCATCGTCCATTCGCCGAAACCGCAGGCCGCCGGTGTTTCGCCGGCGTCGCTGGCCTGGCCCAGGTTGACCACGCGGAAATCGCAGTCGCGGGCGCGCGCGGCCGGTTCGCGCAGCGGACCGGCCGGCATCAGCCGGCCGTTGCCGTAGCGCCGCTGCGCGTCGACCACCTCGATCTCGATGTCGCGCGCCAGCCGGTAGTGCTGCAGCCCGTCGTCGCAGATCACCACGTCGCAGCCGGCCGCCAGCAGCGCCCTGGCCGCGGCGACGCGGTCCCTGTCCACGCGTACCGGCACGCCGGTCTTCCAGGCGGTCAGCACCGGCTCGTCGCCGCCCAGCGCCGGCGCCAGGTCCGGCGTGATCCAGCGGGCGCTGCCGGCGTCGTCGCGGCCATAGCCGCGGCTGGCCACGCCCGGCTTCCAGCCGGCATCGCGCAGGCGCTCCACCAGTTCGATGGTCAATGGCGTCTTGCCGGTGCCGCCGGCGGTGATGTTGCCGACCACGATCACCGGCACCGGCACCTGGCGGCGCCGCAGCCAGCCGCGGCGGTACAGCCCGCGGCGCAGGCCGGCGACGGCGCCATACAGCGGCGCCAGCAGGCGGGCCGTCCACGGCACCGGGGCGCCGTCATACCACCATGCCGGCGTCTGCGTTCCCTTGCCCGCCATCAGCCCTGCCTTTCCCGGAACTGCATGCGGTAGAGGTGTTCGTACAGGCCGCCCAGCGCCAGCAGTTCCTGGTGCGTGCCGCGTTCGACGATCCGCCCCTGGTCCATCACCAGCACCTGGTCGGCGTGTTCGATGGTGGACAGGCGGTGCGCGATCACCAGCGTGGTGCGGTCGGGCATCAGCCGCTGCAGCGCATCCTGCACCAGCCGCTCCGATTCGTTGTCCAGCGCGGCGGTGGCCTCGTCCAGGATCAGGATCGGCGCGTCCTTGAGCATGGCGCGCGCGATCGCCAGGCGCTGGCGCTGTCCGCCGGACAGGCGCCCGCCCTTGGCGCCGACCTGCGCGTCCACGCCCTGCGGCAGCTGGTTGACGAACTCGCGTGCATTGGCGCCGACGATGGCCTGTTCCAGCTGTTCGGCGCTGCTGTCCTGCAGTTCACCGTAGGCGATGTTCTGGGCGATGCTGCCGTCGAACAGCACCACCTGCTGCCCGACCAGCGCGATCTGCCGGCGCAGATCGGCCAGCCGGTAGTCCTGCACCGGGTGGCCATCAAGCAGTATCTGCCCGGACTCGGGCTCGTAGAAGCGCGGGATCAGCTTGATCAGGGTGGACTTGCCGCTGCCGGAGCGGCCGACGATGGCCGTCACCGTACCCGGGCGCGCGACGAAGCTGACGCCTTCCATCGCCGGCCGCGTCTGCCCCGGATAACGCGCGGTGACGTCGCGGAACTCCAGCAGCCCCTCTGCCCGCTGCAGCTCGAGGGTGCCGGCATCGGGCTCGTCCTGGGCGTCGAGCACCACGAACAGGCGCTGCGCCGAGGCGATGCCGCGCTGGGTCATGTTCTGCACGTTGGTCAGCTGCTTGAGCGCGGGGATGATCGCCATCATCGCCAGCATCATCGCCACGAAATCGCCGACGGTCAGGCGCCCGGCGGCCGCCTCGTGGCCGGCGATCAGCAGCAGCACGGCCAGGCCGACCGCGCCGATCAGCTGCACCATGGCCGAGGAGATGCTGCGCGTGGCCTCGACCTTCATCGACAGCTTCAGGTTGGTATCGGCCAGCGCGCCATAGCGCTCCAGTTCGCTGCGCTGCGCGCCGTAGATCTTGACTTCCTGATGGCTGGACAGGGTCTGGTCCGCGGCCTGCAGCAGTTCCGCGCCGCTTTCCTGGATGCGGTGGCTGATGCTGCGGTAACGCTTGGCGACCCTGTCCATCACCCACGCCAGCGGCGGCGCCAGCACGAAGATCGCCAGGGTCACCTGCCAGCTGTACCACAGCATCATCACCAGCGAAGCCAGCGCCTGCAGCGACTGCTGCAGCACCACCTTCATCGCGTCGACCGCGGCCTGCGCGACCTGGTCGCTGTCCGAGCCCAGCCGCACCAGCATCGACGGCACCGGCTCGTTGTCGAACTGCAGCCCGGGCAGGCGCAGGTACTTGCCCAGCACGCGCACGCGCAGGTCGCGGGCGATGCTGCGCGCGGCCTTGCCCATGCCGATGTCGGTCAGGTAACCGGCGATGCCGCGCAGCACGAACAGGCCGACGATGGCCAGCGGCATCCACGGATTGATGTCTTCCGGATTCACCAGGTTGTTGGTGATCGGACTCATCAGCGCCAGGAAGCCGCCGCCGGCAGCCGCCTCGATCAGCATGCCGAGCGCGGCCATCAGCAGCAGCCCGCGGTAGGGCCGGGCGAAATCGAGCAGGCGCCGGTAGGTCTGCCAGGGAGTCTCGTGCCGGCTCATCGCTGCGTCTCCGGTGCGGTGGCGATGGCGATGCGGCGGAAGCCGAGCTGTCCCAGCGCGTCCTGCACGGTCACCACGGCCTGGTAGGGCGTGCGCGCGTCGGCGCGCAGCAGCACGGTCTGTTCGCGGTCGTCGCCGGCGACCTGGACGATGGTCCGCTTCACCGACTCCACGTCGGTGCGCAGCACTTCCTGGTCGTTGATGAAGTAGCGGCCGTCGGCATTGACCAGCACGCTGAGCGAACGCGGCGGCTCGGCGTTGCGCTGGTCGCTGGCGGTGGGCAGCTGCACCTGCAGGGTGGAGCGCGCGTCGAAGGTGGTGGTGACCACGAAGAAGATGATCAGCACCAGGATCACGTCGATCAGGGGCACCAGATCGATATGCGGTTCATCCTGGGCCCGGTCGTTGCGGATGCGCATGCGGAGTCAGGCCTTGGCCGTCGCTGCCTGCGGGGCCTGGCGCGCGGCGGCCATCACCGCCGGGCGGCCATCGAGCGTATCCAGCAGCGCGCCGGCCTCGTGTTCCATCTCGATCACGTAGCCGTCCACGCGCGCGCGGAAATAGCGGTGGAACATCAGCGCGGGGATGGCCACGATCATGCCGGTGGCGGTGCACACCAGGGCCTTGCCGATGCCGCCGGCCAGCTGATTCACGTCGCCCACGCCGTGGTCGAGGATGCCCAGGAACATCTGGATCATGCCGATCACCGTACCCAGCAGCCCGAGCAGCGGGCCCGCCGAGGCGATGGTGCCCAACGCGTTGAGGTAACGCCCCATGCGATGCACCAGATGACGGCCGGTATCCTCGATGCGCTCGCGGATCTGGTCGCGCGGACGGTTGCGGGCTTCCAGCGCGGCGGCCAGCAGCGCACCCAGCGGCGAGTTCGCGCGCAGCGACTCGATATGCGAAGCGTCAAGCTTGCCGCGCGCGGCCCAGTTGCGGACTTCCTGCCCCAGTCCGGGCGGAAGCACCTCGTTGCGCCGCAGGCTCCAGAAACGCTCCAGGACGATCGCCAAAGCCAGCACGCCCAGCAACAGCAGCGGCACCATCGGCCAACCGCCGGCCTTGACCAGTTCCCACACGTTTCAACCCTCCGGCGCGACGGCCGTCTTTTCGTCCTCCGATAGGATAACAGCCGCCCGCGCCCGACCAGCGGCATCCCAGAGGCGGCGACGCCACTGGCGGCGCTCGCGCAGTTGCAGGCCCCGCTCTCCCAGCCACACCCTGACCGCGCCGCTGCCCGGCGTCCCCAGCACCTCGGCACCGGCGCGGCGCCAGCGCTCGACCACCTCCAGGCGCGGGTGCCCGAACCGGTTGCCCTGTCCGGCCGACACCAGCACCAGGCGCGCACCGGTCGCGGCCACGAACGACGGCAGCGACGAGCCCCTGCTGCCGTGGTGCGGCGCCAGCACCACGTCGGCCCGCAACACCGCGCGCTGGCGACGCACCAGGCCTTCCTCGACGACCTCGCCGATATCCCCGGTCAGCAGCGCCGTACCATGGCGGGACTGCACCCGGAGCACGCAGCTGGACTCGTTGCGCAGGTACGGGAAACCGGTGTGCGGGTGCAGGTATTCGAACTGCACGCCCTCCCATTGCCAGCGCAGCCCGGCCGCGCAATCGACGGTTTTCCCCGGCGGCTGCAACGGCATGCCGGGCGGTCCATGCCAGGTGCCGACCGGCATGGCGCGGTGGACAGCGCCGGCACCGCCGGCGTGGTCGCTGTCGCCGTGGCTGAGCACCATCATGTCGAGCCGGTTCACGCCCAGCGCACGCAGGGCCGGCACGACCACCCGCTCGCCGGCGTCGAAGCCATCGCGCGCCGCCGGTCCGGCGTCGTAGAGCAGGCGATGGCCATGGGTACGCACCAGCACCGACAGCCCCTGCCCCACGTCGAGCAGCACCAGTTCGACCTCCCCGTGCCGCGGCTGTTCGCGCGCGGGCCAGAGCAACGGCAGCCACAGCAGCGCCGCCAGCCCCTTGCCCGGCACCCCGCGCGGGAGCAGCAGCCACAGCGCGCCGGCGAGCGCGAGCGGCAATGCCAGGCTTTCCGCTTCCGGCAGCCACCACAACGCGAAACGGGTGCTTCCCAGCCACGACAACGGCGACCAGCTCAGGTCGAAACACGCTGCCGACGCGCGCCACGCCCAGGCGCCAGCGCCGGGCAGCAGGGCTTCCAGCCCGGTGCCGAGCAGCGCCAAGGGCACCACCACCAGGCTCCACCACGGGATCGCGACCAGGTTCGCCAGCGGTCCGGCGAGCGAGGCCTGGTCGAACAGGATCACGGTGAACGGCAGCAGCCCCACGGTCGCCACCCGCTGCGCGGAAAGAAAGCCGCGCAACCAGTGCAGGCGTTCGGGCAGGCACCAGGCCAGCCAGGCCACGCCGGCGAAACTCAGCCAGAACCCGGCCATGAGCAACGACAGCGGGTCCCACGCCAGAACCACCAGCGCGGCAAGTGCCAATGCGCCGGCCACGCTGGCGCGGCGGCGGCCCAGCCGCGCCAGCGCCACCGCCGCCACCATCAGCACCGTGCGCACGGTCGGCAACGCGAAACCGGCCACCGCCGCATAGCCGATGGCACCCGCGACGGCGGCGATGGCAGCGGCGTGGGAACGCGGACACCAGCGTCCGGACCAGGGCAGCATCCACCATGTCCCGGCCGCGAGCAGGGCGACGAAGCCGGCGACCATGCCCACGTGGAAGCCGGAGATGGCGATCAGGTGGGTCAGCCCGGTGGTGCGCAGCATCTGCCAGTCGCCATCGTCCAATGCCCGGGTGTCGCCGACCGCCAGGGCGCGCACGTAGCGCGCCGAAGGCGTACCGATGGCAGCGTCGATCCGCCCGGCCATGCGTTCGCGCCATGCATCGATACCTGCAGGCGCCCCCAGCACCTGGTGGCTTCCGTTCACGACCAGCCCCGTAGCGGCGATCCGCTGCGCGAGCGCATGGCGCCCGGCATCGAAGCCGCCCGGATTGGCAAGACCGCGCGGCGCGCGCAGGCGCACGCGGAACTGCCAGCGCGCACCCGCGCGCAGCGCCGTCCGTGGCCCCGCCTGCGTGCTGCCGAAGTCGTCGTACCACGCCAGCTGCAGCAGACGCCCGCGCAGCGGCTCCGGCTGGGCCGGCGCGTCGTCGACACGGAAGCGGAAACGCGTCCGCCGTGGCTCGGCCTCGGGCAATGAAACGACCGTCCCGGCGAGCACCGCCTCGCCACGCTCCAATGCGGGTGGCAGCTGCCCCTGCAGCACCCACCCTGCCTGCAGGGCGGCCCAGCCGGCGCCCGCCAGCAGCGCGCCGGCCCACGGCCGTCGTCCCAGGCTCCATAGCGCCATACCACCCAGCAGCAGCGCCCAGCGCAGCCAGGACGGCGGCAGGCCTGGCGCCCACAGCGCCGCGCCGATGCCGGCCAGGAAACACGCCGCGGCAGCCTTGCCGAGCCGCGGGCGAGCCACCGCGGCGCTCCATCGCCACCACGGCAGACCATGGTTCCCTGCGGCCCATCCCGACATCCTCCGCCCCTCCCCGCACGACCGTCTCCCTGCATGCTGCGGGAACGGCGTCGTGGAGGCTGTCGGCGGGTCATGCATGCCGGCAGCAGGGAAAGCCCCGGCGGAACCGGCTTCAAGGACGAAGGCGCGCACGGAAAACCGCCGTTGCCGCAGCGCTGGCCACGGGGCCGGAGGAACGCCACCGCCCACGGCGCCGGCAAAAGAAAAAGCGGGCCAGAGGCCCGCTTTTCCCGAACTCAAACGAAGTGACGCCCTGGCTTACTCGGCCGGGGTGCCCTCGCCTTCCTCGACGGCCTTCATCGACAGGCGGATGCGGCCCTGCTTGTCCACTTCCAGCACCTTGACCTTGACCACGTCGCCTTCCTTCAGCTTGTCGCCGACCTTCTCCACGCGCTCGCTGGAAATCTGCGAGACGTGCACCAGGCCGTCCTTGCCCGGCAGGATGGTGACGAACGCGCCGAAGTCCATGATCTTGGCGACCTTGCCTTCGTAGATGCGGCCCGGCTCGACGTCCGAGGTGATCTGCTCGATGCGGCGCTTGGCTTCCTGCGCGGCGGCGTTGTTCACCGAGGCGATGGTGATGGTGCCGTCGTCCTGGATGTCGATCTGGGTGCCGGTTTCCTTGGTGATCGCCTGGATCACCGAGCCGCCCTTGCCGATCACTTCGCGGATCTTGTCCGGGTGGATCTTGATGGTCAGCAGGCGCGGGGCGTAATCGCTCAGCTCCTCGCGCGGCGCGGTCAGCGCCTTGGCCATCTCGCCCAGGATGTGCAGGCGGCCGGCCTTGGCCTGCTGCAGCGCCTGCTTCATGATCTCTTCGGTGATGCCTTCGATCTTGATGTCCATCTGCAGCGCGGACACGCCTTCGGAGGTACCGGCGACCTTGAAGTCCATGTCGCCCAGGTGGTCTTCGTCACCCAGGATGTCGCTCAGCACGACGAAACGGTCGTCTTCCTTCACCAGGCCCATGGCGATGCCCGCCACCGGCGCCTTGACCGGCACGCCGGCATCCATCAGCGCCAGCGAGGAACCGCACACCGAGGCCATCGACGAGGAGCCGTTGGATTCGGTGATTTCCGACACCACGCGGATGGTGTACGGGAATTCCTCGATGGTCGGCATCACCGCCAGCACGCCGCGCTTGGCCAGGCGGCCGTGGCCGATCTCGCGGCGCTTCGGCGCGCCGAAACGGCCGCACTCACCCACCGAGTAGGGCGGGAAGTTGTAATGGAACAGGAAGTTTTCCTTGTACTCGCCGGAGACGGCATCGATGATCTGGCCGTCGCGGGCGGTACCCAGCGTGGTGACCACGATGGCCTGGGTCTCGCCACGGGTGAAGAGCGCCGAGCCGTGGGTGCGCGGCAGCACGCCGGCCTTGACGCTGATCGGGCGCACGGTATCCAGGGCGCGGCCGTCGATGCGAACCTTGGTGTCCAGCACCGAGTCGCGCATGGTGCGGTATTCCAGCTCGCCGAATTCCTTCGACAGCTCGGCCGGGTTCCAGCCCTCGGCGGCGACGCGGCCGGCCAGCTGCTCGGTCACATCCTTCTTGATCGCGGCGATGGCGTCGCGGCGCTGCAGCTTGTCGCGCACCTGGAAGGCCTCGGCCAGCTTGCCGCCGATGGCTTCCTTCAGCGCCGAGATCAGCGCCTCGTTCTTGGCCGGGGCGACCCAGTCGCTCGGCTTGGTGCCGGCTTCGACGGTCAGCTCGTTGATCGCGTTGATGACCTTCTGCATCTCGCGGTGACCGAAGGTCACGGCGCCCAGCATCACTTCTTCGGACAGCAGCGCGGCTTCGGATTCAACCATCAGCACGGCGTTGGCGGTGCCGGCCACGACCAGCTCCAGCTGCGATTCCTTCAGCTCCGACACGGTCGGGTTGAGGATGTACTCGCCGTTCTTGTAGCCGACCTTGGCGGCGCCGATCGGGCCCTTGAACGGGGTGCCGGCCAGCGACAGGGCGGCCGAGGCGCCGATCAGGGCGGCGATGTCGCCGTCCACTTCCGGGTTCAGCGACATCACCGTGGCGATGATCTGCACTTCGTTCTTGTAGTCTTCCGGGAACAGCGGGCGGATCGGACGGTCGATCAGGCGCGAGATCAGCGTTTCCTTCTCCGTCGCGCGGCCTTCGCGCTTGAAGAAGCCACCCGGGATGCGGCCACCGGCGTAGAACTTCTCCTGGTAATCAACGGTCAGCGGGAAGAAGTCCTGGCCTTCGCGCGCGCTCTTGGCGGCGACGGCAGTGACCAGCAGCACGGTGTCGTCCATCTTGACGATGACGGCGCCGCTGGCCTGACGGGCGACTTCGCCGGTCTCAAGCGTGACGGTGTGCTTGCCGTACTGGAAGGTTTTGGTGATTTTTGCCACGGAGGGTGTCCTTGGGGATGCTGTCTGCGAATGGACCGTCGGCGACCCTTGTCGCCAGCGGGTGGCCGGTTGTTCCGGCACCGGAAATACGGTTGAACTGCAAAAACAAAACCGCGGCGCATCGCTGCGCCGCGGAGGGGTTGCTGCTTAGCGACGCAGGCCAAGCTTTTCGATCAGGCCCTTGTAGCGCTCGACGTCCTTCTTCTTCAGGTAGTCGAGCAGGCTGCGGCGGCGGTTGACCAGCTGCAGCAGACCGCGGCGGCTGTGGTGATCCTTCTTGTGCAGCTTGAAGTGCTCGGTCAGCTGCTCGATGCGGGCGGTCAGCAGGGCGACCTGGACTTCCGGCGAACCGGTGTCGTTGGCGCCGCGCTTGTTGTCTTCAATAACTTTCTGGGTGTCGATCGACATGATGTTTTCTCTGGATGCGTGGCCGGCAGGAACGTGCTGATGACGCACCGCGCAGCTCGCCGTTTCAAGGAATACGGCCCGCCGACGGCGGACCGGTGCCCGGCAAAGGGCCGCAGAATTGTAACGATCCGCGCCTGCCGCGACAAGGCGCGCACTGCCCCGCCCCCGGCGGAGCGGCCGTTCAGGAATTGAAGCGGCGCTGCGGCGCCAGCCGTCCGGTGTCGTCCACCTGCCCCAGCCCCAGCGCCCTGCCGTCGTCGCCGAACACCGCCACCAGGCCGCGCGGCCAGGATAGCTCGCGCAGGCGCTGGCCCATGCAGAAGCGCTGCGCGCGGCCGGCGTCCAGCTCGACCCGGCCGAAATGGCTCAGCCCGGCCTCCAGCGGCAGCAGCCATTCCAGCAGCGCCGCATCGTCGCCGCCTTCGGCCAGGGCGCGCAGTTCGTCCAGGCCGATCATGCGCGGGGACAGGAACGGGTCCACCCACAGCCGGCGCAGCGCGGTGATGTGCGCGCCGCAGCCCAGCGCCTCGCCCAGGTCGCGGGCGAGGCTGCGGATGTAGGTGCCCGAGCCGCAGGTCACGCGCAGGCGCAGCCGCTCCGGCTGCTGCTCCAGTACCTCGATGGACTGGACGTGCACGTCCCGCTCCGGCGCCTCGATGGTCTCGCCGCGGCGCGCCTTCACGTACAGCGGCTCGCCGCCCTGCTTGAGCGCCGAATAGATCGGCGCGCGCTGGCGGATGTGCCCGGTCAGCGGCTCCAGCGCCTGCCGCAGCGCCTGCGCATCGATGGCCGGCACCGGGCGCTGCAGCAGCACCGCGCCATCGGCGTCGTCGGTATCGGTGGTCGCGCCCAGCGCGATCTCCGCGTCGTAGGCCTTGGCCGAGCCCAGCAGCAGGCCGGCGATCTTGGTCGCCTCGCCGAAGCACAGCGGCAGCAGGCCGGTGGCCAGCGGATCGAGGCTGCCGGTATGCCCGCCCTTCTCCGCCCGGAACAGGCGCCGCGCCACCTGCAGCGCGGTGTTGGAACTCATGCCGGCGGGCTTGTCGAGCAGGACGATGCCGTCCAGGCGGCGGAATTGGATACGGGGACGCATGGGGAATGCTTTGCTCTGCTTTGTTGCTGCGGTTGCAGTTGCGCTTCGGCCTCCTGGAACTCCCTTCCAGAGAAGCAACTCGCCCGTACGCAGCGGAAGCGAAAGCTGTTGCTTCGCTTCGAAACAGGAACGGATGGCTCAGCCGTCACCGCTCCGTCCGACCCTCATCCGCCCTTCGGGCACCCTCTCCCGCAGGGAGAAGGAACAGGCTCGAAAGCTCAGGCCTTCCTGCCTTCCTCATCGCCAGCATCGGACTGCGCCGCCTGCACATCCGGCAGATCGCGCAGCAGATTGTCGATGCGCTCGCCGCGGTCCACCGAATCGTCGTAATGGAAATGCAGTTCGGGCACGTGGCGCAGCTTCATCGCACGGGCCAGGCCCATGCGCAGCTCGCCGGCCAACTCGCGCAGGCCCTTGACCGCCTCGAGCGAACGCTCCGGCATCAGCGCGGTGACGAACACCTTGGCATGGGCCATGTCGCGGGTGACCTCCACGTCCGAGACGCTGACCGACGGCAGCCCGTGCTCGCGCACGGCGGCATGCACCAGCGTGCCCAGATCGCGGCGGATCTGCGCGGAAACTCGGTCGGTACGGTGGAAGGTCTTGGGCACGGAATCTCGCTCGTCTGGTTGCTGCGGGGGAAAGCGCGGCCGGCCCGCGTGATGCGGGCCGGCCGGTACTGCGTTGTTACAGGGTGCGCGGCACTTCGATGCGCTCGAAGCACTCGATCTGGTCGCCGGCCTTGACGTCGTTGTAGGCCTTCACGCCGATACCGCATTCGGTACCGTTGCGGACCTCTTCCACGTTCTCCTTGAAGCGGCGCAGCGATTCCAGTTCGCCTTCGAACACCACCACGCTGTCGCGCAGCACGCGGATCGGCTTGTTCCGCTTGACCACGCCCTCGATGACCATGCAGCCGGCGATGGCGCCCAGCTTCGAGCTGCGGAACACGTCGCGGACCTCGGCGATGCCGATGATCTCTTCGCGGATCTCCACGCCCAGCAGGCCCGAAGCCACCTGCTTCACCTGGTCGATCACGTCATAGATGATCGAGAAGTAACGCAGGTCGATGCCGTTGGATTCGATGATGCGGCGGGCCGAAGCGTCCGCGCGCACATTGAAGCCGATGACCGTGGCCTTGGAGGCGGCCGCCGAATTGGCGTCCGACTCGGTGATGCCGCCCACGCCGGAGTGGATCACGTTGATCCGGATCTCGTCGTTGGACAGGCCCACCAGCGACTGGCTCAGCGCCTGCACCGAGCCCTGGACGTCGGCCTTGATCAGCAGGTTCAGCACCTGCTGGCCTTCGCCCTTGCCCATCTGCGCCATGATGTCTTCCATGCGGCTGCCCGCCGTGGCGACCAGACGCGACTCGCGGCGCTTGGTCTCGCGCTGCTGCGCCACGTCCTTGGCCAGGCGCTCGTCGTCGACGACCACGAAGTCGTCGCCGGCATCCGGCACGCCGGACAGGCCCAGCACCTGCACCGGGATCGACGGGCCGGCCTCGGCAACCTGCCGGCCGGTCTCGTCGAACAGCGCACGCACACGGCCGTACTGGATGCCGCACACCAGGTAGTCGCCCTTCTTGAGCTGGCCCTGCTGCACCAGCACCGTCGCGACCGGGCCGCGGCCCTTGTCCAGCGACGATTCGATCACCACGCCGGCGGCGCGGCCTTCGGCCACGGCCTTCAGCTCCAGCACTTCGGCCTGCAGCGAGATCGCGTCCAGCAGGTCGTCAATGCCCTGGCCGGTCTTGGCCGAGATCTCCACCATCTGCGTGTCGCCGCCGAAATCCTCGGCCACGACCTGCTCGGCGAGCAGTTCGTTCTTGACCCGCATCGGGTCGGCCGAGGACTTGTCGATCTTGTTGATCGCCACCACGATCGGCGCGTTGGCCGCGCGGGCGTGCTGGATGGCTTCCCTGGTCTGCGGCATGACGCCGTCGTCGGCCGCCACCACCACCACCACCACGTCGGTCAGCTGCGCGCCGCGGGCGCGCATCGAGGTGAACGCGGCGTGGCCCGGGGTGTCGAGGAAGCTGATCACGCCCTTCGGCGTTTCCACGTGATAGGCGCCGATGTGCTGGGTGATGCCGCCGGCCTCGCCATTGGCGACCTTGGTGCGGCGGATGTAGTCCAGCAGCGAGGTCTTGCCGTGGTCGACGTGGCCCATGATGGTGACCACCGGCGGACGCGGCACGGCGTCGCCCTGGTCGACATCGGTGATGGCCAGCAGCGCGTCCTCGGCATCGTTGTTGCCGGCACGCACCACCTTGTGGCCGAGCTCCTCGGTCACCAGCGCGGCGGTGTCGTGGTCGATGGACTGGGTGATGGTGGCCATCACGCCCATCTTGAACAGCGCCTTGACCACCTCGCCGCCCTTCAGCGCCAGCTTCTGCGCCAGATCGGCCACGGTGATGGTGTCGCCGATGGCGACCTCGCGCACCACCGGCGCGGTCGGACGCTCGAAGCCGTGGCTGCCGCCACCGCCGCGCGACTGCTCGTTGCCGCGACGCCCCTGCGGCGCACGCGCGCCCGGGCGACCACGCGAATTGCTGTTGTTGCCGCGGCGGGCGCGGTCGGACGGCGACAGGTGCAGCTGACCGCCGAAACGCTTGCCGCCCTCATCCTCCGACTGACCGCCACGGGACTTGTTGCCCGGCTTGGCATGTGCGCCGCCGCGCTCGTCGCGCGCAGGTGCCGGCGCCGGCGTCGCAGGACGCGGCGTGGCCGAGGCGTTGCGCGCAGGACGCGGCGTCAGCGTCTCGATGATCGGCTGCCTGACGGCCGGTGCCGCAGGCGCGGCCTTGGCTGCTTCGGCGGCCTTGGCAGCCTCCTCCGCGGCCTGGCGCTCGGCTTCCGCGCGCTCGCGCTCGGCATCCTCGGCCGCCTTCTGGCGCGCCACCATTTCCTCGTCGCGCGCGCGGTCCTTCTCGGCCAGCATGCGCTGCTCCTCGAGGTTGCGCTGGCGCGACTCCTCGAGCTTGCGCAGGATCTCGGCGCGCTCGGCATCCGCATCCATCGGCGCGCCGGCAGCCGGCTTGACGTAGGTGCGCTTCTGGCGCACCTCGACATTGACCGTGGTCTTGCTGCGGCCGGCATTGACGGTCACTTCCTGCTGCGTGCGACGGCTCAGGGTGATCTTCTTCGGCGCGGCGTCAGCCTCGTCGGCGACCTGCTCGTCCTTGCCGTGGGAACGGCGAAGGAAACCGAGCAGCTTCACTTTCTCGGCGCTGGTCACGACCTGGTCGGGACCGCTGAACTTCATGCCGGCCTGGGCCAGCTGTTCCAGCAGTTTCTCCACCGGCGTGTTGACCAGTTGGGCGAGCTTGCGGATGGTGGTTTGCTGCGACATTCGGATCCTATGATCTTGTTGGCGCCCCCTCGATACGGACGAAGGCAGCGCGGAGTCTACGCCCTGAGCGGCTCAGGGCACTGTTCATCGCTGGCTCATTCGCCGCGCTCCAGACGGGCGATCTCCTCGGCGCGGGCGGCCAGGACCAGCGCCGCGGCGCGCTCCAGATCCATGCCTTCGATGCCGAACTCCAGGATCTCGTCGGCAGCCAGGTCCGACAGATCCTCACTGGTGCGCACGCCGTTGCCGGCGAGCGCGTAGGCCGTGGCCTCGTCCATGCCCGGCAGCGCCAGCAGGTCCTCGGCCGGCACGCCGCCTTCGGCGCCCTCCTCCACCGCGAGCGCCTCGTTGAGCAGCGCGTCGCGGGCGCGGGCGCGCAGTTCCTCGACGATGTCCTCGTCGAAGCCCTCGACGGCCAGCAGCTCGCCGATCGGCACGTAGGCGATTTCCTCGACGGTGCTGAAGCCCTCGCTGACCAGGATGCCGGCGATCTCCTCGTCCACTTCCAGCTTGTCCATGAACAGCTGGCGGGCGACGGTCTGCTCGGCTTCCGACTTGGCGGTGACCTGGTCCTGGGTCATCACGTTGAGCTGCCAGCCGGTCAGGCGGCTGGCCAGGCGCACGTTCTGGCCGCCCTTGCCGATGGCCTGCGCCAGGCGCTCCTCGGCCACGGCCAGGTCCATCGAGTGCTTTTCCTCATCGACGATGATGGACTGCACTTCGGCCGGCGCCATCGCGTTGATGACGAAGTTGGCCGGGTTCTCGTTCCACAGCACGATGTCCACGCGCTCGCCGTTGAGCTCGTTGCTCACGGCCTGCACGCGCGAACCGCGCATGCCGATGCAGGCGCCGATCGGATCGGTGCGGCTGTCGTGGGCGATGACGGCGATCTTGGCGCGGTCGCCCGGGTCGCGGGCGCAGGCCTTGATCTCGACCAGGCCCTGGCCGACTTCCGGCACTTCCAGCTTGAACAGCTCGATCATGAATTCCGGCGCGGCGCGGCTGATGAACAGCTGCGGTCCGCGCGGCTCCGAACGCACCTCGGCCAGGTAGCCGCGCACGCGGTCGCCGGCGCGCAGCACGTCGCGCGGAATGCCCTTGTCCTTCGGGATGAAGGCCTCGGCGTTGCCGCCCAGGTCTACATAGATGTTGCCGCGCTCGGCGCGCTTGACCACGCCGGTCACCAGTTCGCCGACGCGGTCCTTCCATGCGTCCACGACCTGCTGGCGCTCGGCCTCGCGCACGCGCTGCACGATCACCTGCTTGGCGGCCTGCGCGGCGATGCGGCCGAAGTCCGGGTTCTCGATCTGCTCCTCGATGTAGTCGCCGACCTCGACGCCGTCGGCCTCGTCGATCGCGTCCATCAGGCGGATCTGGCGGTCCGGCGATTCCATCACCACGTCGTCGGCCACGACCTCCCAGCGGCGGAAGGTTTCGTAGCTGCCGTCCTTGTGGTCGATCGCCACGCGCGCCAGCACGTCCTGGTCCACGTAGCGCTTCTTCGCCGCCGAGGCGAGCGCGGCCTCGATCGCGTCGAAGATCACTTCGCGCGGCACGCCTTTTTCATTGGCGACCGCGTCGACTACCAGCAGAAGTTCCTTGCTCATCGGCTTACTCCGCGCGCGGCTTGCGGGCCGCGGTTTCGTTATTGGATTTGTTCTTGGCCGCGCCGCCCTGCTTGGGGGCCGGACCGGTCGGTTTGGTCGGAGCCAGGCCAAGCGCGGCCCAGTCCGGAATGATGCGCGCCTTGTCGATGTTGTCGAAGGCGGCCACGAACGGCCTGCCATCGACGACGAAGGTCACGGTGCCGGCGTCGGCGTCCACCGCGGCGATCTCGCCCTGCAGACGGCGGCGGTTCTCCTGCGGCAGCTTCAGGCCCACCTTTGCGGACTGGCCCAGGTGCTGCTCGAAGTGCTCCAGCGTGAACAGCGGGCGGTCCACGCCCGGCGAGGACACTTCCAGCGTGTAGTTGCCGCTGATCGGGTCCTCGACGTCCAGCTGCGCGGACACCTCGCGGCTCACCCGCTCGCAGTCGTCGATGTTGACCATGCGCTCGGGCTGCTCGTCCAGCGGCACGTCGATGTACAGACGCAGCGTCGCGCCGCCCGGCGCCGGCAGATACTCGGCACCCAGCAGATCCAGGCCCAGCGCCTGCACGGTGGGGCCCAGCAGATTCGCGATTTCAGTAGCCTTGTCGCTCACAGCCTGCCTTGATTTCGGTAATGGGGAACGTGGGGGAAACCCAGCCGGACTTTTCGTTTCGCGGAAACAACAAAGGGCCCGACTGGGCCCTTTGTCCGGTATGAATCCGGTGACTGGATTCCGGTTGCAGGAACGGAAGCAATCGTTCCTACGAGCCCAGATTCAGCCTT
Source organism: Stenotrophomonas nitritireducens (assembly GCF_050984405.1). GTDB lineage: Bacteria > Pseudomonadota > Gammaproteobacteria > Xanthomonadales > Xanthomonadaceae > Stenotrophomonas > Stenotrophomonas nitritireducens_B. The sequence continues at coordinate 2,215,503 of NZ_CP158790.1, read as the reverse complement.
CCACAACAAGATGTTGAAAAAGGCCGGAACTGGTAGCGGGGGCAGGATTTGAACCTGCGACCTTCGGGTTATGAGCCCGACGAGCTGCCAGACTGCTCCACCCCGCAGCAGAAGCGGAATTATGAAGTAATTGGACCGTTACCGCAAGTCTTTTTTACTTCATTGTTTCAGGAAACCCGGGGATTCCACTGAAACCCGGAACGCTGCCGTTCCGGTCGACCATCTTGCGATGGCCCGGCGACACCGGCTTCCCGGCGACGCCATCAACTCAGGGCGCGCATATTACATGAATCGCGCCGTTTTGTATCGTTTTTCATGAAAGATGTGCAAATGCGTTGCGCATCCACGCCAGCAGCGGCCCCAGGGCCACCGGCAGCACCAGCAGTGCCACGCAGTTCACGCCCAGCACGATGCCCAGGACGCGGTCGTTGTTGCGCGGCAGCGGCTCGCCCACCGGCTCGTCGAAGTACATGACCTTGACCACGCGCAGGTAGTAGAAGCAGCCCACCACCGCGCTGATCACGCCCAGGATCACCAGCCACAGCAACCCGCCGTTGACCGCGGCGCCCAGCACCGCCAGCTTGGCCCAGAAGCCCAGGAACGGCGGGATGCCGGCCAGCGAGAACATGGCGCACAGCATCAGGCCGGCCATCCACGGGTTGCGCGCGTTCAGGCCCTTGAAGTCGTCGATGCTCTCGGCCTCGAAGCCGGCGCGCGACAGGGCGACGATCACGCCGAAGGCGGCGGTGGACATGATCGCGTAGGCCACGGCGTAGAACATCGCCGCCGAGTAGCCCGCCGCGCCGCCGCCGGCCACGCCCATCAGCAGGAAACCGATGTGCGAGACGGTCGAATAGGCCAGCATGCGCTTGAGGTTGACCTGGGCGATGGCCATCAGGTTGCCGACCACCAGCGACAGCGCCGCCAGGCCGGCCAGCACGTACTGCAGCTCGGCCGACAGCGGACCGACGCCGGCTTCGAGCAGGCGGTAGGCCATGCCGAAGGCGGCCAGCTTCGGCGCCGAGCTGATGAACAGCGCGATCGGGGCCGGCGCGCCCTGGTAGACGTCCGGCAGCCACATGTGGAACGGCGCGGCGCCAAGCTTGAAGGCGACGCCGGCGACCATGAACACCGCGCCGGTCAGCAGCAGCATGCGTTCGTCCGAATGCGCGGCCGCGTCATGGATCACGTCCAGGTGCAGCGAACCGGTGGCGCCGTAGACCAGCGACATGCCGTACAGCAGCAGGCCCGAGGCCAGCGAACCGAGCACGATGTACTTCATGCCCGCCTCGGCGGCCAGCTTGTTCTCGCGGTTGCTGGCGACCAGCGCGTAGGAACACAGCGCCAGCAGCTCCAGCCCCAGGTAGACCATCAGCAGGCTGCCGGCCGACACCAGCAGCATCATGCCGGCGGTGGCGAACAGGATCAGCACCGCGATCTCGCCCTGGTACAGGCTGCGCTCGCGCAGGTAGCTCCAGCCGTAGACCAGGGTCAGGCCGCTGACCAGCACCACCACCGTCTTCATGACGTCGGCGGCGTTGTCGCGGATGAACATGCCGTGGAACACCTCGCCCTGCCCGCCCACGCCGCCCAGCAGCAGCACGAAGGCGATGGCGAGGATGGCGACCGACAGGAAGTGGGTCCAGACCTTGTGGCGGTTGCTGATGAACAGGTCGAGGATCAGCAGGGCGAAGGCACCGCCGATCACCACCAATTCGGGCAGCAGCGGCGGGAGGTCGGCGGCGGTCAACGGCAGTAGCGTCGGCGTTGTCATCATCAAATCCTGGAATCAATACTCTCGACGGGGCCGCTTACAGCAGCTTGCTCGATGCGATCTGCATCGCCAGCTTGGCGATGGAGGGCTCCATCAGTTCGGTCAGCGGGCGCGGATACACGCCCAGCGCCAGCGTACCGATGGCGAACACGCCCAGCACCAGCCATTCGCGCCCGTTGATGTCCTTCATCTCGGCCACGTGGGCGTTGCCCACCTCGCCGAAGAACACGCGCTTGTACAGCCACAGCGAGTAGGCCGCGCCGATGATCAGCGTCGTGGCCGCGCCCAGCGCCACCAGCGGCTCCCACTGGAAGCTGGCCAGCACCACCATGAACTCGCCGACGAAACCGCTGGTGCCCGGCAGGCCGGAGTTGGCCATGAAGAACAGCAGCGCGAAGGCGGCGAACCACGGCATCACGTTGACCACGCCGCCGTAGTCGGCGATGCGGCGGGTGTGCAGGCGGTCGTAGAGCACGCCGATGCAGGAGAACATCGCGCCGGACACGAAACCGTGCGAGATCATCTGCACCATCGCGCCCTGCAGGCCCAGGCGCGCGGCGTCGGCGTTGCCGGCCTCGCGCACCAGCCACAGCGCGGTGAAGGTGCCCAGGGTGACGAAGCCCATGTGCGCGACCGAGGAATAGGCCACCAGCTTCTTCATGTCGTCCTGCACCAGCGCCACCAGGCCGACGTAGATCACCGCCACCAGCGACAGCGCGATCACCAGCCAGGCCCATTCGCTGCTGGCGTCCGGCACGATCGGCAGGTTGAAGCGCAGGAAGCCGTAGCCGCCGATCTTCAGCGCGATCGCGGCCAGGATCACCGAACCGGCGGTCGGCGCTTCCACGTGCGCGTCCGGCAGCCAGGTGTGCACCGGGAACATCGGCACCTTGACCGCGAAGGCGATCAGGAAGGCGAAGAAGATCCAAGTCTGCTCGCGGGCGGACAGCTGCAGCTGGTACAGGTCGGCCAGCTGGAAGCTGCCGCCCTTGATGTACAGGTAGATCAGCGCCACCAGCATCAGCACCGAGCCGAGGAAGGTGTACAGGAAGAACTTCAGCGCGGCATAGATGCGACGCGGGCCGCCCCAGACACCGATGATCAGGAACATCGGGATCAGCATCGCTTCGAAGAACACGTAGAACAGCATCGCGTCGGTGGCGGCGAAGATGCCCACCGTCACGCCTTCCAGGATCAGGAAGGCGGCCACGTACTGGTTCACGCGCTTGTCGATCACGCCCCAGGCGCCGATCAGCGCCAGCACGCCCACCAGGGTCGTCAGCAGCACCAGCGCGATGGCGATGCCGTCGACGGCCAGGTTGTAGCCGATGCCATAGGCCGGGATCCACGGGTGCTGCTCGACGAACTGCATCACCTCGGCGGCGGCGCGGTCATAGCCGCTGAGCAGTCCGAGGCTGAGCAGGAAGGTGAGCAGTGCCACCGCCAGGGACGCCCAACGGGCAGCCTGGGCGTTGCGCACGGCAAGAATCAACGCACCGCCGAGGATCGGCAGCCAGATGAGGATACTGAGTAGGGGCCAGTTCGACACGTCTTCTTATTCCGTACAGGTCAACGCCAGAAATGCATCAGCAGGCCCAGCAGGGCGATCAGGCCGATGATCATCACGAAGGCGTAGTGGTAGAGGAAACCGGATTGGGTGCGGCGCAGCAGGTTGGCGGCCAGTTCGACCACGCGGGCCGCACCGTTCACCACCCCATCCACCACGTTGCTGTCCACGACACGGGCGGCCTTGCCGAGCTTGACGCTGCCGCCAGCGAAACCGTCGATCCACAGCTTGTCGAAGCCGTACTTGTTCTCCAGCACCGAAACCACCGGCGCCAGGGTCTTGCGGGACTTGCCTGCCAGTTCCGGCTTCCAGATGTAGAACACCCAGGCCAGGACGAAGCCGGCGACGGTCAGCCAGAACGCGGGAGCGGTCAATCCGTGGATGGCGAACTGCACCGCGCCATGCCAGTGCTCGGCGCCGATCAGGCCGATGACGTCGGCCGGCGGAACGCCGTTGAGCAGTTGCGGGTCGGTCCCCATCGGATGGCGGAAATCGACGATGCCGGTGAAGAAGGACATCACCTGCCCCGGGATGCCGTTGCCGCTGGCGTGGCCGGCCCAGTCGGTGCCGAACAGCATCGGGCCGGCGGTGAAGAAGCCGATGAGGATCGACGGGATCGCCAGCAGGATCAGCGGCAGGGTCACCACCCACGGCGACTCGTGCGGCTCGTGCGCGCCGTGGCCATGATGGTCGTCATGGTGGTGGGCGTCGTGGCCGTGGTCGTCATGCGCGTCGCGGAAGCGTTCCTTGCCGAAGAAGGTCAGGAACAGCAGGCGGAAGCTGTAGAAGCTGGTGACGATCACGCCGCCCAGCACCGCCCAGTAGCCGTAGGTCGCCACCCAGCTGTCGGAAGCGTGGGCATGCAGCTCGGCGGCCTCGATGATGGTGTCCTTCGAGTAGAAGCCGGAGAAGAACGGCGTGCCGACCAGCGCCAGCGTGCCGATCCACATGGTGATGTGGGTGATCGGCATGTACCTGCGCAGGCCGCCCATCTTCATCATGTTCTGTTCGTGGTGCATGCCGATGATGACCGAGCCGGCGCCCAGGAACAGCAGCGCCTTGAAGAAGGCGTGGGTCATCAGGTGGAACACCGCGCCCGAGTAGGCGGACACGCCCAGCGCCACGGTCATGTAGCCCAGCTGCGACAGCGTCGAGTAGGCGACCACGCGCTTGATGTCGTTCTGCACGATGCCGATCAGGCCGGTGAAGAAGGCCGTGGTCGCGCCGATGAACAGGATGAAGTTCAGCGCCGTCTGCGACAGCTCGAACAGCGGCGACATGCGGGTGACCATGAAGATGCCGGCGGTCACCATGGTCGCGGCGTGGATCAGCGCCGAGATCGGGGTCGGGCCTTCCATCGAGTCGGGCAGCCACACGTGCAGCGGCACCTGGGCCGATTTGCCCATCGCGCCGATGAACAGGCAGATGCAGATCAGGGTGGCGATCGACCAGATCACCGGCTCGCCCAGCACCTGCACCGGATGGCCGAACAGGTTGATCGAGCCGGACCACACCTGGATCAGCGCGTTCGGATCGTTCAGCAGCGGCGCGTTGGCGAACACGGTGGCGTAGTCCAGGGTGCCGAACACCCACAGCACGCCGGCGATGCCGAGCAGGAAACCGAAGTCGCCCACGCGGTTGACCAGGAAGGCCTTCATGTTGGCGAAGATCGCGCTCGGCTTCTTGAAGTAGAAGCCGATCAGCAGGTACGACACCAGGCCCACCGCTTCCCAGCCGAAGAACAGCTGCAGGAAGTTGTTGCTCATCACCAGGGTGAGCATGGAGAAGGTGAACAGCGAGATGTAGCTGAAGAAACGCTGGTAGCCATCGTCGTCGGCCATGTAGCCGATCGAGTAGATGTGCACCAGCAGCGACACGAAGGTCACCACCACCATCATCATCGCGGTCAGGCGGTCGACCATGAAGCCGACGTGCGCCGAGTACTGGCCGACCTCGAAGAAGGTGTAGACGTTCTGGTTGAACGGCTGCGCCCCGCCCCACAGCAGCTGGTACAGGGTGTGCATCGACAGCGCGCAGCTGACCGCCACGCCGAGGATGGTGGCGTACTGGGCGCCCTTGCGCCCCACCTGGCGACCGAACAGGCCGGCGATGATGCTGCCGAACAGCGGTGCCAGCACCACTGCGATCAACAGACTCTTGGAGAGAGTGATTTCCATCTGTGGGTCAGCCCTTCAACGAATCGACTTCGCCAACGTTGATGGTGTGGCGGGTACGGAACAGGGTCACCAGGATCGCGAGGCCGATGGCGGCTTCCGCCGCGGCCACGGTCAGGATGAAGAACACGAACAGCTGGCCGGCGGTGTCGCCGAGTTCGCGCGAGAAGGCGACGAAGTTGATGTTCACCGACAGTAGCATCAACTCGATCGACATCAGCAGCACGATGATGTTCTTGCGGTTGAGGAAGATGCCGGCGACGGAGATGCAGAACATCACCGCGCCAAGAGCGAGCATGTGGCCCAGGGAAATCATGGCTTGGCCTCCTCGCCGCCTTCGATGTGCTTGGTGTCGGTCAGCACGACCGGCTTCTCGACCGCCATCTTGACGATGCGCAGGCGGTCGCTGGCGCGGACCCGGGTCTGCTCGGACGGATTCTGCGTCTTCACGCCGGTGCGGCGGCGCAGGGTCAGCATCACCGCGGCGATCACCGCCACGGTCAGGATCACCGCGGCGAACTCGAACGGCAGCAGGTACTCGGTGAACAGGCTGCGCGCCAGCCAGGTGATGTTGGAGCTGTCGGCGGCGACGGCGGCGGCGTTGTCGGCCGGGAACGGCGCGGCCAGGCGGGCCTTGATGCCGATCAGGGTCAGCATCTGCACCAGCATGACCACCGCGACGACCAGCCCGACCGGCAGGTAGCGCACCCAGCCTTCGCGCAGGCTGTCCGTTTCCACGTCCAGCATCATCACCACGAACAGGAACAGCACCATCACCGCGCCCACGTACACCAGCACCAGGGTGACGCCGAGGAACTCGGCGCCGACCAGCAGCCAGACGCAGGCGATGGAGAAGAAGGTCAGGATCAAGCACAGCACGGCATACACCGGGTTGCGTACGCTGATCACCGACAGGGCCGACACGCCCGCGACGATCGAGAAGAACCAGAAAGCGATATTTACCCAATCCATCTTTCGGTCCTCAGCGGAAGGCGGCGTCGGCGGCGCGGCGTTCGGCGATCTCGGCTTCCAGCCGATCACCGATGGCCAGCAGCTGCGGCTTGGTGACGATGTTCTCGCCACGGTTCTCGAAGTGGTACTCGAGGATGTGGGTTTCCACGATCGAGTCCACCGGGCAGCTCTCCTCGCAGAAACCGCAGAAGATGCACTTGAACAGGTCGATCTCGTAGCGCGTGGTGCGTCGGGTGCCGTCCTCGCGCTTGGCCGAGTCGATGGTGATGGCCAGCGCCGGGCACACCGCCTCGCACAGCTTGCAGGCGATGCAGCGTTCCTCGCCGTTCGGGTAGCGGCGCAGCGCATGCAGGCCGCGGAAGCGCGGCGACTGCGGGAACTTCTCCATCGGGTACAGCACGGTGTACTTCGGCTTGAACGCGTACTTCAGCGTCAGCCACATGCCGGAGACGAGCTCCAGCAGCAGCAGGCTCTTGAAATAGTGGGTGATCTTTTTCATGAATCAAACGCCTCTCTGGATCACGCCGTAGAACACGAGCAGTGCGGTCACCGCGATCCACGCGATGGTCAGCGGGATGAACACCTTCCAGCCCAGGCGCATGATCTGGTCGTAGCGGAAGCGCGGGAACGTGGCGCGGAACCAGATGTACGAACTGGCGAAGAAGAAGACCTTGGCCAGCAGCCACGGCCAGCCGCCGTTCCAGATCCAGTTGACCCAGGGCGAGACGTCCGCCGTGACCCAGCCCTGGATCGGGCTCAGCCAGCCGCCCATGAAGAAGATCGAGATCAGGAAGCTGATCAGGATCATGTTGGCGTACTCAGCCAGGAAGAACAGCGCGAACGCACCGCCGGAATATTCGACCATGTGGCCGGCGACGATTTCCGATTCGCCCTCGACCACGTCGAACGGCGCGCGGTTGGTTTCGGCCACGCCGGACACCCAGTACACGACGAACAGCGGCAGCAGCGGCAACAGGAACCAGTCGAACAGGCCCGAGCTGCCCTTCTGCGCCAGCACGATCTCGCTCAGATTCAGGCTGCCGGCGGCGATCATCACGCCGACCAGGGCGAAGCCCATCGCGATTTCGTAGCTGACCATCTGCGCGGCCGAACGCATCGCGCCGAGGAAGGCGTACTTGGAGTTCGACGCCCAGCCGGCCAGGATCACGCCGTAGATGCCCAGCGAGGTCATCGCCAGCAGGTACAGCAGGCCGACGTTGGCGTTGGACAGCACCAGCTTGTAGTCGAACGGCACCACCGACCAGGCCGCGAACGACGGCGCCAGCACGATCAGCGGCGCCAGCACGTAGATCGCCTTGTGCGCGTTGGCCGGGCGCACGATTTCCTTGAACAGCAGCTTGGTGACGTCGGCGAAGGCCTGCAGCAGGCCGCCGAGGCCGACGTACATCGGCCCGTGGCGCACGTGCATCCAGCCGATCAGCTTGCGCTCCCACAGCACGTAGAACGCCACCGATACGATGATCGGCATGGCGATGACCAGGATCTTCAGCACCATCCACAGCACGACGCCGATGTCGCCCAGCGCCAGGAACCACTGGTGCAGCGGATCGACCGCGTTCAACAGCAACTCGTTCATGCAGCCACCACCGTTACACGAGCGGCGCCCAGCGGCGCGGTGGCGCCGTGGCCCGATTCAATCCAGACCGCACCGGCGGCGACGCGCGCGTCGACCACCACCGGCAGGGTCGCCTTGCCGGCGTCGGTGCCGACCTTGGCCATCTGCCCTTCGGCCAGCTGCAGGCGCGCGGCGTCGTCGGCGTTGAGCACGATGCGCGGCGCGTTGTTCAGCGGATGCGCCTGCAGCGCTTCGGCACGGCGCACCACCGCATCGGTGCGGTAGATCGCCGGGGTCGAAGCCACTTCCAGGCCCTCGCCCGCCGCCTGCGGCTGCGACGAGGCGGCCACGTTCACCTGCACCGGCTGCAGGCCGGCACGCAGGCCTGCCAGATCAGTGAAGCCGAAACCGGCCAGCTGCAGGTCGCCGCCGAGGGCGCGCAGCACGCGCCAGCCCTCGCGGGCCTCGCCCGGCAGCTTGCCGCCGGCGCGGGCCTGCTGCTCGCGGCCGTCGAGGTTGGTCAGGGTCGCGTCGATTTCCGGCAGCGCGCCGATCGGCAGGATCAGGTCGGCCACGTCGCGGGTCGAGACGCAGGCGAAGTGGCTGAACGCCACCACCTTGGCGCCGGCCAGCGCCTTGCGCGCGGCGGCGCTGTCGGCGAAGTCCAGGCCCGGCTCGATGCCGTAAAGCACGTAGGCCTTGCGCGGCTGCGCCAGCATCGCGGCGACGTCCTTGCCGGCCGGCAGCACGCCGGCGCGGGACAGGCCGATGGCGTTGGCGCCCTGCGGGATGCGGCACAGCTTCGCGCCGGTGGCGGCGGCGAACTCGCGCGCGGCGGCGCGGATCGCGGCGGCCTGCGGATGGTTCTCGGCGATCGCGCCGACGATGACGAGGGTGTTGCCACCGCTCTTCACCGCCTCGCGCAGCCCGGCGTCGCCCATGGCGTCGGCGAACTTCGACGGCGCGACGATCTGCTTGCCGGCCAGCGCGAAGGCGAAGTCGAAATCGACCGGGTTGACCGCGAAGATCCGCGCGCCGTTCTTGGTCTGCGCCTTGCGCAGGCGGGCGTGCAGCAGCGGCAGCTCGTGGCGGACGTTGCTGCCCAGCAGCACGATGCGGTCGGCATTCTCGATCTCGGCCAGCGAGGCGCCGAACACTTCGGCGGTCGCGGCGTCGGAGAAGTCGCGGTTGTCGATGCGGTGATCGATGTTGTTCGAGCCCAGGCCGGCGGCCAGGCGGGCCAGCAGCGCGCCTTCCTCGTTCGAGGTGGACGGGTGCACCAGCACGCCGAGGTCGTCGCCGCGGTTGCCGTCGAGGATCTCGCGGGCGGCGGCCAGGCCTTCGGCCCAGCTCACTTCCTTCCACTCGCCGTTGACCTTCTGCAGCGGCTTGACCGCGCGGTCGGCGGCGTACAGGCCCTGGTGCGAATAACGGTCGCGGTCCGACAACCAGCACTCGTTGACCAGTTCGTTGTCGCGCGGCACCGCGCGCAGCACTTCGCCGCGGCGCACGTGCAGGAACAGGTTCGAGCCCATGGCGTCGTGGTAGCCCAGCGATTCGCGCGCGGTCAGCTCCCACGGACGGGCGCGGAACTGGAACACCTTGTTGGTCAGCGCGCCGACCGGGCACACGTCGATCACGTTGCCGGACAGCTCGGTGGTCAGCGGCTTGCCGTCGTAGGTGCCGATCTGCAGGTTCTCGCCGCGGTACATGCCACCCAGCTCATAGGTGCCGGCGATCTCCGCGGTGAAGCGCACGCAGCGGGTGCACTGGATGCAGCGGGTCATCTCGGTGGCGACCAGCGGGCCCATGTCCTCGTCGGCCACCACGCGCTTGCGCTCGTTGAAGCGGCTGACCGAACGGCCGTAGCCCAGCGACACGTCCTGCAGCTCGCACTCGCCGCCCTGGTCGCAGATCGGGCAGTCCAGCGGATGGTTGATCAGCAGGAATTCCATGACCGAGCGCTGGTACTTGAGCGCCTTCTCGTTGCGGGTCTGGATCTTCATGCCGTCCATGACCGGCGTGGCGCAGGCCGGCGACGGCTTGGGCGACTTCTCCACGTCGACCAGGCACATGCGGCAGTTGGCGGCGATCGGCAGCTTCTCGTGGTAGCAGAAGCGCGGAATCGGAATGCCGGCCTTGTCGGCGGCCTGGATGATCATCGACCCCTTGGGCGCGAACATCGTCTGCCCATCGATCTCGATGGTGACGTGTCCTTCCGGCGCCACGGGCGCCTCGCTCGGGTTCATGGGTTGCGCGCTCATGCGGCAGCAGCCTCCACTTTCTTGCCGTCAACCATCGAATGACCGTTGACGATGTAGTACTCGAATTCGTCCCAGAACTGGCGCAGGAACCCCTGGATCGGCCAGGCCGCCGCTTCGCCGAAGGCGCAGATGGTGTGGCCTTCGATCTGGCCGGCGACAGTGCGCAGCTGGTGCAGGTCTTCCATCGTGGCCTTGCCGGCGACGATGCGCTCCAGCACGCGGTGCATCCAGCCGGTGCCCTCGCGGCACGGGGTGCACTGGCCGCAGGATTCCTTGTGGAAGAACTGGCTGATGCGGCAGGCGAACTTGACGCAGCACACGCTGTCGTCCAGCACCACGATGGCGCCCGAGCCCAGGCCCGAGCCCAGTGCGCGGATGGTGTCGTAGTCCATCGGCAGCCCCTTGAGCTGCTCGGCGGTCAGCACCGGCATCGACACGCCGCCCGGGATCGCCGCCTTCAGCGCGCGGCCCGGACGCAGGCCGCCGGCCATTTCCAGCAGGTCGTCGAAGGTGGTGCCCAGCGGCACTTCGAAGTTGCCGCCCTTGACCACGCAGCCGGAGACGGAGAAGCACTTCGGGCCGCCGTTGTTGGTCAGGCTCAGGCCCTTGAACCACTCCGGGCCGTTGCGGATGATCGCCGGCACCGAACCGTAGGTCTCGGTGTTGTTGATCGTCGACGGCTTGCCGTACAGGCCGAAGTTGGCCGGGAACGGCGGCTTGTAGCGCGGCTGGCCCTTCTTGCCTTCCAGCGACTCCATCAGCGCGGTCTCTTCGCCGCAGATGTAGGCGCCGGCGCCCAGCGCGGCGTAGATGTCGATGTCCACGCCCGAGCCCAGCACGTTCTTGCCCAGCCAGCCGTGCTTGTAGGCATCGGCCAGTGCCTGCTCGAAGTGCTCGAACGGCTCGTGGTGGAATTCGCCGCGCAGGTAGTTGTAGCCCACGGTCGAACCGGTGGCGTAGCAGGCGATGGCCATGCCCTCCACCACCGAATGCGGGTTGTAGCGCAGGATGTCGCGGTCCTTGCAGGTGCCCGGCTCGGATTCGTCCGAGTTGCACAGGATGTACTTCTGCGGCGCGTCCTTGGGCATGAAGGACCACTTCAGGCCGGTCGGGAAGCCCGCGCCGCCGCGGCCGCGCAGGCCGGACTGCTTGACCATCTCGATCACGTCGGCCGGCGCGATCTTCTCTTCGAGGATCTTGCGCAGCGCGGCGTAACCGCCGGTCTTGAGGTAGTTCTCGTACGACCACGGGGTGTCGTAGTGCAGCGTGGTGTAGACCACGTTGTGCGGAAGCGGCGCCGGACCGACCGGCCCCCTGGATTCGTGGTGTGCCATGCCTTACTCCAGCCCGTCCAGCAGCGCGTCGACCTGGTCCAGCGTCAGGCGCTCGTGGTAGTGACCGTTGATGACCATCATCGGCGCGCCCGCGCAGCCGGCCAGGCATTCTTCCTCGCGCTTGAGGTAGACGCGGCCGTCCGGGGTCGATTCGCCGTGCTTGATGCCCAGCTTCTTCTCGCAGTGGCGCACGATGTCGTCGGCGCCGTTGAGCCAGCAGCTGATGTTGGTGCAGATGGCGACGTTGTTGCGGCCGACCTTCTCGGTCTCGAACATCGAGTAGAAGCTGGCGACCTCGTAGGCCCACACGAACGGCAGGTCGAGGTACTTCGCCACGCCGGCGATCAGCTCGTCGCTGAGCCAGCCCTGGTTCTGCTCCTGGGCGGCGTGCAGGCCCTGCAGCACCGCCGAGCGCTTGCGCTCGGGCGGGAACTTCGTCAGCCAGTGATCGATGTGAGCGCGGGTCTTGTCGCTCAGCACCACCATCGGGTCGACGTCGCGCGCCGCCTCGAAATTACCTGTCGCCTTCATCGGCCGACCTCAACCAATAGCAGATCCTGGGAAACCGATGCCTGCAGCAGCATGGCCGCGCTGGCACCGGGCGTTGTGCGCTTGTCCGGCATTACCGGTCGACCTCGCCGAACACGAGATCGTAGGTGCCGATCATCGCCACCACGTCGGCCAGCATGTGGCCGCGCACGATCGAGTCGATCGAGGACAGGTGGGCGAAACCCGGCGCGCGCAGGTGCACGCGGAACGGCTTGTTGGCGCCGTCGGACACCAGGTAGCAGCCGAACTCGCCCTTCGGCGCCTCGACCGCGGCGTAGGTCTCGCCGGCCGGCACGCAGTAGCCTTCGCTGAACAGCTTGAAGTGGTGGATCAGCGCTTCCATGTCGTCCTTCATCTCCGCACGCGAAGGAGGAGCGACCTTGAAATTGCGGACCATGACCGGGCCCGGGTTGGCCTTCAGCCACTGCACGCACTGCTTGATGATGCGGTTGGACTGGCGCATCTCGGCGACGCGGACCAGGTAGCGGTCGTAGCAGTCGCCGTTGGTGCCCAGCGGGATGTCGAAATCGACCGCGTCGTACCTGGCGTACGGCTGCTTCTTGCGCAGGTCCCAGGCGATGCCCGAGCCGCGCAGCATGGCGCCGGTCATGCCCCAGGCCAGGGCGTGCTCCGGGGTGACCACGCCGATGCCGACGGTGCGCTGCTTCCAGATGCGGTTGTCGGTCAGCAGGGTCTCGTATTCGTCGACGCGCGCTGGGAACTCGTTGGTGAAGTTCTCCAGGAAGTCCAGCAGCGAGCCTTCGCGGGCGGCGTTCAGGCGCTTGAGCGCATTGCCCTTGTGCCAGCGCGACTCCTTGTACTTGGGCATCGCGTCCGGCAGGTCGCGGTACACGCCGCCCGGACGGTAGTAGGCCGCGTGCATGCGCGCGCCCGACACCGCCTCGTAGCAGTCCATCAGCTCCTCGCGCTCGCGGAAGGCGTACAGCATCACCGCCATCGCGCCGAGGTCGAGCCCGTTCGAACCCAGCCACATCAGGTGGTTCAGGATGCGGGTGATCTCGTCGAACATCGTGCGGATGTACTGCGCGCGCTCCGGCACCTCGATGCCCGCCAGGGTCTCGATGGCGCGGACGTAGGCGTGCTCGTTGCACATCATCGAGCAGTAGTCCAAGCGGTCCATGTAGCCGATCGACTGGTTGAACGGCTTGGACTCGGCCAGCTTCTCGGTGGCGCGATGCAGCAGGCCCACGTGCGGGTCGGCGCGCATGATGGTCTCGCCGTCCATCTCCAGGATCAGGCGCAGCACGCCATGCGCGGCCGGGTGCTGCGGGCCGAAGTTCATGGTGTAGTTGCGGATCTCCTGCCGGGCTTCGGCGGAGTTGCTGGCGAAGGCTTCATGCGCCTGCTGGAACTCACTCACTTGCTTGCCTCCCTCTGCGCGCGCTCGCCTTCGGCGGTCTCGAAGCGGGCGTCGTCGCGGATCACGCGCGGCACGCCCACGCGCGGCTCGACCGAAGTCACCGGCTCGTAGACCACGCGCTTCTTCTCTTCGTCGTACCGCACTTCCACGTTGCCGATCAGCGGGAAGTCCTTGCGGAACGGATGGCCGACGAAACCATAGTCGGTCAGGATGCGGCGCAGGTCCGGGTGGCCCTCGAAGATCACCCCGTACAGGTCGAACGCCTCGCGCTCGAACCAGTTCAGGCCCGGCCACACGCCGGTCAGCGACGCCACCACCGGCAGCGCCTCGTCCGGGGCGAAGCAGCGCAGGCGCAGCAGCTGGTTGTGCTGATAGGAACGCAGTTGGACGACGACGGCGAAACGCTGCCTGGGCAGCGCGTCCGGACGCGCGCCGTCGGCGCTCTCGTGGCTGGGGAACTCGCCCCAGGCGAAACGGCCGGCGCCCTTGCCTTCCACGCCGCGGCTGAAGCCCTGCGAGGAGACGTCGGAGGTGTCCCACTCGTCGCTGCCGAAGCCCAGGTAATCGACGCCGCACAGGTCGGTGGCGTGCTCGAAACCGAACTCGTCGCGCAGCGCGACGGCGACGGCATGCCAGTCGGCCGACGGGACCTCCAGCGTCACTTCGCCGCGCGGTTCGACCACGGAGACCTGCGCACCGGCGAAACGCGCGCGAAGCCGGTCGATGAGTGAAGGTGCTTGCTGGGCCATGGGGGCTGGCGTGCTCTTGAACTGGAAAGGGAGGTCAGCGTGCGATGGTCTGGGTGCGCCAGATCTTCTTCTGCAACTGCAAAATGCCGTACACCAGCGCCTCGGCGGTCGGCGGGCAGCCCGGGACGTACACGTCCACCGGCACCACGCGATCGCAGCCGCGCACGACCGCATACGAATAGTGGTAATAGCCGCCGCCGTTGGCGCAGCTGCCCATCGAGATGACCCACTTCGGGTCGGGCATCTGGTCGTAGACCTTGCGCAGCGCCGGGGCCATCTTGTTGACCAGGGTGCCGGCGACGATCATCACGTCGGACTGGCGCGGCGACGGGCGGAACACCACGCCGTAGCGGTCCAGGTCCAGGCGCGAGGCGCCGGCGTGCATCATTTCCACCGCACAGCAGGCCAGGCCGAAGGTCATCGGCCACATCGAGCCGGTGCGCGCCCAGTTCAGCAGGGCGTCGACGCTGGTGGTGACGTAGCCCTTCTCGAGCAGCGGGTTGTCGCCTTCGGGCCGGAGGATGTCGTCAACCCGCCCTTCCGGGATGGGGTTGTTCATCAGGCCATCGAGAGTCTGAATCACTCCCATTCCAGCGCTCCCTTCTTCCACACGTAGATAAAGCCGAGGAACAGCATGCCCACGAACAGGCCCATGGTGACGAGCGAGCGGGCGCCCAGCTCCATGAACACCTGGGTCCAGGGCACGATGAAGATGATTTCCAGGTCGAAGACGATGAACTGGATGGCGATGAGGTAATAGCGCACGTCGAACTTCATGCGCGCGTTCTCGAACGCCTCGAAGCCGCACTCGTACGGCGACAGTTTCTGTTCGTCGGGGCTGCGGGGGCCAAGGAAACGACCGATCAGCATCAGGGCGACGCCGATGCCGGTGGCGACGATCAGAAACAGCAGGGACGGCAAATATTCGGCCAGCACAGCGATTCTCTCTTGCCTCTGCCCGGGCACCTGCAGGCGCCCGCGCATGGGGATTGACGGGACTTGCCACGGCGGGAGCTGCCGCATCCCGCATACCCGCATAACAAACTCATGGTGCCCAAGAGGGGACTCGAACCCCTACGACTTGCGTCGCTACCACCTCAAGGTAGTGCGTCTACCAATTCCGCCACCTGGGCTTACTTACGTCAGCGCACCGGCTTCGCAGTGCGGCGCGTATTGTAACCGTCTTCAGTCTTTATGCGAGCCCTCGGCGGGCTTTTCTTCGCTCTGCGCCGGATTATTCACGGCAGGCGTCGCCTGCGGCACTTCGCCCGCGGCCGCGGCCTGCGGAACGGACTGCAGTTCGCCCGCCGGAGCGGCCGGCGCTTCCACGCGGGACATCACGCCCAGGCCTTCGTCGGCGGGGCGCGAACCATGGCTGGCGTACCAGGCCATGAACAGGCTGATGCCGAAGAACACCACGGCCAGCCACTTGGTGGACTTGGACAGGAAGTTGGACGCGCCGCGCGCGCCGAACACCGTGCCCGACGCACCGGCGCCGAAGCCCGAGCCCGCCGCCGCGCCGGAGCCGCGCTGCATCAGGATCAGCGCGATCATCGCGACCGCCACCAGCACATAGACCACATTGAGGATCAACATCAGCATTTGAAATCCGTCCCGGACAGTTCCACCGTTAGCGACCGGCTGCCGCCCTCGCGATGGCCAGGAAATCTGCCGCCACCAGCGAAGCGCCGCCTACCAGCCCGCCATCGACGTCAGGCTGTGCGAACAGCTCTGCAGCATTGTCGGGCTTGACGCTGCCGCCATACAGGATCGGCAACGAATCGGCGATTCTAGCATCGCGCCCGGCGACTACGCCACGGATGAACGCATGCACCGCCTGCGCCTGCTCCGGGCTGGCGGTACGACCGGTGCCGATGGCCCAGACCGGCTCGTAGGCGACCACCGCCCGGGCGAAGGCCTCGGCCCCGGCCAGGTCCAGTACAGGCGCCAGCTGCGCGGCGATGACCTGCTCGGTCCGGCCGGCCTCGCGCTGCTCCAGGGTCTCGCCGACGCACAGGACCGGGATGAGCCCGGCATTGGCGGCGGCCACGAACTTGCGCGCGACCAGCTCGCTGCTCTCGTGGTGGTACTGGCGGCGCTCGGAATGGCCGACCAGCCCGTAGCCGGCGCCCACGTCCACCAGCATCGCCGCCGACACCTCGCCGGTATAGGCACCCTTTTCGTTGCAGCTGACGTCCTGGGAGCCGAACGCCAGCGCGGTGCCTTCGAAATCCTCGACCAGATCCCCCAGGTAGGGCAGCGGCGGCAGGATCACCAGCTCCACCCCTTCCAGCGGCAGGCCGGCCGCCACCTGCCCCACCAGTTCGGTGGCGAATTGACGGCTGCCATGCAGCTTCCAGTTACCGGCAACGATCTTGCGGCGCATTCAGGAACGACTCCCAATGAAAAGTGGGCGAAGGATAGCCCACTACGGACAGCGGCAGGACAACCGGCAGACAACACGGGACAGCACGGTCTGCCGTGGCGTACCAAGCGGCATCGGCCGTCGCGGCTGCACCCTCGTGGGCGCCCTCGCCGGAGATCGCGGCGATCGCCTGCACGCCGTCGGTCAGCGCCTCCCTGCTTGGTACCGGCAAGAAGACCGCCCGTGACAGAGGTTGCCCCGCCGGGTGCTCCATCGGCAAGGCCCGTGCGGGGCAAGCCCCGCACCTACGCGTGACGCTGCGCCCAGCCCGCGCCCCGCACTACGGCGAAGGCCGCCTCGCGGCGGCCTTCGTCATTACTTCAGCTTGATCTCGCGCAGGCGTTCCTCGAGGAAGCCGTGGGCGGTGATCGGCTCCGGATACCGGCTCGGGTTTTCCGGCGTGATGCACGACGGCAGCACGTCTATCAGGAAGTCCGGGTTCGGATGCAGGAAGAACGGCACCGAGTAGCGCGGCTGGCGGGCCAGTTCGCCCGGAGGGTTGACCACGCGGTGGATGGTCGACGGATACACGTGGTTGGTCAGGCGCTGCAGCATGTCGCCGATGTTGACCACGATGGTGTCCGCGTCGGAGGTGAACGGCACCCACTCGCCCTCGTGCGACTGCACTTCCAGCCCGGCGGCGCTGGCACCGACCAGCAGGGTGATGAAGTTGATGTCGCCGTGGGCGCCGGCGCGCACGTTCGGGATGTCGTCGGTGGTGATCGGCGGGTAGTGGATCGGGCGCAGGATCGAGTTGCCGTTGTTGGTCTTGTCGGCGAAGAACGCCTCCGGCAGGCCGATGTGCAGGGCCAGCGCCGACAGCACGCGCGAACCCAGGTTGTCCAGCGCCTGGTACAGGCCGTAGCCGCGCTCGCGGAAACCCGGCACTTCGCTGGGCCACAGGTTCGGCGGCATCACCTCGCGGTACTTCGAGTCGTCCGGGATCTCCCGGCCGATGTGCCAGAACTCCTTCAGGTCGAAGTGTTTGGAGCCCTTGGCGGTCTCCACGCCAAACGGGGTGTAGCCGCGGGCGCCGCCGCCGCCGGCGACGTGGTACTTGCGCTTGACCTCCTCGGGCAGGGCGAAGAAGGCCTTGAAGGCATCGTAGGCCGCGTCGATGTCGGCCTGCGGGATGCCGTGGTTGCGGATGCCCGCGAACCCCCACTGGCGATAGGCCGCGCCCAGCTCGGCCACGAAGGCCTCGCGGTCGCTGTCGAAGCGGGTGATGTCGAGGGTTGGGATCTTGCTCACAGCGGTTCCTGGCTTGTCATGAGGTAGCGGGCCGGCAGGTCTGTCGCCCGGCTGAACATTGTGACAGATCGCCCCCTTCGCGGCGCCCGACACATTGATACAAAACGATACAATCCAGCTACCCCGGGACTGGCGCAGGACCGGCGAGCCCTCCCCGCCCTACCCGACCACGCATCGCATATGCCTCCCGCATCGCCGGCGGACCGCCCGCTGAAGATCCTGCACACCGAAGCCGCCCGCGGCATGGGCGGCCAGGAGATCTACCTGCTGCGCCACCTGCTGGCCATGCGCGCCCGCGGCCACGACGTCTCGCTGCTGTGCCAGCCGGGCGCGCGCCTGGCCGAGGCGGCGCGCGGCCATGGCTTCGTCGTGCACACGCTGGAGATGGGCGGGCTGCCGCGGCTGCTGCGCGGCATTCCCGCGGTACGCCACCTGGTCCGCACCCACCGCTACGACGTGGTCAACGTCACCAGCCGCCGCGACGCCCTGATCGCCGCGGCCGGCGCGCGCCTGGCCGGCGCGCCGCTGGTGGTGCGCTCGCGCCACCTGATGAGTCCGGTCAGCTCGTTGCTGACCTATACATGGCTGCCGCACCGGGTGCTCACCGTCAGCCGGTTCGTCAAGCGCCTGCTGCAGGAACGCGGCATCGCCGCGGAAAAGATCGGCGTGGTGCCGCCGATGGCGCGGGCGCCCGGCGAGGAGCCGGCCGACGATTCCTGGCAGGAACGGCAGCGGCTGCGCGCCGGGGTCCGCGAGGCGTTCGGCTTCGGCGAGGACGACGTGGTGGTCGGCTGCGTGGCGGTGCTGCGCGAACCCAAGGGCCACCTCGACCTGCTCGAGGCGATCGCGCCGCTGTGCCGCGACAATCCGAAACTGCACCTGCTCATCATCGGCGACGGCGAACCGGTCATGTCGCGGCTGAAGGCGTCGAGCGCGCGGCACGGCATCGAACGACAGGTGCACCTGCCCGGCTACCGCGACGACGCCGCGCGCCTGATGGCCGGCCTGGACGTATTCGCCCTGCCCAGCCACAAGGAAGCGGCCGGAACCGTGTTCCTGGAGGCGGCGCGGGCCGGCGTGCCGATCGTCGCCACGCGCGTCGGCGGCATCCCGGAAATGGTGGTCGAACACGGCAATGCTATCCTCGTCGCCCCCCGCGACCCGGCCGCGCTGACCGCCGCGTTGCGCACGCTGGCGTCCTCCGCCGGGCTCCGCCAGGCGATGGGGCGCGCCGGCTGGGACTGGATCCGCAGCGAGCACCGCTTCACCGCGGCCGGGCACTGCGAAGCCACCGAACATCATTACCACCAGTGGCTCGAGGAATTGGGACATGGCCCACGCCAAGTCGGTACCGGTGCTGATGCACCACCACGTCAGCCCGTCGCCGGGCATGATCACGGTCTCCCCGGAGAACTTTGAAAGCCAGATCGCCTGGCTGGCGGCCGATGGCTGGACCGCGCTGACGATGCAGCAGTACGCCGGCTTCCTGGCCGGCGCGCCGGTGCCGCGCCGGTCCGTCCTCATCACCTTCGACGACGGCTACCTGGACAACTGGGTGCACGCGCACCCGATCCTGCAGAAGTACGGCATGCGCGCGGTGGTGTTCCTGGTCACCGGCTGGATGGGACAGGGCGACGTGCGCCCGCACGCCGGCCAGCAGGGCGCGGCCGTGCCGGCCACGCCGGACCATCGCGGCTGCGAGGAGGCGATCTTCCGCCAGGGCCGCGCCGACGAAGTGATGATGCGCTGGAGCGAAGCGCGCGCGGCCATCGCCGCCGGCACCCTCGAGTTCCACTGCCACACCCATTCGCATACCCGCTGGCTGCGCCAGGACATCGGCCGCGAGCAGAAGTGCGCGGGCATCCGCGACGATCTGGTCCGGGCGCGCGAGGAACTGCACAGGGAACTGGGCGAAGCCTCCGACACGCTGTGCTGGCCCTACGGCGATTTCGACGAGGACTACGTGCGGATCGCGCGCGAACTCGGTTTCCGCTACCTGCACACCACCCATCCGTTCGGCCGCAACCTCGTCGGCGGCGATCCGGAACACATCTACCGCTTCGCCATCCGCAACCGCCCGGCAAAGTGGCTGCGCAAACGCATCGCCAGCAGCTACCACCCGTTGATCGCGCCGTTCTTCAACCGCTTCAAGGCGCGCCGCCGGGGCATGGTGGCCGGGCCCTGACCCGCCGAGGGCCATCGGACCGGCCCACGCCGCCAGGCATCGCCCGCCGATGGCCCGAAGGGTTGCGCCGGCGATTACGGCAACGAAAAGCAGAACGCCCCGGAGTCCGGGGCGTTCCGTCATGCCGCCGCGGCGACCTTGACCGCCTCGGCCAGACGGTCGAGCGTGACCTGCATCAACGCGGCGTCGTCGGCCTCTACCGTCACCCGCACCACCGGCTCGGTGCCGGAAGGGCGCAGGAAGGCACGACCACGCCCCACGATGGCCAGCTGCGCGCCGGCCAGCGCCGTAGCCACCGCGGGGGACTGGACAATCTCTTTGGCGGACATGCCCTGCCCGACCCGGACGTTGACGGTCTGCTGCGGCACACGGCTCAGGCCGGCCAGCGCCTCCTGCAAGGTGATGCCGCGCCGCTTGAGCACTTCCAGCACCTGCAGCGCGCTGATGATGCCGTCGCCGGTCGTGGCCCGGTCCAGGCACAACAGGTGGCCCGACGCTTCGCCGCCGAGCACGCCGTCGTGTTCCAGCAGCGCCTTGTGCACATAGCGGTCGCCGACGTTGGCGCGGCGGAAGTCGATGCCCGCCTGCAACAGCGCCTGTTCGAAACCGTAGTTGGTCATCAGCGTGCCCACCACCGGCCCGTGCAGGCGGCCGCTGGCCTTCCAGTCCATCGCCAGCAGGTACAGCAGGTCGTCGCCGTCGTGCACGGCACCTTCGCTGTCGACGAACAGCAGGCGGTCGCCGTCGCCGTCGAAGGCGATGCCCAGGTGCGCGCCGCTGGCGCGCACCCTGGCCGACAGCGCTTCGGGATGCATCGAGCCGACGCCGTCGTTGATGTTCACGCCGTTGGGCTCGATGCCGATCGCATCCACGCTGGCGCCCAGTTCGCGCAGCACCAGCGGCGCCACCTGGTAGGTCGCGCCGTTGGCGCAGTCCACCGCGATGCGCAGCCCCTCCAGGTCGAAGTCGCGCGGCACCGAATTCTTGCAGGCCTCGACGTAGCGGCCGATCGCATCGCGGGTGCGCACCGCCTTGCCCAGGCACTCGGAGGCCACGGTCGAGAACGGCTGGTCGAGCGCTTCCTCGATCGACAGTTCGGTCGCGTCGTCGAGCTTCTCGCCCTGCGCGGAAAAGAACTTGATGCCGTTGTCGTGGTGCGGGTTGTGCGAGGCGGAGATCACGATGCCGCCATCGGCGCGCAGCGAGCGGGTCAGGTGCGCGACCGCCGGGGTCGGCATCGGCCCCATCAGCTGCACGTGTACGCCGGCGGCGACCAGCCCGGCCTCCAGCGCGGCCTCGAACATGTAGTTGGAGATGCGGGTGTCCTTGCCGATCACCACCAGCGGCTTGCGGCCGCCGCGCGCCTGGGTCGCGCGCACCAGGGCCTGGCCGTAGGCATTGCCCAGGCGCAGCACGAAATCGGCCGAGATCGCGCCCTCGCCGACCCGGCCGCGGATGCCGTCGGTGCCGAAATACCTGCGCGCAGGCATCAGGCGGCGGCCACGTCGTCGGCCGGGCGCTCCTGGCGCATCAGCATGGCCAGCAGGTCGGCCAGGCGTTCGCGCATTTCACGGCGGTCGCAGATCTGGTCGATGGCGCCGTGCTCCAGCAGGAACTCCGAACGCTGGAAGCCTTCGGGCAGCTTCTCGCGCACGGTCTGCTCGATCACGCGCGGGCCGGCGAAGCCGATCAGCGCCTGCGGCTCGGCGATGTTGATGTCGCCCAGCATGGCGAACGAGGCCGACACGCCACCGGTGGTCGGATGGGTCAGCACCGAGATGTACGGCAGGCCGGCCGCGCGCAGCTTGCCCAGCGCGGCCGAGGTCTTGGCCATCTGCATCAGCGAGAACAGGCCTTCCTGCATGCGCGCGCCGCCGCTGGCGGAGAAGCACACGAAGGGCGCGCCGATCTCCAGCGCGGTCTCGGCCGCCAGCGAGAAGCGCTCGCCGACCACCGAGCCCATCGAGCCGCCCATGAAGGCGAAGTCGAACGAGGCGGCGACCAGCGGACGCTCCTTCAGGGTGCCGCGCATGGCCACCAGCGCGTCGTACTCGCCGGTGTTCTTCTGCGAGGCCTTGATGCGCTCGGCGTACTTCTTCTGGTCCTTGAACTTGAGCAGGTCGGTCGGCCCGAGGCGGGCGGCGATCTCGGTGGTGCTGTCGGCGTCGAAGAGGGCGGCCAGGCGCGCGCGCGCGCGGATGGCCATGTGGTGGCCGCACTTGGGGCAGACCTCCAGGTTCTCCTCCAGCTCCGGCCGGTACAGGGCGGCACCGCAACTGCTGCACTTTTCCCACAGCCCCTCGGGGACGCTGCGTTTCTTGTTGGGCGTGTTGTCGGTGCGGATGCCCGAGGGCATCAATTTGCTGAGCCAGCTCATGCGGGATGACGGTTCCGTTCAGGGCGGCCCGGAGGCCGCGACAGGGCCGACAGTCTAGCGCGCGCCGGCAAACCGACGGTAGCGTACAGCCCGCAGGCCCGCGCGCTCCCTGGAAACACGATGACGATCCACTTCCGCCACATCGACAGTCCGCTCGGGCCACTCACGGTGTCCACCCGCGACGAGGGGCTGCTCGCGCTCGAGTTCCCGCGGGACGCCTGGTTCCTGCCGCGGGACGGCTGGCGCGAGGGCGACCATCCGCTGCTGCGGCGGGCGCAGGCGCAGCTGGACGAATATTTCGCCGGCGCCCGGCGCGCCTTCGAGCTGCCGCTGGCCCCGCAGGGCACGCCGTTCCAGCGCCTGGTCTGGTTCGCGCTGGCGGACATTCCCTATGGGCAGACCACCAGCTACGCGCGGCTGGCCGCGCGCCTGGGCCGCCCGACCGCGACCCGCGCGGTGGGCGCGGCCAACGGCCGCAACCCGCTGGGCATCATCCTGCCCTGCCACCGCGTGATCGGCGCCAACGGCGCGCTGACCGGCTTCAGCGGCGGACTGGCGGCCAAGCAGTTCCTGCTGCGGCTCGAAGGCGCCCTGCCCGGCGCGGCACCGGGCGACCTGTTCGGCAACGACGCCGGCGCTACTCGCGGCCGGGGTTGAGCGGGCCCGGTGCCACGGCCAGCCGGCCGCCGGCGTCCATGGCCGACGAGCGCAGCCAACGCCGCCGCATGGCCCGGTCGCAGGGGTCGGAATAGAAACGCGCCAGCAGCGCCCCGAGCGCCCAGCACAACGCCAGCAACGGCAGGTACCACCAGAATCCTGCGCGGACATCGCTGCCGCCGTGCCGGTACAGCGCCACCAGCGCGAACACGACGAACATGTGGGTCAGGTAGATCTCGTAGCTGAGCCGGCCGAAGCTGCGCAGCCAGCCCAGCCCGCGCATCGGCCGGCCGCCGGTGTCGGCCTGCAGCCCGGCGGTCAGCATCGCCGCCGAGCCGGTCAACACCAGCATGTAGCCGTTGCCGAACGAGGCCCACAGCTCGCGCCCATAGAGCGGCACGGCCAGCAGGCCCAGCCCGCCGGCCAGGCGCAGCAGCCGCGCGGTCCGCGGCGGCGCCTGCCAGCGCTGGACCAGCAGCGCGGTCAGCACGCCGGTGGCGATGGCCGCCATGCCTGGCAGGTAGGCCTTTTCCTGCCAGATCTCGTTGCCCGCCAGGGCCGCGCGGGTCAGCGGCAGCGACAGCGCGGACAGCGCCAGCAGCACCACCAGCAGCGCGCGTGCGCGCACCAGCAGGCACAGCAGCGGGAATCCCAGGTAGAACACTTCCTCGATCGACAGCGACCACAGCACGTCCCAGCCGCCGGGCAGCCAGCCGGTGCGGCCCTCGTACCAGTTCAGGTGCAGGCCCAGCGCCGCGAACAGCGCCCCGCCCAGCGACTGCCCTTCCCCATCGATTACATGGAACGGCACGCCGGCCAGGTGCAGCACGGCCAGCACCGCCAGCAGCAGCAACAGGCAGGGCAGGATGCGCGCGGCGCGGCGCACGTAGAAGGCGCGCAGGTCGATGGCCGACAGCGCGCCCCAGCGCCGCAGCGAATGCGAGGTGATCAGGAAACCGGACACGACGAAGAAGACGAAGACCGCCTCATAGCCGTTGTAGCTGAGCGCATTGAGCAGGCGCCGCGGCAGCACGTCGCCCAGCGCGGTGTCGCGCAGGGGGATGCGCAGGGCCAGGTGGTGCAGCACCACCATCAGGATGGAGGCGCCGCGCAGCGCATCGATGCCGGGGTTGCGGCCCCCAGCCTGCGGCAATGGAACGTTCAAGCGTCATCCCGCGAAACGGAGCCGGCCCGCATTATCCCTGCGCGCCGGCTTCGTCGCTCAGGCATCGAGCGCCTGCCGCAACGGCGCCAGGAACGCCCCCGCCGCGCGCACCGCTTCGGCCGCCGAACCGGCTTCGGCCATCGCCGCGACCAGCGCGCTGCCGACCACCACGCCGTCGGCATCGGCCGCCATCGCCGCCGCGCTGGCCGCGTCCTTGATGCCGAATCCCGCCACCACCGGCACCTTCGAGCGGCTGCGCAGCAGGCGCAGGCGCTGTCCGGCGGCGGCGCTGTCCAGGCGTTCGGAGGCGCCGGTGACGCCAGCGAAACTGACGTAGTACAGATAGCCCTGCGCGGCATCGCACAGGCCGTCGAGCCGCGCCTGGCTGCTGGTCGGCGAGGCCAGCAGGATCAGCGCCAGGCCGGCGGCGGTGAACGCGGCGCGGAGGTCGTCCGCTTCCTCCGGCGGCAGGTCGACCAACAGCACGCCGTCGACGCCGGCGGCGACCGCCTCGGCCGCGAACTGCGTGGCACCGCGGATTTCCACCGGGTTGAGGTAGCCCATCAGCACCACCGGGGTGAGCGCGTCCTGCTCGCGGAACCGGGCCACGGTGTCGAGCACGTAGCGGCGGCCGGCGCCGCGCGCCAGCGCGCGCTCGGAGCTGCGCTGGATGGTGGGGCCATCGGCCATCGGGTCGGAGAACGGCACGCCGAGCTCGATCACGTCGGCGCCGGCGGCGACCAGTTCGTGCATCACCGGCACGGTGGCGTCCAGCGCCGGGTCGCCGGCGGTGATGAACGGGATCAGCGCCTTGCGGCCGGAGGCGCGCAGGCGGGCGAAGCATTCGTCGATACGGGTCACGGTCATCTCAAGCGCATCCTTCGATCAGTTCCACCGCATCCGGCTGGCCCCAGTAGATCGAGGTCACCACGCCGTTGAGGGTTTCCAGGCGCAGGGCCAGGTGGGTCCGCATGTTGGTCCAGGTCAGGTAATCGCCGTCGGGCGACACATAGGCGTGCGGGCTGACCACCACGCCGGCCGGCAGGCGCTTCTTCGCCTCGGCCGCGTCCATGCCCACCCACAGGCCGAACGGTACCGCCGGCGCGCCGGCCGGCCGCGCATCGACGCTCACGCCGGGCTCGCCTTCGCCATCCACGTCGAAGCGCGCGATGCGGTCGGCGATCACCATCATCGACATGCCTTCCGGCAGGGTGCCGCGGTCGTAGTACTCGCAGTCGCCCTCCATCGCCTCGCGCATGCCCGCCGACCGGAAGGCGGCATCGCCCGGCGCCTTGCCGAACGGCGCACCGATGCGCAGTTCGCCGACGGCGGCCAGCTGCGCCGCGGCATCCGCTGCCGGTGGCGCCGTGTCGTGTGCCGGAGCGGAGACGGCGGGCGGCGCAGGCGTAGTGACCGGTGCCGGCGTCGCTTCAGGCTCGACGGGCTTGCACGCCGCCAGCGCCAATGCGATGCCGGCCAGCGCGCCCGTGCGCATCATCGCCGCGCTCACAGCGACAGCCCTTCGCGCGCGGCGATGGTATGCACGTCCTTGTCGCCACGCCCGGACAGGTTGCACAGCACCAGCGCGTCCTTCGGCAGTTCGCGCGCCAGCTTGATCGCCTGCGCCACCGCGTGGCTGGATTCCAGCGCCGGCAGGATGCCTTCGGTGCGGGTCAGGCGGTGGAACGCGGCCAGCGCCTCGTCGTCGGTGATGCCCACGTACCGCGCGCGGCCGCTGTCGGCCAGAAAGGCATGCTCCGGGCCGACGCCGGGGTAGTCCAGGCCGGCGGAAATGGAATGGGTTTCGGTGATCTGGCCGTCGTCGTCGCACAGCACGTAGGTGCGGTTGCCGTGCAGTACGCCGGGGCGGCCGGCCGAGATCGAGGCGGCGTGGCGGCCGGTGGCGATGCCGTCGCCGGCGGCCTCGGCGCCGTAGATCTTCACCTCGCGGTCGTTGAGGAAGGCATGGAACAGGCCGATCGCATTGGAACCGCCGCCGACGCAGGCGGTGATCGCATCGGGCAGGCGGCCGTAGTCCTCCAGCATCTGCGCGCGCGCCTCGCGCCCGACGATGGCGTTGAAGTCGCGCACCATGCGCGGATAGGGATCGGGGCCGGCGACGGTGCCGATGATGTAGAAGGTGTCGCGCACGTTGGTCACCCAGTCGCGCATGGCCTCGTTCAGCGCGTCCTTGAGCGTGGCCGAGCCGCTGCTCACCGGCACCACCGTGGCGCCCAGCAGCTTCATGCGGTAGACGTTGATCTTCTGCCGCTCGATGTCGGTGGCGCCCATGTACACCACGCATTCCAGCCCGAGCCGCGCGGCCACGGTGGCGCTGGCCACGCCGTGCTGGCCGGCGCCGGTCTCGGCGATGATGCGGGTCTTGCCCATGCGCGCGGCCAGCAGCGCCTGGCCGATGGTGTTGTTCACCTTGTGCGCGCCGGTGTGGTTGAGGTCCTCGCGCTTGAGCAGGATCTGCGCGCCGCCCACGTCGCGGCTCAGGCGTTCGGCGTGGTAGATCGGGCTGG
This sequence comes from Stenotrophomonas nitritireducens, assembly GCF_050984405.1. GTDB lineage: Bacteria > Pseudomonadota > Gammaproteobacteria > Xanthomonadales > Xanthomonadaceae > Stenotrophomonas > Stenotrophomonas nitritireducens_B. Next base: position 2,188,575 of record NZ_CP158790.1, on the reverse strand, counting down.
GCCGGCCGACGTAGTGCTTCAGGTCCTTGTCGTAGGCGGCGATGAAGGCCGGATCGACCCGCGCCTGGTCGTAGGCGGCCGCCAGTTCCTGCAACGGCCCGACCAGGGTCTCGGCGACGAAACTGCCGCCGAAGCGGCCGAAATGCCCGCGGGCATCGGGAAAGGCATGGAAATCGGGGATCGGTGCGGCGGTCATGGCATCACGGTCGGCAGGACAGGCCAGCACCGTAGCGCACATGCGCGGCGATGAAAATCGATATATGGGCTGCCATGTGTTAGAAAAACTCACATGAAAAAACGACAGGGCAGATGTTTTTCGCGGCAGAGCCGCCAGCAGGGTGGCGCACAGCCGGTTATTGCTCCTGCAAAACCGGCATTCCCGCCATCCATGGCGGTCAGGTGTGCGCCATGAAAAAACGGCAGGACAGCCGTTTTTCACGGCGAAGCCGCCCGCAGGGTGGCGCACAGGGACGTGCGCCATGAAAGACGATCACGCCCTGCCCTCGCTCAACGCGCTGCGCGCCTTCGAGGCCGCTGCCCGCCTGCGCAGCGTCAGCCTCGCGGCCGGGGAACTGCACGTGACCCACGGCGCGGTCAGCCGCCAGCTGCGCACGCTGGAGGAGGAGCTGGGCGTGGCGCTGTTCGAACGCGACGGCCGCGGCATCCGCCCGACCGCCGCCGGCCGGCGCCTGCAGGAAGCCGCCTCCGGGGCGTTCTCGCAGCTGCGCGACTGCGTGGCCGCGCTGCGCCGCGGGCAACGCAACGACGCCTTCGTACTCGGCTGCCCGGGCAGCGTGCTGGCGCGCTGGATGATCCCGCGCCTGCAGCAGCTGCAGCGCGATCTTCCCGGCCTGACCCTGCACCTGGCCGCGCAGGACGGCGATTTCGCGCCGCGGCTGGCCGGGCTGGACGCGGCACTGCTGCTCGGCCAGGCGCCGTGGCCGGCGGGCTGGACGGTGCATGGCTTGGGCAGCGAGCGCATCGGCCCGGTGTTCAGCCCGTCCATGCACGGCGCGCACCGGCTCGCCCACCAGCCGCCCGACGCCCTGCTCGGCCATGCCCTGCTGCATACGCGCTCGCGGCCGCAGGCCTGGCCGACCTGGGCGGCGCTCAACGACCTGGACACGACCGCGCTGCGCGAGGGCACCGGTTTCGAGCACCTGTACTACCTGCTCGAAGCCGCGGTCGCCGGCCTCGGCGTCGCCATCGCACCCGAGCCGCTGGTGGCCGACGATCTGGTCAATGGCCGCCTGATCGCGCCGTGGGGCTTCGTCGACACCGAAGGGCAATGGGCGCTGTGCACCGCCGGCGACGACCGGCATCCACAGGTCGAGGCGCTGGCGGACTGGCTGCGGCGGCAACTGGCTGCATAACCCCGTAGGAGCGGCTTCAGCCGCGATGGGCTTTCCCGGCAAGGCCCCATCGCGGCTGAAGCCGCTCCTACCGGGCTAGACAGATGCGTCGTTCATGTCAGCGTGGCGCATTTTCTCGACGAAGCACCTTGGGGCTTCGTCGACACCGAAGGGCAATGGGCGCTGTCACCGCCGGGGACGACCGGCATCCGCAGGTCGAGGTGCTGGCGGACTGGCTGCGGCGGCAGCTGGCGGCATAAACCCGTAGGAGCGGCTTCAGCCGCGATGTGGCTTTCCCGGCAAGGCCCCATCGCGGCTGAAGCCGCTCCTACCGGATTACGCGGATGCGTCGTGCATGTCGGCGCGGCGCACTTCCTCGACGAAGCGGCGCATGCGGTCGCCGTCCTTGATGCCCGGCGCCGATTCGATGCCGCTGGATACGTCCACGCCCCACGGCTGCACGCTGGTGATCGCGTCGAACACGTTGTCCGGGCGGATGCCGCCGGCCAGCAGGAACGGCCGGTGCAGGCCGGAAGGCACCTGCGACCAGTCGAAGGCCACGCCGCTGCCGCCGCTGCCGCCGGGCGCATGGCTGTCCAGCAGGAAGCCGGCGGCATGCGGATGCGCCTGCTGCAGGCCGCGCGCGGTGACCGGCTCGGCTCCGCCCATCGCCACCGCCTTCAGGTACGGCATGTTGAAGGCGCGGCAGAAGGTGTCGTCCTCCTCACCATGGAACTGCAGCAGGCTCGGCCGCACCGTGCGCATCACTTCGCGCACTTCCTCGCGGCTGTTGTCGCGGAACAGCGCGACCACGTCGACCATCGGCGTGATCGCCTGGCACATCGCGCGGGCTTCGGCCGGCGCCACCCGGCGCGCGCTGCCGCGGGCGAACACGAAGCCGATCGCGTCCACGCCCAGCTCGCTGGCCAGGCGGATGTCGCCGGCGCGGGTCATGCCGCAGAACTTGATGCGGGTGCGGAACAGCATGCGGGTCATAGCGTCACCTCGGCCGGCAGTTGCCACTGGTCAGGATACAGCGGGCCGACGAACACCAGCCCCTGCGGCGGCGCGGTCGGCCCGGCCTGGGTGCGGTCGCGCAGCGCCAGCACCTGCCCGATCCACGACTCCGGTTTCTCGCCGGCGCCGACCAGCAGCAGCGAGCCGACGATGTTGCGCACCATGTGGTGCAGGAAGGCGTTGGCCTGCACCTGTACCTCGACCACTTCGCCCTGCCGCGCCACCGAAATCGACTGCAGTTCGCGCCGCGCATGCAGCGCCTGGCACTGCACGCTGCGGAACGAGCTGAAGTCGTTTTCGCCCAGCAGCGCCTGCGCGGCGCGGTGCATCGCATCGGCATCCAGCGGGCGGCGTTCCCAGCTCAGCGTCTGCCGGTACAGCGCCGGGCGCACCTGGCGGTTGAGCAGGCGGTAGCGGTAGCGCCGCGCGCGCGCGGAGAAGCGCGCATGGAAATCGTCGGCCACCGGCACGCACCAGCGCACGCATACCGAGGGCGGCAGCCGCGTGGTCGTGCCCAGCACCCAGCCGCGCGGCTCGCGCGCGACGTCGCTGTCGAAATGCACCACCTGGCATTCGCCATGCACGCCGGCATCGGTGCGGCCGGCGCAGACCACGCTCACCGGCGCGTCGGCCACCGAGGACAAGGCATCCTGCAGCGTGGCCTGCACGCTGGCGCAGCCGCTTTCGCCCAGCTGCTGCCAACCCTTGAAGTCGCTGCCGTCGTATTCCACGCCCAGCGCGTAGCGCATCGTCAAACCTCTCGTTTCGCCGGCGCCTGCCGGAGCTGGCGCCCGCGGCGGGCGCCCGTTCAATCCGCGTCGCGTTCGGACCACACGGCCAGTTCGTTGCCGCCGGGTTCGACGAACTGGAACCGGCGTCCGCCCGGGAAGGTGAATTCAGGCCGGCTCAGCGTGCCGCCCTGCGCCAGCACCGCCGCCTGCAGCGGCGACAACCGCGCCGAATACAGCACCACCAGCGGCGCGCCGGACGCGCTCGTCGCCGGCTCGCCACGGAAGAAACCGCCCTGCAGGCCGCCGTCGTCGAACGCGGTGTAATCCGGGCCGTAATCCTCGAAACGCCAGCCGAACACCTGCTCGAAGAAACGCCGGCTCGCGGCGGGATCGCGCGAGGCGAACTCCACGTAGTCGATGCGCCGTTCGTGCTTTACCGCCGGTTCCTGCGCGCTCATCCCAGCCGCCCCAGCAGTTCGGCCGCTTCGGCGCGCGCCTGCGGATCGCTGCCCGCCGCCACTTCGTTGAGCAGCGTGCGCGCGGTTTCCGCATCGCCCAGGTCCAGGTAGGCGATCGCCAGTTCCAGCCGCTCACGGCCGGCGGGCGCCGGATTGAGCGGCGCCAGGCGGGCCATGTCGCCGGCGAGCCAGCCGCTCTCCTCCTGCACCGTCGGTTCCAACGGGGCGATGTCGTCGGCCGGCGTACGCGAAGCCTCGAACAGCAGCACCGGCTCCTGCCGGCCCGGACGCGGCGGCGCGGTATCGGCGGACGGCCGCGACCAGAACGGCACAGGCTCGACCTCCCCTCCGGACCCGGCCGACGCCGGCTCCTGCGGTGCCGGCGCGACATCGGCGGCGATCTCCTCTTCCACCGCCGGCATCGCCGCGGCAAGCGCGGACAGTTCGCCGTCGGCGGCGCCGTGACCGGCACGCGGCGAAGGCGGCAGCGGCGAAGGCCGGCGACGGCGCGACAGCCACCAGCCCGCCGCGCCCACCAGCAACAGCGCCACCGCCAGCCAGGCCCACGGCGCGGAGCCCGCCGGTTCCCGCCTGGCCGCGTCGGCCAGGCGCTGCTGCGCCGCGGCCAGGTTGTTGTCCTTCATCGCGATCAGCGACTGCTGCTGCGCCTGCAGCTTCTCCAGTTCGGCCACGCGCTCGCGCAGTTCCTGCAGTTCCGCATCGCGCGTGGCGAGGTCTTCCCTGGCCTGCCGCAGTTGTTCGTTCGCCGCCATGTCGCCCTCGCCACCGGCTTCGAGCCCGGTCGTCATTCCTGCCGTCTGTTGCGCGCCGGCCACCGCCGGCGCGATTTCCAGCCGCGCGTCGTTCGCCGCCGGTGCCGCGGCCTCCGTCCTGGCGGCGGCGCCCGCCGTGCCGGCCACCGCCGGCTGCGGGATCGGCGCGCGCGCCTGGCGCCATTGCGCGACATGTTCGCGCACCAGCGCACGCGCCGCAGCCTCGTCGGTGCGCTGCAGTTCGTCGCTGCCGGGGACACGCAGCACCGCGCCCTGCCGGAGCAGGTTCACGTTGTCGCGGATGAACGCCTCGGGATTGGCGCGCAGCAGCGCCACCATCGCCTGGTCCAGGGACACTCCGTTGTCGCGCGCCAGATCGCCGGCGATCCGCGACAGGGTCTGGCCGCGCTGCACGGGCGCCAGCGTGGCGTCGGCCGTGGCCGCAGCGGGTGCGGGTTGTGCGGGCGCGGACGGACGGACCGCCGGCGCCGCGACGGGCGCAGGTGCGGCCACCGCGGCCGACGCATCCGTCGGTTCGGGCGCGGCGGCGGGCGCCGGCTCGGGTTCGCGCACGATCAGGTTGGACGGCGACGCCGCCGGCGCCTCGATCACCGGCTCGGCCACCGCGGTGGCGGTCTCCGGCGCGGCGACCAGCGCCGAATACTCGCGCACCAGCCGGCCCTGGCCCCAGTCGACCTCGATCAGGAAGCTCAGCGCGGGCACCTGCACCGGTGCCGCGCTGGTCACCCGCACCACGGCGCGCCCCTGCGCGTCCTGGGCGAACTGGAACTGCAGCTCGCTGACCAGTCCTTCCGGGCGCGACAGCCCCACCCGCTCGAAGGTCGCCGCCGAGGCCAGCCCCACCGTGGCGCTTTCCAGCTCGCCCGGGTCGCTGGAGATCACCGGTATCTCGGCCACCAGCGGCTGCCCGGGCCTGGACAGCACGCGGATGTTGCCCAGGCCGAGGGCGAGCGCGGCGCTGCTGTACAGCCCCAGCGCGAGGACCAGCACGCCTTGTATCGAGCGCATCGCGCTCCTGCCCCGTGGTTTCATGCCGGCAAATATACCGGCAGAGCCGGATTCCGAATACCGCGGGGGAGAGACGCGCCAGCGCGACACGCCAGCGCTGCGCGCTGGCGCCCCGCGGTCTGCTCCGCAAACCGTGGGCCCCGTCTTTCGCTTGCCACGGACACGCCAGCGCTGCGCGCTGCCGCCCCACGGTCTGCTCTGCAAACCGTGGGCCCCGTCTTTCGCTTGCCCCCCCCGCCTTCGGCGCGCCCCCTGACTCAGGGGGCTCTCCTCCAGATGCGATCCAGGAGTTCGGGTATGGGCGGCTGCCGGCCTACGGTACGGCGAACCCGGGCATCGTGCGGCCCAGTCTCTCAGCCGCCGTTGGCGACCAGCTCGGCGACCTGCACGGCGTTGAGCGCGGCGCCCTTGCGGATGTTGTCGGCCACCACCCACATGTTCAGCCCGCGCGGATGCGAGAAGTCCTCGCGGATGCGGCCGACATAGACCGGGTCGGTGCCCGAAGCATGGGTGACCGGAGTCGGGTAGCCGCCGGCCTTGCGCTCATCCACGACCTTCACGCCGGGCGCGGCGGCCAGCAGCTCGCGCGCCTGCTCCACGCTGATCTTCTTCCTGGTCTCGATGTTCACCGCCTCGGAGTGGCCGTAGAACACCGGCACGCGCACGGCCGTCGGGTTCACCTGGATGCTGTCGTCGCCGAGGATCTTGCGGGTTTCCCACACCAGCTTCATTTCCTCCTTGGTGAAGCCGTTGTCCAGGAACTCGTCGATGTGCGGGATCAGGTTGAAGGCGATCTGCATCGGGAACTTCTTCGGCTCGATCTCCTGGAAGCCCAGCAGCTGCGCGGTCTGCTTGCCCAGCTCCTCCATGCCGCTCTGGCCGGCGCCGGACACGGACTGGTAGGTAGCCACGTTGATGCGCTCGATGCCGTATTCGCGGTGGATCGGCGCCAGCACCGGCATCAGCTGCATGGTCGAGCAGTTCGGGTTGGCGATGATGCCGCGCGGGCGGTTCTTCGCCGCTTCCGGATTGACCTCGGACACCACCAGCGGCACGTCGTCGTCGTAGCGGAACGAGGACGAGTTGTCGATGACGACCGCGCCGGCGGCGGCGAACTTCGGCGCGTATTCCTTCGAGATGCCGCCACCGGCCGAGAACAGCGCGATCTCGACGCCGGCGGGATCGAACGTGGCCAGATCCTGGATGGTGACCTTCTCGCCGTTGAACTCGACCTGCTGGCCGGCCGAGCGCTCGGAGGCGAGCAGGCTCAGCGTGCCGACCGGGAAATCGCGTTCGGCGAGGATGGCCAGCATGGTCTGGCCGACCGCGCCGGTGGCGCCGACGACGGCTACGTGGAAACGACGGGCTTCATTGCTCATGGGGTGTACTCGAAAGAGAGAGATGGGGGGACACACGTCGAGCCAGGTTCGGGGAACCTCCGGCGACAGCCTCGGAGGCTCCCTATCGTTTCTTGATGTCGATTTTGGTGCCGGCATTGCCCGTGCGCGCCATGCCGTCGGCCAGCAGGCCGGCATTGACCGCATTGGCGGGATGGCCGGCATCCGGGCCGATGCCCAGGCCGGCCAGCAGGTTGTCCACGGCCACCTGCACCATCGCCCGGCGCGTGGCCAGCGAGGCGCTGCCGACATGCGGGGTCAGCACGATGTTGCGCAGCGCCCGCAGCTCCGGACGCACGTCCGGCTCGTTCTCGTAGACGTCGAGTGCGGCCGAGGCCAGGCGGCCATGGGCCAGCGCATCGGCCAGCGCCAGTTCGTCGACGATGCCGCCGCGGGCGATGTTCACCAGCGTTGCAGTGGGCTTCATCTTCGCCAGTGCGGCGGCATCGATGATGTGGTGGTTCTGCGCGGTATACGGCAGCACCAGCAACAGATGGTCGACGCTGCCCAGCAGTTCGTCGAAACCGGCGTAACGCGCGCCGACCGCCTGCTCCACGTCCGCGGGCAGGCGCGAACGGTTGTGGTACAGCACCTTCATGCCGAAGCCGTGGTGGCCGCGGCGGGCGATGGCCTGGCCGATGCGGCCCATGCCGAGGATGCCCAGGGTGCTGCCATGCAGGTCGGCGCCGAGCATGGTGGTGAACGACCACTGCCCCCAGTTGCCCTCGCGCAGCCAGCGGTCGGATTCGACGATGCGCCGCGCCGCGGTCATCAGGAGCGCGAAGCCGAGGTCGGCCGTGGTCTCGGTGAGCACGTCCGGGGTATTGGTGGCGACGATGCCCGCCGCGCTCAGCGCCGGAATGTCGAGGTTGTTGTAGCCGACGCCGACGTTGGCGACGACCTTCAGCGCGTGGGCGCCGGCGATCTCGGCCGCCCCGATGCGTTCGTTGAGCGTGACCAGCGCGCCATCGGCACCGGCCAGATGCGCCGCCAGCGCCGCGCTGTCGTGCGCGGTGACGGTCGGCGTGGCCACCACGTCGCAGTACGCGGCCAGCTGCGCGACGGTGTCGTCGAACAGCGGCTGCGATACCCAGACGCGGGGCCGCCGGTCAGCCATCCAGGCTCCCGGGGATGCGCGGCGCCACCGCGCCGACGTCGCCGCACTGCGCGCGGTGGCGCAGCGCCTGGTCCATCAGCACCAGCGCCAGCATCGCCTCGGCGATGGGCGTGGCGCGGATGCCGACGCACGGGTCGTGGCGGCCGGTGGTGACGACCTCGACCGCGTTGCCCTCCACATCCACCGTGGCGCCGGGCAGGCGCAGGCTGGAGGTCGGCTTGAGCACCATCGAGGCGACGATCTGCTGGCCGGTAGCGATGCCGCCGAGGATGCCGCCGGCATGGTTGGACTGGAAACCGTCGGGCGTGATCAGGTCGCGGTGCTCCGTACCCTTCTGCGCGGCGCTGGCGAACCCGTCGCCGATCTCCACGCCCTTGACCGCGTTGATGCTCATCAGCGCCGCGGCGATCTCGCCGTCGAGCTTGCCGTAGATCGGCTCGCCCCAGCCCGGCGGCACGCCGTCGGCGACCACGTTCACGCGCGCGCCGACCGAATCGCCGGACTTGCGCAGCGCGTCCATGTACGCCTCCAGCGCCGGCACCTGTGCAGCGTCGGGCCAGAAGAACGGATTGTCCTCGACCGCGCTCCAGTCGAAGCCGGCCGGGGTGATGTCGCCCAGCTGCGACAGCCAGCCGCGCACGGTCACGCCATAACGTTGCTTGAGCCACTTCTTGGCGATCACGCCGGCGGCCACGCGCATGGTGGTCTCGCGCGCCGAGGAACGGCCGCCGCCGCGCGGGTCGCGGATGCCGTACTTCTGCCAGTAGCTGTAGTCGGCGTGGCCGGGGCGGAACTGCGCGGCGATGGTGCTGTAGTCCTTGCTGCGCTGGTCGGTGTTGCGGATCAGCAGCGCGATCGGCGTGCCGGTGGTGCGGCCCTCGTACACGCCGGACAGGATCTCCACCTCGTCGGCCTCGCGCCGAGCCGAAGTGTGCCGGCTCTTGCCGGTGGCGCGGCGCTGCAGGTCGTGGGCGAATTCCTCCGGCGCGATCTCCAGCCCCGGCGGGCACCCGTCGATCACGCAGCCGATCGCCGGCCCGTGCGATTCGCCGAAGGTGGTGACGGTCAGCAGCTTGCCGAAGGCGTTGGAGCTCATCGCTGCGCCGCCAGCTCGGCGATGCGCGCGTGGTGGGCGCGCAGCTCGGCGGCCTCCACCGCGAAGATGCCCATCTGCCCGACCTTGAACTCGATCCAGGACATGAACACTTCCGGCAGCAGCTTGACCAGGTGCTGTTCGGAATCGCCCACTTCGCAGATCAGCAGGCCGTCCTCGCTCAGATGATCCGGCACGTCGCGCAGGATCTTCAGCACCAAGTCCAGGCCGTCGTCGCCGGCGCGCAGTGCCAGTTCCGGCTCGTGCGCGTATTCGCGCGGCAGCGCGTCGGTCTCGTCGTTGGTGACGTACGGCGGATTGGTGACGATCAGGTCGTAGACGCGGCCCTGCAGGCCGGCGAACAGATCGCTCTTGACCAGCTCGACGTTGTGCGCGAGCAGGCGCTCCTTGTTCTCGGCCGCCAGCGACAGCGCGGCATCGTTGATGTCGCTGCCGTCCACCTGCCAGTTCGGGTAGTAGTGGCCCATGGCGATGGCGATGCAGCCCGAGCCGGTGCACAGGTCCAGCGCGCGGGCGACGTCGCGCCCGGCCAGCCACGGCTCGAAGCCATTGAGGATCAGCTCGGCGATGGGCGAGCGCGGCACCAGCGCGCGCGCGTCGCTCTTGAAGCTCAGCCCCGCGAACCAGGCCTCGCCGGTGAGGTAGGCGGCCGGCACGCGCTCGGCGATGCGGCGCTCGAACAACGCCAGCACCCGCTCCTTCTCGTCGGCCAGCAGGCGCGCCTGGCCATAGGCCGGGCCCAGGTCCGGCGGCAGGTGCAGGCTGTGCAGCACCAGGCTGGTGGCTTCGTCCAGCGCGTTGTCGTAGCTGTGCCCGAAGGTCAGGCCCGCGGCATTGAAACGGCTGGCGCCGTAGCGGATCAGGTCGATGATCGTGTGGAGTTCGGCGGCCGCCTGGGCTGTCATGGCAATACGGGGGACAAGGGTGGTCTGCGATTATAGGCGTGCACCCGGTATATTGAGCGCCCGGTTGCAGCCGAAACCGCGGCGATGTCCCGGCATCGGGCCGCAACGCCCCGGCAAGGGGCCGCCTGCGGGTCCGGCCACCGCCGCCCGCAAGCCCACGTCCCGCCCGGGCGCCGCCATCACCCGTACGGAGAAACGGTCCATGTTCAACCGCAATACCGGCATCGTCCTGGCCATCGCGCTGGCGGCAGGCCTGGGCCTGCTGCTGGCGCAGAAGGTGTTCGGCCCGGCCGGCAACGGCGGCCACCAGGCCGGCTCGATCATTTTCTATCCCACGCCGCGGGAGCTGCCGGATTTCAGCCTCACCCAGTCCGACGGCACCCGCCTGATTCCCGGCGAGCTGCGCGGGCACTGGACGCTGGTGTTCCTGGGCTTCACCTCCTGCCCGGACGTGTGCCCGACCACCCTGTCCGAGCTGGCGCTGGCGCAGAAGCAGTGGGAAAGCATTCCCGAAAGCCTGCGCCCGCGCGTGGTGTTCGTCTCCGTCGATCCCGAGCGCGACACGCCGGCGCGGCTGGGCGAATACGCCCACGCCTTCCACAAGGACACCCTCGCCGCCACCGCCGACGTACCTTCGCTGGAACGCTTCGCCACGCCGCTTGGCCTCGTGTTCCAGAAGGCGCCGGGCAAGAACTTCAAGGCCAATCCGGACGACTACAGCATGGACCACTCGGCCAGCATCGCCGTGCTCGATCCCGAAGGCCGGCTGGCCGGCCTGATGCGCCCGCCGTTCGACCCGAAGCTGATCGCCAGCGACCTGACCAAGCTCACCGGAAAAACCGCCCCATGAGTCTGCTGACCACGCTCACCCATGCCCTGCCCCATCGGCTGCTGTCATCGATGGCGCGCTCGCTGGCCTATTCGCGCAACCCGCGCGTCTCGCGCTGGCTGATCGACACGGTGACGCGGAAGTTCGGCGTCAATCTGGCCGAAGCCGCCGACCCGGACCCGCGCAGCTATGCCAGCTTCAATGCCTTCTTCACCCGCTCGCTCGCGCCGGGCGCGCGGGTGGCCGATGCCGACCCGCGCGCGCTGCTGATGCCGGCCGACGGCCGCATCAGCCAGCTGGGCGCGATCGAGGGCGGCCGCATCTTCCAGGCCAAGGGCCAGTCGTTCACCGCCGCCGAACTGCTCGGCGACACGGCGGACGCCGAACCCTTCGCCGATGGCCTGTTCGCCACCGTGTACCTGTCCCCGCGCGACTACCACCGCGTGCACATGCCCTGGACCGGCACCCTGCGCGAGACCGTGCACGTGCCCGGCCGCCTGTTCAGCGTCGGCCCGGCCGCGGTGGCCCACGTGCCGCGCCTGTTCGCCCGCAACGAGCGGCTGGTGTGCCATTTCGACACCGACTTCGGCCCGATGGTGCAGGTGATGGTCGGCGCGCTGCTGGTCAGCGGCGTGGAAACGGTCTGGAGCGGCGAAGAAATCCCCGCCTACGGCGACCGCATCACCCGCAAGGACTGGCGCGGCAAGGGCATCACGCTGGAGAGGTTCGCCGAGATGGCCCGCTTCAACTACGGCAGCACCGTGATCGTGCTGCTGCCGCCGGGCGTGGCCGAGTTCGACCCGGCGTTGAAGGCGGAGAGCCCGGTTAGGCTCGGGCAGATGCTTGCGCGATTGAAGTAGCGCTTTCCAGAGCGGGCCTACGCGCCGCAGGTGGAACGGCAGCGCCAGAAACGAAACAGGAGCGACACGCGTCGCTCCTGTTTCGTTTCCAGTCCACGCTCACTTACGAGCAGTTCACCACTCCGGCTCGCGTTCCGGCAGCAGCGCGCGGATCACCTGCCCGTCGGCGCCGGCGGCGAGCTTTTCGGCTTCGGCGATGGGAATGTCCACCTCGATCAGCCAGCCTTCCTCGTCGGCCTGTTCGCTGCGGATGACTTCCAGCTGGTGCAGGCGCGAACGCAGCCGGCCGGCGCTGGGCGGCAGGCGCACGCGGCCGGTGACGTGCTGCAGGCCCAGGCGCTTGCCCAGCACCGACTGCAGCAGGTCCAGGCCGCGGCCGTCGCGCGCGGAGATCCAGACGCGTTCGCGCCGCGCTTCATCCGGCACGCCGTCCTGCGCGTCATGGCGCACGTCGGCGCCTTCGATGCGGTCGATCTTGTTGAACACCAGCAGCTGCGGAAGCTCGCCTGCCCCCACCGCCTCCAGCACTTCATCCACCTGGGCGATGCGTTCCTCGCGCAGCGGATCGGCTGCATCGACCAGGTGCAGCAGGAAATCGGCCTCGCGCGCCTCGCTCAGGGTGGAGCGGAACGCCGCCACCAGTTCGTGCGGCAGGTCGCGCACGAAACCGACGGTGTCGGCCAGCATCGCGTTGCCGCCGGGCAGCGCGATGCGGCGCACGGTCGGGTCGAGCGTGGCAAACAACTGGTCGGCGGCGTAGGCGCCGGCACCGGTCAGCGCGTTGAACAGGGTCGACTTGCCGGCGTTGGTGTAGCCCACTAGGGCCACGCGCGGCATCTCGCTGCGCACGCGCGCGCGGCGCATCTGGGTGCGCTGCACCTCTACCTTCTCCAGGCGCTTCTGCAGCTGCTCCACGCGCTTCTGCAGCAGGCGGCGGTCGGTTTCCAGCTGGGTTTCGCCAGGGCCGCGCAGGCCGATGGAACCGCCGCGCTGGCGCTCCAGGTGGGTCCAGCCGCGCACCAGGCGCGTGGCCAGGTGGCGCAGCTGCGCCAGTTCCACCTGCAGTTTGCCTTCGTGGCTGTGCGCACGCTGGGCGAAGATGTCCAGGATCAGGCCGGTGCGGTCGATCACGCGCCGCTCCAGGAACCGTTCCAAGTTGCGCTCCTGCACCGGGGTCAGCGCATGGTTGACCAGCACCAGGTCGGCGCCGGTGGCATCGGCCATGGCCTTGACCTCGTCCAGCTTGCCGCTGCCGATCAGGGTGGAGGGATTGGGTCGGTCGATGCGCGCGGTCACGGTGGCCGCGATGCTGGCCCCGGCCGAGCGGGCCAGGTCGGTGAATTCCTCCAGCACATCCTCTTCCAGCCGCCCCGCGTGCGGCTGGATCAACAGCGCGTGTTCGCCTCGTTTCGAACGGTCAAACACGCGCTACGTCCTGCTTATTCGTTGTCGTTGTCGTCATCGCCTGCCTGATTGCTGTCGGCCGATTGCACGTAGCCGCCGCCCGGTCCCACGCGCACGTTGCGCGCCGGCACCACGGTGGAAATGGCGTGCTTGTAGACCATCTGGCTGACCGTATTGCGCAGCAGCACCACGAACTGGTCGAACGATTCGATCGTGCCCTGCAGCTTGATGCCGTTGACCAGGTAGACCGAAACCGGCACGCGCTCGCGGCGCAGCGCGTTCAGGAACGGGTCCTGCAAGGATTGCCCCTTGGACATCTTCAACTCCTCGTTATTGTTCTTATCGACCCGGACCGTGCGGCTTCCCCTGCCTGTCCGGAACCGGGATGTTACACCGCCCGGCGCGCCTTCATCGCCCCAGGAACAGGGAAACCGCGTCCTGCAGGCGGTGCGCGTCGGTGGCCGGGTCGAACCAGCGCGCGTCCAGTTCGCCGCGCAGCCAGGTGAGCTGGCGCTTGGCGAGCTGGCGGGTGGCGAAGACCGCCTTGTCGCGGAAGCCGGCCGCGCTTTCCTGGCCGTCCAGAAACTGCCAGGCCTGGCGGTAGCCCACCGCGCGGATCGCCGGCAGGTCGAGCGGCGCCGGCACCTGCGCCATCTCCGGCAACGCGCGCAGGCGCCGTACTTCGTCGAGGAAGCCGGCTTCCAGCATCAGGTCGAAACGGCGTTCGATGCGGGCGTGCAGCACCGCGCGGTCGGCCGGCGCCAGCACCAGCTTGAGCACGCGCGCCGGCAGGCGAGCGACGCCGGGCAGCGCCTGCCAATGACTGATCGGCTTGCCGGTGAGCCGGTACACCTCCAGCGCGCGCTGGATGCGCTGCGGATCGGTGGCGTGGATGCGCCCGGCCGCGGCCGGGTCGACCTGCGCCAGCTGCGCGTGCAGCGCCGGCCAGCCCATGGCTTCGGCTTCGGCGCTGATCGCCGCGCGGATGGCCGGATCGGCCTCCGGCATCGGCGACAGCCCCTGCAGCAACGCGCGGAAATACAGCCCGGTGCCGCCGGCCAGGATCGGCAGACGGCCGCGCGCGACGATGTCGCGCACCGCGGCGGCGGCGTCGGTGGCGAACTCGGCGGCCGAATAGCTCTGCCAGGGATCGCGCAGGTCCAGCAGATGGTGGGGAACACCGGCACGCTCGGCTTCATCGGGCTTGGCCGCGCCGATCTCCAGCCCGCGGTACACCAGCGCCGAATCGACGCTGACGATCTCGCCGCCATGGCGCCGGGCCAGTTCGATCGCCGCCGCGGTCTTGCCCGACGCGGTGGGCCCCATCAGCGCGATGGCCAGCGGCCGCGTATCGGCCGCCATCAGTCCTCGTCCGGCCAGCGCGGCGCCGCCGGGCGGTCGACGCGCGGGGCCGGCACCGCGTCGAGCGCAGCCAGCACCCTGAGCGCATCGACCGTGGCGGCCACGTCGTGCACGCGCACGATCATCGCGCCGCGCTGCACTGCCAGCAGGTGCGCGGCGACCGAACCGGCCACGCGCCCGGCGGCGATGGCGCGGCCGGTGACTTCGCCGATGCAGCGCTTGCGCGACAGCCCGGCCAGCAGCGGCACGCCCAGCGCCAGCAGTTTTTCCTGCGCCGCCAGCAGCGCGAAATTCTGCGCGGTGTCCTTGTTGAAGCCGTAGCCGGGGTCGATCACCAGCCGGTTGCGGGCGATGCCGGCCATCTCCGCGGCGAAGAGGCGCTCGGCGAGGAAGCGCTGCACGTCGCCGGCGACGTCGTCGCTATGCCACGCCACGCCGGCATCGTGCGGGCCGCCGACCGCGTGCATCAGCACCACGGCCGCGCCGGAACCGGCCACCGCTTCCAGCGCGCCGGGCTGGCGCAGGGCCTGCACGTCGTTGACCATGCCGGCGCCGGCGGCCAATGCCGCGCGCATCACCTCGGGCTTGCAGGTATCGACGCTGACCGGCACCGGCACGCGCGCCACCAGCGCTTCGATCACCGGCGCCACGCGCTCGATCTCTTCCTGCGCCGACACCTGCGCGGCGCCGGGCCGGGTGGATTCGCCGCCGACATCGAGCAGGTCCGCACCCTGCTCCGCCAGCGCCAGGCCGTGAGCGATGGCCGCGGCGGTGTCGAAATGCTGCCCGCCATCGGAAAACGAATCCGGGGTGACGTTGACGATGCCCATCACCCGCGGGCGCTCCAGCCGCAACGGCCGGCCGGCGCAGTCCAGTATCGGCGAGGTGTCGAACATCAGCGCCGGCTCCTTGCGCGGACCCGGCTGCCTATCGCGCTGAGCGCCACGCCCAGCACGATGCCGATGAAGATGCCGGTCAGGTACTGGCCGGTCTTCACGCCGAAGGCGACGCCGGCCACGGTGGCGATGACCATTTCGGGGATGTGCCCCGGTGTGTTTGGGGAAGTTTCGTTCATGAGTACCTATAGTACGGCCGCATTTCCGATGGATGGAGCCGGAGTTAAAACCCCTCTCCCTGCGGGGCGAGACCGCACGGCCTGCGCGTCACGGCACGCGTGCGGTGGAGCGCCCACGACGCTGGCGTGGGCCGGGGCGCGGAGCGGGGGTTGGTGAAGGCAACGTAGCCCAGAGGGTCACCCCTCATGGAACACGTTCGTCCCTCATCCGCCTTTCGGGCACCTGCATTCGGCACATCCCTGTGCCTCACCCTTTGCGCGACTTCCCCGTGCAGCTGGCAATCCTGCCGAGCTGTCTCCCGGAGGGAGAAGGGCCATACACCAAAAACAAACGGGCCGGAAAAAACCGGCCCGTTCGTCCAACGCTGCATGCAGATGCCGGACTCAGTGCTGCCCCGCCGGATCGCTAATCGGCGCCACCGGGCGCTCGTCGCCGCCCTGGTCGCCGTCCGAGGGATCGCTCTTGCCCTTGTCCACCCAGCCGGCCGGCGGCGAGGGCTTGCGGCCTTCCATGATCGCCTTGACCTGCTCGGCGTCGATGGTCTCCCAGTCCAGCAGCGCGGCGGTCATGGCTTCGACGATATCGCGCTTCTCCTCCAGGATGCGGCGCGCCACGCTGTACTGCTCGTCGAGGATGCGGCGGATCTCCGCGTCCACCTTCTGCTGGGTGGCCTCGGAAATGGTCTTGCTGTGCATGCCGTAGCCGGCTTCCTCGTCGGCGTAGACCATGGTGCCCATCACGTCGGACATGCCGTACTTGGTGACCATGCCGCGGGCCAGCTTGGTGGCGCGCTCGAAGTCGTTGGAAGCGCCGGTGGACATTTCGCCGACGAAGATCTCCTCGGCGATGCGGCCGCCGAACAGGATCGCCAGTTCTTCCAGCATGCGGTCCTTGTACTTGCTGATGTGGTCGTGCTCGGGCAGCTGCCAGGTCACGCCCAGCGCCCAGCCGCGCGGCATGATGGTGACCTTGTGCACCGGATCGGCCTTGGGCAGCGACATGGCGACCACCGCGTGGCCCGACTCGTGATAGGCCGTGTTGCGGCGCTCGTCCTCGCGCATGACCATGCTGCGGCGCTCCGGACCCATGTAGATCTTGTCCTTGGCGTCCTCGAAATCCTGCATGCTGACTTCCTGCTTGCCGCGGCGCGCGGCGAACAGGGCGCCCTCGTTGACCAGGTTGGCCAGGTCCGCGCCGGAGAAGCCGGGAGTACCGCGCGCCAGCACTTCCGGGCGCACGTCGTCGGCGGCCGGCACCTTGCGCAGGTGCACGCGCAGGATCTGCTCGCGGCCCTTGATGTCGGGCAGGCCGACCATGACCTGGCGGTCGAAACGGCCCGGGCGCAGCAGCGCCTTGTCGAGCACGTCCGGACGGTTGGTGGCGGCGATCACGATCACGCCCTCGCCACCCTCGAAGCCGTCCATCTCGACCAGCATCTGGTTCAGGGTCTGCTCGCGCTCGTCATGGCCACCGCCCATGCCGGAGCCGCGGTGGCGGCCCACGGCGTCGATCTCGTCGATGAAGATGATGCACGGCGCATGCTTCTTGGCCTGCTCGAACATGTCGCGCACGCGGCTGGCGCCGACGCCGACGAACATCTCCACGAAGTCCGAGCCGGAGATGCTGAAGAACGGCACCTTGGCCTCGCCGGCGATGGCGCGCGCCAGCAGGGTCTTGCCGGTGCCCGGCGGGCCGACCATCAGCACGCCGCGCGGGATCTTGCCGCCGAGCTTGGTGAACTTGGACGGGTCGCGCAGGAACTCGACCAGTTCGCCGACCTCCTCCTTGGCCTCGTCGCAGCCGGCCACGTCGGCGAAGGTCACCTTGATCTGGTCCTCGCCCTGCAGCTTGGCGCGCGACTTGCCGAAGGACATCGCGCCCTTGGCGCCGCCGCCACCGCCCTGCATCTGCCGCATCATGAAGATCCAGAAGCCGATCAGCAGCAGCACCGGCAGGAACTGCAGCAGGATCGACCAGAAGCTCAGGCCGGTCTCCGGCTTCATGCGGACCACGTCCACGCCCTTCTGGTAGAGCTGGTCGATCAGCTTGCTGTCGCTGGGGCCGTACAGCGCGCCCTCGCTGCCGTCGGCGCGCTTGAAGCGGATGGCGTTGGCGGTGAGCGTGGTCTCGTTGGTGATCTCCACCGACTTGATCCGCCCGGCATCCACGTCGCGCAGGAACTGGGTATAGGTGTTGGCGTCGGTCGTCGGCGACGTGCCGCCGCGCGGGGCGAAGCTCTGGAACACCACCATCAGCACGACGGCGACAACCACCCATAGCAGGAGGTTCTTGGTCAGGTCGTTCATCCTCATCGGCTCCGGCGTTCCTCTAATTTCTGACGCGTTTCGTATGGTGTCGAGCTTACTTGATCTGCGTGCGCTTGCCCTGGCCCAGGGCATAGACCTCGGGCGAGCGCTTGCGCGAGGCTTCCGGCTTGCGGATCACGACCTTGTCGTAACGGCGGCGCATTTCCCGCACGTAGTCGTCAAAGCCGACGCCCTGGAACAGCTTGATCAGGAACGCCCCACCCGGCTTGAGATGGTTGTCGGCGAAATCCATCGCCAGTTCCGCCAGGTGCATCATCCGCGGCTGGTCCACCGCATCCATGCCACTCTTATTGGGGGCCATATCCGACAGGACAAGGTCCACCGGCTGGTCCCCGAGCATGGCTTCGAACTGGGATAGGACGGTTTCTTCCCTGAAGTCACCGTGAAGGAACTCCACCCCGGCCAGCGGCGGCATCTCCAGGATGTCCAGCGCCAGTACCCGGCCGCTGTCGCCCATCTGTCTCCGCACCTGCTGCGACCAACCGCCCGGCGCGGCGCCGAGGTCGACCACCACCATGTCCGACTTCAGCAGGCGGTCGCGCTTGAGCAGCTCCTCCAGCTTGTAGGCGGCGCGCGAACGCATGCCTTCCGACTGCGCCTTCTTCACGAAGGGGTCGGAGAAATGCTCCTTCAACCAGCGTTGACTGCTCTTGCTGCGGGACATCGGAATGGGGCCTGTAGGGGTGGGCATGATACCCTGAACCCCCTTGATAACCCGTAATCCCTGCATGTCCATCGTCCTCACCCCGGCCCAGAACCGATTCCTGCGCGGCATGGCGCACGATCTGAAAGCACTGCTGCAGATCGGCGGCAAGGGAGTCACCCCCGCCTTCCTGGCGGAACTGGACGAGGTGCTGGAACGCCACGAGCTGATCAAGGTGAAGATCGCCGCCGAGGACCGCGAAGCGCGCGACGCCATGGTCGGCGAACTGGTCCAGGCCAGCGGCAGCGCGCTGATCCAGCGCATCGGCCACGTCGCCGTCCTGTACCGCCCGGCCCGGGAAAAGCGCCAGATCGTGCTGCCCCGCGGCTGACCGCCGAGGAGCCGAAGATGTACCTGAGCCGCGAACTGCCCGATTACACCTACACCCTGCGCTCGGCCGACGGCCGCCAGGCCCGGGTCAACGACCGGACGCTGACGCGCAGCTTCATCCTCTCCCCCGACCTGCTGGTCGAGGACTGGGCGGTAAGCGCGGTCGGCCAGCTCGGCGTGGACGACCTGGCGCCCGCGCTGGAACAGAACCCGGCCGTGTTCATCCTCGGCACGGGCGAGCGGCAGGTGTTTCCGCCGGCGGCGGTCATGGCCGCCTGCCTGACCCGCGGCATCGGCATCGAGGTGATGAACAACGCCTCGGCCGCGCGTACCTTCAACGTGCTGGCCGGCGAGAACCGCCGCGTGGTCGCGGCGTTCATCCTGGAGTGACGCTCGGCGTCACGTGCGTGGGAGTGCTCCCGCACGTACCTTCCTGTTTCCTCATGCGGCGCAAGCCCCGCAGTTGCCAGCCGGCGTTCAGCGCAACGGCTCGCCCTTGAGCCAGCAGACGATCAGGACAAGCAGCACGACGCCGACGTTGCAGGCGAAGGAGAGGACCGGATCGGCCGCAGGCGGGAACATCACGAAACCGGCGACCAGCAGCACGGCCGCCGCCGCATAGGTGAGCCATCCCTGCCACGCCAGCGGCCATCCCCAGCCCCATCCCAGTTCCTTGGCGGCGAACCAGTAACGCGATTTCCCCACGCTCTTCCTCCTCGACCGGCACCGGGCCAGCCTATACGTCATGGTCGCGACGCGGCCGGAAACCTCCTGCCCGCGATGCCCCGCACACCGGCGGCGGCTCAGCTGCCTTGCCGCCGCGCCCTGCGCTCCAGCAGGCCGAACAGGTACTGGCCGATCCCGACCATCAGCGCCATCAGCAGGTAACGCGGCGCCACCGCCAGTTCCAGCTGCGCCGCGAGCGCGGCACCGGCCACGCATCCGGCCATGCCCCCCAGCGTGCCCGGCCCCTGCAGGCGACGCCAGCCGAATGTCCAGGCCAGCACGGTCAGTACGACATAAACGGGAAACACGGCGAAACACGCTTCCTTCATGGCGTCGACGAACGGCATCCCTGTCCTCCGTATCCCGATAGGGGGCCGCAGGCGGCGGCCCGGTGTCCGCCGGCTACTTCTGCGGCAGGTACTGCAGCGGATCCACCGGCTTGCCGTTGTAGCGGATCTCGAAGTGCAGCATGTCGCGCGACGTGCCGGTACGGCCCATTTCCGCGATCTGCTCGCCGGCCTTGACGTTCTGCCCTTCGTTGACCAGGCGCTTGCGGTTGTGGCCGTAGGCCGACAGCCATTGGTCGTTGTGCTTGATGATGATCAGTTCGCCATAGCCGACCAGGCCGGCACCGGAATAGACCACCACGCCCGGACCGGCCGCGCGCACCGCCTGGCCGCTGCTGCCGGCGATGTCGATGCCCTGCTTGGTGGTCTCGCCGGCGACGAAGCGCCCGACCAGTGCGCCATCGGCCGGCCAGCGCCAACCGATGCCGCTGTTGGCCGGCGCCGGCGTCGCCGCGGGCGGCGGCGCGGTCGGCCGCGTGGCAGTCCCGCTACCGCTACCGCTGCCGGTGGCGGGACGCGAGGCGGTGGCGCTGCCCGGATACAGCCGCAGCGTCTGCCCCGGATAGATCGCGTTCGGGTTGGACAGGCCGTTCCAGGCCGCCAGGTCGCCGGGCGTGATGTTGTGGATGCGGGCCAGCGCGTACAGCGTGTCGCCGCGACGCACCACCGTGGTCTGGCCCGGCTTGGGCACCGACGTGCGCGGCGTGGCCGCGGCGCGCGATGCGCTGCCCGAAGGCTTGACCACCGTGGCGGTGCCGCAGCCTGCCGCCATCGCCACCAGCAGCAGCGCCGCCATGCCGGCCACCGCCCTGGAAACGCCCTTGACCATCACCTCTGCACTCATGCGAATTTCGTCCTCCATACCAGCCAGCCCACCAGGCCGACGACCAGCGCGGTCGCGATCCAGCCCAGCGGTTCGATCCAGCGCCGCAGCGCCTCGGCCGCGCGCGCGCCACCGAAGCGGATCACCGCGGCCAGCACGTACACACGCTTGCCGCGCCCGACCAGCATGCTCAGCACGTACTGCGGCAGCGGCACGCCGACGATACCGGATGCCCAGGTGAATACCTTCATCGGGATCGGCATGAAGCCGCCCAGCACCAGGAAGGTGAACACCGCCCAGGGCGATTGGACCATCTTCGCCTGCAGCGTGGCGATGCCCGCTTCGATGCCCGGCAGCATGCCCATCGCGGCGAACAGCGGCTTGACCGCCTCGAACGCATAGTGGCCCAGCGCGTAACCGACCATTGCGCCGGCCATCGAGCCGGCCAGGCTCAGGGTGGCAAAGCGCCAGCCCTTGCGCGGCTGCGCCACGCACATCGGCATCAGCATCACCTCCGGCATCACCGGGAAGATGATGGCCTCGATGAAGCTGAGCACCGTCAGGTAGGTGGGCGCACGCGCGTGGCTGGCCCAGTGCAGGGCGCGGTCGTACAGCGGCCCGAATATCTTCATCGTCGCGGGGTTCCCGTGTCAGTCCAGCGTGTTCAGTCCAGCATGCCAGACAGCAGCGGCACGAAGCTGACCGGCGCCAGTTCCTCCTGCACGATGCCGCCGTCGGCCTGCCGGCTGAGTTGCAGCAGCATCTGCCCGCCCGGGCCGCCGACCGGCGCCACCAGGCGGCCGCCGACAGCCAGCTGTTCGACCAGCGCGTCCACCAGCGCCGGCGCGGCGGCGGTGACGACGATGGCGTCGTAGGGGCCATGCTCGGGCCAGCCGATGCGGCCGTCGTCATGCTTGCTGCGCACGTTCATGCCCAGCTGCCGCAGGCGCTTGCGCGCCTGGCGCAGCAGGTCGCCGATGCGTTCGACGGTGAATACCTCCAGCCCCACCGCCGCCAGGATCGCCGCCTGGTAGCCCGAACCGGTGCCCACTTCCAGCACCGTCTTCGGCGCCGTCTGCAGCACCGCTTCGGTCATGCGCGCCACCACCCACGGCTGGGAGATGGTCTGCCCATGGCCGATCGGCAGCGCGGTGTCCTCGTAGGCGCGCGAGGCCAGCGCCTCGTCGATGAACAGGTGCCGCGGCACCACGCGCACCGCGTTGAGCACGCGCTCGTCGCCGATGCCCGCCTCGCGCAGGCGGTCGACCAGCCGGTCGCGCACGCGCTGCGAGGTCATGCCGCTGCCGACCGCTTCGGGGGAAAGACGCAGGCGTGGCGTCATGCCGGGCGCTCCAGCGTCGCCGACAGCCCGCCGACCCAGCTGGCGACCTTCTCCAGCGCCTCATAGCGGGTCAGGTCCACCTGGATCGGGGTGATCGAGATATGGCCGGTGCGCACCGCGTGGAAATCGGTGCCAGGTCCGGCGTCCTGCTCGGAGCCGGCCGGGCCGATCCAGTACACGGTGTTGCCGCGCGGGTCGGTGGCCGGGATGCAGGCCTCGGCGCGGTGGCGGTTGCCCAGCCGCGTCACCTCGAAACCGCGGATCTCCTCCCACGGCAGGTCCGGCACGTTGACGTTGAGGATGGTGTCGGCCGGCAGCGGATCGGCCTTCAGCCGCGCCACGATCTCGATGGCCGCGCGCGCGGCGCTGAGGAAGTTCCTGGCCTCGTGGCGCTGGGTCACCAGCGACACCGCCACCGACGGCAGGCCGAGGAAACGCCCTTCCATCGCCGCCGACACCGTGCCGGAATAGATCACGTCGTCGCCGAGGTTGGCGGCGTTGTTGATGCCCGAGACCACGATGTCCGGCTCGTGCTCGAGCATGCCGGTCAGCGCCAGGTGCACGCAGTCGGTGGGCGTGCCGCTCACCGCGCAGGTGTAGTGGTCGATCCGGCGCAGCCGCACCGGCTGGTCCAGGGTAAGGGAGTTGCTGGCGCCGGAACGGTCGCGGTCCGGCGCCACCACGGTGACCTCATGCCCGGCATTGCGCAGTTCCTCGGCGAGCATCCTGATGCCGGGGGCGTCCACGCCGTCGTCGTTGCTTACAAGTACGCGCATTGAAGACCTGAATCGCTGAATCCATGACGGCGCTCCCGCTGCCTCGCCGTCCACCGCCATCCCGCCGGTGTGCTGCACACCGGCCGGCATGGCCCGATCCGGCATGATACCGGAATGCGTCCGTCGCCTTCCCGTGACGCCCTCCCCATCGCCGCAGCCGTTACGCTATGCGCATGTCGCACCCAGAAGACGAAGACGACGGCGCCCTGTTCCGCTCGGCCATCGGCGAAGTAAAGCCGCTGCGCAAGGTGGAAACGCCGGCCATCACCCGCCCGCGCCCGAAGCCGCGCGCGCGCATGGCCGAACAGGACGAGGCGCAGGCGCTGGGCGAATTCGCCCGGCTACTGCAGTCGGGTGCGCCGCTGGAAGCCGGCGACGTGGCCAGCTACCGCCGCGACACGCTGCCCGCGCGCATGTTCCAGCGGCTCCGGCGCGGCCAGTATTCGGTGCAGGACGAACTGGACCTGCATGGCGCCAACGCGGCCCAGGCCGAGCACCTGCTGCGCAAGTTCCTGCTCGAAGCGCATGCGCACGACCATGGCTGCGTGCGCATCATCCACGGCAAGGGCCTGCAGTCCGATGGCGGCGCGCCGGTGCTGAAGAATCTGGTGGACCGCCTGCTGCGCCAGCGCAACGACGTGCTGGCCTTCCATTCGGCGCCGCCGGCCCAGGGCGGCACCGGCGCGGTGCTGGTGCTGCTGGCGCGGCGCTGAGCGGCCTGCGACTGCCCTGATTCTGCAGGAGCGACGCAGGTCACGAGCGGGACTCTGCCGGCAGAACCCCGGCCGCTTACCTCGCTCCTGCAATGGCGGCATGTCGCTTCCGTAGAGGCGGCGCTTGCCCCGCATGAGCTTTCCCGGTGAAGCCTCGTGCCGGGCAAGCCCGGCACCTACGCGGGAAACCGCGCCGATCCTATGGAGGCGGTGCGCTCCTGCAGGCTCAGGCCTGCGAAGCGTCCTGCACCTCGCCCAGCTCGTGCAGCACCGCGGTGGCATAGCAGCCCGGCGGCAACGCGAAGGAAAGCTCCAGCACGTCGTCCTGCAGCCAAGCGTGCCGCATCAGCGCCGGCCGCAGCCGCAGCGCGCGCCGCTCCTGCTTCAGGGCGGCCTGTTCCAGGCCGGCGCGCAGCGCCAGCGCCTGTTCGTCGGCCAGCGCGGCCTGCTCCAGTTCCAGCGCCGCGCCGGTGGCGCGCAGTTCGCCCGCTCCCCACAACGGCCCGCTGGGATGGATGTCGAAACGCGCCAGCCGTTCGGCCAGCGCCTCGCTCATCGGTTCGGGGCCGAACACCGAGCGGCTGCCGTCGAGCATCCACACCTCGCCGTCCAGCGCGCCGTCCCAGCTGCCCTGCTCCACGCGCGCGGCGAGCACGCGGTTGAACAGCGCCGAGCGCGCCGCCGAGAGGAACATGGAGCGCTGGTCCTTGCGCACCCGGCGGCCGGCGAACATCGCCAGCGCGGCCGGCACGTTGCCGCCGTCGCGGCCGAACCGCTGCTCACCGAACCAGTTGGGCAGGCCGCGCGAGGCGATGGCCTGCAGGCGCTCGCCGATGGCGGTGCGCTCGCCCCGCACCTCGCGCAGCACCAGCGTGAAGCGGTTGCCGGCCAGCGCGCCGCGCTGCAGCTTGCGGTTGTGCCAGGTCGATGCCAGCACATGGACCTCGTCCGATTCCAGCAGCGCCAGGTCGGGGGCCACGCGCCGTGGCAGGTGCACGCTGAAACGCTGCGTGGTCACCGCGTGCCGGTCCTTCTGCCCTGCATAGCTGACGCCCATCTCCGGCACCCCGGCCCACTGCGCCAGTTGCCTGGCCACGGCCACGGTGTTGGCGCCGCGCTTGCGGATGTCCAGCAGCAGGTGCTCGCCCTCGCCGCTCGCCTCGAAGGCAGGCAGTTCGTCGACCTGGAAATCCTCCGGCACGCTGCGCATCAACGCGTTCAGCACCGGTGCGCCATAGGCAAGGGGAAGCGCGGGAATATCGGTCATGTCAGTCCTGTGGAACGATGTCGGGCCCGCATCTTCGTGGGAGCGGCTTCAGCCGCGAAGGGGCTGTCCCGAACAACCTCCCTGCCGGCCGCGGAAAGGCAAGGCTGCGCGAAAGCCCTTCGCGGCTGAAGCCGCTCCTACGAAGATGCGGGCGATGGGTGACGGCGGTTACGCGGCTACGAGCAGCACCGCCGCCTGAGCGGCGATGCCTTCCTCGCGGCCGGTGAAGCCCAGTTTCTCGCTGGTGGTGGCCTTGATGCTGACCCGGTCCAGGCCGATGCCCAGCAGCCCCGCCACCGTTTCGCGCATCGCCAGCGCGTGCGGGCCGACCTTGGGCCGCTCGCAGATCACAGTGATGTCGGCATTGCCCACCTGCCAGCCGCGCGCGCGCAGCAGGCCGTCGCAGTGGCGCACGAACTCGCTGCTGTCCGCACCCTTCCAGCGCTCATCGCTGGGCGGGAAATGCTGGCCGATGTCGCCCAGCGCCAGCGCGCCCAGCATGGCGTCGCACAGCGCATGCAGGATCACGTCGCCGTCGCTGTGGGCGAGCACGCCGCAGCGGTGCGGCACGCGCACACCGCCGAGCATGATGTGGTCGCCTTCGCCGAAGGCGTGCACGTCGTAGCCCTGGCCGATGCGGATGGGAGGAAAGGAAGGAGGATTCATGGCTTCGGACCGGATTGTCGTGTCAGGCCCGGCGTCGCGTCGCCGGACAGGGATTCAGCCGCGCCGCGACAGCTCGAACTCGAAGCGGGCCAGGTCGGCCGGCGTGGTGACCTTGAAGTTGCACTCGTCGCCTTCGACCAGCAGCGGACGCGCGCCCTGGCGCTCCATGGCCATGGCCTCGTCGGTCACTTCGATGCCGGCGCCGGTGGCTTCGGCCAGGGCGCGCGTCAGCTGGTGGCGGCGGAACAGCTGCGGCGTCAGCGCGCGCCACAGCCGCTCGCGCGGTTCGGTGCGGTCGATGCCGCCATCGTCGCCGGCGCGTTTGAGCGTGTCGCGCACCGGTGCGGCGAGGATCGCGCCGACCGGGTCGGCGCGCCCCACTTCCAGCAGGCGGCCCAGGTCGACCGCCGGCAGGTTCGGCCGCGCCGCGTCGTGCACCAGCACGAAATCGTCGGCGCGCACACTCTCCGGCAGCGCCTGCAACCCGGCCAGCACCGAGGCGGCGCGGGTATCGCCGCCGGTGCAGGTCAGCACCGGCTTGCCGGCGAAATCGCTCCAGCCGGGCCAGTCGGCATCGTTCTCGGCGATGGCCACCATCACCCCGGCAACGCCCGGATGCGACAGCAGCGCCGCCAGCGCATGCGCCAGCAGCGGCTCGCCAGCGGCCATCAGGTACTGCTTGGGCACCGGCCCGCCGAAGCGGGTACCGCGGCCGGCGGCGGGCACCACGGCCCAGACCTGGGTGGTCATGGCACGACCTCCTGCGCCGCGTCATGCGCGCCCGCCTGCGCGGCGGCCGCGGCCGGCCGGGCAGCCGGCGCGTTCTCGACCACGCGGTAGAACTTCTCGCCGGGCTTGATCATGCCCAGTTCGCTGCGCGCGCGCTCCTCGATGGCGGCCTCGCCTTCCTTGAGGTCCTTGACCTCGGCGGCGAGCGCGTCGTTGCGCTGCTGCAGGCCTTCGTTGTCGCGCTTCTGGTTGGCGACCTGGGCCTCGAGCATCATCACCTCGCCCGAATTGCCCGGACCGAACCAGAAGCGGTACTGCAGCAGCGCCAGCAGTACCGCGAGCACCAGCAGCAGCCAGCGCCAGTCACGCATCGGCGTCAGCGCTTGAGCGAGACGAACGCGTCACGCCCAGCGTAGCGCGCGTTGCCGCCGAGCGCTTCCTCGATGCGCAGCAGCTGGTTGTACTTCGCCACGCGGTCGCTGCGGCACAGCGAGCCGGTCTTGATCTGGGTGGCGGTGGTGGCCACGGCGATGTCGGCGATGGTGGTGTCCTCGGTCTCGCCCGAGCGGTGCGAGACGATCGCCGCGTAGTGCGCCTTGTCGGCCATGGCGATCGCTTCCAGCGTCTCGGTCAGGGTGCCGATCTGGTTGACCTTGATCAGGATCGCGTTGGCGGTGCCCGACTCGATGCCTTCAGCGAAGATCTTCGGGTTGGTGACGAACAGGTCGTCGCCGACCAGCTGCACCTTGCCGCCGATGCGCTGGGTCAGCAGCTTCCAGCCGGCCCAGTCGTTCTCGGCCAGGCCGTCCTCGATGGTGATGATCGGGTACTGCGCGGTCCAGTCGGCCAGGAAATCGACGAACTGCTCGGAGGTCAGGCGCTTGTTCTCGCCGACCAGGTTGTATTTGCCGTTCTCGTAGAACTCGCTGGACGCCACGTCCAGGCCCAGCAGGATGTCCTCGCCAGCGGTGTAGCCGGCCTTGCCGATGGCTTCCAGGATGGTGTCCAGCGCCTCGACGTTGCTACGGAAGTCCGGGGCGAAGCCGCCTTCGTCGCCGACCGCCGTGCTCAGGCCATGGCCCTTGAGCACCGACTTGAGCGCGTGGAAGATTTCGGTGCCGGCGCGCAGCGATTCGCTGAACGAACCGAAGCCGACCGGCAGCACCATGAACTCCTGGAAGTCCACGTTGTTGTCGGCGTGCGCACCGCCGTTGATGATGTTCATCATCGGCACCGGCAGCGACGGCGTGGCGCCGGTCCTGCCGGCCAGGTACTGCCACAGCGCCTGCTTCTTCGAGGCGGCGGCGGCGTGCGCGGCGGCCATCGAAACGCCCAGCAGCGCGTTGGCGCCCAGGCGGCCCTTGTTCTCGGTGCCGTCCAGGTCGATCAGGCGGCGGTCCAGGCCGGCCTGGTCCCCGGCATCGAAATCCTTCAGCGCCGCGGCGATCGGGCCATTGATGTTGGCCACCGCATCGCGCACGCCCTTGCCCAGGTAACGGGTCTTGTCGCCATCGCGCAGCTCCACCGCTTCCTTGGTGCCGGTGGAGGCACCCGAGGGCACCGCGGCACGACCGAACGCGCCGTCGGCCAGGGTGACTTCGGCTTCCAGCGTGGGGTTGCCACGGCTGTCGAGGATTTCACGTGCGTGGATCTTTGCGATGTTGGTCATGGTTGGGTCGGGTCGGGTCGGGGTGGGAGAGGGAGGATTCCACGGCGGCCAGTTTGGCGGCGTAGCCAGAGGTGTTTTCCAGCAGAAAGGTACCATCCATCGGCACGATGCGGTCGCCCGGCGCAGCTGGTTTCATTGCGAACAATACGTAATCCCGGCCTTCCGCCAGAGTGACCTCGCAACTGGTGGGACCATTGCGGATCAGCGCATCGTCCGGAATCGTGCCCTTGAGCAGACGGCGCACGGTGAAGCGCACCGAGGGGGCGGGCGGCACAACGGGCCCGCCGGATACTGTCGTGAAAAGGCGATGTGTCTCAGCCAGTTCCTCCGCGGTCAAGCGTGCGACATGATCGACATGGATGACGGCCACGATATCGGCGGCTTGCGCGGCTTCGCGAGGTTCCGGAGTGACAAGCCGCGGAAACGTGGAGCAGGCCGCTGCATGACCGGCAGCCAACGCACAGGCCACGGTCAGCGCAATCCGCTTCATGCACCCACCTCCCGCATTGGCTCGCCGCCGGTCATCAGATCGTGGATTCGAGGAACCCGTTCTTCTTGGTGATCGAATCCAGCGCCAGCAGGGTTTCCAGCAGCGCCTCCATCTTGTCCAGCGGCCACGCATTGGGACCATCGGACAGCGCCTTGGATGGATCGGGATGGGTTTCGGCGAACAGGCCGGCCACGCCGACCGCCACCGCCGCGCGCGCCAGCACCGGCACGAACTCGCGCTGGCCGCCGGAACTGCTGCCCTGCCCGCCCGGCAGCTGCACCGAATGGGTCGCGTCGAACACCACCGGGCAGCCGGTATCGCGCATCACGCTCAGCGAGCGCATGTCGCTGACCAGGTTGTTGTAGCCGAAGCTGGCGCCGCGCTCGCAGACCATGATGTCGTTGTTGCCGGTGGACTTGGCCTTCTCCACCACCGGCTTCATGTCCCACGGCGACAGGAACTGGCCCTTCTTGATGTTCACCGGGCGGCCGGCGCTGCACACCTTCCTGATGAAGTCGGTCTGGCGCACCAGGAAGGCCGGGGTCTGCAGCACGTCGACGACCGAGGCCACTTCGTCCATCGGCGTGTACTCGTGCACGTCGGTCAGCACCGGCACGCCGATCTGCTTCTTCACCTCGGCCAGCACCTTCAGGCCCTCTTCCAGGCCCGGGCCGCGGAAGCTGGTGCCGGAGGTGCGGTTGGCCTTGTCGAAGCTGGACTTGAAGATGAAATTCATCCCCAGCCTGTCGGTGATTTCCTTGAGCCTGCCGGCGGTGTCGAGCTGCAGCTGCATCGACTCGATCACGCAGGGGCCGGCGATCAGGAACAGCGGCTGGTCCAGGCCTACTTCAAATCCACAGAGTTTCATGCGGTTTCCCGGTTGATTGAGGCGTCAGGCGGGCCGCATCAGGCCCGCGCTTCCTTCAGCAGCTTGCCGCCGGCCTTCTTCTCGCGCGCGGCGCGGATGAAGCCGATGAACAGCGGGTGCCCGCCGCGCGGTGTGGACAGGAACTCCGGGTGCGCCTGGCAGGCCAGGAACCACGGGTGCACGTCGCGCGGCAGTTCCACCACTTCCACCAGCGTGTCGTCCATCGACTTGCCGGAGATCACCAGGCCGGCGTCCTCCAGCTGGGTGCGGTAGCGGTTGTTGAACTCGTAGCGGTGGCGGTGGCGCTCGGCCACCACGTCCTTGCCGTACAGCTCGCGCGCCAGCGTGCCCGGCTTCAGGCGCTGCTCCTGCAGGCCCAGGCGCATGGTGCCGCCCAGGTCGGACTTCTCGTCGCGCTTCTCGACCTCGCCGCTGGCGGTGCGCCACTCGGTGATCAGGCCGATCACCGGGTTCGGCGACTGGCGGTCATTCTCGGTGCTGTTGGCGCCTTCCAGCCCGGCCACGTGGCGGGCGTAGTCCACCACCGCCGCCTGCATGCCGTAGCAGATGCCGAAGTACGGCAGCCGGTGTTCGCGGGCGTACTGCGAGGTCAGCACCTTGCCCTCGAAACCGCGGTCGCCGAAGCCGCCCGGCACCAGGATGCCGTCCACGCCTTCCAGCGCCGACATGCCGGATTCTTCCAGGTCCTGCGCTTCCAGCCACTTGAGGTTGACGCGGGTGCGCTGGCGCAGGCCACCATGCTTGAGCGCCTCGCCGACCGACTTGTAGGCATCCTGGTGGTCCACGTACTTGCCGACCACGGCGATGGTCACCTCGTCCAGCGGGTGCAGCGCCGCATCCAGCACCGCCTCCCACTCGGAAAGGTCGGCCGGGCCGGCCTTGTCGGCGAGCTTGAGCTGGTTGACCACGATCTCGTCCAGGCCCTGCGCATGCAGGCCCATCGGCACGCGGTACAGCACGTCCACGTCCGGCACGCTGATCACCGCGCGCTCGGAGACGTTGGTGAACAGCGAGATCTTGCGCCGTTCCGAATCGGGGATGGCCTGCTCGGAGCGGCACAGCAGCACGTCCGGCTGGATGCCGATCGAGCGCAGCTCCTTGACCGAATGCTGGGTCGGCTTGGTCTTCAGCTCGCCGGCGGCGCCGATGTACGGCACCAGCGTCAGGTGCATGAACAGCGCCTTCTCCGGGCCGCGTTCGGTGCGCACCTGGCGGATGGCCTCAAGGAACGGCAGCGACTCGATGTCGCCGACGGTGCCGCCGATCTCCACCAGCGCCACGTCGTAGCCCTCGGTGGCCTCGTCGATGCAGCGGCGGATCTCGTCGGTGATGTGCGGGATCACCTGCACGGTCGCGCCGAGGTAGTCGCCGCGGCGCTCCTTGCGGATCACGTTCTCGTAGATGCGCCCGGTGGTGACCGAGTTTTTGCGGCTCAGGCGGGTATGGACGAAGCGCTCGTAATGGCCCAGGTCCAGGTCGGTCTCGGCGCCGTCATCGGTGACGTAGACCTCGCCGTGCTGGAAGGGACTCATGGTGCCCGGATCGACGTTGATGTACGGATCCAGCTTCATCATCGTGACCTTCAGGCCACGCGCCTCGAGGATGGAGGCCAGCGACGCGGCGGCAATGCCCTTGCCAAGCGAGGACACCACACCGCCGGTAACGAAAATAAGGGGGGTCATGGCTCACTTGCCTCCCGGAAAGCCCTAGTTTAAAGGTTGTCGCGCGAACACCCAAGCGCGGCATGCGGCGACATCGAAAAATCCGGCCCGGCGTCACGGCGACCCCGGCCAGGAGCCGTGGCGCCGCGGGGGCTTAACAAAAAAGACGCCCCGGCCTGCGCCGGGGCGTCCATCGACACCGGAAGACCCGCGTCAGCGACGCTTGCGGGCTTCCTCTTCTTCCTCTTCGCGCGGGGCGGACTGCTCGCCCTTGGCTTTTTCCTGGGCGGCGGCCGCGGCGCGGCGCCTGGCCTTCTGCTCGGCCTCGTTCTGCGCCTTGTCCACGGCCGCGTTCTGCGCGGCTTCGCCCGCCTTGCCCTTGTCGGCGGCGCTCTGCGCCATCACCAACGGGACCGCCAGCGCCGCGGCGACCGCAACGGCCAGAACCAGCAATTTCGACGATTTCATCTTCATCCTCCGGAGTTTCCACCGACGCACAGGGGCCGGTTGCGTACTTGTCCAGCCGGTACAGGATACCCCCGCCCGCCTCTCCCCGCACTGAACACCGGCGTGCAAATTCCGCCGGCAGACCGCAAACTTGCCCGTCGCATCAGCGCCTTATCGAGATACATGAACGCCCGCTACAACGCCGCCGACATCGAAGTCCTCTCCGGCCTGGACCCGGTCAAACGCCGCCCCGGCATGTACACCGACACCGCGCGCCCGAACCACCTGGCGCAGGAAGTCATCGACAACTCGGTGGACGAGGCGCTGGCCGGGCACGCCAGAACCGTCGAAGTCGTGCTGTTCAAGGACGGCAGCTGCGAGGTCAGCGACGACGGCCGCGGCATGCCGGTGGACATCCACCCGGAGGAGAAGATCCCCGGCGTCGAGCTGATCCTCACCCGGCTGCACGCCGGCGGCAAGTTCAGCAACCGCAACTACACCTTCTCCGGCGGCCTGCACGGCGTGGGCGTGTCGGTGGTCAACGCGCTGTCCACGCTGGTGGAGATCCACATCAAGCGCGAGGGCAGCGAACACCGCATCAGCTTCCGCGACGGCGACCGCGCCAGCCCGCTGGAAGTGGTCGGCACGGTCGGCCGGAAGAACACCGGCACCCGCCTGCGTTTCTGGCCGGACCCGAAGTATTTCGACACGCCGAAGTTCAACGTGCGCGCGCTGCGCCACCTGCTGCGCGCCAAGGCCGTGCTGTGCCCGGGCCTGACCGTACGGCTGACCGACGAGGCCACCGGCGAGACCGAGACCTGGCATTACGAGGACGGCCTGCGCGACTACCTCAAGGCCGAGCTGGGCGAACGCGAAATGCTGCCGGCCGACCTGTTCGTCGGCGTGCTGAAGAAGGAAACCGAGACGGTGGACTGGGCCGTGGCCTGGCTGCCGGAAGGCGAGCTGGTGCAGGAGAGCTACGTCAACCTGATTCCCACCGCCCAGCACGGCACCCACGTCAACGGCCTGCGCACCGGCCTGACCGAGGCGCTGCGCGAGTTCTGCGACTTCCGCAACCTGCTGCCGCGCGGCGTCAAGCTGGCCCCGGAAGACGTGTGGGACCGGGTGTCGTTCGTGCTGTCGCTGAAGATGACCGATCCGCAGTTCAGCGGCCAGACCAAGGAACGCCTGTCCTCGCGCCAGGCCGCCGGCTTCGTCGAGGGCGCCGCCCACGATGCGTTCAGCCTGCTGCTGAACCAGAACGTGGAGCTGGGCGAGAAGATCGCGCAGATCGCCATCGAGCGCGCCAGCGCGCGCCTGAAGACCGAGAAGCTGGTGGTCCGCAAGAAGGTCACCCAGGGCCCGGCCCTGCCCGGCAAGCTGGCCGACTGCATCAGCCAGGACCTGTCGCGCACCGAGCTGTTCCTGGTGGAAGGCGATTCGGCCGGCGGCAGCGCCAAGCAGGCCCGCGACAAGGATTTCCAGGCGATCCTGCCGCTGCGCGGCAAGATCCTAAACACCTGGGAAGTGGCCTCGGGCAGCGTGCTGGCCTCGGAGGAAGTGCACAACCTGGCCATCGCCATCGGCTGCGATCCGGGCAAGGACGACCTGTCCGGCCTGCGCTACGGCAAGGTTGTGATCCTGGCCGATGCCGACTCCGACGGCCTGCACATCGCCACCCTGCTCGCCGCGCTGTTCCTCAAGCACTTCCCCGCGCTGGTCGCCGCCGGCCACGTGTTCGTGGCGATGCCGCCGCTGTTCCGCGTGGACGTGGGCAAGCAGGTGTTCTACGCGCTGGACGAGGAGGAGAAGCGCTCGCTGCTGGAGAAGATCGAGCGCGAGAAGATCCGCGGCCAGCTCAGCGTCACCCGCTTCAAGGGACTGGGCGAAATGAACCCGGCGCAGCTGCGCGAATCCACCATCCACCCCGACACCCGCCGCCTGGTGCAGCTGACCGTGGACGACGACGAACAGACCCGCTCGCTGATGGACATGCTGCTGGCGAAGAAGCGGGCCGGCGACCGCAAGGGCTGGTTGGAAAGCAAGGGCGACCTGGCGTCGCTGGAAGTCTGATCCCGGCTGTTCACTGCTTCCCGTCGTGGCGACGGCGCGGGCATGCCGACGACGGTCATGCCTGCCAGACGCGGCGGGAAAGCGAGGGCGATCTGGCGTCGCTGGAGGCATGACGGCCCGCGTCATCGCTCGTCCTGCCGACGGACGGCATCTCCCTTCTCCCTGCGGGACGCATCGACAGGATTGTCGATGCGCACGGCGAAGCCGCCCGAAGGGTGAGGTACAAGGATGTGTCGAATGCAGGAGCCCCGCAGGGGCGGATGAGGGTACGTGCGAAGCCTTGCAAATCCGGGCTGCACGAGACTTCCTTCCCTCTCCCCAATCCCTCTCCCGTCGGGAGAGGGGCTTTGAGACGGCGAGACTTCGATAGAGTCCCATCGCGCACGGAAGTGCGCTCCTGCGGTCATGCCCTACATGGCTTTGGGCACATTTGCGCCTTCCTGCACGGGCATAGGATCGAGCGCTCCCTGATCCTGTGGTCGTCCGCATGAAACACCTGCTGTACGTGGCCGCGCTTGGCGCCGGCCTGCTGCTCGCTGCACCCATACCGGCCAAGGCGGATGCCGCCGCCGAAGACAAGGCCGCCACGGCCACGCCCGCACCGCTGCCGGCCGATGCCTCGGTCCGCCAGAGCATGCGCCTGGAAGGCCGCACGCTCGACTACACCGCCACGGTCGGCTCGCTGCCGGTGCGCGATGCGCAGGGCAAAGCCATCGGCGACGTGGTGTTCACCGCCTACACCGTGCCCGGCAAGGACCGCCCGGTCACCTTCGCCCTCAACGGCGGCCCCGGCGCCTCGTCGGTCTACCTGAACCTCGGCGCGGTCGGCCCGAAGGTGGTGGCCTTCGGCAGCGAAGGCGACAGCGCCTCGGCCCCGGCCACGCTGCGCGACAACCCCGGCACCTGGCTGGACTTCACCGACCTGGTGTTCATCGACCCCATCGGCACCGGCTTCAGCCGCTCGCGCATCGCCGACGACGAGGCGAAGAAGCAGTTCTTCACCCCCACCGCCGACGTCGAATACCTGTCGCGCACGATCTACGACTGGCTGCTGAAGAACCAGCGCATGACCTCGCGCAAGTACCTGGCCGGCGAGAGCTACGGCGGCTACCGCGGTCCGCGCATCACCCACTACCTGCAGACCCGCCTGGGCGTGGCGATGAACGGGCTGGTGCTGGTCTCGCCCTACCTGAGCCCGACGCTGGAGGACAACAGCGATGTCTCGCCGATGGCGTGGATCCAGACCCTGCCCTCGATCGCCGCCGCGCACCTGGAACGCCAGGGCCGGCTCACCGACGCGGCCATGCGCGAGGTGGTCGAGTACACCCGCGGCGACTACGCCACCGCGCTGATGAAGGGCCGCTCCGACCCGCAGGCGACCGAGGCGATGCTGCGCCGGGTCGCCGAGCTGACCGGCCTGGACCCGGTGTTCGTGCGCCGCGCCGGCGGCCG
This sequence comes from Stenotrophomonas nitritireducens, assembly GCF_050984405.1. Taxonomy (GTDB): domain Bacteria; phylum Pseudomonadota; class Gammaproteobacteria; order Xanthomonadales; family Xanthomonadaceae; genus Stenotrophomonas; species Stenotrophomonas nitritireducens_B. Next base: position 2,153,721 of record NZ_CP158790.1, on the reverse strand, counting down.
CCTGGAAACCCAGGCCTACCTGCGCGAGGTGTTCCGCGACAAGGGCACGCTGGGCAGCCGCTACGACTCCAACGTGACCGCCTTCGACCCGTTCCCGACCGATCCGGAGCAGCGCGCCAACGACCCGCTGCTGGACAGCATCATCGCCCCGACCACCACCGCGATGGTGGACTTCGTCACCCGCGTGGTCGGCTGGAAGGTCGACGCCCGCTACAACGCGCTGAGCTACGAGGTGAACCGCCAGTGGGACCGCAACGGCGACCTGCGCGCCGGCGCGGTCACCCAGCTGCGCCAGGCCGTGGCCATCGACCCGCGCCTGCAGGTGCTGATCGCGCACGGCTGGAACGACCTGTCGTGCCCGTTCATGGGCTCGATCCTGACCGTGGACCAGATGCCGGCCATGGGCAGCGACCCGCAGCGCGTGCAGGTGCGCAGCTACCCGGGCGGGCACATGTTCTACAGCCGCGCCGACAGCCAGGCCGCGTTCCGCCGCGACGTGCGCGCCATGTACCAGCGCAACTGACATCGCCGCCGCGCGCGCAAACGAAAGGCCCGCCGGGAACGGCGGGCCTTTCTTCATCCGTTCGACGGAAGGTTGCGGTCAGTTCCAGCCGAACAGCGCCAGCAGCTTCAGGATCAGGTAGGCGCAGCCGCCGGCCGCCGGGATGGTAAGGATCCACGCCCAGACGATGCGTTCGATCACGCCGATGCGCAGCGACTTGGGGTTCTTGGCGAAACCCACGCCCATGATCGCGGTGGAGATGCTGTGCGTGGTCGACACCGGCATGCCGAAGTGCGCGGCCAGGGTCAGGATGGTGGCCGAGCTGGTCTCCGCGGCGAAGCCGTGGATCGGGTGCAGCTTGACCATCTTGTGGCCCAGGGTCTTGATGATCTTCCAGCCACCGGAGGCGGTACCGGCGGCCATGACCACCGCGCAGGTCAGCACGATCCACATGGCGATGCCGTCGCCGGCATGCGCATCCGGGTGCATGAAGGCCAGCCACGACGGCAGGTCGTCCAGCGCGCCGGTGGCCTCGGCGCCGATCAGGGTCATGGCGATGATGCCCATGGTCTTCTGCGCGTCGTTGTGGCCGTGGGCGAAGCCCATGTAGGCGGCCGAGACGATCTGCGCCTTGCCGAAGAAGGCGTTGACCCAGCGCGGGCGCGCCAGCCGCCGCAGCAGCCCGCCCATGCGCGCCATGCCGGCGATGATCGCCCACAGCAGGCACATCACCACGATGCCGAGCAGGAAGCCGGCGATCGGCGAGGTGATCATCGGCACGAACACCTTCCACAGCAGGCCCTTGTTCTGCGCCCAGTTGCCCACGCTCTGCGACCAGATCAGCGCGTCCCAGTTGTTGTGCGCGGCCGCCAGGCCGGCGCCGCACAGGCCGCCGATCAGCGCGTGCGAGGACGAGGACGGCAGCCCCTTCCACCACGTGATCAGGTTCCAGACGATGCCGCCGAGCAGCGCGCACAGGATCACCTGCGGGGTGACCTCGACCACGTCGGTGTTGAGCAGGCCGTTGGCGATGGTCAGCGCCACCGCGGTGCCGGTCAACGCGCCGATCAGGTTCATGCCCGCGGCCAGCATCACCGCCCAGCCGGGCGAGAGCACCTTGGTCGCCACCACGGTGGCGATGGAGTTGGCGGTGTCGTGGAAGCCGTTGATGAACTCGAAGACGAGGGCTGCCAGGATCACCACCAGTACGAGGGTGAGCATCGACCGTCCCCGTCAGCTGTTCTTCAACACGATCTGGTAGACCACCACGCCGGCCTCGCGGCAGCGGTCGATGGCCTTTTCCAGGATCTCGAAGAACTCCTTGAGCAGGAACATCTGCAGGTTGTCCAGGCGCCCGGAGTAGATTTCCCGGTACAGCTCCAGCATCAGCCGGTCGGCCTCGTTCTCCAGCGCGCGCAGCTTCTCGTTCATCGCCGTCATGCGGTCGATGTTCATGTGGCGCAGGTCCTTGACCATGTCCACCACCACGTCGGCGGCCTGCTCCAGCATCGCCGCGCGCGGGGCGAAGTCGATCTGCGCCAGGTGCTGGGTGGCCAGCGAGTAGCGGTCGGCGAACTTCTCGATCTGCTTGGGAATCTTGTACAGCGCCGAGCCCAGCGCCTCGATGTCCTCGCGCTCGATCGGCGTCATGAAGCTGTCCACCAGCGCCTGGCTGATCTTGTCCGAGGCGGCGCGCTCGCGCAGGCGCGCCAGCTTGAACGCATCCAGAGCCGGCTGCCGGTCGGCCTCGCGCATCATCGCGTGCAGCGCCTTGGCGCTGTCCGCGGCGGCCTGGGCGGCCTCGTCGAGGTAGGTGTAGAACTGCTTGCCGGAGCCGAAAATGGTCTGCAATGAAAACATTGGGAATGCCTGTCCGCCGTCGCGGAAGGGACGGCACCGGGGCGGATTATGACGGCTGGATGACCTCTCGGGTATTCCCGCCGCCCCATCGGCGGTAAAAATGAATGGGCGGTTGCAGGCCCGGCACGCCGGTTTGCTAAGATGCGCCGGCGCCCCTCGGGCGCACCTTATGGACGACGACCCCTATCCCCCGCCGCGGCGCCCGGACACGCTCCAGGGCTCCTGCCGCCACCGCAAGCATCCCGCCCTCCCTGCCATCGACCCGGGGAGCGACCCGTGTTTGAACTGATCCTCATCGTTTTCGCCCTGATCCTGCTCAACGGCTTCTTCGCCATGTCCGAGATGTCGGTCATGACCTCGCGCAAGAGCCGGCTCAAGCAGATGTCGGCCACCAGCAAGCGCGCCGAGCGCGCCCTGGCGCTGGCCGAGAAGCCCGAGAACTTCCTGTCCACCGTGCAGATCGGCATCACGGTGATCGGCGTGCTGACCGGTTTCCTCGGCGGCGAAGCGCTGGGCGAGGCCATCGCCGCGTGGATCCAGGGCCTGATGCCCGGCTTCGCCTATGCCGGCGCGGTGGGCAAGGCGCTGGCGGTCACCCTGATCACCTTCGTCACGCTGATCTTCGGCGAACTGGTGCCCAAGCGGCTGGCGCTGACCCGTTCGGAAGACATCGCCGGCTTGGTGGCGATGCCGATGGGCTGGCTGGCCAGCCTCGCCTTCCCGTTCGTGTGGCTGCTGTCGCGGACCACGCGGCTGGTGCTGCGCCTGCTGGGGCTGGGCAATACCGACTCGGCGTCGGTGACCGAAGAAGAGATCCGCATGCTGGTGGCCGAGAGCCACGAGGCGGGCGTGATCGACGTGCACGAGCGCGACATGATGAACCGCGTCATGCGCCTGGGCGACCGCACCGCCGACAGCCTGATGACGCCGCGCAACCGCATCGCCTGGCTGGACACCACCGCCGAGGCGGAGAAGAACCTGGAGACCATGCACGAGCATGCGTTCTCGCGTTACCCGGTGTACCGCGGCAACGACCAGGACATCGCCGGCATCCTCGAGGTCAAGTCGCTGGTCACCCGGCGCCTGCAGGGCGACGGGCACGCACTGTTCGAGAACCTGCGCGAGACGCTCTATGTCTCCGAGTCCACCCACGCGATGAAGCTGCTGGAAATCTTCCGCGAGGAGCACCAGTCGATGGCGCTGGTGGTGGACGAGTACGGCGAGATCCAGGGCCTGGTGACGATCAGCGACCTGATGGGCGCGGTGGTCGGCCGCCTGCAGGCGCCGGAGAACACCGACGAGGACGCGCTGGTGGTCACCCGCGAGGACGGCTCGCTGCTGGTGGACGGCTCGCTGCCGGTGGACGACCTGCGCGAGCTGATGGGCGGGGTCGAGCTGCCCGACGCCGAGGAAGGCGACTACTACACGCTGGCCGGCATGTGCATGCACTTCTTCGGCCGCATCCCGCACGCCGGCGAGTATTTCGACTGGGCCGGCTGGCGCATCGAGATCGTCGACCTGGACGGCGCGCGCATCGACAAGCTGCTGCTGCGCCGGCTGCCGGAAGAAGACGCAGATGACACCACCGGCTGAGCGGGACAACGACGCCCAGGGCGGCAGTTACCGCAACGAGGGCATCCGCAGCCTGCTGTCGATGTTCGAGCATGGCGACCCCGACGAGCACCAGCCGCTGGGCAAGGTGCTGCAGGGCCTGCAGGAAAGCGCGTTCGGCGTGTTCCTGTTCATCGCCATCCTGCCCTCCTTCATTCCCATCCCCGGCATCGGCGGCGCGGTCAGCGGGCCGCTGGTGCTGCTGATCGGCCTGCAGATGATGGGCGGGCTGTCGCGGCCTTGGGTGCCGGGCTTCATCGCCCGACGCGGGCCGAAGCGCGGCACCATGCACCGTTTCCTCGGCCGCATCGAGCGGCCGCTGCGGCGCCTGGACCGCATGCTCAAGCCGCGCCTGCCGGCGCTGGTGGGGCCGCTGCCGGCGCGGGTGTTCACTGGCCTGCTGCTGGTCCTGGTCGGGCTCCTGCTGTCGCTGCCGATTCCCTTCACCAACTACCTGTTCGGCTTCCAGCTGCTGCTGTTCGCGCTGGCGCTGATCGAACGCGACGGCGCGCTGATGCTGTTCAACTGGGTCGCCGCCGTCGTCGCCGGCCTGTTCTTCGGGCTCGGCTCGGGGCAGCTGGTCGGCCACACCGTCGAGCTGTTCCAGCGCTGGACCAGCTGACCCGCAGGAGCGCACTTCAGTGCGCGATGGAGCTTTCGCTGGGATCTTTCAACACCCCGCCAAAGTCTCTTCGCGGCTGAAGCCGCTCCTGGGTATTTGCGGAGTTCAGTGGCGCGCCTGCCAGGCCTGCATCGCCAGTTCGAACGAACGCAGCCGCGCGGCATGGTCGAAGATGTTGGCGGTGAGCATCATCTCGTCGGGGCGATGGCGCGCGGCGAAAGCCGCCAGCCCTTCGCCGACCTGCGCCGGATCGCCCAGCACCGTGCAGGCCAGCGCCCGCTCCACGCCCGCCTTCTCGTGCGGCTCCCAGAACGCCTCGATGTCGTCGACCGGCGGCGGAATCCGCCCCGGGCGGCCGCGCCGCAGGTTGACGAAGCTCTGCTGCTGGGTGGTGAACAGCCGCCGCGACCGGGCCTCCGACTCGCTGGCCACGACGTTCAGCGCCAGGATCACCCACGGTTCGCGCAGGTGCGCGGAGGGACGGAAATCGCGGCGGTACAGCGCCACCGCCTCGTCCATCGCGTCCGGGGCGAAATGCGAGGCGAAGGCGAACGGCAGCCCCATCGCCGCCGACAACCGCGCGCTGAACAGGCTCGAGCCCAGCAGCCACACCGGCACGTCGATGCCCGCGCCCGGCACCGCCTGCACGGCCTGCCCCGGTTGCGCCGGCTCGAAGTAATGCAGCAGTTCGTTCACGTCCTGCGGGAACTGGTCGGCGCTGTCGAAATAGCGGCGCAGCGCGCGGGCGGTGGCGTGGTCGGTGCCCGGCGCGCGGCCCAGTCCCAGGTCGATGCGCCCCGGATACAGCGAGGCCAGCGTGCCGAACTGCTCGGCCACCTGCAGCGGCGAGTGGTTGGGCAGCATGATGCCGCCGGCGCCGACGCGGATGGTCGAGGTGCCGCCGGCGACATGGCCGATCAGCACCGAGGTCGCCGCGCTGGCGATGCCCGGCATGTTGTGGTGTTCGGCCAGCCAGTAGCGGCGGTAGCCCCAGCGCTCGGCATGCCGTGCGAGATCGAGCATGTTGGCGAAGGCCTGGCCCGGCGTGGCGCCTTCGCAGACGGGGGCCAGATCGAGAACGGAAAGGGGAATCATGCGGCGGCTTCCGGCAGGAGATCCCCAGGACATGGGGGGCGGGACGCGTTTTCCCATGCCTGCGCCGCGCCTGCCTGCCGAACACTGTTTTCCGGCCGATTCCCGCAGGAGCGGCTTCAGCCGTGAAAGGGCCTTGCCGTTGAACCCACCGAACGTGCCTATCCGGACTGCTGCGGCAGGAGCGGGGCGAAGGCCCCTTCGCGGCTGAAGCCGCTCCTGCCGGGGGGAGTGCAGTCAGGCCGCTGCGTCGTCCACCAGCGGCCGCAGCTGCGGGTCCAGCGCCACGCGCTCGTCGAACACGAAGCAGCGCCCGTCGTAGCCGTCGCCACCGACTTCCTCGAAATAGCCGAGGATGCCGCCCTCCAGCTGCAGCACGTTGTCCATGCCGTCGTTGCGCATCCACAGCGCGGCCTTTTCGCAGCGGATGCCGCCGGTGCAGAAGCTGACCACGGTGGCGTCGGCCAGGTCCGCGCGGTGCGGCTCCAGCGCCGCCGGCAGGTCGGTGAAGCGGGCGATCGGCAGGGTCAGCGCGCCGGCGAAGGTGCCGTGCTCGAACTCCTGCGCGTTGCGCGTATCCAGCATCACCACGCGCCTGCCGTCGTCGTCGTGCCCCTGCCGCAGCCAGCGCTGCAGCGTGGCCGGGGCCACGGACGGCGCGCGCGGGTAGTCCAGCGGCTGCCCGTCGTCGCGGCGGAAGCTGATGATCTCCGCCTTGACCTTGGCCTTGAGCCGCGCGAACGGCTGCATGTGGCTGTAGCTGTATTTCACCCGCATGGCGGCGAAGCGCGCATCGGCCTTCAGCGCGGCATAGAACGCGTCGATGCCGCCGCGGTCGCCGGCCAGGAACAGGTTGATGCCCTCCTCCGCCACCAGGATGGTGCCGCGCAGTTCGTGCGCCTGCGCCCGCTCCAGAAGGGTGGCGGCCAGGGCACCGGCATCGGCGACGGGAACGAAGTGGTAGGCGGCGGTATTGGCGATCATCGGCGTATTTTACGGCGTGGCCGGGCGTCAGCCGCGCAGCAGCATGAACGGCAGCAGCACCAGCGCCGCCGCGGCCAGCATGCCCAGCAGCACGGCGGTCACATACAGCGGCCGCCGCCGGAACAGCGAGCCGAACGTCTCGGCGGTGCCGTCGCGCAGCGCCGCCTCGCGCTCGGCGCGCACGCGCTGCGCGCGCCCGGCCTGGTAGTCCGCCATCAGTTCCTTCGCGCGCGCATGGTCCTCGCGGTCGCGCAACCAGATGCCGCCGAAGGAAATGCCCCAGGGGCTGGGTTCGGTGCGGTACCAGGCGATGCCGTGGCGGTCGAGCAGTTCGCCGACCTCGCGGCTTTCGTCCTCGTCGACATTGCGCAGATTGAGCAGCAGTTTCGCCATCGCGCCATGATACCCGCTGGCGATGCGCTACCCTTGCGCATCCGTGTGAGTCCCTCACAAGAGCACCGCACATCCCTGTGCGGGGATTCCACTTCCATGAGTTCCCGCAGAGCGCCGCGCGGAACTCCACTTCCTCCGCCTTCTTCAACCCTCTCATGGATCCCGCGCACCCGCCGGCCGTCCCCAACCTGGAGTCCCCCATGCCTCGCCTGCTCGCCCCGCTGCTGCTGTCCCTGCTCGCCGCCGGCTGTACCCCGCCCGGCCCGCCGCCCGGGGGCAGCATCGCCGCCTTCGAACGCATCGACAGCGTGCCGGGCACCGGCGCCGAGGCGGTCGCGGGCACCAAGGTCACGGTGCACTACACCGGCTGGATCTACGACGAGCGCACCGCCGACAAACACGGCGAGAAGTTCGACAGTTCGCTCGACCGCGGCGAGCCGTTCACCTTCGACCTCGGCGAGAAGCAGGTCATCCGCGGCTGGGACGAGGGCGTGGCCGGCATGAAGGTCGGCGGCAAGCGCACGTTGATGATCCCGGCCGACTACGGCTACGGCAATCGCCGCACCGGCCCCATCCCGCCCGGCTCCTCGCTGGTGTTCGACGTCGAACTGCTCGATGTCCAGCCACGCTGAACCCGGCCCGGCGGCGAAACGCGTCGCGGTGATCGGCGGCGGCCCGGCCGGGCTGTTCGCCGCCGAACGCCTGCGCGCGGCCGGCCTGGCGGTCGACCTGTACGAGGCCAAGGGCTCGCCGGGACGCAAGTTCCTGATCGCCGGCAAGGGCGGCCTGAACCTCACCCATTCCGAACCGCGCCCGCTGTTCGACAGCCGCTACCGCGAACGCACGGCGGAGGTCGCCGGCTGGCTGGACGGCTTCGATGCCGAGGCCCTGCGCCGTTGGGCGCAGGGGCTGGGCGTGGACACCTATGTCGGCAGTTCCGGGCGCGTGTTCCCGCTGGACCGCAAGGCCGCGCCGCTGCTGCGCGGCTGGGTGCGACGGCTGAAGGAACAGGGCGTGCGCTTCCACGTGCAGCATCGCTGGCTGGGCTGGACCGACGACGGCGCGCTGCGCATGCAGACCAGCGATGGCGAGATCGCGGTGAGCGCCGACGCCACCGTACTGGCGCTGGGCGGCGGCAGCTGGCCCGAGCTCGGTTCCGATGGCGCATGGGTGGACACGCTGCGCGCGCGGGACGTGGACGTGGCGTCGCTGCAGCCGGCCAACTGCGGCTTCGACATCGCCTGGAGCGGGCATTTCCGCCAGCGCCATGCCGGCAGCCCGCTCAAGCCGGTCGTCGCGCACTGGCGGGACCTGCACGGCGCCCCGCGGGAACTGCAGGGCGAGTGCGTCGCCAGCGAGTACGGCATCGAAGGCAGCCTGGTCTACGCCATCGCCGCCGACCTGCGCGAAACGATCAACCGCGACGGCCATGCGCTGCTGGAGCTGGACCTGGTGCCCGGCCGCGATGAAACGCGCCTGCGCGCCGACCTGGGGCGCCCGCGCAAGGGGCGCAGCTTCGGCGAGCACCTGCGTCGCGCCAGCGGCATCGACGCGGCCAAGGCCGCGCTGGTGTTCGAGGTGCTCGGCAAGGACGCCGGCAGCGACCTCGACGCGGTGGCGCGCACGCTCAAGCGCCTGCCGCTGCGCCTGCCGCGGCCGCGGCCGATGGCCGAGACCATCAGCACCGCCGGCGGCGTGCGCCTTGAGGCGCTCGACGCGGGACTGATGCTGCCGGCCCTGCCCGGCGTGTTCTGCGCCGGCGAAATGCTGGACTGGGAAGCGCCGACCGGCGGCTACCTGCTCACCGCCTGTTACGCCAGCGCGCTGCGCGCCGCCGAGGGCGTGATCGACTGGCTCGGGTGATCCCCGGCCCGCAGCTGCGGCGTGCGCCCGGCGCGGGGTTCGATGGAATGTACGGGCAAAGCGGATCAGGCTCGAAACGCGTGTGGCCTTGGCGGTGGATGCGTGTTTGCACTGCGCATGGTGCGTTCCCTCACCCCAACCCCTCTCCCGACGGGAGAGGGGCTTCAGGATGCTGGCTCGGGTGAAACCCGTCCGCAGCTGCGGCGTTCGCCCGGCGTGGGGTCAACGGAATGTACGGGTAAAACGGGTCCGGCTCGAAACACGCATAGCCTTCGCGGCGGCGGTGGGTGCGTGCTTGCCCCCGCGCATGGTGCATTCCCTCAACCCAACCCCTCTCCCGACGGGAGAGGGGCTTCAAGCTCAGTGCAGCTTGGTGCCGCGCAGCGTCGCCACGCGCGGCGGCGGCTCGAACGAATCGCTGCGCGCGTCGGCCCAGTACGCGCGGAACACCGCATGGCCCGGCACCTTGTCGAGCAGTTCGCCCGGCACGAGGTAGCGGTACAACCGCGCCATCGACCGGATCTCGATCGGCGATACCCGGCGCAGGATGTGTTCCGGCCCCAGCTCGGATGGATCGTTCAGCCCGGCCGCGCCCAGCAGGTCGCGCAGCGCGCGCAGGGTGTTCTCGTGGAAGTTGCGCACGCGCTCGGCCTTGTCGGTCGGATCGAGGTGGCGCCAGCGGCCCGGGTCCTGGGTGGCGATGCCGGTCGGGCACTTGTCGTTGTGGCAGCTCAGCGACTGGATGCAGCCCAGCGCGAACATGAAACCGCGCCCGGCGTTGCACCAGTCCGCGCCCAGCGCGATGGTGCGCGCGATGTCGAACGCGCTGGTCACCTTGCCGGCCGCGCCGATGCGGATGCGCTCGCGCAGGTTGAGGCCGACCAGCGTGTTGTGCACCAGGATCAGCGCCTCGTTCATCGGCACGCCGACGTGGTCGATGAACTCGGCCGGCGATGCGCCGGTGCCGCCCTCGGCGCCATCGACCACGATGAAGTCCGGCAGCAGCCCGGTCTCGTGCATGGCCTTGGCGATGCCGAACCATTCCCACGGGTGGCCGATGGCCAGCTTGAAGCCGGTCGGCTTGCCGCCGGACAACTCGCGCAGGCGCGCGACGAACTGCAGCAGTTCCACCGGCGTGGAGAACGCCGAGTGCCGCGACGGTGACACGCAGTCCACGCCCATCGGCACGCCGCGGGTGACGGAGATTTCCGCGCTGACCTTGGCCGCGGGCAGCACGCCGCCATGGCCGGGCTTGGCGCCCTGCGACAGCTTGATCTCGATCATCTTGACCTGGTCGTGGTTGGCATTGGCGACGAAGCGCTCCTCGCTGAAACGGCCATGCTCGTCGCGGCAGCCGAAATAGCCCGAGCCGATCTCCCACACCAGGTCGCCGCCGTTCTCGCGGTGGTAGGGCGAAATCGAGCCTTCGCCGGTGTCGTGGTAGAAGCCGCCCAGCTTCGCGCCCTTGTTGAGCGCGCGGATGGCGTTGGCCGACAGCGAGCCGAAGCTCATCGCCGAGATGTTGAACACGCTGGCCGAGTACGGCCGCGCGCAGCCGGCGCCGATCACCACCCGGAAATCGTGGTGCGGGATGCTGGTCGGCGCCATCGAGTGGTTGATCCACTCGTAGTCCACCGCGTAGGTGCTGCGCAGCGTGCCGAACGGCACCACGTCCATAACGTTGCGCGCGCGCTGGTAGACCAGCTGCCGCTGCTGGCGCGAGAACGGCACGTCCTCCAGGTCGCTCTGCACGAAGTACTGGCGGATTTCCGGGCCGATGGACTCGAAGCCGTAGCGGAAGTGCGCCAGCACGGGGTAGTTGCGCCGCAGTACGCTGCGCCGCTGCAGCACGTCCCAGGTGCCGAGCAGCGCCATCGCGCCGAACAGCCCCACGCCCCAGTACCAGGCAGGCCAGCGGTCGGCCAGGGCCAGCGACACGGGCAACAGGACCAGTGCCAGCACGTAGACCAGATAACGATGCATTGCCGTCCTCGCGACCGGTGATGCCGGATTCTACAACCGGTCGTCCACCACGTGCCGCGGCCACACCGACTTGACGTCGTAGACCACCATGTCCGCCACGCCCAGCGCGCGTATGCGCGCGGCGTCGAGTTCGCGGAACTGGCGGTGCGCCACGGCCAGCACCACCGCGTCGTAGTGCGCCTGCGCCGGCGCATCCACCAGCGCCACGCCGGCCTCGCGCTCGGCTTCCGCCGGATCGGCCCACGGGTCGAACGCATCGACCGCCGCGCCCTGCCCGGCCAGCAGCCGCGCCAGGTCCAGCGCGCGGCTGTTGCGCAGGTCCGGGCAGTCCTCCTTGAAGGTCACGCCCAGCACCAGCACCCGCGCGCCGCGCAGCGGCTTGCCCTTGCCTGCCAGCAGCGCGCCGACGCGCGCGACCACGTGCGCGACCACGCGGTTGTTGACCTGGCGCGCGGTGTGGATCAGGTCCGGGTGGTAGCCCACGCTCTCGGACTTGTGCAGCAGGTAATACGGGTCCACGCCGATGCAGTGGCCGCCGACCATGCCCGGCCGGAACGGCAGGAAATTCCACTTGGTACCGGCCGCTTCGAGCACGTCCAGCGTGTCGATGCCGAGCCGGTCGAAGATCAGCGCCAACTCGTTGACCAGGGCGATGTTCACGTCGCGCTGGATGTTCTCCACCACCTTGGCCGCCTCGGCCACACGCAGCGACGGCGCGCGCCAGGTGCCGGCGGCGATGATGCGCCGGTACAGCGCGTCCACCACCTCGGCCGCTTCCGGCGTGGAGCCGGAGGTGATCTTGCGGATGTCCGGCAGGCGCCGCTGGCGGTCACCGGGATTGATCCGCTCCGGGCTGTAGCCGCACCAGAAATCCTGGTTGAAGCGCAGGCCCGAGCCCTGTTCCAGCAGCGGCACGCAGACTTCCTCGGTGGTGCCGGGATAGACGGTGGATTCGTAGATCACCAGGTCGCCGCGCTTGAGCACGCCGGCGATCAGCTGGCTGGCGCCGCGCAGCGGCTGCAGGTCCGGCTGCTCCCAGGCGTCGATGGGCGTCGGCACGGTGACGATGAACACGTTGCACTGCGCCAGCTCCGCCGCATCGGCGCAGTAGCGCAGGCACGCGGCCGCCGACAGCTCGTCCGCGGAAAGCTCGAGCGTACGGTCATGGCCCTCGCGCAGCTCGGCCACGCGCGCGGCGTCGATGTCATAGCCCAGCGTGTCCAGCGTCCGGCCGAATTCGACCGCCAGCGGCAGGCCGACATAGCCCAGGCCGACGATGGCGATGCGCGGCGCGCTGGCTGCGGAAATATCGGCGCTCATCCCATCCCTCGAGGTTGCATGCTGGTGCCCGGAGCCGGAATCGAACCGGCATGGGGTTGCCCCCGGCGGATTTTAAGTCCGATGCGTCTACCAGTTTCGCCATCCGGGCATCGCGATAGCGTGCCTGATCGGCGCGCGCTTGTGAATCCAAGCCAGCCGCCTCGCCCGTAGGAGCGACTTCAGTCGCGAAGGGGGCTTACCCGGCAAATCCTGCTGGGACTCGGGGCTTGGGCGGGCAGCATCGCGCGCGAAAGCCCCTTCGCGACTGAAGTCGCTCCTACGGTTCTGCCATGGGGTGACTGACGCTCAGATCGCCCGCGAGTAGCGCGCCGGCTGCTGCGGCGCCTGCAGGTAACGGTCGAAGCACATGGCGATCAGCCGCAGCAGCGGCCGCCCCTGCCGGGTTGCGGCGACGACGCCGTCGCGGTAGAGGGCCAGGCCGTCGGCGGCCAGGTGCTGCAGCGCGGCCAGTTCGGCGGCGAAGTAGTGCTCGAAATCGATGCCATGGCGCGCGGCCAGGGCGTAACCGTCCACCCGGCCGTGGCACATCAGCTGCTGGATCAGCTCGGCGCGCAGCAGGTCGTCGGCATCCAGTTCCAGCCCGCGCCATACCGGCAGGTCGCCGGCGTCGATGCGCGCTTCCCAGTCCTTCAGGTCGCGCGGGTTCTGGCTGTAGCTGTCGTCGATCCGGCTGATCGCGCTCACGCCCAGCCCCACCAGGTCGGTATCGGCATGGGTGGTGTAGCCCATGAAGTTGCGGTGCAGGCTGCCGGCGCGCTGCGCGCGCGACAGGTCCTCTTCCGGCAGCGCGAAGTGATCCATGCCGATGTACTGGTAGCCGGCCGCCGACAGGCGCTCCACCGCCAGCCCGAGCAGCGCGAGCTTGCGTTCCGCGTCGGGCAGCTCGGCATCGACGATCTGCCGCTGCGCCTTGAACAGGTGCGGCATGTGCGCGTAGCCATAGATCGCCAGCCGGTCCGGGCGCACTGCCAGGACGGTTTCCAGCGTGCGCGCGAAGCCTTCCGGCGTCTGCCTGGGCAGACCGTAGATCAGATCGACGTTGACCGAGCGCAGCCCATGGCGGCGGCAGGCGTCGATGATCGCCAGCGTTTCCTCCACGCCCTGCACGCGGTTGATCGCCCGCTGCACCGCGGGGTCGAAATCCTGCACGCCGAGGCTGGCGCGGTTGAACCCCATTTGCGCCAGCAGGGCGATGTCGGCGGGCGACACCGAGCGCGGATCCAGCTCGATGGAGAAATCGCGGCCGGCCTCGCCGCTGAAACGGAAACGCCGGCGCAACCCTTCGACCAGGCGCGACAGCTGCTCCGGTTCGAGGAAGTTCGGCGTGCCGCCACCGAAATGCAGCTGGGTCACCTCCCGCGCCGGGTCGAACAGCGGCGCCACGCGGTCCGCTTCGGCCAGCACCCGGTCCACGTACGGCGCGCCCTTGTCGCGGTCGCGGCTGATGACGCGGTTGCAGCCGCAGTAGAAGCAGGGGCTGGTGCAGTACGGCACGTGCACGTACAGCGACAGCGGCCGCGCCGACGCATTGCTGCGCGCGATGGCGGTGCGGAACTGCCCGGCGCCATAGCCGTCGTGGAAATGCGGCGCGGTGGGATAGGAGGTGTAGCGCGGCCCCGGCCGGTCGTGGCGGCGCAGGATGTCCGGATCGAAGGTCCAGCCCAGCGGATCGGGAAATGCGGTGGTCGTGTCCATGCGGCGCAGCATGCACCGTGTCACCGGCTGACGCCTTGAGCCAGATCAATGAAGCAGGAGTGAGTGAAGAGAAGTGAGAAGTGAGAGAAGGCAGAGCCATCATCTCCGCGCAGGCGGAGATCGCTCTTGATCCTTCTCACGCTTCACTTCACTTACTCCCCCGCTACTGCCCCAGCACCGGCAGCGTGGGCCAGCGCGACATCTGGAAACGCCGCCAGAAATTGCCCGCGATGCGCTCGGCGGCATCGTCGGCCAGCCGCTGCATCGGCACGTTGCCCAGTTCGGCCGTGGTCTGCCGGAACAGCAGCAGCCAGCGCTCGAACAGCTCCTCGCGCAGCTCGTCGATCACCATGTGCTTCTGCATCGGCGCGCCCTGGAAACGGCGCGTGCCGCGCAGCAGCGCCGACCAGAAATCAACCAGATGGCGCATGTGCGCCTCCCAGTCGTGCACATGGGCCTCGAACACCGGCCCGAGCAGCTCGTCCTCGCGCACGCGCCCGTAGAAACGCCGCACCAGGCGGTCGATCTCCTCCTCGCTGCACAGGTCCGCCGCCGGTTGCGGCAGGCGCTCGTCGTTCATCGCTGCAAAGCTCCTCGCCTGCCCGCCATTGTGCTGAACGGCTTCCGGGCACGGCTTGATCCAGATCAAGGCTGCCCGCCTCCGGGCTGCCTAGGCTGACGGCAAGTCCACCCTTGCCTTCACCGCCGCTTTCGGCGAAGCGGCAAGCACTGATTGTACGCCTGCCAGGCTCCGCGTCCGATGCCACCATGATCGACCCCGACACTTCGTCCCTTCCGCGACGTTCCCCGGTACAGCAGCTGGGCGCGGTGCTGTGGCCGAGCTTCTTCGTCGCGGTGGTCGCATCGGCGCTGTTCTTCGCCTTCTTCGACCCGCTGGACCTGCAGCGCATCGGTTTCCCGCGCCACGCCATCAGCCGCCATCTCGGCTATACCGCCGGCTTCTTCCTGGCGTGGCTGGGCACGTTCTCCGCCTGCAGCGTGACCGCCCTGCTGCTGCGCGCGCCCGGCCGCGACGAAGAACCGCTGGAATGAGCGTCGGCCGCTCCGCCTGCCCCACCACACCCATGCGGCGGGCATCCATGAACCGGCGCCATGCCGTGCAGTGGCTGGCGCTGGCCGTGATGCTGGGGCTGTTCTACGGCCTGCCGTGGCTGCGCTGGCACGACACGGCAGTGCTCCTGTTCGACATCGAGGCACGGCACATCCACTTCTTCGGCCTGGACCTGCGTACCGACGCGATCCTGCCGCTGCTGTGGCTGGCGCTGGCCGCGCTGGCCGCGCTTTGCCTGGTCACCAGCCTGTGCGGCCGGCTGTGGTGCGCCTATGCGTGTCCGCAGACCGTGCTGACGCGGCTGCACCGTGCCCTGCGACGCGTCACCACGCTCGACGGCCTGGTCGGCGACCGCATCGAGCCGGTGCTGCGGCATGCGTTGTGGGCGGCGATCGCGCTGTGGACCGGCATCACCTTCGTCGGCTATTTCTCGCCGATCGGCGGGCTCGTCGCCGCGCTGCCCGCGTTCGCGCTGAACGGCTGGGAAGTGTTCTGGATCGCCTTCTATGCCCTGGCCACCTGGGCCAACGTGCTGTTCCTGCACGAACAGGTATGCACCTACCTGTGCCCGTACAGCCGCGTACAACCCTGGCTCACCGATGCCTGCACGCCGTCGATCCACTACGACGCGCGGCGCGGCGAGCCACGTGGCGCCCGCCCGGCCGGTGGCGGCAGCGTGATGCAGCGCGCGCGCGGCCTGCTGGACCCGGTGACCGCCCGCGACTACGTATTCCGCGCCGCGCATCCGGCCAGCGCCGGCCCGCGTCCGACCTTCGGCGACGCCCACTTGGGCGACTGCACCGATTGCGATGCCTGCGTCCGCGCCTGTCCCATTGGCCTGGACATCCGCAACGGCCGCACCGATGCCTGCATCGAATGCAGCGCCTGCGTGGACGCCTGCGACGACGCCATGGCCCGCAGCGGCTTCCCCGCCGGACTCATCCTGCGCGCCAGCAGCGCCCGCATCGAACAGCGCCCACCGGTGCCTTTGCGCGTGCGGCCCCTGCTGTTCGGCGCGTTGACGCTACTGTTCCTCGCCTTGGCCATCGCCGGCCTGCTCGCCGCGAACTGACGCAGCGCCGGCTCAGGGCGCTTCCACCTCGTAGCCGCGCGCCTGCAGCCGGGCGAGGTAGCCGTCGGCGGCCAGCAGGCTGTCGACCGGCAGCATCGCGAACGTCTCGCGGTTCCGGAGCAGCGCCTCCTCCGCGATGCTCATCCAGTGCTGGTGCCCCCGCTCGCGGAGATCGCCATAACCCCGGTTGCGGGCGAAGCCGGAGTCGGCCAGCGCGCGCAGGCAGGCGCCATCGGCGTCTTCCAGCGGCAGGCCGCGCAATGCTTCGATGTCGCCGAGCGCCCAGGCGTTGGCCCGCTCCACCAGCCGCGGCAGATCGTGTTCCACCGCCGCGAGTTTGTGCTCGAAGCACGCCGCGTCATCGAAACCGCCGGCGCGGAACTCTCGGATCGCCGCCTTCGGGTCGTCGATCTCGAACTTCAGCGTCGTCGAGGTCGGCTTGATGCCTGCCGCCTTGGCCGCTTTCTGCACGACCGGCCAGACCACCGGTTTCTGCCCCAGCCCGGTCGACTTGAGCGCCGCCGCATACAGCTCGTTCGCGGCGATCATCGGGCGCTTGCGCTCGACGCCGCCGTCGCGGCCCAGATACCGGCGCTTCTGCACCTGCCAGCGAGCATACAGCGCCGGCGGCAGCACATCCTCCAGCTTCGCACCATTCTCGTTGCGCATCGCCTTCCACGCGGCCGGTGCCAGCGCCAGCATGCCGAAGAAGCCCACGTCGGCGTTGAAGGACAACGCAGGAGGCAGCAGCACCTGCTGCGAGCGCGCGACGATCGCTTCCACCTCACCCGACTGCCACTGGATCCGGCCGGGCAGCGGCGACGCCGTCCCCAGGATCCACAGCACGTGCTCGCCCTTGCTGACCCTCCACAGTCCCGGCCCGGGCTGCACGCCGTGCACCACCAGGGTTTCCAGATCGCGGATCGGCGCTGCGCCTGCCGCATCCGCTTCGGCGGGCGGGTCGGCGTACAAGGGCGACAGCGGCAATAGCCAAAGACCCGCCAGCAAACTCCATTTCGCAACCCGCATGACCTTCCTGCCGCGTGGGAAAGGCGCGACCTTAGCCGGTTCCGCACGCGCTCGCGTTAGCGGATCGTTCGTCCCGGGCCGGGCCGCATCCGTTGGCGCGGCGTCAGATCTTTCATGCCCCGCTCCGTCGGGCATGTTGGCAAGGGCCGGCAGGGCAGCAACAGGACATATTGCCGCCCGGTGGACAGCATGTTAGAAGCACTTAGTCACATGGAGTGACGATCACGGAGCTACTGAATGAAGAGCATGGTGAAAGGAGCGGCCGTTGGGCTGCTTGTCGTAAGCATGAGCCTCGCAGTGCCTGTATTGGCAGCCGACGGAGATCCGCCGCCCCCTCCGCCCCCGCCGCCGCCACCGGCCTGCACGGGTGAGCCGATTTGCATCGGGACAGACGCGAACGGGAACTTGGTGATCTGTGGGCCTGGTGGAAATTGCATACCGTGGACCACCTCATTACCACCGCTTGAACCCTGAACCAACGGCCCAGTACGAGAGCCCCGCCCCGTGCGGGGCTTTCTGCCCCCGACGACAAGCACCGCCGCCCCATGACAGCTTCAGAAGCGGCGGCCTCATAGCGGGCCCGAAATACGCCGTTGCCCTTGGGAATCTGAAGCACACGCGCTCCTGAAGGGAGTTGGTCGAACAAGCACATCCAGCCTGTGGGACAAGGCGCCACACGATGACCGTGCACAAAGAAAAACGGCCTGCACTACAAGGTGCAAGCCGTTTTTTTCATCTGCAGTAATTGGTCGGGACGGCCGGATTCGAACCGACGACCCTCTGCCCCCCAGGCAGATGCGCTACCAGGCTGCGCTACGCCCCGATCGTTACTGCGTTCCGCCACCGCGGTGGCGAGCCGGCGATTATACGCGTATTGCCGTGGAAGCGGTCAACGCCGCAGCAGCTGCAGCACTTCCTCGAGCTCCATGCGGACCTGCTTGATGATCTGGTTGCTCAGCGCCGACTCCTGCCGCGCGCCCTCGCCTTCCAGGCGCAGGCGGGCGCCGCCGATGGTATAGCCCTGTTCGTACAGCAGGCCGCGGATCTGCCGCACCATCAGCACGTCGTGGCGCTGGTAGTAGCGACGGTTGCCGCGGCGCTTGGCCGGCTCCAGGCTCGGGAACTCGGTCTCCCAGTAGCGCAGCACGTGCGGCTTGACGTCGCACAGCTCGCTGACCTCACCGATGGTGAAGTAGCGCTTGGCCGGAATCGGCGGAAGCTCGCGGTTACTGCCCGGATCCAGCATATGCCTCCACCCGCTCCTTGAGCTTCTGGCCCGGACGGAAGGTGACCACCGTGCGGGCGGAAATCGGAATCTCCTCCCCGGTCTTGGGATTGCGGCCCGGGCGCTGGTTCTTGCGCCGCAGGTCGAAATTGCCGAAACCGGACAGCTTCACCTGGCGTCCCTGTTCCAAGGCATCACGCAGCACGTCGAAGAACGCGTCGACGAACTCCTTGGCCTCGCGCTTGTTCAAGCCGACCTCGTCGAACAACCGGTCGGCCATCTCCGCCTTGGTCAATGCCATGCCTGTTCCCTGTTACTTCCGCTTCAACCCCGGATCCTGGCGCCGTGTTCATGCTCGACGGCGGCCACCACGGAGGCGACCACGGCGTCCACGTCGCGGTCCGTCAGAGTGCGCGAGGTGTCCTGCAAAATCAAGCCCATAGCCAGACTCTTGAATCCGGGTTCGACCCCCTGCCCGACATAGCGGTCGAACAGCACGACCTCGCGCAGCAGGCTGCCCGCCGCCTGGCGGATCGTCGCCGACAAGGCCTCCCATTCGACCTGTTCAGCGGCCACCACGGCCAGGTCGCGGCGTACCGCCGGGAACCGCGACAGCTCGCCGGCACGGGGCAGCGCACGCGCGGCCAGCGGCTCCAGGTCCAGCTCGAACGCCAGCACTTCGACGTCGATCTCCATCGCCGCCGCCAGGCGCGGATGCAGCTGGCCGATCCAGCCGATGCGCTGGCCGTCGCGCCAGACGTCGGCCGAACGCGCCGGATGCGCGAACGGGTGCTGCGCGACGCGGAACTCCAGCTGCGCGCCGGAAGCGGCAGCCAGCGACTGCAGGTCGCCCTTCAGGTCGTGGAAATCGACCTTGCGCGCCTTCTCGCCCCATTGCAGTGCCGCCGCATCGCCGCAGACGGCCGCGGCCACGCGCACGGTTTCCTGCGGCGCCTGCCCGGCTCCGCCGGCCTGCTGCGCGAAAACGCGGCCCAGCTCGAACAGGCGCACGCGGCCCGCCTGGCGCGCGACATTGCGGCCCAGCGTCGCCACCAGGCCCGGCAGCAGCATCGGCCGCATCACCGCCAGCTCCGCCGACAGCGGATTGGCCAGCGCCACGCGCGCGTCCGTCAGCGCCCAGTGGTCGAGCAGCTGCGCATCGACGAAGGCGTAGTTGATGGTTTCCAGCATGTCGCGCGCCACCAGCTGGCGGCGCACGCTCAGATCATCCAGACGGGTTTCGCTGGGCATGGCAATGCGCGCGGCGCCGCCCGGCAGCGTGGTCGGGATCTTCTCGTAGCCGTGGATGCGCGCCAGTTCCTCGATCAGGTCCTCTTCGATGGCGATGTCGAAGCGGCGGCTCGGCGCGGTCACGCTCCAGCCGTCTGCCGCCGGCGCGACCGCCATGCCCAGCGCGCGCAGGATGCGTTCGACCTCGGCATCGTCGATCTGGATGCCCAGCACGCGTGCGATGCGCGCGCGGCGCAGCGCGATCGTCGCCGCCACCGGCAGGTCGCCCTCGCGCACCGCCTCGGTGACCGGCGCCGGCACGCCGCCGGCCAGATCCAGCACCAGGCGGGTGGCGTACTCGATCGCCGTGCGCGGCAGCTGCGGATCGACGCCGCGCTCGAAGCGGTGGCCGGCGTCGGTGTGCAGGCCCAGCTTGCGGCCGCGTCCCATGATCGCAGCCGGAGCGAAGTGCGCGGCCTCGAGGAACACGTTGGTGGTGGTGTCGGTGACGCGCGTATCGAAGCCGCCCATCATGCCGGCCAGCCCGACCGGGCGGTCGGCGTCGGTGATCACCAGGAAGCTGTCGTCCAGCGCGGCGTCGCGGCCATCGAGCAGCTTCAGGGTCTCGCCGGCGCGCGAGCGGCGCACGCCGATGCCGCCCTTGAGCGTATCCAGGTCGTAGGCATGCATCGGCTGGCCCAGCTCCAGCATCACGTACTGGGTGATGTCCACCAGCAGCGACACCGGGCGCACGCCGCTGCGGCGCAGGCGCTCGGCCATCCACAGCGGCGTGGCCGCACGCGCGTCGACGCCTTCGATCACCCGACCGAGGTAACGCGGCGCTTCGGCGCCGGCCTCCAGCGCGATGGCCAGTTCACGCGCGCCCTGCGCCGGCACCGCATCGGCGGCGAACGGCTTCACCTCGCTGCGGGTGGCGGCGGCGACATCGAAGGCGATGCCGCGCACGCTGAAGCAGTCGGCGCGGTTGGGGGTGAGCTTGATCTCGATGCTGGCGTCGGGCAGGCCCAGGTAGTCGACCAGCGGCGTACCCACCGGTGCGTCGTCCGGCAGTTCCAGCAGGCCGGAAGCGTCGTTGTCCAGGCCCAGCTCCTTGGCCGAGCACAGCATGCCGTTGGATTCCACGCCGCGCAGCTTGGCCGGCTTGATCTTCAGCTCGCCGATCTGCGCGCCGACCATCGCCAGCGGCGCGACCAGGCCCGGGCGCGCGTTCGGCGCACCGCAGACGATCTGCAGCAGCTCGCCCTTGCCCGCGTCGACCCGGCACACCTGCAGGCGGTCGGCCTCCGGATGGCGCACGGCCTCGACGATGCGCGCCACCACCACGTTGTCCAGGCCCTGGCCCAGCGCCGTCACTTCCTCGACTTCCAGGCCGATGGCGGTCAGCACCGCGCCCAGTTCATCGCGCGTGGCATCGGTGGGGACATGGCTGCGCAGCCAGCTTTCGGAGAATTTCATCGTTGCTCGATCCGTTGTGCGGGCCACCGCCCGCCGTGTATGCCTGTGGGGAACCCGCTGCCGCGCCTTACGCGAACTGGCGCAGGAAACGCACGTCGTTGTCGAAGAACGCGCGCAGGTCGTTCACGCCATAGCGCAGCATCGCGAAGCGCTCCACGCCCAGCCCGAAGGCGAAGCCGGTGTAGCGCTCCGGATCGATGCCGCAGTTGCGCAGCACGTTCGGGTGCACCATGCCGCAGCCCAGTACTTCCAGCCAGCGGGTGCTGCCATCGGGCTGCTGCCAGGCGATGTCCACTTCCGCGCCCGGTTCCACAAACGGGAAGTAGCTGGGGCGGAAGCGCATCTCGAAATCGCGCTCGAAGAACGCACGCACGAATTCGCTCAGCGTGCCCTTGAGGTCGGCGAAGGTCGAATGCTCGTCCACCAGCAGGCCTTCGACCTGGTGGAACATCGGCGAATGGGTCTGGTCGCTGTCGCTGCGGTAGACCTTGCCGGCGGCGATCATGCGCAGCGGAGGGCGGTGATCATCCATGTAGCGCACCTGCACGCCGGAGGTATGCGTGCGCAGCAGGCGGCCGTCGCCGAAGTAGAAGGTGTCGTGCATGGCGCGCGCCGGGTGATGCGGCGGGAAGTTCAGCGCCTCGAAGTTGTGCCAGTCGTCCTCGATCTCCGGGCCCTCGGAGAGCTCATAGCCGAGACGGCCGAAGATCTCGGTGATGCGCTCCAGCGTGCGCGTGACCGGGTGCAGGCCGCCGCGCCCGGCATCGCGCCCCGGCAGGGTCACATCGATGCGCTCCGAGGCCAGGCGCGCGTCCAGGGCCGCATTTTCCAGCAGCGCCTTGCGCTCGCCCAGGGCACCGGACACCGCGTCGCGCGCGCGGTTGATCGCTTCGCCCGCCGCCTTGCGCTCGTCGGCCGGCAGGCCACCCAGCTGCTTGAGCTGCGCGGTGATGCTGCCGTTCTTGCCCAGCAGGGCGACGCGCAGGTTTTCCAGCGTTTCCGGATTCTGCGCCGCGGCCACGTCGGCCAGCGCCTGTGCGGTCAGGGATTGGATGTCACTCATGGATCGACGGACCTCGGATCGGTGCCTCACACGTTCCGCGCCGGACAATGTTCCTGCGCTCTCAAGCCCCTCTCCCGCCGGGAGAGGGATTGGGGTGAGGGTACGGGCGAAGCCTCGTGATCTGGAACCAAGCGAGGCTTCGCCCCTACCCTCATCCGCCCCTGCGGGGCACCTTCTCCCGAAGGGAGAAGGGAACGGCCAGGCTGGAAAAAGAAATGGGGAAGGACTTGCGCCCTTCCCCATGCATTGTCTCATTCACCACCGCCGCGGGTGAATCGCGCCGGCGGAGGAAGGACTTATGCCGCCAGCGCGCTCTTGGCCTTCTCGGCCAGCGCGGCAAAACCCGCCGCGTCGTGCACGGCGATGTCCGCCAGCACCTTGCGGTCCAGGGTGATGCCAGCCTTGAGCAGGCCGTTCATGAAACGGCTGTAGCTCATGCCGTTGATGCGGGCAGCCGCATTGATGCGGGTGATCCACAGCGAACGGAAATTGCGCTTCTTCTGCTTGCGGCCGATGTAGGCGTACTGCTGCGCCTTGATGACCGCCTGCTTGGCGACGCGGAAAACCTTGCGGCGGGCGTTGTAGTAGCCCTTCGCCTGGCTGATGATTTTCTTGTGGCGGCGGCGCGCCTGCACACCACGCTTGACTCGTGCCATGGTTCAGTTCCTCAGAGGTAGGGCAGCATGCGGTCCAGACGGCCTGCGTCTTCCGCGCGGACGTGGTTCGTCTGACGCAGGTTACGCTTCCGCTTGGTCGCCTTCTTGGTGAGGATGTGGCTACGGTTGGCGTGGCCAGCCTTGTACTTGCCGGAAGCGGTCTTGCGGAAACGCTTGGCCGCCGCCCGGTTGGTCTTGATCTTGGGCATTGCTATGTCCTTGATGGTCTCTTTTTACTGGCCGGGGCGGCGCTTTCCGTGCTTTGCGACGGCGTCGCGAAGCGCGTGAAGCACGCTTTCCATCCTTGCCCTTGCCTGCTTGAAGCCCGCACTCCCGATGGAGGCAGGCAGGTCCTGTAGGTGATGCAAACAGCAAACCCGGCGAACCGGGCCGCCCATTATGCCTGTGGATCCGGGCACTTGCAATCGCAGGCACTCGACCGCCGGCACGCATGAACGCGGAACGGGGAACCGGCGCGGAGCCCCTCCCCGTCCTATACGCCTGCGGCCCGGGGCCGCGACGGCTTACTTCTTCTTCGGCGCGATCATCATGACCATCTGCCGGCCCTCGAGGCGCGGCCGCGATTCGATCACGATGTCTTCGCCCAGGTCCGCCTCGATGCGGCCGGCCATCTCGCGCCCCAGTTCCTGATGGCTCATTTCGCGGCCACGGAAGCGGATGTTGACCTTGACCTTGTCGCCCTCCTCGAGGAAGGCGCGCATCTTGCGCAGCTTGATCTGGTAGTCGCCCTCGTCCGTGACCGGACGGAACTTCACTTCCTTGATCTCGACCTGCTTGCTCTTCTTCTTGGCCTCGTTGGCCTTCTTCTGCTGTTCGAACTTGAACTTGCCGAAGTCCATGATCTTGCAGACCGGCGGATCGGCCTGCGGCTGGATCTCGACCAGGTCCAGGCCCTCATCCTCGGCCATCGACAGCGCTTCATCGCGCGACAACACGCCGATCATTTCACCGTCGCTGCCGATCACGCGCACGCGCGGCACGCGGATTTCGTGGTTGCGACGATTCTGCTTGGTGTCAAGGGTACTGATATTGCAATCTCCGGATGGAATCGAACCGGCCCCGACGGAGCGTCCGCGGGGGCCGGGGCTGGAAGCTTACTGCCTGTGTTCCGCCTGCAGGCGTTCGATGAAGGCCTGGAGCGACATGCTGCCCAGATCCTCGCCCGAACGGGTGCGTACCGCCACCGCGCCGTTCTCCTTCTCGCGGTCGCCGACGACCAGCAGGTACGGCACACGCTGCAGCGTATGCTCGCGAATCTTATAGCCGATCTTCTCGTTCCGCAAATCGGCGGTGACCCGGAAGCCTTGCTCCGCAAGGGTTTTGCGAACCTGCTGAACGTATTCAGCCTGGGCATCGGTAATATTGGCCACCACCACCTGCACCGGCGCCAGCCAGGTCGGGAACGCGCCGGCATGGTGCTCGATCAGGATGCCGATGAAGCGCTCCATCGAGCCGACGATGGCCCGATGCAGCATTACCGGGTGCCGTTTCTGGCTGTTTTCATCGACGTATTCGGCGCCGAGGCGGCCCGGCATCATGAAGTCCACCTGCATGGTGCCCAGCTGCCAGGTACGGCCGATGGCGTCCTTCAGGTGGTACTCGATCTTCGGCCCGTAGAAGGCGCCCTCGCCCGGCAGCTCCTGCCATTCCACGCCGCAGCTGGACAGCGCCGAACGCAGCGCGTCCTCGGCCTTGTCCCAGGTGGCGTCGTCGCCCAGGCGCGATTCCGGGCGCAGCGCGATCTTGATCTGGATGTCCTCGAAGCCGAAATCGGCATAGACCTTCAGCGCCTGCGCGTGGAAGGCGCGGACCTCGGACTCCACCTGCTCCTCGGTGCAGAACACGTGGCCGTCGTCCTGGGTGAAGCCGCGCACGCGCAGGATGCCGTGCAGCGCGCCGGACGGCTCGTTGCGGTGGCACGCGCCGAATTCGCCATAGCGGATCGGCAGGTCGCGGTAGCTGTGCAGGCCCTGGTTGAACACCTGGATATGGCCTGGGCAGTTCATCGGCTTGACCGCGTAGGTGCGCTTCTCCGACTCGGTGAAGAACATGTTGTCCTGGTAGTTGTCCCAGTGGCCGGACTTCTTCCACAGGCTCACGTCCAGGATCTGCGGGCAGCGCACCTCGCCGTAGCCGCTGCTGCGGTAGACGCGGCGCACGTACTGCTCGACCACCTGCCACAGCGCCCAGCCCTTGGGGTGCCAGAACACCAGACCCGGCGCCTCTTCCTGCAGGTGGAACAGTTCCTGCTGCCTGCCGATGCGGCGGTGGTCGCGCATCTCGGCTTCCTCGATGCGCTTGATGTAGGCCTCGAGCTGCTTCTTGTCGGCCCAGGCGGTGCCGTAGATGCGCTGCAGCTGTTCGTTCTTGGCGTCGCCGCGCCAGTAGGCGCCGGAGATGCGGGTCAGCTTGAACGCCTTGAGGAAGCGCGTGTTCGGCACGTGCGGGCCGCGGCACATGTCCACGTATTCCTGGTGGTAGTACATGCCCATGGCCTGGATGTCGTCGGCCATGTCCTCGATCAGGCGCAGCTTGTAGTCCTCGCCGCGCGCCTTGAAGATCTCGACGACTTCCGCGCGCGGCGTCATCTTCTTGATGACGTCGTAGTCCTGCGCGATCAGTTCGCCCATGCGCTTCTCGATCGCGGCCATGTCCTCCGGCGTGAACGGACGCTCGGAGTAGATGTCGTAATAGAAGCCCTCGGCGATGACCGGGCCGATCACCATCTTCACGTCCGGGTACAGCTGCTTGACCGCGTGGCCGACCAGGTGCGCGCAGGAGTGGCGGATGATCTCCACGCCCTCCTCGTCCTTGGCGGTGATGATGCGCAGCGCGGCATCGTGGCCGATGACGTCGCTGGCGTCGACCAGCACGCCATCCACCGCGCCGGCGATGGTGGCTTTGGCCAGGCCGGCACCGATGGACTGGGCCACGTCCATGACGCTGACCGGATTTTCGAACTGACGGACGCTGCCGTCGGGGAGAGTGATGTTGATCATGGCTTCACCTGGGTCATGGCCCGCCGGTCGTGGCGGGCCGCGGAGCGCGCGATGCGAGGGCACGCTGCCGGGAACGGGGGCAATAAAAAAGCGCCACGAAGGCGCCTGCTGCAGGGCCGTGGCGTGATCTGGCGTCAGGAGTGGGTAGTGCTCATGTCGCACGCTCGGCCGGCGTTTCCGCGGGCCACCTTTTCCGGAAGGAGGTCGGGCACGATGGTAAACCAATCGCGGACGTTTCGCCTCCATCCCGCGCGGATATCCCGCCAACGCTCAAGCGTCGCGGCCATCGGCCGGAGCATCATCGGGAACGGCCTTCGCGATTGCCGGCCGGCATGCCATCCGCCCTGGATGACGGTCACAAAAACAGCCGGGAGCGGTTTTTACATCGGCCAACTGGCTCGAAGGGTTGCCGCCCTGGAGCGCGGCCACAAAAAACCCGGCATCTGCCGGGCCATTGACCCACTCCTCACCGGAGTGGTGGGCGGTACAGGGTTCGAACCTGTGACCCCTACCATGTCAAGGTAGTGCTCTACCGCTGAGCTAACCGCCCTTCGCGTCGCAATCAATTGCTCGTTGCGAGGGCGCGTATCTTAGTCCAGCGATCAGGGGGAGAGCAACAGGTTTCTGTAAAAATTTTCACAACGCCCCCTCCGCCCCTCTTTTCCTGGACGACACGTACCGGCAAGCCCCGCCGCATCAGCCGAGGCTCGCCTCCTTCAGGCGGCGGATCTGGTCGCGCACCCGCGCCGCATCCTCGAACTCCAGGTCGCGGGCGTGCTGGTACATCTGCTGCTCCAGCGCCTTGATGCGGGCGGCGGCCTGGGCCGGATCGAGCGCCTTGTAATCGGCCTCGGGCTCCGCCACGCGGCGGGCCTTGCCCTTGCCGCCGGACTTGGCCGCTCCCTCCTCGTGCGCGCCCTCGAGGACGTCGGTGATCGGCCGCGCCACCGACTTGGGCACGATGCCATGCGCTTCGTTGTACTCGACCTGCTTCTGGCGGCGGCGGTCGGTCTCGTCGATGGCGGCCTGCATCGAACGGGTGATTTTGTCGGCGTAGAGGATCGCCTTGCCGCGCAGGTTGCGGGCGGCGCGGCCGATGGTCTGGATCAGCGAGCCGGTCGAACGCAGGAAGCCCTCCTTGTCCGCGTCGAGGATCGCCACCAGCGAGACCTCGGGCATGTCCAGGCCCTCGCGCAGCAGGTTGATGCCCACCAGCACGTCGAACTTGCCCAGGCGCAGGTCGCGGATGATCTCCACGCGCTCGACCGTATCCACGTCCGAATGCAGGTAGCGCACGCGGATGCCGTGCTCGCCCAGGTATTCGGTGAGGTTCTCGGCCATGCGCTTGGTCAGCGTGGTGACCAGCACGCGGTCGCCCATCTTGATCCGCTCGTGGCACTCGGACATCAGGTCGTCGACCTGGGTGCCCACCGGGCGGATCTCGACCTGCGGGTCGACCAGGCCGGTCGGGCGCACCACCAGCTCGGTGATCTCCTCGCCGGATTCGCGCAGTTCGTAGGGACCGGGCGTGGCCGATACATAGATGCTGCGCGGCGAGCGCGCCTCCCATTCCTCGAAGCGCAGCGGGCGGTTGTCCAGCGCCGACGGCAGGCGGAAGCCGAACTCCACCAGCGTCTCCTTGCGCGAGCGGTCGCCCTTGTACATCGCGCCGATCTGCGGAATGGTCACGTGCGATTCGTCGATCACCAGCAGCGCGTCCGGCGGCAGGTAGTCGAACAGGGTCGGCGGCGGTTCGCCGGCGGCCTTGCCGGTCAGGTGCCGTGAGTAGTTTTCGATGCCGTTGCAGTAGCCGACCTCGGCCATCATCTCCAGGTCGAACTGGGTGCGCTGCGCCAGCCGCTGCGCCTCGACCAGCTTGTTCTGCGCGTACAGCAGTTCCAGCCGCTCCTTCAACTCGGCCTTGATCGTCTCGATCGCCGCCAGCACCCGTTCGCGCGTGGTGGCGTAGTGGGTCTTCGGGTAGATGGTATAGCGCTGCATCCTGCGCAGGCTCTCGCCGGTGAGCGGGTCGAACATGCTCAGCTGCTCGACCTCGCCATCGAACAGCTCGATGCGCACCGCCTCGCCGTCCAGTTCGGCGGGAAACACGTCGATCACCTCGCCGCGCACGCGGAAAGTGCCGCGCTGCAGTTCGTACTCGTTGCGCGTGTACTGCAGCTGGGTCAGGTGGTTGATCAGGTCGCGCTGGTCGATGCGCTCGCCCTTGGACAGGATCAGGCGCAGCGACAGGTAGTCCTCGGGCGCGCCGAGGCCGTAGATCGCCGAGACCGTGGCGACCACGATGGCATCCGGTCGCGACAACAGCGTCTTGGTCGCTGCAAGCCGCATCTGCTCGATGTGCTCGTTGATCGAGCTGTCCTTCTCGATGAAGGTGTCCGACGCCGGCACGTAGGCCTCGGGCTGGTAGTAGTCGTAATAGCTGACGAAATACTCCACCGCGTTGTGCGGGAAGAACGACTTGAACTCGCCGTACAGCTGCGCCGCCAGCGTCTTGTTCGGCGCCATCACCAGCGTCGGCCGTTGGATCTGCTGCACCACGTTGGCGATGGTGTAGGTCTTGCCCGAACCGGTCACGCCCAGCAGCGTCTGCTTGGCGATGCCCGCCTCGAAATTGGCGACGAGCTTCTCGATGGCGGCCGGCTGGTCGCCTGCCGGCGAGTAGGGCGATACGAGCTGGAATCGGTCGGACATGGGAGCGCGCGCGGTATGGACCGGCAAGTATAGCCACCGCCCGGATGACGGCCGGCTGAGGACGCTTCCCATATCCGGGCGGCTTCCGGGCTGATTCCGGCCACCGCTCCGGTACGCAAGGATGCCTGCAACCCCACGCGACCTTCGCACAGGAAACCCCGATGGCACGGATGCCTTGCCTCCCCGCGGCGCGACTGCGCCCGCACACCCGCGGCATGAGCCTGGTGGAAATGCTGGTCTGCGTCTGCGTACTGGTCATCCTCGCCGGTGTCGCCACGCCCGCGTTGAATGGCCTGATCGAACGCCTGCGGACCGATGCCACTGCCCACACCCTGCTCAACAACCTGGCGCTCACCCGCCTGACGGCGGTGAGCAGGCGCAGCACCGCCGCTCTCTGCCCCTCCGCCGATGGCGCCTCCTGCACCTCGGGAACCGATTGGAGCGCCGGCTGGGTACTGTTCCTCGACCGCGACGGCAATCGCCGGCCCGATGGACCGGACGACATCGTGCGCGCGGATATCGCGCCCGTCACCCGCCACCTGCGGCTGGTCAGCTCGACGGGGCGGCGACAGGTCCGTTATCTGTCCGATGGGCGCAGCGCCGGCAGCAACCTGACCATCTCGATCTGCAACGCGAGAGGCGAGCTGCTCGGGTCGGTGGTCGTGAACAATGCCGGACGCGCCCGCAGCGCGCGCCCGAAGAAGCCGACAGCATGCCCGTATTGAGGCCGGTTCAGGCAGCTGCCTGCGACGCGACAGGCGTCCGGCAGGGGCTTGCGCGCCATGGCCACGCTGCGTAGAATGCGCCTCCCCGCCCGAATAGCTCAGCCGGTTAGAGCACTTGACTGTTAATCAGGGGGTCGTTGGTTCGAGTCCAACTTCGGGCGCCAGAATTGAAAGCCTGCGAGCGATCGCAGGCTTTTCTTTTTTGCGCGGATTCCATGGTTCCGGCATTTCGTTGCCGCTTGGAGATTCCTACTGGAGCGAACGACCAGGGGTTTCATTCCGTGGTGCTGGCATCTACCAGGATGATGCCGACCATCCCTGTCGGCAAACGATATCCGCGTGTCGTGCCCCGCCCCGAGGCACTACCAGCATCCTCCGGTGCTCGGGGACTTCACACCCAGCTGATTGATGCTCAAGGTGCCGCAGGAATCGCCGGATTGCGCCCCCTTTGGCGCGGCGGAAACCGTATACGTCCGCGCAGCGACATTCGTGTTCATCGTGTAATAACGGAGCGCATCGCTGTCGCAGGAGGCGCTCAGCGTGGCGATGTTCGGCGCCGCGGCGTAACTCAGGTCGGTCGTATATACCCGCTCCAGGCGCTGGGCGACCGCAGCCACGCACGCCGCGCCGGCCGCCCGGCGCGCCTTGCGCACGTGGTTGTTGTAACTGGGCAAGGCGATGCTGGCCAGTATCGCCAGTATCGCCACCACCACCATCAACTCGATCAGGCTGAAGCCGGATTGCCGGGCGTTTCTTGCGTTCTTCACGTTCTCAGTCCCCCCTCAGGTCGCGCCAGGATACCCGCTCCCAGCGCGGCGGGATGGTCGGCACGGCTACGATTTCACCATTGCTGCCGGCAACCAGCATGACGCCGCGCATCAGGTTCGGCAGCGTGGGCATGCCCACCCCGGCGTCCACCGAGCCGATCGGCAGGTCATTGACCGTGTCGTTCGTACTCGAGTTCCTGTCCAGATCGAAATAGGACGTACTGGCGCTGGTGCCGGTGAAAGCATCCAGGGCGTTGATGTAGCCACGCCCGTCCGCTTCGCAGGCGTTGCCGGTCGGAATCATGCTCGCAGTAAGCAGATAGCTGGAAACCACCTGTGCATCCTGCACGATGCGCTCACCGGTGTCGGGCAGGTCGATGTACCAGCCCTTGGAATCGGACGGCAGCTTGGCCTTTTCTTCGAAGGCACGCACCGGATAACCATCCTGCGTCGCCGACGTCACTTCGACACTGCGCTGGGTCAGGTCGGAACGCTCGACCGCCGAGCCCTCATCCATGAAGCCGTACATGCTCTGCACGGCTACATTGCTGGAATCGGCGTCATCCACGGTGAGGTAGCGGCCGGTGCCGAAGAACACCCAGCGCTTGTTGTTCCAGGGGTTCGTCGCCACCGTCACGCCCGCGCTGATCGGCTGGGCGTTGCCGTCTTCATCCTGGGCGGTGAACAACTTGGTGGCGGTCCAGGCCGCTGCCGAGGTATTGGTCAGGTCGAACTTCCACACGTTGCCCAGCAGGTCGCCGGCGTAGACGTATGCCAGCGTCCTGCCATCGGCCCCGTAGATGCCGGTCGCCGCGGAAAGGCCATTCGGCGCATCGGCGGAGCCGGCGCCGGTATCGATCTCGCGGATGACGGCGCCGGTCTCGGCATTGAGCACGACGAGTACCGCACGATCATGGCTGCTGTTGACGCCGTTACCGAAGACGACGGCGGCACTGCTACTGCCCTGCACCTTCGCCAGGATCGGCCTGCCCAGCACCTGCCCCATGTTGCCTTCGGTGGTTTCCGCACGCTCCCACAGCGAGACGCTCGTCGCGGTAGCGTCCGCCGGAGCCGTCACGTCCAGCGCGTACATGCCCTTGCCGCCCCTGCCCAGGGTGCCCACGAGGATGTTCCTGTTGGGCGTCAACGCCCGGTTGGTCACGACGACCGGACCATCGACGAAGAACTTGTGCGCATAGTCGCCGCGGCTCAGCGTCCCGAGCTGGGTGAAGTTGATGATGCCCGGCACATAGGCGAAAAGCTCCTGGCCGCCGCTGCCGTCGAACGCATGCAGCATGCCGTCGTTCGCACCCACATACAGGGTGTCGGTCTCCTTCACGTAGTAGGGAGAGGAGCCGACGATGTCGCCCAGCACGGTCAGGGAACGATTGCGCAGCAGGCCACGGTTGCGCTCCTCGTTGCTGCTGTCGCCCTTGATGTAGTTGGCGTTGGCCTCGCCCGTCACCGCGTAGTCCGCAGGTCCGCCGGTACGCGTCAACGCCGTCTGCTGGGCGCTGGTCGGGAACGTGCTGCCATAGGTGAACACCCTGCGGTCGGCGAACGCCGGGATGCTGGACGTCCAGCCATCGCCGACGCCGTCGCGGGTTACCGCCCGGCCCCGCACCTCGCCCGTCCAGACCCCGGACACATAGCTGGCACTGAACACCTTGGAGCCGGTATTGAGGGAGGCGGAGTTGGTGGCCACGTTGGAGAACGAACCCGTACGCTGCGCGATGGCCGCCAGCGCCTTGCCCAGGCCCGCCGTGAATTCGGAAGGACTGGAAGCAGCCACGAACTGGCCATGGCCATTGACCGCGGCATGCAGCAGGTCGTCGATACGCCGCGCGTTGTCCGTACCGGGATTCGCGGTATCGGGGTCGGGCCAGGCAGGATTGGCGGGCACGCCCTCGACGCTCGACCAGCCCATGGTGGTCTTCAGGCCGATCGAGATGCCAAAGGTGACCATGTGCTGCCAGAACGCCGGATCGGCATCCGTGGAGGGCACATTGTTGTTGTCCGGCTTGGTCGCATTGCCCATGTAATCTTCGGTGCGAAGATCCGTCTTCCAGTACTTCATGGCCACGTCGGCCAGCGTCTTGGAATAGCTGTCGCTGTACGGCGCCGCCGCGGCATAGGTATAGGTCTTGCCTTTCGGCCCCTTGATGGTGGATCCGCTCGTACCGTCGGCGTTCCCGCTGTCGACGGTGGAACTGTTCCAGTAGCCGTCGGTGGTGAGGATCGCGAAGTTCTGACGGCAGGAAAGCTGGTTGTTGCCATCTTCAGGGCCGTAAGGCCCACTGGCGCTGGCACTGCTGAAGTACTGGCCGGCATCGTTCAGCGCGCTCTGCAACGGCGTACCGCCATTGGCGCCGGCCGCGAACAGGCGGTTGTACCAGGTCGACCGCGAAGTGGTGCTGGTACTGCCAGGCACGGAGGAATCGGCCACGTTGTTGACGAAGCGCCCGTCGTTGCCGTCGCCGACCGGAATGTCGAAGCCGTTGCGCCCCCAGATGGTACGGAACCCGACGCGCACCTTGCTGTTCAAGGGGCTGAATGCCTCAGCGGCACCCGCCTTGGCGGCCTTGGTGCGCGTGCGATGGTAGGAATACCAGGCCGCGAAGTTGGCCTTCTCCGCCTCCACGGTGTTCGCGACATCGGTGCGGGAAGCGGGCAGAGCCGACGTACAGTCGATCCAGCCATAGCCGCTCGTGTCGGCGTCGCAGCTGTTGGTGGTGTAGCGTACCGCCGAAAGACTGTAGCTCGTGGAGTTGTTGGTTGCCCGCTGCACCCTGACCGTGTACTGGCCCGCCTCTGCGACCGGCACCGAGCAATCCACCGAGCGTCCACGGGATACCGTCCCGGAACATACCCGGGTACCCGACGGGCTGTTCACCTGATAATCCATGTCCCGGTTTCTGGACGAAGAGGACGTGTTTTCGATGGTGATCACAAGGCCGGAGCCGGCCGACACGGAAGCCAGCCTGTTGTCGACAGCCGTGTTGTTTTCAAGGCTGCCCGTATCGATATTGCTGCCATCGATCTGCACCGTCTGTCGGCTGGATACGACGACCGCGCCATAGACGCCGCGCTGGATGCCCGCGTTCCCCGGCAGGATCTGGTAGCGATAATAGTTGGAGACGTTGGAAAGATAGGCGGCACTGGTGTTCGCCACGTTCTTCGGAACGTAGAAGGTCTGGGTGTTGGCCGACAGATCCTTCGAACCACCACTTGTGCCCGCCCCCGAGTGGGTCACATACAGGTCGCTGCTGTAGACCGCGGTGAAATCGGTGCCCCCCGTCAGTCGATTGCCATCGGCCCCCATCCACGGCTGGTATGTCACCGCAGGATTGTAATAAAGCGAGTTGGTGGCGTAGCTCTGCATGTACATGCGGGTATTGCCGGTGGTTTCGCTGCTGATACCGGTGCCCGACGACACGCCATTGGCATCGGGCCGGCTGCTGAATCCGTCCGGACCGGTGATCTCGCTGACATCCTGGTTGTTCATGTTGCGCCAGGCCATGGAGCCCGAGTCGTCGAGGATGAACAGGATGTTCGGCGCCACGCGCGCCGAGGTGGTCAGCGGATCGTCCGGGATCACGATGCCCGCATTGACCGGCAATGCCAGCATGCTGACAAGAAACGCGGCCGGGCCTGCCCACCACTGGCGCGACGGCCGCGCGGACATTTCGTGTTGTGGATGCTTGCGTTTCATGATCATTGTCCCGGCGTTGGGGTGCGGCTGGCCACGTTGGCCTGGAGCACGACATCGGCGCGTCCTTCGGAACGGCTGCGCGCGGTGATACGGAAGAGCGGGCTTTCGCAGTCCGGCGAGGGCGGCAGGCTGTCGCAGCTGCCCTTGTAACCAGGACCGATACCCAGGTACTCGATCCAGTACTGCGGCGCTGCGCCCAGGCGCGTGTCGTAGGTGCCAGTGGGCAGGCTGGCCCAGACCGCTGTCGCCCCTGTCGGGCAGATGCTGGAGTTGGTGCAGTTTTCGGCCACCGGCACGGTCCCGCTTTCCCAGGTCGAATTACCGGCCAGCACCACCTCCTGGGCGTAACGAAGCGCCGTCTCCGCGCCCTGGAACGCAAGGCTGCGGTCGCGCATGTTGGCACTCATGCGCTCCTGCATGGCGGAACTGCGCAGGATCACGATCCCCAGCACCGAAAGGATCAGCAGCAGGATCAACACCACCAGCAGGGTGATGCCCGCCTGCCTGCCACCGGCCGCCAGGCGGATATGGCGACGGACGTCGACGGCAGGGCTCATAGCGTACGACTCCGCAGGCTGAAGACATTGGAGGAGTTGCGGGTCAGCGCCTTGCCGTCCACGTCCTGTCCAGTGAGTACCAAGGCGGCGCGTACGCCGATGACGGTCGACCAGTCACCGGGAGAAGACGTGTAACTGGAGCCTCCCTGCTGCAGATAGGAGAAGGCGATGGACTGGACACCGTCGGTGACCTCCTCGCCCGCACCGCCGAAGCGCGAGACAAAAAGGGAGCTGCCGCCACGGTCGTTGTCGGCGACATACCAGCGCGCGCTGCGCAACCGGCCCACCATCAAGGAGGAAGGCGGCGCATGTGGATCCGCACCCGGGTTGTAACCGCCGGGCAACGCCGCGAATCCGATCGAGCTGGAGGTCACGCTCGTCGCCTGCACCACGAAGCTCTTGCGCACATTGCACAGCAGCAGCCAGTCGCCAACTTCGAACCGCTCGGTCGCGTCCGAGATCTGCGACGAATCCAGGGTGATGGACGTAGCGCTCGAAGCCGTGATCCTGAAAGCGGCATCTTCGCCGGACACCACCGTCAACTGGCTGGCATTGCCGCTGATGGGCGCATCGCGGAACGCATTGGACTGGGTGCCCGTCGTCTCCACCACCGAAGCGGTGGAACAGGCCGAACCACCCGCCGAACGGATGTCCTGCGACATCAGTTCGAAGGCGACACGCGCGCTTTCCTGGATGCGGTTCAGGCCTTCATTGGCGCGGTAGGAGTTCTGGTTCGACTGGAACACGACGAAGGCCGCGCCCAGCACCAGCAGGCCCAGCACCAGCGCGATCATCAGTTCGATCAGGCTGAAGCCGCCCATGCGACGCGGCCCCTGGAAATGGCGTTGTCCTTTCATATGCGCACCTCGGTGGCGACCTGGCGGGTGCTGCTGCCGCCGGCGCGCTGGTCATCCCATTGCACGGTGACCCGGTAACGGCCATTGCCCAGCGCCTCGATCCGGCCGCAGGTGCTGGTGTCGTTCGTCGTGCCCATCGTGCTCTTCAACGCGTTGATCCAGGCCGCCAGGTCGTTCTGCGCCAGGCTCCCGCCCGAGCCCGCGGTGCAGGTCATGTTCATCGCATAGCTGGCGGCGTTCACACGGTTGGCGCGCATGGCCTCGACGATGGACGTGGTCTGCATGACCGCCTGGCTGCTTTCCAGCGACCCTTGGCCGCCGCGCAGCGCGAGCGCCTGCATGGCCGCGATGCCCAGCAGGCCGATGCCTAGGATCAGCACGGAAATCATGACTTCCAGCAGGCTGACGCCATGCTGCCTTCGTCCCGAACGGCACGCGCCGCTCCGGCGCCGACCACCCACGACGCATCGGGTGCGATTGTTCATGAACATGCTCCATCTCCACTCTGCTTGCTGGTGGCGACCCCGCCCCCCACCATCATGGTGACGACGCGCTGGTTGCTGGGCGGGTTGCTGACCGGCAGGCACAACGTCACGGCGGCCTGCGCATCGAGCAGGCCGGTTGGACGGAAGCGGATGCCCGCCGCCGGGCCGGCTACCTGCATGTCGCCGGTCACGCTCGAATCGCGGATGACTTCGGCGTTGCCGGTGGCGTTGTCCGTGCCGGTCACGATCCAGCGTCCCCAGTCGGTCGAGTTCTCGCAGTTCGTTCCATCGTCGCTGGCGCAGACCGTGACCGGCGCGTTTCGGCGGATCGCTTCCGAACGCGCGAGCTGCAGCGCGGTGACCAGTTCGGTCGAGGCCGCGCTGAGGCGGTTGGCGGCGATCAGCCCCTGCATGGCGGGCACGGCGATCGTGGCGATGATCGCCAGCACCGCCACCGTCACCATCAGTTCGATCAAGGTGAACCCCGCCCCTTTCGATGGCCGCGGAATTCCAGCATCGCGTCGCGACATAACACCCCCATGCTTCCCGGTCGGACATTACGCAGGATCACCCGGCCCTTTCCACACAAAGGCGACGGGCGGGCCGATCACCGGAGCCAGCGGTAGCCCGCCGTGGCTATGATCAGCAGCTCCTCGTCCAGGACGGCCCCGTGCCCCACCCCAACCGCCCGATCGACATCCTGTTCAGCCCGACAACCCTGATCGCCGTGGTCCTGGCCGGCGAGGCGCTGGCCGCGCTGCTCGCCTTGTCGCCGGCGCCGATGGACGACCGCCTGGTGCTGTTCGGCCTGTTGTCGCTCGGAATCCAGTGGGCGACGCTCGGCACGCTGGCGGTGGCCCACGCGCTGCGCCCCGCCCTGGGCCGCCTGCCGCCGCAGACACTGGCATGGGCGTGCCTCGGCATGCTGCTGGTCATGACCCTGCTGGTCGCCCTGGTTTCCTGGAAGCTGGTGAGCTTCCGCCACGCGCCAGGCGGGCAGGCGGGCGCCATCTTCGTGCTGCGCGCCTTGGCCCTGGCCCTTGTGGCCGGCCTGCTGGTGCTGCTCGCCTTCCAGAACCACTGGCGCGCACGGCAACTGGTCCTGCGCGCCAAGCAGGCCGAACTGGACGCACTGCAGGCGCGCATCCATCCCCACTTCCTGTTCAATACGCTCAACACCGGCGCCGCGCTGGTGCACCAGCAGCCGGAAAAGGCCGAGGAACTGCTGCTGGACCTGGCGGACCTGTTCCGTGCCGCACTCACCGGATCGCGCCGGATTCCACTACGGGAGGAACTGGAGCTCGCCCGCCGCTACGCAGGCATCGAGCAACTGCGCTTCGGCGCGCGCATGCAGGTGGAATGGGCGGTGCCGGAAACGCTGCCCGATCTGGAAGTACCGATCCTGTCGATCCAGCCGCTGGTCGAGAACGCCATCCATCACGGGGTGGAACCCTCGCCGGGCACCTGCACGCTGCGGATCGCCATCCAGCCCGAGGGCGGAGGCATACGCATAACGGTCAGCAACGACCTGCCTCCGACGCCCGCCACCGCCCACCGGGGGCATCACGTGGGTCTGCAGGCGCTGCGCGCGCGTGTCCAGGCGATGGGCGGGGATGTCGAGAACGGGGAAGTCGACGGCCGCTACCTGGCAACGCTGGTCGTACCTGCGCCGTGACTGCCGGACGCTGCGTGGCAGGCAGCGCCCACCTTCGCGGAATACTGATCCAAGGCCCCGCATCCAACGGCGCTGTGCCCCGCGACGGCGCCAAGGCAGGCAGAAGCAGAATGCCGCCCCGGAGGGCGGCATCCGATGTCAGGCCCCGGAGCGCTGCCGGCTCAGGTCACGACCCGATAGCAGGGATGGTATTCGCCGGAAATCTTCATGCGCCGCTGTTCGACGAAGGCGCGCAGCAGCGCATCCAGCGCCTGCATCATGTCCGGGTCACCGTGGATCACGAACGGCCCGAACTGCTCGATGCGCTGCATGCTGTCCTCCTTGACGTTGCCGGCGACGATGCCCGAGAACGCACGCCGCAGGTCGGCGGCCAGTTCCGGCGCGGAGCGCCCGTGATGCAGGTCCAGCGCGGCCATCGCCTCGTGCGTCGGCACGAACGGCTGCTGGTACTCGCTCGGGATTTCCACCGACCAGTTGAAGAAGAACGAATCCTTGTGCGCCAGCCGGTACTCGCGCACGCGCTTGATGCCCTGCGCCATGCGGCGGGCCACGGCGACGGGATCGCCGATGATGATCTCGTACCGGCCGGCCGCCTCCTCGCCCAGGGTCATGCGGATGAACTGGTCGATCTGCTCGAAGTACGGCGCGGCGACGGTCGGGCCGCTGAGGATCAGCGGGAACGGCAGCGCCTTGTTCTCCTCGCGCAGAAGAATGCCCAGCAGGTACAGGATCTCCTCGGCGGTACCGACGCCGCCCGGGAACACGATGATGCCGTGGCCCATGCGCACGAACGCCTCCAGGCGCTTCTCGATGTCCGGCATGATCACCAGGTGGTTCACGATCGGATTCGGCGACTCGGCCGCGATGATGCCCGGCTCGGTGATGCCGATGTAACGCGTATTGGTCCGGCGTTGCTTGGCGTGAGCGATGGTCGCGCCCTTCATCGGCCCCTTCATCGCGCCCGGCCCGCAGCCGGTGCAGATGTCCAGGCCGCGCAGCCCCAGCTCGTAGCCGACCTGCTTGGTGTACAGGTATTCGTCGCGGGAAATCGAATGGCCGCCCCAGCACACCACCAGGTTCGGTTCGCTCGGCTGCAGGATGCGGGCGTTGCGCAGCACGCCGAACACGGCGTTGGTGATGCCTTCCGGTGTCTCCAGGTCGGAGGCGTACTCCGGCCCCAGTTCGATGGCCATGTAGGCCAGGTCGCGCACCACGGAGAACAGCAGCTCGGCGATGCCGCGGATGATCTCGCCATCGACGAAGGCCATCGCCGGCGCGTTGCTCAGGTCGATGCGGACGCCACGGTCCTGCTGGGCGACCTGGATGTCGAAATCGGGGTACAGGTCGCGCGCGGCGCGCGGATCGTCCGAGGCGCTGCCACTGGTGAGCACGGCCAGCGCGCAACGCCGCAGCAGTTCGTGCATGCCGCCGCTGGACGCGTCGCGCAGGCGCGCCACCTCCGCCCGCGACAACACGTCAAGGCCACCGCGCGGGTAGATCCGCGCGTCCTGCACCGGCAGCGCCCGCGCCACCGCTTCTTTCGTCATTTCCATCGTCGGTTCCGTCTTCACAGTTGGTCGAATGTAGCGCTGCCCCCATGAAAAGGAAAACGGCCGGGTTGCCCCGGCCGTTTCCTTGTCCAGCACTGATCCGTCAGGGCATCAGAACTTGTACTTCAGGCTCAGCATCATCGACCAGCGCGACACGGCGGTGTTGCCCTTGTCGTTGTTGTTTTCCTGGATCTGCGAGTTGTCCGTGGAACCGGTGAAGTTGTAAACGTACTTGCCGGTAGCCGGATCGATGCCCGCATAGTTGGCGATGCGACGGGTCGCATAGAAGCCGTAATCGTCGATCAGGCCCCACTTCTTGTTGAGCAGGTTGCCGACATTCATGATGTCCAGCGCCAGCTCGGTCTTGTGGCCCTTGAAGAAGCCCGGCAGTTCCTGGCTCAGGCGCACATCGAAGCTGTTGACCCACTTGGCGCGGTGCGAGTTGGCCGGCACGACCTGGCCCGCATAACCCGCCAGTTCCGGGGTCTTCTCCAGCCAGTCGAAGAACGCCTTCTCCATGTCCGCACCACCGGTCCACAGCACGTCGCCATAGCCCTTCGGCACATAGAACAGATCGTTGGTCGCAGCGCCGTCGCCGTTCGCGTCGTTGTAGAAGATGTAGCTGTACGGACGACCGGTGCGGCCTTCGTAGAACAGGCCGACGCGGGTGGAGTAATCGCCGAAGAAGGCGTGCTTCCACTCCACGGTACCGGTCACGCGGTCCTTGATCGCATAGCGCGAGTCGTAGGCTACGTTCTCATTGGCCTGATAGATCAGCGTGTTGTTCCAGTTCGAAGTGTTCTGCGAGCTGGTCAGCGGGCTGACTTCCTTGGCGGCGGTATAGGTATAACCCAGCGACCAGCCCCAATGCTCACCCATCGGCTTGCTCAGCGCGAAAGTCGCCTGGGTGCTGCGGCCCTTGTCGGTATTGCGGAGCAGCATCACATCGCCGATGTCGCTCGGGCGGTTGCCCTTCACATCCGGGCACAGGCCGGCGCTGACCTGGGCGGGGGTGCAGTTGCTGCCCTTGATCTTGCCAATTTCCATGCCGTACTTGCCGGCATTCTTCGGGTCGCGGCCTGCGGCATTCCAGTAGTTGTCACGATCGTCCTGGGTGCCGGTGAACGTCGGGGCCATCACGTCCAGACGCTCGAAGTACAGCGCGTCCTTGACCTTGGTGACCAGCAGTTCGGCCGACGCGGTGATGCCGTACCACGGCAGTTCGTGATCGAACGCCAGGTTCGCCTTCCACACCGAGGGCAGGCGCGTGCCCGGCTCGATGATGTCCACGTTCTGACGGGCCGAACCCGGGGTCAGGCCGTCGGTCGACGGCGGCAGATCAAGATCGAACGCCGGGGCCTGGCCACCCTTGAGGTCGTATTCGACGTAGTTCAGGCCGGTGTTCTGATAAGCGCCGGCCAGCCACACGTTCGGGGCAGCGCCGCCGAACAGGCCTACGCCACCGCGCAGCTGGGTCGGGCGATCCGAGTCGAAGGTGTAGTTGAAGCCCACGCGCGGCTGCACCAGCTTGCGGTCAGGCAGCACGGTGTTGTCGTAGCCGTACAGCTGCTCGATGCGCGGGTTGTACAGGCGCTGGTTGCTGAAGTCCGGCATGTCGATGCGCACGCCGTACATCAGGCTCAGGTTGTAGTTGATCGCCCAGGTATCCTGCAGGAACAGACCCGCATTCTTCAGCGTGAACTCGGCCGGGATGTCGCTGTAGCTGCCGCCATTCGGACGCGGAGCGCGCAGCTGATACTGGTTCACCTTGCCGTTGAGGAAATCTTCCAGGTTGCTGAAGACGTAAACGCCATTCAGGTTGCGGCCGTAGAAGTTCATCAGATCGTTCTTCGAATAATCGAAGCCGAACTTGACGGTATGGTCGCCCACGTACCAGTTCGCGGCACCGAAGGCACTCAGCTCCTTCGATTCAACGATGTTGACGTGCGTGTTCTGCTCGGTGCCGAACAGCAGGCCCGAGGTGCTGGAGCCGAAGCCGTTGATGCGGACCTGCGGCATGTTGACCGAGGGCACGCGCGAGGCGTTGTAGTCCTTGTGCGAGACCTTGAACTCGGTGGAGAAATTGTCGCTCCAGTCGGAGAACAGCTCGCCCATCCAGGTTTCATAGGTCTTGGGCTGCGCATACCAGTGGCTGCTCAGCGAAACGGCGCTGGAGGACATGCCCGGGAAACGCATGACGCTCTGCTCCATCTTGTTGTAGCGCAGGGCGGCACGGTGGTTCTCGTTGATGTTCCAGTCCAGCTTGACCGCGTATTCCTCGATCTCGGTCTTGTTGTCCGGAGCCGACAGTCCGCCGATGTCATAGCCCTTGGCGGACATGAAATCCTGGACCTTCTTGATGTCGGCATCAGTGATGCTGCCCTTGCCGTACAGCGTGTCGCTCAGCGCAACGCCCGGCGCCGAACGCTCGTACTTCTCGTAGTTGGCGAAGAAGAACAGCTTGTCCTTGACGATCGGGCCGCCGAAGGTCAGGCCGTAGGTCTTCTCGTCCTCGAACCCGTTGAAGTCGCCCTTGTCGGCATCGAGGCGGCGGCGGACCATGTCGTCCTTGTTGCGGTACGAGCCATAGACCGTGCCGTGGAACTCGTTGGTACCCGACTTGGTCACGGCGTTGATCACCGCGCCGGTGCCACCGTAGATGGTGGTGTCGTAGTTGGCCAGGTCGATGTTGATTTCCTGGATGGCGTCCATCGACACCGGCTGACGCTCGGTCGGCAGGTTGTTGGACTCCAGGCCGAACGGATCGCCGGCGCCGATGCCGTCGATGCGGATGGCGTTGTAGCGGGTGTTCTGGCCACCGGCAGAGATCGCGCCGTCAGCCTTGCTGACCTGCGAGATGCGCGGATCCAGGCGGATGTAGTCCTGGATGTTGCGGTTGGCCGACGGCAGCGCGTCCATCTGCTCGCGGGTGACGTTCGAACCGGTGCCCATCTTGTTGGCGCTGAACAGGTCGGAACCGACCATCGCGGCCACCACTTCCACGCCCTGCAGGGTCGTCACGTCGCCGGCAAGCGCGGCGTTGACGGTGTTCACCTGGTTCAGGTTGAGATA
The DNA here is from genome assembly GCF_050984405.1 of Stenotrophomonas nitritireducens. Lineage (GTDB taxonomy): Bacteria > Pseudomonadota > Gammaproteobacteria > Xanthomonadales > Xanthomonadaceae > Stenotrophomonas > Stenotrophomonas nitritireducens_B. Next base: position 2,111,820 of record NZ_CP158790.1, on the reverse strand, counting down.
CACACCCTCTTCGGTCTTGGTGCCTTCACCCGGCTTGGTCACGGTGATCGTGTACGGACCGCCCACGCGCAGACCGCGCGCGTTGTAGCGACCGGACGCGTCGGTGGTGGCGCGGCTGACCGTGCCCGACTCGACATGGGTGATGGTGACTTCGGCACCGGCCACCGGCGAACCGCCGTTGTTGGTGACCAGGCCGCCGACGCCGGCGGAGGTGCTCTGTGCGAAAGCCGGCGCGGCCGCGAGAGCGGCGACGAGACCAAGGGCAAGCTTGGACATCCGGATGCGAGGGTGGTTCATTCTGGGTAGCCTCGATACGAGTTGGCGATTGGGAAAAAACGCGATCCATCAGCCCCGGGGCCACCGGGCGCCTGATCGGCTTGAATCTGGGGGTACCTTCCGCGGCGGTTACATACGCAACGGTTAAGATAAGGTTAACACGGTAAGCACCGAATATGACCGCAGCAAGACAGCGATCTTGCAGTGCAGCAAAACCAGAACAATCGAATCAACGACTTACGGAATCGACGCTAGGTAGACGGCGACACCGTCCAGCAACATTTGCACGGAAATCGCGACAAGCAGCATGCCCATCAGGCGCTCCAGCGCCGTCAACGCACGGGCGCCGAGCAGCTTGTAGAGCAGCGTGGCCGACATCAGGATCGCCGCCGTCGCCCCCCAGGCCAGCAGCAGCGCCAGGCTCCATTCACCGAGCCGGTCGGGCTCGTTGCTGCCCATCAGCATGACCGCCGCCATCCCCGACGGACCGGCCACCAGCGGGATGGCCATCGGCACGATGAACGGCTCGCCGTCCGGCACCGCGCCCATCAGCCCTTCCGGCCGCGGGAAGATCATGCGGATGCCGATCAGGAATAGCACGATGCCGCCGGCGATGGAGACCGATTCCTGGCGCAGGTGCATCAGCTCCAGCGCGTACTTGCCGCCCCACAGGAAAGCCATCAGCACCGCCAGCGCGATCAGCAGCTCACGCACCAGCACCACGCGCTGGCGCCGTGGCGCCAGCGGCTTGAGCAGGCTGAGGAACACCGGGATGTTGCCCAGCGGATCCAGGATCAGGAACAGCAGCAGCGCGGCGGAAAGAACGGTCACCCGTGCAGTTCCATCACCTTGCCGCGCCAGGACGCTCCCTCGGTGGCCAGCAGCTGCACGCAGGCATCGGCGCAGGCCGCGGGATCGACCGGCGCGAAGTCGGTTTCATGGGTGAATGCGCGCGCGCGCAGGGGCGTACGCATCGGCCGCGGCTGCAACCCGCTGACCCGTACCGGGCCGCTGCGCAGTTCGTGGTGCAGCGTGTCCAGCAGCCCGCGCAGGCCGTACTGGGCCACGCCATAGCCGCCCCAGTAGGCCTGCCCGACCCGCTGCGGGTCGTCGAGCGCGAACACCACGGCCGCGTCCTCGCGCTGGCGCAGCAGCGGCAGGCAGGCCTGGGTGAGCCAGGCGCGGGCGGTGAGGTTCACGTGGATGGCGCGGGCGAAGGCGGCCGGATCGCCCAGGGCGAACGGCGTCAGCCCGGCGAAGTCGGCCGCGCAGTGCAGCAGGCCATCCAGCCGGCCGACCTCCGACTCCAGGCGGGCGGCCAGTTCGGCGTAGTCGTCCGGCGAAGCGCCTTCCATGTCCAGCGGATACAGCAGCGGCTCGGGGCCGAGCGGCGCGGCGCTGTCGTAGACGCGGTTGAGCTTGGCGACCTTGCGCCCGAGCAGCACCACCGTGGCGCCGGCGGCCGCACAGGCCCGCGTCGCGGCCGCGCCCAGGCCACCGGCCGCGCCGGTCACCAGCACCACCCGCTCCGCCAGCACGCCTTCTCCAGCGGCATTGCCCGCCACGTTCGTCGGCTGCGCGCTCACGCCTGCCCCGCTTCGGCGACGATGCGCTTGAGTTCGCCGGACTCCAGCAGTTCGAGGATGATGTCGCAGCCGCCGATCAGTTCGCCGTGCATGAAGAACTGCGGGAACGTCGGCCAGTTGGAATAGCGCGGCAGGTTGGCGCGCACTTCCGGCAACTCGAGCACGTTGACGGTGCGCAGGTTGACCGCCCCCGCGGCCAGCAGCGCCTGCACGGCGCGGCTGGAGAACCCGCACATCGGGTATTGCGGCGTCCCCTTCATGAACAGGACGAGGGGATGCTGCTCCACCTCCGCCTGGATTTGCTCCATCACCGCCATTGAATTCTCCCTGCTGCGGCGGAAGAAGGTCCGTCCGGTCGGATAGACTCTTCCTCCGTGGCTGCCGATTGTAAGCCGAGCCGGCCGGCTCCCGGCGCCCTCGACCGAAAGAAACGGACCATGCCCGTCGAACTGCCCGACCCGCCCTACCCCCGCGACGCCCTGCAACCGCACTTCACGGCGGCGGCACTGGACCTGCATCACGGCCACCACCGCGCCGACGTCGACGCACTGAATGCACGCATCGCCGGCACCGAGCTGGACGGGCTGCCGCTGGAGGACATCGTCCGCGGCAGCCAGGGAAGCCTGTTCGAAGCCGCCGCGCAGGCATGGAACCACGCCTTCTACTGGCAGTGCCTGCATCCGCGGGCCGGCGGCGAGCCGCACGGCGCGCTGGCCGAACGCATCGCCCGACAGTTCGGCGACACCCAGAAGCTGCGCGAGGAATTCAACCGCGCCGCGATGGCGCTGTTCGGCTCCGGCTGGGCATGGCTGGTGCAGCACCCCGATGGCCGCCTGGCCATCGTCACCACCCGCAACGCGAATACGCCACTCACCGGCGACAGCACGCCGCTGCTGGCCTGCGACCTGTGGGAGCACGCTTACTACACGGACTTCCAGAACGACCGCGTGCGTTACCTGCAGTCGTTCTGGAAGCTGGTGAACTGGGATTTCGTCGGCGCCCAGCTGCGCTGAGCGCCGTCCGGAACCAGCGACATCGGCCACCGGCGCCAGGCCGGGAAAGGCCAGGCGCGGAATGACCCGACCCCAATCCACCGCCGAGCGGTCACGCATCGCCGGGTTCAGCCGTGGGCGGCCACCGCGTCCAGCACCCGCGCCGAGTACACCAGCGCCGCGCCGGCGTTGAGCGCCACCGCCACGCCCAGCGCCTCGGCAATCTCCTCGCGGCTGGCGCCCTGCTTCAGCGCCGCGTCCACGTGGGTGGTGATGCAGCCGTCGCAGCGGGTGGTCACCGCCACCGCCAACGCGATCAGCTCGCGGGTCTTGCCGTCCAGGTGCGCGGTCTGCGCGCCGGCGCCGCTCAGGGTCAGGTAGCCCTTGAGCGTATCGGGCGAAAGCCGGCCGAGTTCGCCGATCCGGCCCTTCAGTTCGCGACGGTATTCGTTCCAGTCCAGCATGGCGGCGACTCCGGTGAAAGGAGCTCCACGCTACCACCGCGTCCGTCGCGCCGCAGCGCGCATGGACGCATCGCTGCGTTGTCGAACCGGCGCGTGCGGGACCACGGCCGGCAGCGCCCGCGGAAAGGCCGGTCAGCTGCCGCGCAGCGCGCGCGCCACCGGTTCGACCTGCGCCTGCCGGCCCAGCGCCTGCCCCACCCGTTCCAGCGCGGCGGCCAGGGTTTCGGCGTCGTCGTCGCGCAGGTTGGCGTGGCCCACCTTGCGTCCTTCGCGCGGCTGCTTGCCGTAGTCGTGCCAGTGGCCGGCAGGTTCGGCCAGCACGGCATGCGCATCGGGCATCCGGCCGAGCCAGTTGAGCATGCAGGCATGGCCCAGCACGCGCGTATCGCCCAGCGGCAGGCCGAGTACCGCGCGCAGATGATTCTCGAACTGCGAGGTCTCGGCGCCGTCGCTGGTCCAGTGGCCGGAATTGTGCACGCGCGGCGCCATCTCGTTGGCCAGCAGTTCGTCGCCGCGGCAGAACAGTTCCAGCGCGAACACGCCCACGTAGTCCAGCCGCTCGGCCACGCGGCGCGCGTAACCGATCGCCGCCTCGTGCTGCGCCGCGCTCGCGACCGCAGGGGCCAGGCTCGCCGACAGCACGCCGTCGACATGCCAGTTGCCGGTCAGCGGCCAGGCGCGGAACTCGCCATCGCGGCCGCGCACGGCCACCACGCTCACCTCACGGTCGAAAGCGATGAAGCCTTCCAGGATCAGCCCGGTCGTCCCGACCTGCGCGCCCAGCGCCTGCCAGGCGGCGTCGATGTCGGCCGCGCCGCGGAGGCGGAACTGGCCCTTGCCGTCGTAGCCGAGCCGGCGCGTCTTGAGGATGCAGGGCATGCCGAACTCGACCGCCTTCGCCGCCAGTTCCTCGCGGCTGCGGATATCGGCGAACGGCGGCAGCGGGATGCCCAGCTCCTGGAACAGCGTCTTCTCGCTGAGCCGGTCCTGCGCCACCGCCAGCGCGGCGGGGTTCGGGAACACCGGCCTGCGCTCGGCCAGCCAGCGCGCGCTGGCGGCCGGCACGTTCTCGAAGTCGAAGGTGACCACATCCACCTTCGCGGCGAATTCGGCCAGCGCGGCAGTGTCGTCGAACGCCCCCACCTGCAGCGGCGCCAGTTGCCCGGCGCAGGCGTCGGCGGCCGGGTCGAACACCACGAAACGCAGGCCCAGCGGCGCGCCGGCCAGCACCATCATGCGGGCCAGCTGCCCGCCCCCCAGAATCCCTATCGTCGTCATGCGCGGAACTGCTCCGGAAATTCGTGCGGCCTGCCGATGCGAACCCGCGCGGCAATGCCGGCCGTGGTCATTGGCGCGGGTCGTCGGCGGCCATCACGTCGGCGGTCTGGCGCGCGCGGAACGCGTCCAGCGCCTGGCCGATGGCCGGTTGCGCCGGCGCCAGCATCGCCGCGGCGAACAGCGCCGCGTTCGACGCGCCGGCATTGCCGATGGCGAAGGTGGCCACCGGAATCCCCGCCGGCATCTGCACGATGGACAGCAGCGAATCCATGCCGTTGAGCGCCTTGGACTGCACCGGCACGCCCAGCACCGGCACCGCGGTCTTGGCCGCGATCATGCCCGGCAGGTGGGCGGCGCCGCCGGCACCGGCGATGATCGCGCGCAGCCCGCGCGGGCCGGCCTCCTCGGCGTAGGTGAACAGCACGTCCGGCGTGCGGTGCGCCGAAACCACCTTCACTTCATACGGAACGCCCAGCGCGTCGAGCTTCTGGGCCGCATGCTGCATGGTTTCCCAGTCGGAACGGGAACCCATCACGATGCCGACAAGCGGCGCGGAGGAATTGGGGGTCATTGGCCGTCACCTGCTGCAAAGACGTATTCTAGCCGTCTTCCACGCAAGACCACGACCCGATGGACCGCAAACTGCTCGACCTGCTCGTTTCGCCCGACACCCGCCAGCCGCTGGCCCTGCTGGACAGCGCCGGGCTGGAGGCGCTGAACCGCGCCATCGCCACCGGCGGCGTCGTCCGCGCCGACGGCAGCGCGCAGTCCGAAGCGCTGCGCGAGGCGCTGGTCACCCGCGACCGCAGGCAGGTGTTCCGCGTCGAGGACGGCATTCCGGTGCTGCTGGCCGAGGAGGCCATCGCCACCGCGCAGATCGACGGTTTCCCGGGCAAGTGATGCTGCCGCAGCCGCCGGCCGCTCCGCCGCAGGAGCAGATCGACGCCGACGTCGCCCGCGCCCTGGCCGAGGACATCGGCAGCGGCGACGTCACCGCCGCGCTGCTGCCCGATACCGCCGACAGCGCCTACCTGCTGTGCAAGCAGGACGCGGTGATCGCCGGCCGGCCGTGGTTCGACGCCACCCATCGCGCGCTCGACCCGCAGGTCCGGATCGACTGGCGGGTACGGGAGGGCGAGCACGTCGCCGCTGGCACCGTGCTGGCCACCCTGCAGGGCCGCAGCCGCGCGCTGGTCAGCGCCGAGCGCACCTCGCTGAACTTCATGCAGACGCTGTCGGCCACCGCCACCACCACCGCGCGCCATGTCGCGGCCGTGGCCGACACCGGCGCGCGCATCCTCGACACCCGCAAGACCCTGCCCGGCCTGCGCCTGGCGCAGAAGTACGCGGTGCGCTGCGGCGGCGGCGACAACCATCGCATCGGCCTGTTCGACATGGTGATGCTGAAGGAGAACCACATCCGCGCCGCCGGCTCGCTCACCGCCGCGGTGCGGGCCGCCCGTACGCAGCAACCCTACCTGCCGCTGGTGGTCGAGGTCGAGGACCTGGCGCAGCTGGAAGAAGCGCTGGCCGCCGGTTGCGACCGCATCCTGATCGACGACTTCACTCCGGCCATGCGCCGCGACGCGGTGCGCATCGCCGCCCTGCAGGCGCCAGGAAAACGCATTCCGCTGGAAGTCTCCGGCAGCGTGGGCCTGGACGGACTGCGCGCGATCGCCGAGGACGGCGTGGACTGCATTTCCATTGGCGGGCTGACCAAGCACGTGCAGGCCATCGACCTGTCCCTGAAGCTGGGCCTGCCGCCGCGCTGAGCCCTGCCCACGGATCGGGCCATGCCGCAGGCACGCACGCCGATCGAACATCGCCTTCGGGACGCAGCCCTGGCCTGTCCGTGATTTCACGACACAGGAACGGCCATTTCTGCGAGGCTCGCTCCATGCCCGAGGGGAGCCCGCCGTGGTTCAACGATTCCTGTTCTGCTGCACCCTGTCGCTGCCCGCCTTTTCCGCCGCGGCCGTGGAGGCCTGCGACGTTCCGCCACGTTACGGCGTGGGCGAAACCGCCAAGGCCATCGTCCGCGCCGCCTGCGGCGAGCATCGCCTGTGGTATCGCCCCTTCATCGACCGCGAAGGCCGCATCGCCAGCCTCGCCGTCACCGAGGCCGAGAGCGGCAGCCTGGCCGACGACGGCGTGGTCGCCTGGCAACGCGTGGCCGGCTACTGGCGCGAGAGCGGCACACTGTCGCCGATGGCCGCCCTGCCCGGCGCGCAGAGCTGTCTGGCCATACCCGGCGAACGCATCACCGACAACGATTGCCGCGCCTTCCTGATAGACAACCCGTGGTCGGCTGCGTTCGTGTCCTGGGTCATGCTCCGCGCCGGCGTGCCGGGCTTCGTCCGTTCGCCGCGCCACATCGACTACATCCGTGCCGCCTACCGGGGCGGCAATGCCGCCACACCCTATCGGCTGGTCGATCCCGCGCAGGACAAACCGGCCCCCGGCGACCTGCTCTGCTTCCTGCGCGACCGCAGCACCGCGCTGAACCACGACGGCCTGGTGAAGGCGCTCGCGGCGGGCGGTGCGGATCGCTGGAAATCGCATTGCGAAGTGGTCGTGGCGGCCAATGTCGGCGGCGACCGGACGCTGTACCTGGTCGGCGGCAACGTCGCCAACGCCGTGGTGATGCGCAAGCTGGCGCTGGACCGCAGCGGGCGCCTGGTCGCTCCAGCTCCTGTCGATGCGACGCGACAAACCTCGCCCGTGGATACGGCATGCTCGCCCGGCCGCGAGGAAGAATGCGATTTCAACCGGCAGGACTGGGCGGCGCTGCTGAAGCTGGTCGAGCCGCCAGCGCCGCCGGCATCGGCCGCGCAGCAACCCGGGCAGCAATAGCCACGGCGCCGTGCGGATCGCGCGCCATCGCCCCCTCAGGCGCTGAGTGGTTCCGCTTTCGCGCGCGCGCCCCTAAAGTGGCGTCATGCCTACCCTGCTGATCCTGATGATCCTCGGCGCCATCGGCTATGCGTTCTGGGATGCGTCCCGCGCCGCGGCCGAACGTGCCACCGAACTGGGCCGCAATGCCTGCCAGGCCGCCGACGTGCAGTGGCTGGACCAGAGTGTGCACGCGATCGGCCTGCGCCTGCGCCGGCTGCCCAGCGGCTGGCTCGGCTTCGAGCGCACCTTCCATTTCGACTATTCCTACGACGGCGTCGAACGCCACAGCGGACGCATGGTGCTGCGCGGGAAACAGCTGGTTTCGTTCGTCGGCCCCGCCACCGCGCGGGTCAGCATGCTGCAGCCGCGCAGCGACGAAGCCGAAGACATCTGACGGCGCCACCTGCGGTTGGGCGCGCTCTGCGGAACGAAAACCGCCGCCTTGCGTCGGCGGTACGGGTTACTTCACTACCCTGAGGAACGGACGCTTGCCCGAAGGCTGCGGCGGCTCCGGTGGCGCGCTGGGCGGCGGCGTATCGTCGTCATGCGGCTCCGGGCCGTCCGTGCCCGGGATGTCGTCGGGCAACGCCATGCCCTGGCCGGTCTCGCGCGCATACACCGCCAGCACCGCGGCGATCGGCACGTTCACCGGAAAACTGACACCGGAAAAACGTGCGGTGAAACTCACCGCCTCGTTGTCGATGTGCAGGCGCATCACCGCCCGCTCGGCGATGTTGAGCACGACCCGTTCGTCCTTGACGGCGCTGGCCGGCACCTGCACGCCCGGCACGCCGGCGTCGACCATGATGTGCGGGGTCATGCCGTTGTCGTTGATCCACTCCACCAGCGCCCGCAGCAGGTAGGGGCGATGGCTGCTCATGCGGAAAGATTCTTCACTCATGGGGCAAGTGTACGCGGCATCGATGCGCGATCGCCGCCCGCAGGCGGCGATCGATAAGTCAGCATACAGCCGGTCGCTCAGGCCGGCAGGTCGCGCAGCTTCTTTTCCTGGTCGGTGAGGCTGCGGATGAAACCCGGGTTGCGGAAGATGCGGTTGCCGTAGTCCTCGATGGCCTTGCCGTCCTTGGGCAGCGGGATGCCCAGCGCATCCAGGCGCCAGATGATCGGCGCCATCGCGCAGTCGGCCAGGCTCATTTCCGGGTTGAGGAAGAACTTGGACGCCTTGAACAGCGGCACCGACTGCGCCACCAGCTCCTTCAGGCGCTTGCGCGCCGCTTCGGCCTGGGTCTTGTTGCCCAGCTGGATGGCCTGCACCTGCGGCACCCAGTCGTGTTCGATGCGCAGCATCGCCAGGCGCAGGCGCGCCCGCGACAGCGGGTCCACCGGCATCAGCGGCGGATGCGGGTAGCGCTCGTCCAGGTACTCGCTGACCACGGACGCGGCGTAGAGCACCAGCTCGCGCTCTACCAGGGTCGGCACCGAGTGGTAGGGATTGAGGTCGATCAGGTCTTCCGGCGGGTTCTGCGGGTCGACCGGCACCAGATCGTAGGTGACGCCCTTGGCGGCCAGCACCAGCCGCACCCTGTGGCACAGGACATCGTCATTGGCCGAGAACAACGTCAGGGTATTTCGCATGCGCACACTCGCCGCCATCAAGGGCTCTCCAAGGGCCGGGTCCACCCGGCCTTACGGCTCCGCGGACCCAGCGCCCGCGGTCGCCACCTTCCCTGAGTGTGCAGTCAGCCGGCGCCGATGCCAAGTGCCAGCCGGCGTCCCGCACCGGCCCCGGGACCCACCCTCATCGTCTCAGTGCACGTCCTTCCAGTACTCGTTCTTGAGCAGATACGCCAGGAAGGAGAGCAGCGCCAGGAACAGCACCACCCACACGCCCATGCTCTGACGCTTGAGCACGGCCGGTTCGCCGGCGTACTCGAGGAAGTTGGTGATGTCGCGCACGGTCTGGTCGAACTCCTGCGGCGTCACCCGGCCCGGGCTGGTCACCACCAGCCGCTCCGGATGGCGCTCGCCGGCCGCGTCGGGCTCGCCGAACTCGGCGTGCTGCAGGCCCTGCAGCTCCCACAGCGGGTTGGGCATGGATGCGTTCGGGAAGAGCTTGTTGTTCCAGCCCAGCGGCCGCGTCTCGTCCAGGTAGAACGACTTCAGGTACGTGTAGACCCAGTCGCTCTGGCGCACCCGCGAGATCAGGCTCAGGTCCGGCGGCATCTTGCCGAACCACTTGTCGCCCTGCTCCTTGGTCATGGCGACCTGGATCTGCTCGCCGAACTTGGCGCCGGTGAAGTTCAGGTTGTCCATCACCTGCTGCTCGGTCAGGCCCAGGTCCTCGGCCATGCGCGAGTAACGCAGGTATTTCAGCGAGTGGCAGCCCGAGCAGTAGTTCATGTAGGCCTGCGCACCGCGCTGCAGCGACGCCTGGTCGGACAGGTCGTTGCCCGCCTGCTGCAGCGCCCCGCCCGAGGCAGCGAAGGTGGCGGCAGAGAACAGGAGCGCGGCGGTGGCCGTTGCCAGCAGGGCAATCCATTTCTTAGTCATGCGTCGTCACCCGCTCCGGCACCGGCTTGGTCTTGTCCAGCTTGGTCCACACTGGCATGGTCAGGAAGAAGAGGAAGTAGTACGCGGTCAGGAAGCGGCCGATGATGGTTTCGACCGGATCGGTACCCGGACCGGCACCGATCTTGCCCAGCCACACAAAGCTGATGGCGAAGCCGAACAGCAGCAGCTTGGAGAGCAGGCCGCGGTAGCGGTACGACTTGACCTTGGCGCGGTCCAGCCACGGCACCGCGAACAGGATCGCGATGGCGCCGAACATCACCAGCACGCCGCTGAGCTTGTGCGGGATCACGCGCAGCATCGCGTAGTACGGCGTGTAGTACCAAACCGGCTTGATGTGCTCGGGCGTGACCAGGCGGTTGGCCTCGGTGAAGTTGTCGTGCTCGAGGAACCAGCCGCCGAACGCCGGGGCGAAGAAGATGATGAAGGCGGCGATGACCATCATCGCGAACACGTAGAAGGTGTCCTTCACCGTGTAGTACGGATGGAACGGCACGCCGTCGGCCGGCGCGGTGGGCGACCAGCGGTTGCCCTTGGGGCCCTTCTTGATCTCCACGCCGTCGGGGTTGTTGGAACCCACTTCGTGCAGCGCGCCCAGGTGCAGCACGACCAGCAGCAGCAGCACCAGCGGCACCGCGATCACGTGCAGGGCGAAGAAGCGGTTCAGGGTGGCGTCGGACGGCAGGTAGTCGCCCATGATCCATTCGGTCAGGCCGTTGCCGATCACCGGGATGGCGCCGAACAGCGAGATGATGACCTTCGCGCCCCAGAACGACATCTGGCCCCACGGCAGCACGTAGCCCATGAAGGCTTCGGCCATCAGCGCCAGGTAGATCAGCATGCCCAGGATCCACACCAGCTCGCGCGGCTTCTTGTAGGAGCCGTACATCAGGCCGCGGAACATGTGCAGGTAGACGACGATGAAGAACAGCGAGGCGCCGGTGCTGTGCATGTAGCGGATCAGCCAGCCCCACTCCACGTCGCGCATGATGTACTCGACCGAGGCGAAGGCTTCCGCCGCGCTGGTCTTGTAATGCATGGTGAGGAAGATGCCGGTGACGATCTGGTTGACCAGCACCACCATCGACAGCACGCCGAAGATGTACCAGATGTTGAAGTTCTTCGGCGCGTAGTACTCGGACATGTGCTTCCGGTACATCGGCATCAACGCCGGGGCGCGGTCGTTGACCCAGCCCATCGCGCCGTTGGCGAGGCGAACGAGGATGTTGTCAGACATGGTTATGCCGCCCCCTTGGGATCAACGCCGATGACGATGGTGTTGTCGTCGGCGTAATGGTGTGGCGGCACGACCAGGTTGGTCGGCGCCGGCACGCCCTGGAATACGCGTCCGGCCATGTCGAAGCGCGATTTGTGGCAGGGGCAGAAGTAGCCGCCCTTCCATTCCGGATCATACGGTTCGGGCTTGATCTCGGCGGCCATTTCCGGCGAGCAGCCCAGGTGCGTGCACAGGCCGACCAGCACCGAGATCTCGGGCTTGATCGAGCGCAGTTCCGGGCTGGCCTTGCGCACGTAGTCGGGCTGCTGGTCCGCGTTCTCCGACTTGGGATCGCGCAGGCGGCCGTCCAGGGTCGGCAGCGCGTCGAGCACCGCCTTGGAGCGCTTGACGATCCAGATCGGCTGGCCTCGCCACTCCAGGATCAGGCGCTGCCCCTCCTGCAGCGCGCTGATGTCGGCATTCACCGGTGCGCCGGCCAGCTGGGCCTTGGCACTGGGATTCCATGACTTGATGAAAGGGACTGCTGCGAAACCTGCCCCGACCGCGCCGACCACGGCGGTTGTCGCTGTCAGGAAGCGCCGGCGTCCGGCATTGACTGGATCGTTTACCCCATCGTTGGCCATCCGGCACTCCGATATTGATTAGGTGGCTTGCGGCTGCCTGCGACCGGTGGAACCGGACCGCTCAGAATCGAATCTCCCCCGAGTTTAGCTGAACGTTCAGCGGCCGCACAACGCGATGAAACACGAGTCCATGACTTTTGTCACGTGCTCCAGGAATAAAGCGGAAAAGCACTCACTGGCGCGAACCCAGCTCGCCGCGATACCGGTCCGCCAGCTGCGCCACGCGCTTCACGTAGTACTGGGTTTCGCTGTATGGCGGCACGCCGCCGTGCCGGGCGACGGCGCCTTCACCGGCGTTGTAGCCGGCCGCGGCCAGCGTCAGGTCGCCGTTGAAGCGGCGCAGCAGCCACGACAGGTACTGCACGCCGCCGCGGATGTTCTGGGAGGCGTCGTAGGCATCGCTCACGCCGAACCGGCGCGCGGTGGCCGGCATCAGCTGCATCAGGCCCTGCGCGCCGGCGCGGCTCAAGGCGGTGGGATTGAACGCCGACTCGGCGTGGATCACCGCCCGCACCACGGCTTCCTCGACACCGAACTCGCGCGCGGCGGCGGCGATCTCGGCGTGATAGGCCTGCGTGTTGAGCCGTACCGTGCCGAAGTTGACCCCCGGGTTCGCGCCGCAGGCGTAGCAGCGTTCGATGTAGCTGTAGCGGATGGTGCGCACTTCGCCCAGGCTGGCGACCTGCGCCGGCCGGGCGCTGGTGTAGTGGCGCACGCCGTCCTTCATGTAGGTGTAGACCTGCCCGCTCACCACACGCTGCGCGCGACCGGCGCGCGCGGGCGCCGGGGCGGTCGTGGCGGCCGGGGCCGGGATCGCCGGTGCGGGCTGGGCGGCGGTGGCGACCGCGGCGGTCTGCGGCCGGTCCGCGCTGGCGGCGGTGCCGGCCGAAGGGCCGGGAGGTGTGGCGGCCGGCGGCCGGCTGGCCGGCCGCGCCGACGGGCGGTAGCTGCCGACCACGCTGCAGTTGGCGCCGCGGATGCGCTTGCTGACGTAGTTGGAGACGCCATCGGCGCCGAGGCACTTGTACAGGGTGCCGGCGCTGGCCGGCACAGCCGTCAGCGAGGCGATCAACAACCCTGCAATCCCCAGTCCGGTCTTCATTGCGGGCGGAAGTGTCCCAGTTTCGCGGCGCAAATGCCAACTGCCGGCGGCCAGCGGTAACGCCCCGGCGGCAACCCCGGTACAATCCGCCCCCTGCCGCGGCCCAGGCCGCCTGCCCGCCCACCCGTCTGGAATAAGCGCCATGCCCGGGACGCCCGCCTCCCCTCTGCCGAACGCGGCCGTTTCCGCCGTGCCTTCCGTTGAAATGAATACCCCTGAATTGATCCCCCTGCCCGGCGCCCGGCCGAAGGCGGCCGGCGGCGCGCGTGGAAAGCTCTACATCAAGACCCACGGTTGCCAGATGAACGAGTACGACTCGGCCAAGATGGCCGACGTGCTGGCGCAGGCCGAAGGCCTGGAGCTGACCGACAATCCCGAGGAAGCCGACGTGGTGCTGGTCAACACCTGCTCCATCCGCGAGAAGGCGCAGGAGAAGGTGTTCAGCCAGCTCGGCCGCTGGAAGGAGCTCAAGGCCGGCGGACGCGACGTCATCATCGGCGTCGGCGGCTGCGTCGCCTCGCAGGAAGGCGAGGCCATCGTCAAGCGCGCGCCCTACGTGGACCTGGTGTTCGGCCCGCAGACCCTGCACCGCCTGCCCGAGCTGATCCGCGCCCGCCGCGAGCAGGACCGGCCGCAGGTGGACATCAGCTTTCCCGAGATCGAGAAGTTCGACCGCCTGCCCGAGCCGCGCGCCGAAGGCCCTTCGGCGTTCGTGTCGATCATGGAAGGCTGCTCCAAGTACTGCTCGTTCTGCGTGGTGCCCTACACCCGCGGCACCGAGGTCAGCCGCCCGTTCGAGGACGTGGTGGTCGAATGCGCGCAGCTGGCCGCGCAGGGCGTGCGCGAGATCAACCTGCTCGGCCAGAACGTCAATGCCTATCGCGGGCCATACGGCGAAGGTGAGTTCGCCGATCTCGGCCTGCTGATCCGCACCATCGCCGAGATCGACGGCGTCGGCCGCATCCGCTTCACCACCTCGCATCCGCTGGAGTTTTCCGACTCGCTGGTGGACGCCTACCGCGACGTGCCCAAGCTGGCCAACTACCTGCACCTGCCGGTGCAGGCCGGCAGCGACCGCGTGCTCAGCGCGATGAAGCGCGGCTATACCGCGCTCGAATTCAAGGCCAGGATCCGCAAGCTGCGCGCGGTGCGCCCGGACATCTCGATCAGCTCGGACTTCATCGTCGGCTTCCCCGGCGAGACCGAGGCCGATTTCGAGAAGACCATGAAGCTGATCGAGGACGTGGGTTTCGACCAGAGCTTCTCCTTCATCTATTCGCGCCGCCCCGGCACGCCGGCCGCCGACCTGGAGGACACCACCTCCGAGGCCGAGAAGCATGCGCGCCTGTCGCGCCTGCAGGCGCGCATCAACGCGCATGCCGCCAGCATCTCGCGCGCAATGGTGGGAACCGTGCAGTCGGTGCTGGTCGAAGGCCCCTCGCGCAAGGACCCGAACGAACTCACCGGCAAGACCGAGAACATGCGCTCGGTGAACTTCCCCGGCCCGAAGCGGCTGGTCGGCCAGTTCGTCGATGTGGTCATCACCGAGGCGCTGACCAATTCGCTGCGCGGCCGCGTGGTGACCGACGCGGCCTGACGGCAGGCAGCCGGCCGTTGGCCGGGCACGCCTTCGCTGCGCCGCCGCCCCATGGCCTGCCTGGCAGGCCGCGGTTCCGATGCCGCCGCGCGGCGCGGCGTCTCCCCGGATGCATCCGGCAGGGCCGGCCGGCACCGCTCAATCCAACCGCTTGCGGAAACGCAGGATCGCCAGCGCCATCATCGCCACGCTGAAGCCGGCCAGCGCCAGCGCGTCGTGCCACAGCTCCGGCAGCGCGGCCCCGCGCAGCATCACGCCGCGGATCAGCCGCATGAAATGCGTCAGCGGCAGCACCTCGGCCAGCCACTGCGCCGACCGCGGCATGCCGTCGAACGGGAACATGAAGCCGGACAGCAGCATCGACGGCAGGAACAGGAAGAAGGTCATCTGCATCGCCTGGAACTGCGAGCGCGCGACGGTGGAAATCAGCAGGCCGAGGCTGAGGTTGGCGACGATCAGCAGCATCGACACCGCGTAGACCGGCAGCAGGCCACCGGCGATTGGCACGTCGAACAGCCAGCCGCCGAGCAGCAGGATCAGGCTGGCCTGCACCAGCCCCACGCCGATGTAGGGCAGCACCTTGCCCAGCATCAGCTCGGCGCTGGACACCGGCGTGGTGATCAGCATCTCCAGGTTGCCGCGCTCGCGCTCGCGCACGATGGCCATGGCGGTGAACATCACCAGGGTCATGGTGAGGATCACGCCGATCAGCGCCGGCACCACGTTGATCGCCGACTGCCGCTGCGGGTTGTACAACGGCAGCACGCTGATCCGGGCGCCGGCGCGCGCGGTGGACAGGCGGCCGTCCAGCGGCATCTGCGCCAGCTGCCGCGCCGCGGCCTGCACCGAGGTGTCGGCGCCGTCCACGATCACCTGCATCACCTCGCGGCCCTCGTCCAGCCGGCGCTCGAAATCCGGCGGCACCGCGATGCCCACCTCGATGCGTCCGGCGCGGATCAACGCCTGCAGTTCCTGCGGCGTGCGCGCCGCCGCCACCGGTTCGATCACGCCGGTGGAAAGCATGTCCTGCACCAGCGCGCGCGAGCCGACGGTATCGGCCTGGTCGGCGACCGCCGCCGGCAGGTGGCGCACATCCAGGTTGATGGCATAGCCGAACAGCAGCAGCTGCAACGTCGGGATGCCGATCATCATCGCCAGGGTCATGCGGTCGCGCGCCATCTGCCGCAGTTCCTTGACCATCACCGCGTGGATCTGCGCCAGCTTCATGCCGCGGCCCCTTCCTCGCGGCGGGTGGCGGCGACGAACACGTCTTCCAGGCTGGGCGCGATGCGCTCCACTTCCGCCTGCAATCCGCCATGCCGCAGGGCCGCGGCCACCGCCCCGGGATCGCCGCTGCCGGGCGCGCACAGCACACGCAGTTCGTTGCCCACCTGCGCCACCGACAACACGCCCTCGATCGCATGCAGCCGCTTCTGCGCCTGGCGCAGCGCATCGCTGCGCACGCCCAGCGTCCGCCCCTGCAGCCGTCCGGTCAGCTCGGCGGGGCTGCCGTCGGCGACCAGCCGGCCGCGATCCAGGATGGCGATGCGGTGGCAGCGCTCGGCCTCGTCCATGTAGTGCGTGGAAACCAGCAGCGTGGTGCCGGCGTCGGCCAGGTCGAAGAGTTTCTCCCAGAAATCGCGGCGCGATTCCGGATCGACCGCGCTGGTCGGCTCGTCGAGCAGCAGCAGCTGCGGCGCGTGCACCACCGCGCCGGCCAGCGCCAGGCGCTGTTTCTGGCCGCCGCTCAGGGTGCCGGCCAGTTGCCGCTGCAGGTCGCCCAGGCCGTAGGCCTGCAGCAGTTCCTCCACCCGCGGCGCCCGGCCCGCGCGCGGCAGGCCCTGCACGGTCGCCAGGAACATCAGGTTCTCACGCACGCTCAGGTCTTCGTACAGCGAGAAACGCTGGGTCATGTAGCCGATGTGGCGGCGCAGTTCCTCGGCCTGGCGCGGGATCGACAGGCCCAGCACCTCGATCTCGCCAGCGCTGGGGGTGAGCAGCCCGCACAGCATGCGGATGGTGGTGGACTTGCCCGACCCGTTCGGGCCGAGGAAGCCATGGATGCGCGCGCGCGGCACGTCCAGGTCGATGCCGTCCACGGCGGTGAAGGCGCCGAAGCGCTTGACCAGCCCGCGGGCCCGGATCGCCGGTCCGTCAGCGCGCGCGCCCGGCTCATTCACGCGCGGCATCCGTCAGCCGCACCTGCACCGGCACGCCGACCGGCTGGCGGGCGGCGCTGGCCGGCAGCTGCACCTCGGCCAGATAGCTCAGCCGCTCGGCGTCGCTGCCGGACAACGCGTAGTACGGGGTGAACATCGGCTCGCTGCGGATCATCCGTACCCGTCCGCGGTAGACCGCATCGCTGCCGGCCACCGTCACCGCCAGGGTCTGGCCGATGGCGATGCGCTGGCGCGCGGCCGCCGGCACGTAGATGCGCGCATACGGCGCCTGGCCGACCAGCAGGACCGCCAGCGTGGCGCCGACCGGCGCCTGGTCGCCGGCCTTGTACGGCAGGCTGTCGATACGGCCGTCGCGCGGCGCGACGATGTCCAGCCGTTCCAGGTTGACCGCCTGCACCGCCGCGTCGGCCTGTGCCGCGCGCACCGCCGATTCGCCCTGGGCGATCTCCTCCGCGCGCGTGCCGTTGCGCAGTTCCAGCAGCGCCTGCTGCGCCACGCGCACCTGCGCCCGCGCCTCCTCGGCGGCTGCCCGCGCGCGGTCGAGATCGGCGGCGGCCACCAGTTGCCGGCGGCCCAGCGGCTGCAGCCGCGCGTAATAGGCGTCGGCGTCGCGCGCCTGCGACTGCGCCGCCGCCAGTTGCGCCTGCGCCTGCGCGATCTGTTCGCGGCGCGCGCCGTTGACCAGTTCCTGCAGCGCCTGTTCGCGCTGGCTGGCCTGCGCCTGCAGCCCCTGCAGCTGCGAGCGGGCGCGGTCCGGCTCCAGCCGCAGCAGGCGTGTCCCCGCGCGCACCTGGTCGCCTTCGCGCACCTCCAGCGCGACGATGCGCTCGGCGGCGGGCGCCGGCAGGCTGATGCGGTCCCATTCCAGCGTGCCCAGCAGCGGCTCGGGCTGCTGCCGGCAGCCGGCCACCATCGCGGCGATGCCGAGCACCAGCGGTGCCATCACGATGCGCCCGTTCATGTCCCGGCCCTCCCCTTGTCCGCCTGTCCGACTCCGCCGCATGGCGGTACCGACGCCAGGCCGCGCACGATTATCCATCGCCGCCGCCGGCATGGCGATTTTCTGACCAGCCCCGCGAACGCCCCGTCACGGCAAGGGCCGCGGCAGGATATCCACAGCTTCGCCGCACCCGCATCCACATCCCCTGTGGAGAACGCGCCACGCCGCCCGCGCTGGTGGATGCCCGGCCGCGGCGGTACTCTTCCACGGTCCAGGCATGCGCCCTCCCCGCGCCGCAGGCGCCATAGAAATGACCGTCACCACGCATCACGACTTCACCCTCGAGCCCGCCGACAACGAACGGCTGGCCAACCTCGCCGGCCCCTTCGACGAGAACCTGCGCCAGATCGAACTGCGCCTCGGCGTGCAGATCGCCAACCGCGGCAACGTATTCCGCGTCAGCGGTCCCGGCCGGACCGCGGCCGAAGCCGAAAGGCTGCTCAAGGCACTCTACGAGGAAGCCGCCGACACCACGCTGGACAGCCACGCCATCCACCTGCTGCTGAGCCGCGCCAACGTCGAACAGGTGGCCGAGCGCGCCTACGAGGCGCAGGACGTGGCGATCAAGGTCAAGCGCGGCACCGTGCGCGGCCGCGGCCAGAACCAGTCGCGCTACCTGCACCAGATCGCCACCCACGACATCAACTTCGGCATCGGCCCGGCCGGCACCGGCAAGACCTTCTTGGCCGTGGCCATGGCGGTGGAGGCGCTGAACGAATCGCGCGTGCAGCGGCTGATCCTGGTGCGCCCGGCGGTGGAGGCCGGCGAGAAACTCGGCTTCCTGCCCGGCGACCTCACCCAGAAGGTCGATCCCTACCTGCGCCCGCTGTACGACGCGCTGTACGAAATGCTCGGCGTGGAGAAGGTCGCCAAGCTGCTGGAGAAGAACGTCATCGAGATCGCGCCGCTGGCCTACATGCGCGGGCGCACGCTCAACGACGCCTTCGTGATCCTGGACGAGGCGCAGAACACCACCATCGAGCAGATGAAGATGTTCCTGACCCGCCTGGGCTTCGGCTCCACCGCGGTGGTCACCGGCGACCTCACCCAGACCGACCTGCCCAAGCACGTCAAATCCGGCCTGCGCGATGCCATCGAGGTGCTGCGCGGGGTGGAAGGCGTGAGCTTCACCTTCTTCGAATCGCGCGACGTGGTCCGCCACCCGTTGGTGGCGCGCATCGTCAGCGCCTACGACCGCCGCGACCTGCAGCAGGTCAACCCTGGAGCCGCCGAATGACCAAGGGTCCCGTCCGTCTCGATGTCGCCGTCAGCTACGCCCTGCCCCGCGCCGGATTGCCGGCGGCGGTGAGTTTCCGCCGCTGGGTCGCCGCCGCGCTGAAGGGACGCATCCGCGAGGCCGACCTGGCCATCCGCCTGGTCGACGCGCGCGAGGGCCGTGCGCTGAACCGCCATTACCGCGGCAAGGACTACGCCACCAACGTGCTCAGCTTTCCGGCCGAGGTTCCCGAGGGACTGCCCAAGGGCGTCAAGTTCCCGCTGCTCGGCGACCTGGTGATCTGCGCGCCGGTGGTGGCACGCGAGGCCGACGAGCAGCGCAAGGCGCTCAACGCCCACTACGCGCACCTGACCGTGCACGGCGTGCTGCACCTGCTCGGCTGGGACCACGAGGACGACAAGGAAGCCGAGGCGATGGAACAGCTCGAACGCGAGATCCTGGCCGACCTGGGCATCGCCGATCCCTACGCCGGCGAGCGTTGATCCGATGCCGATGAAGCGCCTGCTCCCGTTGCTGCTTGCGCTGCCCACCACGGCTCAGGCCGAAGCGGCCATCGACCTGCCCGCGCTGATCGAGTGCCGCCAGGGCGTGAGCGATTTCGCCGCGCTGGCGCCGATCGCCGCCGATCCGCTGAAGGCGGTTGCGCTGGGCTGGCGGCCGCTGCCGCAGGGCAACCTGTTCATGAACGAGTACATGCTGAACACGCCGGTGACGGCGTTCGGCCACCGCGCGGACCATATCGCCATGGCCGGCTCGAGCATCGTGGCGATCCTCGATCTGGCCGACCCGCGCCCCTTGGCAAGGACGCTGGAGCTGGAAACCGGCTACGACACCGATGGCAAGTTCATGGCCGGCCGCGAGCTGCTCAGCCGCGACGTGATCGACGCCAGGACGGGCGAGGCGCTGATCGAATCGGTGATCCTGAGCGTGTCCAACGTGAAGTCGCACCCCGGCAAGACCCTGGCCGGCTGCACCTACAGCCTGGATATTCCGGCCGAAGGCGAGGCCCCGGCCGCCGCTTCCGGCACGGGCAAGGACGCGCCGCCGGCCTGAGCAGACGGCCGCGGACATCCTGCTAGACTTGCCCTCACCGCCCGGTCCGCCGGGTGCCCTGATTGAAGAGATGTCCGAAGACGACAGTAGTACCGCCCCGGAGCAGGGCGAAAAAAAGCGCGGCTGGCTCGAACGCCTGAGCGCGGCCTTCTCCGGCGAACCCCATACCCGCGACGAACTGGTAGCCGTGCTGCAGACGGCCGAGCAGGACGGCCTGATCGCCGCCGATACCCTGCGCATGATGGAAGGCGCCATCGCCGTGGCCGAACTGACCGTCGGCGACGTGATGATCCCGCGCTCGCAGATGGTCTCGCTGCCGGTCGAGCAGCCCTTCCTGGAACTGATGAAGCAGGTGGTCGAATCCGGCCATTCGCGCTTCCCCGTGCACGGCGAGAACAAGGACGACGTGCTCGGCATCCTGCTGGCCAAGGACCTGCTGCGCGGCGTGGTCGCCGACAACAGCCACGCCACCATCCGCGAACTGCTGCGCCCGGCGGTGCTGATCCCCGAGTCCAAGAAGCTCAACGTGCTGCTCAAGGAGTTCCGGCTCTCGCGCAACCACATGGCCATCGTGGTGGACGAATACGGCGGCGTGGCCGGGCTGGTCACCATCGAGGACGTGCTGGAACAGATCGTCGGCCAGATCGACGACGAGCACGACGAGGCCGAGGACCACACCGCGCAGATCGCCATCCAGGCCGACGGCCGCTACGTGGTCGATGCGCTGACCGCGATCGAGGACTTCAACGAGCGCTTCGGCGCGGAGTTCTCCGACGACGACTACGACACCATCGGCGGGCTGGTCACCGAAGCCACCGGCCACCTGCCCGAGATCGGCGACGAGCTCACCCTGGACCGCTTCGTGTTCCGTGTCGCGCGCGCCAACGCGCGGCGGGTGCAGGCCTTCCACGTCACCGTGCTGCCCCCCGACCCGCAGGACGACGCTTGACCGCCCCGCGTCTTTCCCGGCTGCTGCGCTCTCCCTTCCCGCTCGCGCGCCTGCTGGCGTGCGCGCTGCTGTGCCTGCTGGCGGCCGGCATGGCCCAGGCCGCGGCATCGCCCGCCAGCGACGCCGCGCCCCGCGCCCCACGCATCGGCGTGGTGACGATGCAGCCGGGCGAGGTGTTCTTCGAGCGTTTCGGCCACGACGCCCTGGTCGTGGCCGACCCCGACGGCGGCCCGGCCATCTCCTACAACTTCGGTTTCTTCGACCCGTCCGAGCCGGACTTCATCGGCAACTTCGTGCGCGGGCGGATGATGTACTACCTCGTCGCGCTGCCGCTGGACGAGGACCTGGCGCAGTACCGCGACGCCGGGCGCGGCGCTTCCATCCAGTGGCTGGACCTGCCGCCGCCGCAGGCGCGGGCGCTGGCCGAGGACCTGGCCGAGCGTTCCCGCCCGGAGAACGCGCGCTACCGCTACGACTACTTCACCGCCAACTGCTCGACGATGGTGCGCGACGCGCTCGACCGCGCCATGGGCGGCAGCCTGCAGTCGCAGCTGGCCGGTCGGTCGCGCGGCAACTCCTACCGCAGCGAGGCGGTGCGGCTGGCTTCGCCGTCGCCGTGGATGTGGCTGGGTTTCGACCTCGGCCTCGGTCCGTGGGCCGACCTGCCGCTGTCGCGCTGGCAGGAGGCTTTTGTGCCGATGCGCCTGGCCGACGGCCTGCGCGAAGTCCGCAACAGCGAGGGACGACCCTTGGTGCAGTCCGAACAGGAACTGCTGCCGCAGCGGCTGGCGCCGGAACCGGCCGAGTTCGACCGCGCCTGGTGGCCGTGGCTGCTGACCGGCCTGGTGCTGGCCGGCGCGGTATTCGCCGCGCGCCGCCACCGCCGCGCGCTCGGCGGCGTCGCCCTGCCGTTCTGGCTGTTCTGCGGCCTGGCCGGCCTGCTGCTGGCCTACCTGTGGGGCTGGAGCGAACACCGTGCCGCGTGGGGCAACCGCAACCTGCTGCTGCTCAGCCCGCTGGCGCTGGCGCTGCTGCCGGGCGCATGGCGACTGCTGCGCGGGCGCCTGCCCGGCCGCTGGTTCAGCATGCTGCTGTGGACGGTGGCCGCCATCGCCATGCTGTCGCTGCCGCTGCACTGGCTGTCGCTGCAGGCGCAGTTCAACATGCAGTGGATCGTGCTGCTGCTGCCGGTCCACCTGGCGCTGGCGCTGGTACTGGGCCGCCGCGGCTTGGCGGCCTCTCCACGCTGAGGCACGATGCGGCCATGGACGTCGGCAATTCTCCCGCGGCAGCGCCCGCCAACCCGCCCTGTGTCATCAACTGCACCTGGTACGGCGAGGACGGCACGCTGCGCAATCTCCCGCTGGATGCGATCAGCGACGCGCTCGAAGCCAGCAGCCGCGGCTTCGTCTGGGTCGGCCTGTACGAGCCCGATGATGCCGTGCTGGAGAAGGTGCAGGCCGAGTTCGGCCTGCACGACCTGGCCATCGAGGACACGCGCAAGGCGCACCAGCGGCCCAAGGTGGAAACCTACGGCAACTCCCTGTTCGTGGTGGTGCACACCGCGCAGGTGGTGGAGGAACGCATCCGCTACGGCGAAACCCACGCCTTCCTGGGCCCGCGCTACCTGGTGACGGTGCGCCACGGCGCCTCGCTGTCCTACGCGCCGGTGCGCGCGCGGCTGGAGCGCGAGCACGACCTGGTGGCGCTGGGCCCGTCGTTCTGCCTGTATGCGGTGCTCGACGCGGTGGTGGACAACTACCTGCCGATCACCGACAGCTTCCGCGACACGCTGGATTCGCTGGAGAAGGACATCTTCGCCGAGAACTACCGGCGCCGTACCGTCATCCGCCTGTACGACCTCAAGCGCGAGCTCAACAAGATGCGGCTGGCGGTCACCCCGCTGCAGGACGCGCTGTCGCAGCTGCAGCGCAACCCGGCGCAGCTGCTCAACGACGAGGCGCGGCTGTACCTGCGCGACGTGCAGGACCATGCCGCGCGGACCAACGACGCCATCGACACCCTGCGCGAGATGCTCGGCACCGCGCTGAGCGTAAACCTGTCGCTGGTCACCCTGGCGCAGGGCGAGACGGTCAAGCGGCTCGGCGCCTGGGCAGCGCTGCTGGCCGCGCCGACCCTGATCACCAGCTGGTACGGCATGAACTTCACTCACATGCCCGAATTGGCCGGCCGCTTCGCCTACCCGCTGCTGATCGTGGTCGTCGGCGCGGTCTGCGCGGCGCTGTACCGGCTGTTCAAGCGCTCGGGCTGGCTGTAGGCCCACGCGATCGCGGTCGTCCGCGGCCACGCCAACCATCACTGCTTTCCGGGGGATCCCATGGGAAACGACGCCATCCTCGACAACCGCCGCCGGCATTTCCTGCGCGGCTCGCTGGCCGCCGGCGCCGCGGCGCTGCCCCTGCTCGGCCAGACCCGCAACGCGCTGGCGGCCGGGGACGGTGGCAACGCGTCCGCGCTTCCCGACTCCCTCCGCGCGCTCACGCCGGTCGCGCACCGGGTGGTGCCGATCAGCGCCGACGAGCGCAGGCAGCGCCTGGCACGGGCGCAGCAATTGATGGACGAACACAGGATCAACGCGGTGTTCATCGGCGCCGGCACCTCGCTGACCTACTTCACCGGCATGCACTGGTGGAACAGCGAGCGCCTGACCGGCGTGATCCTGCCGCGCTCGGGCGAACCGGTGTACGTCACGCCCGAGTTCGAGCGCGGCCGCACGCTGGAGCAGATCAAGCTCGGCAACGACGTGCGCGGCTGGCAGGAAGACGAGGACCCCTACGCGCTGGTCGCGCAGGTGCTGCGCGGCTTCGGCGCCGCCAACGGCACGGTCGGCATCGAGGAAACCGTACCGTTCTTCCGCAGCAAGGGCATCATGGACGCCCTGCCCCACGCCACCTTCGTCGATGCCTGGCCGGTCACGGCCGGCTGCCGGCGCATCAAGAGTCCGGCGGAACTGGCGCTGATGCGCCTGGCCAACCAGACCACGCTGGCGGTGTACGAGGCCGTGTGGAAGGCGCTGACGCCGGGCATGACCGAGGACGACATCGCCGCACTGGTGACCATGGCCTATGCGCGCACCGGCCTGCGCGGCAGCGCCGACGTCAACATCGGCAAATACACCGCCTCGCCGCACGGCTCGGACGCGCCGCAGCGGCTCACCGAGGGCACGCCGGTCATCTTCGACGGCGGCTGCAGGGCCGACGGCTACACCAGCGACATCACCCGCACCGTGGTGCTGGGCAAGGCCGGCGACGACATCCGCCACATCTTCGACATCGTGCTGAAGGCCCAGACCAGCGCATTGAAGGCCGCCCGCCCGGGCGTGGCGATGGAAGCGCTGGACGCCGCCGCACGCAAGGTCATCGTCGACGCCGGCTACGGTCCGGACTACACCTATTTCAGCCACCGCCTCGGCCACGGCATCGGCATGGACATGCACGAGTGGGATTACCTGGTCCGCGGCAACAAGCACCTGCTCGAACCGGGCATGACCTTCAGCGACGAACCGGGCATCTACATCCCGGACAGGTTCGGCGTACGCCTGGAGGACATCCTGCACATCACCGCCGACGGCGCCGAGCTGCTGACGCCGCAGAGCCCGTCGATCGACCACCCGTTCGGCTGACGGAACCCCGGCAGGAGCGGCTTCAGCCGCGACGGGGACTTCCCGGCGAAAGGCCATCGCGACTGAAGTCGCTCCTACATGATGCCGTCGAGCCCACCGGCGCCCTCTTCGGCTGCAGGAATCCCCGTAGGAGCGTTTTCAGCCGCGAACGGGGCCTTACCTGCGAAAAGCCAACGCAACTGAAGTCGCTCCTACGGGTGTGCAGTGTCATCGGCGGCGCGAGTTGCCGACGTCCCCTGCCGACTGAAAACCGCCTCAGGCCACATAGATCGTCTTGATGTTGGTGAACTCGCGGATGCCGTGCTCGGCCAGTTCGCGGCCGAAGCCCGAGCGCCTGGTGCCGCCGAACGGCAGCCGCACGTCGCTCCTGACCACCGAATTGACGAACGCCGCGCCGCACTGCAGCTGCGCGGCGACGCGCTCGCCGCGCGCGACATCGCGCGTCCATACGCTGCCGCCCAGGCCGAAGGTGGTGTCGTTGGCCACGCGCACCGCGTCGGCCTCGTCCTTCACCCGCAGGATCGCGGCGACCGGGCCGAACAGCTCCTCCTCGTACGCCGGCATGCCCGGCGCCACGTGGTCGAGGATCGACGCCGGGTAACCGGCGTGGGTGCCGGCCAGCGGTTCGCAGCCCAGCAACGCCCTGGCGCCGCTGTCGATGCTCGCGCGTACCTGCCGGTGCAGGCCGTCGCGCAGGTCGGCGCGGGCCATCGGCGCCAGCGTGGTGGCTTCGTCCTGCGGATCGCCATACACCCGCGTCTTGGCCGCTTCGACGAAACCCCGCACGAAGGCGTCGGCGATGGATTCGACCAGCACGAAGCGCTTGGCGGCGATGCAGGTCTGTCCGGCGTTGTCGAAGCGCGACTTCACCGCCGCGGCGACGGCGGCGTCCAGGTCGGCATCGTCCAGCACCACGAAGGCGTCGCTGCCGCCCAGTTCCATCACGCATTTCTTCAGCTGGTCGCCGGCGTTGGCGGCGATGGAGCGCCCGGCGCGCTCGCTGCCGGTGAGCGTGACCGCCTTGATCCGGCGGTCGCGCAGCACGTCGGCGGCCTGGTCGTTGTCGATGTGCAGCACGTCGAACACGCCGGTCGGCACACCGGCATCGGCCAGCACCGCGGCGATCAGGTCGGCGCAGCCGGGCACGTTGCTGGCGTGCTTGAGCAGGGCGACGTTGCCGGCCATCAGCGACGGCGCCAGGAAGCGGAACACCTGCCATACCGGGAAATTCCACGGCATCACCGCCAGCACGCAGCCGATGGGCTGGTAGCACACGTAGCTGCGCTGCGCCTCGGTGGGTATCGCCTGCGGCTGCAGGTAGCCGGCGGCGTGGTCGGCGTAATACTCGCAGGCCGCCGCACTCTTCTCGATCTCAGCCAGCGCCTCGCCGCGCAGCTTGCCCATCTCCAGGGTCATCGTGCGCTGGAGCTCGTCGCGGCGCGCGCGCAGCCCCGCGCCCACGCCGCGCAGCAGGTCGCCACGCTGCGCCAGCGACCTGCCCGACCACGCGGGAAACGCCGCCTCGGCGGCGGCCAGCCGCTGCTCGACGGCAACGGCGCTCATCAGCTCGATCGTGCGCAGGGCGCGGCCGTCGAAGGGATTGAGGGTCTGGTAAGAAGCCATGGCGCTGCACCTGCATCCAACGAAGGCCCGCAGGATAGCGCCGGCGATGTTGCGGTTGCGTCGACCCGGTCCGGTGCCGGGCAAGCCCGACACCTACGGGGCAGCACGTAGATGCGGAGCTTGCCCCGCATGAAGCCCGGCGCGCCTCAGCCGTTGTCCTGCAGCGCCAGCTGCATGTCGCGCTGGCGCCGCTTCTCGGCGCGGGCGGAGATCCACCAGCCGACGAAGGCCACGGTCGATACCGCCAGCACCAGCAGGGTGGCCAGGGCGTTGATCTTCGGGCTCACGCCCATGCGCACCGAGGCGAAGATCTTCATCGGCAGCGTGGTCGAGCTGGGGCCGGCGACGAAGCTGGCGATCACCACGTCGTCCAGCGACAGGGTGAAGGCCAGCAGCCAGCCGGACAGCAGCGCCGGGGCGATGATCGGCAGGGTGATCAGGAAGAACACCTTGAGCCGGTTGGCGCCCAGGTCCATGGCCGCCTCCTCCAGCGAGCGGTCCAGTTCCTGCAGGCGCGAGGACACCACCACGGTCACGAAGGAGATGGTGAAGGTGACGTGTGCGATCCAGATCGCCACCACGCCCTTGGACGGCAGCCCGAACAGGCCGCCCATCGACACCAGCATCAGCAGGATCGACAGCCCGATGATCACTTCCGGCATCACCAGCGGCGCGGTCACCAGCGCGCCGAACACGGTCTTGCCGGGGAAGCGCCGGAAACGGGTCATCGCCATCGCCGCCATGGTGCCGAGCACCATCGACGCGCTCGCGGTCCAGAACGCGACCTTGAGGCTGACCCAGGCCGCCTCCAGCAGTTGCCGGTCTCGGAACAGCTCGCCGTACCACTGCGTGGAGAAGCCCGCCCACACCGTCGCCAGCCGCGAGGAGTTGAACGAGTACAGCACCAGCAACAGGATCGGCAGGTACAGGAAGGCGAAGCCGAACAGCAGCACGTTCCAGCCCAGCCAGGAACCACGCCGGGTCATGCTCATGCCAGCTTTCCTTCCAGCTCGCGCTGCTGGGCGCGGTTGAAGACCAGGATCGGGATCAGCAGCAGCAGCAGCATCACGATCGCCACCGCCGAGGCCAGCGGCCAGTCGCGGTTGTTGAAGAACTCGCCCCACAGCACGCGGCCGATCATCAGCGTGTCCGGGCCGCCGAGCATTTCCGGAATGACGAACTCGCCCACCGCCGGGATCATCACCAGCATGCAGCCGGCGACGATGCCGCTGCGCGACAGCGGCAGGGTGATGCGCACGAACGCCTGCCACGGCCTGGCGCCGAGGTCGTAGGCCGCTTCCAGCAGGCGGTGGTCGAGCTTGACCAGGTTGGCGTACAGCGGCAGCACCATGAACGGCAGGTAGCAGTAGACGATGCCGATGTAGGCCGCCAGCGGCGTGTAGAGGATGCGCAGCGGTTCGTCGATCAGGCCCATGCCCATCAGCGTGCGGTTGAGCAGGCCGTTGCTGTCGAGGATGCCGATCCACGCGTAGACGCGGATCAGGAACGAGGTCCACGACGGCAGCACCACCAGCATCATCGCGATGTTGCGCGCCGACGGCGACATGCGCGAGATCACGTAGGCCATCGGGTAGCCGATCAGCAGCGTGAGGAACGTGGCGATGACCGCGATCCTGATCGAGCTGAGGTAGGCCACGACGTACTGGCTGTCGGCGAACAGCTGGGTGTAGTTGCCCAGGTTGAGGTTGATGGTGAAGGCGTTGTCCACGTACGCCACGATGGCCGTGTACGGCGGCATCGCCACCGCCATCTTCGCGAAGGAGATCTTCAGCACGATCAGGAACGGGATCGCGAAGAACAGCAGCAGCCACAGGTAGGGCACGCCGATCACGCCGGCGCGCGTGCCCGGCAGCCAGCGCCGCCACCCCGCCGGGTTCGGCCCGCGCGCGCTCATGAGGTCAGCACCACGCCGTCGTTGTCGTCCCAGCTCACCCAGACCTCGTCGTTCCAGGTGATGCCGTCGCTGTCCCAGCGCTTCATGTTGGCGAAGTTGGACAGGATCTTGGCGCCGCTGGGCAGGCGCACGTGGTAGACCGAGTGGCTGCCGAAATAGGCGATGTCCTCGACCACGCCGAACGCCTTGTTGGTGTCGCCCTCGGGCTCGTCCTTGGCGATGTGCACCTTCTCCGGGCGCAGCGCGAAGGCCACCGGCTGCCCTTCGTAGCCGGTGATGCCGTGGCCGACGTAGATCGGCGCCGGGAAATCGGCGGTGCGCACGGTGACGTATTCGGGCAGGTCCTCGTCGATCACGCCCTCGAACAGGTTCACCGAGCCGATGAAGCCGGCGACGAAGCGGTTGGCCGGCTGCTCGTAGATGTCGTCCGGCTTGCCGATCTGCTGGATCCAGCCCTGGTCCATCACCGCGATGCGGGTGGCCATGGTCATCGCCTCTTCCTGGTCGTGGGTGACCATCACGCAGGTCACGCCGAGCTGCTCGATGATGTTGACCAGCTCCAGCTGCATCTTCGAGCGCAGCTTCTTGTCCAGTGCGCCCATCGGCTCGTCCAGCAGCAGCAGCTTCGGCCCCTTGGCCAGCGAGCGCGCCAGCGCCACGCGCTGCTGCTGGCCGCCGGAGAGCTGGTGCGGCTTGCGCTTGCCCAGCTTCTGCAGCTGCACCAGTTCCAGCATCTCGCCGACGCGACGGGCGATGGCGTCCTTGGCCATGCCGTCCTGCTTCAGGCCGAAGGCGATGTTCTGCTCCACGGTCATGTGCGGGAACAGCGCATAGGACTGGAACATCATGTTGATCGGCCGCTCGTAGGGCGGCAGCGCGTTGATCTCCTGCCCGTCGAGCAGGATCCTGCCGCGGGTCGGCGTCTCGAAGCCGGCCAGGCAGCGCAGCAGCGTGGACTTGCCGCTGCCCGAGCCGCCCAGCAGGGCGAAGATCTCGCCCTTGCGCACGTCCAGGTTGACGTCGTCGACGGCGACGAAGCCGTCGAATTCCTTGCGCAGGTCGCGAATGGACAGGTAGCCGGGTTCGCTGTTCAGGGCGATGGCGTCGGGCCGGACGTCGGTCTTGGCATCAACGGGCATGAAGGAT
This sequence comes from Stenotrophomonas nitritireducens, assembly GCF_050984405.1. Taxonomy (GTDB): domain Bacteria; phylum Pseudomonadota; class Gammaproteobacteria; order Xanthomonadales; family Xanthomonadaceae; genus Stenotrophomonas; species Stenotrophomonas nitritireducens_B. The sequence goes on along the minus strand of NZ_CP158790.1, from coordinate 2,082,495 downwards.
TCCGGGTGCGGGCGGGACGGGCAAACGCGCGTAGTGTAGTCCCGGCTTTTTGCCGGCGACACCCTGCCGTTCCACGCAGGAATGCCCTGTTCGACGCTGCATGGACCGGGTGGCGCGCCAGAAATGCCGGCCGAAGGAGAAGCCCCCCTTGGAGTCCAAGGGGGGCGCGCCAAAGGCGCGGGGGATGTGGATGAAGATGAGCCGGGGCCCAAGGTTTGCCTTGCAAACCTTGGGGAACTACGCGAATGCGTAGTTCAGCGCCCGGTCTTGATCTCGGTCCACAGCCGGGTGTAGAGCTTGTCCACTTCCGGCGGGTTGATCGCGTAGGTGAACATCTTCGCCGCCACGTCTTCCGGCGGGTAGATGGTCCTGTCCTCGCGGATCGCCGCGTCCACCAGCGGCGTGGCCGACTTCACCGGGTTGGCATAGTGGGTGACGTTGGTGTTGTTGGCGGCCACCTGCGGTTCGAGCAGGTAGTTGATGAACGCATAGGCGTTCTCCGGGTGCTTGGCGTCCTTGGGGATGGCCAGCATGTCGAACCACTGCGGCGCGCCTTCCTTCGGGATCGAATAGGCCACTTCCACGCCGTTGCCGGCCTCCTCGGCGCGGTCGCGGGCCTGGATGATGTCGCCCGACCAGCCCACCACCAGGCAGGTGCTGCCATTGGCCAGCGAACCGACGTACTGGCTGGAGTGGAAATTCTGCACGTACGGGCGGATGGTCTTGAGCAGGTCGGCGGCCTTCTGGATCGTGGCCGGATCGGTACTGTGCGGGTCCTGGCCCAGGTAGTGCAGCGCGATCGGAATCATGTCCGACGGGGTGTCGAGGATGGTGACACCGCAGTCCTTCATCTTTGCGATGTTCTCCGGCTTGAACACCAGGTCCCAGCTGTTGGCGATGTCGTCGCTGCCGCCGAAACGCTCCTTGAGCTTGGCCACGTTGTAGCCGATGCCGGTGGTGCCGATCATGTACGGCACGCCGTACTTGTTCTCCGGGTCCTGGCCGGCGATGCGCGCCATCACGTCCGGATCGAGGTTGGCCAGGTTGGGGATCCTGCTCTTGTCCAGCGGCAGGAACACGCCGGCCTGGATCTGGCGGCCGAAGAAGTTCAGCGTCGGCACCACGATGTCGTAGCCGCTGTTGCCGGTCAGCAGCTTGGTCTCGACCATCTCGTCGCTGTCGAACACGTCGTAGGTGACCTTGACGCCGGTCGCCTTCTCGAAGTTCGGGATGGTGTCCTCGGCGATGTAGTCCGAGTAGTTGTAGACGTTGAGGACCTTGGCCTCGCCGCCGTCGGCGGTCCTGGCGCCCTCTTCCTTGCCGCCGCAGGCGGCGAGCAGGGACATGGCGACGCCAACGGTCAGGATGCGCAGATTCATGGGTTCTCCAGTGTGATCCGGGAGGGGCCGGCTGAACCGGCGGGCGGGATATTGTCCCATGAAGCCCCTGCAGGAGCGACTTCAGTCGCGATGGGGCTTTGCCGGGCAAACCCCATCGCGGCTTAAGCCGCTCCTACGGACGCGGGGTCAGACGTTGAGCAGCAGGAATTCGCGTTCCCAGGAGCTGATGACGCGGAAGAAGGTCTCGTACTCCTTGCGCTTGACCGAGACATAGGCGCGGCAGAAGCGACGGCCGAGCAGTTCCTGCAGCGGCTCGCAGCCCTCCAGCCCGTCCAGCGCCTCGCCCAGCGAGCGCGGCAGCTGGTAGCCGGGCGCCTTGGCGTTGCCGGCCACCGGCGCGGCCGGGGTGAGCTTCTCGCGGATGCCGAGCAGACCGCAGGCCAGGGTCGCGGCCATCGCCAGGTAGGGGTTGGCGTCGGAACCGGCGAAGCGGCTTTCCACGCGGCTGTTCTCCAGGCTGTCGATCGGCACGCGCAGGCCGCAGGTGCGGTTGTCGAAGCCCCATTCGACGTTGCTCGGCGACACCTCGCCGAACACCAGCCGGCGGTAGGAGTTCACGTTCGGCGCGAAGAAGGCCATGGCCATCGGCACGTACTTCTGCAGCCCGCCCAGGTACTGCATGAACAGCGCGCTGTACTCGCCCTCGCCTTCGCCGGCGAACACGTTGCTCCCGTCGCTGGTGCGCAGCAGGCTCTGGTGGATGTGCATCGCGCTGCCCGGCTCGGTCTCCATGGGCTTGGCCAGGAAGGTGGCGTACACGCCGTGGCGCATCGCCGCCTCGCGCATGGTGCGCTTGAACAGGAACACCTGGTCGGCCAGCGCCATGGCGTCGGCGTGGGTGAAGTTCACTTCCAGCTGCGCCGCGCCGGATTCGTGGATCAGCGTGTCCACGTCCAGCTGCATCGCGTCGCAGTAGTCGTACATCAGGTCGAGGATGGGATCGAACTCGTTGACCGCGTCGATCGAATACGACTGGCGCGCGGTTTCCGGGCGCCCGGAGCGGCCGGCCGGCGGCAGCAGCGGGAAATCCGGGTCGGTGTTCTTCTGCACCAGGAAGAACTCCACCTCCGGCGCCACGATCGGCTTGAGCCCCAGCTCGTCGTAGGCGGCCAGCACCCGCCGCAGCACGTTGCGCGGCGCCAGTTCGTGCGGCTGCCCGCTGCGCGTATAGCAGTCGTGGATGACCTGGGCGGTGGGGTCGGCCGCCCACGGCACCATGCGCACCGTGTCCGGGTCCGGGCGCAGCACCATGTCCGAATCGGCCGGGGCCACCAGTTCGTAGTAGTCGTCGGGGGAATCGCCGGTGACCGTGGTGGCGAAGATGCCCTCGGGCAGGCGCGTGCCGTAGTCGTGGGAGAACTTGTCGGCCGGGATGATCTTGCCGCGCGCGTTGCCGGTGATGTCCGGCACCAGGCACTCGACCTCGGTGATGTTCCGCTGCTTGAGCCAGCGCAGCAGGGTGCTGTCTTCCTGCGCGGCGACGGTCTTGCGGGGACGGGAACGGGGGCGGGAGCTCATGATGGTTCGGCTTCGGTTGCATGACAGGCGCCCGCCACCGGCACGCATGCCCTGCCCCGGTGGCGAGGCGTGCAGGCACGCTACTGCCGCCCCGCCATTTAGGCAACCGGCGGCGCCGCGCCGCGGCGGTGCGGACGGGGCGCCCGGGCACGTAGACTGCACTGCCCCGCCTGTTTCGATGCGCCTGATGCCCGTGGACGCTACCCGGTCCGACCATCCGCCCAGCTGGTACGCCGCCAGCCTGCCGCCGGCCGCGCCGCGCGCGCCATTGCGCGGCCAGGCGCGCGCGGACGTGGCGGTGCTGGGCGCCGGCTATACCGGGCTGACCGCCGCACTGGCCCTGGCCGAAAAAGGCTACCGGGTGACCGTGCTGGAGGCCGCGCGCGTCGGCTGGGGCGCTTCCGGCCGCAACGGCGGCCAGGCGCTGGTCGGCTACGGCTGCGACCAGCACACGCTGGAATCGCTGCTCGGCGAGGACGACGCGCGCCTGCTGTTCGATTTCTCGCGCGACGGCCTGAGCAGGCTCAAGGAGCGCATCGCGCGCCACCGCATCGACTGCGACTGGCGCGACGGCCACGCCAGCGTGCCGATCCGCCGCCGCCAGGAGCGCGCGCTGCGCGCCGGCCTGGAAACGATGGCGCGGCGCTACGACTACCCGCTGCAGTGGTGGGACCGCGCGCAGCTGCGCCAGGTGCTGGCCAGCGACCGCTACCGCGGCGCGCTGTACGACCCGGCCAGCGGCCACCTGCATCCGCTGGCCTATGCGCAGGGGCTGGCGCGCGCCGCCGAAGCGGCCGGCGTCATCGTGCACGAGCACTCGCCGGTGCAGCGCCTGGAGCGCGGCGCGCGGCCCGCGCTGCACACCGCGCAGGGCCGGGTCGGGGCCGACTTCGTGGTGCTGGCCGGCAACGCCTGGCTGCAGGGCATCGCGCCGGAGCTGGAAGCGCGGATGATGCCGGTGGGCACTTACATCGGCGCGACCGCGCCGCTCGGCGCCGAGCGCGCGCGCGGCCTGATCGGCAACGACATGGCCGTGGCCGACGTGAACTGGGCGCTGGACTATTTCCGCCTCAGCCGCGACCACCGCCTGCTGTTCGGCGGCCAGGCCAGCTACTCGGCGCTGCCGCCGCCGGGCCTGCGCGGGGTGATGACCCGGCGCATGCGCGCGGTGTTCCCGCAGCTGGCCGACGTGGAACTGGAGTACGTGTGGGGCGGCTACATCGACATCACCCGCAACCGCGCCCCGCACTGGGGCCGGCTCACGCCCAACGTCTATTTCGCGCAGGGTTTCTCCGGCCACGGCGTGGCCAGCACCGGCCTTGCCGGCGAGGTCATCGCCGAGGCCATCGCCGGGCAGGCGCAGCGGCTGGACGTGTTCGAGCGCATTGCCCACCAGCGTTTTCCCGGCGGCGCGGCGCTGCGCCGGCCGCTGCTGGTGGCGGCGATGTCCTGGTACAAGCTGCGCGACCTGCTGTGGTGAGGGCGCCGGCCACGGCGCCGATGCCCGCCACACCTGCGCGACCCGCGCCATGATCCCCGTCATCGTGCTGTCGGCGGCGCCGGGTTAAAGTCCGCCGCGCGCCGGCCGCTAACCGGATGCGACGACCCGCCACCGGATCCCCCGCCCCCATGACAGTGTCGCCACCGGCCGGCTTCGACAGCCGACCGATCGCCCCCCTGCCGCAACGCATCCTGCTGGTCGAGAACTCGCGCACCTTCACCTCGATGCTGCGCGAGGCGATCGAGCAGCGCCTGGAACTGCCGGTCAGCGTGGCGTCCTCGCTGGCCGAGGCCGGCGCTCTTCTCGACGCCGAGGACGACTGGTTCCTGGTGCTGACCGGGCTGGTGCTGTCAGACGGCGACCGCGACGGCGTGGTGGCGTACTTCGTCGAGCGCGGGCTGCCGACCATCGTGGTCAGCAGCGTCTACGACGAGGACCTGCGCAAGCGCGTGCTGCAGCAGGACATCATCGACTACGTGCTGAAGAACACCCCCGGCAGTCTGGACTACCTGGTCTGGCTGGTGCAGCGGCTGGACCGCAACCGCCGCATTTCGGCGCTGGTGGTGGACGACTCGCCCTCGGCGCGCGGCTACGCCGCCTCGCTGCTGCGCATGTACGGCTACCGCGTCGCGCAGGCCGCCGACGGCCACGCCGCGCTGCAGGCGCTGGAGGCCGACCCGGCGATCCGCCTGGCCATCGTCGACCAGGAAATGCCGGGCATGGACGGCGTCGAACTGACCCGCCGCCTGCGCGCCCTGCGCGCGCGCGACAAGGTCGCGGTGATCGGCATCTCCGGCAACGCCGACCCCTCGCTGATCCCGCGCTTCCTCAAGAACGGCGCCAACGACTTCCTGCGCAAGCCGTTCTCGCGCGAGGAGTTCTTCTGCCGGGTCTCGCAGAACGTGGACCAGCTCGAGCTGATCGGCACCCTGCAGGACCTGGCCACGCGCGACTTCCTCACCGGCCTGCCCAACCGCCGCAGTTTCCTGGAACAGAGCCAGCGCCGGCTCGAGCGGCATGCCGCCGATGCCGATGGCGTGGCGGTGGCGATGGTCGACATCGACCACTTCAAGCACATCAACGACAGCCTGGGCCACGAGGCCGGCGACCAGGCGCTGCGCGCGGTGGCCGGCGTGCTGCACGCCCATACCCGTGCCCAGGACCTCAGCGCGCGTTTCGGCGGCGAGGAGTTCTGCCTGCTGGTCGCCGCGCCGGACGAGGACGCCTGCGCGCGGCACTTCGAACAGCTGCGCGCGGCCGTCGCCGCGCTGGAACTGACCCTGGGCGGCCGCACGCTGCGCATGACCGTGAGCATCGGCGTCTGCCGCATGCCGGCCCGCAGCGGCACCCTGCATGCGCTGATCGCCGAGGCCGACCGCCAGCTCTACCTGGCCAAGGCCGGCGGCCGCAACCGCGTGCACACCGTCACCCTGGCCTGAACCGCCGGCCGGCTTTGATCCAGATCAACGCGGCGGTCCGCCGCCGTCCCTAGAGTGCGCCCCGACAGCACTCATCTGGAGAAACGGCGTTGGCACTTCTGGTCTGGCAGGACGATCTCAACACGGGCGTGGAGGTCATCGACCACCAGCACATGCGCATCGTGGAGATGCTCAACCACCTGCACGTGACCCAGAAGAGCCTGGAGCGCGTCGCCGTCGGCGAGGTCATCAACGAACTGATCGACTACACCCTGTCGCACTTCGCCTTCGAGGAAGAGCTGATGGAGGAGGCCGGCTACCCGTTCTGCGCCGCGCACAAGCGCGTGCACGAGGTGTTCATCAAGCGCGTCTCCGAATACCGGATGCGCTTCGAGGCCGGCGAGGACATCACCGACGAGCTGCGCAACATGCTCTCGCGCTGGCTGTTCAACCACATCCGCGGCGACGACAAGGCCTACGCCGAACAGGTCAAGCGCCACCTCAACAAGTTCGCCCGCGACCACGAGGAAGGCGGCTGGCTCGGACGCACGCTCAAGCGCCTGTTCCGCTGACTTCCCGCGGCCGCCCGGCGCCGTGCGGCGCAGGGAGCAAACCATGGAACGGGAACCGCCGGGAACGACGCCCGGCACCGGCCATCGACGGCCGACGGCCGCCATGGACGGCGGCCACCCCGCTCGTACCCCGCGCGGGCCGCGTCAGCGCCGCGCCGTATCGCGGCGCTGGATCGCCCACAGCGCCAGCGCGGTGGCCAGCGCGGTCGCGCACAGGTACCCCCCGACCGCGCCGACGCCGAACTTCCCGGCCAGCCACGTCGCCGCATACGGCGCGGGCGCCGCGCCGAGGATGCCGGCCAGGTTGAACGACAGCGACGCGCCGGTGTAGCGCACCTGCACCGGATAGAGGCCGGCCAGCATGGTGCCGCAGGGGCCGTAGGTCAGGCCCATCAGGAACAGCCCCAGCGACAGGAAGCCCAGCACCTGCCACGGGTGCGCGGCCTGGAACAGCGGCTTGAACAGCAGCCCGAACACGAAGATGGCCAGCGTCGCCAGCAGCATCGTGCGGATCGTGCCGTGGCGGTCGCCGTGCAGCGCCGCCAGCGGGATGCCGGCGGCGAAGAACAGGATGCCGACCATCTGCAGCAGCAGGAACTGTTCGCGCGTATAGCCCAGCGCCGAGGTGCCGTAGCCCAGGGTGAACACCGTCATCAGGTAGAACAGCACGAAGGTCGCGAACGCGGCCAGGGTGCCGGCGACCAGCGCGAAGCCGTGCCCGGCGATCACCTCGCGCATCGGCAGGCGCACCCGCTGCCCGCCTTCCACCGCGCGGCGGAAGTCCGGGGTCTCGTGGATGTTCAGCCGCACCCACAGGCCCACGATCACCAGCAGCGCGCTGGCCAGGAACGGCACGCGCCAGCCCCAGGCCTGGAACGCCGCATCGTCCATCAGCCGGCCCAGCAGCAGGAAGATGCCCGCCGACATCAGGAACCCCAGCGGCGCGCCCAGCTGCGGGAACATGCCGTACCAGGCGCGCTTGCCCGGCGGCGCGTTCTCGGTGGCCAGCAGCACCGCCCCGCCCCACTCCCCGCCCAGGCCCAGGCCCTGGCCGAAGCGGCACAGCGCCAGCAGCGCCGGCGCCAGCAACCCGATGCTGGCGTAGGTCGGCAGCAGGCCGATCGCCACCGTGGACAGCCCCATCGTCAGCAGCGCCGCCACCAGCGTGGCCTTGCGGCCGATGCGGTCGCCGTAATGGCCGAACAGCGCCGAGCCGACCGGCCGCGCGATGAAGGCCACCGCGAAGGTCGCCAGCGACTGCAGCAGCGCCGCATTCGTGCTGCTCTCGGGAAAGAACAGCTTCGGGAACACCAGCACCGCCGCGGTGGCGTAGATGTAGAAATCGAAGAACTCGATAGTGGTGCCGACCAGGCTGGCGGCGAGCACGCGGCGCGGGGAGTTGGCGGAAGCGGCGGTGGAAGGCATGGGCGCCAGGGCAATGGGAGACCGGCGCAGTCTGCCATGCGCCCGGCGCCCGCCGCAGGCCGGTTGCAGACGACACCGATGACCGGCGCGCACGTTCCATCCGTCGCGGCCGCAGGCGCCTGGATGGGTCACGTCGCGAACCGTCCCGGCCTTCGCCGGTTCCGCCGATGGCGGTGCGGTTTCATCCCGCTTCGACGCCCATCGACGGGCATTGAACGATTTCTTGCCCTGCCTTACACCTCGGTTAACCGCGGCGGAGCGGATGCACGCGTGGAGGGCGCCGGTTCACGGCGCGGTATAGGGTCGCCCGGCTACGGTCCGGGCTGCGTGCAATGCGCGATGAAACGAACAGGAGCAGACCCCATGAACAAGCGACCGCTACAGACCGCCCTTCTCGCCGCCGCCTTCGCGCTGGCCGGCACCGGCATCGCCCAGGCGCAGGACGCGCTCACCGCGCCGCAGGTGCGCGCGCAGCTGGAGGCGCAGGGTTACACCAAAGTGAAGGACCTGGAGTTCGAGGACGGCATGTGGAAGGCCGATGCGACCAGCGCCGATGGCAAGGACGTGGACGTGCGCCTGGATCCGCGCACCGGCCGCGTCTACCCGGAAAAGGCGGTTTCGCAGCTGGGCGAGGCCGATGTGCGCGCCCAGCTTTCCGCGGCCGGCTACAGCGGCGTGCATGACGTCAAGCTCGACGACGGCCTGTGGGAAGCCAAGGGCCGGACCGCCGAAGGCGAGAAGGTCAAGGTGCGCCTGGACCCGGCCACCGGCGAAGTAATCGCGCTGGAAAAGGACTGATTCCCGCGGCCACCGGCCGCATGTGGCGGCCGGTAGCCGTTCGCGGCCTGGAGTGCGCCCGCGCGGCGCGCTCCGGGCCGACGTCGTGCCGGTCAGGCCAGCAGGCCGGCCTCGCGCAGCGCCGCTTCGACCTTGGGCTGGTTGCCGGGTTCGAGCTCGGTCATCGGCAAACGCAGGGTGCCGCCGCACAGGCCCAGGCGATGCATCGCCCACTTCACGGGGATCGGGTTGGCCTCGACGAACAGCTGCCTGTGCAGCGGCAGCAGGCGCTGCTGGATCGCCATCGCCGCGCGCACCTCGCCGGCCAGCGCGGCCACGCACAGCTCATGCATCAGGCGCGGGGCGAGGTTGGCGGTGACGCTCACGTTGCCGTGGCCGCCGCAGAGCATCAGCGCCACCGCGGTGGCGTCGTCGCCCGAATACACCGCGAATCCTTCCGGCGCCTCGCGGATCAGCCACTGCGCGCGCTCCAGGTTGCCGGTGGCTTCCTTGATGCCGATGACGCCCGGCACCTGCGCCAGCCGCAGCACGGTGTCGTGCTGCAGGTCGGCCACGCTGCGGCCGGGCACGTTGTAGAGCACGATCGGCAGGTCGCCGGTGGCCTCGGCGATCGCCTTGAAATGGCGGTATTGCCCTTCCTGCCCCGGCTTGTTGTAGTACGGCACCACCTGCAGCTGGCTGTCGGCGCCGACCCTGCGCGCGTACTGCGCCAGCGCGATGGCCTCGGCGGTGGAGTTGCCGCCGCAGCCGGCCATCACCGGCACGCGGCCGGCGGCCTGCTCCACGGTCACGCGGATGATCTCGCAGTGTTCCTCCACGTCCACCGTCGGCGACTCGCCGGTGGTGCCGACCACGCCGATGCAGTCCGTGCCCTCGGCCACATGCCAGTCGACCAGCCGGCGCAGCGCCGGATAATCCACGCTGCCGTCTTCGTGCATGGGCGTGACGAGCGCGACGATGCTGCCGCGGAGGGGGACGTGGGAGGAAGTCATCGCGGTATCCGGAGGGCGTTGGGGAGGGGAAACCCCGATTCTAAACGGGAAGGTCTAATCGGGAAGACGCGCACGCTGCCCTGCACGCACGACCGTACGCCAGCGATGGTTTCAGCCCGAACGAAACCGCACTCCGCCCCGCGCCGATGTCACGGCGCGCCGCAGTCCTCGCAGCGGTACCTGCCCGGTGTTCCCAGCCGCACGGTGAAGGTGCGCGGTTGGCCGGAATATGTGTGCGTGGCCCGTACCGCCAGGAGGTCGCCGTCGAGCCGCACGCCTTCCGCGTCCGCGTCGCAGGCCCAGAAGCCGTTCGACAGTTCGGCGAACGGAACCTCGGCCAGCACCGCCGCCGGACGACCGGTGGTTGCAGCCGCCATCCAGGCGATGCCGACACGGCAGCTGACGTGCTCGAAACCGACGTGCTCGACCACGATGCGGTAAGTGCCGCCGGCGGCGCCCTGCTGCCAGCGCCCGCCTTCGATCGTCCATGCGGAGGACGCCTCCTGGGCGGACGCGGCGGACAGTGCAAGAACGGCCAGGAGCGCGGACAACGGCAGGCGTTTCAGCGCGTTCCCGCCGGCCATGGGCTCAGGCACCCGCCGCCGAAGGATGCAGCCGTCCCCACAGCACGATCATGCCCAGCGCCATCAGCACCCACACCGCCGTCGCCACGCCCAGCGTCACCGCCAGGGGCCAGCGCACGCTGCCGAAATAGACCGCGACCAGGTAACCGGCGTAGGGAAAGAGCGACCACAGCCCGAACAGCGCCGTCTTCTGCAGGTCGGCGCCGGAGCGCTCCGTGCCGACGATGTAATGGGCGATCAGCGCGAAGGTGGGAAACAGCGGCACCAGGCCGGCGATGAAGAAACTCCTGGACCGGGCCAGCAGCGCGATGGCCAGCACGGCCAGCGCGCCCAGCAGCGATTTCAGGAACAGGGGAATCATCGGGTCGTCGATGTGGCTCTATGGGAAACCCGGACTTCGTGCCGCGGCGCTAGCGGACCGCCAGGACCAGCGCCAGCGCGAGCGCGGCCGGCAGCGCCTGCACGAACAGGATCCTGCGGCTGGCGGTGGCGGCGCCGTAGAGGCCGGCCACCAGGACGCAGGCCAGGAAGAACGTCCGCACACCGTAGCCGGCCGGGCCCAGCACCAGGCCATAGACCAGACCGGCGGCCAGGAAGCCGTTGTAGAGCCCCTGGTTCGCCGCCAGCACCTTCGTCTGCCCGGCGAACTCGCGGCTCAGGCCAAAGGCCTTGCGCCCTGCCGGCCTGGTCCACAGGAACATCTCCAGGACAAGGATGCAGGCATGGATCAGCGCGACCAGGGCGGTGGCGATATCGGCAATGAGGAGCATGACCGCCTCGTCCAGTCGCGGCAGGCGAGCATGATCGACTTCCTGCAGGCCGGCAAGCAGGGCGGCCGTGCCGTCCTCCGCCTCACTTACAATGCCGCCCCCCGTTCCACCGGCATGCGCATGGACATCATCGTCAACGAAGAACTCAAGGCCTACATCGATCCGCTGACGCCGGATGAACACGACGCGCTGGAGCGCAGCCTGCTGGCCGAGGGCTGCCGCGACGCGCTGGTGCTGTGGGGCAACGTGCTGGTCGACGGCCACAACCGCTATGGCATCTGCAGCAGGCACGGCATTCCCTTCCAGACGGTGCAGAACACGCGCTTCCAGTCGATGGAGGACGTGCACCTGTGGATGATCGAGCAGCACCTGGGCCGGCGCAGCGTGTCCGATTTCCAGCGCGGCGTGCTGGCGCTGCGCAAGCGCGCGATCGTCGAGGCGCGCCGCCGCGCAGAACAGGAGCAGCTGCGCCGCGAGAGCGAGGGCGAAGCGGCGCCGTCCGCCGCGCAGGGCCAGGCCGACGCCGATTCGCCGCCGTGGGAACCGGCGCCGAAGCTGTCCAAGGCCGACCTTGCGCGCGAAGCCAAGCTCAGCGCCAGCCAGGTGACGCTGATCGAGAAGATCAGCGCGCACGCCGCGCAGGAAGTGATCGAGGCGGTGAAGGCGGGCGAGATTTCGCTCAGTGCCGCCGCCGTGGTCGCCAGCCTGCCGGAGGAGGAACAGCGCGCGGCCGCACAGGGCGGCCGGAGCGAGCTGAAGGAAGCGGCCAAGCGCGTGCGCGAATCGCGCCGCAAGCCCAGGGCGGCCGTCGAACCCATGGCCGACGCCAACGATGCCACGCAGCCCAGCTCCATGCAGACCATGCCGGATGAAGGCGAAGTGGAAACCCTGCGCCAGCGCGTGGCCTCGCTGACCGCGGAGAACCAGGCACTGCGCATGGAACTGGATGCGCTGCGCGCGCGGCTGAATGCCGGCGAGCCCTAGAGCGGCCGGACCCCGCCCTGTCGAACCCGGCAGGCATCCCGCACACCTGCGGGGACCAACGCGTGATGGCCGGGCGCGATTGCATGACTGCCCGCGGGGCGTTCACCATGCGCCATCCCCCAACGAGGAACCGCGATGGCCTCGGCATCCCCGGAACTGGAGCAATTCGTCCGCGACGCGCTGATGCGCGGCCACGACCGTGAACAGGTGACCGCGGCCCTGCTCGCCGCAGGCTGGAGCGCCGAGCAGGTAAGCGGCGTGCTCGACGGCTGGGCCGAGGTGGATTTCGCGCTGCCGGTGCCGCGCCCGCGCGCCTCGCTGTCCGCGCGCGAAGCCTTCCTCTACCTGGTGCTGTTCAGCACCCTGTACTTCTTCGCCTGGAACCTGGGCAGCCTGCTGTTCGCGCTGCTGGAGCACGCCCTGCCCGACCCGGCCGACGCGCAGTGGCAGGTGGTGCGGCTGACCGGCTCGATCCGCTGGTCGATCTCGGCGCTGGTCATCGCCTTCCCGGTGTTCGCCTTCCTCTCCCGCCACCTCGCCCAGGACGTTGCGCGCAACCCGATCAAGCGGCTGTCGCCGATCCGCCGCTGGCTGACCTACCTGACCCTGTTCGTCGCCGCCACCGTGCTGATCGGCGACCTGACCACGCTGGTGTTCAACCTGCTCGGCGGCGAGCTGAGCCTGCGCTTCGTGCTCAAGGTGGCGGTGGTGGCGGCGATCGCCGGCACCGTGTTCGGCCACTACCTGCGCGACCTGCGCCGCGAGGAGGTCGACGACGGCGGCCGTGCCGGTTCCGGCCGCGGCGTGCTGTGGGCGACCGGCATCGCCACCGCGCTGGCGGTCGCCGCCGGCGTGTGGACCATGGATTCGCCGATGCAGCAGCGGCAGCTGCGGCTGGACGAGGCGCGCATCGCCGACCTGCAGACCCTGGAGATGGCCGTCGCCGCCTGGCGCAACCAGCACGAGGCGTTGCCGCCCGACCTCGACGCGCTGGACGCGCAGCCGGGCGTCAGCCTGCCGCGCCGCGATCCGGCCGGCGGCGCGGACTACCGCTACCGCCGCATCGACGACACCCACTACGAACTGTGCGCCGATTTCGCCACCGACAGCGGCCAGCGCCGCGCGCGCTGGCGCCTGCCGCAGGCCGGGCAGTGGGCGCATCCGGCCGGTCCGCACTGCTTCGGCCGCGGCGCCGGCGACAAGGACTGAGCATGGAGCGCGCCGATCCGCGCCGCGCGCAGCTGCGCCGGCTCAAGCTGTACGCGCTGGCGATGCTGCTGGCGATGCTGGCCGGCTTCGTCGTCAGCCACCTCAACGGCGAGCGCGGCGTCTGGGCGTGGGTGGGCGCGTTCTGCGAGGCGGCCACGGTCGGCGCGCTGGCCGACTGGTTCGCGGTGGTGGCGCTGTTCCGCCGCCCGCTCAACCTGCCCATCCCGCATACCGCGATCATCCCGCGCAACAAGGCGCGCATCGCCGACAGCCTGGCGGTATTCGTGCGCGACCACTTCCTCGAGCCGCAAGCGCTGCTGGCCAAGCTGGAGGTGTTCGACCCGGCCACGCGCCTGGGCCAGTGGCTGGCGCAGCCGCAGCAGGCGCGCATGCTCGCCGGCATGGCGCGCGGCTGGGCGCTGCAGGCGCTGGACCTGCTGGACGAGGCCGCCGTGCGCCGCGCCATCCAGGGCTTCGTGGCCGAACAGCTGCGGCAGTGGAACGCCGCGGCCACCGCCGGCGACCTGCTCGGCCTGCTCACCGCCGACGACCGCCACCAGCGCGTGCTCGACGAGGGCCTGACCCGCGTCGCCGGCTGGCTCGACAGCGAGGCCGTGCGCGAGCGCGCGTCGGCGCTGATCGTGCGCTACATCCGCAAGGAATGGCCGAAGCTGGCCAGCACCGTGGACTGGGTCAAGCCCATCGACGAGATCGGCGACTCGCTCGCCGACCGCCTGGCCCGTGCCGGGCTGGACGAACTGCAGGCCATCCTCTCCCAGCCCGGCCATCCGTTGCGCCAGGACTACGCGCGCTGGCTCGGCGGCTACATGCAGCGGCTGCGCGAAGACCCGGCGCTGGCCGCAAGGGTCGACGCACTCAAGCAGCAGATGATCGATCACCCGGCCGTGCAGGACTACGTGCAGGGACTGTGGCAGCGCATCCACGCGCAGCTGCGCACCGACCTCTCGCGCGAGGATTCGGCGCTGGCCGCCCACCTGGAACGCAACCTCGGCCGGCTCGGCGCCGCCATCGGCCGCGACCCGGCGCTGCGCGACGCGCTCAACCAGCACATGCTGGCCGGCGCGGAAAAACTCACCACGCGGCTGCGCAGCGGCGTGACCGCGCACATCGCACAGACGGTGAAGGGCTGGGACGAACGCAAGCTGGTCGAACAGCTGGAACTGAGCGTGGGCCGCGACCTGCAGTACATCCGCTTCAACGGCACCCTGGTCGGCGGCCTGATCGGCCTGCTGCTGCACGCGCTGACCGGCTGGCTGCGCTTCTGACCGCGCCTTGGCGCGCGCCAAGGCGACAGACCGGCCCGCGCCTGTTGCCCGATCAATTGAGAATGGTTATCGTTAAAGGGTAGGCAGTACGCCCAGCCTCCCGCGGCACGATGCACCCGCATCTTTTGTCGCCAGCCCCGTGTACCCCCGAATCAATGCGATGCGATACGACGCCGACGCGCGTCGTGCCGTGCATGCGGGCCGACTTGCGGGAGAGGCGACGTGCAGCACGCGATCCACGCCCGGCGTGGCGCGCTGCCGTGGGCGATTCCTCCGGTTGGCCATCCCCTACCGCCAACCAGGAAACCCCGATGCAGTCCCCACGTTCCCTTCCGTCGCCGCGGCCCGCGCTGCTGGCCGTCGCCCTGACCACCGCCCTGTCCGCGCCCGCGGCACTGGCCCAGACCGCGCCCGGCGATGCCGCCACCCTCGATACGGTCAAGGTGGTGGCCGAGGCCAACGATTCGTACACGGTCAAACACGCGCGCACCGCGACCAGGCTCGACCTGTCGCTGCGCCACACCCCGCAGTCGGTCACCGTGCTGACCCGCCAGCGGCTGGACGACATGGGCCTGCACGCGATGTCCGACGTGATGGGCCAGGTGACCGGCGTGCACGTCTCGGTCACCGACAGCGAGCGCATCAACTACGTCTCGCGCGGCTACAACATCAGCAATTTCCAGGTCGACGGCATGCTCAATACCTTCGGCGGCTACATCAAGACCAATACCGACAGCGCCATCTACGAGCGCATCGAGGTGGTCCGCGGCGCCACCGGCCTGACCACCGGCGCAGGCGATCCGTCGGGCACCGTGAACTACGTGCGCAAGCGCCCCACCGGCCAGTTCGCGATGAGCGCCAGCCTGATGGCCGGGCGCTGGGGCAACCAGCGCCTGGAGGCCGACATCGGCGGCCCGGTCGCGCTGGACGGCCGCGTCCGCGCGCGCATGGTCGCGGCCAAGCAGCAGGGCGATTCGTTCCGCGACGTGTACCGGCTGGACAAGGACGTGTTCTACGGCATCGTCCAGGCCGACCTCACCAGCCGCACGCTGCTGGAAGCCGGCTACGAATACCAGTCGCCGGAGACCTCCGGCGTGACCTGGGGCGTGGTGCCGTACTGGGGCGTGGACGGCCAGCCGGCCAACCTGCCGCGCTCGACCAATCTGTCAGCGCGCTGGAGCCAATGGCCGATCGTGGAGAAGACCGCGTTCGCGCGGCTGGAGCAGAGCCTGGGTCACGACTGGTCGGCCAGGGCCAGCTACACCCGCTCCAGGCGCGATACGCAGGGCGAGGTCTGGTACGGCGCCGCCGGCTATCCGCGCCCGGACGGCAGCGGCGTGAGCGCCTATGTCGGCGTGTTCGGCGAACGCGGCGACATGCAGGTGTTCGACGTCAACGCCGGCGGCCCGTTCCGCCTGTTCGGACGCGAACACGAACTGGTGGTCGGCGTCGGCCAGTCGCTGCGCAAGGGCGAGGTGCCGGCGACCGACTACGACTATCCCGATGGCTACGACCAGGTTGCCGACTGGCGCCACTGGGACGGCAACGTCGCGCCGCTGCCCGTCACCCGCCCCGGCTGGCTGGCATCGCAGGACGAACTGAAGCAGCGCGCCGCCTACGCCGCCGCCCGCCTGCAGCTGGCCGATCCGCTGCTGGCGGTGCTGGGCGCGCGTTACGGAAGCTGGGAGACACGCAGCTGGAACTACACCCGCGACAGCGCCGGCAAACTGCTCGGCACCCGCCGCGGCGGCTACAAGCCGGACGACGCGCTGACCCCGTACGCCGGCCTGGTCTACGACTTCGGCGGGCACTTCAGCGCCTACGCCAGCTACACCGACATCTTCCAGCCGCAGAACTACCGCGACAAGGACAACCGCTACCTGGAACCGGTGGTGGGCGACATGTGGGAGGCCGGCGTCAAGGCCGAGTTCTTCGACGGCCTGCTGAACGCCTCCGCGGCGGTGTTCGAGGGCGAGAAGGACAACGTCGCCGAGCTGGACGATTCGGTGCCGGAAGGCTCGCTGCCCGACGGCGCCAGCGCCTACCGCTCCACCGGCAAGGGCAACAAGGTCAAGGGCTGGGAAGTCGAAGCCCAGGGCAGCCTCGGCGAACACTGGAACCTGTCGGCCGGCTATGCCCATACCACCATCCGCAACCAGCAGGGCGTGCGCCAGAACACCACCACGCCGGTGGACACCTTCCGCCTGAACACCAGCTGGCGTCCCGGCGGCGCCTGGGGCCGGCTGTCGCTGGGCGGCGGCGCGACCTGGCAGAGCGGGATCTGGCGCATGACCAACCGCCCGGCCGCCGACTACGCGACCAGCGGCAGGACCTACAAGTCGCCGATCACCCAGGACGCGTTCTTCCTGCTCAACGCCTTCGCCGGCTACCGCTTCAACGACAACTTCTCGGCACAGCTGAACATCAACAACCTGCTGGACAAGAAGTACTACAGCAACGTCGGCTTCTACGACGGCGTGTACTGGGGCGAGCCGCGCAACGTGCGCCTGACCCTGCGCTGGAAGCTGTAAGCCCTCCAGGGAAACGCTGCCGGATGCAGCGCCGGCCAGGGATGGCCTCCTTCCGCCGCGCGCACCGCGCGGCGCCCGTCCGATCCGATACCGCAGACTCCGTGGACAACACGACGCCCCCTCCCCCCCCGTGGCACCGCCGGCTCGGTGCTTTCCTCGCCCGCCCCTGGCTGGGCGTGTTGTCGCGCACGCTGGCGGCGATCCTCGGCGGCTACGCCCTGGCCGCCGCGTCGGCCGCGTTCCTCGCCGTGGCACTGCCGATGGCGCGCAGCCAGGCGGTGCTGACCGGCATGCTCGTGGCCATCGCGCTGTGCGCGTGCGCCGCGCTGTGGGCCTTCGCCACCCGCACCGCGCTGCGCGCCTGGGCCGGCATCGCGCTGCCCGCGGCGCTGTTCTGGCTGGGCACGCACCTGCTGGGAGCGCCGGCATGAAGAACGGATTCCGCCAGTCGATGGCGTGGCTGCACACCTGGACCGGCCTGCTGGTGGGCTGGGTGCTGCTGCTGATCTTCATGGCTGGCACCGCCAGCTACTACCGCGAGGAGATCAGCCGCTGGATGCGCCCGGAACTGCCGCGCAGCACGGTCGGCGCCGACCAGGCCGCGGCCAACGCGCTGGCGTTCCTGCGCCAGAAAGCGCCGCAGGCCGAAAGCTGGAACGTCAGCCTGCCCGACGCGCGCAACCCGGCGATGCGCACGTTCTGGCGCAATCCCGAATCCATGGTCGAGCCGCCGGCCGAAGGCGAGAAGCGGCGCCGTCGCGGCGGCGGCCGCTTCGGCGACGCCACGCTCGACCCCAACACCGGCCGGGAAGTGAGCGCGCGCGACACCCGCGGCGGCGACTTCTTCTACCGCCTGCACTTCGACCTGCACTACATCCCGGTGATCTGGGCGCGCTGGATCGTCGGCTTCTGCGCGATGTTCATGCTGGTGGCCATCGTCACTGGCGTGATCACCCACAAGAAGATCTTCAAGGACTTCTTCACCTTCCGTCCGGAAAAGGGCCTGCGTTCGTGGCTGGATTTCCACAACGTCAGCGCGGTGATGGCACTGCCCTACCACGCGATGATCACCTACACCGGCATCGTGACGCTGATGTTCCTGTACCTGCCGTGGGGGGTGAAGGCGGCCTACCCGGACGACGAGGACGCCTTCTTCAACGACGCCTTCGCGCGCCTGGCCGAGGTCGAGGGGCCGGCCGAGGGCCGCGCGGCGCCGCTGCCGATCCAGCAGCTACTGGACAGCGCGCGGCGGCAATGGAAGGGCGCGGAGGTAGCCGGCTTCGTCGTGCACCGCCCCGGCGCCGCCAACGCGGTGGTCGACATCCACCAGCGCGACGGCCGGCGGTTGAGCATCGACACGCCGTCGCTGCGCTACGACGCGGTCAGCGGCGCGCTGCTCGGCGCCAGCCCGGAGGCCGGCGGCGCCACGCGCACGCGCGGGGTGATGTACGGCCTGCACCTGGCCCGTTTCGCCGACTGGGGCCTGCGCGCGCTGTTCTTCCTGTCCGGGCTGGTCGGCTGCCTGATGGTGGCCAGCGGCGTGGTGCTGTGGGCGGTCAAGGAGCGGCCCAGGCATGCAAAGGCCGGCAGGACCGGCTTCGGCCTGCGCCTGGTGGATGCCTTGAACATCGGCGCCGTGGCCGGCCTGCCCATCGCCTTCGCCGCCTACTTCTGGGGCAACCGCCTGCTGCCGCTGCAGATGGCCGGGCGCCCGGCGGCCGAGGCCAACGTGTTCTTCTGGGCCTGGGGCGCGGCCCTGCTGGCCGCCTTCGTGTGGCCGCGGCGGATGATGTGGGCCTGGCAGCTGTACCTCGGCGCGGCCGCGTTCGCGCTGCTGCCGCTGCTCAACGCGCTGACCACGCAGACCAACCTGGTCGCGGCCATCGCCGACGGCGACTGGGTACTGGCCGGTTTCGACCTGGCCATGGTCGCGTTCGGCGCGATGCTGGCCGGCTGCGCCCGGCGCATGCAGCGCTGGCAGCCGCCGCTCGGCGCGGCCGAGAAGAAGCGCCGGCAACAAGCCGCCGCCATGGAGGCGCGCGCATGATGGCGTTCGTCCTCGGCCTGTCGTTCTCCGCCTTCGTCGCCCTGTCGCTGGCGATGGAGAAGCACCAGCAGGAACTGCACGGCAAGGCGGCCGCCAGCCCGGCGCGCAGGCGGCTGTGGCGCTGGCTGGGCTGGACGATGCTCACTCTCGCCTTCGGCCTGTGCGTGCGTGCGCAGGGCTGGGCGCTGGGTCCGGTGTCGTGGCTGGGCGCGCTGACCGTCGCCGGACTGGTGCTGGCCTTCGCCCTGTATCCGTACCGGCGGCGCTGGATCGCGCCGCTGGCGTGGACGCTGCCGGTGGCTGGACTGCTGGCCGCGCTGGCCTGACGGCAGCGCGGATGCAACGGCGGACGCGCGTCGGTGCGCGCCCGCCTCGTTCCCGGATCGCGGATCCGGGAACGGCGCCGGTCGCGCTTACGGCACCGCCGCGGTGATCACGATCTCGATCTTCCACGCCGGGTTGGCCAGCCTGGCCTGCACGGTGGCGCGCGCCGGCGTGGCGCCTTCCGGCACCCACTTGTCCCAGGCCTGGTTCATGCCGGCGAAGTCGGCCATGTCGGCCAGGAAGATCTCCGCGCGCAGGATGTGGCTCTTGTCGGTCGGCGCCAGCCGCAGCAGGTCGTCGATGGCCTGCAACACCTGCTCGGTCTGGCCGACGATGTCGGCGCTGGTGTCTTCCGGCACCTGTCCGGCCAGGTAGGCCACGCCGTGGTGGATGGTCATTTCCGACATACGCGGGCCGGTATCGAAACGTTCGATCATGGGTGCTTCCCGTGGGTGGATGTGGCGCCCATTGTGCCGCGTACCGATGGTTTCAGCCGTGACCTCGCCGCTGCCGCCACAGCTGCAGCGCGGTCAGCGCCAGCCACGCCACCACCAGCGCGATCACCGCCTTCTGCCCCAGCCCGCGCGGCGTATCGCGCCAGAGCACGTGCAGCCACAGGCCGGCGAACGCCAGCCACGCCCACCACCACGCCAGGCGGTGGAAACCGCGCCAGCGCGGGTCGCGCCCGAAGCACCATGCCTGCAGCAGCATCGCCGTGGTGACGCAGAGGAAGGCCGTCTGCGCGGCCAGCGCATGCACCAGCGGCGCCAGCAGCGGAGCCCGTTCCGGCAGCCAGCTGTCGCCCACCGCCACCGCCGCCAGGCCCACGCCCGCGGCGCAGAACAGGGCCAGCGGCAGGCCGCGCCGCGCCGGCCCCTGCAGGCGCGCATGCAGCGCGATGGCAAGCACGGCGATGGCCGCGGCCAGCACGCAGTAGGCGCTGCGCAGCCACAGTCCGTACGGGCCATGCAGGTACAGGCTGAGGGTGGCGCGCCTCCAGTCCAGGTCGGCGCGCACGAACTGCAGCCAGGTCGCCGTCGCGGTGAACAGCAGCAGCGCGGCCAGCACCAGCAGGGCGGCCAGGCGCCCGGGATCGCGGGGGCGATGGCGGCGGGAAGACACCAGGACAGGCTCCGGTCGGGCGGACGGGACGCCAGCTTATCCGCGTCCGCTCCCGTCCGCCGGCTGAAAGACGCGCGTGCGCTTGCCAGCATCGTCACGCCGTGCCGATAGTCTTTGCATCCCCGCGCCACGACGGCGCCCTGCCTCCCTGCCCCGCATGCCCGACCCCGGCGCTTCCGTCGCTCCCGCCTCCGCTGGCTGGCGCCGCTTCGGCGCGGTGTCCGTCACCCTGGCGATCATGGGCATGGCCCTGCACGCGCTGGCCGGCGAGTTCGCCGGGCATGGCTACCGGCAGATCCGCGGCGCCCTGCATGCGCTGTCGTGGACGCAGCTGGGACTGGCGCTGCTGCTGGGCATGGCCAGCTACGGCTGCCTGATCGGTTTCGACGCGATCGGGTTGCGCCGCGCCAACCGGCGCCTGCCCGCCAGCCGCGTGGCGATCACCGCCTTCCTCGCCCATGCCGCCGGGCAGACGCTGGGCTTCGCCGCGCTCACCGGCGGCGCGATCCGCATGCGCAGCTACGGCGACGCCGGGCTCGGCCTGGCCGAGATCGGCCAGGTGGTGCTGATGAGCACGCTGGGCTTCGTGTTCGGCGCCTGGGTGCTGCTGGGCCTGGCGCTGTGGCTGGAACCGGGCGCGGCGGCGCTGGCGCTGCCGCTGGACGCGGCGGCCGTGCGCCTGCTGGGCATCGCCCTGCTGCTGGGCTTCGGCCTGATGTGGCTGGCGGTGGGCCGCGGCGGCCGCAGCCTGGGCTGGGGCGAACACCGCGTGTGGATCCCCGACCGGCGCACGGTGCTGGAAGTCACCACGCTGAGCGTGGTGGAACTGGCGCTGGCGTCGGCCGCGTTCCATGTGCTGCTGCCGGCGCAGGACGGCGTCGGCTTCGTGGGCTTCGTCGGCCTGTACCTGGTGGCGGTGGTGGCCGGGCTGGTCTCCACCGTGCCGGCCGGGCTGGGCGTGTTCGAATGGAGCCTGCTCAAGCTGCTGCCGCAGGTGGCGCCCGCGGCCCTGCTCGCCGCCGCGGTGGCCTACCGCGTCACCTATTACCTGGTGCCGCTGTTCCTCTCCGCCCTGCTGGCGGGGCTGGCGAGCGTGCGCCGGCCGCTGCGCAGCGGCGCCAGCACCGCGTGGAACGCGCTGCGCCCGTGGCTGCCGCAGGTCATCGCGCTGGCGGTGTTCGCGGTCGGCGCGCTGCTGGTGATCGACGGCACCCTGCCGGTGCCGCGGCACCGCCCGCTGCACGCGCCGCTGCCGATCGTGGAGACCTCGCACCTGCTCGGCAGCCTGGGCGGCGTGCTGCTGTTGCTGATCGGCCAGGGCCTGCAGCGGCGCAGCCACGCGGCGTGGCTGATCGCGCTGGCGCTGGGCGTGCTGCTGCCGATCCCGGCCTGGCTGCGCGGCGGCCATGCGCTGGTGGCGCTGACCCTGCCGCTGGTGGCGGCGGCGCTGTGGGCGGCGCGGCGCGAGTTCTACCGGCAGGGCGCGCTGCTGGACGAAGCCTGGTCCTGGCCCTGGCTGCGCAACGTCGCGCTGGTGCTGGTGGCCACGGTGTGGCTGCTGTTCTTCGTCTACAGCCACGTCGAGTACCAGAACGAGCTGTGGTGGCAGTTCGCCATCTCCGGCAACGCGCCGCGCGCGCTGCGCGCGTTGCTGCTGGTCAGCCTTGTGGTGATCGTGTTCGGGCTGGCGCGGCTGCTGCACAGCACGCGCACGCCGCTGCCGGTGCCCGATGGCGCGCTGCTGGAGCAGCTGCGGCCGCTGCTGGCGCGCGCGCACGACACCCAGGCCTGCCTGGCGATGACCGGCGACAAGGCGATCCTGCGCAGCGACGACGGCAACGGCTTCGTGATGATGCAGCGCTACGGCGGCTCGCTGGTGTCGATGGGCGACCCGGTCGGCCCGCCGGACACGGCGCGCGCGCTGATCTGGCGATTCCGCGAGGAAGCCGACCGGCTCGGCCTGCGCCCGGTGTTCTACCAGACCGGCGACCAGTACTGGCAGACCTATCTCGACCTGGGCCTGACCCTGGTCAAGCTCGGCGAGGAA
This sequence comes from Stenotrophomonas nitritireducens, assembly GCF_050984405.1. Lineage (GTDB taxonomy): Bacteria > Pseudomonadota > Gammaproteobacteria > Xanthomonadales > Xanthomonadaceae > Stenotrophomonas > Stenotrophomonas nitritireducens_B. The sequence continues at coordinate 2,059,967 of NZ_CP158790.1, read as the reverse complement.
GCGATGGTGTCGCTGGCCGGTTTCAGCCTGGACGGCAGCGCGCGCGCGGACCTGCGCCAGGCCTGGAACAAGGGCCGGCGCTCGGGCCTGGGCTTCCGCGTGGTGCCGGCCGAAGCCGTGGCGCCGCTGCTGCCGGAGCTGGCCGCGATCTCCGATGCCTGGCTGGAAGAAAAGGCCGGCGACGAGAAGGGCTTCTCGCTGGGCAGCTTCGACGCCGATTACCTGTGCCGCTTCCCGCTCGCCCTGGTCGAGGCCGAAGGCCGCATCGTGGCCTTCGCCAACCTGTGGCAGGCGCCGGTCGCGCAGGAACTGTCGGTGGACCTGATGCGGCACCGCCCCGACGCGCCCAAGGGCACCATGGATTTCCTGTTCATCGAACTGTTCCTGTGGGGCGCGACCAACGGCCATACGCGCTTCTCGCTGGGCATGGCGCCGCTGACCGGACTGGCCGAACACCGCCTGGCCGGGCGCTGGAACCGCTTCGCCAACCTCCTCGCGCGCCACGGCGAGCGCTTCTACGGCTTCGGCGGCCTGCGCCGCTTCAAGTCCAAGTTCGCGCCGGAATGGCGCCCGCGCTACCTCGCCGCACCGGGCGGCGTGCACCTGCCCGCCGCGCTGCTGGACGTGACCCGGCTCATTTCGCTGGACCCGCGCCGGCAGCCGGACTGAGCGCGCGCAGCCGCTGCAGGATCACCCGCGCCAGCCCGGCGTAGTCGCCCTCGAAGTGGTGGTCGCCGGGCATGCGCACGATCTGCGCGGTCCCGGCCGGCAGTTGCGGGCACAGCGCGTCGTCGTCGTCCTGGCCGTAGACGCAGACGGTGCGCGCGGCCGGCAGCCGGCGCATCTCCGGCGCGATCGGCAGCCCGCGGTCGCTGCTGCCGCCCAGCCAGTTGCTGACGTGGAATTCGTAGTCGGCCTGCGCGCCTACCGAGAGCAGCGCGGTCATCGCCAGCATCGACGTGGTGTCGGCAGACAGCCGGTTGATCGCCGCCGGCAGCACGTCGGCGCCCTGCGAAAAACCAATCAGCGCCAGCTTCGGCCGCCGCCACTGCCGCGCGTAATGGCGCGCGATGCGGTCCAGGTCGGCGGCGAAACCGGCCGGCGTGCGCTCGCTCCAGAAATAACGCAGCGAATCCACGCCCACCACCGGAATGCCGGCCTGCGCCAGCGCGCCGGCGACCTCCTTGTCCAGCCCTGCCCAGCCGCCATCGCCGGACACGAACACGACGAAGGTGTCGCCATCGCCCGTGGCCGGCACCTCCACCAGCGGCAGGCCATCGAGCTCGTGCGGCACCGGCGGCAGGCTTGCCCCGCGCTGCGCGCCCAGCACGCGCGCCGCCGCGACTTCGCCCGGAATCGCGCTGCCCGAAGCACTGCGCCGGAAACGGCGCGCCAGCGGCGCCGCGTGCAGGAAGGCATCGGCCCCGTCGGCCGCGCAGGCGCCGCGCGTGCCCGGCGCGGCCTGCAGCCACGGGAAGCCCAAAGCCACCGGCACCAGCCCGCCGTCGCGGGTGCCGTCCCCGCAGATCATGCGCGCATCGTGCAGGCGCGGGCAGAAGTCCTCGGTCAACAGGCCGGCGAACACGTCCGCGCCGGACTGCGCCGCCACCGCATAGGCCAGCGCCGCCCCGGCGCCGTCGCCGCCCAGGATCGGCAGGTGGTAGGTCGGCACCTTCAGATAGGCCTGCACGTAACGCGAGAAATTTTCCACGTCGCCGGCGGAGAACCCGCAATGGCCGCCCTCCTTCGCCAGTACCCCTGCCAGGTGCCGGGTATCGATGTCCACCACCATCGCGCCATCGCGGCGCAGCGCATGCAGGCGCGCCTGCCGCCGTGCGGCGTCGCCTTCGCCGGCGAACCACAGCACCACGCGCTGCACGGGTCCGTCGGGCAGCTGCACCGGCACCTGTTCGAACCGGCCATGGCTGACCGGCTCCGCCGCCACCGGCGCGGCCAGCAGGCCCGACGCCACCATCACCAGAACCAGCGACGCACGCACCATGGGCGCTTCCTTGAGCGGGGAGACGGCAAGCCTACGCCTGCCGATGCGGGAATGGCGTCGGAATGCGGCGTCAGTCGCCCGCCCCGGGGTGGCGCAGCTTCCACGCCGCCAGCGCCTGCCGGTAGCGCGCCAGCTCGTCGGCGTACAGGTCCAGCACGCACAGCGGACAACCGCTGCCGCAGCATTCATTCGGGCCCGGCTCCTCCGGCGGCGTCGGCCGCGGGTCCGGGTCGGGCGGGGGGATGGGAATCGGGTTCATCGCTTCGGCCGGTGTGGCCGTCGTCAAAACAGGATGGAGCAATTCTAGGCCATGGGGTCGCCAGGCAGCCTCAACATGGCTGTAGCCGCCGTGACCGCTGCGGTTACGAATACTGTCGCTGTTGCCGTTGCCGTTGCTGTTGCTGTTGCTGTTGCTGTTGCTGTTGCTGTTGCTGTTGCTGTTGCTCGTGATCTTGCGCTGCTTTTGCCTTCCGGGTCCCCTTCCGTAGCGACGGAGCCGGCGGGAAAAACCCGAAGGGCGGCGTGCAGGGATGCACGCCGTTTTTCTACGCGACATGGATGTCGCGTAGAAAAATCCCGCTGGCGGAGTGGACCCGCGGCACGCAGTGCCGTGGGCGCGTAGGCAGGGGCGTGTTTCTCTTGGTTACTTCTCTTTGCACGAGCAAAGAGAAGTAACTCGCTCCTGCGAAGCAGGGGCGAAAGCTCTGCTTTCAAGCTCCCGCTTTCATGCTTAGCCTTAGCTTTAGCTCTGGCAGGCCTCTAGCTTGGCCTTTTTGCCTATCGCTTTGGTACAGACGTCCAGGAGAAGCCAGAGCACGGGCAGAAACAGGATCAAAGGCTTTCGCTCCCCTTCGGGGCGCGAGCCACCTTTCTTTGCTCGTGCAAAGAAACGTGGCCCAAAGAAACACGCCCCTGCCTACGCGCCCTCCGTGCCTGCGGCACTCCGGGTCCACTCCGCCGCCGGGATTTTTCGACACGACATCCATGTCGTGTCGAAAAACGACGTGCATCCATGCACGTCGCCCCTGCGGGGTCTTGTCCGTCGGCTCCGTCGCTGCGGAAGGGGACCCTGGAAGTCAAAAGCAATGAGCAACGGCAACAACAACAGCCAAAGCCAAAGCAGGCCTCAACCCGTCACCCGCCGCAGATTCTCCCGCGCCTGCGCGTCATAGCGCGCATGGAAGAAATCGCTGAAGAAAATGCGCGGCTGCGCCAGCACCCCCTTCAGGAACCGACGCCGGTTGAGCCGGAACAGGAACCCCGGCACCTTGCCCCGGTACTCCTCGGCGATGCCGCGGTCGTAGGCGTCGAATACCGCCGGCGGCGCGCCGAGAATGGCCATGTCGGCGTCCAGGAACAACGCCGCGTCCGCATCCAGTTCCTCCACGCGCAGACGGCCATGCCGCGCGGTCAGTTCGATCAGCTCCGCCACCCGCGTCGCGTCCACGCCGGCATCGGGCAGCCAGCGCGCGATCGCCTCGCGCGCCATCAGCGCCGAGCGCGCTTCGTTGTCGGCGCGCCCGGCCTCGTAGACGGCATCGTGGTACAGCATCGCCAGCGCCACCTCGCGCGGCTGCCGCCAACCGGGACCGACGGCGACATCGCGGTGGTGGCGCAGCAGCGCCTGCACATGGCCGAAGTTGTGGTACGCGCGCGGCGGCTGCGCGTGCGCGGCCTCGATCTCGGCCAGCTGGCCCGCCGGCAGGGGCATCGGGATCAGGTCCATGCGGCCATTCTAGCCAGGCAGGCAAGACCGTAGGTGCGGGGCTTGCCCCGCACAGGCTTTCCCGTTGGAACCCCACGCATGGATGCGCGGGCCGCTGCCGAGGAATCTGCAGGCAAGCTCCATCGCGCACTGAAGTGCGCTCCTACAGAAAGAAGGCCGGTTCAGCCCAACTGCCAGCGCCCTTCCAGCTGGTAACGCGTCTGCCCCAGGTAACTGCGGATCAGCACGAACTCGCGCACCAGCCAGCGCATCGGCTGTACCGGCTGCACCGGCAGGCGCCGCTTGTCGTAGAGCAGGGTCAGGTGCGGCGTGAACGCCGGATCCGGGCGGCTGCCGACGGCCTGCAGGCAGCGCGCCAGCTCCTGGTGCAGGCCGTGCAGCAGGTCGGCGCCATGTTCGCTGCGCAGCACGAACGGATGCTGGCGGCCGCCAGCGAAACTGCCGACCTCGTCGAAGCACACCTCGAACTCGGGCATGCGCACCCGCGCGGCGGCCTGCTGCACCTTCGCCAGCAGGCTCGGCGGCAGGCCGGCGTAGTCGCCCAGGTGATGCAGGGTGACGTGCAGGCGCTCGCGCGCCAGCGGTCGTCCGGCCAGGCCGTGGTCGTCGCGCAGTCCCTCGGCCAGTTCGGCGATGCGCCAGGCCGTGGCCGGATCGGGCATCACCGCAAAGAACAGGCGCTCGGTCGGGATGTCGCTGCCGAGACCCAGCGACAGTTGCGCCTCGGCGGAGGGAATGAACTTCGTCATGGTCGAATGGAAACGCCGGCCGGCGGGAGGAGGCCGGCATGCGGCGGCCGGCATCGTCTGGGGCGCGGATACTAGCAGACGGGCCGGACGCCGGCGCCGCCATGGCCAAATAATGACCACGCCCGCGGAACGTCCGTGGCGCAAGGGCCGCCGCCGGTTATCCACATCTTTGCCAGCCGCCGGTCCACACCGCCTGTGGATTCGTGCGGCGTGCGCCGGCGGGCCGCGGCAGGCATACACTGGCAGCGCCGCAGCAACCCCAAGGGTGGTCGCCATGATCGGTTGGAACGCTTTCGTCCTGCTCGCCGCCGTCAACCTCGCGCCGTCATCGCCGCCGCCGGCACTGCCGCCCACGCCCGGCCAGGTCATGGCCGTCCCGCAGGAACTGCGGCAGCAACTGCACGAGCGGGTGATCGACGCCACCAACTCGCCCGAGCAGCGCCTGCAGCGGCTGGTGGAACTGGTGTTCAAGCCCGACGGCCTGGGCCTGCAGTACGACACCACCGCCACGTTGACCGTGGCCGAGACCTGGGCGCAGCGCCGCGCCAACTGCCTGTCCTTCACCCTGCTGTTCGTCGCGCTGGCGCGCGAGGCCGGCCTGGAAGCGCGCATCCAGGAGGTCGGCCAGGTGGTGACCTGGTACCAGGAGCAGGGCGTGATCTACAACGCCGGGCACGTCAACGTCGGGCTGCGCGTGGCGGGCCGCCACGGCACGCTGGACCTGGACCAGAACGTGCTCTACGACCGTCGCGGCCCGCAGGTGATTTCCGACCAGCGCGCCCTGGCCCACTACTACAACAACCGCGGCGCCGAGCTGATGGCCGCGCACGACGCGGAGGCGACGGAATACCTGCGCACCGCCCTGCGCATGGACCCTGCCTTCGCGCCGGCCTGGAACAACCTGGGCGTGCTGGAACGCCGCCACGGCGATACCCGCGCCGCCGCGCTGGCATTCGAGAACGCGCTGCGCGCCCACCCGGCGCTGCTGTCGGCGCTGTCCAACGCCACCTCGCTGTACCGGCAGCTGGGCGACACCCGGCGCGCCGCGCAGTTGGGCGTGCGCCTGCAGAACGCGCGCGACCGCGACCCGTTCTACCAGTTCATGCAGGGCGTGGAGGCCGAGCGCCGCGGCGACTACGCGCAGGCGACGGTGGCCTACCGCCATGCCATACGGCTGTACGGCAATGCCCACCAGTTCCATTTCGGGCTGGCGCGGGCGTACTTCCTGCAGGGCGAGAACCGCCGCGCGATGCGCGAGATGGCGCGCGCGCGCGAACTGGGCGGATCGGACCGGGTGCGCGCGGTCTACCAAGCCAAGCTGGACAGCCTGCACCGGCTCAACGCGCGGCAGGGCGCGCGTTGAGCCGCGGGTAGAAGCGCACTCCAGTGCGCGATGGGGCCTGCATGCAGGCCCCTCTGCAATGGCAGGCGCATCCCTGTGCGGGGATTCAATGGGAAAGCCCCATCGCGCACTGGAGTGCGCTCCTGCGTGCGGTCAGGCCTTGCGCAGGAAACAGGTCTTCAGCACCAGGCCCTTGATCTTGTCCGAGTTGCCTTCGATGTGCTCGGCGTCGTCCTCGACCAGGCGGATGTTGCGGATCACCGTGCCCTGCTTGAGCGGGATCGACGAGCCCTTGACCTTCAGGTCCTTGATGACGGTGACGGTGTCGCCGGCGACCAGCACGTTGCCGTTGCTGTCGCGCACCACCAGCGCCGATTCGCCGGCCTCGCCCGGGGTCCATTCGTGGCCGCAGTCGGCGCAGATCCACAGCGCGCCGTCGGGATAGACGTTCTGCGACGAACACTGCGGGCAGGAAGAAACGGGCATGGCGACTCCAGCGATGACGTGATCAGCCGCCTATTGTAGCCGCCCGCCCCGGCCAGCCGGGCGCGGGCGGAACCGCGCGGCTCAGCGCGGACCCAGGTTCACCCGCACGCTGCCCGAATGCGAGGTGATGGAGATGTCGCCGTCGCCGCCGCCGATGCGCGCGTCCAGGCTGCTCCCCGGCCCGTAGCGCGGGCGCTCGACCTCGCCCACGTCCGAACGGATGGTGCCGCTGAAACTGCTGACCTTCAGCTGCGCGGACGTGCGCGACGGCAGGGTCAGCGCGATCGGCGCGCTCACCGTCTGCAGGCTGATGCGGCCGCCCGGCTGCAGGCCGGCGCTGCGCACGCCCAGGCTGCCGGACACGGTTTCGGCGTCGAGCCGCTGCACCGCGGACAGATCCAGGTCGACGCCACCGGAAACCGAGTTGGCGCTCACCTCGCCGCCGCTGGTGCCGGCCGCGTTGATCGCGCCGCTGACCGAGCGCAGTTCCAGCCGCGAGGTCCGCAGCTGCGAGCGGATCGCGCCGCTGACGCTGTTGAGGCTGGTTTCGCCGGCCTGTCCCCTGGCGGTGATGCCGCCGCTGACGGTATTGGCCTGCAGCCGGCGCAGGTCGACGTCGGCCACGTCCAGCGCGGCGCTGACCGTGCCGGCCTGCAGTTCGCTGCCGCGCGGCACGCGCAGTTCCAGTACCGCGCCGCGGCTGCTGCGGCTGTTGCGCGGGTACACCACCTTCAGCTGCACGCGGTTGGCGCTGTTCTGCACGTCCAGGCGCTGGCCTTCGCCGAGGGTGCCGGTGAGCTGCACCTCGTTGCGGTCCCAGCCGCGCACGGTCACCGAGCCGGCGACGTTGCTGATCTCGACCCGCCCGCCGCTGGACAGCGCGTGGTGTTCGTTGACCGTGGTCTGCGCCAGTGCCGGCGCCAGGGGGGCCAGCAGCGCGACGGCCGCCAGCAGGTGTCGCAGGGAAGCATTCATCGGGTTTCTCCTTCAGGTGGCAAGACCGGCGGCATCGAGGCCCTGCCGGGTGAGTTCCAGGCGCAGCGCGTAGGTGCGCCGCAGTTGGCCGAGCAGGAAGCCGGCATCGGGGCTCTGCGCGATCGCCGAGCGGATGCTGCCGGCGCTGGCATCGAGTTCGCGCAGCGCCGGCAGCAGCTCGGCGGGCACGTTGTCCTGCGGGATCGCGGCGATCGCCTGCCCGTAGGCATGGGCGAGCGCGTCGGCCTGCGCTTCCAGCGGCGAGGCCTGCGCGGCCTGCGGCAGCGGCCGCTCGTGCAGCCCCCACCAGCGGCCGGCGCCGAACAGTGCCAGCGCGGCGACGGCCGCGGCCGCGGCAAGGGACGGCCAGCGCCGGCGGCGCGGTGGCGGCGCGGCGGCGACGGGCCGCTCGCGCGGCGCCTCGTGCAGCTGCGCGGCGATGCGCTGCCAGGCCGCGGCCGGCGGCAGGCGCTCGGCCGGCAGCTGGCGCAGGCGCGCGGCCAGGTCGTCGTTTTCGTGTTCGTGGTCGGAATCGTGTTCGTTCATGGTGTTTCTCCCAGACGCGCGCGCAGCAGGCCGCGCGCGCGATGCAGCTGTGCCTTGGAACTGCCGACGGCCATCTGCAGTTCCTCGGCGATTTCCTGGTGTTTCCAGCCTTCGATGTCGTGCAGCACCAGCACCGCACGGGCGCGCGGCGGCAGGGTTTCCAGCGCGCGTTCCAGGTCCAGTCCGGTGGCCTGGCAGCGCGTGGCCGCCGGCATCCGCGCCAGCGCCTCCATGCCGTCCTCGCCGATGTCCAGCGCCTCGAACGCGGCGCTGGCGCGCAGCTCCATCAGCGCCGTGTTCACCGCCATCCGGTGCAGCCAGGTGCCCAGCGCGCTCTCGAAGCGGAACTGCGGCAGCTTGCGCCAGGCCTGGATGAAGGTTTCCTGCAGCGCGTCCTCGGCGCGCGCGGCGCTGCCGCCGCACAGCCGCCACAGCAGCGCGTACAGGCGCGGCGCGTGGCGGCGGTAGATGCGCTCGTAGGCGTGGCTGTCGCCGCCAGCGGCGGCACGCGCCAGCGCGGCGTCGTCGGCGGCCTGCGGGAAAGGAGCGGTGGCGGTCACGGTGGCGTCGAGCATATCCGTTGGATGCGGCGGCCAGCGGAAAGGTTTAAAGGCCGTTGCAATATCCCGCGCGGGGATCGGCGCCGCGGAGGTGGCCAAGGGCTGACAGGGCCGAGCCGGCTGGCCGACAATCCGGCTTCGCCCTTCCGCTCCATTGCCATGCCCCCCCGATTCTCCGTCGTCTGCGCCGGCGCGGCCCCCGCTGGAAATCCTCCGTTTTCCTGGCTCCGCCCCATCCGGCGCATTGCCTCCGCGTCGCGCCTGCACCGTCCGCGACAGGGACGACGGCATGCCCGACCCGCCGCCCCCGCGGCGCCACGCCACCTGCGCGCGTCCCCCTGCCGCCGCTGACGGGATGATGGCCCCGGCCTGCACGCTTCCCTGATCATCCCAACGCATGCGCCCGCCCGCACGGAGCGCCGCAAGGAGATACACCGATGAAAAAATACCTGCCCGAATGGATGCACGAGTGGATCAGCCTGCTGGATGTGGCGCTGGCCATCGTCCTGATCCTGCTGGTGGCCTGGCTGCTGCGCCTGCTCACCCGGCGCCTGCTGGCGCGGCTGGGCATGCACTACACGCTGCCGCCGCAGGTGGAGACGGCCGCGCGGCGCCTGTCCAATTTCGTGATCGGCAGCGCCGCGCTGGTGGCGATCCTCGACCAGTTGGGCGTATCGCCGACCATCCTGTGGACCGCGTTCACCGGCTTCGCCGCGGTCGGCGCGGTGGCGTTCTTCGCCGCCTGGAGCGTGCTGTCCAACATCTTCTGCACCCTGCTGATCTTCACCACCCGGCCGTTCCGCCTCGGCGACCGCATCGAGCTGCTGGAGAACGGCGAGAAGCCCGGGCTCAAGGGCCAGGTGGTCGACATCAACCTGATCTACACCACGCTGCAGGAGATCGGCGGCCCGGCCGAAGGCACTCTTATGCAGATCCCCAACAGCCTGTTCTTCCAGCGCGGCCTGCGCCGCTGGCCGGCCGGCCCGACGCAGGCGCACGTGATCCAGGGCGACGGCTGAGTCTCGGCCGCAGGCAGCGGCATCCCCGGCTGCCTGCGCCCACCGCGTACCACAGCGTTCCGTCCGCGTACGGCCGCTGCGTGCGAAAATTCCGCCCGCAGCACCGCAGCAGAGCCGCCCCCCACCGGCTCCCTTTCCGCAATGTCCCGCTCTCCCCTCTCCCCGTGTTCCGCCGCCGCGGCGGACGCCGCTTCGCCCGTTCCCGCCGTCCGCAGCGACCGCCAGCGCTGGCTGGGCGTGGTCGCGCTGGCGATGGCCGCCTTCGTGTTCAACACCAGCGAGTTCGTGCCGGTCGGGCTGCTGAGCGACATCGGCGGCAGTTTCGGCATGCCCATCGAACACGTCGGGCTGATGCTCACCGCCTATGCCTGGGTGGTCGCGCTGGCGTCGCTGCCCGGCATGCTGCTCACCCGCGACATCGACCGCCGCCGCCTGCTGCTGGGCGTGTTCGCGCTGTTCGTCGCCAGCCACCTGCTGTCCGCCATCGCCTGGAATTTCGGCGTGCTGATGCTCAGCCGCATCGGCATCGCGCTGGCGCACGCGGTGTTCTGGTCGATCACCGCCTCGCTGGCGGTGCGCATCGCACCGGCGGACAAGCGCCCGCAGGCGCTGGGCCTGCTGGCCACCGGCACCTCGGTGGCGATGGTGCTGGGCATCCCGCTGGGCCGCGTGGTCGGCGAACTGCTGGGCTGGCGCATCACCTTCCTGGCCATCGGCGGCGTCGCCCTGCTGGCGATGGCGGTGCTGGCGCGGCTGCTGCCGGCGTTGCCCAGCCAGAACAGCGGCTCGGCCGGCAGCCTCCCGCTGCTGCTGCGCCGGCCGGCGCTGCTGGCGCTGTACCTGCTGGTGATGGTGGTGGTGGCGGCGCAGTTCACCGGCTACAGCTACATCGAACCGTTCGTGCAGCAGGTCGGCGGCTTCGACGCGCACGTGACCACCTGGGTACTGCTGCTGTTCGGCGGCATGGGCTTCTTCGGCAGCCTGCTGTTCTCGCGCTTGGGCACGCGCTGGCCGCGCGGTTTCCTGCTCGCCGCCATCGGCACGCTGGCGCTGTGCCTGCTGGGCCTGCGCCCGGCCACCGGCGGGGCGTGGATGCTCTACGCGCTGGCCTCGGTGTGGGGCGTGGCGATGATCTGCTTCGCGCTGTCGATGCAGTCCAAGGTGCTGCGGCTGGCGGCCGACGCCACCGACGTGGCGATGGCGCTGTTCTCGGGCATCTTCAACATCGGCATCGGTGCCGGCGCGCTGGTCGGCAGCCAGGTCGGCCTGCACCTGGGCATGGGCCATGTTGGCCTGGTGGGCGGGCTGATCGCCGCCGCCGGCTGGCTGTGGTGGCTGTTCGCGATGCGGCGCTGGGCCGGCAGTTTCAGCGCCGGCGGCGACGGACGCTGAGCCTCAGCGCAGCTGGCTGTCCTTGCTGCCGCGGCGGTTGTAGCCGCTGTGGGCCGACTCCTCGGCGTCCAGCGCCTGCTGGCAGGACACGCACAGGCGCACGCCGGGAATGGCCTTGCGCCGCGCCTCGGGAATCGGCGCGTCGCATTCCTCGCAGCGCTCCAGCCCCGGCCCGCTGGGCAGGCGGCTGCGGGCGCGCTTGATCGCGTCCTCGACGGTGGCGTCGATCTGATCCTGAACGGCGGTGTCGCCCGCCCAACCGGTGGCCATGGCTGGCTGCTCCGAAGTGACCGGCGTCCAGCCTAGCGCAAGCGCCTGTACGCCGGGCCAATGCGCCGCCGCGCGGTCACCACACTAGGTCGTCGGGCACCACGAACTGCGCGTAATAGGCGTCGTCCTCGGCGTTGCCGCTGGACGCGGGCGTATCGCCGGCCTGGCCGTGGTCGAGCACGATCAGCGTGGCGTCGCGCTCGCGCACCTTCTCGGCCGCCAGCCGCGGCAGCAGTTCGAAACCCTCGCCATGGCGCGCGATCACCAGCGTGCCGGCGGCCAGCTGTTTGCGCAGCGCCTCGTCCACCAGCAGGGTGCGGATCGCCGCGCCATCGCTGAAGCGGTATTCCAGCTCGCCACGACGCGGCACCCGGCGGTCGGCGATGATCTGCCGCGCCTGCGCGCGCAGTTCCTCGGTGCGGCGCTGGGCATTGCGTTCGGCGGCCAGCGCGCGGTCGCGCTCGGCCTTTTCCGCGCGCACGCGTTCGGCTTCCAGCTGGCTTTCGCTGGGGCCGGCGGGCGCGCCCTTGGCGTGCCGCGCCTTGTTCTGCTCGCGCGCGACCTGCGCGACCTGCGCCTTCTTGACCAGGCCGGCCTTGAGCAGCTGCTCCTGCAGGGGATTCGCCTTTGCCATCTTCGTACTACGTGATCGGATCGATGCTGCCATGATACCGGCCCGTCCCCGCCCGCGCCTGCCGATGCAGCCCCTGAAATACCTCGCCGGCTATCCCGAGCACCTGCAGCAGCGCGCCCGCGAGCTGCTGGCGCAGGGCGCGCTGGGCGACGCCGTGCGCCGCCGCTACCCGCAGGCGCATGCGGTGCGCAGCGACCGCCAGCTCTACGACTACGTGCAGGCACTGAAAGAGCGCCACCTGCGCCAGTCGGTGCCGCTGGGCAAGGTGCTGTACGACGGCAAGCTGCAGGTGCTCAAGCACGCGCTCGGCCTGCATACGGCCGTCTCGCGCAACCATGGCGGCAGGCTCAAGGCCAGCCGCGAGATCCGCATCGCCAGCCTGTTCCGCGACACGCCGGCGCCGTTCCTGCGCATGATCGTGGTGCACGAGCTGGCGCACCTGAAGGAGGCCGAGCACAACAAGGCCTTCTACCAGCTGTGCCTGCACATGGAACCGGACTACCACCAGCTGGAATTCGACCTGCGCCTGTACCTGACCGCGCTGGAACACGAAACCGCCAGCCCTCCTGATGTCCCGTAAGGCGGCGGCTTGCCCCGCATGCCGCCTCACCGGAGAAGCTTCGTGCCGGGCAAGCCCGGCACCTACGGTCGTCACGGCGCTACACTCCCCGCCCGCCGTACTGTCCGCCCCCATGACCACGCCCCTCCGTCTCGACAAGCGCCTCGCCGCGCAGCTGCACTGCTCCCGCGCCCAGGCCCGGCACTACATCGAGGGCGGCTGGGTCAGCGTGGACGGCGTGGTGGTGGAAGCGCCGCAGACCCTGGTGGCCGGCGAAACCGTCACCCTCGCCGCCGGCGCCAGCAGCGAGCCGGCCGAACCGGCGACGCTGCTGCTGAACAAGCCCGCCGGCTGCACCGCCGAAGAAATGTCCGCGCTGCTGCGCGAGGATGCGCGCTTCGCCGACGATGCCTCCGGCGTGCGCCTGCTGCACCGCCACTTCCTGCGCCTGGAAACGCCGATGCCGCTGGACGACCACGCCTGCGGCCTGGTGGTGCTCACCCAGGACTGGCGCGTGCGCCGGCACCTGCTCGAGTCCGGCCCGGGGCTGGAACAGGAATTCATGGTCGACGTGGAAGGCGAAGGCAGCCCCTGGGCGCTGCCGAAGCTGACCCACGGGCTGAGCTTCCAGGGCCGCGCCCTGCCGGCCTGCAAGGTCAGCTGGCAGAGCGAGCAGCGCCTGCGCTTCGCGATCAAGGACGTGCGGCCGGGCCAGCTGCAGCACATGTGCGCCGCGGTCGGGCTGCGCGCCACGCAGGTCCGCCGGCTGCGCATCGGCCGCATCGGCCTGAGCCGCATGCCGGATGGCCAGTGGCGGTATCTGGCTTCCGGCCAGCGCTTCTGAACCGCACTCCCGTAGGTGCAGGGCTTGCCCTGCACGAAACTTTCCCGGCCAAAGCCCGCCGGTCCCGCCGGCCTACGCCAGCAAGCGCAGCAGAGCCGCCGCCACCGCCCCCACCAGCACCACCACCAGGAACGGCAGGCGCAGCAGCAGGGCCAGCGCGGCCACTACCAGCGCACCGAGGCGCGCGTCCAGCGCCACGCCTTGCCCGGCGGAGAGCGCGTTCATCGTGGTCAGCGACGCCAGCAGGCCGATGGTGAGCGCGCCGGCCACGCGCGTCATGCGCGGCGATTCCATCCAGCGCACCGGCACCAGGTAGCCGCTGAACTTGATCGCCCAGGCCACGACGCTGGCCAGCAGCACCCAGCCCCACAGCGTCATCGCGCCTCTCCCGCGTCGTGGCCGGGCGCCACGTCCGGCTCCAGCCCTTCATCGGCCGGGCCGCGCCCGAACCAGCCCCACAGCGCGGAGACCGCGGCCGCCAGCAGGATCGGCACGCCCGGCGGCACCCAGGGCAGCGCCAGCACCGTCACCAGCGCGCAGGCCGCGGCGATGGCCACCGGTTCGCGCGAGCGCAGGCGCGGCCACAGCAGGCCGAGGAAGGCCGCCACCGCAGCGCCGTCCAGCCCCCAGCGGCGCGGATCGCCCAGTGCGTCGCCAAGCAGCGCGCCGAGCAGGGTGAACAGGTTCCACAGCAGGTAGACGCCCACGCCGGCCGCCCAGAACCCGCGGCGCTGCTCGGCCGGTTCGGCCTGGCCGGCGGCGGTCGCCACCGATTCGTCGATGGTGACCTGCGCCGACAGCGGGCGCAGCCAGCCGCGCGGCCGCAGCATGCGGTTGATCTGCGCGCCGTACACCGCGTTGCGGATGCCCAGCAGCGTGGCCGCGCCGAACGCGGCCGCGCCGGTGCCCCCGGCGCCGATCACGCCGATGAAGGCGAACTGCGAGCCGCCGGTGAACATCAGCAGGCTCAGCGCCGCGGTCTGGCCGACGCTGAATCCGGAGGCCACCGCCAGCGCGCCGAAGGAAACGCCGTACAGGCCGGTGGCCACGGCGATGGACAGGCCGATGCGGACCGCGGGCGTCAGGCGCGCGGCCATGCTCAGCCGCGCCCGCGCGCCTGCTCGGCGGCGGCCACGAACACCACGTCGGTGGAGGAATTGAGCGCGGTCTCGGCCGAGTCCTGCACCACGCCGACGACGAAGCCCACCGCCACCACCTGCATCGCCACGTCGTTGGAAATGCCGAACAGGCCGCAGGCCAGCGGGATCAGCAGCAGCGAGCCGCCCGGCACGCCGGACGCGCCGCAGGCGCCGATCGCCGCCACCACGCTCAGCAGCAACGCGGTGGGCAGGTCCACGGCGATGCCGAGCGTGTGCACCGCCGCCAGCGTCAGCACCGAGATGGTGATGGCCGCGCCGGCCATGTTGATGGTCGCGCCCAGCGGGATCGCCACCGAATAGGTTTCCTCGTGCAGGCCCAGCTTGCGGCACAGCTCCAGGTTGACCGGGATGTTGGCCGCCGAGGAGCGGGTGAAGAAGGCGGTGATGCCGCTCTCGCGCAGGCAGCGCAGCACCAGCGGGTACGGGTTGCGGCGGGTCACCACCGCCACGATCAGCGGGTTGCCGACGAAGGCCATGAACAGCATCGCCCCGACCAGCACGCACAGCACGTGCAGGTAGGCCTTCAGCGCGCCGAGGCCGGATTCGGCCAGCAGCGAGGCGACGATGCCGAACACGCCCAGCGGCGCCAGCCGGATCACCATGCGCACGATCCAGGTGATCGCCGCGGACAGGTCGGCCACCAGCGCGCGCGTGCCGGCGCCGGCGTGGCGCAGCGCCAGGCCCAGGCCGATCGCCCAGGCCAGCAGGCCGATGTAGTTGGCATGCAGCAGCGCGTTCACCGGGTTGTCGACGATCTGCATCAGCAGCGTGCGCAGCACCTCGCCGATGCCGCCCGGCGCGCTCAGCCCGGCGTCGGTGGGCGCCTTCAGCAGCAGCGTGCTGGGGAACAGATAGCTGGCCAGCACGCCCACCAGCGCGGCGGCCAGCGTGCCGGCCACGTACAGCAGCAGGATCGCGCGGATGTGCGTCTTCTGCCCCTGCTGGTGGTTGGCGATGGAGGCCGTGACCAGGATCAGCACCAGCGCCGGCGCCACCGCCTTCAGCGCCGACACGAACACGGTGCCGAGCAGCCCGGCCGCGCGCGCGCCCTGCGGCCAGGCCAGCGCCAGCACGATGCCGGCGAGCAGGCCGATGATGATCTGGACCACCAGGCTGGGGGCGCGGAAGGAAGGGGAACGGTCGCTCATCGGCTGGCTCGGGCAAGGCAAACCGCGATTCTCGCCCAGACCGCCCGCCGTCCACACCCCCGGATCGTCATGGCCGACGCGCCGGCATCACCCCGACGCCGCTAGGATGCGGGCATGGAACCTTCCCCCTCCCGCGGCAGGCGCCTGCTGCGCCTGTGCGGCCGCCTCCTCGTGGTGCTCCTGCTGCTGGTCGCCAGCGGCCTGCTGCTGGGCGACCGGCTCACCCCGCGCGCCGTCGGCGAACCCTCCACCGCCCTGCCGCCGCGCGCCGGGCAGACCCCGCTGGACCGCGCGCTCGCGCCCCAGCTGGCCGCGCACCCGGGCCGCAGCGGCGCAGCCTACCTGGTCGACGGGCTGGAGGCGTTCGCCGCGCGCTCGGTCGTCACCCGCCAGGCCGGCCGCAGCCTGGACCTGCAGTACTACATGTGGCACGACGACATGGTCGGCCACTTGCTGGCGCGCGACGTGTACGAGGCGGCCGAGCGCGGCGTGCGCGTGCGCCTGCTGCTGGACGACATGAACGCCTCGGGCATGGACAAGCAGCTGCTGGCGCTGGACGCGCACCGCAACATCGAGGTGCGCCTGTACAACCCGTTCCGCAACCGCGAGGGCGTGTGGCGGCTGGTGGAGATGGTGCAGCGGGTCTTCAGCATCAACCACCGCATGCACAACAAGGCCTGGATCGCCGACGGCCGCGTGGCCATCGTCGGCGGCCGCAACATCGGCGCGGAGTATTTCGACGCGCGCCCGGACGTCAATTTCCGCGACCTGGACCTGCTGCTCGCCGGCCCCGCCGCCGGCCAGGCCAGCGTCATCTTCGACGCCTTCTGGAACAGCCGCGCCGCCGTGCCCATCGCCGCCCTCGCCCCGGTGTCGCGCCAGCAGCTCGGCCAGCTGGTCTCGCGCGCCGCCGTGGACGCGCGCCGCGCCGAGGCCCGCCCCTACCTGGAACGGCTGCGCGCGCGCCTGGCCGGCGCCTATGTCGGCGGCCGCCTGCCGCTGCACTGGAGTGCGCGCCTCCAGGTGTATTCCGATCCACCGCTCAAGCACCGCGACAACGACCGCGCCGACTGGCTGGTGACGCGGCTGGCAGAAGAACTGGGCCAGGCCCGGCACAAGACCCTGCTGATCTCGCCCTACTTCGTCCCCGGCCGCACCGGCGAGGAGGAATTGCTGCGGCAGGTGGCCGGGGGCGTGCACGTCGGCATCGTCACCAATTCGCTGGCGGCCAACGACGTGGCCGCGGTGCACAGCGGCTACATGCATTACCGGCTGCCGCTGCTGCGCGGCGGCGCCCACCTGTATGAACTGAAATCGCGCGGCGACGGCGGCCGCAGTTCGGCCTTCGGCAGCAGCGGCGCCAGCCTGCATACCAAGGCCATCGTGGTGGACGACCGGCGCGGCTTCGTCGGCTCGTTCAACATCGACCCGCGCTCGGCCTACCTCAACACCGAGATGGGCGTGCTGTTCGACGACCCGGTGCTGGCGGTGCAGCTGCGCGAGGAATACCTGCGCCTTTCCGGCCCGGACCTGAGCTATTACCTGTACCTGGACAGCGACGGGAAACTGCGCTGGCTGGACCGCGCGCGCACGCCGCCGGCCGGCTACGTGGCCGAACCGGACACCACCTGGCTGCAGCGCGCCACCGCGCGCGCCATCAGCTGGCTGCCGCTCGAATCGCAGCTGTAGGCCGCCGCCCGCCGCCAGCGGGCCGCCGGCTCACGGGTCGCGCGGTTCGTCCGGGCTGACCCGCTTCCACAGCCAGCCACCGACATGGCCGGGAACGCAGGCCGACAACTGCTCCAGCGCCTGCGCTTCCTCCAGCAATCCTTCCCGGCACAGCATCGCCAGCGCCGCGGCCAGTTCGCCGATCTCCAGCGAGCGCGCCAGCGACGATGCCGGCACGCCCTGCCCGTCGGCCTCCAGCGCGGCGGCGACCTCGGCCGGAAGCTGCCATTCGCGCGCGATCCGCGCCGCCAGCGACGGCGTGCAGCGCTCCAGCAGCGACAGCAGCAGCTCCGGCGACGGCGCCAGCGTCTGCCGGCGCGAATAGGCGTCGGCGGTGGCGCGCACCACCATGACCATGCCCAGCCCGCGCAGCAGGCCGGCCAACTGCGCGGAGAAACCGTCCTCACGCTCCACCCCGCGCGCGTGGTCGGCCGCGGCCAGCGACATGCGCAGGGTGTAGTCCCAGATCCGCTGCGAGAACCGCCCGCCGTCGCGGTCCGGGGGATTCATCACCGGCTGCACCAGCGCGGCGGAAATGATCTGGCGGATGCCCTCGTTGCCGACCAGGGTCACCGCGCGCTCGATGCTGCGCACCTGCTGTTGCTGGAAGCGGTACAGCGCGCTGTTGGCGATGCGCAGCAGGTTCACCGTCAGCAGCGGGTCGCTGCCGATGATGCGGCCGATGGAACGCGCCGAGGCGGCGCTGTCGTTGACGCTCTGGATCAGCTGCGGCAGCAGGTGCGGGCGCCGCGGGATGTAGCGCTGCGACAGGTCGGCGCGCTCCAGCGACGCCATCACGGCGTCGGCCACCTGTCGGTGCGCGGGCGCATCGGCCGCATCGGCTTCGCCCGTCCCCGGCCCGTCCGCCTCCACGCCGAGCGCGGCGCGCAGGAAGCGCCGGCGCAGCTCCGGCAGCAGCGCCGGGTCCATCGCCGGCGGCGGCGCGGCCGCCGTTTCCGGCGCTTCGGGCACGAAGGCCCAGCCCTCGGCCTGGCGTCGCCGCCCGAACCACCAGGCCGCGCCCGCGCCGGCCAGCAGCGCCGCCGCGACCGCGGAGAGGATCACCAGTTCCAACGCAAGCGCCCCCCGTGCGGAAAACAAGCCGGCCGCATGCCGCGGCCCGTTATCGGTCGATCCTTTCCAGGCGGATGCCGAGCGGCCCGGACAGCGAGCCGTCCTCGTTGAGGGTGAAGTCCAGCGACATGCCCTTCTGCGGCAGCGCCACCTTCACCGTGTCGCCATCGCGCACATACGTGGTTTCCTGCGAGATGCCCATCGCGGCGATGGTCACCTTGCCGCCGGAGGCGAAGCTGTACCGGGTCACGCCCATGGCATCGGCGTAGTCGCCCTTGATGCCTTGGCTGCAGGCCGACAACAGGCACAGCGCGGCGACGAGCAGGTACTTCTTCATTCTTCCCCCGGGAGTGTGGATCGTGGCGGCCTGGGCCGCCGCGTGCTGCGTGATTCTGCCACAGGCCGGCCGGCGGTCGCCGTTCAGCCCTCGGCGGCGGGTGCGGTCTCGGCCGGCACCGGCGCGCGCACGAACCGCGCCGACAGCGCCAGCGCGTAGACCAGCCCGGCGCCCAGCGCCAGCGCCGCGCCGCCGGCGAACGCCGCCGACAGCCCGAAACGCGCGGCGATCATGCCGGCCAGCACCATGCCGGCGCCGATGCCCACGTCCAGCGCGCAGAAATAGGTGGCCACCGCGGTGCCGCGCTGCGCGTGGCCGCCGAGGTTGACCATCATCGTCTGGTAGGCCGGGTACACCACGCCGAAGCCGAAACCGGCCAGCAGGCCCGACAGGTAATACGTGGCCGGCGCCCCGGCCCACGCCATCAGGCCCAGGCCGGCGACGATCGCCAGGGTGCCGCCGTTGGTTGCCACCACCACCCGGCCGCCGTCGATCAGGCGCCCGGAGAACGCGCGCGAGACCATCATGCCCACCGCCATCAGGGTGAAGAAGATGCCGGTATTGCCCGCGCCCAGCTGCTTGCCGTGGATCGCGGCGAAGGCCAGCAGCATGCCGTAGCCCAGCCCGATCACCGCCAGGTTCAGCGCCAGCGGGATGCCGCGCACCAGCAGGAAGCGGTCCAGCGACAGCACCGTGGCCGCGCCGTCGCGCCGCTTGCGCGGCGCGTGCACCAGCGAGGCCGCCGCCAGACCGGCCACGCCGGCGGCCACCGCCGCCTCGAAGATCGCCTGGAACGGGTAGCGGTCCATCAGCCACAGGCCGGCCATCGGCCCCAGCGCCATCGCCAGGCTGCTCATCAGGCCGAAGAAACCGATGCCCTCGCCGCGGCGTGCCGACGGGATGATGTCGATGGCCTGGGTGTTGGCCGCGGTGCTCATCACCGCGAAGGTCATGCCGATGCCCAGCCGCACCAGCACGAAGACCAGCACCGTGTGCGCCAGCAGGTAGCCGGAGGTGAACAGCACGTAGGCCGCCAGCGCCAGCAGGTAGGCGTGCTTGGCGTTGAAGCGGTCGACGATGAAGCCGGAGAACGGCCGCACCAGCAGCGCGGCGATCACGTAGCTGGACAGCACCAGGCCCACCGTCGCCTCGCCGATCCGCAGCTGCTCCAACAGGTGGAACGGCAGCGTCGGCATCAGCACGTAGAACGACATGCCCATCAGGAAGTTGGCCACGCAGGCCAACCCGAAGCGCGCCGTCCACAGCGCGGGCCGCGGCGCGCTCACGCGCGGACCGTCCTGCGCGCGGCCGGCGCGCGCGTGGCCCGCGCCGTCGCCATCAGCCCACGCCACGCAGCGCCAGGGTCAGCGCCAGCACGCTCAGGATCACCGCGATGGTGCCGTCGAGCACGCGCCAGGTGCCCGGCTTGTTGAACAGCGGCGCCAGCAGGCGCGCGCCCAGGCCCTGCGCGGTCAGCCACATGGCGCTGGCGGTGACCACGCCGGCGGCGAACGCCATGCGCGCATGGCCGAAGTTGTCGGCGATGGAACCGATCACCACCATGTCCAACCAGAAATGCGGATTGATGATCGAGAACCCGGCCGCGGCCGTCATCGCTGCGCGGCGCGAGGATTGCGCGCTGTCGTCCAGCTGCATGCCGCCACCGCCGGCCATCGCGCGGCGCGCCGACTGCAGTGCGTACCAGGCCAGGAAGGCGACGCCGCCCCACAGCAGCACCGTGGTCAGCCACGGCAGCTGGTTGGTGAGCGTGCGCAGGCCGGCGACGCTGGCGAAGATGAAGGCCGCATCGATGGCGAAGCAGGTGGCGATCACCGGGATCACGTGCTGGCGCAGGATGCCCTGGCGCAGGATGAAGGCGCTCTGCGCGCCCACCACGGCGAAAAGACCGATGCCGGTACCGGCACCGCTGAGCCAGGCGCTGCTGGTGGCCTGGGCGGCTACGACGGAAAACATGGGGGAACTGCCTGTCTGACGAAGGGGGAAGGACGGCACCGGAGTGCGTCGACGCGGCGGATTGTCGCAGTGCAACATCAAAAAGTAGAGCTAAACTTCTTAAACCATCATTAGCAGCACTTAATCATGCGCATCGACCACGCCCAGCTCCGCGCCCTGGCCGCCGTGATCCGCGAGGGCAGCTTCGAGCGCGCCGCGCTGGCGCTGAACGTCACCGCCTCGGCGGTGTCGCAGCGGATCAAGGCGCTGGAGGAACGCGTCGGCAAGCTGCTGGTCAAGCGCACCACGCCCACCGAGGCCACCGCCGAGGGCCAGGTGCTGGTACGGCTGGCCGAGCAGACCGCGCTGCTGGAGCGCGACGCCTTCGAGCGCATCGGCCTGACCGACGCCGACCTGCCGCGGGCCAGCATCCCGGTGGCGGTGAACCACGACAGCATGGAAACCTGGTTCCCCGAGGCCGCGCTGGCCTTCGCCCACGACAGCAGCACCACGCTGGACCTGCACACCGAGGACCAGGACCACACCGCCGCGCTGCTGCGCCAGGGCGCGGTGCTGGGCGCGGTCACCACCCTGTCCGAGCCGGTGCAGGGCTGCCAGATCCACGCCCTGGGCAGCATGCGCTACGCCGCCACCTGCACGCCGGAGTTCCACGCGCGCCACTTCGCCAAGGGGGTCACCGCGCAGGCGCTGGCGCAGGCGCCAGTGCTGGTGTTCAACCGCAAGGACGACCTGCAGGCGCGTTACGCCCAGCGCCTGACCGGCTCGCAGCAGCCGCTGCACGCCCCGACCTGGTGGATTCCCTCCACCCGCGCCTTCGTCCACGCCAACCTCGGCGGGCTGGGCTGGACCATGAACCCGCTGCCGCTGGTGCGCCGCCACCTGGACAGCGGGCGGCTGGTCTACGTCAAGGCGCGCGCCTGGGAGGACATCCCGCTGTACTGGCAACACTGGAAGGGCGAAGTGGCCTCGATGGCGCTGCTCACCCGCGCGGTGCTGCAGGCGTCGGCGACCCTGATCCGCCGGCGCCGCTGAGCGCGACGGCGCGGGCCGGCGGAAACCGCGTCAGTCGAAATACAGCGCCAGCCCGACCCCGCCCTGCCAGTCGGCGGTTTCCTCGTCCAGCCCGCGCAGGAACGAGGCGTCGAGCTGCAGCCGCGGCGTCGCCATCCAGGTCAGGCCGGCGCCGGCGGCGCGCATGTGCTGGGCGTCCTCGCCGTAGCCGGCTTCGACATAGGCCGCCACGTCCTCGCCCAGCGGAAACCCGTAACTGGGCGAAAACAGCCAGCCGCTGCCCTCATCGCCCCATTGCCGGTCGGCATACAGCGCCAGGCTGGTGTCGGCCGGCAGCGCCCAGGCCACGGTGACGCCGGCATCGTGCACATGGCCGTCGCCGCCCAGCGGGGCGCGTCCCCAGGGCAGCGTGGTGCCGAGCTTGAAGGCGACCGTCAGCGTGTCGCTGGCCAGCGCCGGCGCCCACTTCAGCGCGAGGCTGCCATCGCCGCCGCCTTCGGCGCGCTGGCGCAGTCCGTCGCCGCGGATGCGCTGGCCGCTCCAGGTATCGGCGCCCAGCTGCAGCTCCACGGTACGGGCCAGGCCCAGCCGCAGCAGCGTGCCGGCCGTCCACGTGGTAGTGGTCACCCCGCCGCTGCGGTCGCGGCTGCCGTCCGGCAGGCCCTGTTCCCAGGCGAGCACGCCCTTGCCCACCGTGCTGGTCGAGAAGCCGATGCCCGGCCGGTCGTAGGCCGGCGCCTGCGCCGCCTGCGCGCCGGCACAGGCCAGCATGGCCATCGCCGTTCCCGTCAGAACCCTGCTCATGCTCGCGCCGCTCCGCTGCCGTGGTCGCGGCAGTGTACGCACCGGGCCGCTCAGCGGTGCGCCAGCGCGTACGCCAGGGCGCCGGTGACCGCCGCCACCTGGGCGTCGTCGCACTGCGCCGGCGTGGCGCGCGGGCTGTCCGGGTAGACCTCGGTGGTGGTGGTGTATCGCGCGCCGGTGATGCCCGCGCACAGGCCCAGCGCCTTGAGCGGGTATTCGATGACGCCGTGCGCCACCACCGGCGAACCGATGATCTGCCCCTGCGCGTCCGGCGGCGCGATGTGGGTGACTTTGGCGACCTCGGCGATCACCGCCTGCTGGAACGCCGGCTGCGGGTTTTCGCTGTCGTCCACCAGGTAGAAACCGTCGGGGATTTCGCCGGGCTCGAACGGCTTGCCGTCGCGCGCGGCCAGCGCCGGGCGGAACTCGCTCTCGTCGCTGTCGGTGGTCTCGTGCAGGTCGATGTGCACCAGGAAGCGCCCCAACAGCGGTTGCACCAGCGCCATCAGCGCCGCCGATTCCGGCGCCGGGCTGTCGGCGACGAAGTTGCGGTTCGGGTCCAGCGCCAGCGCGTTCCAGCGCTGGATGCGCTCGTAGCCCCACGGGCTCACGCAGGGCGCGACCAGCAGGTTGCAGCGCCCGGCGTAATCGCCGCCGTGCCGGTCGACGAACGTCAGCGCGCCCTGCACGCCGCTGGTCTCGTAGCCGTGCACGCCGCCGGTCACCAGCGCCACCGGCAGGGCGTCGTCCCAGTCGCGGCTGCGGATCGCCAGCAGCGGGTACTGGCCGGACGGATAGTCCAGCTGCCCGTACTGGACCACGTCGAAGCGGTCGCGCAGGGCGTCGATGCGGGCCAGCACTTCGCCGGCATGACTGCGCTGCACCTGCTGGCGGGCCAGCCATTGCGCCCGCTCCGCCGCGCCCCAGGGCTGGCCGGGGGTGCCGATCGGATGGAAAGCGGACGGATGCGACATGGATGACCTCGCGAGGACGACGGAAACAGGGCGGCACTGTACACCCGAAACATGGGGCGCCATCGCGGGTCCCCGTCCTCGGAGCCCGCCCAGGCTATGCCCAGTAGTCCTCGTTGCGATCCAGCCTGCCGATGGCATGGAACGGGGGCTCGCCCTCGGCCGCCGGCGCGGCCATCGTCTTGTACAGACCACTGTCCGGGTACTCGATGACGTCGGGCAGCGAGTTGGTGCCGTAGGCCAGATAGCGCAGTTCGGCTTTGCCCGTGTTGACGATCTGGTGCGCGGTTTCCGGGCCACCGGCCGGGCATGCGACCAGGTCGCCCGCCCGCAACGGATGCACCTCCGTTCCCAGGCGCAGTTCGCCCTCGCCCTGCAGGACATGGAACAGCTCGTCGTTGGCTCGATGGTTGTGGAAAGGAAACGCGCGCTTGCCCGGTGCCAGCGCGATCAGGTTCACGCCAAGCCGCGCGCTCCCCAGCCGGGCGCCGATCCGCGCGACGCGGGGTGCATAGATCAAGGCCGCCGGGCCGGTCGGGGCGTAGGGTGCCGGGAGGGGCTCGGGATGGATATCGGCCAGATTGAGGACAGGAGCGTCCATGGATTGCCTCGTGGTGGAAAGCGAACAGCTTGGCGCCATTGCCACCTGAAAGATATTGTTCAATATCGACAAGCCACCCATCCATTTTCGATGACTGGATCGCAACCCGACTGGGAAAACCAGCGCGCGCTGCTGGCGGTGCTGCGCGAAGGCAGCCTGCTGGCCGCGTCGCGGGTGCTGGGTGTAACCCAACCGACGGTGCGACGGCGCATCGACGCGCTGGAAGCCGCGCTCGGCATGCCGCTGTTCGCACGCAGCGCCACCGCGCTGGTCCCCACGGAGATGGCGCGCGAGCTGCGTCGTCCCCTGGAAGCGATGGAGCGCGCCGCGCTTGCGCTGGAGCGGCTGGCTTCGGCCGACCGCGATGCGGTCGACGGCACGGTCCGGCTGGCCACCAGCGAATTGATAGGCGTGGAGATCCTGCCTGCGCTGCTGCCGCCTTTCCTCCGGCACAAGCCGGATCTGCGCATCGAATGGAGCCTGTCCAATCGCCTGGAGAACCTGGTCGGGCAACAGGCGGACATCGCGGTACGTACGGCACGGCCGCGGCAGGAGGCGGTCGTCGCGCGCCGCGTCGGCCGCAGCGAAGTCGGGCTGTACGCCAGCCCGGAACTGATCCGGGCCCATGGGCTTCCGCTCTCCCCTGAGCAGTTGCCCGACCTGCCGCTGGTGGGTCCGGATCGCAACCCGGCGGACTGGACGCGTCTACGTGACTGCGGGCTGGCTTTGCCACCCGGCGCGTTCACGGTGCGCACCGACAATCATCTGGCGCAGCTGGCGGCCATCCGCGCCGGCCTGGGGGCCGGTCTCTGCCATCAGCTGCTGGCCCAGCGCGAAGGATGGGTGCGGGTGCTGCCGGATGCATGCCGCTTCGAACTGGACTTCTGGGTGGCGATGCCGGAGAACCTGCGTCAGGTGCGCCGCGTCCATGCCTTGTTCGCCTTCCTCGGCGACGCGCTGGAACGGGAACTGGCCAACGTGCGCGAGGATCCTTCCAGATGACCCGCACCGGCCGGAGGCACCTGGCGACGGCCGATGCGGGTTGCTACGGCGCTTCCAGCAGCGCGGCGATGTCCTCGTCCTTCTGCTGCCACAGGCCGTTCATCCATTGCTGGAAGCGCGCGCGGAAGGCGCGGTCGCCCTGGTAGTCGCCGCCGGCCAGGTCGGCCGGGATCGGCCGCTGCCGCACCAGCACCCGCACTTCCGGGACGCGGTTGGCCATCAGGTCCAGCATCGAGGGAATGCCCTTGGGATAGACGACGGTCACGTCCAGCAGCGCGTGCAGGCCCAGCCCCATCGCGTCCAGCACGAAGGCCACGCCGCCGGACTTGGGCTTGAGCAGGTGGCGGAACGGCGAGGCCTGGGCCTCGTGCTTGGCGCGGGTGAAGCGGGTGCCCTCGACGAAGTTCATCACCGCCACCGGGATGTCGCGGAAGCGGGCGCAGGCGCGCCGCGTCGCTTCCATGTCGCGCCGGCCCAGTTCCGGGTTGCGGGCGATCTGCCTGCGGCTGTAGCGGCCCATGAACGGGAAATCCAGCGCCCACCACGCCAGCCCCAGCACCGGCACCCAGAACAGCGAGCGCTTGAGGAAGAAGCGCAGCAGCGGGATGCGGCGGTTGAACACCTTCTGCAGCACCAGGATGTCCACCCAGCTCTGGTGGTTGGCCAGCACCAGGTAGTGCCCGTCGCGTTCCAGCGCGGCGGGCGCGTCGACGGTGAAGCGGGTGCGGGTGAAGGCGCCGAGCATGGCGCTGTTCACGCCGATCCAGCTTTCGGCCAGGCCGGTGAGCAGCGGGTTGCAGGCGCGGCGCACGGCGGCCAGCGGCAGCAGCGCCTTGAACAGCGCCACGGCGAACAGCGGCAGGCAGTGCAGCAGCGTGTTGAGCGCCACCAGCAGCAGGATCGGGACGATGCGGAACCATTTCATGGGGACTGTCTCGCGGAGGACGGGCACGGCGCCGCCATCGGAAGGCGGCACAGGGTAGCAAACGCCGCCGCGGCCACGGCCACGGCGCGCCCTCTTCCGCACGACGCCCGCCACCGCGTAATAATCCCTTCCTCGCCCCGCACCGCCCCCGCCCCTGCATGCCATCCACGCTGCCGCCCTTGGGCGAGATCCTCGACCTGCTGCCCGACGTGGTGTGCGTGGTCGATCCGGAAGGACGCTACCTGGCGGTCAACGCCGCCTTCGAGCAGGTCATCGGCTACCGCCCGGACGAAGTCCTGGGCCGGCGCATGATCGAACTGGTCCATCCCGAGGACCATGCCATCACCGCCCAGGCGGTGCAGCGGGTCATGGAAGGCCGGCCGCTGCCGAACTTCCGCAACCGCTACGTGCGCCGCGACGGCCGGATCGTGGACATGCAGTGGTCGGCCAAGTGGCTGCCCGACTACGGCGTGCGCATCGCCGTGGGCCACCCGATCACCGAGCTGCGCGACCTGGAGCGCCGGCTGGAATTCATGGCCGGCCACGACCCGCTCACCAGCCTGCCCAACCGCTACCGGCTGCGCGAGGAGCTGGAGCGCAGCCTCGGCGGCGGCGCGCAGCCGCTGGCGGTGCTGTACCTGGACCTGGACGGCTTCAAGGCCATCAACGACCGCCACGGCCACGCGCAGGGCGACCGCCTGCTGTGCGAGACCGCCGACCGCCTGCGCCGCGCGCTGCGCCACGGCGACTTCATCGCGCGCGTCGGCGGCGACGAGTTCGTGGCGCTGCTGCCGGGCTGCGCCAGCCGCGCCGACGCGCGCGTGGTGGCCGACGCGCTGCAGGCGGCGCTGGACGCCGAACAGGCGCCGCCGCCGTTCTCCCGCATCGGCGTCAGCATCGGCGTGGCCTGCTGCCCGGCCGACGGCAACGACGCCGAAACCCTGCTGCGCTGCGCCGACGCGGACATGTACGCGGTCAAGAACCGCCGCCACCAGGTCGCCACGACCTGAGCGGCAGGGGCGTCCGCGGCCCCTCTGTTACCCTATCGCGATGAATCCGCACGCTGCCCCCTCGGCCCCCGCTCCTGTTTCCACGCCGATGGCGCAACGCTTCCGCGGCTTCCTGCCGGTGGTGGTGGACGTGGAGACCGGCGGCTTCGACTGGAACCGGCACGCGCTGCTGGAAATCGCCGTGGTCCCGCTGGACATGGACGAGAACGGCCTGCTGCTGCCCGGCCAGACCAGCTGCGCGCACGTGGTGCCGGCCGAAGGCACCGACATCGACCCCAAGTCGCTGGAAGTCACCGGCATCGTGCTGGACCATCCGTTCCGGCTGGCCAAGCCCGAGCGCGAGGCGCTGGAGCACGTGTTCGCGCCGGTGCGCGCGGCGCTGAAGAAATACAACTGCCAGCGCGCGATCCTGGTCGGCCACAACGCGCATTTCGACCTGAACTTCCTCAACGCGGCGGTCGCGCGCAGCGGCCACAAGCGCAACCCGTTCCACCCCTTCAGCGTGTTCGACACGGTGACCCTGGCCGGCGTGGCCTACGGCCAGACCGTGCTGGCGCGCGCGGTGCAGGCCGCCGGCTTCGAATGGGACGCCAGCCAGGCGCACAGCGCGGTGTACGACACCGAGCAGACCGCGCGCCTGTTCTGCCAGATCGTCAACGGCTGGCCGCGCCTGTAGGAGCGCACTTCAGTGCGCGATAGGGCTTTCTCGGCAAAGCGTCATCGCGCACCGAAGTGCGCTCCTACCCCAGGCAGATCCGGTCGCGTCCGTCGCTCTTGGCCTGGTAGAGGGCCTTGTCGGCGCGCTGGAACAGCAGCAGCGGCGTGCGGTCGCCGGCGCCGAGCTGCACCAGCCCGGCGCTGAACGTCACCCGCAGGCCTTCGATGCCGGCCCAGTTGCGCTGCGCATGGAACAGGCCCTGCAGGCGCGCGCACACCAGCTGCGCCTCGTCCAGCGCGGTGTCGTTGAGCAGCAGCGCGAACTCCTCGCCGCCCAGCCGCGCCGGCAGGTCCGAGTCGCGGCAGCTGGCCGCCAGCAGCCGCCCCACCTCGCACAGCACCTGGTCGCCGACGCTGTGCGACCAGGTGTCGTTGACCGTCTTGAAGTGGTCGATGTCCAGCACCAGCAGGCTCAGCGGATGGCCATTGCGCTGGGAACGGGCGAAATCGCGCGCCAGTCCCTCGTCGAAGGCGCGGCGGTTGGGCAGGCCGGTCAGCGGGTCCTCGTGCGCCTGCCGCTCGAACGCCTCGGCCTGCTGGCGCAGGCGTTCGGCCAGTTCGGTCTTTTCCTGGTTGGCGGCCAGCAGGCGTTCGGCCTGCAGCTGCAGGTCGGCGGTGCGTTCGTCGACCTGCCGCGCCAGGCGGATGTTGCTGGTCTTGTAGCGGTGGATCAGGTAGCGGTACAGCGCCACCAGCGCCAGCAGCAGCAGGACGCCGGCCACCGCCTGCACGCTGCGCCGCTGCCACAGCAGCGGTTCGACGGTGAAGGTCCACGCCGCCTCGCTCCCGCTCCAGCGCCCGCCCGGGTGCATCGCCGACACGTGCAGGGTGTAGGTGCCCGGCGGCAGGCCGATGAACTCGACGCTGCGCTGGTTGCCGCGCTCGATCCAGCCGCGGTCCAGGCCTTCCAGGCGCGTGCGGTAGCGGATCCGGTCGGACATCAGGTAGCTCAGGCCGACATAGCCCACCGTCAGCCGGTGCCCGCCCGGGATGGGGGTGGCGCCCTGCGCCTGCCAGTGCAGCGGCACGCCGTCCAGCTGCACGCTCTCCACCACCACCGGCGGCGGCAGCCGCTCGCGGAAGCGCTGCAGCCGCAACGGATCGACCATGCTCAGGCCGCCGGCGGTGGCGACCCAGTAGGTGCCGTCGCCGCGCAGCGCCGCCGACGGCCCGGTGCTGCCGTTGGCCTGGGCGTTGTACATGCCGTCGATCTCGTTGTAGCGCTCGACCTCGATGCGCGCGCTGCGGCCGTCGGCCACGTCGTCCAGCGCGGCCAGGGTGGTGCGCAGCACGCCGCGGTTGCTGCTGATCCAGACGTTGCCGATGCGGTCGGGCACCATCTGGAACACCGTGTCCACCGGCATGCCCTGTTCCAGCCCGACCCGCGCCAGCTGCCCGTCGCGGTAGCGGTAGAGGCCGCGGTCGGAGGTGATCCACATCGCATCGTCGACCTGGAGGAAGCCGAAGATGGTGCGGCCGCCGCCCAGCCCGTCGACGTCGAGCTGCTGCACGCTGTCGCCGCGCAGCACGCGCACGCCCTCGATGGTGCCGATCCACAGGCCGTCGGCGGCGCTGTACAGCGCGGTGATCAGCCCGGTCGGCAGGCCCTCGGCGGCCGGCACGTACACGCCGCCGGCTTCGATCCGCACCACTCCGCGCTGGGTGCCGATCCACACGCCCTTGCCGTCGTGGTCGGCGGCCATCACCCGCACGTTGCCGCCGGGCAGCCCGTCGCGGCCGTCGTACAGGCGGACGCGGCCGTCGCGGCCGATCCTGAAAACGCCGTCGCCGAAGGTGCCCGCCCACAGGCTGCCCTCGCCGTCCTGCGCCAGGCTCAGCACCGAGGACGGCTTGCCGGCCCGGTTGAGCAGCGGCACCGGGCCGATGCGGCCGTCGTGCCCGATGCGGTCCAGGCCGGCAGCCCCGCCCACCCACAGCCGTCCGTCGCGGTCCTCCAGCACGGTGCGCACGTAATCGCCGCTGAGCCCGTCCTGGGTGGTGTAGCTGCTGAACAAGGTTTCGCGCAGGCGGAACAGGCCGCCGTTGGCGCCGACCCAGATGCTGCCCTCGGCGTCCTCGAACAGGCTGGTGATGCGCCCCTTGGGCAGCAGCCGGGTCGAGGGCACGTGCTCGACGCCATGGCTGCCGATGCGGAACAGGCCCTGGTTCTCGGTGCCCAGCCAGATCTCGCCGTGGCGGTCCACCAGCATCGCGGTCGGATGCGAAATGCCCGGCAGGCCGCGCACCTTCTGCACGCGCTCGCCCTGCAGCCGGTACAGGCCGCCGCCGGCGACGAACCACAGCACGCCGTCCGGCCCGCGGTACGGCCAGGCCACGCCGCGCGGCAGGTTGAACGCGGCCGGCGCGCGGCGCACGACGCCGTCGCCGCCGCGCACCACCAGCCCGTCCATGGTGCCCACCCAGACCCGGTCCTGGGCATCGACGGCCATCCAGGTGAAGGTCATGTTCATCGGCACGTCGGGCGGGGGCGTCTCGTAATGCAGCGTGCCGTCCGGCGCCAGGTAGCCCAGGCCCTTGCCTTCGAACAGCAGCCACAGGCGGCCCTTGCTGTCCTTGCGCATGGACTGGATCAGCACCTTGGGCGCGGGCGCCCGCGACGGCCAGTTGTCCCAGCGGCCGTCCAGCGCGCGCCGCAGCACGTTGCCGCGCGAATCGCTGACCCACAGCGCGCCATCGCTGTCCACGTGCAGGGCGCCGACGCCGTTGTCGAGCAGGCCCGGGGTCGAACCGCGGTCGTAGACGGTGAAATCCAGGCCGTTGTAGCGCACCAGCCCTTCCCAGGTGGCGAACCACAGGTGGCCCTCCGGGGTCTGCGCGATGTCGCGCAGCGAGTTGTGCGGCAGACCGTCGCGCGAGGTCCACATGTCGATGGCGTAGTCGCGCAGCGCCGGCGTGTTCGCTGCCGCGGCCACGGCACCGGCCGGCAGCAGCAGGCACAGCGCCAGCAGCAGGACGCGGCCGATCCACCCCCAGGGACGGCGGCGGCAGCGTGGCGATGCACGGCGGCGGTTCAACGGCATGCCGGCCGCGCGGGAGTGGCGGTCGATGCGCTCAGGCTGCGGCGACGTCATGTGCACGAACGGGGGGGAGTGCGCACATGGTAGGGGCATTGCCGGCCCGGCGCAGCACTGGCGCGGCGCCGGGCCAGCCGTTCAGCCGTGGCGGCCGGCGCCCTCGACCCGGTTGCGGCCGGCGTTCTTGGCCCGGTACAGCGCCATGTCGGCGGCCTCCATCAGCGCCTCCAGGGCCGGATCGTCGCCGGCGTCCACCACGCCGATGCTGACCGTGACCGGCAGCCCCTGCGCGACATCGGCCAGGTCCGAGCGTTCCACCGCATCGCGCATGCGTTCGCACAGCGGCAGCGCCGCGTCCAGCGCCAGCCCGGGCAGCAGCAGCACGAACTCCTCCCCGCCCAGGCGCGCGAGGAAATCGCCGGAGCGGCAGACCGCGCCCACCACCTGCGCGAACCGGCGCAGCACCGCGTCGCCCACCGCATGGGAACGCCCGTCGTTGACCCGCTTGAAATGGTCGATGTCGGAGATCGCCAGTGACAACGGCGCGCCGGTTCGGCAGGCCGGTCAGCACGTCCTGGCAGACAGGCTGCGTCGCCGTGCGTGGAATCCTCGCCGGAACATCGAAAACCGCACAATCCGCGATCGCGCGCGCACCGGCGACAGCTGTTGAGCACCACGCCGGGACTGCGCGTGGATACGCTAGCCTCGCGAAGGCACGCGCCCGCGCGCCCGATCACCCGCGCCGGCCCGCGCTCCAGGGCGGCGACGGCCAGGCGACCACCGCTTCCAGTCCGCCGTCGGGGTGGTTGCGCAGGACCAGGGTGGCGCCGTTCTTCTCGGCCAGCGTGCGGGCGATGGTCAGGCCCAGGCCGGCGCCGCCGGTCTCGCGCGAACGCGAGGTCTCCAGCCGCAGGAACGGGGTGAACACCGCCTCCAGTTCGTCCGCCGCCAGGCCCGGCCCGCGGTCGCGGATGCGCACTTCCACCTGCCCGTCGCGCGTCCCGGCACGGATGCGCGCCGCATGCCCGTACTTGACCGCGTTGTCCACCAGGTTGGAGAACAGCCGGTGCATCGCCAGCGGGCGCAGCCGCAGCACCGCGCCGCAGCCCTGCTCGAAGGCGACATCGTGCCCGGCCTCGACGGCGTCCTCGGCCACGCTCTGCAGCAGCGAATCCAGATCCAGCGCCACGCGCTGCTCGGCGCTCTCGGCGCTGCGCGCCAGTTCCAGGCCTTCGCGGATCAGCGCCTGCATCGCGGCCAGGTCGGCGACCAGGCGTTCGCGCAGCGCCTCGTCGGCCACGTTCTCCAGCCGCAGCCGCAGGCGGGTGAGCGGGGTCTGCAGGTCGTGGGTGATGGCCGCCAGCATCTGCGTGCGTTCGCCCAGGTGCCGCTGCAGGCGCTGCTGCATGGCGTTGAAGGCTTCGGCCGCGCGCCGCACCTCCAGCGGCCCGTCCACCGGCAGCGGCTCGCGCTGCAGGTCCTGGCCCAGTTCGGTGGCCGCGTCGGCCAGCCGCTGCAGCGGCGAACTGGCGATGCGCGCCACGCCGTAGGCCAGCCCGGCGATCGCCAGCGCCAGCAGCGACAGGAACAGCGGGTCGAAGGCGAACACGCGGTCGTGCGCCATCGCCGGGTACTGCAGCGCCAGCCGCAGCGGCGTGCCGTCGCCCAGCTGCAGTTCCACCAGGCGGCAGCGCGGCGGAATGAACGCGGGGTCGCGCGGGTGCGGATGCGGGCGTTTTACCTTCTTGCGCGGCGGCAGGAAATCGGGGAACGGCGCCAGGCAGGCGCGGAAACCGGCCGCGCGCACGCGGGCGCCGCTGACCGGCCCGTCGCGGTCGGCCAGGATCTCCATCAGCGCGTCGTCCTCCTTGCCGATGCGGAACTCGCCGCGGGCCTCGCGCACGCTGGCGCCGCCGACCGCGAGCAGGCGCTGGCGCAGCTCCGGGTTGCCGTCGAGCAGGTTGACGAAGCCCTGCAGGCGGTCGGCGATGCGCATCAGGTTCTGGCGCTCGAACTCCTGCCGGCGGTGGGTGTCGGCCAGCAGGGTCGCGCCGATCGCCGCGGCCATCATGCCCACCAGCAGGATGACGAACAGCCGCCCGGTCATCGACCCGAGGAAACGCCGCAGCCGGCTCATCCCAGCGTCACCACGCCGGCGAACACGTAGCCTTCGTTGCGCACCGTCCTGATCAGGCCGTCGGCGCCGCCGGCATCGCCGAGCTTCTGCCGCAGGCGGCTGACCTGCAGGTCGATGGCGCGGTCCTGCGTGCCGTGGCTGCGGCCGCTGCTCAGCGCCACCAGTTGTTCGCGCGGGAGCACCTTGTTGGCGTGGCCGACGAATACCCGCAGCAGGCGGAACTCGGCGCCGGACAGCATCACCACGCGCCCGGCCGGATCGACCAGGCGGCGCTGCTCCAGGTCGAACACCCAGCCGGCGAACGTCGCCCGGCGCATCGCCAGCGGTTCCAGGTTGGCCGGCAGCGCCTCGGTCCGGCGCAGCACGTTGCGGATGCGCGCCAGCAGTTCGCGCGGTTCGAACGGCTTGGCCAGGTAGTCGTCGGCGCCCATCTCCAGGCCGAGCACGCGGTCGATCGGCTCGGCGCGGGCGGTGAGCATGATCACCGGCGTGCTGGAGCGCGCGCGCAGTTCGCGGCACAGCGCCAGCCCGTCCTCGTGCGGCAGGTTCAGGTCGAGCACGACCAGGTCGATGTGCTCGCGCGCCAGCGCATGGCGCATCTGCGCGCCGTCGCGGGCGGTGCCCACCACGTAGCCGGCGCGGCCGAGCTGTTCGGCCAGCAGATCGCGGATGTCGCTGTCGTCGTCGACCACCAGCAGGCGGTGCATGGGTCCGTGTTTCCTTCGGGGCCAATGCGCCATGCTACCCGAGCGCGGCGCGCGTCCGGCTTGCCGGACATGCCGGCTGCACGTCCTGGTGCGCGCGTCCCCGCGCCCCCGGCATCCGCCAGCGGCGCAACCCACGGCGGAACGTCGGCCCGCCAGGCCGGCGGACGGGCGCCGGGCGCTACAGGGTGCGGGTGACGTCGGCGCCGCGTTCGGCCAGGAAACGCGCCGCCTGCTGTTGCTGGGTCATCGACAGCGCGTGCACCACCACCGCGCTGCGGCCGGCCGCCACCGCCCGGCGCGCGGCCTGGATGTAACGGTCGTGGTCAGGACGCAGGGCCACCAGCCCGCCCAGGAACAGGCCGCCGATGGCGCCATATAGCACCCACCAGCCGCCGGCGGTCCACGGCGAGTTCACGACGAACGGGACGCCGGCCAGCAGCATCACCGCGAAGATCGCGCCGCCGGCCACCGCGCCGACCACGCACAGCTTCAGGTGCGCGAGCACGATGGTGCGCCAGATGCCGCCGCCTTCCGGTTCCAGCTTGATGTCGACATCGGCCGTGTCCGGGGTGAGCACCTTCACCTGCGCCGGCTGGAAGCCCAGCTGCTGCACCAGGTCCGCCGCCGCGGCCTGGGCCGGCGCCCGCGCCGGGAACACCGCCGCCAGCTTGCTGTTGGACACCTCACCGGTAATGGGATTGTCGGACATGGTCCACTCCTCTACTCGGGGGTGGACCCGGTCTAACAGGCCGCGGGTTGGAAACGCGTGAGCTGCGCGCCGGCGCCGCGACGCGGCTTTCACAATGCCGGCGGCGGGTCACTTTCACCGCCGCTTCGGCGCGCCGGTGCGGCCGCGCATTGCGGGGCATGGGCCACGCCGCCTTCGCCGGGCAACGTGCTCCACGCCCGCCACGCCCTCAACGCGGAACAACCGCTCCGCGAGGACGAGCGCCGCTACACGCGGCGCGATCCCGCTCAGGCCGGCGCGAACACCGGTTCGAGCAGGCGGAAGGCGCCCGCGTCGGCGTCCATTTCCACGCGGCCGCCCACCGGCACGATGAACTGCTCGCGGATGTGGCCGATCATCGCGCCGCGGTAGGCCGGGATCTTCAGCGGCGCGATGTAGTCGGCAAACAGCTGGTCCAGGGTCAGCGAGCCATAGCCATCGCCGGGCGTGCAGCCGGTGCATTCGCCGAAGATGAAACCGGCGATCCGGTCCAGCGCGCCCATCAGCTTCAGCGTACTGAGCATGCGGTCGATGCGGTACGGCGCCTCGTCCACGTCCTCCAGGAACAGGATCTTGCCGTCGAAGTCTGGCATGTACGGCGAGCCTGCCAGCGCGGTCAGCACCGTCAGGTTGCCGCCCACCAGTTCGCCGCGCGCGGTGCCACCGGTGATGGTGCCGGTGCGGTTCTTGCGCGGCACCAGCTCGTCGCCGATATCGACGCTGTTCCGGTACTCCATCAGCTCGCGCCGGAAGAACAGGCGCTCGAACTGGTCGACGTTGAACCGGTTCCAGCTGCCCGAGCCGATCGGCCCGTGGAAGGTCACCAGCCCTGTCTTCGCCTGGATCGCGCAATGCAGCGCGGTGATGTCCGAATAGCCCAGCAGCACCTTGGGATTGGCGCGGATGGCGGCGTAGTCCAGCAGCGGCAGCAGCCGCGCCGCGCCGGAACCGCCGCGCACGCAGACGATGGCCTTGACCTGCCGGTCGGCGAACATGGCGTTCAGATCGCCGGCGCGCTCGGCGTCGGTGCCGGCCAGGTGGCCGTAGCGCGCGCTGTAATGCGCGCCGGTCTTGACCTTGAAGCCCAGCGCTTCCATCGCTTCGCGCGCCAGTTGCAGGCTGAGCTGGTCGCTGCTGGCCGCCGACGGACTGACCAGCCCCACCGTATCGCCCTTCTCCAGCGGGAGCGGCAGCAGGCGCCTGTTCCGCTGCGCCGCCAGGGCGCTGCCCGTGCCCATCAGGGGCAGCAACGCGCCCGCCAACGCCGTGCCACCGAGGAATCGCCGCCTGTCCATGCCACCGCCTGTCTGGAGAAAGTCCGGCCGAGGGTAGCAACCAGCTCGTTCACCCGACAGTGCGGTTCCGGCTTAGGCAAAACCCCTGCCCGTACGTGGGAAAAGCACGTGGCGCAAGGCGCCGGACGCCTTTCACGATGCCGGCGCCGTACCGCACCCATAACCGCGCGGCATGGATG
Source organism: Stenotrophomonas nitritireducens (assembly GCF_050984405.1). Classification (GTDB taxonomy): domain Bacteria; phylum Pseudomonadota; class Gammaproteobacteria; order Xanthomonadales; family Xanthomonadaceae; genus Stenotrophomonas; species Stenotrophomonas nitritireducens_B. Next base: position 2,024,321 of record NZ_CP158790.1, on the reverse strand, counting down.
CCGCACGATCTGTCATGGGCGGGCGCGGGTCACTGGTGCTCCTGTCACGGCAAGGCGTTGGCGCGACCACCTCGTGACGGATCGGCCGCATCCGCCACTGCAACGCCCGCACGCCTGTGGTCGGCGACCGCTTCCGTAAGGTCATCGGGCTGCAACGGTCGAAGCGTTGGCCGCAGACCGTCGACCGATGGCGGCTCTCGACCTGCTCCCATCAGAACCGCCGGGACAGCCATTCCTCATGCAGCGAAACCGTCCGAAGGACGGCGACCGGAGGCGCGTCCTGGAAAACGGCAGGAGCACCGCCTTTCACGGCAAAGCCGCCCGAAGGGTGACGACGCGCGGAGATGTGCGTCACGCGAAAACGCACACGCCCAACGAGCGGCTCTTGGCCTGGTACATCGCGGCGTCCGCGGCTCGCAGGTAGTCGTCGATGGTCGCCAGGCCCGACGCGCTGCTGACCAGGCCGATGCTCGCGCCGCTGCGCACCGTGTGCCCGCCGATCTCGTAGGGCACCTCCAGCGCGGCGGCGATCTGCCGGGCGCGCTCGGCCGCTTCGTCCGGGTCGATGGATTCGAGCAGCACGTTGAACTCGTCGCCGCTCATGCGCGCGACCAGGTCCACCGTGCGCACGCAGGCTTCGAGCCGGCGCGCCACCTGCTGCAACAGCTGGTCGCCGACGTGGTGTCCATGGGTATCGTTGACCGCCTTGAAGCGGTTGAGGTCCAGCAGCAGCACGGCGAACATCGTGGTCCCCGTCCGCGGCGGCGCCTCCCCGTCCTTAGCGCCTTCGTGCCGGTGCAGCGCAATGGCATGCGCGAGACGGTCGCGGAACAGCGGCCGGCCCGGCAGGTTGGTCAGGGCATCGTAGGAACTGCCGCGTTCGGCCAGGTCGCTCAACGAGCCGGCCATGCGCACGGCAACGCCGTCCTCGAACTGGGCGACCCCGCGCCAGTTGACCCACACCAGCCGCCCCGACCCGTGGAATGCACGGAAATCCACCGAGAAGTTCGGGCTGTCGCCCGTCAGGTGCCGGCGGCAGACCGCCTGCACCCGCGCGCGGTCGTCGGGATCGATGAGCTGGTGGAGGAAGTCCCAGCCGCCGCCGTGCACGTGGTCGGCGCCGCCCAGCCCGACGATCTCGTGGAAGCGCCCGGACACGTGCAGCACGTCGGTGCGCAGGTCCCAGTCCCAGATGCCGTCGTTGGAACCGAGGGTGGCCAGCGCGTAACGGTTGTCCGACCGCAGCAGCTCCAGCTCCGTGTTCTTCTGCCGGGTCACGTCGATCATCAGCCCGATCATGCGGTTCGGCCGCCCCGGCTCGACCACCGCGCGGCACAGGTCGCGCACCCACACCACCTTGCCGGACCGGGCGATCAGCCGGTAACTCATCTCGTAGGCATAGCTGTGCGTCGCGTTGTACGCCGCATCGTCGATGGCCAGCGCTTCGACCAGGTCGTCGGGATGCACATGCGCCCGCCAGAAACCCGGATCGGCGCGCCACTCCTCCACCGTATAGCCGAACAGCCGCTCGACCTGCGGGCTCAGGAAGGTATTGCCCACCCCACGCTCGGCTTCCCAGACCACGCCGTCGATGGTTTCCAGCAGCCGCAGGAACCGCTGGCGGACCTCCACCAGCACCTGCTCGGTCACCTCGGTGATCTCGATCAGCACGCCCTGCCGACTGATCACCCGCTCGGCCGCATCCGTCTCCGGATGGAGCTGCAGGCGCACCCACCGGTAATCCCCATCGGCGAACCGCAACCGGAACACCGGCATGCCCGAACGCAGGGTGCCCACGTCGTCGGGATGCACGAATTCAAGCAGGGACCGGCCGAGCGCCGCCTCCACCGCATGCCCGGTGAGCGTCTGCCAGGCCGGGTTGAGATACGTGATCTCCCACAGCGCATCGGTCTGCACCACCGCCTCGGGCAGCAGCTGCAGCAGGTGGGCGGGCGGCGCGGGGGTGAGCGGCATACGCAGCTATGGTCACCGAAGCGCAATCGCGCAGTCCAGCACCGGCATCCCGCGTACAACACGATGACGCAACCCGATCGCTTCACAAGGCTGCGGCCGGCACCGGGGCGCGTGCAGGCCCCGTCGGCCGCAGCCTGCACGATCTCCGGATTAGCCCCCCGCTTCGCGTTTTTCGTGCGCCGGCCGAGCAACCTGGAAAGTTCATCCCGAGAGCATGACTTTCAGCATATTTATCGTTTTTCGATATTAATATTATCGTTTAACAACACATCGACTGGAGTTCCCATGAGCCGCATGCCTGCCCGCGCCATCGCCGCCGCCCGTCCCGTCATCCTCGGGCTAACCCTCCTCAACCTGTTGTACGCCGTCGTCATCACCTGCCTGTTCTGCGCCAGCTTCTTCATTGAAGGCTGGCCTTGGAAGCCGCTCGGGTTCGACCTTGCGACGATGCATCCCCAAGCGCCGCTGGGCCTGCGCGCGATCATGGTCATCGGCATATGCTTTGCCGCGATCGTGCACACCGTCCTGCGCCACCTGCTGGCGATCGTCGATACCGTGCGCGGCGGTGACACCTTCATCCTCGCCAACGCGCAGCGGCTGAACGTAATCGCATGGAGCGTGCTGGTCATCGAGTTGCTGCGCCTAGCGGTCATGGCCATTTCCAAGGCAGCGGCACTTCCGGGGCGGATGGATGGCTTCTCGCCGACACCATGGCTGGCGGTACTGCTGCTGTTCGTGCTGTCCGGCGTGTTCGCGCAGGGCGCACGCATGCGCACCGACCTGGACGGAACGATCTGACATGGCCATCGTCGTCCGCCTCGACGAACTACTGCATGCACGCCGCATGACCCTCACCGAACTGGCCGCGCGCGTCGACATCACGCTGGCCAACCTGTCGATCCTGAAAACCGGCAAGGCCAAGGCCATCCGCTTTACAACCCTGGAGGCCATCTGCACGGCGCTGGACTGCCAGCCTGGCGAACTGCTCGCCCGAGATCCCACGCTCGTCGCCGAGGATTGATGCCATGCGGCTCCATCCGACTGCTCCCTTGCTCATTCCATGAGACCACGCACATGCTTCGAACGCTGCTCAGCGCGCTCACCCTGACGCTTGCTCCCACCCTGTCATCCGTCGCCGGCGTGGCTGCCGCTCCGGACACGTTCCTCTCGCAGACCGATTGTTTCGAGGAGACACCCGATTACGAAAGCTGGCTTGAAGCGATCCCCCCGCGCACCGGTGGTCCATCGCTCTCCAAGGCGATGGTGCAATCCCTCGTGCCGGCCAAGGCATTCGCGTTCGCCCGCTCCGCGTTCGATTGCCGCATCGTCACGTATGCCAGCGGCGGGCAGACCGTTTCAGGCTACGTAATCCGGCCCAGAACGAACCCGACGACCAGCAGACTGCCCTTGCTGATCTACAACCGCGGCGGCAACGGTGACTTCGGCCGGCTCGACGCACTGCACCTGTTCCAGACCCTGCTGCCTCTGGCGAAGGCCGGGCATGTCGTGGTCGCCAGCCAATACCGCGACGCAGATGAATTCGGCGGGAAGGACATCGATGACGTCATGCGACTGATCGACCTGTCGCTGGCCTTGCCGGGTATCGATGGTGGCCGTGTTTTCCTTCTAGGGCAGAGCCGCGGCGCGATGACGAGTTACCTTGTCGCACGCCAGCGCAGCGACATCACCGCCATGGCCACCATCGCAGGTGCAACCGACCTGATTGGCGGGTTGGCATGGCGGCCAGAGATGGAGCGAATCTATCAGGCACGCATTCCTGGCTACCTCGACAACAAAGAGGGAGCGCTTGAAGCCCGCTCAGCGCTACGCTGGGCGGAACAACTGCCATCCGACATGCCGATACTGCTGTTGCATGGCGAAGCCGACGACCGCGTCCACGTACAGGATTCCCGCGCGATGGCCGCTCGTCTGCTGGAGCTCAGCCGTCCACACAAGCTGATCGTATATGCCGGTGACAACCACATCCTCCAGCTGAACCAGCGTGCCGCGCGCTCCGAAATACTGGACTGGTTCAAGAGCGCGGGCGCTGGGGGAAAGTAGTCAGAGATAAATGGATACAAGGGACATGGGCGGTTGCTCCTGCGTCATCTTCCGGCCTGATCGTTCCGGCAATTCCAACGAGTGCGGCGGCCCCCACTGATCCCGGGGCCATCCGCGACCGGCACTCATCTGGACCACGTCTGCCATCATCCCCGCAGCCTTCAACTTGGCGGGTGATCATGAAGTCAGCTGGCGGACAGATGATTTTTCCACTGATCATGATCATCAGCATGACACGCACTCCCCCGGAGCGGGGGACGATCACGATCACATCCAGCCCAAGCTGAGCAATGAATTTCGCCCAGCGGACCGTGCGCGGCCCTGTCTGAATGATCTGGCCATGGCCGCGGCGTTGACAACGCCATGCAATCGGGCGCCGGAAAGCCGGCCAATCTAAGCCGTGCTTTCCCAAACGTGATCCGCAAGCAGTTCCCTGTTCCAGCAAAGGAGTAGAACACAACAACTCCACACCAACGGATCGCGAAGCCTCACATGTTGCGCCGGTATTCGCCCCCAACCTCATACAACGCATGGCTGATCTGCCCCAGGCTATGCGTCTTCACCGCCTCCACCAGCGATTCAAACACATTCCGCCGCTCCCGCGCGGTCGCCTGTAGCGCCTTCAGCCCGTCGGCAGCATAACCGTTGCGGCTGCCCTGGTACCCGGCCACGTTGTCGATCTGCTGCCCCTTCTCTTCTTCCGTCGAACGGATCAACTCGATCTCGGTCGCCACTTCGCCGGCATGCTCCTTCGGCAGGAACATGTTGACGCCGACCAGCGGCAGGCTGCCGTCGTGCTTCTTGTGTTCGTAGTACAGGCTTTCTTCCTGGATCTTGCCGCGCTGGTACATGGTGTCCATCGCGCCGAGCACGCCGCCGCGCTCGCTGATCGCCTCGAACTCCTTGTACACCGCTTCCTCGACGATGTCGGTGAGCTTGTCGACGATGAAGCTGCCCTGCCACGGGTTCTCGCAGAAGTTCAGCCCCAGCTCCTTGTTGATGATCATCTGGATCGCCACCGCGCGGCGCACGCTTTCCTCGGTCGGGGTGGTGATGGCTTCGTCGTAGGCGTTGGTATGCAGGCTGTTGCAGTTGTCGAACAGGGCGTACAGCGCCTGCAGGGTGGTGCGGATGTCGTTGAACTGGATTTCCTGCGCGTGCAGCGAGCGGCCCGAGGTCTGGATGTGGTACTTCATCATCTGGCTGCGCTCGTTGGCGCCGTAGCGCTCGCGCATCGCGCGCGCCCAGATGCGGCGGGCGACACGGCCGATGACGGTGTATTCCGGGTCCATGCCGTTGGAGAAGAAGAACGACAGGTTGGGCGCGAAGTCGTCGATCTTCATGCCGCGCGCCAGGTAGTACTCGACGATGGTGAAGCCGTTGGACAGGGTGAAGGCCAGCTGGCTGATCGGGTTCGCGCCGGCTTCGGCGATGTGGTAGCCGGAGATCGACACCGAGTAGAAGTTGCGCACGCCGTGGTCGACGAAGTACTGCTGGATGTCGCCCATCATGCGCAGGGCGAACTCGGTGGAGAAGATGCAGGTGTTCTGCGCCTGGTCTTCCTTGAGGATGTCGGCCTGCACGGTGCCGCGCACGGTGGACAGCGTTTCGGCCTTGATGCGCGCGTAGGTGTCGGCGTCCACCAGTTGGTCGCCGGTGACGCCGAGCAGGCCCAGGCCGAGACCGTCGTTGGTCGGCGGCAGTTCGCCGTGGTACCGCGGGCGGGCGCGGCCTTCGAACATCGCCGCGATCTTCTTTTCGGCCTCGGCCCAGCGCGCCGGGTCGGCCTTCAGGTATTTCTCCACCTGCTGGTCGATGGCGGTGTTCATGAACATCGCCAGGATCATCGGCGCCGGGCCGTTGATGGTCATCGACACCGAGGTGGTCGGCGCGCACAGGTCGAAGCCGGAGTACAGCTTCTTCATGTCGTCCAGCGTGGGGATGTTGACCCCTGAATTGCCGATCTTGCCGTAGATGTCCGGGCGCGGCGCCGGGTCCTCGCCGTACAGGGTCACGCTGTCGAAAGCGGTGGACAGGCGCGCGGCCGGCTGGCCGACGCTCAGGTAATGGAAGCGGCGGTTGGTGCGCTCGGGCGTGCCCTCGCCGGCGAACATGCGGATCGGGTCCTCACCGCTGCGGCGGTACGGGTAGACACCGCCGGTGTACGGGTAGGAACCGGGCAGGTTTTCCTTCTGCAGGAACACCAGCAGTTCGCCCCAGCTGCGGTAGGTGGGCGCGGCGATCTTGGGAATCTGCTGGTGGCTCAGCGACTCGCGATAGTTCTCCACGCGGATGGTCTTGCCGCGCACCTGGTATTCGTTGACCTCGTCGGTGATCGACTTCAACCGCGCCGGCCATTCGCGCAGCAGGCGCAGCGCTTCCGAATCCAGCGACTGCACCGCGTCGTTGTAGCGCTGGCGCAGGGTGCGCAGGCTGGTGTCGGCGGCCGCATCGGTCAGGGCATCGGCCGGATACAGGTCCAGCGCGGCCGGCAGCGCGGCATCGCCCAGCTCCTTCAACGCCTGCCAGCAGCCCTGCGCGCGCTCGGCCACGTCGGCCTGCGATTCGATGCGGGCATTGATCGAACGCCCCTGCTCGGCGATCTCCGCCAGGTAGCGCACGCGGCTGCCGGGAATCAGCACGGTGGCGCGCGGTTCCTTCAGCGTGGTGTCGATGGCCGGGGCGAAATCGCAATGCCCCTCCCCTCCCGCTTCCCCGTCCCCCGTTCCCCGCTTCCCGCGCAGCAGCCGGCACAGGTTGGCGAACATCCAGCTGATGCCCGGGTCGTTGAACTGCGAGGCGATGGTCGGGTAGACCGGCACGTCCTCGTCCTTCATCGTGAACGCCACGCGGTTGCGCTTCCATTGCTTGCGCACGTCGCGCAGCGCGTCCTCGGCGCCGCGCTTGTCGAACTTGTTGAGCACCACCAGCTCGGCGTAGTCGAGCATGTCGATCTTTTCCAGCTGGCTCGGCGCGCCGAAGTCGCTGGTCATCACGTACATCGGGAAATCGACCAGGTCGACGATTTCCGAATCGCTCTGGCCGATGCCGGCGGTTTCGACGATGACCAGGTCGTAGGCCAGCGAGCGGAGGAAGCCGATGCAATCGCGCAGCACGGTGTTGATCGCCGCGTGCTGGCGGCGGGTGGCCATCGAGCGCATGTACACGCGCGGACTGCGCAGCGAATTCATGCGGATGCGGTCGCCCAGCAGCGCGCCGCCGGTGCGGCGCCGGGTCGGGTCCACCGAGATCACCGCGATGCGCATCTGCGGGAAGCTGGCCAGGAAACGGTTGAGCAGTTCGTCGGTGACGCTGGACTTGCCGGCGCCGCCGGTGCCGGTGATGCCGATGACGGGGGCGAGCCGGGAATGGGGAACAGGGAACGGGGAATCGCCGTCCGCCCTGGCCCAGTGTTTGCGCAGCTTCTCGAGCTCGGCGTCGCTGAAGCGGCCGTCCTCCAGCGCGCTGAGCATGCGGCCGATGCCGATCTCGTCATTGATGTCGGGCCTGGCGGAAGCATCCGCTTCCCCGTTCCCGCTTCCCTGTTCCCGCGCGCCCTCGGCGCGCACCACCACGTCCTCGATCATCTCCACCAGCCCCATCTTCATGCCGTCGTTGGGGTGGTAGATGCGCTCGACGCCGTAGTCCTGCAGCTCGCGGATTTCTTCCGGGGTGATGGTGCCGCCGCCGCCGCCGAACACGCGGATGTGGCTGGCGCCGCGTTCGCGCAGCATGTCCACCATGTACTTGAAGTACTCCACGTGGCCGCCCTGGTAGGACGACAGCGCGATGGCGTCGGCGTCTTCCTGCAGCGCCGCGCGCACCACGTCCTCCACCGAGCGGTTGTGGCCCAGGTGGATGACCTCCGCGCCCTGCGCCTGGATCAGCCGGCGCATGATGTTGATGGCCGCGTCGTGGCCGTCGAACAGGCTGGCGGCGGTGACGAAGCGCAGCGGGCTGCGGCTCTCGTCCAACGAGGCACGCTGCGTCTGCGGAAGGTGGGGGGCGGGAATGCTCATGGGCCGTGCGACATCTCGGTTTCTGTTGAAACCGATGATAGGGCCGCGCGCCGCGCAGGTCAGGTTGCAGCGCAGCGTGACGCGCCGCCGCAACGCCTTCCGGGTGCCGCGCCGGACCGGCGCCAGGGCATCGGCCGGCGTGAACATCCCACGGCCGCCGAATGCATTAGAATGGCCGCCCGCGACCCGTCACCCCAACGACGAAGTCGCATTTTTGTTTTCTGGCCCGCCAGTTGCCTGCAGGATCACGGACGTTGTCGCAGTAACGCCCATCGGAGCTTCCATGCTTTTCGAAACCCTCGCCACTTCCGGCCACGAACAGGTCGTGTTCTGCCACAACCGCGATGCCGGCCTGAAGGCGATCATCGCCATCCACAACACCACGCTGGGCCCGGCCCTGGGCGGGGTGCGCATGCGTCCCTACGCCAACAGCGACGACGCCCTGCGCGACGTGCTGCGGCTGAGCCGCACCATGACCTACAAGAACGCGCTGGCCGGGCTGAACGTCGGCGGCGGCAAGGCGGTGATCATCGGCGACCCGCGCACCGACAAGAGCGAGGTGCTGTTCCGCGCCTTCGGCCGCCAGGTCGAGGCGCTGGGCGGGCGCTACATCACCGCCGAGGACGTCGGCAGCGACGTCAACGACATGGAGCAGATCTACCTGGAGACCGGTTACGTGACCGGCGTGCACCAGGTCCACGGCGGCTCCGGCGACCCGGCCCCGTTCACCGCCTACGGCGCGCTGCAGGCGCTGATGGCCTCGGTCAACCGCAAGTTCGGCCATGAGGAAGTAGGCAAGGTCAGCATCGCCGTGCAGGGCCTGGGCCACATCGGCATGGAGCTGGTGAAGCTGCTTCGCGAGCGTGGCGCCAAGCTGTACGTGACCGACCTGGACCCGGTGCTGGTGCAGCGCGCGGTCACCGAGTACGGCTGCGAGGCGGTCAAGCCCGACGCCATCTACGACGTGGCCGCCGACGTGTTCGCGCCGTGCGCGATGGAAGGCGCCATCGGCATGGAGACGCTGGACCGGCTCAAGGCCAAGGTCATCTGCGGCACCGCCAACAACCAGTTGGCCAGCCATGCGGTCGGCGACGAGCTGTACAGGCGCGGCGTGCTGTGGGCGCCGGACTACGCGGTCAATGCCGGCGGCGTGATGAACGTGTCGCTGGAGATCGATGGCTACAACCGCGAGCGCGCCATGCGCCTGATCCGCAGCATCTACCACAACCTCGGCCGCATCTTCGACCAGTCCGAGCGCGATGGAATCTCGCCGCAGCGCGCGGCCGACCGCATCGCCGAGGCCCGCATCGAGTCCATCGGCAAGCTGAAGATGCCGCTGGGCCGCGCCACGCCGCGCATGAGCCGCCTGCGCGGCGAATAAGCGCCGCATCGCGGAACAAACGAAAGGCGGGCGACCAGGTCGCCCGCCTTTTTCGTGCCCGCCGCCGGGAACTCAGAACGCGCGCAGGAACCGCAGCGACACCTGGCGGTTGTCGTCGCGCCCGCCGAAGCGCTGGTCGTAGCCCAGCGACAGCCGCGCATCGCGCGCCAGCCAGGCATCGAGCGACACGCCGAACAGCCCCGACGCACGCGCGGGCTGAAGGCCCTGCAGCGGCGCCCAGGCGTCGATGCCGGTGAAGCGCGCCGACAGCGCGGTACCACTGGCGGACAGCCCCTGCTGCCATTCGGCGTAGCCGTTCACGTCCAGTCCGCGCCAGCGGTAGTTGCCGCGCAGCCCGGCCAGCATGCGCGCCTGGCTGGAACGCCAGTCGCCGGCGCTGAGCCCGAAGCCGTAGCCGCCCTGTTCGTCGAACCCATCGCCGTCGATGCGGGCGTAGTCGGCGCCCAAATAGGGCGTGAGCGAGGCCGCCGCGCCCCCAAAGCGGTAACCCGCCTCGAGGCTACCGGCCAGGAAGCGGCCGTCGTACTGCGCCTGCACGCCGGCACGCTCGCCGCCCAGCAACAGGCCACGGTCCAGTTCGCGCTGATAGCGGCCGAAGCCGAGCTGCCCCAGCGCATACGCCTGCCCCCAGCGCTGCCCGGCATAGAAGCGGGCCTGGGTCTGGCGGTCGCGGCCGCGGTCGCCGGCGATGCCGCCAGCCAGTTCCGCCTGCATCTGCCCGAAGGCGACGCCCACCCGCGCATCGCCCAGGCCGGTTTCGCGGCCCAGCATCCAGCCGCCCAGGCGGTAATCGCTGCCGGCATACCCACCCTGCCCGCCGCCGCCCAGCGAACGCGACCAGGCGCCCCCGGCGCGGCTGCCGCCCTCGCCGAACTGCGCCGACAGCGCACGCCGGTTCATGTCGATGCCGTCGAAGGTCATCGCCGTCGCCAGGGCATGCGCTTCGCCCGACAGGCTGCGCAGCGTCGCCGCGGCCGCCTGCTGGCCCGGGCTCTGCTGGATGGCCGCCGCGGCGCGGACCAGGCCGCCGGCGACCGGGCCGCTGCCCTGCTGCGCGTCGATCTGCCGGAACGCCTGCTCCACCCGCGCCGCGGCGCCCAGCGCCGCCGGGCTGATGCCGGCGATCGAGCGCGCGGCGGCGTTGACGTCGATGCGCTCGATGTCCATCCATGCCTGGGTGGCGCTGTACCCCAGCGTGGCCTGCAGGAAGACGCTCGACGCCGATGTCAGCGCGTCGAAACGGCCGCTGATGCCGCCATCGGCGGTCAGCACGTACTCGCGCGCCTGGGTGACATAGCCCTGGCGCACGCCCAGCACGTGCACGTCGCCGCCCTGCAGCGCGGCGCTGCCACCCACCTGCAGCTGGCCGTTGCCCAGCGTCAGCGCCAGCCGCCCGCCGGGCAGCTGCACGTAATCGCCCGCCACGCGCATGCCGCCCTGCGCGGCGCCGGCCGCATCCAGCTCGACCACGCCGGCATTGCGCAGGTCCGCGCCCATCCACGCGGTGCCGGCCAGGCGTCCGCCGCTGTCCACGGACACGTCGGAATGGTGCAGGTCGCCGGCCAGCACCAGGGTGCCCTGCTGGATGCGGGTAGCGCCGGTGTAGTCCAGGGGCAGCCCGGCGTGGCCCAGCGTCAGCGTGCCGGTGCCGCGCTTGACCAGCCCGCCACTGCCGCTGAGCGCGTTGCTCCAGGTGGAACTGCCGTCCAGCGCGACGGTGACGTCGCCCCAGTCGAACTTCGCCGGCCCCTGCACCGCCTTGCCGACGTTGAGCAGGCCGTAGCCGAACACCGCGTCCGGGCCGGGATCGCCCAGGTCGGTGGCGGTGCCCAGCAGCGTCTGCCGCACCAGGTTGTTGTCGAAATACGGGAACGCCTGCCACACCAGCGCCGCTGCGCCGGACACCAGCGGCGCCGCGTACGAGGTGCCGCTGCCGTAGTAGTAGGAGAGATTCGATGACGTGGCGTTGGCGCCGAGGAACGCGGCGGTGCCCGGTGCGACCAGGCAGTAGTTCTTCGCCACGCCGCAGGCGTTGGAGTAGCTGGCCAGCCGGTCCGGGTTGGCCGTGTCCAGCGCCGCCACCGCCAGCCAGCCGCGCTCCAGGTCGGCCGCCGGGCGCGTGCCGCCGTCGCCCGGCTGGCTCGGCAGCGCGGCCATGTCGCTGGGGTTGGCGCGCGATTCGTTGCCGGTGGCGAACACCACCAGCCCGTCGTTGCCGACGATGAAAGGGCGGTATTCGGCGGCGATCTCCGCCGTCACGTTGGGACGGGTCCAGTACAGGCCGCCCCAGGAGTTGTTCATGATGCGCACGCCGGCGCGGATCAGGTCGTCGTGGATCCCGGCCATCCCCAGTCCGCCGGTCACCTCGTTGCCCTGCCCGGAGCCGTCGTCCTTGGGTCGCTCGTCGTTGATGATGCGCGCCGAGACGATCTGCGCGCCCGGCGCGATGCCGCCGGGCCATTGCCCGGTGGCGGCGCCGGCGGCCAGCTGCGCCACCGTGGTGCCGTGGCCGACCACGTCGTCCACCGCCAGGTTGTTCCGGCGCGGGTCCACGTAGTTGAAATTGGCCAGCACCCGCCCGGCCAGCGCCGGGTGGTTGCGCATCACCCCCGAATCGACCACGCCGATGCGGATGCCGGCGCCGGTGAAACCGGCGGCCTGCGCTGCCTTGGCGTTGGTCAGCGCCAGGTGCGCGTCCATCGCCGGCTGCGGCGTGGTCGGGGTGGGCGGCGGCGAGGTCGGCGGCGGGTTGACCGGCGGCGGCGTGGACTTGGTGCCGCCGCCACCGCCGCATGCGGCCAAGGCCAGCGTCAATGAAGCGGCCAGTACGTTGCGGCCCCGTGGTGCGCTGCGCATCTGCTCTTCCCCCAATGGCTCGCCGGACACCGATGTGCATTCAGGTATTGCCATCGCCCGGCCATGCGATGGCACACCTTCTATACTGCAACGACAAACCGCTGTCTGCCGGGATGTGCCGTTGGTCCAATGGGCACGCCGCCAGCGGCTTTCGATAATCGTTGCAGGATACAACCGAGACCGCACATGTCCGACATCGTCATCGCCGCCGCAAAGCGCACCGCCATCGGCTCCTTCCTCGGCCAGTTCAATGGCGTCCCCACCCCGACCCTCGGCGCCACGGCGATCCGCGCGGCCATGGAGCAGTCCGGCATTCCCGCCGCCGACGTCTCCGAAGTCATCATGGGCTGCGTGCTGCCGGCCAACCTCGGCCAGGCGCCGGCGCGCCAGGCCTCGCTCGCCGCCGGCCTGCCCACCAGCACCGGCTGCACCACGCTCAACAAGGTGTGCGGTTCGGGCATGAAGGCCATCATGCTCGGCCACGACCTGATCAAGGCCGGTTCGGCGAGCATCGTCGTCGCCGGAGGCATGGAATCCATGTCCAACGCGCCGCACATGATCCCGAACTCGCGCACCGGCAACCGCTACGGCAACTTCCAGGCGGTGGACCACATGGCCTGGGACGGCCTGACCAACCCCTACGACGGCCAGGCCATGGGCGTGTTCGCCGAAGGCACCGTCGCAAAGTTCGGCTTCACCCGCGAGGAGCAGGACGCCTACGCGATCGAATCGGTCAAGCGCGCCCAGGCGGCGCAGGCCGGCGGCGCGTTCGAGGGCGAGATCGTTCCGGTCAAGGTCGCCACCCGCAAGGGCGAGGTGGAGTTCGACCAGGACGAACAGCCGGGCAAGTCCGACATCGCCAAGATCCCGACCCTGAAGCCGGCCTTCAAGAAGGACGGCAGCGTGACCGCCGCCAGTTCGTCCAGCATTTCCGACGGCGCCGCCGCCGTGGTGCTGCTGGCCGCCGACGAGGCCGCGCGCCGCGGCGTGCAGCCGCTGGCCCGCATCGTCGCCCACGCCACCTTCTCGCAGGAGCCGGAATGGTTCACCACCGCCCCCATCGGCGCGGTCCGGCAGGTGCTGGACAAGGCCGGCTGGAAGATCGACGAGGTGGATCTGTTCGAGATCAACGAAGCCTTCGCCGTGGTCGCCATGGCGCCGATCCGCGAGCTGGGCATCCCGCACGCCAAGGTCAACGTCAACGGCGGCGCCTGCGCGCTGGGCCATCCGATCGGCGCTTCGGGCGCGCGCCTTGTGGTCACGCTGGTCAACGCCCTGCGCAGCCGTGGCCTCAAGCGTGGCGTTGCGTCCCTCTGCATCGGCGGCGGCGAAGCCACGGCCATCGCCATCGAATTGATTTGATTGGACTTAATGCCTGTTCTACAAAAATGAATGCGCGGTCGCTTGACAGTCGAAATGGGCTTGTCATCATGTTCAAGGCGCGCAATGGCGCGTTGCCTAATCTAACGACGAGGATTCACACAATGAGCATCAACAAGCTGCTGATCGCGATGGCCCTGGGCCTGGCTCTGGCCGCCTGCTCGAAGCAGGAAGCTGCCCAGGACGCCGCTGCTTCGGCCAACGAAGCCGCCACCGACGCCCAGGCCGCCGCCGACCAGGCTGCTGCCGCCGGCGCCGAGACCGCCGACGCCGCCCAGGCTGCTGCCGACACCGCCGCCACCGCTGCTGACGCCGCTGGTGACGCCGCTGCCGCCGCTGCTGGCGCCGCTACCGACGCCGCTGCCGGCGCCGCTGCCGACGCTGCCAAGGCTGCTGAAAACGTGGCCGACCAGGCCAAGGACGCTGCCGAAGAAGCCAAGAAGTAATAACTTCTTCTTCGACGCAAGTCTGAAAAGCCGCTGGTTCGCCAGCGGCTTTTTTTATGGCCGCGCCATGGCCGCGAACGTCCGGCCATCGGCAGGCGACGTACGCCGGCAATCGCCCCGGCCGCTGCTTTCGAGTCCTTGTCCACGCAGGACGCCGGTAGCGGCAACGGAACGCCATCGTTCCCTGGATCTCTCCTGCGGCAACTCCGGCGCCACGACTCCCGGGTACCGCCACGCGTCCCCGGCACGGCGTTGACGCAATCTGAATCCGCGTCCTCCTACGCTGCGCGCGTCGTCCCCCAACCCAGGAGAACGTTATGAAGATCTTCGTCCCGCTGCTGGCCGGCAGCCTGGTACTGGCACTGGCCGCCTGCAACGACCCGAATGCCGAACAGGCCAAGCGCGATGCGGAAGCGGCCGCCGACCATGCCGCCGACGCCGCGCGCAGCGCCGGCGAGTCGGCCGCCGATGCGGCGCGCACCGCGGCCGACCGTGCGGCCGACGCTACCCGCGAAGCCGCCGCCAAGTCCGAGCAGGCGCTGGACCGCGCAGCCGATGCGACGCGCTCGGCTTCGGACGACGCCGCCGTCAAGGCCAGGGAGGCGGCGGCCGATGCCAGCGCCGCGACCGCCGACGCCGCGCAGAAGGTCGCCGACCATGCGCACGACGCGGCCGAGAAGGCGCGCCAGGAAGCCGAAGACGCCAAGCGCTGATCGTCGTTCCCGTGCAGCCGCCGTACGCCGGCTGCACGGGACCTGCCGGCCCGGGCGCGCAAGCCCCGACGTCCGGCCCCTTGTACCGGCGCATTCTCCGCACCACTCGGCGCATGAAGGAACACGCAGCAGCCCGTCGATCCGAGGCATGCCCCCGGCGTGGTTGATCGGGCGGTCGCCGCCGAGAGCGCCGATGCACGCTTGGACGCGGACCAGTAGCGAGTTCCACATCGGCAACATCGCCGGCATCACCACGATGTCGCACGCCGGCCGCGGCATGCGCGGATCAGCCGGACCAGGCCGCCGGCGACACGCGCTCCAGGATATCGGCGAATGCCACGGACGCCTCCAGCATGCCGTAGGCCGGCGGCGCGCAAACCGCCACGCGCGACGCGATGAACGCCGGGGCCACCGGACTGCCCGCGCGCAGCAGCGTGGCCGCCTGCAGCAGGATCGCCAGCGACGCCGCCACCCGCCGCGCAGCCGCTTCGGCCACCACGGCCTCTCCCAGCAGGCGCAGTAGGCCGTCGAGCGCGGCATCGTAGGTGTCGTCGCTGCCGCGCGCGCGTTCCAGTTCGCGCAGCAGCGCCTGCCGCGACAGCGGTTCGCGCGACAGCGCGCGCAGCACGTCCAGGCACTGCACGTTGCCGCTGCCTTCCCAGATCGAGTTGAGTGGCGCCTGCCGGTACAGCCGCGGCAGCATCGATTCCTCGATGTAACCGGCGCCGCCCAGGCATTCCTGCGCCTCGTTGACGAAGCCCGCCGCGCGCCGGCAGATCCAGAACTTGCCCACCGCCGTGGCGATGCGCGCGAACGCCGCTTCTTCCGGATCGTGCGCGGCCGCGTCCACCGCGCGCGCCACGCGCAGCGCCAGCGCGGTGGACGCTTCCGATTCCAGCGCCAGGTCGGCCAGCACGTTGGCCATCAGCGGCTGCTCGACCAGGCGCCGGCCGAACGCAGTGCGATGCCGCGCATGGTGCAGCGCCTGCGCCAGCGCCATGCGCATTTCCGCGGCGGCACCGAGCATGCAGTCCAGGCGCGTAAGCATCACCATCTCGATGATGGTCGCCACGCCGCGGCCTTCCTCGCCGATGCGCCGCGCGCGGGCGCCGCAGAATTCGACCTCGCTGGAGGCGTTGGCCCAGTCGCCGAGCTTGTCCTTCAGCCGCATCAGCCGGAAGGCGTTGCGCGTGCCGTCGGGCAGCCGCCGCGGCAGCAGGAAACAGCTCAGCCCGCCCGGCGCCTGCGCCAGCACCAGCCAGCCGTCGGACATCGGCGCGGAGAAGAACCACTTGTGCCCGACCAGCGAGTACTCGCCCTCGCCGGCCAGCGGCGTGGCCAGCGTGCGGTTGCCGCGCACGTCCGAGCCGCCCTGCTTCTCGGTCATGCCCATGCCCACGGTGATGCCGGCCTTGTCGGCGATGGGCACGTCGCGCGGGTCGTAGCGCGGCGCGGCGGCCTTGGCCGCCCACTCGGCCAGCGCCGGCTCGCGGCGCAGCACCGGTACCGCGGCGTGGGTCATGGTCAGCGGGCAACTGCTGCCGGCCTCGGCCTGGTGGTGCAGGAAACTAAGTGCGGCGCGCGCGACGTGCGCGCCTGGCTGCGGCTGCGACCACGACAATCCGGCCACGCCGTGCCCCTTGGCGACCTCCATCAACCGGTGCCAGGCCGGATGGAAATCCACGGTGTCGATGCGGTGGCCCTGCGCATCGTGGGTACGCAGCAGCGGCCGGTTCCGGTTGGCGTCGAAGCCGAGCCGGTACAGCTCGCTGCCGGCCAGCGCGCCGTAAGCGTCCAGGACGGCGGCGAACGCCCCGCCGCCCTCGCGCGCAACCGCCTCGCGCAGCGCGACGTCGTCGCGCCACAGGTTGCCGCCCGGAAACGGCGGCGGCTGGTTGTGGACCACATGGGTTTCGAACGGCGCGATCGCGTCGGTCATCGTTCAACCTCCGATGGGTGCGGCCCGTGCATTGTGCCGCAGCGGGCGTTCTCGCCGCCTGCACGACGCGGGCGGCACAGTCGGGTGCATGTCCAGCCAAGACGACCTGGTGGTGCTGCGGCCGGAAGGGCTGTATTGCCCGGCCGGCGATTTCCATATCGACCCGTGGCGGCCGGTGGCTCGCGCGGTCATCACCCACGCGCACGGCGACCACGCGCGGCCGGGCATGGGCCGCTACCACTGTTCGCGGCAGACCCTGCCGCTGCTGCGCTGGCGGCTGGGCCGCGAGGTCGCCATCGAGGCGCACGACTACGGCCAGCGCTTCCGCCTGGGCGGCGTGGACGTCTCGCTGCATCCGGCCGGACACGTGCTCGGTTCGGCGCAGGTGCGCATCGACGACGGCCGCCAGGTGTGGGTGGCCTCGGGCGACTACAAGCGCCAGCCGGACCCGACCTGCGCGCCGTTCGAGCCGCTGCGCTGCGACACCTTCATCACCGAGGCCACCTTCGCGCTGCCGGTCTACCGCTGGCCCGACACCGCGGCGGTGGCCGCGGACATCCTGCAGTGGCGCGCCGGGTGCGAGGTGCGCGGCGAGGCCGCGGTGCTGCTGTGCTACGCGCTGGGCAAGGCGCAGCGGCTGCTGGCCGAGCTGCAGCGGCTGGACGCGCCCACGGTGTGGCTGCACGGCGCCATCGCCAACGGCGTTCAGGCCTACCGCGACGCCGGCGTGGCCCTGCCCGACTGCGCGATCGTGGCCGAACAGGGGCGCGACGCCGACGCCGCCGGGCGCCTGGTGCTGGCCCCGCCCTCGGTGGCCGGCGGCACCTGGCTGCGTCGCTTCGGCCGCTGGCAGCTGGGCTTCGCCTCGGGCTGGATGCGGCTGCGCGGCAACCGCCGGCGGCGCAACCTGGACCGCGGTTTCGTGGTGTCCGACCACGCCGACTGGCCGGCGCTGCTGGCGACCATCGCGCAGACCGGCGCGCGCCGGGTGATCGCCACCCACGGCGACAGCGACGCGCTGATCCGCTACCTGCAGGACAAGGGCGTCGCCGCCGAGACCTTCCGCACCGGTTACGGGGACGAGGAATGAAGGCGTTCGCGCGGCTGTACCAGCAGCTGGACCGCAGCACCGCCACCGGCGACAAGCGCGCCGCGCTGGTGGACTACTTCCGCCACGCCGACGCCCACGACGCCGCCTGGGCGCTGCACCTGCTCGCCGGCGGCAAGGTCGGCGGCGCGCGCCGCAAGCTGGCCACCACCACCGAGCTGCGCGCCTGGGTGGCGGACGAGGCCGGCCTGCCGGACTGGCTGGTGGCCGACAGCCACGACCACGTCGGCGACCTCGCCGAAACCCTGACCCTGCTGCTGGACGACCCGCGGCAGCCGGCACCCGAGGCCCCGCTGGCCACCTGGATCGAGCGCAGGCTGCTGCCGGCGGCCAACCAGCCCGAACCGGTGCGCCGCGCCGCGGTGCTGGCCGGCTGGCGCGCACTGGCGTATCCCGAGCGGCTGGTGTTCAACAAGCTGCTGACCGGCGCGCTGCGCGTGGGCGTGTCGCAGCGGCTGGTGCAGCAGGCGCTGGCCGAGTGGTCGGGGCTGGACATCGCGCGCATCGCCCAGCGCATGCTCGGCGGCTGGACGCCGTCGCCGGCGTTCCTGCCGCGGCTGCTCTGGCCCGACGACACGCCGGAGGACCGCCGCCAGCCCTACCCGTTCTTCCTCGCCTCGCCGCTGCCGGGCGCGCCGGAGGCGCTGGGCCCGGCGCAGGACTGGCTGCTGGAATGGAAGTGGGACGGCATCCGCCTGCAGCTGCTGCGCCGCGAGGGGGAGGTGGCGCTGTGGTCGCGCGGCGAGGAACGGCTGGACGGCCGTTTCCCCGAGATCGAGCAGGCCGCCACCGCGCTGCCCGACGGCTGCGTCATCGATGGCGAGCTGCTGGCCTGGCAGCCGGACGCCGACGCGCCGCTGCCGTTCTCCGCGCTGCAGACGCGCATCCAGCGGCGCCGGCCGGGCGCGGCGACACTGCGCGCGGCACCTGCGCGATTGCTGGCCTTCGACCTGCTGGAACAGGACGGCCGCGACCTGCGCGAACTGCCGCTGGCGCAACGGCGCGCGCAACTGGAAATCCTGCTCGGCGCGCTGGGCGATCCCCGCCTGCAGGCTTCGCCGCGGCGGCTGCCCGACGACTGGACGCAGGCCGCGGCGCTGCGCGCCGGGTCGCGCCAGCGCGGCGTCGAGGGCCTGATGCTCAAGCGGCTGGCCTCGCCCTACCAGGCCGGGCGCCGCCGCGGCGACTGGTGGAAGTGGAAGATCGACCCGCTCACCGTCGACGCGGTGCTGCTGTACGCGCAGGCCGGCCACGGCCGCCGCAGCACCCTGCACACCGACTACACCTTCGGCCTGTGGGACGACGGCCGCCTGGTGCCGGTGGCCAAGGCCTATTCCGGGCTGGACGACAGCGAGATCGCCACGCTGGACCGCTGGATCCGCGCCCACACCCTGGAGCGCTTCGGCCCGGTGCGCAGCGTGCCGCCGGAGCAGGTGTTCGAGCTGGCGTTCGAGGGCGTCAACCGCAGCAGCCGGCACAAGTCCGGGGTCGCGGTGCGTTTCCCGCGCATCCTGCGCTGGCGCCACGACAAGCGCGCGGCCGACGCCGATGCGCTGGCGGCGCTGCTGGACCTGGCGCGATGACGCCGCGGCAGGCGCAGGCCGCGCTCGGCGCCTGGTTCGCCGGCCGCGGCTGGACACCGCTGCCGTTCCAGCGCGCGATGTGGCGGCACTACCTGGCCGGCGAATCCGGGCTGCTGCTGACCCCGACCGGCAGCGGCAAGACCCTGGCGGTCTACGGCGGGCCATTGCTGGAAGCGCTGCAGGAGCGGCCGCCGCCGCGCCGCCGCGGCAGCGCGCGG
This sequence comes from Stenotrophomonas nitritireducens, assembly GCF_050984405.1. Taxonomy (GTDB): domain Bacteria; phylum Pseudomonadota; class Gammaproteobacteria; order Xanthomonadales; family Xanthomonadaceae; genus Stenotrophomonas; species Stenotrophomonas nitritireducens_B. The sequence continues at coordinate 2,004,622 of NZ_CP158790.1, read as the reverse complement.
CCGTTGCAGGTGCTGTGGGTGACGCCGCTGCGCGCGCTGGCCGGCGACACCGCGCTGGCGCTGCGCGCGCCGCTGCCGGCGCTGGGGCTGGACTGGCAGGTGGGCCTGCGCACCGGCGACGCCGCCGCCGGCGAGCGCCGCCGCGCGCTGGAAGGCCGGCTCGACGTGCTGGTGACCACGCCCGAATCGCTGTCGCTGCTGCTCAGCCACGCGCCCACGCTGGAGCACATGCGCCGGCTGCGCTGCATCGTCGTCGACGAATGGCACGAGCTGCTGGCGAGCAAGCGCGGTGTGCTGCTGCAGCTGGACCTGCTGCGGCTGCGCGAGGCCGCGCCGCAGGCGCGGACCTGGGGCCTGTCGGCCACCCTGGGCAATCCGCAGGAGGCCTGCCAGGCGCTGCTGCCGGACCTGCCGCAGGCGAAGCTGGTGCGCGGCGCGCGGGCGCGGCCGGTGCGCGTGACCACCCTGCTGCCGGCGCCGGGGGAACGTTTCCCGTGGGCCGGCCACCTCGGGCTGGCGCAGCTGCCGCGGGTGCTGGAGGCCCTGCTCGCCGCGCGCAGCAGCCTGCTGTTCACCAATACCCGCGCGCAGGCCGAACTGTGGCACCAGGCGCTGGCCTCGGTATGGCCGGACGACCCGGCCGCCCTGGCGCTGCACCACGGCTCGCTCGACCCGGCGCTGCGCCGCCAGGTCGAGGACGGACTGCGCGCCGGCACCCTGCGCTGCGTGGTCGCCACCTCCAGCCTCGACCTGGGCGTGGACTTCCCCGCGGTGGACCAGGTGCTGCAGCTGGGCAGTCCCAAGGGCATCGCCCGGCTGCGCCAGCGCGCCGGCCGCGCCCGCCACCGCCCCGGTGCCAGCGGCAGCGTGGTCTGCGTGCCCACCCACGCGCTGGAAACGGTGGAATACGCCGCCGCCCGCCACGCGCTGCGCGCCGGCGTGATCGAGGCGCGGCTGCCGCCGCGGCTGTGCCTGGACGTGCTGGCGCAGCACTGCGTGAGCTGCGCGCTGGGCGGCGGCTTCCGCGCCGGCGAGCTGTTGGCGCGGGTGCGGCGCAGCCCGTCCTTCGCCGCGCTGGACGAGAGCCTGTGGCAGGCGGTGCTGGACTTCATCGTGCACGGCGGCGCCGCGCTGGGCCGCTACCCCGATTTCCAGCGCGTCAGCCTGGACGCCGATGGCGTCTACCGCGTGCACGACCGCCGCATCGCCCGCCGCCACCGCCTGTCCATCGGCACGATCAGCAGCGACGGCAGCGTGCGCGTGCGTTTCCTGCGCGGCGGCGAGCTGGGCGCGGTGGAGGAACAGTTCGCCGGCCGCCTGCGCCCGGGCCAGCGCTTCCATTTCGCCGGCCGCCTGCTGGAACTGGTGCGGCTGCGCGACATGGTGGCCTACGTGCGCGCCGCGCACGGCCCCTCGGCCACCGTGCCGCGCTGGCAGGGCGGGCAGCTGCCACTGTCCGAGCCGCTGGGCCGCGAGGTCGCCGCCTTGCTGGCCGCGCCCGACGCCAGCGCGGAGATGCGCTGGCTGCGTCCGCTGCTGGCGCTGCAGACCGGGCTGTCGGCGCTGCCCTCGCCCACCCACCTGCTGCTGGAACAGGTGCAGCGGCGCGACGGCCAGTACCTGTTCTGCTACCCCTTCGCCGGGCGCCGCATCCACGAGGCGCTGGCGACGCTGCTGGCGCTGCGGCTGTCGCGCCAGGCGCGCAACAGCATCGGCTACGCGGTCACCGACCTGGGCCTGGTGCTGGCGCCGGAACGGCCGCTGCAGCTGGAACCGGCGCGGCTGCATGCGCTGTTCTCGACCGAGGCGGTGGAAGCGGACCTGCGCGAGGCGGTCAACCTGGCCGAACTGGCGCGGCGCCAGTTCCGCGGCATCGCCCGCACCGCCGGCCTGCTGGTGCCGGCGCCGCCGGGCGGCGCGCCGCGCTCGCTGCGGCAGCTGCAGGCGTCCAGCGGGCTGCTCTACGACGTGCTGCGCGAGCATGATCCGGGCCATCTGCTGCTGGCCCAGGCCGAACGCGAGGCGCTGGACGAAGCACTGGACCTTCCCGGCCTGCTGCGCACGCTGCACGACTGCGCGCACCGCCGCGTCGAACTGCGCCACCCGCCCACGCTCACGCCGCTGGCGTTCCCGCTGTGGGCCGAACGCCTGCGCGGCAAGCTGAGCAACGAAACCTGGCGCGAACGCGTGCTGCGCGCCGCCGCGCAGCTGGAACGGCGCCATGGCCGCTGACCTGCCGCTGCGGCTGGCCGGCGAGGAGGTGCTGCTGTGCGGCGAGCGCGCGCTGTACTGGCCGCGCCGGCGCTGGCTGCTGCTGGCCGACCTGCACCTGGGCAAGGGCGATGCGTTCCGCCGCGCCGGCATCGCCCTGCCGCGCGGCGGCACCGGCCACGACCTGGCGCGGCTGGAGGCGCTGCTGCGACGGCTGCCGGTGGCGCAGCTGTGGATCCTCGGCGACATGCTGCACGCGGGCGTGGCCGCCGATGCGGCCTGGCTGGCGCAGTGGCGGCGCTTCCGCCAGGCGCACGCCGACGTCGCGCTGCACCTGGTGCGCGGCAATCACGACCGCGCCGCCGGTACCGCCGCGCTGGACATCGACCTGCATCCGGGAGCGGTGGTGCAGCCGCCGTTCGTATTCGCCCACGAGCCGCGGCCGGACCCGCGCGGTCATGTCATCGCCGGCCACCTGCACCCGGTGGTGCGGTTGCCGGGCATGCGGCGGCGCTGGCCGGCGTTCCACCTGCGCCAGGCGCTGACGTTGCTGCCGGCGTTCTCGCATTTCACCGGCGGGCAGCTGCTGCAGGCGCTGCCGGACGGGCGCGTGGTGGTGTGCGTCGAGGGCCAGGCCATCGCCCTGCCCCCGCATTGACCGGCGGCTCAGTCCGCGCCGGCCAGCGCGCGGATGAAATCGTCGTGCAGCGGCAGTTTGCCGAACACGCCCAGCTGGGTGCCGCTGAGCACGCGCAGCATGTGCCCGCGCCCGCCCGGCAGGCGGCCCATCGGCTTGAACAGCAGGTCGCGCGCGTGCGCGATCCAGTCGCGCTCGGACTGGAATATCGGCGTCAGCCAGCGGCTCCAGAACTGGTACAGGCGCACGTGTGCCTGGCGCGCGGCCTGGTAGCGCGCCAGCGCGGCGTCGACACCGGCGTCCCCGCGCAGTGCGTCGCGCAGGGCCAGCGCATCGAGCAGCGCCATGTTCACGCCCTGTCCCAGCTGCGGGCTCATCGAATGCGCCGCGTCGCCCGCCAGCACCAGCCGGCCGCGGTACCAGCGCTCCATCACCGCGTCGCGATAGCTGGCGCGCGCCAGCTGCGTGTGCAGGGTGATGCCCTGCAGCCGTTGCCGCGCCTGCGGCCACAGCTGCGCGATCTCGTCGAGCCAGGGCTCCAGTCCGGCGCGCTCCCACGCCTCGAAGCCGTCGCGCGGCAGGCTCCAGAAAAAGCTCAGGCGCGGCACCGCGTCGCCCGGCCGCGTGCCCACCGGCAGCAGGCCGATCATCTTGCGCGCGGCGACGTAGCGCTGGCGCAGCTCGTCGGCGAAAGCCCAGTCGCCGGCCGGCAGCAGGCACCACAGCGCGCCCCACGGATAGACGCGGTCCAGCCGCGTGCCGCGCACCTGCGCGCGCAGGCCGGACGCGGCGCCGTCGGTGGCGATCACCAGATCGAACGGCCCGTGCCAGCGCCCGTGCTGGTCGCGCACCCGCCGCAGGTCGTCGTCGATGGCGACGATGCCGCTGTCCACGTGCAGGGCGTCGCCCGGCTCCCACGCCGCGTCCAGCAGCGAGAACAGCGCGCCGCGCTGCATGCCCACGCCGTGCAGGCGCGCATCCAGGCCGGCGTAGCGCATGTCCATCACCGCGCGGCCGCACGGCGTCTCGCCGTACAGCCGCCGCACCACCGCGCCATGCGCCAGCACCTGCGGCAGCAGCCCCATGCGCCACAGCACCTGCAGCCCGCTGGGCTGCAGCAGGAAGCCCGCGCCCACCGGCCCGGGGCGCGCGGCGCGTTCGAATACCTGCACGCGGTGGCCGTCGCGCGACAGCAGCACGGCCAGCGACTGGCCAGCGGTGCCGTAGCCGACGATGGCGATGTCCAGTGGCTTGCTCATAGCGTTTCCTGCGGATGCGGCCGCGCTGGCCGAGCCATCGCGGGCGGCGCGCGCCATCGCCCGTCGACGCGCCCAACGCTGCGGTCCTGGAGAGGCGACCACCAAAACCCGCCGGGAGCGGTTTTCGACATCGCCTGTCGATGGCCTGAAGGGTTGCCGCCAGGGATGGCGGCAACAAAAAAAACCCCGCCGCAGCGGGGTTCTTTCGGCACGGCCGCGTGGATCACTCGGCCGGCGTGATATTGGAAGCCTGTGCGCCCTTCGGGCCCTGGGTCACGTCATAGCTGACGCGCTGTCCTTCCTGCAGGCTGCGGAAGCCCTTGGAATTGATCGCGGAGAAGTGCGCGAAGACATCGGCGCTGCCGTCCTCCGGTGAGATGAAGCCAAATCCCTTGGCGTCGTTGAACCACTTGACGGTACCGTTCGGCATGGTGATGCGAGACCTTGTTCGATGAATGGATTGATGCACGCTGAATGAAGCGTACTGGCGGAGTATGCAAAGCTTGGGCCGGGATGACAATCACCCCCGGGCCAATCCGCCCACCAGTGCCCCCACCAGCTCGGGCAGCCCCGCCGAGGCGGCGGCGACGTTGTCCAGCACCTCTTCCATCGTGATCTCGGCCGCGTCGCCGCAGCCCGCCGCCCAGTTGGCGACGATGGCCAGGCAGGCGTATTCCAGCCCCAGTTCGCGCGCCAGCCCGGCTTCGGGCATGCCGGTCATGCCGACCAGGTCGCAGCCGTCGCGGCGCATGCGCGCGATCTCGGCGATGGTCTCCAGGCGCGGCCCCTGCGTGGCGCCGTAGCAGCCGCCGTCATGCACGGCGACGCCGCGCGCGCGCGCCGCGGCCAGCACCTGCGCGCGCAGCGACGGCGTGTAGGGATGGCCGAAATCCACGTGCAGCACCTCGCTGCCCTCTTCCTCGCACAGCGTCGAGATCCGGCCCCAGGTGTAGTCGATCAGCTGGTCCGGGCAGGCCAACACGCGCGGACCGAGATCGTCGGTGATACCGCCGACGGTGTTGAGCGCGAGCACGCGGGTGGCGCCCAGTTGCTTGAGCGCAGCCAGATTGGCCCGGTAGTTGACCTTGTGCGGCGGGATCGAATGGCCTTCGCCGTGGCGTGCGAGGAAGGCCACGCGCTGGCCGTCCAGCAGGCCCACGCGCACCGGGCCGGACGGCGCGCCGTAGCGGGTCTGGACGTCATGGGACTGGACGTCGTCCAGCGCGGCCAGCCTGTAGACACCGGTGCCGCCGATCACGGCCAGTTCGATATTGCCCATCGTTGTTTCCTGATCTGTTTTCGCAATCAAGCGCGGCACGGCCTGCCGTTCCGTCATCGTACCGACCAACGGCCATCGGCACCCACCCCATGCCCACCATCTTGCCGGATCGCGGCTGGAGAAGCCCCCCCTGAGTCAGGGGGCGCGCCGAAGGCGCGGGGTATGGCAGGCGAGAGACGGGGCCCATGGTCTGCAATGCAGACCGTGGGGCGACAGCGCGAAGCGATGGCGCGTTCCCCGGAGTCAGGGGGCGCGCCGCAGACGCGGGGTGTGGCAAGCGAGAGACGGGGCCCGCGGCCTGCAATGCTGACCGTGGGGCGACAGCGCGAAGCGATGGCGCGTGCCGGCCGATGGCCGACACGCCTGCTTACTGCTTCATCGCATAGATGGCCGGCAGCGGGCGCAGCGATTCGCTGACGTCCATGCCGAAACCGAACACGAAGCGGTCCGGCAGTTCGATGCCGGCGTAGTCGGCCTGCACGTCAGGCAGGCAGCGGTCGTGCTTCTTGACCGCCAGCACGGCGATGCGCACGTCGGTGGCGCCCTGCTCCAGGCACCACTCGCGCACGCCCTGCAGGGTGAAGCCCTCATCGAGGATGTCGTCCACCAGCAGCACGCGGCGGCCGAACAGCGCCGACACCGGGCGGTGCTTCCAGACCAGTTCGCCGCCGCTCTCGCCGTGGTAGCGCGAGGCCTGCATGTAGTCGAACTGCGCGTCCTGGCCGCGCGCGCCCAGTTCCAGCGCGAGCTGGCCGGCGAACGGCAGCGCGCCGTTCATGATCGACAGGAACACCGGCACCTCGCCCCTGTAGTCGCGCGCGATGGCGTCGGCGATGCCGGCGATGGCCTGGTCGATGGCGGGGCGGTCGACCAGCAGGTCGGCCTGGGCCACGGCTTGTTCGAGAGTGAGTTTGGACATCAGGCGGTTCTTCCGAGAGTTTCGAGCAGACGGGTTTGGGTATCGCCGTGGCGGGCGTCGGCCAGCAGGCCGCCCCAGCCCATGGCGCCGTGGGCGATCAGGCCCAGCAGCGCGGCGGTGTTGAGGCTGCGGCCGGCCACGGCCTGCAGCGATTCTTCGACCAGCTCCGGGTGGCAGACCAGCACCACGTCGCAGCCGGCATCCAGGTGGGCATCGACCCGGGCCTTGACGCCACCGGCGGCGAACGAGGCCGCCATGCCGATGTCGTCGGAGAACACCACGCCGCGGAAGCCCATCTGCTCCCGCAGGATCTGGTTGATCCAGCGCGGCGAGTAGCCGGCCGGTTCCGGCGCGACCTGCGGGTAGACGACGTGGGCCATCATCACCGCATCGGCCCCGGCCTGGATACCGGCGCGGAACGGTAGCAGATCCTGCGTTTCCAGCTCGTGCAGCGGGCGCGGATCGACGGCGGTGTCGACGTGGGTGTCCTCGCGCACCGTGCCGTGGCCGGGGAAGTGCTTGAGCGTGGCGGCCATGCCGGCACCGTGCATGCCGCGCACATAGGCCTGGGCCAGCGCCGCGACGACCTGCGGGTCCTCGGCGAAGGCGCGGTTGCCGATGGCCAGGTTGCCGCGCCCCAGGTCCACCACCGGCGCGAAGCTCAGGTCCAGGCCGCTGGCGCGGATCTCGCTGGCCATCAGCCAGGCGTGCTGCTCGGCCAGCGCCAGCGCGGCGTCCGGATCGGTGGCATGCAGCCGGCCGAAGCCGTCCAGCGGCGGCAGGTCGGTGAAGCCCTCGCGGAAGCGCTGCACGCGCCCGCCTTCCTGGTCCACCGCGAGCAGCAGCGGGCGGGCGGTGGCGGCGCGGATCGCGGCGGTCAGTTCGACCACCTGCGCGCGCGAGGCGAAATTGCGCTTGAACAGCACCACGCCGGCCACGGCGTCATGCTGCAGCCAGTCGCGTTCCTGGGCGGTCAGTTCGGTGCCGGCGACGCCGATCAGAAGCATGTGCGGATTCCCATACAGCCAAGCCGGGCATTGTCGCAGATGGCGGCCATCGCGTCAGAGTTGGCAGCCATCCGGTCCGCAGGCCTGTTCATCCGGGCCGGCGGCGGCCGGGGCCTGTTCGGCCGCGACCTTCTCCAGCACCTGGGCGAACACTTCCGGCGGCTGCGCGCCCTGCACGGCGTAGCGGCCGTTGATGACGAAGGTCGGCACCGACTGGATGCCCAGCGCCTGCGCCTGGCCCAGCCCGGCGCGGACCTCGGCCAGGCCTTCGTCCGAGGCCAGCAGGGCCTCCACGCGCGCGGCCGGGATGCCGCCGGCGGCGGCCGCCTCGGCCAGCACCTGCGGGTCGGCGAGATTGCGGCCGTGCTCGAAGTGCGCGCGGAACAACGCCTCGCCGACCTGCTCCTGCACGCCCTCGCGCCCGGCCAGCCACAGCAGGCGGTGCGCCGGCAGCGTGGTGACACGGACCTGGCCACGGTCGAAATCCATCGGCAGGCCTTCGGCACGGGCGGCGGACTGGGTCTGGGCCAGCATCTGTTCGGTACGCTCGGCGCCGCCGAACTTGGCCGCATAGGCCTGCCGCAGCGGCACCGGCGTGGTGCCGGCATCGGGATCGAGCAGGAACGGATGCCAGCGCACCTCCACCTGCGGCGCCTTGTCGCCCATCAGCGCCAGCGCGCGCTGGAAGCGGTGCTTGCCGATCCAGCACCAGGGGCAGACCACGTCGGACCAGATGTCGATGCGCATGGGGATTCCTTCTTCTCGTGGGGCTCAGGCGCGCTCGGCGGCGCTCCATCGCGTATAGGGGTGCGAGGCCAGCGCGAGGTTGTAGTAGCGCGGCTCGTCGGTCACCTCGGCGCCGGCCCAGTCAGGCCTGTCGAACGGCTGGTCGGCGCTTTCCAGTTCGACCTCGGCCACCACCAGCCCGGCGTTGTCGCCGAGGAACTCGTCCACTTCCCACAGCAGGCCGCCGTGGTTGACCAGGTGGCGGCGCTTGTCGACCAGGCCGCCGACGCACAAGGCCAGCAGTTCGCGCGCCTCGGCCACCGGCACCGGGTAATCGAACTCCTGGCGGGTGTGGCCCAGCTCGCGCGACTTGATGTTCAGGTACGCCGCGTCGCCCTGGATGCGCACGCGCACCGAGGCCTTCTGCGCGCCGCTGTCCATCGCCGCCATGTCGTTGATGTAGCCCTGCGCCATCGGGACGACCGCGTGCGCGGCGGCGCGCCAGCCGTCATGGGTGACCAGGAACTTGCGCTCGATCTCGATGCCCATTCACAACCTCGTTGATGCGGGTCCGCCGCACATGTTGCGCACATTCCTGTGCGCGTATCTCACTGGTGCGAATCCCTCGCAAGGGCAGCGCACATCCATGTGCGCGGATTTCACTTAGTGCGAATCCCTCGCAAGAGCGGTGCGCATCCATGTGCGCGTATCTCATTTCTTTTCGAACACCGCGATGCTTTCCACGTGCGCGGTATGCGGGAACATGTCCATCGCGCCGGCCGACACCAGGGTGAAGCCCTGCTCGTTGACCAGGTAGCCGGCGTCGCGCGCCAGCGAGCCCGGGTGGCAGCTGACGTAGACGATGCGCTTGAACTGCTTGAGCGGCAGCTGCTGCAGCACGTCGATGGCGCCCGAACGCGGCGGGTCGAGCAGCAGCTTGTCGAAGCCCTGCCGCATCCACGGCGCGTTGCGCTGGTCCTGGGTGAGGTCGGCGGCGAAGAACTGCGCGTTGTCCAGGCCGTTGCGCTGCGCGTTCTCCTTCGCCCGCGCCACCAGCCCGGCCTCGCCTTCCACGCCCACCACCTCGCGCACGGTGCACGCCAGCGGCAGGGTGAAGTTGCCCAGGCCGCAGAACAGGTCGAGCACGCGTTCGTCCGGCTGCGCGTCCAGCAGGGCCAGCGCGTGCGCGATCATCTGCTGATTGAGCTTGGCGTTGACCTGGATGAAGTCGAGCGGGCGGAACGCCAGCTCCACGTTCCACTGCGGCAGCGCGAACGACAGCGGCACGCCCTCGGCCGGCCACAGCGGACGCACCGATTCCAGGCCGCCGGGCTGCAGGTAGATGGCGAAGCCATGTTCCTGGCCGAACGCCGTCCACGCCTGCTGGTCGGCGTCGGACAGCGGCTGCAGGTGGCGCACGGTCAGGGCGATGGCGGCATCGCCGCCGATGAACTCGATCTGCGGGATGTCGCGCTTGCCTTCCAGGCCCTCGATGAAGGCCGACAGCGCCGATACCTTGGTGCCGATTTCGGGGATCACGGTCAGGCACTGCGACAGATCGGCGACGAAGCGCGGATCCTGCTCGCGGAACCCCACCAGGGTCTTGTCCTTCTTCTCGACGCGCCGCACCGAGAAGCGGCCCTTGCGCCGGTAGCCCCAGTTATCGCCGACCAGCGGCGGCAGCACCGTGCCCGGGCTGACGTGGCCGATGCGGGTCAGGTTGTCCATCAGCACCTGTTGCTTGGCCACGATCTGCTGGCCTTCCTCCAGGTGCTGCAGCACGCAGCCGGCGCAGACGCCGAAATGCGGGCAGCGCGGCTGCACGCGGTGCGGCGAGGCGGTGAGCACTTCCACCGTCCGCGCTTCGTCGAAGTGGCGGCTCTTGCCGGTCTGCTCGGCCATCACCGTCTCGCCAGGCAGCGCGCCGGCCACGAAGGTCACCTTGCCGCCCTCGCCTTCACGGCGGGCGACGCCGCGGCCGTCGTGGCTGAGGTCGAGGATGTCGGTCTGGAACGGGGTCTTGTCTATGCGGGATCTGGATCGGGCCACGTGGCGGACGGCTGCGGGCAAAAGGGGGCGCCATTGTCGCAGATGCACATCGGCCTGACTTCCGCCGCTTGCGCGGCCACGCCACATCGCCAATCATGCCCCACACGGCTGACATGGAGGCAGCAGATGAATACGCACGCACGGGCGAACCCGCCGCGCCTGTTGCTGGTCGAGGACGACGCGACCAGCCAGGGCTTTTTCCGTACCGCACTGGAAGCGCTGCCGGCCACGGTCGATGTCGCCGCCTCGGTCGCGCAGGCGCTGCAGATGGCCGGCGCGACGCGCCACGACCTGTGGCTGATAGACGCCAATCTTCCCGACGGCACCGGCCAGGAACTGCTGCAGCGCCTGCGCGCGCTGCACGCCGGCGTCCCTGCCCTGGCCCACACCGCGGACAACGGCGCGGGCATGCGCCAGGCGCTGCGCGACGCCGGTTTCGAGCGGTTCCTGGTCAAGCCCATGACCCGCGCCGACCTGTTCGACGCCGTGCGCGGCTGCCTCGGCCGGGGCCGCGGCGCCGAGGCGCCGGCGGCGGGCGAGGAACCGGCCACGCCGGACTGGGACGAGAACGCGGCGCTGAGCGCGCTCAACGGCCAGCAGGCCCATGTCGTCGCGCTGCGCGAACTGTTCCTGTCCGAACTGCCGGTCGCCCGCGATGCCGTCTCGGTGGCGCTGCGGCAGCACGACGACGGCGCGCTGCGCACGCAGTTGCACCGCCTGCAGGCCAGCTGCGGTTTCGTCGGCGCCTCGCGGCTCGGCCGCGCGGTGCGGCAGCTGCACCAGGCGCCGGAATCGGACATGGCCCGGCGCCAGTTCGATGCGGCGGTGAGCGCGCTACTGCATTGAAGCCAGGAACATTGAAGCCAGGAACGAGTGAAGAGGAACGAGGAACGAGAGAGCAACGGCAGTCGGCTTCCCCGCTCTTGCCTTCTCTAGTTCCTCGTTCCTCTTCACTCGTTCCTGGCTTTCAAATCCCCCAGCATCTCCCACGACTTGAGCCCGCGCCCGCCCAGGTGGTGCAGCAGTACCGCGCGCATCTGCGGCCGCAGGCTGGCCAGGTCGGCGGCGTCGGGCATGCGGTCCTCGCCCAGCGCCAGCAGGGCCGCGCCGGTGGCCAGGCCGCGACGTTCGGCGGCGTTGCGCTCGCTGAGCAGGCGCAGCGGCCCTTCCTGCGGGTCCAGCCGGTAGCGCGCCGCCGGGTCGATCGGCTGCCCGTCCGCGGCACTGGTCCAGTCGAAGCCGAACCCCAGCGCGTCGAGCAGGTCGCGTTCGAAGCGGCGCAGCGCCCACGCCAGCCCGTCCGCCTCGGCCAGCCGCCCGCGCACCTGCCCGTAGGCGTGGTGCAGTTCGGGCAAGGGATCATGGCGCGGCGCCAGCCGCAGCACCAGTTCGTTGATGTAGAAGGCGGCCAGCATCGCCTGGCCGTGCAGGCGCGGCGCCGCGTCCTGGCTCTCGGCGCGGCGCAGCTGCGCCAGTTCGCCGGCCATCACCGCGTCCAGGCGGATCGACTGCAGCGGCTGCAGCGCCGCACGCAGGGCCTGCTTCTTCGGCCCGTGCACGCCGCGCGCCAGCAGGCCGATGCGGCCATGCCCGCGCGTCAGCGCTTCGACCAGCAGGCTGGTCTCGCGCCAGGGGCGCGCATGCAGGACGTAGGCGGGTTCGTCGTCGATGCGCATGGGAAAGATGCTCCGCTCGCCTCGTTCGCTTTCCGCGTTCGGCATGTCGTAGGAGCGACTTCAGTCGCAAAGGGGTTTTCCCCTTGACCTGCGCATCCTCGGGAAAGCTTCTTCGCGACTGAAGTCGCTTCTACGGAACCGGTGCGGCCGGCGCTTTATTCGTAACCGAAAGCCTTGAGCGCGGCCTCGTCGTCCGACCAGCCTTCGCGCACGCGCACCCAGGTTTCCAGGAAGACCTTGGCGCCGAACAGGCGTTCCATCTGCAGGCGGGCCTTGGCGCCGATTTCCTTCAGGCGCGCGCCGCCCTTGCCGATCACGATGGCCTTCTGGCCCTCGCGCTCGACCCAGATCACCGCGCCGATGCGCAGCAGGTTGCCGTCCTCGGCGAAGCGCTCGATCTCCACCGTGGTGGCATACGGCAGTTCCTCGCCCAACTGGCGCATCAGCTGCTCGCGCACCAGTTCGCCGGCCAGGAAACGCTGGCTGCGGTCGGTGATCTCGTCCTCGCCGAACATCGGCGGGGCTTCCGGCAGCAGCGTGAGCACGTCGCGCACCAGCGCTTCCAGGCCGTTGCGCTTCTGCGCCGAGATCGGGTGCACGCCGGCGAAGTCGCGGCCTTCGGTGATTTCCTGCAGGAACGGCAGCAGCGCGCCCTTGTCCTTCAGCCGGTCGACCTTGTTGACCACCAGCACCACCGGGATGCCGGCATCGCGCAGCACGTTGAAGGCCAGGGTGTCTTCCTCGTCCCAGCGCCCGGCCTCGATCACCAGCAGGCCGGCGTCCACGCCTTCCAGCGAGCCGCGCGCGGCGCGGTTCATCACCCGGTTCATGGCCCGCTTCTGCTGGCGGTGCAGCCCGGGGGTATCGACCAGCACCAGCTGGCCTTCCGGGAAGGTGGCGATGCCCAGCAGGCGGTGGCGCGTGGTCTGCGGCCGGTTGGAGACGATGCTGACCTTGGCGCCCACCAGGGCGTTGGTCAGGGTCGATTTGCCGACGTTGGGGCGGCCGATGACGGCGACGCTGCCACAGCGGTGGAAGGTGGTGTCGTTCACTTGGAATCCAGTTGCTCGATCGCGGCCGCAGCCGCCTGTTGTTCGGCCAGCCGCCGGGAGCTGCCTTCGCCCTCGGTGGTGAGGTCCGGGTCGGTCAGGCGGCAGCGTACCCGGAAATGCCGGGCATGGTCATCGCCGGTTTCCGATACCAGTTCATAGACCGGCAGGGGTTTCTGCCGCGCCTGCAGCCATTCCTGCAGGCGGGTCTTGGGGTCTTTTTCGGGTTTGCCGACCGGCACCGCGGCCATCGGCGCGTCGAACCAGGGCAGCACCCGCGCGCGGCAGGCCTCGAAACCGGCGTCCAGGTAGATCGCCGCCACCACCGCCTCGAAGGCGTCGGCCAGGATCGAATCGCGGCGGTGGCCGCCGGACTTCATCTCGCCCGGCCCCAGGGTCAGGCGCTCGCCCAGTTCCAGGGCGCGGGCCATGGCGGCCAGCGCGCTTTCGCACACCAGCGACGCCCGCGCCCGGGTCAACGCGCCCTCGTCGGCCTTGGGCCAGCGCGCGAACAGCGCCTCGGCGACAAGCAGGTTGACGATGCTGTCGCCCAGGAACTCCAGGCGCTCGTTGTGCGGCGCGCCCGCGCTGCGATGGGTCAGGGCCTGCCGCAGCAGCCCCGGGTCCCGGAACGGGTGGCCGATGCGGTCACCCCGCGTCACCGTCCTACTCACCGTGCGACGTCAGTTCCTGGGAGTTCTCGAAGCGGCCGACGATGTCGAGGTTGCCGACCAGCGGGCGGCGCACTTCGTAACTCACGTTCATGCGCACGCCGCCGTCGATGCGGTCGAACTTGATGTTCTCGCGCTTGACGCTGTCGGAGTAATTCATGTCCATGCGCTTGAAGAACAGCTCCTGCGCCTTGACCGGATCGGCGCTGCCCGGCTCCTTGGCCAGGGCCTTCATCGAGGTCTTGACCGCATAGAACTCCTGGTACATCGGGAACAGCTTCATGCCGATGTACACGGCGAAACCCGCCACGGCCAACACCATCAGGAACGACGTCAGCGTCATGCCACCTTGCTTGCGATTCATAGCGTTCTCCCCAGGTTGCGCCTACGTTACTGGATGCCCGAGCCGATCCGCGACGGCTCGAAGCCGTCCTTGCAGAACCAGCCGCTGCAGTTGAGCCAGATCAGGAACGCCTTGCCGCGCAGGTTCTGCTCCGGCAGGAAGCCCCAGAAGCGGCCGTCGTCGCTGTTGTCGCGGTTGTCGCCCATCACCAGGTACTGGCCCTGGGGCACTTCCCAGTCGCCCTGCCCGGCCGGATTGGCGCGGCCCAGGTATTCCAGCACGGTGTGGGTGCGGCCCGGCAGCGCCTCGCTGAGCAGGCTGGCGCCGTTCATCTCCGCGCCGCGGCCCTTGCCCACGTATTCGCCCTTGACCTCGTAGGCCAGCGGCTGGCCGTTGATCGACAGGGTGTCGCCATGGAAGCCGATGCGGTCGCCCGGCAGGCCGATGACACGCTTGATGAAGTTCTCGCCGCGCTGCGGGTCGCCCGGCATCTCCGGATGGCCCGGGAACTGGAACACCACCACGTCGCCGCGCTTCGGTTCGCCGGTCGGGATCACCTTGGTGTTGGTGATCGGCAGGCGGATGCCGTAGGCGAACTTGTTGACCAGGATGAAATCGCCGATCAGCAGGTTGGGCATCATCGAGCTGGACGGGATCTTGTACGGCTCGGCGATGAAGCTGCGCAGCACCAGCACCACCGCCAGCACCGGGAAGAAGGCGCGCGAGTAGTCGACGAGCGCCGGCTCCTCGCTGTCCAGCAGGCCGCCCTTGGTCGCGCGGCGCCGGGCCAGGAACAGTTTGTCCAGCAGCAGCACCAGGCCCGAACCCAGGGTCAGCACCACCAGGGCGATTTCAAACCATTTCATTCCAGAATCCTTGAGTGCGGGGGCCAGGGGCCGGAGACCAGAGACCGGGGAAAAGCGAAGGCATTGCTTCTGTTTTCCCCGGCCCCCGGCCTCCGGCCCCTGACCTCTTATTTATTGTCCATCTGCAGCACGGCCAGGAAGGCTTCCTGCGGGATCTCCACGCGACCCACCTGCTTCATGCGCTTCTTGCCTTCCTTCTGCTTCTCCAGCAGCTTCTTCTTGCGCGAAACGTCGCCACCATAGCACTTGGCCAGCACGTTCTTGCGCATGGCCTTGACCGTGGTGCGGGCGATGATCTGGGAGCCGACGGCGGCCTGGATGGCGACGTCGAACATCTGCCGCGGGATCAGGTCCTTCATCTTCTCGCACAGCTCGCGGCCGCGGCGGTCGGCATGGCTGCGGTGCACGATCAGCGACAGGGCATCGACCTTGTCGCCGTTGATCAGCACGTCCACGCGCACGAACGGGCCGGCCTCGAAACGCACGAAGTGGTAGTCCAGCGAGGCGTAGCCGCGGCTGACCGACTTGAGCTTGTCGAAGAAGTCCAGCACCACCTCGGCCATCGGCAGCTCGTAGCTGATCTGCACCTGGCTGCCCAGGTAGTTGATGCCGATCTGGGTGCCGCGCTTTTCCTCGCACAGCTTGATGATGTTGCCGATGTACTCCTCGGGGGTGAGCACGTTGGCGCGGATGATCGGCTCGCGGATCTCCTCGACCTGGTTCACCGGCGGCAGCTTGGCCGGGTTGTCCATCATCACGATGGAGCCGTCGCTCTTGAGCACCTCGTAGACCACCGTCGGCGCGGTGCTGATCAGGTCCAGGTCGTACTCGCGCTCCAGGCGCTCCTGCACGATCTCCATGTGCAGCATGCCGAGGAAGCCGCAGCGGAAGCCGAAGCCCATCGCCTCGGAGCTTTCCGGCTCGAAGCGCAGCGCGGCGTCGTTCAGGCGCAGCTTGTCCAGCGCCTCGCGCAGGTCCGGGTAGTCCTCGGCGTCGACCGGGAACAGGCCGGCGAACACGCGCGGCTGCATTTCCTGGAAACCGGGCAGCGGCGCCGGCGCCGGGTCGGCCGCCAGGGTCAGGGTGTCGCCGACCGGCGCGCCGTGCACGTCCTTGATCGACGCGGTGATCCAGCCCACCTCGCCCGCCGACAGCTTGCCGGTGACCTTGCGCTTGGGCGTGAACACGCCCACCGCGTCGACCTGGTGGTTGCGGCCGGTGGACATGACCAGCAGCTTGTCGCCGGTCTTGACCTCGCCCTGCATCACGCGCACCAGCGAGACCACGCCCAGGTAGTTGTCGAACCAGGAGTCGATGATCAGCGCCTGCAGCTTGTCGGTTTCGCGCGGGGCCGGCGGCGGGATGCGGTGCACGATGGCCTCCAGCACCTCTTCCACGTTCAGGCCGGTCTTGGCCGATACCGGCACCGCGTCGGTGGCGTCGATGCCGATCACCGCCTCGATCTCGGCCTTGGCGCGCTCGGTGTCGGCGGTGGGCAGGTCGATCTTGTTCAGCACCGGCACCACTTCCAGGCCCATCTCGACCGCGGTGTAGCAGTTGGCCACCGACTGGGCTTCCACGCCCTGCGCCGCGTCCACCACCAGCAGCGCGCCCTCGCAGGCGGCCAGCGAGCGGCTGACTTCATAGGAGAAGTCGACGTGGCCGGGGGTGTCGATGAAGTTCAGGTAGTAGGTTTCGCCATTGCGCGCGGTGTACGGCAACGACACCGACTGCGCCTTGATGGTGATGCCACGCTCGCGCTCGATCGGGTTGTTGTCCAGGACCTGCGCTTCCATTTCGCGCGCGGTCAGGCCGCCGCAGATCTGGATGATGCGGTCGGCCAGGGTGGACTTGCCATGGTCGACGTGGGCGATGATGGAGAAATTGCGGATGTTCCGCATCGGATCGGCAGACATAAGGTGGCGGCGGCGCGTCGCGTCGTCAGGATAACGCGGCATTATCGCACGCCCGGCGGGCGGCCCGCACAGGCAGGGGCCAGAACGGCAGGAGCCGCCCCAAGGCGGCCCCTGCGTACAGCCTGATGAAGACCGGGTTCAGCCGCCAGCCCGGACCGCGACGAAGGCGCTGTTGCCGCCCGCGCGCACCAGCAGCATCACCACGTCGCCCTTCTTGTAGCCGGCCAGCTCGCGGTTGAGCGCGGCCACGCTGCCGACCGGGGTGCGGCCGACCTGTAGCACCACCATGCCCGGCGACAGCCGTGCCTCGCGCGCGGCCTGGCTGTTCACAGCGGCGATGCGCACGCCCTCGCCGGCATCCAAGCCCAGCTGACGCCGCTCGGCGGCCGTCAGGTCTGCCACTTCCAGCCCCAGCAGGGCATTGGCGCCGGCCTGCGGCTTGTCCTCGGCCGTGGTCGGCGCGTTGCCCGGACGCGCCGCGTCCTCGGCCAGCTCGGTCAGGGTCACGGTGATCTCGCGCTGCTTGCCGTCGCGCAGGATGCCCAGTCGGACCTTGCTGCCCGGCGGCATGGCGCCGATCAGCGGCGGCAGGTCGCTGGAGGCCGCGATCTCGGTGCCATTGACCGAGCGGATCACGTCGCCCAGCTGCACGCCCGCCTTGGCCGCGGCCGAATCCTCGACCATCTGGTTGACCAGCGCACCCCGGCTGTCGGGCAACTTGAAGCCCTGGGCGATGTCGGCGGTTACCGCGCCGACCATGACGCCCAGCTGCCCGCGACTGACCTTGCCGGTCTTCTTGATCTGCTCCACCGCGCTCATCGCCAGGTCGATCGGGATGGCGAAGCTGATGCCCATGTAGCCGCCGGAGGCGGAGAAGATCTGCGAGTTGATGCCGACCACCTCGCCGCGGGTATTGAGCAGCGGGCCGCCGGAATTGCCCTGGTTGATCGCCACGTCGGTCTGGATGAACGGCACGTAGCGCTGCTCGGCGTACGGGTTGCTGCGGCCGGTGGCGCTGACGATGCCGGCGGTGACCGAGTGGTCCAGGCCGAACGGCGAGCCGATCGCCACCACCCACTGGCCGGGCTTGAGCGTATTGGAATCGCCCACGCGCACGGTCGGCAGGCCCTTGGCGTCGATCTTCAGCAGCGCCACGTCGTATTGCTGGTCGCTGCCGACGACCTTGGCGTCGAACTCGCGGCGATCGCTGAGCTTGACCTTGACCGTCTCGGCGCCGTCGATCACGTGGTGGTTGGTCAGCACGTAGCCGTCGCCGGAAATGATGAAGCCCGAGCCCATGCCGCGGCCGCGCGGGCCGTTGTCCGGCGCGTCGCCGGGCATCTGGAAATCGGGGCCGAAGAAACGGCGGAAGAAATCCGGCAACTGGTCCATGTCCGGACGCCGGGCGGCCATGCGCGGATCGCGGCGCGGGCCGATGACGGTCTCGACGTTCACTACGCCCGGCCCGACCTGGTCCACCAGCTGGGTGAAATCGGGCAGGCCGCTGACCAGCTGCGGCGCCGGCGCGGCGGGGCGGGCGGCCACCGCCTGCTCGGCAGGCGCGACGGGTGCGCTGCTCTGGGCGCAGGCGGCCAGCGGCAGGGTCATCGCCAGCAGGCCGAACAGCCGGGTGCCAAACAGTCGCGGGTAGGTACGGTGGGTCATCAGGATCGAGCCTCCGATTGAAAGAGTAGGAAACACCTTCCGTCCGGCGCGGACCGCAGGACGGGAAAATTCCGGGGGAACGGCACCCGCCGCGCAGGCACGGGTGCGGAAAGGACTGCCAGCGTCAGTGCCGCGGCATCTGCGCGTCCGGCTCCGCGGCCCCGCCCTGCGAGGGCATGCGCGGTTCGAACGGGTAGAAGGTCGCCCCGCCTTCCGCGGGCAGGCTGGCGTTCAAGGCATTGCCGGACAGCGCCGGCGAGAGGCTCGAACGCGGCCAGGGACGTGCCTGCAGCACGCCGCCGGGGTCGGCGAACGGATCGCGGCGCAGGGCCGGCAGCGGCGCCTGCGCGGCCACCGCGCGCGCCGGTTCGGCCTGCCGCGCGGCGACGCTGCGCGCCGCCTGCTGGGTACGGGTGGCGCTGCCGCGCCGCGCCGGGGAAGCCTCCGCCCGCCGCAGCGCCGCGACCGCCACGGCCGGCGCCGCCACGGCCAACCCGGCCTCGGCGCCGGTCTCCGCGGCCGGGCCGGCATCGGCCACCACCGCCGTGGCGGGAACCTGCGCGGCGGTGGCGATCACGGTTTCCGGTACCGTCGGTTCGGGCAGCTGCCCGCGCGCCATGAACAGGGCCACGGCCGCGACCGAGGCCGCCAGCGCGGCGCCGCCGCCCCAGCGCCGCCAGCCGGCATGCCGCGCCTGCCGCCCGGCCGCTGGCCGCGCGTGACCGGCCTCGGCGGCGATCGCCTCGCGGACCTTCAGCTCGAAACCGGCCGGCGCCAGCGCGCAGGCCTGGCCACGCAGCGCGTCGCCAAGCAGTTGCCAGCGCTCCTGGCACCCGGACAGTTCGCCGTCATGCTCGAGCCGGCGCAGCAGGAAACGCGCCTCGTCGGTGGGCAGCTCGCCGTCGACCAGCGCCGACAGCTGCTGCCGGTAATGAAGTTCGAACTTGTCGGCGGCATCGACCGCCGCCTCGCGACCGGAAACATTCATGCGCGGCTCCTTTCACGGGTGGCGCTGGCGGTATCCAGCAGCGGGCGCAGCTGGACGTCGATGGCCTCGCGGGCGCGGAAGATCCGCGAACGCACCGTGCCGATCGGGCAGCCCATCTTCTGTGCGATTTCCTCGTAGCTCATGCCTTCCACCTCTCGCAGCGTGATGGCCGAACGCAGCTCCTCGGGAAGCGCGTCGACCGCCTTCATCACGGTCTGTTCCAGCTCCTGGCGCATCAGTTCGCGTTCGGGCGTGTCGGTGTCGCGCAGGCGCGCGCCGGCGTCGAACTGTTCGGCGTCGCCGATCTCGACATCGTCGGTCGGCGGGCGCCGGTTGTGCGCGGCAAGGTAGTTCTTGGCGGTATTCACTGCGATTCGATGCAACCAGGTATAGAACTGGGCGTCGCCACGGAAATTCCCGATCGCGCGGTAGGCGCGCACGAAAGTGTCCTGGGCCACGTCCTGACATTCACTCCAGTCGGCGATGTAGCGCCCGATCAGCGCGACGATGCGGTGCTGGTACTTGCGCACCAGGACATCGAACGCCGCGCTCTCGCCGCGCTGCACGCGCCGGACCAGCTCCAGATCCAGCTCCTGCGGTGTTTCAACCTCGGCCATAAAGGGCCGCACTCCTGTCAGCCCAACCGACGTCGGGCAATGAGACCGCCTGTGGCGGAAAAAGTTCAGCGCCCCGTTCCCGGGCCGCCGTACCGGCCTTCAGATCCTGTTTACCGTCGCGGTGCGTGCAACCTGCGCGGTTCCGGAGGCCGGCGCGCAGGCAACACGCGAGCATACCGGGCACCGCACGTCGACCGCCGTGACGGGCGCAACAGGGACGTGAACATGTTCCAACCCGCGTTCGGATAGCCTGTCGGCGATGACCGGCCGGCGCGAACGCCCTGCTTCCCAAGCATTGGGATTTGACGCCGGGGAAACAACCTCTGGATCATAGCGATCTTCTCCATACACAACCGGATGGAACGTCCCATGCTTTCAGGTTTCGATGGGCTCCGCTTCACTCACTGGCAGGCCGAGATCCGCGACGACGGCATCGTCGTGCTCGCCCTGGACCGCCGCGACAGTCCGGTCAACGCGATGTCGCAGGACGTGCTGCTGGAACTGGGCGACATCGTCGAGCGGCTGGCGATCGACCCGCCCAGGGGCGTGGTGATCCGCTCGGCCAAGGCCGCCGGCTTCATCGCTGGCGCCGATCTGAAGGAGTTCCAGGAGTTCGACCGGCGCGGCACCGTCAACGACGCCATCCGCCGCGGCCAGTCCACCTACCAGAAGCTGGCCGAACTGCCCTGCCCGACCGTCGCCGCGATCCACGGCCACTGCCTGGGCGGCGGCACCGAGCTGGCGCTGGCCTGCCGTTACCGCGTGGCGTCCAGCGATCCGTCCACCCGCATTGGCCTGCCCGAAACCCAGCTGGGCATCTTCCCGGGCTGGGGCGGCAGCGCGCGCCTGCCGCGGCTGGTCGGCGCGCCGGCGGCGATGGACATGATGCTGACCGGGCGCACGCTGTCGGCCTCGGCCGCGCGCGGCATCGGCCTGGTCGACAAGGTGGCCGCGCCGGCGGTGCTGGTCGACGCGGCGGTGTCGCTGCTGCAGTCCGGCGTGACCCGGCCGTTCAAGCAGCGCGCCACCGCCTGGGCCACCAATACCTGGCTGGCGCGCAAGATCCTTGCCCCGCAGATGGTCAAGCAGGTCGCGCGCAAGGCCAAGAAGGACCAGTATCCGGCGCCTTACGCGCTGATCTCGACCTGGGAACGCAGCGGCGGCAGCGGCATCCAGGCGCGCCTGGACGCCGAGCGCCGCGCGGTGGTCAAGCTGGCCGGCGGCCCGACCGCGCGCAACCTGATCCGCATCTTCTTCCTGACCGAACGGCTCAAGGGCCTGGGCGGCAAGGACGCTGGCATCCGCCACGTGCACGTGGTCGGCGCCGGCGTGATGGGCGGCGACATCGCGGCGTGGGCGGCCTACAAGGGCTTCGATGTCACCCTGCAGGACCGCGAGCAGCGCTTCATCGACCCGGCCATGGCCCGCGCCCAGGCGCTGTTCGAGAAGAAGGTGAAGGACCCGGCCAAACGCCCGGAGGTGGCGGCGCGGCTGAAGGCCGACCTGGCCGGCGACGGCGTGGCCAGGGCCGACCTGGTGATCGAGGCGATCATCGAGAACCCGGAAGCCAAGCGCGAGCTGTACCAGTCGCTGGAGCCGCGCATGCAGGCCGACGCGCTGCTGACCAGCAATACCTCCTCGATCCCGCTGGTGGAGCTGCGCGAGCACATCACCCGCCCGGCGCAGTTCGCCGGCCTGCACTACTTCAACCCGGTGGCGCAGATGCCGCTGGTGGAAATCATCCACCACGACCGCATGGCGCCGGAAACCGCGCAGCGGCTGGCCGCGTTCTGCAAGGCGCTGGGCAAGTTCCCGGTGCCGGTGGCCGGCACCCCGGGCTTCCTGGTCAACCGCGTGCTGTTCCCCTACATGCTGGAAGCGGCCACCGCCTACGCCGAGGGCATCCCCGGCCCGGTGATCGACCGCGCGGCGGTGAAGTTCGGCATGCCGATGGGCCCGATCGAACTGCTCGACACCGTCGGCCTGGACGTGGCCGCCAGCGTCGGCAGGGAACTGGCGCCGTTCCTGGGCCTGCAGATCCCGGCCGCGCTGGCGACGGTGGAACCGGGCAAGCGCGGCAAGAAGGACGGCCAGGGCATCTACCGCTGGGACAACGGCCGCGCGGTGAAGCCGGAAGTGGCCAAGGACTACCAGGCCCCGTCAGACCTGGAAGACCGGCTGATCCTGCCGCTGCTCAACGAGGCGGTGGCCTGCCTGCACGACGGCGTGGTGGCCGATGCCGACCTGCTCGATGCCGGCGTGATCTTCGGCACCGGTTTCGCGCCGTTCCGCGGCGGCCCGATCCAGCACATCCGCGCCACCGGCGCCGACGAACTGGTCGACCGGCTCAGGACCCTGCAGGCGCGCCACGGCGACCGTTTCGCGCCGCGCCCGGGCTGGGACATGCTGGTGCTGCGCGAACCCATCGCCTGACCCTCGGGCGACCTTCGCGACGACACGGCCGGGGCTGCTCCGCAGCCCCGGCTTTTTTTTGTTGCCGCCATCCGTGGCGGCAATCTTCCGGGCCATCGACCAGCGTTGCCAGAAAGCCACCCCAGGCGGCGTTGCTGCTCACCGTAGATCACCCGGGCCGCGGCACGGACAACGGGAGGGGAACACGGCATCCCGCGGCGTGGCGGGCCTTCGCCGGCAAAACTTCAGCGGGGCCTTGCTCCGCCCTGCAAAGGGACATTCCCGCACAGGCCGGTTTTCCCGGTGATCGGCGATGAACCTTTCCATTCGGCCTGCTCCTGGCTCCGCCGGGAAAACGCATGTCGATATCGCGGAACACGACCGACTGCGCGCCGATTGACCCAGATCAAGGCAATCCGGCGCGCAGCGGCCGAATCTATCCCCGTCGCCCGGCACACCCTCGCGCCGGGCCGTGACGGCCAGGCCGCACGCCGCGTCCATCGCATATCCCACAGGAGCACCCCCATGAAAACCTCGCGCCGCCTTCTCCTCGCCCTGGCTCTGATCGGCGCCGCCGGTGCGGCCCAGGCTGCCGGCAACTGCACCGTCTCGCTCAAGGGCAACGACGCGATGCAGTTCGATCTCAAGGAAGCCACCGTTTCGGCCAGCTGCGCCAACATCACCATCGAGCTGGCCCACACCGGCAAGCTGCCGGCCGCGGCGATGGGCCACAACGTGGTGGTCTCGGCCACCGCCGACATGGCCGGCGTCAACCGCGACGCGATCCGCGCCGGGGCGGCCAACCACTACGTGCCGGCCAACGATGCCCGCGTGATCGCCCACACCACGCTGATCGGCGGCGGGCAGAAGACCCAGGTCCGCTTCCCCGGCAACAAGCTCACCGCCGGCGGCGATTACAGCTTCTACTGCACCTTCCCGGGCCACTCGGCCATGATGAAGGGCAAGCTGGTCGTCACCCGCTGATTCCGCCGTACCGAGCGACGCAGGCCCGGGCGACCCTGTCGCCCGGGCCTGCGTCATATACTGTTCAGGATGGCATCCAACGGCCCATCGCGGTCCGTGGATGGCTGCAAACCGCCCGGGACACGCATTGATCCAAGTCAATGCCCGGAGTGCTCCATACGGGGATGATGCCCCCGTTCAGACTGAGGATCAGGCCGCATGCAAAGCGTGCAGGGGACATATAACGACAAGGTGGTGCGCCAGTTCGCGGTGATGACCGTGGTCTGGGGCATCGTGGGCATGCTGGTGGGCGTGATCATCGCCGCCCAGCTCTACTGGCCGACGCTCGGCGAGGGCATTCCGTGGCTCGGCTACGGGCGGCTGCGGCCGCTGCACACCAACGCTGTGATCTTCGCCTTCGGCGGCTGCGCGCTGATCGCGACCAGCCTGCACGTGGTGCAGCGCACCTGCCACGTCCGGCTGATCTCGGACAAGCTGGCGGCCTTCGTGTTCTGGGGCTGGCAGCTGGTGATCGTGGCCGCTGCCATCACCCTGCCGCTGGGTTACACCCAGGGCAAGGAATACGCCGAACTGGAGTGGCCGATCGACATCCTGATCGCCGCGGTGTGGGTGGCCTACGCGGTGCTGTTCATCGGCACCATCGCCAAGCGCCGGGTCAAGCACATCTACGTGGCGAACTGGTTCTACGCCAGCTTCATCATCGCCATCGCCCTGCTGCACATCGTCAACAACATCTCCATCCCCGCCGGCCTGACCAAGTCCTACCCGGTCTACAGCGGCGCGGTGGATGCGATGGTGCAGTGGTGGTACGGCCACAACGCGGTGGGCTTCTTCCTGACCGCCGGCTTCCTGGGAATGATGTACTACTTCGTGCCCAAGCAGGCCGGTCGCCCGGTGTATTCCTACCGGCTGTCGATCGTGCATTTCTGGGCGCTGATCGCGGTGTACATGTGGGCCGGCCCGCACCACCTGCAGTACACCGCCCTGCCCGACTGGGCGCAGTCGCTGGGCATGGTGTTCTCGCTGATCCTGCTGGCGCCGTCCTGGGGCGGCGCGATCAACGGCGTGCTGACCCTGTCCGGCGTGTGGCACAAGCTGCGCACCGACCCGATCCTGAAGTTCCTGATCGTGGCCGTGTCGTTCTACATGATCGCCACGTTCGAAGGCCCGATGATGTCGATCAAGACGGTCAACTCGCTGTCGCACTACACCGACTGGACCGTGGGCCACGTACACGCCGGCGCGCTGGGCTGGGTGGCGATGATCTCGATCGGCTCGATCTACGCGCTGATGCCCAAGCTGCTGGGCCGCGAGCAGATGTATTCGGTCAAGGCCGTCGACACGCACTTCTGGCTGCACACCATCGGCGTGGTGCTGTACATCGCCTCGATGTGGATCGCCGGCGTGATGCAGGGCCTGATGTGGCGCGCGACCAACGACGACGGCACCCTGACCTACACCTTCGTCGAGTCGCTGAAGTTCACCTATCCGTACTACCTGATCCGCCTCGGCGGCGGCCTGGTGGTGCTGAGCGGCATGTGCCTGATGGCCTGGAACGTCTGGCGCACCTGGCGTACCGCCCCCGCGATCGAACCGCAGCCGCTGCTGCCCGTCGACGCCTCCGAAGTGCGTGCCTGAGGAGGAAGGAACCCCATGAGCGAGAACAAGAATCCCCACGAGAAAGTCGAGAAGAACGTCGGCCTGATGGCGGTGCTGATCGCGGTCGCCGTGTCCTTCGGCGGCCTGGCCGAGATCGTGCCGCTGATGTTCCAGGCCGAGGCGATCAAACCGCTGGAAGGCGTGGAGCCCTACCCGGCGCTGGAACTGGCCGGGCGCGACATCTACGTCCGCGAGGGCTGCTACAACTGCCATTCGCAGATGGTGCGCACCCTGCGCTTCGAGACCGAGCGCTACGGCCACTACTCGCTGGCGGGCGAATCGGTCTACGACCGTCCCTTCCAGTGGGGCAGCAAGCGCACCGGTCCGGACCTGGCGCGCGTCGGCGGCCGCTATTCCGACGCCTGGCACCGCGTGCACCTGATCAATCCGCGCGACGTGGTGCCCGAGTCGAACATGCCCAGCTTCCCATGGCTGGAGAAAAACGAGATCGACGGCGCCGACGTGGCCAGGCGCATGGGCGCGCTCAAGGCCCTGGGCGATCCGTACACCGACGAACAGCTCGCCAGCGCCGCCGAGGACGTCAAGGGCAAGACCGAGCTGGATGCGGTCGTCGCCTACCTGCAGGGCCTGGGGCGGCATGCGCCGCGGGGAGGCCAGCCATGATCTCCGGCATCGTGACCGCGCTGCTGCTGGTGCTGTTCGTCGGCGGCTGGATATGGGCCTGGAGCCCGAAGCGCAAGCGTGAATTCGAGGATGCGGCACGCCTGCCGCTGGAAGAGGACAACGTGCAATACGGCAACGGGGGAGAGCGCAGATGATGAGCATGGGATGGACGTGGTACGTCATCGCCCTGGTTGCGCTGAACATCTTCGGCTGCGTGTGGCTGCTGTGGTGGACCGCGCGCCGCCGCCCCGGCGACCCGAAGCCGGAGGACACGCTGCACACCTGGGACGGCGACATCACCGAGTACAACAAGCCGCTGCCGCGCTGGTGGATCAACCTGTTCTACCTGACCATCGTGTTCGCCATCGGCTACCTGTTCTGGTACGGCGGCCTGGGCAACATCCCCGGCTACAGCGGCTGGACCTCCAAGGGCGAGCACGCCCAGGAGAAGGCCGTCGAGGACGCCAAGCTGGAGCAGACCTTCAAGCCCTACGCCGGCCAGCCGATCGACCAGCTGGCGAAGGACCCGAAGGCGCTGGCGCTGGGCAGTTCGATCTTCGGCAACACCTGCGCCACCTGCCACGGCTCCTCGGGCCAGGGCGCCATCGGCTACCCGAACCTGACCGACGACATCTGGCACTGGGGCGGTTCGCCCGAGCGCGTGCTGGAGACGGTGCTGGACGGCCGCGAAGGCGTCATGCCCGAGTGGGGCACGGTGCTCACCGGCATGGGCGGCCCGGAGGCGGTCGACTACACCATCGCCTACGTGCGCACCCTGTCGGCCCCGGAAACCCTGCAGAACAACTACATGGCCGCCCGCGGCAAGAAGCTGTACGACGGCGTCTGCGTGGCCTGCCACGGCGTGGACGGCAAGGGCAACCAGGACATCGGCGCGCCGGACCTGACCGACAACTACTGGCTCTACGGCAACAGCCGCGAAAGCCTGCACAAGACGATCACCGAAGGCCGCCACGGCAGCATGCCGGCGCACCGCGAACTGCTCGGCGAAACCCGCGCCCGCCTGGTCGCCGCCTACGTCTGGTCGTTGTCGCATAATCAGGCGGACACCAAGGCCAGCACGAGCGCAAAGTGACCGACTTCAGCGAGCCACGCTTCGACCATCCCCCACGTCCGCTGGCCCAGCGCGTGGGGGCCATCGCCTGGCCCAGCTTTTTCGCCGCCGGCGTGGCGACGATGGTGTTCTTCGCCTTCGTCGACCCGCTGACGCTGCGCGACATGACCTTCCCCGACCTGCAGATCTCGCGCGAGCTCGGCTATACGCTGGGCTTCGCCATGTTCTGGCTGGCCACCGCGTCCTCCAGCCTGTTCACCTGGATCCTGCTGCGGCCCGCCAGCCGCTTCAACCGCGCCCTGCCTCCTGATCGCTGAGGCGGCTGCGACAATCCGTCGCTTCCGCGTCCCGCGTACGGACCGATACTGACCGCCCCCGCGCAGCAATCGCCACGCCCACGTCATGACCGTCACCCGCCCGTTCCCGCTCCCTCCCTCGCCGTCCGCGGCGGCCGCCCTGGAACGCACGCCATGAGCAAGCGCATTCCGCTGGATGTCGTGGACGACCAGGGCAATTCGTTCTACGTCAGCGAGCGCAAGGTCTACCCGCGCGACGTCTCCGGGCGCTTCAACCGCCTGCGCGTGGCCGCGGTGGTGTGGCTGCTGGGCATGTACTACCTGTTCCCGTGGCTGTCGTGGGACGGCCGCCAGGCCGTGCTGTTCGACCTGCCCGCACGCAAGTTCTACATCTTCGGCCTGGTGTTCTGGCCGCAGGATTTCCTGTTCCTGGCGCTGCTGCTGATCATCGCGGCGATGACCCTGTTCTTCTCCACCGCCCTGTCCGGGCGCCTGTGGTGCGGCTATGCCTGCCCGCAGACGGTGTGGACGGAGACCTTCCTGTGGATGGAGCGCTGGACCGAGGGCGACCGCTCCCGGCGCATGAAGCTCGACGCCGGCCCGTGGAACGGCGAGAAGGTGCTGCGCAAGGGCAGCAAGCACCTGCTGTGGCTGCTGTTCGCGCTGTGGACCGGCTTCACCTTCGTCGGCTTCTTCACTCCCATCAAGGACCTGGGCGCGCGCCTGGTGCCGTTCGCGTGGGGCGGCTGGGAAACCTTCTGGGTGCTGTTCTACGCGCTGGCCACCTGGGGCAACGCCGGCGTGCTGCGCGAGCAGGTGTGCAAGTACATGTGCCCGTACGCGCGCTTCCAGAGCGCGATGTTCGACCGCAACACCCTGCTGATCGCCTACGACCCGATGCGCGGCGAACCCAGGGGCCCGCGCAAGCGCGGCCTCGGCAGCGTGCTGGAACGCGCGCGCGGCCTGCTGATCCCGTCGGTCGCCTACGACTACGTGTTCCGCGCCGGCCGCCATCCGTCGGCCGCCACCCAGGCCGCGCACGCCAAGGGCACGATCACCTGGGACGGCGACCTGGCCGAGGTCGCGCCGCTGCCGAAGTTCGCGCCCGAGGAACTGGGCGACTGCATCGACTGCACCATCTGCGTGCAGGTCTGCCCGACCGGCATCGACATCCGCAACGGCCTGCAGTACGAGTGCATCGCCTGCGGCGCCTGCATCGACGCCTGCGACGAGGTCATGGACAAGATGGGTTACCCGCACGGGCTGATCCGCTACTCCACGCAGAACGCCATCGACGGCAAGCCGACCCGCGTGCTGCGCCCGCGCATCTTCGTCTACGGCCTGCTGCTGCTGGGCCTGTGCGGCGCCTGGGTGTGGGGCGTGACCCACCGCAGCGAGCTGATCGCCGAGGTGCTGCGCGACCGCAACGCGCTGTACCGCCAGTCCGCCGACGGCAGCATCGCCAACGACTACACGCTCAAGCTGATCAACAAGAGCCAGGAGACCCGGCGCTACCGCATCATGCTGGAGCCGGCCGACGCCGGGCTGCGCCTGCAGGGCCAGACCGAGGTCCAGGCCGGTCCCGAGCAGGTGCTGCCGGTGGCCCTGAACGTGGTCGCCGACGGCGAGGTCAGCGGCCGCCGCGCCCTGCGCTTCGTGGTCGAACGCGAGGACGGCGGCGAGAAGCGCGTCGTCGACAGCAGTTTCTTTGGTCCGGTGCAATGAACGAACGCTCGAAATCCCCCTGGCGCATCCCCGTGTTCTGGCTGGTGGTCGGCCTGCCGCTGCTGTCCATCGTGGCCGGCGTCGGCCTGGTGATCGTCGCGGTGCGCTCCGGCGGCGCCGACGTCGTGTCCGATCCGGTGCAGCGCGTGTCGCAGATCCAGACCACCGACCTGGGCCCGGACGAAGCGGCCCGCAAGCTGGGCCTGAGCGCGGTGCTGCGCGTGGAGGACGGCGTGGTCGAGGTCCTGCCGGCCACCGGCAGGTTCGCCACCGGCGCGCCGCTGCAGCTGGTGCTGGAACACCCCACCCGCCAGTCCGACGACCTGCGCCTGGAACTGGCGCCGCAGGGCCCGGGCTGGCGCGTCCAGCAGGCCGTGGACGCCGAGCACGACTGGGTGGTGCAGCTGCGCGACGGCGACGGCCGCTGGCGCCTGCACGGCCGCCTGCCCAGGCAGCAGCACGCCGCCCGCCTCTCCCCCTCGCTGGGCGGGGAACACTGAGCCTGGCCGTGGTCGCCGATCCGGCCGGGTCGCCCGCCTTCACGGCGGCCACCGGCACCTGCCACCACTGCGGCGAAGCACTGCCGGCCCAGCCGCACCTGGCGGCGCTGGGCGGCGGCATGCACGCCTTCTGCTGCCATGGCTGCGCCGCCGCCGCCGAGTGGATCGCCAGCGCCGACCTGGACGGCTATTACCGCCTGCGCAGCGCCAACGCCGCGCGCGTCGGCGAAGACCTGCCGGACCTGGCGGTCTGGGACCGCGCCGACGTGCAGGCCGAGCACAGCCGTCAGGTCACCGGCGGACGCGAGATCACCCTGCTGACCGACGGCATGCGCTGCGCGGCCTGCGCCTGGCTGATCGACCGTGCGCTGGCGCGCGAGCCGGGCGTGATCGACTGCGGCGCCAACGCCGTTACCGGCCGCATCCGCATCGCCTGGGACCCGGCGCGCACCGCACTGTCGGCGCCACTGCGGCGGCTGGCGATGCTCGGTTACCGCCCGTACCTGGCCGGCAGCGAGGCCGCCGAGCGGCAGCGCACGCGCGAGCGCCGGCGCTGGCTGCTGCGGCTGGGCATCGCCGGGCTCGGCATGCTGCAGGCGATGATGCTGGCCGAGGCGCTGTACCTGGATTTCAACAGCACCATGCCGGTGCCCACGCGCGACTTCTTCCGCTGGCTGACCTTCCTGCTGTGCACGCCGGTGGTGTTCTATTCCGGCTGGCCGTTCCTGTCTGGGGCGATGCGCGAACTGCGCGAACGCCGCCTGGGCATGGACGTGCTGATCGCCAGTTCCACCCTGCTCGCCTACCTGGCCAGCCTGCTGGAGACCCTCCGCGGCGGCCCGCACGTCTGGTACGACGCGGCGGTGATGTTCGTGTTCCTGCTGCTGGCCGCGCGCATGCTCGAACAGCGCGCGCGCTCGGTGGCCAGCGCGCAGGTCGACGCGCTGGCGCGCGCGCGCCCGGCCTTCGCCACCCGCGAACTGGCCGACGGCCGGCGCGAATCCGTGCCGCTGGCGGCGCTGGACGTGGGCGACGTGGCCTGCGTGGCCGCCGGCGAGGCGGTGCCGGCCGACGGCGTGCTGCTCGGCGACGGCGACGACGAGGCGTGGTTCGAGGAAGCCCTGCTGACCGGCGAATCGGCGCCGGTGCGCAAGCAGCCCGGCGAGCCGGTCTACGCCGGCACCGTCTGCCGCGAGCGCCCGGCGCGGCTGCGCGTGGCCCTCACCGGCACCGCCACCCGCCTGTCGCAGCTGGCGCGGCTGGTCGAACAGGCGCAGGAGCACCGCCCCGCGCTGGCGCGCCTGGCCGACCGCATCGGCAGCCGATTCGTGCTGGCGCTGCTGCCGGTGGCGCTGGCGGTGTTCGCCGGCTGGTGGCACTACCAGCCCGGACGCGCGCTGGAAGTCACCCTGGCGCTGCTGGTCATCAGCTGCCCCTGCGCGCTGTCGCTGTCGGTGCCCGCGGCATTGGCCACCGCGCATGGCGCGCTGGCGCGCATCGGCCTGCTGGCGGTGCGCCCGGACGCGATGGACACGCTGGCGCGCGCCACCGACATCGTGTTCGACAAGACCGGCACGCTCAGCGACGGCCGCCCGGTGCTGGCCGCCACGCAGGTGCTGGACGCATCGCTGGATACCCCCACCGCGCTGGACATCGCCGCGGCGCTGGAACGCGACAGCGGCCATCCGCTGGCCGCCGCCTTCGCCCGCGGCGGCGCCGGCGCGCTGGCCGCCACCCAGGTGGAAGCGGTACCCGGACGCGGCGTGCAGGGCCTGGTCGATGGCCGCCACTGGCGGCTGGGACGCGCCGACTTCGCCGCCGCGCAGCCGGACGACGGCGCGCTGTGGCTGGGCGACGGCCAGCGCGCCGCGGCCCGCTTCGTGCTGGAGGAACGCGCCCGCGACGACGCCGCGCAGGCGCTGGCCGCGCTGCGCGCACAGGGCCTGCGCGTGCACCTGGCCAGCGGCGATGGCGAGGCGGCGGTGCAGCGCATGGCGGCGACGCTGGGCCTGGACGATACGCACGCGAGGCAGTCGCCCGAGGACAAGCTGGAACTGGTGCGACGCCTGCAGGCCGAAGGCCGGGTCGTGGCGATGGTCGGCGACGGCCTCAACGACGCGCCGGTGCTGGCCGGTGCCGATGTCTCCATCGCCATGGGCGAAGGCGCCTCGCTGGCGCACCGCGCCGCCGATCTGGTCACCACCGGCGGCGGCCTGCGCCGCATTCCCGCCGCGATCGCGCTGGCGCGTGCCACCCAGCGCATCATCGGCCAGAATCTGGCCTGGGCCACCGGCTACAACCTGCTGGCCCTGCCACTGGCCGCGGCCGGCTGGGTCACGCCATGGCTGGCGGCGCTGGGCATGGCCCTGTCCTCGCTGATCGTGACCCTCAACGCCCTGCGCTTGGCGCGGGTCAAGACGCCCATGGAGGCAACCTGATGGCCATCCTGCTGATGCTGATCCCGATCAGCCTGGTCCTGCTCGGACTGGCCGTGGCCGCCTTCATCTGGGCGGTCAAGCGCGGCCAGTTCGACGATCTCGACACGCCGGCGCTGGACATCCTCGAGGACAACGACCGCCCCGCCCCGCCGCCCGGCCAGGCCGCCGACGCGGACGCCCGCGCTGCGGACCCTGCCCGCGAACGCTGACCGTGCTGCCGCTGGACATCCCGGTCCTGACTGCCGCCCTCGTCGCCGGCCTGCTCGGCGGCCTGCACTGCGCAGTGATGTGCGGCGGCATCGCCACCGGCTTCCCGGCGATGGCGCCCGGCCGCGCCTTGAGCGTGGCCTGGCAGGCCAATGTCGGCCGCGTCGGCGGTTATACGCTGGCCGGCGCGCTGGCCGGCGGTCTCGGCGGCGGCATCCTGCGGCTGGCGCGCAGCGACACCCTGGTGCTGGGCGTGCGTGTCGCCGCCGGCCTGGCCCTGGTCCTGCTGGCGCTGCGCCTGCTGGGCCGCGGCGGCCGTTTCGATCTGCTGGCCCGCCCCGGCCAGCAGCTGTGGCAGTGGCTGCGGCCGCTGCACCAGCACCTGCTGCCGGCCGACCGCGCCTGGCGCCGCCTCGCCCTCGGCGCGCTGTGGGGCTGGATGCCCTGCGGCCTGAGCCTGAGCCTGCTGAGCGTGGCCTGGCTGCAGGCCAGCGCGCTGGGCGGCGCGCTGGTGATGGCGGTATTCGGCCTGGCCACGCTGCCGGTGATGCTGCCGTTGACCTGGTCGGGCGCGCGCATGGGCCGCTGGCTGCAGCGCCCCGGCCTGCGCATGGCCCTGGCCGGCTTCGTGCTCGCCGCCGGCCTGCTGACCATCGCCACGCCGTGGCTGATGCAGGTACCGGCCCTGCATGGCGTGCTCAGCGCGCTGGGCTGCATGCCCCGTCATTGACAGCTTGCCGGATGTGAAGCCACCGGCACCTGCGCGTAGATGCGGGGCTTGCCCCGCATGGACCTTTTCCCGCTGTGGCAACAGTGTGCGAGGCAAGCCTCGCACCTACAGCGTCAATGCCGATGGCTAGATCGTGTCGATGATCGTGGTAGTCGTGCCGCGCTTCGATCCGCGCACCGCGCCGGCCGGCTCCCACCTGCGTAGATGCGGGGCTTGCCCCGCATGGGCCTTTCC
The DNA here is from genome assembly GCF_050984405.1 of Stenotrophomonas nitritireducens. Classification (GTDB taxonomy): domain Bacteria; phylum Pseudomonadota; class Gammaproteobacteria; order Xanthomonadales; family Xanthomonadaceae; genus Stenotrophomonas; species Stenotrophomonas nitritireducens_B. The sequence goes on along the minus strand of NZ_CP158790.1, from coordinate 1,971,863 downwards.
GTTGTGACAACAGCGTGCGAGGCAAGCCTCGCACCTACAGCGTCAATGCCGATGGCTGGATCGTGTCGATGATCGTGGTGGTCGAGCCCCCTGCGATCCGCGCACGGCGCCGGCCGGCGCCCACCTGCGTAGATGCGGGGCTTGCCCCGCATGGGCCTTTCCCGTTACGGCACCAGCGCGCGAGGCAAGCCTCGCACCTGCCGCGTCAATGCCGGTGGTCGTGACCGTGCTGATGATCGTGGTGATCGTGCCGCGCCTGGGGCGCATGCGCGGTGCAGGCATCGCCGCAGTGGTCGGCTTCCACCTGCAGGGTCACGTGGTCGATGCCGAAACGTTCGTGCAGCATGCCGGCCAGCGCGCGCCGCAGCGCATCCGCCGGCTGGCCATCGGCGGTCACCACGTGCGCGGTCAGCGCCGGCGTGCTCGAGCCCAGCGCCCACACGTGCAGGTCGTGGATGCCGGCCACGCCGGCATGCCCGCGCAACGCCTGCTCCACGTCGGCCAGCGCCATGCCCTTGGGCACGCCCTCGAGCAGCACGTTCAACGCGTCGCGCAGCAGCACCCAGGTACGCGGCAGCACCCACAGGCCGATCAGCACGGCAAGGATCGGATCGACCAGGGTCCAGCCGGTGAAGCGGATGATCAGCGCGGCGACGATCACCGCCACCGAGCCGAGCATGTCGCTCCACACTTCCAGGTAGGCGCCCTTGACGTTGAGGCTCTCGCCGCTGCCGGCGCTGAGCAGGCGCATGGCGACCAGGTTCACCAGCAGGCCGAAGCCGGCCACCCACAGCATGCCGGTCGAGGCGATGGCCTGCGGCTCGCGGAAGCGGTCCACCGCTTCCCACAGGATGTACAGGCCCACCGCGAACAGCAGCAGGCCGTTGGCCAGCGCGCCCAGCGCCTCCAGGCGCGCGTAGCCGTAGGTGCGGCGCGCGTCCGGCGGCCGCCGGCTCAGCCGCACCGCGGTCAGCGCGATCACCAGCGCGAGCGCATCGGTGGCCATGTGCGCCGCGTCGGACAGCAGCGCCAGGCTGTTGGTCATGAACGCGCCGACCACTTCCACCACCAGGTAGGACGAGGTCAGCGCCAGCGCCCACCACAGCGGCTTCTCGTGGCGGATCTCGCTGGGAAGGTGGTTGTGGTCGTGGCTCATGGCGGGCTCCTGCGGGACGCCGCCAGCTTAGTCAGCGCGCTCCGGCGGAGACTATTACATCGCCACCGTCAGCCCGCGGACCGCCCGCTCAACGCGGCCCCAGCACCGCCTGCAGGTCCTCGCCCTGCGGCAGGCCCGAGCGCGTCTGCACGCTGCCGTCGGCGTCCTTGAAGACGATGCCCGGCGTGCCCTGGAAACCGAGCTCCAGCATCGCCAGTTCGTTGTCGCGCAGCTTGGCCTCGATGTCGGCCGGCACCTTGGCCAGGCCCTTGATGCCGCCGCGCGCGAAGTCGCGTTCGTTCTGCTGCAGCGCCTGCGCGGGCGACGCCGCGCCGAGGATCGCCGCGGCCTTGTTGGCGCTGTCCTCGCGGATCACGCCCACCAGGATCTGCCGGATCTGCACCTTGCCCGACTCCACCCACGGCCGCGCCGCTTCCCAGAAGCGATTGCAGTACGGGCAGTTGGGATCGCTGAAGGCATAGACGACGCGCGGCGCATCGGCCCTGCCGTCGGCCACCCAGTGGCTGGCCTCGACCCGCTGCCACATTTTGGCGCCCATCGGGCCGGACACCAGCTCCTTGAGCCTGGCCGCGCCGACATCCTCGCCCTTGGCGTTGACCAGGGTACCGACGATCGCATGCTGCCCATCCCTGGACACGTACACCGCCAGCGGGCGTTGCCCGGCGACGCCCGCATAGCCGGTCAGCCCCACCGGCGTGTCGAAGGTGCCCATGAACTCCACGCCCTGCCCGCGCAGGGTCCTGACCACTTCCGGCTCGGCGGCGGCGCTGCCGGTCTTGTCGGCGGCGGGCGGCGCGGCGCCGCCATCGCGGGCGCAGGCGGCCGGCGCCAGCAGCGTGGCGGCAACCAGGAACAGGGCGGGACGGGAACGGATCATCGTGTATCTCACAAAGGGAATGGGGAAGTCATTGCAGCTCGCGCAGGCGCGCTTCCAGCGTCGCCCGCGACAGTTCGCCCATGTGCGCGGCGCGCAGCCGGCCGTCGGCATCGAAGAACAGCGTGGTCGGCAGCGCACGCGCACCGGTCAGGCGCATCAGCTCCGACCCCGGATCCAGCAGGATGTTCCCCGGCGCCAGCGCTTCGCCACGCAGATAGGCGGCGACCTCGGCGGCGTCCTCGCCCTGGTTGGCGAACACGAAACCGATGCGCGGATGCGCGGCCTGCGCGCGCGCCAGCGTGGGCATCTCGCGCCGGCACGGGCCGCACCAGCTCGCCCACAGGTTCACCACCAGCGGTTTGCCCGCGTGCGCGGACAGCGGCACCGGCGCGCCCCGCACGTCGGCGAGCACGATGTCGGGCAGCACGATGGTCGAGCGCTGCAGCGCGAACAGCGCCATGCCGCCGACCAGCCAGAACGCGGCGCCCGCGGCCAGCCCCATCAGCACCGGCTTGCGCGGCGCATGGCGCCAGGTCCGCCACAGCGCGTACGCCAGCGCCACGGCCAGGCCCGCCCACACCGAATAACCGCCATCGCCCAGGCGGATCACCGACAGCGGCTGCGGCAGGTAGTCGCCGGCGTGCCACAGCACGTGCGCCATGCGCGCGCCGAGCACGCCAAGCAGGAAGGCGTCGATCACCACCGCGCCGGCGCGGCGGCGCGCGCCATCGGCGGCCGTCGCCATTGCACGGGCGGACAGCCACGCGATGAACACCGCGACGAGGCCCAGCACCGCCATCAGCGGAAACGGCCCGGCGCTGATCACGGACATGGCGGCGTACCACGTGCGCAATGCGCGGAATCAGGCAACATGGGCAGGCAGCGAAACGCGCGCGGCGCATCGGCGCGCGACGGCGGCAGGACCGAGGGAAAGGCGTGGAACGGCACGTGGGCGTGGATCTGCAGGAAGAAGCGCTCAAACAGTAGCGGCAACGGCCGATAATGTCTCTTCGCCCCCGCCACGCCGCCCGCCATCGCCATGACCCACGTTCATCCGCCTCCCGCCGACCACGACAGCCACGGCCTCGCCGCCGACTGGCGCCGCAGCCTGCGCGACGCCGGCCCCGGCGCCGCGCAGGTGCTGGCCGCGCTGGCCGATACCGACGCCGCGGCGATGGCGGTGCATTTCTACCAGGTGATGATGGACGACACGCGCGCGGCGCGCCTGCTGTCGCACGAGCAGGTGCGCACGCGCCTGCAACCGGCGATGCAGCGCTGGGTCATCGGCCTGCTGCGCGCCACCCCGGACGATGTCGACGCACTGGTCGCCGCGCAGCGCGTGATCGGCGACGTGCATGCCCGCGTCGGCATTCCGGTGGACCTGGTCACGCGCGGCACCCGCGTGCTCAAGCAGCGCCTGTTCCACGCCATCGCCGCGCAGGCCGGCCATGGCCAGGCCACGCACGCCGCCATCGCCAGCCTCACCGCCTCGTTCGACATCGCCCTGGAAGGCATGACCCTGGCCTATTCCAACGCGCGCGAGCGCTCCTCGCGCACCGACGCGGCCTACCGCCTGTTCTCGCTGGTGCAGAACGTCGGCACCGAACGCGAGCGCCAGCGCGCGCTGCTGCTGGACTGGGAAAATACCCTGCTCTACGCGCTGGCCAGCCAGTGCGACACCGCCGGATTCCAGTCGCTGACCGGCTCCGAATTCGGGCTGTGGTTCACCCACAAGGGCGTGCCCAGCTTCGGCGAAAGCGCCGAGACCCGGCAGATCTGCGCGCTCATCGAGGAAGTGGACGGCGCCCTGCGCCAGACCCTGCACGGCGAGAGCGACGCCCGCGCGCGCGCCGCGCAGCTGCAGGACATCCGCGGCCGCGTCAGCCAGATCCGCAGCCTGCTGGGCATGCTGTTCGAGCGCATCGGCGAGCTCGACGCCGGCTGCGACACGCTGACCAACCTGCTCAACCGGCGTTTCCTGCCCACCGTGCTGCGCCGCGAGATCGACCTGGCCGCCAGATCGCAGGGCAGTTTCGCGGTGCTGCTGCTGGACCTGGACCACTTCAAGGCGATCAACGACGCGCACGGCCACGAAGCCGGCGACCGCGCCCTGCAGCACGTGGCCGGCATCCTCGGCCAGTTCACCCGCGGCAGCGATTACGTGTTCCGCTACGGCGGCGAGGAATTCGTCGTGGTGCTGGTGGCCGTGGACGAGCCGCAGGCGATGGTGATCGCCAACAGCCTGTGCCGGCGCGTGGCCGAATCGCCGGTGGCGCTGGCCACCGGCGGCAGCCTGGACATCACCACCAGCATCGGCGTGGCCCTGTACGACGGGCACCCGGACTACGAGCGGGTCATGGCCCGCGCCGACGCGGCGATGTACCAGGCCAAGAAACGCGGCCGCAACCGCGTCGTGCTGGCCGACGGATCGCTGCCGGAAGCGCCCGGCAGGATCGCCCTGCAACGCGGCTGAGCCGGACCGCGGTTCCAGGCCTACTTCGCCAGAACCGGGGCTTCTTCCTTCCCGGCACGCAGCGCCCGCGCCGCTTCCACGTACTTGGCGGCCTTGGGGTTGCCGGCGTTCCAGCGCGGCGCCTGCGGGTCGTTGGCGATCATCAGGATCGCCAGCGCCACGGTGCGGTCGATCGCCGCCATGTTGGCGTAGTCGATCTTGTCCCAGGTGTCGGCGGGGCCGTGGTAATCGGGGAAGGCGTAGGCGACGCTGACCGTATGCGCCGGCACGCCGAGATCGGCCAGCGCCTGGTTGTCGCTGGCGCCGAAATAGCGGTCGCTGTTCACCGGGTGCCGGGTGATGCGCGTGCCGGTCAGTTCGCCGGCCTTGCGCAGCACGTCGCCCACCTCCGAATAGTCGGCGCCGGTGAGCGCGGCGGCCAGCACCTGCGGGCCCTCGCTGTCGTCGGTGCGGCCGATCTGCTCCAGGTTGATGTTGGCCACGGTGTCGGCCACCGGCACCAGCGGATGCGCGCCGTAGTAGCGCGAGCCCACCAGCCCATGCTCCTCGCCGAACACCGTCATGAACACGATGCTGCGCTTCGGCCGCTGCTTCTGCGCCGCGAACGCGCGCGCCAGCTCGATCACCGAGACCGTGCCGCTGCCGTCGTCGTTGGCGCCGTTGTGGATCGCATCCTCGCCCTTGCCCTCGCGGATGCCGAGGTGGTCGTAATGCGCCGTCACCAGCACGTAGGTCCCGGCAAGCGCCGGATCGGAGCCGCGCAGCAGCCCCACCACGTTGCGCACCGGCAGCGGCGCCGGCGCGTCGGAGAACTTGGCGCGCTCGCGCTCGGGCGCGATCTTCCGCCAGTCCGCGGTCTGGAAATAGCCGTCGTCGCCCAGCGGCTCCAGCCCCGCGGCGCGGAACTGCGAGGCGATATATTCGGCGGCGATGTCCAGCCCGCGCGACGGCGTGCCGCGGCCCTCCAGCGCGTCCGACGCCAGGAAGGACAGGTGCCCGCGCATGGCGTCGGCGGAAATGCTGTCGAGCAGCTGCGCCTGCCCGGGCGGCAGGGGTTCGCCGGCCTGCGCGGCGAGCGCCGCGAACAGGGTTGCCGCGAGGGCGGCGCGCAGGGTTCGGGAAACCGGCATGGACTGTTCTCGCAGAGGGAGCCAGCGTGGAGTCTAGTGCCTGTCCGGCCTGAAAATCAGTGCCGGCTTCGCGCACGTGGCGGGCCCTGGGGAATGCGCTGCCGACGCGCGGCGCGGCAGGCGCGGGGCCGCCATGCGGCGCGATGACGGGACGTTTCCGCGCAGGACCGATGACACATGCCGGCGGCTGGTCGCTGGCATAGCATCGGGCGGTAATCCGCCGCTCCAGGAACCGCCGATGCCGACCTCCCGCTTTCCGCTCCGCCGCATGCTTCCGCTGTACCTCGCGCTGCTGGCCGGTGGCCCCGTGTTCGCCGCCGAGCCCCCGCCGCCAGCGGCGCATGTCGATGCCGACGGCCCTTACGTGTTCCGCGAGGATGGCCACCTGCACGCCCGCTGGATCTGCGACGACGCGGTGCAGGAACAGGCCTGGGATGCCGCGCAGGCGACGGTGCCGGCGCGCTGCGGCTATGCGCATCCGGTGGCGGTCGCGCTGCCCGCGCCGGTGGCCACGGCGGTGCTGCCGCAGGCGCCGCGCATCGTCGCCGTGTCCGACATCCACGGCCAGTACGGCCTGCTGGTGAAACTGCTGCGCGCACATGGCGTCATCGACGGCGAGGACCGCTGGACGCTGGGCCGCGACACCCTGGTGATCGCCGGCGACGTGTTCGACCGCGGCCCGCAGGTCACCGAGGCGTTCTGGCTGCTGTACGGCCTGCAGCAGCAGGCGGCCGCGGCCGGCGGCGCGGTGCATTTCGTGCTCGGCAACCACGAAACCATGGTGCTGTACGACGACCTGCGCTACGTCAATCCCAAGTACCTGCGCAGCGCGCAGCTGCTGGGCCGCAGCTACCCGCAGCTGTACGGCGCCGATTCGGTGATCGGGCAGTGGCTGCGCACCCGCCCGGTGCTGCTGCGCATCGGCGACACCCTGTTCCTGCACGGCGGCATCTCGCCCGAGGCGCTGCCGCTGGCGCTGGACCCGGCGGCGACCAACGCCGCCTACCAGGCGTCGCTGGGCCGGCCCAAGGCCGAGGTCAAGGCCGATCCGGCCACCGCGCCGCTGTACGACGGCAAGACCAGCCCGATCTGGTACCGCGGCTATTTCGACGGGCGCCTGGACACCGCCGGCGTGCAGGACCTGCTCGACCGGCTGGGCCTGAAGCGCATCGTCGTCGGCCACACCTCGATGCCGCAGGTGAGCAGCTTCCATGGCGGGCGCGTCATCGCCATCGACAGCAGCATCAAGAAGGGCGAGAACGGCGAACTGCTGTTCATCGAGGACGGCCGGCTCAGCCGCGGCCTGCTCAACGGCACGCGCGTGCCGCTGGCCGAGGGCGTGCCGGACGCGGACGACTGAGCGGCTAGAATCCTCCGGCCGCGCCGGCGGTCCTGCCGGCGCACCGCCCCTTCCCAGGTTCCCGCATGACCACGACCGCCCAGCCCGTCACCGCCGGCCTCAGCCGCGCGGCCATTTTCCTCGTCGTCACGCTCCGGCCCGACGCGCAGGCCAGCACACGCGCCCGCGCGGTGTGCGGCGACGTTTCCACCCTGGTGCGCTCGATCGGTTCGCGCGTGCTCGATGGCCGGCTGTGCTGCGTGACCGGCATCGGCTCGGAGGCCTGGGACCGCCTGTACGGCGCGCCGCGCCCGAAGGAACTGCACCCCTTCATCGAAATCGACGGCAGGCACCGTGCCGTCGCCACGCCCGGCGACCTGCTGTTCCACATCCGCGCCGAGCGCATGGACCTGTGCTTCGAACTGGCCACGCAGCTGATGACGCGGCTGGGCGACGCCGTGGCCAGCGCCGACCAGGTGAACGGCTTCGGCTATTTCGACAGCCGCGACCTGATCGGCTTCGTCGACGGCACCGAGAACCCGGTGGACGACGAAGCCCGCGAGGCCGCCCTGGTCGGCGCCGACGACCCCGGCTTCGCCGGCGGCAGCTACGTCATCACCCAGAAATACCTGCACGACCTGCAGGGCTGGAACGCGGTGCCGGTGGCCGAGCAGGAACGCATCGTCGGCCGCACCAAGCTGGACAACATCGAACTGGACGACGACGCCAAGCCCGGCTACGCGCACAACGCGCTGACCAACATCGTCGAGGACGGCAGGGAACTGAAGATCCTGCGCAGCAACATGTCCTTCGGCGACGCCGCCAGGGGCGAATACGGCACCTTCTTCATCGGCTACGCCTGCACGCCGACGCGCATCGAGAAGATGCTGCGCAACATGTTCATCGGCAACCCGCCGGGCAACCACGACCGCCTGCTGGATTTCAGCCGCACGGTCAGCGGCAACCTGTTCTTCGCACCGCCGGCCGGCTTCCTCGAGGACGCCGCGGAGTAAGGCCGCCCGCGCCCGCCCGCCGGCGGCGCGCGGCCCGGTTCGTCGCCGGCGGCCCCGCCCCGTATCATGGGCCATCCATGCACCACGCCCGTGGCGCCGCCCTCACCGGCCGGCGGCGCGGGCCATCCGCCGGAAGCCAAGCACTTGCAACACGCCGAACCCACCAAGAAGGGCCGCCAGGACAACGGCGCGGTCGAACACACCCCGCTGATGAAGCAGTACTTCGCGGCCAAGTCCGACCACCCGGACCTGCTGCTGTTCTTCCGCATGGGCGATTTCTACGAGCTGTTCTACGACGACGCGCGCAAGGCCGCGCGCCTGCTCGACATCACCCTGACCCAGCGCGGCAGCTCCGGCGGCGCGCCGATCCCGATGGCCGGCGTGCCGGTGCACGCCTACGAGGGCTACCTGGCGCGGCTGGTGGCGCTGGGCGAATCGGTGGCGATCTGCGAGCAGATCGGCGACCCGGCGCTGGCCAAGGGCCTGGTCGAACGCAAGGTCGTGCGCATCGTCACCCCCGGCACGGTCACCGACGAGGCCCTGCTGGACGAACGCCGCGATACCCTGCTGATGGCGCTCTCGCGCAGCAAGCAGGGCTACGGCCTGGCCTGGGCCGACCTGGCCGGCGGCCGTTTCCTGGTCAACGAAGTGGAGACCGACGACGCGCTGGAAGCCGAGCTGGCGCGGCTGGAGCCGGCCGAGCTGCTGGTCCCGGACGAGGAGAACTGGCCGGAATTCCTGCGCCAGCGCAGCGGCGTGCGCCGCCGTGCGCCGTGGCTGTTCGACGCCGACAGCGGCCGCCGGCAGCTGCTGAACTTCTTCAAGCTGCATGACCTTTCCGGCTTCGGCATCGACGACAAGCCGCGCGCCACCGCCGCCGCCGGGGCCCTGCTCGGCTACGTCGAGGAAACCCAGAAGCAGCGCCTGCCGCACCTGACCGCCATCGCGATGGAAAACGCCGGCGAGGCGATCGCGATGAACGCCGCCACCCGCCGTCACCTGGAGCTGGACACGCGCGTGGACGGCGACACCCGCAACACCCTGCTGGGCGTGCTTGACAGCACGGTCACGCCGATGGGCGGGCGCCTGCTGCGGCGCTGGCTGCACCGCCCGCTGCGGCTGCGCGAGGTGCTGCAGCAGCGCCACCACGCCGTGGCGACGCTGATCGACCGCGGCACCGATGCCGACCTGCGCGAATCCTTCCGCGCGCTCGGCGATATCGAACGCATCCTTACCCGCATGGCGCTGCGCTCGGCGCGGCCGCGCGACTTCTCCACCCTGCGCGACGGCCTGGGCATGCTGCCGGCCATCGCCGCGCAGCTGGAAACGCTGGATTCGCCGCGCCTGCAGCAGCTGCGCGCCGAACTGGGCTCGCACGATGAAAGCGCGCAGCTGCTGGCATCCGCCATCGCCGAGCAGCCGCCGCTCAAGCTGTCCGACGGTGGCGTGATCGCCGAGGGCTTCGACGCCGAGCTGGACGAACTGCGGCGCCTGTCCACCCACGCCGACCAGTTCCTGATCGACCTGGAAATCCGCGAGCGCGAGAGCAGCGGCATCCCGACCCTGAAAGTCGGCTACAACCGCGTGCACGGCTATTACATCGAGATCAGCAAGGGCCAGGCCGACAAGGCGCCGGTGCATTACACCCGCCGCCAGACCCTGACCAACGCCGAGCGCTACATCACCGAGGAACTGAAGAGTTTCGAGGACAAGGTGCTGTCCGCGCGCGAGCGCTCGCTGTCGCGCGAGAAGCTGCTGTACGAAGGCCTGCTCGACACCATCGGCGAGCACCTGGAGCCGCTCAAGCGCTGCGCCGCCGCGCTGAGCGAACTGGACGTGCTGGCCTGCTTCGCCGAACGCGCGCAGGCGCTGGACTGGTCGCAGCCGGAACTGGAAACCGCGCCGTGCCTGAAGATCGAGCGCGGCCGCCACCCGGTGGTGGAGGCGGTGCGCGAGGCGCCGTTCGAACCCAACGACCTGGACCTGCACCCGCAGCGGCGCATGCTGGTCATCACCGGCCCGAACATGGGCGGTAAATCGACCTACATGCGGCAGAACGCGCTGATCGTGCTGCTGGCCCACATCGGCAGCTTCGTGCCGGCCAGCCGCGCGGTGATCGGCCCGATCGACCGCATCCTGACCCGCATCGGTGCCGGCGACGACCTGGCCAAGGGCCAATCGACCTTCATGGTCGAGATGGCCGAGACCAGCTACATCCTGCACCACGCCACCGCGCACTCGCTGGTGCTGATGGACGAGATCGGCCGCGGCACTTCCACCTACGACGGCCTGGCCCTGGCCGACGCGGTGGCGCGCCACCTCGCCCACGCCAACCGCTGCTACACCCTGTTCGCCACGCACTACTTCGAACTGACCGCGCTGGCCGACGAGACCCACGAAGGCGGCCCCAGCGGCATCGCCAACGTGCACCTGGACGCGGTGGAGCATGGCGAGGCGCTGGTATTCATGCACGCGGTCAAGGACGGCCCGGCCAACCGCAGTTTCGGCCTGCAGGTAGCGGCGCTGGCCGGCCTGCCGCGCGCCACCGTGGCGCAGGCGCGGCGCCGGCTGGCCGAGCTGGAGCAGCGTGGCGGCGAGACGCAAGCGGCGCAGATGGCGCCGCAGGCACTGGACGCGCCGCAGCAATTCGGCCTGTTCGCGCCGGTGTCCTCTGCGGCGCTGGAGGCATTGCAGGCGATCGATCCGGATGAGCTGACGCCGAAGCAGGCGCTGGAGGCGCTGTACCGGATGAAGTCGTTGCTGTGAGCGCGTGCGCTCGCTGACCGTACGCCCCTGCAGTTGCAGTTGTCGTTGCAGTAGTCGTTGCGGTTGCGGTTGCCCATGCTTCTGCTGTTGCCTTGGCTTTTGGCTTTTGGCTTCCGGGTCCCCTTCCGTAGCGACGGAGCCGACGGACAAGACCCCGCAGGGGCGACGTGCATGGATGCACGTCGTTTTTCGACGAGACATGGATGTCTCGTCGAAAAATCCCGGCGGCGGAGTGGACCCGGAGTGCCGCAGGCACGGAGGGCGCGGAGGCAGGGGCGTGTTTCTTTTGGCTACCTTTTCTTTGCACGAGCAAAGAAAAGTAGCTCGCGCCCCGAAGGGGAGCGAAAGCCTTTGCTCCTGTTTCTGCCCTTGCTCTGGTTTCCCCTGGACGCGGTGCCAAAGCGATAGGCAAAGGGCCAATCCAGAGCCAAGCCAGAGCCAAGGATAGAGGCCAAGGCAAAGGCAAAGGCCAAGACCAAGACCAAGACCAAGACCAAGACCAAGACCAAGACCAAGACCAAGACCAAGACCAAGACCAAGACCAAGACCAAGACCAAGACCAAGACCAAGACCAAGACCAAGACCAAGACCAAGACCAAGACCAAGACCAAGCATGAAAGCGGGAGCTTGAAAGCAGAGCTTTCGCCCCTGCTTCGCAGGAGCGAGTTACTTCTCTTTGCTCGTGCAAAGAGAAGTAACCAAGAGAAACACGCCCCTGCCTACGCGCCCAACCCGCTACGCGGGCTGGGTCCACTCCGCCGCCGGGATTTTTCGACACGACATCCCTGTCGTGTCGAAAAACGACGTGCGTCCCTGCACGTCGCCCCTTCGGGGTCTTGTCCGTCGGCTCCGTCGCTGCGGAAGGGGGCCCTGAAATCAAAAGCGCAGAAGCAAAAGCACGATCAACGACAACGACAACGGCAACGGCAACGGCAACGGCAACGGCAACGGCCGATAGCGTGCTGCGCTCAGGCGCTCTCCGCCCGTTCCGCCACCAGCGCATCGTCCCGCGCATTGGCCCGCTGCGCCGCCGGCCGCTGCAGGTGCGCTCCCGCGTAGGCCTCGAACACCGGCGTCGGCGCCAGTTCGCCGACGCGCATGTAGTAGCCGAGCAGCGCGGCCATGTACAGATCGGCGACGGTGAAACGCTCGCTCACCAAGTGCTTCCTGCCCGTCACCGCGTTTTCCAGCGTGCGCATCAGGTCAGCCTCGTTGCCGTAGCCCGCTTCCACCGACGGCGCCAGCGCGCCGTGCCGGCGCGCGGTGATGAACGATTCCAGCGGGCCGGCGGCAAACAGCATCCAGCGGTAGCAGGCGCCACGCTCGGGCGAACCGGGCGGCGGCAGCAGCTGCTTTTCCGGCACCAGATCGGCCAGGTGCAGGCAGATGGCCGCGTTCTCGGTCACCACACCGTCGCCATGGCGCAATGCCGGCACCTTGCCCATCGGATTGATGGCCAGGTACTCCGGCGCCTTCATCGTGGTGCCGTAATCGACGATCACCTCCTCGTACGGCAGGCCGGTTTCCTCCAGCATCCAGCGCGCGACGCGGCCGCGGGAGAAGGGATGGGTGTAGAAGGTCAGCGTGGTCATGGTGGGCTCCTGTAGCGGGAGCCCGCAGTGTGCGCGGGGGCTGCTGACAGCCGCTGTCAGCAGTCGGCGCTCCGGGGTTGCCGGCGCTGTTCGCTCCAGCGCTTGAGCAGCCTGTGGCGCTGCTCGGGGTAGCGCATGCCGGTGTCGTGCAGCGTCACCACGCGGTCGGCGCGGAAGTGGCGGAAGTCGCCGCGCATCTCGCACCAGGCCGCCAACAGGCGTACGTCGGCCAGGAACGCCATCGCGAACGGCCAGATCATGCGTTCGCTGGGGCGGCCTTCGGCATCGCGGTAATGGATGCGCACGGCGTTGCCGGCGCGGATCGCGCGGCGCAGCGCCGGCAGCCACGGCTCCGGTTCGGTGGGATGCCACTGCGGCGCGTACAGGCCGCTGGTCTCCACCTGCAGGCGCAGGTCCTCGGGCAGCACGCCGGTTACCCGGTCCAGCGCGGCGCCGGCGGCGACGGCCAGTTCCGGATCGGCATGCGAGGCCACCCAGCGCACGCCGAGCACGATGGCTTCCAGTTCCTCGGCCGAGAACATCATCGGCGGCAGCAGGAAGCCGCCGCGCAGCTGGTAGCCGATGCCGGGGTCGCCGACGATGTCCGCGCCCTGCCCGCGCAGCGCGTCGATGTCGCGGTACAGCGTGCGCAGGCTCACCCCCAGCCGCTCGGCCAGCTGCGCGCCGCGCACCGGCTTGCGGCGCCGCCGCAGTTCGTCGAGCAGGTGCAGCAGGCGGGTGGCGCGTTCGGTCATGCGGTGCGTCCGGGGCGGTTCAATGGGCGCTGCGGAGTCTGGCAGATACGGGGCGCCACGGACATCGGCGCGGCCGTCCGGCGTGCCCCTTGCGCCGGACCGGCGTTGGCAACACAGTGCCCTCTCGGCCCCCCGCTCCGGAGAGCTTCCATGTCGCTGCTGCTCTATGGCCATCCGTTCTCGTCGTACACGCAGAAGGTGCTGATAGCGCTGTACGAGAACGCCACGCCGTTCCAGTTCCGCATGCTCGGCCCGGACACGCCGCAGAACGCCGCCGAATGGCTGCAGCGCTGGCCGCTGCGCAAGTTCCCGCTGCTGGTGGACGATGGGCGCAGCGTGGTGGAAACCAGCATCATCATCGAGTACCTGCAGCAGAAGCACGGCGGGCCGGTGCGCCTGCTGCCGGACGACCCGGCCGCGGCGCTGGACGTGCGTTTCCTGGACCGTTTCTTCGACCTGCACGTGATGAGCCCGGTGCAGCACGCGGTCGGCGGCGCGCTGAGCGGCGATGGCGGCAAGGCCGCCGAGGCGCGGGCAGACGCGGTGGAACGGCTGGAACTGGCCTACGGCTGGCTCGAGCAGCAGCTGGCCGGCAGGCAATGGGCGACGGGCGAGGCGTTCACCCTGGCCGACTGCGCCGCCGCGCCGGCGCTGTTCTACGCCGACTGGACCCACCGCATCCCCGACACGATGCCCGTGCTGCGCGGCTACCGCGCGCGCCTGCTGGCACGGCCCTCGTTCGCGCGCGCGGTCGAGGAAGCGCGCCCATACCGCGAACTGTTCCCGCTGGGCGCGCCAGACCGCGACTGAGCATCGGTCCGGCCCCGCGCGGACGCGGCGGCCTTTCCGATCATCGGCCCGGACAAACAATAGATAGCCCCTATCAATCCCAGCAGATCATTCGATTTTCCATTTCATGAAGCCGTAGCTATCGTCGTCGCAGGATGTTTCCCACGCCAGCCAGGAGCCCGCCATGAGCAGCAACGACAGCAAACCCACCTGCCCGTACCATGCCGCGCCCACGCCGGCGCAGGCCGCGCAGTCGCAGCGCGATACCAGCACCACGCCCGCGCGGAAGCACGGCGACGCGCCGGTGACGCCGATGACCACCGCCTTCGGCGCGCCGGTGGTGGACAACCAGAACAGCCGGACCGCCGGCCCGCGCGGCCCGCTGCTGATGGAAGACGTGTGGCTGCTGGAGAAGCTGGCCAACCTCAACCGCGAGGTCATCCCCGAGCGGCGCATGCACGCCAAGGGCTCCGGCGCGTTCGGCACCTTCACCGTCACCCACGACATCACCCGCTACACCCGCGCCAAGATCTTCTCGGCGGTGGGCAAGAAGACCGAGATGTTCGCCCGCTTCACCACCGTGGCCGGCGAGCGCGGCGCGGCCGACGCCGAGCGCGACATCCGCGGCTTCGCGCTGAAGTTCTACACCGAGGAAGGCAACTGGGACCTGGTCGGCAACAACACGCCGGTGTTCTTCCTGCGCGACCCGCGCAAGTTCGGCGACCTCAACAAGGCGGTCAAGCGCGACCCGCACACCAACCTGCGCAGCGCGCGCAACAACTGGGATTTCTGGACCCTGCTGCCGGAAGCGCTGATGCAGGTGACCGTGGTGATGAGCGACCGCGGCATCCCGCGTACGTTCCGCCACATGCACGGCTTCGGCTCGCACACCTACAGCTTCACCAACAACGACGGCGAGCGCTTCTGGGTGAAGTTCCACTTCCACAGCCAGCAGGGCATCGAGGCGCTGACCGACGCGCAGGCCGAGGTGCTGGCCGGCAAGGACCGCGAGAGCCATGGCCGCGACCTGTTCCAGGCGATCGAGCGCGGCGATTTCCCGAAGTGGAAGCTGTTCGTGCAGATCATGCCGGAGCTGGACGCGGAGACCTATCGCTTCCATCCGTTCGACCTGACCAAGGTGTGGCCCAAGAGCGACTACCCGCTGATCGAAGTGGGCGAGTTCGAGCTCAACCGCAACCCGGACAACTGGTACCAGGACGTGGAGCAGTCGGCGTTCGCGCCGAGCAACCTGGTGCCGGGCATCGGCCCGTCGCCGGACAAGATGCTGCAGGCGCGCCTGTTCGCCTACAGCGATGCGCAGCGTTACCGGCTGGGCGTCAACCACCACCAGATCCCGGTGAACGCGGCGCGCTGCCCGGTGCACAGCAACCACCGCGACGGCGCCATGCGCGTGGACGGCAACTACGGCGGCCTGCCGCACTACGAGCCCAACAGCTACGGCCAGTGGCAGGAGCAGCCGCAGTACCGCGAGCCGGCGCTGAAGATCCGCGGCGACGCCGACTTCTGGAATTTCCGCGAGGACGACGCCGACTATTTCAGCCAGCCCGGCGCGCTGTTCCGCAGCTACGACGACGCGCAGAAGCAGCGCCTGTTCGACAACACCGCGCGGGCGATGGGCGATGCGCCGGACTTCATCAAGCAGCGCCACGTGGACAACTGCAGCAAGGCCGACCCGGCCTACGGCGCGGGCGTGGCGGCAGCGTTGAAGAAGCGGGCGGCGATGCCGCCGGCCGATCCGTTCGCTCCGGCGACGCCGGAGGCGGAGTTCCCCCGGGCCACGCCGGGCGCCGAGGATATCGCGCTCTGACAGATGCAGCCCCTCTCCCGCCGGGAGAGGGGTTGGGCCAGACCACGCGGCTGCGTGCCACCAGCACGCGTACGGTGCGGCATCCATCCCTTGGCATGAATCGGGCTGGTGCGGGGGCAGCGCAGGAATCCCGTGGTCGCGACAGTGGGGAAACAGTCAACGGCGGCTTTTCTCCCCACCCGGCGCGTCCACAGGCCGAGCCGTGGTTGTTCCTGCGGCTTCTCCTTCGTCCACCGCTGCGGAACACACCTGTTCCGCACCTGCCCGTGCCCTGCAGTCCGGGCGGCTTCGCCGGGCAGCCCGGCGATCCTTCCGGGTTGCCTGCGAAAAAGAGAAGAAAACGGCCGCACCTGCCCGGCGCCCGCGGCGCTACCATGCCCATGTTCACCCACCGCAAGGACCACGCCCCGATGAGCCTCACCGACGACCTTCTTTCCCAGCTGCAGGGCGCACCACTGCAGCAGGTCTCCCAGCAGCTGGGCCTCGACAGCCAGCAGGCCTCGGGCGCCATCGGCGCCGCGCTGCCGCTGCTGATGGGCGCGCTGGGCAACAACGCCGCCAGACCGCAGGGCGCCGAAGCCCTGCTCGGCGCGCTGCAGAACAACCACAGCGGCCTGGACATCGGCAGCGTGCTCGGTTCGGTGCTGGGCGGCGGCAGCAGCCCGGCGGCCAACGGCGCCGGCATCCTCGGCCACATCTTCGGCGGCAGCCAGGGCCGGGCCGAGGCCGGGCTGGCGCAGGCCACCGGCCTGAGCAGCGACCGCGCCGGGCAACTGCTGAAGATCCTCGCCCCGATCGTGATGGCCTACGTGGCCCAGCGCATGTCCAGCAGCGGCCAGGCCGATGCCGGCAGCCTGAGCCAGATGCTCGGCCAGGAAAAGCAGCGCGTGGTGCAGCAGGGCGGCGTCGGCGGCGGCCTGCTCGGCAGCCTGCTCGACCAGGACGGCGATGGCCAGTTCGGCGTATCCGACCTGATCCGGCTTGGCAGCGGCCTGCTGGGCAGCGGCAAGCGCTGAGCCGCCGCGCCCGCATGACGGAAACGCCACCTCATGGTGGCGTTTTTGTTGGCGGCATGCGTTGCAGGAGCGCACTTGTAGGAGCGCACTTCAGTGCGCGATGGGCTCTATCGATAAAGCCCTATCGCGCACTGAAGTGCGCTCCTACAAATGCGCTCCTATAGCGCGTCGATGTCGCCCAGCGCGCGGATCAGGCGGCGCGCGCGTTTGTCCGGCTTGTGCTCGGGCGGCAGGTAGCCGTCGCGGGCGGCGGCGCGCTGCAGGCGCTGCTCCTCGCGCGCCCTGCGCGAGGCCTCGGTTTCCTCGTACAGGGCCTGCGCCACCGGCGCCGGTCCGCGCGTGTCGCTGAGGCCGCGCACGCCGATCTCGAACGTCTCCTCGCCGCGCTGCACGCGCAACGCATCGCCGACGCGGACCGAGCGCGAGGACTTGGGGCGCTGCCCGTCGATCTCGACCTTGCCGGTCTCGACCGCGTGCTTGGCCAGGCTGCGGGTCTTGAAGAAGCGCGCCGCCCACAGCCAGACGTCCAGACGGACGGCGGCGGCCGGCGCATTGTGCGTTTCAGTCATGCTTTTTGGTGAAATCCACTTCCATCGCCTCCTTGCGTGATTGGCCGATGGTCCAGTTCAGGCTGTCGTCGGGATTGCAGCGGCGGCTGCGCATCGACGGCATGGCGTTTTTGTCCTGCGCATCGGCACGCGCGTTGCCGACCAGGCAGTCGGCATGGTCGGACGGGCGCACGCTGGCGTCCATCAGGCGTTCGGAGTTGGCGCAGGCCGACAAGGCCAGCACCGCCATCGCGCCACACAGCTGTTTCAGCATTCCCGTTCCTCCTCTGGAAACCCGCAGGCGCCATCGTAGCGACACCTGCGGGCATCGTCACACCGGCGATGCTAGTGTCCGCATTCAGCCACCGACCCGCGCCCATGACCGCCGCCGCCCACCCGACCCGCTCGCTGACCGAAGGCCCGATCGGGCGCAACCTGCTGCTGTTCGCCCTGCCCATCCTGGCCGGCAACATCGCCCAGTCGCTCAACGGCTCGGTCAACGCGATCTGGGTCGGCAAGTTCCTCGGCGAGGCGGCGCTGACCGCCACGGCCAACGCCAACAACATCATGTTCTTCCTGATCGGTTCGGTGTTCGGCATCGGCATGGCCGCCACCATCCTGATCGGCCAGGCGATGGGCGCGCGCGACGTGGCCCAGGCGCGGCGGGTGATGGGCACCAGCGCCACCTTCTTCATCGGCATCTCGGTGCTGATCGCCATCGCCGGCTGGTTCATGGCGCACCCGCTGCTGGCGGCGATGGGCACGCCGGCCGTCTCGCTGCCGCTGGCCGAGGCCTACCTGCGCATCATCTTCCTGGCCACGCCGACGCTGTACGCCTTCGCCTTCCTCAGCGCGGCGCTGCGTGGCGCCGGAGATTCGCGCACGCCGTTCCGCTTCCTGCTGGTGTCGGTGGCGCTGGACATCGTGCTCAACCCGCTGCTGATCTTCGGCGTCGGCCCGTTCCCGCAGCTGGGCATCGCCGGCGCGGCCTGGGCCACGCTGCTGGCGCAGTCGCTGTCCCTGCTCGGCCTGCTGGCCTACATGCGCCACCGCGGCCACGTGCTGTGGCTGGGCCGCAAGGACATGGCGCTGTTCCGCATCGACCTGGCCATCCTCCGCGCGCTGGTGGTCAAGGGCGTGCCGATGGGCCTGCAGATGGTGCTGATCTCGCTGTCGATGATCATGCTGATGACCATGGTCAATGACTACGGCACCGATACCGCCGCGGCCTATGGCGCCTCGCTGCAGCTGTGGACCTACGTGCAGATGCCGGCGATGGCGATCGGCGCGGCGTGTTCGTCGATGGCCGCGCAGAACGTCGGCGCGCGGCGCTGGGACCGGGTGCGCGGCACCGCGCGCAAGGGCGTGCTGTTCAACTTCCTGCTCACCGGCGTGCTGATCCTGCCGCTGATCCTGCTGGACCGGCACTCGCTGGCGCTGTTCCTGCCCGATGGCAGCCAGGCGCTGGCGGTGGCGCGGCACCTGAACCACATCGCGGTGTGGTCGTTCCTGTTCTTCGGCGTGAGCTTCGTGATCTCCGGCGTGGTGCGCTCCACCGGCGCGGTGATCGCGCCGCTGCTGATCCTGGCCGCCTCGCTGTGGGGTGTGCGCGTGCCCTTCGCCGAACTGCTGCAACCGTACTGGGGCGCCGACGCGATCTGGTGGAGCTTCCCCGTCAGCTCGCTGGTGTCGATGCTGCTGTCGCTGGCCTATTACCGCTGGGGCGGCTGGCGCAAGGCGACGATGATGGCCGCGCCGTCGCATGCCGCCGAACTGGCGACGCCGGCGGAAGTGCCGGCATGCCCACCCTCGCCGGTGGCCGACGCGGACGCAGAAGCCTGAAAGACCTGCCCTGCCCACCGTAGGAGCGGCTTCAGCCGCGAACGGGGCCTTCATCAGGAAAGCCTGTCGCGACTGAAGTCGCTCCTACGGGAATGTGGCGGAAGTGCCGACATGCCCGCCATCGCCAGCAGCCGGCGCAAACGCCGAGGCTTGAAAAGATCGCTACCCACCGTAGGAGCGGCTTCAGCCGCGAATGGGGCCTTCGTCGGGAAAGCCTGTCGCGACTGAAGTCGCTCCTACGGGATGTGGCGGAAGGGCGGTATGCCCACTCGCCTGCGGCCGACGCGGACGGCGAGGCCTGAAAAGAGTGCTCACGCACCGTAGGAGCGGCTTCAGCCGCGAATGGGGCCTTCGCCGGGAAAGCCCGTCGCGACTGAAGTCGCTCCTACGGGTGGAAGGGCGCGCGCTTAGTAGCTGCCGTCGAACGCGAAGATCGGCTTGCGCTGTTGCCACAGGCCGCCGGTGAAGTCCGGGAACTCCAGGGTCTGGAAGCCGTTGGCGATGGACTGCTCGGACAGCGGCGTGATCGCGCTCCAGGTCACCGCGTCGAAGATGTCGATCGGCATCGGCGCCCGCGCCTTCAGCGCCTCGACGAAGGCGTGGATCACGAACCAGTCCATGCCGCCATGGCCGGCGCCGGCGGCGGTGTCGGCGTGCTGCTTCCACAGCGGATGCTCGTACTGGTCCTGGTAGGCCTTGAAGTCCTCCCACTGGTGCGGCGGGCTGCGGCCCTCGATGTGGATGCCGTGGTTGAGGTCCATCCACAGCCCCTTGGTGCCCTGCACGCGGAAGCCCAGCGAGTACGGGCGCGGCAGCGAGGTGTCGTGCTGCAGCAGGATGGTCTCGCCGTTGGCGCAGGCCAGCGTGGTGGTGACGATGTCGCCCAGCTTGAACTGCACCTTCGTACTCGGATGCGTGGTGCCGCCGCTTTTCTCCACGGTGTATTCGTGCAGGCCGCGCGCCTTGCTGGCGAAGGCGTTGATGTGGGTGAAGCGGTTGCCGCGGTTGATGCCGGTGTACATCGCGCACGGGCCGATGCCGTGGCTGGGGTACAGCTCGCCGTTGCGCCTGACCGAGTGTTCGGTACGCCAGCGCGCCTCGGACCAGCCTTTGGGCCCGAACTCGACGCCGCTGCCGTAGGGGTGGTCGGGATCGCCATCGTTGAACTTCACCCCGCGCAGGTCGTGCTGGTAGCCGGCCTGCAGGTGCACCAGTTCGCCGAACAGGCCCTCGCGCACCATCTGCAGCGCCGCCATCACGTCGCGGCGGTAGCACACGTTTTCCAGCAGCATGTACGGCGTGCCGGTCTGCAGCTGGGTGTTGAGCACGTCCCAGTGGTCCTGCAGGGTGATGCCGGCCACGACTTCGCAGCCGACCGCGACCTTGGCCTGCATCGCGGCGATCGCCATCGGCGCGTGCAGCTCCCACGGCGTGGCGATGACCACGCCGTCCAGGCCGCGCTGTTCGAGCAGGCGCTTCCAGGCGTTGCCGTCGCCGTCGGCGCCATAGGTCTTCGGCGCCGGCTTGCCGGCCTTGGCGACCATGGCGGTGGCGCGGCCAAGCATGATCGGCTCGATGTCGCACAGCGCCACCACCTCCACGTCGTCGCGGCGCAGCAGTTCCTTGAGCAGGACCTGGCCGCGCATGCCGGTGCCGATCATGCCCAGCCGCACCTTGCGCCCGCGCGCCCAGGCCGGCGTATCCGGCAACAGGCTGGTGGCGGCCAGCGCCGCGCCGGCCAGGATGAATTCCCTGCGTTTCATTGCATGTCCTCTTTCACTTGGAATCGCGCCCGGTGCGGCCTGGAGGGTGCGCCGGGCGGGCGAAGCGGCGCCCTCCCCTTCATGCCATGCATGCGGGGGAGGACGCAACGGCCTGCATCAGAACCTGTAAGTGGCGGTCACGCTGTAGATGCGGCCGAAGTTGTTGGTGTAACCGGGGAAGTTCATCCAGTCGTTCGGGTCGTAGAACGGCAGGCGGTTGAACAGGTTCTTCACCGTCACGCCCACGCTCAGCTTCTCGATCGGCCGCCAGTTCACGCTCAGGTTGGCCGTCCACCAGGCCGGCGCGCCCGAGCACTGGCCTGGCGAGACATCCAGGTAGCTGCCGGTGCAGGTCTCGGCGTTGTTGTCCTCGGCGTCGATGCGGTCCCACGCCCACTTGGTGCCGCCGACGTAGTTGATGTAGAAGCCGGTGTCCCAGTTGCCGTAGGTCCAGTTGGTGTTGAACGTGGCGCGCAGGCGCGGGTTGTTGTAGTAGCCGACGAAGTTGCCGTAGTACCAGCCGTCGGCGTCGTCGGAGTTGTACATGTTGCGGTTGGCGATGGTCGCGGCCACGCCGATGTTCAGGCGGCCCCACTCGCCCAGGTCGAAGCGGCCGCGGGCGTCCACGTCCAGGCCGTCGATCAGGGTGCGGCCGCGGTTCTTGTACTGGCCGATGACGCTGGCCACGTTGCCGGTGCTGTAGCCGGGCAGGACGCCCGGACAGGTCACGCCGCTGGCCGGGTCGGCGCACATGCTGGCCAGCGCGGCCAGGTTGGCCAGGTCGGTCTCGGTGATCGGGAAGCGCGTCATCGAGCTGATCTCTTCCGGCTTGCTGTAGTCCGGCGCGACGATCTCGTTGCGGCGGTACACGAACCAGTAGTCGGCCGACACCGACAGCCAGTCGGTGGGCTCGAGCACGAAGCCCAGCGTGGCGATCTTGGCCTTCTCCGGCTTCAGGTCCGGGTTGGGCTGGGTCATGCGCGCCACGTTGCGGCTGCAGTCGCTGTTCCACAGGCTGTTGCCCAGGTCCTTGTCGACGGTGCGGCTGGACTGGCGCAGCAGGCCGGCGATGGCGTTGGTCTCGGCGCAGCGGGTCTCGTCGCGGTAGCCGCCGATCTGCGCGTACACGCCGCCGGTGCCGGACTCGGCCAGGCTCGGCGCGCGGAACCCTTCCGAATAGGTGCCGCGCAGCATCAGCTGCGGCAGCGCCTGGTACTTCAGGCCGATCTTCGGCGCGAGGTTGGCGCTGAAGTTGGGGTACTTGTCCACGCGCAGCGCCAGGTCCAGTTCCAGCTTGTCGGTGATCGGCGCCACGGCTTCGGAGAACAGCGCGTAGGTGTTGCGCTTGCCGTCGAACCACGAGCCGCCCTGCTGGGTGATCAGGCCGTCGGCGGCGTCCTGGTTGCCCGGGGTGTAGAACGTCTCGCGGGTGGCGTTGAAGCCGAACGCCGCGCGCACCTCGCCGGCCGGCAGGTTGAACAGCGGGCCTTCGATCTTGCCGTCCAGGGTGTGCAGGCGGGTCCAGGACTGGATGTCGAAGGTCGGGAACGCCTCGCGGATCAGCGCGGCGTTGGCCTCGCTGATCTCGCCGAACTTGTATGCCGGGTGGTCGGAGATGATGACGCGGCCGGTGCCCGGATCGATGGTGTACGGGCCGAAGGCCTTCTCGAAGCCGCGCAGGTTGACGTTGGTGGTCTGGTAGGTGACCGAATGCGAGCCGGCGGTGGCGAAGGCCGTCTCCCAGTTCCAGCCGCTGTCGCCGAAGCTGCCGCGCAGGCCGGCCACCGCGCGGTAGCTCTTGTCGGTGTTGCGCTGGCCGAAGTGGTTGCCGCCCACGTCCTGGAGCAGGTAGCTCAGCCCGACCACGCCGCCCATCAGCGCCTTCATCTCGGGGCTGGCATGGTTGTACTCGTTGTTCGGGCCCAGGAACGGGTACAGGAACTGGTTGACCGTGTTGCCGGTATTGCGCGAGAACCAGCTCTGCGGGTTGCCGGTGGTGGTGCCGTAGGCGCGCGGCGTGCCGCCGTTGGCGCGCAGGTCGATGTCGGTGTAGGTCAGTTCGGCGAACGCCTCGGTGGCGTCGTTCATCTGGAAATGGCCGTTGACGTAGGCGGTCACGCGCCGGGAATCGGCGCCGCCGTTGATCTGGCGGTTCATCCACGTCTGCCAGATGCAGCGGGTGCCGCTGGCCACCTGCAGCACGTTGTTGCAGCCCGGCGCGGCTTCGTCCACGCGCGCCTTGGTCACCGGGTCGAAGGCGAAGTAATAGCCGGGGTTGAACACGCCCGGTGCGCTGCCGGTATCAAGGCGCAGGTTCTTGATGTAGTCCGGATTGTTGACGTAGAACTGCGCCGGGTTCTTGTCGTACCACT
Organism: Stenotrophomonas nitritireducens; assembly: GCF_050984405.1. Lineage (GTDB taxonomy): Bacteria > Pseudomonadota > Gammaproteobacteria > Xanthomonadales > Xanthomonadaceae > Stenotrophomonas > Stenotrophomonas nitritireducens_B. The sequence goes on along the minus strand of NZ_CP158790.1, from coordinate 1,948,583 downwards.
CGCTGTCCGGGATGCCGTTGCGCTCGTACAGGTTGACGCTGGCGTAGACGTTGTAGCGGTCGGTGGACAGGTCGCCGAAGCCGCCGGTGATGCTGGCCTGCTTCTCGCCGAAGGAATCGAAGCGCGGCGCGGTATCCCAGGTGCCGCTGACTTCCAGCCCTTGGTAGTCGCGCTTGGTGATGACGTTGATGACGCCGGCCACCGCGTCGGTGCCGTACACGGCCGAGGCGCCGTCGGTCAGCACTTCCATGCGCTCGATGGCGGCGGCGGGAATGGCGTCGATGTTGACGAACTGGGTCTGGAAGCCCGCCGGCGCGCCGTAGTACGACAGGCGGCGGCCGTTGAGCAGCACCAGCGTGCCCTGCGCGCCGAGGCCGCGCAGGTTGGCCTGCGAGGCGCCATCGGAACCGGTGAACAGCGATTTGGAATCCACCTGCGCCGGGCGCGCGGCCGGCAGGTTGTCCAGCACCTGCAGCAGGGTGCGGGCGCCCATGTTCTGGATGTCCTGCTTGCTGATGACCTGCACCGGCGAGGCGGTTTCCACGTCGGTGCGGCGGATGTTGGAACCGGTGACCTCGACGCGGGCCAGCTCGGTGGTCTTTTCCTTGTCTTTGTCCGTGGCCGCGTCCTGCGCGAGCGCGGGCGCGGCGATGGCGATCAGGGCGCTGGCCACGGCCAGCGACAGCGGCGTGATCAGGCAGCGGTTGGGATTGCGGCGGGCTGGCAACATCGGGGTTCTCTCCTGGCGGTGACGCACGGAACAGCGGATGGCGGGCATGGCGATCCCGTTCCACGGCCGCGGCGGCCGTGGTCGGTGTGGTGGGGGAGCAGCGGTGTTACGCGGGGGTCATGGGGCGACGAGTTCGGCGGAATCGCCCTCCTCGCCGATCAGCACGGCATTGGCCCAGTTGCCGCAGACCTGGGCGGGTTGGCTGCCCTGCGCACCCAGCGTGCGCAGGCTCAGCGAGGACAGGCCGCGGATGTCCAGCTCCGGCTTGACCACGCCGGGCGCCTTCACCAGGCCGCTGTCGTAGAGCAGGCGGCCGTCGCCCCAGACCTGGAACTGCAGGCCGCCGGCGGCGCGGCAGGCATCGTCGATGCCGAGGTCGGCGCGCAGCAGGTGCCAGCGGCCCTTGAGCGCGATATCGACGCGGCTGTCGGCGCCCACGCCCAGGCCGCGGCGGAACTGCAGGCCGTTCATGCGCATGGCGGCGTCGCCGCGGAAGGAGCGGTCGGCCTGCACCTGCCCGGCCAGCGCGGCCGGCAGCGGCAGCTGGGAGAGGTACTGCTGCCGTGCCGGCCGCTCCGGTAGCTGTTGTTCGAGGATGCGGAAGGTGGACAGCGCGATCGGGCCGACGTCGCGCGGCTGCAACGCATCGATGGCGCGCGCGGCATTGCCCTGCGCGGCGCTGACCATCGGGTCGTTGCCCGAGGCGCCGTCGCCGTCCGGGTTCTGCACGCCAAGCACGCGGAAGCGCAGCAGGCGGCCGGCATGGGCCGGGAAATCGATGCGCTGCAGGCCTTCCTTCAACGACAGGCGGCCGCGCACGACGGGCTCGCCCCATTCACCGTTGCTGTCGGCCATGTAGATCTCGTAGTCGCGCACCTGGCCGTGCTTCCAGTGCTGGTCGTTGCGCGGGGCCAGTTCGACGCCGTCGATCATGCGCCGCTCGCCGAAGCCGATCACCCACTCGTGGGCGCCGCTGCGGATGGCCTGGTTGCGCACGGTGCGGAACCAGGTGGCCGGGTCGTCGTCGAAGGCGTTTTCCAGCGGGTAGCCCTTTTCCTCGGCCGGGCGGTTGACCACCAGCAGGCTGTCCGGCGGCAGCGCGCGGCCCTGCTCCGGCGCGGCCGGGAACACGTCGTCGGCCACGGCGGCGGCGGCCGGGAAATCCAGCTGCAGCTGCAGCGGCTGGCGGATGTCCACCATCGCGGTGCGCACGTGCAGGGTGCCGCGGCGCTCGCCGGCGTCGAAGTACCAGCCTTCGCCGGCCGTGTCGAAAGCGGCGGCACCGGCGAGCGCGGGCAGCGCGCGGCCGTCCAGCCGCACCGCCGCCGGCGCCTGCCGGTTGAGCACGCGCAGGCCGTAGCGGCGCTGCGCCAGCTGTCCGCGGTACTCGCCCTGCACCGCATCGATCTGCACCTGCACCGGGCCGCTGCCCTGCGCCGGCGCCTGCACGCGGATCTGCTGCGTGCTCGATTCGCCCTGCTGGTAGCGGCGCGTGTTGCCATCGTCTTCGTACAGCGTGTACTGCGAATCGCCCTGCGGATACAGGTCGAACGTCACCTCATCCAGCGGCTTCTCGCCGTCGAACAGCATGGCCGGGTACATCGGCAGGATCGCGCCGGCGCGCACGAACACCGGCAGCGTCGCCAGGTCCACCTGGCGGTCGAGCTGGCGGCCCTCGGCGCCGGCCTGCACGCGGCGGCCGTCCCAGTAGTCGATCCAGCCGCCGGCCGGCAGGTGGATGTCGCGGCGCCAGCCGCGGCTGGCGGCCTGGCTGCGGTACACCGGCGCCACCAGCAGGTCGCGGCCGAGCAGGAACTGGTATTTGTAGGCCTCGTCGCGCGCGTGCGGGTCGCGCGGGTTGTCCCACATCAGCCCGCGCACCGGCGGCGCGCCGGTCTGCGCCGCTTCGTGCACCAGCCCGTACATGTACGGGGTCAGGCGCATTTTCAGCTTGAGGTAGTCGCGGTTGATGCCGCGGTAGGGTTCGTCGAACCACCACGGGTGCTTGCGCGCGCTCGACGACCAGCCGCTCATGCCCATCAGCACCGGCGTGAACGCCTTCCACTGCAGGTCGCGGGTGAAGGTCTCGGCACTGCCGCCGAAGATCGCATCGACGTCGCCGCTGGCGTAGGCCATGCCGGACAGGCCCGAACCGACCAAGGTCGGCACATGCCAGCGGATGTAGTCCCAGCTGCTGCTCTGGTCGCCGGTCCAGGCCACCGCATAGCGCTGGATGCCGGCCCAGCCCATCACCGTCCACAGGAACGGGCGCGAATCGGAGTTGTCGAGGATGCCGTTGAACGCCTGGCGGTTGGCGTCCATCGCGAACTGGTAGCCCTTGCCGGTCCAGGCCACGTCCAGTTTCTGCACGCGGCTGCCGGCCTTGCCCACTTCCCAGGCGATCTTGTCCACGCCGTTCTCGGTCCACAGGCCGGTCCTGAAGCCGTACTTCGCCAAGCCCTGCACGGTCTCGGGCAGCTGTTTGTAGCCGCAGCCGTAGCCGTCGTTGGGCAGGATCCAGCCGCCGGGCATGTCGTGTTCGCGGTACTGGCGGGCGACGCTGTCGATCACGTCCGGCGTGGTGCCGGTGGGGCCGTCGCTCCAGCCTTCGGGCACGCTGCCGGGCTTCTTGACGTTGTCGCCGTCGTTGTAGCAATCGGCATCGCCGTAGGACAGCGCCCAGCGCGCGACCATGTTCGGGCGGCCGGTCAGCTGCGTGTAGCGTTCGATCAGCTTCGGCAGGTCGGCGCCGACGAAGTAGTAGGCGTCGAAGCGGTCCTCGCGGTGCAGCAGCGTGGCCTGGTCGGGCTGGCGCAGGTCGTAGCTGCCGTCGCTCCACGTATTGCGCAGCATGCCCCAGCCGCGCGAGCTGAGCAGCATCGGCGCCGGGCTCGGGCGGTCGCCCTCCTCCCAGCCGCCGGAATAGGAAATTTCCAGTTCGCGGCCCTTGAACTGGTAGCGGCCGTTCTGCTGGCCGCCGCCGAAGAACGCCTCGTCGGCCTGCGAGGACAGCACCTGAACGCTCTGCGCGGCGTCCAGGTCCAGCGGCTGCAGTTCCTGCCACAGCGCGGTGGGCTGGCCACCTTCCATGCGTTCCAGGCGCAGGCGCAGCGGCTGGCGCTGCACGTGCAGCACCAGCGCGTCGGTGCGCACGCGGATTTCCTGCGCGTCTTCTTCCAGCTGCGCCTGCACGTCGGTCCGCGGCTGCGGCAGCACGATGGGCGCGGCCTTGTCGCCAGCGTCAGTCAACTTGCCCTTGCGGCCGGCCTGCACGCGCACGATGTCGGTGGCCGGCAGCTCGATGCGGATGCGCGCGCCGGTGTCGGTGAGCAGGTCCCAGCCGCGCACGCCATCGCGGCCATCGCCAGCGCTGACCGAGCGCAGGTTGCCCACCGGCTCGGCATGCAGCGGCAGCGCCGGCAGCAGCAGGACGGAAAGCAGCGCCACCGGCAGTGGCAGACGACGTACGCGGTTGTGCACCTTGCTCCCCAGGCCCAGGCGGGCATTCGATGGCGGTTGCGCCGACTCTAGGGCAGCATTTCGAAAGATGTCAACAAAATGAAAGCAAAAGACAAGAATTTTTAGATGAATCGAAAGTTTGTGCAAAGCACCACTTTCCTTATCGGCTCCAGCAGCGTGAATACGCCCTGCGAAAGCAACCGCCCGCCGACCTTTCGATTCGCCATGACGCGCCTCCGTATGCGGCACCACGAAAGATTTCTTTCTTTTTTCTTTCGATGTTTGACATTTCGAAAGAAAAAGCAGATCGTGCGCAGGCCCAACAGGAACCAAGAATGGACGCCACCCCGCTTACCGATCCGTCCGCCTGGCAGCGCCTGGGCGGAGCCGATACCGCCGCCGAAATCGCCCAGCAGCCGGCGTTGTGGGAAACCCTGGCCGCCGGCCTGGAGCGCGACCAGGAGCGCCTGCAGGCCTTCCTCGGCCAGCGCCTGTCCGATCCGGCGCAGCGGGTGCTGTTCACCGGCGCCGGCAGCTCCGGCTTCATCGCCGAGATGGTCGCCGACACGATCAACGCGCAGTGGCCTGCGGAAGTGCGCGCGGTGCACACCACCAGCCTGCTGACCCACCCGGCGCTGTACCTGCAGCGCGAGCGCCCGACCCTGCTGGTGTCCTTCGGTCGCAGCGGTTCGAGCCCGGAAAGCGTGGCCGCGGTCGAGCGCGTGCGCGCCGACGTGGACGACGCGCGTTTCCTGGACATCACCTGCAACGCCGACGGCGAACTGGCGCGCCGCGGCGCCGGCCGCGAGGACACCTGCACCCTGCTGATGCCGGCGGCCAGCTGCGACCGCGCCTTCGCTATGACCAGCAGCCTGAGCTGCATGCTGCTGGCGGCGCTGGCGGTATTCGACCGCGCACCGTGGAGCGAACGCGGCGCGCGCATCGGCCAGGTCGCCGCGCTGGCGCGACAGGGCCTGCAACGCTGGGACGCGCCGGTGGCCGCGCTGGCCGCGCAGCCGTTCGACCGGGTGATCTACCTGGCCAGCGGCCCGCTGGAAGCGCTGGCGCGCGAAGCCGCGCTGAAGGTGCTGGAACTCACCGCCGGCCGCGTGCTGGCGATGGCCAACACGCCGCTGGGCTTCCGCCACGGCCCCAAGTCCACGCTCGACCCGCGCACCCTGGTGGTGATGCTGCGCAGCGTGCAGCCGCTGGCGCGCCGCTACGAACAGGACCTGCTGGACGAACTGCGCGGCGACGGCGTGGCCGGCAAGGTGTTGTCGCTCGGCCCGCATTCGGACATCGGCGCCGGCGACGATTTCACCCTGCCGGTGCCGGCCCTGCCCGACGCCTGGCTGGCGCCGGCCTGGCTGCCGTTCGCCCAGCTCTACGCGCTGCGCCGCTCGACCGCGCTGGGGCTGACGCCGGACAACCCGTTCCCCGACGGCACCGTCAACCGCGTGGTCAAGGGCGTCACCATCCACCATGGCTGAGTCCACCGCCACCTGCTACGGCATCGACATCGGCGGCACCAAGACCGAACTGGTGGCCTGCGACGCGGCCCTGCAGGTGAGCTGGCGCAAGCGCATCGCCACCCCGCAGGGCGACTACGCCGGCTTCCTGCAGGCGGTCGAAACCCTGGTCGCCGATGCCGATGCAGCGCTGGGACAGACCGCGCACGCCATCGGCATCGCCCTGCCGGGCGTGCGCGACCGCCGCAGCGGCCGCCAGCTCAGCGCCAACGTGCCGGCCCTCACCGGCCAGTGCGTGGCGCAGGACCTGCAGGCGCGCCTGCAGCGGCCGCTGCATTTCGGCAACGACCTGCAGTGCTTCGCCTTGTCCGAAGCGCACGGCGGCGCCGCCGACGGCTACGCCAGCATGTTCGGCGCGATCCTCGGCACCGGCGCCGGCGGCGGCTACTGCGTGCAGGGCCGGCTGATCGGCGGCTTCAACGGCCTGGCCGGCGAATGGGGCCACTGGAGCGTGCCGGCCAACCTGCTGCAGCGCCACGGCCTGCCGCTGCTGGACTGCGGCTGCGGCCTGCGCGGCTGCGTGGAGCGCTATGTCTCCGGCAGCGGCGTGGCGATGATCGAACGCCACCTGGGCGGCAGCGCCGCCAACGCCAGCGACGTCATCGCCCTGGCCGAGGCCGGCGACGCGCGCGCGCGGCAGGCGCTGGACATCCACCGCGACCTGCTCGGCCACAGCTTCGCGGCGCTGATCCTGGCGCTGGACCCGCACGTCATCGTGCTCGGCGGCGGCCTGTCGCAGCATGCGCCGCTGTACGAACAGTTGCCGGCGGCGATCACCACGCATCTGTTCGCCGGCGTGCAGGTACCGCCCATCGTGCCGCCCCGCTTCGGCGATGCCGGCGGCGCGCGCGGCGCCGCCCTGCTCGCCTGCCAACCCGCCTTTTCCTGATACCGGGAGTCCGTCCATGTCCCCGCTGCAATCCCTGCTCGCCGAGCATCGCGCCGGCCACAACGTCGGCCTGTACAGCGTCTGCTGCAGCAACGAACAGGTGCTGCGCGCAGCCATGCACGTGGCCGCGCGCCACGGCACCGTGCTGCTGGTCGAAGCCACCTCCAACCAGGTCGACCAGTTCGGCGGCTACACCGGCATGACCCCGCCGCAGTACCGCGACTACGTGCAGGCGCTGGCCGACGAGGAAGGCTTTCCGCGCGGACGGCTGGTGCTCGGCGGTGACCACCTCGGCCCCAACGCCTGGCAGAAGCAACCCGCCGCCGAGGCGATGGCGCACGCGCGCGTGCTGATCGAGGCCTATGTCGCCGCCGGTTTCCACAAGATCCACCTGGACTGCAGCATGTCCTGCGCCGACGACCCGGTGCCGCTGCCCGACGCCATCGTCGCCGCGCGTTCGGCCGAGCTGGCCGAAATCGCCGAGCGCACCGCCGCCGCGAACGGTCTGCCGCCGCCGGTCTACGTGATCGGCACCGAAGTGCCGGTGCCCGGCGGCGAAGCCTCGCTGGAGGCCGGGCTGGCGGTGACCACGCCGGCCGCGGCCGCGCAGACGCTGGAGATCCACCGCCAGGCCTTCGACACGCCGCAGTTGCACAATGCGTGGCAGCGGGTGATCGCGATGGTGGTGCAGCCGGGCGTGGACTTCGACCACAGCAGCGTGCACGACTACGACCCGGCCGCCGCCGGCGAGCTGGCCGATTTCCTCGAGCGGCAGCCGCGCATCGTGTTCGAGGCGCACTCCACCGACTACCAGCGCGAAAGCGGCCTGCACGCGCTGGTGCGCGACCACTTCGCCATCCTCAAGGTCGGCCCGGCGGCGACCTTCGCCTACCGTGAGGCGCTGTTCGCGCTGGCCGCGATCGAAGCCGAACTGCTGCCGGCCGCGCAGTGCTCGCGCCTGCCGCAGGTGCTGGAAGAGGTGATGCTGGCGCAGCCGAAATACTGGCGGGCGCACTACCACGGCGACGAAGCCACGCTGCGCCTGCTGCGCGCCTTCGCCTTCAGCGACCGCTGCCGCTACTACTGGGGCGAGCCGGCGCTGCTGGACGCGGTGCGCACGCTGTTCGCCAACCTGGAAACGCACGCGCCGCCGCTGGTGCTGCTCAGCCAGTACCTGCCGGAGCAGTTCCGCGCGGTGCGCGAAGGCACGCTGGCGAACACGCCCGGCGCGCTGGTGCGGCACCGCATCGGCCTGTGCCTGGACGAATACGCGCGCGCCTGTTCGGCCAATACCGCCGGCATGCGCAAGCGCAACGAAAGTTCCGCCCATCCGGACCTTGCGAACGGCTAAGCTCGACCTTTCACGGAGCAAGCACGAGATGGCCATGCGCAACACCCGTTCCCGCCGGCAGCAGATCCTGCAGCAGCTGATCGAGCAGGGCTCGGTGCAGGTCGCCGAACTGGTCGGGCGTTACGGCGTGTCGGCGGTGACCATCCGCACCGACCTGGGCCATTTCGAGGAACAGGGCCTGGCCACGCGCACCCACGGCGGCGCCACCTTGGTGCGCACGCCGCCGCAGGAACAGGACATCCACGAGAAGGACGCGCTGAACCTGCCGCTGAAGGAGTCCATCGGCGCGCGCGCCGCGCAGCTGGTGCAGCCCGGCGACAACATCATCATCGACTCCGGCTCGACCACGATGACCCTGGCCCGCCACCTGCGCGGGCACCGCGACGTGACGGTGATGACCAACGGCCTGAACATCGCCTGGGAGCTGGCCAACGCGCCGGGCGTGAACGTGCTGCTCACCGGCGGCCAGCTGCGCAAGCAGTCGCTGTCGCTGCAGGGCAGCCAGGCCGAGGCCAGCCTCAACCCGTACAGCTTCGACACCCTGTTCCTGGGCGTGGACGGCCTGGACCTGCAGTTCGGCCTGACCACCCACGACGAGGCCGAGGCGCGTCTGAATCACCGCATGGTCGAACGCGCGCGGCGCATCGTGGTGCTGACCGACACCTCCAAGTTCGGCCGCGTCAGCCTGCACCGCATCGCCTACCTGGACCAGATCCACGCCGTGATCACCGATGCCGGCATCGACGAGGCCACGCGCGAGGGACTGCAGCGCCGCGGCATCGAAGTGGTCGTCGCCGAACCAACGGCCTGAGCCGTACGCAAAGCCCCTCTCCCCGCGGGAGAGGGGTTGGGGTGAGGGCCGCCTCATCGCTCCTGCGGGACGCCTGCCTCCTGCATATCCCGCACCTCGCCCTCCGGCGGCTTCGCCATGCGGTTTGGCAGCCCCTGCCAGGGGGCAGGCGGGCGACGTGATGTGCCGCTCCTTTCCTCCGGGAGCAATGGCGATGGCAGCGTGGGCGGCACGCACCAGGAACAGGCATTGATCGCCAGCCCGCTGCGGCGAAGAGCCAAAACGCAAACGGCCGCCCGAAGGCGGCCGTTGCTGCGACAGGCGCGAAGCCTGCGGCGGGATTACTCGGCGGACTTGGCGGCCTGGCGGGCAGCCTTGGCCTGCGCAGCGGCGGCCAGGTCTTCCTTGATGCGGGCAGCCTTGCCTTCCAGGCCACGCAGGTAGTACAGCTTGCCGGCGCGGACCTTGCCGCGGCGCTTGACTTCGACCGAGTCGATCAGCGCGCTGTGGGTCTGGAACACGCGCTCCACGCCGTAGCCATGCGAGATCTTGCGCACGGTGAACGAGGAGTTCAGGCCGGCGTTCTTGGTGCCGATCACGACGCCTTCGTAGGCCTGCACGCGCTCGCGGTTGCCTTCCTTGACCTTGACGTTGACGACGACGGTGTCGCCCTGGCTGAACTTCGGCAGTTCGCGGGTGATCTGGGCGGATTCGAAGTCCGCGACGATGGATTTGTTCAGCTTGCTCATGATTGCACCGATGTATTCGGGGTGGGCGTGTCGATTCGACAGCGGGGTCTCATGCAGTCACCGGATTGCGCTGCACGTTTGTTGTAGTTGGAACCGCGGCTGCCGGTCAGGCAGCAGCAAGCCGCGCATTATAGATGAGCTTCCGGCGCTGCGCCAGCGGCTTCTGCCGCAGGTCCGGGCTGGCCTGCGCCGGGCCCTGGCCGGGGAAGCCCGCGCCTACGGCAGTTTCCCGCGGGCCTCGTCCAGCAGCCGGCGGTCGGTCTTGTCCAGGCTGGCTTCGTCCAGCAGGTCGGGGCGGCGCAGGGCCGTGCGCAGCAGCGACTGCTGCCGGCGCCAGCGCGCGATCGCGGCATGGTTGCCCGAGCGCAGCACTTCTGGCACCTCGCCCAGCGCGTGGCTGGCCGGCTGGCTGTAGTGCGGGCAGTCGAGCAGGCCGTCGCCTTCGAAACTGTCCTGCACCGCCGATTCGGCGTCGTTGAGCGCGCCTTCCTGCAGCCGGGTGACCGCGTCGACGATCACCGCCGCGCCCAGCTCGCCGCCGGACAGCACGTAATCGCCGATGGAGATCTCCTCGTCCACCTCGGCGGCGAGGAAACGCTCGTCCACGCCCTCGTAGCGGCCGCACAGCAGGATCATGCGCGGCAGCGCGGCCAGCTCGCGCACCCTGGCCTGGGTCAGCGGCCGGCCCTGCGGGCTCAGGTAGATCAGCGGCGCCGGGGTCGGGTCGGCGGCGCGCGCGGCGGCAAGCGCCGCGCGCAGCGGTTCGATCAGCATCACCATGCCCGGGCCGCCGCCGAACGGGCGGTCGTCCACGCGGCGGTAATTGCCCTCGGCGTGGTCGCGCGGATTCCAGCCGTGCAGCTCGAGCAGGCCGCGCTCCTGCGCGCGGCCCACCACGCCCAGCGCGGCGGACTGCGCGATGAACTCGGGGAACAGGGTGATGACGTCGATGCGCATCGGGATCAGAACTCCGGATCCCAGTCGACCACGATCAGGTTGGCGTCGAAATCGACCGACTTGACGAAGTCGCCCATCACGAACGGCACCATGCGCTCGCGGTCGCCGCGCACCACCAGCACGTCGTTGGCGCCGGTATTGAACAGGTGCGAGGCGCGGCCCAGCTTCACGCCGTCCACGGTCTGCACGTCCAGGCCTTCCAGGTCGACCCAGTAGTACTCGTCCGGCTTCGGCGGCGGCAGCGCGCTGCGCGCGATGTAGATCTCGGTGCCGCGCATGGCTTCGACCACGTTGCGGTCGTCCACGCCGGGGAACGTCGCCACCAGCGTCTTGGCGGCCTCGCGGCCACGCACGCCGCTGATCTGCGACTCCTGCCCGGACGGGCTACGCAGGATCCACGGTTGATAGTTGAAGATGGCCAGCCGCGGCTCGGTCCAGGACTCGAGCTTGAGCTCGCCGCGCACACCAAAAGCGCCGGTCACCCTGCCCAGCAGGATCCGGCGCTCGGAATCTTTCTTCATAAAGCAGTCGGGCCGCGCTTGCGCGCGGCCCGCCAGGATCAGGCCGCTGCGGCCTGGGCCTTGGTCGCTTCCTTGTACAGGTTGCGAACCTTGTCGGTCAGCTGGGCGCCGTTGGCGACCCACTTGTCGACGGCGGCGATGTCCAGCACCACGCGCTGCTCGGCGCCCTGGGCGACCGGGTTGTAGTAGCCGACGCGCTCGATGTTGCGGCCGTCGCGGGCGCTGCGGACGTCGGTGACGATGATGTGGTAGAACGGACGCTTCTTGGCGCCGCCGCGGGTCAGTCGAATCTTGACCATGGTGGTTTTTCCTTTGTAGCCCAGTCGCCAGGATGGCGCGGTAAGCCGGCGATTATAGCCGCGGCCCTGCCCCATTCCAAGCCCGCCCCCCATCCTGCCTGAACGGGCGGATCAGAGCGGTCGCCAAGGTGCCTGCGCCAGCGCCTGCCGCAGCCCTTCCAGCAGTGCCTGCGAGTCCGCGAACCGGCAGTCGCCGATGCGTGCCAGCGGCCACAGCCCGGCGGCGTTGCAGGCCACCGCCCCGGAGACGCCCGGCAGGGCGTCCAGCGGAACTTCCCGCCACGCCTGCGCCCGCCCCAGACGCTCCAGCCCGGCGATGAGCAGTTGTTCGGCGGTACCGCGCAGCGCCTCCGCCTGCGGCCACAGCACCTCGTTGCCGGCCAGGAAGGCGATGTTCCAGGTACTGCCCTCGCTCACCCGCCCCGCCGCATCGACGAACACGGCGTCGTCGAAGCCCTGGCGCAGGGCCAGGCGCCGGTACTGGAACAGCGGGAAGGTGCCGACATGCTTGAGCTGCGGCAGTTCGCGCTGGTAACGCACCGGCAGGACCGCCCGGGCGTTGGCCGGCGCCGAAGCCGGCGCGGCGACACCCACCAGTACGTCCACCGGCACCGGGCGCAACGGCTGGCGGAAGTCGAAGGCGCGCGAGAACACGGTGATGCGCAGCGAGGCGTCGGTCATGCCGCTGCGCTCCAGCGCCTGCCGCAGCCAGCCCAGCAGTTGCGTCTCGTCCAGTTCCGCGTCGAACAGTTCGCGCGTGCCCTGCTGCAGGCGCTGCAGGTGCAGGGCCCAGCCCTGTACCGCACCGCCACGCACCTGCAGCGAGGTGAAGTGCCCGTAGTTGACCAGGGCCGCGCCGACCAGCGCCGCCTCGACCGGCTCGCCGTTGCAGGACAGCAGGCTCACAGCAGCGCCTGCGCCTGCTGCCATATCGACTGCGCCACGGCGGCGGCGGGGCCGCGCCGCGCCATCCACGCCGATTGCCCGGCCCAGGCCTGCATCGCGTCCAGGCGGTTGTCGGCCTGCGCCTGCCGGCGCATCGCGGCGGTGAGCCCGCGCTGCACCGGATACGGCTGCGGGCGCGGCGCATCGGCGGCCTCGGCGGCGCGTATGTAGGCGGTGTCCAGCGCGCGGCCCAGACGGCCGCTGAAAACGCGGGTGGCGCGGGTCTGTTCCGGCTCCGCCGTGGGCAGCGCCTGTTTCCAGGCATCGGGGATCGTGGATTCGTCGGTGGCCAGGAAGGCCGTGCCCACCTGCACCGCACTGGCGCCCAGCATCATGGCCGCGGCCACGCCGCGGCCGTCGCCGATGCCGCCGGCGGCGATCACCGGCACCTCGAGCCGGTCGGCCAGGCGCGGCAGCAGGGCGAACAGGCCGCTCATCTGCGCGTCGGCGCGCCCGGCCGCGAACGCGCCGCGATGGCCGCCGGCCTCCATGCCCTGCGCGACCACCGCGTCGGCGCCGGCCGCCTGCGCCTGCAGCGCTTCCTCCAGCGTGGTGGCGCAGGCAAACCAGGCGATGCCGGCGGCCTTCAGGCGCCGCGCCTGCGCCACGGAAAACACGCCCATGATGGTCGAGGCCACCGCCGGCCGCGCCGCGACCAGGGCATCGAACTGCGCGTCGAAATCGGCCGGTCCGGCATCGCCGGCGCTGGCCGGTACCGCCGGCCCCCAGCGCTCGAGGAAGGCGCGGGTCGCCGCTTCGGCCACGGCGTCGCGCGCCGGTGCCGGGTCGGGCACCCAGACGTTGACCTGGGCCGGGCCGTCCGACTGCCGGCGGAAGTCGTCCATCCACTGCCCGATCTGCTCCGGCGTGGACAGCACCGCGCCCATCGCGCCCATGCCGCCGGCATTGGCAACGGCCGCGGACAGGGCTACAGGGCATGCGCCGGCCATCGGCGCCAGCAGGATGGGAAGCGCGATGCCGAAACGCTGGCAGAAATGGTCCGCGCGTTGCCGGATGTCCGAGGTCATGGCGCACTCCAATCGGGGGCCGTCATCATCGCCGAGCGGTCCTGTGGTGCCAATGCCGGCAGGCAGCTCACGCCAGGTCCCGCGGCACGGGCATCGGCATCCGGTACCAGTCCTCGACCCGGCCGTCGCGCAGGTCGAAGTCGCGCGCGGCCTGCGGACGCTGCAGGAAAGCGCCCCACAGCCGCAGGTCGACGAAATCCGTGGCCGGGCGGCCGCGCCACTCCGGCGGGCCGTGCAGTTCCAGCTCCAGGCAGTGGAAGCCGTCGGCGCCGCAGGTGAACGCATGGCGGCCGTCCACCACGCCGCCGTCGTACAGGTGAGGCCCGCGCACGAAGCCGTAAAGGCGCAGCGCGCCGTCGGTGAAACCGACCGCGCCGTCGTCGCGCGGCAGGCGGCGGTCGAATGCGTCGGCCTGCCACGCCTGCTCCAGCACCAGCACGTCGCCCCGGCTCAGCTGCAGGTACCAGCGGTGCAGGTGCCGGTACTGCGCCAGCCAGTCGCTGGAAGGATCGCCTGTACCCGCCACGTCCCATGCATCGGCATCGCCGGCGAACAGCAGGCACGCGCCGCGGGGCACCTCGCCGACCGCGCGCGACGGCAGGCGCGCATGCGTCTGCAGCGGGCGCTCGCCTTCGATCCGCGCCACCACGCCGCCATCGGCGTCGCGCTCGTAGCGGCAGCTCGCACCATGCGCCGGCTCCAGCGGCAGCGAAAGCGCATCCGGCGCGGCTACCGCCAGCCAGACGCCGATGCTGCCGGCGCCCGCGGACGCATCCGGCGCGTCCTGGCCGATGCCCAGCGAATGCACGCCGGTACGCTCGATGGCAATACGGGTCTCGTCCACGCCGCCCACGTCGAACCAGCGCCGTGCGCCCTGTTCCGGCGCGCACAGGTCGCAGGGCCAGCGCGCCGGCGCACGGCCCTCGGCAGGTGTATCGGGATGGAAGCGCAGCAGCAGCACGTCGCCTGCGCGCAGGAACATCTCGTGCGTGGCGCAGATGTCCGCGCGCGGGTAGCGCTCGTTGTGGAACGGCGCCAGATCGACGACATGGCGGCGCCATTCGCGCCCGTCCGGAGCCGACGCCGGCATCGCGGTGGCGCGCGGCACCGGGCCATGCAGGGGCGCCAATGTGGCGCTCGTGGTGATGGAGGACTCGTGCCCCACCTGCGCCGCGGTCGAACCGGTACGCCGCCGCCGGAACAGGGCATCGACCAGCCCTGCGGCCAGCACCAGCGCGACCCACAACACCAGCGTGGCCGGCAGCACGGCCCAGCCCGATGCCAGCCGCAGGGCCAGCACCAGCGCCAGGCCCAGGAGGACGGCATGCTGGCCCGGCGACCAGGACACGGCTTGGTTTCCCCGGTCGCTCGAAGGGCTCAGCGGAACGGCAGACCGCCCTTGCCGCCCATGGCGCCGAGCATGCCCTTCATGTTGCGCATCATGCCCTTCATGCCGCCGCCGGACAGCTTGCCCATCATCTTTTCCATCTGCATGTACTGCTTCATCAGCTTGTTGACGTCGGCCGGCTGGGTACCCGAGCCGCGCGCGATGCGGGCGCGGCGCGAGCCGTTGAGCAGGCCCGGGTTGCGGCGTTCCTTCTTGGTCATCGAATTGATGATGGCGATCATGCGCGGCACTTCCCTGCTCTGCTGCACCTGCTGCTTGAGGTGCTCGGGGATCTGCCCCAGGCCCGGCAGCTTGTCCATCAGGCCGCCGATGCCGCCCATGTTCTGCATCTGCTCGAGCTGGTCGCGCATGTCGTTGAGGTCGAACTTCTTGCCCTTGGCGACCTTCTCGGCCAGCTTCTGCGCCTTGTCCTTGTCGACCTGCTGCTCGACCTGCTCCACCAGCGACAGCACGTCGCCCATGTCCAGGATGCGGCTGGCCACGCGCTCGGGATGGAACACGTCCAGGCCGTCGACCTTCTCGCCGGTACCGGTGAACTTGATCGGCTTGCCGGTGACGTAGCGCACGCTCAGCGCGGCGCCGCCGCGGGCGTCGCCGTCGGTCTTGGTCAGCACCACGCCGGTCAGCGGCAGCGCCTCGCCGAAGGCCCTGGCGGTGTTGGCCGCGTCCTGGCCGGTCATCGAATCGACCACGAACAGGGTTTCGGCCGGGTTGACCGCCGCGTGCAGGGCCTTGATCTCGGCCATCATCGCTTCGTCGATGGCCAGACGGCCGGCGGTATCGACGATCAGCACGTCGGCGAACGACTTGCGCGCGTCGTCGATGGCGGCGCGCACGATGTCCACCGGCTTCTGCTCGGCGGCGGACGGGAAGAACAGCACGCCGACCTGCTCGGCCAGGGTCTTCAGCTGCTCGATCGCGGCCGGGCGGTAGACGTCGGCCGAGACCACCATCACCTTCTTCTTGCGCTTTTCCTTCAGGTGCTTGGCCAGCTTGCCGACCGTGGTGGTCTTGCCGGCGCCCTGCAGGCCCGCCATCAGGATGATCGCCGGCGCCGGCACGTTGAGGTTCAGGTCGGTGGCCTGCGAGCCCATCACCGCGGTGAGCTCGTCGCGCACCACCTTGATCAGCGCCTGGCCCGGGGTCAGCGACTTGAGCACTTCCTGGCCGACCGCGCGCACCTTGATCTTCTCGATCAGCGCCTGCACCACCGGCAGCGCGACGTCGGCCTCCAGCAGCGCGATGCGCACCTCGCGGGTCGCCTCGCGGATGTTCTCCTCGGTCAGGCGGCCGCGGCCGCGCAGGCGCTCGATGGTGCCGGAAAGGCGCTGGGTCAGGGACTCGAACATGCGGTGCAACCTGCGGGAACGTTGGCAAAGAGGCCAAATTATAGCGGCCGCCGGCGCGCGCCGCCGCCCTGGCGCCGCGCGCATCGCCAGCGGCGGGCGCGTGTGCGAAACTGTGGCGATGACAATCGTTCTCATCGCCGTCGCGCTCTACCTGCTGTCCACCGGGCTGCTCGTCCATGGCCTGGCGGCCGAGCGCGCCGCGGGCGCACGCGGGTGGCTGTGGCCGGCTGCCGGCGCGGTCGTGCTGCACGGCGGCTACCACCTGATGGTGGCGATGCGCACCAGCGGCGGGCCGGACATGCATTTCTTCGCGGCCCTGTCGCTGGTGGGCCTGGGCATGGCCCTGCTCACCACTCTGGTGGGCGCGCGCGGGCGCATGGCGGCGCTGGGCGTGCTGGTGTTCCCGATGGCCGCGCTGTTGCTGCTGGCCTACCACGGCTACGGCCACGAACCGAGCCGCGCGCTGGGCTGGCAGCTGGCCACCCACGCCTGGCTGGCGCTGCTGGCCTACGCCACGCTGAGTATCGCCGCGCTGCTGGCGATCATGCTGTGGCTGCAGGAACGCGCGCTGCGCCGGCGCGATTTCCGCCCCTGGCTGCGCGCCCTGCCGCCGCTGACCGACCTGGAAACGCTGCTGTTCCGCACCATCACGGTCGGCTTCTGCCTGCTGACCCTGACCCTGGTCACCGGCGTGCTGTTCGTGGACGACCTGCTGGCGCAGAAGCTGGTGCACAAGACCGTGCTCAGCGTGCTGTCGTGGCTGGTGTTCGGCACGCTGATGATCGGCCGCCGCCGCCATGGCTGGCGCGGGGTGAAGGCCGTGCACTGGACGCTGAGCGCGATGGTGCTGCTGTTGCTGGCCTTCTTCGGCAGCCAGTTCGTGATCGAACTGGTGTTCGGCCACGCGCGCTGACCGGCCGGTTCCGGCCCGGCAAGGCCCTCCTCAGGGAAGCGGCTGCTCCAGTATCCCGCGCAGGGACAGGCCGCGGTCGGTGACGAGATCGTCGACCCGCCAGCAGCCGTCGTCCTGGCGGCGCATCGCCAACCGCGTGCGCCGCGGTTCGCCCCATACCGAATAACGCACTTCCACGGTGCCGACCGCCACGGAGCGCGCCAGCCAGCGGTAGGCGGCTTCGCTGTCGATCTCGCCGTCCTGGCCGTCCAGCCACGGGTCGTGGTCCAGCCGGCAGATGCCCTGCTCGCGCTCCTCGCATTCGCGTTCGTCCGCCATCGCCCGGGCGAACCCGGCGCTCAACAGGGCGTCGGGCGCATCCAGGAAACGCGCCGCCGTCCCCGCTTCGAAGAGCGCGCGCGCCACCGCCAGCGGCTCCGCGCAGGGGGGCGCGGCATGCGACGCCGGCGCCAGCAGCAGTCCCAGCATTCCGATCCCGGTCCATGTGCTGCGCATCGTTGCGTTCCTTCGGCGGCAAACCGCGAGTGTACGGTTCAGGCGGCCTCGATCGCTTCGGCCAGCCGCTCGACCGCGATCACTTCCATGCCCTTGACCGAGCCGGCCTTGGGCGCATTGGCCTTGGGCACGATGGCGCGCTTGAAGCCGTGCGTGGCCGCCTCGCGCAGGCGCTCCTCGCCGTTGGGCACCGGGCGGATCTCGCCGGACAGGCCGACCTCGCCAAAGGCGATCGTCTTTTCCGCCAGCGGCTGGTCGCGCAGCGAGGACAGCACCGCCAGCAGCACCGGCAGGTCGACGGCGGTTTCCTGCACGCGGATGCCGCCGACGACGTTGATGAACACGTCCTGGTCGCCGACCATCACCCCGCCATGGCGGTGCAGCACCGCCAGCAGCATCGCCAGCCGGTTCTGCTCCAGCCCCACCGCGACCCGGCGCGGGTTGGACAGCGGCGAGGAATCGACCAGCGCCTGCACTTCCACCAGCAGCGGCCGGGTGCCCTCGCGGGTGACCATCACGCAGCTGCCGGGCTGGCGCGTGCTGCCGCCGGACAGGAAGATCGCCGAGGGGTTGGGCACTTCCTTCAGGCCCTTCTCGCCCATGGCGAACACGCCCAGCTCGTTGACCGCGCCGAAGCGGTTCTTGAACGCGCGCAGCACGCGGAAGCGGCTGCCGCTCTCGCCCTCGAAGTACAGCACCGCATCGACCATGTGCTCGAGCACGCGCGGGCCGGCGATGCCGCCCTCCTTGGTGACGTGGCCGACCAGGAACACGGCGGTGCCGGTTTCCTTGGCGAAGCGCACCAGCCGCGCCGCGCTCTCGCGCACCTGGCTGACCGAGCCGGGCGCGGCGGTGAGCGTCTCGGTCCACAGCGTCTGCACCGAGTCGGCGACGATCAGCTTCGGCCGCGCCGCGGCGGCGTGCTGCAGGATCAGCTCGATGCCGGTCTCGGCCAGGGCGTTCAGCCCGTCCAGCGGCAGGTCCAGGCGCACCGCGCGTCCGGCCACTTGCGCCAGCGATTCCTCGCCGGTGACGTAGAGCACCGGCAGCGTACCGGCCATCCTCGCCAGCGCCTGCAGCAGCAGGGTCGACTTGCCGATGCCCGGGTCGCCGCCGACCAGCACCACCGCGCCCTCGACCAGGCCGCCGCCCAGCACCCGGTCGAACTCGCCGATGCCGGTGGACACGCGCGCATGCTCGCTCTGCTGCACGTCCTTGAGCGCGGTGATTTTCGGTGATTCAACCTTGCCGGCCCAGCCGCTGCGCCGCGCGGCCGGCGCCCTGGCCGCCGCCGCGCTCTCCAGCACGACCTCGCCGAGCACGTTCCAGACGCCGCATTCGGTGCACTGGCCCTGCCATTTGCTGTACTCGGCGCCGCATTCGCTGCAGACATAGGCGGTGCGGTTCTTCGCCATCGGGGTTCCTTCGGTGGATGCGCGCACAGGATACCCGCCGGCCGTCGCAGCCGATGCGACCCCGCGACTAAAGAAGCAGGGTCGGCGGCCGTTAGTTGATGCACTCTTTCACCCACGAAACATCGGATTTCCCCCATGGTCGGTACCTACGACCCGACGCTGGTCGCGGTTTCCCTGCTGGTCGCCATCCTCGCCTCGTACACGGCCCTGGACATGGCCGGGCGCCTGGCCACCGCCCACGGGCGCGGCGTCTACGGCTGGATGGCCGGCGGCGCCCTGGCGATGGGCCTGGGCATCTGGTCGATGCACTTCATCGCCATGCTGGCCTTCCACCTGCCGATCCCGGTCGGCTACGACCTGGCCATCACCCTGTACTCGCTGGCCGCCTCGGTCGGCGCCTCGGCCTATGCCCTGTGGCTGGTCTCGCGCCCGCGGCTGCCGCTGCTGCGCCTGCTGGCCGGCGCCGTGCTGATGGGCAGCGGCATCGCGGCCATGCACTACCTGGGCATGGCCGCGATGCGCATGCAGCCGGGCATCGACTACGACCCGCTCTGGTTCGCCGCCTCGATCCTCGTCGCCATCGGCGCGTCGGGCGCGGCGCTGTGGATCGCCCTGCGCCTGCGCCGCGAAGGCCGCCATACCCGGCTGCTGCGCCTGGCCGCCTCGCTGGTGATGGGCGTGGCGATCGTGGGCATGCACTACACCGGCATGGCCGCGGCGCGCTTCCCGGCCGGCAGCTTCTGCGGCGCGGTGGTCGATGGCGGGCTGCAGAGCCACTGGCTGGCGGTGCTGGTGATCGTCACCACCCTGGGCATCATCGGCATCACCCTGATCGCGTCGCTGTTCGACAAGCGCCTGCACAGCCGCACCGGGCGCCTGGTCGATTCGCTGGCGCGCGCCAACCAGGAACTGGTGGAGGCCGCGCTGCACGACCCGCTCACCCGCCTGCCCAACCGCATGCTGCTGCAGGACCGCATCGAACAGGCCATCGAGAAAGCCAAGCGCCACGACGCCTCGGTGGCGGTGATGTTCTGCGACCTGGACGGCTTCAAGCTGGTCAACGACGCCTACGGCCACCAGTTCGGCGACCGCCTGCTGATGCGCATGGCCGAGCGCGTGCGCGACCTGCTGCGCCCGCAGGACACCCTCGCCCGCCTCGGCGGCGACGAATTCGTGGTGGTGCTGGGGGTGGAATCGACCGACGACGCGGTGGTGGTGGCCGAACGCATCACCGCGGCGGTGGCCGAGCCATTCCTGATCGACGCGGCCGAACTGCAGCTCAGCGCCAGCCTCGGCATCGCCCTGTACCCGGACGACGCCACCAGCGAACGCGAGCTGATGGCGCACGCCGACGCGGCGATGTACCACACCAAGCAGAGCGGCCGGAACGGCTACACCTTCTTTACCCCGGCCATGCAGGCCAGCGCCAGCCGCCGCCTGCGCCTGCTGCAGGACCTGCGCCGCGCGATCGCCCGCGACGAACTGCTGCTGCACTACCAGCCCAAGTTCCCGGCCAGCGGCCAGCCGGTGATCGGCGCCGAGGCGCTGCTGCGCTGGCAGCATCCCGAACTCGGCCTGCTGGGCCCGGACACCTTCATCCCCATCGCCGAACGCAGCGGCCTGATCCTGCCCATCGGCGACTGGGTGCTGGACCGCGCCTGCGCCCAGCTGCGCGCCTGGCACGACGCCGGCCACCCCGACTGGACGATGGCGGTGAACCTGTCGCCGCTGCAGTTCACCTCGCCCTCGCTGGTGGATACGGTGCGCGACACGCTCCAGCGCCACGCGCTCGACCCGGCGCACCTGACGCTGGAGATCACCGAGACCACGGCGATGAAGAACGTGGAGAACAGCCTGCAGCTGCTCAATGCGCTGACCGCGATGGGCGTGAAGATCGCCATCGACGATTTCGGCACCGGCTATTCCAGCCTGCTCTACCTCAAGCGCATGCCGGCCTCGGAACTGAAGATCGACCGCGCCTTCGTGCGCGACCTGGAAAGCAATACCGAGGACGCCGCCATCGTTTCCTCGATCGTCGCGCTCGGCCGCTCGCTGCAACTGCAGGTGGTGGCCGAGGGCGTGGAAACCGAGGCCCAGCGCGATTTCCTCGACCAGCTCGGCTGCGACCTGCTGCAGGGCTACCACCTCGGCAAGCCGGTGGACCCGGAAACATTCCTGGGCCAGGCGGGCTGAGCGGTGGCGGCGCGCCTCTCCTGCGCGCCCTTCAACACCCTGCCCGGGCTCCCTCGACACGGCAACGGGGCCTTGCCCGCCAGCCGCCGGAGATCGTGCGGGAGTCGCTGCACGTAAAAGGGGCACCCGCGCCGGGGCCTTCCCGGCGAAGTGCCACGGCGCGGCAACTGCCTTGCCTGCATGCAGCACGCACCACACCGCTGACGCCCCCGGCCGGACCTCGCCGGGGCTGGCCTCCGGCATCGCCCGCCGCCAGTCCCGAGCTCACCCGAGGAGCGCAGCCGCAAAAAAAAAACCGCCCCGAAGGGCGGTCTTTGCGATCAGGGCGTCGTACGACGTCAGTGCATCATGTGGTAGTTCATGTTCCACATGACCCACAGCGTGCCGGCGACGATGATGCCGATCACCACGACGGTGAACAGGCCGGCATTGACGTTCCAGCGCGCGGCCGAGGAACGGTCCAGGTGCAGGAAGAACACCAGGTGGACCAGCAGCTGCAGCACGCCGGCGACCAGGATCACCATGGCGGTGGCGAAGGTCGAGGACAGGCCGCCGCCCATCACCACCCAGAACGGGATGATGGTCAGGATCGCGGCCAGCACGAAGCCGATCAGGTAGGACTTGACGCTGCCGTGGCTCTCGCCGCCGGCACCGTGGGCATGGTTGTCATGTGCGGACATCAGAGAGCTCCCGACAGGTAGACGACAGAAAACACGCCGATCCAGACCAGGTCCAGGAAGTGCCAGAACAGGCTCAGGCACGCCATGCGGGTCTTGTTGGTCTCGGTCAGCCCGTTCTGCTTGAGCTGGATGAACATCACCAGCAGCCACAGCAGGCCGGCGCTCACGTGCAGGCCGTGGGTGCCGACCAGGGCGAAGAACGCCGACAGGAAGGCGCTGCGGTCAGGGCCGTAGCCCTCGTGCACCAGGTGGCTGAACTCCCAGATTTCCATGACCATGAAGCCGGCGCCCAGCAGCCAGGTGACGGCCAGCCAGCCGAACATCAGGCCCACCTTCTTCTGGTGCATGGCGATCATGCCCAGGCCGAAGGTCAGCGAGGACACCAGCAGCAGCGCGGTTTCGCCGGCCACGAACTTCAGGTCGAACAGCTCCTTCGCGCCCGGGCCGCCATTGGTGCCGCCGGCCAGCACCACGTAGGTGACGAACAGCGTGGCGAAGATGAGCAGATCGCTCATCAGGTACACCCAGAAGCCGAAGACGGTGTTCTCGCCCGCGTCGTGGTGGTGCTCGTGGTCGTGGCCATGGTCCGCCGCGTGCGCGGCGTGGCCATGGTCCAGCGTGTGGGCGGTCGTGCTCATGCCTTCACCTCGGTTTTCACCAGCCCCTGCGCTTCCAGGTGGCGGCGATGTTCGTTTTCGATGCGTTCCACTTCGGCGGCCGGCACCCAGTAGTCCACGTCCTTGTCGAAGGTGCGCCAGATGAAGGCGCCGATCATGCCGACCAGGCCGATGATCGCCAGCCACCAGATGTGCCAGATCATGGCGAAGCCGAACACCAGGCTGAAGGCGCCGATCACCACGCCGGCGCCGGTGTTGCGCGGCATGTGGATGTCGCTGTACCTGGCCGGCTTCGGCCAGGCCTCACCGCGCTGCTTGCGCTCCCAGAAATCGTCCAGTTCCTCGCCCTTGGGCAGGGTGGCGAAGTTGTAGAACTGCACCGGGGAAGCGGTTTCCCACTCCAGGGTGCGCGCATCCCACGGGTCGCCGGTCAGGTCCACGTTCTTCTTGCGGTCGCGGATGGACACGACGATCTGGATGACCTGGCACAGGATGCCGGCGCCGATGATGAAGGCACCGATCATCGCCACCACGAAGTACGGCTGGTAGTCGGCGTTTGGGTAGCTCTGCAGGCGGCGGGTGACGCCCATGAAGCCCAGCACGTACAGCGGCATGAAGGCCACGTAGAAGCCGATGAACCAGCACCAGAACGCGCGCTTGCCCCAGGCCTCGTCCAGCTTGAAGCCGAACATCTTCGGGAACCAGTAGGTGATGCCGGCGAACATGCCGAACACCACGCCGCCGATGATGACGTTGTGGAAGTGCGCGATCAGGAACAAGGAGTTGTGTAGCACGAAGTCGATGGCCGGGATCGCCAGCATCACGCCGGTCATGCCGCCGATGACGAAGGTGACCATGAAGCCGATCGTCCACAGCACCGGCGAGGTGAAGTGCACGCGGCCGCGGTACATGGTGAACAGCCAGTTGAAGATCTTCACGCCGGTCGGGATCGAGATGATCATCGTCGTGATGCCGAAGAAGGCATTGACGTTGGCGCCCGAGCCCATGGTGAAGAAGTGGTGCAGCCACACGACGAAGGACAGCACGCCGATGCAGGCCGTCGCGTACACCATGCCCTTGTAGCCGAACAGGGTCTTGCGCGAGAAGGTGGCGATGACCTCGGAGAACACGCCGAACGCCGGCAGCACCAGGATGTAGACCTCCGGGTGGCCCCAGATCCAGATCAGGTTGATGTACAGCATGGCGTTGCCGCCGCCGTCGTTGGTGAAGAAGTGCATGCCCAGGTAGCGGTCCAGGGTCAGCAGCACCAGGGTGACGGTCAGCACCGGGAAGGCGGCGATGATCAGCACGTTGGTCACCAGCGCCGTCCAGCTGAACACCGGCATGTGCATCAGCTTCATGCCCGGGGTGCGCATCTTGAGGATGGTGATGAAGAAGTTGATGCCGCTCAGCGTGGTGCCCAGGCCCGAGACCTGCAGGCCCCAGATGTAGTAATCCACGCCGACGCCTGGGCTGTATTCCTTGCCCGACAGGGGCGGGAACGCCAGCCAGCCGGTCTGCGCGAATTCACCCACGCCCAGCGAGATCATCACCAGGCCCGCGCCGGACACGAACAGCCAGAAGCTGAGCGAGTTGAGGAACGGGAAGGCCACGTCGCGCGCGCCGATCTGCAGCGGCACGACCAGATTCATCAGGCCGGTGATCAGCGGCATCGCCACGAAGAAGATCATGATCACGCCGTGGGCGGTGAAGATCTGGTCGTAGTGGTGCGGCGGGAGGTAGCCCTCGGCGCCGCCGGCGGCGACCGCCTGCTGCATGCGCATCATGACCGCGTCGGCGAAGCCGCGCAGCATCATGATGAAGGCGACGATCAGGTACATCGCGCCGATCTTCTTGTGGTCCACCGAGGTGAACCACTCGTTCCACAGGTAGCCCCACAGCCTGGCGCGGGTGATCAGGCCCAGGATGGCGAGGCCGATCAGTCCGGCCGCGCCGAGCGTGATCATGATGATCGGCTCGTGGTACGGGACCGCTTCGATAGTCAGTTTGCCCAGCATTGTCATTCTCCCGAGGCGCCGTGCCCGGCGTGGGCGGCGTGCTCGTCAGCGTTGTGTCCGGCGTCGCCGGCAGCGTCCGGCGGGGTGGCGCCGGCGTCGTGGCCGTCATGGCCCTCGTGCGCGGCGGCATCCTGCGGCGCGGCCGCGTGGTCGTGCTTCTTCATGCCGAAGTGGTGGTTCTCGCCCATGTGGCGGGCCAGGATCCAGTCGAACAGCCCGGCCTCGGTGCGCCCGTAATAGGTCACCGGGTACCAGTCGTGGTTCTTCTCCGCGCCCAGTTCGCCGAACGCCGCTTTGTCCAGCACCTTGTCGCCGGCGCGGACCTTGTCCAGCCAGGCGCGGTACTGCTCCTCGCTCACCGCGTGCGCGGTGAAGTGCATCTTGTTGAAACCGGCGCCGCTGTAATGCGAGGCCATGCCCTCGAATTCGCCGGCCTCGTTGGCGATCAGGTGCAGCTTGGTCTCCATGCCCGCCATCGAATAGACCATGCTGCCCAGGCGCGGGATGAAGAACGCGCTCATCACCGTGTCGGAGGTGATCTTCAGGTTCAGCGGCGCGTCGACCGGGAAGGTCAGCTCGTTGACCACGGCCACGTTCTCTTCCGGGTAGACGAACAGCCACTTCCAGTCCATCGAGATCGCCTCGACCACGACAGGCGTGCGCTCGGACTCGATCGGCCGGTAGGGATCCAGCGCGTGCGAGGAGCGCCAGGTCAGCACCGCCAGCACCAGCACGATCATGCACGGGATCGACCACACCACCACTTCGATGGCGGTGGAATGCGACCACTTGGGCTCGTAGCGGGCCTTGGTGTTGGAGGCGCGGTACTTCCACGCGAACGCCAGGGTCATCACGATCACGGGAACGACGACCAGCAGCATCAGCACCGTGGCGGTGATCAGCAGGGTCTTCTCGTCGTGGCCGATCTGGCCCTTGGGGTTGAGGATGGCCGCGTCGCAGCCCGCCAACAGCGCGGACAAGGCAAGCAGCAGGCCTGGACGCAGGCTGCGTCCAAGTGATTTCAACGGAATCATCGGTCGATCCAATTGCGAGGGGGGGCCTGGTCCGGCACTCCCTTGCACGCTTGCGCGAAACGACCACCCGATGGATTGCCCATCGGGGAAAACGTATACGGGACTGCCGGATTCAGCCCGGCAATTCTAGGCTTTCGCCCATCACTTTAGAAAGGCATTGACAATGATCCAGCGCAGCTGGAGCCCGGTTCAGCATGCGACATGTTGTCGCACCTGCGCGCGCCGCGGCGTTTCCGCTGCCTCCCGGTGGCCGGCGCCGGCCACCGGGAGGGGTTTTCCATGGATCAGAAGCGGTAGCCCAGACCCAGCATCACGCCGTTCACGGTCTGGCCATCGCGACGCTCGCCGACATAGTCGAGCATCACCGACAGGCGCTCGCTGGCGCGGCTGCTGACGCCGAGGTTCCACGACAGCAGTTGCTCGCCGAGCGTCTGGCTGGCCGCCCCGAAGGTCAGGTCCGGCGCCGCGGCGAAGGCGGAGGTGAAGCGGGCCTGGGTGTCGCGCAGCTCCTTCTGCCACAGCACCCGCGCGTGCGGGGTGATGCGCTCGCCGTTGCGGCCGTCGAAGGTCTTGAACAGCTGCAGGCCGGCGCCCACGCGCAGGCTCTCCAGGCTGCCGCTGCGGCCGGCCAGGGCGCCGGCGCCCTGGCCTTCGTCGAAGCGGGCGTTGGACAGGCGGGCGTAGTCGACCACCAGCAGCAGCGGCTGCACCACCGCGCCACCGGCGGTGGTGAACGAGAAGCCGTGCTCCAGCCGCGCCGACACGGCGTTGCTGTCGTACCTGGCGCGCAGCGGGGCTTCCAGCCCTTCGATGCCGGCGATGCCGCGGCGGGTGTCGTGGCGCAGGTCGGTGTAGCGCACCGACGCGGCCACGTAGCCCTTGGCATAGGCCGCGTCCAGGTAGCCGCCGATGTCCAGCGCGCGGACGTCGCCGTGGAAATCCACGCCGTCGCGCGCCCTGGCCGACATGTCGGCCGCGGCCACGCTCACGCCCAGCGCCACCTTGTCGTCGGCCACGCGGGTGTCCGCGCCGACCACGATGCCGCCGATGTTCTGGCTCATCCCGGCAACGCTGCCCTGCGCCTTGATCCGGCCCTGGCTGCCGAAACCGCGGCCCCAGATGCCGACGCCGCGGCGGCTGTTCCCTCCCTGCACGCCGCCCTCGCCTTCGCCATTGGCGGCCGGCTCGACCAGGTGCATGGCCAGCTGGCTGAACAGGCTGCCATTGCCCATGCCCGGCTGCGCCGAGGCTGCCTGCGCCGCCTGCGCGGCCAGGCCGTCGGCGTCGCCGCCGTTGCTGCGCAGGTCGAACTGGTGGTGCTGGATCACGCTGCCGATGCTGCCGACCAGCGCGGCGTCGGCCAGCTGCAGCGTGGCGTGCGCGTCGCCGCGCAGCGCGCCGGCCTGCTGCCGGATCACGTCGCGGTCGGCGAACTGCAGCGCGCCCAGCAGCGGTTTCATGCCGGCGCGCCCGCCATTGGCGGCGGCGGCCAGTGCGCGGCCCAGGCCGTCGCCGGACTGCGCGTTGGCGAACAGCCCGGTCTGCTCGAAACCGGTGTTGGCGCTCAGCCACAGGCCATCGGCGCTCTGGTGCACGTTGAAGCTGAGCAGCGAGTTGTGGCGCGGACGGAACACCTCGCCATCGGCGATGCTGGCGCTGTAGCCGGCGTCGCCCAGGCGCGCGACCTGCTGGAAGCCCTGGTAGGCGCCGGCCATGTAGATCGGCCCGTCGATCAGTTCGCGGCTGTAATCGGCGCCGTAGAAGCCCTCGGCCACGTTCAGCGCCAGCTGCGCGCCCGGTGCCACGACCAGCGCGCCCTCGTTCATGCCGCCGTCGTAGAAGCCGCCCACGCGCAGGCGGCCGGCCGCCGCGCCGCCGGCTTCGGTCACGTCGAAGGCAACCAGCGAACCGGGCTGGATATTGACGTAGCCATGGGTGGTGAGGTCGCCGCCGCGCGGCATCAGCAGGCCGTTGACGACGACGCGGCTGAACCCGTCCTCGCGCCACGACGGGCCGGTGATGCCGAGCAGCGCGTCCGAATCCATGGTCGCCGAGGCGATGTCGCCATGGCCGATCAGCGCGCCGGCGCGCTGCACGCGCAGTTCGGTGGTGCGCAGGGCGCCGCCTTCCAGCGCGATGGCGCCGTTCTCCACCCGCATCAGGTCGGCGCCGGTGGTCGCCGCGGTCCGCCACACCGCGCCGTTGCCGACGCTGATGACGCCCGCCGAATCGGCCAGGGCCGACGCATCCAGGTCGCCCAGGCGCAGCTTGGACGCCAGCATCGCCTGGATGCCCGGATCGGCCAGGTAATCCTGCAGCGAGAACTGGCCGATGCCGTTGGGTCCGTCCTGCGCCAGGTTGTAGAGGGTGACCGCGAGATTGATGTAGGTGGTGCCGTAATCGGCGTCGGTCCAGCGCGCGAAATCGTCGTCCACCAGCGCCTGCAGCAGCCGGCCGGTACGCAGATAGCCGGGATTGATGTCGCCGGTCACGTCGGCCGTCACCCGCAGGGTATCGCCCGGGTTGTTGTAGCCGGTCGAGGTCATGATGTTGTTGTTGAAGATGTCCTGCCCCGGGAAGGTTTCTTCCATGCGGCCGCTGCCGTCCGGATCGAAACTGACCGAGTCGCCGCGGGTGCGCGCCGGATCGGAGAAGACCAGCAGGCCGTTGGGCTGGGTCACCTGGAACAGCGCCTTGAACAGCAGTTCCTCGTCCATGCCGCCGCCGTAGTTGCCGGCATAGATGCCGAACATGCGCGGCGACGGGCCGTAGGTCACGCGGCCGCCGGAGCTGGCGGCATGGATCTGCACCGAGTCGGCCTCGGTCGGCAGGTCGCCGGCCATGTAACGCTCCACGCCGCCGGACTGCATGATCGAGCAGGAGGAGATGCAGTGGCCGGAAACGATGGTGTTCAGCCCGGCGGTACGGATCACCGCCTGCAGCCATTCGCCGCTGATCAGCGCGCCGCCGTTGGAGGTGCGCAGCACCACCTCGCGGAATGGCCGGCCCTCGGCCTGCGCCTTGGCCAGCATCGCCGGCAGCGCCACGATGTCGGCCACGGTGACATCGCCGCTCAGGAAGATGCGGTCGCCGTTGACGTGCACCGACATCGCGTTCGCATCCGCGGCCATGCCGAACGCGGCGGTGGCCAGCAGTCCGGACAGCGCCATACTCAATACCGATCGTTTCATACGCACTTCTCTCTCCATGGTTGCAGCGGGAGACCCCGCCCTCCCGCGCCTGCGGGACCACAGCAGAACGCGCGGGGGCGCCCATCTCCCCCAGTCCCCGCGCCCCATGGAAATGAACGCATTCATTCCGGCATCTACATGCCCCCGGGGCGCTTCCCGCCGGCGTCGCGCTGCGTACACTCTCCGGCATCCCTCGTAACCGGATTGCCCGACTGTCCGCTTCCCCTGCCCCGGCCGACGGCATGACGCCCCCCGTCGGCGATGCCTTCGCGCTGTTCCTGCGCGAACAGCGCGAACCGCTGCGCGCCTTCCTGCGCGCGCGCGGGGCCAGCGACGAGGACGCCGAGGACATCGTGCAGGACTGCATGGAACGGCTGATCCGCTACCGGCAACATCCGCAGGAAGAACTGAAGCTGCTGCTGTACCGGATCGCGCGCAACCGCCTGGCCGACCGCGGCCGCTCTCCGCACGCCGCGCCGCACCTGCCGCTGTCCGAGCACGACCTGCCGACCGAAGCGCCGTTCTCCACGCCCGGGCCGCTGCGCCAGGCCGAGTCCGGGCAGATGCTCAACGCCCTGCGCCAGGCGCTGCTGAAACTGCCCGAGCGCTGCCGCGAGGTCTACCTGCTCAACCGCATCACCGGCATGAGCTACAGCCAGATCGCCCGGCATCGCGGCATCACCGCCAAGACCGTGGAGAAGCACGTCGCGCGCGCCCTGCAGGGGCTGCGCCGGGAACTGGGCGCCGACGCCCTGGGCATGGGCGGGGAGGAATGATGGACCACGATGCGCCGCGCCCCGACCCCCTGTTCGCCCAGGCCGCGGCCTGGGTGGCGCGGCTGGAAGCGGCCGACTGCACCCGCGCCGAACGCGAGGCCTTCGAGGACTGGCTCGCCGCCGACCCGGCGCGGGTGCGCGCCTGGGCCGAGGCGGAACGGCTGCACGCGCGCGCGGCGGCATTGCGCGAGGACCCCTGGCTGCGCGCCGGCGCGCGCCGCGTGGTCCGGCGGCCGCCGCTGTACCGGCGGCCGCTGTTCGGCGCCGCCGCCGCGGCGGCGCTCTGCGTGGCGGTAGGCGTCGGCTGGGCCTGGACCAGCGACGGCAACCCCACCCTGCACACCTACGTGAACGGCGGCACCGCGCCGCAGCGGCAGGTCCTGGAGGACGGCAGCGTGGTGGTACTGGACGCCCGCACCACCCTGACCGCGCGCTTCGGCTGGCGCCGGCGCAGCATCGAACTGCAGCAGGGCCGGATGCAGCTGCAGGTCGCGCCGGCGCGGCAGGCGATGCGGGTGGAAGCAGGCAACAGCACGCTGCGCGACATCGGCACCACGTTCCAGGTGGAGCGGCTGGACGACGGCCGGATCGATGTCGCCCTGCTCGAGGGCGCGCTGGAGATCGACAGCCGCGGCGCCGAAGGCATGCGCCGCCCGCTGCGCCCCGGGCAACAGCTGCAGGTGCAGCCGTCCGGCCGCATCGCGCCGCCGCACCCCCTTTCGCTGCCCCAGGCCGAGGGCTGGCTGCAGGGCCGGCTGGTGTTCGACGCCACGCCGCTGCCGGTCGCCATCGCGCGCATGAACCGCTACACGCCCACGCGCGTGGTCGTCGATGACCCGGCGCTGTCCGCGCTGGCGGTCAGCGGTACCTTCGGCGCCGGCGACCAGGCCGCGCTGCTGTCCGCCCTGGAAGAAGGCTGGTCGATCACCCGCCACGCCCGCGCCGACGGGACGCTCGAACTGCGCGGCAAGCGTTGAACGCGGCGATGGAGGCACTGTTCCGCCGCCTGCGCAGGACCGCGCTGTGCCTGGCGCTGCTGGCGCCCTTGCCGGCCATCGGCACCGACGCGGCCGGCACGGTGGACTACCAGGTGGCGCACGGGCCGCTGGCGCAGGCCCTGCGCGAATGGTCGCGGCAGGGCGGCACGCCGCTGCTGTTCGACGCACGCGAGCTGGCCGGGCTGGACAGCGCCGGCATCAGCGGCGCATGGACACCCGACGCCGCGCTGGAAAAACTGCTGCTGGGCCTGCCCGTCCGGCTGTCGCATTCGCCGGGCGGGATATTCACGGTACGCCGCGCCGCCGCGCAGGAACGCGCATCGCGCCCACCGCCGCCCGCCCCGCCGGCGCGCGCGCCGGAACCGGCGATGCCGGCGGAGGTCGAGCTCGCGCCGGTGCTCGTCACCGGCAGCCGCCTGCCGCGCACCTCGCTGCAGGCGACCATGGCGGTCGACGTGCTCGAGCGCGAGGACATCCGCCGCAGCGGCTATGGCTCGCTGTTCGACCTGCTGCGCCACCTGCCCGGCATGAACGGGCACCCGCCGGTGGACGCGTCCCGCGATGGCGACTCGCCCTACCTGCCCGGCGCCGCCGCCGCGGCCACCAGCCTGGACGGCATGGGCCCGCGCGCCACCCTGTTCCTGGTCAACGGCCGGCGCCTGCCGCGCTACCCGATGGTGTCGCTGCGCCAGGGCGCGCTGACCGACCTGGGCAGCATCCCGCTGAGCTTCGTCGAACGCATCGAACTGGTCCGCGGCGGCGCCTCGGCCATCTATGGCGCCGACGCCATGGCCGGCGTGGTCAACATCGTGCTGCGCGACCACGCCAACGGGCCGGAAGCCATGCTGCAGACCGGCATCAGCAACCAGGGCGATGGCGCCCAGTACCGGGTGCAGGCCGCCACCGGCCGCAGCGGCCAGGGCGACGACTGGTTCCTCGGCATCGACCTGCAGCGGGCCGACCATGTCGCCGGCGACCGCCGCGACTGGCACCGCGAACGGCAGCGCTACCCGATCGGGCTGCTCACCCGCGACGGCTATTACCTGCCGGCCTACCTGTGCCCGTCCGGCATGCGCGAGGACAGCGGTTGCTGGTACGACAGCGCGCGCCCGCGCTCGCTGCAGCCGGCAACCTCCACCGCCGCCGCCTACGCGCACTGGCGCCACGACGCCGGCGACGGCCTGCACGCCTATGCCGAACTGCGCGCCAGCCATGCCCGCCAGCGCTACGAGCTGGGACCGACGGCCGCCGCGCTGCGCCTGGGCGGCGGCGACCTGATCAACCATGTGTTCCAGGAAGGCGGCATCGTGCGTCCGACCATCCGCAGCCTGGAGATCGACCTGGCCGCCGGCATCGGCCGCGACCGCGGCGACGGCGGCTGGGACGCGGGCCTGGGCCGGCAACGCAGCGCGACCACGCTGACCACCGAGGGCGCCGTGCGCACGGCGCGGTTGTTCGACGCGGTGGCGGACGGCTACTTCCCGGGGTTCACGCCGCTGGACCCGGCGCTGCGCGACGACCTGTTCCCGACCACCCGCAACCGGGGCCGCACCGACCAGTGGCTGGCGTGGTGGGGCACGCGCCACGCGCTCGGCCGGTTGCCCGGCGGCGCCGCGCAGCTGGCCAGCGGCATCGACCTGCGCCACGAAACCTGGACCTCACGCCCGGACCAACTGCTCGAGGAAGGCGAATTGGCGCTGGGCCTGCCGACCGAACGCCGCCGCCTTTCCCGCCAGAGCAGCGCCGCCTACGCCGAACTGGGCCTGCCGCTGGCGGCGCCGCTGCGCCTGGACCTGGCCGCGCGCCTGGACCATGACGCCGGCGACCTGTCGTTCTCGCCGCGCGCCGGCCTGCGCTGGAACGTCTCGCCGTCCTGGTCGCTGCTGCTGTCCGCCAGCCGCGGCTACCGCGCGCCCAGCCTGTTCGAGCGCCGGCGCCCGCCCGGCTATTTCGGCACCGAGGCCGTGGCCTGGTCGCCGGGCCTGCCGGCATGCGCGCACCCGGCGGACGATGCCTGCCTGGTCGATGTGCAGGTCATCGAGAACGCCGGCGTGGAGGCCGAGACCTCGCGCAATCAGTCCCTGGGCGCGGTCTGGAATCCACGGCCCGACCTCAGCCTGTCGCTCACCCACAACCGCGTCGAACTGCGCAACGAGATCCTGGCGCTGCGCCCGGCCGATGCCGGCTGGAATGCCGCTACCTGGCTGCTGGACGACAACGGCCGGCTGCAGTCGCTGCGGCTGTATTTCGACAACATCGGGCGCACGGTATCGCGCAACTGGGTGCTGCACGGCGACTACCTGCATGCCGCCGGCGCCGGGCAATGGCGGCTCTCGCTCGACGCCATCCACCAGCAGGCCCTGCGCCGCCGCGAACGCGTGGGCGGCCGCTGGATCGACCTGCGCGGCCACGCCACGCCGGGCACGGCGGCCACCGCCTCGCTGCAATGGCAGGGAACGCGCTGGGGAAGCGCGCTGCACGCCCGCTACACCGGCAGCACCCGTGCCTGGCAACCGGGCGGCGCCTGCCCTGTCCCGCAGCGCGGCAACGGCCAGTGCAGCAACCCGGCGCAGCTGCGCTGGAACCTGCACCTCGACCGCCGGATCGGCCCGCGGTTCACCGCCGCGCTGGACATCCTCAACCTGCTCGATACCAAGCCGGTGAACTACCTGCCCGGCAACGGCGGCCTGGCCACCGGCCAGGACGATCCGCTGGGGCGATACTTCCAGGTGACCCTGCAGTTCCACTGACACGGACGGCTGCACGCGCGGCAGAAAAACTGCCAGGAGCAGCTTTTGACATCGCTCGCCGACGGCCCGGAGGATTGCCGCCACGGAGGGCGGCAACAAAAAAAGGCCGGACGTGGACGTCTGGCCTTTCTTCGATTGCTGGTGCCGGAAACAGGAGTCGAACCTGCGACCTACGCATTACGAATGCGCCGCTCTACCAACTGAGCTATTCCGGCGGAGCCGCGAATTCTAGAGGTTCGCCGCCCGCGTGGTCAATCGACCAGGCGCAGGCGCAGTTCCTTGGGCAGCGCGAACACCATGGACTCCGGTTCGCCGGCCAGTTCGGCGACGCTGCCGGCGCCGAGTTCACGCAGGCGTTCGATCACGCCGTCGACCAGCACCTGCGGCGCCGAGGCGCCGGCGGTGAGGCCGATGTTGCGCTTGCCGGCCACCCACTGCGGGTCGATCTCGTGCGCGCCGTCGATCAGGTACGACTCCACGCCCTCGCGGCGGGCCAGCTCGGCCAGGCGGTTGGAATTGGAGCTGTTCGGCGAGCCGACCACCAGCACCAGGTCGCACTGCTGCGCCAGTTCGCGCACCGCATCCTGGCGGTTCTGTGTGGCGTAGCAGATGTCGTCGTTCTTCGGGCCCTGGATCGCGGGAAACTTCGCCCGGAGCGCGGCGATCACGCTGCGGGTGTCGTCCACCGACAGTGTGGTCTGGGTGGTGTAGGCCAGGTTGCCGGGCTGCCCGACATCCAGCGCGGCGACATCGCCCTCGTCTTCGACCAGGTAGATGGAACCGGCGCCGGCTTCGCTGCGCCACTGCCCCATCGTGCCCTCGACCTCGGGGTGGCCCTCGTGGCCGATCAGCACCACGTCGCGGCCCGCGCGGCAGTGGCGCGCGACCTCGAAATGCACCTTGGTCACCAGCGGGCAGGTCGCGTCGAACACCTTGAGCCCGCGCCGGTCGGCCTCGTCGCGCACCGCCTGCGACACACCGTGGGCGCTGAAGATCACCGTATTGCCGTCGGGCACTTCGTCCAGTTCCTCGACGAAGATCGCGCCGCGCTGCTTCAGGTCGTCGACCACGAAGCGGTTGTGCACGACTTCGTGGCGCACGTAGATCGGCGCGCCCAGCGTTTCGATCGCGCGCTTGACGATCTCGATGGCGCGGTCGACGCCGGCGCAGAAGCCGCGGGGGTTGGCAAGCAGTACGTCCATGCGGGGATTCTAAGGGCGCGAAGGAGAAATAAGGGGAACGGAAATGAAACCCTGCAGCGTCATTCCCCGTTCCCTGTTCCCTGTTCCCGCTTCTTCCCATCGAACAGCCCCGACAGGGCAATGCCAATGGCGCCGGCCACGATCGCCGAGTCGGCGATGTTGAACGACGGCCAGTAATGGTCGCCGACGTACCACTGGATGAAGTCCACCACGTGGCCGTGGAGCTGCCGGTCGATGACGTTGCCGATGGCGCCGCCGATCACCAGCGCATACGGCAGCGCGCTGCGCCAGTTGCCGCGCGCGGTGCGCGAGAGCCAGAACGCCATCAGCCCGCTGATGCCCACCGCCAGCGCGGTGAAGAACCACAGCTGCCAGCCGCCGGCGTCGCTGAGGAAGCTGAATGCCGCGCCGGTGTTATAGGTGCGGTACCAGTTCCAGAAGCCATCGATCACCGGCACCGGCGTGAACTCGGGCAGGCTGGCCAGCACCCAGGCCTTGCTCCACTGGTCCAGGCCGATGACCGCTGCCGAAAGCAGGAGCCAGATCAGGGCGTTGGGTTTGGGTCTTGCGGTCATCGCGTCGTTCTACCGTAAAAGTGGCGAAAGATCCCCGTAGGAGCGGCTTCAGCCGCGATGGGGCTTTGGCTGGAAAGCCCCGCGCGGCTGAAGCCGCTCCTACCGGGAGAACTCAGAACCAGCGGCGGTCCTCGCCCGTTCCTTCGATGTTGCTGACGCAGCGGCCGCACAGCTCCGGATGGCCGGCGTTGCCGCCGACATCGGCGCGATGGTGCCAGCAGCGCACGCACTTGGCCTTGCCGGTGGGCTGGGCGCTGACGAACACCTCGTCGGTGGTGGCCGGGCGCACGCTCACGTCGCCGCTGATGAACAGGAAGCGCAGTTCCTCGGCCAGCGGCTGCCAGCGCGCGGCCTGTTCCTCGTTGGCGGCCACGGTGATCTCCGCTTCCAGCGCGGCGCCGATGGCGCCGTTGGCGCGCATCGGTTCCAGCACCTTGGCCACCTGCTCGCGCAGCGCCAGCAACTGTTCGAAATCGGCGGCCGACAGCTGCGCGCCGGCCGGCAGCGGCGCCAGGCCGTCGTACCAGGTGGCGAACAGCACGTTGTCGGCGCGCCCGCCCGGCAGGTAGCCCCACAGCTCGTCGGCGGTGAAGGTCAGGATGGGCGCGACCCAGCGCACGAACGCCTCGGCGATGCGGTACATCGCGCTCTGCGCCGAGCGGCGGCCGCGCGAGTCGGCCGGCATCGTGTACAGGCGGTCCTTGGTCACGTCCAGGTACAGCGAACCCAGGTCGACGCTGCAGAAATTCAGCAGCAGCTGCACGATCTCGGCCATGTTGTAGCTGGCGTAGGCGGCCTTGATCTTCTCCTGCAGCTCGAATGCGCGGTGCACGATCCAGCGGTCCAGCGCGACCATGTCTTCCAGCGGGCGCAGGTGCCGGGCCGGATCGAAACCATCCAGGTTGCCGAGCAGGAAGCGCGCGGTGTTGCGCAGGCGGCGGTAGGCGTCGGCATTGCGCTTGAGGATCTCCTGCGACAGCGACATCTCGTTGCTGTAGTCGGCCGAGGCGATCCACAGGCGCAGGATGTCCGCGCCCAGGGTGCGCATGATTTCCTGCGGCTCGATGCCGTTGCCCAGCGACTTGGACATCTTGCGGCCGTGCTCGTCCACGGTGAAACCGTGGGTCAGGCACTGTTTGTACGGGGCATACCTGTCGATGGCCACGCCGGTCAGCAGCGAGGACTGGAACCAGCCGCGGTGCTGGTCCGAACCCTCCAGGTACAGGTCGGCCGGCTTGCCGAAGCCGCGCGCCAGCAGCACGCCTTCGTGGGTGACGCCCGAGTCGAACCAGACGTCGAGGATGTCGGTGACCTTCTCGTACTGCGCGGCTTCATCGCCCAGCAGCTCGGCCGGGTCCAGCGAATACCACACGTCGATGCCGCCTTCCTGCACGCGGTCGGCCACCTGCCGCATCAGTTCGACGGTGCGCGGGTGGATTTCACCGGTCTCGCGGTGGGTGAACAGCGCGATCGGCACGCCCCAGGTGCGCTGGCGGCTGATGCACCAGTCCGGACGGCCATCGACCATGCTGGCGATGCGCGCCTTGCCCCAGGCCGGGAACCAGCCCACGCTGTCGATGGCCGCCATGGCATCGGCGCGCAGGCCGGCCTTGTCCATCGAAATGAACCACTGCGGGGTGGCGCGGAACACCACCGGCGTCTTGTGGCGCCAGCAGTGCGGGTAGCTGTGCTGGATCTCGGCGAAGGCCAGCAGCGCGCCGTTGCCGCGCAGCACGTCGACGATCAGCGGCTGCGCCTTCCACAGGTGCAGGCCCGCCAGTTCCACGTCGCCGGCCGGCGGCGTGGACGGCAGGTAGACGCCGCGGCCATCGACCGGATTGATCTGGCCGGCGTTGTAGCGGTCCATCACCCCGTACTGCTGGCTGACCGCGAAGTCCTCCTGGCCGTGGCCGGGCGCGGTGTGCACCGCGCCGGTACCGTCGGTATCGGAGACATGCTCGCCATTGAGCAGCGGCAGGTCGCGTTCGGCGTAGAACGGATGCGCCAGCAGCTGGTTTTCCAGCGCCGAACCCTTGGCATGGCCGTGCACGACCATCTCGGCCACGCCGTAACGCGCCAGCGCGCGCTCGGCCAGCGCGGAGGCCAGCACCAGCCAGCGCGGGCGGCCACCGTGGGCCGGGCCTTCGACCAGCGCGTAATCGATGTCCGC
This sequence comes from Stenotrophomonas nitritireducens, assembly GCF_050984405.1. Lineage (GTDB taxonomy): Bacteria > Pseudomonadota > Gammaproteobacteria > Xanthomonadales > Xanthomonadaceae > Stenotrophomonas > Stenotrophomonas nitritireducens_B. The sequence continues at coordinate 1,911,552 of NZ_CP158790.1, read as the reverse complement.
GCCCAGCGACACCGCCAGCGACGCCGGCAGCGTCCACGGCGTGGTGGTCCAGATCGGCACCGCCACTTCCACGCCTTCGGGCAGCGTGACGCCGAAGCTGGCGGCCAGCTTTTTCGCATCGCGCGCGGCATAGGCCACGTCGATCGCCGGCGAGGTCTTGTCCTGGTATTCGATCTCGGCCTCGGCCAGCGCCGAACCGCAGTCGAAGCACCAGTGCACCGGCTTGGCGCCGCGCACCAGGTGGCCGTTGGCGACAATCTTGGCCAGCGCGCGGATTTCATTGGCCTCGAAATCGAAGCTCAGCGTCTTGTACGGGTTGTCCCAGTCGCCGATCACGCCCAGGCGCTTGAAGTCGGCGCGCTGCAGGTTGATCTGCTCCTCGGCGTACTCGCGGCACTTCTGCCGGAACTGCTCGGCGTCGAGCTTGGTGCCGACCTTGCCCCACTTCTTCTCGACCGCGATCTCGATCGGCAGGCCGTGGCAGTCCCAGCCCGGCACGTAGGGCGCGTCGAAGCCGTCCAGGTAGCGCGACTTGACGATGATGTCCTTGAGGATCTTGTTGACCGCGTGGCCCAGGTGGATCTGGCCGTTGGCGTACGGCGGGCCGTCGTGCAGCACGAACAGCGGCCGGCCCTTGGCGTTCTCGCGCAGCCGCGCGTAGATGCCCTGCTCTTCCCAACGCGCCAGGATGCCCGGCTCGCGCTTGGGCAGGTCGCCGCGCATCGGGAATTCCGTCGCCGGCAGGTGGAGGGTGGCTTTGTAGTCTTGGGTCACGGGTACTTACCCTTGCACGGCTGTTATTGAAGAGTCCGCACATGGATGTGCGGGCTTTTGCGAGGGACTCGCATTTCCGGCGTCCGCACATGGATGTGCGGGCTGTTGCGAGGGACTCGCATGTTCGTTGAGGAGGGTGCGCGCCTGCTCGGCGTCGCGGTGCATCTGCGCGGTCAACGCCGGCAGGTCGTCGAACTTCTCTTCGTCGCGCAGCTTGGCGACGAATTCCACTTCGATGTGGCGCCCGTACAGGTCGCCCTGGAAATCGAACAGGTGGGCTTCCAGCAGCGGCTCCACGCCCTGCACGGTCGGGCGCGTGCCGAAGCTCGACACCGACGGCCACGGTTGCTCGAAGACGCCGTGCACCCAGGTAGCGTAGATACCTGAAAGTGCGGGCGTGCGCGGAAAACGCAAGTTGGCGGTCGGGAAGCCCAGCGTGCGCCCGAGCTGCTGCCCGCGCACCACCCGGCCGCCGATCGCGTACGGACGGCCCAGCAGGTCGGCGGCATGGGCGAATTCGCCGGCCACCAGCAGCTCGCGGATGCGGGTGCTGGAAATGCGTTCGCCGTTCAGGTGCACCGGCGCGATCTCGCCGGCGGCGAAGCCCAGCTCGGCGCCCATGGCCTGCAGCAGGGCCAGGTCGCCGCCACGGCGGTTGCCGAAGTGGAACTTCGGGCCGATCCACACCTCGCGCGCGCCCAGCCGGCGCACCAGCATGCCGCGCACGAAGTCCTCGGCGGTGATGGCCGCCATCTTCGCGTCGAAACGCAGCAGGCCGACGCTGTCGATGCCGAGTCCGCGCAGCGTGGCCACCTTGTCGCGGGCCAGCATCAGCCGCGGCGGCGGGTTGTCGCGGGCGAAGAACTCGCGCGGCAACGGTTCGAAGGCCAGCGCCACCGCCGGCACGCCCAGCGCGCGCGCGCGCTCGACCGCGTGGCGCACCAGCGCCCGGTGGCCCCTGTGCAGGCCATCGAAGGCACCGATGCAGACCACGCTTCCCTGCGGGAACAACACCCCGCCTTCGACGTCTCTAAACAGCCTGCTCATTCAACCCGGATCCGGCCCTTGCGCGCCGGCGCTTCGTCATGTGTAGCCGGGAAGTATAGCGGCGGCGCGGGCATGCCCGCCTCACTGCCCACGCAGGTCGCGCGGGCGGAAGCCCATGGCCACCATCGCCAACAGGTAGGTCAGCCCGCCGCCGCCGACCAGCAGGGCCAGGGCGCCGATGCGCTGCCACTTGTCCATGCTGGTGAAGCCCGGCAGCCAGTGCAGCAGCGCCAGCAGCACCGCCACCATCGCCACGCAGGCCAGCACCAGCCGCAGCAGGTAGCCCCCCCAGCCGGGGCGGCGCTGGTAGACGCCGGTCCTGCCCAGCCAGTACCAGAGCAGCCCGAGGTTCAGGTAGCTGGACAACGCGCTGGCGATGCCCAGCGCCAGGTGCAGACCCGGCTGCGCCGCCAGCGCCGCCATCACGCCCTGCGCCTTCAGCGCCTCCGGCACCATCACCTGGTACAGCACCGCCAGCAGGACGAAGTTGAACACCATGTTGGCGACCAGCGCGGCGACGCCGGCGCGTACCGGGGTGCGGGTGTCCTGGCGCGAATAGAAGGCCGGCAGCACCACCTTCAGCAGGGCAAACGCCGGCAGGCCGAAGCTCAGCCCGTAGACCGACAGCGCGGTCATGCGCGTGTCGAAATCGGTGAATTCGCGGTACTGGAACAGGGTGGCGATCAGCGGCTGGGCCAGCAGCAGCAGGCCGAGCATCGACGGCACCGCGATCAGCAGGGTCATGCGCAGGCCCCAGTCCAGCGCGTTGGAGAAGCCCTCGCCGTCGGTCTTGACGTGATGGCGGGCCAGCGCCGGCAGGATCACCGTGCCCAGCGCCACGCCGAACACCCCCAGCGGCAGCTCCAGGAAGCGGTCGGCCAGCGACAGCCAGGACTGCGAGCCGTCGCTGAGCCGGGCCGCGATCACCGTGTCCAGCATCAGGTTGATCTGCGCCACCGACGAGCCGAACAGGGTCGGCACCATCAGGGTCAGCACCCTGCGCACGTCGGGATGGTTCCAGCCCCAGCGCGGCAGGGTCAGCAGATTGATGCCCTTCAGCGACGGCAGCTGGAACAGCAGCTGCAGCACGCCGGCCGCCAGCACCGCCCAGCCCAGCGCCAGGATCGGCACCTCCAGCCGCGGTGCCAGCCACAGCGCGCCGGCGATCATGCACAGGTTGAGGATCACCGGGGTCAGCGCCGGCATCGCGAACCGCTGGAAGCTGTTCAGCGCCCCGCCCGCCAGCGCGGTCAGCGAAACGAACAGCAGGAACGGGAAGGTCAGCCGCAGCAGGTCCACCAGCAGGCCGTACTTGACCGGATCGGCCGCGTCGGCGTCGGCGAACAGCCAGGCGATCTGTGGGGTGAAGATCAGGCCCAGCGCGGTCAGCACCAGCAGCACCCCGCCCAGCGTGCCGGACACGCGCGCCATCAGTTCGCGCAGGTCGGCGTGTGGCCGGGTTTCCTTCACCTCGGTGAACACCGGCACGAAAGCCGTGGCGAACGAGCCCTCGGCGAACAGGCGGCGCAGGAAATTGGGGACGCGGAACGCCACCCAGAACGCGTCGGTGGTGGCGTTGGCGCCAAAGGTGATGGAAATGGCCTGGTCCCGCACCAGTCCCAGCACCCGTGAGACCATCGTCATGCTGCTGAACGACAGCAGCCCCCGCAACATGCGCGGTGAACTCACCCACGGCCCCCTTGACAACTTGACTTGACGTTCATTCGGCCAACCATCATACTTGCGTGCTTGCTGTTCCCACCATACCGATTTTCAGGAAACCACCACCGTGGCCAATATCAAGTCCGCCAAGAAGCGCGCCAAGCAGACCGTCGTGCGCAACGCGCGCAACGTGGCTCAGCGCTCGATGCTGCGCACTGCTGTCAAGAAAGTGATCAAGGCGCTGGACGCCAACGATGCCGCCGGCGCCGAAGCCGCCTTCGCCGTTGCCCAGCCGATCCTGGATCGCTTCAGCGCGCGTGGCCTGATCCACAAGAACAAGGCTGCCCGTCACAAGAGCCGCCTGAACGACCGCATCAAGGCCCTCAAGGCTGCCTGATCCGGGCGATCATCGGCAGCCACAGGCTTCCGACCCGAAAAACCCGGCCACGAGCCGGGTTTTTTGTTGCCGCCGCCATGATGGCAGCGCTTCGGGCCATCGGCGAGCGATGCCAAAACCGCTCCCGGCGGTTTTTGTCGCACCGATACACCATGCGCCCGGGGTAGGAGCGGCTTCAGCCGCGACAGGGGCCTTCCCGGAAAAGCGTCGCGGCTGAAGCCGTTCCTACGGGCAGTCGCATGCCGCTGCGCCGCCGGGAACGAAAAACCCGGCCTTGGCCGGGTTTTCCTGTACCGCGGGGATGGACGCGAGCTTCAGCCCTGCGCCTCGCGCTCCTCGGCCTCGAGCAGCTTCTGCTGGTCGAAGAAGGCCATCACGTCCTTCATGATCGGCCAGGTGCCCTCGCGGCCCAGCGCCGAGACCAGGTACCACGGGCCGGTCCAGCCCAGCTCCTTGACCACCTGCTCGGCCGCGGCTTGCGCCTCGTCCTCGAACATCAGGTCGGCCTTGTTCAGCACCAGCCAGCGCGGCTTTTCCAGCAGTTCCGGATCGTGCTTGCCCAGCTCGCGCTCGATGGCGCGCACCTGCTCGACCGGGGAAACGCCCTCGACGCCGCCTTCCATCGGCGAGATGTCCACCAGGTGCAGCAGCAGGCGGGTGCGCTGCAGGTGGCGCAGGAACTGCGCGCCCAGGCCGGCGCCGTCGGCCGCGCCCTCGATCAGGCCGGGGATGTCGGCGATCACGAAGCTGCGGTAGTTCTCCACCTTCACCACGCCCAGATTCGGGTACAGCGTGGTGAACGGGTAATCGGCCACCTTCGGCGTCGCCGCCGAGACGGCGCGGATCAGGGTGCTCTTGCCGGCATTGGGGAAGCCCAGCAGGCCGACGTCGGCCAGCAGCTTCAGCTCCAGCTTGAGCAGACGCTCCTCGCCCTCCTCGCCCGGCAGCGCCTGGCGCGGCGCGCGGTTAGTGGAGCTCTTGAAGTGCATGTTGCCCAGCCCGCCCTTGCCGCCCTTGGCCACCAGCAGGCGGTCGCCATGGGTGGTCATGTCGCCGATCACCTCGTCGGTGGCGACGTTGATGACCACGGTGCCGACCGGCACGGTGATGGTCAGGTCCTCGCCGCCCTTGCCGTAGGCCTGCCGGCCCATGCCGTTCTCGCCGCGCTGCGCCTTGAAGATGCGCTCGTGGCGGAAGTCGACCAGGGTATTGAGGTTTTCGTCGGCGCGCAGCCAGACGCTGCCGCCGTCGCCACCATCGCCGCCGTCCGGCCCGCCGAGCGGAATGAACTTCTCGCGGCGGAAACCGACGCAGCCATTGCCGCCATTGCCGGCGATTACAGAGATTTCGGCTTCATCAACGAGTTTCATCTTGGTATCGCAAGGTTCTCAGAATTACTTCGGCCCGCAGCACCGGCGCGTCCTGCACCGCGCCGGCGGCGCGGTACAGGCGCACGATGCGGCGGGGGTTGCCCTGCCCGTCGGGCAGAAAATACTGGTTGGAGACGCGGTATTCCACGCCTTCCAGCAGCTCCGCGTCGTCCAGTGGACGCCCCTGCGCATCGCGCGCCATGACCTGGCGGCGCTTGCGGATGGGGGCGCCATCGGGCGCGACGCTGGTGGATTCTTCCAGCTCGACCCAGCCGGAAGGGCCAAGGGTCAAGCTTCTTTCAAAGTCCTCGCGGCCTTCGACGCCCGGGCGCCGGCCTTCATAGCTCAGGGTGCGCGTGGCGCCAGCATAGCGGACCGCGCCCTCGCCCATCGGCCAGTCCGGCTGCCCGCTGCCTTGCGGCGCCCGCAGCCAGATCCGTACCGTGGCCGGCGGCGGGCGCTTGCCCTCGCCGTAGGCCATGTGGACTTCCCAGCCGCGGCTCCCGTCCCAGCTGAAGACCGTCGTGCGCAACCAGCCGTCGGCATCGAAATCGCCACGGGCGCTGCTGCGGTCGACGCCTTCGGCGCCAGGCTCCGGCCGCCAGCCTTCCGGATCGGCCAGCAGCGCCGGCAGCTGCGGCGAACCCGGCGGAAGGGCCTGGGTTTCAGCCTGCAACGATGCCAGCGGGCCGGCCACGGCCAGGGTGTCGCGGTCGCTGGGAATATCGGCCGCGCATCCGGCGCAGGCCAGCAGGCCGCACAGCAGGGCCACAGCCCGGTAACGGATCACCTTCCCTGCCTCCTGCCCATGCGCGGCCCGCGGATCATCTGGAAACGAGAAGCCCCGCCGAAGCGGGGCTTTCGTCGGCGGCGCCCACGCCGTGGCCTGGGCGCCTGCGCGTGCGGGAAATCAGACTTCCGCGACGACGCTGACGGTGCGACGCTTGTTGGCGCCCTTCACCGAGAACTCGACCTTGCCGTCGACCAGCGCGAACAGCGTGTGGTCACGGCCCAGGCCGACGCCGGCGCCCGGGTGGAACTGGGTGCCGCGCTGACGCACGATGATGTTGCCGGCTTCGATGGCCTGGCCGCCGAAGATCTTGACGCCCAGGTACTTCGGGTTGGAGTCGCGGCCGTTGCGCGAGGAGCCTACGCCCTTTTTATGTGCCATGACGGATTCTCCTTGGATTAGCCGGCGATGCCGGTGATTTCGATTTCGGTGTAGTACTGGCGGTGGCCCTGGCGCTTCATGTGGTGCTTGCGCCGGCGGAACTTGATGATCTTCACCTTGTCGGCGCGGCCATGGGCCACGACCTTGGCGGTCACCGAAGCGCCCTTCAGGGCATCGCCGATCTTGATGCCGTCGGCATCGCCGAGCATCAGGACGGTGTCGAACTTGATCTCGCTGCCGGCTTCGGCTTCGAGCTTCTCAACGCGGAGGGTTTCACCCTGCGCGACGCGGTACTGCTTGCCGCCAGTTACCAGGACTGCATACATGGGATGTCTCTTCTGTAGTTATTCTTGGGATCTGCCCACCATCGAGGGCGGACAGAAGCGGGATTCTACCGACACGCGACCGCCCGGGTCAAGCCACCCCCTGGCCGGAAAACAGGGGCCGAAGCCCGGCCGGACCGCCGTTGTTCACGGTGAAGCCGCCCGGAAGGCGGCATGCGCGGATGCGCATCATGAACGCCGGCCAGCGCCATGGGCCGAAGCCCGCCCCGGCGCTGGCAATTCCGGCAATTGCCCCCAAATCGCAAGCTCGTTAGGCTGATCGACTGCCGTCAGCTGCACCCTCCTTGCCCCCCGCCGCACCCGGTTCCGCCGGCCGCGGCCAAGACCGGACTCCCCATGGCGATGGATTTCATCCGCATCCGCGGCGCGCGGACGCACAACCTCAAGAACATCGACCTCGACCTGCCGCGCGACAAACTGATCGTGATCACCGGGCTGTCCGGTTCGGGCAAGTCCTCGCTGGCGTTCGACACCATCTACGCAGAAGGCCAGCGCCGCTACGTCGAGTCGCTGTCGGCCTACGCGCGCCAGTTCCTGAGCGTGATGGAGAAGCCGGACCTGGACCACATCGAGGGCCTGTCGCCGGCGATCTCGATCGAGCAGAAGTCCACCAGCCACAACCCGCGCTCGACCGTGGGCACCATCACCGAAATCTACGACTACCTGCGCCTGCTCTACGCCCGCGTCGGCAGCCCGCGCTGCCCGGACCACGGCTATCCGCTGGAAGCGCAGACCGTCAGCCAGATGGTGGACCAGGTGCTGGCGCTCGATGGCGAGCAGCGCTGGATGCTGCTGGCGCCGGTGATCCGCGAGCGCAAGGGCGAGCACGCCCAGGTATTCGACCAGCTGCGCGCGCAGGGCTTCGTGCGCGTGCGCGTGGACGGCGAGCTGTACGAGATCGACGCGGTGCCGCCGCTGGCGCTGCGCCAGAAGCACACCATCGAGGCGGTGATCGACCGCTTCCGCCCGCGCGAGGACCTCAAGCAGCGCCTGGCCGAGAGCTTCGAGACGGCGCTCAAGCTGGGCGACGGCATGGCCACGGTGCAGTCGCTGGACGACGCGCAGGCGGTGCCGCAGCTGTTCTCGTCCAAGTACTCCTGCCCGGTCTGCGACTACGCGCTGCCGGAACTGGAGCCGCGCCTGTTCTCGTTCAACTCGCCGGTCGGCGCCTGCCCGGGCTGCGACGGCCTGGGCATGGCCGAGTTCTTCGATCCCAGCCGCGTGGTCGTGCACCCGGAGCTGTCGCTGGCCGCCGGCGCGGTACGTGGCTGGGACCGCCGCAACGCCTACTACTTCCAGCTGATCGCCTCGCTGGCCAAGCACTACCGGTTCGACGTGGACGCGCCGTGGCAGTCGCTGCCGGAGGACGTGCGCAAGGCCGTGCTGTACGGCAGCGGCGAGGAGCAGATCACCTTCACCTACTTCACCGAGAACGGCGGCCGCAGCCAGCGCAAGCACCGCTTCGAGGGCATCATCCCCAACCTCGAGCGCCGCTACCGCGAGACCGAATCGCCGGCGGTGCGCGAGGAGCTGGCCAAGTTCATCAGCGAACGGCCCTGCCCCGAGTGCAACGGCGCGCGCCTGAACAAGGCCGCGCGCAACGTGTTCGTCGCCGACCGGCCGCTGCCGGAACTGGCGGTGCTGCCGATCGACGAGGCCAAGCGCTTCTTCGGCGAACTGAGCCTGCCGGGCTGGCGCGGCGAGATCGCCGCCAAGATCGTCAAGGAGATCAGCGAGCGGCTCGGCTTCCTGGTCGACGTCGGCCTGGACTACCTCACCCTCGAGCGCAAGGCCGACACGCTGTCCGGCGGCGAGGCGCAGCGCATCCGCCTGGCCTCGCAGATCGGCGCCGGCCTGGTCGGGGTGATGTACGTGCTCGACGAGCCGTCCATCGGCCTGCACCAGCGCGACAACGAGCGCCTGCTCGGCACCCTCACCCGCCTGCGCGACCTGGGCAACACGGTGATCGTGGTCGAACACGACGAGGATGCGATCCGCCTGGCCGACTACGTGCTGGACATCGGCCCCGGCGCCGGCGTGCATGGCGGCGAGATCGTCGGCCAGGGCACCCTGCAGGACCTGCTGGAGTCGCCGCGCTCGCTGACCGGCCAGTACCTGTCGGGCAAGCGCGCCATCGAGATCCCGGCGCGCCGCCACAAGCCGAACCCGAAGATGACGCTGCACCTGCGCGGCGCCAGCGGCAACAACCTCAAGGGCGTGGACCTGGACGTGCCGGCCGGGCTGCTGACCTGCATCACCGGCGTGTCCGGCTCGGGCAAGTCCACGCTGATCAACGACACCCTGTTCTCGCTGGCCGCCAACGAGATCAACGGCGCCTCGCACCCGATCGCGCCGTACCGCGAAGTCGAGGGCCTGGACCTGTTCGACAAGGTGGTGGACATCGACCAGTCGCCGATCGGCCGCACCCCGCGCTCGAACCCGGCCACCTACACCGGCCTGTTCACGCCGCTGCGCGAGCTGTACGCGCAGGTGCCCGAAGCGCGCGCGCGCGGCTACGCGCCGGGCCGTTTCAGCTTCAACGTGCGCGGCGGGCGCTGCGAGGCCTGCCAGGGCGACGGCCTGATCAAGGTGGAGATGCACTTCCTGCCGGACGTGTACGTGCCCTGCGACGTCTGCCACGGCAAGCGCTACAACCGCGAGACGCTGGAGATCCTGTACAAGGGCTACAGCATCAACGACGTGCTGGAAATGACGGTCGAGGATGCGCTGAAGCTGTTCGAGCCGGTGCCGGCCATCGCCCGCAAGCTGGAAACGCTGGTGGACGTGGGCCTGAGCTACATCAAGCTGGGCCAGAGCGCGACCACGCTGTCCGGCGGCGAAGCGCAGCGCGTGAAGCTGTCCAAGGAGCTGTCGCGCCGCGACACCGGGCGCACGCTCTACATCCTCGACGAGCCGACCACCGGCCTGCACTTCCATGACATCGAGGCGCTGCTGGGCGTGCTGCACAAGCTGCGCGACGAAGGCAATACGGTGGTGGTGATCGAGCACAACCTGGACGTCATCAAGACCGCGGACTGGATCGTCGATCTCGGCCCGGAAGGCGGTCATCGTGGCGGCACCATCCTGGTCACCGGCACGCCGGAAGACGTGGCGGCGCATCCGGCCTCCTACACCGGCCAGTTCCTGGCCAAAATGCTGCCCTCCACCGCGGCGCGCCCGGAGCAGCCCGCGGCCGTGGCCAACAAGCCCGACGCGCGACCGCCGCGCAAGGAAAAACCGGCAAAGAAGGCGGCCGCGAAGAAGGCCGCCACCAGCAGGAAGAAGGTTTCGTGATGAGCACCGAACACAAGCAGCTGGCCCGCGTGCCGATCAGCGTGCGCTGGCGCGACATGGACTCGATGGGCCACGTCAACAACGCCAAGTACGTCTCCTACCTGGAAGAGGCGCGCGTGCGCTGGATGCTGGGCGTGGAAGGCGTGTCGATGAGCGACCGCATCGCGCCGGTGGTGGCCAATACCAACATCAACTACCGCCTGCCGATCGTGTGGCCCAACGACATCGTCGTCGAGCTGTTCGTCGAGCGGCTGGGCAACAGCAGCGTGACCATTGGCCACCGCATCGTCGACCAGAAAGACCCCGGCAAGCTCTACTCCGACGGCAACGTGGTGGTGGTGTGGATGGACACGCAGACCGGCAAAAGCGCACCGCTGCCGGACGCGGTGCGCGCCGCATCCACCTGATTCGACAACAGGGCCATGCACGCGATTTTCAGGAACCGGAAACTCTGGAGGCGCATCTTCCAGATCCTCACCTGGCTGCTGATCCTTGCCTTCATCAGCCATCCGGAACTGCGCCTGCTGGTTCCGCTGCTGGATTCGCTCGGTCTGGAACTGCTGCTGGGCCTGATGGGCCTGCAACTGCTCGATGTCTACCGCGAGCGGGTCGCGCCCTGCGCCGCGCTGTTCGTGCGGCGCGTGCTCCACCCGGCCGCCATCGCGGTGGTCGACGCCTTCGCCCATGGCACCACGCGTCCGCTCGGCCGCGTCCTCTGGAACCTGCTGCTGACCGGCAGCGGGTATGTCGGCACCGCGCTGGCGTTCAAGCTGGCCGGTTTCCACCGCGCGGCGCGGAGCGCCGCCTGACCAACGACATCGTTCCAGAATCCAGGAAGACGAAGGGGCCGCGATGCGGCCCCTTGTCGTTTGCGGCGATGGAACGCGGCCTCAGTCTTCCAGCAGCGGCTTGCGCGGCATCTTCTCCTCGCGCATGGCGGCGTTGTAGACGAACGAGGCGACGATGGCCGCGGCCTGCTTCAGGTCTTCCGGTTCGGCGTGGTCCCAGGTGTCCAGGTTGCTGTGGTGGACATTGCTGAAATAGTCCAGGCGGTCCTGGATGAACTGGAAGCCCGGCAGGCCGACGCGGTCGAAGCTGATGTGGTCGGTGCTGCCGGTATTGCGGGTGACCACGGTGGAGGCGCCGACGTCGTTGAACGGCTTCAGCCAGGCCTCGAAGATCGGCATCGCGGCGATGTTCTCCTGCGCGTAGATGCCGCGGAAGCGGCCCGAGCCGTTGTCCATGTTGAAGTACACGGAGAACTTGTCGTAGTCGCGCAGCTTCTGCAACGGGCCGGTGGGCTCGCGCAGCGAGGCCGGCAGCGCCTTCTGCGCCGGGTCGGTGGGCTCCGGATAGTGTGCGAAGTGCTTGGCCACATAGGCCTGCGAGCCGATCAGCCCCTGCTCCTCGCCGCTCCACAGCGCCACGCGGATGGTGCGTTTGGGCTTGGCGCCCACCGCCTTGAGGATGCGCATGGCCTCCATCATCACCGCCACGCCGGCGGCGTTGTCGGCCGCGCCGGTGCCGGTGTGCCAGGAGTCCATGTGCGCGCCCAGCATCACGATCTCGTCGGCCTTGCTGCTGCCGCGGATCTCGGCGATCGTGTTGTAGCCCGGCTGGTCGGTTTCGTCGGTGAAGCGCGCATCGACGTTGACCCGCAGCTTCACCGGCTGCTTGCGCTCGAGCGCGCGCGCCAGCTGGTTGTAGTGTTCGGCGATCATCGCCAGTTCGGGGACGCCCACCGGCTCGCCGGCCTTGCGCGAACCGCCGCCGCCGACGCGGATGATGCCGTTGTCCCAGCCACTGATGCTGATCGAGGCCAGCACGCCTTCCTCGGCGAAGAAGGCATTGGTGGCGCGCACCAGTTCCTGGCGCTCGGCGTATTCCTTGAGCCGCTTCGCCCGCTCCTTGTCGGCGGACTTTGGAATGGTGAATTCCTGCAGGCCTTCCAGCGAGGTGGCGTCGTGGCGGTGCGAGTCGGCCTCGGTGCCGCGCTTGTATTCGCGCGCGTCGCCCAGCAGCAGGATCTTGCCGCGCAGCTTGCCCTTGTACTTCTCCAGGTCGGCCAGCTTCTTGATCTCGACCTTGACCACCTCGCCTTCGACGGTGCCGTTGGTGCCCGGCGTCCACGCCTTGGGCAGCGCGTACAACTGGGTCAGGCGCGGCTCCAGCATTTCCACGCTGGCCGATTCGAATTCCCAGCCGCGGCCGAAGCCGTCGAAGGCTTCGTCATGCGCGTTGACCAGGCCCCATTCGCCGAACTTCTGCCGGGTCCAGGCGTTGGCCTGGGCCATGGCCGGCGAGTTGGTCAGGCGCGGGCCGATGGATTCGGTGAGATGGGAGAACGTGTCCATCACCTGCGAACGGTGGAACGCTTCCTGGCGGATCTTGCCCACCATGTCCAGGTCCACCTGCTCGGCCGCGCCCGCGCCGCCCGCGAACGCCAGCCCCATGCCCACTACCAGCAAGCACCGCTTGATCATCATTTCCCCCGGCCCTTGGCCACACACGACAAAGGCCCGAGTCTAGCCAGCGCCGGGGGCGGCCGAGCCGGCCAATGGTCATGGATGCGGTGAACGCCGCCCCGCTTTCCGGGTAGGAGCGCACTTCAGTGCGCGATGGGGCTCTAACGGTAAAGCCCCATCGCGCACTGAAGTGCGCTCCTACGGTGCGCTCCTACGGTGTGGGTTCGCTGCCGCCCGGGACCCGCACCGCGCGCTGCAGCGCCGGCTGCCACTGGCCGGGCCAGTCGCGGTCGTTGGCCACCTGCGCCTGCGCGCGGCTGGCCTCGAAGGCGGCGAAATCCAGCCCGGCGACCGCCCAGCGCTGGCCGCCGATGGTCCGCGCCAGCACGCCGTCGTCCGGGAAACCGCGGTCCATGGGCGCGTACACCATCGCCTCGCCGGTGTTGACGTCCAGCGCCGGGCTCCAGTCGGCCACGCCCGCCGTCACCGACTGCGCCACGAACATGCGGTTCTCCAGCGCCCGCGCCAGACACCCCACGCGCACGCGGGTGGCGCCGGCCTCGGTGTCGGTGCAGCTGGGCACCACCAGCAGGCGCGCGCCGGCTTCGTACTGCGCGCGTACCGGCAGCGGAAACTCGCTGTCGTAGCAGACCGCCACGGCGGCGCGGATGCCGTCGATCTCGAACACCTTCAGCGCGTCGCCGCCGTCGATCAGGCCGGTGGCCTTCTCGAAGCCGGTGAGCTGCAGCTTGTCCTGCCACAGGTGCGCGCCCTGCGGCGTCAGCCAGTCACAGCGGTTGCGGTAGCGCCCGCCGCCGGTGTCGAGCAGGAAGCTGCCGGCGACCACGTGCATGTCCAGTTCGCGGGCCAGAGCGGCGAACAGTTCCAGCCACGGCCGCCGGTAGCGCTGGATGGCCGCCAGCGAGGCCGGCAGGTCGCGCCGGATGTGCGGTGCGAAGGTGGCCGCCAGCTCCAGCGACAGGTATTCCGGCAGCACCGCGATGCGCGCGCCGGCCGCGGCGGCTTCGCCCAGTTCCTGCCGCTGGCGGCAGGCGAAGGCGTCGAAATCCACGGGAGCGCCGATGTCGTAGCGGGCGACGGCGATCTTCATGCGGCGGGCTCCAGGGCGCGGGTCCAGAACGTGAGCGGATGCGATACCTCGCCGCGGCCGATCTCTTCCCAGCGCAGGTGCATGGTCAGGCCCGGCCGCCGCGCATAACCGCGCCTGCGCCAGAACACGTCGTTGTCGCGGTGGCCGGCGGGCCGGCGCGGGTCGTCGCCGTCGCGGTCCACCGCGCAGAAGGCGGTCATCGCGAAACGGCCGAGCGAGCGCGCATGCGCTTCGCGCGCGTCGAAGAAGGCGTGGCCGATGCCGCGCCCGCGCCATGCCGGCAGCAGCACCGATTCGCCGAAGTAGAACACCCGCGCCGGATCGATGCCGGCCGCCTCGAACGGCTGGCGGAACGCCGGGCCGTCGTCGAGCAGCGGCAGGCCGGTGGAGGCGCCCACCACCTCGTCGCCGGCCCGCGCCACCACGCATACCGCATCGGCCGTGGCCGCATAGGCGGCCAGATAATCGCGCTCGTAGTCCAGGTTGCCCTCGTACAGGTAGGGCCAGTCGTTGAACACGCGGATGCGCAGGCGCGCCACGTCGTCCAGTACCGGCAGCAGGTCGGGGCCGCGCAGCGCGGCGACGGTGGGAGAAACGTCCATGGCCGGATTCTAGCCCTGCGCCGCGCTTCAGCCGCAGCCGACGAAGGCGCCGCCATCGCCGTCCGAAACGAGGCATTGGTCGCGGCCATCGCGCTGGAACCGGTAGAAGGCCGGGCACAGCGGCGTCATGCGCCGCAGGGTCCTGCGTTCTTCCGGCGTGAGCAGCCGCGGCGTCGCCAAGGCGACATCCCATGAGGCCGAACACCGGTATACGACCGGCACGATGATGGCGAAGACCAGCCCCATCACCGCCAGTGCCGACAGCAGCACGCCAATGGCCGGGATCTTCCTGTACGCTGCACCGATGGCGGCCGCCACGCCGGCCAGCAGCGGCAGCGCGGCCACCGCCAGCCATGCCAGGGCATGGTGGAGCGGCATCACGCCGCTCCCCGGCCCGGACTCAGTAGCCGCGTGCGCATCGCGCCGTTCCCGGTTCGCGCCACAGCAGCCACAGGCGCTGGTGCAGGGCGTCGCATACCACCACCTGGTGCTGCCGCAGCACCGCCCTGAAACACAGGCCGCGGCGGCCCAGCGCCTGCCAGCGGCCCGCGCCGTCCAGCGCCGGCAGGCCTTCGGCGCCGCGCCGGCGGATCCGCTCCGCCAGCGCACCGTCCAGCCTCAGGCGCAGGCAGCCGCGGCGCGCGGCCGGTCCCAGCGCCAGCGCCGCCAGCGGCGACGCGGACCAGCCGGCGCCCTGCTCCACCCGCAGCACCGCCCCCGCCAGGCCCGGCGGCAGCAATCGCCGCAGCCGCCGGATCAACCGTGCATGCAATCGCATGGTATTCACCGCAGGCCGGTGCCGACGTCGTACCAGTCCACCTTGCGGGTGATCCACATGATCGCCGCCAGGATCGCGAACAGCAGCAGCGAGCCCATCAGCAGTGCGTTGTTCTCCGAGGCCAGCAGCACGTAGAGAACGCCATACAGCACGGTCAGCATGGTCGAGAAGCCCAGGCCGCGCTTCCAGCTGTGCAGCACGCCGGACAGGTAGAAACCCTGCAGGCCGATGCAGGCCGCCGCCGACACCAGGTAGGCCTGCCAGAAGGCGATGTGCTCGGACAGGCTCAGCAGCAGCAGGAAGAAGATCGCCAGCGCCAGGCCGACCAGCAGGTACTGCAGCGGGTGGATCTTCAGCCGCTTGATCAGTTCGAACAGCACGAAGCCGACGAAGGTCAGCAGCACGAACAGGATGCCGTACTTGCTGGCGCGGTCGGCCTGGGTATACACGTCCACCGGATCGACCAACGCCACCTCCAGCGCCTCGACGCTGCCGCCCTCGCTGCGCAGGCTGCGGCGCAGCTGTTCCTGCGCGGCCGAGGCCAGCGAGGACACCGCCCAGTCGGCCTTGAAGCCGGCGTCGTCGATGCTGCGCTCGTTGGGCAGGAAGCTGCCGCCGAACAGCGGATGCGGCCACGGCGAGGCCAGCGCCACGCGGGTGTCGTCGCCCACCGGCACCACCGACAGCGAACGCGTGCCGTCCAGCACGAATTCCAGCTCGACCTTGCGGCCTTCGGCCAGGGTGCCCTGGCGCGGATCGGCCAGCGGCAGCAGCGCGGCATGCAGCCCCTTGGAGGTGCGCTCCAGCGCGCGCGAGCCCGCCTGCAGCGGCAGCGCGCGCCCGTCCACGCGCAGGTTCGGCGTGCCGACCAGGCCGCGCACGTCGGCGATGCCCAGCGCCAGGTAGGGCTGGCCGTAGACGCGGCCGGGCACGGCGGCATAGGCTGCGTCGGCGAACTCGGCCTGCAGGCGCGCGTGCCAGCTGTACACCGGCACCCGGAACAGGCCGACGCGGCGCTCGTCCGGGCGCATCTCGCCCTGCACGCGCAGCTGCCGCGGCATCTGCAGCTCGTAGCCGTGTTCGGTCTGCAGTTCGGTCTTGCGCATGCCCGCCTCGACCACCTCGACCTCGCGCTGCTGCGTCCACGGCAGCACCCGCACCGGGCCGATCAGCGACTGCGCGCCGGCGCGGCTCTGCGCGACCCGCTCGATGGCCTGGTCGCGGTAGCGCTCGCGTTCGCCGATCGTGCCGCGGATCAACAGCAGGGGAATCAACAGCAGCAACACCAGCCCGCCGACCACGGCGAAGCGCAACAGCAGTTTCAGGGAAGTCATGGCCCATCCTCGTGTGGAAACGAGGCACAGGGTGGGCACGGCCGGTGTGCGGGGTTTGTGGCGAATTTGAAGCGGGTGTGAAGCGGCCGTTCCGCGCCAGAATCCATCAAGACCGGCCGCCGCGCCGCACCGGCCGGTTGCGGACGCGGGCCGCGGCATAGTATGAATCCGTGTTCACCCGCGCCCGGCACCACCGGCCGCGCCGTGCCATTCCCCGAAGGAACTCCCTGCGTGCTGCATGCCCGGTCGCGTACTTCGCTGATCCACCGGCTGTCCCTGAGCATATGGGGCCTGTTCCTGGCCCTCCTCCTGCTGCTTTCCGCGTTCGGCTACCTGGCCATGCGCGTGGTGACCGACCGGCTGGTGCCGATGGTGGCGCAGCGCACCGTCGACCTGCGCTCCCGGGCCAACGAAGGGCAGTTCCTGCAGGCCGAACAGAGCGTGCTGCGCCTGCAGCGCGAACTGCTGTGGCGGCTGGACCGCACCGACCGCGACGCCACCCTGGCGCGCTTCGACACGCTGTTCGCGCGCGGCCCCGACGGCCTGTGGCGGCTGCAGCCCACGCAGGTGGACCCCGAGCGCGCGCCCACCCTCTACCTGCACCAGCCGCCGCAGGGACTGGACGAGTCGGCGCGCCTGCGCGCGGTGGTCGCCTACGACCTGCTGCGCGAACAGGGGCCGGCGCTGGTGCCGCCGTTCTTCTCGGTCTACATGGACTTCATCGAGGACGGGCTGATGGTCTATGCCCACGGCATGGACTGGGGCAGCAACGCCGATGCCAGCGCCAGCAACGCCGGCTATCCGACGATGCAGGGCTCGGACCCGCGCCGCAACCCGCAGCGCAAGGTGTTCTGGACGCCGGTCTACCTGGACCGGCAGGCCAATACCTGGATGGTGTCGGTGATCAAGCCGCTGGACTGGCAGGGGCGATGGGTCGGCACGCTCGGCCACGACGTCTCGGTGCAGAGCCTGATCGACCGGACCGCCGATGCCGATGGCGCCGTGGTGCAGCTGGTCATGGGCGCGGACGGCGCGCTGATCGCGCATCCGCAGTTCCGCCGGCGCATCGCCGCCGCCGACGGGCAACTGAAGCTGTCCGCGCTCGACGACCCGCTGCTGGCGCAGGTGCACGGCATGATCGCGTACGGGCATGCCGACAGGGGCGTGGGCCGCTCGCCGGACGGCAGCCACTGGGTGGCGTGGTCGAAGATCCACGGGCCCGGCTGGTACCAGGTGTTCCTGCTGCCGCAGGCGCGGGTGGACCAGGTGCTGATGTGGGGACTGCTGGCCGTGTCCGGCTTCGGCATCCTCGGCCTGTTGCCGGCGATGTGGCTGCTGCGCCGCCGTGTGGGCTCGCTGTTCGCGGCACCGCTGCGGCGCCTCACCCAGGCGGTGGACGAACTGGGCCAGGGCGGCGAGCCCACGCCGATCGCCATGCAGGGCGACGACGAACTGGGCCGCCTGGCCGGCGCCTTCGACGACATGGTCGAGGAGCTGGTGCAGCAGCGCGCGCTGCAGTTCGCGCACGCGCAGGCGCTGCAGACCGAGGTGGACGAGCGCCGCCAGTTCATGACCCGGCTGGAGGAAGAGCGCGCGCGCCTGCTGGCGCTGCTCGGCGCGATGAACCTGGGCATCCTGTTCGTCAGCGACGAGAACCGCGCCACCTACTGCAACGCCGCCTTTCTGGCCATGTGGGATTTCCCCGAGGACGGCACGGTCGTCGGCAGCAGCACCCACCAGTGGCTGGAGACCTCGCAGCGGCTGATGCTCGATCCGCAGGCGTTCCGCCGCCACCTGGACGAAGCCATCGTTTCGCCGGACCTGCACCGGCGGCTGGAGATCCGCCTGCACGACGGCCGCATCGTCATGCACGACGCCTACCCGGTCTGCGACGCGCAGGGCCACCACATCGGCCGCCTGTGGGTGCAGGAGGACATCACCCACGAGCGCCAGACCGCCGAGCAGCTGGTACGGCTGGCCCAGCACGACCCGCTGACCAGCCTCTACAACCGGCGCCGCTTCGAGGACGACCTGGCGCGCTTCTTCCATGCCGCCGAACGCACGCCGAGCCAGGCCGCGCTGCTGTTCTTCGACCTGGACGAGTTCAAGTACATCAACGACACCTTCGGCCATCGCGCCGGCGACACCGTGCTCAACCGCATGGCGATCGAGATCCGCACCCTGATCCGTTCCGACGAGACGCTGTTCCGGCTCGGCGGCGACGAGTTCGCCGTGCTCATGCCGCACGCCAGCCTGCACGACGCGCAGCGCCTGGCCGAACGCGTCGTGCAGCGGATCTCGCAGACGCCTCTGTGCCTGCACGAACAGACCGTGCGCCTGACCACCAGCCTGGGCATCGCCCATTTCCCGACCCACGCCGACAACGCCGAGGACCTGGTCGCCCATGCCGACGCGGCGATGTACCAGGCCAAGCACACCGGCAAGAACCGCTGCAACGTCTACCGCCCCGACCGCGACAGCTCGCGCGAGATGGCGACCCGGCTGGCGTGGAACGACCGCATCGCGCGCGCGCTCGAGCACGACCTGCTGCGCCTGCATTTCCAGGGCGTGCACCATGCCGGCGACGGCCGCCTGGCGCACCTGGAAGCGCTGATCCGCATGGAGGACGAGGCCAATCCCGGCCAGCTCATCATGCCGGCGCAGTTCATCGAACCGGCCGAGAAGAGCGGCAAGATCCTGGAGATCGACCGCTGGGTGATCGGCCAGAGCATCCGCCTGCTGGCCAGCCACCCGAACCTGCCGGCGATCGCCGTCAACATCTCCGGGCGCTCCTTCGACGACCCCGAGCTGCCGGCCTGGATCGGCGGCCAGCTGCGCCAGCAGCACGTCGCCCCGCGGCGCCTGCTGGTGGAACTGACCGAGACCTCGGCGGTGTCGGACATGGGCGACGCGGCGCGCTTCATCGCCGCGCTGCGCGACACCGGTTGCCCGATCTGCCTGGACGACTTCGGCACCGGCTTCTCCTCGTTCGCCTACCTCAAGAACCTGCAGGCCGACGTGCTCAAGATCGACGGCATGTTCATCCGCGACCTGCCCTGCGAGCGCGACAACCAGGTGTTCGTGCGCGCCATCATCGAAGTGGCGCGCGGCATGGGCAAGCTCACCGTGGCCGAGTTCGTCGAGGACGAAGCCACCCTGCAGATGCTGCGCGGGATGGGCGTGGACATGGTGCAGGGCTACCACCTGGGCCGTCCGCGCGCCGACCATCCGGTCTTCGCCGACCGCCCTGCGCCGGAACCTGCTCCGCTGGGCGATGACGCATCACCGCCGGCGTAGCTGCGGGGCTTGCCCCGCATGAAGCTTTCCCGGCGCAGCCCCGTGCCGGGCAAGCCCGACACCTACGTCATTGGCAACCACAGGCTCGCCTCCGCACCGCCCTCCACGCGGTTGCGCAGGCGCGCATGGCCGCCGTGCAGGCGCGCGACCTCGGCCACGAACGGCAGGCCCAGGCCCGAACTGCGCTGCCCGCTGCCGGGACGGGCCAGCGAATAGAACCGCTCGAACACCCGCTCCCGCGCGTAGTCCGGCACGCCCGGCCCCTGGTCGGACAGGGCCACGTCCCAGCCTGCGTCCTGCGCGGCCAGCCGCAGCGCGATCCGCCCGCCCGCCGGCGAGAACGCGATGGCGTTGTCCAGCAGGTTGTCCAGCGCCTGCCGCAGCAGGAACGCATCGCCCTGCACCGGTGCGCGCGCGGGCAGTTCGCAGTGCAGCGACAGCCGCGCCGCCTGCAGCCGCGGCGCCGCGTCCTCACCCAGTTGCCGGCACAGCGCGGACAGGTCCACCGCGGTGCGGCGCTGCAGCCAACCGTGCTGCTCCACTTCCGCCAGCCGCAGCAGCTGGTCGATGGTCTCGGTCAGGCGCCGCTCCTGCTGCGCGATGTTGGCGGCGAAGCGCTGCCGCTCGGCTTCGGGCAGCGGTTCCTGCAGCAGTTCGGCCGCGCCGCGGATCGCCGCCAGCGGGCTCTTCATCTCGTGCGTGAGCGACTGCACGTACTGCTCGACGTAGGCCTTGCCCTCGAGCTTGCGGCGCATGGTCTCCAGCGCCCGGCCGAGGTCGCCGATCTCGTCGCCGCGCGGCTTCGGCGGCGGTACCGGCTCGCCGGCGCTGACCGCCTTCGCGTAGCGGCTCAACCCGCCGATGCCGCGCGCCAGCCACCAGGTCATCAGCAGCCCGATCAGCGCCGCCGAGCCGATCAGCCACGCCCCGCGCGCGACGATGGCGCGCTGGCTGGCGGTGATGAACGGGTCGATGCTGTCGTTGGGCTGGGCCAGGGTCAGCACGCCGATCAGGGTGCGCCCGTCGGCCGGGTCGTAGACCGGCGCGGCCACGTGCATCACCGTGCTGTCCGCGTCGCCCGGCGTGCCCGGGCTGGAACGGGCGCCGTACTGGCCGCGCAGGGTGCGGTAGACATCGTTCCAGCGCGAGTTGTCGCGGCCCACGTCCTGGCCGCGCGAGTCGTAGACGACGATGCCGCGCGCGTCGGTCACGGTGACCCGGTAATCGATGCTGCGCTTGGGGAAACGCCACACCATCGCGCGCGGATCGCGGCGCTGCGCGGTCGCCATCTGCGCGGCGAAGCGGCCATCGGCGATACGCCCAGCCTTCAGGTCCGGCCCGGCCATCACCGCCAGCACATTGGCCGCGTCCACCAGGGTGGATTCCATGGCCTGGCGCACGCCCGGCTTGACCTCGTCGACGAACACGCGCATCACGAAGAACGCGGCGATGCCGACGATCAGGAAGAAGCCGAGGAAGAGTTTCAGGCCGAGGCGCATTTATCGCTGCCTTCGTTTCTGGAGCAATCCCACATCCGGACGCCGTCGTCCCTCTCCCCAACCCCTCTCCCACAGGGAGAGGGGCTTAGAAAGCAGCGTCTCCAGCCCATGGAAAACCTCAGACATCCAGCGCATACCCCACGCCCCGGTGCGTGCGGATCGGATCGTCCTGCGCCCCCGCCGCGCGCAGCTTCGCGCGCAGGGTCTTCACGTGCGTATCCACCGTGCGGTCGGCGCTGTCGCTGGCGTGGTCCCAGCCGCGTTCCATCAGCTGCGCGCGGCTGAGGATCGCCCCCGGCCGCTGCATCAGCGCCGCCAGCAGCGCGTACTCGTAGCGGGTCAGGTCCAGCAGCACGTCGCGGTAGCGCACCCGCCGGCCCTCGCGGTCGATCGCGAACGCGCCCTGCCGCACCCAGCCCGCCTCGGCCGGCGCCGCCTGCGCCGGCCGCCGCAGGCGCGCGCGCACCCGCGCCACCAGTTCGCGCGGCGAGAACGGCTTGCCCACGTAATCGTCCGCGCCCAGTTCCAGGCCCAGCACCCGGTCGAACTCGTCGTTGCGCGCGGTGAGGAAGATCACCGGCACCTGGCTGAACGTGCGCAGCTGGCGGCAGACCTCGAACCCGCCCACATCGGGCAGGCCCACGTCCAGCACCACCACGTCGATGCCGCCGGCGCGCAGCCGCTCCAGCGCCTGCGCGCCCAGCGCGCAGTGCTCGGCGACGTGGCCCTCGCTGCGCAGCGCGTACAGGACGGTATCGGCGATGGCGGTCTCGTCTTCCACGACGAGCACGCGGGCGGGCTGTTCGGACATGGCGCCAGCATAGCCGCCCCCGGGCGGCGCCCGTACACTGCGCCGATGAACTACCGCCACGCCTTCCACGCCGGCAACCACGCCGACGTGCTCAAGCACATCGTCCTGCTCGCCCTGATAGACGCGCTCAGGCGCAAGGACGCGCCGTTCTTTGTGCTCGACACCCATGCCGGCCGCGGCCGCTACCTGCTGTCGGCCGAGGAAAGCCGCAAGACCGCCGAGGCCGACGAAGGCATCAGCCGGCTGATGGCCGCGCCGACCCTGCCGGAGGTGGTCGAGCGCTACCTGCGCGCGATCCAGGCCAACAACCCGGTCGGCGGACTGATCGCCTACCCCGGTTCGCCGCTGCTGGCCGCCCAGGCCCTGCGCGAGCAGGACCGCCTGGCCGCCTGCGAGCTGCAGCCGGAGGAAGCGGCGGCGCTGAAGGAGCTGTTCGCCCGCGACCGCCGCGTGCAGGTGCTGGCCGCCAACGGCTACGACAGCATCCGCGCCCTGCTGCCACCCAAGGCTGGCGCCACCAAGATCGGCCGCGCCCTGGTGCTGATCGACCCGCCCTACGAGGCGCAGGACGCCGAATACCCGCTGATCATCGCCACCCTGCGCGAGATCCTGGCGCGCATGCCGCAGGCCCAGTGCGCGGTGTGGTACCCGATCAAGCAGCGCCGCAGCCTGCTGCCGTTCTTCCGCAAGGCGGCCGCGCTGCCGGTGAAGTCGGCGCTGCTGGCCGAGCTGATGGTGCGCCCGGACGACTCGCCGCTGCGCCTGAACGGCAGCGGCATGCTGCTGCTCAACCCGCCCTGGCAGTTCGACCAGGCGCTGGCGCCGGCGCTGCCGGTCCTGCAGCGCGAACTGGGCGAAGCCGGGGCATCGACGCGGCTGGAGTGGCTCAAGAGCGGGGAGTGAGCCCGCCGGGCACGGTCCGCCGCAGGAGGCGACACGGTCCGCGCCCGGGGCATCCAGGCTTGTGCCGGATGCGGCCGGCGGCGCGCCGGCAGCGGAAATCCGCTGCTCCCGGCCAGTCGCCACGGTTGAATCGCGTTCACAGAACCTCACGCTGCAGGTGCAAGAATCGGCGGACTCTGGAGGAACCGCAGTCATGGCTACCCGCAACCGCATGCCCCCGTGGCATGAAAACTTCAAGGCTCCCAGCGGCCGGGAACTGCTCATCCGCCCGATCCGCCCCGAGGACGGCGCACCGCTGCAGGGCGCGTTCGCGCTGTTCGGGCCGGAAGAAGTCCGCGACCGCTTCCTGCAGGCCGTGGACGTGCTGTCGGACGAAACCGCCCAGCGCCTGACCCATCCGAACCCGAAAACCGAAATCTCGCTGGTCGCGGCCGAGCCGTTGCCGCCAGGCGAAGCCGTGGTCGGCGCGGTGGCGCGGGCCTCGATCATCCCCGGCACCCGCGACGCCGAGTACGCCATTCTGGTCAGCCGCTTCCTCGCCGGCCAGGGCCTGGGCCGGCAGCTGATGCGCAAGCTGGTCAAGTGGGCGCGCGGCAAATACCTGGACCGCATGTACGGTGACATCGCCCAGGACAACGAACCGATGCTGCAGCTGGCCGCCTCGCTGGGCTTCAAGCAGGTGCCGCACCCGTCCGGCACGCCGGGGCTGGTGCGCATGGTGCTGGAACTGGGCAGCTGAGGGCCAGGTGTGAGTGAAGAGGAGTGAGGAGTGAGAAGAAGCAGGAGCGGTCTCCACCTGCACGGAGATGACCGCTTTTGTTCCTGCCTTTTCTCACTCCTCACTCCTCTTCACTCACTCCTATAAAATCGGCGACGTCATGTCGCTTCCCACCCCCTACCCCGTTCCGCCGCTGCCCCGCGCGGGCCAGCTCCGCGCCTGGTGGCGCGCCCCCGCATCGACCAGCGCGCTGGCCTGGCACGTGGCCCGCGCCGCGCAGGCGCACGGCAAGCCGCTGCTGCTGGTCACCCGCGACAACCACGGCGCGCACCAGGCCGTCGCCGACCTGCAGACCCTGCTCGGCGACGCCGGCGCACTGCCGGTGGTGCCGTTCCCGGACTGGGAAACCCTGCCCTACGACCGGTTCAGCCCGCACCCGGACATCATTTCCCAGCGCCTGGCCGCGCTGCACCGCCTGCCCACGCTGGCGCGTGGCATCGTCGTGGTGCCGGTGCAGACCCTGCTGCAGCGGCTGGCGCCGCTGAGCCACATCGTCGGCGGCAGTTTCGACCTGCAGGTCGGCCAGCGCCTGGACATGGACGCGGAGAAGCGCCGGCTGGAAAGCGCCGGCTACCGCAACGTGCCGCAGGTGATGGACCCGGGCGATTTCGCCGTGCGCGGCGGCCTGCTCGACGTCTACCCGATGGGCGCCGACGCGCCGCTGCGCATCGAGCTGCTGGACGAGGACATCGACTCGATCCGCGAGTTCGATCCGGAAACGCAGCGCTCGCTGGACAAGGTCGCCGCGGTGAAGATGCTGCCCGGCCGCGAAGTGCCGATGGACGAGGCCAGCCTGGCGAAGGTGCTGGCGGCGCTGCGCGAGCGCTTCGACGTCGATACCCGGCGTAGCCCGCTCTACCAGGACCTGAAGGCCGGCGTGCTGCCCGCGGGCATCGAATACTTCCTGCCGCTGTTCTTCAACAAAACCGCCACGCTGTTCGACTATCTGCCCGAGGGCTTCCTGACGGTGGTCGCGCCCGGCGTCGGCGAAGCGGCCGACGCGTTCTGGGAACAGACCCGCGGCCGTTACGAGCAGCGCCGCCACGACATCGAGCGGCCGCTGCTGCCGCCGGAGGAGATCTACCAGTCGCCGGACAGCCTGCGCGAGCAGTTCAACCGGCAGCCGCGCGTGGAAGTATGGCCCGCTGACCACCCGCGCATCGCCGAGGCGCAGGCGCTGGGCGACCAGCCGCTGCCGCCGTTGCCGGTGGCCGCCAAGGACGCGCCGGCCGGGCAGGCGTTGAAGTCCTTCCTCGACCACTACCCCGGCCGGGTGCTGGTCGCCGCCGATTCGCCGGGCCGCCGCGAGGCGCTGCTGGAAGTGCTTGCGGCATCGGACCTGCGGCCGCAGGTGATGCCGGATTTCGCAGCGTTTCTCCCTTCTCCCCTCGGGGGAAGGTGGCCCGAAGGGCCGGATGGGGGTACGGGCGAAGCCTTGCGCAGCCAGAGCACAAGTGGGCTTGCGCCCCGTACCCTCTCCCCAACCCCTCTCCCGGAGGGAGAGGGGCTATTACCGCGCTTCGCCATCACCGTGGCGCCGCTGGACGATGGCTTCGCCCTGGCCGAACCGGCGCTGGCCGTGCTCACCGAGCGCCAGCTGTTTCCCGAACGCGCCGGCCAGCCGCGCCGCACCCGCCGCGCCGGGCGTGAGCCGGAAGCGATCATCCGCGACCTCGGCGAGCTGACCGAGGGTGCGCCCATCGTGCACGAAGACCATGGCGTCGGCCGCTACCGCGGGCTGATCGCGATGGACGTCGGCGGCATGCCCGGCGAGTTCCTGGAAATCGAATACGCCAAGGGCGACCGCCTGTACGTGCCGGTGGCGCAGCTGCACCTGATCAGCCGCTACTCCGGCGCCTCGCCGGAAACCGCGCCGCTGCATTCGCTGGGCGGCGAGCAGTGGGCCAAGGCCAAGCGCAAGGCCGCCGAGAAGGTGCGCGACGTCGCCGCCGAGCTGCTGGAGATCCAGGCGCGGCGCCAGGCCCGCGCCGGCCTGGCGCTGGACATCGACCGCGCCATGTACGAGCCGTTCGCCGCCGGTTTTCCGTTCGAGGAAACACCCGACCAGCTGGCCGCGATCGAGGCCACCCTGCGCGACCTGCAGTCCAGCCAGCCGATGGACCGCGTGGTCTGCGGCGACGTCGGCTTCGGCAAGACCGAGGTGGCGGTGCGCGCCGCCTTCGCCGCCGCCAGCGGCGGCAAGCAGGTCGCCGTGCTGGTGCCCACCACGCTGCTGGCCGAGCAGCACTACCGCAATTTCCGCGACCGCTTCGCCGATTACCCGCTCAAGGTGGAAGTGCTCTCGCGCTTCAAGAGCACCAGGGAAATCAAGGCCGAGCTGGACAAGGTGGCCGAAGGCGGCATCGACGTGATCGTCGGCACCCACCGGCTGCTGCAGCCGGACGTGAAGTTCAAGGACCTTGGCCTGGTCATCGTCGACGAGGAGCAGCGTTTCGGCGTGCGCCAGAAAGAAGCGCTCAAGGCGATGCGCGCCAACGTGCACCTGCTCACGCTCACCGCCACGCCGATCCCGCGCACGCTCAACATGGCCATGGCCGGGCTGCGCGACCTGTCGATCATCGCCACGCCGCCGCCGAACCGGCTGGCGGTGCAGACCTTCGTCACCCAGTGGGACAACGCGCAGCTGCGCGAGGCGTTCCAGCGCGAACTGTCGCGCGGCGGCCAGCTGTACTTCCTGCACAACGACGTGGAGAGCATGGGCCGGATGCAGCGCGAGCTGTCCGAGCTGGTGCCCGAGGCGCGCATCGGCATGGCCCACGGCCAGATGCCCGAGCGCGAGCTGGAAAAGGTGATGCTGGATTTCCAGAAGCAGCGCTTCAACGTGCTGCTGGCCAGCACCATCATCGAATCGGGCATCGACATCCCCAACGCCAACACCATCATCATCAACCGCGCCGACCGCTTCGGCCTGGCGCAGCTGCACCAGCTGCGCGGCCGCGTCGGCCGTTCGCACCACCGCGCCTACGCCTACCTGGTGGTGCCGGACAAGCGCTCGATCACGCCCGACGCGCAGAAGCGGCTGGATGCCATCGCCTCGATGGACGAACTCGGCGCCGGCTTCACCCTGGCCACGCACGACCTGGAAATCCGCGGCGCCGGCGAACTGCTCGGCGAGGACCAGAGCGGGCAGATGGCCGAGGTCGGTTTCAGCCTGTACACCGAGCTGCTCGAACGCGCGGTGCGTTCGATCAAGGCCGGCAAGCTGCCCGACCTGGACAGCGGCGAGGAAGTACGCGGCGCCGAGGTCGAGCTGCACGTGCCGGCGCTGATTCCGGAAGACTACCTGCCCGACGTGCATACGCGCCTGACCCTGTACAAGCGCATCAGCTCCGCGCGCGACAGCGCCGCCCTGCGCGAGCTGCAGGTGGAGATGATCGACCGTTTCGGCCTGCTGCCGGATGCGGTCAAGCACCTGTTCGCCATCGCCGAGCTCAAGCTGCAGGCCAACGCGCTGGGCATCCGCAAGCTGGAACTGGGCGGGAACGGCGGCCGCATCGTGTTCGAAGCCAAGCCGGACATCGACCCGATGGCGGTGATCCAGCTGATCCAGAAGCAGCCGAAGCTGTACCAGATGGACGGCCCGGACAAGCTGCGCATCCGCCATCCGCTGCCGGAAAGCGCGGACCGCTTCAACGCCGCGCGCGCGCTGCTGACCACCCTGCGGCCGGCGTGAGCGGGTGTGAGGTTTGCCAGGACCGGAGGCGGCGGGGACAATGCCCGCCTTCCTCCTGGCCAGGCCGTCTTCCGCGCGGTGCAGCGCTCCATGTTCTCGATTCCCCCGGCCCCGGGCCTGTCCATCCCGCCTGAAAACGACAGCTGCGGCATTGCGGTGCTCGCCACCGCGCTGGACGAACGGGACAGCTACACCGACCAGCACTGCGACCGCGTTTGCCTGCTCGCGCACGGCCTGGGCGAGCGCTGCGGCCTGTCCGGCGCGCAGCTGGAACAGTTGGCGCTGGCCGCGCGGTTCCACGACGTCGGCAAGATCGGCATCCGCGACGACGTGCTGCTGCATCCCGGCCGCCTGGACGAACCGCGCATGGAGAAGATGCGCACCCATCCCGAGCGCGGCGCGCGCCTGTTCGCCGCCACCGGCCGCGACGATGCCGCCGCCGTGGCGCGGCTGATCCTGCACCACCACGAAGCCTGGGACGGCAGCGGTTACCCGCATGGACTGCAGGGCGAGGACATTCCGCTGGAAGCGCGCATCCTCACCATCGCCGACGGCTACGACGCGCTGACCTCGCGCCGCCCCTACCGCGCCCCGATGGACGCCGGTGATGCGCTGGCCATCCTCGACCGCGAGAAGAACCGGTTGATCGACGCGCGCCTGTTCGGCGAGTTCCGCGGCCTGCTGCGCGGGCGCGACCGCCCGGCCGGCTGAACCGCGGCGCCGGCGCGCTCACAGCACCGGCGACATCATCGCCACCGCGTTCTGCACCAGCCGCCTGGCGAACGACCAGCCCTCCACCTGTTCCTGGGTCACCCGTACCGACACCGACAGGTACTTCTCCTGGCGCCGGCGGATCGCGGCGGTGACGCCCGCGTCGGCGACCAGCAGGCTGTTCTCGAAATTGAGTTCCAGGCTTCGGCGGTCGATGTTGGCCGAGCCCACCAGACTGATCTGGCCGTCGATGGTCATCGACTTGGCGTGCAGCAGGCCCAGCGGGTATTCGTGCACCGCGACGCCGCATTGCAGCAGGTCGGCATAGGTACTGCGGCTGGCCTGGCCGACCAGCCACGAGTCGTTGCGGCGCGGCAGCACCAGGGTCGTGCGCACGCCGCGCCGCGGCGCCGCGCAGATCGCGCGCAGGATGGATTCGTCCGGCACGAAGTACGGCGTGGTGATCACCAGCTCGCGCCGCGCGGCGTAGATGCACGCCACGAACATGTCGGCCATGGCGTTGTGGCGCGCGATCGGGCCGGTCTCGAACGCGGCCGCCACGCAGCCGTCGTCGTGCCAGGCATGCGCGGCCGCGGCCGCGTAGCCGTCCAGCCCGGTTTCGCCGGTCTCCGGGATCCAGCCGCTGAGGAACAGGAACTGGACCTGCGCCACCACCGGGCCTTCGCAGCGCAGCAGCAGGTCGATCCACGGCGCGCAGGCCGGCTTCACCCGGAACTCCGGATCGGCGCAGTTCTGGCTGCCGCTGTAGGCGACGCGGTTGTCGATCACCACGATCTTGCGGTGGTCGCGCAGGTCCATGCGGCTGAACGCCATGTGCTGCAGGCGGTTGATGTCGTCCAGCGTCTTCAGCCGCTTCACCCCGGCCTGGCCCAGCTGTTTCCAGCGCCGTCCGTCGATGAAGGCGCGCGAGCCCAGCGCATCGACCATCACCCGGCACGCCACCCCGCGCCGCGCGGCGGCGGCCACCGCGTCGGCGACGCGGCCGCCGGCGTCGTCGTCCAGCCAGATGTAGAAGGCGATGTGCACGCTCTCGCGAGCCTGTTCGATGTCGGCCACCAGCGCGTCCAGCGCGCGGCGGCAGTCGTTTTCCGGCGCGTCGGCGGCGCTGTCGGCGTCGCCCAGCAGCGCCACCCGGTTGCCGCCCACCGCCGGCAGGCCGTTGATCGTGCGCGCCAGTTCCAGCAGCGGCACCGCGTTGTCCGCCACCGCGACGGGCGCGGCCGGCGCCATCGCCGCGGCGGCCGCGCCCATCCGCCGCAGCGCCTGCTCCACGCGGCGGAACCGCGCGCGGCCGATGCTGGTCTCGCCCAGCAGCAGGTACGCGACCATGCCCACCACCGGCGCGAGCATCACCACCGCCACCCACGCCGCGCGCGAGGCCGGCGCGCGGTTGGCGCGGGTCAGCGCGCGCGCGGCGACCAGCAGGTGCGCGACGAACGCGACGGCGGTGATTCCCCATTGCAGCGTGGCGTGCGCTCCGCCCGCTTCCGGCACCATGCGGCCTCCCGATGATCGACGATGCGCCTTCTCAGGGCGTGGCGGATCAATAGCACGGCCGCCGCGCTTCCAACATCCCCGGCGTGGATGCATCGCGGCGCTACCCGGAGGCAGGATGCCTGCAGCACAATGGAACACCGATGAAACGCACCCCGCGGGCCGGCAGCAGCCGATCACGCACCGGATCCGGCGTCCGGCACCCCATCCAGCCGGCGCCGTCCTGCGGCGCGGCGCCCCCCCCTCGCCAGGAGACGACATGCAGCTGATCTACCTTCTTCTCTGCATCGCCGGTACGGCCCTGCCCTTGTGGCAGTTCGTTCCGTGGCTTCGTGCGCATGGCCTCGACGTGCCGCTCCTGCTGCAGCAGGCCACGACCGGGCACATCGCCGCATTCGCATGGTCGGACGTGCTCGTTTCCGGCATCGCCGTCGCCGTACTCGTAGTCGCCGAGGGACGCAGGCTGGCGATGCCACGGCTGTGGCTGCCGCTTGCGTGCCTCGTGGTCGGCCCTTCGCTGGCGCTGCCGTTTTTCCTGTTTCTCCGCGAGCGGCATCGCGCGGCGGGAACCGACGGTTCCGCCGGGCCGGACCCGCGTCGCGGACCGATCTGACCCACGCGCGCCAGCAGCGCGGCCGGTGCAGGCCACCACCGGATTGTCGGCCCCGCGATCTCGGGCCACCGATCCCACTGACAGTCGGCTGGCATGCGCCATACGGCAGGCGGAAACGAAAAGCCCGGCAGATGCCGGGCTTTCCGTTTTTTGCCAGTCGGGATTGCGGCCGTTACCAGATCACCACGCGCTTGTCGTCGCCGCGCACCATCGCGTCGCCCGCCTTGCACTGGAACGCGGCGGCGAAGGACGGCATGTTCGACGGCGCGCCGTTGGCGCGGAAGTTGGCCGGTGCGTGCGGGTCGGTGTTCAGGCGCACGCGCAGCTCGCCCTCGGTGAAGTTGCGGCGCCACACCGTGGCCCAGTTCATGAAGAAGCGCTGGTCCTCGCTGTAGCCGTCCACCGCCACGTTCTTCGACGGGTCTTCCTTGAGCGCCATCTGCAGCGCGTCGTAGGCCACGGTCAGGCCGCCGAGGTCGCCGATGTTCTCGCCCAGGGTCAGCTTGCCCTTCACGTTCGCGCCCGGCAGCGCTTCATAGCCGTCGAACTGCGCGACCAGCTGGTCGGTGCGGCTGGTGAAGGCGCTGCGGTCGGCGTCGGTCCACCAGTTGTCGAAGTTGCCATTGGCGGCGAACTGGCTGCCCGAGTCGTCGTAGCCGTGCATCATCTCGTGGCCGATCACCGCGCCGATGCCGCCGTAGTTCAGCGCCGGATCGGCCTTGGCGTCGAAGAACGGCGGCTGCAGGATCGCGGCCGGGAACACGATCTCGTTCTTGGTCGCGTTGTAGTAGGCGTTGACCGTCTGCGGGGTCATGCCCCATTCGGTCCTGTCCACCGGCTTGCCGATCTTGTCGAGCATGTAGCGGTAGTTGAACGCGCGCGCGGCCTGCATGTTGCCCAGGTAGCTGTCGTCCTTGGTGGTCAGGCCCGACCAGTCGCGCCACTTGTCCGGGTAGCCGATCTTCGGGGTGAAGCTGGCCCACTTCTCCAGCGCCTTCTTCCTGGTCTCCTCGCCCATCCACGGCAGGTTTTCCAGGCGCGTCTTCAGCGCCGCCGACAGGTTCTCCACCAGGTGCTGCATGGCCACCTTGGACTCGGCCGGGAACACCGCGTCCACGTACAGCTGGCCCAGCGCCTCGCCCATCGCGCCATTCACCGATTCCAGCACGCGCTTCCAGCGCGGCTGCATCTCCTGCTGGCCGCGCAGGGTCTTGCTGAAGAAGTCGAAGTTGGCCTGCTCGAAGGCCTTGCTCAGGTACGGCGCGGCGTTGTCCACGGTGTGGAAGCGCAGGTAGGCCTGCCAGGTCGCGGCCGGCACGTCGGCCAGCATCTTGTCCACTTCGCCGAAGAAGCCCGGCTGCGCCAGCGAGAACTTGTCCTTGGCCGGCACCTTCAGCGTGTCGAACAGCGCGGTCCAGCTGAAGTTCGGGGTCTGCTTGTCGGCATCGGCGGCGCTGACCGGGTTGTAGCGCTTGGCCGGGTCGCGCAGTTCGATGCGCGACAGCGAGGCCTTGGCCAGTCGCGTTTCGAATTCCATCACCGCCCTGGCCTGTTCCTTCGCCTGCGCGGCGTCCACGCCGGACAGGGCCAGCATCTGTTCGATGTAGGCCACGTAGGCCTCGCGGATCTTGGCCTGCGATTCGTCGAAGTAGTAACCCTTCTCCGGCAGGCCCAGGCCGCCCTGGCCGACGTAGGCGATGACGTTGCCCGAATCCTTGAAGTCCGGGCTGGCGTACAGCGAGAACAGGAAGCCCTGGCCCTGCGCGTAGGCGTCGCGCAGGTAGCCGGCGATGGCGGCGGTGTCGTTGAGCGCGGCGATCCGGTCCAGCTCCGGCTGCAGCGGCGTGATGCCGGCGGCCTCGATGGCGGCCTCGTCCGAACCGGTCTTCCAGATGTCGCCGATCTGCGCCTGCACCGTGCCGGCCTTGGCGTTGGCCGCGGCGGCCTGCTCGACCAGCGCGTGCTGCACTTCCAGCGAGCGCTCGCGCAGGATCTCGAAGCTGCCCCAGGTCACCTGGTCGCCCGGCACCGGGTTGGCCTTGAGCCACTTGCCGTTGACGAAGCCGTTGAGGTCGGTACAGGCGGATACGGCCGGGTCCACGTCGGCGGCGTTGAACGCCACCGACGGGGTGGTGATCCTGGACAGGTCGAAGGCCGGCTTGGCGGCTTCGGCCGGCGCGGCCGGGGCCTCGGTCTTGCCGCAGGCCGCCAGCGAGGCGGCGATGGCGACGGTGAGGGACAACGGGACGAGCTTGGAAAGGGTCATGCGGAATCTCCGGCCTTGCAGGGAACGCCGCGCAGCGCGCGGCCAATCCCCGAGCGTAGGCGATGCCACGCCAGGCCGGATAGGCCGAAGGTCATGCACGAGGTCATGCACGCCGGCAGGCGCCGGCGCGCGAACCGCGTCAACCGCGGCGCGCCGCCTCGATCGTGGCGATGTCGATCTTGCGCATGTCCATCATCGCCTCGAACGCACGCTTGGCCGCGGCCGGGTCGGGATCGGCGATCGCCTCGGACAGCACGCGCGGCGTGATCTGCCACGACAGGCCCCATTTGTCGCGGCACCAGCCGCAGGCGCTTTCCTCACCGCCGTTGCCGACGATCGCGTCCCACAGGCGGTCGGTTTCGGCCTGGTCCTCGGTGGCGACCTGGAACGAGAACGCCTCGCTGTGGCGGAACGCCGGACCGCCGTTCAGGCCCAGGCACGGGATGCCCATCACGGTGAATTCAACCGTCAGCACATCGCCCTGCTTGCCGGAGGGATAGTCGCCGGGCGCGCGGTGCACGGCCCCTACCCGGCTGTCGGGAAAGGTCGCGGCGTAGAAGGTGGCCGCCTCCAGGGCGGCGCCGTCGTACCAGAGGCAGATCGTATTCTTGCTGGCCATCGCGGTGGTCCTCGTTCGGGAAGGCGCACCGGCGCAACGACGCGCACGCGCCACGGCGCCAGGCGCTGCGATCGTAGCGCAGCGCCCGCCAACCCGCCGTCACGGCGACATGGACGCACGCCGCCTGCGGATTCAGGCCGCCGGCCGGGCGGGCGGCCGCGGCAGCAGCGCCGCCACGATGCCCAGCAGCGGAAGGAACGAGATCGCCTTGTAGACCCACTCGATGCTGGTGTGGTCGGCCAGCACGCCCAGCACCGCCGCGCCCAGCCCGCCCATGCCGAAGGCGAAGCCGAAGAACAGGCCCGAGACGGTGCCGATGCGGTGCGGCATCAGTTCCTGCGCGTAGACCAAGATGGCCGAGAACGCCGAGGACAGGACGAAGCCGATGACCAGGGTCAGCACCGTCGTCCATTCCAGGTTGGCGTAGGGCAGGATCAGCGCGAACGGCGCCACGCCCAGGATCGAGGCCCAGATCACCGGCTTGCGGCCGATGCGGTCGCCGACCGGCCCGCCGATCAGCGTGCCCGCCGCCGACGCCAGCAGGAACCCGAACAGGTGCAGCTGCGCGCCCTGCACCGATACGTGGAACTTCTGCATCAGGTAGAACGTGTAGTAGCTGCTCAGGCCGGCGATGTAGAAGTACTTGCTGAAGATCAGCACCAGCAGCACCGCGATCACCCAGGCCACGGTGCGCCTGGGCAGGAGCGGTCCGCTGCCGGCCGTGCCCGCCTTCGGCCGGCTGGCACTGACGGCCAGGTGCTGCTGATACCAGCGGCCCACATAGGTAAGCAGGCCGATGCCGATCAGCGCCGCGCCCCCGAACCACGCCACGCTGCGCTGGCCGTTGGGCGCGATCACCGCCGCGGCCAGCAGCGGGCCGATGGCGGTGCCGGCGTTGCCGCCGAGCTGGAACACCGACTGCGACAGGCCATGGCGCCCGCCCGAGGCCAGCCGCGCGATGCGCGAGGACTCGGGATGGAAGATCGCCGAGCCGATGCCCACCAGCATCGCCGCGGCCAGCACCGTGGCGAAGTTCGGCGCGTAGGCCAGCAGCAGCAGGCCGCACAGGGTCGAGGCCATGCCCATCGGCAGGGAGTACGGCGCCGGGCGGCGGTCGGTGCGCAGGCCGATCAGCGGCTGGAACAGCGAGGCGGTGAGCTGGTAGGTCAGGGTGATCAGGCCGATCTGGGCGAAGCTCAGGTGGAACTGGCCCTTGAAGATCGGATACAGCGCTAGGATCAGCGACTGCATCATGTCGTTGACCAGGTGCGAGCCGCTGATCGCGGCCAGCACGCCCACCGCTACCGGGCGGCGCGCGGCCGTGGGAGAAGCGGCGACAGGAACGGCGGAGGACATGGCGGTACCGGGCAGTGGAGGGCGGCGCGCATGGTAGAGTCGCCGGCCACGCCCTTCCTGCGCGATATGGTCATGCACCCTCTCGAAAAGGACATCGGCGGCCGCCGCGGGCGGCGCCTTCCGCTGCCCGCGGGCCCGGAGACGGCGGTGTACTGCAAGGCCCGCGACTACGCGCCCGGCACGCTGATCCCGCTGCACCACCACCCCGACCGCCACCAGCTGGTGTATGCCGAGAGCGGCGTGCTGGTGGTGCGCGCCGGCATGGGCCGCTGGGTGGTGCCCAGCACGCGCGCGATCTGGATACCCGCCGGCACCGGCCATGTGGTGCACTGCATCGGCCTGGTACGCATGCGCAGCCTCTATGTCACGCCGGCCGCCATGCCGCAGGCGCCGGCCGGCGCTTCGGCGGTGTCGGTCACGCCGCTGCTGGCGGCGCTGATCCGCGCCGCGGCCGGCGTCGCCCAGCCCTACGTCGAGGACTCGCGCGACGGCCGCCTGATGCGCCTGATCCTGGACGAGATGCAGACCCTGCCGGTACTGCCGTTGCACCTGCCCGAACCGGCCGACCCGCGCCTGCGCGCGATCGGCCGGCGGCTGGAGCGGCAGCCGGACGACGCCTCCACGCTGCAGGACTGGGCCGCGCGCCTGCAGGTCGATGTAAAGACCATCCAGCGCCTGTGCGCGCGCGAACTGGGCATGACCTTCGGCCAGTGGCGGCAGCAGGCACGGCTGCTGCGCGCGCTGGAACGGCTGGCGGTCGGCGAGAAGGTGATCGACGTGGCGCTGGCGCTGGGCTACGAAAGCCCCAGCGCGTTCGCCACCATGTTCAAGCGCCGCTTCGGGCTGACGCCGAGCCGGTTCTTCCGCTGAGCGCGCGCGCCCGCTCAGCCGTGCCGCACCAGCGCACCGAGCTCGCGTTCCAGCAGGGCCGGATCGGCGGCATTGAGTTCGATCACGCGGCGCAGCGCGGTGATGCTGTCCAGGTCGATCTCGTCGCAGCGCAGCCCGACGTTGCGCCCTTCCACGTGCACCACGGTGGCCTGCATGCGGATCGGCGTGTCTTCGGACAGGTCGACCTGCAGGTGGCAGCGCTCGTCCAGCCGGCAGTCGCCGCCGGCATCCACCTCGAACAGCGCCCCCTTCAGCGATACGTCGTGCACCTGCCCGGCATGCACGCTGCCGTCGGTGCGGACCAGCCGGGCTGGCGAATGGAAGGGTGCGCGCCAGAAATGGCGTCGTTCCGTGGACGTGTTCATGCGGTTCCCCTGTGCGTTGGATGGAAGCCGGCCGCGCCGCCGCCGTGGCCGAAGCATAGCCCGGCCGGCGGACACCGGCGCGGCGGCGTGCCGGGCGCGCGCCCGGCACGCCCTGGCCGGCAAGGCCTGTCGTGAATCTGGCGTGCCGCTGTCGTGGTCCGGCGCGCGGCGTCGCGGCAACGTGCCGGCTCCCTTACCATCGCCGGGCGGTCACCGTGGACGAGAAACCGATGAAGATCGACGCCAACCGGATCAGGACATTGCGCGAGGCGCGCGGCTGGTCGCAGGAACACCTGGCCGCCGTGGCCGGGCTGAGCGCGCGCACCGTGCAGCGGCTGGAAGCCGAGGGCAAGGCCTCGCATGAATCGCGGATGGCGGTGGCTGCGGCGTTGGAAGCCGATTCGGTGCAATTACTCCAAGCCGATACGCCGCCGCAGGCAGCGTCCGCTTCAATGCAGAACCCCAGTCACCTTGAAAAGATCATCCCTTGGGCAATGCTCTTTTTGCTGGCATTGGCCTGGTTCGGCTACAGCGTCGGCAAGGATCTCGCCGTGCGCGACAACTCGCGCTGCGCCGACAATCCCGTCCAGTGCAAGCACTGAGTTGCCCTCGACGCCGTCCGTCCCGTGTCGGCACTGAAGGTTCATCGCTGAACAGTGGGACGCTGGATAGCCGGCAACGACGGGCGCAAAAACGAAAACACCCGGCCAGAGCCGGGTGTTTCGAAGCCTCAAGCAGGCCGGTCTTTACTTCGCCTTGCCCTGGTTGGCCACGGCCTCGGCCGCCTTCTTCGCCGCTTCCGGGTCGCCCAGGTAGCGGAACGACTGCACGCTCAGGTCTTCGTTCAACTCGAACAGCAGCGGAATGCCGGTGGGGATGTTGAGCTCGAGGATCTCCTCGCGGCTGACGTTGTTGAGGTACTTGTACAGCGCGCGCAGCGAGTTGCCGTGGGCGGTGACCAGCACGGTCCTGCCGTCCTTGAGCTGCGGGGCGATGGCGTCGTGCCAGTACGGCAACACGCGGTCCAGCGTGGTGGCCAGCGATTCGGTGGCCGGCAGCGCGTTGCAGTCCAGGCCGGCGTAGCGGCGGTCGTGGATCGGGTGGCCCGGGTCTTCCAGGTCCATCGGCGGCGGCGGGATGTCATACGAACGGCGCCACACCTTGACCTGCTCCTCGCCGTGTTTCGCGGCGGTCTCGGCCTTGTCCAGGCCCTGCAGGCCGCCGTAGTGGCGCTCGTTGAGGCGCCAGGACTTGTTGACCGGCAGCCAGTCCTGGCCCAGCTCGGCCAGCGCGCCCTGCAGGGTGTGGATGGCGCGCTTGAGCACCGAGGTGTGGGCGACGTCGAACTGCAGCCCTTCCTCCTTCATCAACCGGCCGGCGGCGGCGGCTTCGCGGCGGCCCTGCTCGGTCAGGTCCACGTCCACCCAGCCGGTGAAGCGGTTGTCGAGGTTCCACTGGCTCTGGCCATGGCGCAACAGCACGAGTTTGCGGGTCACTGCGAAAGTCTCCGGGTCGGGGGAAAGGGAACCGGCCGATTGTAGCCGCATCGCTCCGCGCACCCTGCACCGCGCGCCCACGGCGGTATGGCAGGCTTGCCGCATGCGCTTCCAGCCCCCCGCCGACATCGCCCCCGCTACCCTGGCCGAGCTGCGCCGCCAACAGGTCGAACTGGCCGCGCGCGTGCAGCTGGACGACCGCCTGTCCGGGCTGCCGGCGCGCGTGGCCGGCGTGGACAGCGGTTTCGAGGACGAGGGCCGCATCACCCGCTCGGTGGCGGTGCGAGTCGATGGCCTCACCCTGCAGGCCCAGGAATCGACGCTGGCGCGCCTGCCCACCGCCCTGCCCTACATTCCCGGCCTGCTCAGCTTCCGCGAGCTGCCGGCGGTGCTGCAGGCCCTGCAGCAACTGCAGGAAGCGCCGCAGCTGGTGCTGGTGGACGGCCACGGCATCGCCCATCCGCGCGGGCTCGGCATCGCCGCGCACCTGGGCGTGCTGACCGGCCTGCCCAGCATTGGCGTGGGCAAGAGCCGGCTGGTCGGCGACTACGCCGAACCCGGCCCGGAACGCGGCGACCACGCGCCGCTGTTCCACCGGGGCCGCCAGGTCGGCTGGGTGCTGCGCAGCAAGCCGCGCTGCAATCCGCTGTTCCTCTCGCCGGGCAACCATGTCTCGGTGGAAGCCTGCCTGCCGCTGGTGCTGGCCTGCCTCACCCGCTACCGCCTGCCCGAGCCCACGCGCCTGGCCGACCGCATCGCCTCGCGCCGCGACGGCGGCGGCTGATTCCATCGCGGCAACAGTCCGTTACGGCGCGGCCGCCGGCAAACGCGCGCGGCGCGTGCCATCCTGCCCGTCCCCGTACCGGAGCCCTGCCATGACCACGATCATCAGCCCCCGCGTCCACGATCTCGGCGGTTTCCAGGTGCGCCGCGCCGTGCCGACGCTGCAGGCGCGCAGCGTCGGGCCGTTCGTGTTCGTCGACCACATGGGCCCGGCGGTATTCGCGCCCGGCCAGGGCATCGACGTGCGCCCGCACCCGCATATCGGCCTGGCGACGGTCACCTTCCTGTGGTCCGGCGCCATCGGCCACCGCGACACGCTCGGCTCGGAACAGGTCATCCGCCCCGGCGACGTCAACTGGATGACCGCCGGCCGCGGCATCGCCCATTCCGAGCGCACGCCGCCGCCCGAACGCGAGCACGACCATCCGCTGCACGGCATGCAGACCTGGGTGGCGCTGCCGAAGGCGCATGAGGAAACCGCGCCGGAGTTCCATCACTTCAGCGCGGCGCAGCTGCCGCAGCAGCGCCGCGACGGCGCCTGGCTGCGGGTGATCGCCGGCCGCGCCTATGGCGAGGAATCGCCGGTGCGGGTGTTCGCCGACACGCTCAACGTCGCCATCGACCTGGAACCGGGCGCGGAGATCGACCTGGACACCTCGCACGTGGAGCGCGCGCTCTATGTGCTGGAGGGCGAAGCCCAGCTCGATGGCGTGGACATCCCGGTCCAGCACCTGGTGATCCCCGAGCCGGGCGCGCGCGGGCGCCTGCGCGCCAAAACCCCGCTCAAGGCGATGCTGATGGGCGGCGAGCCGCTCGACGGCCCGCGCCACCTGTGGTGGAACTTCGTCTCCAGCTCGAAGGAGCGCATCGAGCAGGCCAAGGACGACTGGCGCGAGGGCCGCTTCGGCACCATCCCCGGCGACGACAAGGAATTCATCCCGCTGCCGGGCTGAGGCGGCCGGTTAACGATTTCGATACCTCGCCGTCACGGTTCTTGGTTATTTTGCCTGTGCCCATTCCGGGCCATTCCGGGGAAGACACGATGAGCATGGGGAAGCGACTGGCGGCCGAGTTTCTCGGCACCTTCTGGCTGGTGCTGGGCGGCTGCGGCAGCGCCGTGCTGGCGGCCAAGTTCGGCGGTGACGGCAATCCACTGGGGATCGGTTTCCACGGGGTCGCGCTGGCCTTCGGCCTGACCGTGCTGACCGGCGCCTACGCGTTCGGGCACATCTCCGGCGCGCACTTCAACCCAGCGGTCAGCCTCGGCCTGTGGGCCGGCGGCCGCTTCGCCGGCAAGGACCTGGTGCCCTACATCGTGGCGCAGGTGCTGGGCGGCATCCTCGCCGCCTTCATCCTGCTGCAGATCGCGCAGGGCCAGGCCGGGTTCGCCATCGACGGCAGCCAGGCCGGCGCGTTCGCCAGCAACGGCTACGGCGCGCTGTCGCCCGGCGGCTACAGCGTGGCCGCGGCGTTCCTGTGCGAAGTGGTCATGACCGCGATGTTCCTGGTGGTGATCATGGGCGCCACCCACGGCAACGCGCCCACGGGCTTTGCGCCGATCGCGATCGGCCTGGCGCTGACCCTGATCCACCTGATCAGCATCCCGGTGACCAACACCTCGGTGAACCCGGCGCGCTCCACCGCGGTGGCGCTGTTCGCCGGCCCCGGCGCGATCGGCCAGCTGTGGCTGTTCTGGGTGGCGCCGTTCCTGGGCGCGCTGATCGGCGGCCTGGCCTACAAGTGGATCGGCAACGGGCAACGCTGAGGCGCCCGCGCACCGCGTCACACCGACGGCCCCCGCGCGGGGCCGTCGTCTTTTCCGCCACCGCCCGGTTTGCCGCGCCCGGCATTTTTGTAATACCGTGGAAACACAGCTGGCGCGCAACGGGGACGCGCGCATCGGGCAGGGGCAACAACGCCCGCAGGTGGAATCCGTTCCAGACAGACAACACTGCCGTCGCGCCCGCCGGGGCCGACGTTCCGGGGGAATGCATGCTGAAACATATCCGTAGGGTCGCCTGTGTACTGCTGCTGTCCGGCAGCGCCGCCGTGTCCGCGCAGCAGGTCGCGCAATGCCCGCAGCTGCCGCCAGGCAGCGGCCTGCAGTGGCAGGAACAGGCGCAGAACGACTTCATCGTATGCAAGGCCACCACCGCCGACGGGCGCACGGTCCTGAACGTGATGCTGACCGCGCGCGACCCGGCGCTGACCCTGAACCGCCCGCTGCGCGCGGAGAAAGGCAGCTTCGCCGGCGAGGACCTGTACTGGTACAGGCTGGACATGGGAGGACGCGACCTGCCCGGCCTGGAATCGCGGCGCATCACCACCGTGAAACTGGCGAAGAACCGCTACGCGCAGATCTGGATCGACGCCGGCGACGTCAGCGAACTGGCCACGCTGCAGCAGGTGACCGGCCAGTTGGGCGACGGCAATACCGGCTTGGCCGGCAACGGGCAGTAACCCGGTTTTCGGGCACGGCCGCAGCGGCGGCGCGATCGGCGGCGACGTCCCGCAGGGCGCCCGCGGCGCGCCGCGACCGGCAACGCGCGGGCGGCGGGGTCAGAAGCGCCCTTCCTGGTAATCGATGAAGGCCTGCATCAGCTGCTCGCGGGTGTTCATCACGAACGGCCCGTGGCGCGCCACCGGCTCGCGCAGCGGGCGCCCGGCCACCACGATCAGGCGCGCGCCCTCCGCGCCGGCCTGCAGGCGCAGCCCGCGGCCGCCGCCCAGCACCGCCAGTTCCTGCCGCGCCACCTCGCGCGCGGCCTCGCCGCCGCCCAGCGTCAGCCCGCCCTCGAACACGTAGGCGAAGGCGTTGTGGCCGTCCGGCAGTTCATAGGACCAGCCGCGCCCCGGCGCCAGCTCCACGTCCAGGTACAGCGGGTCGGTGGCCGGCTGCACGATCGGACCGCGGACCTCGCCCACCTGCCCGGCGATCACCTTGACGGTCACGCCCTCGGCCGGGGCGGCTTGGGGAATGCGGTCCGGGGCGAATTCCTGGTACTTAGGTTCGGTCATCTTGTCGCGCGCCGGCAGGTTCACCCACAGCTGGAAACCGCGCATGCGCCCGGACTCCTGCTCGGGCATCTCCGAATGCACCAGGCCGCGGCCGGCGGTCATCCACTGCACGCTGCCGGGCGTGAGCAGGCCCTCGTTGCCGTGGTTGTCGCGGTGGCGCATGCGCCCGTCGAGCATGTAGGTGACGGTCTCGAAGCCGCGGTGCGGGTGCTCGGGGAAGCCGGCGATGTAGTCCTCGGCGCGGTCGGTGCCGAATTCGTCGAGCATCAGGAACGGGTCCAGGTCGGGCAGCGCCGGGGTGCCGATGACCCGGGTCAGCCGCACGCCGGCGCCATCGGACGTGGGCATGCCGCGGATGCTGCGCAGCACGCGCGCGAGGTTCTGGTCGCTCATGGTCAAGCCTCCCTTGGAATGCCCGGACAATGGGCGCCGCGCGCGGCCGCGCCAATGCCCACCGCCGCAACCGATCGTTCCAGCCCCGGTGTCAGCGGCGCGTCGCGCGCCGGCCATGCGCCGGCGGCAAGGCGGCCTAAGACCAAAGTCGCACGCCTCCGGGGCCGCCGGAGCGTTGACCCCCGGCCGTGGCGGGAGGACTCTTGCAACGGTCTTCCCGCGAGGTGACTCGATGAAAGGTTTCTCCAAGGCCGGCTGGGCGCTGCTGTCCCTGATCGGCGCGTTCTGCCTGGGTGTCGTGGCGCTGCGCCGCGGCGAACACATCAACGCATTGTGGATCGTGGCCGCGGCGGTCTCGCTGTACCTGGTCGCGTTCCGCTACTACGGGCTGTTCATCGCCAACAAGGTGCTGGGCGTGGACCCGACCCGCGCCACCCCGGCGGTGATCCACAACGACGGCCTGGACTACGTGCCGACCAACAAGCACGTGCTGTTCGGCCACCACTTCGCGGCGATCGCCGGCGCCGGCCCGCTGGTGGGCCCGGTGCTGGCCGCGCAGATGGGCTACCTGCCCGGCACGCTGTGGCTGATCGCCGGCGTGGTGCTGGCCGGCGCGGTGCAGGATTTCATGATCCTGTTCATCTCCAGCCGCCGCAACGGCCGTTCGCTCGGCGACCTGGTGCGCGAGGAAATGGGGCCGGTGCCCGGCACCATCGCCCTGTTCGGCGTGTTCATGATCATGATCATCATCCTCGCGGTGCTGGCGATGATCGTGGTCAAGGCGCTGGCCGACAGCCCGTGGGGCATGTTCACCGTCATCGCGACGATGCCCATCGCCATCCTGATGGGGCTGTACATGCGCTACATCCGCCCGGGCAAGATCGGCGAGATCTCCATCGTCGGCCTGGTGCTGCTGCTGGCGGCGATCTGGTACGGCGGCAAGGTCGCCGCCGACCCGGTGCTGGGGCCGATGTTCACCTTCACCGGCGTGCAGATCACCTGGATGCTGATCGGCTACGGCTTCGTCGCCGCGGTGCTGCCGGTGTGGCTGCTGCTGGCCCCGCGCGATTACCTGTCCACCTTCCTCAAGATCGGCACGATCGTCGGCCTGGCGATCGGCATCCTGATCGTGATGCCGGAACTGAAGATGCCGGCGCTGACCCAGTTCACCGACGGCAGCGGCCCGGTGTGGAAGGGCGGCATGTTCCCGTTCCTGTTCATCACCATCGCCTGCGGCGCGGTGTCCGGCTTCCATGCGCTGATTTCCTCCGGTACCACGCCCAAGCTGCTGGCCAACGAAGGCCACGCCGCCTACATCGGCTACGGCGGCATGCTGATGGAATCGTTCGTGGCCATCATGGCCATGGTCGCCGCCTCGATCATCGAGCCGGGCATCTACTTCGCCATGAACAGCCCGGCGGCGGTGATCGGCACCGACGTGGCCAACGCCGCGCAGGTGGTCAGCAACTGGGGCTTTGCGATCTCGCCCGAACAGTTGACCGCCACCGCCGCCGAGATCGGCGAGAACACCATCCTCTCGCGCGCCGGCGGCGCGCCGACGCTGGCGGTGGGCATCGCGCAGATCCTGCACGCGGTGCTGCCGGGCGACGGCATGATGGCGTTCTGGTACCACTTCGCCATCCTGTTCGAGGCGCTGTTCATCCTCACCGCGGTCGATGCCGGCACCCGCTCGGGCCGCTTCATGCTGCAGGACCTGCTGGGCAACTTCGTGCCGGCGCTGCGCCGCACCGATTCGTGGGTGGCCAGCTTCATCGCCACCGGCGGCTGCGTCGCGCTGTGGGGCTATTTCCTGTACCAGGGCGTGACCGACCCGCTGGGCGGCATCAACATGCTGTGGCCGCTGTTCGGCATCGCCAACCAGATGCTGGCCGGCGTCGCCCTGCTGCTGTGCGCGGTGGTGCTGTTCAAGGCCAAGAAGGAGAAGTACGCCTGGGTGCCGGTGCTGCCGGCGCTGTGGCTGCTGGTGTGCACCACCGCCGCCGGCTTCATCAAGATCTTCTCCAGCGAGCCGGCGGTGGGCTTCATGGCGCAGGCGCACAAGTACCGCGACGCCATCGCTGCGGGCAACCTGCTGCCGCCGTCCAAGGACTTCGGGCAGATGCACCAGGTGATGGTCAACAACTACATCAACGCCGGCCTCACCGCGCTGTTCCTGTTCGTGGTGTTCGCGGTGCTGGTGTATTCGGTCAAGACCATCGCCGCCGCGCGCCGCTCGCCGGTGCGCACCGACCATGAAACGCCGTACGTGGCGCTCAAGCCGCACGAGGTGGACCTGTAATGGGCACCGCCCTGGTCCCGGCGGGCCAGCACCAGGCGTTCCGCCGCACCTGGCGGCGCCTGGTGCAGACCGCGCGGCTGTGCTGCGGCGTGCCGGACTACGACAACTACGTGCGGCACATGCGCGAAAAGCACCCCGAGCGCGAGGTCATGGACTACAAAACCTTCTTCCGCGAGCGGCAGGAGGCGCGCTTCGGCGGCGGCAAGGGATTCCGCTGCTGCTGAGCCGGCGGCGATGCAGGAACGCAGAAGGCCGCCGAAAGGCGGCCTTCCCGTATCGGAAACCTGCTTCATGTAGATGCGGGGTTTGCCCCGCATGGGGTTTCCCGGCAAAGCCACGTGCGGGGCAAGCCCCGCACCCACGGCAGCGGCGCTACGCGCCGGCCATCCACTTGAGCATCAGCCCGGTCATGTAGGCGATGACGGTGCCGGTCGCGTAGCCCACGGTGCCCAGCAGCACGCCCACCGGCGCCAGCGTCGGGTGGAACGCGGCGGCGACCACCGGCGCCGAGGCCGCCGCGCCGATGTTGCCCTGCGAGCCGATGGCGAAGAAAAACAGCGGCGTGCGCAGCAGCCGCCCGACCAGGTACAGCAGGCCGATGTGCACGCCCATCCAGATCACGCCCAGCAGGAACAGCCACGGCCGGTCGACCAGCGACAGCAGGTCCATCTGCATGCCGATGCAGGCGATCAGGAAGTACAGGAACAGCGTGCCGATCTTCGACGCGCCGGCCGCCTCCAGGTTGCGCGCGCGGGTGAAGCTCAGCAGCAGGCCGGCGATGGTGGACAGCATCACCACCCAGACGAAGGCCGAGTCCAGTGACGCGCGGCTCGCCCAGGCGACGTTGGCGCCGAACCAGGCCGCCAGCGGCGTCGCCAGCGCGTGCGCCAGGCCGACCACGCCCAGGCCGACGCCGACGATCACCATCAGGTCGGTCAGGCTGGGATTGCGTGCGCTCCTGGCTTCGTACTCGGCGATGCGGCGCTTCATGTCGTCGATGGCCGACGTGTCGGCGCCGGTGCGCGCGTCGATGGCCTGCGAGCGCCCGGCCAGCCACAGCAGCACCGCCATCCACAGGCTGGCGCAGGCCACGTCCACCACCGCGAACTGACCGAAGGTGGTCGCATCGACGTTGAAGGTCTCGCGCATGGCGGCCATGTTGGCGCCGCCGCCGATCCAGCTGCCGGCCAGCGCGGCCATGCCGGCCCAGGTATCGCCGGCCACCGTTTCCGGATGGAGCAGCTTCATGATCTGGAACGACAGCGCC
The DNA here is from genome assembly GCF_050984405.1 of Stenotrophomonas nitritireducens. Classification (GTDB taxonomy): domain Bacteria; phylum Pseudomonadota; class Gammaproteobacteria; order Xanthomonadales; family Xanthomonadaceae; genus Stenotrophomonas; species Stenotrophomonas nitritireducens_B. The sequence goes on along the minus strand of NZ_CP158790.1, from coordinate 1,866,629 downwards.
GCGCCCAGCACGATGCCGACGGTGCCGGTGACGAACATGATCAGCAGCTTGGGGCCGAGCCGGGCGATGCCCTTCAGGTCGATGGACAGGGTCAGCAGCACCAGCGCGGCCGGCAGCAGCACGTCGCGGGCGATGGGGTTGTAGAGCCGGGTGCCGTGGCCGTCGATCAGGCCGGCGGTGTTGTAGATGGCCGGGACGAAATAGCACAGCAGCAGGGCGGGTACCCAGGCGAAGACTTTCTTCCAGAACGGGGTCGGCCCGCTGGCCAGCCAGAAGATCAGGGCCAGCGTGGCGGCGATCAAGCCAAGGCCGACGATGTCGTTGGTGATGAGGGCGGTACTGCTTTCGGTCGGCATAGGGCCAGTTCCTGTCGATCGAAGGGAAACAAAAACGCCACGTTGGTGACGTGGCGTGGGGAGCGAAGCCTAGCACGGGCCGGCGGGCGAAGGGGCGGCCCCGGCCGCGCGGCGGGCAGCCTGCCTGCAGGAGCGGCTCGACGTGGCCTCGGGCCATCAGCCGCGAAACCGCGCTCCCCGACATGGCGTTTTTCGCGGCTGATGGCCCGAGGCCACGTCGAGCCGCTCCTACGGGGGCGCTATCAACCCGCGCCGGCCATCGCCCGCAGGGTGATGCCGACCACGTAGGCCGCGCCCGTGCCCACCGCGTAGCCCAGCGTGCCCAGCAGCACGCCCACCGGCGCCAGCGCCGGGTGGAAGGCCGAGGCCAGCACCGGCGCCGAGGCCGGCCCGCCGATGTTGCTCTGCGAGGCGATGGCGAAATAGAAGAACGGCACCCGCAACAGCTTGCCGGCCAGCCACAGCAGCACGATGTGCACGCCGATCCACAGCACGCCCAGCAGGAACAGCCAAGGTTTCTCCAGCAGCGCCAGCAGGTCCATCTGCATGCCGATGCAGGCGATCAGGAAGTACAGGAACATCGAGCCCCACTTCGAGGCGCCCACGCCTTCCAGCTCGCGCGCGCGGGTGAAGCTCAGGCCCAGGCCGATGAAGGTCGCCAGCAGCACCACCCAGACGAAGGGCTTGTCCAGGCTCACCGATGCCGACCAGCCGACGTTGGCCGCGAACCAGCCGGCCAGCGGCGCGGCCACCGCGTGCGAGACCGCCACCGCGCCGAACGCCACGCCGGCCATCACCATCAGGTCGCCCAGCGCCGGGATGCGCGCGTGCTGGGCCTGGTAGCTGGCGACGCGGTCGCGCAGGTCGTCCAGCGCGGTCGTGTCGGCGCCGCTGCGCCGGTCCATCGCCGGCGCGCGCGAGGCGAAGAAGATCAGCACCGCCATCCACACGTAGCCGACGCCCACGTCGACCACTGCGAACTGGCCGAAGGTGGTCGCGTCGACCTCGAAGATCTCCTTCATCGCCAGCATGTTGGCGCCGCCGCCGATCCAGCTGCCGGCCAGCGCGGCCATGCCGCCCCAGGTGCTGCCGGTCACCGTTTCCGGATGGATGAGGCACATCAGCCAGAACGCCACGAACGCGCCGAGCATGATGCTCAGCACCGCGGCCACGTACATGGCCAGCATCTTCCAGCCCAGGCCGAGGATGCCCTTCAGGTCGATGGACAGGGTCAGCAGCACCAGCGCCGCCGGCAGGAACACGTCGCGCGCGATCGGGTTGTAGAGCCGGGTGGTCTCGCCGTCGATCAGCCCGAAGGTGTTGTACACGCCGGGGATGAAGTAGCACAGCAGCAGCGCCGGCACGACGCCGTAGAACTTCTTCAGCAGCCGGTTGCTGCTGCCCGACGTCCAGAAAATGGCGCCCAGCGTGGCGGCGATCAGGCCGAACACGATGATGTCGTTGCTGATGAGTGCGCCGGAAGCGGCTGCCGTCATCGTCTTTCCCCTTGGTGCGTGAGTGTCGGGAGCTGCCGCCGCCGCTCCCCTCTCCCGACGACGGAAGAACGATCACGGATGCGCAGCCATGTCCGGCCACCGTTCCCCGCCGCCTGCGGGGAGGGACCTGAAATCGCAACCTTCCTGGTCGCGCCCCTCCACCGCCTGTGGTGGGGCCCAAGGCCGGGCGCGGCCCGCATCCGGGCTGCCGCCGCCCCGCCACGAAAAAGGGCATGCCGGTGGCATGCCCTCTTCCTGCATTACTGGCCGATGTGCTGCTTCAGCCAGGCGTTGACCGTGTCGTGCCACTGCACACTGTTGTGCGGCTTGAGCACCCAGTGGTTCTCGTCCGGGAAGTACAGCAGCTTCGATTCGATGCCCTTGCGCTGCAGCGCGGTGAACGTGGCCAGACCCTGCTCCACCGGGATGCGGAAGTCCTGCTGGCCCTGCACCACCAGCATCGGCTTGCTCCAGTTGGCGACGTGGTTGACCGGGTTGAACTTCTCGTAGTTCTGCGGGACCGCGTACGGGGTGCCGCCCTGCTCCCACTCGGTGAACCACAGTTCCTCGGTGGCATAGCCCATGGCGCGCTGGTCGAACACGCCGTCGTGGTTGACCAGGCACTTCCACGGCTCGTTCCAGTTGCCGGCGATCCAGTTGACCATGAAGCCGCCGTAGCTGGCGCCCAGCGCGCAGGCCTTGTCGCCATTGAGGAAGCCGTATTTCTGCTGCGCCGCGGCCCAGCCCTTCTGCAGGTCTTCCAGCGGGCGGTCGCCCCAGTGCTGGCTGATCGCGTCGGTGAAGGCCTGGCCGTAACCGGTGGAGCCGTGGAAATCGATCATCACCACCGCGTAGCCCTGGCCGGCATAGGTCTGCGGGTTCCAGCGGTAGCTCCAGCCGTTGCCGAAGCTGCCCTGCGGGCCGCCGTGGATCAGGAACGCGACCGGGTACTTCCTGCCCTCCTGGTAGTCGTGCGGCTTGACCACGTAGCCGTGCACGGTTTCGTCGTTCCAGCCCTTGAACGAGAACTGCTCGAAGGCGCCGAAGTCCACGCCCGGCAGCATCTCGCCGGCGCTGGGGGTGATCGCGCGCAGCGGCGCGCCGGCGGCGGTGGTGGTGAAGACCTGGTCGCCACTCTTGAGCGAATTGCGGGTGAAGGCCAGTGCGTCGCCGGCGAGGTCGAAGGACGAAATGCTGCCCTCGCCCACCACCTTGCTGACCGCGCCATCGGCCACCTTCACCGCGAACAGCGGGTGCTCGCCCATGTCCTGGGCGGTGGTGTAGATCGTGCTGCCATCGGCGGACAGGGTGATGCCGTCGGCCGAACGGTCCCACTGCGGGGCGATCTCGCGCACCTTGCCGCTGGCCAGGTCCAGCGCCATCAGGCCGAAGCGGTCGGCCTCGAAGCCCGGGCGCTTCATCGCGCGGTAATACAGGGTCCTGCCGTCGGCGCTGAACACCGGGCCGGCATCCCAGGCCGGGTTGGCGGCGGTCAGGTTGACCGGCGCCTGCTTGCCGGCGGCATCGAGCCGATACAGATCGAAGTTGGTCGACCACGGCTCCTGCTTGCCCTGCACGCGGATGCTGGCCACCACCGACCTGCCGTCCGGCGACCATACGAAGTCCTCGTTGCCGCCGAACGGCTTGGACGGCGCGTCGCCGGCCAGGCTGGCGCTGATCGCCGTGGCGGTCTTCGCGGCGGCGGCGTTGGCGGCCGGCAGCGGCGCCACGAACAGGGTGTTGCGGCGGCCATCGGCCCAGGTGTCCCAGTGGCGCACGAACATGCTGTCGAACACCACACCGCTGTTCTTCGCCTGCTCGCGCTCCTTCAGGCGCGTGGCGGTGCAGGACAGGTCCGAACCGCAGTCCTGGAACGCGCCGGTGCTGAACAGCACGCGGTCGTCCTGCGGCGAGACCCGGTAGCTGTCCACGTCCAGCGCGAAATCGGTTAGCTGGCGCGGCGCGCCGCCGGCCACCGGCATCGCATACAGCTGCTGGTTGCCGTTCTTGGCGCTGAGGAAGTAGACGGTGCGGCCATCAGCCGACAGCGCGGCCGAGTTGACGTTCCAGCCTTCCGGCGACAGCCGCTTCGGCGGGGCCATGTCGCGGGTGCGCAGGTCGCGGATCCACAGGCTGCTGCTGGCCTTCAGGTCGGCATCGACCACGCGCTTGGCGAAGATCACCTGGGCGCCATCGGGGGTGAGCAGCGGCGCGGACACGCGGTCCAGCTTCACCATGTCGCGGACTTCGAAGCCGCGGGCGCTGGCCAGCGAGGGCAGCGCGGCGAGCAGGCACAACGGCAGCAGGGCGTGACGGAGCTTCATGGGATTCTCCCGGGAACAAGGCAAACCACGGATGGTAGGCGCGGCCGGCACCGCCGCGCAAAGGCTTGAAGTCATGTCCCCGGCTCCGCCCACAACGGCAAAGCCCCGCCGGAGCGGGGCCTTGCGCGTGGAACCGGAGGACGGGCCGGAATCAGCCCTGGGCCGACGTGGCCTGCTCGCCCTTCTTCCCGACCCGGTACAGCAGCCAGCCGACCAGGAACAGCACCGCCAGGCCCACCCACTGCGCCGCGGCGCCCAGGCTGAGCGGCAGCGCCAGCACCTCCGGGTTCTGGGTGATGACGATCGGCAGGGCGATGGCGATGCCCATCAGCGCCTCGCCGGTGATCAGGCCGGCGGAGAACAGCACGCCCGGGCGGTGCACGCGGTCCAGCGCGGCCTCGTCGTCGGCACGCACCTTGTGGAAGCGCGCCACCAGGTGCGCCAGCAGGCCGCCGAGGAAGATCGGCACCATCAGCTCCAGCGGCAGGTAGATGCCGATGGCCGCGGCCAGCACCGGCACGCGGAAGCGCTTGCCGGTCTTCTTCAGCCAGCCGTCGATGGCGATCACCACCGCGCCGATGACGCCGCCGATGATGATCATGGTCCAGGGCAGGTCGCCGCCGAACAGGCCCTTGGCGACCGAGGCCATCAGGTTGGCCTGCGGCGCCGGCAGGGTCTTGGAACCGATGCCGTAGGCCTCCTGCAGCAGGTTCAGCACCGGCGCCATGATCAGCGCGCAGGAAAACGCGCCGATGCCCAGCATCAGCTGCTGCTTCCACGGCGTGGCGCCGACCAGATAGCCGGTCTTGAGGTCCTGCAGGTTGTCGCCGCCGACCGCCGCCGCGCAGCACACCACCGCGCCGATCATGATCGCCGCCACCGCGCCCAGCGGCGCGCCGCCGACCTGCACCTTGCCGCCCTCGCCCAGCAGCATCAGCAGCACCACCGAGGCGAACAGGATGGTGGCGATGGTGATGCCCGAGACCGGGTTGTTGGACGAGCCGACCAGGCCCGCCAGGTAGCCGGACACCGACACGAACAGGAAGCCGGCCACGATCATGATGATCGTCATCGGTACGCTGACCAGCCACTGGCCGACGATGGCCTGGTACAGCGCCAGCAGCGGCAGCACGAACAGCACCAGCGCCACCAGCATCCACTTCATCGGCAGGTCGCGCTCGGTCTCGGCCAGCGGGGTGGCGCCGGCGCTCTTGCGCGCGGCCGCGAAGCCGCTCTTGATGCCGGCCAGCAGCGACTTGCGCAGCGAGAACAGGGTCCACACCCCGCCCACCAGCATCGCGCCCACGCCCAGGAAGCGGATCTTGGACGACCAGATGGCGAAGGCCGCATCCGCCGCCGGCGCGCCGGCGATGCTGGCGGCCAGCTGCGGGTCGCTGCCCAGGAACAGGCCGTGGTACAGCGGGATGGCGATGTGCCAGGACAGGATCGCGCCGGACAGCACCACGATGCCGACATTCAGGCCGACGATGTAGCCCACGCCCAGCAGCGCCGGCGACAGCCCGGTGCCGAGGTAGCCGATCACCTTGTTGTTGGCGAAGTAGCCGGCGATGGCCCAGCTGTCGGGGATGACTTTCAGGCCGTTGGCGGCGGCCAGCTTGACCACGCCGCCGATGGCGGCCGAAATGCCGAGGATCTTCAGCCCCGGTCCCGGGTTCTCGCCGGCCTTGAGCACTTCGGCCGCGGCTTTGCCTTCGGGGAACGGCAGCGGATCCTCGACGATCATCGAGCGCCGCAGCGGCACCGAGAACAGCACGCCCAGCAGGCCGCCGAGGCCGGCGATGCCCAGCACCCACCAGTATTTGAAGTCCGGCCAGTAGCCCATCAGGATCAGCGCCGGGATGGTGAAGATCACGCCGGCGGCGATCGAAGAACCGGCCGAGGCGCCGGTCTGGACGATGTTGTTCTCCAGGATGGTGCCGCCGCCGAGCAGGCGCAGCACGCCCATCGAGACGACGGCGGCGGGAATGGCCGTAGCCACGGTCAGGCCGGCGAACAGGCCCAGGTAGGCGTTGGCGGCGGACAGCACCACCGCCAGCACGATGGCCAGGACCACCGCGCGGAAGGTGAGCTGCGGGGGTGCAGCATTGTTCATGAAGGTTTCCCGCTGGCAAAAAACGCTGCAACGCTAACGTCCGCTTAACGGCAAGTCCAGTTGTGCCGCAGCATGCGCCGCCTGCGGCCGCCATCGGACCGCAGGCGCGCACTCCGGTACGCCACGCGGCTTTGCCGGTGGTGTCGGTTCGCGCGCTGAAGTGCGCTCCGGCCGGGGTGGGCTGCCCTGGACCCGCGGCCCGCGCCGTGCCCGGCTCCTATACTTGCCGCCGATTCCGCAGCCGGCTCCCCGATGCACGCCACCGCCGTTTCCCCGTCCAGCGACTTCCTCGGCCACCCCAAGGGCGTCTACGTCTGCTTCTTCACCGAGATGTGGGAGCGCTTTTCCTTCTACGGGATGAAGGCGCTGCTGCTGCTCTACCTGACCAAGTACCACCTGTTCGGCGACAAGGCCGGGCTGGACCTGCTCGGCGCCTACGGTGGACTGGTGTACTGCGTGCCGGTGTTCGGCGGGCTGCTCGCCGACCGCTGGCTGGGCATGCGCAAGGCGGTGGTGTTCGGCGGCACCCTGCTGGTGCTGGGCCACCTCGGCATGGCCTTCGAGGGCCATGCGGCGCACCGGGTCGGCGGCGAGGTGGTGCGCGACGACACCGCGCTGGGCGTGACCTACCTGTCGCTGGCGCTGATCGTGATGGGCGTGGGCTTCCTCAAGCCCAACATCTCCACCATCGTCGGCAAGCTCTACCCGGAGAACGACCCGCGCCGCGACTCGGGCTTCTCGCTGTTCTACGCCGGCATCAACCTCGGCGCGCTGTTCGCCTCGCTGGTCTGCGGCTTCCTCGGCGAGGCCTACGGCTGGAAATACGGCTTCGGCGCCGCCGGCATCGGCATGCTGGTCGGCCTGGCGATGTTCCTGTGGGGACAGAAGTACCTGCAGGGCCATGCCGAACCGCCGCAGCCGGCCGCGCTGCGCGAGCGCGTGGCCGGGCTGCCGCGCGAATGGCTGATCTATGCCACCGCCATCGTCGGCGTGCTGCCGGTGGCCGCGCTGATGTGGGCCGCGGCCAACGGCGCCTTCGCCCTGGGCGGCGAGATCAGCCTGGCGCTGATGCTGATGATCGTGGTGCTGGGCGGCGTGCTGCTGTGGTTCGCCTGGTTCACCGGCACCCGCTGCACGCCGGTGCAGCGCCAGCAGATGATCGCGCTGATGGCGCTGATCTTCATGGCGCTGGTGTTCTTCACCCTGTACGAGCAGACCTATGGTTCGTGGGTCACCTTCACCGACCGCCTGCTGACCAAGGACCTGGCGCCGTCGCTGGTGGTCCGCGACGGCACGCCGCTGCCATGGTCGATCGCCTCGCTGCTGCTGGCGCCGCTGGGCTTCGTGGTCGCCGCGCGCCTGTCCGAGCGCAACCCGGCCTCGAATGCGCCGCGCGTGCTGTTCGCCGTCATCGTCGCCGCGATGCTGGTCATGCTGGTGCGCGACTGCCTGGTGCTGCCGCAGACCGCCGGTTCGCTGACCTACCTGGGCGCGCTGTTCCTGGTGCTGCTGGCGCCGCTGTTCGCCGCGCTGTGGGCCTGGCTGGACCGGCGCGGGCGGGATCCGTCCAAACCGGTGAAATCCTCGTTCGGGCTGGTGTTCGGCGCGCTGTCGTTCGTGCCGCTGGCGCTGGCCGCGCAGCACGTCGGCGCCACCGGGCAGATGGCCAGCGTGTGGTGGCTGGTGCTGGCCTACCTGGTCCTGGAGATCGGCGAGATGTGCCTGTCGCCGGTGGGCCTGTCGGCCGTCACCCAGCTGGCCGCGCCGCGCGTGGTCAGCCTGATGATGGGCACCTGGTTCCTGGCCACCGCCTTCTCGGAAACCTTGGCCGCCCTGTTCGGCAAGCTCGCCGCCATCGACGTACCCGAGGGCGAGGTGATGGACATCGCCCAGGCCGCCGCCCGCTACGAACACCTGTTCTGGCTGCTGATGTGGATCGGCCTGGGCTGCGCGGTGCTCGCCCTGCTCGCCTCGCCGCTGCTGAAGCGGATGATGCACGGCGTGCGCTGAGATCGCACAACGGTGGGAAAACCAACGGCGCCGGAGGGCGCCGTTGGTTTTCGTGGGCCGCGGATCGCGCCTACTTCGCGGTATCGCCACCGAGGTGCCGCGAGAAGAACGCCAGCAGCCTACCGTAGTACTCGCGCTGGTGCGGCTCGGTATAGAAGCCGTGGCCCTCGGTACCGTAGTACAGCGATTCGACAGGGACGCCCGCCTTCTTCAATGCGGCCTCCATCATGCGGGTATGTTCGACCGGGGCGATCTCATCCTCGCCGCCCGCCGCCAGGAACACGGGGACCTTGATCCGGTCCGCCATGCGGTTGGGCGAAACGGCGGCCAGCGCGGCCATGTCCTCGCCCACCCAGTCCCTGGACCAGTTCCCCAGGCTTCGCCGCTTGCGGCCATCCTCACGCTGCATCATCGGCAGGTCGTAAACACCGACGTAGCCGGCCGCGCAACGGTACAGCGACGGCTCCTTCGCCACGCCCATCAGCGCCGCATAGGCACCATAACTGGCCCCGTAGATGCAGATCTTCGCCGGATCGGCGTGGCCCTGCGCGATCGCCCATTTTGTGGCATCGGTCAGGTCGTCCTGCATGGCGCCGCCCCATTGGCGGGCGCCGGCATTCTGGAATGCCCAGCCGTAGTTGCCCGAACCGCGGTAGTTGACCTGCATGACCGTATAACCGGCCGCCGCCAGCATCTGCGCATCGCGGTCGTACTGCCATGCATCGAAGATGCCGAACGGCCCGCCATGCGGCATCACCACCATCGGCCGGGCGCCCGATGCGGCGCGCGGCCGGGTCAGGTAGCCATGGATGGCAAGCCCATCGCGGGCATTGAAGGCGATGGGCTCGACCGTGGCCGCGGTGTCCGGATCGACCCAGCTGCCGCTGCTCACTACATGCGCCACCTTCTTGTTCGCCGTGTCGAACAGGTAGAAGTCGCCAGGGCTGTTGCCCGACCACACCCGGATCAACAGCAGCTTGCCGTCGCGGGTGCTGGAAGTGATGCGCACGGACTGGCCGGGAAACGCGGCTTCCAGGCTGCGGTACTGGCGGGCTTCCGGCGAAGCATCGTCGAAGAAAAGATTGCGATGTCGTCCATCCATCACCTGCGCGCCAACCGGAATCGAGGTGCCGTTGCGATGGAGGACCGTCAGCGGATCGGCACCGGCGTGGTGCAGCACGGCCGTGCGCGCGTTGGTGGCCGGATCCCAGGCGACGATGCGGTCGGTGCCGGCATCCTCGCCCCGCACCTGCAGGTAGGCGAGACGATTGTCCTGCGAGAACCCCAGCGGAATCTCGATCCTCCTGCTGGCGTTCTGGTCGTTGACCAGGCGCCAGTCGCTGCCGGCGGCATCGCGGTAGTAAAGCCTGCTGGCGTTGTCCACGTCCGCACCGTACGCCAGCCGTACCTCGCCGGTGTTGTCGGTGACGAAGCTCGCGCGCCGCACCGGCGCACGCGCCAGCGTGGTGCGGCGGCCGCTGCGCACGTCCAGACGCTCCGCCCGCGTAAAGGGCTCGTCGCCCAGCAACGGCCATACCGAAATCACCGCGTGGCGGTCGTCATCCGGCAGCACGTCAGTCAGGAACGCGGCCACATCCTCGACCTTCTTCGGCTGGATGCGCGTGCCGGCGCCCTTGCCCAGTACGCGGAAACCGACCAGCAGGTCGGGCTGCCCGCCATCGGCGTTGATCGCATAGATCTCGCCCGTCGGCTGGGGCTGGTCGAGCATGCCGAACTTCTGCGCGATGCCGATGAGCACGCGCTGGTCGTTCACCCATTCGAAATCACTCACGTGCGTGTTGCGCCCCGGCATGAACGTGCCGGTGGGCTTGAAATCAGTCCGTCTGAAGATTACCAGGGCGGTCTTGTCCTCCAGCGGCACGGTCGCCGCGTAATACTCGCCGGACGGCGAGATCTTGATCTCGTTGAAGTCATCCTTGCGGGTGAACTGCCCCAGATCCACCGCCGCGCTTGCCTGCGCCGCCGTTACCAACAGGGCCAGCAGCAGCCCCCATTTTTCTGCCTTCATTCCATGCCTCGCTGGCTGTCCGTTCCATCGAGGGCGATTCTAGCCATGCAATGGAGCTGTGTGCACGCGGTGGGGCGATAACGGGCGGCGTGCCAGCCTCGCCGGACCAAAGCGTCCACGCATTACGGAACACAGGCCGGAGTGCCGTCCACGCCGCAGCGGCAGGACGCCGCTCCGGCTGTCGGCCCGCATGCCGATCAGAAATCGACGTCGAGGTTCACGTAGACCGCGCGGCCCTGGATGCCGTAGATGTTCTGGTAGAACGGGTACCAGGTCATGCTGGCGTCCTTGGGGCCGTAGCGGTCGAACAGGTTGGTCACGTCCACACCCAGGCGCAGGTTGTCGGTGATCTTCCTCGACAGGCTGGCGTTCCACTGCACGTACGACGGCAGGTGGGCGCTGGCCTGGTAGTTCACTCGCGCGCCATTGCGGTAGCCGTACATGCTGGCCGACCAGTCGCCGCGGTTCCAGCCCAGCGTCCAGTTGGTGCGCGAGCGGAACGCCAGCGGCTGGTCGCCGCAGCTGTAGGTCGCCGCGTAGGAGCAGCCCATGTAATCCTGCCACGGGTCGCCGGCGGCGATCTGCACGTCGTAGCCCAGCGTGCGGCTGTAGCCGGCGTTCAGATTGAAATCGCCGAACCGGTCCCAGCTCCAGGCGTATTTCAGGCTTGCGTCCACGCCCTTGGTGCGCACGCCGGCCTGGTTGATCGCGTCGAGAAAATACTCGGTGACGCCGCCCGCCGCGTCGCGTTTCACATAGTCGAGATAGATCGCACACGCGCCCGAATTCGGATCGACCGCCGTGCCGTCCACGCGCCGCCCGAGCAGGCAGCTGGCGTTCTCGCTCATCAGCGTCGCGGTATCCAGGTACTGGCTCTTGCCCTTGAGCGTGATCTCCCAGTAGTCGGCGCTGATCGACAGCTTGTCGGTGACGTCCCAGACGATGCCCAGGCCGTTGGAGGTGGCGGTTTCCTCGTGCAGGCGGCTGTTGTTGCCGCCTTCCACGTACCAGGCGCTTTCGTGGTGGTCGGTGGCGCACTGGGCCAGCCCGGCCGTCGTGGTCAGGTCCAGGCCGTCCAGGCGGCACAGGTAGTAGTTGGTGATGTAGTCGTCGTAGTTGGTCACCGGCTCGCCGTACAGCCACATGATGTTCGGCGCCATGAAGCTGGTCTGGCGGCTGGCGCGCAGCAGCAGGTTGTCGAACGGCCGCCATTCCAGGCTGGCCTGCCAGGTGGTCGCATCGCCCACGTCGGAGATGTCGTCGTACTTGTCCCAGCGCCCGGCCACGTTCGCCACCAGCCGCTGCAGCAGCGGGATGCGGAACTCGACGCCGGCGCCGTAGCGGTCGCGCGGCCCGCCGCCGGATACGCCGGTGTGGTTGAAGGTCTTGTCGGCGCCGGCGTAGGCGCCCAGGCTGCGCCGGTCCGGGCGCAGTTCGTACTTCGAATGCGAGGCCTCGAACACCGAGGCCATCTCCACGTCGCCGGCTGGCAGCGCGAACAGCGCGCCGCCGAGGACGAACTGCGCCTGCGCGGTCTGCGACAGGTTGCGGTTGCGGATGGTGTCCACCATCGAACCGTACTGCTGCGGCGTGATCGGCCCGAACAGAACCGCAGGATCGATGTGGTACAGCGGCGCGCCATCGACCTCGCCCACCGCCTCGCCGAACAGGTAGCGGTGCACGCGGTCGGTGATCAGCTGCTTCCAGCTGCTCTTCATCTCGTCGCGCGACAGGCTGAGGCTTGCGTCCCAGTCGAAGCGCGAACCGAAGGTGCCGCGCACGCCGGCGTTGGCGCTGAGGGTCGTCTCGTCCCACAGGCGCATCGGCGCCCCGCCGATGTCGTTGGGATCGAGCGCGCGCCAGTACTCGAACTGGCCGATGTCCACGTCGTAAGCGTTGCCGGCGTTGTACAGGTACATGCTGGTGCGGTGCGCCGCTTCGCTGCGCGAGCGCTGCACCAGCAGCTGCCCGTAGGCCTCCACGGCGTCGCTGAAGCGGAAGCTGCCTGACACGTAGGCCGAGGTCTTGTCGTACTTGTTGGCCAGCGTATCGCCGTCGTAGTAGTTGGCATTGCCGCAGGCGTAGGGCCGTTCGGCGCTGGCCGAGCCGTACATCGGGAAGTAATTGCGGCCCATGGTGCGGCAGGTGCGTTCCAGTGCCGCCGCAGCCGAATCGGCATCGACGTCGCCGGCGTAGAGCAGCCGGCCGTCCTGGCCCAGCCAGTAGTAGTCGTTGTAACCGGCGTCCATCAGCGCCGTATCCAGCCCGAAGGTGGGACGATTGCTGCCGGCGTTGCCCGGCGCGTTCATGCCGGTGCGGATGATGTTGCCGCGCTGCCAGGAGAAGATCGGCTCGCGGTTGAGCTGCTCGAACGCGTAGGTGACGCTGCCGCGGCCCCACGCCTTGCCGCCGCTGAACTGGAACTGCCCGGTATCGCCGCCGCCACGGGTCGTGGTGCCGCCGCGCACGCGCAGGTGGTTGCCCTCCCAGTTGTCGCGGGTAACGATGTTGACCACGCCGGCCACCGCGTCTGATCCGTAGATGGCCGACGCGCCGCCATTGAGCACTTCGATGCGCTCGACCACCACCGCCGGGATGCTGCCGACGCTCACGCCGGTGGACGCCGCGCCGGAACTGGCCGCGTACTCGGTCATGCGCTTGCCGTTGAGCAGGATCAGCTGGTATCCCACGCCCAGACCGCGCAGGTTGAGGAACGCCGCGTCGGGCTGCGAGGAACTGGCGTTGAACTCACCGCCGACGACATCGCCGTTGAACTGGGTCAGGGTCTGCAGGGTTTCGGCCACGGTGCTGTAACCCTGCCTGCGGATGTCCTCGCTGGTGATCACCACCACCGGCGACGGGCCCTCGACCTCGGCGCGCTTGATGCGCGAACCGGTGACTTCGACCTTGTCCAGCGTGCGCGCGACATCGCTGCCGTCGCCGTCCTCGCGCGTCGCGGCCTGTCCTGTCTCCTGCGCATGCACGGCATCGGCCGCCGATCCCGCGAGCGGAATCGCCAAGGCCATGAGAAGTGCCGCGCCCAAGCGGCTGCGCTGCGGTTGCTGGTGGCGAAGGCACGTCATGGTTCGTCTCCCCGGTTGCATGGCATGGATCGGCTGGATGGCGGCGCGGTGACTGGGCAACATCGATTTCAGCTTTTCCTTCTCCTTCCGGGAGAAGGTGCCCGAAGGGGCGGATGAGGATCCGGACGAAGCACTCGTGCGGCCTGGCTTGGGCCCGCACCCTCCCCAGCCCCTCGCCCGAGGAGGAGAGGCGTTTGAACCGAAACTTCGTGCTGATCAGGTGCGAGCACGGGATCTGCCGCAAAGGACAGTCCTGTCGTTTCCCGGACGCGGACCTGTCCATCGGCGGTGCCTTGGGCAACACCGGGCACGATGCCTGCCTCCCGGAAACGTTCCGATCATGCGGCGGCACTGCGATCGCCCATTCCCGGAACATGGCATCGATCCTAGGCGGCACCGCGCCCGCCACGCATCGGGAGAAACCCCGATTCTTCGCGCGCCGGAACGACCTTCGCCTCCATTGTTCAGTCGCATCGGAAACCACGGAAAACACGCTTGAAAAAGCAGCCTGAAAAGGCTTGGATGCGCATGTGGATGCGGTATCGTTGCCGCGGCCCGTCGCACTCCGGCGCGCAGCGCACACCGCGCTCCGCACCGGCCGAACCACTCCCGCATGCGTCGCGATGCATGTGGCGCCCTTCCGAACAGACCGGGGAAAAGATGAAGATCCAGGCACCTCGCATGGCCGTTCTGGCGCTCGCGCTATTTTCCGCCATGGCCGACGCGCATTCCGGCACGTCCGCTCCCGCTGCCGTGACCCGTCAGGGATGCGGCGCGCCCGCGTCGAAGGAAACAGACGCCGTACGGAGCAGGCGCGACGCCTTCGAGGCGGCGATGCGTTCGCATGCCGTCCCCGGCGCGCAGCTGATCCATACGCGCGACGGAATCGCCGAGCTGTATTGCCATGGCGTGCTGAAGAACCACGCCGCGGCGAAGGTCGGCGGCGACACGGTTTTCCAGGCCGCGTCGCTGTCCAAGGTCGTCGCCGCCTACATCGCGCTGCGCCTGGTGGATGAAGGGAAACTCGACCTGGACACGCCGCTGTGGGACTACTGGCAGTCGGAAAGAACGAAGGACAACCCGCAGGCACGCAGGATCACCACGCGCATGGTGCTCAACCACACCAGCGGACTGCGCAACTGGCAGATATCGCCGTCGGACCCGGCGATCGACCGCACACCGCTGGAGAGCAGGTTCGCGCCCGGCGCGCACTACGCCTACTCCGGCGAGGGCTTCTATCTGCTGCAGCGCACACTCGAGCACATCACCGGCTCGCGCTGGAACGCGCTGGCGGCGCGCGAGGTGTTCGCGCGGTTCGACATGCCCAGCAGCAGTTACCTCACCGACCACGCCTTCGACGCGCGCAACGCGTCCGGCCACGGCAAGGACGGCGCGCCCGAACCGGACCGCGTGTTCGCCTGGGAGAACACGGCGTGGACGCTGGTCACCAACGCCCACGACTACGACAACTTCATCCAGAAGGCGCTGTACCGCGGCGAAGGGCTGACGCCGGCCATGCATGCGCTGATGTTCGCCCCGTCCAGCGATGCCGACGACCCGGCTTCGCCCAGCCCGGCCGATCCGTTCATCGCCTGGGGTCTGGGCGTCGGCCTGCAGGACGCAGACGGCAGGCGGCTGGTCTGGCACTGGGGCGACAACCCCGGCTTCAAGGCGTTCTTCATGCTCGACCCGGCCAGCGGCGAGAGTCTCGTGCTGTTCACCAACAGCGAGAACGGGCCGGCCGCCTACAAGCAGGTGCTGCGCGCGTTCATGGGCCCGGGCAGCTACCCGGCGGTCGACTGGTCCAGCACGCAGGACTGACGCGGACGGGAGGCCGGTTGCGGAGATGCCGCAACCGGCCCGGTCGTTGCAGTCAACGCGCGCTCAACCCCATACCGAAGGTTCCGGCATCGACATGCGCCCGCGCTCGTAGACGATGCCGCCCGGCCAGTCCTCGGCCTGCAGCCACGGGCCGTCCAGGTCGCAGACTTCGCACAGCTGCGCCAGCACCATGCCCGGCGCGACCGACACCGAACCGCCGAGCATGCAGCCCACCATCAGCCGGAAGCCCGCCGCCCGCGCGGCCGCGGCTAGTTCCAGCGCGGCGGTGAGGCCGCCGGTCTTGTCCAGCTTGATGTTGACGAACTGGTAGCGGCCGACCAGCCCGGGAAGATCGTCCAGCGTGGACAGCGCTTCGTCGGCGCAGACCGGAATCGCACCGTCGTAACCGAGCAGGCCATCGCTGTCGGCCACCGCTATCGGCTGCTCGAGCAGCTCCACGCCGAACGGCTGCAGCGCAGGCACGTACGCGCGCAGTTCCTCCACGCTCCACGACTGGTTGGCGTCGACGATCAGCCGCGCCCGCGGCGCGCCGCGGCGTACCGCGGCCACCGCGTCCAGCGGCGGGCCCTTGCCCACCTTCACCTTGAGCCACGGGTAATCCGCATGCGCGCGCGCGGTGCTTTCGTAGGCGGCGATGTCGCGGATGCCGATGGTCACCGCGCTGTCGACTGGTTGCCAATGACGGATGCCGGCATGTGTCCACGCCGGCACGCCGCTGCGTCCTGCTTCCAGGTCCCACAGCGCCGCGTCCAGCGCATGCCGCGCGCCGCCGGCCGGCAACAGCCGCAGCAGGTCGTGGCGGTCGCAGCCCTGTTCCAGGTCCGCGCGCACCTGTTCGATCTGCGCGAGCATGCTTTCCGGCGTCTCGCCCTGGTAGCCGACGCCGCCGGCCTCGCCGCGGCCGACCAGGCCGTCCTCGTGCAGTTCGACGATGACCACGCGGGCCTCGCTGCGCACACCGCGGGCGATGGCGAAGGGTTCCCTCAGTTTCCAGGCATGCGGCCTGGCGTGCAGCGTGCGCGCCATGGCCGCCTCATCCCATGATCGAGGCGACCACCTGGTCCAGGTGGCTGCGCATCGGATCGAACGCGGGCACGCCCAGCTCGCGCGCGGCGCGCTCCAGGGCGTCCTGCGCGGCGGCATCGTCCATCGCCGAGGTGTTCAGGCTCACCCCCACCAGACGAGCGCCAGGGTTGGTCAGCCGCGCCGCCTGCAGGTACAGGTCGCGCGCCACCGCCAGGGTCGGCACCGGGTAGTCCGGCCAGCTGACCAGGTGCGTGCGCAGCGGGTCGTGGCACAGGACCAGGCCATCGGCCTGCGAGCCGTGCAGCAGGCCGAGGGTGACGCCGGCATAGGCCGGATGGAACAGCGAGCCCTGGCCTTCGATCAGGTCCCAGTGGTCGGGCGCGGCGTCGGGCGAGATGCACTCGGCCGCGCCGGCGATGAAATCGGCGATCACCGCGTCCACGGCGATGCCGGCGCCGGCGATCATGATCCCGGTCTGGCCGGTGGCGCGGAAATCGGCGTCGATGCCTTGTCCACGCATCGCCCGTGCCAGCGCCAGCGCGGTGTATTTCTTGCCCAGCGCGCAGTCGGTGCCGACCATGGCCACGCGCCTGCCGCTGCGCCACCTGCCGGTGGCGCGCGGCAGATTGTCCGGTGGCCGCCGCACATCCACCAGCCGCACCCCGGAGCGCGTCGCCGCCGACGCGAGGCCGGGCACCGACTCCAGCGGCGTGTGCAGCCCGCTGACGATGTCCAGGCCCGCTTCCACCGCGGCGATCAGCAGCGGGCTCCAATGCGCGGGAATGCGCCCGCCGACCGGGGTGACGCCGATCACCAGCGAACGCGCGCCGGCCGCGGCCGCGGCGGCCGGGTCCATCTCCGGCAGGCCGAGGTCGATGCTGCCGCCGGGCAGCCGGGTCTGGCCGATGCAGTCCGGCGCGCTCCAGTCGCGCAGGCCGAAGGCGGTCTTGGCCTTCAGCGGATTGGTCTCCTCGCCCAGGAACAACAGGTAGGGCATGTGCAGGACCAGCCTGCCGGGCACCGCGCTCATGGTTTCGCCTCTCTTGCCGCCTGCCAACGTTCATTCGTGTACCGCATCGCTGCCGCCTTTTGCCCTGGCCGGATCTGTCCGTTGCCATTCGACCATATCGCGCGGCGCGGCGAATCGGGAAAAACCCGGATGTTCCTGTCAGCATCGAGCGCGACTGCCGCAGGGGGCCGCCGCTGCGCGGCTTGCCAGCGCCGCAGAGCCGCTGCTACATAGCCGGAACGCCGCTCGCCGCAGGCGCGCATGCGGCGCCGCCGCCACGTTGTCCGCACCTTCCGGGAGATGCCATGTTGATGCTCGATGCCACCTGTGCCTCCGCCACTACGGACCGCCTGGCCGCCGAACGCGCGGCGCTGGTGAAGGCGCTCGACATGGCATCGCTGTGGCAGGCCTGCGCGGCGCTGATCAACAAGGCCCTGCCCTGCCATTCATGCAGCCTGCTGTTCGACATCGACGGCTACCAGCCGCTGCAGGGCCGCCATCACCTGGCCGATGCCGGCGACGAGGACAGCCGCCTGGTCACCAGCCTGGAAGTGGCGGCGCCCTACCTGGACGCGAACCCGCGCATCCGCTGGTATACGTTCTCGCAGATCGCCTCGCAGGACGCGCACGCGCCGGCACGGTTGAAGGCGCAGAATCCGACGCCGGGCTGGCGCGAGTTCATCCACCTGGCGTTCTGGGACGGCACGCGGCTGGAAGCGGTGATGAGCATCCGCATCCTCACCGCGCACACCGAACTGTCCGATGCCGAACTGGCCTTCCTGGCCGAGCTGTATCCGTTGCTGGACGCCAGCCTGCAGCGCGTGCGCATGCTCGAGTCCGACCGCCTGCGGCACAAGGCCGTGGAAGACCTGCTGTACGAGCTGCCGCTCGCCGCGGTGCTGGTGGACGAAACCCTGGCGCCATCCTACATGTCGCGCGAAGCCAAACGCCTGTGCCGGCGCTGGAGTGCGGATGCCGAGCGCAGCGGGCGCCTGCCGCACGCGATCGAAGCGCCGCTGCGCCGCTGGATGGCGGACGCGGCCGGCACGGGCCCGCTCCCCGGCAACCGCGCCACCTTCGCCATCGCGCACCCGCGGCGCCCGGACGAAACGCTGCGGGTGGAGGTCAGCTCGGCGCCGGGCAACTCGTTCCGCCATGCACAGCACCTGCTGATCCTGGCACCCACAGGCGAAGCGCAGGACGCGGCCGATGCCATTCCGGCGCGCGCCCTTCCGCTGCTCCAGTGCCTGTCGCCCAGCGAGCGCAAGGTCGCCGGCCTGGTCGCGTCCGGGCTGCGCAACGACGCCATCGCCGAACGCCTGTGCCGTTCGCGCAAGACCATCGAGTCACAGATCAGCTCGATCTTCCGCAAGTTGAACGTCGCCAACCGCACACAGCTGGCGCGGCTGCTGAACTGAGCGGGCGAAGCGCGGCCTTCGGCCTCATTCCTGCGGGACGGACACGGAGCGGTCGCGGGTCGCGCGCGATCTGCATGCTCATCCGGTGCACGGTCTCGTCGCTGCTAGACCAGCTTTCGCAGACGGGACCGGGATGTGTATCACCAGCGGCACGCTGGACCGTACTGGCCACCCTGAAACCGGTGGATTGCGGTAAGGCATGATCAAGGCATGCATGAACCCGGCCGTGGCGATGGCACCGCTGCGGGCCGCGGCGTGCCACGAAGGCGTGCGCCCGAGCACACGCCTCAGCGCGAAGCCGGCGCCGCCACCTTCGCCCGTCGCACCGCGTCCAGCACCGGCTCCAGCGGCAGCGCCGCCGCGGTACCGCGGTGTCCCTGCACGGTATGGGCGCGGAACAGCGAATTGACGATGGCTTCCTCGGTCGCCTCGGCGGCGGCCTGGAACAGCGGCGACATGGCTTCACCGGCAAGGCTGCGCGCCGGCTGCGCCGCCACCTCCGGATCGCGCCGGTTCTCCTTCGCCGTGGAGAAGGCGATGACGTAGTCGCCCGAGCCGTTGGACATCACCGAACCGGTACGCGCCAGACCGACCAGCGCCCGCTTCGCCAGGCGCTGCAGCTGGGCCGCGTCCAGCGGCGCATCGGTGGCCACCACCATCATGATGCTGCCGTCGCCGGTGCTCGGTGGCGGCACCGCCAGGCTGCGTGCGTAGGCCGCCGGATCCGGCAGTACCTTCCAGACCGGCACGCCGGCGATGGTGAGTTCGCCGCCGAAATTGCTCTGCACCAGCACGCCGACCGTATAGCTGCCGGCGGCCACGGGCAGCTGCCGCGAACTGGTGCCGATGCCGCCCTTCCAGCCAAACGCAACCGTGCCGGCGCCAGCGCCGACGCTGCCTTCCTCGACCTCTGCGTACGACGGTGTCGTCAAGGCGCGTTCCACCAATGCCGGCGTCAGCGGCCGCGCGCGGATGTCGCTGAGGTAGCCATCGTTGGTCTCGCCGACCACCGGATTGATCGAACGCACCTGCTCCATGCCCGGCTGGCGCAGCAGCCAGTCCACCGTCGCATCGGCGACCTTCCAGGTGCTCAGCGTCCCGGTCAGCAGGATCGGCGTTTCCAGCTCGCCCAGCTCCTGCACCTGGGTGATGCCGGCCAGCTTGCCGTAGCCGTTGCCGACGACGATCGCGGCGGGCACCCGCTGCCGGTACAGGTTGCCGGCGTGCGGCAGGACCGCGGTGACGCCGGTATGCAGCCGCGTGCCCTCGCGCAGCGTGGCATGGCCGACGCCGACACCGGCCACGTCGGTGATGGCATTGCGCGGCCCGGTCGGCAGCGTGCCGATCACCACACCGGCCTCGCGCGCGCGCGGCCGCTGTTCGGCCGCGGCCACGGGCGACACCTCACCGCCGGCAACCAGAGCGAACAGCAGGATGGACCAGGGCTTCATCATTCGACGATCTCCAGCAGGACACGGAACATGGGGGCACGGTACAGGAAGCGCTTCGCGCCCCGCATCGCCCGCGACGGCCGGATCGCCGGCCCCATTGCACGATGCTGGCGCGGGCGCGGTGCCTGCGCATCGGGAGAAATCCCGATTCTTGCATCGGTGATCGTCGCGATGCGGGGATCCCCGAAGATCGGCAACGAGGCCGACCCGGACCACCGTCCGCTCTCCACGCTTCAGCTCAGGCCCGTCGTTCGTACCAGCCCCGCGACCGGTTGACGATGTGGACCACCGACAACATCACCGGCACCTCGATCAGCACGCCGACGACCGTTGCCAGTGCCGCCCCCGAATGGACGCCGAAGACGCTCACCGCCGTGGCCACCGCCAGTTCGAAAAAGTTGCTGGCGCCGATCAGCGCCGACGGGCCGGCCACGCAATGGGCCACGCCCAGCTTGCGGTTGAGCAGGTACGCCAGCCCGGAGTTGAAATAGACCTGGATGAGGATGGGCACCGCCAGCATCGCGATGACCAGCGGCTGTGCGAGGATCTGCCGGCCCTGGAACCCGAACAGCAGCACCAGCATCAGCAGCAGGGCCGCCAGCGACAGCGGGCCGAGCCGGGCCAGCCACCCATCGAGCTGGGCTTGTCCGCCACGGCGCATCACCCAGGCGCGCAGCCCCGTGGCGATGATCACCGGCACCACGATATAGAGCCCCACGGAGATGGCCAGCGTGGCCCACGGCACGGTGATCGAGGAAATGCCGAGCAGCAGCGCGACCAGCGGAGCGAACGCTACCACCATGATGGCGTCGTTCAAGGCCACCTGGCTGAGGGTGAACGCCGCGTCGCCGCGGCACAGGTTGCTCCACACGAACACCATCGCGGTGCACGGCGCGGCCGCCAGCAGGATGAGGCCGGCAATGTAGGAGTCCACCTGGTCGGCCGGCAGCCAGGGTCCGAAGACGTGGCGCAGGAAGAACCACCCCAGCAGGGCCATCGAGAACGGCTTCACCGCCCAGTTGATGAACAACGTGGTGCCGATGCCGCGCCAGTGCTGGCCGACCTGGCGCAGCGCGCCGAAATCCACCTTCATCAGCATGGGCACGATCATCACCCAGATGAGCGCGGCCACCGGCAGGTTCACCTGCGCCCACTCGATGCTTCCCAGGCGTATGAAAACGGAAGGCCACTGGTGGCCCAGCAACGTGCCCACCACGATGCAGAGCGCCACCCACAGGGTCAGGTAGCGCTCGACGAATCCCATGCGCGGCGCAATGTCACTCACCGGCTTCGTCCCCGGCTTCGACAAAACCGATCCTGTCCAGGTCGGCCTTGAGTCGTGCGCGGTCCTCCCAGACCGATGAAGGAAGCGCCAGGAAGGCCATCAGCCGGGCCTGGATGACGCGATGGGCCTGCTTGAACGCCGCGCGCTTGTCGTCATCGCTGCCACCGGCCGCCGCGGGGTCCGGCAACCCCCAATGGGTGCGCAGGAAATCGCCGAACACCACCGGGCAGGTCTCGGCCGCCGCCGAGTCGCACACGGTCACGACCAGATCCATGCGCGGGGCTTCCGGCGTGGTGAATTCGTCCCAGGACTTGCTGCGCAGTCCGGCGGTGGATATCCCCTCGGCCTGCAGTTGGGCCAGGGCGAACGGGTTCACGGTGCCGGTGGGCTGGCTGCCGGCGCTGAACACATTGAAACGGTTGCCGGCCCACGCGCGCAGCGTGGCCTCGGCCAGGACGCTGCGTGCGCTGTTGCCGGTGCACAGGAAGAGGACGTTATGGGTCATGGCAAGAGTGTCGTGTGGAGGAGGACGGTGCGCCGCAAGAGAACGGCCGCTCGATCAGCAGCCGCAGGCGGGATCGGTCGCTGGCGCACATTCGGCATTGCTCGAACCGGCGCAGCAGTTGTGGGTGAGGTACTCGATCAGGCCGTTCATTGCCTGGAAGTTGGCGCGATAACAGACGTAGCGACCTTGGCTCTCAGCCTCGACCAGGCCGGCATGCGCCAGTTCCTTCAGATGGAAGGACAGCGTTGCGCCGGGAACGCCCAGCGCCTCGCCAATGTCACCGGCCATGCGGCCTGCGGGGCCGGCTTCGACCAGCAGACGGAACGCAGCCAGGCGGGTCGCATGGCCCAGGGCGGTCAAGGAGGCGATTGCATCTTTCATTTCCATATTTCTAGAATAGTAGAATGAAAAAGTCCGAACAATCCCCCTTTGACCTCCCCACCCACCTGGATGCCGACCTGCTGCCCGCGCCCGAGCATGAAACGCTGGGCGCCGACGACAGGCATCCGCCCCGCATCCTGCTGCTGTACGGCTCGCTGCGGCCGCAGTCCTTCAGCCGGAAGCTGGCACTGGAAGCTGAGCGCATCCTGCAGCACCTCGGCGCCGAGACCCGCGTGTTCGATCCACACGAACTGCCGGTGCTGGACAGCGTCGACAAAAGCCACCCGAAAGTGCGGCAGCTGCGCGAGTGGTCGCAGTGGTCGGAGGGCCAGGTCTGGGTGTCGCCCGAACGCCACGGCACCATCACGGGCGTGTTCAAGAACCAGATCGACTGGCTGCCGCTGGAAGACGGCAGCGTGCGGCCGACCCAGGGCAAGACTCTGGCGGTGATGCAGGTCAACGGCGGCTCGCAGTCCTTCAACGTAGTCAACACGCTGCGGGTGCTGGGCCGCTGGATGCGCATGGTCACCATCCCGAACCAGTCGTCGGTCGCCAAGGCCTGGCAGGAGTTCGACGACAACGGCCGCATGAAGCCCTCGTCCTACTACGACCGCGTGGTGGACGTGATGGAGGAGCTGATGAAGTTCACCCTGCTGGTGCGCGGGCGCAGCGACTACCTGGTGGACCGCTACAGCGAGCGGCGCGGCGCGGAGGAAGCGCGCCGCATTTCAGCGGCGGCCGGTGTCGCTGGATAACCGCCGAATCGATTCAGGCCAGCCGCCCGGGCCGATGCGGCGGCGCACGGATGATGGGGTCGTCCGCCTCAATGGCCGCCACGGCCCTGAAGGAATGTTCCGCTCCGGATCCGGCCTGCCCACGACAAGCATGGCGGCAACGAGGGGCGGAAGGAGGCAATCCGGGCCATCCTGGGCAAGTAGGGAAGCGAAACAAAAAAGCCCTCTGGAACGAGGGCTTTTCTTCTGGAACAAGGCGATTTCCCGCCCTTGCGCCTCAGAACGGAATGTCGTCGTCGGCGAAGTCGTCCATCGGCGGCGCGGACGGCTGCTGGGCCGGTGCCTGGCGCTGCGGGCGCTGGCCGTAGCCGCCGCCCTGGTCCTGGTTGCCGTAGCCGCCACCGCCGCCCTGCGGGCGCGGGGCCGACTGGCGCTGCGGGCGCTCGCCGCCGTAGCCGCCACCACCGCCGCCACCCTCGCCACGGCCGCCGAGCATCTGCATCTCGTTGGCGACGATGTCGGTGGTGTACTTCTCCACGCCGTCCTGGCCGGTGAACTTGTCGTAGCGGATCTCGCCTTCGACGTAGACCTGCGAACCCTTGCGCAGGTATTCGCCGGCGATCTCGCCGAGCTTGCCGAAGAACACCACGCGGTGCCATTCGGTACGTTCCTGGTTGTTGCCGTCGCGGTCCTTGCGCACGCTGGTGGTGGCCAGGCTGATGCGGGTCACGGCCATGCCGCTCTGGGTGTACTTCACGTCCGGGTCGTTGCCGAGGTTGCCGACCAGGATGACTTTGTTGATGCCGCGGGCCATGGGATTCGCTCTTTGCGTTGTGTGCCGGGGATTGTGCCGGCTGCAGCCGGCATCCGTGGTTCCCGGTGCAGGCGCCGGGAGGGGACGGGACACGGGATGGTAACAACCCATCCCCTTCCCGCCCACCCTGCCGCCTCATCCAGCGGCGTGCACCGACAGGCTGGCGAGGTAGGCACCTACGTCGGCGGGCCACTGGCCGATGCGCTCGGCGAAGCCGGCATCATCACCGGCGAACAGGGCGCGGCTGGCCTCCTCGAAGCCCGGCAGGTCGCCGGCCAGGGCCAGCATCGCCCGGTACTGCGCCTCGCGGCGCTGGCGCAGGTCGCCGGCCCCGCCATCGCGCCGGCGCGCCTCCTCCACCAGCCGGCGCAGCGCCGACGACGCCCCGCCGGGCTGGGCCGCCAGCCATTCCCAGTGACGCGGCAGCAGGGTGACTTCACGCGCCACCACGCCCAGCCGCGGCCGGCCGCGTTCCTTCGGTGCGGGCGGTTCCGCTTCATCCGGCGCCGGGAAGCGCGCCCGCAGCCGCTCCAGCACCTCGCCGGCATCGCCACGCAGGTCCAGGTCCAGGCTCTGCCCGGTGCGGTCGTCCAGCAGCAGCAACGGGCGGCCATCCGCCGCCACGCCGGCGCGCGCGACGGCTTCCCGCACCACCTGCCGCAGTTCGCCGCGGGCCAGCAGGCGGCAGCCTTCGAACAAGGCGTGGGGCGCCTTCAGGGGATCGTTCATGCATCGGCTCCATATTTGACCCGGGTAATATTGCCACGCTATTTTTACCCGGGCAATATATTCCTCCCTTCAGGCCCCCCCCATGGACAAGCACCAGCGCCGGCAGCAGATCGCCGATTACAAACGCCGCCCGATCCGCCGCGGCATCTACCGCGTGCTCTGCACCGCCAGTGGCGAGAGCTGGGCCGGGCCGGCCAACGACCTGTCCACCATCGGCAACCGGCTGTGGTTCACCCTGCGCCTGGGCAACCATCCGCACCGTGCGTTGCAGCAGGCCTGGAATACGCACGGCGCCGGGGCGTTCGAATGCCACGACGCGCTGGAACTGGAAGACGAACCGGACCTGCACGACTTCGAACGCACGCGCCTGCTGCAGGAGGCGCTGGCCGAGGTCTGCCGGCGGACCGGCGCCACGCCGCTGCGCTGATCCGGCGCGGCGGCGCCCTCGCCGCCGCCGCATGGCATGATGGCCGGCACCTTCACGCTGCCGGGTCATGATGGTCATCAAGGGCAAAGCCACGTCACTGGATATCGCGCACATGGCCGGCGTTTCGCAGCCGACGGTGTCGCGCGCCCTGCGCGGCAGCCCGATGGTCAATGCCGAGACGCGCCGGCGCATCCTGGAGATCGCCCGTCAGCTGAACTACAAGGTCGACAAGAACGCCTCCAACCTGCGCTGCCAGCAGTCCGGCACGCTGGCGCTGCTGTTCTTCGAGGACCCGACGCCGGACGACTCGCTGATCAATCCGTTCTTCCACTCGATGCTGGGTTCGATCACCCGCGCCTGCGCGCTGAAGGGGCAGGACCTGCTGGTGTCGTTCCAGCAGCTGTCCAGCGACTGGCACGCCGATTTCGAGGACAGCAACAAGGCCGACGGCATCATCCTGCTCGGCTACGGCGACTACCACGAATCGGTGCAGCGGCTGCAGCGGCTGGTCGAACAGGGCACGCATTTCGTGCGCTGGGGCGCGGCCCTGCCCGGCCAGCCCGGCGTGTCGGTGGGCAGCGACAACTTCCAGGGCGGCTACGACATCACCGCGCACCTGCTCGACCAGGGCCGGCGCCGCATCGCCTTCCTCGGCCACGCCTCCAGCCATTACCCGGAGTTCGAGGAACGCTACCGCGGCCACGCGCAGGCGCTGCGCGCGCGTGGCCTGGCGGCGGAACCGGCGCTGCAGCACGATGCCATCACCACCGAGGAATCCGGCCACGCCGCCTGCGCCGCCCTGCTCGCCGGCGGGCAGCGTTTCGACGCGGTATGCGCGGCCAGCGACCTGATCGCCATCGGCGCGCTGCGCGCCCTGCGCGAGCATGGCCTGCGCATACCGCAGGACGTGGCGGTCACCGGATTCGACGACATCCCGCTGGCGGCCTCGGTGTCGCCGGCGCTGACCACGGTGCAGCAGGACACCAAGCAGGCCGGGCAGCTGCTGGTGGAGAAGTTGCTGGCGCTGATCGCGCGCGAGCCGGTGGAGAGCCAGAGCATCCCGGTGAAGCTGGTGGTGCGCGAGTCGTCGCGGGCGCGGGAGCAACCGTAGGAGCGGCTTGAGCCGCGAACGCTTTCGTGGCTTTGACGGGAAAGCACCATCGCAGCTGATGGCCCGAGGCCACCCGGAGCCGCTCCTGCAACAGCAGGAGGCGTTACCGGGAAAGCGCCATGCGAGGCCAGCCCCGCATCCACAGGGTCAGCTGAAATCCTTGAGCAATTCGCCCACGCCCGAAGGCGATATCTCGAAGCCCAACGGAGTGCCGGGGTTCACCACCACGCCGTAGCCGCCCGGTACCCGGCGCAGCACGTCCAGCATCGGCCAGCGCAGCGTGTGCGGCGCCTGCTGGGCGTGGAAACCGACCCGCGCCAGGTCGGTGAACACCGCCACGTGCAGCACGCCCTGCTTGTCGAACAGCAGCGGATCGAAGCCGCTGCCGTCGGGTGTGACCAGGCTGCCGGTGAGCAGCACCACTTCCGAGGCGACGAAGGCCTGCATGAAGGCCTTGATCGGCACGGCACCGTCCATGGCCGCCTTCAGCAGCGTTTCGAGCGGGGTCTGCGGGGGAAGCGTGTCCATGGCGGGCGGGTATCGGCGGGGCGAGGATTGTACCGTCGGCGCCGCGCGGCGGGCGCGTCAGCGCATCAGCGCGCCAGGCGCGCGTCGCGGGCGGCCTGGTCGGCCATCGCCGCGTCCAGTTGCGCCTGCAGTTCCGGCTGCCGCACCTCGGCATCGAGCACGTACACCTTGACGCCATGCGCCGGCACCTGCGCTTTCAGCACGTCCCGTACTGCCGCCGCGCCGCCATCCAGCGCATCGCGCCAGGTGCCGGCCTGCAGGTAGCGGCGCACCTCGAAGGTCTGTTCCGCATCGCCCTTGTTGAGCAGCACCAGCGCGGTCTGCGCGGTGTCGCCCTGCTGCAGCACGCGGTAGAACACCGCCTGGTCGCCGTGCAGGCGTTCGTTGACCTGCAGCCCGCGCTGCAGCGCCGGCGTCGCCTCGCGCAGGCGCGCGATGCGCTGCAGCGGCGCGAAGATCGGGCTGCGCGGCGCCGCGTCGATGCGTTCCTGGCCGAAGTAGGCGCGGTTGCCGGCGTGCTCGGCGCGGCCGCGCATGAAGCCGGTTTCCGAGCCGTAGTAGAGCACCGGGATGCCGCGCGCGGTGAACAGCCAATTGTGCGCGTCGATGAAGCCCGCGTCGCTGGCGTCCAGCCGCGCCATGTCGTGGTTGTCGTAGAAGGTCATCAGCGCGTATGGGTTGGCATACGGGCCGCCACTCAGATGCAGCGGTTCGGCCAGCGCCTCGAAGCCCTTGCCTTCCCTGCCGAACACCGCCGACAGCGCGCCGCGCAGCGGGAAATCCAGCACGCTGACGTTGGCGTTGGCCGGCCAGGTGTGCTCGGCGATGCGCGCGGCGTCGTAGTCGAAGGCCTCGCCGAACATGAACATGCCCGGATGTTCGGCGCGCATGCGCTCGACGAAGGCGTGCCACCACGCATGCGGCAGCCAACCGATGGTGTCGATGCGCAGCGCATCCACGCCCTGCGCCGTCCATTGCAGGTAGGCGCCGGCCAGGTAGTCCATCACCGCCGGGTTGTCCTGGTTGAAATCGGACAGCTCGGCGAGGTTGCCGTCGAAGATCGAGCCTTTTTCACCGTCCACCGGGCCGATGGTGTTGTAGAAGGCGTGCAGCGGGTTGTGCTTCGGGTCCAGCTGCGGCGGCGGCAGGTTCTGGTGGTCGGCGATCAGCTTGCCGTCCCTGTCGAACAGTTGGCCGAACTGCGGCTGCCGGACCGGCATCGTCCACGCCGGCGAGCCGTGGTTGCCGACGATGTCCAGCACCACCTTCAGCCCGGCATCGTGCAGGCCGCGGGTGAAACCGGAAAAATCCAGATCCGCGCTCGGCAGGTGTTCGTCCAGCCGGTAGAAATTCACGCCCCAGTAGCCGTGGTAGCCGGTCTTGCCGCGATCGGTCAGGGTACTGGTGCAGGTGACCGGTTTGCTGCCGGTGAAGGCCTGGTCTGGGTTGTCGACGATGGGCGTGACCCACACCGCGCCGAAGCCGAGGCCGCGGATGTAACCGGCGTTGTCGAGTACGCCTTTGAAATCGCCGCCGAGGTAGCCGATGTTGCCGTCGATGCCGTCCGGGCAGTGCACCGGAATGTCGAAGGTGCGGTGCGCACCGCCCTGGTCGCGGTGGTCGTTGGACGGGTCGCCGTTGACGAAGCGGTCGGTGACGACGAAGTACACCGCGTCGCTGGCGAACGGCTCGGTGGTGCCGACATAGTCCGGGCGCGTGCCGGCCGCCGCGCCGCCGGCCAGCAGTGCAAGGGAAAGCGCCGGCGCAAGACCGGCCATCGACAGACGCACGCGCATCACACCACCTCCGGACGGGACGGAACCCGCAGCACGCACAGGCCGGCCACGAACAGGCTGCAGCCGCCGAGCACCAGCACATGCATCGGCACGCCGCCCAGCCACGCGCGCAGGGCGAAGCCGAGCGCGCTGGCGGCCACCAGCTGCGGGATCACGATGAAGAAATTGAAGATGCCCATGTACACGCCCATCTTCGACGCGGGCACGCTGTCGGACAGCAGCGCGTACGGCAGCGACAGGATCGAGGCCCAGGCGAAACCGACGCCGACCATCGACAGCAGCAGCCACGCCGGATCGGTGATGAACATCAGCGAGACCAGGCCGGCGCCGCCCAGCCACAGGTTGAGCAGGTGGCTCCAGCGCAGGCCGAAAGCCCGCACCATGGCCGGAATGACCAGCGCCGCCAGCGCGGCGAAGCCGTTGTAGGCGCCGAACAGCACGCCCACCCAGTTGGCGCCTTCGTTGTAGGCAGCCGACTGCGGATCGGTGGAACCGAAGTGGGTGCCGGCCACAGCCGCGGTGGTGTAGATCCACATCGCGAACAGTGCGAACCAGGAGAAGAACTGCACCCACGCCAGCCGCCGCATGGTGGGCGGCATCGCGCGCAGGTCGCCGACGATGGCCGCCAGCATGTGCGTGCCCGGCAGCAGCCGCACCAGCGCCAGCAGCACGCCGTAGGCGGCGCACAGGCCGGCCAGCACGTAGAGCATCCTGTCGCCCTGGCGCCAGGCGATCAGCGCCGCCAGCGCGATGCCGAGCAGCAGCCACGCGCCGGCCTGCGCCCATGACGGCGCGCCGGTGGCCGCGGCCGCGTGGTGTCCGGCGGCAGGTTCGGCATCGTCGAAGGAAGCCAGTTCGGCCGGCGAATATTCGCGCGTGCTGAACACCGTCCACGCGATCGCCGCCAGCAGTACCACCGCGCCGAAGTAGAACGCGTAGCGCACCGTGTCCGGCACCTCGCCCGGCGCGGCGGTGTTGGCCACGCCCCAGTGCGCCAGCAGATAGGGCAGCAGGCTGGCAACGATGGCGCCGACGCCGATGAAGAAGCTCTGCATCGCATAGCCGGCCGGGCGCTGGCGCGGCGCCAGCTGGTCGCCGACGAAGGCGCGGAACGGCTCCATCGACACGTTGATCGAGGCATCCAGCACCCACAGCGTGCCGGCGGCGATCCACAGCGTCGGCGAATTGGGCATCACCAGCAGCGCCAGCGTGGTCAGCACCGCGCCGATCATGAAGAACGGCCGGCGCCGGCCCCAGCGGGTCCAGGTGCGATCGGACAGGTAGCCGACCACCGGCTGCACCAGCAGGCCGGTCAGCGGCGCGGCGATCCACAGCCCCGGCACCGCCTCCATCGACGCGCCCAGCGTCTCGAAGATGCGGCTGGCATTGGCGTTCTGCAGCGCGAAGCCGAACTGGATGCCGAGGAACCCGAAACACATGTTCCAGATCTGCCAGAACGACAGCTGCGGTTTGCTTTTCATCAAGCGCTTCCCCCCTCCGGGAATCACGGATGCGATGTACGGCGCCAATGCGCCCGGGCCATGGTAGAGGCCACCCGCCGGATGCGCACCGCCGGTGCATACGTATTCAGTGCCGCTGCCGCCAATGACGCTGCGCACCAACTGGAATAGTGGCGACACCCGCCTTCCGTTCCTTGCTCCGGAGTCGATACCCGCCATGGCCCCGCCACGCCCCTCCTCGCGCCTGTTCCGCATCAAACTCGCCTTCGCCCTGCTGCTGGCCGGCCTGCCCGCCGCGCAGGCGGCCGAGCTGGCCCGCATCCGTTCGCCCGGCGACGTGCTCACGGTCGCGCTCGAATCGCAGCACGAAGGGCGCATCGCCTACCGCGTCGAACGCCGGGGCCAGGCGGTGATCGCGCCGTCGCGGCTGGGTTTCCTGCTCGGCGATGGCCGGCTGGAGCGCAACCTCGAACTGGTCGGGCAAACCCGCCGCAGCTTCGACGAGACCTGGGAACAGCCCTGGGGCGAGCGCCGCCTGACCCACAACCACTACAACGAGCTGCGCGCCCGTTTCGCCGAGAAGCCGGTGGACGCCACCCATCCCGGGCGCCGCTTCGACGTGGTGTTCCGCGTCTACGACGACGGCGTCGGCTTCCGCTACGAATTCCCGCAGCAGCCGACGATGCAGGAAGCGCACATCCGCGCGGAACTGACCGAGTTCGCGCTGGCCCGCCCCGCCAACGCGTGGTGGATTCCCGCCTTCGAATGGAACCGCGAGGAATACCTGTACCACCGCACGCCACTGCGCGAAGTCGGCACCGCGCAGACGCCGCTCACGCTGCGCGACGACAACGGCCTGCACATCTCCCTGCACGAAGCGGCGCTGGTGGACTACGCCGGCATGAACCTGGCGCGCGGCGATGGCGACGTGCTGCGCGCCGCGCTCACCCCGGGCAGCGGCGATGCCGCGGTGGTGCGCACGCTGCCGTTCCACACGCCGTGGCGCACGATCCAGGTCGGCGAGCGCGCCGGCGACCTGGCCGAATCCAGCCTGGTCCTCAACCTCAACGAACCCAACGCCATCGGCGACGTGAGCTGGTTCACCCCGGCCAAGTACGTGGGCGTGTGGTGGTCGCTGCACCTGGAGACCGAGACCTGGGCGACCGGCGCGAAGCATGGCGCCACCACCGCCAATACGCGGCGTTACATCGACTTCGCCGCCGCCAACGGTTTCCGCGGCGTGTTGGTGGAAGGCTGGAACCCCGGCTGGGACGGCAACTGGTTCGCCAATGGCTGGGGCTTCGACTTCACCCGCGCCACCGCGGATTTCGACCTGCCCGGGCTGGCGAAGTACGCCGCCGGCAAGGACGTGCACCTGATCGGCCACCACGAGACCGCGTGCGCGGTCAGCCACTACGAGCGCCAGCTGCCGGCCGCGCTCGACCTGTACGCGCGCAACGGCGTGGACGTGGTGAAGACCGGCTACG
The DNA here is from genome assembly GCF_050984405.1 of Stenotrophomonas nitritireducens. GTDB lineage: Bacteria > Pseudomonadota > Gammaproteobacteria > Xanthomonadales > Xanthomonadaceae > Stenotrophomonas > Stenotrophomonas nitritireducens_B. The sequence goes on along the minus strand of NZ_CP158790.1, from coordinate 1,835,215 downwards.
TCTGCGATGCCGGCGACATCCAGCGCCAGGACCGCGCGGGCGGTCCGGTCGTGCGCGAGTGGCACGAGGGCCAGTGGATGAGCAACCACCACCTGCGCGTGGTCCAGCAGGCGGCGCGGCGGCACATCGCCATCAACGCGCACGAGCCGATCAAGGACACCGGCCTGCGCCGCACGTACCCGAACTGGGTATCGCGCGAGGGCGCGCGCGGCATGGAGTTCAACGCCTGGGGCGATCCGCCGAATCCGCCGGGACACGAAGCCACGCTGGTATTCACCCGCATGCTGGCCGGGCCGATGGACTACACCCCCGGCATCGTCAGCCTGAAGGGACGCAACGGCCTGCCGCTGCGCAGCACCCTGGCCAAGCAGCTGGCGCTGTACGTGGTGCTGTACAGCCCGATCCAGATGGTGGCAGACCTGCCCGAGCATTACGCGCAGCATCCCGATGCCTTCCAGTTCATCCGTGACGTGGCGGTGGACTGGGAGGAAAGCCATGTACTGGACGGCGAGGTCGGCGAATACGTCACCTTCGCGCGCAAGGCGCGCGGCAGCGGCGAATGGTTCCTGGGCAGCGTCGGCGACGACAAGCCGCATGCGCTGTACACACAGCTGTCCTTCCTCGAACCGGGCCGCCGCTACCGCGCCGAGATCTACCGCGACGGCGATGGCGCCAACTGGCGGGACAAGCCGTTCGCCTTCGCGCGCGAAACCCGCGAGGTCGGCAGCGGCGACCGCATCGCGCTGAAGCTCGCACCCGGCGGCGGCGCCGCGATCCGCTTCGTACCACTGGATTGATTACATCGTGGATGCGGGGCTTGCCCCGCATGGCAGCCCGGCCACCTCGTGCGGGGCAAGCCGGCACCTGCGACTCCGCATGACCGACGGCGCCCTCGAGGCGCCGTTGCCATCGTTGTCATCCCAAAACCCAGCGCACGCGGCGCAAACCGGCGCATTGAATACGTATGCAGGCCGATTCCACGACGTTGCCCGCTGATTACCATGCATGACAGTCGCAGTCCGACCGCATCGCATCGGCGACGAAGGCCCGGAATCCGATCCGGGCGCACGCAGAACAACCAAACGACATCACCTGGGAGAGGGGAGAATGTTGAACACCAAGCGCAACCTGTTGAGCGTGGCGCTCGCATCCGCGCTGGCCCTGCAGGCCAGCGGTGCATACGCGCAGAGCACTAGCGACGACGGCCAGAAGAAGGCCGACGCCGTCGACCTGGACACCGTCACCGTCACCGGTATCCGCCGCGGCATCGAAAGCGCGATCTCGGTCAAGCGCGACGCCACCTCGATCGTCGAGGCGGTCTCAGCCGAGGACATCGGCAAGCTGCCGGACGTGAGCATCGCCGAGTCCATCGCCCGCCTGCCCGGCCTGGCCGCCCAGCGCGTGGCCGGCCGCGCCCAGGTGATCAGCGTGCGCGGCCTGTCGCCCGACTTCGCCACCACCCTGCTCAACGGCCGCGAGATGGTCAGCACCGGCGACAACCGCAGCGTGGAATTCGACCAGTACCCGTCCGAGCTGATCAGCGGCGTGACCGTGTACAAGACGCCGGACGCCGGTCTGGTCGGCCAGGGCCTGTCCGGCACGCTGGACATGCAGACCGTGCGCCCGCTCAGCTACGGCGACCGGGTGATCGCCATCAGCGGCCGCTACCAGAAGAACTCGCTGGGCGAGGCCGCTGGCGTCGATCCCTACGGCAACCGCTTCAACGTCAGCTTCGTGGACAAGTTCGCCGACGACACCGTCGGCCTGGCCATCGGCTATTCGCATTCGGACATGGCCAAGCAGGAGAACCAGGTCGGCCTGTACGAGCCGTGGCAGGCCATCGGCGACAACTGGCGCCCGGGCGTGGCCGCCGGCACGTTCTACTCCGACGGCATCAAGGCGCTGCGCCGCACCGGCAACGCCAGGCGCGACGGCGTGATGGCTACCCTGCAGTTCCGCCCGAACAACGCCTGGACCAGCACGCTCGATGCCTTCTACACCAAGGCCAAGGAATACGACACCGCCAACCAGATGGAAATCCACCTGGGCGACTACAACGGCGGCTATGACCGCCTGCAGGTCAGCGACGTCGTGGTCAAGGACGGCACGTTCGTCGGCGGCACCGCGCACAACGTCTATCCGCTGGTGCGCGGCATGTACAACCATCGCGAGGACAGCATCAAGGCCTTCGGCTGGAACAACGAATTCACCTTCGGCGACGTGCGCGTGGTGGCCGACGTCAGCTGGTCCAAGGCCGAGCGCGACGAGATCAACCTGGAAAACAACCTGCAGCTGCTGCCGGCGCCGCGGCTGGATTCGGTGAAGCTGAACTTCGCCGGCGGCAGCTTCCCGCAGTTCACCCCGGGCATGGACTACTCCGACTACAGCAGGCTCTACCTCACCAACACCATCTACGGCTCGGGCTATGGCAAGACCCCGCACGTGGACGACGAGCTGAAGGGCTTCAAGCTGGCGGTCAACTTCCCGGCTCCGGAAGGCTTCAGCTGGTTCACCGACATCGACGCGGGCGTCAACTACGCCGATCGCAGCAAGGACAAGACCCAGGCCGAGGGCAACATCAACCTCGGCGCGCAGGGCGTGACCAGCATCGCGTCCGAATTCCAGTACGCGCCGGTCAACCTGGGCTTCGCCGGCGCCGGCTACATCCCGGCCTGGAACGTCCCGGCGGTCGTCGCCAAGTACATGGTGTTCAAGCCGACCACCACCGAAAGCTACCTGATTCCGAAACAGTGGACGGTGGACGAGGAAATCACCACCACCTTCCTGCGCGCCAACATCAGCACCCAGATCGGCGCGATCCCGGTGCGTGGCAACATCGGCATCCAGGCACAGCACGTGCGCCAGTCGTCCAGCTCGAACTACTGGGACGGCGGGCAGCCGGTCGGCAGCCAGGTCATCCCGATCAACGAAGGCAAGAGCTACATCGACTTCCTGCCCAGCCTGAACCTGGCGTTCGAACTGCCGGCCGAGAACACGGTGCGCTTCGCGATGGCCCGCCAGGTCGCGCGCCCGCGCGTGGACGAACTGCGCGCGTCGATGGAGTTCGGCGTGGACACCAACACCGGCAAGCCCGGCGCCAGCGGCGGCAATCCCAACCTGGACCCGTGGGTGGCCAACGCGGTCGACCTGTCGTGGGAGAAGTACTTCGGCAACAAGGCCTACGTGGCCGCCGCGGTGTTCTACAAGGACCTGAAGACCTACATATACACCGAGAAGCGCGACGGCTACGACTTCACCCCGCAGGTCGACGCATGGCTGGAAGCCAACGGCGTCACCCTGCCGCCGGGCATCGTGGTCGACAAGACCGGTTATTACACCGCCCCGTTCAACGGCAACGGCGGCAGCCTGCGCGGCGCCGAGCTGACCGCCTCGCTGCCGCTGGACCTGTTCGTCGACGCCCTGCGCGGCTTCGGCGTGGTGGCCAGCGCCAGCTTCAACGACAGCGACATCACCATTCCGCCGGACCCGGGCACCACCTCCAGCGTCGGCAGCGATCCGATCATGCTGCCGGGCCTGTCCAAGCGCGTGTACAACTTCACCGCCTACTACGAAAACAACGGTTTCGAAGTACGCCTTAACCAGCGCAAGCGCTCGGACTTCATCGGCGAGATCGGCAACTTCAACGGCAACCGCACCCTGCGCTACGTCAAGGGCGAGGACGTGCTGGACGCGCAGATCGGCTACAGCTTCGGCGACGGCACGATGTTCAGGGGCCTGAGCCTGTTCCTGCAGGCCAGCAACCTGACCAACTCGAAGTACGAGACCTATGCCGGCAGCAAGGACCGCCCGTTGGAAACCGTGGAATGGGGCCGCAGCTACCAGATCGGCGTGAACTACAAGTTCTGATCCGGCGGAGGCTGTTCCGCGACATCAAGGCCCGCTGCGCAAGCAGCGGGCTTTTTCGTGCATGGGATGGACATCGCCCGCTGCCAACCGCCGCCATGCCCGTAGGAGCGACTTCAGTCGCGAAAGGGCTTCACAGGTAAAGCTTCATCGCGACTGAAGTCGCTCCTACGAAGAGCGCACCGTTGCCCGCGCCGGCTCTGTCGTGGCCGCTGCACAGGCAGCGGATTTTCGTGCGTAGAGGCCGGATGCGGAAATGCGCTGGATTGAATCCCACACTATCCAACAACAGGATGCGGCACGCAGAACAGCACCCGCTTCGCCCGGCTGCTCCCGTAGGAGCGACTTCAGTCGCGAAAGGGCTTCACCGGTAAAACCTCATCGCGACTGAAGTCGCTCCTGCGAAGAGCGCGGCACTGCCTGCACCGGCTCTGTCGTGGCCGCTGCGCAAGCAGCGGGTTTTCGTGAGGCCGGATGCGGGAATGCGCTGGATTGAATCCCGCACCATCCAACAACAGGATGCGGCAGACAGAACAGCCCCCGCTTCGCCCGGCTGCTCCCGTAGGAGCGACTTCAGTCGCGAAGGGGCTCCACCGGTAAAGCCTCATCGCGACTGAAGTCGCTCCTACGAAGAGCGCGCCATCGCCTGTTGTCCCCTACACACGCTTCAGGCGACGCCCAACGAAAAGGGCGGAGATCGCTCTCCGCCCCGCTCCACCGCTTCGTGTCTCTAGCCGCTCAGCCTCGCCGCGCGCAGTACACCGCGTGCGCCGGCAGCACCAGCTCGCCGCCCTCGACATGGCCGGCGACCGGGCCGGGCACGTCCAGTGCCTGCCACCGGCCGGCGGGCAACCCATGCCGCACCGGCGCGGACGACAGGTTGAAGGCCAGCAGCAAAGTCTCGCCTTCGAGCATGCGCTCGAACAGCAGCACCGGCTCGGCGCTGTCGAGGAAACGGATCGCGCCGCCGGTCAGCGCCGGCTGCGTGTGGCGCCAGGCCAGGAACGCGCGGAACGCGTTGAGTACCGAGTCCGGCGCGGTTTCCTGCGCCTGCACCGACAGCGCGCGGTGCTCGGCCGGGATCGGCAGCCATGGCCTGCCGCTGCTGAAACCGGCCAGTTCGGCGCCGGTCCACGGCATCGGCGTGCGGCAGCCGTCGCGGCCCTTGAAGTTGGGCCAGAAGGTGATGCCGTAGGGGTCCTGCAGCGCCTCGAACGGCACGTCGGCCTCGCCCAGGCCCAGTTCCTCGCCCTGGTAGATGCACACCGAGCCGCGCAGCGAACACACCAGCGCGGCCAGCATCTTCGCCATCGACGGATCGGCCGGCGCACCGCCCCAGCGCGTCACCGCGCGCTGCACGTCGTGGTTGGACACGGCCCAGCACGGCCAGCCGTCGCGCATCGTCGCTTCCAGCTTCTCCACCGTGGCACGGATGTAGCCGGCGCTGTAGTCGTCGACCAGCAGTTCGAAGCTGTAGCCCATGTGCAGGCGGCCCGGCGCGGTGTACTCGGCGGTCGTCGCCAGCGAATCCTCGGAGGAAATCTCGCCCAGCGTCACCGCGCCCGGGTACTGGTCCAGCAGCGCGCGCAGGCGCTCGAGGAAGCCGACGTTCTCCGGCCGGGTGTTGTTGTAGTAGTGGTACTGGAACGCGTACGGGTTGTCCGGACTGAAGCCGCGGCCCACGCGCTCGCTCTCCGGCTTGGCCGGGTTGTCGCGCAGCTGCGCGTCGTGGAAGCAGAAGTTGATCGAATCCAGGCGGAAACCGTCGACGCCGCGGTCCAGCCAGAACTTCACGTAGTCCAGCGTGGCCTGCTGTACCGCCGGGTTGTGGAAGTTCAGGTCCGGCTGCGAGGACAGGAAGTTGTGTAGGTAGTACTGGCGCCGGCGCGGCTCCCACTTCCAGGCCACGCCGCCGAAGATCGACAGCCAGTTGTTGGGCGGCGTGCCGTCCTCGCGCGCGTCGGCCCACACGTACCAGTCGGCCCGGGGGTTGTCGCGGCTCTGCCGGCTTTCGCGGAACCAGTCGTGCTGGTCGGAGGTGTGGCTGAACACCTGGTCGATCATCACCTTCAGGCCGCGCGCATGCGCTTCCGCCAGCAGGCGGTCGAAGTCGTCCAGCGTGCCGAACAGCGGATCGACGTCGCGCTGGTCGGCGATGTCGTAGCCGAAATCGGCCATCGGCGAGCGGAAGAACGGCGACACCCAGATCGCATCCACGCCCAGCGAGGCGACGTAGTCGAGCCGGTCGATGATGCCCGGCAGGTCGCCGACGCCATCGCCGTCGGTGTCCAGGAAGCTGCGCGGATAGATCTGGTAGATGACGGCGCCCCGCCACCAGGGAGTGTTCGACATCGAGCGCCCCTCCGGGCTGTGCGTGCCCGCGGCGGGGCATGGATGAACCCGACCAGCTTAGCGGCGGCACCGGAGCCATGGAGCGCTGTGCATACGTATTCACGGCCGCGCGGGCGCTCACGCCCGGTCGCCGGCGGCACCGCCTATAATTCCCCCACGCCCCCCGACGCCATCGCATGAGCATCGCCGAAGACCTCCGCCCCGCGCTGGGCCTGCCCGCCATCCAGACCCTTGCCGCCCCGGACATGGCCGCCGTCGATGCCCTGATCCGCCATCGCCTGTCCTCGGACGTGGTGCTGATCAACCAGATCGCCGACCACATCATCTCCGCCGGCGGCAAGCGCCTGCGGCCGATGCTGGTGATGCTGGCCGGCCACGCGGCCGGCGGCGCCGGCCCCGAGCACCACCAGCTGGCGGCGATCATCGAGTTCATCCACACCTCCACCCTGCTGCACGACGACGTGGTGGACGAGTCGGACCTGCGCCGCGGGCGCAGCACCGCCAACGCGCTGTGGGGCAACGCGCCCAGCGTGCTGGTCGGCGATTTCCTGTATTCGCGCAGTTTCCAGCTGATGGTCGAACTGGACCGCATGCCGGTGATGCGCATCCTGGCCGACACCACCAACCGCATCGCCGAGGGCGAGGTGCTGCAGCTGCTGCACGTCCACAACCCGGACACCGACGAGGCCGCCTACCTGCGCGTGATCGAGCGCAAGACCGCGGTGCTGTTCGCCGCCGGCACCCGCCTGGGCGCGCTGGCCAGCGGCGCCGGCGAAGCCGTGCAGCAGCAGCTCTACGACTACGGCATGGCGCTGGGCTACGCGTTCCAGATCGCCGACGACGTGCTGGACTACTCGGCCAACGCCGAGGAGCTGGGCAAGAACCTGGGCGACGACCTGGCCGAGGGCAAGGCCACGCTGCCGCTGATCCACGCGATGGCGCATTCGGACGCCGCGATGCGCGAGCGCCTGCGCGAAATCGTGCAGGACGGCGATGCCGGGGCGATGCCGGAAGTGCTGGCCGCCATCCACGCCACCGGCGGCCTGGAATACAGCCGCCAGCGCGCGGTGGAATATGCCGACGCCGCCGAGCGCGCGCTCGACGGCCTGCCCGAAAGCGAGGCGGTCGCCGCCCTGCGCGGCCTGGCCCGCTACGCGGTCGAACGCAGCCACTGAGCCCGCTTCCGTAGGAGCGGCTCCGGGTGGCCTCGGGCCATCAGCCGCGAAGGGGCTTTCTCGCCCCCCCCACCCGACCCTTGGATCTCTGTTGGTATCCAGGGAAAGCCCCTTCGCGGCTGAAGCCGCTCCTACGGACCTCCCAGAGGAAGCATCGAACATGTCCAATGCCTTCAGCGACAACGAACGCGCGGTGCTGCTGGCGGTGAAGGGCGTCGGCGCCACCGTGGTGGCGCGGCTGGAACAACTGGGTTTCCACACGCTGCGGCAGCTGGCGCAGGCCGAGCCGGGCGACATCGTCAGCCAGGCCTCGGCGATGCTGGGCAGCAGCTGCTGGCGCAACAGCCCACAGGCGCGCGCCGCGATCACCGGCGCGATCGGCGCTGCCCGCGCCAGCCTGGCGCGCTGACCTTTCGCCAAAGCTCTGTCGAGAAAAGCCACTGCGGGGCAAGCCCCGCAGCTACGGCTTCATCCGGTTCGTGGATGCGAGGCTCGCCTCGCATGAAGCCTCACCGCCTCACCGGGAAAGCCTCCATGGGGCAGGCCCCGCAGCATCAGTGCCCCGCCTGCTCGTAGATGCGGGGCTCGCCCCGCATGGCTTTGCCAATGCAGCCGTGCGGGGCAAGCCCCGCACCTACCGCGTGGCGTTCAATCGCCGAGGCGTTCTTCCAGGAAGTTGTCCATCATCTTCCAGGCACGTCTGGCCGCGCGCGGGTCGTAGACGCAGCCCGGCGGGCTGTTGGCGTCCGACTCGGCGAAGCAGTGCACCGCACCGCTGAAGTTGACGAACTGCCAGTCGGCGCCGGCCGCGTCCATTTCCCTGCCGAAAGCGGCGATGTCCTCGGCGGTCACGCCCTGGTCGGCGGCGCCGTTGAGCACCAGCATCGGCACCTTGGCGCTATGCGCCGCGGCCGGTGCGGGCGATGCCAGCCCACCGTGCAGGCTCACCACGCCGGCCAGCGGCATGCCCGCGCGCGCCATTTCCAGCACCGTGGTGCCGCCGAAGCAGAACCCCACCGCGCCGATATGGGCGGCATCCAGCGGTGCCTTGCCGGCCTGTGCCTTCAGCGCCTCCAGCGCCGCCCCGGCACGTGCACGCAGTTCGGCGCGGTTTTCGCGCAGCGGCCTGGAGGCCGCGGCGGCTTCATCGTTGTCCTTCGGGCGGACCTGCTTGCCGTAGACGTCGGCCACCAGCACCACGTAGTCGTCGCCGGCGATCTGCGCGGCCTTGGCGACGGCCGAGGCGTTCACGCCCCGCCAGTTCGGCACCATCACCACGCCCGGGCGGCGCGCATCGCCGTCGTCGTCATAGACCAGCACCCCGCTGTAGGTGGTGCCGCCGTGCTGCCATTCGACCGGGCGCTGCTGCATCTTCGCCATGGCGGGCATGGCCGCCGAAACGCACAGTGCCAACGCTGCCAACTGCCACTTTCGTGCTGCCTGCATGGGAGTGCTCCGGGTTGGGTTGTCCCGCGGAGTCTACGGGTAAACGCCGCCCTCACCCCAACCCCTCTCCCGCAGGCGGGAGAGGGGCTCGGAAAGCGTGGGTTCGCAGTGCATCAGCCCCTCTCCCGCCCGCGGGAGAGGGGTTGGGGCGAGGGGAAGCTCCCGGCCCAGGAAGCCAGCGACAAACTCAGCCCACGCCCAACCCGGGAATCGCGCTGATGAGGTCCGGATCAAACCCGGCCAGTTCAGCGAAATGACGGCCGCGCGCCACGTAATCCTTGTAGGCACCGAAGCTCGGCGCACCGGGTGACAGCAGCACCACCCCGCCCTGCGCGCCCAGCGCGGCGCGCGCCAGTTCGACCGCATGCGGCAGGTCGCCGGCGGCATGCAGGCCGAACCGGCCTTCAGCGGCGAGCGGCTGCAGCAGGGCATGGATGCGTGGGCCATTGGCGCCCATGGTGACGATTTCCACCGGCGCGTCGTCGCGCATGCGCGCGGCGAAGTCGTGCCAGTCCAGCCCGCGGTCGTGGCCGCCGACCAGCAGCGCGATGCGCTGCCCGGCAAAGCAGTCCAGCGCGGCCAGCGAGGCGTGCGGCGTGGTGCTGATCGAGTCGTTGACCCAGCGCAGGCCGTCGCGTTCGCCCAGCAGCTGCAGGCGGTTGGGCAGCGGGCGGAAGCTGCGCACCGCCGGCGCCAGTGCCACCGCATCCAGGCCCAGCGCTTCCAGCGCCGCCAGCACCGCGCACAGGTTGCCGCGGTTGTGGCGGCCCGGCAGCGGCGTGTCCGAGGTATCGAACACCGGCTGCGCGCCGCGGTGCACCACCTCGCCGACCATGTGCCAGCCTTCGGGCTGGTTGAACCACACGACCTGGCTGTGCGGCAGCTGCAGCGCGCGCAGGTGTTCATCGGCGGCATTGAGCACCGCCACGCGCGGGTGGCCGCCGGTCACCAGCGACAGCTTGTCGTCGATGTAACGCTGCTCGCTGCCGTGCCAGTCCAGGTGCTCGGGGAAGATGTTCAGCACGATGGCCACATCCGGCCGCGCGCCGCTGCGCGCGACCTCGCCGGTCTGGTAGCTGGACAGCTCCACTGCCCAGTACTCGGGCGCCGGCCGCGGGTCCAGAACTTCCAGCAGCGGCAGGCCGATGTTGCCGGCCAGCCCGGTGCGGTGCCCGGCCGCGCGCAGCAGGTGCGCCAGCAGCGAGGTGGTGGTGCTCTTGCCCTTGGTGCCGGTCACGCACACCGTGCCGGGCAGCGTGCCGTCGGCGCGCGCGTGCTCGCCGAACCACAGCGAGGTGCCGCCGATGAACTGCGTGCCGCGCGCAGCGGCGGCCACTGCCTCGGGCCGGTACGGGCTGATGCCCGGCGATTTCACCACCACCTCGAAACGCGACAGGGCTTCGCCGGTCGCGTCGGTTTCCACCTGCAGCGCGCCACCGGCCTCGGCGCGCGCGCCTGCGGCTTCGGCCTCGGGGCAGAACAGGGTCAGCGGCAGGCCGGGCAGGCGTTCGCGCAGCGCATGGAAGGCGGCGCGGCCTTCGCGGCCCCAACCCCACAGCGCGACGCGTTTGCCCTCAAGCTGCGAAATCCGCACGCAGGCGCTCCCACAGAGCCGCGGGGATGCGGTGCTCGCCATCGATCACCAGCAGCGGTTCGATCTTCAGTTCGTCGGCCGCCAGCGTCGGCTGGATCAGGCTGGCGAAGCGCTTGACCAGCACGTCCTCCTTCCATTCCGGGCGCGCGGCCAGCGTCGCCAGCGCCGCGCGCGACTCCTTGCCCTCGCCCACGCATTCGAACGGCTTGTGGTCCTGGAATTCCAGCAGCGCGTCGAAGCCGCCAGCCTGGTCGCCATCGTCGAGCAGGTTGCGGCCGAAGATGCGCACCAGCCGGGTCTTGGGCATGAACGGCGCCAGCGCCAGGAAGACGAAGTGGCACTTCGGGCAGACGCCGCACCAGCGGTTCACCGGGCGCTCGCCGAGGATGTGGAAGTTGCGGTTGCAGCTGGAGAAGTGCGCGTCGTAGTAGTCGGTCTTGGCGAACTGCCGCGCCACCGCCAGTTCCGACAGCGGACGCAGCAGCGAGTAGTAATGCAGGTCGGCGGCGACATGCCGCTGCACGTATTCGCCGAACGCCTTCTCGAACACCCAGCCCTTGGACCACTGGTGGTTGACCTCGCCGGTGCCGGCGATCTGGCTGCCGTAGCTGGCCGAGCGTTCGTTGGAGAACACCACCTGGTCCACGCCCTGCACCAGCGCCGCCAGCACCATGATCGCCGAGTTCACCGCGGTCACCGGGATGTGGCCGTTCCACGCACCCTGCCGGTTCAGTTCGAACAGCTCCGGCGCCAGCGTGCGGCCAATGTTGAGCATCGGCAGGCCGGTGCGCTCGGCGCAGGCGCGGATCAGCTGCGAACCGCCGATCCAGGTGACGGTCTCGCCGACGCCGGCATGGCGCAGCGCCTCGATGCTGACCAGCGAATCCTTGCCGCCGCCGATGGCGACCAGGGCGTGGTGGCGCAGACCGAGCACCGGCGCTTCCGGGCCCCTCTCCCCTTGGGAGAGGGGTTGGGGTGAGGGTACGGCGGAAGCAGCAGCGGCTCCGGCAACCGCAGCGGCGGCCGTCCTCTCACCCCCGGCCCCTCTCCCGGAGGGAGAGGGGAGCGAAACCGGCAGCCTGAACCGGCCGCGCAGGTTCAGGCCGTTGCGGTAGGCGAACTCGCCCAGGCCGTTGAGGTAGACCGTTTCCACCAGCGCCGCGGTATCGGCGTCGATGGCGTAGCCGTCGATGGATACCTGCGCCGGCACCGCCGCCTTGTAGTAACTCACGCCGGCAATCAGGTGCAGCAGGCGCAGGGCGCGCTGCACCGCCGCCGCGCGTTCGCCGTCCAGGCGGAACGGCGCGCCCGGCACGGTGACGGTCTCGGTCATCTCCGGGCCGTCGTCGAAGGCGTACACCAGCCGCGCCACGCCGGTATCCGCGGCGAAATCGCAGCGGACGAAACGGAAGACGGCAACGGAATTTCGATCAAACATGCGGCTCAGGACTCCACCCGGTTCGGAACGTACCGCACGCGACGGCGGCAACGGGAAAACTCAAAGATCTCATGCCGCCACCCTGCGGTCGCGGCGCCAAAGAAAGCGCCATGCCAACGGCGAGGTGAGCAGCAACGCCGGCAGGCCGCCAAGCCCGGCGGCGAATGCCAGAAGCACCGCGACCACTTCGGCCAGCTCCAGCACGTCCAGGTGCGCGGCCATGCCAACGCCCAGCATCGCCATGCACAGCGGGAAGAACAGGCCCAGCGCCACCAGCACGGTGAAGAAGGCCATGCCGAATACCCGCCTGGCGCGGCGATCCGCATCCAGCAGCCACTGCCAGCCGCTTACCCAGCCGGCCGACAGCAGCGCGGCCAGCCCCGCCGCCGCGCTCAGCTGCCAGACCATGGCGTCGTCCAGCAGCCTGAAGGTGACCAGGAACACCGTCGCCGGCGCCAGCGCAAACGCCAGCAGACCGGCCGACAGCGCATATTCCAGGCGCGGTGTCATTCGATGACGTCCTCGCGCGGCAGCGTGCGGTGGTTGTAGCGGCTGGCCATGCTGAAACCATAGGCGCCGGCGTCGGCGATCAGCATCACGTCGTCCGGCACGGTGGTGGACGGCAGCTTCACCCGCTGCGCGAACACGTCGCTGGATTCGCAGATCGGGCCGACCACGCTGAAGTCCACGTCGCGCGCGTCGTCCAGCCGCGACAGGTTGGCGATGTCGTGCCAGGCGTCGTACAGGGCCGGGCGCAGCAGCGCGTTCATGCCCGCATCCAGGCCGACGCGGCGCACGCCGTCCTTCTCCACCACCTGGGTGGCATGGGCCAGCAGCACGCCGGCCTCGGCGACCAGGAAGCGGCCCGGCTCGACCGCCAGCTGGAACGCCGGGTGCACCGCCTTGATCTCGGCCAGGCCGGTGGCCCAGGCGTCGAGGTCGAACGGTTCGTCATCGTCGCTGTACGGCACCGGCAGGCCGCCGCCGATATCGAGGATCTCCACGCTGCCGATGCGGCGCGCGAAACCGGCCAGTTCGTCCACCATCTGCTTCCAGTGGCCGCTGTTCTCCACGCCGCTGCCCAAGTGCGCATGGATGCCGGTGATGCGTACGCCGATGCCGCGCGCCACGTCGAGGAACTCGTCCACGCGCTGCGCCGACAGGCCGAACTTGGCCTCCTTGCCGCCGGTGTTGACCTTCTTGTGGTGGCCGTCGCCGTGACCCAGGTCGATGCGCAGCCACAGCGCGCGGTCGCCGAACACCTCGGGCCAGCGCCGCAGCAGTTCGACGTTGTCGACGGTGACGTTGACGCCGCGCGCCAGCGCCGCCGCGTATTCGCCGATCGGCGCGAAGCTCGGGGTGAACAGCACGCGCGAAGGCGACAGCTCCGGCAGCGCGGCGAACACGTGCTCTACCTCGCCCAGCGACACGCATTCCAGGCCGAAGCCTTCCTCGACCAGCGCGCGCAGGATGGCCGGATGCGGATTGGCCTTGATCGCGTAGTAACGGCGGTCCAGCGCCGCCACCGCCTTCAGCTGGCGGGCGCGCTCGCGCACCGTCGGCAGGTGGTAGACGTAGCGCGGCGTGCCCTGCGCGGCCAGTTCCAACAGTTGCCGGCGCGGCTGCGGCGCGCGCCACCACGGCGTCGCGCGCGGGCGCACATGGCCGATGATCTCGCGCCAGCGCGGGCCGAATACCTGTTCCTCGTACACCGGCATCGCGCCGCTGTCGATCAGCTCGGCGTGCAGGATCGGCAGCAGGCCGTCGGCGTCGGCCTCGTCGATCACGAAGGTCAGGTTCAGGTCGTTGGACGACTGCGAGATCATGTGCACGCGCTCCTTGCCGAACGTGGCCCACACGTCCGAGAGCTTGTACAGCAGCGAACGCATGCCGCGGCCGACCAGGGTGATGGCCGCGCACGGCACGATCACCTTGACCTTGCAGATTTCCGAAAGATCCGCCGACAGCGCGGCCAGCACGTCGGTGCTGACCAGGTTCTCGGACGGATCCAGCGAGACGGTGACGTTGGTCTCGGCCGAACCGATCAGGTCCACCGACAGGCCATGCCTGCGGAACAGGTCGAACACGTCGGCGAGGAAGCCGACCTGCTGCCACATGCCGATGCCTTCCATCGACACCAGCACGATGCCGTTGCGGCGGCTGATCGCCTTCACCCCCGGCACCGGCTCTGCGCTGCCGTCGATGCTGGTGCCCGGCATGTGCGGGCGCTCGGTGTCGAGGATGGCCATCGGCACGCCGGCGTCGCGGCACGGCTTGATCGAGCGCGGATGCAGCACCTTGGCGCCGGTGGTGGCGATTTCCTGCGCCTCGTAATAGTCCAGCCGGGTGAGCAGGCGCGCGTCGGGCACGTCCTTCGGGTTGGCGCTGAACATGCCCGGCACGTCGGTCCAGATTTCCACGCGGCTGGCGCCGAGAAGCGCGCCGAAGTACGCGGCCGAGGTATCGGAACCGCCGCGGCCGAGGATCGCCGTGCCGCCGTCGCCATGCCGGGCGATGAAACCCTGGGTGAGCAGCATGCGCGTGGGCTGGGCGTTGAAGCGCTCCTTGAAGCCGGCCTCGCCCTGCCACTGGCAGTTCACCGAAAGCCGCTGCGACCACTCGGTCTGGTTAGGTGCCGGCGGCTGCGCCTGCAGCCAGTCGCGCGCGTCCATCCAGCCGAAATCCAGTCCGTTGCCGCGCAGGTAGGCCGCGCCGATGGTCGAGGACAGCAGTTCGCCCTGGCCCAGTACCTCGGCCTGCCAGTCCAGCGGGCGGCTGGCCGCGCGCGGGTCGTCGAGCAGCGCCTGCAGTGCCGCCAGCCGCGCGGCCAGCACCTCCTCGCCCAGCTCCAGCTCGGCGAGGAAGTCGTTGTGGCGCGCGACCAGCGCCGCCGCCCGCGCGCGGCTGTCGGCGGCGCCATCGGCGATGGCGGTCAGTTCATTGGTCACGCCCGACAGCGCGGACACCACCACCAGCACCCGGCCGCCGGTCTCGTCCGCACGTTTTTTCGCCAGTTCCCCGATCGTGTTCCAACGATGACGACGCGACACCGAGGTGCCACCGAACTTGAGAACGATCCAGCGATCGACGAGGGGGGAAGAGGACATTGGCGTGGGGGTTCACGTTGGGGAGAAAGACCCGGCGGGCGGGCGGAACCGTCGATTCTATAGCCATGCCCCGCCCCGCGGAGCCGCCGCTTCCGGGCGACAGCATTGCAGTGCCGGCACGCCTGCCAGCGACGGGCCGCATGCCGGCGCCGCCCCGCTCGCGACCGGAGCGCGCCAGGCCTATGCTGGCCCGCCCCGAAAACGCCGCCGCCATGACCGCACGCCGCTTCCTGCAACTGGACGTCTTCGCTCCCCGCCCCGGCACCGGCAATCCGCTGGGGGTCGTGTTCGACGCGGACGGGCTCTCCGCCGCGCGCATGCAGGCACTGGCCGCGTGGCTGAATCTTTCCGAGACGGTGTTTTTTCTGAAGCCCGACGCGCCGGGCGCCGACTACCACATCCGCATCTTCACCCCCAGCAGCGAGCTGCCGTTCGCCGGCCACCCCAGCGTCGGCGCCGCCTGGGCGGCGGTGCGCTGCGGCCTGGCCGCGCCCCGCGACGGCGCGCTGCTGCAGCAATGCGCCGCCGGCCTGCTGCCGGTGCGGGTGGGCGGCCCGGCCGAAGCGCACCGCATCCAGCTCGCCAGCCCGCCGGCGCGGCAACGGGACACCGCGCCCGGCGCGGTTCCGCCGGCGCTGCTGGCGCTGGCCGCCGCCGGCCATGTTCCGGAGTTGTGGGACAACGGCCCGCGCTGGTGGCTGCTGCCGCTGCGCGATGCCGCCGCCGTACGCGGCCTGCAGCCGGACATGGCCGCCCTGCGCGACTGGACCAACGCCACCGGCGCGACCGGCGTGGCGGTGTTCGCCGACGAGGACGGCGCCGGCCATGCCCGGGTGGTGCGCGCGTTCTGCCCCGGCGACGCGGTGAGCGTGCCGGAAGACCCGGTGACCGGCAGCGCCAACGCGCTGATCGGCGCCTGGCTGCACCGGCGCGGCGCCCTGCCCGATGGCGAGGGTGGCTACGTCGCCAGCCAGGGCCGCGAGGTGGGCCGCGACGGCCAGGTGCAGGTGCGGGTCGATGCACAGGGCACGGTGTGGATCGGCGGCCAGGTGCAGTGCGTGATCGACGGCAGCGTGCACTGGTAGCACTGCCGGCGCGGTGGTGCCCTGCAAACGCAGGCTTGCTGTGGCCGCGCCTGACGATGTGTCCGCCACCACGCCGCTGGCGCGGCCCCTCAGCGCGGCCCGGCGCGACTACAGGCTAAGCTGCGCGCCATCCTTCCCTGGAGTTGCCGCCCGATGCCCGCACGCCGTTTCCTGCAGCTGGATGTGTTCACCGCCCGCCCGGGCGCCGGCAATCCGCTGGCCGCCGTGGTCGATGCCGACGGCCTGGACGATGCCGCCATGCAGGCCATCGCCGCCTGGCTGAACCTGTCCGAGACGGTGTTCTTCCTGCCGCCGGAAGCGGGCGCGGATTACCGCATCCGCATCTTCACCCCGAAGATGGAGCTGCCCTTCGCCGGCCATCCCAGCGTCGGCGCGGCGTGGGCGGCGGTGGAACTGGGCTTGGCCACGCCCGACGACCAGGGCCGGCTGGTCCAGCAATGCGCCGCCGGCCTGCTGCCGGTACGGGTGCAGGGCGGCGGCCGTTTCCGCCTGCTGCACGTGCGCAGCCCGCGGGCGGAGCGCCGCGACGTCGCCGCGCCGCCATTGCCGCCCGGCCTGGCCGCGCTGGCGCATCCGGGTGCGGAACCCGCGTTGTGGAACAACGGCCCGGACTGGTGGCTGCTGGAAGCGGCCGACGAGACCGCGCTGCGCCGCTACAAACCCGAGCTGGCCGCCATCGCCGCCCTGCCCGGCAAGGGCAAGCTCGCCGTGTTCGCACCGGCGGCGCGGCCCGATGTCGGCTACCAGTACGTCGTGCGCGCCTTCGCCCCGGGCGTGGGCGTGGACGAAGACCCGGTGACCGGCAGCGCCAACGCGCTGGTCGCCGCGCACCTGCTGGCGCAGGGCCGGCTCGCGCCGGGGCAGCAGTACCGCGCCAGCCAGGGCCGCGAGCGCGGCCGCAACGGCGAGGTCCACGTGCAGGTGGACGCCGACGGCCACGTCTGGATCGGCGGCGAAGTGCAGCCGGTCATCGACGGCCATCTGGACTGGTAGGACTGCCCCTCGGAAGAAGAGGAAACAGACTTGTTCCTTCTCCCACCGGGAGAAGGTGCCCCGAAGGGGCGGATGAGGGCAAGTGCGAAGCCACGTGCACCATGATGCAAACAACGGGATCCGCGCGATGCATTCATCATTGCGGTTGCCGCGACCTCGCCCCCCAACCCTCAGCTCCCCCTCGCTCCGCCCCGGCCCACGCCAGTGGCGTGTGCGCTCCGAGGCACGCGCGCCCGTGGTGCGCAAGCCGCCCCTTCCCGACCCGACGGAGAAGGACTCCCTCCCTCGATCTGCACCCCATCAGACACACGGAAATCCCATGACCACCCGCCGCTTCCTGCAACTGGACGTCTTCGCCCCGCGCCCCGGCACCGGCAATCCGCTGGCCGTGGTGCTCGATGCCGACGGCCTGGACGATGCCGCCATGCAGGCCATCGCCCGCTGGACCCGCCTGCCCGAGACCACCTTCGTCTTCGCGCCCACCGCGCCGGGCAGCAGCTACCGCATCCGCATGTTCGCGCCGCAGAAGGAAGTGCCGTTCGCCGGCCATCCCAGCGTCGGCAGCGCGCACGCGGTGCTGGAATGCGGCCTGGCCGCGCCGGTCGATGGCCTGCTGGTGCAGGACGGCATCGCCGGCCAGCTGCCGCTGCGCGTGGACGAGGCCGATGGCGTGCGCCGCATCGCCATCCGCACCCCACGCGCCGCGGTGGCGGAAGTCGTGGAGGCCACCGATGCGCGCCTGCGCCCGGCCATCGCCGGCTGGGCGCTGGGCGCGCTGCCGCCGGTGCTGATGGACGGCGGCCGCCGCTGGTGGCTGGTGGAACTGGCCGACGAGGCCACGCTGCGCGCCCTGGCCCCCGACTGGGACGCCATCGCCACGCTGGCCGAGGCCAGCGGCGCGATGGGCGTGTTCGCCTATGCCCGCAGCGACGCGCCCTCCCACGACCTGGCGGTGCGTGCCTTCGTCGGTAACGGCCGCCGCTTCGAGGACGCCGCCTCCGGCGCGGCCAACGCCGTGCTCGCCGCGTGGCTGGACGAGCGCAACGCCCTGCCCGGCAGCGGCAGGCGCTACACCGCCAGCCAGGGCCGCGAGGTCGGCCACGACGCACTGCTGGAACTGCGCATCGACGAACACGGCGAGGTGTGGTCCGGCGGCCAGGTGCAGACGGTGATCCGCGGAACCATCGACTGGTAGACCGGTCACAGCAACATTCCGCGGACGGACCAAAACCCATGCGTCGATGGCTGCTGCTGTTGTCCCTGTTGCCTGCGTGCATGTCCGCTTTCGCGGCGGAGCCGGCGCAGCGCGTCCTGTTCGTGGGCAACAGCCTGACCTATGTCGGCAACCTGCCGGCCACCTTCGCCGCGATGGCGAACGCCAATGGCCAGCGCGTGCACAGCGCGATGCTCGTCCAGGGCGGCGCCACGCTCGAGCAGCGCGTGGCCGATGGCAGCGCGCGCAAGGCCCTCGCCGATTACCGCCCCGCGGTGCTCGTCCTGCAGGAACGCGGCGGCGACCTGATGATGTGCGGCTCCGGGGAAGACGCCTGCCGGAAATCCCGACAGGCCGTGCAGGCGCTGGCCCGGGCCGGCCGCGAAGCTGGCGCGCAGGTGCTGCTGCTCGGCAGCTATCAATCGCACCCGCGCGCCTCGGCGGTACTGGTCGAACAGGAGCGCGATGCCGCCACACTCGCCGGCATCGGGTATGTCGAGATCTCCGAAACCCTGCGCCGGCTTTCGGACGAAGCCGGCGCCCTTGCCTGGTACGACGCCGACGGCATGCATCCCGGGCCGGCGCTGACTCTGCTCGATGCCGTCCAGTTGTACCGGTCGTTGTTCGGCGCATCGCCCGTGCGCGGCTTCGACGTCGCCGCGCCGATCTACACGGCCAGCAGCGGACTGCGCGCCGAACTGCGCGCTGCCGACGCGCCGGCCCCGCGGCCGGATACGCCGCAGGGCATCGGCTACGACGACGCGACGATCGAACGATTCAATTCGATGCTGGATGCCAGCGGCAGACAGCCGCGGTAGACGTGGGGCTCGCCCCGCATGGCGTATTCCCGCAAAGCCAGTGCCGGGCAAACCCGGCACCTACCGACAGATCAGCGCGAGACGCGCAGCGCCTGCTGTTCGACCAGTGTGAGCGCGACGTTGTCGCGCAGGTAGGCCGGCTGCACCAGCTCAGGCGCGATGCCCTCGCCACGGGCGAAAGCCGGCACGGCGATCTTCAGCACGTCCGATGCGCGCGGCAGCGCCTGCGCATCGACCGACGACAGCCGGGCCTGCAGGCGCGTGGCGAGCAGGCCGTCCGCGGCGGCGAAGCCGGTGCCGACACCGGCCCAGCGGCTGCCGTCGTCGGGCAGCTGCAGCACGTCGGGGGCGATTACCACCTCGGCCCCCTGCGCGTCCCACAGGCCATCGCCGCGACGCAGGCAGCGCGCGGCGTAGACCTCCCCCATGCGCGCGTCGATGCTGGCCAGCACGTGGGTGGCGTCGTCCGGCGCCTGCATCGCCAGCACCTGCAGCGTGGACACCGGCAGCAACGGCCGGTCCAGCGCCAGGGCGATGCCCTGGGCGATGGCGATGGCCAGGCGCACGCCGGTGAAGGCGCCGGGGCC
Source organism: Stenotrophomonas nitritireducens (assembly GCF_050984405.1). Lineage (GTDB taxonomy): Bacteria > Pseudomonadota > Gammaproteobacteria > Xanthomonadales > Xanthomonadaceae > Stenotrophomonas > Stenotrophomonas nitritireducens_B. Next base: position 1,815,522 of record NZ_CP158790.1, on the reverse strand, counting down.
GCGCCCCAGGGCGATGGCGTCCAGCTGAGCACGCGCGATACCGGCTTCGGCGAGCAGTTGCTCCGCCCACGGCAGGGTCAGTTCGGCATGCCGGCGCGGCGCGATCTCGAAACGCTCCAGTACCTGCCCATCGACATGCAGGGCGACGGAACAGGCTTCGGTGGCGGTTTCGAGGGCGAGCAGCTTCATGGGGCAAAGGACGGGAAAACAGGGAGCAAGGGTAGCACTGTGCCCATGCGCCCCCTTCGATCGAACGGGTCCCTTCCCTTCTCCCATCGGGAGAAGCTGGCGCGCGGCGCCGGATGAGGGCAAGGGCGCAGCCTCATGCAATGTGCCTCAGGAAGGCTTCGCCCCAGCCCTCACCCCAACCCCTCTCCCGTGCGGAGAGGGGCTTCGAAGAATGCCTGCACGTCGGCCAGTTCGCGGGTGCGGCGGAACGGCGGCAGCGAATCGAGGAACACGCGCCCGTAGCCGCGGCTGAGCAGGCGCGGGTCGCACAGCACCAGCACGCCGCGGTCGGTCTCGCTGCGGATCAGCCGGCCCACGCCCTGCTTGAGCGCGATCACCGCCTGCGGCAGCTGCTCGTCGCGGAACGGGTTGCCGCCCTCGCGGCGGATCGCGTCCAGCCGCGCCTCGTACACCGGGTCGTCCGGCGCGGCGAAGGGCAGCTTGTCGATCACCACCACGCTGAGCGCGTCGCCGGCCACGTCCACGCCTTCGCGGAAGCTGGCCGAGCCGAGCAGCACGCCGTTGCCGGATTCGCGGAAATGCTGCAGCAGGCTGGCGCGCGGCGCCTCGCCCTGCACGAACAACGGCCACGGCCCGCCGCGCAGCGCATCGGCGGCCTCGCGCAGCGCGCGGTGCGAGGCGAACAGCAGGAAGGCGCGGCCCTGCGAGGCTTCCAGCACCGGCCGCAGGGTGGCGATCAGCGCGGCGCCGAAACCACGCGCGGCCGGATCGGGCAGCTGCCTGGGCAGGTAGCACAGCGCCTGCACCGGCCAGTCGAACGGACTGGGCTGGACCAGCGTGTCCGGATCGTCCAGGCCCAGGCGCGCGGCCAGGTGGTCGAAACCGCCATCGACGGTAAGCGTGGCCGAGGTGAACACCCAGGCCGCGTGCGAGCGCTGGCGGTGTTCGCGCAGCGGCCCGGACACGTCCAGCGGCGTGCGCTGGCAGCGGAAGCCGCGCGGGGTGAGTTCGTACCAGAGCACGTCGTTGCTGGCGGCGCCCTCGCCCGCATCGTCGGCCTCGAAATCGGGCAGCGGCGCATCCTCGCCCAGCCAGCGCGAAAGCCGCGCGGCGCCTTCGACCGCGCGCGCGTGGCAGGCATCCAGGCCCGGCGACGCCTCGCGCACGCCGGCCAGCGCCTCGCGCAGCTGCGCCAGCGCGGTGGCCAGCACGTCGAATCCTTCGGCCACTTCCGGCACCGCCAGCGCGCGCCATTGCGTGCCGCGCGGCGGCAGCGGTTCCATCGCATCGCGCAGTTGCCGCAACGCCATTTCCAGCGTCGCGACCGGCTGCTGCAGCGCCGGCTGCGCGCCGGCCACGCCGCGGCATTCGGCCAGGCAGTCGCGCGCCAGTTCCTGCCACGGGCGCATGCCGAAGCCTTCGCCGAAGAAATTGGCCGCCAGTTCCGGCAGCTGGTGCGCCTCGTCGATCACGAACGCCTGCGCGCCAGGCAGGATCTCGCCGAAGCCTTCCTGCTTGAGCGCCAGGTCGGCCAGCAGCAGGTGGTGGTTGACCACGACCAGGTCGGCCTCCTGCGCGCGCTGGCGCGCCTGCACCACGAAGCACTCGCTCCAGAACGGGCAGTCGCTGCCCAGGCAGTTGTCGACGGTGGAGGTGACCATCGGCAGCAGCGGCGAGTCGTCGGCCAGCCCGTCCAGTTCGGCCACATCGCCGAACTGCGTGCGCCCGGCCCAGGCGACGATGCGCTGGAACTGCGCGGCCTGCTCGGGCGAGGCGAAGCGCGGCTCGCCGCGCGCCTGGTCCAGCCGGTAGCGGCACAGGTAGTTGGCGCGGCCCTTGAGCAGCGCGCTGCGGTGGCCGACGCCGAGCGCGGCGCGCACCCGCGGCAGGTCGCGGTGGTAGAGCTGGTCCTGCAGCGCGCGGGTGCCGGTGCTGACGATGGTCTTCAGCCCGGACAGCAGCGCCGGCACCAGGTAGGCGAAGGTCTTGCCGGTGCCGGTACCGGCCTCGGCCAGCAGCGTGTCGCGTTGCTGGAACGCGTCGGCGATGGCCTCGGTCAGCCGCAGCTGCGCCGCACGCGGGGTGAAGGCGTCCAGCTGCCGCGCGAGCGCGCCGTCCTCGCTGAGGGCTTCACGGCTGGCGATTCTAAGCATCGGGGGTCGGGGGCCGGAGGCCGGGGATCAGGGAGGAGCCGGGGCGCACTGGCCTCTGGCCTCCGGCCCCTGGTCCCTCAATATCTGATGATCCCCGGCACGGTGCAGCCCTCGATCTGTGCATGCGCCGAGGTGGCGTTTTCCTTTTCGGCGCGTGCCAGGTGCGCCTGCTCGACGGTGGCCCAGTGGCGGCGGCACAGCGGGCCGGTTCGCGAGCCGAGCGAGACGGCCTTGCGCGCCAGCGTTTCGGCGCGCGCCCAGTCGCCCTGCAGCAGCGCGATCTCGGCGCGTTCCTGGAGGATGCCCGGGTCGCTCTCGACCAGCAGCAGCGCCTGGTTCAGCGCTTCGGCGGCGCCCGCCAGGTCGCCGGCCTCACGGCGTTCGGCAGCGACCTGGCGCAGGTCGTCCACCTGCGGGTCGCGCAGCGGCTGCACCGACACCTCCTTGTCGTCGACGCCGGCGATGTTCTGCACCGCGGCCATGCGCTGCGCCGGCGTGGTGGTGTCGACCACCGGCGGCGGGGGCGGCGGCGTGCTGGTGCACGCGGCCAGGGCGAGGGATACGGCCAGGACGGCCAGTGCGCGGATCGGAAGCGGGCTGTTCATGCGCCGCATTATCGCGCAGGCGTATCTGAAGGCGTGCTGGACGCCGGCGCCGGCTCCTTGCGGTCCAGCCCGAACCAGCTGCGCCAGCCACCGCCTTCCTGCGCTTCCTCTTCCGGCACCGGCTGCGGCGCGCACGGCATGTAGCCCGGGGCGAAGCCGGCCACGAACGGGAAGCGGCGCGCGCCCGGGCAGCCTTCGTCGGTGCTGTTGTTGCCTTCGGCCGCGACGTACTGCCAGTCCAGGCCCTTGCTGTTCACCCGCAGCGGCTTGCTCGGCAGGTTGCGGAAGATGCCCGCCCACACCCGCATCGCGGCGGTGGCGCCGTACAGGCCGGCCTGCTCGTTCTGGTCGTTGCCCATCCACACCACCGCTAGGTGGTCGCCGGTGTAGCCGGCGTACCAGCTGTCGCGGCCGTCGTTGGTGGTGCCGGTCTTGCCGGCCGGCTGCAGCCGGCCCAGGCCGTCGGCGTTGAGGCCCGCGGCGGTGCCGCTGGACACCACCTGCTGCAGCGCCACGCTGATCAGGTTGGCGGCGATCGAATCGCCTTCCTGCGCCGGCGCCGGGGTCTTGTCGTAGCGCTTGAGCAGCTTGCCCTGGGCGTCGACCACGCCACGCACGGCGTGCAGCGGCTGGATCTCGCCGCCGGAGGCCAGGAACTGGTACAGCTGCGCCATGCCGTAGGGGCTCTGGTCGGTCGAACCCAGGATCACCGCCGGGTTGGCCTCGGCCTTGAGCCCGGCCAGCACGTGGATCAGCTGGGTCAGCCGCTCCGGCCCGACCTGCATGCCCACGCGCACCGTGGCCTGGTTGTAGGAACGGGCCAGCGCGTCGATCAGGCGCACCGTGCCGTGGCTGCGGTTGTCGGCGTTGCCCGGCGTCCAGTTGCGCCCGCGGCTGAGCTGCACGGTGACCGGGGTGTCCTCGACCCAGGTCGCCAGCGACCAGCGGTCCGGCTGCGCCAGCGCCAGCAGGTAGACGAACGGCTTGAGCAGCGAACCGACCGGGCGCTGCGCGTCGATGGCGCGGTTGAAGCCCGGCTCGGCCACGTCGCGGCTGCCGACCACCGCCAGCACGTCGCCGTTGTGCACGTCGGTCAGCACCAGGCCGGCCTGCAGTTCCGGCCGGCGCTTGTTCTGCAGCGACTTGACGGTATGCGCCACCGCGCCTTCGGCGTAGGCCTGGGCCGAGGGCGACATGCCGGTGAAGACGTTCAGGCCGGCGCCCTGCAGGGTGCTCTCCGGGTAGTCGTGGCCGAGCTGGCGCCGCACCAGGTCGATGTAGGCCGGGAAGCGGTTGGCCGCGACCAGCCCCGGCGCCTTCGGCACGCCCAGCGGCACCTTCAGCGCGCGCTGGTATTCGGCCTGGTCGATCAGCCCGTTCTCGTGCAGCTTGCCGAGCACGAAGTTGCGCCGGTCCAGCGCGCGTTCGGGATTGCGGCGCGGGTCGTAGTACGACGGTCCCTTCACCAGCCCGATCAGCAGCGCCACCTGCTCGGTGGTCAGCGAATTCAGATCGCGCCCGAACCAGAACTCGGCGCCGGAGGCCACGCCATGGATGGCCTGGCTGCCGCGCTGGCCCAGGTAGACCTGGTTGAGGTAGGCCTCCAGGATCACCGGCTTGTCGTAGCGCGCTTCCATGATCAGCGCGTACAGCACTTCGTTGAACTTGCGGGTAAGGGTCTGCTCCTTGCCGATGCCCAGCAGGCCGCTGCGCGCCAACTGCTGGGTCAGCGTGCTGGCGCCCTGCCGCACCTTGCCGCCGGAACGCACGGTCACCCACACCGCGCGCGCGATGCCGCTCAGGTCGATGCCGTGGTGGCTCTTGAAGTCCCGGTCCTCCACCGCCTGCAGGCCGGTGACCAGCAGTTCGGGCGCCTCGGCGATGCGCACCAGCCGCCGCTCTTCCTGCTTCTGCCCGTACAGCGTGGCGATGCGCGCCGGGTCCAGCCGCGCGGCCTTGAGCGCCTTGCGCGCGGCGGCGTCGCGCAGCGACGCCACCTGCCCGCCGGAAACGGCCACTTCCACCCGCCGCGGCGCCACCCGCCCGTCCACGTCGACGTAGCCGCGGCTGGAAATGGTGAAGCGGCCGCCCTGCAGCCGGTAGGTGCCCGGGCTCTGACCGACGCCGTCGTCGCGGTAGGCCGAGGCCGCCAGTTCGGTCTTGAGCGTGTCCGCGTCCATCGCCAGCCCCGGCGCCAGCACCAGTGGCCGCGCGTAGACGCGGGTCGGGATCTGCCAGCGCAGCTCACCGAAACGCTGGGTCACCTGCGAGTTCAGGTACAGCGTGTAGGGAATCAGGAAACCCAGGCCCAGGGCCGCTGCCGCCAGGCCCCAGGTGATCAGGCGGCTGCGCCAGGGCGTGCCGAGATCGTCGGTATCGTCGTCCAGTTCGTCGGAATCGTAGCGTCGCGGCACGGGGATGCGAGAATGTAGGTTCAGGCGAGTCTAACGCAGCCTTGCGCCACGGCACGGCTGCCGGCCCCCACCTGCTTAAGCTGGAGTTGCAACCGAATGTCGATGTCCCCGGCCGACGTGCGCTACCACCTGGATCGCATCGTCGGCCTGATCCGCCGCGGCCTGGCCAGCCTGCGCACCCGCGGCTGGCGCGCCACCCTGCAGCGCGTCGGCGTGCACCTGCGGCGGCAGCCGCCGCCACGGCGCGAGCCGCTGTTCGCGCCCGCCGACGCCCCGTTCGCGCCGTTCGCCGTGCCCGCCAGCGCCGAGCCGGCGGCCAGCATCGTCATCCCGGTCTACGACCATGCCCGGCACACACTGGCCTGCCTGCGCGCGCTGGCCGCACACCCGCCGGCGGCGGCCTGCGAGATCCTGGTGATCGACGACGGCAGCAGCGACGACACCGCCGCCTGGATGGCGCAGATCGACGGCCTGCGCTACCACCGCCGCGTACAGAACGGCGGCTTCATCGCCGCCTGCAACGACGGCCTGCGGCTGGCGCGCGGGCAGTACGTGGTGCTGCTGAACAACGACACCGTGCCGCAGCCGGGCTGGCTGGACGCCCTGCTCGACACCTTCGCGCGCGTTCCCGAGGCCGGCCTGGTCGGCGCGCAGCTGCTGTACCCCGACGGCCGCCTGCAGGAATCGGGCGGCGTGGTGTTCGACGACGGCAGCTGCTGGAGTTATGGCCGCTTCGAGTCGGCCGAGGACCCGCGCTACGCCAGCCTGCGCGAGGCCGACTACTGCTCCGGCGCGGCGCTGGCCATCCCGCGCGCCCTGTTCGAGGAACTGGGCGGGCTGGACACGCGTTATGCGCCGGCCTACTACGAGGACACCGACCTGGCGTTCAAGGTGCGTGCCGCCGGCCGCCGCGTGCTGGTGCAGCCGGCCAGCCGCGTGGTGCACGACGAGGGCACCAGCAACGGCACCGATACCCGCAGCGGCGTCAAGGCCTGGCAGGTGCGCAACCAGCAGGTGTTCGCGGACAAGTGGCGCGACGCGCTGTCGCGGCAGCTGCCGGCCGGCAGCGTTCCCGGCCCCGCACTGCTGCACCGCGGCCAGCGCCAGATCCTGATCGTCGACGAGGCGGTGCCGCGGCCGGACCGCGATTCGGCCTCGCTGCGCCAGTTCAACCTGATCCGCATGCTGCTGGCCGGCGGCGCGCACGTGGTGTTCCTGCCCACCCGCGGCGGCCACGGCGGCGCGGCCACCGAGGCGCTGCAGGCGCTGGGCGTGGAGGTGTGGCATGCGCCCTGGCTCAAGGGCGTGGGCCCTTGGCTGCGTGCGCACGGCCCGCGCTTCCAAGTGGCGATGCTGGTCCGCCACCACGTCGCCAGCGAGTGCCTGCCGCTGCTGCGCCGCGACGCCCCGCAGGCGCGCACCGTGTTCGACACGGTGGACCTGCACTACCTGCGCGAACGCCGCGGCGCCGAACTGGCCGGCGACCCGCGCCTGGCGCGCAGCGCCGAACGCACCCGCGCCAGCGAGCTTGCGGTGATGGCCGCCACCGACGTCACCCTGCTGGTCAGCGCCGCCGAGAAGGAACAGCTGGCCCTCGACGCGCCGCAGGTGAAGGTGGAACTGCTGTCCAACCTGCACGAGGTCGCCGGACAGGGCCTGGACTGGGCGCAGCGGCACGACCTGGTGTTCGTGGGCGGCTTCCGCCACCCGCCGAACCTGGACGCGATGCAGTGGTTCATCGGCGAGGTGTTCCCGCTGATCCGGCAGCGCCTGCCGCTGGTCCGCTTCCACTGCATCGGCGCCGACGTGCCCGACAGCCTGCAGGCGCTGGCCGCCAGCCAGCCGGGCGTGCAGGTGCACGGCTACGTGCCCGACGTGGTGCCGTGGATGGCCGGCGGTCGCATCGCGGTGGCGCCGCTGCGCTTCGGCGCCGGGGTGAAGGGCAAGATCAACCTGAGCATGGCCCACGGCCAGCCGGTGGTGGCGACCCCCTGCGCGGCCGAAGGCATGCACCTGCGCGACGGCCAGGACGTGCTGGTCGCCGACGGCGCGGAGGCCTTCGCCGACGCGGTGGTGCGGCTGCACGACGACGAGGCCCTGTGGCGGCAGCTGTCCGGCAACGGCCTGCGCAACATCGCCCGGCACTTCTCGATGGACGCCGCGCGCGCGACCGTGGCGCGGGTGTTTCTGGGGCAGGAGTGAGTGAAGAGGAGTGAGGAGTAAGAAGGGGCAACAGCCAAAGCCGTCATGTCCGCGCAGGCGGAGAGTGCTTTTCGCTCTTTCTCACTCCACTTCACTCACTCCTAGCGCCTCGCATTGCCCAGCCGCTCGGCGAAAGCCGGCAACTCCGGCGTGGCCGCGTCCAGTTCGCGCGCCTGCTCCAGCGCGCGGCTGGCGAAGGCGACGTCGCCCGCGCCGAGGCGTTCGCTGCCGACCGCCAGCCAGCGCTGCGCCAGCCGGCGCCGCGCCGCGGGCAGCAGCGGATCGCCCGGCGCCAGCGCCTGCCAGGCGTCCAGGCAGGTGCGCGCCGCCTGCAGGCGGTTGCCCTGGAGGTTGTCGTCCAGGCAGCGGCGCGCGGCCGGCAGGATGCGGGCGCCGGCCTGCCTCACCCGCGCGTCGCGCGGCGCCAGCGCCTGCGCGGCCTTGAAGCGGTCGTAGGCGCTGGCGCCCGGCGGCAGCAGCCACTGTCCCTGCGCCGCGGCGCTCTCCACCTGCGCCAGCAGCGCGCGCACCCGCCGTTCGCGCTCGGCGGCCGGCAGCCGGGTTTCCAGCGCCTGGCGCGCGCCCTGCGCGCGCTGCAGCGCCTGCGCCGCGGCCGCGACCTCGGGGCTGTCGGGCACCAGCGCGCGCGCCTGCCCCAGCGCTTCGGCGGCCTGTTCGAAATGGAAATCGCCGGCCAGCCGCGCGGCTTCGCCGGCCCAGGCGCGCGCCACCTGCTGCAGTCCCTGCGTGGCCGCCGGATCGTCGGCCACCGCCAGCACCTGCCGATAGCCGTCCGCGGCCTTGTGCAGGCGCCCGCGCGCCAGGTCGCGCGCGGCCTGGCCGCGGCGCCGGTCCAGCGCGGCGTTCAGCGCGGCGCGGGTGGCCGGCAGTTCGGAATGCCCCGGGTCGTAGCCTTCCACCTGCCGCAGCAGGCGCGCGGCGGTATCCGTTTCGTTGCGCTGCGCCGCGGCCACGGCTTCGGCCAGCAGGTCGGACAGCGCGTCGTCCTTTCCCTGCAGCGCCTGCAGGTGGTCGGGCCGCACCGCGAGCACGCGCTGGTACAGCGGCAGGGCGCTGTCCGGCCCGTCGTCCAGGCGGCCCTGCGCCTGCGCCGCCTCGGCGCGCCGCAGCAGGTCGCCGACGGCATCGTGTTCCTGCGCCTGGTGGCGCAGGCGCGCGGCGATGGCCTCCCGTTCGGCCTGCGGCACCTGCAGCTGCCGGGCCAGTTCCAGCGCCTCGCGCGCGGCGGTGGCGTCGCCCGCCGCCAGGCGCTGCCGCGCCTGTTCGAGCGCCTGCCGGCCGGTGGCCGCCAGGGCGTCGCGCACGTCGCCGCGGTCCGGGTCCAGCGCCGCCGCCGCTTCGAACAGTTCGCGCGCGCCGCTGCCGTCGGCGGCGGACAGGTGGCCCTGGCGCAATGCGCGCCGGCCGTCGTCGAGCAGTTGCTGGATGCGGGTTTCCGGCCACAGCAGGTTGGCCAGCGGCTGCCGGAACAGGGTCAGCAGCAGCGCCAGCACGGCGACGCCGATGGCGATCGAGCGCCAGGCGCGCGGGCTGTCCCAGCCGCGCGCCACCCACCAGCGCCCGTACAGGCGCAGGCGGCCGGCGGCCAGCGCCAGCCATCGCGGGAGGTGGGGATGCCCGTTGTGCATGCGGCCAGCCTAGCAGTCCGCCATGACGCCGCGCGTCGCCGCGGCGGTTCAGCCCATGCGGCGCGCTTCGTCCACGCCCGGCAGGGCGTCGAGCTTGCCCAGCAGCGTGGACAGCTGGCCGTAATCGCTCACCTTCAGGCGCAGGCGCAGCTGCATGCGGCCGCTGTCGCGCAGCGGGTCGCTGTTGATGTTGAGCACGTAGGCGTCTTCCTGGGCGATCAGGTTGGTGATGTCCTTCAGCAGCCAGCGCCGGTCCATCGCGCGCACCATCACGTCCACTTCGTAGCCCGAACCCGCGCGCCCCCACTCCACCGGCAGCACGCGCTCTGGATGCGCGGCCGACAGCCGCGCCAGCGCCGGGCAGTCGGCACGGTGCACGGTGACGCCGCGGGTGCGGGTGAGGTAGCCGGCGATGGGTTCGCCGGCCACCGGCTGGCAGCAGCGCGCCAGCTGCACCAGCAGGTTGCCCACGCCCTGCACGGTGAAATCGGACCGGCCGATGCTCTCGCGGCGCGCGGTCGGCCGCGGCAGCGGCGGTGTCGCCGGCGCCGGCTGGCTCTTCTCCTTCTCCGCCTCCAGCAGCGCGCGGCTGACCTGGCTGGGCCCGGTGTCGCCGAGCGCGACCTGGATGTACAGGTCGTCGACGCTGTCGGCGTGGAAGCGCCTGGCCGCGACCATCAGGTCGGCCTGCTGCAGCCCCAGCCGCTTGAGCTCGCGGTCCAGCAGTTCGCGCCCGGCCTGCACGTTGCGCGCGCGGTCGAGCTTGTGGAACCAGGTGCGCACCTTTTCGCGCGAGCGGCTGCTGGCGAGGAAGCCGTTGGCCGGCAGCAGCCAGTCGCGGCGCGGGTCGGCCTCGCGCGCGGTCATGATCTCGACGCGGTCGCCGCTGCGCAGGCGGTAGGTCAGCGGCACGATGCGGCCGTTGACCTTGGCGCCGCGGCATCGGTGCCCGACCATGGTGTGCACGTGGTAGGCGAAATCCAGCGGCGTGGCGCCGGCCGGCAGGTCCATCACCTCGCCCTTGGGGCTGAGCGCGTAGACGCGGTCCTCGATCAGCTCGGCGTCCAGCGCGCCGGCCAGGTCCTCGGGGTTGGCCGCGTCCTGCGCCTGCTCCAGCAGCTGCCGCATCCAGGTGATCTTGCGGTCGAAGGCCTTCTCCGCGCCCTTGCCGCCTTCCTTGTATTTCCAGTGCGCGGCCACGCCGAGCTCGGCCTGCGCATGCATCTCGTGGGTGCGGATCTGCACTTCCACGGTGCGCCCTTCCGGGCCGATCACCGCGGTGTGCAGCGAGCGGTAGTCGTTGGCCTTGGGCCGGGCGATGTAGTCGTCGAACTCGCTGGGGATCGGCGTCCACAGCGCGTGCACCACGCCCAGCGTGGCGTAGCAGGCGCCGATGTCGTCGACCATCACCCGCACCGCACGCAGGTCGTAGAGCTGGTCGAAGGCCAGCTTCTTCTTCTGCATCTTCCGCCAGATGCTGTAGATGTGCTTGGGCCGGCCGCTGACCTCGGCGCGGATGCCGTTCTCGGCCAGCGCCGCGGACAGGCGCCGCTTGACCGCCTCGACGTAGCGCTCGCGCGCCAGCCGGGTCTCGTCGACCTCGCGCGCGATGTGGCGGTAGGTGTCCGGCTCGAGGAAGCGGAACGCCAGGTCCTCCAGCTCCCACTTCAGCTGCCAGATGCCCAGGCGGTTGGCCAGCGGCGCGTGGATGTCGCGGGTCAGCTGCGCCAGCGCGCGGCGCTGGTCCTCCGGGCTGCGGTCGGCCGCGCGCATGCAGGCCAGCTGGCGCGCCAGCAGCACCGGCACCACGCGCAGGTCGTGCACGATGGACAGCAGCAGGCGGCGCAGGCCCTCGCTGTTGCGCCCGGCCTCGCGCCCGGCGTGCAGCGCCCACACCTGGTCGGCCGCATCCTGCCCGTCGAGCAGGCCGCGCACGGCCGCGGCCGCTTGGCCCAGCGGCAGTTCCGCCAGGCGCGCGCGCAGGCCCGGCAGGTCGAACAGCAGCGCGGCCGCGATCACCGCCTCGTCGGCGGACAGCAGCGCCAGCGAGTCCAGCGTGTCGGTCAGCACCGGCCATGGCAGGCGCGGCTGCGCATCGGTTCCGGGCTGCTGCCACGCGGCCAGCAGCGCCTGCCGCAGCGGATCGGAAAGGGCGCCGCAGGACGGGCGTTGCAGCAGGGCTTCCAGGCCGGAGAGGGAGGAACGGTTCACAGCGGTCGATCGCGGGCGGATGCCCCTACACTAGCGCCCAACCATCCACGGGAACAATCGCCCATGAAGCCGTCGCGCCTTTCCGTCCTGCTCACCGCCGCCCTGGTGCTTGCCCCGGTCTTCGCCGCCCAGGCGCAGCGCGTCGTCGAAGGCGACCTGCAGCAGCAGATGTCGGCCGAGGAATTCAAGGCCGCCGGCCTGGACAAGCTCTCGGCCGAGGAACTGGCCGCGCTCAATGCCTGGCTGCAGGGCAAGGTGCAGCGGGCCACCGCCACCGCGCTGGAACAGGCGCGCGAGGAAGGCCGCCAGGAAGTGATCGTGAAGAACCGCGGCTTCTTCGACTTCGGTTCCAAGGACCCGATCGAGGCGCGCCTGGAAGGCGAGTTCCGCGGCTTCGGCAAGGGCCGCCAGTACACGCTGGACAATGGCCAGGTATGGGAGCAGAGCGATGACGCCAGCGTCGCCGGCGTGCGCAAGCAGGCGCCGGGCGTCAAGATCGCGCCGGGCCTGCTGAACGTGTGGTACCTGCAGGTCGAAGGGCTCAATACCCGCGCCAAGGTCCGTCGCATCAAGTAACCGCGGGACGTCCGCGCCGGTCCGCACCGGCCGCGGGCACCTGCATGCCGGCAGGCCACCGCGATCCGTCGCGGCCTGCCGACCCGGGCCACCGCGCCTGCCTTCGACGATCGTCCACCATGCCCGCCATCGTGTTGCTCATGTTGCTGCTCCTGCTGCCGGCCGCCGCCTCGGCGCAGGTCTACAAATGCAAGGGAAAATCCGGCGAAACGGCCTATTCCGAGCATCCCTGCGATGCCAACGCGCAACCGATGAAGCTGCGCGAGGAGCGCCCTGCCGTGCCGCCGCCGCAGATGGAGCCGGCCGCGCAGGAAACCTCCCCGCTGCGCGAGAGCGATTCCACGCCGGCTCCCGCCGCCGCGGAGCCTGACCGTACCGCCGAACGCGAATGCATCGCCAACGCGACCGCCTCGATCTACGGCCCGTCCAACGACCGCGTGGCGACCTTCCAGCAGCAGATGGCCATGCTCAACGAGCAACTGGCCAACGCGCCGGACGCGCAGCGCAGCCAGGCGCTGCGGGCGCGCATGGCCAACCTGCGCCAGGCCATCGGCCGCGAGCACGCGCATGCCCACGAGCAGGTCAACAGCGCGCGCCGGCGCTGCGTGGAGCAGTACCGCCCCACGCCGTAGGCGCGGGCTTGCCCCGCATGCTCTGCTCCCGGTGAAGCCGTGCCGGGCGAGCCCGGCACCTACGGCGCCCCCGGCGGCGGTGATCAGCCGCGCAGCGCGGCGACCCGCTGCGCCAGCTTCTTCGGCGAAATGCCGGAGCGGAAGCCCAGTTCCTGCGCGAACAGCGACACCCGCAGTTCCTCGATGTCCCAGCGCAGCGCCGACCATTCCGGCTGCGCCGCGCGGCCCTGCAGCCGCGCCTCCTCCAGCGCGTCGACGAAGGGCTTGAGCTCGAGCATGCGCGCCTGGTCGCGCGGCGGATCGCGCTTGGCCCGCTCGGTGCGCAGGATCATCGCCTTGAGGTAGCGCGGGAACTGCGCCAGCGCATCGGCCGGCGTTTCGCGCAGGAAACCGGCGTGGATCAGCGAGGCCAGCTGCCGCTCCATGTCATCCAGGTTGCCGCGCGCCCAGCCCATCAGCGGCGCCTCCAGCAGCGGCTTGAGCTCGCCGGCCAGGCCGAGGATGCTCTCGGCCAGCCGCAGCCGCTCCATCGCCTCGCCGAACAGGCACTTGCCGGCATCGGTACGGCGCTGCTCGAACGCATCGGGCGAACGGATATCGCCCAGCCCGTCGGCCAACACCGCGTTCATGGCGGCGTCGACGAGGTCGCCACGCAGCCTTTCCTGCGACTCTATCGCCGCATACAGCAGCCCGGTCTTGGGCGACACCGGCAACTGCTTGCGGGCCTGCTTGACCTTGTCGGCCAGGGCGATTTCCAGCAGGCGCCGCACGCCGCCCGGATGCGCCAGCCGCGCTTCGTTGCGGTCGGCGAAGATGCGCAGCGCCGCCGCCTCGCCGGTATCGACCAGCGCCGGATACGCCGGCACGCCAGCTTCGCCCGGCACCTGCTCGGGGATGGCCGCGGCCGGGAATTCGCGCAGGCCCTCGGCCGCCAGCGCCTTGCCGGCGCGCGCCGCGAACGCCTGTCCGGCACGCTCGCCGTAACGCGCGCGCAGCGCCTCCAGGTCGCGCGACATCGCCAGCACCCTGCCCTCGCCATCGGCCAGGCGCAGGTTCATGCGTAGGTGCGGCTCCAGCGCGCCCTCGTCGAAGTCGGTGGCCGCCACCGCCGCGCCGGTGGCCTTGGACAGGAACCGCGCCAGTTCGCCACGGATGTCGTCGGCCGACGGCTGCGGCCAGGCCTCGAAGAACGCGCGGCCGAAATCCGGCGCCGGCACGTAGTTGCGGCGCATCGCCTTGGGCAGGCTGCGGATCAGCGCCGCCGCCTTGTCGGCGACGAAACCCGGCGCCAGCCACGACAGCCGCGCCGGGTCCAGCGCGTTGAGCAGGTGCAGCGGCACGTCGAGGGTGACGCCGTCGTCCTGCGCCCCGGGCTCGAAGCGGTAGTGCATCGCCAGCCGTGCGTCGCCCAGCGCGAAGTACTTCGGATAGCGCTCCTGCTCGCTGCCCTCGCCCGGCAGCAGGTCGGTCAGCGACCAGCGCAGCGCGCGGTGCTGATCGGCCGGCAGCGCCTTCCACCAGGCATCCAGCCCGCTGGCCGAATGGATCTCCGCCGGGATACGGTCCAGGTACCAGCGTGCCTGCCAGTCCTCGTCGGCGACGATGCCGGCGCGGCGCAGCTTGGCTTCTTCCTCGCGCGCCTGTTCCAGCACCTTGAGGTTGTCGGCGACGAAGCCGGCGCGGGTGTTGATCTCGCCGGTGACCAGCGCCTGGCGCACGAAGATGTCGTGCGCTTCGCCGGGATTGATGCGCCCGTAATGCACCGGCTTGCGCGGCGCCAGCACCAGCCCGAACAGGCTGATCTGCTCGGCGGCCAGCACCTGCCCCTGCGCGCGCGACCAGTGCGGATCGAAATGCTTGCGCGCCAGCAGGTGCGGCAGTTCGGCGATCGCCCAGTCCGGTTCGATCGCGGCGTTGGTCAGGCCCCAGACGCGCTGGGTATCGAGCAGGGTCGCGCTCAACACCCACGGCGGCGGCTTTTTCGACAGCGCCGAACCGGGGAACAGATGGAAACGGCGCTGGCGCGGCGCCTGGAAATCGCCCTTGTCGGTACGGTGGCCGATCTGCGTCGGCAGGCCGGCGAGGATCGCGCGGTGCAGCGCCTGGTAGGCGGCGACGCGGACCTTCTCGGGAATGGAGGCGGACTCTGCGCTTGAGTCGGTGTTCCCACTGACCTGCCGGGCTGCTGCGCTTTTGCTGGAGGAAGCCGATGCCGCCTCCGGCTTCGCGCCTTCGCGCGCCAGCCGCGCCGCCTTGTGCAGTTCGCCGCGCGTGGCCTTGCGTTTGGCTTCGCCATCGCCGCCGGCCGGCAATGCCGCCGGTGCGGCCAGCAGCGCCTTGCCGAAGACACCGTCGCTGCCGCTTTCCCAACCCAGTTCTTCGCACAGCAGGCGCAATTGCCGGTGCAGCTCGCGCCACTCGCGCATGCGCAGGAAGCCGAGGAAATGCCGGCCGCACCAGTCGCGCAGCTTCGACTGGGTCAGCTCTTCGTGCGCGACGCGGTAGCCCTCCCACAGGCGCAGGATGCCGAGGAATTCCGAGCGCGGGTCGGCGAAGGCGGCATGCGCGTTGTCCGCCGCCTCGCGCGCCTCCGGCGGTCGTTCGCGCGGGTCTTGGATGCCCAGGAAGGAGGCGATCACCAGCATCTCGTGCAGGCAGCCGGCCTTCTGCGCGGCCACCAGCATGCGCGCCAGTTTCACGTCCACCGGCAACCGCGCCATCTGCCGGCCGATGGCGGTGGGCTTGCGCTCGCCGTCGATCGCGCCCAGCTCGGCCAGCTGCTGCCAGCCATCGGCCACCGCGCGCTCGTCCGGCGGTTCCAGGAACGGGAAATCCTCGATCCGCCCCAGGCCCAGCTGCAGCATGCGCAGGATCACCCCGGCCAGCGAGGAGCGGCGGATTTCCGGATCGGTGAACTCCGGCCGCGACTGGAAATCGGCTTCGGCGTACAGCCGGTAGCACACGCCCTCGGCGATGCGTCCGCAGCGGCCCTTGCGCTGGTTGGCGCTGGCCTGCGACACCGGCTCGATGTGCAGCCGGTCGAGTTTCTGCCGCGGGCTGTAGCGCTTCACGCGCGCAAGACCGGGATCGACCACGTAGCGGATGCGCGGCACCGTCAGCGAGGTCTCGGCGACGTTGGTGGTCAGCACGATGCGCCGCTTCGGGCCAGGATTGAACACCCGGTCCTGGTCCTTCGCCGACAGGCGCGCATACAGCGGCAGCACCTCGGTCTCGCGGTACTTGCGCCGTTCCAGCGACTGATGCGCATCGCGGATCTCGCGCTCGCCGGGCAGGAACACCAGCACGTCGCCGCGCGGATCGGTGCGGGTGATCTCGTCGACCGCGGCGACGATGGCGTCGGTTGTTGGATCACGGGACCCGGGACCGGGGACCGGGGACCCGGATAAGCCCGTGCGCTCACCGCGCGTGCCGCCCGCTTTTCCCGGGTCCCCGGTCCCCAGTCCCGGGTCCCGGTCCTCCAGCGGCCGGTAGCGCACTTCCACTGGATAGGTGCGGCCCTCGACGCTGACCACCGGGGCACCGTCGAAATGGCGGGAAAAACGCTCGGTGTCGATGGTGGCCGAGGTCACCACCAGCTTCAGGTCCGGGCGCCTGCGCAGCAGCTGCTTGAGATAGCCGAGCAGGAAATCGATGTTGAGGCTGCGCTCGTGCGCCTCGTCGATGATCAGCGTGTCGTAGCGCGACAGCCAGCGGTCCGAGGCGATCTCGGCCAGCAGGATGCCGTCGGTCATGAACTTGATGCGGCTGTCCTCGCCCACCTTGTCGGTGAAGCGCACCTGGTAGCCGACCATCGAACCCAGCTCGGTCCCCAGTTCCTCGGCCACGCGCGTGGCCACCGCGCGCGCGGCGATGCGACGCGGCTGGGTGCAGCCGATCATGCCGGCCTCGCCGCGCCCGGCGGCCAGGCACAGCTTGGGCAGCTGCGTGGTCTTGCCCGAGCCGGTTTCGCCGGCGATCACCACCACCTGGTGGTCGCGGATCAGCGCGGTGATGCGTCCGGCTTCACGCGCGATCGGCAGCGCCTCGTCCATGCTGACCGCCAGCGGCTGGGCCGCGCGCTGCCGGCGCTGGCCGCGGGACTGTTCCAGCAGTTGCCGGAAGGCCGCCTCGGCGGCGGTGTCGGCCGGCCTGCCCTGCCAGCGCGACAACAGCCCGAGCAGGCGCCCGCGGTCGCGGCTCATCGCCCCGTCGATGCCCTTGCGGGCTTCGCGCAGGCGCGCGGCAATGTCCTTTTCGATAGCGCTCATCAATCGTTCAACGAGAAAACTTGAAATACCGGTAGGGTCCCGATGGGACTATTGTGAAGCCATTCAACCCGCCAAGGAGAAAGCAGCATGGCCAAGGCCAAGAGCAGCAGCAAAACCGAGACCGGCAAGAAGAAGCTGGTGGCCGCCGCGCCGTCGGCGCCCGGCATCGATATCGGGATCAAGGACGCCGATCGCAAGAAGGTGGCCGACGGCCTGTCCCACTTCCTCGCCGATGCCTACACCCTGTACCTGAAGACCCACAACTTCCACTGGAACGTCACCGGGTCGATGTTCAATTCGCTGCACACCATGTTCGAGGCGCAGTACACCGAACAGTGGACGGCGCTGGACGAGATCGCCGAGCGCATCCGCGCACTGGGCTTCAACGCGCCCGGCTCCTACCGCGAGTTCGTGGCGCTGACCTCCATCGCCGAGGAGCCGGGCCTGACCGACAGCGCCGACTGGCGCGAGATGGTGCGCCAGCTGGTGCAGGGCAACGAGGCGGTGTGCCGCACCGCGCGCAGGGTGCTGGAACAGGCCGAAAAGGCCGGCGACGCGCCCAGCGAGGACCTGCTGACCCAGCGCCTGCAGACCCACGAGAAGTACGCCTGGATGCTGCGGTCGCTGTTGCAGTAAACCCTTCGGGGCTTCGCCCCTGCGGGTTTTCCAGGGTTCCGCGTAGCGGAACCCTGGACCCTGCTTCATTTGCCTGCCAGATCCCCCCGCCTTCGGCGCGCCCCCTTGACTCAAGGGGGCTCTGCTCCGGATATTCCGCTTCGATTCCATCGTGCACGGGGGAGCACGGATGATGGCGACCAAACGGATTTCCGGGGTGGCACTGGCTTTTACAATTGTTGGGATCATCAGCGGCGCCAACGCCGCGCCCGATTCAAAGCCATCTTCCGCAACGGCCATTTTCCACGGGACACCGGCACAGGCCGATAGCTGGCTGGCAGCCCATCCCGCCCCGGAAGTCTGTGCCACTCGCCATCACCCGGAAGCCGGTAGTTGGTATTCCGGAAATCGCGCCAAAGCTTGGTCGGGTTGTACCCGGGATGGCTACTACCGCGATGTGAGAGGCAAACGACGCCTGCTCAGAACTGCCGCACGCCAATAGCCAGTTCGCACAAACGCCGACATTTCGTGACCGGCCCTGCAGCCACCCAAGACGTATCGCCCCCACCGCAAAAAGCGTGTCGGCTCAAGATGATGCCAACGGCTCCTGCGCACGCTCCCCATTCAACTCTTTGCCGATTCTGGCCGATACTGCGGGGATGATCCGGTTTCCGCCCGTCCTGCTGCTGGCCGCGCTGCTGTGTTCCCCGTCGCTGGCGCACGGGGAACGGCTGGCCGCGGTCGTCGACAGCCTGCAGACGCGCGGTTACTCCTCGCCGCTGGCGGCGGTGACCCGGCTGCAGGCGGTCGAGGACCGCCCCGCGGACGACGCGCCGCTGGCGCAGCGCCACGCCTACCAGGCCGCCGTCGGCCGCTACGCGGCGCAGGAGCGGCGCCCGGCGATGGCGACGCTGGCGCAGCAGGCCAGCGCCGCGCTGGAGAAGATGGCACGCGACGAGCGGTGCGGCGCCTGCGCGGTCGACCAGCATCTGATCCAGGCCCGCTGGGCGCTGACCGAACGCAATGCCGACCGGGCCCAGGCCATGCTGGACCGCATCGGTTCGCGCCGGGAAGAGCTCAACTCCCTGCAGCGGCAGCAGTTGCATTACCTGCGCGCGCGCCAGTACCAGCTGCAGAGCCGGCTGGACATGGGCATCCGCGAAGCGCTGCTTGCCGACGAACTGTCCGGCCGCCATGAAGCGGAGCGGCTCATGGCGCAGAACCTGCTGGCGGTGCTCAATGTCTACCTGGGCGACTACCGGCGCACCCTCGAGATCAGCAAGGCCACCCATGCCCGCGCCGAGCAGTTGGGCTTCACCCAGGCCATGGCCGAATCCAAGCTCAACATGGGATTCGCCCACCTGCGCAACGGCCGCCGCGACCTGCAGCTGAAACTGCTCGACGAGGTGCTCGCCCTCACCCGTGGCGACGAGGGCCTGGCCATCATCCAGAGCACCGCGGTCTCCAACCTGGCCGACTACTGGCTCAACCAGCGCGACTACCGCAGGGCGCTGGACTATTCCGAACAGGCCGTGGAGCTGGCCGGGCGCATCGACGACCCGCTGACCCTGGCCTATGCGCTGGTCAATCGCGGCGCGTCCAAGGCCGGGCTGGGCCAGGTCGAGGCCGGCGTCGCCGACGCCACCGAGGCCATCACGCTGACCGAGCGGATCGGCGCCAGGACCGACCACATCGGCATGCTGCAGGAACTGGTCAACATCCACGAGCACGCCGGCGATTACCGCAATGCCTTCCTCACCCTGCGCCGCGTCGAGGGCCTGCAGCAGGAGATCACCCGCCAGGCGCGCGAGAAGGCGGTGCTGGACCTGCAGGAGAAATACGCCTCGGAAAGCCGCCAGCGGGAGATCGAACGGCTGGCCGCGGCCAACCGCCTCAAGGAAGCCGAGCTGGCCACGCAGGCGGTACGGCGGCAGATGTGGGCGGCGTTCTCGCTGGCGCTGGTGCTGCTGGCGGTGGTGCTGGTGCAGTGGCTGCACCGCAGCCGGCGCGCGAACCGGCGCCTGTCCCGCGACGTGGCCGACCTGGCCGAGCAGTCCATCCACGACCCGCTGACCCGCGTCCACAACCGCCGCCACGGCCAGGCGCTGCTGGCCGGTTACGGCCGCAGCGTCGACGACGCGCCGCCGGGCGATCCGCCGGCGCTGGGGCTGATGCTGCTGGACATCGACTTCTTCAAGCAGGTCAACGACCGCCACGGCCATCCGGCGGGCGACAAGGTGCTGGTGGAGGTCGCGCACCGCCTGCGCGCCCTTCTCCGCGAGCAGGACGCGGTGGTGCGCTGGGGCGGGGAGGAATTCCTGCTCCTGCTGCCGGGCCTCCACGCCGCCGCCCTGCCGGCGCTGGCCGACCGCCTGCTGCGCACCATCGGCACGCCGCCCATCGCCCTGCCCGGCGAGGACATCGCGCTGACCGCGTCGATCGGTGCGCTCAGCGCGCCGTTCGCCGGCAGCACCGACACCGATGCGCTGATCCAGCTGGCCGACCTGGCGCTGTACCGGGCCAAGGCGTCCGGACGCAACCGCGCGCTGTGCCTCGCCGCGCTGCAGGAGAGCCTGGACCCGGTGGCGCTGGCGCGCGACCTGGCCGCCGCGCAGCAGGCCGGGCAGATCGGGATGACCGTCGTTCCCGGCCCTGCCCAGCCGCCGCGGCCATGATCGTGCTCCCCGACGGCCGCTCCGATCCGGCGATCGCCCGGAGAAAGTGAAACGACCACGTCTTCCCCGACCCATGCGCGGGAAACCGGCGGACGGCGAGGCTTGACCGGGCAGTTATCCTAGGCGGCATGTCTTCCCCCGCCCACGAACTGCTGAAGCGCGTCTTCGGCTACGACGCCTTCCGCGGCAACCAGCAGGCCATCGTCGAACACGTCACCGCCGGCAACGACGCCTTGGTGCTGATGCCCACCGGCGGCGGCAAGTCGCTGTGCTACCAGGTGCCGGCGCTGCTGCGCGAGGGCTGCGGCATCGTGGTTTCGCCGCTGATCGCGCTGATGCAGGACCAGGTGGAGGCGCTGCGCCAGCTCGGCGTGCGCGCCGAATTCCTCAATTCGACGCTGGACGCCGAGACCGCCGGCCGGGTCGAGCGCGAACTGCTGGCCGGCACCCTGGACCTGCTCTACGTCGCGCCCGAGCGGCTGCTGACCGGGCGTTTCCTGTCGCTGCTCGAGCGCAGCCGCATCGCCCTGTTCGCGATCGACGAGGCGCACTGCGTGTCGCAATGGGGCCACGATTTCCGCCCCGAGTACCGGCAATTGACGGTGCTGCACGAGCGCTGGCCGCAGATACCGCGCATCGCCCTGACCGCCACCGCCGACCCGCCCACCCAGCGCGAGATCGCCGAGCGCCTGGACCTGGCGCAGGCCGAGCATTTCATCAGCTCCTTCGACCGCCCCAACATCCGCTACACCGTGGTGCAGAAGGACAACGCCAGGCGCCAGCTGCTGGATTTCCTGCGCGGCCACCGTGGCGAAGCCGGCATCGTCTACTGCATGTCGCGGCGCAAGGTCGAGGAAACCGCCGACATGCTGCGCGCCGAGGGGCTGGACGCCCTGCCCTACCACGCCGGCCTGCCGGCCGAGGTGCGCGCGGCCAACCAGCGCCGCTTCCTGCGCGAGGACGGCATCGTGATGTGCGCCACCATCGCCTTCGGCATGGGCATCGACAAGCCGGACGTGCGTTTCGTCGCGCACACCGACCTGCCCAAGTCCATGGAAGGCTACTACCAGGAAACCGGCCGCGCCGGCCGCGATGGCGAGCCGGCCGAAGCGTGGCTGTGCTATGGGCTGGGCGACGTGGTGCTGCTCAAGCAGATGATCGAACAGGGCGAGGCCGGCGAGGAGCGCAAGCACCTGGAACGCGCCAAGCTCGACCACCTGCTCGGCTACTGCGAATCGATGCAGTGCCGCCGCCAGGTGCTGCTGGCCGGCTTCGGCGAAACCTACCCCCGGCCCTGCGGCAACTGCGACAACTGCCTGACCCCGCCGGCCGCGTGGGACGCCACCGTTCCCGCGCAGAAGGCGCTGAGCTGCGTCTACCGCAGCGGCCAGCGCTTCGGCGTCGGCCACCTGATCGACATCCTGCGCGGCAGCGACGGCGAGCGCGTGCACCAGCTGGGCCACGACAAGCTCAGCACCTTCGGCATCGGCAAGGACCTGGACGCGCGCAACTGGCGCGGCGTGTTCCGGCAGCTGGTCGCCGCCAGCCTGCTGGAAGTGGATCCGGAGGCGCACGGTGGCCTGCGCCTGACCGACGCCAGCCGCGACGTGCTCAAGGGCCGCCGCCAGGTGATGATGCGCCGCGAACCGCCGGCCACGCGCGGCGAACGCGACCGCAGCGGCACCCCGCGCACCGGCGTGGCGGTGCAGCCGGAAGACCTGGCGCTGTTCAACGCGCTGCGCGGCCTGCGCGCCGAACTGGCGCGCGAGCAGAACGTGCCGGCCTTCGTCATCTTCCACGACAGCACCCTGCGCAACATCGCCGAGCAGCGGCCGACCAGCCTGGACGCGCTGGGCCGGGTCGGCGGCATCGGTGGCAGCAAGCTGGCCCGCTACGGGCAGCGGCTGGTCGAGATCGTGCGCGAGCAGGGCTAGCCGCGGGCCAGCAGCAGCAGTCCTTCGAGCCGGCGCCGCCACGGCGCGCCTTCGACCTGCAGGCGCGCGAGCGCCGGGCCGGCCTGCCGCAGCGCGTCCAGCGCCGGTTGCCGGTGTCCGAGCCGGAGCAGGGTTTCGGCCAGCTCGATGCGGCAGAGCGCGGTTTCGACCTTGTTGTCGCCGTGCAGCAAGCGCGCATGCGCCAGCGCGGTCCTGCGCAGCGCCAGGGCGGCGGCGCCTTCGCCGCGCCGCTCGGCCAGGTCCGCACGCGTGCGCAGCAGGCGCAGCTGCAACGGGGCCGGGACGCTGCCGCCGAGCTTCTCCAGCAGCGCCTGCGCCTGCGCGGTGTCGCCCTGCAGGACGTGCCAGTCGATGCGGTTGAGCCGCGCCTCGATGCGCCCCGGCGCATCCGGCGGCAGCGCCGCGTCCAGGCCTTCGTCGGCGTGCAGCAGCAGCCAGCCGGCTTCGTCCATGTGCCCTTGGCGCATCAGCAGCGCGCCCAGTCCCGATTCGGCGCGCAGGCTGGTGGGCGACTGCCCGCCCAGCCTCTCGCGGCGGATCGCCCACGCCTGCCGGTAGAGCCGCTCGGCCTGCGCGACATCGCCGCGCAGCTCCTGCAGGTCGCCGTAGTTGTACAGCCCCATCGAGTATTCCACCGAGTCGGTGCCGTCGATGATCCCGCTCAGCTGCTGGCGCTGCCGGTACTGGCGCTCGGCGGCGGCGTAGTCGCCCGAATCGCGGTACAGGTCGGCGAGCCCGTCGTGCTGCATCAGCACGAAACTGCTCTGCGGCCCATACAGCTCCTCGGCGTGGCGCAGGCCCGCCTGCAGCAGCGGCAGGGCCTGCGCGAACCGCCCCTGCTCGCGCAGGATCTGCGCCAGCCGCATCTCCGTGGCCAGCGCCATGCTGGTGCCGCGGCCCTGCGCGCCGCCGAGCACGTGGCGGAACTCGCGCTCGGCCGACGCCAGCCGTCCCCAGCGCAGGTACATCAGTCCCTTGTTGTAGGACAGCGTCAGGGTTTCGGTGGCGACGCTGTCGGCCGGCAGCTTGCCGTACAGCGCCATGGCGGCATCGAACGCGGTTTCGGCGTGGTCGAAATGCTGCTGGTTGACCAGCGCCAGACCGCGCGCGCCGTGCAGCCGGGCCCGGATCGCGGTGGCGCCGCGGGCCGGCAGCAACGCCAGCCCACGCTCGGCCAGGGCCTGGCCCAGCATGCCGTTGCCGCCCTGCGTCTTCTGCACGGACAGCTCCGCCAGCACCGCCGCCGCATCCGCCGGGCGGTTGACCCGCGCGTCCATGAAACCGTCGTAGGCCTGCTGCAGCAGCGCCTCGGCCTGGCGCGGGACGCCGGAGTTGCGGTAGGCCGTGCCCAGCACCGCACGCATCCGGGCCAGCTGCGCCGGCGCGTCGGCGAGGTCGCGCGCCACGCGCTGCGCGGCCTGGTCCAGCAGCTGCCGCGAGGAACGTTCCTCCTGCCCGCGCTCGGTGCGCAGGAAGGGGTCGGCGGTCTCGAACACGCCCACCATGAAGTCGCCGACCTGGCGGGCGACGGCCGCCTCCTCCTCGGCCTGCCGCCGTGCCTGCATCAGCCCGGCGACGAACAGCACGGCCAGCGCGAAGGCGGCGGTGCCGGCGGCGAGCCCACGCCAGTTGCGCTGCATGCCGCGCGCCAGCCGGTACATGCGGCCAGCCTGGCGCGCCGTCACCGGCTGCCGCTCCAGGTAGCGGGCGACGTCGGCCATCAGCGTTTCCACCGAGCGGTAGCGGCCGGCGACCTCCAGCGCGCAGGCCTTGGCGGCGATGGCATCCAGGTCGCCCACCAGCGCCTTGCGCCAGCGCAGGCTGGCCGGCGCGTTGGCCGACGGCAGCACCACCGCCGCTTCGCTGTCCTGCACGCCGCGTGCGCACGGGCGCGTGGACAGCAGTTCCACCAGCAGCACGCCCAGGCTGTAGACGTCGCTGGCCACGCCCACCGGCTCGCCGTTCATCAGTTCCGGGCTGGCGTAGGCCGGCGTGCAGTAGCCCGCCTCCTGGCGGTCGCGCGCGTCGTTGAGCAGGCGCGCGAGGCCGAAGTCCAGCAGCACCGGGCGGCCGTCGCGCCGCACCAGCACGTTGCCCGGCTTGAGGTCGCAGTGCAGCACCAGCCGCTCGTGCGCCGAACGCACGATCGCGCAGATGTCCAGGAACAGGCGCAGGCGCTGTTCCAGGCCGGGCGCGTGACTGGCGCAGTGGCGGTCCAGCGGCAGGCCCTCGACGTATTCCATCACCAGGTACGGGTAGCCGTCCGGCGTGGTGCCGCCGTCGTAGAGCTGGGCCACGTCGGGCAGGTTGAGCCCGGCCAGCACCTGCCGTTCGGCCTGCAGCCGCTCGACCTCGCCCGGCCCCGGCAGGCCGTGCAGCAGCTTGATCGCCACCGTGCGCCGGTAGACGCCGTCGTCGCGCTCGGCCTTGAACACCGTGCCCATGCCGCCGCTGGCGATGCGCGCGGTCAACCGCCACGGCCCCAGCCTTCCCCCCACCGCCAGCTCCGGGGTGAGCGCGCGCGCCAGCGCCGTATCCAGCCGGCTGCTGACCCGGCTCAGGCCGCGGGTCTGCGACTGCAGCAGCTGCAGCACGTCCTCGGCCAGCGCGGGATCGTCGCAGCGCGCCTGCACTTCCTGCCGCCACTGCGCGCGCGGCAGGTCGCAGACGGCATCGAACAGTTCGCGGACCTGGCGCCAGCGCGCCGCGTCCGCCGCCTCCGCGTTCGCCATCAGGCCAGCTGTCGGTTGAGCCAGGCCCGGGCGAAGCGCAGGTCGCGGTCCACGGTGGGCGCGGAAACGCCCATCACCGTGGCGATCTCGTCGCGGCTCATGCCCCCGAAATAGGTCAGCTCGACCATGCTCGCCGCCCTGGGTTCCAGTTCGGCCAGCTGGTTCAAGGCCTGGTGCAGCGCCATCACGTCGTAGGCGCTGCCGTCGTCGTCGGGAACGTCGCTGGCGTGGGACAGCGTCAGCTGCACCAGGTTGCCGCCGCGCTTGTCCGCCGCGCGCGCGCGCAGGTGGTCGACCAGCACCGAACGCATCTTCAGCGCCGCCACCGCGATGAAATGGGCGCGGTCCTTGTAGTCCGCTTCCGCCCCCAGCAGCCGCAGCAGCGATTCGTTGACCAGCGCGGCCGGCTGCAGCGTGCCGCCGCTGTTGTTGAACAGGCGGTTGCGCGCGACCAGCATGAGGTCCGAATACAAGGCTTCGAACAGCTGTTCCCGCGCCTGCGCATCGCCGCCCTGCCAGCGGTGCAGGAGTTGCGTGATCTGGGTACTCAAACGTCCCCCGTCCTGCCGAAAACCGGACCGCTCCATGGTAGGACCGGCCCTGCCCACTGCCAACCACGGCAGTTCACGGAATCGCGCAGGCCCTGCAAACGAAAAGGTCCCGGACGATGCGGGACCCCTGCGCGATCATGGTGGGCCGTGAAGGATTCGAACCTTCGACCAAAAGATTAAAAGTCTTCTGCTCTACCGACTGAGCTAACGGCCCAAACAAAGACCCGGCATGGCGCCGGGGTGCGCATTCTAGCGCAAGACGCCCGAAAACAGAATTCGGCGACGGCCCGCCGTCCGTCGCGGACGCGGCCCGGTGCACACCGGAAACGGCGCGGCATGCCGTGCCGGCAGGCCGGAGCCGCCGCCTGCCGCGCACGGCGCCGCCGGCGCACCGCACCGCATCACCGACGCCCTGCCCGCGACCGCGGCCCCGGCGAGGAATGGCGGCTCAGGCGTAGCGGGTCGGATCGGCCAGACCGGCGGCGGCGAAGCCGTCGGCGCGCAGGCGGCAGGCGTCGCAGTGACCGCAGGCGCGCCCCTGGTCGTCGGCGCGGTAGCAGGACACGGTCAGCGCGAAATCCACGCCCAGCCGCGCGCCTTCGCTGGCGATCTGCGCCTTGCTCAGGTACTGCAGCGGCGCATGGACGCGGATGCCCGCGCCTTCCACGCCGGCCTTGGTCGCCAGGTTCGCCAGCGCCTGGAAGGCGGCGACGAACTCGGGGCGGCAATCCGGATAGCCGGAGTAATCGACCGCGTTGACGCCGCAGAAGATGTCGCTGGCGCCCAGCACCTCGGCCCAGCCCAGCGCGAGCGACAGCATGATGGTGTTGCGCGCCGGCACGTAGGTGACCGGAATGCCGTCGCCGCCGGCGTCGGGCACGTCGATGTCGTCGGTCAGCGCCGAACCGCCGATGGTGCGCAGGTCCACGTCCACGACCTTGTGCGCGGCCACGCCCAGCGCCTGCGCCACGCGCGCGGCCGCGTCCAGTTCGGAGGTATGGCGCTGGCCGTAGCGCACGCTCAGCGCGTGCACGGTGTAGCCCTGTTCCTGGGCCATGGCGATGACGGCGGCCGAATCCATGCCGCCGGAAAGAAGCACGACTGCCTTCTTCATGGAGTGATCTTCCGGTTGGGAGGGAACGCCAGCACGCTGTCCCGCGCCGGTATGGAATGGGAACGGAGCGCGCGCTTACCTGCCCGGCTCGTCGTTCCAGAGGATCTTGTGCAGCTGCATCTGGAAGCGCACCGGCAGGCGGTCGGCGACGATCCAGTCCGCCAGCGCGCGCGCGTCGAGCCGGTCCTTGCATGGCGAGAACAGCACCATGCAGCGCTCGTGCAGGCGCTGCGCGGCAACCATGTCCCTGGCCCAGTCGTAGTCGGCGCGGTCGCACAGCACGAACTTGACCTGGTCGCGCGCGGTCAGCAGCGGCAGGTTTTCCAGCCGGTTGCGCGCCATCTCGCCCGAGCCCGGGGTCTTGAGGTCGACGACGCGCGACACGCGCGGATCGACGCCGCCGATGTCCAGCGCGCCGGAAGTCTCCAGCGAGACGTCCAGCCCCGCGTCGCACAGCGCGCGCAGCAGCACCAGGCAGCGCTTCTGCGCCAGCGGCTCGCCGCCGGTCACGCAGACATGGCGCACGCCGTGGCCGCGCACCTCGGCGACGATGTCGTCGATGTCGCGCCATTGCCCGCCATGGAAGGCGTATTCGGTGTCGCAGTAGCCGCAGCGCAGCGGGCAGCCGGTCAGGCGCACGAATACCGTCGGCCACCCGGCGGTGTCGGCCTCGCCCTGCAGCGACAGGAAGATCTCGGTGATCTTCAACCGCGGCAGCGGCGACTGCACGATCTCGCTGGGCGTGGCGGCGGCGCTGGAAAGGGAAACGGCGGTCATGGCGGGGACTTCTGATGGGCGGGCGGTTTCACCGCCCCCTGAACGAACGCAGCCGGGCATGGCCCGGCTCTGCGGAAAACGTGTCGCCGGCGCTCAGCGGATCTGCTGGCCGAGCCGGATCGACTGCAGGCGGTCCTGCGCGGTGCGTGCGGCATCGCTGCCCGGGAAACGCGTGGCGACCTGCTCGAGCGTCTGCTCGGCCTTGCCCGCATCGCCCTGCCCGAACTGCGACAGGCCAAGCTTCAACAGGCCGCCGGCGGCCTTGTCATGGGTCGGGTAGCGGGCCACCAGGTCGCGGAACTGCGCCTCGGCCAGCTGGAAATTACGGGTGGCGTAATAGCTCTCGCCCAGCCAGTACAGCGCGTTGGGGGTGTAGACGCCGTCGGGGTACTGCTCCAGGAAGCCTTGGAAAAGACGGGCCGACTCGTCGTACTTGCCCGCCTTCAGCGCGTCGAACGCGACGTTGTAGGTGGCGCGTTCATCGCCGGCCGCCGCGACCGCGCCGGCATCGCCGCGCACGGTCGGGGGCTTTTCCGCCGCCGTGGGGCTGGTCGCCGGAGGCGCCGGCAACGCGGGCGTGTCCGCTGGTGCCGCGCCACCCTCGAGGCGGTTGAGGCGCCCGTCCAGGTCCAGGTACTGGTCCCGGTTGCGCTGCTTGAGCTGTTCGTTCTCGTGCTGGAGCTGCTCGATCGTGCCCTGCAGCGCCTGCATCTCGCTGCGCAGCTGCTGCAGCTGGTTGAGCATGTCGGTGTTGGCCTGGCTGTTCTGGACCTGCTGCTCCAGCGCGCCGACACGGTCGGCCAGGCTTTGCCGCTGCGCATGAGCGGGCGCGGCAGCCACGAGGGCTGCCGCAACCACGAGCATCATCGCCTTGATGCCGGTACGCATCGATTACTGCGCGGTGTAGACGATTTCGACGCGGCGGTTCTGCGACCAGCAGGACTCGCTCGACTCGGTGCAGACCGGACGCTCTTCGCCGTAGGACACGACGGTCAGCTGCGAAGCCGAACCACCGTTGGCCTGCAGCGCCGAGTTCACGGCGTTGCCACGACGCTCGCCCAGGGCCTGGTTGTAGGCGCGGCTGCCGCGCTCGTCGGTGTGGCCCTGCAGGGTGATGC
This sequence comes from Stenotrophomonas nitritireducens, assembly GCF_050984405.1. Taxonomy (GTDB): domain Bacteria; phylum Pseudomonadota; class Gammaproteobacteria; order Xanthomonadales; family Xanthomonadaceae; genus Stenotrophomonas; species Stenotrophomonas nitritireducens_B. The sequence goes on along the minus strand of NZ_CP158790.1, from coordinate 1,787,086 downwards.
GCGAGGACGGACGGTCACGCAGGTACTTGGCATGGCAGGCCATGATGGCCTGGAACTCGGACTTCACTTCTTCCTTGTCGAAGTCGAAGTAGACAACGCGCTGGCGCAGGCAGGCGTCGGTGTCCAGGTCGCCCGGACCGTACAGGCCGGAGGTCGACGGACCGGTCGGTTGGGTGGTGGCGGGGCCGTTGTCGACCGGTGCAGCCGGCTGCTCCTTTACCTTCTTCGAGCAGCCCGCCAGCGCGGCAACCGACAGCAGCGAAACAAGCAGAACACGGGTGGACTTGTTCATGGGGATACCTGAGGCTCCTGAGCCAATGATGGGATTAATGCGGGTGGGATATTAACATTTAATCAACGCGCGGTACGGTATGGGCCCCATGCCGGTTCGCGCACATCGCCGTCCGCCAGGACCAGGCGTTGGCGGACCCGCGCGTCGGCCGATACCGCATACAGCACACCGCGTCCGCCCTCGCGGGCGGCGTACAACACCATGCCCGCGTTGGGCGCGAAGCTGGGCGATTCGTCCAGCGAGCCCGGCGACAGCGTGCTCCAGCGGGGAGACCCCAGGCTGCTGTCCATCAGCGCGATCTTGTAGGTGTTGCCGCTGCCCTGCGCCACGGCCAGCTTCTTGCCGTCGTAGGACACGGACACCTTGGCGTTGTAGTTGCCCTGGAAGGTCACGCGGCTGGCGCTGCCGCCGGCGGCGGGCACCTGGTAGATCTGCGGGCGGCCGCCGCGGTCGGAGGTGAAATAGATGGTCCTGCCGTCGGCGCTCCAGGTCGGCTCGGTGTCGATGGCGAAATGGCTGGTCAGCTGGGTCAGCTGCTTGCTGCCCAGGTCCATCACGTAGATCTCGGGGTTGCCGCTGCGCGACAGGGTCAGCGCCAGCCGGCGGCCGTCGGGGGAGAACGCCGGTGCGCTGTTGATGCCGCGGAAGCTGGCGACCAGTTCGCGCGCGCCGGTGGAGATGTTCTGGATGTAGATGGCCGAATTGCCGCGCTCGAAGCTGACGTAGGCCAGCTGGCTGCCGTCCGGGCTCCACGACGGCGACAGCAGCGGTTCGGCCGAACGCACGATGGTCTGCGGGTTGTAGCCGTCCGAGTCGGCCACCATCAGCGCGTAGCGCATGGCGTCGCCGCGGCCGCTGGCGGTGATGTAGGCGATGCGGGTCCAGAACGCGCCGCGCACGCCGGTGACCTTCTCGTAGATGGCATCGGCCATCTGGTGGGCGACGTCGCGCATCGCGTTGGAGCGCGCGGTCATCGCCAGGCCGAGCATGCGCTCGCCCTTGGCCACGTCGAACAGTTCGTACTCGACGCGGTAGGCGCCGGCGCCGGCGTCGAGCACGCGGCCGACGACTAGGTAATCCTGCTTGAGCGCGCGCCAGGTCGGGTACTCCACCTCGCTGCCGCGGGTCGGGCGCTGCACGATCTGCGCCTCCGGCAGGGTGCGGAACTGGCCGGAACGGTCCAGGTCCGAACGCACCACCGCCGCCACGTCCGTGGCCGGCGCACCGGCGCTGCCCTGGTAGGGCATGGGCACCACGGTGATCGGCAGGGCCGATGCGTTGCCGCCGATGATGTCGATCTCCAGCCCCCGTTGCTGCGCCGTCGCCACCAGGGGCAGGAGCAGTACGGTCAGGGCGGCCAGCCAGCGAAGCGGTTTCTTCATGGGGTGCTCAACGTCGGATGAACAGGGAACAAGGGATAACAGCAGGCGGATGAACATTTTCGCAATCGTGAACGAAAATCCCGTGAAATCCAGCCCCCGGGGGCCGGAACCGCGGCGGGAGCGTCGCCGAGAGTGCCGATGGCGGCGTGAAGCCGCCGCGATTCAGCGATCCTGCGCCTCGAAGGTGAAGTTCAGCGTGCGCTGGAACACCGATTCGAAACCGCGGTACGGCAGCGGCTGGGCGCGGAGCACTGCCGCCTCGACCGAGCGCCGGCCGGCGTCGTCATAGGGGCAGCCGGCGGCGAACTGCACGTCCACGACCTCGCCGCCGGGCAGCTGGCGGATGGTCAGGCGGCAGCGCTGGCCGCGCGGAATCGTGTCCGGGCGCACCCACTGGTTGAGCACGGCCTGCTGGATGGCGGCGGCGTACTTGGCGGTGAGGTCGTTGCTGGTGCCGCCCTGCCCCGGCGACGCCTGCGGCGTGCCGCTGCTGGACGCGGCGCTGGAGGATGCGGCCTGCGCACGCGCCTGGGCATCGGCGACCTGGCGCGCGCGCTGCTCGGCGAGCTTGACCTCGCGCTCGGCCTGCTCGCGCTTGCGGCGGATCTCGGCGATCTTCTGCTGGCGCTCCTGCTCGGCCTTGGCCTCGTTGGCCTTGCGCTGTTCCTCGGCCAGCTTCTTCTGCCGGTCGGCTTCTTCCTGCTGTTTGGCCAGGCGCAGCTTCTGCTCGGCCTCTTCCACGCGCTTGCGTTCGGTCAGGTCGATCTGTTCCTGGCGGCGCTTGGCCTCCTGCTCCTGCCTGGCCTTCTCCTCGGAGATGGCCAGCGCGCTGACCCGTTCCTGGTCGACCGTGTCCGGCTGGGCGATGCGCTCCTGCGCGTTGTGCTGCTGCGGCGTCGGCGCGTCCTGCGGCCGGGGCTCGGGGATCGGCTGCGGCGGCGGAATCGTGTCCTCCGGTACCGGCTCGGGCTGCACGTCCTGCACCGGCTCGGGCAGCGGCGGCAGTTTCTCCGAGGCGCGCAGCGCGCTGCGCGCGGCCGCTGCTTCGGCCGCCGACAGCTGCAGGCTGGCTTCCACCGCCGGATCGCCGGCGGCGGCCTCGGTGCTGCGCGAAGGCGACCACAGCCAGGCGACGATGAACACCAGCGCGACCAGCAGATGCACCAGCAACGCCAGTACGACGGGCATGCCCCATTCGTTGCCGGGGTCGCGCGGCGGCGGCAGAGCGTCAGCGTGCATCGGTCGCCAGACCCACCTTCTCGATCCTGGCCGCCTTGATCACGTCCATCGCGGAAACGACCTTTTCATAGGCCACGGCGCGGTCGGCGGCGACGATCACGCGCAGGTCCTTGTCCTGCGAGGCCATCGCGCCCAGCTGCGCCTGCAGCGTGGCCGCGTCCATGCGCTCGGGGCTCTTGGCGTCGGGCAGCTTGAGGCTGAGCTGCCCGTCGGCCATCACCGAGACGATGACCGGGTCCTGCCTGCTTTCCAGCGCCTTGGCGTTGGAGGTGGGCAGGTCGACCTCGAAGCTGAGCGTCAGCAGCGGCGCGGTCACCATGAAGATGATCAGCAGCACCAGCATCACGTCGATGTACGGCACGACGTTGATCTCTGACTTGAGCTTGCGGCGCCTGCGCCGGGAAATGCCGGAAATCATGGTCTGTTCCTGTGCGTGCTCGTGCGCGTGACCCGCATCACTCGTCGGCGCCGGACTGGCGCTGCAGGATCGAGCTGAACTCCTCGGCGAAGGTTTCGTAGCGCACCGACAGCCGTTCCACGCGGGTGGTGAAGCGGTTGTAGGCCCACGTCGCCGGGATCGCCACGAACAGGCCGATGGCGGTGGCGAACAGCGCTTCGGAGATGCCCGGCGCGACCGAGGCGATGCCGGCCTGCTCGCCGCTGCTGATCATGTCGTGCATGGTCACCATGATGCCGAACACGGTGCCGACCAGGCCCACGTACGGGGCGTTGGAGCCGATGTTGGCCAGCAGTTCCAGGTTGCGCTCCAGCCCGTCGACCTCGCGCGCGAAGGTGGTGCGCATGGCGCGCTGCGTGCCTTCCAGCTGGGTGCGGCTGTCCAGCCCGCGGCGGCCGTTGAGGCGGCTGTACTCGCGGAAGCCGGATTCGAAGATCGCTTCCAGGCCGTCCACGGTGCGGTTGCGGTCGGCGGCCGAGGCGTACAGCTTGGCCAGGTCGGCACCGGACCAGAAGCGGTTCTCGAAGTCGTCGGCGGCGCGGTCGGCGGCCTTGAACACGCGCGCCTTGCGGAAAATGATCACCCAGCTGATGAACGAACCGGCCAGCAGCAGCAGCACGATCAGTTTGACCGGGATGCTGGCCTTGAGCATCAGGTCCAGGTAGTTGATGCCGCCATGGCTGGCGCGGGCCACGGTCTCCGCTGCGGCGGCGCTGACGTCCGCCGGCAGCGCCTCGGTCACGGTGGCCTGCAGGGCCAGAAGCAAAGCGATCATCCGATGTTCCTCAATCTTGCGCGTGTAGGGTTTCGAACTGTTTGAGCGTGGCGTACAGCGTGTCGTCCATGGCCTGCGGGCGGAAATCGCGGGCGCCGACCGCGGCCAGCCGCACCTGCGCGGTCACCAGCGGCTGGCCGTCGCGCAGCACCGCCTGGCGGATCACCAGGCTGGCGCGGCGGCACTGCAGCAGTTCCACCGTGGTTTCCAGCGCGTCGTCCAGCCGGGCCGGCTTCAGGAAATCCAGCGTCATCGCGCGGACCACGAACACCTGCCCGTCGCCGCTGCGCATGGTTTCCTGGCCGTAGCCCATCGCCCGCATCCATTCGGTGCGCGCGCGCTCCATGAAGGCCACGTAGCGGGCGTGGTAGACCACGCCGCCAGCGTCGGTATCTTCCCAATAAATGCGTGTCGGCCAACTGAACCGCGCTTCAATCATCGCCCTGCTGCTCCACGAACAGATCGGCCGGCGCGGCCTTGGCTTTCAGGCCCATGTGCCGGTAGGCCTTGTGGGTGGCCATGCGGCCGCGGGCGGTGCGCACCAGGAAGCCCTGCTGGATCAGGTAGGGCTCGACCACGTCCTCCAGCGTGCCGCGTTCCTCGGACAGGGCCGCGGCCAGCGATTCGATGCCGACCGGGCCGCCGTCGAAATATTCCACCAGGGTGCGCAGCAGGCGCCGGTCCAGTTCGTCGAAGCCTTCCGGATCGACCTTGAGCATCTGCATCGCCGCCTGCGCCACGGCATCGTCGATGTGGCCGCCGGCCTTGACCTGGGCGTAATCGCGCACGCGCCGCAGCAGGCGGTTGGCGATGCGCGGGGTGCCGCGCGAACGCCGCGCGATCTCGCCGGCGCCCTCGGCGCTGCAGTCGATGCCGAGGATGGCCGCCGAGCGGCGCACGATGCGGGTCAGTTCCTCGGTCGAATAGAACTCCAGCCGCTGCACGATGCCGAAGCGGTCGCGCAGCGGCGCGGTCAGCAGGCCGGCGCGGGTGGTGGCGCCGATCAGGGTGAACGGCGGCAGGTCGAGCTTGATCGAGCGCGCGGCTGGGCCCTCGCCGATCATGATGTCGATCTGGAAATCTTCCATCGCCGGGTACAGCACTTCCTCGACCACCGGCGACAGGCGGTGGATCTCGTCGACGAACAGCACGTCGTAGGGCTGCAGGTTGGTCAGCAGCGCGGCCAGGTCGCCGGCCTTCTCGATCACCGGGCCGGAGGTCACGCGCAGGCCGACGCCCAGTTCGTTGGCGATCACGTGGCTCAGCGTGGTCTTGCCCAGCCCCGGCGGGCCGAAGATCAGCACGTGGTCCAGCGCCTCGCTGCGCGACTTCGCTGCCTGGATGTAGATGTCCAGCTGCTCGCGCACCGGCGCCTGGCCGAGGTAGTCGGCCAGGCGGCGCGGGCGGATGCTGGCATCGGCGGCGTCGTCCTCGCGGGTGGCGCCGGCGGCGATGATGCGGTTGTCGGTCATGGGGCTATGGTAAGGCGAGGAACGAGTGGAGAGGAACGAGAAACGAGTAAAAGCCCTCGGCTTCCGCTTTTGCCGTCACTCCTTTCTCATTCCTCCCCACTCGTTCCTGCACCATCAGATCTCCACCTGCGCGCCCAGTTCCACCAGCCGGTTCCCCGGAATGCGGAAGAAGTTGGTGGCCGGGGCGGCGTTGCGGTGCATGAAGGCGAACAGCTTGTCGCGCCAGACCGGCATGCCGCGGTTGGCGCTGGCGACGATGGTCTCGCGGCTGGCGAAGAAGGTGGTGTCCATCGGGTCGAAGTAGACCCCGCCATGGTCGCAGGAGCGCATCAGCGCCAGCGGCACGTCGGGCGTCTCCATGAAGCCGAAGCGCACGTAGATGCGGTAGAACTCGTCGCCCACCGGCTCGATCCGCAGCCGCTGCCCCGCCGCCGCGTACGGCACCGGCAGGGTCTCGACATGCAGGAACACGTTGCGCTCGTGCAGCACCTTGTTGTGCTTGAGGTTGTGCATCAGCGCGTGCGGCACCACCGTCGGGTCGGCGGTCAGGAACACCGCGGTGCCCGGCACCCGCACCGGCGGGGCCAGCATCAGCCCGGGCAGGAAGGTGTCGATGCGGATGCCGTCCTTGCGCACCTCGTCGCGCAGCAGCTCGCGGCCGCGGCGCCAGGTGCGCATCATCGTGAACAGCGCGATGCCCAGCACGACGGGGAACCACGCGCCCTGCAGCAGCTTGGCGCCGTTGGCGACGACGAAGCCCAGGTCGATCAGGAAGAACACCACGCACAGCGCCAGGATCCAGCGCTGCGCGCGCGGCCACAGCGCGCGCGCCACCAGCGCCAGCAGCAGGGTGTCGATCAGCATCGTCGCCGACACCGAGATGCCATAGGCCACGGCCAGGTTGCTGGAGCTGCGGAACGCCAGCACCAGCCCGAACACCATCAGCGCCAGGCCCCAGTTGATGCCGGGAATGTAGATCTGGCCAATGGTGTCGTGCGAGGTATGCAGGATGCGCATGCGCGGGATGTAGCCCAGCTGCATGGCCTGGCGCGAGACCGAGAACGCGCCGGTGATCACCGACTGGCTGGCGATCACCGCCGCCATCGTCGCCAGCACGATCATCGGGTACAGCGCCCAGCCCGGCACCGCCTCGAAGAACGGGTTGGCCACCGCGTCGGGCCGCTGCAGCACCAGCGCGCCCTGCCCCAGGTAGTTCAGCACCAGGCACGGCAGCACGAAGAAATACCAGGCATGGCGGATCGGCGGCGCGCCGAAGTGGCCCATGTCCGCGTACAGCGCCTCGCCGCCGGTCACCGCCAGCACCACCGCGCCGAAGATGAAGATGCCGTGCCAGCCGTGCTCCATGAAGAAGCGCGCCGCCCACCACGGGTTGAACGCCTTGAGCACCTCCGGCGCGGCGAACACGTTCCAGATGCCGATCGCCGCCAGCGACAGGAACCACAGCATCATCACCGGGCCGAACACCTTGCCCACCTTCTCGGTGCCGAAGCGCTGCGCGGCGAACACCGCCGCCAGCACCACCAGGGTGATGGGCACCACGAAATGGCCCAGCGCGGGCGCGGCCACCTGCAGGCCCTCGACCGCGCCCAGCACCGAGATCGCCGGGGTGATCACGCCGTCGCCGAAGAACAGCGAGGCGCCGAAGATGCCGAGGATGCCGACCACGTAGGCCGAGCGCGAGCCGTTGCGCAGGGTGCGCTGGGCCAGCGCCATCAGCGCCATGATGCCGCCCTCGCCGTCGTTGTCGGCGCGCATGATGATGGTCACGTACTTGAGCGTGACCACCATGTTCAGCGCCCAGAACGCCAGCGACAGCACGCCCAGCACCGTGTCGTGGTCGCTGTCCAGGCCGTAGTGCGGCGAGAACGCTTCCTTGAGCGTGTACAGCGGGCTGGTGCCGATGTCGCCGAACACGACGCCGATGGCGCCGACGATCAGCGCCAGGCCGCCGGCGGCGCCGGGACTGCCGTGGTGGCCGGAGGTTTCAGGCTTGGAAGCGTGGGACATGGTGGTCTCGATCGCCCGTGGAGGGGAATGCGTCAGCGCAGCGCCGATTGCAGCGCCTTGCGGATCACCGCGGCGACATCGTCGCCCTCGGTGGCCGCCTCGCGCGCCATCTTCGCCGCCTCGGCGGGTTTGTAACCCAGTTGCTGCAGGGCCACCGTCGCCTCGGACACCGGGTCGGTGGCCAGCGGCCCTGCCACCGGCGAACCGCCGCCGGCGAAATCGGCCGCCTTGTCGCGCAGCTCCACGATCATGCGCTCGGCGGTCTTCTTGCCGATGCCGGGAATGCGGGTCAGCGCGGTGATGTCGCCGGCCTGGATCAGCCGGCCGAACTCGTCCACGCTGGCGCCGGACAGCACCGCCAGCGCGATCTTCGCGCCGATGCCGGTGACCTTCTGCACGTCGCGGAACAGCCGCCGCTCGCCCTCGCGCAGGAAACCGTACAGCGACACGCTGTCCTCCTTCTGCGCGTAATGGGTGAACAGCACGACCTCGCGGCCGATGTCGGGCAGGTCGTAGAAGGTGCTCATCGGCGCCTCTAGTTCGTAACCGACGCCGCCCACGTCGATCACCAGCCACGGGGGGGCCTTGTGGGCGAGGATGCCGCGCAGACGACCGATCATTCGAGTGCTCCTGGTGCTGTTTCCTTCTCCCTTCGGGAGAAGGTGGCGCGCAGCGCCGGATGAGGGGTGAACGGAGTCAAGGAAGGCGAACGGCAGAGTTCGTTCTGCTGCATTGAATGTTGTCCATCATGACTTCGTTGCCCCTCACCCCAACCCCTCTCCCGCAGGGAGAGGGGCTTTGAGTCTGCGCGCGCTTCGTTCATTTCCGGCTCCACGCGGAACGCACGTCAACGCCCAGGCGCCCGGCCGTGGCGCGCACGTGCGCATGGGTGATGGCCACGGCCAGCGCGTCGGCGGCGTCGGCCTGCAGCCTGCCCTGCAGGCCGAGCATCAGCCCGACCATGTGCTGCACCTGCTGCTTCTCGGCGCCGCCGCGGCCGACCACCGCCAGCTTGATCTCGCTGGCCGCGTACTCGCTGACCGGCAGCTCGCGCAGCACCACCGCGCACAGCGCCGCGCCGCGCGCCTGGCCGAGCTTGAGCGCCGAGTCGGCGTTCTTGGCCATGAACACCTTCTCCATGGCCACTTCCTGCGGCTGGTATTCGTCGATCAGCGCGTGCACGCCATGCACCAGCCGCTTCAGGCGCTGGGCGAAATCCGCCGCGCCCAGCAGCACCAGCGGCTGGTGGTGGACATGGCGGGCGCGCCCGCCGGCATCGATCTCGATGATGCCGATGCCGGTGCGCTGCGAGCCGGGGTCGATGCCGAGGATGCGGGTCATTGCCGTGGCGGCCGGGAAGGAACGGCGGCCATGATCGGCGGCCGCCGTCTCAGATGACGGGACGCGGGCGCGCCGTCAGGCCTGCTCCAGCCCGGCCTGGTCGACGTTGGAGTACACGTCCTGCACGTCGTCCAGGTCCTCGAGCATATCCAGCAGCTTCTTGACCTGCAGCGCGGTGTCGCCGGCCACGGCGATGTCGTTGTCGGCGCGGAAGGTGATCTCGGCATGGTCGGGAACCAGGCCGGCGGCGTCCATGGCATCTTTCACCGGCTGGAAATTCTCCGGCGCGGTGACCACGTCGATCGAACCGTCGTCCGGGTAGACGACGATGTCGTCGGCGCCGGCCTCGATGGCGGCGTCGGTGATTTTCTCCTCGTCGGCGCCCGGCGCGTAGGCCAGCACGCCCAGGCGCTTGAACATGAAGGCCACCGAGCCTTCGGTGCCCATGTTGCCGCCGCACTTGGAAAAGGCGTGGCGCACATCGGCCACGGTGCGCACGCGGTTGTCGGTCAGGCAGTCGACGATGACCGCCACGCCGCCCGGCGCGTAGCCCTCGTAGCGGATCTCCTCGTACTCGACGCCCTCCAGCTCGCCGGTGGCCTTCTTGATGGCGCGCTCGATCACGTCCTTGGACATGTTCGCCGCCAGGCCCTTGTCCATGGCCACGCGCAGGCGCGGGTTGTTGTTGGGGTCGCCTCCACCGCCGCGGGCGGCCACGCCGATCTCGCGGATGATCTTGGTGAAAATCTTGCCGCGCTTCGCGTCGGACGCGTTTTTGCGGGCTTCGATGGAAGGACCTCTACCCATGGGGATCTACCGTACATCTGTCGGGAACAGGGGGCGGATTCTACCCGATCCCCGCACCGCGGCCCGTCATGCGGCCCGCTGCGCGGCCCCTGCGCCGAAGCGCCCGTCGCGCAGGAACGCCGCGGTCAGGGCGGCCACCTCCGGCGACAGCACCAGCCCGCTGTGGCTGACCGGCACCACGCAGTGGTCGGCCAGGCCCGGCAGACGGGTTTCGGCCAGCGCCACGGTGCCGTCGGAGTCGCCGTGCAGGGCGCCCATCAGCGCGCCCAGGCCATGCGGCACGCTGCCGGCCACCAGCCCCACTTCCGCCCGCCCATGCCATTCCGGCAGGCCGTGCAGCAGCAGGCCGCCGCTGCGCCCCAGCGCCGCCGCCCAGCCATGCCCGGCCAGCGCCCGCGCCGTCTCGCTGCCGCACAGCGGCGAGCCCAGGCAGACCACGCGCGGCACGTCGAGCCCCGGTTCCTGCCGCAGCGCCTCCAGCGCCACCAGCCCGCCCAGGCTGTGCCCGACCAGCGACATCCTGCCCTGCCCGCGCAGCCGCTCAATCAGCGACGGCACTGCCACGTCGGGACCGCCGAACACGCTCGGATAGCCGAAGGCGGCCACCTCGAAGCCGCGCGCGCGCAACCGCCACGCCAGCGGCCCCACCCACGCCCGCGCGTTCCAGATGCCATGCAGCACGATGACGCGGGGCTTTTCTGCGGACACGGTGCTCATGGCGGCAGTGTCCCGCATCGGGCCGGCCGGCGTCATCACCCGCCATCGACGCCCCTGCCGGCGGACACCCCGTGGTGCGGGATGTCCGCCGCGTTGCGGGTTCAGCGCAGCTGGTACTCGAACTGCACGGCCACTTCCCGGCCCACCGGGCTGTAGACGTCGTAGAAGTACGGGAAGCTGCTGTTCGTCTCGTCGTGCGGATGCAGGCTGTTGAACAGGTTGTTGACGTACAGCTTCAACGCCGCCTTGTCGGTGATCTTCCGGCCGACGTTGGCGTTCCACAGGAAGTGCACGCCGGTGCGGCCCACGCCGCCGTATTTGGGCAGGCTGCCGTAGCGGGTGCCGAACACGCCCGCCGACCAGCCGCCCAGGCGCCAGTCCACGCCGGTGGTGATGCGGCTGCGGAAATCCAGGTTGTCCGGATCGTCGCGCCAGTCCTTCTGCACCGGGTCGGTGGCCTGCACCTGGCGCTCGGAGGCGAGCGTGTGCGACCAGTTCAGGCGCAGGTTGTAGCGCCCCAGGCGCGCGGTCTGCAGCCGCCAGTTGAAGCCGGCGTCGATGCCGGCCACCCGGCGGTGTGACTGGTTGATCGGCAGGGAGCGGATCTCGGTGACGCGGCCGATGCTCTGACCTTCCTCCGGCGTGCGCGTGACCAGGCTGGTGACCAGCTGGCAATAACCCGAATCGGCGGCGAAATCGAACGGCTGGCCGTTGAGCTTGCGGCCGGTGCGGCAGCCCGCCTCGTCCTGCAGGATGCCGGTGTTGGAAAGGCGCTCGAGCGCGCCGTTCAGCTCGATGTTCCAGTAGTCGGCATTGACCGACAGGCCGTCGGCGATGTCCCACACGAAACCGGCGCTCCACGACTTGCCGGTTTCCTCCTCCAGCGCCGGATCGCCGCGGGTGACCGAGAACATCGAATAGCTGTAGCCAGAACATCCCGGGTTGGCGCCGGCCTCGATGCAGCGCCACGGATCGGTGCTGGTACCGAAGCTGCCGCTGCCCTCGCTGAACACCCAGTGCATGTCCGGCGCCTTGAAGCTGGTGGCGTGGCTGGCGCGCACCAGCAGCGAGTCGAACGGACGCCACTCCAGGCCGGCGTTCCAGGTCTTGGCGTCGTTGACGTCGGTGATGTCGTCGTACTTGTCGAAGCGGCCGGCCAGGCTCGCCTTCAGCGTATCCACGATGGGGATGCTGAACTCGACGCCGGCGGCATAGCGGTCGCGCTCGCCGCCGCCGTTGGTGCCGGTCAGGTTGTACAGCTGCACGACGCCGGGCTGCACGCGCGGGTCGCTGTCCAGGTCGTAGCCCTGGCGGCTGGCCTCCATCACCACCGCCATTCCCAGCGGGCCGGCCGGCAGCTGGAACAGGTCGCCGGTGAGCACGAAGCTGCCGGTGGTCACCCACGACTGTGCTTCGTACCGGGCCAGGGTGGAGATCGAGGCGTACTCGTCGGGCGTCAGCGGCCGCAGCCAGCGCTCCAGGTTCATCTGGTGGATCGGCACGCCCTTGGAGGTGGTGCCCAGTTGCGGGCCGAAGAAGAAATCGTTGACCAGGTTGCCGACCATGCGCCGGCGCGTGCGCTGGAAGTCGTACTCGGCGCGGCTCAGGGTGACGTCCCAGTCGAAGCGTTCGGCCAGGTGACCGCGCAGGCCGACGGCCAGGTCCACCGAACGCTCCTTGTAGTGCTGGTTCATCTCCGCCGCGCCGCCCAGGTCCACCGGCGACAGGTAGCGGGTCGGGGCGATCACCGCGCCGAACTGCGGGTCGTAGAAATCGCCGCGGCGGCCCACGCCATCGGTATGCGGGCCGGTGATGCTCTCGAAGCCGCCCAGCGATTCGGCCTTCGAATCCCAGACCTGCAGCGACGCCCAGCCCTGCAGCGCGTCGTTGAAATCGTAGGTGCCGAACACATAGGCGGCCGCCTCGTTCTTGCCCTTGCTCAGGTGCGTGTAGCCCACGTCGTTCCAGCTGCCGCAGGCATTGCCCAGGGTCTGCACCTTGCCACTGCTGATGCGGCGGTAGGTCCAGTCGACGAACTCGTCACCCCACCGCTGGCAGGTCCCCTCCGGCAGCGCGATCAGCGGGTTGCTGCTGCTGGTGCCGCCGCGGCGGATGCGCAGCGTAGCGGTGGGTTCGGCACCGATGCGCGGGTCGATCCTCGGATTCCGGCGCACGTCCCAGTCGTCGCGCTGGAAGCCGTAGAGCAGTTCCTGGGCGTAGTACTGCAGCGCATAGGTCACGCTCCAGTTGTCGCCGCTGCGGCCGCCGGTCCACTGCAGGTCGGCGCGGTCGCGGCCGCCCATCGTGCTGGTGCCGCCGCGCACCTTGAACGCATCGCCTTCATAGCCGCGCTTGAGCACCACGTTGACCACGCCGGATACCGCATCGGCGCCGTAGATGGCGGACGCGCCGCCGGCGAGCACTTCGATGCGATCGACCGCGCCGGAAGGAATGTTGCCGAAATTCTGGAAGTTGCTGCGGCCGCCGTAGGGAAACGGATAGTCGGCGGCGCGGCGGCCGTCGATCAGCAGCAGCGAGCGTCCCGGGCCCAGGCCGCGCAGGTTGAGTGGATGGGCGTTGGCCGAAAAGCCGCCGGACAGTTCCGTCTCCACCGCGCCGCCGGCCATGACCAGCGTTTCCAGCGCCTCGAACACCGTGGCGTGGCCTTCGTTCTCGATCTGCTGGGCGGAGATCACCATCACCGGCGAAGGGCCTTCCACTTCGGCGCGCTTGATGCGCGAGCCGGTGACCTGCACCGCCGCCATGTCGCGGGCCTCGGCCGTGCCGCTGGCGGCGGCCGGCGACGACGACGGGCGCGGCTCGGGCGTCTGCGCCGGTGCCGCGGCGCGCGCGAGCGTGATCACGCCGCCGCGGGTGCTGCGATGGACCAGTCCGCTGCCGGCCAGCAGCCGGTCCAGCGCCTGCTCGACCGTGTACTGCCCGGCGAGCGCCGGCGCGGTGTGGCCGCGGACCAGGTCCGGCGGCACCATGATCTGCACGCCTGCCGTCTCCGCCAGGCGGTTGAGCGCTTCGCCCAGCGGCTGGCTGGCGACGGCGAACTGGTGCGTGGCCGCCTGCTGCGCGAACGACGCCGGCGCAGTGCCCAGCAACGAGATGCCCAGGGCCGTGGCCAGGGCGGTGGCGACAACGGAACGGCGGGGGCGGTTGCACGCCCGTGTGGTGTTTCTCATCTGGCTCCCCAATGCAATGTCGGATGGCGGCCTGCGGCAGGCTCCCCCTACGCAGACGCAAGGGAACGCGTATTCCTCACCCTCCTTTCCGCACGGTTGCGCCCGTGCCGCGCCTGCGCTTACCGTCGGCGGGCTCCTCACCGTGGATTCCTTCACGATGCCGCCATTCACTGCAGACCAAGTCCTGGCCATGCGATGGGAACCGGACCACGTCCGGCATTTCCGTCCGGTGCTGCTGCGCTACTTCCGCCGCCATCTGCAGCACCACGCCGATGCCGAGGACCTGACCCAGGAAGCGCTGATCCGCCTGGCGCGCTCGCCGGCCCGCGTCGACAACGCCGAGGCCTACGTGCTGCGGATCGCCTCCAACCTGCTGCGCGACCGTTTCCGCCGCGACCGCAGCCACCATGCCGGCCAGCACGAGCCACTCGATGCCGCCCTGCACGAACTCCCCAGTGAGGAACCGGCCAGCGATCACGTCTACGCAGGCAGGGAGCGCCTGCAGCGGTTCCTGGCGGCGCTGGACGAACTGCCGCCGCGCTGCCGCGAGGTATTCCTGCTGCAACGCTACGAAGGCATGACCTACGCCGCCATCGCGCTGCAACTGCAGGTGAGCGTGAGCGCGGTGGAGAAACACATGATGCGCGCGCTGCTGCACCTGCAGGCGCGACTGGCGGAAACATGAGCAGACCGGACATCTCCGCCATCGACGGCGGCAACCCCGTGGAGCAGCAGGCGACCGCCTGGTTCGTCCGCCTGCGCGCCGACGACGCCAGCGAGCGCGACCGCCAGGCATGGCAGCAATGGCTGCACGCCGATCCCGGGCACCGCGCCGCCTACGGCCGCATCGAGGCGCTATGGTCGTCGCTGGGCGATTTCGCCGCCGCGCCCGAGCTCGCCACGCGGGTGCCGCGGCCACGGGTGGCGCCGCGCCGCGCGCCACGGCCGCGGCGCTGGCTGGCCGCCGCGGCGGCGGCCACGGTGCTGGCCTGTGCCACCGGCATGGCCTTCCTGCTGCTGGCGCCCGCTGCCGTCGAGAGCGCGTACCGCACCGGCATCGGCGAACGCCGTTCGCTGCAGCTGGAGGACGGCACCCGCGTGGACCTGGACGCGGACACGCGGGTGCAGGTGCGCTACGACCATCGCGGCCGCCACGTGCGGCTGGACGGCGGCCGCGCATTCTTCCGCGTGGCGCGGGACAGCGAGCGCCCGTTCCTGGTCCAGACCAGCGCCGGCAGCGTGCGCGCGCTGGGTACCCGGTTCGAAGTGTCGCGGCTCGGCAACGCCGCCGACGTGACCCTGTATGAAGGCAGCGTGGAACTGCAGGGCAGCGCCGATGCCGCGCGTCCGGCCGCACGCCTGGGCGTGCTGGTTCCGGGACAGCGCGCACGCATGGCCGACCAGCGCATGCAGGTGACCGACGCGGCGGTGGCCGCGGGCTCGGCGCCGGGCTGGCTGTCCGGGCGGCTGGTCTTCAACGACACGCCGCTGCCGGAAGCGGTGGCCGAGTTCGGCCGCTACAGCTTCAAGCCGGTGCTGCTGGCCGATCCGGGACTGGCCTCCTACCGCGTCAGCGGCGTGTTCCGCGGCGAGGACGTCGAAGGTTTCATCCAGGCGCTGGGCGAGGTCTACGGCATCCCCGAGCACCACACCGCCGATGGCTCGCACGTGCTCGGCAACGCGCCCTGAGCCGATGCGCCCGCGCGCTGCGGGCGCCGGCTTCCCGGCCCCGCCGCGGACGCATGTTCAGTCGTGCCGTGCCGGACGGCGCAGGATGAACTCGCGGTCGCGCGTGCGGCCGACCGCGAATTCGTACTCGCCGGCCTTGTCGAAGCCGTGCCGCGCGTAGAAGCGCTGCGCGCCCAGGTTCTCCGACCAGACGCCGATCCACAGCGTGCGCAGGCCGGCCTCCAGCAGCCACTGTTCGGCCTGCGCGAACAGCTGGCCGCCCCAGCCACCGCTCTGGTGGCTGCGCAGCACGTAGAGGCGCTTCAGTTCGCCGTCGCCGGGCCGTACGTCGGCATGCGGCAGGCCGCAGGGGCCGGCGAAGGCGAAACCCACCGCCTGCCCGTCCACTTCCAGCAACCAGGCCGCGTAATCGCCCGATGCCAGCTGCTGGCGCTGCAGGTCCACCGGATAGGCGCCGGCCAGGTAATCGGCCAGGTCCTGCGGCGGGTACAGGTGGCCGAAGGTCTCCACGAAGGTACGTTCGGCCAGCGCGCACAGCGTTGCGGCATCGTCGGGGGTGGCGCGGCGGATGGGCATGGAGCGAGGAGTGAGCGAGGAGAAGTGAGGAGTGAGAAAGAGCGAGGAGCGGGAAGCAAGCACGGCTGTTGCCGCCTCTCACTTCTCACTCCTCTCCACTCACTTCTCGCTTTTCTGGCTTTCCCGGACCCGCACGTGCACTTCGGCCAGCTGCGCGTCGGCGATCGGCGACGGCGCGTCGGTCATCAGGCACTGCGCGCCGGTGGTCTTCGGGAACGGGATCACGTCGCGGATCGATTCGGTGCCGGCCATCAGCGCGGCGATGCGGTCGATGCCGAAGGCGATGCCGCCGTGCGGCGGCGCGCCGTAGTTCAGCGCGTCCAGCAGGAAGCCGAACTTGGCGCGCGCTTCCTCGGCGCCGATGCCGAGCAGCTCGAACACCGCGCTCTGCATTTCCGGGCGATGGATGCGGATCGAGCCGCCGCCGATCTCGTTGCCGTTGAGCACCATGTCGTAGCCACGCGACACCGCGGTCCGGGCATTGGCGCGCAGGTCGGCCACGTCGTCGACGGCCGGCGCGGTGAAGGGATGGTGCAGGGCCACGTAGCGCTGCTCCTCCTCGTCCCATTCGAACATCGGGAAGTCGGTGACCCACAGCGGGCGCCAGCCCTCGGCAACCAGGCCGAAGTCCCTGCCGGCCTTCAGGCGCAACGCGCCCATGAAGTCGGAGACCTTGTTGTAGCCGCCCGCGCCGAAGAACACGATGTCGCCATTGCCGGCGCCGACGTGCCTGACCAGCGCGGCGAAGGATTCCTCGCCGAAGAACTTCTGGATCGGCGAGCTGACCGCGCCGGCCTCGTCGATCTTGATGTAGGCCAGGCCCTTGGCGCCGTACTTGGCGGCGTGCGCGGCGTACTCGTCGATCTGCTTGCGGCTCAGCGCCGCGCCGCCCGGGATACGCAGCGCGGCGACGCGGCCTTCCGGATCATTGGCCGGGCCGGTGAACACGGCGAACTCGCTGTCCTTGACCAGCGCGGCCACGTCCACCAGCTCCAGCGCGATGCGCAGGTCCGGCTTGTCCGAACCGTAGCGGCGCATCGCCTCGGCCCAGGTCATGCGCGGGAACTGCGCGTCGAGTTCGACGTCCACCACTTCCCTGAAGATCGAACGGATCATGTCCTCGACGAAATCCTGCACGTCGCGCTCGCGCACGAAGGCGAACTCCATGTCCAGCTGGGTGAATTCCAGCTGGCGGTCGGCGCGCAGGGCCTCGTCGCGGAAGCAACGCGCGATCTGGTAGTAGCGGTCGAAGCCGGCCACCATCAGGATCTGCTTGAACAGCTGCGGGCTCTGCGGCAGCGCGTAGAACTCGCCCGGGTGCATGCGCGCCGGTACCAGGAAGTCGCGCGCGCCTTCCGGGGTGGCCTTGGTCAGGATCGGGGTTTCGATGTCCTGGAAGCCGCGCGCGTCCAGGTGGCGGCGCAGCGCCTGCACCAGCTTGATGCGGGTGCGCTGCATGCGCTGCATTTCCGGGCGGCGCAGGTCCAGGTAACGGTACTTCAGGCGGGTGTCTTCGCCCGGGTTCTCATGGGCGTGGAACGGCAGCGGCGCGGCCTTGTTGAGCACGGCGATGCGGCTGGCGATCACTTCCACCTTGCCGGTGCGCATCTTGTCGTTGACCGCATGGCGCGCGCGCACCACGCCTTCGACCTGCAGCACGTCCTCGTAGCCCAGCGACGCGGCCACGGCGAACACCTCGGCGTTGTCGATCTCCACCGTCACCTGCACGATGCCTTCATGATCGCGCAGATCGATGAAGCAGACGCCGCCCTGGTTGCGGGCGACGTCGGTCCAGCCGGCAAGGGTCACGGTTTGGCCGATCAGGGTCTCGTCGACCAGGCCGCAGAAGTGGGTACGCATGGAGGGGCTCCGCAGGGGCAATACCGGCACGGGAGGACGCCGGCGAGCCGGCTATTCTGCGGCCGCCCGGCGAACGGGGCAAATCCGACCGGCAGTCACGCCCGCTTAAGCCGGACTCTCCCTATAGTTCGCCCCATCCAAACCTGAACAGGGATGCCGCCATGAACCGCACGCTGCTGCTCGCCGGACTGACCGCCCTCCTGCCGGGCGCCTTCCTCGCCACCGATGCCGCCGCACAGCCGGCCTACGGCAACGGTCCGGGCACGGTGGCCGCGGTGCGCTGCGAAAGCGTCAACAACCGCCAGCAGGTCTGCAATACTGGCTGGCGCGATGCCATCGTCGTGCGCCAGCTCTCCAACACCCGCTGCGTGGAAGGCCAGAACTGGGGCAGCCGCGATGGCGCGGTCTGGGTCAGCAACGGCTGCCGCGCCGACTTCGGCCCCGGCCGCGGCGGCGGCTGGAACGACGGCGGCGGCAACTGGGGCGGCAACAACGGCGGCACCCTCCGCTGCGAAAGCAACGACAACCGCCAGCGCGTTTGCAACACCGGCTGGCGCGGCGCCACCCTGGTCCGGCAGTTGTCCAAGACCCAGTGCATCGAAGGCCGCAACTGGGGCAGCAACAACGGTTCGGTGTGGGTCAACAACGGCTGCCGCGCGGAGTTCGCCGAGGGCCGCGGCGGCTGGGGCGGCGGCGGCTGGAATGGCGGCGACGGCCAGACCATCCGCTGCGAGAGCAACGACAACCGCCAGCGCGTGTGCCGCACCGACTGGCGGCGCGCCACCCTGGTGCGGCAGCTGTCCAAGTCGCAGTGCGTCGAGGGCCGCAGCTGGGGCAGCAGCAACGGCGCGGTGTGGGTCAGCGACGGTTGCCGCGCGGAATTCGCCGAGGGCCGCGGCGGCGGCTGGGGCGGCGGCAACGGCGGCAACTGGGGCGGTTCCAACTACAGCATCGAGTGCAGCAGCGAGGACAACCGCATGCGTTCATGCGCCTGGGAACGCCGCCAGGGCCGTCCGGTGCTGATCCAGCAGCTGTCCAGGACGCAGTGCGTGGAAGGCCGCAACTGGGGCTACAACGGCAACAGCCTGTGGGTGAACGGCGGGTGCCGCGCGCGCTTCGGCGCCCGCTGACGCCAGCCTCCCAAGGGAATCCAAGGGCGCCGTCAGGCGCCCTTTTCCGTGGCCGGCAGCGTGGCGCCCCACGGCGGCGGCGGCGTGTCCACCGGTCGCGACAGATCGAACTCGACCTGGAACAGGCGGCCGTCCGGACGCGACAGTTCGTAGAGGAAACGCCTGCCCGGCTCCACTTCCATCGCCCAGGTATTGCGCACCGAGCCGGCCAGGCCTTCGCGCCCGAACATCGCCACGGACTCGGCGTCCACCGGGAATTCCTGGCGCAGCGCGGTGCCGGCGTCGCGGGTGTCGCCGCCGTAGAGCGTGACCGCGTCCGCCGTGCCGTCGGCGTGGCGGTGGTCGTGCTTCAGGCGCAGGCGCTCGCCGACGCGGGTCAGCACCCAGGTCCGCGAACGGTCCTCGCCGACATGGAACGGCACGCGCAGCTCCTGCTCCGGTGCGTCGCATCCGCGCACGTGCATCACCAGCGCCTTGCCCTCGAACGGATCGGGCGCGTCGCTGGCCGGGCGGTTGGCGACCACGCGGCCGGCGAAGGCCTGGCCGCAGTGCTGCGCCAGCGCGGCCAGGAAGGCGGCGGCGCCGGCATCGTCGGCAGCGCGGGGAACCGGCGCCGCCATCGACGCCACCGGAACGAGGAACAACGGCAGGAGACCTGCGAGCACGGAACGTTTCATGCCCCCGACCCTAGCCGTTGCCTCCGCCGGCGACAAGCCGCCCGGGCTCACTGCCGCGATTGCGCCAGGCGCCGCAGCAGCGGGCTGTCGGCCGCCAGCTGCGCGCGGAGCACCGGCAACGCCCGCGCGGTTTCGCCGTCGCCGCGCTGGCCGGCGGCGACCAGGGCATCGGCCAGCGCGACGCGCGAGCGCGCCGTCCGCGCCGAGGACGCGCCGAGCAGGCGCGTGCTGGCGGCCACCACCGCGCGCCACGCCGCGACCGCCGCATCATCCTCGTCACGGCGCTGCAGCAGCATCGCCTGCAGCGCCTGCTGGCGCAGCGCCGTCTCGGGACCGGCCGCCGCGGCGTCGCCACGCAGCGCCGCCAGCGCGGCGTCGGCTTCGGCGATCCGGCCCGTCCACAGCAGCCACTCGGCCCATCCCTGGCGCAGGCGCAGCCCGTTGGCGCTGGTGGCCGGAATGCGCGGCAACCACAGCTGGCGGGCGCGCCGCACCAGCGCGTCGCCTTCGGCGCGGCCCTGGCGGGCGAGGAACAGCCCCAGCTGCAGTTCCAGGTCCAGCGTATCGGGGTGGTCGCCGCCGATCGCCGCGCGGCGCACCGCCAGCGCCCTGCGCCAGGCGGCCTCGGCGGCGGGCAGGTCGTCGCGGGCCTCGGCCAGCTGCGCCGCCGTCTCCAGCATCGCCGAGTAGTTGAAGCTGTCCTGGCCCATCACCGCGGCGGACAGGCGCAGCGCGGTGCGCACGTGTCCGTCGGCCCGCAGGTAGTCGCCGCGGCGGATCAGCGCGCCGGCCAGGCGGTTGTTCTCGCTGATGTAGTACACGCTGCGCTCGCCGAAGATGCGCGGCGCGCGCGCCAGGTTGGCCTCGAACGCGGCGATGGCGTCGTCCAGCCGCCCCTGGTCGAGCAGCACCAGGCTGCGCTCGCTGTGGCTGGACCAGTAGTCGAAGGACATCTCCCCGAACAGGCGCAGGAAGATCGGCGTGGAGCGCTCGAACATCGCCGCGGCGGCCGCCAGGTCGCCCTTGCGCCGGTACATCATGCCCAGGTTGTCCAGGGTCACGCCGATGAACTGGTCGCGCCGCGCCAGCTCGTGCCGCTGCAATGCCTGCCGGAAGGCCAGCTCCGCCTCGCCATAGCGCTGCTCGGACAGCAGCGACAGGCCCAGCGAGTTGTAGGACTGGGCGACGCGGAAGCTGTCGGCCGGCTGCTCGCCCAGCAGCGCCAGCGCGCGCCGCGCCAGCGCCTCGCCCTCGCGCCCGTCGCGGTTGTTGGCGTGGCTGCCGGCCAGCAGGTTGAACTGGCGCGCGGCCTCGTCGATGTTCCTTGCGCCGCCGCGCTCGGCCAGCGCTTCGGCCGAGGCGCGCATCATCGGGTTGGCGCGCACCAGGTCGCCCATGTTGCGGTAGGCCAGCCCGATCACGCCCTTGAGCCGGGCCTGCACCTCGGGCGAGGCCGCCAGCCCGGCGTCCACCCGCGCCGCGGCGCGGTCGAGCACTTCGCGTGCGGTGATGTCCACGCCAGCGCGCGCGCCCTTCTCGCGCGGGTCGGCCGCCTCGAACATCGACACCAGGAACGCGCTCACCTGTTCGGCCACCTGCGCCTGCCGCTCGGCCTCGGCGCGGGCGTCGGCCAGCCGCCAGACGAAAACGCCGGCCAGCAGCGCGACGCCGGCCAGCGCGGCGGCGCCCTTCCAGTTGCGCCGCAGCCAGCGCCCGCCGCGATAGAAACCGCCGCCGCCCCGCGCCGCTACCGGCCGGTGCTGCAGGTAGCGGCGCACGTCGGCCGCCAGCGCCTCGACCGAGGCATAGCGCTCCTGTGCGGACGCGGCCACCGCCCGCATCGCGATCGCATCGAGGTCGCCGCGCAATGCGCCGCGCCAGGCGCAGCGCGCGTCCGCCAACTGGCTGGGCGCCACCGGCGCCCGCCCCGTGGCCAGCCCGCGCGAGGCATCCTGCGCGCACAGCAGGCCGGCCAGGACCACGCCCAGGCTGTAGACGTCGCTCGCCATGCCGGCCGGTTCGCCGGCGTGCAGTTCCGGGGCGGCGTAGCCGGGAGTGAAGAACTGCACGCGCCCCTGGCTGCCGTCGTTCCCGATCAGCCGCGCGATGCCGAAATCCAGCAGCACCGGCCCGCCGTCGGCGCGCACCAGGATGTTGGCCGGCTTGAGGTCGCAATGCAGCACCAGCCGCGCATGCGCGGCCTGCACCGCCGCGCACACCTCCAGGAACAGCGCCAGCCGCTGGCGCAGGTCCAGCTGCCGCTGCCGGCAGTACGCGTCCAGCGCCGCGCCGTGCACGTATTCCATCACCAGGTAGGGCTGGCCGCCGGCGGTGGTGCCGCCGTCGTAGAGGCGCGCGATGTTCGGATGCTGCAGGCCGGCGAGGATGCGCCGTTCGGCGGCCAGCCGTTCGGCGATGCGCGGGTCGGGCGCGGCGTGCAGGACCTTGATCGCCACCTCCTGCGCGTACAGCCCGTCGGCGCGTTCGGCGCGGAACACCACGCCCATGCCGCCGCTGGCCAGGCGTTCGCACAGCCGCCAGGGCCCCAGCCGCTCGCCCTCGGCCAGTTCGGCGCGCACGCCGGCGTCGAGCAGTTCCCGCAGCGGCGGCTGCGCGCGCGACAGGTCGGCGGTCTGCGCCTGCAGCAGCTCCAGGGTCTCGGCCACGACCTGCGGATCGGCGCTCAGCCGCGCCAGTTCGGTCCGCCACTGCGAGGGATGCAGGTCGCAGACCGCATCGAAGAGTTCGCGCACGCGCTGCCAGTTGTCGCTGTCCACCACCTGCCCCGTTGTCGGTGCGCCGCAGGGCGGGCGGCGCCACGGGCCGGGATGATAGCCGCCTCCGCGCGGCCTAGCCGGACGGCGGCCTGGCGGCGTCGATCGCGGGCGAAGCGTCCGGCGCCGGCACCGTGGCCGTTTCCTGCGCCACCGCCGCTTCCTGCGCGGCCTCGCCGCGCAGCGGGTCCACGCTCAGCGGCGCGCGCAGCAGCAGCGACGGCAGCAGCGTGTTCAAGGCCGCATACAGCAGCAGCGCGCCGTACAGCACCGCCGGCGCGTCGAAGCGTTCGCGCATGATGCCGGCCAGCACCAGGGTGAAGATCAGGGTCGGCGACAGCGCCAGCGACACCCGCAGGCTGGACTGGAAGCTCTCGCCGAACAGCACCCGCCGCTGCAGCCAGACCACCGCCACGCGCAGCGGCAGCACCACCAGGGTGATCACCAGCCCCAGCCCCAGCGCCTCGAAGCTGAGCGCGTCGCCGGGCACATGGGTGCCGGCGTTGAAGAAGTAGAACGGCACGAAGAACGAGGCGAACAGGCGCAGCGCGTGCAGGTTCTCGTGCGAGGCCAGCAGCGGCATGCGCTGCTGCAGCAGGCGCGCGACCAGGCCGGCGATGAAGGCGCCCACCAGGTAGTACACGCCCAGCGAATAGGTGATGTAGGCCGCGAGCAGGCCGACCATCACCAGCAGCGAGAACTCCGAGCCCGGCGCATGCGGCGCCACCCAGCGGCCGAGGCCGACGAACAGCAGCGGCAGGCCCACCATCATCGCCAGCAGCGCCAGGCTGGACAGCGCCATGTGCGCCGGATCGCCGGCCTGCAGCACCACGAACAGCGCCGCCAGCGCCAGCAGCTCGCCGGCGATGGCCTTGCTGCTCACCCAGAACCGTTCGGCCTCGTCCAGGCCCAGCCGCGCGAGCGAATCCATGATGAAGCCGGTCGACGGGGTGAGCAGCGCCAGCGCCAGCAGCCCCGCGGCCTGCCACTGCAGGCCGCCGTAGCGCCAGCCCAGCCAGGCCACGCCGGCCAGGGTCAGGCTGCGGATCAGCAGGTGCACCAGCAGCGGCCACATGCCGCGCCGCAGGTCCTGCAGGTCCACTTCGAGCCCGGCGAACAGGAACAGGGAGGAAATGCCCAGCGTGGCCAGCAGCGTCACCACCGGGTCGTGCGCGCCGTCGCCCAGCCACAGCATCGCGCCGATGCCGAACGCCAGGCAGGTCAGCGGCGCCGGCACGCAGAAGCGCTGCAGCGCGCGCGGGATCACCAGCAGCGCGAAGATCAACGACAGGTAGACCAGTTCGCGGCTCATGCGCCCGGTTTCCGTTCCGACAGGGCGCACAGGGTACACGCGCGCCTGCTGTCCGCGTACCGTCGGGAGCATGGGCCGGACGCGGGCCGTGGCCGGTCGCGGCATGGCCCCCGCGGCGGCTCAGCCCAGGTGCGCGGCGGCCAGTTCGCCGACCCGGCGCAGGACCGCGTTGCGGCCGGCGTCGTCCAGCGCGGCGCCCTGCAGGTAGCTGGCCAGCACCCAGGGCGAGCCGCCGCGCTCCGGCCACAGCACGGCGATGTCGTTGGTGGTGTCGCGGCCGTTGCTGCCGGTCTTGTCGCCCACCCGCCAGCCCTCGGGCAGGCCCGCGCGCAGCCGCGCGTCGCCGGTCCCGTTGTCGATCAGCCAGTCGGCCAGCTGCCGCCGCGAGGCTTCGTCCAGCGCATCGCCGAGCACGAAGCGCTGCAGGTTGCCGGCCATCGCCGCCGGGCTGGTGGTGTCGCGCGGGTCGTCCGGCGCGAAGCGGTTGGCGTCCGGTTCGTAGCGCGCGGTGACGGTGACCGCATCGCCCTGGGCGCGCAGGAAGGCGGTCAGCCCGGCCGGTTCGTCGACCAGCGGCAGCAGCAGGTTGGCCGCGGCGTTGTCGCTGGTGGTCATGGTCGCCCGGCACAGGTCGCGCACCGTCAGGTCCTTGCCGGCATGGCGCGCGGTGACCGGCGAGTGGTCGAGCAGGTCCGCATCCCGCACCGGCACGCGCCGGTCCAGCGACAGCCGGCCCTGCCCGGCGCGGTGCAGCACCGCGGCGGCGAGCAGGAACTTGAAGGTGCTGCACATCGGGAAACGCTCGTCCATGCGGTGACCGAAGCGGGTGCCGCTGGCCGGGTTCCACAGGCACACGCCCAGCCGGCCGCCGCTTCCGGCCTCCAGCGCGGCGAAATCGCCGGCCGCGGGGACGGGAGCCGCCGTGGCGGCCGCGTGGGCCAGCGCGGGCACGGCGACGACGCCGGCAAGGGCGGCGCCACCGAAAACGAGGAACTGGCGACGGGCGATCATGCGGAAGCTCTCCTTGGGCATCGGGTGGCGGCGATTATTGGAAGCCGCGGCCACTTTCCACCAGCACGAAAAACCATCGGAAGCCATTAGATTTATTGGCAGCAAAGCCCACTCTTCCGGCATGCCGTGCAGGAATAATGGGGCCACCCATCACCTGTCGTCATGGCTCAGGCATGATCCGTCCCCAGCTCCCGCTCAACGCCCTGCGCGCCTTCGAGGCGGCCGCGCGCCACCTCAACTTCACCCGCGCGGCGCTTGAGCTGTGCGTCAGCCAGGCCGCGCTGAGCCACCAGATCCGCACGCTGGAAGAGCGCCTTCAGGTGACGCTGTTCCACCGCCTGCCGCGCGGGGTGGCGCTTACCGACGAGGGCGCGGCGCTGCAGCCGGTGCTCACCGACGCCTTCGACCGCATCGCCATCGCCCTGGACCGCTACACCGGCGGCCGCTTCCGCGAGGTGCTGACGGTGGGCGTGGTCGGCACCTTCGCCACCGGCTGGCTGCTGCCGCGGCTGGGCGATTTCGAGGCCTCCCACCCGGACATCGAGCTGCGCCTGCAGACCCACAACAACCGCATCGATCTGGCTGGCGAAGGCCTGGATTTCGCGATCCGCTTCGGCGACGGCGACTGGCAGGGCCAGGACTGCACGGCCATCGTCGATGCCCCGTTCGCACCGGCCTGCGCCCCGGCGCTGGCACGCCGGCTCAAGCGTGCGCGCGACCTGGCCAACGTACCGTTGCTGCGTTCGTACCGCGGCGATGAGTGGCCGCGCTGGTTGCAGGCGGCCGGTGTCAGTGGCGTGGAAGCCCGCGGGCCGATGTTCGACTCTTCGCTGACCCTGGCCAGCGCGGCCGCGGCAGGGACCGGCGTGGCCTTGCTGCCGCTGCGCATGTTCGAGCAGGAACTGGCCGAGGGGCGTCTGGTGCAACCGTTCGCGCAGACACTGGCGCTCGGGCGTTATTGGTTGACGCGGCTGCGCTCGCGCGAGGAGCGGGAGGCGATGAAGCGGTTCCGGTTGTGGTTGTTGGGGCAGGAAGGAGGTTAGGCCGGTGGCTGGCCTTGGGCGGCGTGGCGGGAGCAAAGGCAGGAAGCAGGGAACAGGAGCAGACGCTACCCCTCCCCAGCCCTCCCCTTGGCTGCGCCAAAGGGAGGGGGCGGTTCATGCGATCTGGCAGCGCGCCGCCAAGCCTGCTCTTGCCCCTCCCTTTGGCGCAGCCAAGGGGAGGGTTTGGGGAGGGGTCGGCTTTGGCTGTTGCAGTTGCCGGGAATGCCTTTACTCCAGCGCTCTCGGCGTCGCGGCCCAGCCCGCACCTGCCGCGTCAGTCGCCCAGCAGTTCCATCCACGCGGCCTCGGCTTGTTCGAGCTGCTGCGCCAACACCTCGCGTTCGCCCCCGAGCTTGCCCATCTTCGCCGCGTCGGCGTAGTTGGCCGGGTCGGCCAGCTGGCGATCGATGTCCGCCAGCGCCGCACCCAGCTGCTCGACCTTCTTCTCCGCCGCTTCCAGTTTGTGCGGGTTGACCGGCTTCTTCGCCGCAGCCGACCGGGCCGGGGCGGCTGCCTGCGCCGGCGCGGGCGTCTCCACCTTCTCCACGCGATCGGCCTTGCTGCGCGCACCCTGCGCGCTGGCGCGGGTGCGCAGCCACGCGGCGTATTCGTCCAGGTCGCCGGCGAACGGCTCGACCACGCCGTCGGCCACGCGCCAGAAGGTGTCGCAGACCAGGCCGATCAGGTGGCGGTCGTGCGAGACCATGACGATGGCGCCTTCGAACACGCTCAGGGCCTCAGCCAGCGCCTCGCGCATTTCCAGGTCCAGGTGGTTGGTCGGCTCGTCGAGCAGCAGCACGTTGGGCTGCTGCCAGGCGATCAGCGCCAGCGCCAGGCGCGCGCGCTCGCCGCCGGAAAAACCGTCCACCGGTTCGAAGGCGCGGTCGCCGGGGAAATTCCACTTGCCGAGGAAGTCGCGGAAGCTCTGGTTGACCCCGTCCGGGTCGATCTCGCGGAAGTGGTCCATCGGCGTGGCGCCCTCGCGCAGCGATTCCACCGTGTGCTGGGCGAAGTAGCCGATCTTCATGTCCGGGTGCGCGCTGCGCTCGCCGGCCAGCGGCGGCAGGTCGCCCACCAGGGTCTTGACCAGGGTGGTCTTGCCGGCGCCGTTCGGGCCGAGCAGGCCGACGCGCTGGCCCGCCTCCAGGCCGAAGCCGACATCCTTCAGGATCACCGTGCTCTTCCCTTCTCCCTCCGGGAGAAGGTGGCGCGCAGCGCCGGATGAGGGTTCGGGCGAAGCCTCGTGCGCTTGATCGCCCCGCGGGCTTCGCCCCGTACCCTCACCCCAACCCCTCTCCCGGTGGGAGAGGGGCTCTGCGGGATAGCCGCAATCGACGTGATTGAGGCGGATCAGCGAGAACGGCAGCTTGGCCGGCTCGGAGAACTCGATGCGGAACTCGCGCTCGGCGCGCACCGCTTCGGTGCCGGCCATCTTGGCCAGGCGCTTCATGCGGCTCTGGGCCTGGGTGGCCTTGCTGGCCTGCGCCTTGAAGCGGTCGATGAAGCTCTGCAGGTGGGCGCGCTCGGCCTGTTCCTTCTCGTGCGCGATCTGCTGCTGGCGCAGGTGCTCGGCGCGCTGGCGCTCGAAATCGGTGTAGCCGCCGGTGTACAGCCGCGCGGTGCCGCCGTGCAGGTGCAGGGTGTGGGTGGCGACGTTGTCGAGGAACTCGCGGTCGTGCGAGATCAGCAGCAGCGTGCCCGGGTACTTGAGCAGCCACTGTTCCAGCCAGTACACCGCGTCCAGGTCCAGGTGGTTGGTCGGTTCGTCGAGCAGCAGCAGGTCGCTGGGCATCATCAGCGCACGGGCCAGGTTCAGGCGCGCGCGCCAGCCGCCGGAGAACGCCGCCACCGGGCGGCCGTGGGTCTCGGCCGGGAAGCCCAGGCCGTGCAGCAGCTTGCCGGCGCGCGCCTCGGCGTCGTAGGCGCCCATCTCGGCCATGCGCGTATGCGCCTCGGCCACCGCTTCCCAGTCCTCGCGCGCGGTCGCGGCGGCCTCCTCGGCCAGCACCGCGGCCACCACGTCGTCGCCGCCGAGCACGAAGTCGATGGCGCGGTCCGGCAGCGCCGGGGTTTCCTGGGCCACGTCGGCGATGCGGATCCTGCCCGGCAGCGACACGTCCCCCTTGTCTGCTTCCAGCTCGCCGCGCACCGCCGCGAACAGGCTGGACTTGCCGGCGCCGTTGCGCCCCACCACGCCCACGCGGTAGCCGGCATGCAGGGTGAGGTCGACGTTGGACAACAGCAGGCGCTCGCCCCGGCGCAGGGCGAAATTACGAAGGGAAATCATCAGGGGGTCCGTTATAACGAAAAGGAATGTGCACACAAGCAACATTCCTGCGACGCGATTCTAGCGTTAACGAATACTTGACTCACGCCTTCCCGCGCACGGATTCCGTCCCGGGACGCCCTCCCCCAACCCACGCCCGCACCGCGCATGCCGGTCGAAATGCTTTCAAAAGCAACGATATAGGCAGGCCAATGGGCATTTGACACCTCGTAAAAATTCCATTAATCCATGATGGCGCACCGCACCACCCCTCCGTGACGGGCATTGCCTGTCCGCCGGTGCCGCCCATTCATACCGGAGCTGCAATCTGATGAACCGCAAGTCCAGTACGCTCGCCGTTGCCGTCGCCATCGCCCTCGGCCTCCCGGTTGCCCCCGCCTTCGCCCAGTCCGGCGCGCAGACGCTCGATACCGTGATCGTCACCGGTACCCGCGTGGCCGACCGCACCGTGGCCGAATCGCAGTCGCCCATCGACATCATCACCCCGGAGGCCCTGCAGGCCACCGGCTCCACCGAGCTGGCCACCGCGCTGTCGCGCGCCCTGCCCTCGCTCAACTTCCCGCGCCCGGCGCTGACCGACGGCACCAGCGGCGTGCGCCCGGCGCAGCTGCGCGGCCTGTCGCCGGACCAGGTGCTGATCCTGGTCAACGGCAAGCGCCGGCACCTGTCCGGCCAGCTCAACGTCAACGGCAGCATGGGCCGCGGCTCGTCGGCGGTGGACCTGAACACCATCCCGGTGTCGGCGATCGAGCGCGTGGAAGTGCTGCGCGACGGCGCCTCGGCCCAGTACGGCTCGGACGCCATCGCCGGCGTGGTCAACATCGTGCTCAAGGGCGCCGGCAGCGGCGGCAGCCTGGCGCTGGACCTGGGCCAGTACTCGGCCGGCGACGGCAGGCAGTACCAGCTCTCCGGCGACACCGGCGTCAGCTTCGCCGACGGCCGCGGCACGGTGCATTTCGCCGGCCAGCTCACCCACCAGGACCGCACCAACCGCGCCGGTCCGTTCAACGCCTACGGCCTGCCGGGCAACCCGACGCCGAACACCGGCAACTACCCGGGCGTGGGCGAGAAGACCTTCGTGGTCGGCGACCCCGAAGTGGATACCCGCGCCGTGTCGGGCAACGCCGGTTTCGATTTCAGCGACAACCTGCACGGCTATGCCACCGCCATCGCCAGCAACCGCGACATCACTTCGTTCGCGTTCTACCGCTCGAAGAACCACAACGCGGCCACCTCGCTGTTGTATCCCGATGGCTTCGTGCCGCAGATCAACCAGTACCTGAAGGACCGCTCGCTGGTCGCCGGCCTGAAGGGCAGCACCGAAGGCGGCTTCAACTGGGACGTGAGCTACAACTACGGCTACAGCCGCATCGACTTCGCCACCCGCAATACGATGAACTACGCGCTGGGCGCCAGCAGCCCGACCAGTTTCCACGACGGCGCGCTGGAGTACACCCACAACATCGTCAACGCCGACTTCTCGCAGGCGCTGGACTGGGGCCTGGCCTACCCGGTCACGCTGTCCTTCGGCGGCGAATACCGCCAGGAGAAATGGAACCAGTCGCCGGGCGAGCCCGACTCCTATCTCGGCAGCGGCGCGCAGGGCTTCGGCGGCTTCACCCCGATCAACGCGGTGCACGCCGACCGCCACAACTATGCGCTCTACGCCGGCCTTGAAGCCGACCTCAGCGACCGGCTGTCCGCCGGCGCCACGGTGCGCTACGAAGACTATTCCGACTTCGGCGACAAGACCTCGGGCAAGCTTTCGGCCCGCTATGCGTTTACCGACAAGGTGGCGCTGCGCGCCACCGTGTCCAACGGCTTCCGCGCGCCGTCGCTGGCCCAGCAGAGCTACCAGGTCATCACCAGCAACTACACCAACGGCCAGTTCGTCGAGTCGGGCACCTTCCCGGCGACCAGCGCCGTGGCGCAGGCACTGGGTTCCAAGCCGCTGCAGGCGGAGACCTCGACCTCGTACAGCCTGGGCCTGGTGCTGCAGCCGGCCGAGCGCCTGTACCTGACCATCGATGCGTTCCAGATCGACATCGACGACCGCATCCTGCTGTCCTCCACCATCAACACCAACGCGGCCACCAACGCCCTGCTGAACTCGCTGGGCATCAACAACGTCACCGCCTTCCGCTATTTCAACAATTCCGCCGACACCCGCACCCGCGGCGTGGACGTGGTGGGCAGCTACAACATCCCGCTGGCCGCCAGCGCCCTGGACCTGACCGCCAGCTACAGCTACAACAAGACCGAAGTGCAGCGGCTGGCGCCCTCGCCGGGCGTGCTGACCAGCCTGGGCCTGACCACGCCGCTGGTGGCGCGCGACGAGATCGGCCGCCTGGAAGACGCCTTCCCGCGCGACAAGGCGATCCTCGGCGGCACCTGGACCTCGGACCAGTGGACGCTGGGCCTGAACGCCACCCGCTACGGCAGGTTCACCGTGCGCCAGACCAACCCGGCACTGGACCAGGGCTACGACCCGCAGTGGGTGCTGGACGTGTCGGCCAGCTTCAAGCCGAGCGAGCAGTGGACGCTGACCGTGGGCGCGGACAACGTGCTGGATTCGCACCCGGACAAGGTCAACCCGGCCTTCACCGGCGTCAACGCCTGGGGCCAGATGCCGTACAGCAACTACTCCCCGGCCGGTTTCAACGGCGCCTATGTCTACGGGCGCATCGGCTACAAGTGGTAAACCGCGCCCAGCCCGCCGGACGTGTGGAGGAATGCCCCGGGAAACCGGGGCATTCTTTTTTCCCGCTTCGCCGCGGCATCGCCGCCGGGTTTTGTTGTCTGCGCGGAGCGCACCCGTAGAATCGCCCTGTCCCCCAGCCCTGCGAGTTCCGATGCACCATGACACCGCCCTGATCAACATGATCGCCATCGGCCTGGGCCTGGCCTTCGTGCTTGGCGCCCTGGCCAACCGGCTGCGGCTGTCGCCGCTGGTGGGCTATCTGGTCGCGGGGGTGGTGGTCGGGCCGTTCACGCCGGGCTTCGTCGCCGACCAGGCGCTGGCCAACCAGCTGGCCGAGATCGGCGTGATGCTGCTGATGTTCGGCGTCGGCCTGCATTTCTCGCTCAAGGACCTGATGGCGGTGAAGGCCATCGCCATCCCCGGCGCCATCGGCCAGATCGCCGTGGCCACCGTGCTCGGCTGGGGCGTGGCCACGCTGATGGGCTGGCCGGCACTGCACGGGGTGATCTTCGGTTTCTCGCTGGCCACCGCCTCCACCGTGGTGCTGCTGCGCGCGATGGAGGAACGGCGCCTGCTGGAGACCACGCGCGGCAAGATCGCGGTGGGCTGGCTGATCGTGGAAGACCTGGCCTGCGTGCTGGCGCTGGTGATGATGCCGGTGATCGCCGGCGTGTTCGGCCCCGAGGCGCAGGGCCAGAACCACAGCGTGGGCAGCGTGCTGGCCTCCATCGGCTGGACCTTCGTGCAGCTGGGCCTGTTCGTGGCGGTGATGCTGGTGGTCGGGCGCCGGGTGATCCCGTGGATCCTGGAACGCATCGCCGGCACCGGTTCGCGCGAACTGTTCACCCTGTCGGTGCTGGCCATCGCCCTGGGCGTGGCGTTCGGCGCGGCCGCGCTGTTCGGCGTGTCGTTCGCGCTGGGCGCGTTCTTCGCCGGCATGATGCTCAACGAGTCGGAACTGAGCCACAAGGCCGCGCACGACTCGCTGCCGCTGCGCGACGCGTTCGCGGTGCTGTTCTTCGTCTCGGTGGGCATGCTGTTCGACCCGATGATCGTGGTCGAGCACCCGTGGCAGGTGCTGGCGACGGTGGCGATCATCATGTTCGGCAAGTCGGCGGCGGCGTTCTTCATCGTGCGCGCCTTCGGCCACTCCAAGGCCACGGCGCTGACCATTTCCGCGTCGCTGGCGCAGATCGGCGAGTTCGCCTTCATCATCGCCGGACTCGGCGTGGCGCTGAAGATCCTGCCGCCCACCGGGCAGTCGCTGGTGCTGGCCGGCGCGCTGGTGTCGATCATGCTCAACCCGCTGGTGTTCGGCCTGCTCGACCGCTGGCAGGCGCGGCACAAGGAAGCCCTGCCCGTGCCGGAGACGCCGGACATCCCGCCCGGCCCGTCGCTGGACCTGCACGACCACGCCATCGTCATCGGCTACGGCCGCGTCGGCAGCACTCTGGCGCAGGTCCTGCGCGACCGCGGCGTGCCGGTGCTGGTGATCGACGACAACCGCGACCACGTCGAGCGTGCGCACGCCGCCGGCATCCCCGGCATCCGCGGCAGCGCCGCCGCCGACAGGGTGCTGGCCGAAGCGCACCCGGAGCGCGCCAAGATCGCCATCCTCGCCATCCCGCAGCCGCTGGAAGCCGGCGAGGCGCTGGCCAAGCTGCGCGCCATCAATCCCGACCTCACCCTGCTGGCGCGCGCACACAGCGACGCCGAGGTGAAGCACCTGCTCGAGCACGGTGCCGACGGCACGGTGATGGCCGAACGCGAACTGGCGCATTCGCTGGCGGAAATGGTGATGGCCACGCCGCCGTACCGCACGATGCGCGCCTGAACGCCCCCGGCATGATCCCGCGCCTGGCCGGTCCCGCTCAGGCCGCGGGATCGGCGGCGCCAGGGATGCGCGCCAGATAATCGCCCAGCCGTTCGATGGCCTGGCGCACCTTGGCCGGCTGGGTCTGCCGGTGCGGGGTCACCGCCCACACCGGCAGCGGCGGGACGTCCCACTCGGGCAGCAGCCGCAGCAGGCGGCCGTCGGCCAGCAGCGGCATCACGTCCAGGCAGGTCAGCACGGCCACGCCCAGTCCCGACTCGCACAGCTGGCGCACCGCCGGCTGGTTGTGGCTGACCAGGCGCGGGTGCGCCGGCACCTGCCGTTCCTGCCCGGACGCCCGGTGCCGCCATGCCAGCCCCGGCACCTGCGCCAGGCCCAGCCAGTCGCCGGCCGCCACCTGCAGCGGATCGGACGGCGCGCCATGCCGCTGCAGCCAGTCCGGCGCGGCGCAGGGCCAACGCTGCAGGGTGCCCAGGCGCTGCGCCATCCAGTCGCTGTCCGGCAGCCGGCCGAAGCGCAGCGCCAGGTCGATGCGCGCCTGCACCAGGTCGGTCCAGCCGTCCTCGAAATGCAGGTGCAGGCGCAGCTGCGGGTTGTCGCGCAGCCACGGCCCCAGCGCCGGGCCGATGTGGTCGGCCATGCCCAGCGGCGCGGACAGGCGCAGCTCGCCGCTGGGTGCGTGGCGCGCGGCCGACAGCTCGGCCTCGGCCTCGCCCGCCGCATCCAGCAGCCGCGCGCAGGCGGCGTAATAGCGACTGCCCACGTCGGTCAGGGACAGCTGCCGGGTCGAACGGTGCAACAGCGCCACACCGGCCTCGCGCTCCAGCGCGCGCAGCTGCTGGCTGACCGCCGAGGTGCTCATGCCCAGCGCGCGCGCCGCCGCGCTCATCGAGCCGTGCTGGACCACCTGCGCGAACAGCGCCATGCGCCTGAGATTCTCCATCGCCCCCTCCTTCCGCCGGCACCGTGAAGCGTGGCTTCAAGGTGATTGTGGCCCCCGGAGACTGCCGCCGCCAACGGGGCGGGAGGACACTGGCGTCCATCCCATCCCACGCGAGGAATCGCCATGAACGTCGCCCTGATCGGCGCCACCGGCTTCGTCGGCCGCGCCCTGCTCGAAGAACTGCTCGCCCGCGGCCACGCGGTCACCGCGCTGGCCCGCCACCCGGAAAAACTCGCCGCACGCGACGGCCTGCACGTGGTCCGCACCGACGTGCAGGACGCCGCGCAAGTGCAGGCCGCGGTCGCCGGCCACGACGCGGTGCTCAGCGCCTACAACGCCGGCTGGGGCAACCCGGACATCTACCACGACTTCCTGCAGGGCTCGCGCGCGATCGTCGCCGGCACCAGGGCCGCCGGGGTGAGGCGCTACCTGGTGGTCGGCGGCGCCGGCAGCCTGTACACCGCCGACGGCGTGCAGCTGGTGGATACGCCGGACTTCCCGCCCGCCTTCCACGACGGCGCACGCGCCGCGCGCGACGCGCTGGAGGACCTGAAGGGCGAATCGACGCTGGACTGGACCTTCCTCAGCCCACCGGTCGCCTTCCACGCCGGCGGCCCGGTCGAGCGCACCGGCCGTTACCGCACCGGCACCGACACGCCGCTGATGGCCGCCGACGGCCCCGGCACGATCAGCCCGGCCGATCTGGCGGTGGCCCTGGTCGATGAGCTGGAACAGCCGCGGCACCTGCGCCGGCGCTTCACGATCGCGTGGTGAAGCGGACCGCATGGCGCCCCTCTCCCCAACCCCTCTCCCGCGGGGAGAGGGGCTTGGATCGCGGCGGCTGTCAGTACGCTGGCCTCACTTCCGTTGGGGGCGAAAAGGCCTGCCAGCGCGCCACTGGCGGCGCGTGCCTTGGAGCGCCCTTCCACTTGGCGTTGGCCGGAGCGCGGAGCGGATCGAGGCGAGGGCGAGCACCGCCGGATCTCAGGCCTGCGCCAGCGCCTGTTCCAGGTCGGCCAGCAGGTCGTCGATATGCTCGATGCCGACCGACAGCCGCACCGTATCCAGCGTCACCCCGGCCTTCTCCAGTTCGGCGGCGTCGAGCTGGCGATGGGTGGTCGAGGCCGGGTGCGTGGCCAGCGACTTGGCATCGCCCAGGTTCACCAGCCGCGTGAACAGCTGCAGCGCGTCGAGGAAACGCGCGCCGGCCTCGCGGCCGCCGGGCAGGCCGAAGGTCAGCACGCCCGAGCCCTGCCCGCGCAGGTACTTGCGCACCAGCGCATGCTCGGGATGGTCGGGCAGCGCCGCGTAGTTCACCCACGCCACCTTCGGGTGCTGTTGCAGGTAGGTTGCGACCGCCAGCGTATTGCTGTTGATCCGGTCCATGCGCAGCGCCAGGGTCTCGATGCCCTGCAGGATCTGGAAGGCGTTGAACGGCGAGATCGCCGCGCCGGTGTTGCGCAGCGGCACCACGCGCGCGCGGCCGATGTACGCCGCCGGGCCCAGCGCCTCGGTGTAGACCACGCCGTGGTAACTCACGTCCGGCGTATTGAGGCGCGGGAAGCGCTGTTTGTGCTCGGCCCACGGGAAACGCCCGGAATCGACGATCGCCCCGCCCAGGCTGGTGCCATGCCCGCCCAGGTACTTGGTCAGCGAATGCACCACGATGTCGGCGCCGAAATCGAACGGGCGCAGCAGGTAGGGCGTGGCCACGGTGTTGTCGACGATCACCGGCACGCCGTGCGCGTGCGCGATCGCGGCGATGGCCTCGATGTCGGTGATGTTGCCGCGCGGGTTGCCGATGGATTCGACGAACACCGCCTTGGTGCGCTCGTCGATCAGCGCCGCGAAGGCCTGTGGGTCGCGGTAGTCGGCGAAGCGGGTCTGGATGCCGAACTGCGGCAGCGTGTGCGCGAACAGGTTGTAGGTGCCGCCATACAGCGCGCTGGAGGCCAAGATGTTGTCGCCGGCCTCGGCGATGGTCTGGATCGCATAGGTCACCGCCGCCTGCCCCGACGCCAGCGCCAGCGCGCCGATGCCGCCTTCCAGCGCGGCGATGCGCTGCTCCAGCACGTCGGTGGTCGGGTTCATGATGCGGGTGTAGATGTTGCCCTGCACCTTCAGGTCGAAGAGGTCGGCGCCGTGCTGGGTATCGTCGAAGGCATAGGCCACCGTCTGGTAGATCGGCACCGCCACCGCGCGG
Organism: Stenotrophomonas nitritireducens; assembly: GCF_050984405.1. Classification (GTDB taxonomy): domain Bacteria; phylum Pseudomonadota; class Gammaproteobacteria; order Xanthomonadales; family Xanthomonadaceae; genus Stenotrophomonas; species Stenotrophomonas nitritireducens_B. The sequence goes on along the minus strand of NZ_CP158790.1, from coordinate 1,751,345 downwards.
GTGGTCGGGTCGGGACGATAGCCGCCGTGCACGGCAATGGTTTCGGGCTTCCAGTTCGGCTGGGACATCGCGGGCTCGATGCGGGGAGTGGCCCCAGACCATAGCCGAGCCCACAGCGCTCATGGCCGCTGGTTGCAGCGGTTACTGCTGCCCGATGGCGATGAGCCGATAACCCGTGTGCATGAGCGGGCACCCCGGCGCGGGGGTGCCCGCCTGCGGCATCAGCCCCTGGCGAAGCGCAGCTGGCCGCCGCCGGCTTCGACGTGGATGGTGTCGCCGCTGGCGAACTCGCCGGCCAGGATCTTCTGCGCCAGCGGGTTTTCCAGCTGCTGCTGGATCGCGCGCTTGAGCGGGCGCGCGCCGTACACCGGATCGAAGCCGACATTGCCCAGCAGGTCGAACGCCGAATCGGCCACCTCCAGCTTCAGCCCGCGCTCGCCCAGCCGCTTCTCCAGCCCGCGCATCTGGATGCGCGCGATCTGCCGGATCTGCTGCTTGTCCAGCGGGTGGAACACGACGATGTCGTCCAGGCGGTTGATGAACTCCGGGCGGAAGTGCGCCTGCACCACACCCATCACCGCCGCCTTCATCTGCATGTAGGCCTCCGGCGAATCGTCCGCGCTCAATTCCTGGATCTGGTGCGAGCCCAGGTTCGAAGTCATCACGATGACGGTGTTGCGGAAGTCCACGGTGCGGCCCTGGCCGTCGGTCAGGCGGCCGTCGTCCAGCACCTGCAGCAGGATGTTGAACACGTCCGGATGCGCCTTCTCCACCTCGTCCAGCAGGATCACGCTGTACGGGCGGCGGCGCACCGCCTCGGTGAGGTAGCCGCCTTCCTCGTAGCCGACATAGCCCGGGGGCGCGCCGATCAGGCGCGCGACGCTGTGCTTCTCCATGAACTCGCTCATGTCGATGCGCACCATCGCGTCGGGGCTGTCGAACAGGAAGTCGGCCAGCGCCTTGGTCAGTTCGGTCTTGCCCACGCCGGTCGGGCCGAGGAACAGGAACGAACCGCTGGGGCGGTTCGGGTCGGACAGGCCGGCGCGCGAACGGCGCACCGCGTCGGACACCACGCGGATCGCCTCTTCCTGGCCGACCACGCGCGCATGCAGCACCTCTTCCATGCGCAGCAGCTTGTCGCGCTCGCCCTCGAGCATCTTGCTGACCGGAATACCGGTCCAGCGCGAGACGACCTCGGCGATTTCCTCGTCGGTCACGCGGTCCTGCACCAGCCGGAAGTCCTTGCGCTCGACTTCCTGCGCGGCGGCCAGCTGCTTTTCCAGGTTGGGCAGCAGGCCGTACTGGATCTCGCTCATGCGGGCGAAATCCTGGCGGCGCTGCGCGGCCTCCAGCTCGAGGCGCGCCTGTTCGATCTGCTCCTTGACCTTGGTCGTGCCCTGCAGCGCGGCCTTTTCCGACTTCCAGATTTCGTTGAGATCGGAGAACTCGCGTTCCAGCGTGTCGATGTCGGTTTCCAGGTCGGCCAAGCGCTTGCGCGAGGCCTCGTCCTTTTCCTTCTTCAGCATCTCGCGCTGGATCTTGAGCTGGATCAGGCGGCGTTCGAGGCGATCCAGCTCCTCCGGCTTGGAATCGATCTCCATGCGGATGCGCGAGGCGGCTTCGTCCATCAGGTCGATGGCCTTGTCCGGCAACTGGCGGTCGGTGATGTAGCGGTTGGACAGCGTGGCCGCGGCGACGATGGCCGGGTCGGTGATCTCCACGCCGTGGTGCACGGCGTACTTTTCCTTCAGCCCGCGCAGGATGGCGATGGTGTCCTCCACGCTCGGTTCGCCGACGAACACCTTCTGGAAGCGGCGCTCCAACGCGGCGTCCTTCTCGATGTACTGGCGGTACTCGTCCAGCGTGGTCGCGCCGATGCAGTGCAGTTCGCCGCGCGCCAGCGCGGGCTTGAGCATGTTGCCCGCGTCCATGGCGCCGTCGGCCTTGCCGGCGCCGACCATGGTGTGCAGCTCGTCGATGAACAGGATGATCTGGCCTTCGTTCTTGGCCAGGTCGTTGAGCACACCCTTGAGCCGTTCCTCGAACTCGCCGCGGAACTTGGCGCCGGCGATCAGCGCGCCCATGTCCAGCGACAGCACGCGCTTGCCGCGCAGGCCCTCGGGCACTTCGTCGTTGATGATGCGCTGGGCCAGCCCTTCGACGATGGCGGTCTTGCCCACGCCAGGCTCGCCGATCAGCACCGGGTTGTTCTTGGTGCGGCGCTGCAGGACCTGGATGGTGCGGCGGATTTCCTCGTCGCGGCCGATCACCGGGTCGAGCTTGCCGCTCTCGGCGCGCGCGGTCAGGTCGATGGTGTACTTCTCCAGCGCCTGGCGCTGCTCCTCGGCGTTCTCGCTCTGCACGGTCTCGCCGCCGCGCAGCTTTTCGATGGCGGCCTCCAGCTTCTTCCTGTCGGCGCCGGCCGCGCGCAGCGCCATGCCGGCCGCGCCGCTGTCGTCGGTGGCGGCCAGCAGGAACCACTCGCTGGCGATGAACTGGTCGTTGTGCTGCTGCGCCAGCTTGTCGGTGGCGTTGAGCAGGCGGCTGAGGTCGTTGCCCATCGACAGGTTGCCGGCCTGGCCGGAGACCTTGGGCAGCGCGTCCAGGGCCTCGCCCAGGCGCTCGCGCAGCAGCGGCACGTTGACGCCGGCCTGGGCCAGCAGCGGCCGGCTGCTGCCGCCGGCCTGGTCGAGCAGCGCGGCCAGCACGTGCGCCGGCTCGATGATGTTGTGGTCGCGCCCAACGGCCAGCGACTGCGCGTCGGCCAGGGCCTTCTGGAAGTTGGAGGTGAGCTTGTCCATCCGCATGGTGGTCATCCCGAATCTGGAGGCCGGCGCCGCCGGCGATACTCGTTCAGATGCGGTTGCGGCGGTGTGATTCAAGCCCGGCCCGGGAGCCCGTTCAGCCTTGGCCGCCCCGCCCGCGCAGTATCCGCCGGCGGCGCGGCCGTGCCTTGATCCGGCGCAATCAGTCCGATCCGCCGCGCGTTACCGCCAGCCGGATCGCGCGCAGCTGCCGCTTCACCGCCTGCGCCTGCTGCGCATCCAGCCGCAGCAGGGCCTTTTGCCCGATCGAGCGCGCCTGCAGGCCGGGATCGACGAAACGGTAGCGGCCGCGCGCGTCGCGCTCCAGCGCCGGCGGCTGCGCCGGCTCGGGCGTCTGCAGCAGGTGGTCGATCACCCCGACCAGGCGGTCGTTGAAGTGCCCGCCGGGATGGCCCAGTTCGCGGTAGGCCTGCTGCACCAGCGGATACAGGCGCATGTAGGCGGCCGCCAGCGCATCGGCGTCGGCGGCGGTGAAGGCCGCCACGTACGGCGCATAACGTTCGGCGTTGGCGCCGGCGAAGGTGATGCCGGACGCGGCGTCGCCTTCGACCTGCAGGCCGCCGGGCAGCGGCCGCAGCGCCAGCGCGGTGGCCGGCACGCTGGGTTGGGTGAGATTGTCGATGTGCGCGACCAGGCGCTGGATCACATGGTCCGGCAGCAGCAGCGCCAGCACCGGTCCGGGGAAAAACGTGCCAAGGTCCTCGCGCACGCGCGCGTCGCTGTCCTCGAGCGAAGGCAGCGCGGCGTCGATGGACGCATCGCGCGGCAGCGGATGCTGCGCCGGCGCCGTGGCCGGGGTCGTCGCCGCAGCCGGCGCCTGCTCCGGCATGCCGGCGGCCGGCACGCTGCGGCTGCCGCCGGCCGGCGTTTCCGCGGCGAACGGGGACATGGCCGGCGCGGCCGTGCGCAGCTCATCGCCGAACAGCCACCACCCCGCGCCGCCCAGCACCAGCACGCCCGCCACGGCCCACGGCCATACCGCTTTCCTGTCCTGCATCGGGAACCACCTCTGTCGTTGCGATCACCCCGGGTGTGACCCGGGGGATCGCGGAGGGTTCCCCGCGCCGGTTCAGCCGGTCCGCTGCGGCCGTTGCAGCGACAGCCCGCCCAGCACCGCTGCCAGGGCCACGTAGGCGCCAGCGAACTGCCAGCTGATGCTGCGCTGCAGCCCCTGCAGCGCCCAGGGCAGGTACACGCCGCCGTGCGGATCGACCGAATGGATCAGGCCGAACAGGGTCAGCAGCGCGGCGACCAGCAGCAGCACCGAGGCGCGGCGCAGCTGCTGCTCGATCATCGCCACCACCGTGGCGATCCACAGCATCGCGGTGATGATGAAGCCGTTGCCGAGGGCGAAGATCACCGCCAGTTCCGGCAGGCCGTGGCCATCCAACGTGGTGGTCAGTTCCACCAGCCGCTCCGGCGCGATCCAGCCCGGCGCCTTGATCGCCAGCAGGTAGGCCACCGACGGCAGGAAGCCGAGCACCATCGCCGCGGCGTGCCGCTTCGGCGTGGCCTCGAACGCCTGGGTGGTGATGTCGATGGCCACGTACACGATGATCGGCGCCAGCACCGCCAGCGGCAGCCACTGCACCAGCCCGGAGATCACCCCGAGCATGCCGCCGATGCCGACGAACAGGCCGGTCAGCAGCGTGTAGCCGCTGCGCGCGCCCATGTGCTTGTAGGCCGGCTGGCCGATGTAGGGCGTGGTCTGGGCGACGCCGCCGCAGAGCCCGGCCACCAGCGTGGCCACCGCCTCGACCAGCAGGATGTCGCGGGTGCGGTAGTCGTCGCCGGCCGCGCGCGCGCTTTCGGACACGTTGATGCCGCCGACCACCATCAGCAGGCCGAACGGCAGCAGCAGCGGCAGGTAGTCCATCGCCGCCGGCAGGCCGTGGATGAAACCCAGGGTCGGCAGCGGCAGCACCACCTGCGGCGGCGTCCACTGCGGCAGCGCGAAACCCGGCGCGCCCAGCCCGGCCAGCCCCAGCCCGTAATAGAGCGCGGTGCCGACGACGAAGGCCACCAGCACGCCCGGCGCGCGCACCGGCAGCCGGCCCTTGGCGATCAGTACGTACAGCAGCAGGCCGAGGGTGACGAAACCGGCCACCGGCGAGCGCAGCGCTTCCAGCAGCGGCAGCAGGCCCATCAGCACCAGCGCGATGCCGGCGATGGAGCCGAGCAGCGCGGCGCGCGGCAGCGCGCGGGTCACCGCCTCGCCGAAGAAGGACAGCACCAGCTTGAGCACGCCCATGATCACCAGCGCCGCCATGCCCAGCTGCCAGGTGGCCATCGCCGCGGCCTGCGGCTCCATGCCCTGCTGCCGGAAACCGGCGAAGGCCGGGCCCAGCACCAGCAGCGCCATGCCGATGCTGGTCGGCGCATCCAGCCCCAGCGGCATCGCGGTGACGTCGTCGCGGCCGCTGCGCACGGCCAGCCGCCGCGCCATCAGCGTGTACAGCAGGTTGCCGACCAGCACGCCGAAGGCGGTACCGGGGAACATGCGCCCGAACACCACCTCGGCCGGGAACTGGAAGATGCCCACCAGCGCCATGGCGATGAAGCCGAGGATGGACAGGTTGTCGACCACCAGGCCGAAGAAACCGTTGAGGTCGCCGGCGACGAACCAGCGTGGGCGTGCGGAAGCGGGGATGTGAGCCATGGGCAGACCGGAAGGAAAAGGGATGAAGCCGGGCTGGAACGCATGCGCCGCGCTCCAGCCCGGCTCACGCGATGCTCAGAACGACACCTCGACCGCCTGCCGCGACCACAGCACCGACTGGTGGTGGGTGGCCTGCTTCCACGCCAGGCGGATCGCCTCGATGTCGTTGCGGCGCTGCGGCGTGTCCTCGTGCAGCACCACCAGCACCTTGGTGCGCAGGCGCTCGGGCTGCGGCGCGCCGCGGAACAGCCATTGGCCGTAGGCATCGAACACGGTCAGGCCGTCGGGGAAACGCGGCGTCACCTCCTTGTCGAGGAAGGCGCGCCACTGCGTCTCGCTGATCGCGTCGGTCTGCTCGCGGCTGGAGTCGCCGCCTTCCCGTCCCACGCCGAAATACAGTTCGCTGCGCACCCAGTGCGCGCCTTCCGCCGGTCGCGCCGCGTCGCCGTGCAGCGCGGCGGTCGCCGGCGGGTCAGCCACGGGAGAAGCGGCGCAGGCAACACCGCCCAGGCACAGCAGCAGCGGGAACAGGAGAGCGGAAACCTTCATGGATGACCTCGGTCGGGGATAGGCAGGGTGGCATCCTCGCCACTGCACCGGCATATCACGTTTGCGGATGAGCTGATGCCATGCAGGGCTTGCACCCGGGGCCGGCATCACGCGAAGATAACATATCGCTCCATCCGGATGAATGTAACAAGACATCCGGAACCCTTTCCCCACGTCATCCCGGAGTTCCCCCATGCCCCGTATTTCCCCGGCTCCGCTCGGTCTGGCCGTAGCGCTGGCGCTGTCCTGCCCCGCCCACGCCCAGGACGCCCCCGGCCAGGCCACCACGCTGGATACGGTGATCGTCACCGGTACCCGCGCCGTCGACCGCACCGTGCTCGAATCCACCTCGCCGGTGGACGTGCTCACGGCCGAGGACATCCGCAAGGCCGGCGTGGTCAATGGCGAACTCGGCAGCGCGCTGCAGGCGCTGCTGCCCTCGTTCAATTTCCCGCGCCAGTCCAACTCCGGCGGCGCCGACCACGTGCGCGCGGCGCAGCTGCGCGGCCTGTCGCCGGACCAGGTGCTGGTGCTGGTCAACGGCAAGCGCCGCCACAACAGCGCGCTGGTCAATACCGACAGCAAGATCGGCAAGGGCACCACGCCGGTGGACTTCAACGCCATCCCGGTCAGCGCGATCAAGCGCATCGAGGTGCTGCGCGACGGCGCCGGCGCGCTGTACGGCTCGGATGCGGTGGCCGGCGTGATCAACGTAATCCTCGACGACGCCCCGCAGGGCGGCGCCATCGAGGCCAGCTTCGGCGCGCACCACACCGACCTGGCGCCGATCGGCCGCACCCTGACCGACGGCCAGACCAGCTACTTCAGCGCCAAGGTCGGCACCGCGCTGGGCGAGGAAGGCGGCTTCCTGCGCGTGGGCCTGGAACTGAAGAACCGCGAGGCCACCAACCGCGCCGGTTTCGACCAGATCCCGCCGTGGGAGGCGCAGACGCCGGACAACCTGGCCTTGGCCGGCAAGCGCAACTATTCGCTGGGCGACGGCGAAAGCCGCGACCTCAACGCCTGGTTCAACGCCGAGATCCCGTTCGGCGCCACGTCGAAGGCTTATGCCTTCGGCACCTACAACCAGCGCGATACCGAGGGCGCCAACTACTTCCGCTACCCGGACGGCGTAGCCAACTGGAAAGCGCTCTACCCGCACGGTTACCGCCCTGTGTCGGAGGGCGAGAACCTGGACCTGCAACTGGTCGCCGGCGCGCGCGGCCAGTGGGGCGACTGGAACTACGACGCCAGCCTCGACCACGGCCGCAACGAATTCACCTACCGTCTGCGCGATTCGCTCAACGCCTCGCTCGGCCCGGCCAGCCCGACCCGCTTCAAGACCGGCGACTACGCATTCGACCAGACCGTGGCCAACCTCGATGTCGGCCGCATCTTCGTGCGCGCCGACGACAGCCACAGCCTCGGCTTCGGCGTGGAAGCGCGCCGCGAACGCTACGAGACCGGCGCCGGCGATCCGGCCAGCTACGCCGCCGGCCCTTGGACCGACCGTCCCACCGGCTCGCAGGCCGGCGGCGGCCTGACCCCGCAGGACGAAGCCGATCTGTCGCGCGACGTGTTCAGCGCCTATACCAGCCTGTCCTCCACCTTCGGCGAGAAGTTCTCCACCGACGTCGCCGCCCGCTACGAGCATTACCAGGACTTCGGCGGCGAGCTGACCGGCAAGCTCGGCGCGCGCTACGCGTTCGCGCCTGCGTTCGCGCTGCGCGGCGCCATCTCCAACAACTTCCACGCGCCGTCGCTGAGCCAGACCGGTTTCGAATCCACCTCCACCGGTTACACCGCCGGCGGCCAGCTGGTGCAGGGCCGCCTGCTGTCGGTGAACAACCCCATCGCGCGCGCGCTGGGCGCCACCGACCTGAAGCCGGAGAAGTCGGTCAACTACAGCCTGGGCTTCACCAGCCAGATCGGCAGCCACCTGGACCTGTCGCTGGACCTGTTCCAGATCGACATCGACGACCGCATCGCGCTGTCGGAAAGCATCACCGGCGACGCGCTGACCGACTTCGTGCAGCAGCGCTTCGGCGTGGCCGGGCTGGAGAGCGCGCACTACTTCGTCAACGCCGCCGACACCCGTACCCGCGGCGCCGAGTTCGTCGCCAACTGGCGGCAGACGCTGGGCGGCGGCGACCTGCTGCTGACCGGCACCTGGAGCTATGCGAAAACCGAGCTGAAGAACGTGCTGGCCACGCCGGCGCAGCTGCTGGCGCTGGACCCGGATTACGTGCTGTTCGGCGTGGAGGAAAGCAATACGCTGACCGATGCCGCGCCGCGCACCCGCGCGCAGCTGGCCGCCAGCTGGGCCGACGAGCGCTGGTCGCTGAGCAGCCGCCTGAGCCGCCACGGCAGCGCGCGGCGCGTGTTCGATTTCGGCGGCGGCTACATCCCGACCCAGACCTATGCCGCGGAATGGCAGCTGGACGCGGAAGTGGAATACCGCATCACACCGAAGTGGAGCGTGGCCGTGGGCGGGCAGAACCTGACCGACAACTACCCGGACCGTTCCAACGAGGACATCCACTACTTCGGCAACCTGCCCTACGACGTGCTGTCGCCGATCGGCAGCAACGGCGCGTACTGGTATGGGCGCGTGCGCTACGCGTTCTGAGGGCGGGGGATGGGGAAGCGGGTACGGGGAAGTGATTTTCCCCGTGCCGCGGACCTCGCATCCATTGCTGTTGACCGCGCGTCCGTGGAGGCGGTGTCTGCTCCGCATCCACCTCCTGTAACTTTCCGCTCACGCCGCGCATGGCATGGTGGCCGCATGCTCAATGCGTCCCCCAGCCCGCCCCCCGCGCTGGATCCCGGCAGTGCGTTGTTCCTCGACGTGGACGGCACACTGGTCGGTTTCGCCGCGCAACCCGAGGATGTCCGCCTGCCGCCGCAGGTCCGCGAGTGGATCGCCCGCATCGGCGAACGCCTGCACGGCGCGCTGGCGCTGGTCAGCGGCCGTCCGCTCGACCAGCTGGACCAGTTGTTCGCGCCGCTGCGCCTGCCGGCCGCCGGCCTGCATGGCACGCAGCTGCGGCACGCCGCCAACCAGGCGCCGCGAACGACGGAAACCGCGCAATGGCTGCACGACCTGCACGTGCAGGCGATGCGGTTCGCCCATGCCCACCCGGGCGTGCGCGTGGAAGCCAAGGGCCAGGCGCTGGCCCTGCACTGGCGCAACGCGCCGGCGGCGGCGCAGGCCGTGGAGGCCTTCGCCCGCGCGCAGCTGCCGCTGCTGCCCGGCGTGCGCCTGCAGCCGGGCAACCACGTCGTGGAGCTGGTGTCCGCCGGCCACGACAAGGGCTCGGCGGTAACCACGCTGATGGGCATGGCGCCGTTCGCCGGGCGCATGCCGGTGTTCGTCGGCGACGACCTCACCGACGAGGATGGCTTCGCCGCGGCGACGCGGCTGGGCGGCTACGGAATCCTGGTCGGCGACCGCAGCGGCAGCCGCGCGCGCCACCGCCTGGCCGACGTGGCCGCGATGCACGACTGGCTGCGCGCGGGCGCGGCATGAATCCGGCGCCGCAGCGCCGGCGCGCCACCGAATCCACGACGGGAGGCGCGGACCTCCCCTGCAACAAGGAGGAAGCGATGCTTCGGGCAGACCTGGACATGGGCGTCATCGGCAACGGCAGCTTCGGCGCCCTGGTCGACCGCCACGCGCGCGTGGTGTGGAGTTGCCTGCCGGCCTTCGACGGCGATCCGTCGTTCTGCGCGCTGCTGTCCCCGCGCGCGCACGAGGGCGGCGATTTCGCCATCGAGCTGGAGGATTACGCCGGCAGCGAACAGCACTACATCACCAATACCGCGATCCTGCGCACGGTGCTGCGCGACAGCCGCGGCGGACAGGTGGAAGTGATCGACTTCGCACCGCGCTGGCGCCGCAACGGCCGTTTCTACCGGCCGCCGAGCATCATCCGCCGCATCCGCCCGCTCAGCGGCAGCCCGCGCATCCGCGTGCTGGCGCGGCCGCTGGCCGACTGGGGGGCGCGCGCGCCGGAAACCACCTGGGGCAGCAACCACCTGCGCTGGCTGCTGCCCGGCTTCACCCTGCGCCTGACCACGGACGTGCCGGTGCGTTTCGTGCGCGAGGGCCTGCCCTTCGTGCTGGCGCACCCGATGGAACTGGTGCTGGGCGTGGACGAGACGCTGGACTGCCCGCTGGCCAGCTACGCGCAGGAAGCGCAGCAGCGCACCGAGGACTACTGGCGCGAGTGGGTGCGCTACCTGTCCATCCCGCTGGAATGGCAGGACGCGGTGATCCGCAGCGCCATCACCCTCAAGCTGTGCCAATACGAGGACAGCGGCGCGATCATCGCGGCAATGACCACCTCCATCCCCGAGGCGCCCGGCAGCGCGCGCAACTGGGACTACCGCTACTGCTGGCTGCGCGATGCCGCCTTCGTGGTGCGCGCGCTCAACCGCCTGGGCGCGACCAGGTCGATGGAGGACTTCCTGCGCTACATCTTCAACCTCGCCACCACCGACGGCAGCCTGCAGCCGCTGTACGGCATCGGCATGGAGGAACGGCTCGACGAGCACGAGGTCGAATCGCTGGCCGGCTACCGCGGCATGGGTCCGGTGCGGCGCGGCAACCTCGCCTGGCTGCAACAGCAGCACGACGTCTACGGCTCGGTGGTGCTGGCCTCGACCCAGCTGTTCTTCGACCAGCGCCTGAAGGACCCGGGCGACCTGCATACCTTCGCCCGGCTGGAACCGCTGGGCGAGCGCGCCTATGCCCTGCACGACGTGCCCGATGCCGGCCTGTGGGAGTTCCGCGGGCGCACTGCGGTGCACACCTATACGGCGGCGATGTGCTGGGCCGCCTGCGACCGCCTGGCCAAGATCGCCGGCCGGCTCGGCCTGGCCGAACGCGCCGGCCTGTGGCGCGAACGCGCCGACGCCATCCGCCGGCGCGTGCTGGCGCACGGCTGGAACGCACGGCAGGGCCATTTCACCGACACCTTCGACGGCACCCACCTGGACGCCTCGCTGCTGCTGCTGGCCGACATCGGCTTCATCGACGCCGGCGACGAGCGCTACGTCGCCACGGTCGAGGCGATCGGCCACGGGCTGCGGCGCGGCGACGCGCTGTTCCGCTACATCGCCCCGGACGACTTCGGCGCGCCGGAGACCAGCTTCACCATCTGTACGTTCTGGTACATCGACGCGTTGGCGGCGATCGGCCGCCTCGACGAGGCGCGCGCCCTGTTCGAAAGCGTGCTGGCGCGGCGCAACCACCTCGGCCTGCTGTCCGAGGACCTGGCCTTCAGCGACGGCGAGCAATGGGGCAATTTCCCGCAGACCTACTCGCACGTGGGCCTGATCACCGCCGCGATGCGGCTGTCGCGCAGCTGGCAGGAGGCCTCGTGAGCCGTCTGGTGGTGGTGTCCAACCGGGTCGCGCTGCCCGGCGAAAACCGCGCCGGCGGCCTGGCGGTGGGCCTGCTGGCGGCGCTGAAGGAACGCGGCGGGCTGTGGTTCGGCTGGAGCGGGCGCAGCGTGCCCGGCGCCAGCGGGCAGCTGCACGAACAAAGCGAGGGCGCCATCCGCTACGTCACCATGGACCTGTCGCGGACCGACCTGGACAACTACTACAACGGCTTCTCCAACCGCGCGTTGTGGCCGCTGCTGCACTTCCGCCTGGACCTGGTGGACTACGACCGCAACAAGCGCGAGGGCTACTGGCGGGTCAACACGCTGTTCGCCGACCGGCTCGCGCCGCTGCTGCGCGAGGACGACACCGTGTGGATCCACGACTACCACCTGATCCCGCTGGCGGCGCTGCTGCGCGAACGCGGCGTCGGCTGCCGCATCGGCTTCTTCCTGCACGTGCCGGTGCCCTCGGCCGACCTGGTGCAGGCGCTGCCCGAACACCGTTCGCTGTTCTCGGCGCTGTACGCCTGCGACCTGCTCGGCTTCCAGACCCGGCGCGACGTCGACCGCTTCCATTCGTGGGTGCGCCTGTTCGGCGGCGGCCGCATCACCGACGACACCTGGATCGAGACGCCCGACGGCCGCCGCGTGCGCACCGCCGCGTTCCCGATCGGCATCGACACCGCGCACATCGCGCGGCAGGCGCGCGCGGCCACCGGCAACAGCGCGGTGCGCGCGCTGCGGCAGAGCCTGCAGCACCGCAAGCTGGCCATCGGCGTGGACCGGCTGGATTATTCCAAGGGCCTGCCCGAACGCTTCCACGGCTTCGAGCGCTACCTCGAGCGCTACCCGCAGCAGAAGGGCAGCATGACCTTCCTGCAGATCGCGCCGGTCTCGCGCGGCAGCGTGACCGAATACCGCAAGCTGCGCGGCGACCTGGAACAGCTGGCCGGGCACATCAACGGCGGCCACGCCGAGGCCGACTGGACGCCGCTGCGCTACGTCAACCAGAACTACGCGCACAGCACCCTCACCGGCTTCTACCGCGAAGCCGCCGTGGGCCTGGTGACGCCGCTGCGCGACGGCATGAACCTGGTCGCCAAGGAGTACGTGGCCTCGCAGGACCCGGACGACCCCGGCGTGCTGGTGCTGTCGCTGCTGGCCGGCGCCGCCGACGAACTGAAACAGGCGCTGCAGGTCAATCCGCACGACCTGGACGGCGTGGCCGACGCCATCGCCACCGCGGCCAACATGCCGCGCGCCGAACGCATCGAGCGCTGGCGGGCGATGATGGACCACCTGCGCGAATACGACATCAACCGCTGGCGGCGCGACTACCTGCAGGCGCTGGAAGGCGGCTGAGCGGCAGCGAGGATGACCGCAGGAGCGGCTTCAGCCGCGAACGCTTTTCGAGCATGGCCATCACGGAGCGTTCGCGGCTGAAGCCGCTCCTGCGCGCCCGCTACGTTGCCCTGGCCTGATCCGGAAAACGCGCCATCGGGCCCTGCTTCCGCAAATGCAGGATTCCCGTAGGTGCGGGGCTTGCCCCGCACAGGCTTTGCCGGAAAAGCTCCATGCGGGGCAAGCCCCGCATCTACGCCTGCTACGTTGCCCCGGCTGAACCAGGAAACGTGCCATCGGAGCCGGCTTCCGCAAATGCGGGATTCCCGTAGGTGCGGGGCTTGCCCCGCACAGGCTTTGCCGGGACAGCTCCATACGGGGCAAGCCCCGCATCTACGCCTCTGCTACGTTGCCCCGGCTGAACCAGGAAACGCGCCACCGGAGCCGGCTTCCGCAAATGCGGGATTCCCGTAGGTGCGGGGCTTGCCCCGCACCGCTTTGGCCGGGACAACTCCGTGCGATGCAAGCCCAGCCTCCACGAACGCCGCGCGGATGGCGCCGGTCTCAGTCCAGGAAACGCGCCGCCTGCGCCGGCGTCGGCAGGTAGCAGGCGTCGTGGCGCCCGAACCAGCGGTAGCGGTTGCGCGCCAGCCAGCGGTAGCCGCGGTCGCGCAGCGGACGGGGCAGCAGGCGCGCCAGCAGGGCCAGCTTCCAGACGCCGCCCAGCCCGGCCAGCACGCGCACGATGGCGTCGGTGTCGGTGTACGCGCGATCCCGCTCGACCAGCAGGAACGACAGCGGGTTGTCCGGATCGAGCCCGTGCGCGGCCAGCAGCGCGCGGCCATGGGCGCCCTGCATCGCCGCGAAGCGGTAGCGGGCGCGGCGGTCGAAGCGCAGCAGGAAGCGCACCCATCGGCTGCACAGCGCGCAGACGCCGTCGAACACGATTACCGGTGCAGGCCCGCCGTCCATCGCATGGAAACCGAGGGCAGGGTCAGGTTTGCCGTGCATGGTCCTCCTCGGGCAGCAGCCAGCCTTCGTAGCGGATGAACGGGCCGGCCAGCGGCAGCGCCACGTCCACCAGGAATTCGTAGCGGCCGGCGTGCTCGCGTTCGCGGCAACGCACCCGCGCGAACCAGCTGGCCGGCAGCGGCACCAGGCCGAAGGCCCAGGCGCGTTCGGCCCGCCAGTGGATTTCGCCGTCCACCGCTTCCAGCGCGAAGCGGAAGCGCAGCGCGCCCAGGCGCTCGAACAGGCGGCCTCCGCGCTGCCACAGGCGCGAGGCCATGCGCGCCTCGCCGAAGCGCCGGTTCCAGCGTTCGCCGGCATCGTCCACCACGAACTCGACCGTCACCGGCACTTCGTCCGCGCCCGGTGGCAGGCGCGCGAGCCAGGCGCACGGTGCCACCAGCCAGTGGTCACCGCGATGCACGCGGCCGCGACCGCGCCAGACCTGCTGCCGCGGCACCGAATGCAGCGCCTGCAGCAGGGGCGGCAGCTGCCCGAACGCGGGCCCCAGCACGCGCCCGAACAGCGGCATGGTCACGGCGCCATCCACACCAGCGTGGCCATGCGCCCGCTGCGGCGGTCGCGGCGGTGCGAGAACCAGCGCGACGGATCGGCGATGGTGCACTGGTCGCCGCCGTGGATCGCCGCCGCGGCCATGCCGGCGGCCTGCAGCCGTTGCCGCGCCAGCGCGTACAGGTCCACCCGCCAGTGCCCGGGCCGGGTGGCGGCGAACGCCGCTTCGGCCGCGGCCGAGTGGGCGAGGAAGGCGTCGCGCACGTCGGCGCCGATCTCGTAATGCGCCGGACCGGCGGCCGGGCCGAGCCAGGCGACGACGTCGGCCGCAGGGGTGCGCATCGCCGCCAGCGTCGCTTCCAGCATGCCGTCGGCCAGCCCGCGCCAGCCGGCGTGGGCGGCGGCCACCTCGCGGCCAGCGCGGGCGGCGAACACCACCGGCAGGCAATCGGCGGTGAGGATGGCCAGCACCACGCCCGGCGTCGCGGTCACCGCCGCGTCGGCGACGGGTTCGGCGTCCGCGCCCTGCGCCGCGGGCGGCGCGTCGAAGCGCAGCACGCCGGTGCCGTGCACCTGGCGCAGCCAGTGCGGCGCCGACGGCAGGCCCGCCAGCCGCCGCAGTTCGTCGCGGTTGCGCTGCACCCGCAGCGGGTCGTCGCCCTCGGGCGAGGTGCGGTTGCCCAGGTTGAAGCTGTCGAACGGCGGCCGCGAGCCGCCGGCGCCCTGGCGCAGCGTGGTGAAGGCATGCACGCCCGGCGGCGCCGGCCAGTCGGCCTGCAGCAGCGGCAACGCGGCGGCCATGGCTCAGCGCCGCTCGCGTTCGGCGAACAGCTGCGAGTCCCCGCGCAGCGCCTTCATCAGCGCCAGCATGTCGGCCGGCACCGGTGCGCTGTTGCGGATCGCCTCGCCGGTGATCGGGTGCACGAATTCCAGCGTCTCGGCGTGCAGCGCCTGGCGCCGGAAGCCACGCAGCTGCGCCACCAGCTCGTCGGTGGCGCCCTTGGGCAGCTTCAGCGCGCCGCCGTACAGCGGGTCGCCGATGATCGGGTGCTTCAGGTGCGCCATGTGCACGCGGATCTGGTGGGTGCGGCCGGTTTCCAGCCGGCACTCCAGCGCGGTGTGGGCGCGGAAGCGCTCGCGCAGGCGGTAGTGGGTGACGGCGTCGCGGCCGTCCTCGCGCACGGCCATGCGCAGGCGGTCGCGCGGGTGGCGGTCGATCGGCGCGTCGGCGGTGCCGCCGGAAACCAGCGCGCCGCTGACCACCGCCAGGTACTGGCGGTGCACCTCGCGCGCGGACAACTGCTCGACCAGCGCGGTCTGCGCCTGCAGGGTGCGGGCCACGACCATCACCCCGCTGGTGTCCTTGTCCAGCCGGTGGACCACGCCGGCGCGCGGCACCGCCGCCAGCGACGGGTCGCGGAACAGCAGCGCGTTGACCAGGGTACCGGTGGGGTTGCCGGCGCCCGGGTGGACCACCAGCCCGGCCGGCTTGTCGATCACGAAGACATGTTCATCCTCGTACAGCACCGACAGCGGGATGTCCTCCGGCTGGGCGTTGGTTTCGGTATCCAGCGTCGCGTTCAGGGTGGCCACCTCGCCGCCGCGCACCGGGTCGCGCCCGCGCACCGGGGAGCCGTCGAGCAGGACCGCCCCGGACTTGATCCATTCGCTCAGGCGGGAACGGGAGAATTCGGGGAACAGCTCGGCCAGCACGGCGTCGAAACGGCGGCCGGCGGCGGCATCGGGCACCCGCGCCTGGCGGGAAGGAAGGGAAGCGTTGTCGGACATGTCAGGGGGCAGATGGCGGAATTCGGGAGGTCCCGGCGACGGGAGTCAGTCGCAGGACAGGCCACTAGGCTATCATCGCCCCTTCGTATTCCTGCCGCGTCCCGCCCCGACCCATGATCCGACGCTCCCCGTTGCTGTCCGCGCCCGTCCGCATCACCGCCCTGCTGCTGGTCCTGGTCTTCGCCGCCACAGGCTGCCATCGCGGCACCAAGGGCAAGAACGCGGACGAAGGCATGCCGGTCGAACAGCTCTACGAAAAGAGCCACAAGCTGATGGAAGGCGGCAACTGGTCCGGCGCCGAGAACAGCTTCAAGCGGCTGATCGCCCAGTACCCGTACGGCCCGTACACCGAGCAGGCGATGATCGAAAGCGCCTACGCCCAGTACAAGGCCGGCAAGAACGACGACGCTGTCTCCAGCATCGACCGCTTCATCCGCACCTACCCGACCCACCGCAACATCGCCTACCTGTACTACCTGCGCGGGCTGGCCAACGGCAACAGCGACACCGTGTTCCTGCGCCGGGTGTGGTCGCTGGACTCCAGCCGCCGCGACCTGTCCACGCCGCGCCAGGCCTATGCCGACTTCAACATCGTCACCGAGCGCTACCCGAACAGCCGCTACGCCGCCGACGCGCGCCAGCGCATGATCGAACTGCGCGACGTGTTCGCCCAGCACGAGATGGACAACGCCCTGTACTACGCCCGCCGCGGCGCCTGGGTCTCGGCCGCCGGCCGCGCCACCTACCTGCTGGAAACCTATCCGCAGAGCGCCTTCCAGAACGACGCGGTGGCCCTGCTCGGCGAGGCCTACACCCACCTGGGCAACAAGACCCTGGCCGACGACGCCCGCCGCGTGCTGGAGCTGAACGAAGCCGACCACCCGTGGCTGCGCGGCGACTGGCCGAAGTACCCGTGGATGGTGCGCAAGCTCAACCCGTTCGCCGGCGAGAAGTCCGCCGCCACCGGCCAGCGCAACGCGCAGATGAACCGCCGGTAATCCCGCCCACCAAGGCAGGCTCCGGACATGACGCCCCGCAAGGGGCGTCCTGCGTTTCAGGGGGAGGGTGCACGTGGCGCGGCCCCTGCCCCCTGTTCGTCGCAGGAGCGGCTTCAGCCGCGATGGGGCTTTCCCAGGTGGATCGGCGAGGCCCCTTCGCGGCTGAAGCCGCTCCTGCGGGCACCGGGCCGGTTACGGCCTGGCGGGGTCGGCCTTGAGTCGCGGCGGAATTCCTCGCCGCTACGGCGCAAGACGAAGCTGCGGCAGCGGCGGGTTTCCTTCCACGGTGTCCGCCACCTTCACCGCGCGGAATACCTGGAAGAACCCGTCGCAGCTGACTTGGCCGCGAGAACGCAGGCCCTGTCGTAGGAGCGGCTTCAGCCGCGATGGGGCTTTCCCGGTGAAGGCCCATCGCGGCTGAAGCCGCTCCTACCGGTGGACGGGGATGGTTACGGTTTGGCGGCGTCCGCCGCCTCGTCCGTCTTGAACACCGTCCTGCAGTCGCGGCGGAATTCCTCGCCGGTGCCGCGCCAGAGGAAGCTGCGGCAATGGCGGTTGCCTTCCTGCACGTCCTTCACCGTCACCGCGTGGAAGGCCTGGAAGAACTCGTCGCGGCTGACCTGGCCGTCGCCGTTCCAGTCCATCTGCTCCTTCTCCACGCCGCGGGTGATGGCGATGCCGGCGTACCACGCCCAGCCCAGCCAGCCCAGCGCCAGCAGCACCAGGACCAGCAGCGCGCGGCGGCGCGGGGTGAACCTGCCGCGCAGGATCACGCGCTCACCCGGCGGATGCGCGCGCCGAGCGCACCGAGCTTCTCCTCGATGTTCTCGTAGCCGCGGTCCAGGTGGTAGATGCGGTCGATGGTGGTGTCGCCCTCGGCCACCAGGCCGGCCAGGATCAGGCTGGCCGACGCACGCAGGTCGGTGGCCATCACCGGCGCCCCGCTCAGGCGCTCGACGCCGCGGCAGATGGCGGTATGGCCTTCGACCTGGATGTCCGCGCCCAGGCGCAGCAGCTCGTTGACGTGCATGAAGCGGTTTTCGAAGATCGTCTCGTTGATCACGCCGACGCCGTCGGCCACGCAGTTGAGCGCCATGAACTGCGCCTGCATGTCGGTCGGGAACGCCGGGTACGGCGCGGTGGTCAGGTTGACCGCCTTCGGCCGCCGGCCCTGCATGTCCAGGGTGATGGTGTCCTGCGTGGTCTCGATCTGCGCGCCGGCCTCGACGAGCTTGGCCAGCACCGCGTCGAGCGTGTCCGGGCGCGCGTTGCGCATCACCACGCGGCCGCCGGTCATCGCCGCGGCGACCAGGAAGGTGCCGGTCTCGATGCGGTCCGGCAGCACCGCGTGGCGGCCGCCGTCCAGGCGCTCGACGCCCTCGATCACCAGCCGCGCGGTGCCCAGGCCCTCGATCTTCGCGCCCAGCGCGATCAGGCAGTGCGCCAGGTCGGTGACTTCCGGCTCCATCGCCGCGTTTTCCAGCACGGTGGTGCCTTCGGCCAGCACCGCGGCCATCAGCACGTTCTCGGTGCCGGTGACGCTGACCATGTCGAAGGTGAAGCGGCCGCCCTTCAGGCGGTCCGCGCGCGCCTTGATGAAGCCGTTCTCGACGGTGATCTCCGCGCCCAGCGCCTGCAGGCCCTTGATGTGCTGGTCCACCGGCCGCGAACCGATCGCGCAGCCGCCGGGCAGCGACACTTCGGCCGCGCCGTACTTGGCCAGCAGCGGGCCCAGCACCAGGATCGAGGCGCGCATGGTCTTGACCAGTTCGTAGGGCGCCACGTGCTGGTTGACGCTGCGCGGGTCGACCACGATCGCGCTGCCACGCGAGAGCGTGCCCTGGTCGATGGTGACCTTGGCGCCCAGTTCCCCCAGCAGCTTCACCGTGGTGATCACGTCGTGCAGGTGCGGCACGTTGGTGATCTCCACCGGCGCATCGGCCAGCAGGGTCGCGCAGAGGATGGGCAGGACGGCGTTCTTGGCGCCGGAGACATTCACTTCACCGTTCAGCGCGTTGCCGCCGGTGACCACGATTTTCGCCATGTGTGTAGGCCAGTAGGGGGAAGGGGGCCGGCTCAGCCGGCTTCGCCGGGAGTGACGGTTTTCAGGGCCAGCGCATGGATCGCGCCGCCCATCAGGTCGCCCAGCGTCGCATAGACCATGCGGTGGCGGGCCAGCGGCAGCTTGCCGGCGAAGGCCTCGCAGACCACGGTGGCCTCGAAGTGCACGCCGTCCTCGCCCTGCACCTCGGCGCGGGCGCCGGGCAGGCCGGCTTCGATCAGGTTCTGGATGGTCTCGGCGTCCAAGTCGCTTTCCTAATAAAATGAACGCCCATTCTACTCTCCGAGGGGCGCCCGCATGGCTGCTTCCCCCCCTTCGCCGGACTCGCTGCACGACGCCGACCTGATCGCCAGCGGCCGCCGCGTGTTCGAGATCGAGCGCGCCGAACTGGAGCGGACCGGCGGCCGCATCGGCGACGCATTCGCCGCCGCCTGCCGGCTGATCCTGGGCTCGCGCGGCCGCGTGGTCGCCACCGGCATGGGCAAGTCCGGGCACATCGCGCGCAAGATCGCCGCCACCCTGGCCTCCACCGGCACGCCGGCGTTCTACGTGCACCCGGGCGAGGCCGGCCATGGCGACCTGGGCATGATCACCGAGGACGACGTGGTGCTGGCGCTGTCCTATTCCGGCGAGTCGGACGAGGTGCTGATGCTGCTGCCGGTGCTCAAGCGCCAGGGCAACCCGCTGATCGCCATGACCGGCCGGCCGCAGTCCAGCCTGGCCAGCGCCGCGGACGTGCACCTGGACGTGAACGTGGACCACGAGGCCTGCCCGCTGGCGCTGGCGCCGACCTCCAGCACCACCACCTCGCTGGCCATGGGCGACGCACTGGCGGTGGCCCTGCTGGACGCGCGCGGCTTCACCGCCGACGACTTCGCCCGCTCGCACCCGGCCGGCAGCCTCGGCCGGCGCCTGCTGCTGCATATCACCGACGTGATGCACAGCGGCG
Source organism: Stenotrophomonas nitritireducens (assembly GCF_050984405.1). Taxonomy (GTDB): domain Bacteria; phylum Pseudomonadota; class Gammaproteobacteria; order Xanthomonadales; family Xanthomonadaceae; genus Stenotrophomonas; species Stenotrophomonas nitritireducens_B. The sequence goes on along the minus strand of NZ_CP158790.1, from coordinate 1,731,263 downwards.
CCGACCTGCCCAGCGTGCGCGAGGACGCCAGCCTCAGCGAAGCGCTGATGGAAATGAGCCGCAAGCGCCTGGGCATGACCGCCGTGGTCGATGCGGAGGGCCGCCTGGTGGGCCTGTTCACCGACGGCGATCTGCGCCGCGCCCTGGACACCGACCTGGACGTGCGCACCGCCGGCATCGCCGAGGTGATGACCCGCGCGCCGCGCACCATCGGCGCCGACCAGCTCGCGGTGGAGGCCGCGCGCCTGCTGGAACAGCACAAGATCAACGGCCTGATCGTCGTCGACGGCGAGGGCCGCGCGGTCGGCGCCCTGAACATTCATGACCTGTTGCGGGCAAAAGTGGTTTAAAAGCCCGCACAATCACGCTTCCGGGCCAGATGGCCCGTCCCGCTGCAACGGATCGCCCGCACCATGCCCTGGTCTCCCCTCGCCCATTTCCCCGCCGAACTGCACGCCGTCGCCGCCAACATCCGGCTGGCGTGCTTCGACGTGGACGGGACGCTGACCGACGGGCGGCTGTTCTACGATCACGCCGGCAACGAAAGCAAGGCGTTCTTCGTGCAGGACGGGCTGGGCCTGAAGCTGCTGCAGAAACACGGCATCCACCCGGTGCTGATCACCGCGCGCAACAGCCTGTCGGCGCAGCGGCGCGGTGCCGACCTCGGCATCGACACGCAGATCGCCGTCGGCGACAAGCTGGCCAGCGTGCGTGCGCTGTGCGGTCGCTTCGGCATCGGCCTTGAGCAGGTGGCGTTCATGGGCGACGACCTGCCGGACCTGGCGCCGCTGTGCGCGGTCGGGCTGGCGGTCGCGCCGGCCAACGCGCACCCGCTGGTCGCCGCGCGCGTGCACTGGCAGACCCGCGCCGAAGGCGGCCGCGGCGCCGCGCGCGAACTGTGCGACGCGCTGCTGGCCGCGCAGGGCAAGCTCGAGGCGGCCGTGGCGGAGTTCGCACGATGAACTGGCGCATGGTCATCGGCGGCGGGCTGCTGCTGGCGGCGCTGGCCAGCGGCTGGTCGGCGTGGCGGCACCGCGGGACCAAGGCGCCGTCCGGCGCCTCGCAGGTGCGCGCGGACTACGTGCTGGGCGATTTCGAGATCGTCACCTTGGACAAGGACGGCAAGGAAGCGGCCACGCTGCGCGCGCCGTCCATGGAGCGCAACGCCGCCGACCAGACCTCGACCATCGCCCGGCCGGTGTTCCTGCTGCCCGACGCCGAGGGCCGGCACTGGCAACTGAAAGCCGACACCGGCTGGGTCAGCGCCAAGGGCGAGGAGCTGCGCCTGCGCGGCAACGTCGCCGGCGACAGCCCGCAGGACGGCAAGACCCCGCCCACGACCTTCCGCACCACCGCGCTGGACGTCTTCCCCGAGCGCAACCTGGCCCGCACCGCCGAGCGCGTCACCCTGACCCGCCCGGGCCTGGAGCAGACCGGCGTCGGCTTCGAGGCCCAGCTGAAATCCCGGCAGTATTCCCTTCTTTCCGAGGTCAAGACCCGCTATGAACCCAATGCTGCCCGCCAGGCTCGCTAAGCTCGCCAAGCTCGCGCTGCCCTTCCTGCTCGCCGCCGCGCTTGTTCCCGGCGCGGTCGGGGCGAAGGAATCGGACCGCAATCAGCCCATGTCCATCGACGCAGGCGGACAGTCCGGCTCCATTAACGGGACGGGCAAGACGCTGCTTTCAGGTGGCGTCATCATTGTCCAAGGCACGATGGAACTGCGATCCAGCGAAGGCGAGCTGTACATGAATGACGGCGAGATCGTGCGCGCCGTGTTCATCGGCAAACAGGCGCATCTGAAGCAACAGTTGGACGACGGCACATGGATGAATGCCACCGCCGACCGAATCGACTATGACATTCGCGCCGAAACCCTCACCTTGACCGGCAACTACAAGGTCGATTCCGAACGCGGCTCCAACGCCGGCCAGCGCATGGTCTACAACACCCGCACCGGCGACATGCAGAGCGGCGGCGACGGCACCCGCGTGCGCACCGTGATCCAGCCCAAGAACAAGGCGCCGGCCACGGCGGGAGAGAAGAAGTAATGCTCGTCGCCGAAGGCCTGCGCAAGCGCTACAAGAACCGCGAGGTCGTGCGCGAGTTCGGCCTCACCCTCGATGCCGGCGAAGTGGTCGGCCTGCTCGGCCCCAACGGCGCCGGCAAGACCACCTGCTTCTACATGATCGTCGGCCTGGTCGAGAGCGATGCCGGCCGCATCGTGCTGGACGGCCGCGACATCACCGGCGACCCGATGTACGCGCGCGCCAAGCTCGGCGTCGGCTACCTGCCGCAGGAACCGTCGGTGTTCCGCAAGCTCAGCGTGGCCGACAACATCCGCCTGGTGCTGGAACTGCGCGAGGACCTGGATGCCGACGGCCGCAAACGCGAACTGTCGGCGCTGCTGGACGAGCTGCAGATCGGCCATGTCGCCGACCAGGCCGGCGCCAGCCTGTCCGGCGGCGAACGCCGCCGCTGCGAGATCGCCCGCGCGCTGGCCGCCAGACCGCGCCTGATCCTGCTCGACGAGCCCTTCGCCGGCGTCGACCCGATCTCGGTCGGCGAGATCCAGCGCATCGTCACCCACCTCAAGCAGCGCGGCATCGGCGTACTGATCACCGACCACAACGTCCGCGAGACCTTGGGAATCTGCGACCGCGCGTATATCCTCAACGAAGGCAGCGTGCTGGCGCAGGGGGCACCGGAAGAACTGCTGTCCAACACCGACGTCCGCCGTGTCTACCTTGGAGACAGCTTCACGCTCTGATCCGGCCGCGGCAGGTCGCCCCTCCTTCTGCCTGGAACCGGGATGAAAGCACGGCTGCAGACATCGCTGGGACAGCAGCTGGTCATGACGCCGCAGTTGCGCCAGGCCATCCGCCTGCTGCAAATGTCCAGCACGGAACTGGAGCTGGAACTGACCGAGGCGGTGGAGAGCAACCCGCTGCTGGAATGGGCCGAGGAGGCCGGCCCGGGCGAACCGGCCGGCGAGCAGGCCGATGCTCCCGCGCAGGCCGACGCCGACGGCGACCGCCACGAGGAAGGCATGGACTGGCCCGGCGAGGGCGAACAGTGGAGCGGCGGCCAGGGCGGCTCGTTCGACGACAACGACGGCGACGCCGGCGAGCGCATCGCCGAGGCCGATACCCTCGCCGACCACCTGCTGTGGCAGCTGCACCTGTCCCACCTCAGCGCGCGCGACCGCGCCATCGGCGTCGCCCTGATCGACGCGCTGGACGAGGACGGCTACCTGCGCGAACCGCTGACCGCCATCGTCGAGGCGCTGCGCCCCGACATCGCCGCCGGCGAGGACGAGATCCTCACCGTGCTGCACCAGATCCAGCGCTTCGACCCGGCCGGCGTCGGCGCCTGCACCCTGGGCCAATGCCTGTCGCTGCAGCTGGACGCCCTGCCCGCCGACACGCCGGGCCTGTGCCTGGCGCGGCGGATCGCCGAAGGCCCCCTGGAACGCCTGCCGCGCGCCGGCATTCCCGGCATCGCCGCCGAACTTCGGCAACCGCCCGAGGCGGTCGAGGAAGCCGTGCAGCTGCTGCGCACGCTGGACCCGCGCCCGGGGCGGCAGCTGGGCGAGGTGGCCTCGGACAGCTACGTCGTCCCCGACTGCGTGGTCTGGCGCCAGCGCGGCGTCTGGAAGGCCGCCCTCGCCGGCCATGCCGGCCCGCGCGTGGTGATCCACCGCGGCTACGAGCAGCTGATCCGCCGCTGCGGCGACGCCGACGCCAGCTACCTGCGCGGCCAGCTGCAGGAAGCGCGCTGGCTGCTCAAGGGCCTGGAGGCGCGCGGCGAGACCCTGCTGCGCGTGGTCAACAGCCTGCTGCACCACCAGGCCGGCTTCCTCGAATTCGGCGCGCAGGCGCTGCGCCCGCTGACCCTGCGCGAGATCGCCGCCGAGCTGGACCTGCACGAATCCACCATCTCCCGCACCATCGCCCGCAAGTACGTGCGCACGCCGCGCGGCACCCTGCCGCTGCGCGCGTTCTTCGCCTCGGGCATCGACACCGAAGGCGGCGGCGAAGCCTCCAGCACCGCGATCCAGTCGATGATCCGGCGCCTGATCGAAGCGGAGAACCCGCGCAAGCCCCTTTCTGACGCCAAGCTGGCCGACATGCTCAAGAGCAGCGGGATACCGGTGGCGCGCCGCACCGTGGCGAAGTATCGTGAAGCCATGAACATCTCCGCCTCCCACGAACGCGTACGCCTGGTCTGAAGCGCTCGCGGCTGGCGGCAGGGTTCATTGGCAACCGACGAACCACAGGAGGCATCCGATGCGTATCGAAACGTTTGGCAAAGACGTGGAAGTCACCCCCGCCCTGAAGGAGTACGTGGAAACCAAACTGCAACGGCTGGGCAAGCACTTCGACCAGCACTGCGAAGTCAGGGTGACCCTGTCGCTGCAGAAGAACGAACACCATGTCGATGCCAGCGCCAACCTTCCCGGCCAGACGCTGCACGCCGAGGCCGGCGGCCAGACCATGTACGCGGCGATCGACGTGCTGGCCGACAAGCTGGACCGGCTGGTGATCAAGCACAAGGAAAAGCATCTGCCCCACGCCTCCCATGCACTGCGCGACAATGGCTGACTTCCGTCGCCATCCGTTGCCGTCATGCCCTTGAACGACCTGATGGCGGCCGTGAGTACCCGGGTACTCGCGGCCGCCGACCGTGACAGCGCCCTGCGCGCCGCCGCCGGCCTGCTCGCCTGCCGCGAAGCCGGCGCCGAAAGCATCTTCCAGAGCCTGTGCGACAGGGAGAACGTCGGCAGCACCGCCATCGGCCATGGCATCGCCATCCCGCATGGCCGCTCCCCGACCCTGCAACGCCCGCGCGGCGCCTTCCTGCGGCTGCTGCAGCCCATCGATTTCGGCGGTACCGAACCGGTCGACCTGGTCTTCGCCATGGCCGTGCCCGAGCACTACACCCACCAGCACCTGATGCTGCTGTCCGAACTGGCGGAGATCTTCTCCGACGCCCACGTGCGCGACGCCCTGCGCGCGGCCAACGACGGCAGCGCGCTGAAGCAGATCCTCGACCATCCGCAGCGGATCCGACCCTCATGAACACCCGCATCACCGCGCGCGAACTGTTCGACCAGCAGCGCGAGAAACTGGACCTGCGCTGGGCCGCGGGCCAGGCCGGCGGGAACCGCGAGCTGGATGCCGGCGACACCGTCGCCCGGCGCCCGTCGCTGGCCGGCTACCTCAACACCATCTACCCGAACAAGGTGCAGATCCTGGGCACCGAGGAACTGGCGTGGCTGGATTCGCTGGATTCGCGCCAGCGCTGGGAAGTGATCGAACGCATCATCCAGGCCCGCCCGCTGGCCCTGGTCATCACCAAGAGCCACGGCTGCCCGGAAGACCTGCGCGCGGCCGCCGACGAATCGCAGACCCCGCTGTGGGTGTCGCCGCGGCGCGGCCACGAACTGCTCAACCACCTGTCCTACCACCTGGCGCGCACGCTGGCGCCGCGGATCATCCTGCACGGCGTGTTCATGGAGATCTACTCCATCGGCGTGCTGATCACCGGCGAGGCCGGCTCGGGCAAGAGCGAACTGGCGCTGGAACTGCTCAGCCGCGGCCACCGGCTGGTGGCCGACGACGCCCCCGAATTCACCCAGATCGCCCCGGACGTGCTCGACGGCACCTGCCCGGAACTGCTGCAGGACCTGCTGGAAGTGCGCGGCCTGGGCGTGCTCAACGTGCGCCAGATGTTCGGTGACACGTCTGTAAAGAAGAACAAGTACCTTCGGCTCATCGTCCACCTGACCAAACCGATGACCGAACCCGGCAGCTACGGCTACGAACGCCTGACCGGCGACTCCGGCAAGCGCCACGTGCTCGACCTGGACGTGCCGCTGATCACCCTGCCGGTGATGCCCGGCCGCAACCTGGCGGTGCTGACCGAGGCCGCCACCCGCCTGCACATCCTGCGCACCAAGGGCATCGACCCGGCGGCGATGTTCATCGCCCGCCACAGCAACCTGCTGGAGCAACGCAACCCATGAACGCCGCGCCCTCCCCGGTGCTGGTCATCGTCAGCGGCCTGTCCGGATCGGGCAAGTCGGTGGCCTTGAAGACCTTCGAGGACCTGGACTACTACTGCTCGGACAACATCCCGGTGAACCTGCTGCCGGAGTTCGTGCGCGGCGTGCTCGGCGAGCGCGACGAGGGCCGGCCGCGGCGCATGGCGCTGGGCATCGACGTGCGCGGGCGCAGCGACCTGAGCCAGCTCGGCCAGTGGCGGCAGAGCGCGCGCGACCACGACATCGACGCGACCCTGCTGTTCTTCGAGGCCGACGACGACACCCTGCTGGCGCGGTTCGCCGACACGCGGCGGCGCCATCCGCTCAGCCAGCTCGGCCTGTCCCTGCCCGAGGCCATCGTGCGCGAACGCGAACTGACCGCGCCGCTGCGCCACGAGGCCGACGCCATCATCGACACCAGCCGGCTCAACGTGCACCAGCTGCGGCGCAAGCTGATCACCGAGTACGCGCTCGGCCACGGCAGCGGCCTGTCGCTGCTGTTCGAGTCCTTCGCCTACAAGCGCGGCGTGCCGGCCGAGGCCGATTTCGTATTCGACGCCCGGGTGCTGCCCAACCCGCACTGGGATCCGGAGCTGCGTCCGCTGACCGGCCGCGACCGCGAGGTGCGCGAGTACCTGGACGCGCAGCCGGAGGTGGTGCGCTACGCCGCCCAGCTCGAGGACCTGCTGGACACCTGGCTGCCCAAACTCGGCAGCGAAACGCGCAGCTACGTCACCGTCGCCTTCGGCTGTACCGGCGGCAAGCACCGCTCGGTCTACCTGGCCGAACGGCTGGCCCGGCACGCCCGCGCGCAGGGCTGGCCGGACGTGGCCACGTTCCACCGGGAACAGGACTGAATGGCACGCAGAAGACACGATTCCGGCGCTATCGCGGACTGCGCCTGACCTGTTAACGTTCGGTAATGACCTGCGGCATCCTTCTCGTGACCCATCCCGGCGTCGGCTCTTCCCTGCTGGAAGTGGCCACGCGCCTGCTGCGCCAGCTCCCGCTCAAGGCCGAGGCCTTCGAGGTGCCGTTCGACGCGGACCTGGACGCGCAGCTGCCGCTGGCCTCGGCGGCCATGCGGCGGGTGGAGGGCGAAGGCGGCGTGCTGGTGCTGACCGACCTGTACGGCGCCAGCCCGAGCAACCTGGCCGCGCGCCTGGCGCGGCTGGGAACGCCGGTGCGGCGGGTGTCGGCGCTTAGCCTGCCGATGCTGCTGCGGGTGATGAACTATCCGGAACAGGGACTGGAGCAACTGCCCGCGACCGCCGCGGCAGGGGCCCGCAATGGAGCCATCATCGACGATGCTTGAACGCGAACTCACCGTATCCAACCGCCTGGGCCTGCACGCCCGCGCGACCGCCAAGCTGGTGCAGCTGCTGTCCGGCTTCCGCGCCAACGCCACGCTCGTGGCCAAGGGCCGCGAGGTCAACGCCAAGAGCATCATGGGCGTGATGCTGCTGGCCGCCGGCCAGGGCACGCCGGTCACGGTGCGGGTACAGGGCGAGGACGAGGCCGACGCGATGGCGGCGGTCGTGGACCTGTTCGAGCGCCGCTTCGACGAGGACAGCTGATGGCGCCCGACGCAGCGTCGGCTCCTGCCAGCACCGCGCCGGGAGGCGCGGCGGCATGACGACGCTGCGCCTGCACGGCCATGGCGCCTCGCGCGGCAGCGCGCTCGGCCGCGCCCGCGTGCGCCTGCCGCATGCGCAGGAAGTGACCGAAAAACGCATCGCCGCCCACGCGGTCGACGCGGAGCTGCAGCGCCTGCACCAGGCCATCGAATCGGCGCGCGCGGAAATGCGCGAACTGCGCCAGCGCCTGCAGGGCGCCCTGCCGGCCGAAGTCGGCGAGTTCCTCGACCTGCACGCCATGCTGCTGGACGATCCCGAGCTGCTGGCGGCGCTGGACGAGCGCATCCGCAGCCACCGCTACAGCGCCGCCTATGCCCTGCGCGTGCAGCGCGACACCCTGGCCCAGGTGTTCGAGGGCATGGAAGACGACTACCTGCGCAGCCGCCTGGACGACCTGGACCACGTCATCGGCCGCATCAACGCCTTCCTGCATAAGCGCCCGGCCGGCATGAAGGGCCTGGCCGGCGAGATCCTGGTGTGCGAGAACGTCGCCCCCTCGGAGCTGGCGCAGCTGCAGTCGCAGGGCGTGGTCGGCATCGTCACCAGCGCCGGCAGCCCGCTGTCGCACAGCGCCATCCTCGCCCGCAGCCTGCACCTGCCGCTGGTGGTCGGCGCCAGCGGCGTGCTGAACCGGATCAACGACGGCGACGTGCTGATCCTGGATGGCGGCAGCGGCGAGGTGGTGCTGGAACCGGCCGCCGACGACCTGCGCCAGTACCGCCAGCGCCTGCGCGAGCTGGCGCGCGAACAACGCGAGCTCGGCCACCTGCGCTCCAAGCCGAGCCGCACCGTGGACGGGGTGGACATCACCCTGCTGGCCAACGCCGAATCGCGCGAGGACGTGGCGCGCGCGCATGCGCTGGGCGCGCACGGGCTGGGCCTGTACCGCACCGAATTCCTGTTCCTGCAGCGCAACGGCCTGCCCGACGAGGAAGAGCAGTTCCACCACTACCGCGACGCCGTGCTCGGCATGAGCGGGCGGCCGGTCACCATCCGCATCCTCGACCTGGGCGCGGACAAGGCCGACCGCAGCGGGCTGGTGCTGGGCCGCGAGGAGAACCCGGCGCTGGGCCTGCGCGGCATCCGCCTGCTGCTGGCCCACCCGAAGGTGGCCGACACCCAGCTGCGCGCGCTGCTGCGCGCCTCCGGCTATGGTCCGGTGCGCATCCTGGTACCGATGGTCAGCACCCGCGAGGAAATCCTCGCGCTCAAGCGCCGCATCGCGCGGCTGGCGGTGGCGCTGCGCGAGGAAGGCCATGCGCTGGCCGAGCACGTGCCGGTCGGCGCGATGATCGAAGTCCCCGCCGCGGCCATCGCCCTGCCGACCTTCATCGACCAGGTGGACTTCCTGTCCGTCGGCACCAACGACCTGGTGCAGTACCTGCTGGCGGCCGACCGCAACAACGAGGCCGTGGGCGAGCTGTATTCGCCGCTGCATCCGGCGGTGCTGCAGTTGCTGGCGCAGGTGATCGAGACCGCGCGCGCGCACGGCACGCCGCTGTCGGTGTGCGGCGAGATCGCCGGCGATCCGCGCATGACGCCGCTGTTGCTGGCCTTGGGCCTGGCGGAGTTCAGCCTGCACCCGGCCACGCTGCTGGAAGTGCGCCGCGCGATCCGCGACTGCGACCACGGCCAGTTGCGCGCGCGCGTAGGCAAGCTGCTGCAGGCGCGCGACCGCCGCGGCATCGAACGCTGGCTGGCCGGCGCGACCGCGCCGTAGACCGCAGGCGAAGCGTCCGTGCCGCGGTGACGGGCCGCGCATTCCCGCCGGACAAGGGTGTGCACCGAAACATCCGCGCGTGATAATGACGCGCCCGACACGTCCCCTGCCGCATCCTGCATCGCGGCCCTCCCTTTTCCGGAGTCCCGATGGCCGAAGCCGTACGCCACGACAAGACCGCACGCCAGCTGCGCATGCTTTCCGACGCGCTGGACAGCGGCCGGCTGGGACCGGTGCGGCGGCTGGTCAACACGCTGGCGCCGGCGGAGATCGGCAACCTGCTCGAATCGCTGCCGCCGGGCAAACGCGAGGTGGTGTGGGGCCTGGTCGACCAGGAAGACGACGGCGAGGTGCTGGTCCACGTCGGCGAGGAAGTGCGCGAAAGCCTGCTGGCCGATATGGACCCGGACGAGATCATCGCCGCGGTCGAGGACCTGGACATCGACGACCTGGCCGACCTGGTCGAGGACCTGCCCGACACGGTCATCGACGAGGTCCTCAAGTCGATGGACCGCGAGAACCGCGAGCGGCTGGAGCAGGTGCTGTCCTATCCGGAGGACACCGCCGGGCGCCTGATGAACCCGGACGTGGTCACCGTGCGCGCCGACGTCAACATCGACGTGGTGCTGCGCTACCTGCGCCTGCGCGGCGAACTGCCCGACCACACCGACTACCTCTACGTGGTCAGCCGCCGCCACCAGTACCTGGGCCGCGTCTCGCTGGCCTCGCTGGTCACCCACGAGGACAGCACCCCGATCAACCGCCTGGTCGACGACGAGCAGCCGGCCATCGACGTGGGCGAAAGCGCCGACGAGGTCGCGCGGCAGTTCTCCGACCACGACTGGGTGTCGGCGCCGGTGGTGGACGACAACAACATCCTGATCGGGCGCATCACCATCGACGACGTGGTGGACATCATCCGCGCCCAGGCCGAGCACCAGGCGCTGGGCGCCGCCGGCCTGGACGAGGACGAGGACCTGTTCAGCCCGGTCTGGCGCGCGATGCGCCGGCGCCTGGTGTGGCTGTTCGTCAACCTGTGCACGGCCTTCGTCGCCGCCAACGTGGTCGGCCAGTTCGAAGGCACCATCGACAAGCTGGTGGCGCTGGCGGTGCTGATGCCGATGGTCGCCGGCCTCGGCGGCAACGCCGGCACCCAGGTGCTGGCGCTGATGGTGCGCGGCCTGGCGCTGGGCCAGGTCGGCGCCTCCAACGTGAAGGCGCTGCTGTGGAAGGAACTGCGCGTGGCCCTGCTCAACGGCCTGCTGATGGGCGCGGTGCTGGGCCTGATCGTGCTGGTCTGGTTCCACAACCCCGGGCTGTCGCTGGTGATCTTCATCGCCCTGACCTGCAACCTGCTGCTGGCCGCGTCGGCCGGCGTGCTGATCCCGATGACGCTCAAGCGGCTGGGTTTCGACCCGGCGCTGGCCAGCGGCATCTTCCTGACCGCCATCACCGACTCGATGGGTTTCTTCACCTTCCTCGGACTGGCGACCCTGGTGCTGCTGCGCTGAGCGCGGCGCGCCGGAACCGTCGCCGGTCCGGCGACGGATGCTGCCGTGCGCTCAGAAGCTGGCGCGCACGCCCAGGCGGTAGAAGCGCACGTCCTCGTAGAACTCGGCTTCGCCCACCAGTCCCCATTCCGGGGTGAAGCGGTACTGCAGGCCGATATTGCCGACCATCGAATGGTCGACCAGCAGGTTGTCGTCCACCCGCAGGTAACCGGCCTTGGCCCACAGCTCCAGGTTGCGTACCGGCCGGGCGCGGATGCCCAGCATCAGCTTGCCGGCATACAGGTGATCGCGGCCGCTGAAACCGTCCTGCGGGTAGTCCCCGTCGCGGTAGTCCAGCCTCGCGCCCAGCCGCAGCAGCGACAGTTCGCTGATGAAATCGGCGCGCGGGGACAGGGAGAGGCTCGCGCCAAGGCCGATCTCGGCCTGGTCGATGGCGACCTCCAGCTGCTGGGCGCCCATGTTCCAGTCCTTGGAAACCCGGTCGTAGCCGCCGAAGACGTAGAGACCGTCGGTTACCGCCACCGAGCCGCGCGCGTAACCGCCGTTGCCGTGCTCGCCGGCGTCATACAGGTCCACGTCGAGCCGGGCCACGCCGGCCTCGATCCAGGTATAGCCCGGCCCTTCGATCTTCTCGCGCCTGACGAGGGGCGCCTGCGACGCAGGCTGGGGTGTGGCGGGTCGCGCGGCGTCAGCCTGCGTGGCGGTTTCGCCGCCATCGGCCTGCGCGGCCGCCTGCGCCGCCTTCTGCCGCTCCCACCACGGCGCGCGTTGCGCGTGCGCGTCCTGCATCCCGGCCATCGCCACCAGCACGGCGGCCCCGGCGCAGGCGGCCCTGATTTCCTTCTTCATGCGTTCACTTCCTGTGTGGATTGATGCCCGGACGGGCCCCGCGATTCTAGCCGAAGCAACGCCTCCGGCCACGGCCGGGGCGACGGACGGCGGCGTCCGCCGGCTATCATGCGGGCGACACGCCGGACACTTCGCCATGACCACCACCGTCACCGATTACTACCAGCCCGGCTGGCGCGAACACGACCACGCCTGCCCCGCCTGCGGATGGCAGGGCAGTTCCCGGCAGATGGAAATGGAACTGCACGACGAGCAGAGCGAGTACGCCTGCCCGCAGTGCGAGTTCCCGTTGCTGGTGGTGCTGCATCCCGACCTGGCGCAGGTCCAGGCCGCCGCCGCAGCCGGCAATGCCGAGGCCCAGCAGCAGTTGGCGATCCTCGCCAGCGCGCCGCGCCCCCGATGATGCGCCGTACCGGGCAGGAACGCGGCGCCGCCGCTACGATGGAAGCACACCCGACGCGGAGCGTTCCATGGCCTTCCCCCGCCTGCATCGCCTTGCCCTGCTTCTGCTGATGGCCGTCATCGCCGGCTGCGCCTCGACACCCGACGCCAGCCAAGGCCGTTTCGTCGCCCGCACCGTCGAGCTCGACGGCACGCGCATGCCCTACCAGGTGTTCGTCCCTGCCGCCTCCACGCGCAGGCCCGGCGCGCTGCCGGTGGTGCTGTTCCTGCACGGGTCGGGCGAGCGCGGCGACGACGGCATCCGCCAGACCGAAGCCGGGCTGGGCCCGTACCTGCGCGCGCATGCCGACGATTTCCCCGCGCTGGCCGTGCTGCCGCAGGTCGCCGACGGCGAGGAATGGAGCGGGCGCAACAACCGGCTGGCGGTCGCCGCGCTCGATGCGGCGATGCGCGAGTTCGGAGCCGACCCGCAACGCCAATACCTCACCGGCATGTCGATGGGCGGCTATGGCAGCTGGAACATCGCCCTGGCCGAACCGTCGCGCTTCGCCGCGATCGTGCCGGTCTGCGGCGCGGTGCGCGCGCCGCGCAGCGAACGGCCGGGACTGCGCGTCGATGCCGTCGCGCAGGAATCCGATCCGTACAAGGCGATGGCCCTGCGCCTGAAGGACATGCCGGTGTGGATCTTCCATGGCGCGCGCGACGAGGTGGTGCGCCCGGACGACGACCGCAGGCTGCATGCCGCCTTCCAGGCGGCCGGTGCCCGCGACGCGCGTTACACCGAATACCCGCAGGGCAACCACAACGCCTGGGACGCGACCTACGCCGACCCGGCGATGTGGCGCTGGCTGTTCGCGCAGAAACGCTGACGCGGCGCTCGTTGCCGGTTACGGGCCGGCACCGGTCCGCACGCTCAGCCCAGCAGCGTCTCCAGCACCGCCATGCGCACGGCCACGCCGTTGGCGACCTGGCGCAGCACCCACGACTGCGGGCCGTCGGCCACTTCGTCGGTGACTTCGACGCCGCGGTTGATCGGCCCCGGGTGCAGCACCGCCGCGTCGGTGGCGGCGCGGCGCAGGCGCCTGGCGTCCAGGCCGTATTCGGCGTGATACTGCTCCAGCGACGGCACCAGCCCTTCTTCCATGCGCTCGCGCTGCAGCCGCAACATCATCAGCGCATCGGCGCCTTCGAGCATGGCGTCGAAGTCCTGCCCGACCACGCAGTCGCGCAGGGTGTCGTCGTCCGGCAGCAGCGACTGCGGGCCGCAGACGCGGATTTCGCCCACGCCCAGGGTGCGCAGCGCGTGCAGGTCGGTGCGCGCCACGCGCGAATGCTTCACGTCGCCGACGATCAGCACCTTCAGTTTCGAGAAGTCGGCGCCCTTGGCCTGGCGCAGGGTCAGCATGTCCAGCAGGCCCTGGGTGGGGTGCGCGCTGCGGCCGTCGCCGGCGTTGATCAGCGCGGTGCCCTCGCCCGCAGCGGCGGCCAGTTCGGCCACGGCGCCGTCGTCGGGGTGGCGCACCACGAAGCCGCGCACGCCCATCGCTTCCAGATTGCGCAGCGTGTCGCAGGCGGTCTCGCCCTTGCGCGTGGACGAGGTCGAGGCGTCGAAGTTCAGCACGTCCGCGCCCAGCCGCTGCGCGGCCAGCTGGAACGAACTGCGGGTGCGGGTGGACGGCTCGAAGAACAGCGTGCACACCGCGGTACCGGCCAGCACGCCGCGCTTGTTGCCGACCCGGCCCACCGCCGCATCGCGGATCTGCCCGGCGCGGTCCAGCAGCTGCAGCAGGTGATCGCGCGGCAGGCCCTCCAGGGTCAGCAGGTGGCGCAGGCGTCCGTCGGCATCGAGTTGGGAGGCGGTCATGGCAGGTCTTGGGGGTCAGGAAACAGGAGTGGCGTCGCCCGGGGCGGACAGCCAGCGTTCGATGATGACCGCGGCGGCCACCGCGTCCAGGTTGGCGGCGTCGCGGCGGCGCTTGCGGCCCTCGGCGCGCTCGGTGGCGAAACGGCGCGCGGCTTCCACCGAGCTGGAGCGTTCGTCCACCAGCAGCACCGGCAGCCGGTAACGCTGCAGCAGTTGCCGCGCGAAGGCCTGCGCGCGCCTGCGGTTGGGCTGGTCCTCGCCTTCGAGGGTGAGCGGGTCGCCGACGATCAGGCCGTGCGGCCGCCATTCCTTGTGCAGGCGATCCAGCGCGGGCCAGTCGGGGCCGTCGGCGCGCACGTCGATCACCGCCAGCGCACGGGCGCCGACACTGAAGGCGCTGCCGATGGCCACGCCGATGCGGCGCGAACCGACATCGAAACCGAGCACGGTACTGTCGGGCGAAAGCGCCGCCGGATCAGGCATGGCCGCTGTATCCGGCCAGGCGGAACAGGTCCACGCCGATGCGCGCGGCCGCCAGCTGCCAGCGCTCGTCCATCGGCGCGGCGAACAGCACCTCCGGATCGGCCGGCACGGTCAGCCAGCTGTCCTCGGCCAGTTCCTGCTCCAGCTGCCCCGCGCCCCAGCCGGCGCAGCCCAGCGTGACCAGCGCGTTGCGCGGCCCGTCGCCGCGCGCCATCGCCTCGAGGATGTCGCGCGAGGTGGTCAGGTACAGGCCTTCGCCCACCGCCAGGCTGGAATCCCAGTCGCGGGCGTCGTCATGGATCACGAAACCGCGGCCGGTGTGCACCGGGCCGCCGTTGAGCACAGGACGCGCGCGCAGGCTTTCGTCGCCGGTATCGATGTCCATCTGCGACAGCACTTCGCCCAGCGTGTATTCGGAGGGCTGGTTGACCACCACGCCCATCGCGCCGTTGTCGTCGTGCTGGCAGATCAGCGCGACGCTGCGCGCGAAACCCGAATCGGCCAGCGAGGGCAAGGCGACCAGCAGCTGGTTGGCGAGAGTGTCGAAAGGCACGGACATGGCCGCATTCTACCGTCAGGCCCGCGCGCCCGCCTGTACCGCGCTCACGCCGCGACGACATGCCGTCCCGCCGGCATGCGCCCCGGGATGCGCAGGAAGAAGACGCTGCCCCGCCCCGGCTCGCTTTCGGCATGGATGCTGCCGCCGCCGGCCTCGACCAGGTCCCGGACCACCGACAGCCCCAGTCCCGTTCCCTGCCCGCGCGGGCGCGTGGTGAAGAACGGCTCGAAGATGCGCGCCAGCACGGCCGGCTCCATGCCGGTGCCGTCGTCGCCGAAGGCCAGCAGCAGGCTGCCGTGCGCGTCCTGCCGCGCGCTGATGGTGAACACGCCGCCGCCGGGCATCGCGTGGTCGGCATTGGCGGCGATGTTGAGCACCATCAGCTCGAAGCGGGTGCGGTCGAAATGGATCTCCGGCAGCGGTCCGGCCAGCGAAAGGCGGATCCGCACCGAGGGCGCGAGCAGTTGCCGCAGCATCGGTTCCAGATCGCCGATCGCGGCGGCCGGATCGAACCATTCGCGCGTTTCCTCTTCCGCGCGCGAGAACGCCATCAGCCGCCGGGTGAGCACCGCCGCGCGCGAGGCGGCCGATTCCACGCCGGCGAGCGCGTCCTTCATTCGCGCCGCGTCGTCCGTGCCGCGGCCGCGGTGCGCGTGGCCGCGGATGATGCCCACCAGGTTGCCGAAGTCGTGCGCCACGCCGCTGGCCAGGCGGCCCATGGCCTCGGTCTTCTGCGCCTGGACCAGCTGCGCCTGGGCGCGTTCGCGCTCGGCCATCTCCGCCTGCAGGCGCGCATTGGCCGCTTCCAGCGCGCGGCCGTGCGCAGTCGCCTCGCGCAGGCTGTCGCGCAGCGCGGTCGAACTGCGGTCGAGCACGATCGCCAGCATCAGGAAGATCGCCGCGCTGACCGCCAGGTCGGTCAGCCGCGCGGCCGTCTCGCCGTTCGCGCCGATGTCCACCGCGATCCCGACACCGAAGGCGGCCAGCAGCCCGGCGTACATCAGCCACAGCGTGCCGCGCCCCAGGGCGAGGGCGGCGATCGCCATCCACACCCCCAGCACCGGCTGCTCGAAGCGCTGGGCGGCGAAACCGGAGGCGGCATGGGCCAGCAGCGCGGACGCGACGAAGCCGGCCAGCAGCAAACGCGACGCCGGCACGAAACGCCCGCGGCGCACCAGCCGGAAACTCAGCGCCGCCAGCGCGCTGACCGACAGCCCGACCAGCATCGAGGCGACCTCGCCGGGACGCCACGGCACGTCCGGCATCATCGCCCGCAGCAGCCACAGCAGCGGCGGCAGCACCGCCAGCAGCAGCGCGATCACCTGGATCACCGGCGCATTGCGCCGATCCACCGGATCGGCGATGGGGACATCGCGCAGCCAGTCCCGCAGCCGGCGCATGGCGGCCGCGGGGGCATGGAGCAAACGGACGAATGGCCGCGGCATCTGGAATCCGGTTCTGCTGGGGGTGGTGGCACGATGCGCGAGGCGGCGCCCGCGGGCAAGTGCGGCGCGGAGCCGGCCCCTATACTGGCCCGCCCACGGTCCACCGCCGCCCCATGAGCGCCTACTGCGACACCGCGCCGGGCCATCCGGTCCACGCCCGTTACCATGCCCGCGAATACGGGTTCCCGCAGCGCGACGAAGCCGAACTGTTCGAACGCCTGCTGCTGGAGATCAACCAGGCCGGACTGAGCTGGGAAACCATCCTGCGCAAGCGCGAGGGTTTCCGCCGCGCCTACGGCGGCTTCGACGTGGACACGGTGGCCGCCTACGGCGAAACCGACATCGCGCGCCTGCTGGCCGACGCCGGCATCATCCGCAACCGGCTCAAGGTGCTGGCCGCCATCCACAACGCCAACGTGATCCGCGGCCTGCGCGCCTCGCACGGCGGCTTCGCGCAATGGCTGGACGCGCACCACCCGCGTTCGAAAGCCGACTGGGTCAAGCTGTTCAGGAAGACCTTCCGCTTCACCGGCGGCGAGATCACCGGCGAGTTCCTGATGAGCCTGGGCTACCTGCCCGGCGCGCACCGCGACGATTGCCCGGTGATGGCCGACATCGCCGCCCACGACCCGCCGTGGATGCACGGCTGACTTCCGTCCCCGGAAAATACGAAGCCCGGCCGCAGGGCCGGGCTTCAAGAACGGAACGCCGGCTCAGCGCGTACCGGCGATCTCCACCCCGTCCAGCCCCTGCGACAGGGTCTTGGCGTCGCCGCCCTGCGAGAGCTTGATGCGCAGGCGCACCTCGTTCTGCGAGTCGGCATGGCGCAGCGCGTCGTCGTAGCTGATCTCGCCGGCCTGGTACAGCTCGAACAGGCTTTGGTCGAAGGTCTTCATGCCCAGCTGGACCGAGTCCTTCATCACTTCCTTGAGTTTGTGGATCTCGCCGTCGCGGATGTAGTCCTGCACCAGCGGCGTGCCCAGCAGGATCTCCATCGCCACGCGGCGGCCCTTGCCGTCGGGCGTGGGCACCAGCTGCTGCGCGACCACGCCCTTGAGGTTGAGCGAGAGGTCCATCAGCAGCTGGCCGCGGCGATCTTCCGGGAAGAAGTTGATGATGCGGTCCATCGCCTGGTTGGCGTTGTTGGCGTGCAGCGTGGCCAGCACCAGGTGGCCAGTTTCGGCGAAGGCGATGGCGTGGTCCATGCCCTCGCGGGTGCGGATCTCGCCGATCATGATCACGTCCGGCGCCTGGCGCAGGGTGTTCTTCAGCGCCGCTTCCCAGCTGTCGGTGTCGATGCCGACCTCGCGCTGGGTGATGATGCAGCCCTCGTGCTTGTGCACGAATTCGATCGGGTCCTCGATGGTGATGATGTGCCCGGTCGAGTTCTGGTTGCGGTAGCCGATCATCGCCGCCAGCGAGGTCGACTTGCCGGTGCCGGTGGCGCCGACGAACAGGATGATGCCGCGCTTGGTCATGGCCAGCGTCTTGATCACCGGCGGCAGGTTCAGTTCCTCCACCGTCGGGATGCGCGTCTCGATCCGGCGCAGCACCATGCCGACCTGGTTGCGCTGGTAGAAGCAGCTCACGCGGAAGCGGCCCACGCCGGACAGGCCGATGGCGAAGTTGCACTCGTGGGTTTTCTCGAACTCCTCGCGCTGCGCCGGCGTCATCACGTTGAGCACCATGTCGCGGCTCTGCTGCGGGGTCAGCGGCGTCTGCGTGATCGGGCTGATCCGGCCGTGCACCTTCATCGACGGCGGCATGCCGGCGGTGATGAACAGGTCCGACGCCTTCTGGTGCGCCATCAGCTTGAGGAAGGAGGTGAAATCGATGGTGCTCATGATGGGCTCCTGTGGAACCGTGATCTGCATGCCGGCGCCGCCCTCCCCCTGGATGACGGCGCTGTCGATACGGACTGTACGCCTTCGCCGGCGCGACGGCGACGCGGTCGCCCGCGCCGGCGCCCTGCCTTATTCGAACAGGCGACGGTCCTTGGCGTACTCGCGGGCCTGGTTGCGGGTGATCAGGCTGCGCTTGACCAGGTCCTGCAGGTTCTGGTCGAGCGTCTGCATGCCGACCTGCTGGCCGGTCTGGATCGCCGAATACATCTGCGCCACCTTGTCCTCGCGGATCAGGTTGCGGATGGCCGGGGTGGCCACCATGATCTCGTGCGAGGCGATGCGGCCGCCGCCGACCTTCTTCAGCAGCGCCTGCGAGATCACCGCACGCAGCGATTCGGACAGCATCGAGCGCACCATCGGCTTCTCGCCGGCCGGGAACACGTCGATGATGCGGTCGATGGTCTTGGCCGCCGAACTGGTGTGCAGGGTGCCGAACACCAGGTGGCCGGTTTCCGCGGCGGTCAGCGCCAGGCGGATGGTTTCCAGGTCGCGCAGTTCGCCCACCAGGATGTAGTCCGGGTCCTCGCGCAGCGCCGAGCGCAGGGCCTCGTTGAAGCCATGCGTGTCGCGGTGCACCTCGCGCTGGTTGATCAGGCACTTCTGCGGGGTGTGCACGAATTCGATCGGGTCCTCGACGGTGAGGATGTGGGCGTATTCGTTCTTGTTGACGTGGTCCACCATCGCCGCCAGCGTGGTCGACTTGCCCGAGCCGGTCGGGCCGGTGACCAGGATCAGCCCCTGCGGCTGCTCGATCAGCTGGCGGAACACCGGCGGGCAGCCCAGGTCTTCCAGGGTCAGCACTTCGGACGGAATGGTGCGGAACACCGCGCCGGCGCCGCGGTTCTGGTTGAACGCGTTGACGCGGAAGCGCGCCAGCGAAGGAATCTCGAAGGAGAAGTCGACCTCGAGGAATTCCTCGTAATCGCGGCGCTGCTTGTCCGACATGATGTCGTACACCAGCGCGTGGACCTGCTTGTGGTCCAGGGCCGGGATGTTGATGCGGCGCACGTCGCCGTCGACGCGGATCATCGGCGGCAGGCCGGCGGACAGGTGCAGGTCCGAGGCCTTGTTCTTGACCGAGAACGCCAGAAGTTCAGCGATGTCCATGCGCTGTGTTTCCCCGAGGTTGCGGATGGCTGGAAGGTGTTTCCCCTGCCCCGCAGTATAGCCCTCCGGCGTAAGAGGTCGATGCGCGCCGGCCGATTGCAGGCAGCGCGTCACAGCCGCTCCTGCGCCCGCCGCGCGCCGCCGCGACCGCTGCCCGGAACCGCCGCTGCCGGCCCCGCGCCCTCCCCGCTGGCTACACTGTCCGCGGGCCGGGGCGGCACCTTCCGCCGCCGCCCGGGACACTGGCCAACATCGCAACCGAGGCTTCCATGAACGGCACCCACGACACGTCCTCCCTTCCCTCCGGCATCGCCTTCGTCGGCGGCGGCAACATGGCGCGCAGCCTGATCGCGGGCGTGACCCGGGCCGGCGTGCCGGCCGCCTCGATCGAAGTGGTGGAACCCCAGGTCGCCCTGCGCCAGACCCTGCAGCAGGAGCATGGCGTGCGCACCGCCGGCGCGGTCGCCGCGGCGACGCTGGAGGCGCAGGTCGTGGTGCTGGCGGTCAAGCCGCAGGTGATGGCCGCAGTCTGCGCCGAACTGGCGCCACGGCTCGCCGCCGGGACGCTGGTGGTGTCCATCGCCGCCGGCATCACCACCGCCGCCCTGCGCGAATGGCTCGGCGCGGGCGCGGTGCTGGTGCGCGCCATGCCCAACACGCCCGCGCTGCTGGGCGCCGGCATGACCGGCCTGTACGCAGGCGCCGAGGTGGGCGATTCCGACCGCCAGGCCGCGCAAGCCATCCTCGCCGGCGCCGGGCAGACGCGCTGGATCGACGACGAGGCGCTGATGGACGCGGTCACCGCGGTGTCCGGCAGCGGCCCGGCCTATGTATTCGCACTGGCCGAGGCGATGGAGGACGCGGCGCGCGCGCAGGGCCTGGCCGACGATGCCGCGCGGCAGATGGTGGTGCAGACGGTGCTTGGCGCGGCGCGCATGCTCGCCGAGAGCGGACAGGGCGCAGGCGCGCTGCGCCAGGCCGTCACCTCGCCCAATGGCACCACCCAGGCCGCGCTGGAAACGCTGGCCGACGGCGGCTTCCACCAATTAGTGGGCAACGCCGTGGCCGCCGCCGCGAGACGTGGACGGGAGCTCGCACGCGCCGGCGGATGAAAGCCGCTCATTGCGATACCGGCATCACACATCGATCTTTCCTCTCCGTTGGTCTCATGGACAAGTCCAAAGCGAGGACTGACACTTTCACGCACATCTGCGGCGGACGTTCGACGTCATCAGCACGGATGTAGTGGAAGGCTGCGGACGGCAGCAGGGAAGAATCCTCGTTCCGGGATCGGCGATGACCGTAGAGCAGCACGTGTTCCCACAGGGGGCACGAATCGAATTCAGCAGTTGGGGCCTGCGCCTGGGCCGGCGGACCATCCTTGCCGACATCGACCTGGAGTTCGGGTCGCCCGGCGTGCTGGTGCTGATGGGCCCGGCCGGAACCGGAAAATCCACCCTGATCAAAACGCTCGCCGGCCAGGCCAGCGCCCATGCCGGCTACACCGGCAGCCTGCGGCTCGACGGCCAACCCTTCGACCAAGCCGCACCGCTTCCCGCGCTGGTGCAGCAGCATCCCCGCGACCTCGCCATGACCGTGCTCGACACGCTGGTCGAAGCCGCGCGCAACGGTCCGCCGCTGACGCCGGCGGAGCTGCGGGAGCGCGTCCACCAGGCGCTGCATCGTTCCGGCCAGCACGATCTGCTCGGACAATTGGAACGCCGCCTGTTCGATCTGCCGCGCGACCAGATGCGGCGCGCCCTGATCATGCGGGCGGCGCTGTCCGCCAGTCCCGTCCTGCTGATCGACGAGCCGACCAGCGGCCTGGACGACACGCAGGCGGCGGGCGTGCTGGACCTGGTCCGGCACCTGTCCGTTGATCGCTGCTGCGTGCTTGTCCTGCACCACCAGGCGCAGGCCCGCGCCATCGCCGACCGCGTCGTGCTGCTGGCCGGCGGCCGTGTCCAGGTCGACGCGGACAACGCCGCCTTTTTCGCCAACAGCGCCGGTCATCCGGTACTGGCGCAGTTCCTTCGCACCGGCAGCTGCCACGTACCGGGTCCCGATGCACTGGCGGCAGAACTGGATGCGCCTTATGACGCGCCCGACACCCTCGCTGCCGACGACGTCGCGGACCGGATCGAGCCCGACTTGCACACCGCTGTCTCCGCGGCCCCGGCCGTCGCCACCGGAGCTTCCAGCGTCGGCACCTTGTCGCCCGGGGTGCTGCCTGCCAGCCGTGGCCCCAACGGCTTCCACTGGCTGCTTCCCGGCAGGCTCGCCGGTTGCCCCATGCCAGGCGCCATGCTGCCGCTGGAACACGACCTGGGCCTGCTGCGCACCCTCGGCGTCACCGTGCTGGTGAACCTCACCGAGAAGCCGATGGCCGATGTCGCCATTCCCGCCCACGGCCTGCGCACGCTGCACATGGGCGTGGAGGATCGCGACGCGCCGCCGCTGATGTGGATGAAGATGCTGCTGGTCAGGATCGACAGGTTGATGCAACAGGGCGAAGTCGTCGCCGTGCATTGCCTTGCCGGCCTCGGGCGTACCGGCACCGTGCTCGGGGCCTGGCTGGTGCGCGAAGGCCTGACCGCCGATGAAGCGCTGCGCCGGCTGCGCGCGATCGAACCCGGCTTCGTCCAGTCCAGGGTGCAGGAAGAACTGCTGCACGAGCTGGAAACCAACCTGCTGATCCGCGCACCCGATCTCTGATCCCCACCCGCCGCGCGGCCTGCCGCCGGTATCGAACCCCGCCACACCGGAGAGAAACCCATGTCCCTCGATTCAATCATCCAGAGTTCCATCAGCACGGTTCCCGAATGCCTGGCCGCCGGCTATGTCGATATCTCCTCCGGCATGCTGCTGGCGATGCGCACCGTGGACTCGCACCCGCGCGAAGTGATGGACCTGCTGGCCGCCGCTACCGCCGACCTCTACGACGGCGCCAACGTGCGCATGATCGAACAGCTGTTCCGACGCTCGCGCGGCCTGCCCGAAAGCGACGGCGCGCATTATTTCCAGGAAATCATCGTCAACAGCGAGAACCTGATCCACGTGTTCATGCGCGGCAAGCGCTACCCGAACTACATCATGACCTTCGTCTGCCGCCGCACCGCCAACCTCGGCATGGCCCTGACCAAGGCCCGCCTGGCCATGCCGCAGATCGAAGCGGCGGTCTGACGCGCGACCCGGGTTTTCTCCGGACGGCCGCCGGATCCGACGGCCGTCCTCGCTCAGCGCTGCGCGCCGGCCGATTGCCGATGCAGGTCCTCGCGCAGGATGCGGCGCACTTCGAGCACGGCCTCGGGCGTTTCCTGCACGCTGTGGCCGGAGACGATCACCTTCTCCGACAACGCTCCGTCCAGGTGCGCGCTCCAGTACGGCACCAGCCCGTCGTCGGATTCGGCCAGCGGCCCTTCCGCCTTGCGCCTGGCGACGATCGAGTGGTACTTCAGCCCCGGCGCCAGCGGCAGCGCCGACGAGGCGCGGATGAACGGATCGCTGGCCTTGAGGTTGTCGATGCTGTTGCCGATGCGCGGCGCCTTGGGCTTGCCACCGGGCTCGGCGGCGTCCTGCATGGCCAGGAACACGTCCTCGAACTTGCCCAGGATGGTCAATGGCAGGCGCACCAGCTTGCCGATCAGGCGGCCGAGCCGGTCGCCGGCGATGTCGGTGCCGCGATGCGGGGAAGCGATGAAGACCGCGCGCGCGACGTCCGGCTGCGGCGAAAAGCGGGTCAGCGGCCCCAGCCTGGCCTCGACCCGCCGCAGCCGTTCGCCGCGCAGGTTGAAGCGCTCCACCGCGCCGTTCCACAGCGTGTCGCCCGAGTCGCTGAGCATCAGCCGCGCGATCACCCCGCCCATGCTGTGGCCGATGAACACCATGTCGTGGCTCGCCGCCGCGGTGCGCGCCGGATCGAAGTGGTCCAGCGTCCGGTTGAAGGCGTTGCTGACGGTGTAGCGGTTCAGCGCGATCGGCGCGTTGGTCGGGTAGTAGACCGACCATATCTGGTAGTGCCGGCGCATTTCCGGGTCGCCCATGATCTCGTTGGCCAGGTTGACCCAGGCCTCCGGGCTGCTGGCCAGGCCATGCAGCATGAAGATGATGCGGCGGTCCGGGTCGTAGGGCTGCATCAGGTAGATGTGCGGCTCGCGGATGCCCTGGCCGCGGCCGAACAGCGTGCGCAGCGACTCGGTGGCGAAGCCGGACTGCGCCATCCACACGCCGTAGGCCGCGGTGTAGTTGGCCGCCAGCGGCACCTGCTGGCCCTGCAGCTGGATGGTGGTGGCGGCCTCGGCCGGCCACGCTTCCAGGAGGATGTCGCGCGTGGCCAGCACCTCGTCCAGCGTCGTTCCGCCGAAACGCAGCAGGGCGGTGGCGTTGATCGCGGGCATCTCGCTGAACACCGGCGACGCCGCCGCTCTCCCGCCCTCCACCGGCGCCGCCAGCGCCGGCGCGTCCATCACCACCACCAGTTCGGCGCCGAAGCCGTCGCGGCGGTAGGTGCTGCGCAGGCCGGCGAAGCTCACCGAGGCCGCCGTCACCAGCTGGCGCGGAATGCCGTTCAACTGCAACCGGTCGAAATCCGAGCGGATGGTCCAGCGGTCCACCTGCACCGGGCTGCGGTAGTCGGCGCCTTCCAGCGCGCGGGCGCGCACCTGCTGGAACACGACCGCCGCCGTCTGTTCGGCCGCGTAGTTGTAGTAGTCGCGCACCTGCGTGAGGCGGTCTTCCAGCGCTCGCTCGGCCGGCGTGCGGCCGCTGAAGAACAGGTAGGCGTAGGAATAGCGCGCGGTTTCCAGCCAGGCGTCGAGCGCGGCGTCCGACAATGCCACCGGCTCGCCCATCCTGGCCTTCGGGGCCAGGGCGAGGGCTTCCTGCATCCACAGCTCGGCCAGCGTGGACAGCCGCTGCTCGGTCGGCAGGCCGTCGATGCCGGCGACCGTCTGCCGGCAGGCGTGCAGGTCCTTCTCGCACTGCCCCGCAGTCAGGCCGATGACGCTCAGCGATTCCTGCGACAAGGCGCTCAGGTGCCCGCTGTTGAGCACGTCGTCGCGCTTGAGCATCGCGTAGTCGGCCGGCGTGACCTGCTTGATCTTCACCATCGCGCAGCCGCTGGACAACAGCAGCGACGCGGCGAACAGCGGAACCAGGCAGCGGCGCAGGCGCGCCCGCAGTCCCTGCATCATGGAATGCCTCCCTCGGCAATGCCGGGGATGCCTTCGCGGATCCGCCGGGAAAAATCGACCGTATCGCCCGCCGCGCGCGCGCGCAGGCTGATGCGGCCGCGCTCGTGCAGCTGCGCGTAGGGCACGCCCGGCGCCAGCCCGCCCACGTCGGCGGCGTACTCGGCCAGGTAGCCGGACAACAGCAGGCGGTAGTCCAGCGGCAGCGTCGGCACGATCCGCCGCATCAGCGCGAAGACCACCGTCGTGCAGTTGCTGGTCAGCGTATTGTAGAACGCAGGCGCGCGTTCCAGCGCCTGCGCCTGGCCGACGTAGTAGCGGAGCAGTTCGCGCATGTCCTCCTGGCTCAGCCCATGCAGCCGGTACAGGTAGACGTCCTCGCCGCGCACGCTGGTGCGCACCTGCACGATGTCGCGCTCGTCGGCGGCCACCAGCACCGCCTCGAACCTGCGGAAGAAGCCGCCCAGCGCCGAGAACGATTCGCCGCGCTCCTTGCGGATCTCCAGCGAGAACACCAGCTGCCGGCCATCGGCGAAACCGAAGGAAACCAGCGTGTGCGCGATCGCCGGGCCCATCCAGTAGGAAAGGATCAGGTCGACCGAACGCACCTGCGACAGGTCGTATTCGCGCCGCTCCCAGCGCACGTCGTAGTCGTCCTCGCCGCGCCAGCGGAAGTCGCGCACGTTGTCCAGCAGCAGGCGGTCGCCCTCGATGCGCGCATGCAGCGGCTGCGCCACGTCGTCGGCCCATTGCCGGTCCTGCGCCGGCCGGATCGTCGCCCACCAGCCCAGCAGCAGGAAGAAACACGCGGCGAATATCGCGAACGAACGCCAGTGCGGTTTCCACGCCAAACCGGCGCGCAGCGCCAGCATGCAGGGCACGCACCAGACCAGGATCGCCATGCCCTTGGCGACGGCATTGCCGGGAAACTGGAACCACAGGGCCAGGCCGCCCCAGATGCCCGCCGCCAGGCAGGCGAGCACCAGCGCGAAGCTGCCGACCCGGCGCAGGAGCCTGCGCGGACCGCCCAAGTCAGTGATCGCCAAGCCCGCCCCCGCATCCGGTCGATACGCACGCCGCACGGTCACGGCCGACCCTTCCCTTCCGGTTTGCCGCATCGACCTCCGATGCCATCGCGATCGCTCCCTTCCGTTGTGCCTTCCCGGCCGCGCAACGATAGCGTGCAGGCCACCGAAAGCCGAGTGAAGCCCGCCCCGCCACCGCGAAGGCCTGCCAGCAGGATCGCGCCGGACCGGACGCACTGAACCCGCACGGGCTACACCTCGCCCGGCCTGCCGACGGCACCGGCTTCCCTTCATGGAAACGGGCACAAAAAACCGCCGGGAGCGGTTTTTGACATCGCCTGTCGATGGCCCGAAGGGGGGGCGCCACGGATGGCGGGCACAAAAAAACCGGCCAGGAGGCCGGTTTTTTCTTCGCTTGGTGGGCGGTGCAGGGTTCGAACCTGCGACCCTTGCCGTGTGAAGGCAATGCTCTACCGCTGAGCTAACCGCCCGTGTTGCGAGCCGCTCATTATAGGGGGAATCGCGACGACGTCAACGGATCGATGCAACTTTTTGCGATCCCCTCCGTGGCGGCGGCTGACACGCCGACGGCGGATTCCCTGCATGCGCTTTCCGGGTCTTCCGGCGCGCGGAGTGCCTACATGGTCTGGGTCGGCTTGTCCGAGCCGGCGGTACCGGCCAGCAGCGTTTCGATCCGGCTGCGGATCGACTCGCCGTCGGCGCCATCGGCCAGCTGCACGCCGATGCCGGCTTGGCGGTTGCCCTGCGCGCCCAGCGGCGTGACCCAGACGACCTTGCCCGCCACCGGCAGGCGTTCGCTGGAATCGGGCAGGGTCAGCAGCAGGAACACCTCGTCGCCCAGGAAGTAGCGCTTGGGCGTTGGCACGAAGACGCCGCCGTTCTTCACGAACGGCATGTAGGCGCTGTACAGCGCGGCCTTGTCCTTGACCGCCAGGGAAAGGATGCCCTGGCGGGCGTTCGTCGCACTCATCGGATGTTTCCTCTGGATGGCACCTGGTGGGCTGCTGTCCAGGCCAGCAGCAGTTCCACCACGGCCAGGTCGGCGCGCACCGTGGTGCGCAGCAGGTCGCGGGTGCGGTTGGCCGCATCGAACCAGGCCGCCAGCTTGTTCAATCGGTTCGGGTCGGTCAAGCCGTCGCCGGCCCTGCACAGGGCCAG
The DNA here is from genome assembly GCF_050984405.1 of Stenotrophomonas nitritireducens. GTDB lineage: Bacteria > Pseudomonadota > Gammaproteobacteria > Xanthomonadales > Xanthomonadaceae > Stenotrophomonas > Stenotrophomonas nitritireducens_B. Next base: position 1,704,346 of record NZ_CP158790.1, on the reverse strand, counting down.
GTCGGCGGCGTGGCGCAGGCGCAGGTCGGCGTGTTCGTCGCCGCTCCAGCGCTGGGCCAGCTCCACCGCGCCCACGCGGCCGGCGGCGAGCCTGTCCAGTTCATCGGCCACCTGGCGGCGCAGCGCCATACCCTCGCCCTGCAGCCAGCGGTCGGCCAGGCCGGGATGGCCGCGCGCGGCATCGAGCGCCTCGCGCGCCGCGCTTTCGCCATGCCCCTGGCGCTGCAGCCAGGCCAGCGCTTCCTCGCGCGGCGGCAGGCGGAACTCCAGCCGCTGGCAGCGGCTGCGGATGGTCTGCGGCAGGCGCGCCGGGTCGGCGCTGACCAGCCACAGGTAGCGGCCGGGCGCCGGTTCTTCCAGCGTCTTGAGCAGCGCATTGCAGGCGGCGCGGTTGATCGCGTCGGCCGGGTCGACGATGACCACCTGGGCCACGCCGTACTGCGGCGTCAGCGCCAGCTTCTGCGAAATCTCGCGCACCTGCTCGATCACGATCTCGGTGCGCAGCTTGTCGCCGGCCTTGTTGGGGATGAAGGAGACCACCTGCAGGTCCGGATGGGTGCCGGCGGCGATCAGCTGCGCGTTGCGCTCACGACCCGCCGCATCCATGCCGTTGTCCAGCACATGACGGGCCAGCGCCATCGCCACTTCGCGCTTGCCCATGCCGGCCGGCCCGCACAACAGCAGGCCATGGCCGAGGCGGCCGGCGTCCAGCGCCGCCACCGTCTGTTCGTAGGCGCGCTGCTGCCACGGGGCGAAACCCTCGTTCACTGCCCTGCCTCCGCGCCGCGGTTCTCGCGCAGCTGGCGCAGGTAACGCGCGACGGCGGCGTTGTGCTCGGCATAGGTGGCGGAGAACACATGCGCGCCACTGCCATCGCCCACCGCGACGAAGTACAGCGCTTCCCCCGCGGCCGGCCGCGCCGCGGCAAGCAGCGCGTCCTTGCCGGGCATGGCGATCGGCGTGGGCGGCAGGCCGGCGCGGGTATAGGTGTTGTATGGCGTGTCCGTGGTCAGGTGCACCTTGCGGATGTTGCCGTCGTAGGCGCTGCCGATGCCGTAGATCACGGTCGGATCGGTCTGCAGGCGCATGCCCAGTTTCAGCCGGCGCGCGAACACCCCGGCGATCTGCGGACGCTCCGCGGCCAGGCCGGTTTCCTTCTCGACGATCGAGGCCAGGATCAGCAGTTCATGGGGCGAGGCCAGCGGCAGGTCGTCGCTGCGCGCGGCCCAGGCGGCGGCCAGTTCCTTTTCCATCGCCGCGTGGGCGCGCAGGAGCACGTCCAGGTCGCTGTCGCCGCGCTGGTAGACATAGGTTTCCGGCAGGAAGCGGCCTTCCGGGTGCTGGTCGGGAAAGCCCAGGCGGCGCATCAGTTCGGCGTCGTCCAGCGCATCGGTCTCGTGAACCAGCGGTTCGGCGCGCCGCAGCGCCGCGCGCAGCTGGCGGATGTTCCAGCCTTCGACGATGGTCACGCGGTGCTGCAGCACCTTGCCCTGGCGCATGCGCAGCAGCAGTTCGCGCGGGGTAAGCGTGTCGTCCAGCGCGTACTCGCCCACCTTGAGCTTGCCGGCGGCGTCGAGCTGGCGCGCCAGCAGCTGCCACTGGTAGTTCTGGCCTTCCTCGATGCCGGCCTGGCGCAGCTTGCCAAGCACGGCGTTGAGGCCGTCGCCACTGGCGACCACGACGCTCTGCTGGCTGGGCGTGAGCCGCACATCGGCGAACTGCACCTGCCGGTAGTAGAACCAGCCGCCCACGCCGGCGGCGATTCCCGCCACGACCAGCAGCAGCATCAGCACCAGCAGAAGACAGCCGCGTTTGGCTCGCGCCATGGATTACCTCGAAGTCCGATCCTGCCGCGCAGGATACCGCGCGCCGCCTCGCCGCCGCCAAAGGAATCGCCAGGAGCGATTCCTGACATCGCTTGCCGATGGCCCCGAAGGGGTGCCGCCATGGAAGGCGGCACCAAAGGAATCGCCTGGAGCGATTCCTGACATCGCTTGCCGATGGCCCGGAGGGGCGCCGCCACGGAAGGCGGCACCAAAGGAATCGCCAGGAGCGATTCCTTACATCGCTGCCGATGGCCCGGAGGGGCGACGCTATGGAAGGCGGCGACAAATCGCCGGGGCTATTCCGACACAGCCTGTCGATGGCCCGAGGGCCCGCGGCCAGGGACGAAAGCAAAGGAATCTCCCGGAGCGCCCCCGACATCGCCTGCCCATGGCCCACAGGGTCGCCGCCCAGGCGGCAACACGCCGTGCCCGCATCCGCTACAGCGCGCGCAGCAGGCCGCGCGCCTTGGCGCGGGTCTCGTCCAGTTCGCGGGAGGGATCGGAATCGACCACGATGCCGGCGCCGGTGCGGAAACGCACGGTATCGCCCTGCACCTCGGCGGTGCGGATCAGGATGTTCAGGTCCATGTCGCCGTCGCGGTTGAGCCAGCCGAAGGCGCCGGTGTAGGCGCCGCGCGCGGTCCGCTCCAGCTCGGCGATGATCTCCATGCAGCGCACCTTGGGACAGCCGGTGATGGTGCCGCCCGGGAACGTGGCGGCGATCACCTGCCCGGGCGTCACCTCCGGGCGCAGCCGGGCGCGCACGTTGCTGACGATGTGGTGCACGTGGGCATAGCTTTCGACCGTCATCAGCTCGTCCACCTCGACGCTGCCCGGCGCCGCGATGCGGCCCAGGTCGTTGCGCTCCAGGTCGATCAGCATCACGTGCTCGGCGCGCTCCTTGGGGTGGCCGACCAGCTCGCGGATGCGCGCGGCATCGTCGTCGCCGTCGAAGCGCGGGCGCGTGCCGGCGATCGGCCGGGTCTGCACCACGTCGCCCTCCACCGAAACCAGCCGCTCCGGCGAGGAACTGACCACCGCGCGCCCGGCCGCATCGAACAGCCCGGCGAACGGCGCCGGGTTGGCCTGGCGCAGGCGCGCGTACAGCGCGGCCGGCGCCAGCGGCCGCCCGAAATGCGCCTGCCAGCGGCGCGACAGGTTGACCTGGAACACGTCACCGGCATGCAGGTAGTCGATCACCCGGCGCACACCGTCGATGAACTGCCCGTCGGGGTCCTCGTCCATCGCCACCGGCGGCTGCCAGGCCGGCAGGGCCGGCAGATGCCGCGCGTCGAGCAGATCCTGCCGGAGCTGCGCGAGCAGCGCGTCATGGCCGTCCTCGGCCATCGCCATGCACTGGCCGCTCCCGCGATCGCGCAACACCGCGGCTGGGCACCGCAGCGCCAATGCCGGCGGCAGGCCATCGGCGCGGTGCGGCAGCCGCAGTACGGGTTCGATCTGCGCGGCCAGTTCGTAGTCGAGCAGCAGCGCCCAGCCGCCGCGGAACGGAACGCCGGCATCGGCCGGGTCACGCGCCAGGCACAGCGCCTGCCAGTCGCGATCCAGCGCATCAAGGAAACCGCCCTCGACCGGCGTGCCGTCCTCGCGCCGCACCTGGCCGTCGGCGTCCAGCCGCAGTTGCCCGCCATCGGCGATCAGCAGCAGGTCCCAGCGCCCCTGGCGCCCGGCGGCGGTGGATTCAAGCAGCAGCGGATAGCGCTGCGGGGCGAGCCGATGCAGCGCCAGCAGGTCGGTGTCGGCGTGCAGGGGGAAGAGGTGCATCGTCGCCCCAGGAGAGTCCAGGAGAGCCAGCCGTTCTCCCGGTGGGAGACAGTCCGGCAGGATTGCCGGGCTGCACGGCGAAGCCGCCCGGAGGGTGAGGCACAGGGATGTGCCGAATGCAGGTGCCCCGAAGGGGCGGATGAGGGCGCGAACGGGACCAGCGATGTTCGAACCGCCTGGACCGCGTTGCCCCTCACCCCAACCCCTCTCCCGCAGGGCGAGGAGGGGCTAGCGGCATCAGACGCGCTTGAACACCAGCGTGCCGTTGGTGCCGCCGAAGCCGAAGCCGTTGGACATCACCACGTCGACCTTGGCCTGGCGCGCCTCGTTGGGCACGTAGTCCAGGTCGCAGCCTTCGCCGGGCTCGTCCAGGTTGATGGTCGGCGGGATCACGTCGTCGCGCAGCGCCAGCACCGAGAAGATCGCTTCCACGCCGCCGGCGGCGCCGAGCAGGTGGCCGGTCATCGACTTGGTGGAGCTGACCATCATCTTGTACGCGTGGTCGCCGAAGGCGGTCTTCATCGCCATGGTCTCGCCCAGGTCGCCCAGCGGCGTCGAGGTGCCGTGCGCGTTGAGGTAGCCGACCTGTTCCGGCGACACGCCGGCGTCCTTCATCGCCGCGGCCATGCAGCGCGCGGCGCCTTCGCCGTTCTCGCTCGGCGCGGTCATGTGGTAAGCGTCGGAACTGGCGCCGAAACCGGCCAGTTCGCAGTAGATCTTCGCCCCGCGCGCCTTGGCGTGCTCGTATTCCTCGAGGATCAGGATGCCGGCGCCGTCGCCCAGCACGAAGCCGTCGCGGTCCTTGTCCCACGGCCGCGAGGCGCGGGTCGGGTCGTCGTTGCGGGTGGACATGGCCTTCATCGCGCAGAAGCCGCCCACCGCAGTCGGCGAGGAGCCGCGCTCGGCGCCGCCGACCACCATCACGTCCGCGTCGCCGTACTGGATCATGCGCATGGCGGTGCCGATGGAATGGTTGGACGTGGCGCAGGCCGAAACCGCCGAGAACGACGGCCCCTTCAGGCCGGCGATGATGCTCAGCTGGCCCGGCAGCATGTTGATGATGGTCTTGGGCACGTAGAAGGGCGAGATCTTCTTGCCCTCGTGGAACTCGATGGTCTGTTCCTCGATGCCCAGCAGGCCGCCGATGCCGGCGCCGACGATGGCGCCGACGCGCTCGGCGTTGGCTTCGGTGATCTCCAGGCCCGAATCGTGCAGGGCCATGAACGCCGCGCCCAGGCCGTAATGGATGAACGGGTCCATCTTCTTGGCATCCTTGCCGCTGACCCGGTACTTGCCGAACTGTTCGTTGTCGGCGGTGATGTCGAAATCCTTGACCTCACCTGCGATCTTGGTGGTGAAGCGTTCCAGGTAGGCGTCGGCGATGTGCGTCAGCGGACCGATGCCGGAACGGCCTTCGATGATGCCCTGCCAGCTGCTGGCCAGATCATTGCCCAGGGGCGAGACCATGCCCAGGCCGGTAACGACGACGCGACGCTTCATTGCGGTTTCTCCTGACCCGGTGCTCGATGCGGGTATGGCGCGGGGGACGCTTGGATGCACGTGGCCGCTTGCGGCCCGATTTCAGATTTCAGGGACCAGACCGCCGTGCGGTCGCCCCTTGAGGATGGAACACCCGAATGGGATGGGGCCGCTGTCGCGGCCCCATGGGCTTGCCGTGCGCGGCGTGCGACAAGCCGCCGCCACGCATCAGCCGCCGGTCATCAGGCCTTGACGTGGGCCTTGATGTAATCGATGGCAGCCTGCACGGTGCTGATCTTCTCGGCTTCTTCGTCCGGGATCTCGCACTCGAACTCTTCTTCCAGCGCCATCACCAGCTCGACGGTGTCCAGCGAGTCAGCGCCCAGGTCATCGACGAACGATGCGCTGTTGGTGACTTCTTCTTCCTTGACGCCAAGCTGTTCGACGACGATTTTCTTGACGCGTTCTTCGATGGTGCTCATTGGATATCGCTCCAGATGGAGTAGTGGTTCAAAAGGCGCCATCGGAAGCGATGGCCGTGGGATAGTGTAGTGGAAAGCGCCGGAGCCTTGCATTCTGGCAAAAAGCCACGGCGATCAACCACTTGGGCGCAGTCCCTGCGCCGCACGCTTACGGCATGTACATGCCGCCGTTCACGTGGAGGGTTTCGCCGGTGATGTAGCCGGCCGAGGGGCCGGCCAGGAACGCCACCGCGCGGGCGATGTCCGCCGGCTCGCCGAGACGGCCCAGCGCGATCTGGCCGAGCATCGCGGTCTTGGCGTCCTCGGGCAGATCCTTGGTCATGTCGGTATCGATGAAGCCGGGCGCGACGACGTTCACGGTCACGCCGCGGCTGCCGATTTCCTTGGCCAGCGACTTGGAGAACGCGATGATGCCGGCCTTGGCCGCGGCGTAGTTGGCCTGGCCGGCGTTGCCGGTCACGCCGATCACCGAGGCGATGTTGACGATGCGGCCCTTGCGCGCCTTCATCATGCCGCGCATCACCGCCTTGGAGGTGCGGTAGACGCTGGTCAGGTTGGTGTCGAGGATGGCCTGCCAGTCCTCGTCCTTCATGCGCATCAGCAGGTTGTCGCGGGTGATGCCGGCGTTGTTCACCAGAATGGTGATGGCGCCGAACTCCTTGCCCACCGCGTCGATCAGCGCTTCGACCGCGCCCGGCTCGGTGACGTTCAGCGCGCGGCCATGGCCGCCCTGCGCGGCCAGGCGCGCGCCGATGGCGGCGGCGCCGGATTCGGTGGTGGCGGTGCCGATGACGGTCGCGCCCTGCGCGGCCAGCTCGTCGGCGATGGCGGCGCCGATGCCACGGCTGGCGCCGGTGACGAGCGCGATTTCACCCTGCAATGGCTTGCTCATGCGGTTTCCTCGTGATGCGCCGCGCCTGGCGGCTGCAGGTCGGGGCCGGGCGCGGAAACGCGCGCCGGCCGTATCGTAGGGGTCAGGCGGCCCACTCTTCCAGCGCGCCGGCGAAATCGGCCGGGGTGGAAAGCGAACGGCCGTCGAGGCTCTTGTCGATGCGCTTGACCAGGCCGGTCAGCACCTTGCCCGGGCCGCACTCGGCCACCCGGGTCGCGCCGCGCGCGGCCAGGGCCTGCACGCAGCCTGTCCACTGCACCGGCAGGTAGAGCTGCCGCACCAGCGCGTCGCCGATGGCCTCCACGCCGTCATGCGCCTGCGCATCGACGTTCTGCACCACCGGCAGCGCCGGCTGGCGCCAGTCCAGCCCGGCCATGGCTTCGGCCAGGCGGTTGGCGGCTTCGCGCATCAGCGGGGTATGCGAGGGCACGCTCACGGCCAGCTTGACCGCCTTGCGCACGCCCTTCTCGGCCAGCAGCGCCAGCGCGCGGTCCACCGCCGCGGCGTCGCCGCCGATCACGATCTGGCCCGGGGAATTGAAATTGGCCGGCACCACTACCTGGCTGCCGCTGGCCTGCACGCAGACCTCCTGCACCAGCGCATCCTCGGCGCCGAGCACCGCGGCCATGGCGCCGACGCCGGCCGGCGCGGCTTCCTGCATCAGCTGGCCGCGCAGGCGCACCAGGTGCGCGCCGTCGCGCAGCGACAGCGCGCCGGCGGCGACCAGCGCGGTGTACTCGCCCAGGCTGTGGCCGGCCAGCAGCGCCGGCTTTGCCCCACCCTGCGCATTCCACAGCCGCCACACCGCGATGCCCGCGGCCAGCAGGGCCGGCTGGGTGTATTCGGTGCGGTTGAGCTGCTCCTCCGGGCCGCCCTGCGACAGCGCCCACAGGTCGACGCCCGCGCCTTCGGACGCCTCGGCGAAGGTTTCGCGGACCTGCGGGTGCAGTTCGGCCAGTTCGGCCAGCATGCCCAGCGACTGGGAGCCCTGGCCGGGGAATACGAATGCGAGTCGGGAGTCAGTCACGCGGTGGTCTGCTGCATGAATCGAAGCGGCGCATCATAAGCGTGAATGCCCCCGCCCGTCTGTACTGGCGCGTATGCAGATCGATTCCGGGCGGCTCAGCCAAGCAGCGCCAGCAGGTCCAGCTCGCCATCGGCCAGCCAGTCCAGGGACAGCACCGCCAGGGTGGCGAAACCGAACGCCGTGGCGCCGTGCACGACCAGGATGGCGTGCGCCAGCGCGCGCCCCGAGCGGCCGGCGCGGCGCAGCAGCCGGGCCAGGCGCCGCAGACGGCCGGTCACGTGGTGGGCATGCTCCACCACCGGCCGATCCGCCTCCTCCATCGCGCCGGCGAGCATCGCCTTGAGCGCCTGCGGACGCTCCTCGTAGTACCTGGCCACGCCGTAGCCGAACATCAGCCAGTCGCGGGCCTGCGCCTGGTCCAGGTCCATGACCTCCAGCGGATCTTCCTCGAAGTCGATGAAGCCCACGCGCTGTCCGTCCCAGGTCATGTTGCGCGGCAACGGCTGACCGAAGTACGCGCCACGGCGGTGCGCCTGCGCGATGGCCTCGATGGCCGCGGCCACCAGGCGGTCGCGGCCGGCCGCGTCGGTCTCGCGCAGGCAGGTATTGAACGACGCGCCGGTATGTTCGAGCACCAGCGCGGCCCGGCCCTGTCCGATCACGTCGGGCACGTTGATGCCCTGGGCCTTGAGCTCGTCCAGGCGCCGCGCCTCGATCTCGCGCGCCTGTGCGCCGCCCCGGTGCGGCGGCGGCCGCAGGGCGTCGAGCTGGAAACGGCGGGCAACGAAATTCAGCAGCCCGAGGGCCAACGCCCGGCTGCCTTCACCATAATGCTTGAGCCATGCGCGCTGCCCTTCGATGAGAATGGGTTCAGCCATGACGACACCTCCGGAAACAACGGCCCTGCGGCCGCGCCGGGAGCCTCATGCGCCCGGCCAATCCGGCATATCAATAGCGCAGCAGCGCCGAACCCCAGGTGAAGCCGCCGCCGAAGGCTTCCAGCAGCAGCAGCTGGCCGCGCTCGACCTTGCCGGAGCGGATCGCATGATCCAGCGCCAGCGGCACCGAGCCCGCCGAGGTATTGCCGTGCTTGTCCACGGTCACCACCACCTGCTCCATCGACATCTCCAGGCGCTTGGCCGTGGCTTCGATGATGCGCAGGTTGGCCTGGTGCGGGATCAGCCAGTCCAGGTCGGACTTGTCCAGGCCGTTGGCCTGCAGGGTTTCGTCGACGACCGAGTCCAGCGCCTTGACGGCGTACTTGAACACGTCGTTGCCCTTCATCGTCAGCTTGCCGGGCTTGTCCAGGCCGGTGGATACGCCGGCCGGGTGCCACAGCAGTTCCTTCTTGCTGCCGTCGGCATGCAGATGGGTGCTGAGGATGCCGGTGTCCTCGTCGGCCTTGAGCACGACGGCGCCGGCGCCGTCGCCGAACAGCACGCAGGTGGTGCGGTCGTTCCAGTCGACGATGCGGGTCAGGGTTTCCGCACCGATCACCAGCACATGCCTGGCGTCGCCGTTGCGGATGAATTTGTCGGCCACGCTCAGGGCGAACAGGAAGCCCGAACATGCCGCGTTGACGTCGAACGCCGCCGCGCCGGCCGCGCCGAGGCGCGCCTGGATCAGGCAGGCGGTGGACGGGAAGATCAGGTCCGGCGTGGTGGTGCCCACGACGATCATGTCCAGCTGCGACGGCTCGATGCCGGCCGCTTCCAGCGCGCGCAGCGCGGCGTTGTAGCCGAGGTCGCCGGTGGTCTCGCCGTCGGCGGCCACATGCCGCTCGCGGATGCCCGTTCGCGACTGGATCCACTCGTCACTGGTGTCGACGATCTTGGTCAGATCCTCATTGGTCAACACCTTCTCGGGCAAATAACTACCGGTGCCCGCGATCCTCGAGTAGATCCGCTTGCTCATGCTGGTTCCTGTTGCGCGGGCCCGCCCTGTGGCGGTCCCGGAAGAGTCGGTGCGACGGCCACCGCCATGCGGCGGCGGCCGTCGCCGCGAATCAATCTTCTTCGACGACCGAGGACTTGGTCGTGATCACCTTCTTGCCGCGGTAGAAACCATCGGCGGTGATGTGGTGACGCAGGTGCACTTCGCCGGTGGTCGGGTCGGTGGACAGCTGCTTGGCGCTCAGCGAGTCGTGCGAACGGCGCTGGCCGCGGCGGGACGGGGTAACACGGGATTTCTGCACAGCCATGGGATTGCTCCAAACTCGGTTCGTTCGTTTCGTCGTTGCAGTGCACGGGGATGCGGACATCCGGCACTGGTTTTGCTTTCGCCGCAGCCGCCGACGACAACCGGCTGCTATTGTTTCTTCAGCGCCGCCAATGCCGCGAACGGATTGGCCTTGCCCAGTTCCTCGCTGGTCGCGGAGAAGTCGCGCTCGACCGCTTCGCTCCCGGGCGCCACCGGCACTACCGGCACCGCCATCACCAGCTCGTCCTCCACCAGGTCCAGCGGCCGCAGGCTGCCGTCTTCCGGCACCAGCAGCGCTTCGTAATCCGGCGGAAGCGCCTGTTCCTCTTCCTCGTCGTGCACCAGCCCCAGCCGCTGCACCATGTTCACCGGCAACAGGAAACGCTGCATGCTGCGCTGGCAGACCAGCGGCAGCGCGGTATCGATGGTCAGTTCGACATAGGCGACCCGCAGGACCTCGTCGCGGCCGAATTCCAGCGCATAGCTGCACTCTCCTTCGGCATCGGCGACCAGCCCCTGCAGGCGTGCCAGTGCGGACAGCGGCACACGGCCCTCGAAGCGCCTGCGCGCCGCGACCATCCGCCAAGCATCCAGCAATTCGGGCACGTTCGCGGACATAAGCTGCAGAATGTTAAGGACAGGCCTGCCGGCTGTCAAATCCGCCGCACCGGCATTGCCACGACGACACCGGCGCCGCAGACTCGGCGCGGCTTCCACGCCGGTATTGTCGCATGCCCGCCCTGATCCTCGCCTCCACTTCCCGCTACCGGGCCGAACTGCTGTCGAGGTTGCGGCTCCCGTTCAGCTGCGCGAACCCCGAAGTGGAGGAAGCCGCGCTTCCCGGCGAGGCCCCGCCCGCGCTGGCCGCACGGCTCGCGCGTGCGAAGGCCGCCGCCGTGGCCGCGCACCACCCGGGCGCATGGGTCATTGGCTCGGACCAGATGGCCGAATTGGACGGCGCGCCGCTCGGCAAGCCCGGCACCCGCGACGCCGCCTGCGCGCAACTGGCCGCGATGTCCGGCCGCGAGGTGCTGTTCCATACCGCGGTCTGCGTCAGCAACGGCGGACGGCACCTGCAGGCGGCCGACCTGACCCGGGTACGCTTCCGCACGCTGCGCGCCGACGAGATCGAACGCTACGTCGAGGCGGAAATGCCGCTGGACTGCGCCGGCAGCTTCAAGTGCGAGGGACTGGGCATCGCGCTGTTCGAGGCGATCCACAACCAGGACCCGAGCGCGCTGGTCGGGCTGCCCCTGATCGCGCTGTGCCGGCTGCTGCGCGAAGCCGGCTTCACCCTGCCCTGAGTCCGCCGCGCGCCCTTGCGCTCAGCGCTCCGGAACGTCCAGCGGCTGTTCCCACCAGTCCTCGACGCTGCCGTCGGCGCCATGCAGGCGCAACCCCAGCCAGTGCCTGCCCGGCGGCAGCGCGTCCGCATCCAGGCGCGCGGAAAAACCCACGCGGGGATGGTTCGGATCGGTGGAGATCTTCCAGAAGGCGGTGACATCGTAGTCGGCGCCGTAATCGGCCCTGGCCACGGCCTTCCCGTCCACCAGCACCTCGACCGCGTCCAGGCCGATGCCGTCCTTGAACGCCCATCCCTTGACGTCGACGACGCCATGCGCGGCCGCGCCGGGCAGCGGCGCGTCGATCCAGGCCATGGCCGGCGTGGTGCAGGCACCCTCCTGCCTGCCGGCCGGCAGCCGGAACAACAGGAAACGCTGGTAGCCATGGTCGGTGGAGACCACGCGCGGCGGCGGCAGCGGCCCCACCAGCGCGCAGACCTGGTGGTAGCGCTCCAGCAGGTCGCGATAGCGCTGGTCGCCCGGCGCCAGCACCAGCAGCTGCGGGACGGAGCGCCGACCTTCGTCGATGAGCTTCCACAGCGCCAGCTGCGCGGTACGCCCGTGCTTGTCGTTGAGCGGATGCGGCAGCACCGGGATGGACGCGTCCGCGCGCAGGAACCCGAGTTCGGCGCCGACCTTGAAGCTGCCGGCCAGCAGCCGGGTGTCCTCCGGCATCGCCGCCAGCTCCTCGCGCACCGCGTCGGCCAGCGGCTGCCAGCCGGCGAAATTGCGCGGGTAGTACTTGTTGCCGGCCAGTTGTTCGCGCAGCGCGGGCGAGGCCGCCACCAGGTAATAGCCGAACGCGAGGACGAGGCCGGCCAGCGCCATCGCCCATGCGAGCCGGCGCCAGATGCGCGGCCAGCGGCCGAGGATCAGCGGCACCGCCGCCAGCAGGGCGAAATAGCCCGGCAGCGGCCAATGGAAACTGATCCGCTCCACGTCCGTGAAGAAGCCGAGCAGGAAGATGGCCAGCGTGGAGACGCCGCCCACCAGCGCGAAATAGCGCCATTGCACGCGCTGCTGGCCACCCGGCGCCGGGCGGATGCCGGCCGCGCCCGCCTGCCACATCGCCAGGCACAGCAGGGGCGTCACCAGCAGCGGCTGGATCGCCAGGAACCACAGCCCGCTGATCTGGAACGCCCACGGGTGGCGCTCGACGAGCTGGAACTTCAGGCCCGCGTCCTGGTTGTCCAGGTTCCAGGCCAGCAGCGGCAGCCAGGCGATGATGCCCACCGTCAAGGCCATCCACACCCGCGCGTCGCGCAGCGTGCGCCGCCCTTCGGGCAGCAGCAGCAGCGCGATGAAACCGACTCCGATCACGCCGATGAAGCGGTAGTGGCTCAACGCACCCAGCAGCAGTCCCGACGCCAGCATCAACGCGCTGCCGGCGTCGACGCCGCGCAGCAGGCGGGCGCCGGCGTCCAGGCAGAGCACGGCGGCGAAGGCCATCGGCACGTCCGGCACCGCGAGGATGCCCAGCGTCGCCGAGAGCGGCATCAGCACGGTGAGCGAACCGGCCTGCCAGCCGAAGCGCGCGCCGAACCAGCGCATGGACAGGCGCGCGACCATCCACGGCAACGCCGCGCCCATCACCAGGAACGGCAGGCGTACGCCGAATGCATGGTGGCCGGCCAGTTCCACGCCAAGCCGCGTCATCCACGCGGTCAGCCCCGGCAGGTCCGAATAGGCGGCGGCCAGGTGCCGGCCTTCCTGCCAGTAGAACGCCTCGTCGACGAACAAGGGCAGGCGCGCCGCCACGATCGCCTTCAGCGCCGTGACCGCAACCCAAAGCACGACGAATACATTGCGTGCCCGCTGTCCAGCCTGCATTGCCGCTTACACTCCCCTCGACCCCTGATCCGAGACGACCATGGTTCCAATGCCGCCACGAAGAATGCTAACCGATGTCGCGTTCAAGGCCCTGCAGCAGGCGCAGGACCAGGTCAATGCCCTGCTGCTGGGCAAGACCTCCGAGGTGCGACTGGCCTTCGTGGCGCTGCTGTCCGGCGGGCACCTGCTGATCGAGGACCTGCCGGGCCTGGGCAAGACCACGCTCGCCCATGCCATGGCCTCCACGCTGGGACTGCAGTTCCAGCGCGTGCAGTTCACTTCCGACCTGCTGCCCGCCGACGTGCTGGGCGTTTCCATCTACGAAGCGGAAAGCCACGGCTTCCGCTTCCATCCGGGCCCGGTGTTCAGCAACGTGCTGCTGGCCGACGAGATCAACCGCGCGCCGCCACGCACGCAGAGCGCGCTGCTGGAAGCCATGGCCGAGCAGCAGGTGACCTTGGACGGCACCACCCACGCGCTGCCGGACCCGTTCTTCGTGATCGCCACGCAGAACCCGGTGGACATGTCCGGCACCTTCCCGCTGCCGGATTCGCAGCTGGACCGCTTCCTGCTGCGGCTTGCCCTGGGCTACCCGGATGCCGGCGCCGAACGCGCGCTGCTGGCCGGCACCAGCCGCCGCGAACTGATCGCGCAGACGCTGCCCAGCCTGGCCGAGCAGGACATCCGCGACCTGCGCGCGGCGGTCGAGCAGGTCCACGCCAGCGACGCGCTGGTCGACTACGTGCAGCGCCTGCTGGCGCGCAGCCGCCAGCAGCCGGGCGTGCGCGTCGGCCTGTCGCCGCGCGCCGGCATCGCGCTGCTGCGCGCGGCCAGGGCGCATGCGCTGCTGGCCGGCAGGGAGCACGTGCTGCCGGAAGACGTGCAGGCGCTGTTCGTCGCCGTGGCCGGGCATCGGCTCGTCGCCGAGGCGGAGTCGTCCTCGGGAACGGCGCTGGCCGGCACGATCCTGCATGGCGTCCAGGTCGACTGACGTGGCCGGCGGCCTGCGCGCCCGCCTGCAGGCCCTGCAGTGGCTGGCGCGCCCGCGCCGGCCCGAGGCGCTGCCGGTCACGCTCGACCGCCACCGCATCTACGTCCTGCCCACCGGCTTCGGCCTGTTCCTCGCCGCGCTGCTGGCGGTGATGCTGCTGGGCGCGCTGAACTACAACAACAACCCGGCGCTGCTGCTGGCCCTGCTGCTGGCGGCCACCGCGCTGGCCAGCGCATTGCAGGCCCACCTGCAGCTGTCGGGGCTGCGCATGGAAGCCGTGTCGGCCGAACCGGTCGCGGCCGGCACCCCGCTGCGGCTGCGGCTGGCGCTGGCCCGCGACGACCGCCGCCCGCGCCGGGGGCTGCGCCTTGCCCTTGGCCCGGCCGCCGCCAACGCCGATCTCGTGGATACGGACGGCACCGAGGTCGACCTGTGGCTGCCCACCACCCGCCGCGGCTGGCTGGACCTGCAGCGGATCCGCCTGTCCACCACCCAGCCGCTGGGACTGGTGCGCGCCTGGAGCTGGATCTGGCCGGCGCCGCCGGTGCTGGTCTACCCGGCGCCCGAATCCAATGCCCCGCCCCTGCCCGATACCGGCAGCGCCTCGCTGCGCACCCGCCAGCATCCGCTCGGCGACGAACTGCAGCAGCTGCGCCCCTACCGGCAGGGCGATGCCCGCCGCACCATCGCCTGGAAGCATTCCGCGCGCCGCGACACGCTGCTGGTGCGCGAATACGAACGCCCCGCCGGCACCGAACTGCTGCTGGACTGGCACGCGCTCGGCCCGCTGCCGCACGAACGCCGCATCGCCCGGCTGGCGCGCTGGGTGGACGAGGCCGAACGCGAAGGCCGCCGCTATCGCCTGCTGCTGCCGGGCCAGCCGGCACTGGGGCCGGCGATCGGCGACACCCACCGCCACCAGTGCCTGCGTGCGCTGGCGCTGATGCCCGACGCATGAAAAAACGACAGTACAGCCGTTTTCCACGGCGAAGCCGCCCAACGGGCGGCGCACACGCAGGCGCGCCATGAACGGTACGACTCCCGCTCCACTCGATCCCGGCGCGCGCGGCTGGGCGCTGCTGACCACCGCGCTGGCGCTGCTGCCACTGCTGCTGCAGTTGCCCGGGATGCTCGCCGGCGTATTCGCCGCCGCGGCGCTGCTGGTGGCGGCGCTGTCGTGGCGACGCCTGGTCCCGCTGCCGCTGCGCCTGCTGCTGGTCGCCACCATGCTGGCGGCGATCTACTGGCAGATGGGCGCCTCGCCCGGCCGCGACACCGGCTGCGCGCTGCTGGCGGCGATGCTGGCGATCAAGTCCAGCGAACTGCGCACCCTGCGCGACGCGCGCAGCCTGCTCGGTTTCGCGCTGTTCGCGCCGTTCGCCGC
The DNA here is from genome assembly GCF_050984405.1 of Stenotrophomonas nitritireducens. Taxonomy (GTDB): domain Bacteria; phylum Pseudomonadota; class Gammaproteobacteria; order Xanthomonadales; family Xanthomonadaceae; genus Stenotrophomonas; species Stenotrophomonas nitritireducens_B. Next base: position 1,689,111 of record NZ_CP158790.1, on the reverse strand, counting down.
CTTCCTGCTCGACCAGGGGCCGCTCACCCTGCTGCTGGCGCTGGCGGCGGTGGCCTGCGCCCTGCTCGGCCTGCAGCGCCTGGCCGACGCCGAAACCGGCACCGCGCCACAGCCGCTCGGCTTCGAGCTGCGGACGGTCGGCCGGCTGCTGGCCGTGGCGTTGCCGCTGGCGCTGTCCGCGTTCTGGCTGCTGCCGCGCCTGCCGACGCCGTTGTGGGGCATTCCGGAACGGTCCGTGGGGCAGCCCGGCCTGTCGGACACGATGGCGCCGGGGCAGTGGCTGGACCTGATGGCCGACGACAGCCCGGCCCTGCGCGTGCAGTTCGCCGGCGCCGCGCCCGCACCGGAGCAGCGCTACTGGCGCGGCCCGGTGCTGACCCGCTTCGACGGACGCACCTGGACGCGGCTGGAAAGCCAGCGCCGCAGCGTGCCGCCGCCCGTCGTCGCCGCGCCCGCGCAGTGGGATTACCAGATCGAGTACGAGCCCACCGAGCGTCGCGAACTGGTGGCGCTGGATCTGCCGCTGGCCGCCCCGGCCGATACCTGGCTGGATGCCGATTACACCCTGGTGAGCACGCGCCCGTTGACCGCGCTCACGCGCTGGCGCCTGCGCTCGGCGCCGCCCGCCCGCTTCCAGCCGGAGCTGCCGCCCGCCCTGCGCCGGCAGGCCCTGCAGCTGCCCGACGGTTTCAATCCGCGCACGCTGGCGCTGGCGCGGCGGTGGCGGCAGGACGCCGGCGACGACGACGCGGCCATCGTCCAGCGCGCGATGCAATGGATCGGCCGCGATTTCAGCTACACCCTGAGCACGCCGCTGCCCGGTCGGCACGGCGCCGACGAATTCCTGTTCGACTGGAAGGCCGGCTTCTGCGAGCACTTCAGCTCGGCGTTCGTGGTGCTGATGCGCGGCGCCGGCATCCCCGCGCGCGTGGTCACCGGCTATGCCGGCGGTACCCGCAACCGGTATGGCGGCTACTGGCTGGTCCGCAGGATGGACGCGCACGCCTGGGCCGAAGTCTGGCTGCCGCGGCGCGGCTGGACCCGCGCCGACCCGACCGCGGCGGTGGCGCCCGAGCGCATCCGCGACACGCTGGAGGACCGCCTGGCGCGTGGCGATACCGCCGGCGGCGGCCTGGACATGGGCACGCGCTGGCTGCAGATCGCACAGGTGGGCGACTGGCTGCGGCGCAACTGGAACGGCATGGTCCTGTCCTTCGACGCGCGGCGCCAGCAGCAGTTGCTGCGCTCGTTCGGCATCGAGCGCCTGCAGCCGGCGCAGCTGGCCGGGCTGTTCGCCGCCTTCGCGCTCGTCGCCATCGGCGCCATGGCCTGGCTGCTGGCGCGCGGCGAACGCGAGCGCGACCCGCTGCTGCGCGCCTGGCGCCGCCTCGACCGCCGCTATGCCCGCCTCGGCCTCGGCCGCCAGCCGCACGAACCGGCCGAAGTCTGGGCCGAACGCGTCGAGGCCAGCCACCCCGGCAGCGGCCTGGCGATGCTCAGCCGGCGTTTCAGCGACGCGCGCTACGCTGGCGCCTCGTCGGACCTCGCTTCATTATTGCGGGACCTGCACAGGCACCGCCCCCAACCCGGAGTACGAACCGGAGCACGAACATGAAGACCCGCATCCTCCTTACCCTCGCCGCCAGCCTGGCACTGGCCGCCTGTGCCACCGCTCCCAAGCCGCTGCAGGGACAGTTCAGTACTGTGTCCCCGCGCGATACCGTCGCGCAGAAGCAGACCGGCACGCCGGTGCGCTGGGGCGGCCGCATCATCGAGACGCTTCCCGGCCAGGGCGAGACCTGCTTCCAGATGATCGCCCGCCCGCTCAATGGCAACGGCCGCCCGAGCACCACCTCCGCCGACGCCAGCGACGGCCGCTTCCTGGCCTGCCGCGCCGGCTTCTACGATCCGGCGGTGTTCGAGCCGGGCCGCGACGTGACCTTCATCGGCCGCATCGAGGGCTATCAGAGCACCAAGATCGGCGATTACGACTACCCGCTGCCGAAGATCGCCGCCGACGTGGTGTACCTGTGGCCGGTGCAGCGCGAGGTCGAAGTGGTGCCGGCCTACCCGTACGGCCCGTGGGGCCCGGGCTGGGGTCCCGGCTGGGGCTGGGGTTGGCGCGGCTGGTGGTGACCGGCCGCAACCGGCACTCCCGAGGAAAAAAAAGACGCCGCCCCTGGGGCGGCGTCTTCGTTTGGCGATGCGGCCGCACCCATGCTCAGGCCGCGCCGAAATGCCCCAGCGGCGCGCCGGCCAGCAGGTGCAGGTGGATGTGGAACACCGTCTGCCCGGCGTACTCGCGGCAGTTCATGACGATGCGGTAGCCGTCCTGCGCCAAGCCCTCGCGGCGCGCGTATTCGGCCGCGGCCAGCGCCAGCTTGCCGATCAGGTGGGCCTGCGCCGGCTGCAGGTCGTCCAGGGTCGGGATGACCTCGTGCTTCGGAATGAAAAGGACGTGCACCGGCGCCTGCGGCGCGATGTCCTTGAAGCCCAGCACCTCCTCGTCCTCGTAGACGATGGTGGCGGGAATCTCGCGGCGGATGATCTTGCCGAAAATCGTGTCGTTGCTCATGGCCTGCCTCGGCGGAATATCGCCGGCATTGTATGCAACGCCGTCGCGGCCGTGCCCGCGGCCGGCCGGCATGCGTCTCAGTCCGGAATCTCGCTGCGGCTGCCGAAGGCGTGCGAGAGCGTGCCACGGTCGACGTATTCCAGTTCGCCGCCCAATGGCAGGCCCTGCGCCAGCCGGCTCGGGCGTACCTGGTGGCGACGCGCCAGCTGCGCCAGGTAGTGCGCGGTGGCCTCGCCCTCGACGGTGGAGTTGGTGGCGATGATCAGCTCTACGACCTCGCCCTGCGCCAGCCGCGCTTCCAGCTGGTCCAGGCCGAGTTCGCGCGGGCCGATGCCGTCCAGCGGCGACAGCCGGCCCTGCAGCACGTAGTACAGGCCGCGGTAGCTGGTGGCGTGCTCGATGGCCAGGCGGTCGGCCGGCGATTCCACCACGCACAGCGTCTGCCGCTCGCGGCTGCTGCTTGCGCACAGCGGGCAGACCTCGGTCTCGCTGAAATCGCGGCACTGCGCGCAGTGGCCGATCCGTTCGATCGCCTCGGCCAGCACCTGCGACAGGCCCAGGCCGCCATCGCGCGCGCGCTCGAGCACGTGGTAGGCCATGCGCTGGGCCGTCTTCTGGCCGACGCCGGGCAGCACCCGGAAGGCTTCGATCAGTTGTTCGAGAAGGGAATACACGGAGAGTCGTGAGGGCCTGGCAATGCCGGCTGTTTCCTTCTCCTACCGGGAGAAGATGCCCCGCAGGGGCGGATGAGGGTACGGTCGAAGCCGCATGCGATCGAATGGCGCGAGGGGGCTTCGCCCCGGCCCTTCCCCTGCGTGAGAAGGGCTTGGTGGCTGGCCCCCACTGCCGTCAGAACGGCAGCTTCATGCCTGGCGGCAGCTTCATGCCGGCCGTGGCCGAGCCCATGCGGCTCTGCGATTCGGCGTCGATCTTGTTGGAGGCATCGTTGAACGCCGCGGCGATCAGGTCTTCGACCATTTCCTGGTCGGACAGCACCGACGGGTCGATGCGCACTTTGCGGCACTCCTTGGCGCCGGTGAGGGTCACGCTGACCATGCCGCCGCCGGCGCTGCCGGTGACTTCCAGCTTGGCCAGTTCTTCCTGGGCCTTCTGCAGGTTCTCCTGCATCTTCTGGGCCTGTTGCATCAGTTGGGCGATGTTGCCGCGCATGGTTTTCTACTCTTCAAAGGGACGGATGGAATCGGGCACGACCCGGGCGCCCTGCGCGAGCAGGTGCTGCACCTGGGGGTCGGCCATGAAAACGGCCTCGGCCGCGTTCTGTCGTTCGCCGCGCTGGCGGTCGGCGCGTTCGTGCAGGGTTTCGGCCTCGGCGTTGCCGGTCTCGATCACGATCTTCGGCGCGCTGCCCAGCGCCTGCGCCAGGGTCTGCGCCAGCGCGCCCAGCGAACGTTCGGACTGCAGGTATTCGAAACCGGGCAACAACGCCAGCCGCAGCACGCCGTTGCGGTAGCCGACGAAGGCGGCATTGGCGGCCAGTTCGCGCGAGGGCCCGGACAGGCCGCTGGCGGCGACCAGGTCCAGCCACTGCTCGGCGTTCTCCAGCGCGCGCGGCGGTTTGCCGGCCGGTACCGCGGCAGCCGCCGGCACCGGCGGCGCGATGGCGATGCCTTCGGCGCGGAACGGGGACGGCGGCGCCTGGCGCGGCGGTGGCATCGCTTCGGCAACGTCATCGCGCGCCGGCATGGCGGCTTCTTCCTCCATCCACGGCGGCAGATCGTCGTCGCGGCGGGCCTGCATGGGTTTTGCTGCCGGCGGCGTGGCAAGCACCGGCTCCGGCTCTGGTTGCGGCTCGCGTACGTGCGCCGGCTCGGGCGCAGCGGTTACAGCATTCGTCAGCGCATAAGCCATCGGCGCAGGCGTTCCGGGCACGGCCTTCTCCGCCGGAAGCGGCGCCTGCGGCACCGGCGCAGCAGCGGCCGCCGCCGATGCGCCCGATGCAGCGCCGCTCGCCGACGACAGCGTGCCCGCCTCCGGCCCGGCGCCTTCCGGCACCGCCGGCACCGCGCCGGCCGGGCGGAACGCCAGCATGCGCAGCACGGTCATCTCGAAACCGGCGCGCGGGCTGGGCGCCAGGTGCAGGTCGCGGCGCCCGCCGAGCGCCATCTGGTACCAGAGCTGCACCACTTCCGGGCGCAGCCGCGCGGCGAACGCCGCCGCGTCGATGCCGTCGCCGGGCACCGCCGCGCCCGGCACCAGCTGCTGCACCTGGATGCGGTGCAGGGCTTCGGCCAGCGCGTCGAGCACGCCGCTCCAGTCCGGCGAGAAATCGGCCAGGGTAGCCACGACCTGCAGCAGGCGCGCGCCGTCGCCGGCCGCCAGCGCGTCGAGCATCGCCGCCACCTGGGTGCGGTCGACGGTGCCGAGCATCGCCCGCACCACGTCGTCGCGCAGCGCGCCACCGGCGTAGGCGATGGCCTGGTCCAGCAGCGACAGGCCGTCGCGCAGCGAGCCGTCGGCGCCGCGCGCCAGCTGCACGATCGCCGCGTCGTCGAACTCGATCTGCTCGGCGCCGAGGATGCGCTTCATCTGCCCGTGGATCTGCTCCTCGTCCAGCCGCTTGAGGTTGAACTGCAGGCAGCGCGACAGCACGGTGACCGGCAGCTTCTGCGGGTCGGTGGTGGCCAGCAGGAACTTCACGTGCTCCGGCGGCTCCTCCAGCGTCTTCAGCAGCGCGTTGAACGCCGCCTTGGACAGCATGTGCACCTCGTCGATCAGGTAGACCTTGAACTTGCCGCGCGAGGGCATGTACTGCGCGTTCTCGATCACCTCGCGCACGTCGTCCACGCCGGTGTTGGAGGCCGCGTCGATCTCCAGCAGGTCGATGTAGCGGCCGCTGTCGATGTCCAGGCAGGCCGGGCACTGGCCGCAGGGGTCGGCGCTGGTGCCGTGCTCGCAGTTGAGCGACTTGGCGAAGATGCGGGCGATGGTGGTCTTGCCGACCCCGCGGGTGCCGGTGAACAGGAAGGCATGGTGGACGCGGCCGCTGTCCAGCGCGTTGCTCAGCGCGCGGACCACGTGTTCCTGGCCCACCAGTTCGGCAAAACGCTTCGGGCGCCACTTGCGGGCAAGGACGAGGTAGGACATCAGGCAACCATCTTCATCTCAAGGCCCCATTGTGCCACGCCCGGTTGGTGGGCGACCCGGCCGCCCCCCCCGGCTCCGGCCCGCCCCGGCTCAAGCTCCCCGCCGCCGCGGCCGATACCCCACAGACGTGGGCGCCGCTTCCGCCGCCCCGCGCATCCGCTTTCCAGCAGGAGATGTCCATGTCCTTCCACCGCGCGGGACTCAAATCGGTGGTGGCGCGTACCGCCCTCATCCTCGGCCTGGTCGCCGCCGCCTGTTTCGGCGGCGCGACCTGGCTGATCCAGCACAAGGCCGCGGCGGTGCAGGAAGCCACCGCCCTGAACGAACTGGAACACCTGGCGCGCGCCGAGGCGGCCAAGGTGCGGGGCGACGTCACCGAGACCCTGTCGCGGGTACGCGGCCTGGTCGACGCCACCCAGGCGCTGATGGCGCGCGGCGACGCCAGCCGCGGCGAAGCCTCCGAACTGGTGCGGCGCTTCACCGCCGCGGACACCGCGACGCTGGGTTACTGGCTGGAGTTCGAACCGGACGGCTACGACGGACGTGACGCCGCGTTCGCCCGTACCTGGCCCGAGGGCGAACCCGACGCGGACGGGCTGCGGGCCTTCATCGACGGCCTCGGCGCGGACCAGCGGGTGAGCAGCGATTCGGGGCGGGTCTCCATCTACTGGCACAGCCAAGGCACGGAGGAGCCGACGCTGCAGGACGCGGTCGGCAGCGAAAACGAAATCCACATCGACGGTCCCGATGCGGAGAAATACTACGTGGCAGTGAAGGAACGCGGCGACGAGCTGATGTTCGAGCCGTACCTGGACGATGTCGGCAGCAGCAAGGTGCTGATGACCAGCCTGATGGCGCCGATCGTGCGCGACGGCCGGTTCCAGGGCGTGGCCGGCGCCGACATCGCGCTGGGGACCATCCAGTCCAACCTGGCCAAGGTGCGCCCCTACGAACGCGGCGTGGTGCGCCTGCTCTCGCCCGGCGGCATGGTGCTGGCCGCGCCGGAGCAGCAGAGCCTGGGCAAGCCGTTCGCCCCGGACCTGGCGCCGGTGCTGGCGCAGCTGGCCAAGGGCGAGGTGGTGCGCCAGCGCGTTTTCGACGCTGCGGTCGGCGGCGAAGTGTTCCGCGTCTACGTCCCGGTCACCGCCGGCCACGCGCCGGATGCCTTCGCGCTGATGGTGTCGGCCCCTGTCGACGCGGTGATGGCCGGCGTGGTGCAGATCCGCAACCGGGTGATGCTGGTGGGTGCGGCCAGCGTGCTGCTGCTGGTGGCCGTGGTCGTGCTGCTGCTGCGCCGGCTGGTCGGCACGCCGCTGCGCGGCATCGTGCGCGGCGTGGACGCGGTCGCCGCCGGTCAGCTGGATTACCCGATCGCCGCCGGCGGCGACGACGAGGTGGGCCAGGTCTCGCGCGCGCTGCGCCAGATGCAGGCCGACCTGAAGGCGCGCCTGGACGCCGAGCGCGCCATCGCCGCCGAGAACCTGCGCGTGCGCATCGCGCTGGACAACGCCGGCACCGCGATGCTGATCGCCGACGCGCACGGCCAGGTGGCCTACGCCAACCCGGCCATGCGCGGCCTGCTGGCGCGCCATCGCGCCGAACTCTCCCGGCACCTGCCGCACGCCGACCTGGACCAGGTCGAGGGGCAGCCGCTGTCGCGCCTGCAGGCGCAGGCCGACGATGCGGCCGCCGCCACCGGCAAACAGCAGAGCGAACTGGTGTTCGGCAGCGCGGTGTTCGCCCAGACCCTCGCCCCGGTGACCTCGGCCGACGGCCAGCGGCTGGGCCTGGTGGTCGAATGGCGCGACCGCAGCGAGGAAGTGGCGGTGGAATCGGAGGTGGCCACCGTGATCGACGCGGCCGCCGCCGGCGACCTGTCCCAACGCATCGGCACCGGCGGCAAGACCGGCTTCTTCCGGCGCCTGGCCGAAGGCGTGGACGGCATGCTCGACGCCAACGCCGGCACCATCGGCGACGTGCAGCGCGTGCTCGGCGCGCTGGCGCAGGGCGACCTCACCCAGCGCATCACCGCCGACTACCGCGGCGTGTTCGGGAAGATGCGCGACGACACCAACGCCACCGTCGAACGCCTGACCGGCATCATGCAGGGCGTGCGCGGCGCGGTCGACGCCATCGGCAGCGCCGCGCGCGACATCGCCGCCGGCAACAGCGACCTGTCCGCGCGGTCGGAGCAGCAGGCCGCCAACCTGGAGGAAACCGCCGCCTCGATGGAGGAACTGACCTCCACGGTGCGCAGCAACGCGCTGTCCTCGCAGCAGGCGCGCGAACTGGCGACCGGCGCGGCCGACGTCGCCGCGCGCGGCGGCGAGGTGGTGGCGCAGGTGGTCGGGCAGATGGACGGCATCAGCGCCGCGTCGCGGCAGATCGAGAGCATCATCGGCGTGATCGACGGCATCGCCTTCCAGACCAACATCCTGGCGCTCAACGCCGCGGTGGAGGCGGCCCGCGCCGGCGAGCAGGGCCGCGGCTTCGCCGTGGTCGCCAGCGAGGTGCGCGCGCTGGCGCAGCGCTCGGCCGATGCGGCCCGGCAGGTCAAGGGCCTGATCGGCGATTCCGTGCAGCGGGTGGAACAGGGCGCGGCGCTGGCTGGCGGCGCGGGCGACACCATGCGCGAGATCGTGGCCGCGGTCCGCCGCGTCAACGACCTGATGGCCGAGATCTCCGCCGCGTCGCAGGAGCAGAGCGCGGGCATCGAGCAGGTCAACCAGACCATCGTCCACATGGATGGCGCCACCCAGCAGAACGCGGCCATGGTGGAAGAAGCCGCCGCCTCGGCGCGCTCGCTGCAGGAGCAGGCCGACGAACTGGCGAAGATGGTGGCGGTATTCCGCCTGCGGTGAGGTACCGGCCGCGGCCGGCGCACGTTCGACTTGTGGCCGCCGCGCCGGCCCTATAGAATCTGCGCCCCTGCAGCGCCTTCGGGTGGCGGCAGGTCCCGGAGAGGTGTCCGAGTGGTTGAAGGAGCACGCCTGGAAAGTGTGTAAGCGTCTAAACCGCGCTTCGGGGGTTCGAATCCCCCTCTCTCCGCCAGTTATCCAATAGGTAGTGGCTCCGGCCAAGCAATTCCGGAACTACCCTACTAAAAGACCTACTACGCCTGATGTGCTGGGCTAGTTGGACGAGAAGGCCACCCGTCGAGGTGGCCTTTTTGTTGTTCAGAGTTTGGTCCGCTGGCTTTCGGTCGCCTCTCGCTTCGCGTCCCGCTCCGCTTTGATCTCGGCGGTCACGACACTCATAGTCCCCACGTTGGGACCACCCAATGTCGGCAGCTTGGCCATCGCCATGTTCGGGCTTTCCAACTTCACGTATGTCCCCGTCGGCAGCTCCCACTCTGCGAGGAGCCCTTCAAATGTCGCACCCGCTCCATTCTGGAGGGACAAGGGCTCAAAGTGTGTTGGCTCCCCGTACTTCTCCTTCAACTGGGCTAGGTCCTGAGCTTGGGTGCTGATGCCGCCCGTTCGCGTGCCGACCGACACGAGCCGACCGCCTTTAAGCTCACCCCAAATCTTGTAGCCCGAGACAATCGCGGGTCTGTTTCTGTGGGCAAAGTAAATCTCAACCCGCTCGTCACCCAAGGGGCCTTCGGCATCTACCAACTTGCCACGGTTGTTCCGTACTTGGTCACGCTTGTAACAAGAACCCGCCTCGGGGAAGTAGGTCCGGGAACTCCGGTCGAACTGACATTCCGGGATCGAAATAGGCGCGTTCAACTCCAAGCCGAAAACGGTTTCTGGAGCTTGCTGCGCTGCGGCAGACCCCGCCATAAAAAGACCAAGAAATACAAAGGCGCGCATGCCATCCCCTCCTCTTGCCCGGTAGCGATCCTAGCACCGGGTTTCCGCACACGGTACAAGGCGACAAAGGCTGTTAACTCGTCTCGTCTCCTGAGACACAGGCGAGGCATCTTGTTGTCTTAACTCCACGCCCATAGATTTGGGGAAACAGGACTCGCGGGGGCGAGCATGATCGAGCGATTTCAAGGGGACGAGGGACGGCGACGCTTGGTCGCGGCCCTCACGGAACACAGGCTGATAGCAAACCGTCAGGAGCTTGCGGAACGACTTGTCGCCGCAGGCGAGTTGATGGAGGTTCCCGCGGGGACGGCCTTCATTAATCAGGGCGACCAGGCTTCGGATGTTTTCTTCATCATCGCCGGCAAGGTTGAAATTCGGGTCAACGGCAAGATCGTGGCGAACCGCTTTCCGGGCGATCACGTCGGCGAAATGGCCGCAATCGAACCCTCGCAGCCCCGGTCGGCATCGGTTGTCCCTGTTGAGCCAACCGTCTTGATCAAAGTCAGCGAGGCCGACTTCTCGGCGGCGGCGGAGCTGTTCCCGGACATGTGGAGGCGAATTGCGGCAACGCTTGCCCGGAGGCTCGCACAGCGGAATCACTTGGTGACTGCCCAGCGGGAACGGGTCCGGGTATTCATCATGTCCTCCGTAGAGGCGCTACCAATCGTTGACTTGCTTATCAAGCAATTCGCACACGATCCGTTTTTGGCGGTGGCGTGGAAAAATGGCGTATTTCGGGCATCCAACTACACGCTTGACGAGCTGGAGGCCGAACTGGACGACTCGGATTTTGCTATCGCCGTGGCGCACGCGGACGATGTTGTTATCACGCGAGACGACGAATGGCCGACTATCCGAGACAACGTTATCTTGGAGTTCGGGCTTTTCATGGGCCGACTTGGGCGGCGTCGGGCTTTCCTGATGGAGCCTCGTGACGTGGACTTGAAGCTGCCGAGCGACTTGGCGGGACTGACGACCATCCCCTATCGCTATGTGAAGGGGAAGGATGCGGAGCACTACATCGCGCCAGCTTGCGCGAGGCTGCGTGAATTGATTATGGCCGCAGGCGCGAAGGACTAGGGGGCGACATGGGACTTAAAGATGAGTTGACGACTTTCTGCCACGACGTATTCCACAGCAAGTGGGAAACGACTGAGGGCAGGAAGGTTCCTGATGAAGACAGCAAGCTCACACTCAAAAACACCGCTATTACCATCGAGGGGACCGTTTTGTATGCTGACCTCGATGGATCGACAGCAATGGTGGATGGATACAAGAACTGGTTTGCTGCTGAAATCTACAAGACTTATTTGTACTGCTGCGCGCGGATCATTGCGGCGCAGGATGGGGTAGTAACGGCCTACGACGGCGACCGTGTAATGGCGGTTTTCATTGGAGACTCAAAGAACACCAACGCAGTGAAGGCCGCGTTGAAAATCAAATGGGCGGTTGACCAAATCATCATGCCGAAGTTGAAGGCAAGGGGATATGCAAACTGCAACTTCGATCTGAAGCATGTGACTGGAATCGACACTTGCTCATTGTTCGTCGCGAAAACTGGTGCACGAGGGGCAAATGACTTGGTCTGGGTCGGAAGGGCAGCCAACTATGCAGCCAAGCTGACCTCCATGCCGTCGAGCTACACCTACATAACAGCCAGCGTTTACAACAAGTTGGCGGATGAAGCCAAATTCACGAATGGAAAATCCATGTGGGAAACCGTCAAGTGGGATAAGTTCAACAACGACACCATCTATCGTTCCAGCTGGCATTGGTCGTTCGTTTGAGCTAGGGAAAGATCCACCGCGGACTCTCGCCCAGCAGCGACCGCGGCGCGAGCCGCCAGCCCCGGGAAGTCTTGATGCGCCCGGCCACGAGGCCGTCCAGCGATGTGGGCCGGAGGCCGTGTTCTTCCCGCATTTCGAGCTTGGTCCGGGAGACGATCCGCCCGGACTCGACGTGTTGCCAGCGGTGGGTGCGTTCGTCGCGGTGAAAGCCCCGGGCGCGCTCCCGGTAGGCAGGGTCCGCCCACCTGGCCTTCATCTGCGCGGACATGCGCTCGCGGTGTTCGGGGTCGGCCCATAGCCGGGCCATCGTTTCCCGCGTAGCCGTTGCCTGTCGCGTGGCAGCTTCCCCCGGCGCGGTCGCCCCGTCACCGTCGTTCCCGTCCGCGCCGGGGGTCGCTGGTTGGTCAGGGTGCCCCGGCGGCACGAGGCGGGCGCGATACGTCACCGCCGGGACACCCCGATTCGGTCAGCGACCGCGGCGAGTGGACGCCGCGCGCTTCTTCATCTTGTTGGCCGTGGCGTTGCGCTCGGCCTGCTTCTTTTCGTGGATGGCCTTGGCCTTCCGGACGTTGGGGACCGCGCCTTTCATGCTTCGTCCTCCTCGCCCGACGCCTCGGCGATGGCCCGGGCGGCGAGCTGGTTGCTCAGGTTGGCGATGGGGTCGGCCTTGCCGCGGACGAACTCGTCATTGGCCGCGCGCGCGGTGCGCTCGGCCAGCAGGACGCCCTTGAGCTTGGCCGTGACCTCGGCGTGCTGCGCGCCCCACACCCTCTCGGCAAACGCCGCCACCGAGAACGGGCGGCGATCCGAAGGGCGGCGGTCTACCACGGTGGCGACCGCGGCTGCCAGAGGCATGTCCCCGGTGGCAATCGCGGTGATCGCGGCGGTTTCCAGCTCAACCGGGCCTGCGCCTTCGAGCTGCGTCTGGTACTGCGTGCGCCGGGCATCGCCCAAGGCGACGCGCCCAAGCATCTGCGCGGGCGACTGGCACAAGGTCAGGAGGAACGCGGCATCGGCGGCGACCTTCGCCAGCGGGCGCAGGAGTTCCTCGCGCTGGCCGCGGCTCGATTCCACGATGGTCAGGCGGAACTTGGCGATGCGCGAGGCGAGCTGCCGCTTGGCGAACTGCTTGGCAACGGCGCGATTGGCGGCGTCCGTCTCACGGACAAGGTCGTCACCGTCGCGGCTGAAACGGTCGCGGGCGTCGGCGACCTGCTGCTGGATGTTGGCGATGCGCGCACCGAAGGCGGTGGCGAGTTCGGCGGCGCGGTTCGCGAGCCGGTCGATGTTCTCCACGGTCAGCGGAACATCGGTGGGGATGGTCTTGAAGTTGACGTTCGGCATGGGGGCTATTCCTCAGCGTGCGGCCCAGCCAGTGGGGCCGCTCGCTCCCGACCATATGGACCCGAATTGCCCCGCGCGAGTGTTATTTCTTGGGTCGGTTTACTTCTTCGGCTGGAAAAGGCACGCAACGTATGGAATTCGTGGCGTCGTCCAATTTGCAGTCCATCCGCTCGAATCGTTGTTGAATCTGGCGGTTTCCGTGGCCGTTCGTGCGAAACCGCGCGGGCTGCTCCACCTCGACCCGCACCGGCGGCTGCGCGCGCGGCGAGTAGGTGCCGACCTTCGCCCGCTCCAACGTCTCGCGCGCATTGAACAACTCGCGCTGCGCTGCCTGCGCATTGCCGATCACGAGGGCCAGCATCAGGTACTTGTAGGAACGTCGAATCTTCGTCTCCTCCGTTGTCAGACCCACACCACGCGCTCATCGCGCGGCATCCGCGGTTCCGGCGTAAAGCTGGACTGCTGGACGCGCCCGCCGGACTCGCCTGCGATGCCGTAGCTGGTCGCGTCGAGGAAATGGTCATTGGCCGAGCTGTCGCAGTCATCCGGCACGCGCGAATCTCGCGGCAGGCTCGGGACCGTCGCCAGCCACATGCGACACCGGGACGCGACAAAGAACTCGCCGTTCACCATGAGCTGCTTTAGATGCTCGAAACGTGGGACACGCGCGCCCTTCTTGGCGGGCGAGACGCGCACCCCGGCCTCACGGAACAGGTCGGCGATAGACGCCTCCGCCCGGCCCATTTGCCGAGCCTCGGCGGCGGAGTCGATCACCCCACGCGCCCGGACACCGTTGCGCGCGGCCATCGCGTGCAGCGACGGCGCAATCTGGCCCGGAGTGCGGCCCGTACCGCGGGAAATGTTCCGCGGATCGCATTCGGCGTGCTCATCGAATACCACCCACGCGCCCCGCGACATCACGCGATCACCCGGGAGGCGCACGGCATAGGCGAGCTGTCCAACAAGGACCGTCGCGCACGGCGCGGCGCTGCCCCAGTCGATGGACAACTTGAGCGAAGCGAAGCAATCCAGCGGCACGTCGTGATGGTCGATCACCATCTTGTCCGCGTTCCATATTCCTTGGAAGAAATCGCCGACCAGTGCGGACCAATCGCCCAAGCGCATCGCGCGGTACAGGGCCGGGTCCGTGCGCGCCAAGACCTCAAAGTTCCGCCGGTACGCCTCCGGCAAGTACGGATTGTCATCGAGACGCGACGGCGCATAGACCCACGTATTCCCCTCGAACTCGAACGGCACCCACGGCTCCCGACCCGTCACGTACCGCTCTGCGAGCGCACCGTGATTCGCGCCGCCCGGGTTCCCGGCCAACACCATGCGCAGCGGCGTGCCGTTGCCGCGCAGGCTCATGCCGAGCTGGTCGATCACCTCAATGGAGGGGCCTTCGCCCGCCTCATCGCACGCGATCAACGTGTAGGACATGCCCTGCGCCACATCCGACAGCGCCGACGCCGACTCCACGTGCGTGAGCTGGACCGTCGCCCCGTTCGGCAACCGGAACATCGCATCGTTCTGGTTGTAGGCAATGTCGCGCCCGTAGGCAGAGCGCAGAAGCTGGCGCAGCTCCTCGGCGAACTGGCCCAAGGACTTCAAGCGGCGGCGCGTCACGAGGACCCGGGCGCGGCTCTTGTATTGGTCGCAGTGGCGCAGGATCAGGAACTGTACGGCCATCGACTTGCCACCACCGCGACCGCCGCCCAGGAACACGAAGTGATCCTCGGGCACGGTCAGGACCTGCGACTGGAACGGCGTCGGACGAATCTCAACGCTCATGGGTCAGGACTCCCGGCTGCTGCTGGACCGCGATCACGCGCGCGTACTCATCGGGCGACATGGCGGCTTGGATGAAGATAGCGACCCGCGGCACGTCGGCGTTTCCGTCGCCGCGGCCAAGCTGGAACACGCGATCCGCGAGGAACTCGGCGGCGCGTTCGCTGCCTTCGCCCATGCGCTTCTTCATGAAGGCGATGATGTCCCCGGCACCTTCGGCGCGGCCTTCCTCCAAGGCCAGCGCGAGAGGCGACAGCTCGCCCGCCTCGGTGTCCTCCTTGAGCGCCTTCCACTGCGGCAGGGTCAGGCCCAGGGCACGGCGGATGGTGTGTTCCCGGCATCCCTCCTGCGCGAGAAGGCGGGCGGCGTCGAGGGCCTTTGTCGTGAGGTCGGGCAAGGTCAGGCGCGACATGCTTCCAGCTCCCGCTTGATGCGATAGACAGCGGCGTTCCCTACGCAGGTCATGCGAGCGACGCGGTTGGCCGGTGTCCCTGCCTCTAGGAGCGCCGCTATGCGGTGTTCGACCCCGGGCGGCACCTTCGGCCTGCCGAGCTTCTTCCCTTGCCGCCGGGCACGTTCTAGGCCCAGTAGCGTGCGCTCCCGGATCAGCTCCCGCTCGAACTCGGCGAGCGAGCCCATCACGTTGAACATCAACCGCCCGGCGGGCGTGGAGGTGTCCATCGCGAGGTTGCGAACGAACAGGCCGACCCGAAGGGCCTCCAGCTCCGCGACCAGCGACACGAGGTGCGGCAGGCTACGGCCCAACCGGTCCAGCGCCGTCACCGCGACCATGTCCACCTCGCGGCGCGTGGCGGCCTTGAGCATCGCGTCCAGCGCCGGGCGCTTGTCGCGACCCTTCGCGCCGCTGATGCCTTCGTCGGCGAACTCGGCAGCGATGGTGTGGCCGCTGGCCCGGGCCCACTCCCGCAGCGCGATCAACTGGTTTTCAACGGTCTGGTCCTTGTGGGTGGACACCCGGACGTACAGGGCTACGCGCGCCATTCTCAATCTCGTGTGAGACGGCGAGACCATAGCTGGCCGGCACGCATCCGAAAAGGGCCGCGAACGGATAAAAATCCCGTGGGATCAGTGAGTTGGGAAATCGTGGAGCGCCGGAACTGGGTTTTCCGACCCGATTTCAGATTGGATGGATCTTGTATGTGAGCGGCGGTGCGCTGCCCGTAGCCCAGACAAGCGAAGCCCCGCGCGTGGCGGGGCCTCAGAAACCGAGCCGGACTCGAACCGGCGACCTCCCGCTTAGCAGGCGGGTGCACTATCCAACTGTGCTATCGGGCCATAGAAAACCGCCCATGGCGGCGACCCGAATATGCAACGACTGTCAGTGCCTTGCAAGCCGACCGCCCAGCAGGGCGGCGCGCTAGCTGACCTAGCTGACCTAGCTGACCGCCCAGCGAGGTCAGCGTGAGGTCAGCTAGTCGGGAATCCCATCGGTTACTGGGTTTCGGCTGACCTAGCTGACCTTTCTGACCTTTTAGGAGGAGAAAGAGAAATTGCGGCGGTCAGCGACGCTTCGACATTGCACCTCTGGGCCTTCTGCCAGCAGGCACACCGCCGAGATTTTCTCGGGCAAGTACGCACGAAAAGGCCAGCGAGGTCAGCTAGGTCAGCTAGAGCCCACGAATTACTGGGCCTAGAACAGGCTGACCTCATCGCGGAGGTCAGTATGAGGTCGGCTAGGTCAGCCGAATCGGCGCACTACTGCGCGCTTTCCGGGTCCGCGGGCCAGAGTCGGTCGAACAGGGCGAGCTTGGCCGCGTCCTCAGTTGGATAGCTGGCGACGCTGAAGGTGGAATTGATGCGGTATCCCCAGCGGCCATTCTTCTGCTGGTGGACGCCTA
Organism: Stenotrophomonas nitritireducens; assembly: GCF_050984405.1. Taxonomy (GTDB): domain Bacteria; phylum Pseudomonadota; class Gammaproteobacteria; order Xanthomonadales; family Xanthomonadaceae; genus Stenotrophomonas; species Stenotrophomonas nitritireducens_B. The sequence goes on along the minus strand of NZ_CP158790.1, from coordinate 1,672,838 downwards.
GATTGTTTCCCTCGACGTTGAGGAAGTCGTTGCCCTTCGCAGAGTGCCGCCACTTGCGCTTGAGCCACTTGCTCCGGCGCGCAGCCCGGTTGACCAGCCGTCGCTCGCGGGCACGCGGCCCGCTATCGCTGTAGTCCTCGCAGAGACTCTCCGCACAGACGCAGCCGACCTCGATGGATTCGGCCACGTCATCGTGATCCAGCACATGGACGTACCGGACCTGCTCGTTGCCGCACATCTGGCAAACCTCATACCGCGGTGAATCGCCGTGCGACTCCGAATCACGCGAGTCATACACGGCGATCAGCCGCCAGCCCTTGTGGGGCAATCCACGTAGTCGCCAACCCTGCTGGATGCTCATGAGTGACCTCAGAACGGTGGCTTCGGGTCCGGATCGTCATCGCTATCGTCAGGCCATTCGCCCCATGTAAACAAGTCGGGGCAGGTGTCCCATTCGGCGCGCATGCGTTGCAGGTCGAGAAAGTAGCCGTTGCGTCCCCCGCGCCGCTTCTTCCGCGCCTTGAGCCGTTTCGCCAGCAGGATTTGAATGTCGTTGTCGGCGAAGTGGTTGTCGCCCTTGCGTGGCTTCAGCCAGTTGTCGGCGGCAGCACGCAGGTCCGACGTAGCCACCCACGGCACGCCGCCGGATTCCTCCGTGTTGGGCGGGAGGTTGCCGGTCAGCAGCATGTCGAACACGTAGGCAGATAGGCCCGGCAGGCTGCGCGCTTTCTGCTCCGAAAGCGCCATGTTCTTTGGAAGATTGTGCGACGGACGCCAATCACCAAGATCCATGTTCATCAGGTCGTAAAGCATGGCCGCCAGCCCGGCTCCGGGGATCAGCGTGCCATTCGGTGACTTGGCGTAAAGCTGCTTCTCGATGGCCGCAAAGTAGGTGTAGTCCTCCATGTGGTCGTCGGGCACGTCGAAGATCGCGAAGCGCCTGGCGTTCGCACCTGCCGGGACGATCCACCGCTCGTTCGACGCCATGATGATGTGGGCATAGTTCGGCGCAGTGACCACGTCAGCGCCTTTCCCTTCGATGACCAGCGTGTCCTCGGTGATGAGGGTTTTCATCACCGCTTCCGCGGTCTTGTCGCCGTGCGTGGTCACTTCGTCCGCGAACAGCAGGCAGCAGTCCCGCAGGTGAAGATTGAAGTTGCCGGTGACGTGTTTCGCATTGGTGACTTGGAGGCCGTGCCGCCCAAACAGCTCCTTGGCTGCGCGACCAAACACGCCCTTGCCGGTGCCTTCCTTGCCCCGCAGGATCAGCGCGACGCCCGCTGGGCGGTCCGGACGCTGCACCGCGTCGGCCAGCCACTTCAGCCCATAGTCGGAGCCACCGCAAAGGAAGTGGATATGCTCGCGCATCAAAGACCAGTCACCGCCGGGCGCAGGGGCCACGCCCCAGCCGCGCCAGAGATTCAGGAATCCATTGATCTCCTCGGCCTTGCCGGGAATGAAGATCACGTTGTCGAACTCGCGCCGCTGCGGATGGTCGATCCACCAGCTTCCGACAGCCTTCTGGATCGGCTGGCCGTTCTCAGCGAAGCCAACAACTACCTTCTGGTTGCGGTAGCGGTTCCGGAAGTCATCGAACGACTGTAGATCAAGGGCTTCGCGGTCCAGCTCGGGATGCGTCCGCCGCCAGCCTGCGATACGCACCTTGCCCGAAGTGATGACCGCGTGCTGGTCATTGAGCTTGAGGAGCCACGGATCAACGGCGTTCTCGTGCGCGCGCTCGATCTGCCGGAGCGCGTAACCCTTCCAGTCCGGCTTGTCCTTGACGCTCGCGGCAATCTCGTTCGGCCCAGTGATGACGCCAAAAATCATGTCGTCGGACACCTCGGCGCGCACCAAGTCGCAACAGACCCGGAACAGGGCTTCCGACCGGGAGGTGTATTTGGTCGGGTCGATGGGGTCCGTGCCGGTCGCGATCAGGGCCAGCGTCGATTCCTTGATGCTCTTGCCGTTTGCCGTCGCCCACGCCGTAAGCTCATCGACGCCGACCCCTGTACCTCCGGCCACCGGCGGGGACACCCGTTGCCTACGCGCTGCGCGCGGTGGCGTAGCGGTTGCCTTAGCTGCCGGGGTGAATTGGTCGATGGAGTAGACGGCGGCATCGTCCCATTCGACCAGCCTTGCTAGTGCAGGCACGCGACCCTGTTTGCGCTTCTTCGCGTTCGGGAGGTTGACGGTCCCGGGCAGGCGCATGATCCGGCAAACGTCGTGGCAGGCGTCGGCCTGAAACACCTTCTCCAGCTGGACGTTGTACGCCTCCAGCTCCTGCGCTTTCGTCACGTTGCCGTCGATGACCAGCCGGTCATCTGGCGCGAGCTTGAAGAACCCCTGAAGCCCGCCGCCGCTCGAAATGATCACGGTTGGTTTTGGAGAGTAGTCCCGTAGAAGCCGCAGGATGCGGTCCTGTTCCTCGGCAATGTCCTCGCCTGCACGCGGGTCTATGTCCACATGCAGCCAAGCGAGCGCAGCAACGTCCTCCTTGGAGGCTTTGTTCTTCAACTCGCGGCGAACAGGGTTGACGTGAAAGTACAGGTTCTTGATTCCCTGCCGTTCCTCAATCCACTGGGCCGCTTCGACCCACTCCGCGGGCCGGAACGTCGTTGTCTCAATCTTGCCGTCCGGGACAATCGCGGTCAGCACCCAAGGTCCTTCCGGGCTCCACTTCTTGAGGAATTCGATGGTGGCGCGGGTGTCGTGCTCGATCTTCGGCTTCATCCGCGGCGACCTCCGCGATAGATGCCACGCTTGATCCCGCGGACCCGAGCCCAGCGTGCCCAAGCATCGTTGCATTGGGCGGCGTGCTGAGACGGGAAAGACGTTTCACCTTCAAGGACCTTGTCGCACCACCAGAGCAGGCGCTTGTAGTCCATGAATTCTGGAGTGCCGTCATCGACCTCGTGCAGCGTCGCTTTCAGCGAATCCAGCGTGGCCCAGGTCGTGTCGTAGGTATGCCGGTCCTCGTTGATGAAGTCGCTTTTCTGCGGGCGTGGCTCCAAGCCCTGCGGAAAGAACTCCCGCATGAACTTCTCAACGTCGATGATGAGTAGGTACGAAACGAGACAGGCCGCTTCGCGTGCCTTCTCCGGCGTCATTTCGGGGGCGTCACTTGCGCTATTACTCATGACGTATGCCCTCACTTCGCCTGCTGGGCGTCGAGCCAAGCATCGATTTCGTTGAGGTCCCACACGGTCGCGCGTGGCCCGATCTTGCGCGGCCTTGGGAAGTCGTCGCGCTCGGCATTCCAGCGCCAGAGTGTCGCCAAGCTGACGCCCAAGTATTGGGCTGCGCCTGTCGGACGGGCATAGCGCCGCTCTTTGCGGCGGGCAAGTTCATCGGAGACAGCCTGCTTCAAGGCAGGCAATGTGATTGCTTGATGCTTCATAGTGGCGAATCCTGAGCAGTTCAGCTCACGCCACCGGAGAGGTAGGCAGCACAGAGGCGTGAGCAACAAGCCCGTGAAGGGCGGCAGCTCGAACGCCTCGCTGCAACTACAGCGAATTGGGCTCCGTGATGGGCCGGGGCAGCGCCCCAGTACCTGTGCCCGTGGGAGATACCGGCAGACCCACGCCAGTTCGTCGGCGTCGTCTCCTGTCTCCAGCGATCAATCGAGAGGAACTATAGCCGAGTAAGACGACCGTCGTCTATTTGAACATCTTGTAGATCAGCTACTTAGTGTTGAAGGAACAAAAAGTCGCCCATTCCTCCATCAGTGGCTTCCGCTTCTCAAACAGATCACCACGCCTGTATGCAGCTTCGACCTTGTTCTTCACTACGTGAGCAAGAGCCATTTCCACTACATCACTGGCTGTATGCGTTTCTTCTGATGCCCAGTCCCTGAAGGTCGAGCGGAACCCGTGCGCCGTGATGACCTTGCCCTGCTTCGGGTCAATGTAACCCGCACCGCCGCGCTTGACGCTTGCATCGTGCATATCGCCCAGCAGCTTCGTCAACGTGTTGTCGGAAAGCGGATTCTTGCCACGCTGTGGCGTGAACACGAGGTCCGTCCCTTCGACCCGCGGCAACGCCTTGAGCATCTTGATTGCCGCATCCGAGAGTGGCACCCGGTGTTCTTTCTTGCTGGACTTCATCCGCTCGGGAGGGACCGTCCAGACCTTCGCCTCCAGGTCGATTTCGTCCCAGCGCGCGCCACGCGCTTCGCCCGACCGGGCCGCGGTCAGGATCGCGAATTCAAGTGCCCGCGCGCCCATGCCGTTCCGGGAGCGAAGGTCCAGCATGAACGGTTGCATCTGGGCATAAGGCAGCGCCGGATGATGCTGCACGTCCCGCACCTTCCCGGGCGCGGGCAGAACCTTGTCCAGATAGCCCTTCCAGCGCGCCGGGTTGTCGCCCTCGCGGAAGCCGCGGACCTTCGCCCAGTCCAGCACCGACTCCATGCGCTGGCGCACCCGGTTCGCCGTCTCGTTCTTCTCGGTCCAGATGGGCTCAAGGACGCGCAGGACGTGCGCGCGGTCGATGTCGGCGACGCGGAGCGAGCCCAGCACCGGGAAGGCATAGGCTTCGAGCGAACTGGTCCACTGGTCGGCGCTCTTGCCGCCTGACTTCCATTCCGCGGACTTGGACTCGATGAACTGGTGCGCGGCCTTCTCGAAAGTGATCTCAGCGAGCCGCGCCGCGAGCATTGCGCTCCGGGCCTCCCGCTTCGCGGTGATCGGGTCGATGTTCTTCGACAGCAGTTCGCGCGCCTCGGCTGCTTTGCGCCGCGCTTCGGACAGCGACACGTCCGGATAGCCGCCCAGCCCAAGATCGCGCCGCCACGGCTTGCCGGTTCCGGGTTTCACACCGGCGGTGTAGCGAAGCACCCAGCTCCGGGCTCCGGTCGCCGTGACTTGCAGCAGGAGGCCCGAGACAGACCCACCCACAGCGTAGTATCCGGGCTTCTTCAGGTTCCGCACTGCTACGTCTGTCAGTTCTTTTGCCTTGCGAGGCATGGCGCGCCCATCGAGTATTAACCTACCACCTACCCTACTATGAATGAGCGATGTAGCGATAGGGGGCGAGACCACCCGAGACGAAAACTTCTTGCCGAAACATGCAGGTACAGCGAGAATAGAGACTTGGCGAGATGAGCTAAGACCACCCAAGCGCGGTCCCTCTCTCCGCCAGATTCACGGTTCCGGTTTCCGTCCGGAACAGAGAAACCCGGGCCGCGCGATGCGCGGCCCGCGTCTATGGTGGCCCCGTCGGCCCCTCGCGACGCTAGGTCGAAAATCCCGCCAGGGCCGGAAGGCAGCAACGGTATCGATCGACGCGGGCGCCGAGGTCAGCCGGCGGGGCCGCCACCTTTTCAGGCATCTGAACCCCTGTAGGTGCGGGGCTTGCCCCGCACGGAGGCTTTCACCGGGAAGGCCCCGGCCGCGACCAGCGTCGCTCCTGCGCAGATTGGCCGGGTTTCCGTGGGATGCCCGCGCCGGGCAAGCCCGGCGCCTACTGCGGAGTGAACGGCACCGCGCGCGGCGCGGTCGGCTCGGCCAGCACCACGCACTCGCCCGGTTCGGCCACGCGGTGGCCGCGCGCGCGCAGCGCCTGGCCGTCGGCCGCGCTGGCGTAGTGGTACAGCATCATCCGCGCCCGCAGTTGCGCCGGGTATTCGCGTTCCAGGTCGTCCACCCCGGTATGCGACGGATTGCCATGCAGGCCGCAATCGTGGGCGATCAGTTCATCGTCGTCGGCATAACGCGCCAGCATCTCCGGGATCGGGCGGGTATCGCCGCTCCAGACCAGCGCGCCCTGCAGGCGCAGGCCCCACGCCGTCTCCGGCCAGTGGTGGCGCACCGGGAAGACTTCCAGGCGCACGCCGTCGTGCCAGAACGCCTCGCCGACCACGACCAACTGGAACGCATCCCAGAAATTGGCGCCGCCCTCGGCCAGTACGTTCGGATAATCACCGACGCGCCGATGCAGCAGCGGCACCACCGGCGCGGGCACGTACAGCCGCACCCGCCCACGCCGCCGTGGGTTGAAATACGCGTCGACGAACAGGCGCTCGAAGCCGGCCACATGGTCCAGGTGCACGTGGGTGACGAACAACGCGTCCGGCATCGCGCCGTAGCGGGCCTGGTATGCGGTCAGCCCTTCGCCGCCGCAGTCGATGGTCAGCCACGGCTGGCCGTCGCGCTCGATCACCGCCATCGGCGAGCCGAGTTCGACCGCCGAAGCGTTGCCGACGCCGAGGAAGCGCAGGGACCAGTCCATCACACGCCCCGGTTCCAGGCCAGGTCGTAGGCACGGCGCAGGCGCGCGAAATCCTTCTCCACGTCCTCGCGTGTGCGCTCGCCGCGCAGCTTGAGCAGCGAACGCAGCAGGCGCTTGAGGTTGCGCTCGCGCCAGCGCGTGGCGGGAATGCGCAGCACGCCGCGGTCGAAATCGATCAGCCAGCCGTGGCCGCCGGCGTCGAACAGGATGTTGTGCGCGTTGAGGTCGGCGTGGTCCAGCCCGGCGCGGTGGAAGCGCGCGACCAGGCGGCCGGCCTCCTCCCACGGCGCGCCGCGCCCAGCCACCAGCGCACGGTCGGCCAGCGAACGCACGCCCTCCAGCCGCTCCATCAGGATCGCCGCGCGGTAGGTAGGGCCCTGGCGCATGTAGAACGCCGCCAGCGGCCGCGGCACCGGCAGCTTCAGCGCGATCAGTTTCCGCATCAGCCGGAACTCGGCGAAGCTGCGGGTGCGGTCGGCGCCCTGCCACAGGTAGCGGTCGCGGCTGATGCGCGCGGCGACGCCGCCGCGCAGGTAATGGCGCAGCACGCAATGCCCGAACGGCGCGTCCACGAACCAGGCCCCGCCGCGCCCGCCCTCGCCCACCGGACGCGCCCGGCCGCCCCAGTGCGAAGGCGAAAACAAGGCGCTTTCGGCTTGCCGCAGATGTTGGCGGTCGAACAGAATGGCGCCGTAGCCGCGGCCTTCGCGGCAAGGCGTCAGCGCTTCAGTGGCGTCGAAAGCGACCATTCACCGCGAGTCTAACAACACCATGCCTCCAGCGTCCTCCCCATTGTGCCTCCTGCGGCTGTCCGCGCTCGGGGACGTGACCCACGTGGTCCCGCTGGTGCGCACGCTGCAGCAGGCCAGGCCGGGCATCGAACTGCACTGGGTGATCGACAAGGCCGGCCATCGCCTGCTCGAAGGGCTGCCCGGCGTGGTGTTCCATGTCTACGACAAGAAATCCGGCCTTGCCGGCATGCGCGCGCTGCGCGGCGAACTGCCCGCGGCCGGTTTCGCCGCGCTGCTGCAGATGCAGGTCGCCTTCCGCGCCAACGTGCTGTCGGCCTTCATTCCCGCCCGGCGCCGCATCGGCTACGACCGTTCGCGCTCCAAGGACCTGCATGGCCTGTTCGTCAACGAACGCATTCCCGACCGCCCCGGCATCCATGTGCTCGATGCGATCGGCAGCTTCTGCGAACCGCTGGGAATGAAACAGACCACGGTGAGCTGGGACCTGGCCACGCCGGCCGAGGCGCACGACTGGGCGCGCGCGCAGTGGGACGATGATGGCCGGCCGGTGCTGATGATCTCGCCCTGCTCCAGTCACGAGCGCCGCAACTGGTATGCCGACCGCTACGCGGCGGTCGCCGACCACGCCGCCGCGCGCGGCTGGCGGGTGGTGCTGTGCGGCGGCCGCAGCGAGCTGGAACGCCGCACCGCCGACGCCATCCTGGCGGCGATGCGCGCGCCGGCGCTGGACCTGGTCGGCAGGGACACGCTCAAGCAGCTGCCGGCCCTGCTGGCCCGCGCCAACCTGCTGATGACGCCCGATTCGGGCCCGATGCACATCGCCAACGCGGTTGGCACCAAGGTGCTGGGCCTGCATGCGGCCAGCAACCCCGAGCGCAGCGGCCCGTATTCGGACCGCCGCTACTGCGTGGACCGCTACGACGACGCGGCGCGGCGCTTCCTGCACAAGCCCGCGACCGAACTGAAATGGGGCGCGAAGATCGAGTTCGACGGGGTGATGGAACTGGTCAGCGTGGACGACGCCATCGCCGCGTTCGAGCGCTACGTGGCCGACCACCTCGGCTGAAGTCTCCGGACAGCCCGCCCAAATAACCGCAGGGCGCTCACCTGGGGGGCTGCGCGCGAAGGCGCGCGGGCTTCAGCGCGCGCGGTAATCCGCGTAGGACTTCTCTTCCACGTAACCCGACCCCAGCGCCAGGTTGATCGCCTTCTTGATCCGCGCGCGCTCATCGTTCTGGAAGTACACGCTGCGCGCCAGTTCGACGAAGCCGGCGTCGAAGGCCTGGGCCTTGTCCTTGAGGCGGATGTCGTCCTCGATGTCCCACAGCTGCTCGTTAACCGCCTTGAGCTCCGCGCGCAGGCCGTCGATCTCCCGCGCCGCGGCCGGGTGCGCGCTCCAGGTGCGCTCCAGCGCGGCCAGCTCGTTGCGCACGTTCGCCAGCTTGGCCGCGTCGCTCATGCGTTCGGACTTGATCTGCAGGATCGAGATCTTGTCGAGCAGTTCGCCGAAGGAAACGGGCACCAGGATTTCGGACATGACGGACACCAGCAGAACGAGGGGCACAGTGTAGCGGCCGGCAGGAACCGCGCGCCCAGCCGCATCCCGGAAACGAAAACGGCCCCGTCGGGGGCCGTTTCCAGATCTGGCGGGAAGGGGGGGATTCGAACCCCCGATACGCTATTAACGTATGCCTGATTTCGAGTCAGGTACATTCAACCACTCTGCCACCTTCCCGGTGGTTCCCGGCGAACCGGGCTGCGAATGATACGAGGCCTTGGCAGCGCGGACAAGCTGTTTCTGCAACCCGCCGTTCCGCGCCGCCGCCGCGCCCGCCCCGCCGGCCCGGCGCTCCCCGCCCAGCCGACGCCTTTCTCCCGCCACAGGACCGCGCGGTGCGGCTCTTGCCGTGCACCTGCGCGGACGCGATCATGAAAAACCTTTCCGCTGGAAACGGCCCCCTGCGGGCGCCCATGATCGAATTCGGACACCTCAGCCATGTCGGCCTGCGCCGCCAGCTCAATGAGGACACCTATTACGGCGACGGCGAACTGGGGCTGTGGCTGATCGCCGACGGCATGGGCGGCCATGCCTGCGGCGAGGTCGCCAGTGCGCTGGCGCGCGAGACCATCGTCCGCGAGGTGCGTGCCGGCATGGCGCTGCCGCAGGCGATCCGCGTCGCCGACGAGGAGATCATCCGCGCCTCGCGCCGGCGCAACGACAGCCTGCCGATGGGAACCACGGTGGTGGCCGCGCGCATACAGGGCAACCGCTTCGAAGTGGCCTGGGTCGGCGACAGCCGCGCCTATCTCTGGCGCGATGGCAAGCTGGCCCAGCTCAGCCAGGACCACAGCTACGTGCAGGAACTCATCGCGCAGGGCTCGCTGACCGCCGAACAGGCCCGCGCCCACCCGCACCGCAACGTCGTCACCCAGGCGCTGGGCGTGACCGACCCGGCCCACCTCAACGTGGCCACCATGACCGGGGAACTGCGCCCGGGCATGCAGCTGCTGCTGTGCAGCGACGGACTGACCGAGGAAGTGGACGACCACAGTCTGGCGCAGACGCTGGCGCAGGCCGACTGCAGCGCGCAGGAATGCGTGGATACGCTGGTGGCCGCGGCGCTGGACGGCGGCGGCTCGGACAACATCACCGCCATCCTCGTCCGCTGCCACTGAGCCGCCCTGTCATGCCGGCGCCCGCTCCGTAGGTGCCGGGCTCGCCCGGCACGGGGCCGTCCCGGCGTGGCCTGCCACGAGCAGGCGGGGCAGGCCCCGCAGCTACGCGGTGACCGCTTCCTCCTGCTTCTCCCCGTCCCACCAGGCATGGCCGGCCTTCTTGCGCAGGCGCTCCAGGCGCGCCTCGTGCGCCTGCAGTTCGGAAGCCGTGGCCACCACGCGCGGGCGCGGCAGCAGGACCGCGGCATCGAAGGCCTGCACCAGGCCCGCGCCGCCAGCGGTCTCGGTTTCCGGCAGGCCGAAGCCGATTTCCTCCTGACCCGAAGTCAGCGCGATGTAGACGTCGGCCAGGATCTGCGCGTCGAGCAGGCCGCCGTGCAGGTGGCGATGCGAATTGTCCACGCCCAGCCGCCTGCACAGCGCGTCCAGCGAGTTGCGCTGGCCGGGAAAGCGCTCGCGCGCCATCGCCAGCGTATCGGTCACCGTCACCCGTCCGGCAAGCGGCTCCCTGCCCGACAGCGCCATCTCGTTCTCGAGGAAGCCCATGTCGAACGCGGCGTTGTGGATGATCAGCTCGGCGCCGTCCACGTAGGCCAGGAACTCGTCGACGATCTCCTCGAAGCGCGGCTTGTCGGCCAGGAACTCCAGGCTCAGCCCGGTGACTTCCTGCGCGCCCACCTCGAACTCGCAGTCGGGCTTGAGGTAGCGGTGGAAGTTGTTGCCGCTGGGCCGGCGCTCGAGCAGTTCGACGCAGCCGATTTCGACCACGCGGTTGCCCTTCTTCCATTCCAGGCCGGTGGTTTCAGTATCAAGGACGATCTGGCGCATGGCCTGCCTCAGTTGCTTGCGGCGCCGTCGCGCACGCGGATTGCTGCATCGCGGGCCAACTGGTCCACACGCTCGTTGTCCGGGTCGCCATTGTGGCCCTTCACCCAGCGCCACTCGATCTGGTGCCGGCCGGTGGCGGCATGCAGGCGCTCCCACAGGTCGCGGTTCTTCACCGGGTCGCCGCCCGCGGTCTTCCAGTTGCGCCGCACCCAGCCCGGCATCCATTCGGTGATGCCCTGGCGCACGTACTGGGAATCGGTCTGCAGCATGATGTTGCAGGACTCGTTGAGCGCCTCCAGCCCGGCGATGGCCGCCATCAGCTCCATCCGGTTGTTGGTGGTGTGGGCTTCGCCGCCGGACAGTTCGCGCTCGTGCGCCTTGTAGCGCAGCAGCGCCGCCCAGCCCCCCGGCCCGGGATTGCCGAGGCAGGCGCCGTCGGTGTGTATTTCAATTGATTTCATGTCGTTCCGTTGAATGAAGCGTCAGGTCGCCACCGGCCCGCGCCAGCCCACCGGGCGGGCGGCTTCGGGACCGATGAAGGCCTGGGTGCGCTTCTCGAATTCCAGCACGCGGACCGCCCGCAGCGCCGGCAGCGCCTTGCCGCCGGCCTGCCCGGATTCGCTCCACAGCGGCCCCAGGTGGCGCACCGAGCGCACCCGCAATCCTTCCCGCTGCAGGCGGAGCTGGCAATGCGTGGCCGATGGCGGCCGCGCGCCCTGCCATTGCCAGCGCGCGCGGTAGGGGCTGTAGCGGTTGAGCACGGTCATCCACAGCCGCCCGCCCGGCATCAGCACGCGCGCGCACTCGGACAACAGCATTTCCAGTTCCACCGTGGCCACATGCTGCAGGACGATGGCATTGACCGCCTCGGACGGCAGCGGCAGCGGTAGCGCACAGTTCACATCGCCGGCCCAGGCGCGCCCATCGGCTGCCCGGTGCAGCCGCACCCCGCGCCCGCCGGGCGTTTCGGCTGGCAGCCAGGTCGCGCAGGGCGCCAGCCACAGCCATGGCTGTGCGGGAAATCCCTGCACCTGCTCCAACAGGTGCCGCTGTTCGGCGGTCCGCATCGCCTCCGCTCCAGCCTTCTCAAACCAGGCCGAGACTGCAGCTTGACGGGGGAACGGGGCGGCAGGCATGGTCCAATTCTATGCGACTGACCGCCCTGCCTGCATTCCAGGACAACTACATCTGGGCGCTGCAGGCGCCCGACGGGCGCACGCTGTTCGTCGACCCGGGCCAGGCGCAGCCGGTGCTGGACGCCGCCGCGCAGGGCATGCAACCGGCGGCCGTCCTGCTCACCCACCACCACGACGACCATATCGGGGGCGTGGCCGCGCTGCGCGAACGCTGGCCGGAACTGCCGGTGTTAGCGCCACGGGATGAACGGATTCAGCTGCAATGTGAAAGGGTCGGCGAAGGCGACCGGGTACAATCGGCCGGCTTCGATTTGACGGTGCTCGCCGTTCCCGGCCACACCCGGAGCCATATCGCCTTCCATGGCCACGGTCATCTGTTCTGTGGCGACACGTTGTTCAGCCTGGGCTGTGGACGCATGTTCGAAGGTACGCCCGCCCAGATGCTGGCCTCGCTGAAGCGGCTGGCGGCACTGCCGGGGCAGACGCGGGTCTGCTGCGGGCACGAGTACACGCTGGGCAATGCCGTGTTCGCGCGGCATGTCGATCCCACCAACGCGGCATTGCATCGCCGCCAACAGGAAGCCATGGACATGCGCAGCCGCTCCCGCCCGACCGTTCCCTCGCTGCTGGCCAGCGAACTGGAATGCAACCCCTTCCTGCGCACGCATGCCGAACCCGTGCGCCAGGCCATCGCCGCGCGGCTGGGCCGCCCGGTGGTGGACGAAGCGGAAGTGTTCGCCGAATTACGGCGCTGGAAAGACGGTTTCCGCGCGTGAGGCGGCACGGCCTGTCCCTGGCGCTGGGGCTGCTGCTCGGCGCCGGTGCCGGCGTCACCGCCGGCGCGCAGTCGCTGCCGGCCAGCGCCGGCCTGACTCAGAACATCGCCTCGCTCGCAGCCCTGCCGACCGACCCGGCCACGCTGCCGGCGCCGCTCACCCGCAACGGCCACCAGATATTCGCCAGCTTCCGCGAGGGACTGGCAATGGCGCAATGCGACGCGGACGCGACCAGCCCGCGCTGGCGCAAGCAGTTCGCGCACGCACCGTCGCGGCTGGGCAACGTCGAGGATGACGCCCTGCCGCTGTTCGGCTACGTCGTGGACGAACTGCGCGCAGCCGGCCTGCCCACCGAGTTCGCGCTGATCCCTTTCGTGGAAAGCGGCTACCGGCCCGGCGCGCGCAACGCCAGCGGTCCGGCCGGGCTGTGGCAGTTCATCGCCACCACCGCGCGCAACCACCGGGTGCCGATGGAAAGCGGCTATGACGGCCGGCTGTCGGCGGTGGATTCCACCCGCGCCGCGGTGCGCTACCTGAAGACGCTGTACGGCATGTTCGGTGGCGACTGGCAGCTGGCGGTCATGGCCTACAACGCCGGCGAGTACCGCATCCTGCAGGCCCTGCGCCGCGGCGGCATGAACGCCCAGAACGCCCGTCCGGCCGACCTGCCGGGCCTGTCCCCGATCACCCACGCCTACGTCGAGAAGCTCCACGCCCTGGCCTGCGTGCTCGAACAGGCGGAAAAGGAACCCGACCTGATGGCGGCCCTCGACCGGCCGGTGCCGGTCCTGCGCGGGCACGCCCTGCCGGCCGGCACCACCCTGGCCGACTGGTCCACGCGCAACGCGCTGGATCCGGCGCGCGTCGCCCGCCTCAACCCGGCGGTCACCGGCAAGCGCGCCGGGACCCGTGTCCTGGCGCCGGCCCTGCCAGACATGGACGCGGGCATGGACAGCCTGGCCACGGCCACGGCCGCGCCGGCGACCGCCCCGCTCCCGGCGCCTGCGGCGGTCGATGTCGCCACGACGCTGGCCGCCACGGCCGCCAGTGCCGGCAGCAGCGGACGCCGCCACACCGTCCGCAGCGGCGAATCGGCGTGGACGATCGCGCGCCGCTACGGCATCCCGGTCAAAACCCTGCTTTCCCGCAACAACCTGGATGCCAAGGCGGTCCTCAAGCCAGGCATGGTGCTGCGCTTCGAGGAGAGCCGCTGACTACGGCACGGGGTCCGGCCCCAGAGTCAGAAAAGCGAAAGCCCGGCCTATGGCCGGGCTTTTTTCTTCATTGAAACCGGGAAATCCACCACAGGGCGGAACGTCCCGGCATCCCTGCGACGCTCAGAGCTGGGATTCCTGCACCTGCACCTTGAAGCGCTTGCGCAGGCCGTCGACGAAGGCCTTGGCCGCCGCCGCGCCGTCGATCTGGCTCAACTGCTGCTTCAGCATCGCCTGCTGCGGCTCCGGCACTTCCTTCAGGTCTCCCGGGGTGACCTTGGTCACCGCGAACACCGCGTAGCGGCCGTCGTCCAGCTTCACCTTGCCATAGCTCGGCTTGCCATCGCTGGGCGGAGTGGCGCTGAACACCGCGCGGTTGGCGGCCGCCGTCGGCATCGGCGCGGTACGCGGCAGGCCCGGCATCGGCAGCACCTGCAGCTTCTCGCCTTCGGCCAGCGCCTGCAGCGTCTGCCCGCCCTGCAGCTTGGCCAGCAGCGCGTCGGCGGCCTTCTTCGCCACTTCCTCGGCGCGGTTGGCCTGCACCGCGGCGACCACCTTCTCGCGCGCCTGCGCCAGCGGGATGACCTGCTCCGGCGTATGCGCGGTCACGCGGATCATCACGTTGTGGTTCGGCCCGAGCTCGATCGGGTCGCTGACGGTGCCGTCTTCCTTCAACGCGTCGGAGAACGCCGCACGCAGCACGGCCGGATTGGCGGCGATGCCGCTGGCGGTGGCGCGGGTGAACGGCCCCAGCGTCTGCACCGGCAGGCCCACTTCCTTGGCGGCCGATTCCAGCACGGTCGGGTTCTTGTAGACCAGGTCCACCAGGCGGCCGCCGAGGTCGTTGAAGGCGCGCTCGGTGTCGGCCTGCAGCTGTTCGGCCGCGAGCTGGTCGCGCACTTCCTCGAACGGACGGCCTTCGCCGCCCTTGACCTCGCGCAGCTTCAGCACGTGGTAACCGAACTCGGTCTTCACCGGCCCGGCGATCTCGCCCGGCTGCATGGCGAACAGCGCATCCTCGAACGGCTTCACCATCACGCCATGCTCGACCCAGCCCAGGTCGCCGCCTTCGACCTTGGAACCCGGGTCGTCGGAGTTGGCCTTGGCCAGCGCGGCGAAATCGGCGCCCGGCTGTTTGGCGTCCGCCGCCAGCTTGGCGGCCTTGGCCTCGGCAGCCTTCTGCGAGGCGGCATCGCTGCCGGCGCTGATCAGGATGTGCGAGGCCAGGCGCTGCTCCGGCGTGACGAAACGGGCCTTCTCCTCTTCGTAGCGTCGACGCAGCGCAGCGTCGTCCGCGGGCGCCGCCGCCGGCATGCGGGCCGCATCCAGCTCGACGTACTCGATGGACACGCTTTCCGGCTGCATGAAATCGCGCGAATGGGCGTCGTACCACTGCTTGACCTGCGCGTCGTCCACGGCCGAGGTGTCGGCTTCCGGCGCCGGCAGCATCGCGAATTCCACGTCGCGCGTCTCGCCCAGCAGCTTCAGCAGGCGCTCGCTCTCGCCCTTGGTGGCGAAGCCCGACTGCGCCAGCGCGGTCGGGATGATCGACTGCTGCAGGCTGGTGCGCACCACCTGGTCGAACATCGCCGGCGTGCGCGGCGGCTGGCTCTGCGCCAGCACCAAGCGGTACTGCTCCGGATCGAACTTGCCGTCGCGCTGGAAGGCCGGGATCGCGGCGATGTAGTTGCGCACGGCTTCGTCGCCGATCACGATGCGCGCGTCTTCGGCGGCCAGCCGCACCACCTGCTCGTCGATCAGCTGGTCGAGCACGGCCAGCTTGTTCTCGGTGGTCTCGAACTCGCGCGGGTCGAAGTTGTCGCCCTGCTGTTCGCGGGCGTCCATGCGCACCTGCTCGAAGCGCGTGCGGAAATCCTCGACGCTGATCTCGTGGTGGTTCCACAGGAACGACATCGGCCACCACGACGGCGCCGAACGCCACCATGACGGCGGTGCCGATACCTTGGCGACGTTCTGCGCGCCGACACCGCCGAGATAGCTGTTGTCGATCACGAACAGGAACGGAATCATCAGCAGCCCCAGGATCACGGTCACGATCCAGCCCGAGGTCTTGTCGCGGAGTTTCTGCAGCATGGGAAAAATCAAGGCCTGATTGGCGAGCCGGGCAGTGTAACCCGCTTCCCGCCCGACTCCCAACCGAGCCGCCCGCGCCCGGGACGGCGGAGCCGCACGGGCCGGCGCCATCCCCGGCGTCGTGGATAAAAAAAGCCCCGGGCTTTCGCCCGGGGCTTGGAATCAATGGCGGAGCGGACGGGACTCGAACCCGCGACCTCCGGCGTGACAGGCCAGCATTCTAACCAGCTGAACTACCGCTCCGCGTATTGAAACTGTTGCCGGCCGCCAATCGCGGCCGGGGTGCCACTGCAGGCAGTGGCGGGTGGAACTGGCGGAGCGGACGGGACTCGAACCCGCGACCTCCGGCGTGACAGGCCAGCATTCTAACCAGCTGAACTACCGCTCCGCGCTTGATTGTGCGCTTTCGTCCCACTCGGGAGAGTGGAGAGAAAGCAAGGCCCCCGATCGCTCAGGGGCCTTCTTGAAACTGGCGGAGCGGACGGGACTCGAACCCGCGACCTCCGGCGTGACAGGCCAGCATTCTAACCAGCTGAACTACCGCTCCACTTTCAATACTGCTCGACGGTGCTTTTACGTGGTGGGTGCTGAGGGTTTCGAACCCCCGACCCTCTCCTTGTAAGGGAGACGCTCTACCACTGAGCTAAGCACCCCCGGTGAGCCGCTTAGTTTACAGCGTCCTTGAGGGCTTTACCAGCCTTGAACGCAGGATTTTTCGAAGCGGCGATCTTGATGGTGTCGCCGGTCTTCGGGTTGCGGCCGGTGCGCTCGGCACGCTCGCGGACCTGGAAGGTGCCAAAGCCGACCAGCGTCACGGCGTCGCCCTTCTTCAGCGCCTTGGTGATCTCGGCGACGACAGCATCGACCGCACGGCCGGCTTCGGCCTTGGAGAGGTCAGCAGCAGCAGCAACGCCATCGATCAGTTCGGTCTTGTTCATTATGTAAAACTCCCTATGCGGCAACCCGCGGAATAGATTGGGTTGGTCGTCGCCCATCACAGCAGCGGCGGCAACCGTAAGATCCTGCAAACACGCCGCCCGCTCGTCGAGCGGGCGCGTGAGTCGCACTTTTATACCAGCGCCCCCCTACCCACGCAAGCCGAAAAGCCAATAACGGCGCGGGTTTCAAGGGGTTTTGCGTTCATCATCAATGCTTGACGCGCGCCGCCGGAACTGCCTTCGTGCGGCCCCGCACCGCCACGCGCTGGCCCTTCTTGCGTGCCTTCTTCGGCGCCAGCGGCGCCTCCAGCGCGATGTCCAGCACCTCGTCGATCCACTTCACCGGGATGATGTCCAGGTCGCGCGTGACGTTGGCCGGGATGTCGGCCAGGTCCTTGCGGTTCTCCTCAGGGATGATGACGGTGCGGATGCCGCCGCGCAGCGCGGCGAGCAGCTTCTCCTTCAGCCCGCCGATCGCGGTGACGCGGCCGCGCAGGGTGATCTCGCCGGTCATCGCCACGTCCGCCTTCACCGGCACCCGGCTCAGCGTGGACACCAGCGAGGTGACCATGGCGATGCCGGCGCTGGGGCCATCCTTCGGCGTGGCGCCATCGGGCACGTGCAGGTGCACGTCGTGCTTCTGCAGGAAGTCCACGTCGATGCCCAGCGCCTGCGCGCGGGCGCGCACCACCGACAGCGCCGCCGTCGCCGACTCCTTCATCACGTTGCCGAGCTGGCCGGTCAGCGTCACCGCGCCCTTGCCCGGGATCAGCGTCGATTCGATCTGCAGCAGGTCGCCGCCGACCTCGGTCCAGGCCAGGCCGGTGACCAGGCCGACCTCGTTTTCCTCCTCGGCACGGCCGAAGTCGAAGCGACGCACGCCGAGGTACTTGTCCAGGTTGGCGGCATCGACCACCACCAGCGCCTTGGGCTTCCTGGCGCCCTTCTTGGCGGCCTTCTTCGCCGGCTGCGGGCCGGCGAGCGCGATCTCCTTGACCACCTTGCGGCAGATCTTGGCGATCTCGCGCTCGAGGTTGCGCACGCCGGATTCGCGCGTGTAGTACCGCACGATGTCGCGGATCGCGTCTTCCTCGATGGCCACCTCCGCCGGCGCCAGGCCGTTGGCCCTGAGCTGCTTGGGCAGCAGGTAGCGCGTGGCGATGTTGAGCTTCTCGTCCTCGGTGTAGCCGGGGATGCGGATCACTTCCATGCGGTCCAGCAGCGGGCCGGGGATGTTGAGCGAGTTCGAGGTCGCCACGAACATCACTTCGCTCAGGTCCAGGTCCACTTCCAGGTAGTGGTCGTTGAAGGCGTTGTTCTGCTCGGGATCGAGCACTTCCAGCAGCGCCGAGGACGGATCGCCGCGGAAGTCCATCGACATCTTGTCGATCTCGTCGAGCACGAACAGCGGGTTCCTGCTGCCGACCTTGTTGAGGTTCTGCACGATGCGGCCCGGCATCGAGCCGACGTAGGTGCGGCGATGGCCGCGGATCTCGGCCTCGTCGCGCACGCCGCCCAGGCTCATGCGCACGAACTTGCGGTTGGTGGCTTTGGCGATGGACTGGCCCAGCGAGGTCTTGCCCACGCCCGGGGGCCCGACCAGGCACAGGATCGGCCCCTTCATCTGCTTCACCCGCGACTGCACGGCGAGGTATTCGAGGATGCGGTCCTTGACCTTGTCCAGGCCGTAATGGTCGGCATCGAGCGTGTCCTGGGCGACCTTGAGGTCCTTGCGCACCTTGGTGCGCTTCTTCCACGGCACGCCGAGCAGCCACTCCAGGTAGTTGCGCACGACCGCGGCCTCGGCCGACATCGGCGACATCTGCTTGAGCTTGTTGAGTTCGTTCTTCGCCTTGGCCTCGACCGCCTTGGGCATGCCGGCCTCGGCGATCTTGCGCGCAAGCTCGTCCAGTTCGCCCGGCGCGTCGTCGAGGTCGCCCAGTTCCTTCTGGATCGCCTTCATCTGCTCGTTGAGGTAGTACTCGCGCTGGCTCTTCTCCATCTGCGACTTGACCCGGCCGCGGATGCGCTTTTCCAGCTGCTGCACGTCGATCTCACCATCGACCAGGCCGACCAGCATCTCCAGCCGGTCGCCGACCTGCAGCGTTTCCAGCAGCTTCTGCTTGTCGGCCAGGCGCACGCCGATGTGGGCGGCGATGGTGTCGGCCAGCCGCGACGGCTCCTCGATGCCATTGAGGGTCTGCAGCAGTTCCGGCGGCAGCTTGCGGTTGGTCTTGACGTACTGCTCGAACAGCGACATCAGCGAGCGCGCGATCGCCTCGATCTCACGCGGCTCGCGCGCCTCGTCCGACTTGAGCTCGGTGCCGGCGCCCTGCAGCGCGCCATCGTGTTCGCGGATGCCGTCAACGGCCACGCGCGCCAGCCCTTCGACCAGCACCTTGATGGTGCCGTCGGGCAGCTTCAGCAGCTGCAGCACCTGCGCCAGGGTGCCGACGGTGTACAGGTCGGCGGCGGCGGGATCGTCGGTCTCGGCGGACTTCTGCGCGACCAGCAGGATGCGCTTGTCCGCCTCCATCGCCCGCTCCAGCGCCTGCATGGACTTGTCGCGCCCGACGAACAGCGGGATGACCATGTGCGGGAACACCACCACGTCGCGCAGCGGCAGGACCGGCAGGTCGAGGACTTGGGTTTGGGTCTGGGCCATGGGGGCTCCACTTGGATTCGGGGGTGGCCATGAAAAAAGCCGATGGCCCCGTTATGGGGCCATCGGCAGGGTGATGCAAGTGGCGTCGGGGGAAGGTCCTGAACCCGGCTTCAGCCGCCATGGATGGACCGTTCCGCGCGGCCTGTTCAGTCGCCTGAAGCGGCCTTGGCCGGCGGCGTCTGGTAGATCACGTAGGGCTCGGACTTGTGCTCGATGACGGATTCATCGACCACCACCTTGCTCACGTTCTCCTGCGACGGCAGGTCGTACATGGTGTCCAGCAGCACCGACTCGACGATGGTGCGCAGGCCGCGGGCGCCGGTCTTGCGCTTGAGCGCCTTCTTGGCGATGGCCGACAGCGCGTCCGGACGGAACTCCAGTTCGACGTTCTCCATCTCGAACAGCTTCTTGAACTGCTTGGTGATGGCGTTCTTGGGCTCGGTCAGGATCTTGACCAACGCCGCCTCGTCCAGCTCCTCCAGGGTCGCCACCACCGGCAGGCGGCCGACGAACTCGGGGATCAGACCGAACTTGATCAGGTCCTCGGGCTCGACCTCGGCCAGCACCTTGCCCACTTCCTGCTTGCGCTCGCTGCTCTTGACCTTGGCGCCGAAACCGATGCCGCCGGCGTCGCTGGAGCGCGCCTGGATCACCTTGTCCAGCCCGGCGAACGCGCCGCCGCAGATGAACAGGATGTTCTTGGTGTCCACCTGCAGGAATTCCTGCTGCGGGTGCTTGCGCCCGCCCTGCGGCGGCACGCTGGCCACGGTGCCTTCGATCAGCTTCAGCAGGGCCTGCTGCACGCCTTCGCCGGACACGTCGCGGGTGATCGACGGGTTCTCGCTCTTGCGCGAGATCTTGTCGATCTCGTCGATGTAGACGATGCCCTGCTGCGCCTTCTCGACGTCGTAGTCGCACTTCTGCAGCAGCTTCTGGATGATGTTCTCCACGTCCTCGCCCACGTAGCCGGCTTCGGTCAGCGTGGTGGCGTCGGCCATGGTGAACGGCACGTTGAGCAGGCGCGCCAGCGTTTCGGCCAGCAGCGTCTTGCCCGAACCGGTCGGGCCGACCAGCAGGATGTTGGACTTGGACAGCTCGACATCGTCGCTCTTCTGACGGCTCTCGATGCGCTTGTAGTGGTTGTACACGGCCACCGCCAGCGTGCGCTTGGCGCGGTTCTGGCCGATCACGTACTGATCCAGGACCTCGAGGATCTCGCGCGGCTTGGGCAGCGAGCTGCGCGCCGACTGCGCCTTCTCCTCGAGTTCCTCGCGGATGATGTCGTTGCACAGCTCCACGCATTCATCGCAGATGAACACGCTCGGACCCGCGATCAGCTTGCGTACTTCATGCTGACTCTTGCCGCAGAACGAGCAGTAAAGGATCTTGCCGCTGTCTCCGGAACGACCTTGCCGGTCTTCGCTCATGCTTCGCTTACCCAGTTGCTCCCCCCGTGAACAGGGGGTTCGATTTCGAGAATAGCACAGGGCCGGATGGACGCCAGTCCAGTTCCGACCCTGCAGAAAACGCCGTGTTTTCGGCTACTTGCGCCGGTCACGCCGGCTGGATCGACTCTTCCGAACGGCGATCCACGACCTGGTCGACCAGACCGTATTCCTTCGCCGCTTCCGCGCTGAGGAACCGGTCGCGCTCCATGTCCAGTTCGATCCGCTCCAGCGGCTGCCCGGTGTGCTGGGCATACAGCCCATTCAGGCGCTGGCGCAGGTACAGGATTTCCTTGGCATGGATTTCGATGTCGGTCGCCTGCCCCTGCGCGCCGCCGGACGGCTGGTGGATCATCACCCGCGAGTTCGGCAGCGCGAAACGCTTGCCCTTGGCGCCGGCCATCAGCAGGAACGAGCCCATGCTGCATGCCTGGCCGGTGCACATGGTGCTGACGTCGGGCTTGATGAACTGCATCGTGTCGTAAATCGCCAGGCCCGCCGTCACCACGCCGCCGGGCGAGTTGATGTACAGGTGGATGTCCTTTTCGGGATTCTCCGCCTCCAGGAACAGCATCTGCGCGACCACCAGATTGGCCACGTGGTCGTCGATCGGGCCGACCAGGAAGATGATCCGCTCCTTGAGCAGGCGCGAATAGATGTCATAGGCACGCTCGCCGCGGCTGGTCTGTTCGACCACCATCGGAACCATGTTCAAGGCTGTGGTTCGGTTGTCCATGTGAGGTACCTGTGTTTGGCGGAAAACATCCCCGCGCCGGAGCGCGGGGCGGGTGGAGCGTCCGCCTTACGGGCGGATCGCTTCCTGGAACGACAGCGTCTGCTCGGTGTGCTGGGCACGCTCGGCGATCCAGTCGATGACCTGCTCTTCCATCACGCGGTTCTGCAGGCCACCCATCAGCTGGGGGTCGTTGCGGTACATCTCAATGACCTGTTCCGGCTCTTCGTAGGTCGAGGCGATCAGGCGCATGGTTTCGTTCAGGCGCTTCGGGTCCAGGCGCAGGTCGTTCCGGCGCGCGACCTCGCCGACCAGCAGGCCGACCAGCACGCGCTTGGAAGCGGCGTCCTTGAACCCTTCGTGCGCATCGGCCGGCACCTGGCCCGGGTTGCCGCCCTGGCGGCGGATCGCGTCCACCTGCTGGGCAAGCATGGCGCGCGCTTCGTTCTCGACCAGGCGCGGCGGCAGTTCGACCGACGCATAGGCGGCGATCAGCTGCTCGCCCACTTCGCGGCGCAGGCGGTTCATCAGCGCGCCCTTGAGCTCGCGCTCCAGGTTGGAGCGGATGTCGGCGCGGAACTGCTCCAGCTCGCCGTTCTTCACGCCGAAGCTCTTGATGAAGGCGGCATCGACGTCCGGCACCACCGGCTCGGACACCTCGGTGGCCTTGACCGTGACCTTGACGTTCCTGCCGGCCA
This sequence comes from Stenotrophomonas nitritireducens, assembly GCF_050984405.1. Classification (GTDB taxonomy): domain Bacteria; phylum Pseudomonadota; class Gammaproteobacteria; order Xanthomonadales; family Xanthomonadaceae; genus Stenotrophomonas; species Stenotrophomonas nitritireducens_B. The sequence continues at coordinate 1,650,652 of NZ_CP158790.1, read as the reverse complement.
GCGCCGGCACGCGCCAGTCGGCCGGGAACTCGACGTCCAGCGTCTTTTCCTCGCCCTTGGCCAGGCCGACCAGACCCTTCTCGATCTGCTCGAACATCATGCCCTGGCCGACGATGATCGTGCCCTGCTCGGCGCCTTCGGCCGGCAGGCGCTCGTCGCCGGCCTGCGACCAGGTTTCCAGCGCGACCAGGTCGCCTTCCTGCGCGCCGCGCGCGACCGCCTTCCAGCTGCGGCGCTGCTGACGCAGGTTCTCGATCATCTGGTCGATGTCGGCGTCGGTGACCTCGGCGGTGTGGCGCACCACGGTCAGCTTGGTCACGTCGACGTCGCCGAAGTCCGGCACCAGCTCGACGGTGGCGACGAAATCGAACTCGCCTTCGCCGGCCTTGTCGATGCGCGGATTGCCGGCGATGCGCAGCTCATGCTGGCGCAGCGCGGCATCGAAGGTTTCGCGCAGCAGGCCGTCCATCGCCTCGGCGCGCACCTGCTGGCCGAAACGCTGCTCGACCACCTTGGCCGGCACCTTGCCCGGACGGAAGCCCTTGATGCGCACGGTGCGGGCGATCTCGCCAAGCCGGCCACTGATGTGGCTCTGCAGGCGCTCCTCCGGCAGGGAGAAGGTCAGGCGGCGTTCCAGGTTGCCGGTGGATTCGATCGAAGCTTGCATGTGGACTCCTGCCACCGGTGGCGCCCAGGCCCCGGCACGATGTGGAAGATGAACGGTTTCCGGCGGAGACTTGATTCCGCCGCAGCCCTGTAGTTTCGCCGATTCCGGCGGGCGCTTCCAGCCTGCCGCCGGACAGGCGCCCGAAAGACCATCCGGCCGACCCACGGATGGTGCGAAAGGGGGGACTCGAACCCCCACGCCTTGCGGCACTGGAACCTAAATCCAGGGCGTCTACCAATTCCGCCACTTTCGCGTCCGGCCGGCATTATCGCAGGCCGCGCAGGCAAAAAACCGCCCGGATCGCCCGTCCGGCGCCCTCGAAGCGGCCGCACGCGACGCCGCGCGGGGACCCGCCAGCGACGGGCGGACAAAGAAAAGGGCACCCGCCGCAGCGGATGCCCTTGTCTGGTGGGCTGTCAAGGATTCGAACCTTGGACCTATTGATTAAGAGTCAACTGCTCTACCAACTGAGCTAACAGCCCTTGAAACAACGGTGCGCGCTACCGCCTGCGACACCTGGCTCCTGCCTCGAAACGCAGGATCCTCTCCTGGAGAGGAAAACAGCCACCCGGCGTACCAGGTGGCTGTCTCGATTGGTGGGCCGTCAAGGATTCGAACCTTGGACCAATTGATTAAGAGTCAACTGCTCTACCAACTGAGCTAACGGCCCTGAAAATCAGGGGGCGAATGTTACCCGCACCCTTCAGTTCTTTCAACCCCGGAATGTACATTCCGGCGTCTTTTGTTCAGTGGGGTGGCTGAGGGGATTCGAACCCCCGACCACTGGAATCACAATCCAGTACTCTAACCAACTGAGCTACAGCCACCACTGAAAACCTACAACCCACCGCTTGCGCCGATTGGCGCGCCCGACAGGAATCGAACCTGTAACCGCCGGCTTAGAAGGCCGGTGCTCTATCCAGTTGAGCTACGGGCGCTCTGACCGGATCGTCGCACTCCAACACGCGCTGGTCGCATCGGATGGTCGGGGTAGAGGGATTCGAACCCCCGACATCCTGCTCCCAAAGCAGGCGCGCTACCAGACTGCGCTATACCCCGGCGGTGAATCTCCCGAGGTTCCCCCCGAAAGGTCGGCTATTGTCGGAACTGCGGGGCAGTCTGTCAACGGCAGATTTCATCGCGGCGGGGGTTGGTTATGCTGCGGGCATCCCCGCACTTCCCAGGAGCTCCTCATGCGCAGCGGCAACCCAGCACTTTCCGACTCCACCTTCCTCGATCCCGGCAGCGGCACGGTGGTCGCGCGCGGCGGCGACGCAATGACCCTCAACGGCACCGTCAACAAAACCGGGCTGCTGCTGTTGCTGGCGGTACTGACCGCCGCCTTCGCCTGGAACCACACGCTGACCGACACCGGCGAACTCGCCAGCGGCGCGCGCCTGTACCTGTGGGGCGGGCTGATCGGCGGCTTCGTGCTGGCGATGGTCACGGTCTTCAAGAAGAACTGGGCGCCGGTCAGCGCACCGCTCTACGCACTGGCCGAAGGCCTGTTCCTGGGCACGATCTCGGCGATCTACGAGGCGCGTTTCGAGGGCATCGTGTTCCAGGCGGTGCTGCTGACCTTCGGCACCCTGTTCGCCCTGCTGTTCGCCTACCGCAGTGGGCTGATCCGGGCGACCGAGAACTTCAAGCTCGGCGTGGTCGCGGCCACCGGCGGCATCGCGCTGGTCTATCTGGCGACCATCGTGCTGGGCTTTTTCAACATCAGCATCCCCTTCATCCACGAGTCCGGGCTGATCGGCATCGGCTTCAGCCTGTTCGTGGTGGTGATCGCCGCGCTGAACCTGGTGCTGGATTTCGACTTCATCGAGAGCGGCGTGGACGCCGGCGCGCCGAAGTACATGGAGTGGTACGGCGCGTTCGGGCTGATGGTCACGCTGGTGTGGCTGTACATCGAGTTCCTGCGCCTGCTGTCCAAGCTGCAGTCGCGCAACTGATTGCACACCGGTTTTTGCAGGAGCGACTTCAGTCGCGAAGGGCTTTACCGGTGAAGCCCCTCGCGACTGAAGTCGCTCCTACGAAGCCGGGTACGAACGAAGAAGGGCGCCATCGGCGCCCTTCTTTTCACCCTCCGCTGCGCGCCTTACAGGCGGCTGGCGATGGCCCTGGCGAAGTCCATGGTGCCGCCGGTGCCACCCAGGTCGCCGGTCAGCGAATCCTTGGCTTCCATGGTGGCGACGATGGCCTTGCGCAGGCGCTCGGCGTTTTCCGGCTGGCCGACATGGTCCAGCATCTGCGCGGCGCCCAGCAGCAGCGCGCACGGGTTGGCGATGCCCTTGCCGGCGATGTCCGGCGCGGTGCCGTGCACGGCTTCGAAAATGGCCGCGCCCTCGCCGATGTTGGCGCCCGGGGCCAGGCCCAGGCCGCCGACCAGGCCGGCGCACAGGTCGGAGATGATGTCGCCGAACAGGTTGGTGGTGACGATCACGTCGAACTGCTCCGGACGCATCACCAGCTGCATGCAGGCGTTGTCCACGATCATTTCCTGGAACTCGATTTCCGGATAGTTCGCGGCCACTTCGCGGGCGACGTTCAGGAACAGGCCCGAGGTCGACTTGATGATGTTGGCCTTGTGCACGGCGGTGACCTTCTTGCGGCCGGTGCTGCGGGCCAGCTCGAAGGCGTAGCGCACGATGCGCTCGGAACCCTTGCGGGTGATGCGGGTGCCGGAGAACGCGGTCTCGCCGTCGGCCGAGACTTCCTGGCCTTCGGACAGGTAGGCGCCCTCGGTGTTCTCGCGCACGGTGATCAGGTCGACGTTCTCGTAGCGCGACTTGGTGTTCGGGAACGAGATGGCCGGGCGCACGTTGGCGTACAGGTCGAACTGGCGGCGCAGGGCCACGTTGATCGAGCTGAAGCCGCCGCCGACCGGCGTGGTCAGCGGGCTCTTCAGCGCGACCTTGTTCTTCTTGATCGATTCCAGCGTACTGGCCGGGATCAGCTCACCGTGCTTTTCCAGCGCGGCCAGGCCGGCGTCGGCGAATTCGTAGGACAGCCCGGCACCGAGCTTGTCCAGCACGAACAGGGTGGCGTCCATGATTTCCGGGCCGATGCCATCGCCGCGGATGACGGTGATTGTCTGCGTCATGATTTGGGTTCCGAACAGTGAGGGGGAGCGCGCCGGCCGGCTGCCCGGAATCAGGCGCATCCAAAAGTTTCAACTGTCAATTATGCCTGATCCGGCCGCCCCGCCCCAACTGGACCAAGGTCGCAGGTTCAGCCGTGGTCGTGCCCGGCCGGCGCCTGCGCGGCCCCGGACTCCAGCTGGTCGAGGAAATCCACCGCGCGCCGCAGGTGCGGGATCACGATCGAGCCGCCGACCACCAGGCCCACCGAGAAGGTCTCGAAGAACTCCTCGCGGTTGACTCCGGCGTCCTTGCACTGCGCCACGTGGTAGCTGATGCAGTCGTCGCAGCGCAGCACCAGCGAGGCCACCAGGCCCAGCAGTTCCTTGGTCTTCACGTCCAGCGCGCCGGCCTGGTAGGTCTGCGTATCCAGCGCGAAGAAACGGCGCACGACCTGGTTCGGCTCGGCCAGGATGCGCTGGTTCATGCGCTGGCGGAATTCGGTGAATTCGGCCAGGCGGTCCTTGTCGCCGGCGCTCACGCGCCCCCCCCGGCCAGCAGCGGCTCGAGCTTGCCGGCGCGGTGCAGCGCCATCATGTCGTCGTAACCGCCGACATGGACGTCGCCGACGAAGATCTGCGGCACGCTGGTGCGGCGGGTCAGCGCCATCATCTTCTCGCGCTCGGCCGGGTCCAGGTCGATGCGCACCTCGTTCCAGGTGCGGCCCTTGCTCTTTAGGAAGTTCTTGGCGGCCACGCAGTACGGGCACACGGCGGTGGAATAGATGGTGATCTCGGGTGTCTGGCTGCTCACGGGAACCTCCGCGCGGGGAATGTTGTCCCTATATGGTAGCGACCGGGCCGATCACACTGGTCGCCGCTGGAACACTGCGGGTTAACCTGCGCTTCACACCCGCCCACCGCTTCCCCGTCATTCTCCGCCCAACCCACCGGAGCCTCCCGCTTGCGCACGCTGCTGCTCGCCACCGCCGTCACCCTGGCCCTGGCCACGCCCCTTTCCCGCGCGCAGGAAAGCCGGCTGCCGGACATCGGCTCGTCCGCCGGCGAACTGCTCACCCCGGCGCGGCAGGCCGAGTACGGCGGCATGATGCTGCGCGAGCTGCGCAACTACGGCTACCTGCTCGACGACCCGCTGGTCGACGACTGGCTGCAGTCCATGGGCACCCGGCTCGGCTCCAACAGCGCCCAGCCGCAGCAGAAGTTCACCTTCTTCATGCTCAAGGACCGGCAGATCAACGCCTTCGCCACCCTGGGCGGCTACATCGGCATGAACGCCGGCCTGGTGCTGACCGCCGAGCGCGAGGACGAGGTCGCGGCGGTGCTGTCGCACGAGATCTCGCACGTCACCCAGCAGCACGTGCTGCGCAGCGTCGAGAAGGCCCAGCGCGACCAGATCCCGATCCTGCTGGGCATGCTGGCGGCCGTGGTCGCCGCACAGCAGGCCGGCGGCAACTCCTCCGGCGACGCCACCATGGCCGCGATCACGTCCGGCATGGGCCTGATGCAGCAGCTGCAGATCAACTTCACTCGTTCCAACGAATCGGAGGCCGACCGCCTCGGCATCCGCACGCTGGCGCGCAGCGGCTACGACGTCGATGCGATGGCCGGCTTCTTCGAGCGCATGTCGGCGGCGATGCGCGGCAACGAGGGCGGCTACTCCACGCCGGATTTCCTGCGCACCCACCCGGTCACCGTCACCCGCATCAGCGAAGCCAAGTCCCGCGCCGAGCAGATGAAGAAGGACACGGTGCTGCTGACCACGGCCACGCCCACCGGCGTGCGCCAGGAGCGGGTGAACCCGGCCGAACCCAGCACCGACCCGATCAAGGCCAGCGGCAACCCGCTGCTGCCGGGCTCGATGCAGCTGTCGCTGCCGTCGATCGGCCTGCCGCGGGGGCCCAGCGGCCAGTTCGACTGGGCGCGTGAGCGCCTGCGCGTGCTCAGCGCGCCCACCCCGTCCGAACTGGTGCGCGAATACCAGGACCTGCGCCGCAGCCAGAAGAACGGCCTGAGCGATCCGCAGCGCTATGGCGTGGCCATCGCCCAGCTGCGCGACGGCGGCAGCGCGGTCCAGCAGGCCCTGCAGGACCTGCAGCAGCTGCAGTCCGAACATCCCGACAACCTGTGGGTGAACCTGGCGCTGGGCGAGGCCGAGTCGCGCAACGGCCGCCACGCCGAGGCCAACCGCCGCTTCGACGCCCTGCTGCGCAGGCTGCCGCAGAGCCGGCCGGTGGCGTTGACCTACGCGCAGATACTCAACGAACAGGGCGGCGTGGAAGCCGGCAGGCGCGCCCAGGCCATGCTGCGCCCGCTGCTGGCGCGGGCCGGCGACGACCCGGTGTTCCAGCGCACCTTCGCCCGCGCCTGCGAACTGGCCGGCGACACGCCCCGTGCCAGCGAGGCCTATGCGGAGGCCGCCTACCTGAACGGCCGCCCCGAGCAGGCCCTGCTGCAGTTCCAGGCCCTGCTCAAGCAACCGGAGCTGGACTACGTGAGCCGCGCCCGGGTCGATGCGCGCATCGAAGCGATCATGCCCACGGTGCTGGAAATGCGCCGGCTGGGCGTGCGCGACCCGGACATGGAACGCCGGTAGCGCCGGCAGCCGGGCGGGCGGCAGACACCCCGTGCGCTGTCACAAACCCGTCATCAAACCGTAGTCTACTGGGCACATCCCCGGTCCGATGGGCTTCCTGGTAGACAAGACGTGCAGAAACGCATCCTCATCGTCGACGACGAACCGGCGATCCGCGACATGGTCGCCTTCGCCCTGCGCAAGGGCGAATACGAGCCGGTGCATGCCGGCGACGCGCTGGAGGCGCAGACGGCCATCGCCGACCGCGTGCCGGACATGATCCTGCTGGACTGGATGCTGCCCGGCACCAGCGGGCTGGAACTGGCCCGCCGCTGGCGCAAGGAAACGCTGACCCGCGACGTGCCGATCATCATGCTCACCGCGCGCGGCGAGGAGAACGACCGCGTCGGCGGGCTCGAGGCCGGCGTGGACGACTACGTGGTCAAGCCGTTCTCGGCGCGCGAACTGCTGGCGCGCATCCGCGCGGTGATGCGCCGCACCCGCGACGACGACGAGGACGGCAGCGTGGCGATCGGCCCGATCCGCATCGACGGCGCCGCCCACCGCGTTTTCGCCGGCGACGCGCCGGTCTCGATCGGCCCGACCGAGTACCGCCTGCTGCACTTCTTCATGACCCACCCCGAGCGCGTTTACACCCGCTCGCAACTGCTGGACCACGTGTGGGGCGGCAGCGTATACGTGGAGGAGCGCACCATCGACGTGCACATCCGCCGCCTGCGCAAGACGCTGGAGCCGTTCGGCGCGGAAAACATGGTGCAGACCGTGCGCGGCGCCGGCTACCGCTTCTCGGCCTCCATCTGAGCATCGGGCCGGCAACCGGCCCCGGTGCTTCCTGCTATAACCGATCGCAGTACGGCTCCACCCGCATCACCTAGAGCGCAATGCCCCGCCAATTCCGATCCGCCTGGTTGAAGACGCTGGCCACCGTGGCCGCGCTGCTGTTGTCGGCCCTGCTGATCGGCGCGCTGCTCGGCCATCCGGCGCTGGTGGTGGCGCTGGCAGCGCTGGGCGTCCTCGCCTGGCACTACTGGCGGCTGCGCCAGGTGCTGCTGCGCCTGACCGCGCGCCAGCGCTGGGAAACGGCCAGCGGCACCGGCGTGTGGAATGAACTGGATCGCCTGCTCCACCGCAACCAGCAGGAAATGCGCGCGCGCAAGCGGCGCCTGATCGAGATGCTGCGCAGCTACCGCGCCGCCGCCGCGGCGCTGCCCGACGCGGTGGTGGTGGTGGACCGCAACACCCAGCGCGTGCAGTGGTTCAACGAGGCGGCCACCGCGCTGCTCGGCCTGCAGCACCCGGCCGACATGGACGCGCCGCTGGTCGAGCGCCTGCAGCCGCTGCCGCTGGCGCACTGGCTGGCCGGCGGCCGCAACGCCGAGCCGATCCTGGACGCCAACTCGCCGGTCGATCCGGGCATCCGCCTGCACCTGCGCCTGATCCCGTATTCGGACCACCACTGGCTGCTGGTGGCGCGCGACGTCACCAAGCTGCTGCACCTGGAACAGGTACGCCGCGATTTCGTCGCCAACGTCTCGCACGAGCTGCGCACGCCGCTGACCGTGGTGCACGGCTACCTGGACATGATGGACCCGGAGGACTTCCCCGATACCGGGCCGATGCTGGCGGAAATGCGCAAGCAGTCCCAGCGCATGGCGCAGCTGGTGGAAGACCTGCTCACCCTGTCGCGGCTGGAATCGCAGCAGCACACCGAGCTGGAAACCGTGGCGATGACCTCGATGCTCGCCTCGCTGCGGCGCGAGGCCGAGGCGCACAGCCAGGGCCGCCACACGATCATCATCGAGGACAGCGCGGGCATCGACCTGGCCGGCTCCAACAAGGAGCTGCACAGCGCGTTCTCCAACCTGGTCACCAACGCGGTGCGCTACACCCCGGCCGGCGGCCGCATCACCCTGACCTTCGCCCGCGAAGGCCAGGGCGCGGTGCTGGCGGTGACCGACACCGGCTACGGCATTCCCGCCAGCCACCTGCCGCGGCTGACCGAACGCTTCTACCGCGTGTCCAGCAGCCGCTCGCGCGAGAGCGGCGGCACCGGCCTGGGCCTGTCCATCGTCAAGCACATCCTCGGCCTGCACCAGGCGCGGCTGGACATCCGCAGCGAAGTCGGCCAGGGCAGCACCTTCGCCTGCCATTTCGACGCCGAACACGTGCGCCCGCGCAGCGCCCTCCCCCCGTCCCCGTCCACGGAAGATTTCCCGGCATGAACGCTCCCGCCCCGCCTCCCGCACCCGCGGCCTCCGGCAACGATCCGCTGCGCGAGCCGGCGCTGTACATCAACCGCGAGCTGTCGCAGCTGGACTTCAACTTCCGCGTGCTGGCGCAGGCGATGGACGAGCAGGTGCCGCTGCTGGAACGGCTGCGTTTCCTGTGCATTTCCTGCACCAACCTGGACGAATTCTTCGAGATCCGCGCCGCCGCGGTGCGCCACGCGCAGGAGTTCGGCCTGCCGCCGGCGCCGGACGGGCTGAGCCCGCAGGAAATCCTGGCCGCCATCCACGACCGCGCCGCCGAACTGGTGGAGCAGCAGTACCGCTGCTGGAACGACGTGCTGCGCCCGGCCCTGCAGGAAGCGGGCATCGGCATCCTCTCGCCCTCCACCTGGACCGCGCGCCAGCGCCGCTGGCTGCGCGCCTACTTCCGCAACGAGATCATGCCGGTGCTCTCGCCGCTGGGGCTGGACCCGTCGCACCCGTTCCCGAAGATCCTCAACAAATCGCTGAACATCGTCGTCGTGCTCAAGGGCACCGACGCCTTCGGCCGCGCCGGGCACCTGGCGCTGGTGCGCGCGCCGCGCTCGCTGCCGCGCATCATCCAGTTGCCGAAATCGCTGGGCGGCACGCAGGACTTCGTGCTGCTCTCGGCGGTGCTGTCCACCTTCGTCAACGAACTGTTCCCGGGCATGGACGTGCGCGGCGCCTACCAGTTCCGCGTGACCCGCAACTCCGAGCTGGTGGTGGACGAGGAGGAAGTGGAGAACCTGGCGCTGGCGCTGCGCGACGAGCTGGTGGACCGCGGCTACCGCCCGGCGGTGCGCCTGGAGATCGCCCACGACTGCCCGCGCCCGATCGTGCAGACCCTGCTGCAGAACTTCGGCCTGTCCGAGAACGCGGCCTACCGCATCGACGGCTCGGTCAACCTCAACCGCGTCATCCAGGTCTACGACCTGGTGCAGCGGCCGGACCTGAAGTACCCGCCGATGACGCCGCGCGTGCTCAAAACCCCCGAGGGCATCTTCGAGATCGTCGCGCGCGAGGACGTGCTGCTGCACCACCCGTTCGATTCGTTCAGCACCGTGCTGGAGCTGATCCGCGAGGCGGCGGTGGACCCGAACGTGCTGGCGATCAAGCAGACGCTGTACCGCACCGGCAAGGACTCGGGCATCGTCGAGGCACTGATCCAGGCCGCGCGCAACGGCAAGGACGTGACCGTGGTGGTGGAACTGCGCGCGCGCTTCGACGAGGAAGCCAACCTCGGCCTGGCCGACCGCCTGCAGGACGCCGGCGTGCAGGTGGTCTACGGCGTGGTCGGCTACAAGACCCACGCCAAGATGCTGCTGATCGTGCGCCGCGAGGGCCGCAAGCTGCGCCGCTACGTGCACCTGGGCACCGGCAATTACCACAGCGGCACCGCGCGCGCCTACACCGACCTGAGCCTGATCACCGCCGATCCGGACATCGGCAACGACGTGCACCAGCTGTTCCAGCAGCTGTCCGGGCTGGCCTCGAAGATGAAGCTGGAATGCCTGCTGCAGTCGCCCTTCACCCTGCATGCCGGCCTGCTGCAGCGGATCGAGCGCGAGACCCAGCTGGCGCTGGACGGCAAGCCGGGACGCATCATCGCCAAGATGAACGCGCTCAACGAGCCGCAGGTGATCCGCGCCCTGTACGCCGCCTCGCAGGCCGGCGTGCAGATCGACCTGATCGTGCGCGGCGCCTGCACCCTGCGTCCGGGCGTGGAAGGGGTGTCGGACAACATCCGCGTGCGTTCGATCGTCGGCCGCTTCCTGGAGCACAGCCGCGTCTACTGGTTCGGCAACAACGGCGCGCCCGAGCTGTTCTGCGCCAGCGCCGACTGGCTGGAACGCAACCTGCTGCGGCGCGTGGAGACCTGCTTCCCGATCCTGGACAGCGACCTGGCCCGGCGCATCTACCGCGAGGTGCTGCAGAACTACCTGGACGACAACCTCAACGCCTGGGAGCTGCAGGCCGACGGCCGCTACCGCAAGTGCACGCCGCAGCCCGGGCACCCGCCGCACTCGGCGCAGCAGGCGCTGCTCGAAGCGCTGTAGGACATCTACCAGCGCCCGTAGGAGCGGCTTCAGCCGCGAACCGGGCTTCCCCGCACTATCCCCGTCATCGGGCCGGTTGGCCGGGCAAGCCCCGTTCGCGGCTGAAGCCGCTCCTACGGAAGGCGCTGTCCGTATCGCGTCCGGGGTGACATGCCCCCCCGGCCATCCACTACCATTCCGCCATGCCCCAGTCCTCCCCGACCTTCCCCCCCCTGCAGGACGGCGACCTGCTGGCCGCCATCGACCTGGGCTCCAACAGCTTCCACATGGTCATCGCCCGCTACCTGCTCGGCCAGCTGCGGGTGGTCGACCGCCTGCGCGAGACGGTGCGCATGGCCGACGGGCTCGACGGCAAGGGCGGGCTGTCGGCCGAGGCGCGGCAGCGCGCGCTCGAATGCCTGGCCCGCTTCGGCCAGCGCATCCGCAACATCCCGCCGTACCGGGTGCGCGCGCTGGCCACCAACACCGTGCGCCAGCTGCGCTCGCCGCTGTCGTTCCTGATGCCGGCCGAGACCGCGCTGGGCCACGCCATCGAAGTGGTCAACGGCCGCGAGGAAGCGCGCCTGATCTACCTGGGCGTGGCCCATGCGCAGCCGCCCAAGCCGGGCCAGCGCCGGCTGGTGATCGACATCGGCGGCGGTTCCACCGAGTTCATCATCGGCAGCGGCATGCAGCCGCTGGAGCGCGAGAGCCTGCAGGCCGGCTGCATCGCCAGCACGCGCCGTTTTTTCCCGGGCGGCAAGCTGAGCAAGAAGCGCTGGAAGGACGCGCTGACCGAGATCGGCGCCGAGTTCCAGCCGTTCGCGGCCAAGTACCGGGCGCTGGGCTGGGACGAGGCGCTGGGTTCGTCCGGCACGCACAAGGCGATCAGCGAGATCTGCGCGGCGATGAAGCTGAGCAAGGGCGCGATCACCGCGCAGGCGCTGCCGCAGCTGCGCGAGGAACTGCTGCGCGCCCGGCACATCGACGACATCAACCTGCCCACCCTGTCCAGCGAGCGCCGGCCGATCATCGCCGGCGGCGTGCTGGTGCTCGAGGCCGCCTTCCAGTCGCTGGGCCTGCAGAAGCTGCTGGTGAGCAAAGCCGCGATGCGCGAAGGCATCCTCTACGACATCATGGGCCGGGCCAGCGACAACGACCCGCGCGACGAATCGGTGGCGGCGCTGACCCGGCGCTATGACATCGACGCCGCCCAGGCCCTGCGCGTGGAAGCCACCGCCCATCGCCTGTTCGAGCAGGTCGCCGAGAGCTGGAAACTGGATTCGGACGACGCCCGCATGCTGGGCTGGGCCGCGCGCCTGCACGAACTGGGGCTGATGATCGCCCACAGCGGCTACCACACCCATGGCAGCTACGTGATCGAGCACTCGGACATCGCTGGCTTTTCGCGCCAAGAGCAGCAGATGCTGGCGGCGCTGATCCGTACCCACCGCCGCGGCGTGCCCAAGGCCGCCTTCGACGCCCTGCCCGACCGCCTGCTGCTGCCGGCCCGGCGCACCGCCGCGCTGCTGCGGCTGGCGGTGCTGCTGCACCGCTCGCACGAGGACGACCCGATTCCGACGCTGGAACTGAGCGTGGACGGCAACACCCTGTCGCTGGTGCTGGACAAGGCCTTCATCGACGCCCGCCCGCTGCTGCGCGCCGACCTGGTCGGCGAGACCGAAGGCATGGCCGGCCTGGGCATCGCGTTCCGGCCGTTCGTGGCCTGATCCGGCAACACCGGCACACGGGCCGCCGGCGCGCCGGCCGTTGCCCGGCGCAAGCGTCGGGGCTGCGCGGCATGCAGGACCGTCCGACCGGCGGCCGGGCGCTGCCGGCGAACCTTCCGAGCCGTTGGTTTTCCCGCAGATGCGTCCGCCAGCGCCGGCACGGCGCGCATGGATTGCACCGCCGCCGGGCCGCGCGCGCAGAACGCCCGCGATCCGGCTCACTCCTCCGGGGCGGGCTTCCTGGCCCAAGCCGCGAACTCCGGCCCCGCCAGCCGCAGGTTCTGGCGCAGGTAGGCGCGCAACCGCGGCCCCGGCGGCTCCGGCGCCGGTCCGCCGAGGTGGCGCTGCAGCATCGTTTCCATCGCGAACAGGTAGGCCTCGCGCGGGACTGGCGCTACCGGCGAATGCCCGCCGCCGGGCTCCACCAGGAACGTGACGGGGCGTCCGGCCGCCTTGAGCGTGGCCACGTAGTGGGTGACCTCGCGGATCGCCACCGTGCGGTCCGCGCCGCCGGCCATGACCAGCAGCGGCCGGTGCATCAGCGCCGCGTTCGCCAGCGGCGACTGCGCATGCAGGCGCGCATAGGTCGCAGGATCGGTGGCGTCCAGCGACAACGTCGCCAGCATGTGTTTGAGCGAGCGATCCGGCAGATCGCCCTGATCGCCGGCATCGACCAGCCAGCGCATCGCATGACCCAGGTCCGCCGGCGGCGAGCCGGCCACGCCGACCTTGAACAGTCCGGGCTGGAAGGTCAGGCCCAGCAAGGTCGAATACCCGCCGAAGGAATGCCCCACGATGCCGACGCGCGCCGCGTCGCCGATGCCCTGCGCCAACAGCCAGCGCACGCCTTCGACGATGTCCTGTTGCACGCGGCCGTTGCCGTAGTCTCCATGCGCGGCGAACGTGTAGTCGCGTCCGTGGCCGTTGGAGCCGCGGAAATTCGACTGGAACACCACGTAGCCGCGATTGGCGAGGAACTGGGCGACGCCGTCGTAGCCCGCGCGGAAGTGGTTGATCGGGCCTCCATGCACGTGCGCGACCAGCGGCGCGCGCGCGGCGTCCACGCCCGGCGGCAGCAGCAGGAAACCGCGAACGCGCATGCCATCGGAGGCGAGGTAGTCGATGGCGACCTTGCGCGCCAGCGCGGCTTCCTTCGGCATGCCTGCGGCAATCCCGGGGTCGTCGAGGACGCGGCGCAGGTCGCCATTGCGCGGGTCGTACAGCCACCAGCGCGGATCGCGCAGGGTCGAGGCGCGCTCCGCCACCAGCCAGCGCGCGGACGGGCCGTCGCCGACCTGCACGTCGATGTCGCGGCCCGGGAACTTCCTCGCGATGGCGGACACCGTGGCCTGCGCCGCACCGATGCCATAGGTCGCGGCGACGGTGCTGCGATGGCTGGCGACCAGCGGTTGCTGCGTGCGCGGGTCCAGTTCGATTTCGTCGAGGTCGGCCTCGTGGCGCGGGTCTTCGTGGATCGTCTGCAGCGTGTCGTCCGGCGCCAGGCGCAGCACGCGCCGGAAATTTCCGCCAGGCGCATCGCTGCCGGGATTGCCTTCCATCAACAGGCTGCCGTCGGGCATTGCGGCGAGCAGGTCCAGCTTTTCCGTCGGCTCGAGGTGCAGCACTTCGCGCAGCGAACCGTCCGGAAGCACGCGATGCAGTGCATCGTGGTCGCCCTCGAAGCGCGCCAGTGCGACGACGCGACCACGCGCATCGAGCGCGACGTCGTGGATCCAGCGCGCGTCCTCGCGCAGCAGGGTGCGCTGGCCGTGCGCATCCATGCGCACGATCCGCCCCCGCTCGCCGTTGCCGGTGGACACGCGTTCGCGCAACAGCACCGCGGCTGGCTGCGAGGGATCGAGCTTCATCACCCGACGCCGCTCGCTCCCGCCCAATGGCACGCGCATGCCACCGCGGCCATCGGCGCCGACGATGTCCAGCGAACGCGGCGCGCGCAGGAACAGCCAGCGTCCGTCGCGCGACCATAGAAGTTGTTCGGCTTGGCTGCGCGCGACCAGCACCCTTGGCTTGCCGCCGGCGGTGGGCAGCAGGAACAGGCTGCGCGACTCGCCCTGCTCGCGCAGGTAAGCCACGTAGTCGCCGCCCGGCGATAGCCGCACCGAGGCGAGGCTGCGGCTTTCGAGGAAGGCGGTGCGCGGCAGTCGCGGTGCGCGCGGCAGCGCGCGCTGGGCGGCGATGGCGTTGCGCAGTTCGGCGGTGGCCTCTGCCGCCGGCGCCTGCCACGGCGCGGACAGCAGCGCGAGCAAGGCCAGCGTCCCGCATAGCTCACGGAACTTCGTCATTTCGATTTTCTCCGTCAGTCCGTGCGCTCAGGCAGCCGCGACCTGCAGGCCCGGCGGCGATGCCGGCAGGGCTTCGCGCTTCGGCACCATCAGCCACAGCGCGACCAGCGCGGGCACGCCGACCACGCCGCACATCGCCACCCACAGCCAGCGATTGCGCGGCGACAACTGCTGGCGCGCGCTCAACCAGATCGCACCGAACAAGGACACCACGCAGCAGGCCAGCGCCAGCCACAGCATGCTGCGCGGCATCGGCTGCGGCGGCGCGCGCAACGGGTCGGGCGCGGCATACAGGTCCTGCGCGCCCAGGCAGAGCGTGCGCAGCGCCGGCGACAACCACCAGATGCGCGCGGTGTAGGCGGCCGGCAGGTCCTGGCCGATGTCGCGACGCGCCACGATACGCGCGCGGCCGTTGCCGTCGACGCGCAGCACCTGCTGGAACGGATGCTGCAGCTCGCTCGACCACACACCCCAGGTGTAGGTGAACGACACCAGGTAGCCATCGAGCAGTTCGATCACGTCCATCCGGCTGAGATTGCCCACCTTGCCCGGCATCGGCACACGCATCAACGGCTGCAACAGATCCAGTCCGTTCATCGCTTCGCGACCGGGATAGAAATAGGCAGCGCGGTCGCTCAGCACCAGCAGGTTGTCGCCGGCCGGTTGCGGCGGGCTGGCCATCACTTCGCCCCGCGGCAGGCGGATGCGTTCGTAGATGCGTCCCTGCCCGTCGTCGTACTGGTAGGCGGCGTGGGCGTTGTACAGGTAGTCCACGGCGAACGGCATGGTCGGCGCCGGGAACGCCGCTTGCGCCTCACCCATCCCGAGGGCGCCGCGCGCACGCTTGTCCAGCGCGCCGTAGCCGACAAAACGCATGCTGTCGTGCTTGAACACCCAGGTGATGTTGCGTTCGCCGTCGGTGAACTCCATCGGCTGGAGGTTGGTCATCTCGCCGCGGTGCGGCAGGTTGCGCAGCGGGTAATGCGTGTACACGTCGGACAGCGCTATCTGCTCGCGCCACAGCACGGCATCGGGATCGCGGCTGTCCTCGATGCCGAGCAGCAACATGTCCTTGCCTTCGGCGCGGTCGGCTTCGATGTAGCCGCCCTGCGGCGGCGTCGGCGTGTTGAGCGGATGTGTGCCGGTGGCCGTCCACGCCATCTCGGCACCGAAGCCCAGCATCCAGAGCAGGAAGTAGGCGCCGAGCTGCACCGGCAGCGCGGTCGCCGCGGTGGCGGCGAGGCCGCGCGGCGCGGCCACCGGATCGGGGCGGAACACGATGGCGACCAGCCCCACCAGCACGGCCAGCAAGGTCGCCTGCAGCGCCAGCATCGCCACGCCCGAGGCCTGCGCGAACATCAGCAGGCACGGCAGCACCAGCACCGCGAACGAATGCCGGCGGTTGCCGATCATCGCGTAGGCACCCGCCGCGTAACCGATGAGGGCGATCAGCCAACCGGCGATCGGCATCATCCAGTGGCGCATGTCCACCACGCGCGCGGTCATCGTGTCCTGGTACAGCGCGATCAACGCGATCGGGAATGCCACGGCGACGAACAACAGCACCGCGCCCGCGCCGCCCAGCGCACCGGCAATCTGCAGGCGGTGCATAGGCCTGTGCAACAGGCTGAGCCATTGGTTCGGTTTGCGGTAGGTGCCCATCTGGTACAGCCCCAGCAAAGTGCCGGCCACCGCATAGGTCATGGCGAAGACCTGGTAGACCAGCAACGGTTGCTGGGCCAGGTCGACGATGCGGGCCATGAAGCCCAGGATGCCGGCGTGCACCGCCGCGGCCGCGATGGCCCACAGGCGGAAGCGCAGCAGTTCGCTCTTGAAGAGATCTTTCACGTTCTTGTCCTCAGGCCGCGACCGGCGCCGCATGGTTCTTGGCAAGGAAGGCGTTGACCGCGCGGTCCAGGCTGACCGGCATCGACTGCACGTTGCGCGCGCCGGCCTCGCGCAGGAAGCGCTCGAAGCCGTCGTCCTGGTCCAGCACCAGGTAGTGGTGCAGGCCGTCCAGGCACTGCGCTTCCAGCAGGCCCGGCACGGTGTGCAGTTCCGGCCCCTTGAACGGCACGTCCGCGACCCAGTGGCTGACGCGCGCGGTGAAATCCTCCGGCGCCGACATGTTCCTGAGCTGGCCGCGCTCGAGGATGATCAGGTTGTCGGCGATGCGCTCGATCTCTTCCATCTGGTGCGAGCAATAGATCACCGTGCACTCGCCTGTGGCGTTGCTGTACATCAGCGATTCCAGAAACGCGCGCTTGGCGACCACGTCCAGGCCCAGCGTCGGCTCGTCCAGCACCAGCAGTTCCGGCCCCTGCGCCAATGCCAGCGCCAGATTGAACCCAGCGCGCTCACCGCGCGAGAGCTGGCCGATCTTCTGCTCCGGCAGCACGTTGTAGTGGCCGATCACGCCGTCGAACGCCTGTTGGTTCCAGCGCACGTACTGGTGGCGCTGCATCGTCATCACCTGCGACACACGCATCCACGCTGGCAGGGTGTGTTCCTCGTTGACGAAGCCGATCCGCGCGCGGTCCTGCGGCGTCAGCGACTGGCTGTCCCGGCCGAGGATGCGCGCCTGCCCGGCGCTGGGCGGCATGAAGCCGAGCAGGATCCGGAACAGGGTGGATTTGCCGGCGCCGTTGGCGCCGACGATGGCGTGGATGCGCCCGCGCGGGACGCACAGGTCGAGATTGTCCAGCGCCAGCTTGCGGCCGTAGCGCTTGGACAGCGCGCGGGTCTCGATGACGTAATCGTGGGTGGGCATGGTGTTCTCTCTGGGCTGCCGCCCCGGTGCAGCGGAAGAACCGCCTGCCGGAACGGCGTGACGAAGCCGGTCCCTCGCTGCGCTCGGGACGACGGGGAACGGGGATCGCGTCAGGCGGTCCTGCGCGGAACGAGCTGCTGGAATTCGTGGGCGACCCGCGCCTGCACCTCGTCAGGCGGGAATCCCAGCGGGATCACGTCGTTGACGAAGCGGCCGATGGCGTCGTCCAGCCGGCGCGCGCGCTCGGCGTCGGACAGCCGCTGGCGTGGCGCGGCCACGTACAGGCCCATGCCCTGGCGCGACTCCAGCCAGCCTTCGGTGGTCAGTTCGGCGTAGGCCTTGGCCACGGTGTTCGGGTTGATCATCAATTGCTGCGCCAGCCCGCGCACGCTGGGCAGCTGGTCGCCCGGGTCGAGCTCGCCGGTGGCGATCTTCATCCGCACCGCATCCACGATCTGCCTGCCGATCGGACGCGGATCGCCGGTCGTGATCTGGATCATCAACGCCTGGGTTCGTGCCATGCCCTTGTCCCGCCATCTGTACTATTTGAAATAGTACAGTTAATACATGCATGGGCGTCAAGCGTCTTCCGACGAATGCCCGCATCGCGGGGACGAACCGGCCCCGGCGGGCGACGGGACGTCATCGGCCGGTCATCGCCGCGACACGCGCCGGTCACCCCGTGCGCGCACCCTGCCGGCAAACGGAGGAGCCATGCGCTACGCCATCGTCACCGAGACCTATCCGCCGGAGGTCAACGGCGTCGCCCTGACCGTGCAGGGCCTGGAGCGCGGCCTGCGCGCCCGCGGCAACGAAGTGGACGTGGTGCGCCCGCGCCAGCGGCAGGAGGCGGCGCAGCCGCACGAACTGCTGGTGCGCGGCGTGGCGCTGCCGCGCTATCCGGGGCTGCGCTTCGGCCTGCCGGCACCCTGTCGGCTGGCCCAGCACTGGCGCCGGCAGCGTCCCGATGCGGTCTACATCGCCACCGAAGGCCCGCTCGGCTGGTCGGCGCTGCGCACCGCGCGCCGGCTCGGCATCCCGGTCGCCACCGGCCTGCACACCCGCTTCGACACCTACCTGCCCGACTACGGCGCGGCCTGGCTGCAGCCCGTCGCCCTGGCCTGGATGCGCCGCTTCCACAACCGCGGCGACGCCACGCTGGTGCCCACCCGCGAACTGCAGGGCTTCCTGGACGGCAACGGGTTCCACCATCCGCGCCTGCTGGCGCGCGCGGTGGATGCCTCGCAGTTCTCGCCGCGGCAGCGCGATGCGGAGCTGCGCCGGGCATGGGGGTTGGACCCACGCGGGCTGGCGGTGATCCACGTCGGCCGCATCGCCGCGGAAAAGAACCTCGACCTGGCGATACGGGCATTCCGCCGGATCCAGCGGCAGCGCCCGGACGCGCGTTTCGTCTGGGTCGGCGACGGGCCGCTGCGCGAGCGCATCGCGCGCGAGAACCCCGGCTTCATCTTCTGCGGCATCCAGCGCGGACAGGAACTGGCGCGCCACTTCGCCAGCGGCGACCTGTTCCTGTTCCCGAGCCGCAGCGAGACCTTCGGCAACGTCACCCTGGAAGCCATGGCCAGCGGCGTGGCCACGGTCGCCTTCGACTACGGCGCCGCACGCGAACATCTGCAGAGCGGGTACAGCGGCGTGGCCGTGGACAACGACGAGAACTTCATCAGCGCCGCGCTGCGCCTGGCGGAGGACGACGCCCTGCGCGCGCCGCTCGGCGCCAACGCCAGCCGCGCCATGCAGCGGCTGCACCCGGACCACGTGGTCGCCGAGTTCGAGGCGCTGCTGCACGAACTGTCGCAACGGAGACGCGCCCATGCCCTTGCTGCCGCCTGACGGCCTACTCGCCCGCGAGACCCGCTGGTGCCGGCGGGCGAACCACTATTGCCGGCGTCGCCGCATCCGCACGCTGTTCGCGGCCATCAGCCGTCTCGGCGATGGCGTGTTCTGGTACCTGCTGATGGGGGCGCTGGTGCTGGCCGACGGCATGGACGGCCTGCGCGCGTCGGCGCACATGGCCGCCACCGGCATCGTCGCGCTCACGCTCTACAAGACCCTCAAGCGCTGGACCCGGCGCCCGCGCCCCTTCGCCGCCGACCTGCGCATCCGCGCGTGGGTGGCGCCGCTGGACGAATACAGCTTCCCTTCCGGCCACACCCTGCACGCAGTGTCGTTCACCGTCGTCGCGCTGGCCTGGTACCCGTGGCTGGCGCCGCTGCTGCTGCCGTTCACCGCGGGCGTGGCGCTGTCGCGCGTGGTGCTCGGCCTGCACTACCCCAGCGACGTGCTGGCCGCGACCGGCATCGGCCTGCTGCTCGGCGGCGTCTCGCTGCAGTTGGCGCCGCTGCCGCTCTGACCGGCCGCACCGGCCACATCGGGCAATGCGCAAACGCGCGGGCGCCCGCGCCACGGGGTGAAGCCGCGGCATTGCCCCTTACAATGGCCGCCATGACCACGCTGTTCATCTCCGACCTGCACCTGGACCCCAGCCGTCCGGCCATTACCGAACTGTTCCTGGATTTCCTGCGCGGACAGGCCCGGCAGGCCAAGGCGCTGTACATCCTCGGCGATCTTTTCGAGGCCTGGATCGGCGACGACACGCCCTCCGCCGCCGCCGACGCGGTCGCCGCCGCCCTGCGCGAACTGGCCGACGCCGGCGTGCCGGTGTTCTTCATCCGCGGCAACCGCGACTTCCTGGTCGGCGAGGATTACGCCCGCCGCGCCGGCATGCGCATCCTTCCCGATCCGTGCGTGATCACCCTGTACGGCAAGCCGGTGCTGCTGCAGCACGGCGACCTGCTGTGCACCGACGACACCGCCTACCAGGCGTTCCGCGCGCAGACCCGCGACCCGGCCTTCATCGCCCAGTTCCTGTCGCAGCCGCTGGAGGCGCGCATCGCCTTCGCGCAGAAGGCGCGCGCGGCCAGCCAGGCGCGCCAGTCGGAAATGAAGGAAGGCGACCGCGCCCAGTTCGAGACCGTCACCGACGTGGCCCCGGCCGAAGTCGTCGCCACGTTCCGGCGCTATGGCGTGCACACCATGATCCACGGCCACACCCATCGCCCGGCCGTGCACAGCGTGCAGGCCGGCGACGCCACCTGCACCCGCATCGTGCTCGGCGACTGGTACGAACAGGGGTCGGTGCTGCGTGTGGATGCTGAAGGCTTCCGGCTGGAAGCGCTGGGGTGAGATTGCCTGCCGGATACGGCGTGGCGGCCGCGGTACTGGCCCTGTTGGCCGGGGCGTGCAGCCATCACCCCACCGCTTCCGTGCAGGACGAGTACATCAGCATCGGCAATGGCCGGCTGATCGACGATTTCGACGACGCCCAGGTCATCGGCAACGGACCTTACCGCTACCGCTTCGTCCTGCACCGCAGCCCCCACGGCGGGCCCGCGACATCGCACCCCTTCGCCCTGTCCAACCGGCTCCACCAGCTGCCATTCGTGACCGACGCCAAGCAGGTCTTCCGGGGCGTGACCGACGCCCAGGGGCGCACGCCGGTCTTCGCCTTCCCCCATCCCATCGAGACAGACAGCTGGCTGCTGCGCGAGTGTTTCGGCGACGGACCGTTCGGCGAGCAGTTCCGGTTCAGCCACGCCGACGGCACCCGGCGGTTCGGCGTGCCCTACATTCCATACAGGATCGTGGTCTGCGGTCCCGTTGCGCGCATGTACCGTGGCATCAGCGACGGCAATGGCCATACCGGCTACGTGGCCAGCGCCAAGCCGAACCAGGCGTTTCTTTTCGAGCTTGCCGACGAAGAAGCCGAAGCCAGGCACTCAGAACAGAACGACAACCTGCAGGCAGCCCGGTACTGCAAGGAACGGCGTTCCGGCAGTTGATGCGTTGGCGCATGCGCCGCCTCGCGCGCCATCGCCGACAAGCTCCCGTCGAGCCTGATCCAACCGGCATCCCTGCTTGAACGACGCATACGACGCCAACGGTTTGCCGTGCATGCAGCCAACCGCTCCGGCATGGCGGGCTGGGCAAGGATGGGCGCCGTAGCTTCGCTTCGACGGGCCCATGCTCAAGCGCGGCCGCATGGCTCACATCATCCCGGGAAAATTCACTGCCCCGTAGCGTGGCGCCACCGCCCCGTTTGCCGGGCGACCTATGGCGTTCGCATCATTGCGGCGGCGGTGGCGAGGCCGGATCGAAGGCGCAGCCCTTCGCGGTCCTGCCGTCCAGCAGCCACGACACGCTGAACGGATACGTCATGTCGGACATGCCGTCCGAACAGGGTTCGCGGCGCACGTCCAGCCGGAACGGCGTGCCGCCGTCCTCGCCCGCCAGGTGCAGGCCGTCGGCATCGATGCGGCGCGTGGCCTGCAGAAGGCGCGGCGCGTCCATCGTCTCCGGCGTGGTGTAGGCCAGCGTCGCGCCTTCCACCTTCACGCCCCAGAACGGCTCGACGCCCGCCGCCTGCAGGTTCGCCGGGAACGCGGCCATGTCCGGGTCCACCTGCGCCGCGGCCGCTTCGCGCGCGGGGGTATCGGCGTCCGGCGCGGCGGGGCTGCACGCGGCCAGCATCGCCATCGGCAGGATCGTCAACAGGAGACGGAAGGAAGGCATGCGATTCTCCATGGGATGCGCAACACGAGGGCGGCCATCGTCGCATGCGGCAGGTAAACGCCATGCGAGCCGTGTGCCGCGAAGCCCGTGCTCCGCGCAGGACGCCGCTGCCGTCGTGCTCACCCGGCCTGTTCGACCAGGTCCGCCAGTTCGTCCTCGTCGAAGCCGGCCAGCAGGCGCGCTTCGAGGTTGAAGGGGCCGTGCAGGTAGCCGCCGGCGTATTCGCGCAGCAGTTCCTTGAACCGCGCGCGCGGCTCCACGCCGGCGCGCTCGCAGTACCAGCGGTACCAGCGCGAGCCGGCGGCGACGTGCGCGACTTCCTCGCGCAGGATCACCTCCAGCACGTCGGCGGTGGCGTCGTCGCCGAGCGCACGCAGCTTGGCGATCATCGCCGGCGTCACGTCCAGGCCGCGCGCTTCCAGCACGCGCGGCACCAGCGCCATGCGTGCCAGTCCGTCGTGCGCGGTTTTCTCGCACATCTCCCACAGGCCGTTATGCGCGGGAAAATCGGCGTAGTCGTGGCCATGCGCCAGCAGGCGTTCGCGCAGCAGCAGGAAATGGCGCGATTCGTCGTCGGCGCAGCTCACCCAGTCGGCGTGGAAACTGCCCGGCAGGCCGCGGAAGCGGTACACCGCGTCCCAGGCCAGGTCGATGGCGTTCAGTTCGATATGGGCGATGGCGTGGATGAAGGCGGCGCGGCCTTCCGCGCTGCCGAGGCCGCGGCGCGGCAGGTCGCGCGGATGCACCAGCACGAGATTCGCCGGCCGGCCGGGCATGCGGATTGGCTCCGGATCGGGCGCGTTTGCTGGCAGCTTGAGTTTGCCGGCGCGGAACTGTGCGGCGTAGTGCTGGGTGAGCGCTACCTTCCGTAGCGGGTCGGCTTCGGCCAGGCAGATGCGGGCTGCGTCGAGGAGGGTGCCGCTTTTCCCTTCTCCCTGCGGGACGGGGTGCCCTTGGGATGGAAGATGGCGCGCAGCGCCGGATGAGGGCTGGCTTCCCGAAGGGGTGGGCGTTTGTTGCATTGTCATTGGACGTCGGACATTGCCACTTCGTTTGCCCCTCACCCCAACCCCTCTCCCGAAGAGAGAAGAGAGGGACTTCAAGTGCGCTTCGCTGCGTCAGGCGCGGCGCTTGTTCTTCGCCTCGTCCGAACGCAGCTGCTGGATGCGCTCGAAATAACCCGGCTCGATGCCGGTGACGTAGTGGCCGTTGAAGCAGGACGAGTCGAACGCCTTCAGCTCCGGGTTGCCCTCGCGCACCGCCGCTTCCAGGTCTTCCAGGTCCTGGTAGACCAGCCAGTCGCAGCCCAGGTGCTTCTCGATGTCCTCGACGCTGCGCTCGTGCGCCACCAGTTCCTCGGCGGCCGGCATGTCGATGCCGTAGATGTTGGGGTGGCGCACCGGCGGCGCGGCGCTGGCCAGGTACACCTTGCGTGCGCCGGCGTCGCGCGCCATCTGCACGATCTGCTGGCTGGTGGTGCCGCGCACGATCGAGTCGTCCACCAGCAGCACCACGCGGTTGCGGAATTCCAGGTGGATCGGGTTGAGCTTGCGGCGCACCGATTTCACGCGCTCGCCCTGCCCCGGCATGATGAAGGTGCGGCCGACGTAGCGGTTCTTGACGAAGCCCTCGCGGTACTTCACGCCGAGCACGTTGGAGATTTCCAGCGCCGCGTCGCGCGAGGTGTCCGGGATCGGAATGATGGTGTCGATGTCGTGGTCGGGCTTGAGCCGCAGGATCTTCTCGCCCAGCTTCTGGCCCATGCGCATGCGCGCCTTGTGCACCGACACGTTGTCGATCATCGAATCCGGGCGCGCGAAGTACACGTACTCGAAGATGCACGGCGTCTGCTGCGTGGTGGTGGCGCAGACCTCGGCGAACAGTTCGCCGCGCTCGGTGATCACCAGCGCTTCGCCCGGGGCGACGTCGCGCACGCGTTCGAAGCCGAGCACGTCCAGCGCCACCGACTCGGAGGCGACGATGTATTCCTCGCCTTCGGC
This sequence comes from Stenotrophomonas nitritireducens, assembly GCF_050984405.1. GTDB lineage: Bacteria > Pseudomonadota > Gammaproteobacteria > Xanthomonadales > Xanthomonadaceae > Stenotrophomonas > Stenotrophomonas nitritireducens_B. The sequence continues at coordinate 1,626,611 of NZ_CP158790.1, read as the reverse complement.
GTGGCTGCGCCGGCCCAGTACCAGCGGGCGGATGCCGTGCGGGTCGCGGAAGGCGACCAGGCCCAGGCCCAGCACCACGCTGACCACCGCGTAGCCGCCCTTGCAGCGGCGGTGCACGCCGGCCACGGCGCGGATCGCCGCTTCCGGGGTGAGCATGCGCTGCGCGTCCAGTTCGTAGGCGAACACGTTCAGCAGCACTTCGCTGTCCGAATCGGTGTTGATGTTGCGGCGGTCGGCCTCGAACACCTGCTGGCGCAGCGCCTCGGTGTTGATCAGGTTGCCGTTGTGCGCCAGGGCGATGCCGTAGGGCGAGTTGACGTAGAACGGCTGCGCCTCGTCCGTGCCTTCCGAACCGGCGGTCGGGTAGCGCACGTGGGCGATGCCGATGCGGCCCTGCAGCAGCGCCATGCGGCGCTCGTCGAACACGTCGCGCACCAGTCCGTTGCCCTTTTCCACGCGCAGGCGGGTGCCGTGCGCGGTGGCGATGCCGGCGGCGTCCTGGCCGCGGTGCTGGAGGACGGTCAGGCCGTCATAGAGCTGCCCGGCGACGTTCTGGTTGCCGACGATTCCGACGATGCCACACATGTTGCGCGATCTCCGCTGGGCCGTGGCCCGGTTAACGTGAAGGAGGCCGTGCCTGGCCCGATGGCCCGGTCCCTGCCGGGCCGGGGTGATCCGGGCGCACCTGCGCCGGATCGGTGTTGGAAGGCCACGCCTTCGCCGGGTCCTGGCGGCTGCCTCCGGTCGCGGCCGGCAGGGCGTCGTCCGCCCCCTCCGGCACCGCTTGCGGCAGTCCGCTGCCCGCTTCATGTTCGCTGAGCGCGGCATTATCGCCTGCCAGCACCGCCTTGCCCAAGTCCAGCAGCGCATGTTCCGGCATGGCTGGCATTTCCGGCAGGCGCGCGCGCAGCCAGTCGGCCGGCGGCCGCAGCCACGAGGCCACCTGCGAACGCCGCCACGCCTCGCCGTCGGCCACCGGGGTGAAGCCCACCACCAGCACCGCCAGCACGGCCAGCAACACGCCGCGCACGAAGCCCAGGCCGAAGCCGAGCAGGCGGTCCGGGCCCTTGAGCAGGAGCGTTGAATCGACCACCCCGCGCAGCAGCATGCCGACCGCCGAAACCGCCAGCAGCACGCCGAAGAAGGCGATGGCATGGCCGGCGGCGTACTGGCCCGGGGTCGGCGCCGCGCCGCCGCTGAGCACCAGCGTGGCGTCATGGCCGAAGCGGAACGCGGCCCAGCCGGCCAGCACCCAGCCCAGCACCCCGAACACCGTGGCCAGCAGGCCGCGCGCCAGCCCGAACAGGGCCGACAGGACGATCAGCCCCAGCAACAGCAGGTCGATCACGGGTGGCGCTGCCGGTGCATCAGGCGGGGGAACGCATCAGGGGTGCGGCCGGACCATGCCGGCGATGCCGATCTTCGCCGCCACCTGCGCCTTGAGCTGCTCGGCATCGGCACGGTTGGCCACCGGCCCGACCCGGACGCGGTTGAGCACGCCGCTGTCGGTGCGCACCTGCTCGACGAAGGCGCTGAAACCGGCCGCGCGCACCTTGTCGCGCAGCGCATTGGCGTCGGCCGGCCGCGCGAACGCGCCCAACTGCACGGCGAAGCCGACGCGGCTGGCCGCCGGCGCGGTGCGGACCGTCGTCGTGGTGCGTTCGGGTGCCGCCGGCCTGGCCGCTTCCGGCTTCGGTGCGGCGGGCCTGGGCTCGGGACGGGTCTCCGCCGCCACCGGCCGGGTCGGCTCGGCCGGCAGGGTTTCGGTACGCACCGGCGACGAGGCCGGGGCGGGAGCCGCCGACGACGCGGGCGCGGGCTGCGCGGCGACCGGCGCCGCCGGCTCCTTGCCGGCGTCCAGCACCACCACCTGCGGGTTCACGTCGCGGCTGGCCTTGCCTGCTTCCAGGCGGATCAGCTCGGCCTGCGCGCGATCGGCATAGGGACCGATGCGCACGCGCCAGACGGCGCGCCCATTGAGCGTGTCGGGCTGGCGGAAACCCGGCAGGTTGGACTTCTTCAGGTGGGCGATCACCGCGTCGGCGTCGGCCTCGGTCGCATAGGCGCCGAAGTTCACCGCGTAATTGCCGGCAGCCGCCGTCGGGGGCAACGCTTCGCCCTCCGCCGTCGTTGCCGGGGAGCTGCCTTCGGCCACGGGCTGCGCGCCCGGCATGCCGGTGGCGCTGCCCGTGGCCGGCGCGTTGGGCGCCACCAGCGGCAGCTCGCGGGTTTCGAACTGGGCGTCGGCCGGCGCGTCGGGCGCGCGCAGCGGCACGTCCTGCACGCCGCTGTCCGGCGCCGGGCCCTTGACCAGCATGGGCAGGAAGATCACGGCCAGCGCCACCAGGACGATGGCGCCAATCAGTCGCTGTTTCAGGGGAGTATCCACGGCAGGGCGTCAGGGCGGTGGGCGGAAGTCCGGCGATTATAGGTGGCGCTGCCGCTGAGCAACGGCGCGGCAGCTGAACGGCGGGAGCGCGTCTTGCGTGCGTGAAGGGATTTTCCCGGCAGGTAGACATCGCGCATCGATGCGCCCGCAGGGTTTTCCGGTCACCGGCGCAGCAGCGGCAGGGCCTCGGCGACGGTGTGGAAGGAGCCGAACACCAGCACGCGGTCGCCGCGACGGGCCTGCTCCAGCGCGCTGGCCAGGGCCTGCCGCACGTCCGCGCAGGCCGCGGCGTTGCCGGCCGCGCTGCCGGCCAGCCGCGCGCGCAGCTGCTCGGCGCTCTGCCCGCGCGCGCCGTCCAGCCCGGCCAGGAACCAGCGGTCGACCCGCGCCTGCAGCGCTGCGACCACGCCCGGCGCATCCTTGTCCGCCAATGCCGCGTACACCGCCAGGGTGCGCCCGGCGGCCGGCCGCGCCTGCAGGGCGGCGCCCAGGGCGGCGGCGGCCTGCGGGTTGTGGCCGACGTCGACCAGCACTTCCACCCCGTTGCGCTCGAAGCGCTGCAGGCGCCCGGCCACCTGTGCCTGCGCCACGCCCTGCGCCCACGCCGCGCGCGGCACCGGGCGGTCCAGCGCGCGCAGCGCGGCGATCGCGGTCGCGGCGTTGGTCCGCTGCACCGGCGCCCACAGCGCCGGCTGCGGCAGGTCGATGCGGAAGGACACGTCGCGCCAGCGCCAGGTGCCGGCGTCGATGGCTTCGGCAAAGAAATCGCTGCCGAAGCGGATCGCATTGGCGCCCAGCACGTAGGCGCGGCGCAGCACGCTGGACGGCGGGTCGATCTCGCCCAGGATCACCGGCTTCCAGCCGCGGATGATGCCGGCCTTCTCCTGGCCGATGGTCTCGCGGTCGCTGCCCAGCCAGTCGGCATGGTCGATGTCCACGGTGGTGATGACCGATACGTCGGCATCGACGAGATTGACCGCGTCCAGGCGCCCGCCCAGCCCTACTTCCAGCACCGCCAGGTCCAGGCCGGCGCGCGCGAACGCCCACAGCGCGCACAGCGTGCCGTATTCGAAATAGGTCAGCGGCGTGTCGCCGCGCGCGTCCTCGACGGCGTTGAAGCCGGCGACCAGCGTGGCGTCGTCCACGTCGGCACCGTCGATGCGCACGCGCTCGTTGTAGGCCAGCAGGTGCGGCGAGGTATAGGCACCCACCGTCCAGCCGGCGGCGCGCGCGATGGCCTCGATGAAGGCCACCGTCGAGCCCTTGCCGTTGGTGCCGCCGACCACGATGCAGCGCCGTGCCGGCCGCTCCAGGCCCATGCGCCCGGCCACCTCGCGCACGCGCTCCAGCCCCATCGCAATGGGCTGCGGATGCTGTCGGTCGATATGGGCGAGCCACTGCTCGAGCGTGGCGGGACGTGCGGAGGACATGCGGGATTCTCGGATGACACGCGCCTGCACGGTGCGGCGGCACGGATGGGCGCACATGATACAGCCGCGCGCGGCGCCCGCCGCCGGTCCAGCCCGAGGCCGCCATCATTCACCCGGCAGCCGTCGCGGCCATGGGCGGGCGCTTCCCCCAGACCATTGGAACGGCAGCTACGGCGGCCCGCCTGGCCGCAAGGCCTGCCCTTCCCGCCCCGCCTTGATGCTCGCGGACTGCCGGGAATTATGTTTGGATTCCAGCGCTCGAAAATCCACAGAAAAGGGGAAATGCAGTGAAGCAACTCCCGCAAGTGAAACGCTTTCAGAAGGGCGCATGGGGCCTGGCCGCGGCCTTGATGCTGCTGTTCTCCGTGGACGCGGCAATGGCGGCCACGGTGCCGATCGAAAATTTCGCGGCGCAGCAGACGTTCGAGAATCCGCGGATTTCCAGCAACGGCTCCTACGTCGCGGTGTCGGCCAATCTGGGAAACGACGAATACGGCATCATGATCTACAGGCTGGCGGACATGTCCAACACCGCCTTCCTCAAGCTGCCCAGGTACGAACTGGCACACGAAATCCACTGGATCAGCGATACCCGCCTCGTCTACGTGAAGGGCGGCAAGCGGGGCGCGCGCGAGCAGCCTTTCAGCTTCGGCGAGATCATCGGACTCGATTACGACGGCAAGAACCACAGCTATATCTTCGGCTACAAGGAATCCCTGCTCGGGGTGGGCGTCCCGGCGGGCTTCGGCGTATTCGAGGGACTGCCGCGCGAAGCCAACGGCAGGTTCTTCATGAGCCGCGCGTCGCCCGAGAACAGCCTGCCCGCCACGCTGATGTACGAGGTGGACGCGAGCAGCGCCCGCAACGTCAAGAGCCGGCTTGTCGCCGACATCGGCGAACGCGGCATGGGTTTCGTGCTGGATGCGTCCGGCGTGCCGCGCTTCGCTTACGGCACGGACAAGGACGAGAACCAGCTGCTGTACGTGGCCGACGCGGAAGGCCGGAACTGGCGCGCACTGGCTTCGGCCACCGTTGGCGGTACGTTCCGGCCCATCGCCATCACGCCGGACAACCAGCATGTCATCGGCTATCACGCTGCCGGCAATGGGCCTTCGTCGCTGGTGAAGGCCGATCTTTCGCTCGCCAACCGGCAGGTGCTGGTGGAGGACGGCTTCAACAGCGTCGGCGAAGTGGTATGGGACCGCCAATGGCAGCCCCTGGCGGCTGAAATAAAGGGCGGCCAACCCCGCGTGGTCTATATCGACCCGGCCAATCCCGACGCGAAGCTGCACGCCGAACTGCGCAAGGGTTTCCCCGGCCAGAACGTGCGTTTCGCCGACCACAGCGCGGACGGCAACCTGTCGCTGATCGCCATCGAAAGCGACCGTAATCCGGGCGAGTGGGCGGTGATGGACCGCAGGAAGGATTCCCTGGCGCGCCTGCTGCAACGGAATGCCGCGATCGATCCGGCGCAGATGGGACCACGCCACTACTTCCGCTTCACCGCCAGCGATGGAACGGAACTGGACGGATACGCGACCCTGCCCGCAGGCGCGCAGCCTTCCAGGCTGCCCATGGTGCTGCTGCCGCATGGGGGCCCGCATTACGTCACCGACACATGGAATTTCGACACCGACGCGCAGTTCCTGGCATCGCGCGGCTATCTGGTACTGCAGGTCAACTATCGTGGCTCCGGCGGCCGTGGCTATGCCTTCCAGGAATCCGGTTACCGCAGATGGAATACGCGCATCCAGGACGATCTCATCGATGGCATGCGCTGGGCGGTGGAAAAGGGCTATGCCGATCCGCAGCGCATCTGCGTCTATGGCTCGAGCTTCGGCGGCTACTCGGCGATGATGCTGGCGGCCAAGGCACCGGAGCTGGTCAAGTGCGCGGCAGGCCTCGCCGGCCTCTATGACCTGCGCGCGATGGCCAACAAGAGCGATACCTCGCGCAGCTACTACGGCCGCGCTGCGATCGAACGTTTCGTCGGACAGGACGACGGCGCGCTGCTGGCCAGTTCGCCACTGGCGCTGGCGACCCGCATCCGGCAACCCGTGCTCCTGGCGCACGGCGACAAGGATGAGCGCACTCCGATCGCGCAGGCCGAGGCGATGAGGAGAGCGCTGGAAAAGGCAGGCAACAAGCCGATCTGGATGGCGGTCGCCAGGGAGGGCCACGGCTTCTACAACGAGAAGAACGTGGTCGAGTTCTACAGGCAGCTGGAATCGTTCCTCGCGGAGAACATCGGCACCGACTGACGAGGCGGGAACCCAACTGCCCGGCGGAGCGGCGCCCGTGCCGCCGCAGCCGCCGGGCCGTCCGCCGTCCCTATGCAGGGGCGACTTCAGTCGCGGTGAGTCCGTACCGGAAAGTCCCCATCGCGACTGAAGTCGCTCCTGCAGGCGTTTCGAAGATGCGGGTGGACCGCGAAGACGCCTACGGCTGCGCGGGGACGTCGGCGACCGGCTGCTGCGGTCCGCGCGCGGCGCGCAGTTCCGCCAGTGCCTGGCGGCAGGCGTCCAGGTCGTTGCCGCACAGCACGCTGGTGACCACGAAGCGCCGCCGGCCGTCGCTGACCAGGCGGTTGCGCACCATCATCGGGCCGTCGAGCTGGAACAGGCTCAGGCCTTCCTCGTCGCGCAGCCAGAAGTTGGCCTGCCGGCCGTAGCGGCGGAACAGCGCCAGCGGGCCGATCGCGGCGATGGCCTCGGGAATCTGCAGGAAACCGATCGGATACGGGTCGGCGATGTAACCAGGCAGCGCACCGTCGCCATCCGGCGCGGGCATCGGCACGCGGCCGCTGCTGCGTTCCTCGAAGAACGGATCGTGCGGCCGCCAGCGCTCCTGTACCGCCAGCGCCTCGGGCAGAGGTTCGAACGCGAACGGCAGCCGGTAGCGCGGCTGGCCGCGGTATTCCGGCGGCACGGTCCAGGCGCGGGCCGCCGCCAGCGCCGCCGCGTCCAGCGCCGCCAAGCCGGAGGCCTGCTCGACGCGCGCTGCCGTCACCCGCCCGCAGGCGTCGGTATCGATGATCACGTTGATCGTGTAGCCGAGCAGCCGCCACAGTTCGGACGGCGGATAGTGCGGCGCGCGGTTGTCCTGCACGGAAAAAGGCGGGCAGCCATCGGCCGGCTGCGCCATCGCCGGCAACGGCGACAGCGCCAGCAGCGCGGCGGACAGCCAGCGCGCGCCTGTCCGTGGCAGCGCCATCAGAGCGCCCGGTGCTTGGCCTCGCCGAAGAACGGGGTGTGGTGCGCGCAGTCGTTCAGGCGCACCACTTCCAGGCTTTCCACGTCCGGTCCTTCGAGCAGGTTCAGCGTGGTCGGCGCCTGGCGGAAGGTCCACAGCTTGCCGATCGGCAGGCCCAGCACCCTGCACAGGATCACGCGGTTGACCGCATCGTGCGCGACCACCAGCAGGGTGTCGTCCGCGCCCAGCCCTTCGGCGGCGCGGGCCAGGCCGCGCCAGCTGCGGTCCAGCACCTGCCGCAGCGATTCGCCGCCGGGCATCAGCACGGTATCGGGCTCCTCGCGCCAGGCGCGCAGGCGCGCGGGGTCCTTGTCGTTGATCTCGCTGGCGAGCAGGCCTTCCCATTCGCCATGGGCGATTTCCTGCAGGTCCGCATCGGTCTGCAGCATCGACTCGCGGGCGCTGCCCAGCGCGGCGCGGGCGGTGCTCTGCGCGCGCGACAACGGCGAAGCCACCGCACGGGTGATGTCCAGCGAATGCAGGCGTTCGCCCAGCGCCCTGGCCTGCGCCTCGCCCACCGGCGAGAGGGGAATGTCGATCTGGCCCTGGTAGCGGCCTTCGGCGTTCCACGGCGTTTCGCCGTGGCGGGCAAGCAGGATGCGCATGCAGTTGGGAGCTCGTGGCGGGGGCCCGCATCATAGCCTGTCGCCGCCGCGGTGCAGGGCACGGTTGCCCGCGTTACGAATCCGCGCGCCGGCGGCGACATGGAGACAGGGACGCCGGGAGGTGAGCGGCAGCGATGCCGTTCCGCGGAAGCGGCGACGCATGCGCGCGCTCCTTCGGCGTCCCCGGCATCGGGGCCTGCCGTATCGGCAGCCGCGCGCAGGGCATGGGCGCATGCCCTGCGCACCATGCAGGGCACGCATCGGCGGCGGCCCCTGCCGCGTGGCGCCTGCTAGCATGCCGCGCATGAAAAACACGACCGATACGCTGCGCCGCGCGGCCGCATGGCTGGCAGCGGCCGCGTTCCTGCTGCCCGCGCTGGTGGTGATGCTGCGCGCGCCCAAGGTGCCGTATGCCGATCAATGGCGCTTCCAGGCGCATCTGCTGTCCACGCCGTTCCCGCAGAGCGTGGTCAACGCCGACAACGGCCACCACGAGCTGCTGCCCAGCCTGGTGCGGCTGGCCGAACTGCACTGGCTGCATGGCGGCCAGTGGCTGCAGATCGGCATCGGCATCGTATTGCTGCTGGCCACGCTGGCGCTGGGCTGGCGGCAGCTGGCCGCACTGCCGGCATCGCAACGCCACGCCGCGTGGCTGGCGCTGCTGCTGGGACTGTGCTGGCTGGGCAACCAGCGCGCGCTCGGGCACGGCAACGAAACCGTGCATGCCTACAGCGTGACCGCGCTGCTGCTCGCAGGGCTCCAGGTGCTCGGCCAGCGGCTGCGGCCGGGCCCGGGCGCGGCGGGCATCGCCGCGCTGTGCGGCCTGGCCGCGGCATTCTCCTTCGGCAGCGGCATCGCGACGTTCGCGGCCTTCTTCCCGATGCTGTGGCTCACCCGCGCGCGGCCGGCGGCATGGGCCACGCTGTCCCTTGGACTGGTGCTCACGCTGGCGGCGCTGCAGCTGACCGGCGACAGCGCCGGCGCGCTCGCGTTCGCGCCGCTGTCCTGGATCTCGTCCTGGCTGCGCTGGCTGGCCGGCCCCTGGATCCATGCCGCATGGCCGGTGCTGGACCCGGCGCTGGCCGAACGCCTGCCGCCTGCGCTGGGCGCGTTGCTGGCGCCCGTCGCATCGGCCTACGAAGGCCGTTTCGGGCCGGTGATGCTGGCCTGGTTCCCGCACATTCCCATCGCGCTGGCGGGCCTGGCCGCGCTGGCATGGCTGCTGCTGAAGGCATGGCTGGCCCCGCACACGCCGTCGGCGCCAGCGCAGCGGCTGGGCATCGGCATCGCCCTGTTCGCCGCGGCCACCGGCGCCCTGGTGGCGGTGGTGCGGGATGCGTATTTCCAGACCTATCCGGACCAGTTGCTGGCGCCCCGCTACCTGGTGTGGTCCAGCCTGTTCTGGGCCGGCCTGCTGCTGGCGGCGACGGCGCGCGCGTCGTCGCCGCGGCGCGCGCTGTCGCTGGTCCTGGCCGTTGCCGTGGTGCTGCTGCCCAGCCAGCTGTGGACGGCCAGACTGGCCGGAAGCATGCGCCAGGTGGCCGCGCATATCGCCGCGGCCGCCGCTGTCGGCGTGGTGGATCGCGCAGCGCCGCGGGGAGAGAACGTGCCCGCCGAGATCGCCACCGCCCTGCCGTTGCAGCGGCAGGCGCAGGTCGAGATGTTCGCCTGGCCGCAGGCGCGCTGGCTCGGCCGCACCCCGCCGTCGCAACCGCTGGCCATACGCGACCTGCAGGTCGAAGCCGTGGACAACCTGCTGGAAACACCGGCAAGGCGCGTGCAATTCGCCACCGGTGCAGCCGGCGGCGATGCGCGCCTGCTGCTGGTCGACGCCGACGGCGTGGCCCGTGGACTGGCGGTGCCCGACGCGGGCGCGGGACCGGACCGCTGGATCGGCTGGATGGAGGGCGGCGACACCACGCCGCCGCAGGCGATGCGCATGCCCGAATGAACGCAACGCGCCGATGCCGCCCGCGACGGGCGTGGCGGCCGACGCCAGGCGTTACCATGGCCGCCCCATCGGCCGCATGGCATGACGCCCACATGAGGGCCAGCACTTCTTCCGCCCGCATCGTGGCATGAGCAGCGACCCGGTTTCCGCCCCTTCCACCCGCCGGCCCTGGAACGAACGCCTGCAGCCGTGGGCGGCCGCCGTCCTGAGCGCGCTGCTGCACCTGCTGGTGCTGCTGCTCCTGCTGCACTCCACGCCGCCGGTGGTGACCACGCCGCAGGGAACGTCCGGCGGCGGCCGGGTCAAGGTGGATTTCGTCGGCGAAGCGCCGCCTTCGCCGCCCACCGCGCGCCAGCCGCCGGGGCCGAAGCCGGTGAACGAGCGCAAGCGGCCTTCCAGACCGGCGGCGCGCCGGCAGGCCGATGCACGCAAGCCGGTACCGGAGGCCAGGTACATCGAGCCCCCCGCCGAACCGGAACAGCAGCAGGACAGGAGCGATGCGCCGCCCGCGGCCGAGTCGGCGCAGGCCGCGGCCACCAGCCCGCCGGAAAGCGTGCAGCGCCGGCCGCAGACCTGGACCGGGCGCCCGCCGGGCTGGCAGCCGAAGGAAACCGCGCCCGACGACGGACGCTCCTCCGGCCCGGTCAACCGCAACGGCCATCGCAACGACGCGGCCGCGGGCGAGCCGGCCATGGAAGTGGGCGGCTACCAGATCATCTACGACCTGCTCGCCGAGACGCGGCTGCGCACCTGGATGGAACAGGGCATGAAGGAACTGTCCATTCCGCTGCCGGGCACCAGCTACCTGATGGTCTGCCCGGCGGAGGTCGCGCTCAGGCGCGGCTCCAGCAAGTGCCGCCTGCTCGCGCCCGACGCGCCGGAACTGCGCTCCATCGGCGACGCGCGCGACGTGGTCACGGTGATGTATGTCTACCGGCGCGGCGAACTGGTCTGGCGCGGGCCGGGCCCGTACCGCTGACGCGGCCGCGTTTCAGCGCGCTCCCGCAGCACACTCGTAGGTGCGGGAGCGCTCCGCATGATCGCCGTGGAAGTCCCGTATGGGGCGAGTCCTACACCTGCGCGTCGCCGGGGATTGCATGCTCCGTTGCAGAGAAGGCGCCGACATCTCTGGGTGGGCATCCCACAACACACTCGTAGATGCGGGGCTCGCCCCGCATGTCCGCCGTGGAAGGTCCGTGTGGGACAAGCGCCACGCCTGCGCGTCGCCAAGGGATTGCATGCTCTGTTGCAGAAAAGGCGCCGGACTGAGCGGGAATCCCGCGACACCCCCCGTATGTCCACCATGAGAAAGCCGGTGTGGAGCGAGCCCCGTGCCTACGGGGCCGTCGGCGGACCGAAGGCATGCCGCCACGGATGGCGGCAACAAAAAACCCCGGACGTTTTCCCGTCCGGGGTTTTCGATCAAACCGGAGCGCGGCTTACTTCGACGCGGCTTCCATTTCCTTCAGCAGCTGCGGCGCCGGCGCCACTTCCTGCATGATCCAGCGCATGTAGCGCTGGTCCACCGAGATCATGCGGGTCATCACCGGGTCGAACACCCAGTTGCTGGCCACCGACTCCCAGATGCCATCGAACGCCAGGCCGACCAGGCGGCCGTGCGCGTCCAGCACCGGCGAGCCGGAATTGCCGCCGGTGATGTCCAGGTCGGACAGGAAGTCCACCGGCACGCTGCCGAGGCGCTTGTCTTCCAGGCCGCCGTAGCGCTTGGCCTTGACCGCGTCGAGCAGCGCCTTCGGCGAATCGAACGGGTCGACGCCGGTCTCCTTGGCGGCGACGCCTTCGATGGTGGTGAACGGCTGCTGCACCTTGCCGTCCAGGCCGGTGTAGCCCTTCACGTTGCCGAAGGTGATGCGCAGGGACAGGTTGGCGTCCGGGTAGACGAACTCGCCCTTGCTCTGCTTGTAGTCGGCGATGGCCTGCAGGAACAGCGGGCGCGCCACCAGTTCCTCGCCGCGCTTGACCTTGTTCTGGTGCTCGATCTGCAGCAGCGCCGGCATCACCGCCACCGCGTACTGGATGGCCGGGTCGGTGCTGGCCTCGAACGCGGCCCTGTCGGCGTTGAACCACTTCATGCGCTCGGCCAGGTCGCCCAGCCGCGAGCCGTCCAGGCGCGCCAGCGCGGCGTCCACGGCCGCGGCGTCGCTGCCCCCCAGCCAGGTGTCGAACGCCGGCACGCGCTGGCCGGCGGGCAGCGCGACATAACGCTGCAGCCAGTACTGCTGGAACTGCCGGTCCATGGCCGCCACGTAGCGGCGGTCCATCTGCTTCAGGCCGCCTTCGATGGCCGGCAGGTCGCGTTCCTGGTAGCCGTCCTCGCGCTGCGCGTCGGGCTTGGCCTTCTCGAGCGCCAGGCGGTACAGGCGCACCGCGGTGCCCAGCGTGCCGGTGCGGTTGAACATGCCCAGGGTGATGTCGCGCTGCTGGGTGCTGCGCGCCTGGGTGCCCAGCGCCTGCAGCTGCGCGTAGGCATCCAGCGCCGGCTTGCCCTTGGCGCCCTGCCCGCGCAGCCATTCCAGCACCGCGGCTTCTTCCTTCTGCTTCTGCGCCAGCACGTTGTTGCGCTTGAAGCCGTCCAGCTGGCCGTCGTAGTTCTTGCTGGTGTTGTTCCAGCTGGCCATGGTGGCGGCGTACTTCACCGCGATGTCCTTGTTGTCCCTGCTGGCCGCCTCGACCAGCGCGATCTGGTCCTTGTAGGCCTTGGCGATGGTCGGGTACGTCCAGCCGGCGGTGTTCTCGAACTCGCTGACCAGCGCGTAGCGGTCGGTGCGGCCCGGGTAGCCGGCCACCATCACGAAATCGCCCTCGCCCAGCGGCTGGTCGGCCAGCTTCAGCCAGTGCTTCGGCTGGTACGGCACGTTGTCGGCCGAGAACGCGGCCGGCTTGCCATCCTTGCCGACGTAGGCGCGGTAGAACGAGAAATCGCCGGTGTGGCGCGGCCACATCCAGTTGTCGACGTCGCCGCCGAACTTGCCGACGCTGCCCGGGGGCGCGTACGCCAGGCGCACGTCCTTGATTTCCAGGTTCTTGAACAGGCGATAGGTGTTGCCGCCGGAGAAGCTGTACAGCGTGCAGCTGTAGCTGTCGTCGGCCTCGCACTCGGCCACCAGCTTCTTCTCCAGCGCCTCCAGCGCCTCGGTGCGCTTGAGCGGGTCGTTGCCGGCGGCGGCGATGGCGGCCTTGGCCTGCTGGGTGACATCGGTGATGTCGTCGAGCACGTAGATGCGCGCGTTCGGGCCGGCGCTCAGTTCATCCTTGAAGCTGGCCGCGCTGAAGCCGTCCTTGATCAGGTTCTTCTCGGCGGTGGAATTGAGCTGGATGGCGCCATAGGCGCAGTGGTGGTTGGTCGCCACCAGGCCCTGCGGCGAGACGAAGCTGGCGGTGCAGCCGCCCAGCGCCACCACCGCGCCCATCGGGTCGCCGGTCAGGTTGCTCAGCTGCAGCGGGTCCAGTTTCAGCCCGGCCTTCATCAGCGGCCCGGCGATCTGCGGCAGCTGCTGCGGCACCCACATGCCCTCGGCGGCGGCGGCCGCCTGCGCCAGGCCGAGCCCGGCCACCACGGAAAAAGCGAGAAGATTCAGACGCATGAAGCGGGTCCCCGGAAAATGGAAGCCCCGATTGTAGCGGGTGAAACCGTTGCCGTAGCCATGCCCGCCGGTACGGGCGGTTACGGCCGAAAGCATATAATCGGCGCTCTTTTCCCACTGCGGTTTCCGGCAATGACACAGAACACGATGCGCGCGCTGGTCAAGCGCGAGGCGACCAAGGGCATCTGGATGGAAGAGGTGCCGGTGCCGGTGCCCGGTCCGAACGAGGTGCTGATCAAGCTGGAGAAGACCGCCATCTGCGGCACCGACCTGCACATCTACCTGTGGGACGAGTGGAGCCAGCGCACCATCAAGCCGGGCCTGACCATCGGCCACGAGTTCGTCGGCCGCATCGCCGCGCTCGGCTCGGCGGTGACCGGCTATGAAATCGGCCAGCGCGTGTCCGCCGAAGGCCACATCGTCTGCGGCCACTGCCGCAACTGCCGCGGCGGCCGCCCGCACCTGTGCCCGAACACCGTGGGCATCGGCGTCAACGTCAACGGCGCCTTCGCCGAATACATGGTGATGCCGGCCAGCAACCTGTGGCCGATCCCGGACCAGATCCCGTCCGAACTGGCCGCGTTCTTCGACCCGTACGGCAACGCCGCGCACTGCGCGCTGGAATTCGATGTCATCGGCGAGGACGTGCTGATCACCGGCGCCGGCCCGATCGGCATCATCGCCGCCGGCATCTGCAAGCACATCGGCGCGCGCAACGTGGTGGTCACCGACGTCAACGATTTCCGCCTGAAGCTGGCCGCCGACATGGGTGCCACGCGCGTGGTCAACGTCGCCAACCAGTCGCTGAAGGACGTGATGGCCGACCTGCACATGGAAGGCTTCGACGTGGGCCTGGAGATGAGCGGCAACCCGCGCGCCTTCAACGACATGCTCGACTGCATGTACCACGGCGGCAAGATCGCCATGCTCGGCATCATGCCCAAGGGTGCCGGCTGCGACTGGGACAAGATCATCTTCAAGGGCCTGACCGTGCAGGGCATTTACGGCCGCAAGATGTACGAGACCTGGTACAAGATGACCCAGCTGGTGCTGTCCGGCTTCCCGCTCGGCAAGGTGCTCACCCACCAGCTGCCGGTGGACCGCTTCCAGGAAGGTTTCGACCTGATGGAACAGGGCAAGGCCGGCAAGGTCGTGCTGAGCTGGAACTGAGGCCGGTTGGTCCTCGAAAAAAAGGCGCCTGACGGCGCCTTTTTCGTTCATCGCATCAGCGCAGCGCTCAGCGCGCGATCTTCACCGCCAGCACGAGGCGGTCGTCGGCCAGCTGGCCGAAGTTGTCGCGGCCCTTGCCGTCGGTGCCGTAGTAGCCCAGCGACACCTCGGCGATGCCGAAGCTGCGGCCGATGCCCACGCCCCAGTCCGTGTAATCCTGGGCCACGTCGCTGTCGTTGAACACGCTGCGGCCGACGTTGGCCGACAGGGTGAAGTCCTTCGGCAGGCCCCAGTCGCCGCCCACGCCGTAGTACCAGCCGGTGGTGCCGCTGCCCCACACGTCGTTGGTGTAGCTGACGTTGACCTTCCAGGTCTCGGCCAGGGTGGTGGTGGTGACCAGCTCGTTGTAGGCCATCTCGCTGGCACCCGGGTAGGTGTAGCGGTTGAGCAGGACGTCGACATTCACCTTGTCGCTGACATCGAAGCCGTAGCCGACGAAGTAGTCCACCTCGATGTCCGGGCTGTCCTGGCCGAAGTCCACGCCCGAGGCGAAGCCGCCGACATACAGGCCGCTGGCCGAGGTCCAGGTGACGGTGCCCTGCACGGTCGGCTTCTCGTCGGTCTGCGACGCGCCGCGGAACAGGTAGTCCGAAACCGCGCTGACTTCCCAGCTGACGGGCGATGCGGCGTCTTCGGCGCAGGCGGCGAACGGAACGGAAAGCAGGGCAGCACAGGCAACGGCGGCAAGGCGCTTGCAGGGGATCATGTGGGTCTCCGGGAAATGGGATGCCGGCGCCGCCATGGCGCAGGATTCACAAATTCTTAACCAGATTGACCGGCAACGCCAGCGTTCCACCGGTACGGGCGGACCCGCCGGTGATGCCGGCGCCCGGTCGCCTGACATCGTCGGCCACTGGATTACCGGGGCGGACACGCGCCCGCCCCGGTGAACGCGTACGGTTACCGGACGGGTCCAACGCACCTCCGGGCGCGCGGAAGTCGCCCGGACTGCGCGGTCCGGAACGCCGCGCTGCCGCCGCTAGCTGGCAAGGGATGCCGGAAACACCCCATGGCGCCGCGCCGCCAGCGCCACGACCTGCCCCGCCGTGTAGGACGGCGCGTCGGGCGGAAGCTCGACTTCCACGTCCACGGCAGCGCCGCGCAGGCGCGCGCGCAACCGCGCCCGCGCGCCGCTGCGCTGCACCGACAGCACGGTGCCCACCCAGTCGCCGGCATCGCCGACGCGCATGTCTTCCGGGCGCACGTAGACATCCAGCGCGGCCGCGTCCGGCAGCCCCGCCGGCCGCGACCAGCGCGCGCCGGCCACGTCCAGCGCGTCGCCGTCGGCCCGCGCCGGCAGGCGGTTGGCCTCGCCGACGAAGCCGTAGACGAACGGCGACGCCGGCCGGTCGTAGATCTCGCCCGGGCTGCCGACCTGCTCGATGCGGCCGCGGTTGAGGATCGCCACGCGGTCGGCCAGTTCCAGCGCCTCTTCCTGGTCGTGGGTGACGAACACCGTGGTCAGGCCGGTGCGGTCGTGCAGTTCGCGCAGCCAGCGGCGCAGGTCGCGGCGCACCTGCGCGTCCAGCGCGCCGAACGGTTCGTCCAGCAGCAGCACGCGCGGCTCGATGGCCAGCGCGCGCGCCAGCGCCACGCGCTGGCGCTGGCCGCCGGAAAGCTGCGTCGGGTAGCGCCCGCCCAGGCCGTCGAGCTGCACCAGCGCCAGCAGTTCCTCCACGCGCGCGTCGATGCGCGCCTTCGGCCAGCGCTGCGCGCCGCGCCGCACTTCCAGGCCGAAGGCGATGTTGGCGCGCACGTCCATGTGCCGGAACAGCGCGTAGTGCTGGAACACGAAACCGGCGCGGCGCGCCTGCACGCTCAGCGCGGTGGCGTCCTCGCCGTCGAACAGGATGCGTCCGTGTTCGGGCTGCTCCAGCCCGGCGAGCGCGCGCAGCAGGGTGGTCTTGCCCGACCCCGACGGCCCGAGCAGGGCCAGCAGCTCGCCGCTGCGGATGTCCAGGCTGACGCCGTCGAGCGCGGGAAACGCGCCGAAGCGCTTGCCCAGTTGTTGGATGCGGATGTTCATCGTCACCTCAGCGGTGGTGCGCGGCGGCCAGCGACTGACCGTGCCGCCATTCCAGGAAAGTCTTCAGCACCAGCGTCAGCAGCGCGGTGCCGGCCAGCAGCGAGGCGCAGGCGAACGCCGCGCTCCAGGTATGCGCGGACGGCTCGTTGTAGAGGATCTCCACGTGCAGCGGCAGCGTGTTGGTGCGCCCGCGTATGTGCCCGGACACCACCGACACCGCGCCGAACTCGCCCATCGCCCGCGCACTGCACAGCAGCACGCCGTACAGCAGGCCCCAGCGGATGTTGGGCAGGGTCACCTTCCAGAACATCTGCCAGGCGTTGGCGCCCAGGGTCAGCGCCGCCAGTTCCTCGTCGCTGCCCTGCTGCTCCATCAGCGGCATCAGTTCGCGGGCGATGAACGGGAAGGTGACGAAGGTGGTGGCCAGCACGATACCGGGGATCGCGAACACGATGCGCGGCAGCTGCAGCAGCACCTCGCCAGCCACCGGCAGGTGCAGGCGCACGCCCTCCTCGATCAGCGGCCACAGCCAGCCGTCGCGGCCGAACAGCAGGATGAACACCAGCCCGGCGACCACCGGCGACACCGAGAACGGCAGGTCGATCAGGGTCACCAGCCAGCGCTTGCCGGGGAAGCGGTGCTTGCTCACCACCCACGCCGCGGCGATGCCGAACACCAGGTTGAGCGGGATGACGATGGCGGTGACCAGCAGGGTCAGGCGCACCGCCGCCAGCGCGTCCGGATCGCTCACCGCGCTCCAGAACGCCTGCGCGCCACCGCGCAGCGCCTCGACGAACACCAGCAGCAGCGGCAGCAGCAGGAACGAAAGCAGGAAACCCAGCGCGCCGAGAATCAACAACGCACGCACCCAGCGCGGCTCGGTGGTCACGCTGGCCACGCGCGCGGCGGCACGGCGGCCGGCCGGCGCGGCGATCGCCACGGGCAGTCCGGATACCATCTCGGTCATCGCGCGCCCCTGCGTTGCAGCCGTGCCTGCAGGCTGTTGACCAGCAGCAGCACCAGGAAGGACAGCAGCAGCATCGCCGCGGCGATGGCGGTGGCGCCGGCATAGTCGAACTCGTCCAGGCGGATGGTGATCAGCAGCGGCGCGATCTCGGTGGCGAACGGCAGGTTGCCGGCGATGAAGATCACCGAGCCGTACTCGCCCACCCCGCGCGCGAACGCCAGCGCGAAACCGGTCAGCATCGCCGGCCACAACGCCGGCACCACCACGCGCACGATGGTCTGCCAGCGGCTGGCACCCAGCGTCGCCGCCGCTTCCTCGAGCTCGCGCTCGGCTTCGGCCAGCACCGGCTGCACGATGCGCACCACGAACGGCAGGCCGACGAACACCAGCGCGACCACGATGCCCACGGGCGTGTAGGCGACTTTCAGGCCCAGCGGTTCGAGCCAGCGCCCGACCCAGCCCTGCCCGCCGTACAGCGCGGTGAGCGCAATGCCGGCCACCGCGGTGGGCAGGGCGAACGGCAGGTCGATCATCGCGTCGAACAGGCGCCGGCCCGGAAAGCGATAGCGCACGAACACCCACGCCACCCAGGTGCCCATCAGCGTGTTGAACGCCGCCGCGGCGAAGGCGGTGCCGAAGCTCAGCCGCAGCGCCGACAGCACGCGCGGTTCGCTCCATATGCGCCAGATGCCGTCCACGCCCAGCCCGGCCGCGCGCAGGAACACGCCGGCCAGCGGGATCAGCACGATCAGCCCCAGCCAGAACACGGTGATGCCCATGCCGACGCCGAAGCCGGGCAGCACCCGGCGTTGGCGCCGCGCACGCGGCAGGGATTGCACGCCTGCGCCCACTTACCTGTCTGCCTGGATCTGGTCGAACACGCCGCCGTCGGCGAAGTGCTCGGCCTGCGCCTTTTCCCACGAGCCGAACGCCTCGCGGATGGTCACCAGCCGTACCTGCGGAAAACGCGCCACGTCGGCCGGCGCGGCCAGTTCGGGATGGCGCGGACGGTAGTAGTGGCGCGCGGCGATGCGCTGGCCCTCGGCCGAATACAGGTACTGCAGGTAGGCCTGCGCCACCTCGCGGGTGCCGTGGCGGTCGACGTTGCGGTCGACCAGCGCCACCGACGGCTCGGCCAGGATCGACAGCCGCGGCACCACGATCTCGAACTTGTCCGGGCCCAGCTCCTCCTGCGCCAGGAAGGCCTCGTTCTCCCAGGCCAGCAGCACGTCGCCGATGCCGCGCTGGACGAAGGTGGTGGTGGCGCCGCGCGCGCCGGTGTCCAGCACCGGCACGTTGCGGAACAGCGCGCGCATGTAGGTGAGGATGCGCGCGCGGTCGCCCTTGAAGATGTGCTCGGCATAGGCCCAGGCGGCGAGGTAGTTCCAGCGCGCGCCGCCGGAGGTCTTCGGGTTGGGCGTCACCACCGACACGCCGGCGCGCAGCAGGTCCGGCCAGTCGCGGATGCCCTTCGGGTTGCCCTTGCGCACCAGGAACACGATGGTCGAGGTATACGGTGCGCTGTTGTCGGGCAGGCGCGACTCCCAGTTGGCCGGCAGCAGCCGCGCCTTCTGCGCGATCGCATCCACGTCGTAGGCCAGCGCCAGCGTCACCACGTCGGCCTGGATGCCGTCGATCACCGCGCGCGCCTGCTTGCCGGAACCGCCGTGTGAGGTCTCGATGGTGACGGTGTCGCCGCGGGTTTCCTTCCAGTGGCGGGCGAAGGCGGCGTTGAAATCGCGGTACAGCTCGCGGGTGGGGTCGTAGGACACGTTGAGCAGCTGCACGTCGCGGGCGAAGGCGCCGCCGGCGACCAGGGTCAGCAGGAAGGCCAGCGAGGCGCGGCCGGCACGGGAACGGAAGGTCTGGGTCATGGGGAATGCTCCGTCAGAAGGAAACCTGCAGGCGCGAGAACACGGCCTTCTCGGCAGGCAGGGCGATGCCGCCGGGAGCGGCATCGAAGCGGCTGTGCAGGTAGTTGGTCGCCAGCCTGAGGTTGGCCGTCAGGTACCAGTTGGCGCCCAGCGTCCAGGCGCGCACGCGCGAGGCGGAGGCGGCCGGATCGGCGTAGAAGGGGAACGCGTCGTCGTCGATGTCCAGCACGCCGTAACGCGCGGTGAGTTCGAACGCGCCCAGGCCACCGTTGCTGCCGAACGGCCGGGCTGGGGTCACCCCGCGGTAGCCGGCATCCTCGCCGGTGAGCACGTAGCTGGCGGTGGCCTGCCAGGCGCGGTGGTCCAGCTCCGCACGCCGGCCGTCGCGTGCCACCTGCTGCTGCGAGACGATGTACTCGCCCTGCAGGCCGAAGCCGTTGCGGTAGAACCAGGCCTGCGGCGACCAGCGGCGGTGGCTGCCGTCGGCCAGCACCGTGCCGCGGTAGCTGAAGAAGGTGGCCTGCCCCGGCGTGCGATAGCGCGGCAGGAAACTGCTGCCGGCACCGTGCTTCTCGCCGGTGCTGGCGCCCAGGCCGAAGCCCAGGCCCGCCCAGGCGCTGTCCGTTCCCTTCAACGGTTCGAAGAACACGCGACCGGCGAACTCGACATCGTCGTCCGGATTGCTGGTCATCGCATCGCGGCCATCGACCGCGCCGTTGAACACGCCCAGCGCGTAGCTGAACCTGCCGTTGGCGACCTCGCCCTGCAACTGCACGCCGAGGTCGCGGTTGGGCGCCAGTTCGCTGGCCAGCGCGCGCTCGACATCGACCAGCGCGGCGGAAGACTGCAGGCGTTCCAGCCCGACCGGCGAGGTGAACTTGCCTACGCGCACCGTATAGGCCGGATCGAAGCGCAGGTCGGCATAGGCATCGACGATGCTGGCGCTGTCGCCGGCGAACTCCGGGGTGAAGCGGTAGGCCAGCAGCCTGCCCAGCGACCCTTCCAGCGTCGGCCGCGCGGTGCGCAGCAGGAAGGTGTCGTTCTGGCTGCTGTCGTCGAGGAACACCCGCGCATCGCCCTGCAGCAGGCCGCGCAGCTTCAGTTCGTAATTGCCGTCGCCGGACCTGAACGCGGCACCCTTCTGGTCGACCGTGAGCTTCGGCGCGGTCTTCGCCGCGGCCACGCGCTCTTCCTCCTGCAGCTCCAGGCGGCGCTCGAGGATGCGCAGGCGCTGGTCTAGGTCGGCCAGGCCGGCACCTTCGGCGGGTGCGCCGCCGGACACGCCGGCCAGGCGTTCCAGCCGCTCCAGGCGCTGCTGCAGCTGCTCCACGGTGGGCTGCTGCGCCTGCGCCGATGCCGCCGCCCCGCACAGCGCCACGGCCAGGCTGAGGGACAACAGCTTCCTGGTCGGCACGGTGGACGGGAGGAAGGGCGCGGTCATCGGTGGCTCCTGGAAGGCATGGGTGGGAGCGTCGATGCTGCGGGCGCATACCCGGACGGAGAAATGACTTCGGCCGTGGCGCTTATAGCCATTCCCCATGAAACCGGCGGCGGCGACGCCCGGCCGCTAGAATCGGCACTCCTTCCACCGCAAGACCCTGCCATGACCGCAACCGCGAACACTTCCCCGCTCACCCGGCACTACGCCGAGGAACTGGACGCCATCCGCGCGCAGGGGCTGTTCAAGTCCGAACGCATCATCACCAGCCCGCAGTCGGCCGAGATCACCCTGGACGACGGCCGCACCGTGCTGAACTTCTGCGCCAACAACTACCTGGGCCTGGCCGACCACCCCGACCTGATCCAGGCCGCGAAGGACGCGCTGGACAGCCACGGCTTCGGCATGGCCTCGGTGCGCTTCATCTGCGGCACCCAGGACCTGCACAAGCAGCTGGAGAAACAGATCGCCGACTTTTTCGGCAAGGACGACACCATCCTCTACGCCGCCTGCTTCGACGCCAACGGCGGCCTGTTCGAGCCGCTGCTCGGCGAGGACGACGCGATCATCTCCGACGCGCTCAACCACGCCTCGATCATCGACGGCGTGCGCCTGTGCAAGGCCAAACGCTTCCGTTATGCCAACTGCGACATGGCCGACCTGGAAGCGCAGCTGCAGGCCGCCGATGCCGCCGGTTGCCGGACCAAGCTGATCACCACCGACGGCGTGTTCTCGATGGACGGCTTCATCGCCCCGCTGGACGAGATCACCGCGCTGGCGAAGAAGTACAACGCGCTGGTGCACATCGACGAATGCCATGCCACCGGCTTCCTCGGCGCCACCGGCCGCGGCTCGGCCGAGGTGAAGGGCGTGCTCGACAGGATCGACATCATCACCGGCACCCTGGGCAAGGCCATGGGCGGCGCGCTGGGCGGCTTCACCTGCGCCAGCGCCGAGGTGATCGAGCTGCTGCGCCAGCGCTCGCGGCCCTACCTGTTCTCCAACTCGCTGCCGCCGCACGTGGTCGCCGCCGGCATCAAGGCCTTCGACATGCTCGACAAGGCCGGCGACCTGCGCGGCAAGCTGGCCGAGAACACCGCCTACTTCCGCCAGAAGATGACCGCCGCCGGCTTCGACGTGAAGCCGGGCGTGCATCCGATCAGCCCGGTGATGCTGTACGACGCGCCGCTGGCGCAGAAGTTCGCCCAGCGCCTGCTGGAAGAAGGCATCTATGCGATCGGCTTCTTCTTCCCGGTCGTGCCCAAGGGCCAGGCGCGCATCCGCACGCAGATGAGCGCCGCGCACAGCCGCGAACACCTGGACCGCGCCATCGACGCCTTCACCCGCATCGGCAGGGAACTGGGCGTCATCAAGGGCTGATCCGGCCCAAGCGCAGAACGGAACAGGCGCCCTCGGGGCGCCTGTTCCATTTCCGGCCGGACGTCGCATCCGACGGGCATTGCTTCTTCACGCAGGCGGCAAAGCCCCCCGATGGAAGCTAGTTCTTGGCGGCCGGTGCCGCCGCGGCGCCTTCGGGCGTATTGCCGCGCGCCACGCGGATGCCGTTGGCCTTCATCCACGCGTCGAACTGGTCGGCGCTCATGTTCTTCCCTTCCTGCTGCATCAGGAAGCGGTAGTTGCCCAGCGCATCCTTCTCCGCCATCGGCGCTTCCACCGTCACCGTGACCGGCTTGTCCTCGACGGCCGCGGCCACCGGCTTGCCGGACGACGCGCAACCGGCCAGAACCGCGGCAGCCGCCAACGCAAATGCAACGGGAATGCCGTTTTTCATCGCGGAGCCGTGCGTCATGAAAGAACGGCAGGAAAGCCGTTCTTCATGGCGAAGCCGCCCGAAAGGGTGACGCACAGGGACGTGCGTCATGAAAACACCGCGGATGAAAGCTGGCATGGCCGCACGACCTCGCTGGAAACAGGCCTACAGCCTAATCATGCACTTTAAGAAATCAAGCTATACACATGAATTAAATGAAGAATTTTCATGAATTGGCGTCTAGGCCCGCTGAATGCGCAGCGAGCGCCCCCAGTTCCTCCGCTTCCAGTTCCCGCCACTGCCCCTTGGCCAGCCCGCCCAGCGTGACCGGCCCGATCGCCACCCGCACCAGCCGCAGCACCTCGAAGCCCAGCACCTGCAGCAGGCGGCGGATGTGGCGGTTGCGGCCTTCGTCGAGCACGATCTCCAGCCACGCGGTGCGCTCGCTCGCGCGCAGGACGACAACCGAATGCGCGGCCAGATGCTCGCCGGCGTCCTCGATCCCCTCATGCATGCGCGCCAGCTGCGCCGCATCGGGCGCGCCGTCGATCTGCACGCGATAGGTCTTCAGCGGCCCGGTCGCGGGGTCGGTCAACCGCGCCGCCCATTCCGGATCGTTGCTGAAGAACAGCAGGCCTTCGCTGGCCTTGTCCAGGCGCCCCACCGGCGCCAGCCACGGCATGTCCGCGCCGTCGAAGCAGCGGTAGACGGTGTCCCTGCCTTGTTCGTCGCGCACGCTGGTGACCAGGCCACGCGGCTTGTTCAATGCCACGTAGAGGCGGCGCACCGCGGCGATGGGCTGGCCATCCAGGGTGATGCGCTGCCGGCCGGCCACGACGGGAAACTCGGGGTCCAGGACCACCCGCCCGTCCACGCCGACCCTGCCGGCCAGCACGCGGCGCGCGGCTTCGCTGCGCGAGCACACGCCCGCCTTGGACAGCACGCGCGCCAGGCCATGGCGCGGCGCGGCGGCCTTCTTCGCGCCGGTGGCGGGAGGCGAAACGAAATGCCCGCCCTGTCTGGCAGGGCGGGCATCGCGGGAAATCCTGCGCGGCATCCAGGCGGCTTGCGTTACTTGACCTCGGCCGCCGGCTTGGCTTCCGCCGCGCCTTCGGCGGCCGGCGCCGCCGCCTTGACCACGCGCACGCCGCGCGCCTTCATCCAGGCATCGAACTCGTCGGCGGTCATGCGCTTGCCGCCCTGGCTCATGTCGAAGCGCCACGGCGTGTTGTCATACTGCGTCTGCGGCTTGTAGGCCGCCGGATCGTTGGGGTTGATCGCCGGACGCGCCGGCATCGCGCTGGCGACGTTGTTGCAGCTTTCCACGCGCAGGCGCATCAGCACGCGGTCGAGCGACTGTTCGTCGCTGAAGTTGGAGGTCAGCACGCCCGACGGCATGCCCAGCCGCCCCTGGCGGGCATGCAGCTCTTCGGCGACCGGCTCGATCACCGTGGCCGGCAACGGCGGCGGCACGACGGTGCTGGCCGAGCAATCGACGGCTGCGTGGGCGGCGGGGACGAGAACCAGGGCCATGGCGCCGGCCAGTGCGATACGCAGCATCGTATTTCCATTCGTGCGGAGAACGCCGCGAGTGTAGGCATGCCCTACAGGGCTTTCAACCATCCGTTGCAGCCCGGCGCAGGTCAGGTACGCGCATCGCGCTGCACCCCGCGCAACGCGGACGGGCCGCGGCGCCGGCGCAATGCGCGGCAGCGGCGCAAAAAACAAGGCCCGGCGTCAGCCGGGCCTTGTCTGGATCAACCGATGCGTCCGATCAGTTCTGGACGTTCAGCTCGGTGCGACGGTTCTTGGCGCGACCTTCCGGATTGTCCGAACCATCCGGATTGGTGTTCGGGGCAATCGGGCGGCTCTCGCCGTAGCCGATCGGACCCTGCAGGCGCGACGCGGCGACACCGTTGGTGGTCAGGTAGTCGTACACGGCCTTGGCGCGACGCTCGGACAGCTTCTGGTTGTAGGCGTCGGTACCCTTCGAGTCGGTGTGACCGGCGACTTCAACGCGCAGTTCCGGGTAACGCTTCAGGATCTCGCTGGCCTCGCTCAGGATCGCGACGGCATCCGGACGCAGGGTCGACTTGTCGAAGTCGAAGTTCACGCCCTTCAGGTCGATCGACACCGGAACCGGGCAGCCGTCCGGACCAACGATCTGGCCAGCCTGCGAGTTCGGGCACTTGTCGTCGCAGTTGTTGACGCCGTCACCATCGTCGTCCAGGTCGGCGCAGCTCGGCGCGACCGGAGCCGGCGGCGGCGGGGCAACGGCGGCAACCGGGGCCGGGCCCAGCGGGATCACGACGCCGACCGAAGCCAGCACGTCGCCGAACCAGTCGTTGTCGTTGCCGGCCAGGCGCGGGTTCACGCTCTGGTCGTCGAAGTCGCCACGGTAGGCCAGCTCGGCGCGCACGGCGACGCGCTTGTCGAAGGTGGTCTGCAGACCGACGCCGACCTTGGCGGCCAGGTTGCCGTCCTTGCGCTCAGCCGGGGAGTTCGGCGAGCTGATGACGTACTCTTCCTCGGCCTTCTGGTAGCCCAGGCCGAACAGCAGGTACGGGTTCCAGCCACGGCCTTCCTGGATGAAGTGGCGACGCAGGTCCAGCGACACGCCGTACTGCGACCAGTTCAGATCCTGGTTCTTGTCGAAGTTCGGGTTCTGGTAGTTCAGCTCGCCGTCCAGCGACCAGTTCGGGCTGATGAACTTGCCCAGGCCCAGGGTGCCGAACGGAGCGTCGTTGGTGCCACGGTCGTTGTCCTGGAAGTTGAAGCCGGCCGAACCGGTCAGGTACCAGCGGTCGTCGAATTCCTGGGCCGACGCGGCCTGGGCAAACGCCAGACCACCCAGCAGCGCGGCGGTAAGGATCTTCTTGTTCATGAATACAACTCCTTGTTTCGGGGGTATGAAACCGGTAATGGCATGGTCCAGCACAGCGATTTCGTTCGTCGCGTCCGAAAGATGGCCGTTTCCGCACGCCAACGCGGTGCACATTATGCGCTGGGTCGTGAAGACGACGTTAACAGCTATATAACAAATGACGCAGCCCCGGACCTTGGGTGGCCGGTGAAGCGCCACCCTATACAGCTTGCCAAAAACACGCAAGAGCCAGGCGGGGCGGGCGTTTCGGGCTCTTACGGCACAGGCGGACTCCTGGTCGCGTGAAGACCCACGGCGGCCCCCGGCCTGTCATCTTCGCCTGAACGGCGCCTGCGTATCATGGCGTTGCTCCCTCACCGAACGGAACTTTTCCCATGAAAGCTGTCGGCCTGGGCCGCTACCTGCCCATCGAAGACCCCCGCGCCCTGGAAGACGTCGCGCTTCCGCCGCCCGCCGCGCCGCAGGGACAGGACCTGCTGGTGGGCGTGCAGGCCGTCTCGGTCAACCCGGTGGATACCAAACTGCGACGCTCGGGCACGGGTGAGGAAATCCCGCACCGCGTGCTGGGGTTCGACGCGGCCGGCGTCGTGCTGGCGACCGGGCCGGAGGTGACCGCCTTCGAGGTCGGCGACGAGGTGTACTACGCCGGCAACGTCACCCGCCCCGGCTGCAATGCGCAGCTGCAGCTGGTGGACGAGCGGCTGGTCGGCCGCAAGCCGGCGACGCTGGATTTCGCCGAGGCCGCGGCGCTGCCGCTGACCACGCTCACCGCGTGGGAGCTGCTGTTCCAGCGCATGCCCTACCAGCTGGACGGACGTCGCAATGCCGGCCGGGTCCTGCTGGTCATCGGCGGCGCGGGCGGCGTGGGTTCGATGGCGATCCAGCTGGGCCGCCATGCGGGATTCACCGTGGTGGCGACCGCCTCGCGCGAGGAAACCCAGGCCTGGTGCCGGCAACTGGGCGCCGAGCAGGTGATCGATCACCGCCAGCCGCTGGCGCCGCAACTGCACGCGCTCGGCATCACGCAGGTGGACGCGGCGCTCAACCTGGCCGACACCGACCGCTACTGGCAGGCGCTGGGCGAACTGCTGGCGCCGCAGGGGCATGTCGGCCTGATCGTGGAACCGGCCGGCGACCTGCGCATCGGCGATCCGTACAAGGCCAAGTGCATCGGCATCCACTGGGAATTCATGTTCGCGCGGGCGCGTTTTCGCACCGCCGACATGATCGAGCAGCACCGCATCCTCACCCGCGCCGCCAGCCTGATCGACGCGGGGGAACTGCGTTCCACGCTGACCCGGCGCATGGGCGCGATCAACGCCACCAACCTCCGCGAGGCGCACCGGCTGCTGGAATCGGGCAGCACCGTCGGCAAACTGGTGCTTGAAGGTTGGGAGGAGTGAAGAAGCAGGAACGAGTGGAAAGAAACGAGGAACAAGAGAAGGCAAAGGCCCTGCTCATCCTCACGTAATCCGGTCGTCGTGCAACTGTTTGCCCCTCCGCAATAGATCAAGGGCCGCAGCGGAACACCGCCGTTGCCGTTGCTCCCTCTCGTTCCTCGTTTCTCTCCACTCGTTCCTGCCCCATGTCCCTCGCCTCCCGCCTGCTGCAACTACTGCTCGGCCTGTTCCTGTTCGGCATCGCCTCGGCACTGATGATCCGCGCCGGCATCGGCATCGCACCCTGGGACGTGCTGGCGCAGGGCATCTCGCTCCGCAGCGGGCTGGCCTTCGGCCTGGTCACCAACCTGGTGGGGATCGCCGTGCTGCTGATGTGGTGGCCGCTGCGGCAGCGGCCGGGCGTGGGCACGGTGCTGAACGTCCTGCTGATAGGTCCCAGCGCCCAGCTCGGGCTGCATGTCGTGCCCGTCGCGCAGGGACTGCCGTGGCAGGTGCTGCTGTTCCTCGCGGGGCTGGTGCTGCTGGCCATCGCCACGGGCCTCTATATAGGCGCGCGCCTGGGCCCGGGACCGCGCGACGGCCTGATGACCGGCCTGCATGCGCGCAGCGGCTGGGCCATCTGGAAGGTACGCACGTTGATCGAAGCGGCCGCGCTGGCGGTGGGCTGGTCGCTGGGCGGCAACGTCGGGCTGGGTACCCTGGCCTTCGCGCTGCTGATCGGACCGCTGTGCGGCATCACGCTGCCCCTGTTCGACCGTCGCGGCCCGGCGACACCGCCGGCCGCGGCACCGTCGGCGGACTGAGCCACTTGCCGCAGGCGGGGTTTCGCGGCACGCTGGCCTGATCCGTACGCAAGCGTATCCATCATGACGCCAGCCACCGACACCGCCTATCCCCATCTGTTCGCGCCGCTGGACCTGGGCTTCACCCGGCTCCGCAACCGCATCCTGATGGGCTCGATGCACACCGGGCTCGAGGACCACGTCCGCGACTTTCCCAAGCTGGCCGCCTACTTCGGCGAACGCGCCGCCGGCGGCGCCGCGCTGCTGGTCACCGGCGGCTTCTCGCCGAACATCGCCGGCTGGCTGGCGCCGTTCGGCAGCAAGTTGTCGTGGCCGTGGGAAGTGGGCCGGCACCGGCAGGTCACCGCCGCCGTGCACGGCCATGGCGCCCACATCTGCCTGCAGCTGCTGCACGCCGGCCGCTACGCCTACCACCCGCTGCAGGTGGCGCCGTCGAAACTGAAGGCGCCGATCAATCCGTTCACCCCGCGCGCGCTGTCGGCGCGGGGCGTGGAGCGCCAGATCGCCAGCTACGCCCGCGCCGCCCGGCTGGCGCGCGAGGCCGGTTACGACGGCGTCGAGGTGATGGGTTCGGAAGGCTATCTGATCAACGAGTTCATCGCCCCGCGCACCAACAAGCGCAGCGATGCGTGGGGCGGCGACGCCGACAGGCGCATGCGCTTCGCCGTGGAGATCGTACGCCGCATCCGCGAGGCCTGCGGCCGGGACTTCATCATCATCTACCGGCTGTCGCTGCTGGACCTGGTGGAGGACGGCAGCAACTGGGAGGAAATCCTGCGGCAGGCCCGCGCCATCGAAGCCGCCGGCGCGACCCTCATCAACTCCGGCATCGGCTGGCACGAAGCGCGTGTGCCCACCATCGCCACCTCGGTGCCGCGCGCGGCCTTCACCGGCGTCACCGCCAAGCTGCGCCCGCACGTGAACGTTCCGGTGATCGCGGTCAACCGCATCAACATGCCCGACGTGGCCGAACGGGTGCTGGCCGACGGCCAGGCCGACATGGTCTCGCTGGCGCGGCCGCTGCTGGCCGACCCGCAGTGGCCGGCCAAGGCCCGCGCCGGCAGGCCCGAAACCATCAACACCTGCATCGCCTGCAACCAGGCCTGCCTGGACCACATCTTCGTCAACAAGCGCGCCACCTGCCTGGTCAACCCGCGCGCCGCGCACGAAACCGAACTGGTCTACCGCCCCACCACCGCGGCCAAGCGCGTGGCGGTGGTCGGCGCGGGCCCGGCCGGCCTGGCCTGCGCCACCGTCGCCGCCGAGCGCGGCCACACCGTCACCCTGTTCGATGCGGCCGACGAGATCGGCGGCCAGTTCAACGTGGCCAAGCGCATCCCCGGCAAGGAGGAGTTCCACGAGACCCTGCGCTATTTCCGCCACCGCCTGGCCGATACCGGCGTGGACCTGCGCCTGGGCACGCGTGTGGACGTGCCGATGCTGGCCGGCTTCGACGAGGTGGTGGTGGCCACCGGCATCTCGCCGCGCAGGGTGGACTTCCCCGGCGCCGACCACCCGATGGTGGTCAGCTACCTGGACGTGCTGCAGGGCCGTGTCCAGGCCGCGGACAAGGTGGCCATCATCGGCGCCGGTGGCATCGGCTTCGACGTGGGCGAATTCCTGGTGCAGGAAGGCCCCTCGCCGTCGCTGGACCCGGCGCGCTGGATGGCCGAATGGGGCGTGGACGCCAGCTTCGAGAGCCGCGGCGCGCTGGCGCGGCCACGGCCGGAAGCGCCGGCACGCAAGGTATGGCTGCTGCAGCGCAGCCCCGGCAAGCCCGGTGCCCGCCTCGGCAAGACCACCGGCTGGATCCACCGCGCCACGCTCAAGGCCAAGGGCGTGCAGATGCTGGGCGGGGTGGAATACCTGGGCGTGGACGACCAGGGCCTGCGCATCCGCGTCGACGGCGCCGAGCAGCTGCTGGACGTCGGCACCGTGGTGGTCTGCGCCGGGCAGGAGCCGATGCGCACCCTGGCCGATGCACTGGCGGCGGCCGGCGTCAGCGCCCATGTCATCGGCGGCGCCGACGTGGCCGCCGAGCTGGACGCCAAGCGCGCGATCGACCAGGGCAGCCGCCTGGCTGCCGCGCTTTAGGAACGCCCGCTTCGGACCCGGCCGGTCCCTGCCGGCCCAGTCGCCACCTGCCAGTGATCGAGCGGGAAAACACCAAGGGCCGGCGGCGCTCATCCCGCCGCCGGCTTCTTCCGACGGCGAAGCGCCGCCAAAGCGGCCGGCAAAGCCTGTTTTTCGTGATGGAAAACACATCCCGGGCCAAGCCGAGGCGAATGCGCGGGCTCTCCGGAGGCGATTCCGGCCCCTGCAACGAAGCTGAATGTCAAGAATGCGCATTCAGGATGAGTTTGGGATTGCCCCCCTACCTTGCGCCCACTTTCCGCTCACCCCCCAGTTCTGGTGAGCACGGCGCAGCCCCCACGATCCGTTGATCGGGGACTGCCCACGGGGCGGCCCCGATGCCACGGCCGCCTCCCCATGACGCCAAGCCCAGTCGTCCGGTTCCGCTTCCAAGCGAGGAACAGGCAGGTTGCGGCCCATACGGAGCAAGGAGACCTATGAAACTGGCCTGGATTCTCTGGCTGTCGCAGTTGTTGCCGCAGCCGGCCGCCGATTCGCTGTGCCTGAGCACCACCGTCTATCTGGAAGCCCGCGACCAGACCCTCCGCGGCCAGCAGGCCGTGGCCGAAGTCGCACTGCGCCGCCTCGACAGCGGGCTGTGGGGCGACTCGATGTGCCAGGTGGTGACCGCACGCAAGCAGTTCGCCCCCACCCTGGTGGCGCCGGACACCCAGCTGCGCAACAACGACGCCTGGGCCGAAGCCGTGGACGTGGCCTTCGCCGCCGAGCGCAACTGGGCCCTGCCGGCCGGCCAGCGCAAGGAGATCGTGCCGGGCGCCAGCCACTTCGCCGCGCACGCCATCGCCAGCCCGAGCTGGCGCAATGCCTACCAGGTGGCGACCATCGGCGGGCATACCTTCTACAAGGTGCAGTCGCTCAAGCCGCGCGCCTCCTGACTTTGCGGCGCCCTCGCCTGCCGGTCACACCGGCCGGCGCGCCCGGGACGATAATGCGGGGGTCATTCCACCCCCGAGGTACCCGATGAAGCTCTACACCAAGCCCGGCGCCTGCTCCCTGGCCGACCACATCGCGCTGATCTGGTCCGGCCTGCCCTTCGACGTGCAGATCGTGGACTACGCGACCATGAAGTCGCCGCAGTACCTGGCCATGAACCCGGCCGGCGCGGTGCCGGTGCTGGAGGACGGCGGCTGGGTGCTGACCCAGAACGCGGCCATCCTGCACTACATCTGCGACAAGGCGCCGGCCGCCGGCCTGGACGGCGGCAGCGACCCGCGCACCCGCGCCGAGGTCAACCGCTGGCTGTCCTTCGTCAACGCCGACCTGCACCCGGTGTACTACCCGATCTTCGGCTCCACCAAATACCTGGAAGACGAAGCGGTCATCGCCCGCACCCAGCAGAATTCGCGCGACAAGCTCAAGGGCCTGTACCAGCGCCTCAACGACCGCCTCGCGCAGGTCGACTGGCTGGGCGGCACGCCGCGGCCCTCCATCGCCGATGCCTACACCTATGTGACCCTGCGCTGGGCGCGCGGCCTGAAGATCGACCTGGCCGGCATGGACGCGCTGGACCGCTTCGAACAGCGCATGCAGGCCGATCCGGCCGTGCAGGCCGCGCTCAAGGCCGAAGGCCTGGAATAAGCGGACGCATCCGCATGAACGACGGGCCGCCGGTTGCACGACCGGCGGCCCGTCGCGTTTCAGGGCCGGGCTTCAGCGCACCGACAGCGTCGCGATCAGGCGCGGCTTGTCGCGATACAGGGCAGGATACTGCCGCTTCAGCGCCTCGACCTTGGGCAGGTCGTTGATGCGGATGTAGGGCGCGTCCGGGTGCAGGGCCAGATAGTTCTGGTGGTAATCCTCGGCCGGATAGAAGCGCCTGCCGCCCTCCACCCGCGTCACCACCGGCGCGGCGAACACGCCGCTGCGCTGCAGCTGGTCGATGTAGGCCAGCGTCGCCGCGCGCTGCGGCGCGTCGTCGGCATAGACCACCGAACGGTACTGGCTGCCGCGGTCCGGCCCCTGCCGGTCCAGCTGCGTGGGGTCGTGCACCACCGAGAAGAACACCTGCATCAGCTGCGCGTAGCCGACCTGCGCCGGGTCGTAGGTCACCTGCACCGCTTCGGCGTGGCCGGTGCGGCCCGTGCCCACCCGCACATAGCGGGCGTCGGCCGCGCTGCCCCCGATGTAACCGGCCACCGCGCTCTCCACGCCCTTCACATGCTGGAACACGCCCTGCACGCCCCAGAAGCAACCGCCGGCGAACACCACGCGCGCGTGGCGCACGCCCGGCTGGCGCAGAT
Organism: Stenotrophomonas nitritireducens; assembly: GCF_050984405.1. Classification (GTDB taxonomy): domain Bacteria; phylum Pseudomonadota; class Gammaproteobacteria; order Xanthomonadales; family Xanthomonadaceae; genus Stenotrophomonas; species Stenotrophomonas nitritireducens_B. The sequence continues at coordinate 1,594,592 of NZ_CP158790.1, read as the reverse complement.
CGGCCATGCCGCCGGGCGCGGGAACATCCACCATCGCCGCAGCCGCCGCATGCACGGGGCGATCGAGGCCGAGCACGCCCAGCACCAGCAGGCCGGCAACCAGGACGGCAACGCCGCCGGCAACCAGTTTGTCCATCGCGGGTTTCATCGTCTGGCCTCCGTGGTTCATCCGAAGGTAAAGGCGTAGGCGCGCACGCCCGGGACGAGGAACTCAATCTCGAATAGGCGTTCCTTCACCTCGCCGTTCTGGCGGATCAGCTGGTACAGGCGGTTGCCGTCCACCTGCCCGTCGCCATCGGCGCTCACGTCGCCACCAGCCATGGCGCCTGGCGCATGGCCGTCGATGCGCACCTTGAAACGTACCGGTTTGCCAGCCGCTTCCGGCGCCAGAACCAGGTGCAGGTCGCGCGCATGGAAGCGGAACGCGATGCGGCCGCCGGCCTGCTGCAGCCGCGCGTCCTCGTCGCCCACGATCCAGCGCCCGCCCAGCGCCCACTGGTTGAGCCGCAGTGCGGCCGGCACGGTGTAATCGAACGCGCGATCCGCACGCAGCCCGCCCGGTGACGCGACGTTCTCCGCGCGCGCATGGCCGATGTAGGTTTCCGGCGAGCGCAGGTTGCCCATGTCCGCGGCGCGCTCGACGCCGCCGCGCGCCGCGGACATCGTCGCCGCCGGGGCCGCATCGCCGGGCAAGGTATTGCCCGCCTCGCGCAGCAGCTGGCGGATGATGCGTTCGGAGCCCTCGTAATCGCCCTCGCCGAAGTGATGGGCGCGGATGCGCCCCCGCGCGTCGATGAAATAGTGCGCGGGCCAGTAGCGGTTGTCGAAGCGCCGCCAGATCGCAAAATCGTTGTCGAGCGCGACCGGCCAGGTGACGCCCAGGTCCTCCACCGCGCGCTGCACGTTGCGCACGTCGCGCTCGAACGCGAACTCCGGCGCATGCACGCCGATCACCACCAGCCCATGATCGCGGTAGCGTTCGTACCACTGGCGCACATGCGGCAGCGCGCGCAGGCAGTTGATGCAGGAGTAGGTCCAGAAATCGACCAGCACCACCTTGCCGCGCAGCGCCTGCGCATCCAGCGGCGGGCTGTTGAGCCAGCCGCTGGCGCCGGCCAGCGACGGCAGCGTGCCTTCGACCGGCAACGCCGGCCGCGCGGCATCGCCCGCCATCATCATCATCATCATCGAACCGCCCGCCGCCGGCTGTCGCGCGGGCAGTGTGTCGAGCAGCCCCTGCTCCAGGCGCGCGGTGCTCACCGTCGACAGCCGGGTCAGCACGCCGGTATCCCAGCCCATCGCGATCGCGACCACTGCCAGCAGCGCGGCCACGCCCAGCGCGCGCCGGATCCACTCGCCCGCGCCCAGATGCCGCTTCAGCGTGGCGAACACGCGGCCGCCGATCCACACCGCCAGCGCCAGCGACGTCGCCGCCCCCAGCGCATAGGCCAGCAGCAGGCCGCTGGTGCCGACGCTCGCGCCTTGCAGCGCCGCGCCGGTGAGGATCAGGCCCAGGATCGGCCCGGCGCAGGGCGCCCACAGCAATCCCGTGGCGACACCGATCAGCAGCGCGCTGCCAACGCCGCCGCCTTCGCCGGCCGACGCGTCCAGCCGCCCGCCCAACCGCTGCAGCGGCGACAGCAGCCGGTTGGCCAGCGCGGGCCACAACAGGGCCAGCGCGAAAATGGCCATCACCGCCAGCGCGATCCAGCGCCCGGCCTGGTTGGCCTGCGCCACCCAGCGGCTGCCCACCGCCGCCAGGCTGGCGACGGCGGCGAACATCAGCGCCATGCCGGCCAGCAGCGGCAGGGTGCTGCGCAGGAACGGCCGGTCCGCGCGCGCGAATACGAATGGCAGCACCGGCAGGATGCAGGGGCTGAGGATCGTGAGCACACCACCGAGATAGGCCAGCAGGAGCAGGAACATGGAGCGTCCTTTGTGGAATCGGGGATGCGGCGCTCAGGCCGCGACGAAGGTCATGGCCACGCCGTTCATGCAGTAGCGCAGCCCGGTGGGGCGCGGCCCGTCGTCGAACACGTGGCCGAGGTGACCGCCGCAGCGCCGGCAGTGCACCTCCACCCGCAGCATGCCGAAGGTGGTGTCGCGGTCCTCGCCGACCGCACCGTGCAGCGGCGCCCAGAAGCTCGGCCAGCCGGTGCCGCTGTCGAACTTGGTGGCCGAGGAGAACAGCGCCAGCGCGCAGCCGGCGCAATGGAAGGTACCGCGCCGGTGCTCGGCGTCGAGCGGGCTGCTGAAGGCGCGCTCGGTGCCTTGCCCGCGCAGCACCGCGTATTGCGCCGGGGTCAGCTGCCGGCGCCACTGGGCGTCGCTGCGCATGATCTCGAAACTGCCCCGGCTGGCCGGCGGCACCGGGGCAGCCCGGCTGCAGGCGCCTGCGCCGAACAGGCCGGCCGCGGCCAGCGTGCCGCCGATGCCCAGCAGCTTGCGTCGGGTGAGGGACATTGGGCGGTCTCCAGGCAGGAACGACAGGGCCATGCTGCGCCCGGGGCGATCAACGAATCCTCACGCGGAGTTAAATTTTCCGTGACACATCGGCGCCGGCTTGCGCCGACAATGGAGGCCACTCCCCGCCGGCCGGACGTGCCGATGAACCACGCCAGACGTGTGCTGATCGTCGAGGACGATGCGCACATCGCCCACCTGCTGCGCATGCACCTGCGCGACGAAGGCTACGAGGTGACCCACGCGGCCACCGGCGACGAGGGCCTGCGCCTGCTCGAGAACGACACCTGGAGCGCGCTGGTGCTGGACCTGGTGCTGCCCGGCGTGGACGGCCTGGAGATCTGCCGGCGCGCGCGGGCGATGACGCGCTACACGCCCATCATCATCACCAGCGCGCGCGCCAGCGAGGTGCACCGCATCCTCGGCCTGGAGCTGGGCGCGGACGACTACCTGGCCAAGCCGTTCTCGATGCTGGAACTGGTCGCGCGGGTCAAGGCGCTGCTGCGCCGGGCCGAAGCGATGGCGCAGAACGCGCGCATCGAGGCCGGTGCGGTCGAGGTGGCCGGCCTCCGCATCGACCCGGTCGCGCGCACCGCGCAGGTCGACGGCGCCGCGCTGGAACTGACGCCGCGCGAATTCGACCTGCTGCATTTCTTCGCCCGCCACCCGGACCAGGTGTATTCGCGCATGGACCTGCTCAACCAGGTCTGGGGCCATCGCCACGACGGCTACGAACACACCGTCAACACCCACATCAACCGCCTGCGCAACAAGATCGAACGCGACCCGGCGGCGCCGCGCCGCATCCTCACCGTGTGGGGACGCGGCTACAAGCTGGCCGGCGGCGACGGGAGCGGGGCATGAACCGGCTGACGCTCTCCCAGCGCCTGTCGCTGGTGTTCTGCGCGCTGCTGCTGGTGTGCTGCGGCGCGCTGGCGTGGATGCAGATGCGCAGCACGCGCATGCACGAACAGGAAACCGTGCAGCGCCTCTCGCGCGGGCTGGCCGAGCACATCGCGCGCAGCGGCGAGCTGATGGATGCGCGCGGCCTGCGCGACGGCGAGGTGCGCGCGTTGTTCGGCAAGCTGATGGCGGTCAACCCCAGCGTCGAGGTCTACCTGCTCGACGACCAGGGCCGCATCCTCGGCCACGACGCGCCGGACGGGCACCTCCGGCGCGACCGCGTCGACCTGGCGCCGGTGCGGGCGCTGCTGGCCGGCGCGCCCTTGCCCATCCTCGGCGACGACCCGCGCAGCGACAGGGGACGCAAGATCTTCAACGCCGCGCCGCTGCGCGTGCAGGGCCGCCAGGCCGGTTACATCTACGTGGTGCTGGCCGGCGAACAGCGCGACGCGCTGGCGGCGGACATCGCGGCCAGCGCCAGCCTGCGCACCGCGCTGTGGTCGCTGGCGATCGTGGCGCTCGTCGGCCTGCTCGCCGGCATCGTCGCCTTCCGCTGGGTCACCCGCCCGCTGCGCCGGCTGACCCGCGACATCCAGGCCTTCGACGTCGACGGCGGCGTGCCCGCGCTGCCGGCGCCGCCCGCGCCGCTGCGGCCGGGCGAACGCGACGAGCTGGCGATCCTGCAGCACAGCTTCGCCCACATGGCCCAGCGCATCGGCGAACAATGGCGGCAGCTGCGCCAGCAGGACCAGCAGCGCCGCGAACTGGTCGCCAACATTTCCCACGACCTGCGCACGCCGCTGTCGTCGCTGCACGGCTACCTGGAAATCCTGGCGCTGAAGGACGCCACGCTCGGCGCCGACGAACGCCAGCGCTACCTGTCCATCGCGCTGGCGCAGAGCAGCAAGGTCGGTGGCCTGGCGCAGGCGCTGTTCGAACTGGCGCGGCTGGAACACGGCGGCGTGGTGCTGGAACCGCAGGCGTTCTCGTTGCCGGACCTGGTGCAGGACGTATTCCAGAAGTTCGAGCTGGCGGCGCAGGCGCGGCGGCAGTCGCTGGCCGCGGACATCCCGCCGGGCCTGCCCGCCGTGCAGGCCGACCTGGGACTGGTCGAACGCGTGCTGACCAACCTGCTCGACAACGCCATCCGCCATACGCCCGAAGGCGGCCGCATCTCGGTGACGCTGCGCGCCATCGGCGGCGACGTCGAGGTCCGCATCGCCGATACCGGCCCGGGCATCGCCCCGGAACGGCGCGCGCAGCTGTTCAGCGCGCCGTCCGCGCTCGACAGCCGGCGCCCGGACAGCGGCGGCCTCGGCCTGTTGATCGTGCACCGCATCCTGCAGCTGCACCAGCGCAGGATCGAACTGGCCGCGGGCGATGCCGGCGCGGTGTTCGTCTTCTCGCTGCCGGCGGCGGAGCGCAGGCCCACCGCCGGATGACGACGGGCAGACGGACCGCTCAGCCGATCTCGCGGATCACGTTGCCGTGGCCGTCGCGCAGCTGCGTGGGCACCACTTCCACCTGCAGCCTCCCGCCCGGCAGCGCATAGACGCCGCGCTCGGCGCGGATGGTGCCCAGCATCGCCGCGAGCGTGGCGTCGGACAGCACGCAGCGCGCGCTGTCGTCATCCAGCTGCAGCGCGTCCGCCACGCCCGGTTCGAAGCGCCACTGCCGCTCCCTGCCGAGCACCACCAGCGGCCGGTCGTGCGGCAGGCGCAGCGGCAGCAGTTCCAGCACGCTGCCGACCTGCCCGGCGCCCAGCACCAGCGTGATGCCCGCGCCGTCGGCGGACCAGTCCAGCGTGTCCACGAACAGCATGCCGGTGCTGGAACCCTCGCGCCGGCTGCCCGCTTCCAACCGCGCCGCCAGCGCCGGATCGGCCAGCAGCGAAGCGCGCGCGAGGGCGGTGATCCACGACGGCATCGCCGGCGCCAGCGCATCCAGCACGCCCAGCGTCGACCAGCGCCTGACCGCCGCCATCTCGTCGTCGGTCAGGCCCACCATCTGCAGGAAGGCCAGGCGCCCGTTGGGCGTATCGATCGCCGGCAGCTGCGGGTCGGCCACGAAGGCCAGGTGGCGCAGCTGCGTATCGGCCTCCAGCGCGATCGGGCCATTGGCATCGAGGTGGTGGCCGGCCTCGAACACGTTGCCGCTGCCGAACACGTAGCGCGCCACGTTCTGCAGCAGGTTCAGCGGCCACGCCGGCGGCATGCCGCCGCTGCCTTCGCCGGCATCCGCCGCGAGGCGGAAGGTCAGCTCGAAACCGAAGCCGCTTTCCTGCGGATCGTCGCTCTGTTTGTCGTACAGCTCGGAGAAGCCGTAGGTGACGTAGTGCCAGTGCGGCTGCGGCGCCTGGCTCCAGTAGACGCTGATGCCGTCCAGCGGATCGTCGCCGCCCAGCGTGTGCGACACCAGCGTGCCGTAGTGCCTCGGCTCCTGCCGCGGATACACCGCGCGCAGCGCCGCGTTGATGGCGTCCCATCCCGCGGTGCCGGTTTCGCCGCCGTCGTGTTGATCCATGCCTGGCGCTCCCTCGGATACGAACCGCGCATGATAGTGCCGACCGCGCGGCGGCAGGCGGCGATGCCCGCCCTCACCTGCGCCGCGTGCCGGGCGCCGGTGCGGGCCTCACGCCAGCACCAGCGCGCGCGTCTCCTCCAGCCAGCGGTTGGCGAATGCCGGGCTCTTGGCCCTGCCCAGCGCGGCCGCCACTTCCGGCCACAGCTGTTCCAGCCCCACCGCGTTGCGGCTGCGCTCGATCTTGAGCTGGATCAGGTAGCCCTTCAGGCCGAGATGCCGGCGCACCGACTCGGCCATCCAGTCGCGCAGCTGCTGGCAGCGCAGCGGGTCGTCGCCCAGCTGCGTGGTGACCGGCACTTCCGGCGCGCGCTCGACGCTGCCGCCGACCGCCTCGATCAATCCCAGCGCCGCCAGTTGTTCCAGCACGTCCTCCGGCGCCCGCAGCCCCTGCGCCATCTGCTGCAGCTCACGGCTGTCGCGCTGCCCGTCCACCAGCAGCAGCACCGAACGCAGCGCCGGCGCCAGGCGCAGGCCGCGGTCCTCGATCTCGCGACGGCCAGCCGCCGTCTTGGCATGGATCAACGCCATTCCCCCTCCCGCATTTGTGCATCGCAACCACGATGCGCGCGAACGGCAGGCGGGCCCCCGCCCCGTCGTGTCCTGCCCGCACGCGCATCGCCCCTGCGATCGCCGCCCTGCGGCCCGCGCTATGTCCCCAGCGCGCGGCGGATTTCCTCGAGTGCGCCCGGGTCGTCCAGCGTCGACAGGTCGCCCGGGTCGCGCCGCTCCGCCAGGGCCTGCAGCGAACGCCGCAGCAGCTTACCCGAACGGGTCTTGGGAAGCGCATTGACGATATGCACATGGGCCGGGCGCGCCACCGCCCCCAGCGACGCGGTGACCTGCCGCACCATCTCCGCCGACAGCGCCGCGACCTCGTCCGCGGCCGCCGCCTGCCTGAGGGTGGCGAACACCAGCGGCACCTGCCCCTTCAGTTCGTCGTGCACGCCGATCACCGCCGCCTCGGCCACGCGCGGATGGCCGCAGATGGCTTCCTCGATCTCGCGCGTGCCCAGCCGGTGCCCGGCCACGTTGATCACGTCGTCGGTGCGGCCGAGGATGAAGGTGTAGCCGTCCTCGTCGCGGATGGCCCAGTCCAGCGAGCTGTACAGCAGCTCGTCGAAATGGCTGAAATAACTCTGGAGGAACCGTTCGTCGTCGTTCCAGACCGTGCTCATGCAGCCCGGTGGCAACGGCGGCTGGATCACCAGCACGCCCTTCTGCCCGGGCGCGACCTCGGCGCCGGTCTGCTCGTCGATCACCTTCATCCGGTAGCCGAGATTGGGAAAACCCGGCGAGCCGAACTTCACCGGTTTCATGTCCAGGCCGGGCAGCAGCGTCAGCGCCGGCCAGCCGGTCTCGGTCTGCCAGTAGTTGTCGATCACCGGCTTGCGCAGCGCATCGCCGATCCACTGCGCGGTGGGCTCGTCCAGCGGCTCGCCGGCCAGGAACAGGTACTTCAGTTCCGACAGGTCGTGGCGGTGGATGAAATCCACGTCGTGCTTCTTCAGCACGCGGATCGCGGTGGGCGAAGAGAACATCGTGCGCACGCCGTACTGCTCGCACAGCGCCCACCAGATGCCGGGGTCTGGATTCGTCGGCAGTCCTTCGTACAGCAGCGACGTGCAGCCGCCGATCAGCGGCCCGTACACGTTGTAGGAATGGCCCACCGCCCAGCCGACGTCGGAGGTGGAGAACATCACTTGGCCGGGAGCGCAGTCGAACACGGTGCGCATCGACTGCGCCATCGCCACCGCGTAGCCGCCGACATCGCGCTGCACGCCCTTCGGCTTGCCGGTGGTGCCCGAGGTGTACAGCAGGTAGCTGGGCTCGTTGGATTCCAGCCACTCCACCGGTACTTCGACATCGCCCACCTGCGCGCGCAGCGCGGCGTAATCCTCGTCGCGCCCGGGCACCTTCGGCAGCGCCGCGTCCAGCCCGCGCGAGACGATCAGCACCTTCGGCGGCGGACTGGCGGCCTCGGCGCATGCCGCATCGACCATGGGCTTGTACGGGATCACCTTGCCGCCGCGCATGCCCGCGTCCGCGGCGATCAGCAGCTTCGGCCGGGCATCGTCGATGCGCAGCGCCAGGTTGTGCGCGGCGAAGCCGCCGAACACCACCGAGTGCACCGCGCCGATGCGCGCGCAGGCCAGCATGGCGAACACCGCCTCGGCCATGTTCGGCATGTAGATCACCACGCGGTCGCCGCGGCCGACGTCCAGTTCCTTGAGCACCGCGGCGAAGGCATTCACTTCGCGGTGCAGCTGGCGGTAGGTGATCTCGCGGGTCGTGCCGGTCTCGGTGGAAACGACCACCAGCGCCAGCTGGTCGGGCCGCTCCTGCAGGTGGCGGTCGACGGCGTTGTAGCAGAGGTTGGTCAGGCCGCCGACGAACCAGCGCCGGAACGGCGGGTTGGAGTAGTCCAGGATCTGCCGCGGCGGGCGATGCCAGTGGATCGCCCTGGCTTCTTCGGCCCAGAACGCCTCCGGTTCCTCGATGGAACGGCGATGGATCTGCTCGTACTGCACGACGTCCTCCGGCACCTGCCTGGTCCGCTTCGAGCATAATCCCGGGGCGGACGCCGCTCCCTGCGACGATGGTCGTACGACGAAAGCCGGACGCGCTAGAACGGACAGGACGAAGCGAACATCATCGCCGCGCCGGTCGCCGGATGGACGAAGGCGAGGCGGCACGCGTGCAGGTGCACGCGCGCCGCGGGCGCGGCCCCGTACAGCACGTCGCCGGCGATCGGATGGCCGAGGCTGGCCATGTGCAACCGCAGCTGGTGGCTGCGCCCGGTAATCGGGTCCAGTTCGACCCGCGTGCGGCCGGCCGCCGCATCGCGCGCCAGCACCCGCCAGCGCGTCAGCGCCGGCTTGCCGTGCTCGTGGTCCACCTTCTGCTTCGGCCGGTTCGGCCAGTCGCAGATCAACGGCAGCGCGATCTCGCCGGCATCGTCCTCGACCATGCCTTCGACCACGGCCTCGTAGCGCTTGCCGACGCGGCGCTGCTCGAACTGCGCAGACAGCGCCGCCTGCACCGTCCTGCCGCGCGCGTACAGCATCAGCCCGGAGGTCACCTGGTCCAGGCGATGTACGGTCAGCACATCCGGATGCACCGCCTGCAATCGCGACACCAGGCAATCCTGGTTCTCCGGCAGCCGCCCGGGCACGGACAGCAGGCCGGCCGGCTTTTCCGCCACCAGCAAGGCGTCGTCGATGTGGTGCAGCGCGATGTCGTGGGTCATGCGATACGGAAATCGAGAACAGTGGCCGGATACCGTGGGGCAGTGCCGGCCACAGGGCGGCAACCGCGGCGATGCCGGGGAGATGCGAGTCTGTCGGCCCGCGGGCGGTGTTACCCAAAGCAGAACGGGGAAGCCTGAGCCTCCCCGTTCGTCATGCCATCGGACCGCTGCGGTTACAGCAGGTCGGCCACGCCGGCGCGCTCTTCTTCCAGCTCGGCCAGGGTGATGTCGATGTACTTCCTGGAGAAGTCGTCGATCGGCAGGTCCTTGACGATGGTGTACCTGCCGTTCTCGGTGGTCACCGGGAAGCCGAACACCACGCCTTCCGGAATGCCGTAGGAGCCGTCGGACGGCACGCCCATGGTCACCCACTTGCCGTTGCTGCCCAGCACCCAGTCATGCACGTGGTCGATGGCGGCATTGGCGGCCGACGCGGCCGAGGACAGGCCACGGGCGGCGATGATGGCCGCGCCGCGCTTGCCGACGGTCGGGATGAAGGTGTTGGCGTTCCATTCCTGGTCGTTGACCAGTTCGGCCACCGAGGCGCCGCCGGTGGTGGCGAAGCGGTAGTCCGGGTACATGGTCGGGCTGTGGTTGCCCCACACGGTGAACTTCTCGAAGCTGTCCACGGTCTTGCCGGTCTTGGCAGCCAGCTGGCTCAGGGCGCGGTTGTGGTCCAGGCGCAGCATGGCGGTGAAGTTCTTCGGGTCCAGGTCCGGCGCCGACTTCATGGCGATGTAGGCGTTGGTATTGGCCGGGTTGCCGACCACCAGCACCTTCACGTCGCGCTTGGCCACGGCGTTCAGAGCCTTGCCCTGCACGGTGAAGATCTTGGCGTTTTCCAGCAGCAGGTCCTTGCGCTCCATGCCCGGGCCGCGCGGACGCGCGCCGACCAGCAGGGCCACGTCGACGTCCTTGAACGCCACCAGCGGGTCGGCGGTGGTCACCACGCCGGCCAGCAGCGGGAACGCGCAGTCTTCCAGCTCCATGACCACGCCCTTCAGGGCGGCCTGGGCCTTTTCGTTGTCGATCTCGAGCAGCTGCAGGATGACCGGCTGGTCCTTGCCGAGCATTTCGCCCGAAGCGATGCGGAACAGCAGGGCGTAGCCGATATTGCCGGCAGCGCCGGTCACGGCGACACGTACGGGTGCTTTCATGGGGGTTTCCTCTGCTAAGAAGGTGTCATCGGGTTGGCCCGGCCTTCGCGGTCGCGGAGGCGGGCCGGAACGGGTGCGCAAAAACGGCCACCTTTGCGGGTGGCCGTCGGCAGGATCAGGCGGCGAGGACCTTGTTCCACTCGGCCACGCGGTCGGCCTTGGCGGCCAGCACGGCGTCGGCATCGCCCTCGATGGTGATCTTGTTGATCAGGTCGCCCTGCTTGACCGAATCGACCACGTCCAGGCCTTCGGTGACCTTGCCGAACACGGTGTGCTTGCCGTCCAGCCAGTCGGTCTTGATGTGGGTGATGAAGAACTGGCTGCCGTTGGTGTTCGGGCCGGCATTGGCCATGGACAGCACGCCGCGCTCGTGGCGCACGCCGTTGTTGGTCTCGTCCTCGAAACGGTAGCCCGGGCCGCCGCGGCCGGAACCTTCCGGGCAGCCGCCCTGGATCATGAAATCGGCGATCACGCGGTGGAAGTTCAGGCCGTCGTAGAACCCGCGCTTGGCCAGGTTGACGAAGTTGGCCACGGTCAGCGGCGCCTTGTCGGCGAACAGCTCGACCGTGATCGGGCCGCGGGAGGTGTCGAAATGGGCGGTCAGGGACATGGGAATCCTTGTGGGAGAAGACGTCTATCGCAGACCGCATAGGATACACCCGCCCCGGCGGGCCCATCTCCCCCATCCCCGCTGCACCCCGCCCGGCCGCCGGCTGAATGCCCGCCCGGGGGCCCTTCACGGCCCCTTTTCGCGGATCGGCCGCATGCCCGTATAATGTTGGACTTCTTTTCCCCATTCACGGCACCGGCTGGCCGTCTTTCGCATGTCCATCGAAAACCTTCGCAACATCGCCATCGTCGCCCACGTCGACCATGGCAAGACCACCCTCGTCGACCAGTTGCTGAAGCAGTCTGGCACCCTGTCCGAGCGCACGGTGCTGGCAGAGCGCGTGATGGACAGCAACGACCAGGAAAAGGAACGCGGCATCACCATCCTGGCCAAGAACACCGCCATCAACTGGCAGGGCAACCGCATCAACATCGTCGACACCCCCGGACACGCCGACTTCGGCGGCGAGGTGGAGCGCGTGCTGTCGATGGTGGACTCCGTGCTGCTGCTGGTCGACGCGATGGACGGCCCGATGCCGCAGACCCGCTTCGTCACCCAGAAGGCCTTCGCGATGGGCTTCAGGCCGATCGTCGTGGTCAACAAGGTCGACCGCCCGGGCGCGCGCCCGGAATGGGTGATCGACCAGGTGTTCGACCTGTTCGACAAGCTCGGCGCCACCAACGAGCAGCTGGACTTCCCGATCGTCTACGCCTCGGGCCTGAACGGCTACGCCGGCATGGAAGACACCGTGCGCGACGGCGACATGACCCCGCTGTACGAAGCGATCATGAAGTACGTGCCGGCGCCGGAAGTCGAGACCGAAGGTCCGTTCCAGATGCGCATCAGCCAGCTGGACTACAACAACTTCGTCGGCGTGATCGGCATCGGCCGCATCCAGCGCGGCAAGGTCAGGAAGAACATGCCGGTCAGCATCGTCGACCGCGAAGGCAAGAAGCGCCAGGGCAAGATCCTGCAGGTGCTGGGCTTCATGGGCCTTGAGCGCATCGAGGTCGAGGAAGCCCAGGCCGGCGACATCGTGGCCATCTCCGGCATCCAGGAGCTGACCATCTCCGACACCGTCTGCGCGCTGGACACCCCGGAAGCGCTGCCGGCCCTGACCGTGGACGAGCCGACCATCTCGATGACCTTCCAGGTCAACAACTCGCCGTTCGCCGGCAACAAGGACCTGTCCGGCGGCAAGTTCCTGACCAGCCGCCAGCTGAAGGAGCGCCTGGAGCGCGAGACCGTGCACAACGTGGCGCTGAAGGTCGAGCAGCTCGAGGACGCCGACAAGTTCCTGGTGTCCGGCCGCGGCGAGCTGCACCTGTCGGTGTTGATCGAAACCATGCGCCGCGAAGGCTACGAGCTGGCCGTGTCGCGCCCGGAAGTGATCATCAAGGAAATCGACGGCCAGCTGATGGAACCGATCGAACAGCTGGTGGTGGACATCGAAGAGCAGCACCAGGGCGGCGTGATGGAGAAGCTGGGCACCCGCAAGGCCCTGCTGGAGAACATGGAGTCCGACGGCAAGGGCCGCGTGCGCCTGGACTTCAAGATCCCGGCGCGCGGCCTGATCGGCTTCCAGAACGAGTTCAAGACCCTGACCCAGGGTTCTGGCCTGCTGTTCCACGTGTTCGACCATTACGGCCCGAAGGAACAGGGCGCCATCGCCAAGCGCCTGAACGGCGTGATGATCGCCAACGCCCCGGGCGCCACGCCGGCCTATTCGCTGGGCCCACTGCAGGAACGCGGCAAGCTGTTCGCGGCCGAAGGCGACAACGTGTACGAAGGCCAGCTGATCGGCATCCACTCCAAGGACAACGACCTGACCGTCAACGCGATCAAGACCAAGCCGCTGACCAACATGCGCGCTTCGGGCAAGGACGACGCGATCCAGCTGACCCCGGCCATCAAGTTCTCGCTGGAGCAGGCCCTGGACTTCATCGACGACGACGAGCTGGTGGAAATCACCCCGAAGGAAATCCGCCTGCGCAAGAAGTTCCTGACCGAGAGCGATCGCAAGCGCGCCTCCCGCGCCGGCTGATCGACTTGACCGCGCGCAAGCCCTACAACCCGGATCCGCACGCGCATCCGGGACTTGCCGCCATCGCCCTGCTGGAAGCGGTCAAGGCCGTGCTGGCCTTTCTCGCCGCCGCGGGCCTGGAGATCTCCGGGCCCGCTCCGCTGCGCACCATCGTCAATACGCTGATCCGCCGCGTCGGCGCCGATCCCGAGCACGGATCGTTCTCCACGCTGCTGGACATGATCACGCCCGACACCGTGCATGTCGGCGCCATCGCCCTGGTCGCCTATGGCCTGCTGCGCTCGCTGGAGGCCTGGGGCCTGTGGCGTGCCAAGGCCTGGGCGTCGTGGCTGGGCTGCATCTCCGCGGCGCTGTACCTGCCGCTGGACGTCTACGCCATCGTCCGCCATCCCGGCTGGGCGTCGTGGCTGCTGCTGGCCGCCAACATCCTGGTGGTCTGGGTGCTGGCACGTGATATCGGCAAGCGCCGGCCACCGGCCGGGCGCTGAGCCTCTCCCGCCGCTACAGCCGGCGGTGGTCAACACCCCCTCCTGCAGACCAACGTAACGCGCCGCGCGGCATGCTTCCCGATCGCCGGCTTCCCTTGCCCGGCATCGCCGCCGTTTCCCGCGCCCACCTTTCGAACACCGCAGCGCCCCTGACGGACGGCGCCAGATCGCACGCATGCCGTTTGCCAAGCCCTGTCCGGCCCGATAGCCTGCGCGGCATGCGGCCCATCCTGAAGCCTTCCCGACTGCTCCTGCCCGTGCTGGCGGCAACGCTGTGCTGCGCCTGCCAGCGCACCTCCAGCGCCAGCCCGGCCGCCGCGCAGCCGTTCCCCTACCAGGAAGCGGGCATCGCCGAACTGCAGGCGCGGATGACCGCCGGCGAGCTTGACAGCGTCACCCTCACCGACGCCTACCTGCGCCGCATCGCCGAGCTGGACCGGGCAGGCCCGGCGCTGCGCTCGGTGATCGAAATCAACCCGGCCGCGCGCCGCGAAGCCGCGCAGCGCGATGCCGAGCGCCGCGCCGGGCGCGTTCGCGGTCCGCTGCACGGCATGCCGATCCTGCTCAAGGACAACATCGGCGCCACGCCGATGCACAACACCGCCGGCTCGCTGGCGCTCAAGACCTTCCGCCCGCAGCGTGACGCCTTCCTGGTGCAGCGCCTGCGCGAGGCCGGCGCGGTGATCCTGGGCAAGACCAATCTGAGCGAATGGGCCAACTTCCGTTCCACCCGTTCGACCTCGGGCTGGAGCGCGCTCGGCGGGCAGACCCGCAATCCGTATGCGCTGGACCACAACCCCTGCGGGTCCAGCTCGGGCAGCGCGGTGGCCGTGGCCGCCAACCTGGCGGTGGCCGCCGTCGGCACCGAAACCGACGGCAGCATCGTCTGCCCGGCCGCGGCCAACGGCGTCGTCGGGCTCAAGCCGACGGTGGGGCTGGTCAGCCGCGACGGCGTCATCCCCATTTCCTTCAGCCAGGACACCGCCGGCCCGATGGCGCGCAGCGTCGCCGATGCCGCGCTGCTGCTCGGCGCGATGGCCGGCCGCGACGAATCCGACCCCGCCACCGCGGCCATGCCCGGACGCGCCGTGTACGACTACGGCGCGCGGCTGCGCCCGGACGCGCTGCGCGGCGCGCGCATCGGCGTGCTGCGCAACGCGCTGGGCGAACGCCCGGAAATCCGGCCGTTGCTGGACCAGGCAGTCGCGGCGATGCGCGCCGCTGGCGCCACCGTGGTCGAGACCACCCTGCCCGGCGAAGACGGCTGGGAGAAGGACGAAATGACGGTCCTGCTGTACGAGTTCAAGAACGGCCTGAACCGCTACTTCGAGCAATGGCGCACGCCGGTGGACTCGCTCGGCGCGCTGATCGCGTTCAACCGCGCCCATGCCGCGCAGGAAATGCCGTTCTTCGGCCAGGAACTGCTGGAACAGGCCGACGCCGTCGGCTCGCTCAACGATCCGGCCTATATCGCCGCGCGCGGCAATGCGCGGCGGCTCGCCGGCCCGGAGGGCATCGATGCCGCGCTGCGCGCCGACCGGCTCGACGCCCTGATCGCGCCCACGACCGGCGCGGCGTGGCGCACGACGCCCGGCCAGGGCGATGCCTACCCGGGCGGCAGCTACGGCGCCGCCGCGGTGGCCGGCTACCCGAGCCTGAGCGTGCCCATGGGCCACGCCGATGGCCTGCCGCTGGGACTGCTGTTCATGGGCACCGCCTGGAGCGAGCCGCGCCTGCTGGAACTGGGCCATGCCTACGAGCAGCTGACGCGGGCGCGCAGGCCACCGGCGTTCGCCGACACGCCGCAGGCCCGCTGACGCCTGCCCCTAGGCCGCCGGTGCGCCGTCCTCCGCGCCCGGCGAACGCACGTCCTCCGGCGCGCCGTCCTGCAACGGGTACGGCGCCTCGGCCTGGCGCCCGATCTCCGCGCGCAGCCGCGGCAAGGCGTAGGGATGCTCCCGCGCCAGGAAATCGATCATGCGCTCGCGCACGATGCAGCGCAGGTCGAAGGCGTCGCCGGAATTGCGCGCGCTCACCAGCAGGCGCACCTGGATGGCGTGTTCGTTCGTCTCGGTCACCTGTGTCACGCAGACCCGTCCATCCCACAACTGCGCCTCGTGGCAGATCCGCTCCAGCTCGGCGCGCACCGCCGCGACCGGCGTCCGGTAATCCAGCCACAGGAACGCGGTTCCCAGCAGGTCGGCGCTGCGCCGGGTCCAGTTCTGGAACGGATTCTCGATGAACCAGGACAGCGGCACCACCATGCGCCGCTCGTCCCAGATCCGCACCACCACGTACGAACTGCCGATCTCCTCGATCCGCCCCCACTCGCCTTCCACGATCACCACGTCGTCCAGCCGGATCGGCTGGGTCAGCGCGATCTGCAGCCCGGCGATCAGGTTGCCGAACACCGGCCTTGCGGCGATGCCGGCCACCAGGCCGACGATGCCCGCCGAGGCCAGCAGGGTCTTGCCGACCTGCCGCACCTGCGGGAAGGTCAACAGCACCACCGCCACGCCGCACAGCACGATCGCGCCCATCAGCACCCGGCTCAGCACCCGCGCCTGGGTCTGGATGCGGCGCGCGGCAAGGTTGTCGGCCACCTCGATCGGGTGGCTGCGCACGATCGCACGCTCGCCGGCCGCCACAGCGCGCACCAGCAGCCAGGTCAGGCACGCCACCACGCCCACGTGCAGCAGGTGCTGCGCCGCCTGCAGCGCCCGCCCCTGCAACGGGGTCGCGCCCAGCGCCATTTCGAGGAACAGCAGCGGCAGGAAGAACGCCAGCGGCAGGCTCACCACCCGCACGATGCGCGCGCGCCGGTAGTCGCGCCCCCGGGTACGCCGGAACAGCCACAGCATCAGCGTCCAGACGACGACACCGACGAGAATCGCCGCCCCCAGCGGCAGGGCGTAGGTGCGTATGACGGTCCATTCGGCCATCGATGCGTGTCCTCCGGGGAGACGAAAGGATGTGCCACGCAGAATGCGCCCATCGGCATGATCGCAATGTCATGCCGCAGGCGGGCCGCTTCCCGTCGCGATCACCTCCGTCCTGCGGACGCGCCCGCGCTGCGCGCGTCCAGGCCGTCCGGCACGCCTGCCGAAGCTAGGCTTCCGGCGCCTGCTGCCGCTTGCGCACGATCGCCATCGCGATCTCCAGCGACTGCTCGTAGTTCAGCCGCGGGTCCACGGTGGAACGGTAGGCCCGTTCCAGATCCAGCTCGGTGAGCTCGCGCGCGCCGCCGGTGCATTCGGTGACGTCCTCGCCGGTCAGCTCCAGGTGCACGCCGCCCAGGCGCGTGCCGGCCGCGGCATGCAGGTCCAGCGACAGTTCCACCTCGCTGCGGATGTTGTCGAAGCGGCGGGTCTTGTAGCCGTTGCTGGTGCTCTCGGTATTGCCGTGCATCGCATCGCACACCCACAGCACGCGCCGGCCGTCGCGCTTCACCGCGTCCAGCAGCGGCGGCAGCTTCTCCGCGATCTGCGCCGCGCCCATGCGGTGAATGAAGCTCAGCCGGCCCGGCTCGTCATCGGGATTGAGCGCGTCGATCAGACGCAGCAGCTGGTCCGGCTGCACCGACGGCCCGACCTTGATCGCGATCGGGTTGCGCACGCCGCGCAGGTACTCCACGTGCGCCCCTTCCAGCGCCGCGGTACGCATGCCGATCCACGGATAGTGCGTGCTCAGGTTGAACCAGCCGTGCTGGCGCGGCACCTGCCGGGTCAGCGCCTGCTCGTAGGGCAGCAGCAGCGCTTCGTGCGAGGTGTAGAAATCGACCCGGTTGAGGTTGTGCACCTGGGCGCCGGACAGGGTTTCCATGAAACGCACCGCATCGCCGATGGAACCGACCATCTTCTGGTACTCGGCCGCGAGCGGCGAGCAGCCCATCCAGCTCAGGTTCCAGTACTCGGGGTGGTGCAGGTCGGCGAAACCGCCGTCGATCAGCGCACGCACGAAGTTCATCGTCAGCGCCGACCGCGAATGCGCGACGATCATGCGCTGCGGATCGGGCACGCGCGCGGCCTCGGTGAACTCGGGCGCGTTGATCACGTCGCCGCGATAGCTGGGCAGGGTCACCCCGCCCCGCGTTTCGGTGTCGGCCGAACGCGGCTTGGCGTACTGCCCGGCGAAACGCCCGACCCGTATCACCGGCTTGCGCAGCCCGTGCACCAGCACCAGGCTCATCTGCAGCAGCACCTTGAGCCGGTTGGAGATCGTGCCGGATTCGCAATCGGCGAAGTTCTCCGCGCAGTCGCCGCCCTGCAGCAGGAAGCGCTTGCCCTCCTGCGCCTCGGCCAGCTGCTGCTTGAGCGCGAGGATCTCCCACGACGTCACCAGCGGCGGCAGCTGGCGCAGCTGCGCCAGCGCGGTTTCCAGCGCCTGCGGATCGGGATAGGTCGGCATCTGCAGCGCAGGCCGCCCACGCCAGCTGTCCGGCGCCCAGTTCGATGCGGAGGCGGCCGGGGACAAGGAGTGGGACAGGTTCATGCGGTTACCGTCGTGGTGCGTGGGGGAATCGTGGAATCAGAACAGGCGTGTCCTGCGCGCGCGCAGGCCGGCAATCAGCGCCCAGGCGGCGAGCAGCGCGAACCACACCAGGCTCCACATGGGCATGCTCAGGCCGAGGAAGGTCCAGTCGATGTTGCCGCAGTCGCCGGTGCCGGTGAGCACGGTACGAAACACCTCGAACGGCCCCATGGTCTCGCTGAGGAAGCCCAGCGGCGGCCCGCAGCTGCTGCCCAGGTCCTTCGGCAGCAGTTGCACGTAGACGTGGCGCCCGGCGATGCCGGCGCCCACGGCCGCGGCGACGAACGCCAGCACGCCATAGAGCGCGCGGCCGCCGCGCGACGACGGCCCGTGCAGCGCGCCCAGCAGGAACACCAGCCCCAGCGCGGCGAAGGCGATGCGCTGGAAGATGCACAACGGGCAAGGCTCCAGCCCCATCTTCAGCTGCATGTAGATCGCGAACGCCAGAAGGCCGGCGCATGCCAGGAAACCCAGCAGGCACTGCGCGCGGAAACTCCACCGCAAAGGATTCATCACGTCATTCCGGATCAATGATCCGGCAAGCGTAGCAGGCCCGCAGCCGCGCGGCAGCACCGCCGGGCATGACGATGCCGCATAAGCCCGGCGGCCCGCGTTCCTCCATCCGCGCACGTGCCTGGCATCCGGCAGCCACGCGCGACGGACGCCGGACCCTCCATGGACCATCAACGGCGGCCCGCATTCGGAGCGAGGCCACACGCGGGCGGACAGCACGCGTCGCGACCAGGCCAGCTCGGGGCGCAGGGCGCGGGTCCAGCAGAAACGAAAAACCCGGCCTGGGCCGGGTTCTCGTTGCATCGGTGCTGCGGAGGGCGCGATTACTCGGCCACTTCCTCGGCAACGACGGCCGGACGGTCCACCAGCTCGACGTAGGCCATCGGCGCGTTGTCGCCGGCGCGGAAGCCGCACTTCAGCAGGCGCAGGTAGCCGCCCGGACGGGTGGCGTAGCGCGGGCCCAGCACGGTGAACAGGTTGCCGACGGCTTCCTTGTCACGCAGGCGGGCGAACGCCAGACGACGGTTGGCGACGGAGTCGACCTTGGCCAGGGTGATCAGCGGCTCGGCGACGCGGCGCAGTTCCTTGGCCTTCGGCAGGGTGGTCTTGATCAGCTCGTGCTTGAACAGCGAGGCGGCCATGTTCTTGAACATCGCTTCGCGGTGGGCGCTGGTGCGGCTGAACTTACGGCCAGACTTCTGGTGACGCATGGGACAGATTCCTTGAATTGAATGATGAGACGTTGGACTTCATTGTCGCCATCGTGGCGTTGCTGCATGGACTGCGGATGGTCCTGGCCGCCCCATCCCTGGACGACCGGCGCAGCGGCCTTGTCAGCCGTCAGCGCGGGTACTGCTTACAACATTCCCCCGCATGGTCGCCCATGCGGGGGAACGGATGCTGCCATCAACCCAGCATGCCGTGGGCGGAGACGCCGGCCGGCGGCCAGTTCTCCAGCTTCATGCCGAGCGACAGGCCACGCTGGGCCAGCACTTCCTTGATCTCGGTCAGCGACTTCTTGCCGAGGTTCGGGGTCTTGAGCAGTTCCACTTCGGTCTTCTGGATCAGATCGCCGATGTAGTAGATGCTCTCGGCCTTCAGGCAGTTGGCCGAACGCACGGTCAGCTCCAGGTCGTCGATCGGGCGCAGCAGCACCGGATCCACGCCGTTGTTGGCCGGCTTGGCCGCACCGCGGTCGCGGTGGGTGAAGTCACCGAACACCGACAGCTGGTCGCTGAGGATGTCGGCCGCGGTGCGGACGGCTTCCTCGGCGTCGATCGTGCCGTTGGTTTCGATATCGATGACCAGCTTGTCCAGGTCGGTACGCTGTTCGACGCGGGCCGCTTCCACGGCATAGGCGACGCGGCGGACCGGCGAGAACGAGGCGTCCAGGACCAGGCGGCCGATGGCGCGGGTTTCTTCGTCCGGACGACGGCGCGATGCCGCCGGCTGGTAGCCGAAGCCACGCTCGACCTTCAGGCGCATGTTGATCGCCGTGTCCTTGGTCAGGTTGCAGATGATCTGCTCGCCGTTGAGGACTTCGACGTTGTGGTCGACCTTGATGTCGGCGGCAGTCACCACACCCGGGCCCTGCTTGGACAGGGAAATGGTGGCGCTGTCGCCGGAATGCATGCGGATGGCCACGTCCTTCAGGTTGAGCAGGACTTCGAGCACGTCCTCCTGCAGCCCTTCGACCGTGGTGTACTCATGCAGCACGCCGTCGATCTCGACTTCCGTGATGGCGAAGCCCGGGATGGACGACAGCAGCACGCGACGCAGGGCGTTGCCCAGCGTATGCCCGTAACCCCGCTCCAAGGGCTCGATAACGACCTTGGCGCGGGTGTCGGTAAGGCGTTCGATCTGCGGACCACGGGGACGCAGAACCTGGTTGGCGGTAACCGTCATGTTGCGGGTTCTCCTAGTGAACCCCCGGCCGTCGCCGGGGGTTCTCCAATGTGAATTACTTCGAGTACAGCTCGACGATCAGCGCTTCGTTGATGTCCGCCGGCAGGTCGGCGCGATCCGGCACGGCCTTGAACACGCCGCTGAACTTCTTCGAATCGACTTCGACCCACGACGGGCTCAGGTCATGCTGTTCGGCGATGGTCAGGGCTTCCTGCACACGCAGCTGCCTGGCAGCCTTTTCCGACAGTGCGATCGCGTCGCCGGCCTTGACCTGGTACGAGGCCAGGTTGACCGACTTGCCGTTCACGGTGACGCCGCGGTGCGAGACCAGCTGGCGCGCGGCCGGGCGGGTCACGGCGAAGCCCATGCGGTAGACGACGTTGTCCAGGCGGGTTTCCAACAGCTGCAGCAGGTTCTCGCCGGTGTTGCCCTTCTTGGTCGAGGCCTTCTTGTAGTAGTTGCGGAACTGGCGCTCCAGCAGGCCGTAGATGCGCTTGACCTTCTGCTTCTCGCGCAGCTGGGTGGCGTAGTCGGACAGCTTGCCCTTGCGGGCGGTGGCGCCGTGCTGGCCGGGCTTCTGCTCCAGCTTGCACTTGGAGTCCAGCGCGCGGGCCGGGCTCTTCAGCGACAGGTCGGCGCCTTCGCGACGGGCGAGCTTACAGGTAGGACCGATATAACGAGCCATTTCTTATCGCTCCTTTAGACGCGACGCTTCTTCGGCGGACGGCACCCGTTGTGCGGGATAGGCGTCACGTCGATGATGTTGGTGATCTTGTAGCCGACGTTGTTCAGCGAACGCACGGCCGACTCACGGCCCGGACCCGGACCCTTGATGCGGACTTCCAGCGACTTCACGCCGTAATCCAGCGCGGCCTTGCCGGCCTTCTCGGCGGCGACCTGCGCGGCGAACGGAGTCGACTTGCGCGAACCGCGGAAGCCGGCACCACCGGAGGTCGCCCAGGACAGTGCATTGCCCTGGCGGTCGGTGATGGTCACGATGGTGTTGTTGAAAGAAGCGTGGACGTGGGCGACGCCGTCGGTGATGACGCGCTTGATCTTCTTCTTGGTCTTAGCAGCAGCGGGCTTAGCCATTTTCTAGGGTCCCTTACTTCTTAAGCGCCTTGCGCGGACCCTTGCGGGTGCGTGCATTGGTCTTGGTGCGCTGACCACGCAGCGGCAGGCCGCGACGGTGACGCAGGCCGCGGTAGCAGCCCAGGTCCATCAGGCGCTTGATGGCGATGCCGACTTCACGACGCAGGTCGCCTTCGACGATGTACTTGCCCACTTCGAGGCGCAGACGGTCGATTTCCGGCTCCGACAGGTCGCGGATCTTGGTGGTCGAAGTAACGCCTGCGGCTTCGCAGACCTTCTTCGAGCGGGTACGGCCGATGCCGTAAATGCTTTGCAACCCGACCCAGACGTGCTTCTGGGCTGGCAGGTTGACGCCTGCAATACGCGCCATGACGCGGTTCTCCAGCTGAGTGATGGCCGAATGCGCACCGCGTGGCGCGCCATTCCGGCAGGATGGATCAAAAAAGTGAACTAGCGATTCTAACAAGGCCTCGGTTTGCTTGGAAGCCCGTGGAACACAAGGTTCCATGGACCCGGCGTGGGGAGTGTGCCCATGCTCCGGCGCCGGATGTGCCTGGCAGGGAGATCGCTCTCCGAGCCGCCCGCGCTACTCCCGCGCGGAACAACCACATCACACCCCCACCCGAGACCGCTGCGGGGGCCGCCCTTCTGTCTTGAAGGCCTGCCCCGGGAACCAGGGCGGCGCTTCGCGCTATGAAGCGGAAAGTATAGCGGGTGAATCAGCCGCGCGCAAAACCGCCGCGGTTGCCGCCCTTCAGGTTCGCCTTCTTCAGCAGGCTCTCGTACTGGTGCGACATCAGGTGCGCCTGCACCTGGGCGATGAAGTCCATCACCACCACCACCACGATCAGCAGCGAGGTGCCGCCGAAGTAGAACGATGCGTTCAGCTGCGTGCGCATGAGCTCCGGCAGCAGGCAGACGATCACCAGGTACAGCGAGCCGGCCGCGGTCAGGCGGGTCAGCACGCCGTCGATGTACTCGGCCGTGGCCTTGCCCGGGCGGATGCCGGGGATCAGCGCGCCCGACTTCTTCAGGTTGTCGGCGGTTTCCTGCGAGTTGAACACCAGCGCGGTATAGAAGAACGCGAAACCGGTGATCAGCGCGGCGAACACGATCATGTGCAGCGGCTCGCCCGGACCCAGCGCGTTGGCGACCTTCTGCAGCCAGGTCGCTGAACTGGCCTGGCCGGACCACATCGCCAGCGTGGCCGGGAAGGCCAGGATGCTGGAGGCGAAGATGGCCGGGATCACGCCCGCCATGTTCAGCTTCAGCGGCAGGAACGAGGTCTGGTTCATGTACGCATTGCGGCCACCTTGGCGGCGGGCGTAATTGACCGTGATGCGGCGCTGGCCGCGCTCGACGAAAACCACGAAGTAGGTGAACGCCAGCACTACCAGGACGATCAGCAGCAGCGAGATGAAGCTCATGTTGCCGTCGCGGTAGGACTCCACGGTCTGGATGACCGCCGCCGGCAGGCCGGCGACGATGCCGGCGAAGATGATCAGCGAGACGCCGTTGCCGATGCCGCGCTCGGTCACCTGCTCGCCGACCCACATCAGGAAGATGGTGCCGGCGGTCAGCGCGACCACGGCCGTGAGCACGAAGCCCATGCCCGGCGCGTAGACGACCGGCGCGCCGCCCGGCGACAGCTGGTTCTGCAGCGCCAGGGCGATCGAACCGCCCTGCACGATGGCCAGCAGCACCGCGCCGATGCGCGAATACTGGGTGATCTTGCGGCGTCCGGATTCACCTTCCTTCTGCATGGCCTTCAGGGCCGGGAAGATGTGGACCGCCAGCTGCATCACGATCGATGCCGAGATGTACGGCATCACGTTCAACGCGAAAATGCTGAAACGGTGCAGGGCGCCGCCCGAGAACATGTTGAACATGTCCACGATACCGCCGCCCTGCGCCTGCATCAGCGCAAGCATGGCATCGGGATTGACGCCCGGCACCGGCACGTAGCAGCCGATGCGATAGACGAGCAATGCCCCGACTACGAACAGAAGACGCTGGCGAAGTTCAGTGAACTTGCCCATTCCGCCCGCGAGGTTACCGATGCCAGCTTGCGCCATGTTTCAGTTACTCCTGTACGCTGCCGCCGGCAGCTTCGATCGCAGCCTTGGCGCCGGCGGTAGCCGCCACACCCTTCAGGGTGAACGCCTTGGTCAGCTCGCCCTTCAGGACGATCTTGGCCTTCTTGGCCGAGGTCGGGACCAGCTTGGCAGCGCGCAGCGCCGCGAAGTCGATCTCGCCGGCTTCCAGGCGATCCAGGTGGTAGGACAGCACTTCGGCGGTGTCCTTGGCCATCTTGGAACGGAAGCCGATCTTCGGCAGACGGCGCTGCATCGGGGTCTGGCCGCCTTCGAAGCCGGCCTTGATCTTGCCGCCACCCTTGCGGGCGAACGAACCCTTGTGGCCGCGGCCGGCGGTCTTGCCCAGGCCCGAGCCGATACCGCGGCCGACGCGGGTGCGCTCGGTGCGGGCGCCCGGTGCCGGGCTCAGTTCATTGAGACGCAGAGTCATGGTCGATTACTCCTCAACCTGGACGAGGTACTGAACCTTGTTGATCAGGCCGCGAACCTGCGGGCTGTCCTTCAGTTCACGCACATCGTTGAGCTTGTTCAGGCCCAGGGCACGCACCGACAGGCGGTGACGCGACTGGGTTCCACGCAGGCCGCGCACCAGGCGCACCTTCACGGTCTTGTTGGACTCATTAGCCATGGTTGAGTTCCTCCACCTTCTTGCCGCGCTTGGCCGCGATGCGGGCCGGCGACTGCATGCCCGCCAGACCCTTCACGGTGGCGCGCACCAGGTTGATCGGGTTGCGCGAACCGGTGGCCTTGGCCAGCACGTTCTTCACGCCAACGGCTTCCAGCACGGCGCGCATGGCACCGCCGGCGATCACGCCGGTACCTTCCGAAGCCGGCTGCATGAACACGCGGGCCGCGCCGTGGCCGTCCTTGACGGTGTGCCACAGGGTGCCGTTGTGCAGGTCCACGCTGACCAGGTTCTTGCGGGCCTGTTCCATCGACTTCTGGATGGCGACCGGCACTTCGCGCGCCTTGCCATAGCCGAAACCGACCTTGCCTTCGCCGTCGCCGACCACGGTCAGGGCGGTGAAGGTGAACTGGCGACCGCCCTTGACGGTCTTGCTGACGCGGTTGACCGCGACCAGCTTTTCGATCATGCCGTCGTCGATCTTCTCTTCGCGGTTACGGTCGCGATCGCGACCCCGCTGCTGACGCTCTTCTGCCATGTTGATTCCTTGGTTGTTGGGTATGTACGGCTCGGGGCCGCTTATGGTTGTGAAGTGATGCGTCGTTCCGGTGGGCCGCTGCAGAAGAGCGGCGCCGTCCGGCCTCACTCAGGCCGGCGAGCAGGCGGGCAGGAAGCCGAAGCCTCCTGCCCTTGTGCCTTAGAACTGCAGGCCGGCCTCGCGCGCGGCATCCGCCAGGGCCTTGATGCGGCCGTGGTAGCGGTAGCCCGAACGATCGAAGGCGACCTTCTCGACGCCGGCGGCCTTGGCGCGCTCGGCAACGATGCGGCCCACCTTGGCGGCGGCATCGGCGTTCTTGCCGTTCTTCAGGCCGTCCTTGACGTCGGCCTGGGTGGTGTTGGCGGCAGCCAGCACCTTCGAGCCGTCGGCGGTGAAGACCTGCGCGTACAGGTGCTGGCCGGTACGCAGCACCGACAGGCGCGGCACGCCCAGGGTGCGGATGTGCGAACGGGTCGACTTGGCGCGACGCAGGCGAGCGATGTTCTTGTTCATGATCTTTATCCTCGAAAGCTGAAAACCTAGGAATTAGGCCTTCTTGGCTTCCTTGCGAATGATGTTCTCACCGGCGTACTTCACGCCCTTGCCCTTGTAGGGCTCCGGCGGGCGGTAGCCACGGATCTTGGCGGCGACTTCACCGACCACCTGCTTGTCCGCGCCCTGCACGACGATTTCCGTCTGCGTCGGGGTGGCCAGGGTGATGCCTTCCGGCGCCACGAACACGACGGGGTGCGAGAAGCCCAGCGACAGGTTCAGGTCCTTGCCCTGCATGGCGGCGCGGTAACCCACGCCCACCAGCTCCAGCTTCTTCTCGAAGCCTTCGGACACGCCCTTGACCATGTTGGCCAGGATCGCGCGGACGGTGCCGGTGAGCGCATCGAAGGACGGGTCCTTCGGGTTCAGCGTGGCAACGCCGTTGTCGATGGTGATTTCAACGCCAGCGGCCTTGTTCAGCGACAGGGTGCCCTTCGGGCCCTTCACGCTCACGGATTCCGGCTGGATGTTCAGTTCAACGCCCTTGGGCAGGTTGATCGGCTTCTTGGCTACGCGGGACATGGTCTACTCCTTCTCGCTTAGGCCACGAAGCACAGGACTTCACCGCCGACGCCCTGCTGGCGCGCCTGCGCATCGGTCATGATGCCCTTGGAAGTGGAAATGATGGCGATGCCCAGGCCGTTGAGGACCTTCGGCAGCTCGCTCTTGCCGCGGTACTGGCGCAGGCCCGAACGCGAGAAGCGCTTCAGGGTCGCGATGACCGGCTTGCCCTCGAAGTACTTCAGGACGATTTCCAGCTCGGCCTTGTTGTTTTCCAGCTGGTTGACGCGCAGGTCGGCGATGTAACCCTCGTCCTTCAGGACCTGGGCAATCGCCACCTTGATCTTGGACGACGGCGCTTTCACCGTCTGCTTGCCAACCGCGGCCGCATTCTTGATGCGGACCAGCAGGTCGGCGATGGGATCAGTCATGCTCATGTGTATACCTTTGAGTGCACCGATATCCGCTTTCGCGAAAATCTCGAGTTTTCCCGGGAGGGGCCGGGGCCCTTTTCCAACGTCACCCGCACTTTCGGCCGGGCAAGACGCGGGAGTATACGACAAAAAGTCCGACTTGCGTCGGACTCTTCGTCTTGCCGGCAGGTTGCCCTTCCGGCCCGCCGGCCGGGCCTTGCGGCCCGGCGCGGAGGTTTCTTACCAGCTGGCCTTGCGCAGGCCCGGCACGTCGCCACGCATGGTGGCTTCGCGCAGCTTGTTGCGGCCCAGGCCGAACTTGCGGTACACGCCACGCGGGCGGCCCGACAGTTCGCAGCGGTTGCGCTGGCGGCTCGGCGACGAGTCGCGCGGCAGCTTGGACAGCTTGGCCGCAGCCTCGATCTTCTCCTCGTAGCTCGCGTCCTGCGAGGACACGATCTTCTTCAGAGCAGCACGCTTGTCGGCGTACTTCTTGGCCAGCTTTTCCCGCTTGATGTCGCGGTTGACCATGGAGGTCTTTGCCATTTCGGTTTCCTCGACGGATCAGTTACGGAACGGGAACTTGAACGCTGCCAGCAGCGCCTTCGCTTCCGCATCGGTCTTGGCGGTGGTGGTGATGGCGATATCCATGCCACGGATCGCATCGACGGCGTCGAAGTCGATTTCCGGGAAGATGATCTGTTCCTTCACGCCCATGTTGTAGTTGCCGCGACCGTCGAACGAACGACCCGACACGCCGCGGAAGTCACGCACGCGCGGCAGCGAGATGTTGATCAGGCGATCCAGGAATTCGAACATGGTGTTGCGGCGCAGGGTGACCTTGCAGCCGATCGGCCAGCCGTCGCGGATCTTGAACGAGGCCACCGAGATGCGCGACTTGGTGACCACCGGCTTCTGGCCGGTGATCTTGGTCATGTCGGCCACGGCGTTCTCGAGCACCTTCTTGTTGGTCGCGGCTTCGCCGACGCCCATGTTGACGGTGATCTTGACCAGCTTCGGCACTTCCATCGGATTGGTGTAGCCGAACTGCTTCATCAGCGCCGGCACCACTTCTTCCTTGTAGATTTTTTCGAGACGGGAAGTCATCAGCTCATTCCTCAGGCGTCAATCGCCTCACCGCTGGAGCGGAACACACGCAGTTTGCGTCCATCCTCCAGCACCTTGAAGCCAACGCGCTCGCCCTTGCCCGAAGCCGGGTTCAGGACATTGACGTTGGAGATATGGATCGAAGCTTCACGCTCGACCACGCCGCCGGCAACGCCTGCCTGCGGGTTCGGCTTGGTGTGGCGCTTGACGATGTTCACGTTGGCGACGACCACGCGGTCGCCGTCGACGCGGACGACTTCGCCCTGCTTGCCCTTGTCCTTGCCGGTGTTGACGACGACCTGGTCGCCCTTCTTGATACGGTTAGCCATGATTATCTCCTGTCGCTCACAGCACTTCGGGAGCGAGCGAGACGATCTTCATGAACTTCTCGGAACGAAGTTCACGGGTCACCGGCCCGAAGATGCGGGTGCCGATCGGCTCCTGCTTGTTGTTCAGCAGGACGGCGGCGTTGCCGTCGAAACGGATCAGCGAACCGTCGGCGCGACGCACACCCTTGCGGGTACGCACCACGACGGCGTCGTACACTTCGCCCTTCTTGACCTTGCCGCGCGGGATCGCGTCCTTCACGGTGACCTTGATGATGTCGCCGATGTGGGCATAACGGCGCTTCGAGCCGCCCAACACCTTGATGCACATCACTTCCTTGGCACCGGAGTTGTCAGCGACGTCGAGGTAGCTCTGCATCTGAATCATGATTCAGGCTCCTTATTTCGCTGCGCGGGTGATGACTTCCACCACCCGCCAGTTCTTGGTCTTGGACAGCGGCGCAATTTCGGTCACACGCACGAAATCACCTTCGTTGCAGGTGTTCTCGGCGTCGTGAGCGTGCAGCTTGGTCGAACGCTTGATGTACTTGCCGTACAGGGCGTGCTTGACCTGGCGCTCCACCAGCACGGTGACCGTCTTGTCCATCTTGTTGCTGACGACACGGCCTTCGACCGTGCGCAGCGTCTTGCTTTCAGTATTTTCGCTCATCGCAGCCATCCTTACTTCGTGCTGCCGATCAGGTGCTTGACGCGAGCGATCTCGCGGCGCACCCGGCGGGTTTCGTGGGTCTTCGGCAGCTGGCCGGTGGCGGCCTGCATGCGGAGCGAGAACTGCTCCTTGCGCAGGTCGACCAGGTGGGCCTTGAGTTCGTCAGCCGACTTCTCGCGGAGTTGTTTGATGTCCATCAGCGCACCGTCCGGGTCACGAAAGTGGTGGTGACCGAGAGCTTGGCCGATGCCAGGCGGAACGCCTCGCGTGCCACTTCCTCGGAAACACCCTCGATTTCATAGATCATGCGGCCCGGCTGGATCTGGGCGACCCAGTACTCCACGCCGCCCTTACCGGCGCCCATTCGGACTTCGATGGGCTTCTTGGTGATGGGCTTGTCCGGGAAAACGCGGATCCACATCTTGCCGCCACGCTTGACGTAACGGCTGATCGAACGACGGGCCGCTTCGATCTGGCGCGCGGTCAGCTGACCGTGAGCGGTGGCCTTCAGGCCGTACTCACCGAAGCTGACGGCATTGGCGCTCCAGCTCAGGCCGTCGTTGCGGCCCTTGAACATCTTGCGGTATTTGGTTCGCTTGGGTTGCAACATTGCCGTTACCTCGCTTCACGAGCCGGGCGCGACGGACGGTCGGCACGGTCGCCACGATCGTTGCGATCGCCGCGCGGGCTGTCGTCCTGCTTTTCCTGGCCAACCTGGGAGAAATCGAAGACTTCGCCCTTGTAGATCCAGACCTTGATGCCGATGATGCCGTAGGTGGTGCTGGCCTCAGCGAAACCGTAGTCGATGTCGGCGCGCAGGGTGTGCAGCGGCACGCGGCCTTCGCGGTACCACTCCGAACGGGCGATTTCAGCGCCGTTCAAGCGGCCAGCCACGTTGACCTTGATGCCCAGGGCACCCAGGCGCATCGCGTTGCCGACCGCACGCTTCATCGCGCGGCGGAACATGATGCGACGCTCCAGCTGCTGCGCGATCGACTCGGCGACCAGCTGCGCGTCCAGCTCCGGCTTGCGCACTTCGGTGACGTTGATGTGCGCCGGGACGCCCATCACTTCGCTCACTTCCTTGCGCAGCTTCTCGATGTCCTCACCACGCTTGCCGATCACCACGCCCGGACGGGCGGTGTGGATCGTCACGCGCGCGGTCTTGGCCGGACGCTCGATCAGGATCTTGGAGATACCGGCCTGCGCAAGCTTCTTGCGAAGCATCTCGCGGACCTTCAGGTCGGCCGCCAGGTAGCTGGCGAACTCGGCCTTGTTGGCGTACCACTTGGAGTTCCAGTCCTTGGCGATGCCCAGGCGGATACCAATCGGATGAACTTTGTGACCCATCGTTATTTGCCCTCGCCCACGACCACGGTGATGTGGCTGGTGCGCTTGAGAATGCGCGTGCCGCGGCCCTTGGCGCGGGCCATGAAGCGCTTCAGGCTCGGACCTTCATCAACCATGATGGTCTTGACCTTCAGCTCATCGACGTCGGCGCCCTGGTTGTTCTCGGCGTTCGCGATGGCCGACTCCACCACCTTCTTGATGAGGGCGGCAGCCTTCTTGTCCGAGAACTTCAGCAGGTTGACCGCACGCTCGGCCGGAAGGCCGCGCACCTGGTCAGCGACCAGACGGGCCTTCTGCGGGGAGATGCGCGCGGTGCGCAGGATTGCTTTCGCTTCCATCGTCATCTCTCCTTACTTGCCCGACTTCTTGTCAGCACCGTGACCCTTGAAGGTCCGGGTGATGGCGAATTCGCCGAGCTTGTGGCCGACCATGTTCTCGTTGACGAGAACCGGGACGTGGTTCTTGCCGTTATGCACGGCGATGGTGATGCCTACCATTTCCGGCAGGATCATCGAACGGCGCGACCAGGTCTTGATCGGCTTCTTGCTGCCCGCAGCGGCCTCCACCTTCTTGACGAGGTGGTGATCGACGAACGGGCCCTTCTTGAGTGAACGTGCCATGGTCGATTAGCCCCTACGATCGCGGACGATGAACTGCTGGGTGCGCTTGTTATGGCGCGTCTTGTAGCCCTTGGTCGGGACACCCCACGGGGTGACCGGATGCGGGTTACCCTGGCCGGCCTTGGCCTCACCACCACCGTGCGGGTGGTCCACCGGGTTCATGGCGGCACCGCGGACGGTCGGGCGGACACCGCGCCAACGCTTGGCGCCGGCCTTGCCCAGCTTCTCCAGGTTGTGCTCGTCGTTGCCGACTTCGCCGATGGTGGCGCGGCACTCGACCGGCACCTTGCGCATTTCACCCGAGCGCAGGCGCAGGGTGGCGTAGATGCCTTCGCGGGCAACCAGCTGCACCGAAGCACCGGCGGCGCGGGCGATCTGGGCACCCTTGCCCGGCTTCAGCTCGATGCCGTGGATGGTGGTACCGACCGGGATGTTGCGCAGCGGCAGGGTGTTGCCGGTCTTGATCGGCGCATGCGCGCCGGAGATGACCTGGTCACCCGCCTTCAGGCCCTTCGGGGCGATGATGTAGCGGCGCTCACCGTCGACGTAGCACAGCAGGGCGATGTGGGCGGTGCGGTTCGGATCGTACTCGATGCGTTCCACGCGCGCCGGAATGCCTTCCTTGTTGCGCTTGAAGTCGATGATGCGGTAGTGCTGCTTGTGGCCACCGCCCACGTGACGGGTGGTGATGCGGCCGTGGTGGTTGCGACCACCGGACTTGCTCTGCGACTCCACCAGCGCCGCGTGCGGTGCGCCCTTGTGCAGATCGGGCGTGACCACGCGCAGGGCCGAACGACGGCCTGCGGAGGTGGGCTTGAATTTCATCAATGGCATGGGATGTACCTCAGGCCTTGGCCGTTACATCGATGGACTGGCCATCGGCCAGACGCACGTACGCCTTGCGCCAATCGCCGCGACGGCCAGCGCGGTTACGGAAGGACTTGCTCTTGCCCTTGACGTTGACCACGTTGACGGCCTCGACCTTGACGTCGAACAGCTGCTCGACCGCGGCCTTCACATCGGCCTTGGTTGCTTCGTTCGAGACTTCGAAGACGTACTGGTTGGAGAGTTCCTGCAGGCGCGCGGTCTTTTCGGAGACTCGCGGAGCGCGCAGCACGCTGAAGATTTTTTCGTTGCTGCTCATGCCAGCCACTCCTCGACCTTCTTGACCGCATCGGCGGTGATGACGACCGTGTCGGCACCGACCAGCGCGACCGGATCCAGACCCTGCACGTCACGCACCTGCACGTAGGGCAGATTGCGGGCCGACAGGTACAGCGATTCGGAAGCGTCCTCGGTCACGATCAGCGGGCGCTTGCCCACTTCCAGACCGGCCAGCTTTTCCACCAGACCCTTGGTCTTGACGGCGTCGACGTCGAAGGCCTCGACGACCTTGATGCGACCCTGGCGGTTCAGCTCGGACAGGATGGCGCACATGGCGGCGCGATACTGCTTGCGGTTGACCTTCTGCTCGAAGCTGCGCGGCTTGGCCGCGAAGGTGACGCCACCGCCGACGAAGATCGGAGCGGTCAGGGCACCGTGGCGAGCGCCACCACCCTTCTGCTTCTTCGACTTCTTGGTGGTGCCGGCCACTTCAGAGCGCGTCTTCTGTGCCTTGGTACCGGCGCGAGCGGCGTTGCGGTAGGCAACGACGACCTGGTGGACCAGATCTTCGCTGAAATCGCGGCCGAACACGGCTTCGGAGACCGAGACCTTGTTGTTGCTACCCGTGATAACGAGTTCCATCGTCATCTCTCCTTATGCCTTGCTCGCCGGACGCACGATCACGTCGCCACCGGCAGCACCCGGAACGGCACCACGAACGGCGATCAGACCGCGCTCGACGTCGACCTTGACCACTTCCAGGTTCTGCGTGCTCTGCTGCACGGCACCCATGTGGCCGGCCATCTTCTTGCCCGGGAAAACGCGACCCGGGGTCTGGCGCTGGCCCAACGAACCCGGCGCGCGATGCGACAGCGAGTTACCGTGGGTGGCGTCACCCATGGTGAAGTTGTAGCGCTTGATGGTGCCCTGGAAGCCCTTGCCCTTGGTGACACCCTGGACGTCGACGATCTGGCCGACCTCGAAGATATCCGCCTTGACTTCGCCACCGACGGCGTAATCGCCGATCTGGGCGTCCTCGACGCGGAATTCCCACAGGCCACGGCCGGCTTCGACCTTGGCCTTGGCGAAGTGGCCGGCTTCCGGCTTGTTCACCAGGGCGGCGCGACGGGCGCCGACGGTCACCTGCACGGCGCTGTAGCCGTCGGTTTCGACGGTCTTGATCTGCGCGATGCGGTTCGGGGTGGCTTCGATCAGGGTCACCGGGATGGACAGGCCATCATCGGTAAAAACGCGGCTCATGCCGGCCTTGCGGCCCACGAAGCCCAACGAATACTTCTTCGTCATGGTCGTAGTCCTCAGGTCAGCTTGATCTGAACGTCGACGCCGGCAGCCAGTTCGAGCTTCATCAGCGCGTCCACGGTCTTGTCGTTGGGGTCGACGATGTCGAGCACGCGCTTGTGCGTGCGGGTCTCGTACTGGTCACGCGCGTCCTTGTCGACGTGCGGGGAAACCAGAACGGTGTAACGTTCGATCTTGGTCGGCAGCGGGATCGGGCCACGCACTTGCGCGCCGGTCCGCTTGGCCGTTTCAACGATCTCGCTGGCCGAGCGGTCGATCAAGCGATGATCGAACGCCTTCAGCCGAATCCGGATCTTTTGGTCCGCCATGACGGTGTTCCTATAGGTCTAAAGAGCGACAGGCCCGGCCTCTTGTGTACCGGACCCCATGAATGCGCGGCCATGCCACCCGGCCGTCGCGCGAATCCCTTCAAAACAGCAAGGCGGCCCGGTTTCCCGGCCCGCCCCAGACACAAACAAACGCGCAGAAAGCGCCCCGATGCCCTGGAGCGACCCACGCGACCTGTCCTTAGTCTGGCGAATACGAAGCGCGTCCTGCCCTTCATTTCGCTGGTTGCGAAGCCCATGCATGCATGAGTCCCGCGAGTGGTCGTGCATTCTGTCAGCATTCCCGGGGCTTTGCAAGTACCGGGTACGCCCCGCCTCCTGCGCTTCAGCTGCCGGCATGCCTGGACGGGAGGCGGCCGGGCCGCGCTCCCGTCCTGACGCCTCATTCGGCGGGAGTGCCGGCCTGCAGCAGGCTGTTGAACAGCAGCTTGAACGAGCCGTGGGTCTGCGAGCGGAAGGTGATGTCCGTGCCGAAGAAGGTCAGCCGGCCAGCGCCGACATCGGCCTCGGCGGCCAGCACCCCGCCCTGCAGGTGCTCCTGGCCCCAGGCCCAGCCACTGCGCAGCGGCGTGGCCGAGTCGAAACGCAGCAGCGGGCGGATGTCGTCGCGGCCGGCCGGCAGGTCGAACACCGGCGCATTGTCCCAGCGGCCATCGGAGAAGTACACGTCCAGGCGCTGCGGCAGGCCCCAGTTGAGCGGGCGCGACTTGTCCACCGCCACCTGCAGCACGCTGCCGGGGATGTAGTACTCGCGCTGGCTCAAGGCCCGCGGCTGGCCGTCGGCGCCGGGCGCCTGCAGGTGGCTGCGCAGCGGCAGGCCCAGCTGCAGCGCCAGCCCGCTGGACGAGCCGGTGGCCACGACATGGCCACCGGCCTGCAGGAACCGGCGCAGCGCGGCGACCGCGGCCTCGCCCTCCAGTTCGCCGAGCATCGGGCGGAACTCGGCCGGGATGGTGGCCGGGTCCGGCGAAGCCGGCGTGCGCCCGGCCTTGCCCTCGATGGCCAGCGCCTTGGGCAGCGGCAGCGCGCCGCTGGGCAGGATCAGCACGTCGAAGCGGCTGCGCAGGTCGCCGTCGAGGATCTGCCGCGGGTACACCACTTCATAGTCGAAACCGAAGCTGTCCAGGACCAGCCGGGTCCAGCCCGAAACCATGGAACCGCCGTAGTGGTCCCACAGCGCGATCCGCGGCGCCTTCACCGGCACGCCGCCCTCGACGCGGCGACCGGCGGCAGCCGCCCGCACGCCGGTCCCGCGCAGGGCGGCGGCCAATGCGTCGGGCGCGGCCGACGGCACGAAGAAGGCGCCGTCGCGGTCCTGCAGGCGCCGCACCGGTACGCCCGCCTTCAGCAGGCGGTTGACCGCGATCACGCTGTTGTTGGCGCGCGCATCCAGCAGGTAACCATTGGCCGAAGCCGGCACCGGCGCGTCGGCCGGCACCTGCAACTGCCCGGCCGGGAGCGCCTCGAACGGACCGTCGAAGCCCTCCAGCACGCGGTCGAACGCCACGCCCATCTGGAAGGCCAGCGTCCAGCCGGCCGAGTCGTAGGGCGCGATCGGCGGACCGCCCGCGTATTCGAAGTCGTGCGGGTGGTCCTGCGGCTCGAACATGTCCAGCACGTGCGGCCGGAACGCCTGGTCGGCCTTGACCACGAACGAACCGGCCGGGTACCTGCGGCCGCCCGCCGCGAACGGCCGGGTGGCGCGCTCGACCTCGACGCCGGCCAGCTGCAGCGCGTTGACGAAGGCGGTCGCGGTCGGGAAATCCGCCTGGTCGGCGGGGATGATGTAGCCGCGCGGGTCGCGCTGCTCCGGGCGCCGCAGCAGCGCCTTCACCTGCGCCGCGTCCAGCTCCGCGGCCGGCTTGCCGTCCTTGCCGGCGGCCTCGCGCGCCCTGGCCAGCGCGCTCGGGCTGGCCGTCCAGCTGTCACGGCTGCCGCGCTCGATGGAATTGCGGCCCATGCGGTAGATGTTCCACAGCAACTGCTCGCGGTTGCGCGAGGCGTAGTCCAGCAGCGCCCAGTTGGCGGTCAGGCTGTAGTCGATGGACTGGCGGAAATGCCAGGTCTGCGCCGGCACCGGCGCCGGCAGGTTGCTGTCCGGCAGCTGCCGGTCCGGCAGGAACGGGATCTGCATCGGCGTCGGGTTGCCGGTGATCTCGGTCAGCACGCCCAGCATGTTGTGGAAGTACGGCATGGTGCGCAGGCCGCCGTTCCACCAGGTGGAATACACGCTGCCGCCCTTGGACACCGCACCGGGCTTGTTCTCCTGCAGGAAGCGCAGGTTCATCGTCGAGCCCAGCGACTCCAGCCCGACCGGGATCATCGCGTCGATGTTGTAGTTGTAGGGATCGCGGTACGGCGGGATCACGATGACCGTGCCCTTGGGCGAGGTCTGGTGGTGGTTGTAGACGATCTGCGGGTACCAGCGCGTGTACATGGCCAGGTTGAGGTTGCGCGTCTCCTGCAGCGCGGCCATGTAGAAGTCGCGGTTGTTGTCGTGCCCGGCGTACTTCTGGTACAGGCGTGGCGGCTTGTCGAGCACGCGCCTGGCCGGTACCGGTTCGCGCATGTACCAGTCCGAATACAGCTCCTGCCCGTCCGGGTTGGCGTGGACCAGCAGCACGATGGTGTCGTCGAGGATGCGCCGGGTCTCGGCGTCGTCGCGGCTGGCCAGCTGCCAGACGGTCTCGATCAGCTGGTGCGCGCCGACGGTCTCATTGGCGTGCAGGCCGCCGTCGATCCACACCACCGCCTTGCCCTGCCCGGCCAGCCGGCGCGCAACCGCTTCGTCGTCGCGCGCCCGTGCCAGGCGCTCGGAGATGCCGCGGTACTCGTCCAGCTTCGCCAGGTTGGCCGGCGAGGACGCGATCAGCATCAATTGCGGGCGGCCTTCCGAGGTTTTGCCCAGTTCGACGAGGCGGAAACGGTCGGAGCTGGCCGCGACCTTGCGGAAATAGGCTTCGGTCTGGGTGTAGTTGGCGAGCATGTAATCGTCGCCAATGGTGAAACCGAAGTGTTCCTTCGGCGACGGCGCCGCCGCCTGCGCCACCGCGGCGAACGCGGCCAGCGCCACTGCCAGTGCCGCCCTGCGCCGCCCTTGTCCCGTTACTCGCAACATCCCGTCTTCTCCTCGCGTTTGTCCTGCCGGCCCGGCCATCGCACGCACCTTAGGCGCATCCGCCCTGCCCTTCACGTAGCGAAGGTCATGGCGGCGGCGTGGCCGGTGCGCGCGCCTGCGCGGCTCATGGATACAAGAGAGGAGTGGGGAGCGTTTTCCGCCATGCGGAACGCGTTATCCGCCAAGGTGTCGATGAAGATCCGGAAGCGCGGGCTGTCGCTGACCGCCGCGGCCGCCAGCAGTCAATGAAGATGCAATGGCATCCGGCGACAGCCCAGCAGTCCCCTGCCGTCGTCCGAGCAAACCGGAGCGCTTTCCACGCATCGCTCCCATGGAAGCGCCAGATACCGCATTGCACACATGCCAGCGAGCGCATGGCAAGTCTCCTGGCGAACATGGCAACCGGCCCCGACCACACGTCGCGCGAATCCCCATGTGGCGCCGCACCAGCTTGGCGGCCGGCGGCCACACGCCTGTCCGCCGCCCCTCCCACCAGCAGCGGTGATCAGTCCCAGGCCGGCGCCAGGCCTTCCGGGTTGACTTCGCGGCCATTGCGCTCGAGCGCGGCGATGCGCGCCATGTCTTCGGCGTCCAGCTTCAGGCCGCGGGCTAGCAGGTTGCTGGCCAGGTTCTCGCGCCGGGTCGAGGACGGAATCACCGCATAGCCGAGCTGCATCGCCCAAGCCAGGGCGACCTGCGCCACGGTGGCGTCGTGCCTGGCGGCGATGTCGGCCAGCACCGGGTCCTTGAGCACCTTGCCGTAGGCCAGGGTCATGTAGGAGGTGACGGCGATGCCCTGTTCCTCGAGGAACGCGGTGAGCCTGCCGTTCTGCAGGTAGGGGCTGAGTTCGACCTGGTTGGTCGCGATTTCACCTGCACCGACCGCGGCGATGGCCTGCCGGGTCAGTTCGATGTTGAAGTTGGATACGCCGATCTGGCGGGTCAGGCCCAGCCGCTTGGCTTCGGCCAGCGCGGCCATGTAGTCGGCCAGCTCGACGCCGTTGCCGGGGGCCGGCCAGTGGATCAGGGTCAGGTCCACATGATCGGTGCGCAGCCTGGCCAGGCTCTCGCGCAGGCTCGGGACCAGCTTGTCGGCGGCGTAGTTGTCGACCCAGATCTTGGTGGTGAGGAATAGGTCCGCACGCGGCACGCCGCTTTCGGCGATGGCCTGGCCGATGTCGGCCTCGTTGCCGTAGATCTGCGCGGTGTCGATGGCGCGGTAGCCCAGTTCGAGCGCGGATTTCACCGAATCGATGACGGCCTGGCCGGTAAGGCGGAAGGTGCCCAGGCCGAAGGAAGGAATGCTCATGGAATGACTCCTGGAGGAAAAAAATGAGTTGCCCGTCGCGGACGGAGCAGCGGCTCAGGCGCCCTGCGCCACGCGGCGGCGGCCGGCATTGCCCAGCCAGACAAGGCCCAGGCCGCCCGCGGCCAGCGCGGCACCCGCCAGCGGCACGGCGGCGTAACCCAGCCCCTGGCCGATGACGGCGCCACCGAGGGCGGCACCGACCGCATTGCCAAGGTTGAACGCACCGACATTGACCGACGAGGCCAGGCCCGGTGCCTGCGCGGCGGCCTGCATGACCCGCATCTGCACCGGCGGCACGATGCCGAAGGCGGCCGCGCCCCAGACCACCAGGCCGATCGCCGCGCCGACGTGGGTGGTCATCACCAGCGGCAGCACCGCCATGACCACCGCGAGCGCGCCGAGGATCAGCGTGGTCGCGCCGTCCAGCGACCAGTCGGCCAGGCGGCCGCCGATGCTGTTGCCCAGCGTGAAGCCGATGCCGATCAGCACCAGCGCGAAGGCCACGAACCCCGGGCTGGCGTGGGTGATTTCCGCCAGCACCGGCGCCACGTAGGTGTACAGCGCGAACATCGCGCCGGCGCCGAGCACCGTGGTGCCCATCGCCAGCAGCACCTCGGGGCGGGCCAGCACCTTGAGCTCGCGGCGCACGTCCGGACGCGTGCCCGGCTCGCCCTTGGGCAGCGCCAGCCACAGCGCGGCGATGGTGACCAGGCCGAGCACGGCGGTGCCGCCGAAAGCCAGGCGCCAGCCCACTTGCTGGCCGATCCAGGTCGCCGCCGGCACTCCGCCGATGTTGGCGATGGTCAGGCCCATGAACATGGTGGCGATGGCGCTGGCCTGCCTGTCCTTCGGCACGACACTGGCGGCGACCACCGCGCCGATGCCGAAGAAGGCGCCGTGGTTGAGGCTGGTGACCAGGCGCGACAGCAGCAGGGTCGTATAGCCGGGCGCGAACGCGGACAGCAGGTTGCCGACGGTGAACAGCACCATCAGCCACATCAGTGCCGCGCGTTTGCCGAAGCGACTGAACAGCAGGGTCATCACCGGCGCACCGGCCATGACGCCGACCGCATAGGCGGAGACCAGCATGCCGGCGCTGGGGATGCTGACCTGCACGCCATCGGCAATCACGGGCAGCAGTCCCATCGGGGTGAATTCAGTGGTGCCGATGGCGAAGGCACCGATGGCGAGGGCGAGCAGGGCGTTGGAAGATTTCATGGCGCGCAGTGTGCCCGGCTAATATTTGCGGATTAAGCCCCATATCCACCAAATTCATTTGACTCAGGATCAATAATGAAAACCACCCTTGATGAACTGCAGGCGTTCGTGGCCGTGGTGGACGCCGGCTCGATCACCGCCGCCTCGGAACTGCTGGGACTGACGATCTCGGCCACCAGCCGCACGCTCGGACGGCTGGAGGAAAAGCTGCAGACCACCCTGCTGCGGCGCACGACGCGGCGCCTGGAGCTCACCGAGGAAGGCGCCGCCTTCCTGCAGCACGCACGCGCCATCCTCGCCTCGGTGGACGAGGCCGAGGAACAGATGGCGGCACGGCGCATGCGGCCCGCGGGCCGGCTGCGGGTCGATGCGGCCACGCCCTTCATGCTGCACGTGCTGGTGCCGCTGGTGGCCGGTTTCCGCGAGCGCTATCCCGAGGTCGAGCTGGAGCTGAACTCGAACGAGGGCATCATCGACCTGATCGAGAAGCGCACCGACGTCGCCTTCCGCATCGGCGCACTGAAGGACTCCACCCTGCACGCGCGCCCGGTGGGCGGCAGCCACGTGCGGGTACTGGCCAGTCCGGCCTATCTCGAACGCCACGGCACGCCGGTCGTGCCGGGCGAGCTGGCCCGGCATGCGCTGCTGGGCTTCACCCAGCCCGAATCCCTCAACGAGTGGCCGCTGCGCGATGCGGCCGGCAACGTCGTGCGCATCCAGCCGACGATCGCCGCCTCCAGCGGCGAGACGCTGCGCCACCTGGCCCTGGCCGGCCAGGGCATCGTCTGCCTGTCCGACTTCATGACCCGCACCGACCGCGAGCAGGGCCGGCTGGTGCCGCTGTTCCCGGCGCAGACGCTGGACGTGCGCCAGCCGGTCAACGCGGTCTACTACCGCAACACCGCGCTGGCCGCGCGCATCACCTGCTTCGTCGACCATGTGGTCGAAACGCTGGGCGCGCGCCCGTTCGACGGCTGACGCCTCCGACCGCCCGGTCATCACGGCGCCGCAGTGAAGGCCGGGCGCGGATGACGACAACGACGGACTCGCCGGAAGCGGGCACAAGGTAGCCGCGGCACCGACCACCAGGCGCCCTGCTTCCCCGGAAGGCGGCAACAAGAAACCTCGGGGAGCGTTTTCCGGCACCGTTTGCCGACAGCCCGAAGAGTTGCCACCACCCATGGCGGCAACAAAAAAAAGGGCGGCCCGGAGGCCGCCCTTTTTCCACGCTCCCCGCGAACGGGGAAAACGCGATTACTTGGTGATCTTGGCGACCACGCCGGCGCCGACGGTACGGCCGCCTTCGCGGATCGCGAAGCGCAGGCCTTCGTCCATCGCCACCGGGTTGATCAGGGTGACGGACATCTTCACGTTGTCACCCGGCATCACCATCTCCACGCCCTCCGGCAGCTGCACGGCGCCGGTGATGTCGGTGGTACGGAAGTAGAACTGCGGACGGTAGCCCTTGAAGAACGGGGTGTGACGGCCACCTTCGTCCTTGGACAGTACGTACACCTCAGCCTCGAACTCGGTGTGCGGGGTGATCGAACCCGGCTTGGCCAGCACCTGGCCGCGCTCAACGTCGTCACGCTTGGTGCCGCGCAGCAGCAGGCCCGCGTTGTCGCCCGCCTGGCCCTGGTCCAGCAGCTTGCGGAACATTTCCACGCCGGTCACGGTGGTCTTCTGGGTCGGACGGATACCGACGATTTCGATTTCGTCGCCCACCTTGATGATGCCGCGCTCGATACGGCCGGTCACCACGGTGCCGCGGCCCGAGATCGAGAACACGTCTTCCACCGGCATCAGGAACGGCTTGTCGATATCACGCTCCGGGGTCGGGATCCAGCTGTCCAGCGCCTCGACCAGCTTCAGGATCGCCGGCACGCCGATGTCGCTCTGGTCGCCTTCCAGCGCCAGACGGGCCGAACCGTGCACGATCGGGGTGTCGTCGCCCGGGAAGTCGTACTTGCTCAGCAGCTCGCGCACTTCCATTTCGACCAGTTCCAGCAGCTCGGCGTCGTCCACCATGTCGGCCTTGTTCAGGAACACGACGATGTACGGCACGCCGACCTGACGCGACAGCAGGATGTGCTCGCGGGTCTGCGGCATCGGGCCGTCAGCGGCCGAGCACACCAGGATCGCGCCGTCCATCTGCGCCGCACCGGTGATCATGTTCTTGACGTAGTCGGCGTGGCCCGGGCAGTCGACGTGGGCGTAGTGACGGGTCTCGGATTCGTACTCGACGTGCGCGGTCGAGATCGTGATGCCGCGCGCCTTCTCTTCCGGCGCGGCGTCGATCGAGGAGTAGTCCTTGAACTCGCCACCGAAACGCTCGGCGCCGATCTTGGTCAGCGCGGCGGTCAGCGTGGTCTTGCCATGGTCGACGTGGCCGATGGTGCCGACATTGACGTGCGGCTTGGTACGTTCGAACTTACCCTTGGACATTTTGCGATTCCTTGATTAGCTGAAAGTTTGAGGGAGAACCTGAGCCCCAGGGGCTCAGGCCTTCTTGATGACGGTTTCGGCGATGTTGTTCGGCGCCGGCTCGTAGTGGTCGAATTCCATCGAGAACGTGGCGCGACCCTGGGTCATCGAACGCAGCTGGGTGGCGTAACCGAACATTTCGCCCAGCGGGATCATCGCATTGATGACAACGCCCGAGATGTTGGTATCGGAACCCTGCAGCACGCCGCGACGACGGCTCACGTCGCCCATCACGTCACCCTGGTAATCCTCCGGGGTCACGATCTCGACCTTCATGATCGGCTCCAGCAGCACCGGCTTGGCCTTGGCGAAGCCCTGCTTGAAGGCCATCGACGAAGCCAGCTTGAACGCCATTTCCGAGGAGTCGACGTCGTGGTACGAACCGAACACCAGCTTGACCTTCACGTCCACCACCGGGAAGCCGGCCAGCGGGCCACTGGTGATGGTCTCGCGCAGGCCCTTCTCGACCGACGGGATGAATTCCTTCGGAATCACGCCACCGGTGATGTCGTTGATGAACAGGAAGTCGTCCTTGATGTCGGCGCCGTGCTTCTCGCGGTCCTCGGCGGTGATCGGGGACATCTCGATCACGACGTGACCATACTGGCCCTTACCACCGGACTGCTTGGCGTGCTTGTAGTCCGACTTCACGTCCGCGGCCTGGATGGTTTCGCGGTACGCGACCTGCGGCTTGCCGACGTTGGCTTCGACGTTGAACTCGCGCTTCAGGCGGTCGACGATGATGTCCAGGTGCAGCTCGCCCATGCCCGAAATGATCGTCTGGCCCGACTCTTCGTCGGTCTTGACGCGGAACGACGGGTCTTCCTGCGCCAGACGGCCCAGGGCCATGCCCATCTTTTCCTGGTCGGACTTGGTCTTGGGCTCGACGGCCATCGAGATCACCGGCTCCGGGAACGCCATGCGCTCCAGGACGATCGGGGCGTCGAGGGCGCACAGGGTGTCACCGGTGGTGACGTCCTTCAGGCCCACCGCCGCGGCGATGTCGCCGGCCAGCACTTCCTTGATCTCGTCGCGCTGGTTGGAGTGCATCTGCAGGATGCGGCCGATGCGCTCCTTCTTGTTGCGCACCGAGTTCAGCACCTGGTCGCCGGCATTCAGGACGCCCGAGTAGACGCGGAAGAAGGTCAGCGAACCCACGAACGGGTCGGTCATGATCTTGAACGCCAGCGCCGAGAACGGGGCCTTGTCGCTGGATTCGCGCGACAGCTCCTTGGTCTCGTCGTCGACGTCGGTACCCTTGACCGCCGGCACGTCGACCGGCGACGGCAGCAGCTTGATGACGCCGTCGAGCATGGCCTGCACGCCCTTGTTCTTGAACGCCGAGCCGCAGAACATCGGGACGATCTCGGTCGCCAGCGTACGGATACGCAGGGCGTTGTAGATCTCGTCCTCGGTCAGCTCCTCGCCGCCCAGGTACTTCTCCATCAGCTCTTCGCTGGCTTCGGCGGCCGACTCGACCATGAACGCGCGCGCTTCCTCGGCCTGCGCCTGGAGCTCGGCCGGGATGTCGCGGTACTCGAAGCTCATGCCCTGGGACTTCTCGTCCCACGCGATGGCCTTCATCTTCACCAGGTCGACCACGCCCTGGAAGTTGTCCTCGGCGCCCACCGGGATCTGCATCGGCACCGGCACGGCACCCAGGCGCGCCTTCAGCTGGTCGCGGACCTTGAAGAAGTTGGCGCCGGTGCGGTCCATCTTGTTGACGAACGCGATGCGCGGCACGTGGTACTTGTTGGCCTGGCGCCACACGGTTTCGGACTGCGGCTGCACGCCGCCGACGGCGCACAGCACGAACACCGCACCGTCGAGCACGCGCAGCGAGCGCTCCACTTCGATGGTGAAGTCGACGTGCCCGGGGGTGTCGATGATGTTGAAGCGGTGCTCCGGCATGGACTTGTCCATGCCCTTCCAGAACGCGGTGGTGGCAGCGGACTGGATCGTGATGCCACGCTCCTGCTCCTGCTCCATCCAGTCCATGGTGGCGGCGCCATCGTGCACCTCACCCAGCTTGTGGCTCTTGCCGGTGTAGAACAGGATGCGCTCGGACGTGGTGGTCTTGCCGGCATCGATGTGGGCCATGATGCCGAAGTTGCGGTAACGCTCGATGGGAGTGGTGCGGGCCACGGGGAGCCTCTCAGATTTTTCGGATTTCGGAATGGCCGAATGCCGCCTTTCGGCGGCCTTCGGGTTGGCGCGGCGATTCTGTCACCGCGAAGTGACACACAGATGGTGTCACCGGCCTGTGTTCACAAGGCCTTCAAACTCACCAGCGGTAGTGCGCGAACGCCTTGTTCGCTTCCGCCATGCGGTGGGTTTCTTCACGCTTCTTGATGGCGCCGCCACGGTTTTCCGAGGCGTCCAGCAGCTCGGCGGCCAGCTTGCGCGGCATCGAGTTCTCGCCACGCTTGCGGGCCGATTCGATCAGCCAGCGCATCGCCAAGGCCATCTTGCGCGAGGCGCGCACTTCGACCGGCACCTGGTAGGTGGCGCCGCCGACGCGGCGGGACTTCACTTCGACGGCCGGAGCCACGTTGTCCAGCGCCTTCTGCACCAGCTCGATGGCATTCGGATTCTTTTCGCCGATCACGTCCATGGCGCCGTACACGATCTTTTCGGCGACGGACTTCTTGCCGCTCTGCATGACCATGTTGATGAAGCGGGCGATGGTTTCGCTTCCGTGCTTCGGATCGGGCAGGACGGAACGCTGCGGAGTATTACCCTTACGCGACATAGTGCTCTCTCCTTAGGCCTTCGGACGCTTGGCGCCGTACTTGGAACGGGCCTGGCGACGCTTGGCGACGCCGGCGGCGTCGAGCGAGCCACGAACGGTGTGGTAACGCACACCCGGCAGGTCCTTGACGCGACCGCCGCGGATCAGGACCACGGAGTGCTCCTGCAGGTTGTGGCCTTCACCGCCGATGTAGGAAATCACTTCTTCCTGGTTGGTCAGGCGGACCTTGGCAACCTTGCGCAGAGCCGAGTTCGGCTTCTTCGGAGTGGTGGTGTAGACACGGGTGCAGACGCCACGGCGCTGCGGGCACTTGTCGAGCGCCGGCGAGGCACTCTTGTAGGTGGTCGCTTGCCGCG
Organism: Stenotrophomonas nitritireducens; assembly: GCF_050984405.1. Lineage (GTDB taxonomy): Bacteria > Pseudomonadota > Gammaproteobacteria > Xanthomonadales > Xanthomonadaceae > Stenotrophomonas > Stenotrophomonas nitritireducens_B. Next base: position 1,550,272 of record NZ_CP158790.1, on the reverse strand, counting down.
GCTTGCGGACCAGCTGGTTGATCGTCGCCATCAGTAGGTTCTTCTGATTGGGGCCGTAAAAAACGGCCAAGGATGCGGAAAATGTAAAGCAGGCCCGAAATTCAGGCCTGCCGAGACAGACGATTGTAGCAACCCGTCCAGAACGCAGTCAAACGCGCCCTTTCCAGGCCAGCCCTGATCCCGGGCTGTTACAGGGGGGCCTCCATGTACCCCGTTCAGGTCGGGCCACCGGTCCGCGGACGGACCGGCAACCCTTCAAAGCGCCCGGCCGGAGCCGGACCTACCTCACTCCTCGCCGCCCGCCGCCTGTTCAGCTTCGGTCGACGCAACCTCCGACTCGACCACCGCGGCCGTACCGGCCAGGGTCTCGATCTCCGACTCGGTCAGGCCGGAGGCGCCGCGACGGCGCTTGGTGTGGTACGCAAGGCCGGTACCCGCCGGAATCAGGCGGCCGACGATCACGTTTTCCTTCAGGCCGCGCAGGTTGTCCGCGGTGCCGCGCACGGCAGCCTCGGTCAGCACGCGGGTGGTTTCCTGGAACGACGCGGCCGAAATGAACGACTCGGTCGCCAGCGAGGCCTTGGTGATGCCCAGCAGCACCGGCTCGAAACGGGCCGGCAGCTCGTTGCGGGACGCCAGCCTGGCGTTCTCCTCGATCACGCGCTGGCGCTCGGCCTGCTCGCCATTGAGGAACTTGCTGCCGCCCTGGTCGATGATCTCGACCTTGCGCAGCATCTGGCGGGAGATCACCTCGATGTGCTTGTCGTTGATCTTCACGCCCTGCAGGCGGTACACGTCCTGGATTTCCTTGACCAGGTAGCGCGCCAGCTCCTCCACACCCTTCAGGCGCAGGATGTCCTGCGGGCTCGGCTCGCCGTCCACGATGGTTTCGCCGCGGCTGACGTGCTCGCCTTCGAACACGATGATCTGGCGGTACTTCGGAATCAGCTCCTCGTGCTCGGAACCATCGGTGTCCTTGATGATCAGGCGCTGCTTGCCCTTGGTGTCCTTGCCGAAACTGATGATGCCCGAACGCTCGGCCAGGATCGCCGGATCCTTCGGCTTGCGCGCCTCGAACAGGTCGGCCACGCGCGGCAGACCACCGGTGATGTCGCGGGTCTTGGACGCTTCCTGCGGGATCTTGGCGACCACGTCGCCCACGCCCACCGGAGCGCCGTCCTGCAGGTTGACGATCGAACGCGGCGGCAGCAGGTACTGCGCCGGCAGGTCGGTGCCCGGGATGGTCAGGTCGTTGCCCTTGCCATCGACGATGCGGACCAGCGGACGCAGGTCCTTGGCCTGCGAGCCGCGACGCTTCGGATCGGTGATCTCGCGCGAGGCCAGGCCGGTCAGCTCATCGGTCTTCTCGATGACGGTGACGCCGTCGATGAAGTCGATGAAGCGGATGAAGCCGGCCACTTCCGACACGATCGGGTGGTTGTGCGGATCCCAGTTGGCCACGGTCTGGCCGGCCTTGATCTCGGCGCCATCCTTGACGGTGATGGTGGCGCCGTACGGCAGCTTGTAGCGCTCGCGCTCTCGGCCGTGGGCGTCGAGCACCGACACTTCGCCCGAACGCGACACCGCCACCAGCGAACCGTTGGCGTGGTCGACGTGCTTGAGGTTGTTGAACTTGACCGAGCCGGTGGTCTTGACGGTGATGTTGTCCACCGCCGCCGCACGCGACGCCGCGCCACCGATGTGGAACGTACGCATGGTCAGCTGGGTACCCGGCTCGCCGATCGACTGCGCGGCGATGACGCCGACCGCTTCGCCGATGTTGACCAGGTGGCCGCGCGCCAGGTCGCGGCCGTAGCAGCGGCCGCAGACGCCGAAGGCCGATTCGCAGGTGATCGTCGAGCGCACCTTGATCGACTGCACGCCAGCTTCTTCCAGCTTGTTCACCCACTGCTCGTCGAGCAGCGTGTTGCGGGTGACGATCGGATCCTCGTCGTTGCCCGGCAGGAACACGTCCTCGGCCACCACGCGGCCCAGCACGCGGTCCTTCAGCGGCTCGACCACGTCGCCGCCTTCCACGATCGGGGTCATGGTCAGGCCTTCGACGGTGCCGCAGTCGACCTCGGTGATCACCACGTCCTGCGCCACGTCGACCAGGCGACGGGTCAGGTAACCCGAGTTCGCGGTCTTCAGCGCGGTATCGGCCAGACCCTTGCGGGCGCCGTGGGTGGAGTTGAAGTACTCCTGCACGTTCAGGCCTTCGCGGAAGTTCGCCTTGATGGGCGTCTCGATGATCGAGCCGTCCGGGCGGGCCATCAGGCCGCGCATGCCGGCCAGCTGGCGGATCTGCGCCTGCGAGCCACGCGCGCCCGAGTCGGCCATGATGTACAGCGAGTTCATCGACTTCTGGTCGACGATCTTGCCTTCCGAATCCTCGACCTTCTCGGTACCGATGGTTTCCATCATCGCCTTGGCGATGCGCTCGTTGGTGCGCGACCAGATGTCGACCACCTTGTTGTAGCGCTCGCCGGCGGTGACCAGGCCCGACTGGTACTGCTCCTGGATTTCCAGCACTTCCTGCTCGGCTTCGCCCAGGATGCCCTTCTTCTCGTCCGGGATCAGCATGTCGTCGATGCCGATCGACACGCCGGCGCGGGTCGCGTAGGCGTAGCCGGTGTACATCAGCTTGTCGGCGAACACCACGGTGTCCTTCAGGCCGAGCAGACGGTAGCTCTGGTTGATCAGGCGCGAGATGTTCTTCTTGGTCATCTCGGTGTTGCACAGCTCGAACGGCAGGCCCTCGGGCATGATCTCGCTCAGCAGCGCACGGCCGACGGTCGTGTCCTGGATCGAGGCCTTGCGGACCTTGTTGCCCTGCTCGTCGCGCTCGACCTGGGTGATGCGCACCTTGACCTTGGCATGCAGCTCGACCACGCGGTTGTCGTAGGCGCGCTTCACTTCGTTGGTGTTGGCGAACACCATGCCCTCGCCCTTCTTGTTGATCAGGGCGCGGCTGAGGTAGTACAGGCCCAGCACCACGTCCTGCGACGGCACGATGATCGGCTCGCCGTTGGCCGGGGACAGGATGTTGTTGGTGGACATCATCAGCGCGCGCGCTTCCAGCTGGGCTTCCAGCGAGAGCGGCACGTGCACGGCCATCTGGTCACCGTCGAAGTCGGCGTTGAACGCGGTGCAGACCAGCGGGTGCAGCTGGATGGCCTTGCCTTCGATCAGCAGCGGCTCGAACGCCTGGATGCCGAGGCGGTGCAGGGTCGGCGCGCGGTTCAGCAGCACCGGGTGCTCGCGGATGACTTCTTCCAGGATGTCCCAGACTTCGCCTTCCTCGCGCTCGACCAGCTTCTTGGCGGCCTTGATGGTGGTGGCCAGGCCGCGACGCTGCAGCTTGGCGAACACGAACGGCTTGAACAGCTCCAGCGCCATCTTCTTCGGCAGGCCGCACTGGTGCAGCTTCAGGTACGGACCGACGGTGATCACCGAGCGGCCGGAGTAGTCCACGCGCTTGCCGAGCAGGTTCTGGCGGAAGCGGCCCTGCTTGCCCTTGATCATGTCGGCCAGCGACTTGAGCGGGCGCTTGTTGGTGCCGGTGATGGCGCGGCCGCGGCGGCCGTTGTCCAGCAGCGCGTCGACCGATTCCTGCAGCATGCGCTTTTCGTTGCGCACGATGATGTCCGGAGCGTTGAGCTCCAGCAGGCGGCGCAGGCGGTTGTTGCGGTTGATGACGCGGCGGTACAGGTCGTTCAGGTCGGAGGTCGCGAAGCGTCCGCCGTCCAGCGGCACCAGCGGACGCAGGTCCGGCGGCAGCACCGGCAGCACGGTCATGACCATCCACTCCGGACGGTTGCCCGATTCCAGGAAGGCCTCGACCAGCTTGATGCGCTTGGTCAGACGCTTGAGCTTGGTTTCCGAACCGGTGGAGGCGATTTCCTCCTTCAGCTTCACCATCTCGGCCTGCAGGTCGATGGTGCGCAGCAGTTCGTACACGGCCTCGGCGCCCATGGCGGCGTCGAAGTCGTCGCCGTGCTCCTGGCGCGCCTGCAGGTACTGTTCTTCGGTCAGCAGCTGGCGGCGCTCCAGGGCGGTCAGGCCCGGCTCGGTCACCACGTAGGCTTCGAAGTACAGCACGCGCTCGATGTCGCGCAGGGTCATGTCCAGCATCAGGCCGATGCGCGACGGCAGCGACTTGAGGAACCAGATGTGGGCGACCGGCGAGGCCAGGTCGATGTGGCCCATGCGCTCGCGGCGCACCTTGGCCAGGGTCACTTCGGTGCCGCACTTCTCGCACACGACGCCGCGGTGCTTCATGCGCTTGTACTTGCCGCACAGGCACTCGTAGTCCTTCACCGGGCCGAAGATGGCGGCGCAGAACAGGCCGTCGCGCTCCGGCTTGAAGGTGCGGTAATTGATGGTTTCCGGCTTCTTCACCTCGCCGAAGGACCAGGAGCGGATCAGGTCAGGCGAAGCCAGGCCGATCTTGATCGCGTCGAAGTCCAGCGTCTGGCGCTGCTGGTTGAAGAGATTGAGCAGGTCTTTCATGGTGTTCTCCGAAAGGAGGAATGCTGTGTCGATGGGCTGTCAGGGCGCTGCCGGCGGCGCCGCCGCATCACTGCGGCGGCGCCTGCGCGATCAGTTGTCTTCCAGTTCCATGTTGATGGCCAGGGAGCGGATTTCCTTCACCAGCACGTTGAAGGATTCCGGCATGCCCGCGACCATCTCGTGCTCGCCGTCGACGATGTTCTTGTACATCTGGTTGCGGCCCTGCACGTCGTCGGACTTCACCGTCAGCATTTCCTGCAGGGTGTAGGCCGCGCCGTAGGCTTCCAGCGCCCAGACTTCCATCTCACCGAAGCGCTGGCCGCCGAACTGCGCCTTGCCGCCCAGCGGCTGCTGGGTGACGAGCGAGTACGGGCCGGTCGAGCGGGCGTGCATCTTGTCGTCGACCAGGTGGTTCAGCTTCAGGTAGTGCATGTAGCCGACGGTGGTCTTGCGGTCGAACGCCTCGCCGGTGCGGCCGTCGTACAGCTGCATCTGCGTCTTGCTGGCGTTGAAGCCCAGCTGCTCGGTGTCCTTGTCGCCATCCGGGTACGCCAGGTTCAGCATCTCGCGGATCTCGTCCTCGTGCGCGCCGTCGAACACCGGGGTGGCCATCGGCACGCCGTCGGTCAGGTTCTTCGCCAGCGCCACCAGTTCGGCGTCGCTGAACTGCGACAGGTCGACGCGGTCGCCGGACAGCTTGCTGTCGTGGTTGTAGATCCTGCCGAGGAACTCGCGCAGCTCGTTCACCGCACGCTGCTGCTCCAACATCTTCTGGATGCGGCGGCCCAGGCCCTTGGCGGCCCAGCCCAGGTGCACCTCGAGGATCTGGCCGATGTTCATGCGCGACGGCACGCCCAGCGGGTTGAGGCAGATGTCCACAGAGGTGCCATCGGCCATGTACGGCATGTCCTCGACCGGCACCACGTTGGAGACCACGCCCTTGTTGCCGTGACGGCCGGCCATCTTGTCGCCCGGCTGGATGCGGCGCTTCACGGCCAGGAACACCTTGACCATCTTCAGCACGCCCGGGGCCAGGTCGTCGCCCTGGGTGATCTTGCCGCGCTTGTCGGCGAAGCGGCGTTCGAATTCCTTCTCGTGCGCCTGGATCTGCTTCTGCGCGCGCTCGATGGCTTCCGACGCGTCCTCGTCCTTCATGCGCAGGGTGAACCAGTCGGCCTTCTTCAGGCCGTCCAGGAAGGCGTCGGTGATGGTGTCGCCCTTCTTCAGGCCGGCACCGCCGTTGGCCACCTTGCCGACGATCTGCGAGCGCAGGCGCGCGTAGATCGCCGCTTCCAGGATGCGGAACTGGTCGTCGAAGTCCTTCTTGACGCGCTTGATCTCGTTCTCTTCGATCTGGCGCGCGCGCTTGTCCTTCTCGATGCCGTCGCGGGTGAAGACCTGCACGTCGATGACGGTGCCGTCCATGCCCGGCGGAACGCGCAACGAGCTGTCCTTAACGTCCGAAGCCTTCTCGCCGAAGATCGCGCGCAGCAGCTTCTCTTCCGGGGTCAGCTGGCTTTCGCCCTTCGGCGTGACCTTGCCGACCAGGATGTCGCCGGCGCGGACTTCGGCGCCGATGTACACCACGCCGCTCTCGTCCAGGCGGTTGAGCGCCTGCTCGGAGACGTTCGGGATGTCGGCCGAGATTTCCTCCGGCCCCAGCTTGGTGTCGCGCGCGACGCAGGTCAGTTCCTCGATGTGGATCGTGGTGTAGCGATCCTCTTCCACCACGCGCTCGGAGAGCAGGATGGAGTCTTCGAAGTTGTAGCCGTTCCACGGCATGAACGCGATCAGCATGTTCTGGCCCAGGGCCAGCTCGCCGATGTCGGTCGACGGGCCGTCGGCCAGCACGTCGCCGCGCGCGATCACGTCGCCCACGTTCACCAGCGGACGCTGGTTGATGCAGGTGTTCTGGTTGGAGCGGGTGTACTTGATCAGGTTGTAGATGTCGACGCCGGCGTCGGCGGCATCGGTGATCTCGCTCTCGTTGACCTTGACCACGATGCGGCCGGCGTCGATCTGCACGATCTCGCCGCCACGACGGGCATTCACGGTCACGCCCGAGTCACGCGCCACGGCGCGCTCGATGCCGGTGCCCACCAGCGGCTTCTGCGCGCGCAGGGTCGGCACGGCCTGGCGCTGCATGTTCGCGCCCATCAGCGCGCGGTTGGCGTCGTCATGCTCCAGGAACGGCACCAGCGCCGCGGCGACCGACACGGTCTGCATCGGCGAGACGTCCATGAAGTGCACTTCCGCCGGCGGCTTCAGCAGCGACTCGCCCTGGTAACGGCACGGCACGAACTGCTCGGTGAGCATGTTCTTGGCATCGGTCAGGGCGTTGGCCTGGGCGATGACGTACTCGTTCTCCTCGATCGCCGACAGGTACTCGACGTCGTCGGTGACCTTGCCGTCCACGACTTTGCGGTACGGGGTCTCGAGGAAACCGTACTGGTTGGTGCGGGCGAACACGGCCAGCGAGTTGATCAGGCCGATGTTCGGGCCTTCCGGGGTTTCGATGGTGCAGACGCGGCCGTAGTGGGTCGGGTGCACGTCGCGCACTTCGAAGCCGGCGCGCTCGCGGGTCAGGCCGCCCGGGCCCAGTGCCGAGACGCGGCGCTTGTGCGTCACTTCCGACAGCGGGTTGTTCTGGTCCATGAACTGCGACAGCTGCGAGGAACCGAAGAATTCCTTGATGGCAGCGGCGACCGGCTTGGCGTTGATCAGCTCCTGCGGGGTCAGGCCTTCGGACTCGGCCATCGACAGGCGCTCCTTGACCGCGCGTTCGACGCGGACCAGGCCCACGCGGAACACGTTCTCGGCCATTTCACCGACCGAACGCACGCGGCGGTTGCCGAGGTGGTCGATGTCGTCCACCACGCCACGGCCGTTGCGGATCTCGGTCAGGACCTTGATCACGTCGAGGATGTCCGAACCATCGCCATGCGCGGCGACCAGGCGCTTGGACTCCTCGTCGTTGCGCTCGCCGAAGTACTTGCTGTCGTACAGCACGGCTTCGCCGGTGACTTCCTTGCGGCCGACGCGGCGGTTGAACTTCATGCGGCCGACCGTGGACAGGTCGTAGCGCTCGAAGGTGAAGAACAGGTTGTGGAACAGGTTCTGCGCGGCGTCCTTGGTCGGCGGCTCGCCCGGGCGCATCATGCGGTAGATCTCGACCAGGGCCTCGAGCTGGGTCTTGGTCGGGTCGATGCGCAGGGTGTTGGACAGGTACGGACCGCGGTCCAGGTCGTTCACCCACAGGGTGCCGACCGCGTCCACGCCGGCCTTGCGGAAGTTCTGCAACTGCTCTTCGGTGATCTCGTCGTTGGCCTGGGCCAGCAGTTCGCCGGTGTTGGCGTCGACCACGTCGTGCGACAGGATGCGGCCGACCAGGTAGTCGTCCGGCACGGCCAGCGCGGCGATGCCCGAGGCCTGCAGCTGCTTGACGTGGCGCGCGGTGATGCGCTTGCCGGCTTCCACGATGACCTTGTCGCCGTCAGCCAGGTCGAAGCCCAGGGTTTCGCCACGCAGGCGCTCGGCCACCAGCTCCAGCTGCACACCCTCGCCTTCCGGCAGGATGTGGAAGGTGTTGATGTCGAAGAACTCGTTGAGCATTTCTTCGTTGTTGTAGCCGAGCGCGCGCAGCAGGATCGACACCGGCAGCTTGCGGCGGCGGTCGATGCGGGTGAACAGCGCGTCCTTCGGGTCGAACTCGAAGTCCAGCCAGGAACCGCGGTAGGGAATGATGCGGGCGCTGTACAGCAGCTTGCCCGAGCTGTGGGTCTTGCCGCGGTCATGGTCGAAGAACACGCCCGGCGAACGGTGCAGCTGCGACACGATGACGCGCTCGGTACCGTTGACGATGAAGGTGCCGTTGTCGGTCATCAGCGGGATTTCGCCGAGGTAGACCTCCTGCTCCTTCACGTACTTGATCGCCTTGGTGGACGACTCCTTGTCGTAGATGACCAGGCGCACGGTCACGCGCAGCGGCGCGCCGTAGCTCATGCCGCGCTGGCGGCACTCGCGCTCGTCGAACACCGGCTCGCCCAGCTTGTAGCCCACGTACTCCAGGGCGGCATTGCCGCTGTAGCTGGAGATCGGGAACACCGACTTCAGCGCGGCGTGCAGGCCGTGGTCGGAGCGCTTGGCCGGGTCAACGTTCTCCTGCAGGAACTCGCGGTACGAGTCGACCTGGATGGCGAGCAGGAACGGCACCTCGAGGATCGAGCGCTGCTTGCCGAAATCCTTGCGGATGCGCTTCTTTTCGGTGTACGAATAGGACGTCATGGGATCTTCCACCTTGTTGTGCGGGCCGTGCGTCCACGACCCGGAAGGGAACTTTTAAATTGTCAGTTGGAAGTCGCTGGTATTGCCGGCACCAGCACGCCTTCTCCCGCTACTTCCAACTGCCAACTCGTCTGCCTGCCGCCCTGCCCGCCGCGCGATGCGCGGGCCGGCCGGGGTTGGAACGCAGCCCGTGTTGGGCTTTTCACCGCACCGGGCATGCCCGGCTCTACAACGACCAAAGGCCGGGGGCTTTAGGCCCCCAGCCCTGGCTGCATCGCCGTGATTCGATGGCGACGCAAGGGAACTGCTTACTTCAGCTCGACGGTGGCGCCGGCAGCTTCCAGTTCCTTCTTGAACTTCTCGGCGTCTTCCTTCGAAGCGCCTTCCTTCACGACGCCACCGGCCTCGGCCAGATCCTTCGCTTCCTTCAGGCCCAGGCCGGTGATGGCGCGGACGGCCTTGATCACTTCGACCTTCTTGGCGCCGGCATCCTTCAGGATGACGTTGAACTCGGTCTGCTCTTCGACGGCAGCGGCCGGGCCGGCAGCGGCGACGGCCATGACCGGGGCGGCGGCGGAAACGCCGAACTTGTCTTCGATGGCCTTGACCAGCTCCATCACTTCCATCAGGGACTTCTCGGCGATGGCGTCGACGATCTGTTCGTTGGTAAGGGACATTTTGATTACCTTTGGAAAATATTCTGGGTTGAGGTTCTATTCAGAACCACGGGAACGTCGAACTCAGGCGGTTTCAGCGGCCGGCTCGGCAGCTTCGACAGCCGCACCACCGTTCTGCTTCTCACCAACAGCCTTGACGGCACGCGCGAACATGGTGACCGGCTCGGTCAGGACGCGGGCCAGCATGGCCAGAGCCTGATCACGGGTCGGCAGCGATGCCAGCACGTCGACGTGGCTGGCCGGGAAGATTTCCCCACCGATCGCCACGACCTTCGCCTTCAGCTTGTCGTTGCCCTTGGCTGCTTCCTTGATCAGGCGACCGGCGGCGCCGGGCTCCTCGAGCGAAAACGCATACAGCAGCGGACCGACCATCTGGTCCTTAGCGACTGCGAAATCGGTGCCTTCGACGGCGCGCGCGGCCAGCGTGTTCTTGACAACCTTCAAGAAAACGCCGGTTTCGCGGGCCTGCTTGCGCATCGCGGTCATCTGGGCGACCGTGGTGCCAGCGTATTCGGCTGCGATCAAGGAGTGGGCCTTGGCGGCGACGTCTGCCAGTTCGGCGACTACTTCTTGCTTCTGGGACAGATTGAGAGCCATTGCACTCCTCCAATTGAACTCCGCTTACGGCTCCTGCCGTGTGCGGTCCTGTGCGGCATCCGTCCTGGACGCCGGGAACATCGGGATGATGCTCCGGGGGTGGGCCGTTCTAGACCTGGAGTGGGCCAACCTGGGAAACCCAGACGTGCGTGAACCAGAAAAACTCCAGAAGGGCACCATCTACGCAGGGTGATTCCGGGGAATCGATTAAGCGATCCCGCTATGCCGGCGGCGACTCCTTGCCAGATCGAGCTTCCCTGCCCGTCGCCGGTATGCGCTGACCGCGCCTGCGGTCTTTGACGGCTACCGCGGACGATGCACTGCCCGCGATGCCTTCAAATGTCACGGCCACGGCACCGAAGCGCCGCGGCCGCTTGAAACGATTACTTCAGGGTCAGCGACGACTGGTCGACGGTGACGCCCGGGCCCATCGTCGAGCTGACCGAAACCTTCTGCAGGTAGGTGCCCTTCGAGGTGGCCGGCTTGGCCTTGATCAGGTCCAGCAGCAGCGCCTGCAGGTTCGACTGCAGCGCGGCGTTGTCGAAGCTGGCCTTGCCGATGGTGCAGTGGATGATGCCGGCCTTGTCGGTGCGGTAACGCACCTGGCCCGACTTGGCGTTCTTCACGGCTTCGCCCGGGTTCGGGGAAACGGTGCCGACCTTCGGGTTCGGCATCAGGCCGCGCGGGCCCAGCACGGTGCCCAGCTTGCCGACGACGCGCATGGCGTCCGGGGTCGCGATGACCACGTCGTAATTCAGGTCGCCGGCCTGCATCTTCTCGGCCAGGTCGTCCATGCCGACGGCTTCGGCGCCAGCGGCCAGGGCTTCGTCAGCCTTGGCACCGGCCGGAGCGAACACGGCCACGCGGACCGACTTGCCGGTACCGGCCGGCAGCACGGTCGAACCGCGCACCTGCTGGTCGGACTTCTTGGCATCCACGCCCAGGCGCACGGCCACGTCGATCGACTCGACGAACTTGGCCTTGGTGGCGGTCTTCAGGATGTTGATCGCGTCCTCGAAGGCATAGCTCTTGCCCGGGACGACGGCGGCCTTGATGGCCTTCTCACGCTTGGTCTGTGCCATCTGATTAACCCTCCACCACCAGGCCCATGGAACGGGCCGAGCCCGCGATCGTACGCACGGCGGCGTCCAGGTCGGCAGCCGTCAGGTCCGGCTCCTTCGCCTTGCAGATTTCTTCCAGCTGCTTGCGGGTGACCTTGCCCACCTTGTCGGTGTTCGGGCGCTTGGAGCCGGAGGTGATGCCCGCCGCCTTCTTGAGCAGCACGGTGGCCGGGGTGCTCTTGGTGATGAAGGTGAAGGTACGGTCCGAATAGGCCGTGATGATCACCGGCACCGGGATGCCCGGCTCCAGCTTCTGCGTGGCGGCATTGAACGCCTTGCAGAATTCCATGATGTTCAGGCCGCGCTGACCCAGCGCAGGACCGACCGGCGGCGAGGGGTTGGCCTGACCGGCCTTCACCTGCAGCTTGATGTAACCGACAACTTTCTTTGCCATTTGAGTGCTCTCCGGGTGCTAGCGCCTTGCGACAACAGGCTCCCCATCGGACCGGGAATCACGCGTCCCGGCATCGCGTTTTGAAATCTTGGAATCGCGGCAAAGGCCACCTCTCGGCAGCCTTTGGTTTCAGCCCCTCGCAGGGAGCCGGCAATTCTAGCAGTTTTTCCAGGGCCAACCTGAACAGGCTGGCCCTGCGGATCAGACGGCCTTCTCGACCTGGCCGAACTCGAGCTCGACCGGGGTGGCGCGACCGAAGATCAGCACCGACACGCGCAGGCGGCTCTTCTCGTAATTGACTTCCTCAACCACGCCGTTGAAGTCGTTGAACGGACCGTCGATGACGCGGACCATCTGGCCCGGCTCGAACAGCACCTTCGGACGCGGCTTCTCGACGCCTTCCTGGACGCGGTCCAGGATGGCGGCAGCCTCGTCGTCGCGGATCGGCAGCGGACGGTCGGCGGTGCCGCCGATGAACCCCATCACCTTCGGGGTTTCCTTGACCAGGTGCCAGCTTTCGTTGTCGATGCGCGGAATGCCGGCTTCCTCGTGGGTCTCGATCTGGACCAGCACGTAACCCGGGAAGAACTTGCGCTCGGAACGGCGCTTCTGGCCGGAGCGCATTTCCACCACTTCCTCGGTCGGAACCAGGACGTCGCCGAAACGCTCCTCCATGCCCTCGCGGGCGATGCGGTCACGCAGGGCCTGGGCTACCGACTTCTCGAAGCCCGAATAGGCGTGGACGACGTACCAACGTTTCACTGTTATCTCCTCAACGACCCAGGAACCACTGGGTCAGCTTCTGGATCGCGAAGTCGAAACCACCCAGCAGCAGGCTCAGCACGATCACCACCACGATCACCACCCACGTCATGCGGATGGCCTCCTGGCGGGTCGGCCACACGACCTTGCGCAGCTCGAAACGGGATTCGGAAAGGAATTCGCGGGTCTGGTGACCCTTGGTGGTGAGCATGAACAGCGCGCCGCCAGCCACCAGGCCGACGACCACGGCCAGCGCACGCAGCTGACCGGACCATGCACCCAACTGGGCCGAGCGCAGCGGAGTGGAGAACCAGAACCAGACGAACAAGCCCGCCAGCACCAGCAGCCCGGCGCCAACGTACTTGACCATATCGCCACCCGAGGCGGCGCTCTTGGAATGCTCGATCTTGCTGTTCATCCGACTCTTGTTGCGGGCGCGACCAAGGTCACTGGATAGAGTGTGGCAAGTGGCACGCCAGGAGGGACTCGAACCCCCAACCTGCGGTTTTGGAGACCGCTGCTCTGCCAATTGAGCTACTGGCGTATGACTTGGCTTGTTTCACGTCCCTTAGACGGCGAAGGCGGACCGAGGTTCCCGGCCCGCCATTCGCGTACCAGCGGCAGACTCAACTACCGCCGGGTACTGCAGGCTTACTTGGTGATCTTGGCGACCACGCCGGCGCCGACGGTACGGCCGCCTTCGCGGATCGCGAAGCGCAGGCCTTCGTCCATCGCCACCGGGTTGATCAGGGTGACGGACATCTTCACGTTGTCACCCGGCATCACCATCTCCACGCCCTCCGGCAGCTGCACGGCGCCGGTGATGTCGGTGGTACGGAAGTAGAACTGCGGACGGTAGCCCTTGAAGAACGGGGTGTGACGGCCACCTTCGTCCTTGGACAGTACGTACACCTCAGCCTCGAACTCGGTGTGCGGGGTGATCGAACCCGGCTTGGCCAGCACCTGGCCGCGCTCAACGTCGTCACGCTTGGTGCCGCGCAGCAGCAGGCCCGCGTTGTCGCCCGCCTGGCCCTGGTCCAGCAGCTTGCGGAACATTTCCACGCCGGTCACGGTGGTCTTCTGGGTCGGACGGATACCGACGATTTCGATTTCGTCGCCCACCTTGATGATGCCGCGCTCGATACGGCCGGTCACCACGGTGCCGCGGCCCGAGATCGAGAACACGTCTTCCACCGGCATCAGGAACGGCTTGTCGATATCACGCTCCGGGGTCGGGATCCAGCTGTCCAGCGCCTCGACCAGCTTCAGGATCGCCGGCACGCCGATGTCGCTCTGGTCGCCTTCCAGCGCCAGACGGGCCGAACCGTGCACGATCGGGGTGTCGTCGCCCGGGAAGTCGTACTTGCTCAGCAGCTCGCGCACTTCCATTTCGACCAGTTCCAGCAGCTCGGCGTCGTCCACCATGTCGGCCTTGTTCAGGAACACGACGATGTACGGCACGCCGACCTGGCGCGACAGCAGGATGTGCTCGCGGGTCTGCGGCATCGGGCCGTCAGCGGCCGAGCACACCAGGATCGCGCCGTCCATCTGCGCCGCACCGGTGATCATGTTCTTGACGTAGTCGGCGTGGCCCGGGCAGTCGACGTGGGCGTAGTGACGGGTCTCGGATTCGTACTCGACGTGCGCGGTCGAGATCGTGATGCCGCGCGCCTTCTCTTCCGGCGCGGCGTCGATCGAGGAGTAGTCCTTGAACTCGCCACCGAAACGCTCGGCGCCGATCTTGGTCAGCGCGGCGGTCAGCGTGGTCTTGCCATGGTCGACGTGGCCGATGGTGCCGACGTTGACGTGCGGCTTGGTACGTTCGAACTTACCCTTGGACATGGCTGCTTCTTCTCGGTAACAGGTTGGTTATGGCGCTTTGAGCAAGATGGTGCTCACGAAAGGAATCGAACCTTCGACCTCCTCCTTACCAAGGAGGTGCTCTACCGACTGAGCTACGTGAGCGAGTTTTGTATTATGGCATGTTTTTTCATTCGTTCAATGGAGCGGGAGACGGGAATCGAACCCGCACCATCAGCTTGGAAGGCTGAGGTTCTACCATTGAACTACTCCCGCACCGGGAACGACGCCACAACATGAAACTGGTGGAGGGAGGTGGATTCGAACCACCGAAGGCGTAAGCCAGCAGATTTACAGTCTGCCCCCGTTGGCCGCTTGGGTATCCCTCCGCTCCACCCCTCTTTGATGACCTTGGCCTAACCGGTCAGGGGTGGGAGAGCCCGCTATTCTGGTGATGGCGCCCGATGCTGTCAACAGAAATTTTCACATTCCGCGAAAATTCCGTCGTCCGCCTCCGCCGCGCCTTCACTCGCCCGGCATCTTCAGCTTTTCGTCGGCGAAGATCGCCACATGCGGCACGCCGTCGGCGCCGATCCAGCCGCGGTACATGCCTTCGGTATTGAACGGCGTGGCCGCCTTGCCGTCGGCCGACAGCACGATCGCGCCGCCGTCGCCGCCCAGCTCCGGCAGGCGCTTGACGATGACCTCGTCGCCCGCCTGCGCCGGGCTTTCCCGCAGGTATTTCATGCGCGAACAGATCTCGTGGGCCGCGGCCAGGCGGATGTAGAACTCGCCCCAGCCGGTGCCCGACACCGCGCAGCTGTCGCTGGCATAGGTGCCCGCGCCGATGATCGGCGAATCGCCCACGCGGCCGTAGCGCTTGTTGGTCATGCCGCCGGTGGAGGTGCCGGCGGCCAGCTTGCCCTCGGCGTCCAGCGCGACCGCACCGACGGTGCCGAAATGCTTGGCCGTCTCCAGGTCGGCGTGCGCCTGGCCGGCAGCCTCTTCCTTGAGGGCGCGCTGCAGCTGCTGCCAGCGCTTCTCGGTGCGGAAATACGAAGGATCGACCTGCTCGATCTTCTGCTCCGCGGCGAACATCTCCGCGCCCTGCCCCACCATCATCACGTGCGGCGAGTGTTCCATCACCGCGCGGGCCAGCAGGATCGGGTTCTTGACGGTATGCACGCCGGCCACCGCGCCGGCGCGCAGCGTGGCGCCATCCATCAGCGAGGCGTCGAGTTCGTTCCTGCCGTCATGGGTGAAGACCGCACCGCGCCCGGCATTGAAGGTCGGGTCGTTCTCCAGCACGGTGATCGCTGCGGTCACCGCATCCATCGCCGGCTTGCCGGCGACGAGCGCCTCGTGCCCCTTGCGCAGGGCCGCTTCCAGGGCGGAGCGGGCGGCGCGCACTTCTTCCGGATTGAGGTCCTGGCGCTCCACGCCCGCCCCGCCATGGATCACGAGCAGCGGGGACGCCGGCGCCGCGATGGCGGCTGCGGAAGACAACGAGGCCAGGCCCAGCAATACAGCGGAAGTCAGCTTCATGTTTCTTCACTCTGGAAAGGTGCCCGATTCTAGGCACGCCTTCGCCGGTCTGAACAGACACTTACGGCACCCCTGCGGGCACCGCACGGGCGGAAAGCGGAAAGGGGCCGAAGCCCCTTCCGTCCTGCCCCGCGTCATGCCAGCCGCTCAGTCCGGCTGCAGTTCCAGCTCCCCGTCCACCACGCTGGCGACCGCGGTGAACGCCGGGTTGTCGACCGTGAAGCCGTCCAGGTGCAGCCGGCTGCCGGCACCCACGCCCGTCACCGGGATGGAGCTGAATTCCAGCGACTGCCCGCTGCTCAGGCGGTCGGCGGTGCGGTGCGGCATCACCAGCCAGGCGTAGCCATCGTCGAGCGAGTACACGCGGCCGCGACCGTCCGCCTCCACGCACAGGGCGGTGTCCTCGTCCACGCCGATGCCGACGATGTCGTCCTGACCTTTTTCCTGGGCGGCGCGCGCGACGAACACGATCAGCCGCCCCAGGCGCTCGCGCTTGGCGAAATGGGTGTCGGTGACGACATTGGACAGGTAAGGCATGGCCAGGAAATCCCGGTCCATGGTGACCTCGCTGCCCATCGGGTCGCTCAGCGCGGCCGGCGAATTGACGCTGCCGCCGTCCAGGGCGCCATAGCTGTAGCCGCCCAGGATCGCCAGCCCGGCGCTGGTGCCGCCGATCGGCTTGCCCGCCGCGACATGCTCGTTGAGCACCTGGTTCAGTTCGGTTCCCTTCCAGAAACGGATGTAACGCGACTGGTCGCCACCGGCGATGAAGATCGCGTCTGCGCCGCGCACGACCCGCAGCACCGCCGGGTCGTCGGCTGCCTTGCGGCTGTCGAACACCAGGGTCTGCACCGAGGTGACCCCGCCGATGTCGTGGTACAGCTCCTTCTGCAGGTTGTCGTCGCCGGAGGCGCGCAGGATCACCACGCGGCCGTGGCCAGCGCGCTCGACCCACCAGTGGAAAGCCTCGGGAACCCAGTCGCCGCCGCCCATCAGCATCATCGCCGCCTGGGTCTGGCCGGGGCGCGGCGCATCGAGGTCGCCCACCTCGTAATAGCGGTAGCCCGGGTCCGACAGGCTCCTGCTGCCGGCGGCTCCTGCGCCCCCCGCCACGACCAAGGCGGCCAAGGCCAGGGCGACCCGACCGTACCGGGAAACCATCCGCTTCATACCGCTCCCTCCAACGCCGCATGTAATCGCTTCCACGCCGTAATGCCAGACTTTCCGGCAGTGGTCAAGCGTGTAAAAAAGGTGTTAGATGATCACGCCCCATTCACGTTTCACACGGGGCTCTCCGGCGCTTGCGCGGGCCGGCCAAGACACTTCCCGGAACACTTCAGCAGAGACCCGATTCATGCGCAGACACGCAATGGTGCGTTCAATCCAGTTGGCCCTGCTTGGCATGGCCGCTCCCGCAATGGCTCTGGCCCAGAGCACCGACAACGATCAAACCAAGCAGCTGGATACCGTGCAGGTCACCGGTTCGCGCATCCCGCGCGCGCAGGTGGAGGGCCCCGCCCCGGTCACGGTGGTCAACGCCGAGCAGATCAAGGCCGCCGGCTTCACCTCGGTCCCGGATGTGCTGCGCTCGCTCAGCCAGAACAACGGCTACACCCAGGGCCAGCAGAACACCACCGGCGCGCAGTCGACCCCGGGCGCGCAGGCCGTCGACCTGCGCGGCCTCGGTCCCAACCACACGCTGGTGCTGATCAACGGCCGCCGCATCGCCGACTTCCCGCTGCCGCTCAACGGCAAGAGCAACTTCACCGACATCGGCAACATCCCGCTGGGCATGATCGACCGCATCGAAGTGCTGACCGGCAGCGCCTCGGCGGTGTACGGCTCGGACGCGATGGCCGGCGTGATCAACTTCATCCTGAAGAAGTCCACCGACGGCACCACCATCGATTACCGCTACGGCGACACCAGCCGCGGCGGCGGCGAATCCCACGACCTGACCCTGACCACCGGTTTCGAGCAGGGCAACTTCAGCGGCATCGTCGGCGTGGAGCTGATGGACAAGCGCCCGGTCTGGGGCACCCAGCGCAAGGCGCAGGATTCCACCCTCGACGGCCCGACCTCGCGCAGCCGGCTGCCGAGCCTGGTCGCACGCCGTTATGACGTCGACGATGACGTCGCGCTGGATCCGGAAGGCGACTGCGCCGCACTGGAGGGCATGAACGGCGGCACCACCCATCTGGCCGAAGACCGTTACGGCGAGCCCTATTGCGGCAGCGAACGGGTCACCGCCCAGCGCACCATCAACAACCAGCGCAAGGGCGCCACCGCCTACGGCTCGTTCGAATACCGCTTCGGCGACAACCTGTCCTGGTTCGCCGACGTCCAGCTCGGCCGCCAGGAGGTCAAGCTGATGACCGGCAATGGCAGCCCCACGGCGGTCAGCGACAACATGGGCTGGGAGTTCCACGACCCGGCGTCGACCGACAACAACGACAAGGTGTTCTACAACGCCGGCACCGGCCATTACGAGATCTGGCAGCGGCAGTTCAGCCCCGAGGAAGTCGGCGGGCTGGAGAAACGCATGAACACCACCACGCAGAAGACGCTGGCGGTGACCACCGGGCTGAAGGGCATGTTCGCCGACAGCTGGAACTGGGAGGCCGCGTACAACCATTCCCAGTACAAGGCCGACGTGAAGATGCCGCGCATCAACGCCGCCGCCGCCAACCGCTTTTTCCTTGGCGAGCGGCTGGGTTACGACGACGATGGCTACGCGATCTACAACCCGGATCCGACGCGCCTGTTCAAGCCGCTGACGCCGGCCGAGTTCGCCGCCCTCGGCGCGATGTCCACGTTCCGCCCGGAAGCCAAGAACGACAACGTCAGCTTCACCACCGACACCCCGGCGCTGTTCTCGCTGCCGGCCGGCGACGTCGGCTTCGCCGGCGTGGTCGAGTACGGCCGCCAGTCCTACGCCATCCATCCCGATCCGCTGGCGCTGACCGCCGACGCCTATTACGGCCCGCAGTACGGCGACGGCAGCGGCAGCCGCAACCGCTGGAGCGCCGCCGGCGAACTGCGCGTGCCGCTGGCGTCCAGCCTGCAGGCCAGCCTGGCCGGCCGCTACGACCGCTACAGCTTCGGCAACAGGCATCCGGGCAAGTTCACCTACAGCGCCGGCCTGGAATGGCGTCCGTTCGACACGCTGCTGGTGCGCGGCTCCTACGGCACCGGCTTCCGCGCACCGGACATGCATTACCTGTTCGCCGGCGACGACTACTACCGCAAGGTCTCGACGGACTACTACCAGTGCCGCCAAGACGAGCCGGGCTTCAGCGACGGCGAGTGCTGGGACGACGGCAGCTGGGATGTCAACACGCTCGACGTCTACGCCGGCAACAAGGACCTGGACGTGGAGACCAGCAAGTCGTTCACGGCCGGCTTCGTGTGGTCGCCCATCGCCAACTTCGACCTGGCGGTGGACTACTACAAGATCAAGGTGATGAACCAGGTGCAGTCGCAGGACCGCGAGATCCTGCGCATCACCGAAGCCAACTGCCGCCTCGGCAAGACCGACGCTGGCGCGACCGTCGACCCCAGCTCGCCGACCTGCGTCGACGCGATGGCGCGGGTGATCCGCGATGCCGACGGCACCATCACCAGCGTGCACTTCGCGCCGATCAACATCGCCCGCGAGGAGACCTCGGGCGTGGACGTCACCGCCCACTACCGCCTGCAGACGGCGATGGCCGGCGACTTCAACTTCACCGGCACCTACACCTGGGCCCATCGCCACACCCGCCAGCAGTACCCGGGCGATCCGACCGAGGACATGCTGTCGGTGAGCTTCAGCGACACCACCCTGCCGCGGGTCAAGTCCAACCTGGGCGTGACCTGGGACAAGGGCGCGTGGGGCGCCAGCCTGTTCGGCGACTACCTGGGCCGCGTGGCCAACTACGACAACGATGCCTGGACCGAAGCCACGTGGCGTTTCAATGCCGGCGCGCGCTACGACATCAACGACCACCTGCGGGTGTCGCTGTCGGTCAACAACCTGTTCGACAAGATGCCGCCGCGCGACGCGACCTGGGCCGCGTACCCGTACTACAACACCTCGTGGTTCGACGCGATCGGCCGCAGTTACTTCGTGCAGGTCACCTGGAAGCTGGGCGGCAAGCCGCTGTAAAACGGAGCGCCCGTCACCGCAACAACGACAAGGCCCGCGATGCGGGCCTTGTCGTTTGCGCAGGGCTGGCCCGATCCATCGATGCCGCCAGCGCCCCCTTGGTTCTCCACAGCGCATGTGCAGAACACCGGGAAAAGCCTGTGGAAAACTCCCGCGCGCGGCGACGCCGCAAGGACCCTGCGCAGGCTGTCGAATTTTTGGCCAGCCACAGCGTGGCGGTGGCTCCCACCGGCCAGCGGATACGCGAAGGCCCCGCATCGCGGGGCCTCGCGCTTCCAGCATTGCGCCGGGAATCAGACGTTGAAGCGGAAATGCAGCACGTCGCCTTCCTTGACGATGTAGTCCTTGCCTTCCAGGCGCAGGCGGCCGGCTTCCTTGGCGCCCTGCTCGCCCTTGAGGTTGATGAAATCGTCGTAGCCGATGGTCTCGGCGCGGATGAAGCCGCGCTCGAAATCGGTATGGATCACGCCCGCGGCCTGCGGTGCGGTGGAACCAGCGCGCAGCTGCCAGGCGCGGACTTCCTTCACGCCGGCGGTGAAGTAGGTCTGCAGGCCGAGCAGCTTGTAGCCGGCGCGGATCACCCGGTTCAGGCCGGGCTCGTCCAGGCCGAGGTCCTTGAGGAACTCGTCGCGGTCGGCGTCGTCCAGCTGCGACAGCTCTTCCTCGATCGCCGCGCACACCGGCACCACCTCGGCGCCTTCGGTTTCGGCGCGGGCGCGCACCGCATCCAGGTGCGGATTGTTCTCGAAGCCGTCCTCGGCGACGTTGGCGATGTACATCAGCGGCTTGAGCGTGATCAGGAACATGTCGCGAATCAGCGCCTTCTCCTCCGCGTCGAGCCCGGCCGAGCGTGCCGAACGGCCCTGGTCGAGCGTGGCGGCCAGCTTTTCCAGCACCGGCTTGCGCGCCAGCGCGTCCTTGTCGTTGGCCTTGGCCGCGCGGTTGGCGCGGTCCAGCGCCTTCAGCACCGACTCCAGGTCGGCCAGCGCCAGTTCGGTGTCGATGGTCTCGATGTCGGCGATCGGGTCGACCTTGTTGGAGACGTGGATGACGTTGCCGTCCTCGAAGCAGCGCACGACATGGGCGATGGCGTCGGTCTCGCGGATGTGGGCCAGGAACTTGTTGCCCAGGCCCTCGCCCTTGGACGCGCCGGCGACCAGGCCGGCGATGTCGACGAACTCCATCGTGGTCGGGATCACCCGCTCCGGCTTGACGATCGTCGCCAGCGCATCGAGCCGCGGATCCGGCACCGGCACGATGCCGGTGTTCGGCTCGATCGTGCAGAACGGGAAATTGGCCGCGGCGATGCCCGCCTTGGTCAGCGCATTGAACAGGGTCGACTTGCCGACGTTGGGCAGGCCGACGATGCCGCATTTGATACCCATGCCACAAACTCCAGGATTCGGGATTCCGGCCTGCGCTCTCCAGTGGCGTCGCCGCCCGCGAAAGCGCAGGCCGCAATCACGGTTTGCCCGTGTGCAGCCGCTTCATGGCCTCGTTGAAATCGCCATCTGCCGCCAGCGGCAGCACGTCGATGGCGTCGT
The DNA here is from genome assembly GCF_050984405.1 of Stenotrophomonas nitritireducens. Taxonomy (GTDB): domain Bacteria; phylum Pseudomonadota; class Gammaproteobacteria; order Xanthomonadales; family Xanthomonadaceae; genus Stenotrophomonas; species Stenotrophomonas nitritireducens_B. Next base: position 1,528,889 of record NZ_CP158790.1, on the reverse strand, counting down.
CGATGGCGCGCGAGATCAGCATCTCGTCGTCCTTCGACGGACGGCCCAGCACCCACGCCACCACGCGGTCCTTGTGGCCCGGATGGCCGATGCCGATGCGCAGGCGGTGGAACCTGCCGTGCCCGAGCAGGCGGATGGTGTCGCGCAGGCCGTTCTGGCCGCCATGGCCGCCGTCGAACTTCAACCGCGCCGTACCCGGCGGCAGGTCCAGTTCGTCGTGCGCGAGCAGGGTCTGCTCCGGTTCGATCTTCCAGAACCGCTGCGCGGCGGTGACCGACTTGCCGGAAAGATTCATGAACGTGGCCGGCTTGAGCAGCCATACCGGCTGGCCGCCGATGTCGACCTTGGCCACCTCGCCGAACAGCTTGCCTTCGAGCGTCCAGCGCGCGCCCGCCCGTTCGGCCAGGGCCTCAACGAAATGAAACCCGGCATTGTGCCGGGTCCGGGCGTGTTCGGGTCCGGGATTGCCCAGACCGACGATCAATCGCAGGCCAGTCATGCGTCCACCGTTGGCCGCGTCCGCCCGGTGCGGGCGGACGCAGCCGGCCGATTACTCGGCAGCTTCTTCGGCGGCGGCGCTCGGGGCCTTGGCGATGACGACGGCATCGTCGTGGTCCTTGCCCAGCTTCAGCGCCGGGATTTCCACGCCCGCCGGCAGCTTCAGCTGCGACAGGTAGATGATGTCGCCGGCGGTCAGGGCGGCCAGGTCGACTTCGATCGACTGCGGCAGGTCCTTCGGCAGGCAGGCGATGTGCACTTCCTTCAGCTCGTGGGTGACCAGCACGTCGGCGGTCTTGCCGGCCGGGGAGATCTCCTCGTTGATGAAGTGCAGCGGCACGGTGGCGTTGAGCACTTCATTCTCGTTCACGCGCTGGAAGTCCAGGTGCATGACCAGCTGCTTGTACGGGTGACGCTGCATGTCGCGCAGCAGCACCTTGTAGATGCTGCCGTCGAGGTTCAGGTCGATGATCGAGGAGTAGAACCACTCGTTCTGCTGGGCCAGCCAGATTTCGTTGTGGTTGAACTCGACCATCGCCGGCTCGCGGTCACCGCCGTAGACGATGCCCGGAACCAGGCCGGCGTGACGCAGGCGGCGGCTCGCACCCTTGCCCTGCACGTCGCGACGGGCGACTTTGATTTCGTGGGACTTTGCCATTGTTGACTACTCTTGGTTGTTGCACCGCAGGCGGTGCGTGGTGAAGACATTCCCGCGACCAGGAATGCCGTTGTCGGTCCCGACGACATGCCGGGCCCGGGGTTCGTCAATCCACGTACATCGAGCTGACCGACTCGCCGAAGGCGATGCGGCGCATCGTCTCGGCCAGCATTTCGGCCACGCTGATCTGGCGGATCTTGGTGCAGACACGGGCCACGTCGGACAACGGGATCGTGTCGGTCACCACCAGCTCGTCGAGCTGGGAGTTGTTCAGGTTGTCCACCGCCGGGCCCGAGAGCACGGCGTGGGTGCAGTACGCGGCGACCTTCACCGCGCCGCGCGCCTTCAGCGCGGCGGCGGCGGCGCACAGGGTGCCGGCGGTGTCGACGATGTCGTCGACCATCACGCAGGTCTTGCCCTCGACGTCGCCGATGATGTTCATCACCGTGGCGACGTTGGCGCGCGGACGGCGCTTGTCGATGATCGCCAGGTCGGCGTCGTCCAGGCGCTTGGCCACCGCGCGGGCGCGCACCACGCCGCCGACGTCGGGGCTGACCACGATCAGGTTGTCGGTGCCGTAGGCGCGCCAGATGTCGGCCAGCAGCAGCGGCGAGGCGTACACGTTGTCCACGGGCATGTCGAAGAAGCCCTGGATCTGGTCGGCGTGCAGGTCGACCGTGAGGATCTGGTCGGTATGCACGGCCGAGAACATCTTGGCGGCGACCTTGGCGGTGATCGGCACGCGCGAGGAACGCATGCGGCGATCCTGGCGGGCGTAGCCGAAGTACGGCACCACCGCGGTGACGGAGGCGGCGCTCGCGCGCTTGAGCGCGTCGATGATCACCAGCAGCTCCATCAGGTTCTCCGCGCTCGGCGCGCAGGTCGGCTGCACCACGAACACGTCCTGCTTGCGCACGTTCTCCTGGATCTCGACCTGCACTTCGCCGTCGGAGAACTTGGAGACCAGCGCCTTGCCCGGCTGCACGCCCAGTTCCTTGCAGATGCTCTGCGCAAGGTGTTTGTTGGCGTTGCCGGAAAAAACCAGCAGGTTCTGTGCGTCTTGCATGTCGGCTTTCTCGGGCGGCGGCGAAAGAGCGGGAGCGGGTGTCACGCAAAGCCCGGCCAACGCCGGGCTTTCCTTGAATCCCCGCACGGGCGAAGTACGGGTTCGCGAGAAGACTCGCATGAGTGGCAGGGGCGGTAGGATTCGAACCTACGAATGCCAGGATCAAAACCTGGTGCCTTGGGCCTCTTGGCGACGCCCCTGCATCAATCCATCACTGCATCGCCTCCAGCGCCTGGAGCAGCGGCGAGCGCGCGGCGCCCGCAACCACCCAGGCCCGCAGCTGGCCCGGCAATTCCGCCAGCGCCTGCTCTGCGGCAGCGCGCGTGGCGAACTCGACGAAACAACCGCTTCCCGACCCCGTGAGGCGTGCCTGGCCGACGCGCGAAAGCGCCTGGAACACCGCTTCGACGGCGGGTTCCCGGCATCGCAGCACCGGTTCGAACGCATTCCCGAGGACGGTCCCGGAAGCGAAGTCCGCTATTTTCGCGGGCGCGGCATCCCGCGTCAAATCCGGGGAACGGAACAGGTCGGCGGTGGGCACGTGCACGCCCGGGTCCACCAGCAGGTACCAGGCCGGCGCCAGGTCCAGCGGCACCAGCCGCTCCCCCACGCCCTCGGCCCAGGCGTTGCGCCCGCGCACGAATACCGGCACGTCGGCCCCCAGGCGCAGGCCCAGCGCCGCCAGCGCGTCCTCATCCAGCGCGGTGTTCCACAGCGCATTCAGTGCGACCAGCACGGTCGCCGCGTCGGACGAGCCGCCACCGAAGCCACCGCCTGCCGGAATGCGCTTTTCGACGCGAATGTCCACGCCTTGCGTGCAATTGGCTGCGCTTTTCAGCGCGTTCGCCGCACGGACCACAAGATCGTCGGCCTCGGCCACGCCGGGAACGGACAACCCCTCGCGGCGGACTTGGCCGTCGTCGCGCAGGCGCAGGCCGATGCGGTCGCCCCAGTCCAGCAGGCGGAACACGGTCTGCAGCTCGTGGTAGCCGTCCGCGCGCCGGCCGGTGATGTGCAGGAACAGGTTCAGCTTGGCCGGCGCCGGCCAGTACGACCAGCCGGCCGCATCCACGACGGTGCTCATGGGCCGTCCATGCTCCATTCGTCGACGATCAGCCGCACCTTGGCGTCGCCGTTGACCGCCTCGATGCGGCGCGGCAGGGCCGGGCGGGCGGCATCCTGCGGATACCAGTCCAGATAGTCGATGCGCCACCCGTCCTGCTCCAGCACGCGCGGCAGCCCTTCGGCGTCGTAGCCCTGGTAGGCCGGCACGACCGCGCCCGAGGCCCGCATGCCGCGCACCCAGGCGGCCAGCTGCTCCACCGGAATCTCCCAGCCGGTGGCCTGCAGCAGCAACTGCCCGGCGTCGGCGCCGCTGCGCGGACCGCCGTCCAGCCCATCCAGCCGCACCGGTTGCCCGGCACCGCCGCTCAGCTGCCAGCTCTGCCGCGTCACCGGCGCGGCCAGGCTGACCTGGTAGGCCTCGCCCCGCTGCTGCCAGTCGATGCGGCCGCTGCCGCCGTTGCGGCCCTTGCTGATCGCGACCCGGCCCTGGAACGACCACGCCGGCACGGTATCCAGCACCGCCAGCCGCGCCGTTTCCACGGCCGGCTCGGACGTCGTATGCACCGGCACCGCCGGCGGTGCCTGCCGCGTCGCCATCGAACCACAACCGGCCAGCGCGCCCGCTGCCAGCAGCGCCGCCACGCATCGCCACGCCATGACCGTCATACGCCGAGCGCCTCGACCGCACGCTGCAGCGCGCGGTTGTCCGGGTCCAGCCTGCGGGCCTCGTCGAAGAAGCGCCGCGCCTCGTCCTTCTGCCCAAGCGCCCACAACACCTCGCCGACATGCGCGGCGATTTCCGGGTCCTTGTTCAGGCTCCAGGCGCGGCGCAGTTGCACCAACGCCTCCTCTTTCCGTCCCAGCCGGTACAGCACCCAGCCATAGCTGTCGACGATGGCGGCGTTGTCCGGTTCGGCCACGCGCGCGCGGTCTATCAGTTCCAGCGCCTCCTGGAAGCGTGCGGTGCGGTCGGCCAGGGTGTAACCCAGCGCGTTGAGCGCGGCCACGTTCTCCGGCTCGGCGACCAGGATCTTGCGCAGGTCGGCTTCGGCGCGCGCGATGTCGTCGCGCCGCTCCCAGGCCAGGGCGCGCGCGTAGAGCAGCGCGCCATCGTCCGGGTAGGCGGCCAGGCCGCGGGTCAGGATGTCGACCTCGGCATCGTTGTGTTCCTCGCGCTGCTGCAGCTCGGCCTCGAGCAGGTAGGCGTCGCGACGCACGTCGTCGTCCACCGCGGCGTCGGCCTGGATGGCGTGGACCTCATCGGCCGCCTGCGCCTTCTCGCCCAGTTCGTGCAGGGCATTGACCGCGCGCAGCCGCGCCTCGCTGCGCTGCGGGCCGCCGGGCACGCCGTGGTACCAGTCCACCGCCTCGCGGTAGCGCTTGAGGTATTCGGCGATGCGGCCCAGCAGCAGGCGCTGGTCCGGATCGGGCTTGCTGGCCTTGGCCGAGATGTCCCGGTAGAGCGTCAGCAGCCCCGCGTCGTCCTTCTGCTTGGCCAGCAGCGAGGCGCGCATGCCCCAGGTCTGCACGTTCTGCTCGCCCACGGCGAGCATGCGTTCGGCGGCCTGCGGCTCGCCGAAGGCGTCGTAGGCAAAGGCCAGCGCGTTGCGCAGCTCCTCGTCGCCCGTTGCCTTGGGCTCGATGCCCTTCAGCAGGGCCAGCGCTTCGTCCTTCCTGCCGGCCTGGTTGAGCTGGGTGGCGTGCAGCAGGGCCACGCGCGGCTCGTCGGGGAAGCGCCTGACCACCTCGCCGACCATGCGCTTCGCCAATTCCGGGCGCTCCATGCGCAGCGCCAGCCGGCCGAATTCCTGCCAGGCCTCCAGATCGTCGGGGATCGCACCGGCATCGACCAGTTCGCCCAGCACCTTGGCCGGCGCGGCCGGGTCGCGGCCACCGGTGGCCAGCGCCAGCACTGCATAACGCCAGGCCCGCGGCTCGCGCGAGCGCAGCACCGCCAGCAGTTCCTTGCGGGCCAGCCGGGTATCGCCCTGGCGCAACGCCAGGGAGGCGCGGGTGCCGCGCACCGCCAGCGCGCCGGGATCGCGCTGCGCCCACAGCGCCAGCGCCTCGGCCGCGCTGGCCTCGTCGTCGGCCAGCATGGCGATGCGGGTGGCGCGCTCGGCCAGCCCCACGTCGCCGGCGCCCTCGCGCGCGGCCTGCAGGTACCAGCGCGCGGCGTCGGCCAGCTTGCCCGCCTGCAGGGAGAACTCCCCCGCCAGCACCGGCGTCAGCGAGGCGGTTGCCGCCCGCTCGGCCGGTTGCGGCGCAGCCGCCAGCAGCGGCGCCGACGCCAGGAAAAGCAGCAGGACGCTGTATGTACGGTTGAGCCGGATTGGTCTGGAAATGGGCATCTGCGGCAATCGGGCCGTAAAATGGCGGCCATCAACAGCCAGCAGCTTATCGCAAGCAACTGAACAGAATGACCCTGTGGGTGCTCGGACTGAACCATCAGACCGCGCCGGTGGAACTGCGCGAACGCGCGGCCTTCGGCGGCGACGCGCTGCCGCGCGCGCTGGCCTCGCTGCGCCAGTCGCCGCAGCTGGCCGAAGCCGTGCTGCTGTCCACTTGCAACCGCACCGAGTTGTACGCCGTGGCCGAGGACGGCCAGTCCCTGGCGCAGTGGCTGGAAAACCATGCCGGCGACCTGCAGGGCTACCTGTATCAGCACCGCGACGACGATGCGGTGCGCCACCTGTTCCGCGTCGCCACCGGGCTGGATTCGATGGTGCTGGGCGAACCGCAGATCCTGGGCCAGGTGAAGGACGCCTGGGCGCTGGCGCACGACAGCGGCGCCATCGGCAACCACCTGGACCGGCTGTTCCAGCAGACCTTCTCGGTGGCCAAGCGCGCCCGCACCGATACCCGCGTCGGCGCCAACCCGGTATCGGTGGCCTCGACCGCGGTGCGCCTGGCGCAGGATTCGTTCGCGCGGCTGGACGACTCCACCGTGCTGCTGGTCGGCGCCGGCGAAACCATCGAGCTGGCCGCCAGGCACCTGGGCGAGGCGCGGGTGAAGCGCCTGCTGATCGCCAACCGCACCCTCGCCCACGCCCAGGACCTGGCCAGCCGCCACGGCGGCGTGGCGCTGCCGCTGACCGAACTGGAGCGCCACCTGGCCGAGGCCGACGTGGTGTTCTCGGCCACCGCCGCGCGCGAGCCGGTGATCCTGCAGCGCCAGGTCGCCGCCGCGCTGCGCGCGCGCCGGCACAAGCCGATGCTGCTGTTCGACCTGGCGGTGCCGCGCGACATCGAGGCCGGCGTGGGCGAGCTGGCCGACGCCTATCTCTACACGGTCGACGACATGGAGCGCGCCGTGGAGGAAAACCGCCGCAGCCGCCGCGAGGCCGCGACCGAGGCCGAGGCCATCATCGACCTGCAGGTCTCCCGCTACATGGAGAACCTGCGCGCCACCCACCTGCAGGCGCCGCTCAAGCAGCTGCGCGCGTTCGGCGAGGCGACCCGCGCCGAACTGCTGGACAAGGCCCGCCAGCAGCTGGCCAACGGCAGGTCCGCCGACGAGGTGCTCGAGCAGCTCGCCCACGGCCTGACCAACCGCCTGCTGCACCCCCCCACCGCCGCGCTGCGGCAGGCCGCGCTGGAAGGCGACGCCGACCTGACCCGCGCCGCCGAGCGCCTGTTCCCGGCCACCCCGGGATACCGCCACCCCGTTGCGAGGACCGATGACGCCGACCCTGCGCCGTAAGCTGCTGGCCCTGGCCGAGCGCCGCGAAGAACTGGAACGCCTGCTTGCCGACCCGGACGTGGTCGCCGACAACGCGCGCTTCCGCGACCATTCGCGCGAATTCGCCCAGCTCGAGCCGGTGGCCGCCGCGCTGGCCGCCGAAACCCGCGCCCGCGACGATCTGGCTTCCGCCGAAGCGATGCGCGCCGACCCCGAGCTGCGCGAGCTGGCCGAGGAGGAAATCGCCGCGGCGCAGGCGCGCCTGCAGGCGCTGGACGAGGAACTGGCCCTGCTGCTGGTGCCGAAGGACCCGCGCGACGAAGGCAACCTGTTCCTGGAAGTGCGCGCCGGCACCGGCGGCGACGAGGCGGCGATCTTCGCCGGCGACCTGTTCCGCATGTACGCCCGCTATGCCGAGCGCCAAGGCTGGAAGGTCGAGATCGAATCGGACAACCCCGGCGAGCACGGCGGCTACAAGGAAGTCGTGGCGCGGGTGGTCGGCCGCGGCGCGTACTCGAAGCTGAAGTTCGAGTCCGGCACCCACCGCGTGCAGCGCGTGCCGGCCACCGAATCGCAGGGCCGCATCCACACCTCGGCCGCCACCGTGGCGATCATCCCCGAGGCCGACGACGTGGAAGACATCGTCATCAACCCGGCCGACCTGAAGGTGGACACCTTCCGCTCCTCCGGCGCCGGCGGCCAGCACGTCAACAAGACCGAATCGGCCATCCGCATCACCCACGTGCCGACCGGCGTGGTGGTCGAATGCCAGACCGAGCGCAGCCAGCACGCCAACCGCGACAAGGCGATGAAGCGGCTGAAGGCGCAGCTGCTCGATGCCGAGCGCAGCAGGCAGGCCGCGGCGCAGGCCGAATCGCGGCGCCTGCAGGTCGGCAGCGGCGACCGCAGCCAGCGCATCCGCACCTACAACTTCCCGCAGGGCCGCATCACCGACCACCGCGTCGAGGGGCTGACCCTGTACGACCTGCCCAACATCATCGAAGGCGACCTGGACGCCCTGGTCGGCCGCCTGCAGCACGAGCACCAGGTGGACGAACTGGCGCGGCTGTCCGAAGGCAGCTGAGCCGCGCCCGTCGCCCCGCGCGCAGCCGTCATTCCAAGAACGCGCCGGCGTGGCGCCGGAATGACGGCAGAATCGGGCATATCGCAGCAGAGGGTCCGGCCACCGCATGAACGCCCCGTACGACGAACGCCAGCAGCTGCGCATCGCGGTGCAGCGCCAGCCCGCCGACTTCATCGCCTGGGTGATGCTGGCCGACGCCGAGCTGGGCGCCGGCGACCTGACCGCCGGCGAACATGCCGCGCAGCGCGCGCTGCAGCTGCGCCACGACCATCCCGAAGCGCTGGCGCGGCTCGGACGCGCGCGCTGGATGCAGGGCAGCCACGAGGAAGCGGCCAACCTGCTGCGCCACGCCTCGCGGCAGGTGCCGCAGCACCCCGGCATCGCGCTGTGGCTGGGCCACGCGCTGGAAGACGCGGGCCAGCCGGAAGCGGCGGCCGACGCCTATCGCCGCGCGCATGCGCTGATGCCGGAGGAAGCCTACATGGCCGCGCAGCGGCTGAACTGGCAGCGGCGGCTGTGCGACTGGCGCGGGCTGGAGGCGTTGTCGCGGCAGGTCCGCCACGCGGTGGCGCAGGGCAATCCGGCGGTGGAGCCGTTCGCCTTCCTCAGCGAGGACGCCAGCGCCGCCGAACAGCTGGCCTGCGCCCGCCAGCGCGCGCAGGCGGTCGCCGCTTCGACGCCGCGGCTGCCGCCGGCGCCGCCGCGCGCGCACGGCCCGCTGCGCGTGGGTTTCCTTTCCAACGGCTTCGGCGCGCACCCCACCGGGCTGCTGACGGTGGCGCTGTTCGAACAGCTGCGTGCACATGACGGATTGCAGGTGCACCTGTTCGCGCTCAACCGCGACGACGGCAGCCGCATCCGCCAGCGCCTGCACGCCGCGGCGCATGCGCTGCACGAGGTCGCCGACATGCCGCACGCGGTCATCGCCCGTCGCATCCGCGAGGCCGGCATCGACGTGCTGTTCGACCTGCGCGGCTGGGGCGGCGGCGGCACGCCGGAAGTGCTGGCGATGCGACCAGCGCCGCTGCAGATCAACTGGCTGGCCTACCCCGGCACCTCGGGCGCGCCGTGGATCGACCATGTGCTGGCCGACGGCTTCGTGCTGCCGCCGGCGCTGGAACCGGCGTTCAGCGAAAAGGTGCTGCGCCTGCCGCGCGCGTTCCAGCCCTCGGACAACACCCGCGTGGTCGAGGAGCCGCCATCACGCCGCGAGTGCGGCCTGCCCGAACGGGGCGAGGACGGCAGCGGTGTGGTGTTCTGCTGCTTCAACAACAGCTACAAGCTCAACCCGCGCAGCGTCGCGCGCCTGCTGGAAGTGCTGCGCGGCGTACCCGGCAGCGTGCTGTGGCTGCTGTCCGGACCGGGCCTGGCCGACGACCGCCTGCGCGGGGTCGCGCATTCGCAGGGCATCGATCCGGCGCGGCTGGTGTTCATGCCCAAGCTGCCGCACCCGCAGTACCTGGCGCGCTACCGCCACGCCGACCTGTTCCTCGATACCCATCCCTACAACGCGCACACCACCGCTTCCGACGCGCTGTGGGCCGGTTGCCCGGTGTTGACCGCGCCGGGCGCCACCTTCGCCGCGCGCGTGGCCGGCAGCCTCAACCATCACCTGGGGCTGGACGAGATGAACGTGGCCGACGACGCGGCCTTCATCGCCGCCGCGGTCCGGCTCGGCAACGACCCGGCGGCGCTGGCCGGGCTGCGCCAGCGCCTGGCCGACGCCCGCCGCGATGCCAGCCTGTTCGACATGGCCGGCTTCGCCCGTGATTTCGCCGACCTGCTGAAGGACCTGCAACGCCCATAGGTGCGGGGCTTGCCCCGCACGAGGCTTTCGCGGCAATGCGCGTGCGGGCAGGCCCCGCACCTACGGGTTACAGCTACCGCAGCCGCTTCACCCGCTGCCGGTAGTCGCCCACGTTGTCGCCGTCGATGCGGCGCTGCTGCGTGCCCTTCACCTCACCGACCTTCCGCTCCGAGCCGGTCACCGGCTTGGCGTCCACGTCGGTCTCGTGCTCGAAAGCATGCGATTTGTCCGTATTGCGGTAGTACCGGTACAAGGCCCAGTACAGCGCGGTCGCGCCGGCCGGGCCTGCGGCCAGCAACCAGAGTCCACTGTCGTCGCTCATGAGGCAGCTACCAGGAATGCGATTGCGAGGGCTTCGATGATCGTGCCGGCGGTCAGCGCGGCCAGCAGCAGCTTCCACTGCTGCACCGGCACGCTGCCCATGGTCTCGCCGGTGCGGCCGTTGACCGCGATGTAGTGCAGCATGCCGCCGTTGCTGCCGGGCTGGTGGTAGGAATACAGCCACACCGGCAGGTACATCGACACCCAGCGGGTGCCGTGTACTTCCAGCTGCTCCTGCTCCCAGCGCACGCCGCGGTCGTAGCGGCGCACCGAGGGCGCCACCTGCGCGCGCGCGATCGACAGCAACTGGTCCTCCAGGCGCGGGCGCAGCTTCTCCACGTCGAGGTCGCGCTTCTCCGAGGTGAAACCGGCCAGGTAGGAGGCGTTCCACTTCAGCGCGTTCTTGGTGTCGAACGGCAGGATGGTGTTGATGATGTTGTTGGTATTGGCCCGCGTGTCCAGGTTGCCGCGCCCGGCGGACGATTCCAGCGGCAGATCGTCGACGGTGAAATCCACCTGCCGTTCCACCTGGTACACGTCGGCGTCGTAGTAGGTCTGCTTGTTCTTGTCGGTGCCGCGGGTGTATTCGCGCGTCTTGATCTCGCCCTTGCCGGCCACCGCCGCGCTGACGTTGCCGTCGACGATCATGTACGGCAGGTAGACGCCGACCACGTTCTCGGGCGTGAACTGCTCCTTGAACGCCTTGAGCGCGAACAGGCGGCGCTTGTCCACGAACTGGCGGATGCGCGCGACCGCGTCGTCCTTCTTGATGTGGAACGGCAGCACCGCGTCGGGCACCGCGCCGTTGGCGACCTGCTCGTTGACGCCGAACACGTGGCGGCACCAGTGACAGCGCGCGGTCATGGTGCTTTCGGTATTGACCGTGACCTCGGCGCCGCAGCCGCCGCACTTGAAGCTCATCAGGCTGGAGGTACCGGCGTCGATGTCGCGCGCGCCGGAGGCGACGACCGTGCCGCGCAGCTGGTCGATGGCCTCGCCCAGCCCGAACTCCTCCTCCACGCGCGCGCCGTGCCACTCGTGCCGGCAGTACAGGCAGACCAGCACGTCGGTGCCGGCCCGGGGCCGGATGTCGGTGGCGCCACACTTGGGGCAGCGGTTGAGGCCGTCCTTCAGTTCGGTGGCGGAAGTGTCGATGGCCAGCGGATCGGGCGCCTCGACCTCGTCGCGGATGGCCTGCGGCAGGCGCGAGGTGTCCAGCGGGAAACTGCCGGGTGGAGGCGGGACGTCGCGCGGCGAACCGGGCCCGTCCAGCGTCGCCGCCGGCAGGGGCGGCGGCGCGGCGGCGGACCCGGGCAGCGGCGGTGGGCCGTTACGGGTATCGGACATGGGCGTCGTGCGTCCGGCCGGTTACAGGCCCAGCGCCTTGGCTTTCAGCGCGTCGTAGTCGCCCTGGGTGATCAGGCCCAGGTCCAGCATTTCCTTGGCCTTCTTCAGCTTGGCCACCGGATCGTCGGCCGCCGGCGCAACCGGCTGCTGCATGCCGCCGACGCCGAACATGCCCGAGGCCATGCCGACGCCGACCAGCCCCGCCGCACCGCCGTTCTCGCCGGCCGACTGGATGCCCTGGGCGACGCTGGCCTGCAGGTTGGAGTTGCCGCGCGCCCCGGACAGCGCATCGGCGCGCTGCACGGTCTTGAGCAGCTCACGGGTGTTGGCGTCGTACTCGATGGAGACGATGGCGGTCTTGACGATGGCCAGGCCGCGGTCGGACTGCCACTGGTAGGCCTGCTCGACCGCCGCCGACAGGCTCTGCGCGAAGCCGATGGAATCCTGCTGCAGCTTGGTGATGCGGTTGCCCTTGCCGGGGTCGTTCGTGTACAGGCTGAAGGCCGGTGCCAGCGAACCCACCACTTCGTTGAACAGCTGGCTGGCGGCGGCGTTGTCCAGGTCGGTGAAATCGAACACCTGGCCCGGGCGCAGGTAGCTGGCCGGCACGAAGTTCTTCACGAACAGGATGGGGTCGACGATCTTCAGCGTGTACGAGCCACGCGTGACCGCACCCACCTGGGTGTTGAGGAAGCCGTCGTCCCAGTAGATCTCGGACTGGGTGCCGAAACGGTTGTCCGGCAGCTCCTTCAGCGAAACGAAGAACGCCGCCTGCTGCGCACCCGGCTGGCCGCCGAACTTGAAGCGCTCCCAGCTCTGCTTGATGAAGGTGCTGACCAGGCCGTCGCCGGCGAAGATCGACTGCGAGTTCGGATCGTCCGAGCGCCACTCGTAGCCGCCCGGCTCGGCGACGAAACCGGTGATGGCGCCGTCCTGGAACAGCAGCAGGCCGTAGCCTTCGGGCACGACGATCTTCGAGCCGTTGGTGATGATGTTGGACGAGCCGCCGGTGTTGGAGCCGCGCCCGGCGTTGGTGCCGCGCGGTACCGCCGCGAACAGCGCCGCCGTTGCCGGCAGGCCGTCCGGCACCGTGAAGAAGTCCTTCCACTGGTCGGCCAGCACGCCGCCGATCGCACCCTTTGCTGCCTGGACAAGCCCCATCGCACTGCTCCTGATCCATTGCCGGGCACCACGCCCGGCGCATGCGCAAAACTACATGAAAACCGAGGAACGAGTGAACAGGAACCAGGAACCAGGAACGAGAGGGAGCAGAAGCAAGGGCGCGCGCTTTTGATTCCGCCTTTACCCGTTCCTGTTCACTCGTTTCTCGCCTTAAGCTCGCCCTTCCAGACAGGGAGCCACCATGGGCAAGCTCAAGCGCAAGGAATACGAACGGCTGCTGGAACCGATGCAGCTGGAACTGGCGGCGATGGCGCGCTGGGTCCAGCACTCGGGCCAGCGCCTGCTGGTGCTGTTCGAGGGCCGCGACACCGCCGGCAAGGGCGGCGCGATCCAGGACGTCGCCCGGCACCTGAACCCCCGCCAGTGCCGCGTCGTCGCCCTGCCGCGCCCGACCGACCGCGAGAGCACGCAGTGGTACTTCCAGCGCCACGTCGCCCACCTACCCGCCGCCGGCGAGATCGTGCTGATGGACCGCAGCTGGTACAACCGCGCCGGCGTGGAGAAGGTGATGGGCTACTGCACCGACGCCCAGTACCAGGCCTTCCTCGAGCAGGCGCCGGTCTTCGAGCGGCTGCTGGTGGACGACGGCATCCTGCTGTTCAAGTACTGGCTGTGCGTGGACCAGGAGCAGCAGGAAAAGCGCTTCGCCGAGCGCCGCGAGGACCCGCTCAAGGGCTGGAAACTGTCGCCGGTGGACCTTAGGTCACGCCTGGAATACGGCGCCTACACCCAGGCGCGCGAAGCCATGCTGGAGGCCACCCACACCCGGCACGCGCCGTGGACGCTGGTGGATTTCAACGACCAGAAACTCGGCCGCCTCACCCTGATCCGCGACCTGCTCGACCGCCTGCCGGAAACGCGCTTGGACGAAGCGCCGATCGAGCTGCCGCCGCTGCCAGGCAGGCCGAAGAAGGAGAAGTACGGCGTGGTGAAGCCGCTGCCACCCTATCCGCTGGCGTAGATGCGGGGCTTGCCCCGCATTGGGAAGTTCGTCGGGAAAGCCAGTGCCGGGCGAGCCCGGCACCTACAGGGCCACCGCGCCCGCCTTCCGTAGATGCGGAGCTCACCCCGCATGGGCGTCGCCGGGAAAGCCTGTGCCGGGCAAGCCCGGCACCTACGCGGCCACCGCTGCCCGCGCATGGCGCTTGCCGTGCAAGCACCGTCCCGCGCTGCGACGCGACGACGCTTCAGGTCGCCTTGCCGCCCGCCTCGGCGATGGCCTGCTCGATCTTGTGTGCGTCCACCGGGCCGAGGAACTGTTTGGCGACCTTGCCGTCGGGAGCGATCAGGTAGGTCATCGGCAGGCCGCGCGGCGTAGCGAAGTCCTCCGGCGGGTTGTAGGGGTCGAGGATGACGATCGGATAGGCCACCGGGTGCTTGTCCAGGAAGGCGCGCATCTCCTCCGGCTCGATGTCCTCGTAGGCCAGCCCGACCACTTCGACGTTGCCGCGCATCGCATGCAGCGCCGACAGTTCGGGCATCTCCTGCAGGCACGGCCCGCACCAGGTCGCCCAGAAATTGACCACCACCCATTGCCCGCGGTGGCTGGCCAGGTCGTAGTCCTTGCCGTCCACGGCCTTGGCCTGGAAACGCGGCATCTCCGCGGTCTTCGCCACCACGCCGCTGGTGGCGGCATCGGGTGTGCCGGCCGGGGCTTCGGCCGGCGCGGAGGGCGGCGGTGCGGAGGGCGCAGCGGGCGCCTCGGCGTCGGGCTGCCTGCAGCCGGCCATCGCCAGCGCCAGCAGCGCGACGGGAAGCAATCGGATGGTCATCGTTCGTCTCCGGTAATGGCATAGATGTCGTCCACGCGGCGCTTGAGCAGCTCACGCAGCGGCACGCGCAGTTCGTCCAGCGCGCGGCAGGCCGCCTGGCCCAGCGCGTCCTCGCGGAACGGCAGGTATTCCTCGGCGACCGGGATGCGCAGCTGCGAGCTTTCGTACAGGTCGCGCAGGGTGATGCGTTCCAGGTCGCGGGCCAGCAGCCACTGCCCGCGCTCGTCGCGGCGCAGCAGGTTGATGGTCTCCATCTGGCACAGCAGTTCCTGCAGCAGCGAATCGGTGAGCATCGGCTCCAGCGCCAGCAGCTCCTCCTCGCCCAGTCCGCGGCCGTGTTCGCGCGCCTCGCGGAAGCGCCCGATCAGGCGCAGCAGGCCGTACAGTTCGCAGCCCTGCGGCAGGCGCAGCGCGGCTGGCTGGTAGCGGAACGCGGCGATCGACGAGGCCAGCGAGGCGCCCAGCAGCACCGACACCCAGCCCAGGTAGATCCACAGCAGCAGGATCGGCACGAACGCCACCGTGCCGTAGAGCTTCTGGTAGGACTGGAAGCTGCCCAGGTACAGGCCCATGCCCCACTTCACCAGTTCCAGCATCACCACTGCCAGCAGCGCGCCGGGGATGGCGTGGCGCCATTTCACGACGTGGTGCGGCACCACCCGGTAGACCAGCATCACGCAGGCGAACTCGATCAGCACCGGCGCCAGGCGCAGCGCCAGGTCGGCCAGCCAGCGGCCCTCCACCGTGCCGAACAACGGCAGCGCGAACACCTTGGCCGACACCGCCAGCGACGCGGCGGCGAGCATCGCGCCCAGGGTCAGCACGGTCCAGTACACCAGGAAGCGGGTCAGCCGCGGCCGCGCCGAGGCCACCCGCCAGATCCGGTTGAAGATCTGCTCGATGCTGTTGAGGGTGATCAGCAGCGAGACCACCAGCGCGATGAAGCCGGCCGCGGTGAGCTGGCCGACGCTGGCCGAAAATTGCCGCAGGTAACCTTCCGCCGCGCGCGCGGCCGAGGGCACGAAGTTGGAGAACACGTAGTCGCTGAGCGCCTCGCTCCAGCGGTCGAACATGGGGAATGCCGACAGCACGCCGAACACCACGATGGCCAGCGGCACCAGCGCGAACACGGTGGTATAGGCCAGCGCGCCGGCCGCCTCGAACAGGCGGTCGTCGAGGAATCGGTGCCACAGGAAACGGGCGAAGCTGGCCCGGCGCCCGCTGTCACGGACCCGTTCCATCCATAGATTGAGCGAATCCAAGGGTTCCATGCGGCAAGGGTACCCGATGCAAAGCGCGGCCCGCATCGCCGATACTGCCGCCTCCCGTGTGATGTGTGGATGGTGCGATGGCGGAAATCCTGGTGCTGTACTACAGCCGTGGCGGCTCGGTGGCGCGGCTGGCGCGGCAGATCGCCCGCGGCATCGGCGAAGTGCCCGGCATGAGCGCGCGCCTGCGCACGGTGCCGCCGGTGGCCGCGGTCACCCAGACCAGCGCCCCGCCGGTGCCGGAGGACGGCGCGCCCTATGTCGAGATCGCCGACCTGGCCGAATGCGACGGCATCGTGCTCGGCAGCCCTACCCGCTTCGGCAACATGGCCGCGCCGGTCAAGCATTTCCTCGACGGCCTCGGCGCCGAATGGGTCAACGGCACCCTGTCGGGCAAGCCGGCGGCCGTATTCACCTCCACCGCGTCGATGCACGGCGGCCAGGAATCGACCCTGCTGTCGATGCAGCTGCCGCTGCTGCACCACGGCTGCCTGATCGTCGGCATCCCCTTCACCGAGCCGGCGCTGAGCCACACCACCGGCGGCGGCACGCCCTACGGCGCCAGCCACGTGGCCGGCGCGCAGGACGACCCGCAGCCGACGGACGACGAGGCGCACCTGGCGCGCGTGCTGGGCCGGCGCGTGGCCGACATCGCACGGAGGCTGGCGCGATGAACGCAGCGACGAACCGACGCCCGACCCTGCTGCTGGCGCTGATCGCGCTGGCCGCGCTCTACACCTGGTGGTTCCTGGACGACAAGCACTGGCTGGCCACGCAGCTGGTGTTCACCGGGCCGCCGCTGCTGCTGGCCATCGCCCTGCGCCTGGGCTGGCGGCTGGCGCCGTTCTGGTCGGGCGTATTTGCGCTGGGCTGGTTCAGCCACGGCGTGATGAGCGCCTGGAGCCATCCGGAAACGGCGCGGCTGGCCTGGGTGGAAATCCTGCTGTCGCTGCTGGTGATCGCCCTGGCCAGCCTGCCGGGCCTGCGCGCGCGCTTCGGCAGGCGCGGGAGGTAGATCGCGGCTAGGCCTCCGGTGCCTTGACGCCGCGAGCAGGAATCATCGGGCGCGTATCCCCAACCTGCAGTGCCCGCGTAGGAGCGGCTTCAGCCGCGAAGGGGCCTGCGCCCCAGACTTTTCCGCAGGCGCGCGGTGGGTGCCGGACAGGCGTGAAAGCCCCATCGCGGCTGAAGCCGCTCCTACGGGCGTTCGGTGGGCCTTATCATTGCCACCTCGCACCTGGATTCACGGCAATGATGGAAGACCTTCTGATCGTCACCACCGGTGGCACGATCGACAAGATCTATTTCGACGACAAGTCCGACTACCAGATCGGCGACCCGCAGATCGGCATGATCCTGCGCGAGCTGGGCGTGACGTTCCGCTTCAACGTGATCCCGATCCTGCGCAAGGATTCGCTGCACATCACCGACGCCGACCGCGAGCTGATCCGCGCCACCATCGCCGCGCAGCCGACCCGCCACGTGCTGGTTACCCACGGCACCGATTCGATGGTCGCCACCGGCAAGGTGCTCAAGACCATCCCCGGCAAGACCATCGTGATGACCGGCGCGCTCAGCCCGGCGCGTTTCCGCGGCTCGGACGCCGAGTTCAACATCGGCTGCGCCATCGGCGCGGTGCAGTCGCTGCCCGAAGGCGTCTACATCGCCATGAACGGCCGCGTGTGGAACCCGGACAAGGTGCGCAAGAACGTCGAGGCCAACCGCTTCGAACCGGTCTGACGTGGCCCGCGGCACCCGCGCCACCGCCGCGCTGGACAAGGCCGGGATCGCCCACGGCCTGCACGCCTACGACTACTCGGCCGAGGTCGACAGCAAGGGCCTGGCCGCGGCGCGGGCGCTGGGCATCGACCCGGCGCGCATGTTCAAGACGCTGATGGCGTGGGTGGACAAGCAGCCGGTGATCGCGGTGATCCCGTCCGACCAGCGGCTGTCGCCGAAGAAGCTGGCCGCCGCCTGCGCCGGCAAGCACGCGCAGATGATGGAGATCGCCGAGGCCGAGCGCCGCAGCGGCTACCGGGTCGGCGGCATCAGCCCGTTCGCGCAGCAGCGCCCGGCCGCCGTGCTGTTCGCCAGCGGGGCGCAGGCGCACGAACGCATCTGGATCAACGCTGGCCAGCGCGGCCTGCTGCTCGACATCGCCCCGGCCGACGCGCTGCGTTTCCTGCAGGCGCGCTGCGCCGACATCTGCGAAGAATGACCGCCCGCCTCCCGCAGGATCGACGCCGGTAGCGTGGGCCTCGGTCGCGAACGGGCTTTACGCGAAGTCTCATCCGCATCGATTCCTGTCCATAAGGGAAACCCGCACTGGCCGGGAGGCCGCGTCCAGATTTACGCACCTGCGCAAGGCCCCAGTTGGTCGGGAAAGCCCCCTCGCGGCTAAAGCCGCTCCTACAGAAATGGAAAGCCCCGCGTGGGCGGGGCTTTCCGTATGCAACAAACCGACGGACTCAGCCGTCCAGGCGCACCAGCCAGCCATGGCGGTCGGGCAGGCGGCCGTACTGGATGTCGGTCAGTTCCTTGCGCAGCGACATGGTGACCTCGCCGGCCGGCGCGTCCAGGTTGCCGACCGAGAAACCTTCGCCCTTGAGCTGGCCGATCGGGGTGATGACCGCGGCGGTGCCGCAGGCGAACACTTCGGTGATCTCTCCCGAGGTCACGCCCTGCTTCCACTCGTCGATGGTCACCTTGCGCTCCTCCACGGTCATGCCGCGGTCGCGCGCCAGCTGCAGGATGGATTCGCGGGTGATGCCTTCCAGGATGCTGCCCGACAGCGCCGGGGTGACCAGCTTGTTTTCCTTGCCGTAGACCAGGAACACGTTCATGCCGCCCAGTTCTTCCAGGTACCTGCCCTCGACCGGGTCCAGGAACAGCACCTGCGAGCAGCCCTGCGCCTGCGCCTGCTGCTGCGGCAGCAGCGACGCGGCGTAGTTGCCGCCGCACTTGGCCGCGCCGGTGCCGCCCTTGGCCGCGCGCGCGTAGTCGGTGGACAGCCAGATCGCCACCGGCGCCACGCCCTTGGCGAAGTACGGGCCGGCCGGGCTGGCGATCACGTAGTAGCTGGCCTTGTGCGCGCCGCGCACGCCCAGGAACGCCTCGTCGCCGATCATGAACGGGCGGAAGTACAGGCTGGCCTCGTCGGCATCGGACACCCAGTCCTTGTCCACGGCGATCATCTGCTTCAGCGACTCGACGAAGATCTCCACCGGCAGTTCCGGCAGCGCCAGGCGGGCGGCCGAGCGCTGCAGGCGGCGGCCGTTGGCGTCCGGGCGGAAGGTCCACACCGAACCGTCGGCATGGCGGTAGGCCTTGATGCCCTCGAAGATCTCCTGGCCGTAGTGCAGCACCGCCGCGGCCGGATCCAGCGCGATCGGGCCGTACGGCATCACCGCCGCGTCATGCCAGCCGGTGTCCTTGTCCCAGCGCACGGCCACCATGTGGTCGGTGAAGTGCAGGCCGAAGCCCGGCTTCTCCAGGATCTTGGCGCGCTCTTCGGCGCTGCGCGGGTGGTCCGAACGGGTGACGTGGAAGCTGAGGGACTGGGACACCGGATGTTTCCTTCCAGATTGCGGTTTTTGAAGCCGGTCCGCGCGCGGACCGGCGCGTTGCACACCTTACAGCATGCCCGTTTCGAGCCGGGCCGCCTCGGACATCATGTGCTTGCCCCATGGCGGGTCGAACACCAGTTCGACGTCGGCCTCGGCCACGGTCGGGATCATTTCCAGCTTGCTGCGCACGTCGTCGACCAGGATCTCGCCCATGCCGCAGCCGGGCGCGGTCAGGGTCATGCGCACATCCACCTCGCGCCGGCCATCGTCCAGGTGCTTGATGTCGACGTCGTAGATGAGCCCGAGATCGACGATGTTGAACGGGATCTCCGGGTCGAAGCAGGTCCGCAGCTGCTCCCAGACCAGCTTTTCCACGTCCTCGTCGCCGGCGTCCTCGGGCAGTTCCAGCCCCGGCGGCGGTTCCTTGCCGATGGCGTCGCCGTCCTTGCCGGCGATGCGGAACAGGTTGCCTTCGACGAACACGGTATAGCTGCCGCCCAGCGCCTGGGTGATATAGCCGTAGCTGCCGGCCGGCAGGGTCACGCTGTCGCCCTGCGGCACCATCACGGCCGGGCAATCGCGTTCGAAATGGACGGGTTCGCTGCTGCGGGAGTACATGTGGATCGATATGGGGACGCGGACGCTACCCGCAAGGCGGCCATTTTAGCCGACTGGGCGTGCCGACCGCTGAAGGGCTATGCTGCGTGACCTTTCCGGGAATCCCCATGTCTCCTGCCCCACCGCCGGCCAGCCGCACCCAGCACTGGCTCTGGCCGCTGCTGTTGCTGCTGGGAAGCGTCACCCTGGCCATCGCCTGGCTGATGGTCGCCCTGGCCACCGCCTCGCAGGCCGGCTGGATGGCAGTCGCCGCCGCGGCCGAAGCGGCGTGGATGCTGCGCCTGGGCACGCTGCCGGGCGGCAAGGCCCGGATCGCCGTGGCGATGCTGGCGACACTGCTGATCGCGCTGGCCGCCAACTGGGGCATCGCGGCGGCCTATATCGGAGGACCGATGGGCCTGGTGCCCTGGGAATCGGCGCTGCGGCTGGGCCCGCACCTGGCCTGGACCCTGATCGGCCTGGCCAACGGCACCGCCGAAATCCTCTGGCTGCTGGCCGGGCTGGCGGTCGCCTGGTGGCTGGCGCGCTGATCGGCTCAGCGCGACGAGGGCAAGGAACGCTTCAGGAACATGGCGACTTTCTCGCCGAAGTCGTCCAGTCCCTTGTCGTCATTGCCGCCGACCCAGCCGCCCACTTTGCGGTCGGTAACGTCGCCCTCAGCCAGCAGCGCCCCGTCCGATTTGCGTACCGCCCGTGCCGTTACCGAAAACTTCTGCGCCCCCGCACCAAACCCGACGAAATAGCGCAACGCCTGGTTGCCCTTCTTGAAATCGATGATGTGGCCAGTCAGCGAGATCGTGCGCTGAGGGTCCGGGCAATCGGCCCCGCCGCCCTCGAGTGCGGCGCGCATTCCCGGAATCTTCTCCGGAATGTTGCCGGCCACGCTGCGCTGGATATCGGCCAGCTTTTCCGCGGGAATCATGGCAGCCCTGGCTTCCTGCTTGCTGCTGATCAGCCCCTGGTTGACCTCGAACCGGGCCACTTCGACACAATCGAAGACCGCTGCCGACAACGGCACTGACGCCAGCGTTGCAGGAGCAGCGCTGTCCATGGGTGCCGGCGCCGGTGGTGACGCGTCCGCCGATGATGCGGGAGCCGTTTGTGCTCCGGCCTCCACCCCGCCATCGGTGCGCTTCTGCGCCCACCAGCCCCCATCGGACTGCGCACCGGATTGTGCGGCGGCCCCACCGCCGCACAGCATCAGAAACGCGCAGCACGCCGCGCGCATGGAACGCTCCCGCATATTCTTTACCCCCTGTGGATCGACTACTGCCGCGACGCCGGCTCAGTGCCCGCCGTCCAGCGCCTTTAGTTCGCTGACCAGCGCCCCCGCCGCCTCGGCGCCGTCGCCGTACAGCATGCGGGTGTTGTCGGCGTAGAACAGCGCGTTCTCGATGCCGGCAAAACCGGTGCCCTTGCCGCGCTTGATGACGATGGTGTTCTTCGAATCCACCACGTCCAGGATCGGCATGCCGTAGATCGGGCTGGACGGGTCGGTCTTCGCCACCGGGTTGACCACGTCGTTGGCGCCGATCACCAGCGACACGTCGGTGGTGGCGAACTCGGGGTTGATGTCGTCCATGTCGGCGATCAGGTCGTAGGGCACGCCGGCCTCGGCCAGCAGCACGTTCATGTGCCCGGGCATGCGCCCAGCGACCGGGTGGATGGCGAACTTCACCTTGACCCCGCGCTCGATCAGCCGCTGCGCCAGTTCCCATATCTTGTGCTGGGCCTGGGCCACCGCCATGCCGTAGCCGGGCACGATCACCACCCGCTCGGCGAAAGCCATCATCGCCGCCACGTCGGCGGCCTCGATCGGCTTCTGGCTGCCGCTGATTTCCGCCGCGCCCTGCCCGCCGCCGCCGAAGTTGGAGAACAGCACGCCGCTGATCGGCCGGTTCATCGCCTTGGCCATCAGACGCGTCAGCAGGATGCCGGCCGCGCCGACCATCATGCCGGCGATGATCAGCGCCTCGTTGCCCAGTACGTAGCCCTCGAAGGACACGGCCAGGCCGGTGAAGGCGTTGTACAGCGAAATCACCACCGGCATGTCGGCCCCGCCGATGGGCAGGGTCATCAGCACGCCCAGCGCCAGCGCCGCCACGAAGAAGGCGATGATCGCCACCGGCTGCAGGCTGATCGCCGCCCACGCGCCCAGCGCCACCATCGCCACGGCCACCAGCAGGTTGAACGCCTGCTGCCCGGGGAAGGTGACGCGCTTGTCCAGCCGGCCATCGAGCTTGGCCCAGGCGATGACCGAACCGGACAGCGACACCGCGCCGATGGCCGAGCCGATGACCGCCAGCGCCAGCACCGTGGCCGAGGGCTGCCGTGCCGCGAGCGCGGCGATGGCCTCCGCGCTCCAGTGGCTGGTATCGCGGCCGGCCACGTCGGCGAAGCGCAGCAGTTCCACCGCGCCGATGGCCGCGGCCGAGCCGCCGCCCATGCCGTTGTACAGCGCCACCATCTGCGGCATGTCGGTGATGGCGACCTTCTTCGCCGACACCCAGGCCAGGCCGGTGCCCAGCACCAGCGCCACCAGGATCAGCGCGATGTTGTGCAGACCCGGCAGGAAGAACGTCGCCACGGTGGCCAGCAGCATGCCCACGCCGGCCCAGTGGATGCCGCTGCGCGCGGTCTTCGGCGAGGCCATGCGCTGCAGGCCCAGCAGGAACAGCGTGGCGGCCACCAGGTAGCTCGCCTTCACCAGCAAGGTCATGTTCATGCCGCCTTCTCCAGAACCATCGTTTCCGTAACGGGAGCGCGCCTGTCGCGGCGGTGGTGCTCGCGCATCTCGATCGCCGTCTTCAGCAGCCCGATCATGCCCATGCCGAAAGCCACCAGGCCCAGCGACAGCTGCGACAGCGCCGCCGACTCTGCCAGCGCGGCGCCCAGCAGACCGAGCACGATCGGCAGCAGCGCCTGCAGGGCCAGCAGCCAGAGCATCCAGTAGCCCTTGCGCGGGTCTTCCCATACGTCGCGGGAAACCTTGTTCTGGGTCCGGGTCGGGTCCTGCAGCGAGGACATGCCGATGCCGACGCCGGCATACAGCAGGGCGTTGTTGAAGGCATCGAGCAGGCCGTCCAGGCCCCTGAACAGCGGCAGCGCCGCATAGCCGAGCGCAGCCAGCAGGGCCGGGTACTGCAGGTAGCTGAGCCACTGGAAGACCCGCCGCGCCTCGAACCGCCGCGCGGGCGCCTGGGACGCAGGCGCGGTCACTTGTCCCTTCCTTCCGGCTTCCGCGAGCTCTTGAACATCTCCAGCATGCGCTCGGTGACGACATAGCCGCCGGCGGCGTTGCCCGCGCCCAGGGCGACGGCGATGAAGCCGATGGCCTTCTCCAGCGTGGTGTCGGCGTGGCCCAGCACCACCATCGCGCCGATCAGCACGATGCCGTGGATGAAGTTGGAACCTGACATCAGCGGGGTGTGCAGGATCACCGGCACCCGCGAGATGATCACGTGGCCGGCGATCGCCGCCAGCATGAAGATGTACAACGCCACGAACCCGTCGCTCATTGCTGTCTCTCCGGGGCTGGAACGCCCGCCCCGCATCATAACCATGCGATGAACGCCGGCGCGACCGTTGCCATGTCAACCAATCCGGCCGCCGGGCGTTATCAGCGTCAGGACCGACCGGAACGCTACCCTGTGCTGGTGACCAGCCCGCCCCTGACGCCCACCGCCGCCCCCGCCTCGCTGGAAGCCTTCCTGGCCGGCATCGGGCCGCGCGCGTTCCGCTTCGCCGAGGCCGGCCTGCGCCAGCGCGACGACGCGCTGGACGCGGTGCAGGACGCGATGGAACGCATGCTCGGCTACCGCGCGCAACCGGCCGAGGAATGGACGCCGCTGTTCTGGAGCATCCTGCGCCGGCGCATCATCGATCTGCAGCGGCGGCGCGGCTTCCGGCTGAAGTTCTGGGCGCCGGCGCAGGACGAGGACGGCCCCATCGACTGGGCCGACGACAGCCCCGGCCCGGCGCAGCAGCACGAGCAGCGCGAGGAGTACGCGCGGCTGGTGCAGGCGCTGCGGCAGCTGCCGGCGCGCCAGCGCGAAGCGTTCAGCCTGCGCGTGCTGCAGGAGCTGGACGTGGCGACCACGGCGCGGATCATGGGCTGCTCGGAAGGTTCGGTGAAAACCCATCTGTCGCGCGCGCGCGACGCATTGCAGAAACAACTGGAGGCCACGCGGTGAACCGCCTGCCCACATCCCGGCACGAAGACTTCGACCGCTCGCTGCGGCAGCTGCAACGGCATGCCGACGGCGCGGTTTCCCCGGCCACGCTGGCGCGCCTGCGCCAGGCGCGCCAGCAGGCCACCGCCGACGCGGGCGCATCGCCGTGGCGCCGCCGCGGCTGGTGGCTGGCCACCGCCTGCTCGGCGGTGCTGGCCGTCACCGTGGCGGTGCAGTTCAACCGCACCCCGCCGGTGCTGCCCGCCAGCGTGGCGGCCGATGCCGCCGACGAACTGTCCGACGACGCCCTGCTGTTCGACGAAAGCCCGGAGCTGTACCTGTGGCTGGGTTCGGACGCCGTGGCGATGGAGTGAGAACGATGAAGATCCGCCCGCCCTTCCTGCTGCCGCTGCTGCTGGCCTGCGCCGTGCCGGCACTGGCCCAGCAACCGCCCCTGCCCGAATGGGACCAGCTGACCCCGGCCCAGCGCGAGACGTTGATCGCGCCGATGCGCGACCGCTGGAACGCCTCGCCCGACCACCGCCAGCGCATGTACGACCACGCCCGCGGCTGGCAGCAGATGAGCCCGGAACAGCGCGCGCAGGCGCGGCGCGGCATGCACCGCTTCAAGAGCATGTCGCCGCAGCAGCAGCGCGAGGCGCGCGCCCTGTTCTCGAAGATGCGCACCATGGACAAGGCCCAGCGCGAACAGCTGCGCGAGCAGTGGCACCGCATGACGCCCGAGCAGCGCCGGCAGTGGCTGGAGGCCAATCCGGCGGATTGAGGCCGGCCGCCGGGTTGCGTACCCGGAACCTGCCGCCTTCCTGCGGCACGGTGCGGCATACCGCGCCGGTCCCGCTCATCCGGAAAGATGGTGCTGCGACGCTGGCCAGATGCAATCGCGCCCGGCCGCCTTGGCCTGGTACAGCGCCGCGTCGGCGCGCTCCAGCAGGCCGGGATAATCCTCCCCGTCCTTCACCGCTGCAATGCCGATGCTCGCCGTCGAGCGCATGCCGTCGGCGAACGCGCCAGCAGCGTCCGCGCTGAACGCCGCCCGGACCTGTTCAGCGAAAACATGCGGCGGGATCCCGTCGCGCATGACCAGAGCCACGAACTCCTCGCCACCGAGACGGCCGATGATCGTGCCCGGCGGCGCGTGCTCGCGCAGCTTTTCCGCGAACAACCGGATCACCCCGTCACCGCGGCCATGTCCATGGCGGTCGTTGATCTGCTTGAAGTGATCGAGGTCGCCCATGATCATCGCCGCGACCCGCCCGCGCGCACCGCCGTTCAACGCGGCATTGGCCTGCTGCTCGAATCCCCTGCGATTGAGAAGCCCGGTCAGCACGTCAGTCAGGGCGTCGCTGCGCATCTTCCCCACCACGTCCGAAGCGATCAGCGCGAAGATCGCCACGGCCAGGGTGGAGGCGATGATCACGTCGGAAACGGAAGTGAACACCCAGTAGAACAAGGGGTACTCGTCCCCGGCCGAACCGCTGGCCATGATGATGAAGGGCCTGGCCAGGAACAGCAGCAGCGCCATCCATATCTGGAAATACAGCAACTGTTCCACCGGAGTCCGCGACGTCCTGCCGTGCACGTGACGCAGCATCACCGCGCATATCGCGGCGATCCCCAGGTTGACGACGATCCCCCGCTCCTGCAGCCCGCGCCCGGCATCGACGGACAGCCACCAGCCCAGCATCGTCAGGAGATTGATCGCCAGCAGCACGCCGTATCCCGGGGCCCGTCCCATCCGCACCGCGAGAGCGACGGCCACCAGCGTGGCCGCCAGCAGGATCAGTACGTTGGCGAGCAGTCTCAGCGCCATCGTGTCGTGCGGGAGGGAGAAGTACAGCACGATGAAGCACAGCGTCCTCACCGTGTACGAAGCCACCAGGATGGCGATGTAGGTGTGCTGGCGGTCATGCCGCCAGAGGAAATAAAGGCTGACCGCGAAGATCGCGGACATCACCGGATTCAATATCCCGATAACGACATCCAGGATCATCATTGGCCTTATCCCCCGTCGATCCGTGGCGGCCAGGGAGCCGCGGCCGCCGGATTATCGCGTGTCCGCCGTCTTCTCCGGCGCGTCACGGACGCCGGCCGCCAAGTCCGCCGGCTTGCGGCTGGCGCACCCCGGCCATCGCGGCCTTCGCGCCCATGGCACCCCTTCGCCCCGCCCTCGCCCTCGCCCTCGCCCTCGCCCTCGCCCACGAAGCGTGCCGCGCCCCTCACACCGGCGGAATCTCCCCGGCCGCCGGGCGCTCGGGCCACACCGTTTTCACCAGCAGTTCGTCGTTCCAGTCGAAGGCCAGCGCGCCGTCCTTGAGGAACAGCGAGACGAAGTTGAGCACGTTGCGCGCGTACATCTCGCTGGCGTGGACGGCGCCCATGCTGGCCAGGTCCAGCGGGCCGGCCACGGTCACGCCGTCCACGTCGAGGGTTTCGCCCGGCCGCGTCGCCTCGCAGTTGCCGCCGGTTTCGGCGGCCAGGTCGACGATAACGCTGCCCGGGCGCATGCCGGCGACCATCGCCGCGGTCACGATCTTCGGCGCCGGGCGGCCGGGCACGGCGGCAGTGCAGATCACCACGTCCACGCCCTTGAGGTGCTCGGCCAGGCGCCGCTGCTGCTCGGCGCGTTCGGCGTCGGTGAGCTGGCGCGCATAACCGCCCTCGCCGGCGGCGCTGACGCCCAGGTCCAGGAACCTGCCGCCCAGCGACTCGATCTGCTCGCGGGTTTCCGGGCGCACGTCGAAGCCCTCCACCTGCGCGCCGAGCCGCCTGGCGGTGGCGATGGCCTGCAGGCCGGCCACGCCGGCGCCGACCACCAGCACCCTGGACGGGCGGATGGTGCCGGCGGCGGTGGTCAGCATCGGGAAGAAGCGCGGCGCCAGCTGCGCGGCGATCAGGGTGGCCTTGTAGCCGGCCATGCCGGCCTGCGAGCTGAGCACGTCCATGGCCTGCGCGCGGGTGGTGCGCGGCAGCCGCTCCAGCGGGAAGGTCACCAGCTGCCGCGCCTGCAGCGCGGCCGCGCGCGCGGGCTCGGCCTGCGGATGCAGGGCGCCCACCAGCACCGCGCCGGGCTTGAGCTGCCCGATCAGCGCCGGCGGCGGCGCCTGCACGCACAGCACCAGGTCGGCGCCGTCCACGGCCTCGTCGATCTGGGCGCCCGCATCGCGGTAGGCCTGGTCGGTGAAACCGGCGGCAAGGCCGGCACCGGCCTGCACATGCACCGTCGCCCCGGCCGCCAGCAGCTTCTTCACCGTCTCCGGCGTAGCCGACACGCGCCGCTCGCCCGCCGCGGCTTCCTTCAACACCCGTACCTCAACGGCCATGCCCGTCCCCGATGCGCAGTGGAATATCTGCCGGATCGTAGCAAAGCCGGGCGCCGGCAACCCGGCGCGCGCTCAATGCAGGGTGGAGGTCTGCGGGTCCAGGCGCTCGATAACGCCCTGCATGGCGCTGTCGAACGCGCCGTCGTCCATGTGCGGGCGCAGGCGGCCGAGCCGCTCCATCACCACCAGTTCCTCGGGCGAGGCCACGCAGAAGCGGATGCCGCGGCGGTTGACGAACAGCAGGCGCGAGGAGATCGGGCTCACCCAGGACAGCTTGCCGGCCTGCACCTTGCCGTCCTTGTCGATGAAATCCAACCAGGTACCGATGTCCATGGCGCGGAAGCGGGCCGCGTCGGCGTGGTCCACGCTTTCCGGGCGCGCCTCGGCGCCCAGGTCCAGCGCCGCCGACTCCTGCGCGGGCGGCGTGGGCAGGCTCACCTGCGGCAGTTCCGGCAGCGCGCGTTCCAGTTCCGGACGCGCCTCGGCGATGGCCTGCAGCGTGTCGTGCAGCGCATCGATGGCGCCCACGCTGCCTTCGCCGTGCAGGCCGACGCTGGCGAACACCTTGCGCAGGCCCGGCTGGATCGACTGCAGCCAGGGCTTGCCGACCACGTGCCGGCGCGCCTCGGCCACTTCCTCCAGCAGCACGTCGGCCAGCGCGAGCGTCTCGCCGACGGACTCGCCGTCGTCGCCTTCGCGCAGCAGGCTCATGGTCAGATGGTGGTTCCAGGGCTGGCGCAGGAAGGCCTCGATCGCGGCCGGCAGCGGCGCGCCCTGCAGGCGCCGCTCCAGTTCGGCCAGGGCGCGGGCGCGCGCCAGCTCCAGCTTTTCCTGGCCGCGCTGGGTTTCGGTGGCGCGGCGTTCGGCGATCTCGATGCGGCGGCGGTGCTGGGCGAGGAAGTCGCGGAACTCTTCCTCCAGGGTCAGGAAGATCGCCAGGTTCTCGTTGAACTCGGCGATCAGCCGGTCGATGATCTCCTCGACCTTGCCCATCAGCGCACGTTCGGCCTGGCTCTCGCCGGCGTTGCCCTCGCAGGCCTCGGCCAGCGAGTTGAGCAGGCGCCGCGCCGGGTGGGTCTTCTGCACGAACATGCGCCGGTCCAGCAGCGCGACCTTGACGAAGGGCACCACCAGGCGGCCGATCAGCTCGCGCGAGCGGCCTTCCAGTTCGCGCTCGTCCAGCATCACGTCGAACAGCATGCCGACCAGGTCGATGGCGTCCTCGTCCTGCGGGTCCAGCCGCGCCTGCCCCGGATCGACGCCGAGGCGGGTGGCGCCGGAAATCACTTCGTTCTTGAGCCGCTGCGCCAGCGATTCGCTCTGGTCGCCCACCGCCGCGCGCAGGGTCGCCGTCGGCGTGGCCTGCAGCAGCGAGAGCACCGACATCATTTCGTGCTGGCTCAGCGGCCGCTGCTGGCCGACCGCCACCTGCGCGGCGGCCGTGGCGTCCTCGCGGACATGGCGGGTCTGCGCCAGCAGCTCGTGCAGCGCCTCCAGGATCATGTTCTGGTTGCCGAGCGCGGGATCGCCCTCGTAACCGCCGTAGACGCCGGCCTGCAGCTCGCTGCGGTGGCGCGCCCAGCGCTCGGTGAAGCGGCGCGCCCAGGCTGGCGCGTTCTGCGGGTCGGAGAAGTCCTCATCGCCGCCCTGCGGCATGCCCGTTTCGGCGGCGGCTTCGGCCATGGCCGGTGCGCGCGCGGGGCGCGCCGGGGCAGCCGGACGCTGCGGCTGCGAGATGCCGGGCATCACCCCGGCCTGCGCGAGGCGCTCGTCCACGTCGCGATAGATGCGCCCGACCTGGGTGGCGAACTCGCGCTCGCACAGCTTGATCAGCACCAGCCGGACCTCGGCGGCCAGGTCGCACACGCCGAAGGCTTCGTGCACCGCCACGCCGATGTGTTCCGGGCCGATCGGGTTGGTGTCCACGTCCAGCGCCTCGACGCCGCCGATCCACGCCAGGCGGCGGTCCAGCCGCGCCAGCACCGGCTTCCAGTCGCGCAGCACCACGCCGGCGAAATTGCGCACCGCCAGCCGCGATTCCAGTTCGTGTTCGGACATCAGGCTCAACCCGCCCTCGCCCTGCGTGGCTTGGGCCAGCGTGGCCTCGGCCGACAACGGCGCGGCGGCATCGAGCGCGGCCCAAGCCTGCTGCAGGTGGGCGGCGAAACGCGCGGCGATGTCCTCGCGGCGGCGGCGCAGTTCGCGCATGCCGTCGAGGAACACCAGCTGCGACGCGCCGGCAGTTTCGGCGCGGTCGAACAGGGCATCGTCGAATCCGGCCAGCACCTTGGCGAACGCGGCCGACAACGGCGGCAGCGCGGCCTCGCGCGACAGCGCCAGCAGTTCCGGATTGTGTCCGGGACGCGCGGCAGGATGCGGATTGGACATCATGCGCAATGGCTCCGCACCTTCGCAGGCGCTGCTCTTCTCGGGATCGTATGGAAGGAAGCGGACAGCCCCCCGGTTTCCGCCCACGCATGGTAGGAGGAGAAGCTGAACAGGGCCAGTGATGCAGTCCGCACTTTGTACCTCGCCGCCGGCAACCCGGCATCTCCCGCCATGCTAAGCGTCCGGCGTGGAATTGGCGAGAAAGGCGCCAGCGGGGGGCGCCGACGGAGCGCACAGAACCGCCGCCCCCGGCACGGGCCGGCCCTCCGGCGATGTCTATAATCCACGGCCACCTTCCGCGCACCCGCCTCATGTCCGATTCCTGCTTCATGCAAGCGCTGGGCCAGCGCCGTTCGGTCCCGTCCCTGCAACTGGGCGAGCCGGCCCCGGACGACGCCACCGTGCTGGCCATGCTCGCCGCCGCGGTGCGCGTGCCCGACCACGGCAAGCTGGTACCGTTCCGTTTCCTGCGGCTGCGCGGCGACGCCCGCCACGCACTGGGCGAGTACCTGGCCCGGCGCAGCCGCGAACGCACCCCCGACGCCCCGCCGGCGGCGATCGAGAAGGACCGCCAGCGCTTCTCCCACGCGCCATTGATCCTGACGGTGATCGCGCGCCTGCAGGACAACCCCAAGGTGCCCGAGCAGGAACAGCTGCTGACCGCCGGCTGCGTGTGCTTCGCCCTGCTGCAGGCCGCGCAGGGCTTCGGCTTCGGCGCGCAGTGGCTGACCGCGTGGATGGCCTACGACGAAGGGGTCGCGCGCCACCTGGGACTGGCCGGCAACGAGCGCATCGTCGGCTTCATCCATGTCGGCACGCCCAAGCTGCAGGTGCCCGAGCGCGAACGCCCGGACCCGGCCGGCCTGCTGGAGGACTGGCGGCCGTGACGGCCATGGCGGCGGGCCGGCCGCTCTACCTGGTCGATGCCAGCCTGTACGTGTTCCGCGCCTGGCACTCCATGCCGGACAGCTTCCAGGACGCGCAGGGCTGGCCCACCAACGCCGTGCACGGCTTCGCCCGCTTCGTGCTGGAGCTGCTCGAACGCGAGCGACCGGCGCATATCGCCATCGCCTTCGACGAGGCGCTGGACAGCTGCTTCCGCCACCGCCTCTACCCGTCCTACAAGGCCAACCGCGAGCCGGCGCCGGACGCCCTGCGGCGCCAGTTCGCGCACTGCAAGGCGCTGTGCGCGGCGCTGGGGCTGGTGGTGCTGGCCGACCGCGACTACGAGGCCGACGACCTGATCGGCAGCGCGCTGCACGCCGGGCGCGGTCACGCGCTGCGCGGGGTGATCGTCTCGGCCGACAAGGACCTGTCGCAGCTGCTGCTCGAACACGACGAGCAGTGGGACTACGCCCGCAACCAGCGCTGGGGCGCGGCCGGGGTCAAGGCGCGCCACGGCGTGCACGCGCACCAGATCGCCGACTACCTGGCGCTGTGCGGCGATGCGGTGGACAACATCCCCGGCGTCAGCGGCATCGGCGCCAAGTCGGCGGCGGTGCTGCTGGCCCATTTCGGCAGCCTCGACGCGCTGCTGGAGCGGATCGACGAGATTCCCTTCCTGCGCCTGCGCGGCGCCGCGCAGATGGCCGTGCGCCTGCGCGAGCAGCGCGAACTGGCGCTGCTGTTCCGGCAGCTGACCACCATCGCCCTCGATGCGCCGCTGGCCGCGGCCACGCCCGGTTTCACCCGCGGCGCGGCCGACGCGGACATGCTCGCCGGGCTGTGCGAATCGCTGCGCTTCGGCCCGCTCACCCGGCGCCGGCTGCTGGCCGCCGCCGGGCTGGAATCGCCCTCCCCACCCGCCAGCGAGTTCGCATGAGCCAGCACACCGCCGAACCCCGTGTCGTCTACGAAGGCCGCTACCAGCGCATGGTGGTGCGCGGCACCTGGGAATACAGCGAGCGCACCCATGCCGGCGGGCTGGCCGCGATCATCATCGCGGTCACCCCGGACGACGAGGTGCTGTTCGTCGAGCAGTTCCGCGTGCCGCTGCAGGCGCGCACCATCGAGATGCCCGCCGGGCTGGTCGGCGACATCACCGCCGGCGAATCGATCGAGGCCTCCGCCATCCGCGAGCTGGAAGAGGAAACCGGCTGGACCGCCGACCACGCCGAAGTGCTGATGATCGGCCCGACCTCGTCCGGCGCCAGCAGCGAGAAGATCGCCTTCGTGCGCGCCATCGGCCTGCGCCGGGTCGGCGACGGCGGCGGCGACGACAGCGAGGACATCACCGTGCACCACGTCCCGCGCAACCGCGCCGCGGCGTGGCTGGTGGAGAAGATGGGCCAGGGCTTCGAGCTGGACGCCAAGCTCTGGGCCGGGCTGTGGATGATCGAACACCATCTGGACGGCCGCCCGCGATGAGCCTGCTCGAACGCCCGGCCGGCGTGCCCGCCGTACCGCTGCTCGGCCCCGGGGACCCGCCGCCGTTCACCGTGCACAATCCACACGGCGGATCACCCTTCCTGCTGCTCGCCGATCATGCAGGGCAGCGCGTTCCGGCCGCGCTGGGCGGGCTGGGCCTGGCGCAGGCCGAGCTGGACCGCCACATCGGCTGGGACATCGGCATCGCCGGCACCACCCGCGCGCTGTCCGCGCGGCTCGATGCATGGGCGATCGAGCAGACCTATTCGCGCCTGGTGATCGACTGCAACCGGCCGCTGGCCTCGCCGACGCTGATGCCCGAAACCAGCGATGGCACCGCCATACCGGGCAACGCCGGCCTGGATGCGGCGCGGCGGCGGCAGCGCATCGATGCCATCCACGCGCCCTATCACGCGCGCATCGCCACCGAGCTGGACCGCCGCCACGACGCCGGCACGCCCACGCTGCTGGTGATGATGCACAGCTTCACCCCGGCGATGAACGGCACGCAGCGGCCCTGGCATGCCGGCGTGCTGTACCACCGCGACACGCGTTTCGCCCATGCGCTGCTGCAGGCACTGCGCGACGAGGGCGACCTGGTGGTCGGCGACAACCAGCCGTATTCGGTGAGCAGCACCAGCGACTACGCGGTGCCGGTGCATGGCGAGGGCCGCGGGCTGGTGCACGTGGAACTGGAGATCCGCCAGGACCTGATCGCCGACGCCGCCGGCCAGCAGGCCTGGGCGGAACGGCTGGCGCGGATTTTCACGGCCCTGCAGCCGGCCTTGCTGGCACACGCCACCGCCTAGGAGCGCACTTCAGTGCGTGAAGAGGCCTTCCCGGGAAAGCCCCATCGCGCACTGAAGTGCGCTCCTACGGGGCATGTCGTGGATGCGGGACAAGCCCGCATCCACGACAACGCGGGTACCGGCCATCGGCCGGCACCCGCAAAGGCTCAGGCGAAGCTGTCGGTGGCGCGCACCAGCGCATCCACGTTCTCGGCCTCGAACGCCGAGTGGCCCGAGGCAGGGGTGATGTGCAGCTGCGCCTTCGGCCAGGCCTTGTGCAGGTCCCAGGCATTGGCCAGCGGGCACACCACGTCGTAGCGGCCGTGCACGATCACGCCGGGGATGTCGGCGATGCGGTGCGCGTCGCGCAGCAGCTGGTCCTCGACCTCGAAGAAGCCGCCGTTGACGAAGTAGTGGTTCTCGATGCGGGCGAAGGCCAGCGCGAACTGCGGATCCTCGTGGCTGTTGATGAAGTCGTCGTCCACGTGCAGGAAGCTGGTGGCGCCTTCCCACACGCTCCACGCCCTGGCCGCGGCCAGGCGGGTGGCCTCGTCATCGCTGGTCAGGCGGCGGTGGAAGGCCGAGATCAGGTCGTGCCGCTCCACCGGCGGGATCGCATTGACGTAATGGTCCCAGGCGTCCGGGAACAAGCGGCTGGCGCCTTCCTGGTAAAACCATTCCAGCTCCCAACGGCGCAGCATGAAAATGCCGCGCAGGACCAGTTCGGTCACGCGCTGCGGGTGGGTCTGCGCGTAGGCCAGCGCCAGGGTCGAGCCCCAGCTGCCGCCGAACACCTGCCAGCGCTCGACCTGCAGGTGCGTGCGCAGCTTCTCGATGTCGGCCACCAGGTCCCAGGTGGTGTTGTCCACCAGGTCGGCATGCGGCGTGGAACGGCCGGAGCCGCGCTGGTCGAACAGGATGATCCGGTACTTCGCCGGGTCGTGGAACTGGCGCATCTTCGCCGTGCAGCCGCCGCCGGGGCCGCCATGCAGCATCACCACCGGCTTGCCGTCGGGGTTGCCGCACTGTTCGTAGTACAGGGTGTGGCGCCCGTCGACCTTGAGCGTACCGGTGTCGTAGGGCGTGATCGCGGGATAAAGCGTGCGCATGCGCTGGCTCACTGCGTGGAGAACTGCCGATTGTAGGCCGGGGGCAACGCCGGCGGGGACGCCGCCGGGCGCGCGGTTCATCCGCACACGCGGTTGCGGCCCTCGCGCTTGGCGCGGTACAGCTGGCGGTCGGCGGCGGCCAGCAGGGTGCGCTGCGACTCCTGGCCCGGGCGGAGCTCGGCCACGCCGATGCTGGCGGTGACCACCAGCGCCGGATCGACCTCGTCCATGCGCTGCCGGGCCAGCGCCATGCGCAGCGCCTGCAGCCGTTCCAGCACCTGCTCCAGTGTCGCGCCCCGGAACACCGCCAGGAACTCCTCGCCGCCATGCCGCGACACGAACTGCTCTCCGCCCAGATGCAGGCGCAGCAGCTCGGCCACCTCGCGCAGCACGCGGTCGCCGCTGTGGTGGCCGTAGCGGTCGTTGATCTGCTTGAAATGGTCGATGTCGATCAGGGCCACGCACAGCGGTTCGCCGCGGTCGCCGGCGCGTTCCAGTGCCAGGCGCAGGTGGATCTCGGCCGCGCGGCGGTTCGGCAGGCCGGTCAGCACGTCGTGCGTGGCCTGGTGCTCCAGCTGCTGCAGCAGCCGGTCGCGTTCGATGCCGGCCAGCTCCAGCGCGCGGTTCTTGTCGCTCAGTTCCTCGGTGCGGGCGGCGATCACCCGGTTGAGCCGGCGCTGGCTGCGCCGGTAGCTGGCGGTGCGCAGCCAGAAGCCCAGCACCACCGCGGCCACCAGCGCCAGCCCGGCCAGCACGCGCGAGGACGTGCGCTTCCACAGCGGCGGCACGACCTCCAGTTCCATCGTCGCCGTGCCCACTTCCTGCTGCCGCGTCCAGTCCAGCGGCAGCGCCATGGCCTGCACTTCCAGCCGGTACTGGCCGGGCGGCAGGTTGGTGTAGACCGCCTCGGTGCCGGTTCCGGCCTCCACCCATGCTGCGTCGAAGCCGTGCAGGCGGTAGCGGTAACGCATCTTGTCCGGCGCGCGGAAGTTCAGCGCCGCGTAGTCGACGGCCAGGCGGCGCGCGCCCGGCTCGAGCCGCAGGCGGCCGGCCGGCGCCCGCGCAACGCCGTCCACCGACAGCGCCTCGAACACCACCGGCGACGCCTTGCCGTCGTAGCGGCCGGCGATCCGCGGATCGATCAGCCCCAGTCCCGCCGAGGTCGGGAACGCCAGCGCGCCGTTGCTGGCGCGCCAGCCGGCCGGCATCGACGCGCCGTTGCCCTGGTTGCCCGGCATGCCGTCGCTGTGGTCGACCACGTGCACGGCCAGTTGCTGCCGGGTGCCGGCGTCGATCTGGTCCAGCTCCTGGCGGGCGATGCGGAACACGCCGATGTTGCTGGGCAGCCACAGGTTGCCGGCCTGGTCGTCGATGATGCGGAACAGCTTGTCGCGCGGCAGGCCGTGGCGGTGGTCGTAGACGCGGAACGCGCCGTCGCGCATGCGCAGCAGGCCGCGGTCGCTGGCGATCCACAGGTCGCCGCCCGCCTCGCGCAGGAAATCGAACACGTACTGCGCGGGAATGTCGTCCTCCGCGTCCCAGGTCCGCAGCGTGCCGTCGGCGGCCAGCGCGGCCATGCCGCCGGTGGTGCCGATCCACAGCGTGCCGTCGTCGGTATCGCGGTACAGCGCCTGCACCACCGCCGCGGGCTGTCCCTTGCTGTCCAGCCGCAGCTGCAGGCGCCCGTCCTGGTAATGCGCCAGGCCATGGGTGCCGCCGATCCACAGGCCGCCGTCGGCGTCGGCCAGCAGTGCGCGCACGATCGGCTCGCCGTGGGTGCCGAGCCGGATCCGCTGCAGCACCCTGCCCTGCGCATCCAGCCGGAACACGCCCTGGTCGTAGGTGCCCGCCCACAACGTGCCGTCGCGCCAGGCCAGCGCCAGCACCGACGGATCGCGGCCATCCCCGCTGCCCAGGCGCACCGGCTGCATGTGCCGGTCGTGCCAGCGCTCCAGGCCGTCGGCATGGCCGATCCACAGCGACCGGTCCTCGCTCTGCAGCACCACGCGCACGTAGTCGCTGCGCAGGCCGTCGGCGCGGGTGAAACCGACCGCGGCGACCTCGGCCACGCGGTGCAGGCCATCGGTGCTGCCGCTCCAGATCAGGCCCTCGCGGTCGGCCAGCAGGGCCGGGCTCACCGGCCCGGCGATGGCCAGGTGCTCGTCGCCGTCGCCGGCATGGCGCAGCAGTTCGCCGCTGCTGCTGGACAGGCTCATCCAGATCGCGCCGACCTTGTCGCGCAGGACCGCGTCCACGCGCCGGCCGGCCTGCAGGTGCTCGACCGTGCCGGCGCCGTCGCGCCAGTAGACGCCGTCGTCGGTGGCCAGCAGCCAGCCGCCGGCACCATCGGCGGCGATGCCGCGCACCGCGGTGGCCGCGGCCCAGTCCCTGGCCCAGGGCTCGGCGCGCCCGCCGCGCAGCCGGAAGGCGCCGGCGTCGGTGGCGACCAGCACCGCGCCGCCCTCGCCCCGGGCCAGCGCGTTGACCCGCCCGTCCGGCAGGCCGGCGTCGCCGCCCACGTCGCGGATGCGGCCTGCCGCGTCCATCCGCAGCAGGCGGTTGGCCGAGGCGATCCACAGGCTGCCGTCGGCGTCGCGCAGCAGCGCGGTCACCGGCAGGCGGCGCGCGGCGGCCTCGCCCAGGTGCTGCCAGCGGCCCTGGTGATAACGGAACACGCCGTCGGCGGCGGTGCCGAACAGCACGCCGCCATCGGCTTCGGCAAGAATGCAGAACACGCCCGACAGCTCCGCGCCCGGCGTGTTCTGGCGGTCGAAAACGGTGAACTGGCGGCCGTTGAAACGCACCACGCCTTCCCAGGTCCCGGCCCAGATGAAGCCGTCGCGGTCCTGCGCCAGCGCATGCACGAGGTTGTGCGGCAGGCCGTCGGCCATGGTCCAGCCGCTGACCATGTAATGGCGGCCGTCCTGGGCCCGCGCCGCCGGCAGGAAGCACAGGCAGGCCAATGCCAGCACCGCGCCCCAGCGCCACGGCGGCGGCCATGCGGCGCGCACGCGGGAAACCACGCCCCTGGCGATCTCGATACTACCGGCCAACAGAACCGTCCCCCTTCGCGGCTTGGCGCGACGGCCACCGAGGCCATCGCGCCAGGCCAATCTACCACCGCGAAGGGGCGCGCATCCGCCGCGGAATCCCGGCGGATGGGACGTTCAGCTTGCCGCTTCGTCCGGCCGCACCCGGAACCAGGCCGCGTACAGCGCCGGCAGGAATACCAGGGTCAGCACCGTGCCGACGATCAGCCCGCCCATGATCGAGATCGCCATCGAGCCGTAGAACGCGCTGCGCGAGAGCGGGATCATCGCCAGCACCGCGGCCAGCGCGGTCAGCACGATCGGGCGGAAGCGGCGCACGGTGGCATCGATGATGGCGTGCCAACGGTCGTGGCCGGCATCGATGTCCTGCTGGATCTGGTCAACCAGGATCACCGAGTTGCGCATGATCATGCCCGCCAGCGCGATGGTGCCGAGCAGCGCCACGAAGCCGAACGGCACGCGGAAGATCAGCAGGAACAGGGTCGCGCCGATGATGCCCAGGGGCGCGGTGACCAGCACCATCGCCGCGCGCGAGAAACTGCGCAGCTGCAGCATCAACAGCGTCACCACCACGATCAGGAACAGCGGCATGCCGGCCTTGATCGAGTTCTGCCCGCGCGCCGAATCCTCCACCGTGCCGCCGACTTCCAGCAGGTAGCCGTCCGGCAGCGCGGCGCGGATGCCGTCCAGGGTCGGCAGGATCTGGCCGGTGACCTCCGGCGGCAGCAGGCCGTCGGCGATGTCCGCGCGCACGGTGACGGTGGGCAGGCGGTTGCGGTGCCAGATGATGCCGTCCTCGAACACGTACTCGAGCCTGG
This sequence comes from Stenotrophomonas nitritireducens, assembly GCF_050984405.1. Taxonomy (GTDB): domain Bacteria; phylum Pseudomonadota; class Gammaproteobacteria; order Xanthomonadales; family Xanthomonadaceae; genus Stenotrophomonas; species Stenotrophomonas nitritireducens_B. Next base: position 1,490,922 of record NZ_CP158790.1, on the reverse strand, counting down.
CCACCTGCGACAGCGGCACCGCGGTGCCGCCGGGCGTGGGAATGGCCAGGCTGGCGAGCAGGTCCAGCTGCGCGCGCTCCTCGTCGGGACCGCGCAGCAGCATGCCGATCTGGCGGTTGCCTTCGCGGTAGGTGCTCACCTGCATGCCCGACAGCGAGCTGCCCAGGAAATGCGCGATCTGCGCGCTGCTCACGCCCAGCGCGCGGGCGCGGTCCTGGTCCACCACCAGCCGCACCACCTTGCTCGGCTCGGACCAGTTGAGGTTGACGTTGGCCACGTGCGGGTTCTGCCGTACCTTGTCGGCGACCTGCCGCGCGATGGCCTGCACCCGCTCGATGTGCTCGCCGGACACGCGGAACTGCACCGGGTAGCCCACCGGCGGGCCGTTCTCCAGCCGGGTCACGCGCAGCTGCACGTCGCTGAACTGCGGCACCACCTCCTTCAGCAGCCAGTCGCGCACCTCCTCGCGCGCGTGGATGTCCTGCGCCAGCACCACGAACTGGGCGAAGTTGGTCGCCGGCAGCTGCTGGTCCAGCGGCAGGTAGAAGCGCGGCGAGCCGCTGCCCACGTAGCCGACGTAGTTGGCGATGCCCTCGCGCTGTTCGAGCAGCGCTTCCAGCTTGCGTGCCTGCGCCTGCGTGGCGGCCAGCGACGCACCCTCGGCCAGTTCGATGTCCACCATCAATTCCGGCCGGGTCGAGTCCGGAAAGAACTGCTGCGGCACGAAGCGGAACATCGCCAGCGAGAATACGAACAGGCCGACGGTGGCGAAGATCACCAGCCAGCGGCGGCGCAGGCAGGCGTCGAGGAAGCGCCGGAAGCGCTGGTAGAACGCGCTCTTGTACGGGTCGTGGTCGTGCGCCAGCTGCTTCGGCCGGACCAGGTTGGCCAGCGCCGGGTTGCGGTCGGCCCAGCGCACGCGCAGCGCGTGCCAGCGCGCGGCGAGGCTGCCCGGCTTCGGCGGCTGCGGGTTGTGCAGGTCCGGCAGCATCTTGTCGCCCAGGTACGGGATGAACAGCACCGCGGCGATCCACGACACCACCAAGGCGATGGTCACCACCTGGAACAGCGAGCGCGTGTACTCGCCGGTGCTGGAGGCGGCGGTGGCGATGGGCAGGAAGCCGGCGGCGGTGATCAGCGTGCCGGTCAGCATCGGGAACGCGGTCGATTCCCAGGCGAAGCTGGCCGCACGCAGGCGGTCGTAGCCCTGCTCCATCTTGGTGGCCATCATCTCCACCGCGATGATCGCATCGTCCACCAGCAGGCCCAGCGCCAGCACCAGCGCGCCCAGCGAAATCTTGTGCAGGCCGATGTCGAACTGGTGCATGACGAAGAAGGTCATCGCCAGCACCAGCGGGATCGACACCGCCACCACCAGCCCGGTGCGCCAGCCCAGCGAGAAGAAGCTCACCAGCAGCACGATCACCACCGCCTCGGTCAGCACCTTGACGAACTCGCCGACCGAGTCCTCCACCGCGTGCGGCTGGTCGGAAACCTTGCGCAGCTCCATGCCGGCCGGCAGCGTCTTCTGCAGCCGCGCGAACTCGTCGTCCAGCGCCTTGCCGAGCTTGAGGATGTCGCCGCCGTCCTTCATCGCCACGGCGATGCCGATGGCGTCCTCGCCCATGAAGCGCATCTTCGGCGAGGCCGGGTCGGCGAAACCGCGCTTGATCTGGGCGATGTCGCCCAAGTGCACGGTGCGGTCGCCGGCGCGGATCGGGAACGCGGCGATGTCCTGGACCGACTGGAACTGGCCGGTCACGCGCAGCTGCACGCGGTCGCTGGCGGTCTCGAACCAGCTCGCCGGGGTAACCGCGTTCTGGTCGGCCAGCGCCTGCTGCACCTGCTGCATCGATATGCCCAGCGTGGCCAGCTTGGTGTTTGACAGCTCGATCCACACCTTCTCGTCCTGCAGGCCGAGCAGGTCCACCTTGCCGACGTCGGCCACGCGCTGCAGCTCCAGCTGGATGCGGTCGGCGTAGTCGCGCATCAGCGCGTAGTCGAAGCCCTTGCCGGTCAGCGCGTAGATGTTGCCGAAGGTGTCGCCGAACTCATCGTTGAAGAACGGCCCGACCACCTCGGCCGGCAGCTGCGAACGGATGTCGCCGACCTTCTTGCGCACCTGGTAGAACAGTTCCGGCACGTCCTTGGAGCGCATCGAATCGCGCGCCATGAAGATCACCTGCGATTCGCCCGGCCGCGAGTACGACTGGATGAACTCGAACTGCCCGGTGTTCATCAGCGCCTTCTCGATCGGCTCGGTCACCTGCCGCGAGACCTGCTCGGCGGTGGCGCCCGGCCACGCGGTCTGCACCACCATCGCCTTGAACGTGAACGGCGGGTCCTCGGACTGGCCGAGGTGCTTGTAGGACCAGGCGCCGATGACCGCCAGCGCGATCATCATGAACAGCACCAGCGCGCGGTTGCCCAGCGCCCATTCGGAGAGATTGAAGCGGCGCACGGGTTACTCCTTGTCTGCCGGATGAGACAGACGCACCGTCATCGCACCGCGGGCGTCCCCTTCCTGGGGGAGAAGGGCGAAGGTGCCATGCGCGAACCTCCTCGACAGGTTCATCGTGCAGCCTCCTGCTCCGGCTTCGGCATCTTCGGGTCAATGGGCTTGTTGGCCCGGTCCACCGCCGTCACCGGCTGGCCTTCGCGCAGCAGGTGGCCACCGGCGGCGACCACCCAGTCTCGGGGCTTCAGGCCCGACAGCACCGGCACGCTCTGCGCGCCGTAGGCACCGAGCGTCACTTCGCGCAGCTGCAGCGTGCCCTTGGCCGGGTCCACCACCCACACGCCGGCCTGCTGCGGGGTCTTGCCCGGCTGCACCGCCGCCAGCGGCACGCTCAGCGCGCCGCCCTTGCCGCGGGCCACGTACACGCGCGCGCTCTGCCCCAGCTCCACCGCGTCCAGCGCCTCGGCCGCCAGGCTTACGCGCGTGGCATAGGTGCGTGCCTGCGCGTCGGCGGCCGGCGCGATCTCGCGGATCGTGCCGGGCCAGCGCCTGCCGGGGTTGTTCCACAGTTCCACTTCCACCGCCTGGCCCACCGCGAAGTCGCGGATGCCGCTTTCCGGCAGGGCGATGGCGACCTCGCGGGCGCCATCGGCGGCCAGCGTATAGATGGTCTGGCCGGCGGCGACGACCTGCCCGGCTTCGGCCTGGCGGCTGGCGACCACGCCGTCGGTGGGCGCGCGCAGCTGCGCGTAGCCGGCCTGGTTGCGGGCCACGTCCAGGTTGGAACGGGCCGCGTCGGCCTGGCCCTGGGCCGCCTTCAGCGCGGCGGTCTGCGCGTCCAGCGCCGAGCGGCTGACCAGCTGCTGCCCGGCCAGCGCGGCATAGCGCTTGTGCTCGTCGCGCGCGCGCACCAGGTCGGCCTCGGCGGCGGCGTACTGCGCCTGCGCCGCGCGCGCCTGCAGCGCGTAATCGGCCACGTCCAGTTCGGCCAGCAGTTGGCCCTTGCGCACCCGCTGGCCGGCGTCGACCTCGCGCCGCAGCAGGTTGCCGCCCACCCGGAACGACAGCGCCGCTTCCTGGCGCGCCCGCACTTCGCCCGGATAGGCGGCGATGGTGTCGCCCCCGCCTTGCGGGTGGACGACCAGGACCGGAACGGCAGGTGCGGGAGCGGGCTCGGATCTGCCGCAGGCGGCCAGCAGGGCCACCAGCAGGGAACCGCCAATCCATCGAGCAGTATTCATGGGCAGGGATCGCAGGGGAGGAGGGAAAGGGGGATGGCGGCGTTCACCGCCATTACTGAACGAGCCGGTATAGTATAAATACAAAACCAATTGGTCTAGTATTCGCGCATGTCTTCGCATCAGCCTTCCCACACCCCCGGCAAGTCCGCCCCGCGCGGCGCCGGCCCCGGCCGCCCCAAGGACCTGGGCAAGCGCGCCGCGATCCTGGAAACGGCCAAGGAAATGTTCATCGAACTGGGTTTCAACGGCGTGAGCATGGATGGCATCGCCGCCGGCGCCGGCGTCTCCAAGCTCACCGTCTACAGCCACTTCGGCGACAAGGAGACCCTGTTTTCCGAGGCGATCCGGGCCAAGTGCGCCGAGATGATGCCGGACGAGCTGTTCGTGACCGACAGCGAAGGCCCGCTGCGCGACCAGCTGCGCGGCATCGGGCACGCGTTCTTCGCCCTGATCAGCAGCGACGCGGCCATCGCCACCCAGCGCATGATGATGACGCCGGAGACCGACGACCGGATCCGCGAGATGTTCTGGCAGGCCGGCCCCCAGCGCACCGAGAGCGCGCTGGCCGAGTTCCTCGGCGCCCGCGTGGCGCGCGGCGAACTGGCCATCGACGATGCGCACCTGGCCGCGCGCCAGTTCTTCTGCCTGATCAAGGGCGAGCTGCACGCGCACATGATGTGCGGGCTGTGCCCGGCCCCGGAGCAGCGCGACGCCGAGGCGCACATCGCCACCACGGTCGATTTCTTCATCCGCGCCTATGCGCCCCCGCCCCTAACCTGAACGAACCGGAGGTCGTGATGACTTCCGGCACTGCGGACCTGCGGCGGCCACGGCGATGCTTGCCCCGCACTGCCCGCGCCAACCGGTAAAATGGCCGGCCCACTGCGCCGGATTGACGAGACACCATGACGATCGATTACTCCCACGCCCGCGAAATGATGGTCGAACAGCAGGTACGTCCCTGGGACGTGCTGGACCTGCGCGTGCTGGACGTCCTGGCGCGGCTGCCGCGCGAAGCCTTCGTGGCCGAGTCGCACAGGGCGCTGGCCTATGCCGACATCGAACTGCCGCTGGGCCATGGGCAGAAGATGATGAAGCCGGTCGTCGAAGGCCGCATGCTGCAGGCGCTGGACCTGCAGCCGGGCGACGAAGTGCTGGAGATCGGCACCGGCAGCGGCTTCATCAGCGCCTGCCTGGGCGAGCTGGCCCGCGAGGTGCTGAGCCTGGAAATCCAGCCGGAGCTGGCCGAGCGCGCCCGCGCCAATCTGGATGCCGCCCGTCTCGGCTCCAACGTGCGCATCGAGGTCGCCGACGCCCTGCAGTGGCAGACCCAGCGCCACTTCGACGCCATCTGCATCACCGGCGCGGTGGATACCGTGCCGGCGCACATCCTGAAGTGGCTGCGCCCCGGCGGCCGCCTGTTCGTCATCCAGGGCCGCTCGCCGGTGATGGAGGCGGTGCGGGTCAAGGCCGACGGCAGCGTCGAATCCCTGTTCGAAACCGACATCGACTATCTGCAGGGCGCCGCTCCGGCCCCGCAGTTCCAACTCTGATCCGCTACATCCAAGGAAGCCGCAATGATCCGCCGATCCCTCGCCCTTGCGCTGGCTGTCGCCCTCTCGCCGCTGGCGGCCAACGCCGCCGACCTGCTGCAGGTCTACGAAATGGCCCGCAACGGCGATCCGCAGCTGGCCTCCGCAGAGTCCAACCGGCTGTACACCAAGGAAGGCCAGGTGCAGGCGCGCGCGGCGCTGCTGCCCTCGCTCAACGGCTCGGCCTCGCTGAACCGCACCCGCACTTCGCTGGAAGGCGTCAGCGGATCGACCACCGGCACCGCGCGCCGCTACGGCATCAACGGTGAGCAGACCCTGTTCAACTGGACCCAGTTCGCCAACCTGCGCGCGCAGCGCGAGATCAGCAAGGCGGCCGACTTCGACCTGGAATCGGCGAACGACGACCTGATCGTGCGCACCGCCACCACCTACTTCAACGTGCTGGTGGCGATCGAATCGCTCAGCGCCGCGCAGACCAACGAAGCGGCGGCCAAGAAGCAGTTCGACTACGCCGACAAGCGCCTGGAAGTGGGCCTTGCGCCGATCACCGACGTGCACGAAGCCCGCGCACAGTACGACCAGGCGCGCGCCAACACCATCCTCGCCCGCAACACCCTGGCCGACGCCTACCAGGCGCTGACCGAACTGACCGGCCAGCCGGTGCAGGGCCTGCGCAGCCTGCCGGAGGATTTCCGTCCGGAACTGCCGGCCAACCGCGGCGACGTCGACAAGCTGGTGGCCGATGCGATCGCGCAGAACCCGGCACTGAAGGCGCAGGAACTGAAGGTCAACGCCGCCGAATCCAGCGTTTCCGCCGCCCGCGGCGGCCACTACCCGACCCTGTCGCTGGGCGGCAGCTGGGGCAAGAGCGCCAACTGGGGCGACAGCATCGGCGCGTCGTCGTCCGGCCCGGATGCGACCACCAACTCGATCGGCCTGACCCTGAACGTGCCGATCTTCGCCGGTGGCGCCACCCAGTCCTACGTGCGCCAGGCCCTGGCCCAGCGCGACATGGCCCAGGACGGCTACGAGCAGCAGAAGCGCGCGCTGGACCGCAACACCCGCAACGCCTACCAGGCGGTGGTGGCCGGCATCAGCGAGGTCGAGGCGCGCCGCCTGGCCGTGGTGTCCGCGCAGAGCGCCTACGATGCCTCGCAGGTCGGCCTGGAAGTCGGTACCCGTACCGTGCTGGACGTGGTGCAGAACCAGCGCACCCTGTTCCAGGCCAAGCTCGACTACGCGCAGGCCCGCTACAACTTCCTGCTCAGCCGCCTGCAGCTCAGCCAGGCCATCGGCGGGCTGGACGTGGCCGAGGTGCAGGACGTCAACCGCCTGCTGACCCAGGACGCGGAAGCGCAGCTGACCCCGGGCAGCATGCAGTAACCCCGCCGCACCCGGCGTGGAAACGAAAAGGCGGGCTTCGGCCCGCCTTTTTCGTATCTGGTGTGACCACAGGCGATGCCGGGTTTGTGGATGCGGGGCCGCCCCGCATGAACCTTCCCCAGGCGCTCATGCTGGGCAAGCCCCGCACCTACTCCGATGCCGGCAGGCGCGGCGCGATCAGCGCCAGCGTGCGTTCCAGCGCGCCGCGGCCATTGGCGACCAGCTCTGCGCCGGCCGCGACCATCTTCCCGCGGGCTTCGGCGTCGTCCAGCAGGTGCAGCAGTTCGTCGCCGAGCCCGGCGACGTCGCCGCGGATGCACAGCGCGCCGGCCTCGCTCATGCGCCGCGAGATCTCGGCGAAATTGTGCAGGTGCGGTCCGGTGATCACCGCCGTTCCCATCGCCGCCGGCTCGAGCAGGTTGTGCCCGCCGATGGCCTGCAGGCTGCCGCCGACGAAAGCCACCTGCGCGCAGGCGAAGAACGGCATCAGTTCGCCCAGCGTATTGATCACGAATACCTGCGTGTCGGCGGCGGGCCACTGCGCGGCGCCGCGCGTGGCCACGCGCCAGCCCTGCGCGCGCGCGGACGCCTCGACCTTGCCGAACCGTTCCGGATGCCGCGGCGCCCACAGCAGCAGCGCGTCGGGATGGCGTTCCAGCACGCGCGCGTGCAGGTCGATGACCGCCTGCTCCTCGCCCTCGTGCGTACTGGCGGCGATCCACGTCGTCCGTCCCGCGGGCACGTGCGCGTGGAAGGCGGCCAGCATCTGCGCAGGATCCGGCGGATGGATGTCGAACTTCAGGTTGCCCAGCGCGCGGACCTGTTCTTCCCGCGCACCGAGCACGACGAAACGGCGCGCGTCCTCGCGCGACTGCGCGGCCACGCAGGTCACCGTGCGCAGCGCGCGCCCGACCAGCGGCCGCAGCAGGCGGTAGCCCTTCAGCGAGCGGGCCGACAGCCGCGCGTTGAGGATGTAGACGGGGATGCCGCGGTCGCGGCAGCCGAACAGCAGGTTCGGCCACAGCTCGGTTTCCATGATCAGCGCCAGGCTCGGGCGGAAATGGTCCAGGAAGCGGCCGGCGCTGCCCGGCACGTCGTACGGCAGGTAGACGTGGTCCACCGCCTCGCCCCACAGCGCGCGCACCCGCTGCGAGCCGGTCGGGGTGATGGTGGTGATGACCCAGCGGATGTCCGGCCGCTGCCGGCGCAGCGCGTCCACCACCGGCGCGGCGGCGTTGACCTCGCCCACCGACACCGCGTGCAGCCACACGCAGGGCCGGCGGCCGCTTTCCGGATAGGAGGCATAGCGCTCGTCCCAGCGCTTGAAGTATTCGCGCACGCGGAAGCCGCGCCAGACCAGGTGATAGACGGTGATGGGCAGCAGCAGGTACAGCAGGGCCGAATACAGGCCCCGCAGCAGCAGTTCGACGGGATCCTTGCGCATGCAGCGAGGATACCTAGGAGCGGGGAACTAGTGGATAGGAACGGGAAACGAGTGAGAGCAACCCCCTCAGCGCGCCCGCTTCTACTCGTTCCTCGTTCCTCTCCACTCGTTCCTCATTAGAATCCCCCCATGTCCGACACCCCCACCACCGCCACCCGTCCGCCGTTGTGGCAGCCCCGCCACTGGCCGACGTTCGCCTGGCTGGCGCTGGCCATGCTGGGCGCGCGCCTGCCCTGGTTCCTGCAGCGCGCGATCGGCCGCGGCATCGGCTGGCTGGCGCTGCACCTGGCACGCTCCCGCCGGCATGCCGCCGAAGTGAACATCCGTCTGTGCTTTCCCGGACAGGACGAGGCCTGGCGCCGGCAACTGCTGCGCGACAGCTTCGACGCGCTGGGCGTGGGCATCTTCGAGTTCGCGCGGGCCTGGTGGGGCGGCATCGGCGCCATCCGTCCGCAGGTGGAGATCGAGGGCCTGGAGCACCTGCGGGCGCTGCAGGCCGAGGGCCGCGGCGTGCTGCTGGTCTCCGGGCACTTCATGACCCTGGAGATGTGCGGGCGCCTGCTGTGCGATCACGTCCCGCTGGCCGGCATGTACCGCCGCTACCGCAACCCGGTGATGGAATGGGCGGTCAAGCGCGGCCGCCTGCGTTATGCCTGCGCGATGTTCGCCAACGAGGACATCCGCGCCACCGTGCGCCACCTGAAGAAGGGCGGTTTCCTCTGGTACGCGCCCGACCAGGACATGCGCGGCAAGGATTCGGTGTTCGTGCCGTTCTTCGGCATGCCGGCCTCCACCATCACCGCCACGCACCAGTTCGCGCGCCTGACCGGCTGCGCCGTGGTGCCCTACTTCCATCGCCGCGAGGGCGGGCGCTACCTGTTGAAGATCGCCCCGCCGCTGCCGGATTTCCCCACCGACGACGCGGTCGCCGACACCGCGCGCGTCAATGCCGCCATCGAGGACATGGTGCGCGAGGCGCCCGCCCAGTATTTGTGGATCCACCGCCGCTTCAAGCGGCAGCCGGAAGGACGCAGCCGCTTCTACGAGCGCGGCTGAGCGCTCTCCTGCGGGCGCCCGGCCGGGTTTGCCAGCAGCGCACCGGCGAACAGCGCGGCCAGCAGCAGGGTCGCACCGCCCCAGAACGCCGAGTAGAACGCCAGGTGGGTATTGAACGGGAACACCGTCACCGCCAGCGCCAGCGTCGCCGGCCGCGCGCGCGCGCGCGCCTCCTCGTCCGCATAGCGCCAGGCGCGCCAGGCCATGGCCGCGCCGGCCAGCCACAGCAGCAGGCCCAGGATGCCGGTTTCGGCCAGGATCTCGAGCACCAGCTGATGGGCGTGCAGCGCCGGCCCCGCGCCCCATGCCGCGTACTGCCCAGGCGCCGGATCGCACTGCGGCCAGGCGTTGCGGAATTCGCGCACGCCCACCCCGTTGAACGGGTGCGCACGCACCATGCAGGCCGCCGCCGTCCATATCTGGCCTCGCCCGGACAGGGCCGCGTCCACGCCCTGCGCATCGCCGGCCAGCGCCAGCGTCGTGCGCGCCACGCGCTCGCGCACCTGCGTGGACAACCCCGCCAGCGCCACCGCGCCGAGCACGGCGGACAGCAGCAGCAGCGCCATGCCCTTCCTGCCGAGCAGGCGCCAGCCCGAGAACAGCACCACCAGCGCGTAGGTGATCCACGACGCGCGCGAACCGGCCAGCACGATCACCACCGCGGTCGGTACCGCCGCCAGCAGCCAGCCCCAGCGCCCCCATCGCGCGGCGGCGGCGAACAGCAGGAAAGGCGTGAGGCTGGCCAGCACCTGGCCGAATTTCAGGTTGCATGGCCCGAACACGCCGCTGAGCCGGTCCGCCAAGGCCGCTTCGCCGGCGCCGCACAGGCCATGCCCGTCGATCAGCCACTTGAGCTGGTCCATCGACCAGAACAGCGGGCTGGTGCCGGCGATCGCCTGCGCCAGCGCATCCAGCACCCACAGCGCGACGACGATGCCCAGGCCGGCGAAGGTGATGCGGCGCCGTGCGTCGCTCGCCACCGCGATGGCGACCAGCCACATGAAGGGCAGATGGCGCAGCCCGGCCCCGACCCTGCCCCACGCCCTGGCGGGATCGTCCGCGTCCAGCGCGGAGACCAGCTGCGGCAGCCAGTAGGCCAGGAACAGCGTGCTGGTCAGCGCCCACGCCGGCACGCTGAGCAGGGACGCCCCGCCGGCGCGCAGGCGCAGTTGCAGCAGGCGGACCACGGTCGCCAATGCGCCCAGCCCCAGCACCGCCTCGGCGATGCCCGGTGCCGGCCACAGCGCGACGAAGGCGATCACCCAGGCCGGCGCCCATTTCCCGGGAACGGACGGCGCAGGCCGCATGCGCGATTCAGCCGACAAGGTCGCCATAGGTATCCAGCGTCGCGCGCTGCATCGCCCGCAAGGTGTAAGGAATGCGCCGCGGCAGCGACGGCGATTGCCGCAGCAGCTCCAGGGCCCGCGCCGCCAACGCCGCCGCGTCGCCCGGGGACACCGCGCCGGAGGGCTGCAGTTCGGCCAGCAGTTCGCCCACGCCGCCGTGATCCCAGCCCAGCACCGGTCGGCCCACGGCCAGCGCCTCCAGCACGGTGCGGCCGAACGCCTCGGGCTTGTCCGACAGTTGCAGCACCAGGTCGCTGGCCGCGTAGGCCTGCGCGATCCGCGCGGTCGGCTCGGTGATGGCCACCGCGTCGGCGATGCCCAGCGCCATGGCCTGCTGCTCGAGTTCGCGCACGTAGGCCTCGCGCCCGGGTTCGCGCGCGCCCGGCATCCACAGCCGCGCCGGCATGCCCTGCCCGCGCAGCGCCGCCAGCAGGCTCAGCGCATGCGCATGCCCCTTGAGGCGGGTGCCGCGGCCGGGCAACAGCAGCAGCGGACCGTCGCCGGCCAGCGCCGGATGCAGCGCCTCCACCGCCAGCCGCGGGCGGCGATCGGTGGGCGCCACGTGGGGAAACTGCGCCAGGTCCACGCCGCGCGGGATCACCCGCAGGCGGCGCGGATCGGTGGCCGGGTAATGCGCGAGCAGGTAGTCGCGCACGGTGTTCGATACGCAGATCACCCGCTCGCCGCTGGCCATGATGCCGCTGTAGCGGCCCGGCGAATTCAGCCCATGCATGGTGGTGACCCAGTGCGGACGCCGCTCCGTGGGCAGACCGCGCAGCGCGTGCCAGCCCAGCCAGGCCGGCAGCCGCGAACGCGCGTGCACGATGTCGGCGCCGGTTTCGGCGAACAACCGCCGCAGCGACACCACGTGGCGCAGGGTCAGCAGCGACTTGCGGCCGATGTCCAGCGCCAGATGCTCGGCGCCCAGATCCAGCAGCGACTGCACCAGGCGGCCGCCGGCCGAAACCACGATGGCGCGGTGTCCGGCGTCCACCAGCGCCTGGGCGATTTCCAGCGTCGAACGCTCCACGCCGCCGGAGTGCAGCGCCGGCAGCAGCTGCACCACGGTCAGGCGGCGCATCGTGGCGTTCAGTCGACCAGCACGAATACCGCGCCGCAGTACGGGCACGCGGCTTCGCCGCTGGGCTCGTCCTCGATCGGCAGGTAGACGCGCGGGTGCGAATTCCAAAGCGCCATTTCCGGCGTCGGGCAGCTCAACGGCAGGTCGGCACGGTGCACGTTGTAGCGCTTCTGCGCGTTGGCGGGCGCGGCGGCGGTATGGCTCATGGCGTCATTCACACAGGAAAACCGGGACCGGCCAATTCTAGCAGCGCCGGGCAGGAGCATGAGCCACGCCGGGCATAACCGGCCGCCATGGCCGTCGCCACTTTTTTCAATGGTCGCGGCCATGGCGCCCGCCTATGGTGGCCCGGCATCCACCCTCGCGCGCTCCGGAGCCGCCATGCCGCCCATCGTCCGCCTTGCCGCCGCCATCGCCGCGCTGTCGTTCTGTCCGTCCGCGTGGGCGGCCACCCCGCAGCCGGCGGACCTTTTGATCGCCGGCGGGCGGATCCACGACGGCAGCGGCGCTCCCGCCGTTACCGGCGACGTCGTCATCGCCGGCGACCGGATCGTCGCGGTCGGCCCCGGCGCCGGCAGTCGTTATGCGGCCACGCGCACCATCGACGCAGCCGGCAGGATCGTCGCGCCCGGCTTCATCGATCCGCATACCCATCCCTATACCTACATCCGTTCGGACGATGCGGGCGTGCGCCGCAACGCACCGTGGCAGTACCAGGGAGTGACCACCATCGCCCATGGCGTGGATGGCGGTGGTACGCCGGAAGTAGCCCGCGAAAGCGAGGAGTTCGCGCGCGCGGGCGTCGGCACCAACCTTGTTCCCTACGTGGGTTTCGGCCCGGTGCGGCGCGCCGTGCTCGGCCACGCCGCGCGCGCGCCGACGCCCGCGGAGCTGCGGCGCATGCGCGACCTGGTCGCCCGGGGCATGTGCGAGGGCGCGGTGGGCTTTTCCACCGGCCTGTTCTACGCGCCGCAGAGTTTCGCCGGCCGCGACGAGGTGGTGGCGCTGGCGCGCGAGGCGGCGATCCGCGGCGGGCTGTACGACACACACCAGCGCGACGAATCGTCCTACGACATCGGCCTGCTCGCCTCCACCCGCGAAGCGCTGGCCATCGGCCGCGAAGCGGGGCTGCCGGTGCATATCGCGCACCTGAAGGCGCTGGGCAACGACGTGCATGGCATGGCGCCGGCACTGGTGAAGCTGGTGGAACAGGCGCGCGCGCAGGGACAGCGGGTCACCGCCGACCAGTACCCGTGGCTGGCGTCGGGCACCGGCATCACCGCCGCCCTGCTGCCGCGCTGGGCCGTGGACGGCGGCAGCAGCGCGCTGCAGGAACGGCTGCAGGACCCGGCGCAGCGCGAGCGCATCCGCGCCGGAATGCGCGGGAACCTGCAACGCCGCGGCGGCGCCGGGGCGCTGCTGCTGATCTCCGCCGACCAGGAGTGGACAGGGCGGACGCTGGCCGCGATGGCCGAGGCGTGGAAGCTCGACCCGATCGACGCGGCGCTGCGCATCATCGAACACGGCATCGGCCATCCGGGCCGAAGCGGCGGTTCGGTGGCCTCGTTCAACATGGACGAAGACGACGTGCAACTGCTGATGCGCCAGCCGTGGATGGCCACCAGTTCCGACGGCAATGACGGCCATCCCCGGCAGTACGCCAGCTTTCCGCTGAAATACCAGCGCTACGTGCGCGAACTCGGCGTGCTGGGCACCGAGGAGTTCATCCACCGCTCCACCGCCCTGACCGCACGCATCCTGGGCCTGCAGGAACGCGGCGAACTGCGGCCGGGCTTCTTCGCCGACGTGGTGGTGTTCGACCCGGAGCGGTTCATGCCGCACGCCGATTACCTGCACCCGCGCGAACTGTCTTCCGGCATCGCCCTGCTGCTGGTCAACGGCGCCATCGCCATCGAAGACGACGTGCAGACCGACGCGCTCGCCGGCCGCGTGCTGCGGCATGTACCGCCGGCCGGCACCTGCCCTTGAGCCAACGGGCGGCGGCGCATCGAGCGTCGCCGCGCGCGTCCTTACCGTCCGTCGCCTCGCGTCCAGCGTGCCCGGGCGGCGCGGATCGCGCCTGGGCGGATGCATCCATGCAATAGCCGCAAGCTATGCCTGACCGACGGAACGGAAAGTCTGCGCGCGTGCATCCGTGGCTACCATCCGGGCATGCGGATGTTTTCCGCGTCCATGCAAGGGGAAAAGCACGATGAAACCGCAACCGGCACTTTCGATCCTGAGCCTCATGCTCGCATCGGCCATCGCCATGGACGCGGCAGCGGCGCAGGAACAGGCGCCGCCGCCTGCCGAAGCCGGCAAGGATCCGCAGCAGCCGGCTGCCACCACGCTCGACGGCGTGGTCGTGGTCGGCAGCCGCTTCGCCGGCAACAGCCAGACCGGCATGCTGCCGGTCAACACGATCTCCGAGGAAGACATCCAGGCTACCGGCGCGGTGTCCGGCGAGGACCTGCTGCAGAGCCTGCCGCAGGTGGGCGACATGATGTTCGACAATACCGACACCGCGTCGAACCTCAACGCCGCGCGCGGCGACGTGGGCTCGGTCAACCTGCGCAACCTCGGCACCGGCAACACCCTGCTGCTGGTCAACGGCCGGCGCATGGTCAACCACCCCGGCACCCAGACCGAAAACTTCGTGCCGCGGCAGACCGCCAACATCAACGCCATTCCGCTGTACGGCGTGAAGCGCATGGAAACGCTGCTGGGCGGCGCCTCCGCGCTGTACGGCTCCGACGCCGTGGCCGGCGTGATGAACGTGGTGATGGACACGCATTTCCAGGGCCTGAAGATCCAGGGCCAGTACGGCGGCTCGGAAGGCACGGATTTCCGCCAAGGCAACCTCAACATCAAGGCCGGCCGCTGGTTCAACGACGGCCGCACCCGCGTCACCGTGCTCGGCGGGCACACCTACCGCAGCGTGATGGAGGCGTCCGAGCGCGACTACTCGGCCAACCAGGACCACATGGATTTCATGGCCGGCACGCCGTGGGAAGGCATGACCGCGTTCGACGACCGCACCACCTCCAGCGCATGGGGCGTGTTCCAGGCCGTCAACGGCCGCCAGGTCAAGCAGAACGGGAAGAACATCACCAACAGCAGCGGCAGCTTCCACATCGAGCCCATTCCCAACGGCTGCGCCACCCTGCTCAACGACGACGTCTGCATCCAGACCGGCGCGCAGAGCACCGCCGTGGACCGCCCGCTGCGCTTCAACGCCAACTCGCAGCGCTACCTGATGGGCGGACTGGACCGCAACAACCTGTTCGGCACGATCGAGCACGACATCGACGACAACTTCGTCGCCTTCGGCGAAGTGAGCTACTACCAGTCGACGTACGAGGGCATGCGCGAACAGGCCGCCTCGCTCGCCGCCGCGCCGATCATCGTGCCCGCCTCCAACTACTGGAATCCGTTCGGCGCGAAGTACCTGGCCGACGGTTCGCTCAACCCCAATCGCCTGCCCGGCCTGAACGTCGCCGACGAAGGCGTGGACCTGCGCATCAGCAGCTACCGCGCCACCGAAACCACGCGCCCGTATACGGTCGACGACGACTCCTACCGCGTCATGGGCGGCGTGCGCGGCATGCTCGCCGGCTTCGACTGGGAAAGCGCCGTGCTGTACTCGCGCGCCACCACCCTGGACACCCAGCATGGCTCGATCAGCAACACCCTGTTCGCGCAGGCGCTGGCGCGCAACGATCCTGGCGCCTACAACCCCTTCGGCGGCGGCAACCTGCAGGACTGGTCGGCACCCAGCAACGCGCCCAACGACCCGACCACCATCGCCAGCTTCCTCGTTCCAGTGAAGCGCCGCGCCACCGCCTCGCTGTTCCAGGTGGACACGCGTTTCACCCGCGAGCAGCTGTTCACCCTGCCCGCCGGCGACGTGGGCCTGTCCTTCGGCGCCGAGTGGCGTCGGGAGACGCTGGCCGACGAGCGCGACGACCGCCTGGATGGCACCCTCACCTACACCAACCCGCTGACCGGGGACATCACCTCCGACGTGCTCGGCGCCAGCCCGGCCGGCAATACCAGCGGCGACCGCAACGTGGCCTCGGCCTACGTCGAATTCGCCGTACCGCTGGTGAAGCCGGACATGGGCATCCCGCTGGTCCGTTCGCTGGACCTGCAGATCGCCGGGCGCTGGGAGCACTATTCGGACTTCGGCAACGTCTCCAACCCGAAAGTCGCGCTGGCCTGGGATGTCTTCGATGGCTTCATGCTGCGCGGCAACTGGTCCACCAGCTTCCTGGCGCCCAACATCCTGCAGATGTATTCGGACGGCACGGTGGTCAGCAACAGCCGCCTGGACTACTACCAGTGCGAGGCCGACGTGCGCGCCGGCCGCATCGCCAGCTTCAGCCAGTGCGGCAAGTCGTACAGCACCCAGGCGGTGCGCGAAGGCAACCTGGACCTGAAGCCGGAAACCTCCGAGGCGTGGTCAGCGGGCATGGTGTTCCAGCCGCGTTTCCTGCCGCGCGCGGCCGGGCAGTTCACCTTCACCATGGACTACTGGTCCATCGAACAGGAGGACATGATCGCCGTCACCGGCGAACAGACCCACCTGGCGCTGGACTACCTGCTGCGCATGCAGGGTTCGTACAACCCCAACGTGCTGCGCGATGCGCCCGACGACGCCAAGCGGGAGAACTTCGCCGGTACCGGGCTGGAGGCGGTCGGCAACGTGCTGCAGGTCCGTGACCAGTACACCAACCGCCTGCCGCGCCTCACCCGCGGCATCGATTTCGGCCTGTCCTGGCGGCTGCGCAGCGACCGTCTGGGCACCTTCAGCGCCAGCCTGGACGCCAGCCGGCTGATCGAGCAGACGCAGATGCCTTCGGACCTGGAGAGCATGGTCGAGCAGGCGCAGCAGTCCGGCCTGATCAACAACGGCTTCACCATCCGCAGCGCCGGCAACCTGCTCGGCATCAACGGCACGCCGGAATGGCGCGCGTCGTTCAACGCCAGCTGGCGCTACCGCGACTGGAGCGTGGGCACCTTCGTGCGCCGTGTCGGCGCGTTCGATTCGAGCGACGCGCAGCTGGCCGACGGCACCCTGTACCGGATCCCGGCCTGGACCACCACCAACCTGTGGCTGGAACGCCGCTTCGGCGAGTCCGGCAACCTGCTGGACAACAGCAGCGTGCGCCTGACCGTGCGCAACGTCGCCGACCGCGACCCGCCGCTGTCCGCGCGCAGCCTGGGCTTCTACTCCTCGCTGCACAACGCGCTCGGCCGTGGTTACTACCTGACCTTCACCAAGTCCTTCGAGTAACCGCCCGCGGCGGGATCACGCCGCCCCTGCCGGCGGCCGCGCACAGACCGACGCCGGAACCGGGGCATTCCCGGCTCCGGCGGACCGGAACGTCGATGCTGCCGGCCGCACGCCCTGCAGCTGGCCGACCGCCCGCCTCAGGACAGGATGCCCAGCAGCCCACCCACGCCGATGCCGACGACGGTACCGACGAAGAGACCTGCCAGGAACTGCAGCCGCAGCGGATCGGAGACGCCATGCCTGCCGTCGTGGTCCGCACTCTTCTTGAACATGCCTCATCTCCCGATATGAACAGCGGACGGAGGGGCGCGGCGTTACCGCGCGGTGGCGGGACCCCTTCCCGCCTCCAACCTCCCTGTTCCCTCCGCATGGCGTTCCTCGCCGGTCGAGAAGACGCCCCCTGCCTCTCGGAGGCTCTCCGGCCTCACGCGGATTTCACCCGAGATGCCCCGGTTCCGTAACTGTCAGGATTGACAGGTTTCGCGGCTTTCCTCTGGATCGCGGGCCGGGCGTCCCGCCAGTTCGATCCAGCAGGCGAAGGTGGGATGGCCTTCGATCATCACCGGCGGCGCGGCGCGGTGGACATGGAAACCGGTCCGGCGCAGCAGCCGCTCCATCGCCAGCGGCGAAACCGTGATGAGCCGCTTCCCTCCCTGGCTTTCCACGTAGTCGGCGGCAAGCTGCAGGATGTCCACCGCCAGTGCGGACGGGCGCTGCGTGGCAACGCCCGTCCGCGTGCTTCGCAGGTCCATCACCGCAAAGCGCGACAGCTCCCAGACTTCTTCCGAGCGTGGCGGCGGCAGGCCGTTCATCAACTGCGGGAACATCTCGCCCAGCAGGTAGGGCCCTGTGGTCGGCAGCAGGCGCGCGTAGCCGACGATATCGTGCCGGTCGTCGCGGACGATCACGTGCACCGTTTCCGGCTGGTCGAACCTGTCGCGCTCGATCCCCGGCGGCGTGTCCATCTGCCAACCCAGCGTTTCGATGAAAACACGGTAGCGATACTGCCCGAGCGCCTCGTTGAGCAGTGGCGGCAGATCGCCCGCGCTGGCAAGGATGAATTCCATGACGCAACCCCCGTTCCTGTGGATGGGGTTTCAGTCTTGCAATGCAGCACAGGCGCGATAACTGTCAGTATTGACAGGTCGCGCAGCGTCCAGGCGGAAGGCGGCACACCCTCCATACGCACCACATTCGAACCGGATGGAACCCTGCGTTGGCGTCAGCGAAATCCGACGGCGCCGAGCACCACCGGTTTCCATTCCAGCGTCTCGAGCAGACGCTGAAGGCAACGCGCCGTATGGTCCGGCCCGATGTCCCTGCCCTGTTCATCCACCAGCATGACGTTGCTGCGCGGGGTATCGCGGCATGCCGCCGATACCGGTCGGGCCAAGGTATCGATATGCCAGTCCCAGCCCACCGACACGGCTGGGGAGGAGGTCGTGACCCATTCGGTGTAGCCACTTATGGCCGAGTACACCGCACCGGCGGTACCGGCGCACGCCTCCCCGTCCAGCCCCGATACCAGGTGCACGAGCCGGAGCTGGTCCAGCGCGCGGCGGGGAAGGCGGATGTAACCATCGTCGTCAGTCATTATCATGCGGCCTTGGCAGCGCAGGCATCCGTGGCGCGCGGCGCCGGGCGGTGGGGTTTCCCCAATCTAGATGCCCCACGCATGCGCTGGAAACTGTCAGTACTGACAGTGCCGCTGGACCGGCATCACGATTTCATCGAGGGGCGGAAATGGAGGCGTGGCGGGAAGACCAACTCAATGCCCTGCTGGCTCCGGGCGGACAGGACGACCTGTTCGGCACGGTAGCCGGGCTGGTGCGTGCGCTGGGCTTCGAGCACTGCGCCTACGGCATGCGCGCGCCGCTGCCGCTGGCCCAGCCGGAGATCGTGATGCTCAACGACTACCCGGAAGCCTGGCAGAAGCGCTACATGGAAAACGCCTACCTGCAGGTCGACCCGACCGTCCGCCAGGGCGCGGCCTCGCTCGACCCTTTCGCGTGGTCGAATTCGGGCGATCCGCACGATGCGGCCGCCGCCTTCTGGGAGGACGCGCGCCTGCACGACATCACCTGCGGCGTATCGCTGCCGGCGCTGGCGGCCAACAGCGTGCGCGGCATGCTGACCGTCACCCGCGGCGGCCAGAAGCTGGACGAACGGGAACTGCGCGCGAAATGGCCGCAGCTGCTGTGGCTGGGCCAGGTCGCCCACCACGGATTGGCGCGGGAAATGCTCGTGCGCTGGCGGGCGACCTCGCGCGAGGCGATGAGCGAACGCGAGATCGAGATCCTGCGCTGGGTCGCCGAAGGCCACACCAACCGCCAGATCGCCGCCCGCCTCAACATCACCGAGCGCACGGTCAATTTCCACCTCAACAACGCCATGGCCAAGCTCGACGTCGGCAACCGCACGGCCGCCGCGGTGCGTGCTGTAGTGCTTGGCATCATCGCCTGAGGCACCAGGCCGGCGGGAAACTCCAGAGACGACAAGGCCGGCATGCGCCGGCCCTGTCGCTGCCGTGGTTGTAACGAGGCTCAGGCGCCGCGTTCGGCGTCCATCTGCTTGCGGATCTGCGCATCGACCGCGGCGATGGCGGTCATGTTCAGCACGCGGCGCGAACTGGCGCTGCTGGTGAGGATGTGCACCGGCTTGGAAATGCCCATCAGGATCGGGCCGATCGCCACGCCGTCGGTGAACACGCGCACCAGGTTGTAGGCGATGTTGGCCGCCTCCAGGTTGGGCAGCACGAACAGGTTGGCGCGGCCCTTGAGCGTGCTGTTGGGCAACAGCTTCTCGCGCAGCGCCTCGTCCCACGCGGTATCGCCCTGCATCTCGCCATCCACGTTCAGCCGCGGATTGCGCTTGAGCAGCTGCTCGCGCACCTGGCGCATCTTCAGCGCGTCCTTGGAATCGTGGCTGCCGAAGTTGGAATGCGACAGCAGCGCCACCTTCGGCTCGATGCCGAACAGCTTCATGCGGTAGGCCGCCTGCAGCGTGGATTCGACGATCTGCTCCACGCTCGGGTCTTCCTGCACGTGGGTATCGACGAAGAAGAACACGCCCTGCGAGTTGATCACGCCGGTCATCGCCGAGGTCGAGCTGACCCGCGGCTCCAGCGGAATCACGCTGCGCACGTAGCCGAGCTTCTTGTGGAAACGGCCGACCACGCCGCTGAGCATGGCGTCGGCCTCGCCGCGCGCCACCATCACCGCGGCGATCAGCGTCGGGCGCGAGCGCAGCAGGTTCTTGGCCGCGGCCACGGTCACGCCGCGGCGGCCGGTCTTCTCGTGGTAGTACTGCCAGTAGTCGTTGAAGCGCGGATCGTCGTTGATGTTGGTGATCTCGAAGTCCACGTCCGGCCGCATGCGCAGGCCCAGGCGCTGGATGCGCGCTTCGATCACGTCCGGGCGGCCGATCAGGATCGGGAAGGCCACGCCCTCGTCGATCACGTTCTGCACCGCGCGCAGCACCACCTCCTCCTCGCCCTCGGCGTAGACCACGCGCTGCTTGTCGGCGCGCGCCTGGTCGTAGACCGGCTTCATGAACAGGCTGGTGCGGTAGACGAACTGCGCCAGCTTCTGGCGGTAGGCCGCCATGTCGTCGATTGGACGCGTGGCCACGCCCGAATCCATCGCCGCCTGGGCCACGGCCGAGGACAGCTCCACCAGCAGGCGGCGGTCGAACGGGCGCGGGATCAGGTAGTCGCGGCCGAAGCTCGGCGTGTCGCCGCCGTAGGCCGCGCCCAGGTCGGAGGCCTCCTTGCGGGCCAGCGCGGCGATGGCGCGCACGCAGGCCACCTTCATCGCCTCGTTGATGCCGGTGGCGCCGACGTCGAGCGCGCCGCGGAACAGGTAGGGGAAGCACAGCGCGTTGTTGACCTGGTTCGGGTAGTCCGAACGGCCGGTGCCGATGATCGCGTCCGGGCGCGCGGCGCGCGCCAGTTCCGGCATGATTTCCGGGGTCGGGTTGGCCAGGGCGAAGATCACCGGGTCCGGCGCCATGGTCTTGACCATCTCGGCGGTGAGGATGCCCGGGGCCGACAGGCCCAGGAAGATGTCCGCGCCCTCGACGATCTCGGCCAGGGTGCGCTTGTCGGTGTCGCGCGCGTAGCGCGCCTTCTCCGGGTCCAGGCCTTCGCGGCCGGTGTAGATCACGCCGTCGCGGTCGAAGGCCAGCACGTTCTCCGGCCTGACGCCCAGTTCCACCAGCATGTTCACGCAGGAAATGCCGGCCGCGCCCATGCCGGTGGTGGCGACCTTGACCTCGCCGATCTTCTTGCCGGTGATGTCCAGCGCGTTGAGGATGGCGGCGCCGACGATGATGGCGGTGCCGTGCTGGTCGTCATGGAACACCGGGATGTTCATGCGCTCGCGCAGCTTGCGCTCGACCACGAAGCATTCCGGCGCCTTGATGTCTTCCAGGTTGATGCCGCCGAAGGTCGGCTCCAGCGAGGCGATGATGTCGACCAGCTTGTCCGGATCGTTCTCGTCCACCTCGATGTCGAACACGTCGATGCCGGCGAACTTCTGGAACAGCACGCCCTTGCCTTCCATCACGGGCTTGCCGGCCAGCGGGCCGATGTTGCCCAGGCCCAGCACCGCGGTACCGTTGGAGATCACCGCCACCAGGTTGCCCCGCGCGGTCAGTTCGCTGGCCGCGGCCGGGTCGGCGACGATCGCTTCGCAGGCATAGGCCACACCGGGCGAGTACGCCAGCGAGAGGTCGCGCTGGGTGAGCATCGGCTTGGTGGCGGCGACCCGGATCTTCCCCGGTGGCGACATGCGGTGATAGTCGAGGGCGGCCTGCTTGAAATCTTCTTTGGACATCGACGGGACTTGCTGTGGCTGAATGCCCGATTCTAGCGACTCAACGACGACAGGAACCGTTTCATCGGGGACTGTATTCAGGACAGCGCGCCCGATTCGCCATGTTGCTTCGCAACAATTTGCGAAAATATTTTTCATGACGCCGGTTATCTGCTACATAGACACCTCTCCAGCGGGGAATACGGGGACACAATGAAAGTGATCCGGCATGGATAAAAAACTATTTCACGGCGCGCCCGCCACGCTTCGGGGCAAGGGCCTGGGCGCCAGCGATGGCGCGCTGTCGACGACCGACGCCGGCCACCAGGGCTGGTCCATCCTGCGCGAGCAGGTGAGCCTGCCCGCCGCCGTGCTGCTGCGCTCGGCGCTGCTGCACAACCTGGAATGGATGCGCCGCTTCGTCGCCGCCTACGGCGTGCAGCTGGCGCCGCACGGCAAGACCACGATGAGCCCGGAACTGTTCGGCCTGCAGCTCGACGCCGGCGCCTGGGGCATCACCGTGGCCACCGCGCCGCAGGCGCGCGAGGCATGGCGGGCCGGCGCGCGCCGCCTGCTGATCGCCAACCAGCTGGTCGGCCCGGCCAACATGGCCATCGTCGCCGACCTGCTGGACGCCGGCGACACCGAGGTGTTCTGCCTGGTGGACTCGGCCGACAACGCCGACGCGCTCGGCCGCTGGTTCCACGCGCGCGGCCTGCGCTTGGACGTACTGCTGGAAATCGGCATTGCCGGCGGCCGCACCGGCGTGCGCGACGACGCGCAGGCGCAGGCGGTGGTCGAGGCCGTCGCGTGCTGGCCGCAGGCGCTGCGGCTGGCCGGCGTGGAAGTCTACGAGGGCGTGGCCGGCGACGAGGCCGGCGTGCGCGCGGTCCTGCGCCGCAGCGTGGAAACCTTCCAGCGCCTGCGCGACGGCCGCGCCTTCGGCCGCGTGCCGGCACTGCTGACCGGCGCCGGCTCGGCGTGGTTCGACGTGGTCGCCGAGGAATTCGCCGCGCTGTCCGGCGACGTCGCGGCGGAGATCGTGCTGCGCCCCGGCTGCTACCTCACCCACGACGTCGGCGCCTACCGCCAGGCCGCCACCCGCATCCATGCCGGCAACCCGGTCGCGCGGCAGATGGGCACCAGCCTGCAGCCGGCGCTGCGGCTGTGGGCCTACGTGCAGTCGCGGCCGGAGCCGGACAAGGCCATCGTCGGGCTCGGCAAGCGCGACGCCGCGTTCGACGCCGGTTTCCCGGTGCCGGCGCTGCACTACCGCCCGGGCGATGCCGCCCCCGCCGACGCCGCCGCGCACTGGCAGGTGGCGGCGATGATGGACCAGCACGCCTTCCTGCAGGTGCGCGCCGACGACGACCTGCGCGTGGGCGACATGCTGTGCTTCGACATCTCGCACCCGTGCCTGACCTTCGACAAGTGGCGCCACCTGCTGGTGGTCGACGACGACCACACCGTGGTCGACGCCGTTTCCACGCAGTTCTGACCGCCTGCCCGGACCGGTACGCATGAGCCATGGACACCTGCTGCTGATCTACGCCGTGCTGGCGATCCTCGCGTTGATCGTGCTGATCGCCCGTTACCGGCTCAATCCCTTCATCAGCGTCACCCTGGTCTCGATCGGGCTGGCGCTGCTGGCCGGCATGCCGGCGCCGGAGATCCTGCCCGCCTACGAACAGGGCGTGGGCAAGACGCTGGGCCACATCGCGCTGATCGTGGCGCTGGGCACCATGCTCGGCAAGATGATGGCCGAGTCCGGCGGCGCCGAGCGCATCGCGCGCACGCTGATCGCCCGCTTCGGCACGAAGAACGTGCACTGGGCGATGATGCTGATCGCCTTCTGCATCGGCCTGCCGATCTTCTTCGAGGTCGGTTTCGTGCTGCTGATCCCGATCGCGCTCAACGTCGCCCGCCGCACCGGCGTGCCGCTGCTGCTGGTCGGCCTGCCGATGGTGGCCGGGCTGTCGGTGGTGCACGGGCTGGTGCCGCCGCACCCGGCGGCGATGCTGGCCGTGCACGCCTATGGCGCCGACGTCGGCCGCACCGTGTTCTACGCGCTGCTCGTGGGCCTGCCGACCGCGGCGCTGGCCGGGCCGCTGTTCGCCAGAGTGGTGGCGCCGCGGGTGACGCTGCCGGCGCACAACCCGATGGAGGCCGCGCTGCTGGACGAGGGCCACGGCCGCATTCCCGACGACCAGCTGCCCGGCTTCGGCATCACCATCGCCACCCTGCTGCTGCCGGTGGCGCTGATGCTGCTGGGCGGCTGGGCCGACCAGATCGCCACGCCCGGTTCGCCGCTCAACCACGGCCTGCGCTTCATCGGCCACTCGGTGGTGGCGCTGCTGCTGGCCACGCTGCTGAGCTTCGTCACCCTGGGCCTGCTGCGCGGCTTCAACCGCGAGCAGATCCTGAAGTTCTCGCAGGAATGCCTGGCGCCGACCGCCGCCATCACCCTGCTGGTCGGCGCCGGCGGCGGCCTCAACGGCATCCTCGTGCATACCGGCGTGGCCAGCCAGATCATCGACCTGTCGCGCCAGTTCGACCTCTCGCCGCTGCTGATGGGCTGGACCATGGCCGCGCTGATGCGCATCGCCACCGGCTCGGCGACGGTGGCGATGACCACCGCCTCGGGCATCGTCGCGCCCATCGCCGCCGCCCTGGGCTACCCGCACCCGGAACTGCTGGTGCTGGCCACCGGCGCCGGCTCGGTGGTGCTGTCGCACGTCAACGACGGCGGCTTCTGGCTGGTGAAGGAATACTTCAACATGTCCGTGGCCCAGACCTTCAAGACCTGGACCGTGCTGGAAACCCTCATCTCCGTCACCGCGCTCGCGCTGGTGGCGGCCCTCGCCGCCGTGCTCTGAACCGAAGATCCCATCATGTTCGACATCGTCTACGAACTGCGCCAGCGGCTGCACGAATTCAGCCCGGTCGAGGTCCGCATCGCCACCACCATCCTCGCCGACGTCGATGCTGCCGCCCAGTACGGGGTGACCGAGCTGGCCGAACGCGCCGAAGTCAGCGCCGCGGCGATCTCGCGCTTCGCCAAGACCCTGGGCTGCGAGCACGTGCGCGAACTGCGCGCGCGGCTGGCGTCGGCCAGCGCGGTCGGCAAGCGCTTCCTGGAGCAGCAGAACGCGCCACCGGTGTCGGCGCTGTTCGCGCAGATCTGCGACGACATCCAGGCCAGCCTGCGCCACAACCTGGCCAACCTGCAGGAAGAGGTGGTGCAGCAGCTGGCCGATGCGGTCTGCCAGGCGCGGCGCATCCACGTGTTCGGCATCGGCGGCTGCTCCACCGTGTTCTCGCAGGAACTGCAGAACCGGCTGATGCGCTTCGGCCTGCCGATCACCGCCTGCAGCGACGCGGTGGTGATGAAGATGACCGCCGCCATCCTCGGCCCGCAGGACCTGGTGCTGGCGCTGTCGGTCAGCGGCATCACTCCGGAAGTCACCTCGGCGGTGGAGATCGCCCGCACCTACGGCGCGCGCGTGGGCGCCATCACCCGCGCCGGCACGCCGCTGGCCGACCTGAGCGACTGGCTGCTGCCGATCAGCATCGAGGAAACCGATTTCGTGTTCAAACCTTCCGCCTCGCGCTACGCGATGATGCTGGCCATCGACGTGCTGGCCACCACCACCGCGCTCAACGGCGCCAGCGACAACCACGAGCACCTGCGCCGCATCAAGCTGGCGCTGGACCGCTACCGGGGCGGCGACTCGCGCCTGCCGCTGGGCGACTGATCGATGCACGACGTACTGATCCGCAACGCGCTGGTGCTCGACGGCAGCGACCGCCCCGGCCGCCACGGCGACGTGGCGCTGCGCGACGGACGCATCGTCGCGGTCGGCGCGGTCGCCGGCAGCGCGCGGCAGGTGATCGACGCCGATGGCCGCGCATTGGCGCCGGGCTTCATCGACGTGCACACCCACGACGACCTGGAAGTGCTGCGCAATCCGGACATGGCCAGCAAGCTGTCGCAGGGCGTGACCACGGTGGTGGTCGGCAACTGCGGCATCAGCGCCAGCCCGGTGCGCATCCGCGGCGAGGTGCCGGACCCGATGAACCTGCTCGGCGAGGCCGGCGATTTCCGCTTCGCCGATTTCGCCAGCTACCGCCAGGCGGTGGAGGCCGCGCGGCCGGCGGTGAACGTGGCCGCGCTGGTCGGCCATACCGCGCTGCGCCAGAACCACATGGACAGGCTGGACCGCGCCGCCACCGCCGGCGAGATCGCCGCGATGCGCGCGCAGCTGCGCCAGAGCCTGGCGCAGGGCGCGCTGGGCCTGAGCAGCGGCCTGGCCTACGGCTCGGCGTTCCACGCACCGTCCAGCGAAGTGGCCGAGCTGGCGCTGGAACTGCCGCGCGGCGGGTTGTACGCCACCCACCTGCGCGACGAGTTCGGCGGGATCCTGGAGGCGATGGACGAGGCCTTCGACGCCGCGCGCGCGCCGCAGGCCGCGGTGCGCGTCTCGCACCTGAAGTGCGCGGGCATCGACAACTGGGGCCGCAGCCGCGAGGTGCTGCACCGCCTGGACGCCGCATCCGGCAGCCAGGACGTGGCCTGCGACTGCTATCCCTACGCCGCCAGCGCCTCCACCCTGGACCTGAAACAGGTCACCGACGCCTACGACATCCTGATCACCTGGTCCGAGCCGGAACCGGCGCAGGGCGGACGCCTGCTGGCCGACATCGCCGCCGACTGGGGCGTTCCGCTGCTGGAAGCAGCGATCCGCCTTCAGCCGGCCGGCGCGGTCTACCACTGCATGGACGAGGCCGACGTGCGCCGCATCCTGGTGCATCCGTTGACCATGATCGGCTCGGACGGCCTGCCGCGCGATCCGCGCCCGCATCCGCGCCTGTGGGGCACGTTCCCGCGCGTGCTGGGCCATTATGCGCGCGACGAGGCACTGTTCCCGCTGCACACCGCCGTGCACAAGATGACCGGCCTGCCCGCTTCGCGCTTCGCGCTGGGCGCGCGCGGCGTCATCCGCGCCGGCGGATGCGCCGACCTGGTGCTGTTCGACCCGGCGCGCGTGCGCGATACGGCCAGCTTCCACGACCCGGTGCGCGCGGCCGAGGGCATCGACGCGGTGTGGGTCAACGGCCAGCTGGCCTACGACGGCCGGGACGTGGTCGCGCGGCCGGGGCGGTTCATCGCGCCGGATTGAAGCCCCTCTCCCCTCGGGAGAGGGGTTGGGGTGAGGGTATGGGGACGAAGCCTCCGCAATAGCTGGCTACACGAGGCTTCGCCCGTACCCTCATCCGCCCCTGCGGGGCACCTTCTCCCAATGGGAGAAGGGAAAAATTACTTTCCTTCACCACAAAGGAATCCCCATGACCGACATCAAACGTTACGGCGCCGAAGGCGGCGTCGGCCAGGGCAAACAACACATGCCGTTCTCGCGCGCGGTCGAAGCCGACGGCTGGCTGTACGTCTCCGGCCAGGTGCCGATGCGCGACGGCGAACTGGTCGGCGGCACCGTGACCGAACAGGCGCACGTGGCCATCGGCAACGTGCTGGCGATCCTCGCCGAGGCCGGCTACGGCCCCGAACACGTGGTGCGCTGCGGCGTATGGCTGGATGACGCGCGCGACTTCTACGCGTTCAACACCGTGTTCAAGCACTATTTCGGCGACCACCCGCCGGCGCGCGCCTGCGTGGAGAACCGCATGGTCGTGGACTGCAAGGTGGAAGTGGACTGCGTCGCCTGGAAGCGCCCGCAGCGCTGATTCCGCGCCTGTCCGCCCCTGCGCCGGCGCCGCCGGCCAGGGGGCGCCCACACCGTCGCGCATAACGGCCGGCTATGCCGCCGCGCGCTTTTGCGACTGGCGCCGCGCCCCGTTCCATGGCTATGGTGGATGCTGCCGCCCCGCGCCACGCTTCGTGCTGCGGCGCGGCAGACCGGCCCGCTCGCCATGGAGACACGCCATGCCTGCCCGCCTGCGCCCACGCCGGCCGCAGCCACTCCGTCCCGCCCCGACTGGCGGAAAACGCGCCGTCGGCCATCGAACCGTCTGCCACCGTCATGCGGACGGGCCGGCTCCCGCCGGACTGCCCGTGGCTCCGCCCCCTCCCCCGTGCCGCGGAGCCACATCCCCCCGGGCCGTTCTCCCCCCGGCGGCGCCGGCCCTCCGCCGGACCCCACCCCCGACACCTGCACTGGCAGGGCACGAGGTATTGATTCGATGATCCAACTTGATGCCGTACAGACGATCGCCTTCGGCGGCCTGACCCTGTTCGCCGGATACGCGCTGTGCCGCGCGATCCCGGTGCTGCGCCGCTACAACCTGCCCGAACCGGTCGTCGGCGGCCTGCTGGTGGCGCTGCTGGTGTGGGCCGCGCACGCGCGCGACACCACCCTGTTCGAACTGGACACCAGCCTGAAGGTGCCGTTGATGGTGGCCTTCTTCACCACGCTGGGTATCAACGCCAGCCTGCGCCTGCTGCGCGTCAGCGGCCGCCAGGTGATGATCTTCCTGGTGCTGGCCAGCCTGTTCGCCGTGCTGCAGAACCTGGTCGGCATCGGCGTGGCCTGGCTCTTCGACCTGCATCCGATGTTCGGCGTGCTCGCCGGCTCGGCCACGCTCACTGGCGGGCCGGCCACGGGCATGGCCTTCGCGCCGCTGTTCGAGAAGGCCGGCCTGCAGGGCGCCGAAACCCTGGCGATCACCGCGGCGATGGCCGGCATCATCTGCGGCGGCGTGGTCGGCGGCCCGGCCATCACCGTGCTGATGCGGCGGTTCGGCATCAGTGGGCCGGCCGGCAACGGCGCAGCCGCAAGCGCGGGCGCGGGCAGCGGCGAAGCCGACGAAACCGTGCACGTGCACTTCCCCAGCGAATCGGCGCGCGAATTCGACGCGCTCAAGAGCATCGTCGTGCTGCTGATGGCGATGTGGCTGGGCGCCTGGGTCAGCCAGGGCTTCGCCGGCCTGGGCCTGACCCTGCCGTCCTACATCGGCGCGATGCTGGTGGGTGCGGTGGTGCGCAACATCGACGACTACACCGGGCTGATCAGACTGTCGGTGCCGACCACCGACCTGATCGGCAACATCTGCCTGGCGCTGTTCCTGGCGGTGGCGCTGATGGACCTGAAACTGTGGGAACTGGCCGGCATGGGCCTGCCGCTGGTGGTCAACCTGGTGATCCAGGTGGCGCTGGTGGCGCTGTTCGCGGTGCCGATCTTCTACGTGATGGGCCGCGACTACGACGCGGCGGTGATGGGCGGCGGCTTCATCGGCTTCATGCTCGGCACCACCGCCAACGCCATGGCGGTGATGCGCCGGCTGGTGCAGCGCTATGGCGTGGCGCCACGCGCCTTCCTGGTGGCGCCGCTGGTGGGCGCGTTCTTCATCGACTTCGTCAACGCGCTGATCATCACCGGCTTCCTCAACTTCTGGCCGCACTGACGCGGCCCAGGCTTCCCGACGAAGGACCTGCGCAGGGCCGCCATCATGGCGGCCCCTGCCGTTTCAGGAGGTTGGGTTCCCACCGGCTCGCTGCGATGGAAGAGGCCGGCCGCATGGGCATTCCCGGGAACGCCTCGTGCGGGGCAAGCCCCGCACCTACGGGAATTCCCCGGCGTTCATGGCGGTGGCATCGCGCCGTCGAGGCTGCCCCCGGCCTATCCCATGCGGGGCAGCACATCTGACAAGGGCCCCGCACCACGGGAATTCCCCAGCGTTCCATGTGGGTCGCATCGCGCCGTCGAGGCTGCCCCGGCCTGTCGCGTGCGGGCCACACACCTGACAAGGGCCCCCCAGGGGCATTACCCCGGAAAGCCCTCGTGCGGGGCAAGCCGCACACCTGCGGTTGTCCCCAGTGCTCCATGTGAGTGGCATCGTGCCGTCGAGGTTGATCCCGGCTATCCCGTGCGGGCCACAAGGCCTGGTAGATGCGGGCTCGCCCCGCATCGACATTCCCCGGAACACCTCGTGTGGGGCGAGCCCCGCACCTACGGGGTGTCCGATGACGGACCTGCCGCCCCCGGATTGGCCGGGGGCATGCCCCCGGCGCTGTTGCCTGCCGTCACTGCGCGGCCGCACCGGCGCCGGGCCGGCGCGGGTCGGCCGCGCCCTGCACGCCGCCGTCGCCCACCATCAGCGTCTGCGTGCTGCCGATGGTCTCGTCGCTTTCGATGCGGTGGCCCATGCCGCGCAGCAGGCGCAGCGTATCGGGGCTGAAGCCCGGCTCGATCTGCAGCATGCCGCTGCCCATGTCCTGGTGGATGCGCGGCCGGTGGGTGGCTTCGGCGATGTTCATGCCGAAATCGACCACGTCCACGATGGTCTGCATCACCGTGCCGGGAATCGTATTGCCGCCCGGGCTGCCGGTGACCAGCCACACCTTGCCGTCACGCAGGACCAGGGTCGGCGACATGCTCGAGACCGGCCGGCGCCCGGGCTGCAGCGCGTTGGCGACCACCCGCCCCGGCTCCTTGCGCGCGGCCAGCTGCGCGCGCAGCGAGAAATTGCCGATCAGGTTGCCGAGCAGGAAACCGGTGCCTTCGGCCATCACGCCGGCGCCGAAGTCCGAGCCCAGGGTGAAGGTGTTGCTGACCGCGTTGCCGTCGGCGTCGATCACCGAGAAGTGCGTGGTCTGCGGGCTTTCGTAGGGCACCGGATCGCCGGCCGCCAGGGTGGTGGCATCGAGCGCGCGCTCGGGCGAGAACAGCTTCCAGCGCGCATCGGCATAGGCCTTGGACACCAGCCCGCGCACCGGCGCGGCAACGAAGGCCGGGTCGCCGGCATGGCGCGCGCGGTCGGCCCAGGCCAGCTTGATCGCCTCGGCCATGGCATGCAGCGCCGCCGCCGAGCCTGCGCCGTGCGCGGCCAGGTCCTCGTGCTCGAGCAGGTTGAGCATTTCCAGCACGCTGGCGCCGCCGCCGCTGGACGGCGGCATGGTGACCACCTCGCGGCCGCGGTAGGTGGTGCGCAGCGGTTCGCGTTCGAGGGCGCGGTAGCTGGCCAGGTCCTCGCTGGCAATCAGGCCGCCATGGCGCTGCATCGCCGCCACCAGCCGCTGCGCGATCGGACCGCGGTAGAACGCATCGGCGCCGTCGCGCGCGATCAGCCGCAGCGACCACGCCAGGTCGGCCTGGCGCAGGCGCTCGCCCGTGCGCAGCGCGCTGCCGTCGGCATGCAGGAACACGCTGGCGCCGGCCGGGCTACGCGCCAGCCGTTCGCGGCCCCAGTCCAGGGCGAAGGCCTCGTCGCGGCTGAGCACCACGCCCTTGTCGGCCAGTTCGATCGCCGGCTGCAGCAGGCGCGCCCACGGCAGGCGCCCGTGCTGGCGATGGGCGAGCGCGAGTCCGGCCACGGTGCCGGGCACGCCGGCGGCCTTCCAGCCGGCGGTCTCGCCGTCGATGCGGCCATCGGCGCCGATGAAGCGTTCCAGCGTGGCCGCCGCCGGCGCCATCGAGCGGTAGTCGATGGCGACGCTGCGGTTCTCGCCGGCCAGGTGCAGCAGCATGTAGCCGTCGCCGCCGATGTTGCCGGCGCGCGGCAGCAGCACCGCCAGCGCGAAGGCCGTGGCCACCGCCGCGTCCACCGCGTTGCCGCCGTCGCGCAGCACCTGCGCGCCGATCTCGCTGGCACGCTGGTTCTGGCTGACCACCATGCCGCGGTCGCCATGCTCGGGCTTCTGGATCGCCTGGTAGTTGAGCAGTTCGCGCGCGCCGGCCGGCGGCGCCAGCGCCAGCAGCGCGCACAGCAGCAGCGCCATGCCACGGCCCGGGAGGGAAACGAGGGTTCGCAGGGTCATGCCTATCTCCGGTTTGCGGTTCGCGGGCGCGACGGCGGCCATCGTCGGCACCGACGGCGGCGGCCACACTGGCTCACTGCGCAGCATGGCCGGCGGGTACGCGCTTGTCGCCCACATTTCATGACCCACGGTATAGCCCGCGCGCATGGCGGGCCTGCCCGTCCGCCGCGCACGGCGCTGGCGGCCTGCGGCATTCCATAGCTGCCGGTTAACACCTGCACCGCGAATGTGATCCCTGCTTCGGTATGGCCGGCGGTAATCTGCCGGCCATGCCGAAGCCCGTCCGTTCCGTCCCCTCCCCCACCGCCAATGTGCCCTCCGCCGCGGCGCGCCGGCGCCGGGCTGCCGGCACCCTGCTGCTGTGCCTGTCGCTCGCTCTCGCCGGCTGCGGTACCGCGCCGGAGGCCCGCGCACCGGCCGCCGCCGCGTCCACCGCCAAGGCCACGCAGGCCATCGTCGTCGCCGCGCATCCGCTGGCCGCGCGGGCCGGTGCCGAGGTGCTCGAACGCGGCGGCAGCGCGATGGACGCGGCCATGGCCGTGCAGCTGATGCTCGGGCTGGTGGAACCGCAGAGCTCGGGCATCGGCGGCGGCACGGTACTGCTGGCCTACGACGCGCGCAGCGGCGAGATCAGCGGCTACATCGGCCGCGAGCAGGCGCCGGCGAGCGCCGGTGCGGGCTGGTTCGACGACGCCGACGGCCAGCCGCTGGCGCGTGCCGACGCCATGCTCTCCGGCCGCGCCACCGGCGTGCCGGGCACGGTCGCCACCTTCGCCCTGGCCCTGCGCGAGCATGGCCGGCTGCCGTGGGCGCGGCTGTTCGACGGCACCATCGCCACCGCCGAGCAGGGCTTCACCATCACCCCGCGGCTGGAACGGCACATCCACGGCCGCTTCCCGCAGGCGGCGGCCGCCGACGTGCGCCGCTTCTTCGACGACGGCCACGGCGGCCTGCTGCGCGCCGGCGATACCCTGCGCAATCCGGCGTACGCGGCGACGCTGCGCACGCTGGCCGCCGGCGGCGCGGACGCGTTCTACCGCGGCGCGCTGGCGCGGGCCATCGTCGCCCGCACCGCCGAGGCGCCGCGCCCGGGCACGATGACGCTCGACGACCTGGCCGACTACCGCGCCGAGAAGGTGGCGCCGCTGTGCCGCCCGCTGCGCGGCTACCGGTTGTGCTCGCTGCCGCCGCCGGCCAGCGGCGTCGGCGTGCTGCAGCTGATGGCACTGCTGGACGGCACCGACATCGACCGCCGCGACGCCACCGACCCGCAGGCGTGGCTGCTGTTCGCCGAGGCCAGCCGGCTGATGTACGCCGACCGCGACCACTACGTCGGCGATCCGCGCTTCGTCGATGTCCCGGTCGAGGGCCTGCTGGCGCCGGACTACGTGGACGCGCGGCGCGCGCTGATCGGCGCGCGCGCCGCGGCGCAGCCGCCGCGGCCCGGCGTGCCCGCCGGCGCGCCGGCCATCGCCGCCGACGCCACCGACGAGCCGGGCGGCACCAGCCATTTCGTGGTGGTGGACAACGACGGAAACGCCGTCTCGGTGACCACCACCGTCGAATCGTTCTTCGGTTCCGGGCGCATGGTCGGCGGCTTCTTCCTCAACAACCAGCTCACCGACTTCGCCTGGGACCGCAAGGACGGCCGCCCCGGCATGGCCAACGCCATCGCCGGCGGCAAGCGCCCGCGCTCGTCGATGTCGCCGCTGCTGATGCTCGATGGCGATGGCCGCCTGGCCGGCGCGCTGGGTTCGCCCGGCGGCTCGGCCATTCCCGCCTACATAGGCAAGACCCTGGCCGGGCTGCTCTACTGGCGCCTGCCGCTGGACCAGGCGGTGGCTCTGCCCAACCTGGTCGCGCGCGGCGCGCGTTTCGACGGCGAGGCCGACCGTTTCCCGGCGCCGCTGCGCGCGGCGCTGCGCGAGCGCGGCGTGGACATCCGCGCCGGTGCCGGCGAAGACTCCGGCCTGCACGGCGTGTTCCTGCGCGACGGGCGCTGGGAATGGGCCGCCGACCCGCGCCGCGACGGCACCGCCGCCTTCCCCGCCCAACGGAGCCGCGATGCTTCCCGTTGAACCCCATGGCGAACCCGCCAGCGCCGATCTCGTCGTGCTCGGCGCCGGCGTCGTCGGCCTCGCCACCGCCTACGCCGCCGCGCGCCGCGGCCTGTCCGTGCTGCTGCTGGACCGTGCCGATGGCCCGGTGCAGGGCACCTCCTTCGCCAACGGCGCGCAGCTGAGCTACGCCTACACCGACGCCATGGCCGGCCCGTCCACCTGGAAACAGCTGCCGGCGATGCTGCTCGGTCGCAACGGCCCGTTCCGCACGCGCTGGTCGGCCGATCCGGATTTCTGGCGCTGGGGCCTGGCCTTCCTGCGCCAGGCCGGCGGCGCGCGCCTGCGCGCCAATACACTGGCCACGCTGGAGCTGGCGCTGGAATCGCGCACCGCGCTGCACGCGCTGCTGCAGCGCCACCCCATCGCCTTCGAGCATGCGGTGTCGGGCAAGCTGCACGTCTACCACGATGCCGCCGCGCTGCAGGGCGCGCGCGCGATGATCGCGCTCAAGCAGCCGTTCGGCGTCGAACAGCACCTGCTCGACGCGCGCCAGGCCATCGCCGCCGAGCCGGCGCTGGCCGCCATGCCGGGTATCGCCGGCGCGGTGCATTCGCCGCAGGAGGAAGCCGGCGACCCGTTCCTGTTCGGCACCGGGCTGCTGCAGGTGCTGCGGCAGCACTACGGCGCGCAGGCGCGCTTCGGCTTCGACGTCCGCCACGTGGTGCGGCAGGGCGACGGCTGGCGCCTGCAGCCGCTCGCCGGCGCGGCGGTGCGGGCGCGGCGGCTGGTGGTATGCAGCGGCATCGACGGCGCCGCGCTGCTGCGGCCGCTGGGCGTGCGCGTGCCGCTGATGGCGATCAAGGGCTATTCGTTCACCGCGCCCTGCGGACCGCGCGCGCCCACCACGAGCATCACCGATACCTCGCGCAAGCTGGTGTTCTGCCGCCTCGGCGCGCGCATGCGCGTGGCCGGGCTGGCCGACCTCAACCACTGGGACCCGCAACCGGACCCGGAGCGCATGGCGCAGCTGGTCGCGATGGCGCGCGCGTCGATGCCCGACGCGGTGGACTACGACAACATCGAAAGCCGCTGGGCCGGCCTGCGCCCGGTCACGCCCTGGTCCTCGCCCGAGATCCGCGCCGTCGCCGATGGCCTGGTGTGCAACCTCGGCCACGGCATGCTGGGCTGGACGCTGGCGATGGGCAGCGGCGAACGCGCGGTCGCGCTGGTGACGGCGCGGTGACGCGCGCGCCGCCATCGGTCGCCGGCGACGCCCGCATCGACTAGGATCGAGCCATGCGTCTGCGCCAGATTGAAGTCTTCCACGCGGTCTACACCACCGGCTCGATCAGCGCCGCGGCCCGTTCGCTGCACGTGTCGCAGCCATCGGTCAGCAAGGTGCTGCACCACACGCAGTACCAGCTGGGCTTCGAGCTGTTCAAGCTGGTGCGCGGGCGGCTGGTCGCCACCGACGAGGCGCACGCGCTGTTCGTCGAGATCAAGGACATCTACGACCGCCTGCTGTCGCTGCAGAAGACGGTGGGCAACATCCGCGACATCGGCGGCGGCCACATCCGCCTGGCGGTGGTGCCCTCGCTCGGCCAGCACGTGGTGCCGGCGGCGATCACCGCCTACCGGCGCCAGCACCCGGAAGTGACCTTCGACGTGCAGACCCTGCACCACGGCGACCTGTTCCAGGCGCTGTATGAGCGCGAGTGCGACATCGCCATCGCCTACAACCCGCCGCAGCACCCGCGCATGCAGCGCCGCGTGCTCGGGCAGGGCCAGCTGATGCTGCTGTTCGACAGCGCGCAATGGCCCGACCCGCCGGCGGCGATCCCGCTGCGCTGGCTGCAGGACCGTGACATGGTCGGCCTGGCCAGCAGCGGCCCCATCGGCGACCTGTTCACCGGCGAGCTCAAGCGCCAGGGCGTGAGCATGCGCGAGGTGGTGTCCAACCAGACCTATTCGCTGGCCGCGGCGCTGACCCGCTGCGGCGCCGGCATGAGCGTGCTGGACGAATTCACCGCCTGCGCCAACGCCGGCGGCACGCTGCTGGCGCGCCCGCTGGAACCGGAAATCGGCTTCCGCATCGAATGCGTGTACCTGGAGGACCGGCCGCCGTCCAAGGCCGCCACCGAGTTCATCCGCCAGTTCCAGCGCAGCCTGGCCGAAACGCGCGAAGCGCCAGCCGCCCCGTAGGAGCGGCTCGACGTGGCCTCGGGCCATCAGCCGCGATGGAGCTTTACCAATGAAGGCGCCCGATTTCCTTCCAGGTTTGAAAGACCACGAACCGTAGTCCATGCGGTCCATGCCGCATGGAGAAAGCCCCATCGCGGCTGAAGCCGCTCCTACGGCGGTCTGCGGACGAACTTCGGGTTCAACGCGCCCCAGGTGCTGTACTGGTCGGCCAGGATCACGCCGCTGAGCGTCTCGATCTCGGCCTGGGTGATCTGTTCCCCGCCCTGCCGGCCGAACAGCACCACCTCGTCGCCGGCCCGCACGCCGGGGATGTCGGTCACGTCCACCATGGTGGTGTTCATGGTGACCCTGCCCAGCACCGGCGCGCGGCGGCCACGCACCAGCACGCTGCCCTTGTTGGAATAGACGCGGCGGTAGCCATCGGAATAGCCGACCGGGAGATTGGCCAGCAGCGAATCGCGGCGCAGGGTGAACGTGCGGTCGTAGCTCACCGTGTCGCCGGCCGGGAACGCCTGCACCGAAGCCACGCGCGTCTTGAACGCAGCCACGTGCGCGAACGGCGGCTTGGGCGTGCCGCCGTAGCCGTACAGCGCACCACCCGGGCGCACCATGTCCAGGCGCGATTCGGGAACGTGCTGCAGCGCGAACGAATTGGCCGCGTGCAGCTGCACGTCGCCGCGGCGCAGCGCGGTGTGCGCGAACAGCCAGTCGGCCTGCTGCTGGAAGGTACGCACGCCGGCCAGCACGTCGGCCGGGTCCTCGCCCGGGAAATGGGTCATCAGGCCGACGATCCGCAGGCCATCGAGGCCAGCCAGCGCCACCGCGTCGCGCCGTCCCTGTTCCGTGGCCAGCTCCAGTCCGTTGCGACCCATGCCGGCCGAGTTCAGCGCCAGATGCACCGGCAGCGGCCGCCGCCGGCTGGCGAGTGCCGCCATCGCCTGCGCCACGGCGAGATTGCCGGCCAGTTCCTCGATCCGGTACGGCAGCGCGGCCTCGACCTCCTCCAGCGTGGCCGCGCGCACGCGCAGCACCCGGCCCCGGTAGCCGCAGGCCCGCACCATGCGCGCTTCCTCGGTACTGGCGATGCCGACGCAGGGCACGCCCGCGGCGATCACGCGCGGCATCACCAGGTCGATGCCGGTGCCGTAGGCATCGGCCTTCATCACCGCGCACAGCTGCGCCCCGCCCGCCAGCGCGCGCACGCGCCGCAGGTTGGCGTCGAACACGTCCAGGTCGATCTCGAGCCAGGCGTTGGCCGCCGCCATGCGCCGGCGGTCCGGCGATGGAGCCAGCAGCGGCGCGCAGCGCGCGTCGAGCGAGGCGGCCAGGGCCGTGCCCATCGCCGCGGCGATGAAGCCGCGGCGGCCGGGAGATGCGATGCGCGTATCCGTCATGGGGCGTCCCGATGCCGCCGGTCGCCCGGCGGCGCTGCTGGCAGGATCAATCGAAGCGGTACTCGACCTGCAGGTTGAACGAACGTCCGCGCGGATCGGCCACGCGCGGCTCCCAGGCGGCGCCGGAGGCGAAGTCGACCTGGTGCGCGGTGAACGGCGGGTCGGTGTTGAGCAGGTTGCGCACCGCCAGGGTGAAGCGCGTGTTCTCCAGGCCGGTCCAGGTCAGGCTGTAGTTGTAGGTGATGTAGTCGTCGACGTCCGGGTTCCAGTTGGCCGGCGTGTAGAAGCCTCCCTCCACGCTCACCGGCTCCTCGTCCTTGTAGCCGGAGCGGTAGACCTGGGTCAGCAGGTGCGCCCAGTCGCCGCGCGCCCAGCCGAAGCTCAACGTGTGCTTCCACTTCAGCGGCAGGTTGTAGAAACGCACGTAATCGCCCACCTTGTTCTCGCCATACGGCTCGTTGGCCAGCGACTTCTCCTTGAACGTGTCGATGTAGCTGCCGTTGAGGTTGACGTGCCAGCGGCCGCCGGCCAGGTCGCCGCTGAGGTTGGCGTCCAGTTCCACGCCGCGGGTCAGGGTGCCGCCGGAGTTGATGTAGCGCTGGTCGATCGCGGTGACCTTGCCGCTGCTGTCGCGGATCCAGTTGTCCGGGAACAGCGCGTAGTTGGCGGTCAGCGTCGCCAGGTTGGGCACGCGGATGGTGTTGCTGCGCTCGATCTCCCACCAGTCCAGGCTCAGGTTGAAGGTGTCCGTCGGCGAGAACACGAAGCCGATGCTCTTCTGCTCGGACTCCTCCGGCTGCAGGTCGGTCTTGCCGCCGGTGATGATGACCGGCTGGATCAGGTCGCAGCCCGGTATCGACGAGTTGACCGAGCCGCCCGGGCAGCTGGCCGGGTCGACCAGGTCGCGGCCGAAGTAGTCCACGCGGTTGACGCCGGCGAACAGCTTGGTGAACTCGGGCACCTTGAAGCCGGTGCTGTAGGCGCCGCGGAACGCCAGCGACTCGATCGGCTGCCACTTGAACGAATACTTCGGGTTGGTGGTGCCGCCGAAGGTGTCGTAGCGGTCGTGGCGCACCGCCACGGTCACGTCCAGCGTATCGACGATCGGCAGGTACATCTCCGCGTAGACCGCGTTGACGTCGCGGCGCACCCTGGGCAGTTCGCTGGTCTCGTCGAACGGCGCCTGGTAGATGGTGTTGTAGTTCAGCGGCAGGCCGTCCAGCACCTGCACGCCGCCGAACTCGAACTCCTCGCGCCGCGCCTCCACGCCGGTGGCCAGTTGCGCCTCGCTGCCCCACAGGCTGAAGCCGAGGCCGCCGCTGAAGCTGGCGTCGGCCGTGGTGACGGTGGACTTGCCGCCATACAGGTGCACGCCGCTGGCCGATGCCGCCTGCAGCGCGGCCGTCGCCGCCGCGCTCTGCTGCTGGCCCGGCATCAGGAACGGGTTGAGCAGGCCGCTGCCCAGCGCGTCCCTCAGCCCGCTGGAGAAGTAGTAGCCGCCGCGCAGGACCGATTCGGCCTCGTTGGAAGCGCGCGACAGGCCCACGTCGTAGTCCCAGCTGCCGATGCTGCCCTCGATGCCGGCCAGCACGCGGTAGGAGCGGGTGGTGGTGTCGATCTGGCGCGGACCGCAGGCCATGCAGCGCCAGCGGTAGGGAATCGGGTTGCCGTAGGTCAGGTTGGCGGTGCCGAAGTAGGCGGCCAGCGCGTTGTAGACCTGGTCGTAGGTTTCCTTCGTGGTTCCGTTCAGGGGATACCAGGTGCCCGGGCCCATCACCGAGGTCGCCGAGGCGCTGGAAGTGAGCTGCAGCGGCTCGTACTCGCGCTGCGACTCCACCCGCGAGCCCATCGCCTCGGCGTAGAAACGGTGGTTCTCGCCGATGCGGAAGGTG
Organism: Stenotrophomonas nitritireducens; assembly: GCF_050984405.1. Taxonomy (GTDB): domain Bacteria; phylum Pseudomonadota; class Gammaproteobacteria; order Xanthomonadales; family Xanthomonadaceae; genus Stenotrophomonas; species Stenotrophomonas nitritireducens_B. The sequence continues at coordinate 1,451,930 of NZ_CP158790.1, read as the reverse complement.
GCGCGGCCGAGGAACTGCAGGCTGTCCTGCGGCTGCTGCAGCGCCTGCGCGGCCGGGTAGTCCCAGGCGCAGGCGTACCTGGAGCTGCCGCTGTCCCACAGCCGGTAGTCGTACGGCCCCATCGCCGGGCCGCCGTTCTCGCAGCCGGCGCCGCCGGGCAGGTTGAGGATGTTGACGTAGTTCTGCCTGCTGCCGCCGTCCGGGTCGATGAGCGAGCCGTTGATGATGCCGCCGGTGGCGTTGGTCACCGTGGCGAACGGCGTGCCGCGCGTATCCGGCGACACGCCGCGGTCGGGCTGGAAGCTGTTGGCGAAATCGCGCTGGTAGCCGCGCAGGAACTCGCTGCGCCGCCAGTTGACCGTGCCCCACACGTTCCAGCGGTCGGTATCCAGATCGCCCACGCCGCCGAGCAGGCTGTAGTTGTAGATGTTGCCGCCGCCGTCCTGGGTCACGTCGAAGCCGGCGTTGACCGCGATGCCCTGGTAGTCGGTGCGGGTGATGAAGTTGATCACGCCGCCGATGGCGTCGGTGCCATACATGGCCGAAGCGCCGTCGCGCAGCACTTCGACCCGGTCGATCGCCGCGAACGGAATCGAGTTCAGGTCCACGGCCTGGCCGCGCAGGCCGTGGGTGGCGACGCGGCGGCCGTTGAGCAGCACCAGCGTGGCGTCGCTGCCCTGCCCGCGCAGGTTGGCGCCGGACACGCCGGCGGTGCCGCGCAGCTCGCCCAGGTCCATGTCCACCGACGCCGACACCATGCCGTCGGCACCGTTGCCGGCGATGTTGAGGAAGGACAGCAGTTGCTCGGCCGAGGTGATGCCCTGCGCCTCGATCTCGGCCTTCTGCACGATGGTGACCGGCAGCGCGGCCTCCACGTCCACGCGCTTGATGCGCGAGCCGGTGACGTTGACCTTGTCCAGGGTGGTGGCCGCCGGGGCGGCGTCCTGCGCGGCGGCCGGCGCGGCCAGGGCCGCCAGCAACGCGGCGCAGAGGAAGTTCAAACGGAGGTCGGGCTGGCTACGCATGATGTCTCCAAGGGACGGGGGGACGGACGACCAAGCAGTACGGCGGTGGAACGGATGCGGCGCGGTCAGCGCGGCGCGGGGGGAACCTCGTCGAGGAACAGCGCGCCGATCGCGCGGGCGATGTCGTAGGGGGTGGGATCGTTGCGGTTGCTCAGCAGCACCACGGTCAGGCGCTGCCGCGGCCAGCGCACCAGGCTGTTGCGGAAGCCGATGCTCTCGCCGTTGTGCCATTGCCGGCCCTCGGCGATGCGCCAGCCGAAGCCGTACCAGGTCGCTTCCGGCTCGTCCGCCACCTGCACCTGTCGGCCCAGCGCCAGCGCGCGGGTGGTGTCGTCGAACAGGCGGCCGTCGTACCAGGCCGCGTCCCAGCGGGCCAGGTCGTCGATGCTGGAATAGAGGCCGCCATCGCCCAGCACCGCGCTGTAGCTGTTCTGGTCGGTGCGCTCCCAGCCCTGCGCGGCCTGGCTGTAGCCCCAGGCGCGGTGCGGCACGTCCGGGCCGCCGGCGACATAGGCCAGGCTGTCGCGCATGCCCAGCGGGGCGAAGATGCGGGTGCGCAGGAACGCCGGGAAATCCATGCCCGAGGCGCGCTCGACCACCAGCGCGAGCAGCGCGTAGCCGCTGTTGCTGTAGCGGTAGGTGGTGCCGGGCGGAAAATACAGCCGGTCCTCGCGTTCCAGCAGCGCCAGCACGCCGGCATCGCGGATCTGCCCCTGCCAGGACGCGCCCATCAGGTCCTCGTAATCGAGCACGCCGGAGGTGTGCGCGAGCAGGTGGCGCAGGGTGATGGCGTCGGCCGCCGCCGGCAGCGAGGGCAGCCAGCGCCTGACCGGGTCATCGATGGACAGCGCACCGTCCTGCGCCAGCAGCAGGATGGCCGCGGCGGTGAACTGCTTGCTCACCGAGGCCAGCCGGTAATTGGTGTCCGCGCCGGCGGCGGTGCCGCTCTCCAGGTCGGCGCGCCCGTAGCCGCGCCGGACCAGCGCCCTGCCGTCCTTCAGCACCAGCAGCGAAGCGCCCGGAACATCGCCGTCGTAGGGCTGCATCAGGGCATCGATCGCGGCCTGGCGGGCGGCGTCATCGGCCGCGGCGGCCAGTGCCGGCACCGCCAGCGACACGAGCAGCAGCGCCGTTCGCCACACCACAGGAATCGACCGCAGGCAAAGCCGGTTGCGCATGCGTCCCCCGCACGGACCAAGACAGGAGTGATGGAATGCCGTCGCCGACGGGCCGGCGACCGGAATCCCGGCAAGCCTGCCTCCGCACTCCCTGCGCCTGTACCGGACTCCCCGATCCGGTCTCCCCTTCGCACCGCCCGTCGCGGCTTCACATTGGCGCTTTCACCCCGGCAGCGTCAACGCCATCACGCGGCCTGCCGAGCACCGCACGTGCATGCACCGGGCCGGCCGGAGAGAAGTCGTGAGCCGGCGAAAAACATCCGTCGAATCCATGGCTTGGGGTGACGGGACTTCACGCATGCTCCCACGCGCCGCCGATGCTTCGCGCGCGCGGATGGCCCCATCCATAACCTTCGGCTGTGGATCACCCAACCAATGCGAGGGATGGGTGGTTGCAGCCGCAACCAACATCCCCGCGCGCGCTAGTCGCCGATGCGGTCCATGCGGATGCGGTTGGCGAACAGCGAGAACGCCAGGGTGCCGGCCAGCCGGTTGGCGCGCTGCAGCCACGGCGGCAGCCAGCGCGGCGGCGCCAGCGCCCCGGTCTCGAACAGCGGCGCCAGCGCCTGCGCGTCGTCCAGCGTCATCTTGCCGGCGAACAGCCAGTGGCAGTAGCGCAGTTTCTCGTCGCGCAGCATCTGCCGGAAGAAGGTATGCACCGACACCAAGCCGCGCAGGTACACCGTGTCCTTGTTGAAGGCGCCGCCGCCGGAGGCCGGCACCCCGCGGAACACGCGCTGCGCCGAAGCGAAGCTTTCCTCGGCGGTCTGCCCCGCGTCGCGGAAGTAGCCGAACACCTCGATGAAGTCGGCGCCGTTGCGCGCCATCGCGATCGCCTCGATGCGCAGGCTGATGCGTTTGAGCCGCTGGATGTCGATGCTGCCGGTGATCTGCTCGGCGAACGTCGCCAGCCCTTCCTGGGTGGCGGTGATGCGCGGCGAGGACAGCGCCAGGCTCGGCAGCACCGCCTGCCGGCGCCCGTTGAGCGCGGTCAGCGAGTGCACCAGCGCCTCGTGGTGGAACAGCTGCGCGCGGTCGTAGACGCTGAAACAGGCGCCGCTGCGCAGGCGGATCTGGGTGGCGCCGGCGGCGGCCTTGGCGATCAGGTCCGGGTCCAGCACCACGCTGATCACCCGCGATTCGAAGAACCTGTCCAGGTCGTTCTGCAGCTGCAGCTGCAGCGCGACGGCCGAAACCGGCACCTGCTCCTCCGGGGCCAGCAGTTCGTGGTCCAGTTCCTGCGCGATCTGGATGAAATGCCGCGCCGCCTCGCGCGCGGTCGGGCCGTGGCCGGGCATCGGCTGCTCCGGCGTGCCGAACAGCTGCGCCGACAGCGCGTCCACCTCGTGCGTGCCCAGCGCCTCCAGCAGGCGCGCGGCCAGGTCCCAGCTGGCGGCCGAATCGCGCACGTAGCGCCCCAGCGGATGCGCCGGATCGGCCGCCGCCGCGATCGCCTCCAGCTCGCGCCGCGCCGCGCTGAAATCGTGCCTGGGATAATCCACCTGCGGCAGCCGCGGCGCGCCGCGGGCCACGCTGTCCAGGAACGGCGCCTGCGTCGACGCCGGCCAGCTCGCCAGGCTCAGCAGGCGGATGCCGCGCACCGCCGCGACCAGCCGCGCATCGAGCGCGGCGTGATGGGCGATGGCCGGATCGGAGGACGGGCTGTTCATGCGGCCACCATAGCAATCCCCGCACGTGCAATGCAGGAGCGAGGCGGGTCGGCCCTGAGACATGCGCCGCGAGGGCGCCTTGTCGACAGTGCCCCGTCACGGCGTACGCCACTGCCGCGGAAATGAAGCCGCCGCGTCCTCAGCGCCGCTTCGGTTTCCCCGCCGGCCGCCACTGCGCGCCGCGGTTGCCGCTGCGGCGCTCGGTGGCCTGCTCGGCCTGACGCTGCGCCAGCTTGGCCGCGGCCGCGGCCACTTCCTCGCGCAGCTTGAGGTAGTTGAGCAGGCGGCTTTCGTCGATCTCGCCCCGCTCGATGGCCGCGCGCACCGCGCAGCCCGGTTCGTGCTGGTGCGAGCAGTCGCGGAAGCGGCACTGCGCGGTCAGCGCCTCGATGTCGGCGAAGCCGCCCTCGGCCAGGGTTTCCTCGCCGGTGGGCTTGAGTTCGCGCATGCCCGGCGTGTCGATCAGGCAGGCGCCGCTGGGCAGCGGCAGCAGCGCGCGGTGCGTGGTGGTGTGGCGGCCGCGCGAATCGCTGCCGCGCACCTCGCCGGTCTTCATGCGGTCCTGGCCCAGCAGCGTGTTGGTCAGCGTGGACTTGCCGGCGCCGGAAGAGCCGACCAGCACCACGGTGCGGCCCGGCCCCAGCCACGGCGCCAGCGCGGCGACGCTGGCCGGGTCCTTGCCGTTGATCGCCAGCAGCGGGATGTCCTGCGCGGACAGGTCCTCCAGCACCGCCAGCGCGTCGGCGCCGTACTCGGTCTGGTCGGCCTTGGTCAGCACCACCACCGGCGCCGCGCCGCCGCTGCCGGCCAGCATCAGGTAGCGCTCGATCCGGCGCGGATTGAAGTCCGCGTCCAGCCCGCAGACGATGAACACCGTATCGATGTTGGCCGCGATCACCTGCTGGTGGTAATGCTCGCCGGCCGCGCCGCGCTTGATCGAGGTGCGCCGCGGCAGCAGCGCGACGATGCGCGCGTCCTCCAGCAGCACCCAGTCGCCGACCGCCGCGCGCTCGTGGCTGGGGAAGCGCGGCCGCTGCCATTCCGGCAACGACTCGGCCTTGAGCGCGGCATCCGGCGCGTCGGCCACCACGTAGCCGGAACGGTGCTGCTCGACCACCCGCGCCGGGCGCGCCCGCGGGTGCGCGGCGAAGGCGGCCTGCCAGGCCGGCGCCTCGGGCGGGCCGGGCCAGGGCCAGCCGATGTGGCCCAGCGCGGTGAAATCGATGGTGTCGGTCATCGGGGGATTTTAGGAGCAGGAACGAGTGGAGAGAAACGAGGAACGAGTAAGAGCAGAAGCAGAGCCGGAGCAGGAGCGATCCCCACCTGCGTGGGGATGACGGCCGTTGCCTTTACTAGTTCCTCGTTCCTCCCCCGCAGCGCAGCAATTCCGCTACCATGCGGTTTCCCGCCCATGACGGCCCCACGCATGTCAAGCCCTGTCAAACCGCTGCCCACCCGCGAACGCCTGTCCGAAGTCCGCTACGAGATCCGTGGCGAGCTGGCCCGGCGAGCCCGCGAGCTGGAGGCCCAGGGCCGCAGGCTGATCAAGCTCAACATCGGCAACCCCGGCAACTTCGGCTTCCGCGCGCCCGAGCACCTGCAGCACGCCATCGCCGACGACATGGGCCGCACCGATCCCTATACCCACCAGCAGGGCCTGCCGGTGGCGCGAGAGGCCATCGCCGCGGCCTACGCGCGGCGCGGCGCGCCCGACGCGCACGCCGACCGCGTGTTCCTCGGCAACGGCGTGTCCGAGCTGATCGACCTGTCGCTGCGCGCCCTGCTCAACCCGGGCGACGAAGTGCTGGTGCCCTCGCCCGACTACCCGCTGTGGTCGGCGGCCACCATCCTCAATGACGGCCGCCCGGTGTATTACCGCTGCGCGCCGGAGAACGGCTTCCAGCCCGACCCGGTGGAGATCGAGACGCTGGTGTCCTCGCGCACCCGCGCCATCGTGCTGATCAATCCCAATAACCCCAGCGGCGCCAGCTACCCGCGCGAACTGCTGGAGAAGATCGTCGCCGTCGCCCGCCGCCACAACCTGCTGCTGCTGGTGGACGAGATCTACGACCAGATCCTCTACGACGGCGCCACCTTCCAGCCGGTCGCGCCGCTGGCCGGCGACCACCCGTGCCTGACCTTCAGCGGCCTGAGCAAGGTGCACCGCGCCTGCGGCTGGCGCGTGGGCTGGATGCTGCTGTCCGGCGCCGCCGAACGGCTGGGCGAGTTCCGCGCCGCGCTGGACCTGCTCAGCGCGCTGCGCCTGTGCGCCAACGTGCCCGGCCAGTACGCCATCGAGGCGGCGGTCAACGGGCCGGACACCATTTCCGCGCTGTGCGCGCCGGGCGGCCGCCTGTACGAAACCCGCCGCGCGGTGATCGAGGCCTGCGCCGCCAGCGAGCACCTGCAGCTGGTCGCGCCGGCCGGTGCGCTGTACGCCTTCCCGGCGGTGGTCGGGCCAGCCGCGCAGGGCTTCGACGACCACGAGTTCGCGCTGGAGCTGATGAACGACGAGGGCGTGCTGGTCGTGCCCGGCTCCAGCTTCAACGTGCCCTACCGCCACCATTTCCGCGTGACCCTGCTGCCCGAGGCGGCGACCATGCGCGAGGTGTTCGGCCGCATCGACCGCGTGCTGGCGCGCCGCGCCGAGCAGGTGACCAAGGTGGTGCCGTTGCGGCCCCGTAACGCGGTCGGCTGAGAAAGCGAGGAACGAGTGGAGAGGAACGAGGAACCAGTGAAGGCAACAGCAACGGCTGTCAGCCCCACGACCACCGCGATCCCCGCGCAGGCGGGGATCGCTCCTGCTTCTGCTCCCGCTCTTACCCGTTCCTCGTTCCTCTCCACTCGTTCCTACCTGGCGCTAGGCGACTCCTACACCATCGGCGAAGGCGTGCCCGCCGAAGGCACCTGGCCCTTCCAGCTGGCCGCGGCGCTGCGCGCGCGCGGCATCGCGCTGGACGATCCGCAGGTGATCGCCACCACCGGCTGGACCACCGACGAACTGGCCGCCGCCATCGACGCGGCCGTGCCGCAGGGGCCGTACGCGCTGGCGAGCCTGCTGATCGGCGTCAACAACCAGTACCGCGGGCGGCCGCTGGCCGAGTACCGCCAGCAGTTCGAACAGCTGCTGCAGCGGGCCATCGCGCTGGCCGCCGAAGACCCGCGTCGGGTGCTGGTGCTGTCCATCCCCGATTGGGGCGTGACGCCCTACGCGGCCGCACACGAGCGCGATGCCGCCGTGGTCGCGCGCGAGATCGACGACTTCAACGCCGCCGCGCGCGCCTGCTGCGGCGACTACGGCGTCGCCTTCGTCGACATCACCCCGGCCAGCCGCGCGCGCGGTGCCGAGCCGGCGATGCTGGTGGACGACGGCCTGCACCCGTCCGCGGCGATGTACCGGCTGTGGATGGAACAGGCGCTGCCGGTCGCCGCGGACCTGCTGACGGACCCGCCCGCCGCGTGAGCAGGGCAGGCGGCACCGCGGCCATGCCCGCCCAGGACGCCCGGGCCATCGCCCGCGCGTTCGCCCCGCGCCATCCCTGGGGCAACCGCTGGGACTACTGCTACGTGCTGTCCAAGCTGCGCAGCGACCCGCTCTATCCTGGCGTGCTCGACGCCCTGCGCGGCAGCCACGCGCCGCTGCTGGACATGGGCTGCGGGCTGGGGCTGCTGGCGCATGCGCTGCGCCACGACGGCCAGGCCCTTTCCTACCGCGGCGTGGACAACGACGCGGCCAAGATCCGCCGTGCGGCCGGCGTCGCCAGCCGCGCCGGCCTGGCCGCCAGCCACTTCGAGGTGATGGACCTGGCCACCGCCCTGCCCGTCCACCGCGGCAGCGTGGCGATCCTCGACGTCCTCCAGTACCTGCCGGCCGAGGCGCAGGCGAACCTGCTGCGCCAAGCCGCCGCCATGCTCGACGGCGACGGCCGCCTGGTGCTGCGCATGGCGCTGGCCGACGACAGCCGCCGCGGCCGCATCTCGCGCATCGGCGACCGCGCCGCCAACTGGATCGGCTGGATGCAGTTCCGCCCGCGCCACTATCCCGACGCCGCCACGCTGCGCGGCCTGCTCGAGCAGGCCGGCCTGCGGGTCAGCCTGGCGCCGCTGTACGGCAACACCCCGTTCAACAACTGGCTGCTGGTCGCCCACCGCGCCTGAACCACGGACGCGCCGTTTGCGCGGATAATCGCGCCATTCCCCGCCGCCCGTCCCGGCCGGCGCCATGACGAGAACCCCGTGAGAAGAACCTACCGCCTCGACATCGAAGGCAAGCACCCCGACCGCCTGCTGGAAGCCAGCAAGCACGACATCCGCAAGTACATCAAGCGCGAGCGCGGCAAGGCCCTGCCAGCCGGCGCCGATTTCTGGGATTTCGACAGCAAGGCCGGCGTCGACGAGGCCAGCGCGCAGGCCGTGCCGTTCCCCGAACTGATCCGCGCGGTGGACGCGCTGGTCGCCGCCGGCAACAAGCAGTTCTACGTGGAAGTGCTGCGCAAGCCGGGCAAGCGCACGCCGCGCCCGGCCGCGAGCGCGGACGTGCCGGCGGAAAGCGACTTCGAGGATTGATCCCCCGGGCCGGGCTCTGCCCGGCCGGGTTGCTGTGTGACGCCAAGCCGGGGCGATGCCCCGCGCTACCAGAGAAACGGATCGCCGCCGCCCTGGAGCGTGGGGCAAAGCGCCAGCGCGAGGTTGTCCCGTCCTGCCGGTGCGATACGCCGCCCGGCTCGGGACTTTCAGGACGGCTTGGCCTGTGCGGCGGCGCGCAATCTGTCCTTCCTGCTGGGCCGGCGCCCCTTGATGCCGCCGTTGCCATCGCTCGCCGGCGCCGCCGGGGCCACCTCCTGTGGTTCGAAACCCGGCACCACTTCCGGCTCCAGCCGCAGGCCGTGGCGCCGGCAGATCAGCCGCCAGTGCGCCAGCGCCGCTGCCTCGACGAAGCTCACCGCCAACCCCGCGGCGCCGGCACGGCCGGTGCGGCCGATACGGTGCAGGTAGTCGGCCGGCGAACGCGGCAGTTCATGGTTCACCACCACCGGCAGGCCGGCGATGTCGATGCCGCGCGCGGCCACGTCGGTCGCCACCAGCACCTGCAGCTCGCCGTCCTTGAACGCCTGCAGCGCGCGCACGCGGCGGCCCTGCGACAGATCGCCGTGCAGCGCCTGTACGGCGATGCCGCCCTTGCGCAGCGCGCCGGCCAGGCGGTCGCCCTCGCGGATGCTGGCAACGAACACCAGCACCTGCCGCCAGCGCGGATCGCCCAGCAGCGACAGCAGCAGTTCGACGCGGCGGCCGGCATCGACGCGCAGCGCGCGCTGTTCGATCTCCGGCGGCGCCTGCGCATCGACCTGCAGCCGTTGCGGCGCGCTCAGGCCGGCAACAGCCAAGGCCTCGATCTGCTCCGGGAAGGTGGCCGAGAACAACGCCGTCTGCCGCTGCGTGGGCAGCCCGGCGAGGATCTGCCGCAGCTCGTCGCCGAAACCCAGTTCCAGCAGCCTGTCGGCCTCGTCCAGCACCAGCAGCTGCACCTGCCGCAGCGACAGCGCGTTGTGCGCCAGCAGGTCGAGCAGGCGGCCAGGCGTGGCCACCACCACGTCGGCGCCACCGCGCAGCGCCATCATCTGCGGGTTGATCGACACCCCGCCCACCGCGCACACCACCCGCGGCTGCCGCGGCAGTTCCCGGCCCAGCGTGGCGAACACGTCAGCCACCTGCAGCGCCAGTTCGCGCGTGGGCACCAGCACCAGCTGCCGCAGCGCGCGCGGCCTGCGCGGCGGCGCCAGGAAGAAAAGCTGCAACGCCGGCAGCACGTAGGCGGCGGTCTTGCCTGAACCGGTCGGCGCCAGCGCCACCACGTCCTGCCCCTTCAGCAGTACCGGCACCGCCTGCTGCTGGATCGGCGTGGGCGCGCCGTAGCCGGCCTGCCGCAGTGCGCGCTGCAGGGCCGGCAGCACGTAGGGAGACAGGCCGAGTCGGGAAAAGGGCATCTGCGGTTCCAGGGGCCGCCGACGGGGCGGCGAGTCTAAGCGGTTTCCGGCGGCAGCCGGGCGGACAGTCCACGCGCCCGCAGCTGGCGCAGCACCGCTTCGACGATGGCCGGGTTGTGGCCGTGCGCGGCGCCTTCGTGCAGCAGCACGATCACGCCCGGCGCCAGGTCGCGGGCGATGCGCGCCACCACCACATCGGGCTGGCAGTGCACGCCGTCGAACCCGCGCGCGCTCCAGCCCACCCGCGCCAGGCCATGCCGGCGCAGGGCGGCGGCGACGAACGGGTTGGTCATGCCGACCACCGAGCGGTACCAGCGCGGCGGCGTTCCGGCGATGGCCGCCAGCGCCTGCTGGCAATGGCTGATCTCTTCGGCCATCCGCCGCGGCCCGAGGCGCCAGAACCACACCTGCGGATGCGAATGGCTGTGGTTGCCCAGCCCATGCCCGCGCCGCAGCACCTCGCGCACCAGCTCCGGCCGCGCCGCCGCGCGCTCGCCGACCATGAAGAAAGTGGCGTGGGCGTCGTACCGGTCGAGCAGGTCGAGGATCGCCAGGGTGTCGTCGGACGGGCCGTCGTCGATGGTCAGCCAGACCGCCGGACCGGGAAGGCGCGACAGCACCGGCGCGTAGAAGCCGCTGTTGGGCAGGAACACCGGCACCACGAACAGCGCGTGGCTGGCCAGCAGCAGCGGCAACCCGGCCTTCCAGCCCAGCCATGACCAGGCCAGCGCCACCAGCGCCTGCGACAGCAGCAGCCAGCCGATCCAGCGCCAGGGATGGGTCGGCGTGCGATGCAGGGTTCCCGTGGCGGTCATGTCCCATGATGCCATGCGGCGTAGAATCGGCCCCTGTCTTCGACCAACCTCACGAGTTCACGATGTCCCTGGATCCCGCCCTGCGCGAACGCATCGAATCCATCCTCGGCGCCAACCGCGTCGTCCTGTTCATGAAGGGCCAGCCGGCCATGCCGCAGTGCGGCTTCTCGGCCAAGGCGGTCGGCGCGCTGCAGGACCTGGGCGTGGATTTCGCCCACGTCAACGTGCTGGCCGACGGTGAAATCCGCGAGGGTATCAAGGCCTATGGCGACTGGCCGACCATTCCGCAGCTGTACGTGGACGGCGAGCTGGTCGGCGGCAGCGACATCGTGCTGCAGATGGCCAACAGCGGCGAACTGAGCGCCCTGCTCGGCGTGGCGCCGCCGGACCGCACCCCACCGTCCATCACCGTCACCCCGGCCGCGGTGGAAATGCTCAAGGGCGCGCTGGCCGACGCCCCGGGCGCCGCGCTGCAGCTGAGCATCGATGCGCGCTTCCAGCCGAACTTCCAGCTGGCCCCGCTCGACGCAAACGCCATCGCCGCCGAATCCAACGGCCTGCGCGTGCAGTTCGACGCGGCCAGCGCGCGCCGCGCCAACGGCATCACCATCGACTGGGTGGACGACATCCGCGGCCAGGGCCTGGCCATCGACAACCCCAACGCGCCGAAGCCGGTGCAGGAACTGGACGTGCGCGGCGCCGACGACCAGCTGCGCGCCGGCAGCCTGACCCTGGTGGACGTGCGCCCGGCCGACGAGCGCGCCATCGCCGCGGTCAACGCCCCGTTCGAAACCTTCGACGGCGACAACCGCGCCCGCCTCGAAGCGCTGCCGAAGGACACCGCGCTGGCCTTCCTGTGCCACCGCGGCGGCCGCAGCGCGCAGGCCGCCGAGCAGTTCCGCGCCCTGGGCTTCACCCGCGTCTACAACGTCACCGGCGGCATCGACGCCTGGGCCCAGGACGTGGACAGCAGCGTGCCGCGCTACTGATCCAGCGGCCGCGACCGTGGATGCACGAAGACACCGGCGCAAGCCGGTGTTTTCGTTTCGGTGACCAGCATCTCAACAGGAACCCGTAGGAGCGCACTTCAGTGCGCGATGGGGCTTTCCCGGTAGAGCCACTCGCGCACTGAAGTGCGCTCCTACAGGCGCGCTCCTGCGGGCAGCCTCACCCAGCGAAACCGCCCTCGGCCAGGAAATGCAGTTCCTCCGGCGTGGGAATCCGGCCCAGCACCGCGTTGCGGTGCGGGAAACGGCCGAAGCGGCGGATGATGTCGCGGTGCAGTTCGGCAAAGCGCAGGTATTCCAGGTCGCCGAGCACCTCGAACATCGCCACCGAGCGCTCTTGGTCCTGCGGGTCTTCGGAATGTTCGAACGGCAGGTAGATGAAGGCGCGCAGCTGCGGCGTCAGTTCGCGGTCCAGCCCTTCCTCGATGGTGCGCATGGCGTAGTGCCGCGCCAGTCCATCGGTGGCGAAGGAATGGGCGGTGCCGCGGAAACAGTTGCGCGGGAACTGGTCGAGCAGGATCTGCAGCGCCAGCGCGCCGTCGGCGCTGTGCAGCCATTCCTCGCAGCCGCGGCGCGCGGCGCGGTAATGCAGGTCCAGGAAGCGCCGGCGGAAATCGTCGTCGAAGGCGTCGTCGCGCGCGAACCATCGCCGCGGCCCCGCCGAACGCCAGAATTCCACCACGGACTGCACTGCTTCCATCACTCCCTTTCCCGATCGTCCGGCCGCCTGGACGGCGGCGCCGGCAAGCAGCTTACAGAAGGCGAGGAACGAGTGGAGAGGAACGAGGAACGTAGAGAAGGCAGAAGCGATCTCCGCCTTCGCGGAGATGACGACTTTGGCTCCTGCTCCTGCTTTTGTCCTCTCTGCGTTCCTCGTTCCTCCTCACTCGTTCCCTGCCTCCCGCTACTTGGCAAAGCCGGGATCGACAGCTAGCGTTCAGGCACCATCCACGCCGCACAGGGAGAACCCATGCGACATCGATTGCTGGCCGGGCTCGGGCTGGCCCTGGCCTGCGCGCATCCCGCGTCCGCCCCCGCCGCCTCGCGCTTCGTGCAGGACCCCTACCCCAGCACCTACCGTCCGGTTCCCTCGGCGCCGGTGCTGATCAGCCACGCCACCGTGCTCGACGGCACCGGGCGCCGGCTGGAGGACGCCGACGTGCTGCTGGCCGACGGCCGGGTGGTCGCGGTCGGCAGCGCGCTGCAGGCGCCGGCCGACGCGGTGCGCGTGGACGGCCGCGGCAAGTGGGTCACGCCCGGCATCATCGACGTGCATTCGCACCTGGGCGTGTACCCCAGCCCTGGCGTGCAGGCGCATGGCGACGGCAACGAGATGACCGCGCCGGTGACCGCCAACGTCTGGGCCGAACATTCGGTGTGGCCGCAGGATCCCGGTTTCGCCGCGGCGCTGGCCGGCGGCGTGACCGCGATGCAGGTGCTGCCCGGTTCGGCCAACCTGGTCGGCGGCCGCGGCGTGACGCTGAAGAACCTGCCCGCCACCACCTACCAGGCGATGAAGTTCCCCGACGCGCCGTGGGGGCTGAAGATGGCCTGCGGCGAGAACCCCAAGCGCGTATACGGCGGCAAGGGCACCGCGCCGGCCACGCGCATGGGCAATGTCGCCGGCTACCGCGCGGCCTTCATCGACGCCAGCGACTACATCGCCAAGAACACCGCCGCGCCGGTCAAGCGCAAGCGCCGCTTCGGCGGCGGCGACAACGGCGACAGTTCCGGCGACAGCGGCGGCAAGCGCGACCTCAAGCTGGACACGCTGGCCGGCGCCATCCAGGGCGACATCCGCGTGCACATCCACTGCTACCGCGCCGACGAGATGGCGACCATGCTCGACCTGGCGAAGGAGTTCGGCTTCAAGGTCGCCGCCTTCCACCACGGCGTGGAGGCCTACAAGCTGGCCGACCGCCTGGCCGCCGAGGGCGTCTGCGGCGCGCTGTGGGCCGACTGGTGGGGCTTCAAGATGGAAGCCTTCGACGGCATCCAGGAGAACATCGCGCTGGTCGACCGTCCGGCCAACAGCTGCGCCATCGTGCATTCCGATTCGCCCGAAGGCATCCAGCGCCTCAACCAGGAGGCGGCCAAGGTCATCGCCAGCGCGCGCCGCGCCGGCATGGACGAGATCACCCCGGAACACGCGATCCGCTGGCTCACCGCCAACGCCGCGCGCGCGCTGGGCATCGAGGAGAAGACCGGCACGCTGGAGCCGGGCAAGATGGCCGACGTGGTGGTGTGGAACGGCAATCCGTTCAGTTCCTACGCACTGGCCGAGAAGGTCTATGTCGACGGCTTCCAGGCCTACGATCGCGCCGACCGCCGGCAACAGCCGCTGAGCGATTTCATGCTCGGCCAGGGGGCGCAGCCATGAGCGCATCCCTCGTGTTCCTGCGCCGCCTGGCGTTGCTGGCCGCGGCCGCCGCCCTGCCCGGCGCCGCCGGCGCCCAGGACGTGCTGGTCCGCAACGCCACCGTGCACACCGCCACCGCGCGCGGCACGCTCACCGCCAGCGACGTGCTGGTGCAGGGCGGCGTGATCCGCGCCGTCGGCCCGGCGCTGGCCGCGCCGGCCGGCGTCGAGGTGGTCGATGCCGGCGGCCGCCCGCTGACCCCGGCGCTGTTCGGCGGCATCACCGACATCGGTGTGGAGGAAGTTTCCGGCGAAGCCTCCACCGTCGACAGCGCGGTGAAACTGGAAGAGCAGCCGCAGCGCCCCGAGTTCGACGTCACCCTGGCCTACAACCCCGATTCGGTGCTGATCCCGGTCGCGCGGGTGGAAGGCATCGGCTTCACCGCGCTGGGCGCCAACAGCGGCGGCGGCTTCATTGCCGGCCAGGGCGGTGTCGTGCGCCTGGACGGCAGCGCCGACCCGATCGGCCCGCGCATGCTGTTCGTGCGCATGGGCGCGGCCGGTTCGGAACTGTCCGGCAGCTCGCGCGCGGCGCAGTGGATGCTGCTCGACCAGATGGTGGCCGAGGCGCGCGGCCGCATCCCCGCCGACTCGCCGCACGCGCTGCTGACGCCGGCCGGGCGCGCCACGCTGGCGCGCTACCTGGCCGGCACCGGCCGCGTCGTGGTACGCGTGGACCGCGCCGCCGACATCCGCCAGCTGCTGCGCTGGGCCAAACGCGAGCAGGTGCGCATCGCGATCGCCGGCGGCACCGAGGCCTGGCGCGTGGCGCCGCAACTGGCCGAAGCCGGCGTGCCGGTGTTCGTCGACGCGCTGTCCAACCTGCCGGCCAGCTTCGACCAGATCGGCGCGACGCTGCAGAACGCCGCGCGCCTGCACGCGGCCGGCGTGGCGGTGGCCTTCAGCCAGGACGGCGACGCCTCGCACAACGCGCGCAAGATCCGCCAGCTGGCCGGCAACGCGGTGGCCAACGGCCTGCCCTGGGACGCGGCGCTGGCCGGCCTGACCCGGGTGCCGGCACAGGCCTTCGGCGTGGCCGACCGCATCGGCAGCATCGCCGTGGGCCAGCAGGCCGACCTGGTGCTGTGGGAAGGCGATCCGCTGGACGTGGGCCACTATGCCGAGCGCATGTGGCTGGGCGGACGCGCGGTGCCGATGCGTTCGCGCCAGACCGAGCTGCGCGACCGCTACCTGGGCGGAGCGCCGGCGCTGCCGGCCTACCGCCGCTGACGTCGCGCTCCCCGCTCCCGACGCCGCCGTCGGGAGCGGACCACCGCGCCGCGCGGCATTGCCCTGACTGCCTGGCGCGCGGTTTTGGGTTAGTGTGATCGCAGGCACACAACGCACCGGGGAGGTTGGATCATGCGCATCGGGATCGTCGTGGATTCGGCCTGCGACCTGCCGGCCGACTTCATCCGCGAACACAGGCTGATACTGCTGCCGATCACGGTCCGGATCGGCGAGGCCGTGCTGGCCGACCACCGCGAGGAGGACGCCACCCTCAACTTCCTCGATACCCACGTCGCCGAA
Source organism: Stenotrophomonas nitritireducens (assembly GCF_050984405.1). Classification (GTDB taxonomy): domain Bacteria; phylum Pseudomonadota; class Gammaproteobacteria; order Xanthomonadales; family Xanthomonadaceae; genus Stenotrophomonas; species Stenotrophomonas nitritireducens_B. The sequence goes on along the minus strand of NZ_CP158790.1, from coordinate 1,436,303 downwards.
CGCGGCGCGGAGGCGGAAACCATCCCCTTCAGCGTCAACCAGATCCGCGACCTGTTCCTGCAGCACCTGGTCATCGACTACGACCATGTGTTCTGCCTGACCATCACCAGGACCCGCAGCCCGATCCACGACAACGCGCTGCAGGCCAGCTTCGCCATCCTCAACGAGTACCGGCCGATCCGCCAGGCCGCCGGCCACAACTCGCCGTTCGCCCTGCGCGTGGTCGACACCCAGAACCTGTTCGCCGCGCAGGCGGTGACCGCGGTGGAAGCGGTGCGGCTGCGCGAGGCCGGCGCCAGCGTGGCGCAGATGCGCGAGCGGCTGGAGGAACTGGCCGGCAACGTGCACGGCTACATGGTCACCCGCGACCTGTACTACATGCGCGCGCGCGCCCGCCACAAGGGCGACCGCAGCGTCGGCCTGCTTACCGCCGCGCTGGGCAGCGCGCTGGACATCAAGCCGGTGCTGCACGGCTACCGCGGCGAGACCGCGCCGGCGGCCAAGATCAAGGGCTTCGACAACGCGGTGAAGCGGCTGTTCGATTTCGTCGGCCAGCGCGCGGCGCACGGCCTGCTGACCCCGGTGGTGTGCGTGAGCTACGGCGGCCCGCTCGACGAACTGCGCGCCCTGCCCGGCTACGCCGCCCTGCGCGAAACCTGCCAGGCGCACGGCGTGGCCCTGCTGGAAAGCGTGATGAGCCTGACCGGCATGGTCAACGTCGGCAAGGGCGCGGTGACGGTCGGCTTCGCCGACGTCCCGCACGAATTCGAAGCCTGATCCGCACCGGCGTGTACGCGGGCGCGACGCCCGCCGCGCCACACTGTCCTTCCCAAGGAGACCCCACGCATGTCCGTGCACTACTCGATCTCGCTGCCCGACCCGGCCGCCGCCCGCGGCACCGATCCGCGCCTGTCCTTCACCGCCAACGGCGCCGACGCCTTCGCCGAACAGTTGCAGCATGCACTGCGCACGCCGGAACTGTTCGAGCGCTGGCGCGCCACCCAGGAAGAACCCGACGACGTCGACCCGAGCTGGGGTGTGACCGACCCGGAGGCGACGGTGAGCGGCAGGCAGTCGGACCTGCGCATCGACCTGGTCGCCGTCACCCGCATTCCCGGCGACGTGCTGAAGCGGCGCCTGCGCTGGCTGGCGGGCAACCACTGGGAACTGCGCGACGTGCGCTGAGCGGTGATACCCGCCCTGTTGTCCTGGAGCGGCGGCAAGGACGCCGCCTGGGCGCTGCATGTCCTGCGCCAGCGCGGCGACGTCGACGTCGTAGCGCTGCTCAGCACGCTGACCGAGGGCTACGACCGCTCCTCGATGCAGGGCGTGCGCGACACGGTGCTGCGGATGCAGGCCGACGCCGCCGGCCTGCCGCTGCTGCGCGCCTGGATCCCGCAGGCCTGCGACAACGCCGGCTACCTGCGGCGCATGGCGCAGACGCTGGACGAGGCACGCCGGCAGTGGCCGGGGTTGCGCACCCTGGCCTTCGGCGACCTGCTGCTGGAGGACATCCGCCAGTGGCGCCAGCAGCAGTACGCGGCGCTGGACTGGGACTGCCTGTTCCCTTTGTTCGGCCAGGACACCGCCGCGCTCGCGCGGCAGATGATCGACGCCGGGCTGCGCGCACGGCTGTGCTGCGTGGACACCCATAGGCTGGACGCCGCCTTCGCCGGCCGCGCCTTCGACCACGCCCTGCTCCACGCGCTGCCCGCCGGCATCGACGCCTGCGGCGAGAACGGCGAGTTCCACACCTGCGTCAGCGCCGGGCCGATGTTCCGCGGTGCGCTGCGGCTGCGGCAGGGCGATACCGTGCTGCGCGAGTCGCGTTACGCCTATACCGACTTCGAACCGGCCTCCTGACGCGCCCCCTCACCTCGGCTCCTCACGCGGGAAAGGAGGCTTCGGCCGCGGCACGGAAGAATGGACCGCGGCCGGGCGAACCGTGAGGCGGACGGCTGGCGGGCGCCGGCGACACGCGCGCTGCAGGAATACGACGATTCAACGTGCCTCGTGGAACTACCCGTCGCCCGCCGGAACTCCCTGCTCCTGCCCGGTTTCCACCCACGTCTGCACCCGGTTGCGGCCGGCGCGCTTGGCCGCGTACAGCGCGGCGTCCGCGCCGGCCAGCAACGCCTCCAGCGGCTGCGGCGACGCCGGCCAGGCGCCGGCCACGCCCACGCTGATGGTCACCGCCTGCGGCAGGTCGCCGGCGGGAATCGCCTGCACCGCCAGGCGCAGGCGCTCGCCCAGTTCATGGGCCTTTTCCGGACTTGCCGCCGGCACCACCACGGCGAACTCCTCGCCGCCGTAGCGCGCCACCAGATCGGCGCCGCGCGCCGCGGTGGCCTGCAGCACCGCGGCCACCTTCTGCAGGCAGCGGTCGCCCGCCGGGTGGCCGTAGGTATCGTTGAACCGCTTGAAGTGGTCGATGTCGATCAGCAGCAGCGACAACGCGCCGCCCTGGCGGCGGGCGCGGTTCCACTCGGCCTGCAGCACCGCGTCGAACTGGCGGCGGTTGGCGACGCCGGTTAGTCCGTCCAGGCGCGCCAGCGCGTCCAGCGCCGCCTGCCGCTCCAGCAGCCCGACCTGCAGCAGCATGCTGCGCAGGCCGAAGCCCAGGATCGCCGCCACGAAACCGGCCAGCGCCCAGTACCGCTGGTGGTCGACCACCAGGGTCGCGACCACCAGCAGCAGCAGCGGCAGGATCATCGGCCCGCCCGCCTGCACGGCGTGACGCAGGCGCGGGCGCGTGCGCGACGGGGCGGGTTCGCGCGCGCGCAGCGCCAGCACCGCCAGCAGCAGGAAGGGCAGGTCGATCAGCAGGTCGGCGTACAGGCCGAACGGGCTGTATTCGGAGACGTGGTTGATGTAGCCGGCCACTGCCAGGTAGGCCAGCGCGTATATCGCCAGCACGCGGAAGAACGCGCGCCGGTCCGGCAGGTCCGTGCAGGCCCAGCGCAGCAGGGCGAACGCCGCGATGCCGACGTTCTGGATGTCGAACATCATGCGCAGGCCGGCCATGCCCGCGTCGCCGGCGTTGGCGTGGTAACGGGTGTGCAGGAAGAACAGCACGCCGAGCAGGGCCGCCAGCAGCGCGTCGATCAGGCTGATCGCCCAGCGCTCGCGGCGCGCGCGCGCCAGCACGAACACCAGCGGCACGCCGTAGGCCACGTAGAACAGCAGGCTGATCTGCGGAGTGCTGCTGGGGTCGCCCGCGTGCAGCGCATCGGCCATGTTCAACGCCATGCCGCTCGCCCACAGCAGCATGGCCAGCGCGGTGGCCTGCCAGCCCAGCGCCGCACCGCGCCGTCCCTGCCACAGGCAGGCGGCGCCGGCCAGCAACGGCGCGGCGATGAGGAAGCAGAACGACAACACGGTGGCCGCTGCCGGCAGCAACGTCAGGGCCAGGCCATGGCACAACACGAACAGGACTGCCATCACTACCGGCATGCGTCCCCCTTGTCAGCGCCGATGGCCCGACGATAACAAGGCGCCGTGTGTGGAAAGCGCGACGAGGTGCGCGCTTTTCCACACTGCCCGCTCAGGCCATGGCGCGGGCGTGGTGGGCGATGTGCTCACCGATGAAACTGGCGATGAAGTAATAGCTGTGGTCGTAGCCGGGGTGCAGCCGCAGCTGCAGCGGATGGCCGGCGGCCGCACAGGCCTCCTGCAGCAGGTGCGGGCGCAGCTGGTTGTCGAGGAACTCGTCGGCCCTGCCCTGGTCGACCAGCAGCGGCAGCCGCTCGGCCGCCCCGGCCACCAGCGCGGTGGCGTCGTACTGCCGCCACGCATCGCGGTCCTGGCCGAGATAGGCGGCGAGCGCCTTTTCGCCCCACGGCACCTGCGACGGCGCCACGATCGGCGAGAATGCCGACACGCTGCGGTAGCGCCCGGGGTTGCGCAGCGCGACCACCAGCGCGCCATGCCCGCCCATCGAATGCCCGCTGATCGCCCGCGCGTCGCTGGCCGGGAAATGCGCCTGGACCAGGGCCGGCAACTCGTCGACCACGTAGTCGTACATGCGGTAATGCGGCGCCCACGGTTGCTGAGTGGCGTTGACGTAGAAGCCGGCGCCCTTGCCCAGGTCGTAGCCTTCGGCATCGGGCACGTCATCGCCGCGCGGACTGGTGTCCGGCACGACCAGGATGACGCCGTGCTCGGCGGCGTAGCGCTGCGCGCCGGCCTTGGTGATGAAGTTCTGCTCGGTGCAGGTCAGGCCCGACAGCCAGTACAGCACCGGCAGCTTCGCCCCGCTCTCCGCCTGCGGCGGCAGGTACACGCCCAGCGTCATGTCGCAGTCCAGCGCCTGCGAGCGGTGCCGGTAGACGTCCTGCCAGCCGCCGAAGCAGGCGCGGTGTTCGATGCGTTGCATGGTTCTCTCCAGTCTCGCGGAAGCATGGCGGGAGCGCGCATCGGCGCGCTCCCGCAAACCGTCAGAAGTGCACGACGCTGCGGATCGACTTGCCCTCGTGCATCAGGTCGAAGGCTTCGTTGATCTGCTCCAGGCCCATGGTGTGGGTGACGAACGGCGCCAGTTCGATGTCGCCCTTCATCGCGTCCTCGACCATGCCCGGCAGCTGGCTGCGGCCCTTCACGCCGCCGAAGGCGGTGCCCATCCACTTGCGCCCGGTGACCAGCTGGAACGGGCGGGTGGAGATTTCCTGGCCCGCGCCGGCCACGCCGATGATCACGCTCTGCCCCCAGCCGCGGTGCGCGCATTCCAGCGCCGCGCGCATCACGTTGACGTTGCCGATGCATTCGAAGCTGTGGTCAACGCCCCAGCCGGTCATCTCCACGATCACCTGCTGGATCGGCTTGTCGTGGTCCTTGGGGTTGACGCAGTCGGTGGCGCCGAACTGGCGGGCCAGCTCGAACTTGGACGGATTGGTGTCGATGGCGATGACGCGGCCGGCCTTGGCCTGGCGCGCGCCCTGGATCACCGCCAGGCCGATGCCGCCCAGGCCGAACACGGCCACGCTGTCGCCTTCGGCCACCTTGGCGGTGTTGTGCACGGCGCCGATGCCGGTGGTGACGCCGCAGCCCAGCAGGCAGACGTGTTCCGGGTTGGCGTCCGGGTTGACCTTGGCCAGCGAGACCTCAGCCACCACCGTGTACTCGGAGAAGGTCGAGCAGCCCATGTAGTGATGGATCGGCTCGCCGTTGTAGGAAAAGCGGCTGGTGCCGTCCGGCATCACGCCCTTGCCCTGCGTCGCGCGCACGGCGGTGCACAGGTTGGTCTTGCCGCTCTGGCAGAACAGGCACTGGCCGCATTCGGCGGTGTACAGCGGGATGACGTGGTCGCCCGGCTTCACCGAAGTCACGCCCTCGCCCACCTCCACCACGATGCCGGCGCCTTCATGGCCGAGCACGCACGGGAACAGGCCTTCCGGATCGTCGCCGGACAGGGTGAAGGCATCGGTGTGGCAGACGCCGGTATGGGTGATCTTAACCAGCACTTCGCCCTGCTTCGGCGGGGCGACGTCGATCTCGACGATCTGCAGCGGCTGGCCCGGGCCAAAGGCGACGGCGGCACGTGATTTCATGGGTTTCTCCTGTAGCGGTTGTTCGTGGGTGCGTGCATCCGCATGCACCGGTGTTTTCGCGCGAGCGGCTTCCGTTGCAAGAGGGCCTTCGCATTCGGTTCCCATGCCGGCAGCCATGGGGAGATCCGCGTGAAAGCCCTTTCGCGGCCGAAGCCGCTCCTACTTCAGGTAGGAGCGGATCAGGCCGGACATCTCGGCCACGCGCGCGGCGCGCTGCGCGGCCGACTGCGCCGGCTGGCCGAACTCCTCGCGCAGGTGCGCTTCCATCACTTCGGACATCAGTCCGTTGACCGCGCCGCGGATGGCCGCGATCTGCTGCAGCACCGGACCGCAGTCGGCCCCGGCCTCCAGCGCGCGCTCCAGCGCATCGCACTGCCCACGGATGCGCCGCACACGCGCCAGCACCTTCTTCTTTTCTTCGGGGGAATGCGGCATGCGCCCGTCTCTATCCTGTACTGGGGGACAGTATATTTGACGAACGCCGCACTGTCAGCGTTCCCGGACGCATGCCCGGACAGCCGTGGTCTGTGGCTCACGTACAGAGCAGGGCCAATGCCGCCCCCAGCGCCCAGAGGGCCCGAAGGGGAGCTCCAGGCGCCAGCGGCAAGGGCCAGGATGCAGCAGCATCGATAGGGTGCATCGATCCATCGGATCCGCCGCCGGATGCGGGCGTTCGCAATGCCCGATCCACGCCAGGCCGCCGGGCGGCGCCGGCGTGGATGGGCAGTCCCTGGCTTCTCCATCCGCATTGCGGATGACTCAAAGCAGGGGGCGCACCTGGCGGGACCAGAAGGCGGCAGTGCTTTCTGGAGTTCCGCGCTTGCGATGACATCTGCATGCCTGGGTCCGCACGGCCCCGGGCGACGGCCCTGCGCCCGCCTCCCCACGGTGGACGCTTCTTTCAGAGCCAGTCCCGGCCCTGCCGCACAGCTGGCAATTCAAATTGAGATATTCGTCACATATCATGCCGCCCACCTGAAATCGGGTGATGCCATCAGGCCGCTTTTCCCGGTTAGAAAGTAAGCCGGTCGCGTTCCCGGCAAGCGTTCTCAAAATCATTAACGGATACCACGCTGATGCCTTTTACTGGCAGCAACACCTCCATTCGCGCCCGCCGCTCCCATCCGCTGCGTGGCGCCGTACTGGCCGCCGCGTTGGCATCCGTCTTCAGCCCCTGCACATTCGCGCAGGATGCCGCGCCCACCACGACGGCCGCCACCGTGCATATCGCCCGCATCGCGGTCGAAGGCGTCGGCGAGCATCCGGACAGCGGCATCAGCCGCGCGGCGATCGATGCGGTCGCCAACCAGGCTCTGCGCGATATCAGCCCCACGCTGCCTGCAGCGCTGAACTTCGAGCAGATCAAACAGATCACTGCACGCATCACCCAGACCTACCGCGAGGCCGGCTTCCTGGTTTCGGTGGCCTACGTACCGCCGCAACAGATCGACGACAGCCAGACACTGACGCTGAAGGTGATGGAAGGCCGGGTCGGGCGGGTGCTGGTGCAGGGCAGCCGGCGCTATCGCGACGACCAGCTCAGCGCCAGCAGCCTGGGCCTGATCGGCCGCCCGCTGCGCCAGGCGGAGCTGGAACGCGCCCTTCTCTACGCACGCGACCTGCCCGGGGTGTCAGTCACCTCGGTGCTGCAGCCGGGCCAGAATGAAGGCGAGACCGACATCATCCTGGTCGCCCGCGACAGTGAACGCCCCTATGAAATCACCGCCGGCCTGAGCAACCACGGCACCGACAGCACCGGCCGGTACCGCGCCGAGCTGGGCGTGAGCGCGTTCAATGCACTGGGCCTGGGCGACGTGCTCGCCGCAAGCGTCGGCTACGGGCTGGACCCGGCCGACAGCTGGCAGGCGGCGCTGTCCCTGAGCGCCCCGCTGGCAACGGTCGATGGGCTGAGCGCCATTGTCGGCGCCAGCCGCAGCGAGATCGAGCTCAACTCCGGGCCGTTCGCCGCCATCGGCATCAAGGGCCCGACCACGCTCTACTACGCGGGCAGCGACTGGAAGTTCATCCAGCGCCCGGACCTGCAGGTCCAGGCGTCGGCGCGCTGGGTCCATGAGGAATCCAGGCTCGAGGGCCTGGACATCGAACTCTCGCGCCACACCTTCGACGTGGTCGAGGCCGGAGTGAACCTGCGCCACACCGACCGCCGCTGGCGTGGCATGAACCTGGCGCAGCTGTCGGTGCGCAAATCCGTCAAGGATGGTTCCCCGTCCTTCAACTGGCTGTATGCCGCGCACGATTCCTACTTCTGGGTGAGCCGGCTGGCACTGGCGCGCCTGCAGGCCCTGCCCGGCAACCAGCGCCTGCTGCTGCGCGGCAATGCCCAGTTCAGCGATGATGCGCTGACCCCGGTGGAGCAGTTCAGCATCGGCGGACCGACCAGCGTGCGCGCCTATCCGCTGTCCACGGCACTGGGTGACCGTGGCGTGCAGGCGACCTTCGAATACCAGGTCAGCGCGCCGGGCTTTGCCGACACGCCCTCGCCGTTCGATGGCCGTCGCTGGGGCGACCTTGTCGAGCTGAACCTGTTCTACGACTGGGGCCGCACCTCGCCGGCACCCGACAACCGCCGCATCGGCTTCCAGCCCACGACGCTGGAAGGCGCCGGTGTCGCGATCGGCCTGCGGCTGCCCTGGAAGCCGGAACTGCGGCTGGAGGTGAGCGGCGCCCGGCCTACGGGCAGCTACCGCGCCGCCGATGGACACAGCACCCAGTACTGGGCACGCATCAGCACCACTTTCTAAGGACACCGGCCATGAATCGCATCTACCGTCTCGTGTTCAACCGCGCCCTGGGCCAGGTCCAGGTGGCCTCCGAGCTGGGGGCCTCTCCCTGCGGGACGAGCGGCGCCACGCGCCGCCTGCCGGCCGGCCCGCGGCTGACGCCACTGGTGCTGGGCCTGCTGGTGTCCATCGGCAGCCAGGGGCTGATGGCGCAATCGTTGCCGACCGGCGGCAACATCGTGTCCGGCAGCGGCCAGATCGGCGCGCCCGGCGGCAACCAGCTGGTCATCAACCAGGCCAGCGACAAACTGGCGATCAACTGGCAGAGCTTCAACATCGGTGCCGGGCAGAAGGTCACCTTCAACCAGCCCGGCGCGAACGCGATCGCGCTCAACCGCGTACTCGGCGTCGACGGCTCCCTGATCATGGGCCAGCTGGACGCCAATGGCCGGGTTTTCCTGGTCAATCCCAACGGCGTACTGTTCGGCGCCAGCGCCCAGGTGAACGTCGGCGGCCTCGTCGCCTCCACCCTGGGCATCAGCGACGCCGACTTCGCCGCCGGCAACTACCGCTTCACGGGCGACGGCAGCAATGCGGCGGTGATCAACCACGGCTCGCTCAACACCCGCGCAGGCGGCGCCATTGCCCTGCTCGGCGGCAGGGTCGGCAACCACGGCGTGATCGTCGCCAACCAGGGCAGCGTGGCGCTGGCCGCCGGCGATGCCATGACCCTGGACTTCGCCGGCAACGGCCTGCTCAACCTGCGGGTCGATAAGGGCATGGTCGATGCCCTGGTGGAGAACCACCAGCTGATCAAGGCCGATGGCGGCCAGGTGCTGCTCACCGCCCACGCCGGCGATGCCCTGCTCAAGACCGTGGTCAACAATACCGGGGTGATCGAAGCCCGCACGGTGGGCGAGAAGGACGGCAGGATCCTGCTGATGGGCGACTTCGACGGCGGCGTGGTGAACGTCGCCGGCACCCTCGATGCCAGCGCCCCGAACGGGGGCGATGGCGGCTTCATCGAGACCAGCGGCGCCCACGTGAAGATCGCCGACGACGTCAGGATCACGACGCTGGCGCCCAACGGCAAGACCGGCGAGTGGCTGATCGACCCGTACAACGTGACCATTTCCAACGGCACAAGCTCCGGCATGGGCGGTTTCAACGGCAACGCCAACGACAGCGTGCTCAACGTCACCACCCTCAGCAACGCCCTGGCCAGCACCGGGGTGACGGTGACCACCGGCGTCGGCGGCAGCCAGGCCGGCAACATCACCGTGGACGCGCCCATCAGCTGGAGCGCCAATACGGTGCTGGCGCTCAACGCCGCCGGCAGCGTCATCATCAACAAGGACATCACCGCCACGGGCAACAACGCCGGACTGTCGCTGTCCTACAGCGGCGGCTACAGCCTGAACAAGGGCGCTCGCGTGACCCTGTCCGGCAGCAACGCCAGCCTCGTACTGGGCGGCACCGGCTACACCCTGATCCATGACATCGGCGCGTTGCAAAACATCACCAGCACGGGTTTCTACGCCCTGGGCAACGACATCGACGCCAGCGCCACCGCGGGCTGGAACGGCGGTGCCGGCTTCAACCCGCTGGACGGGGTGAGCACCAACTTCGCCGGCCTTGGCCACAGCATCGACAGGCTGACCATCAACCGCGGGCTGGAGAGCGACGTCGGGCTGTTCCGCACCGTGAGCGGCAATGTCCGTGACCTGACGCTGTCGAATGCCCGCATCACCGGCCAGATGAACGTCGGCGGCATCGCCGCGACCCTTGGCGGCACCCTCAGCAACGTCCACATGACCGGCCGCGTTTCCGGCTCCGGGGCCTTCGTCGGCGGCCTGGCCGGCACGGTCAACAACGGCATCATCCGCTACTCGTCCTCTGCCGCCGACGTGACCGGCCTGACCGTGGTAGGCGGACTGGCGGGCAGCGCGCAGAGCATTGCCATGGCCGACTCCTATGCCACCGGCTCGGTCACCGCCACGGTCAGCAACACCAGTGCGTTTGCGGGCGGGCTGCTGGGCGAGGTGATCTCCAGCGCGACGCTGACCAACACCTACGCCAGCGGCAAGGTCACCGGCTACACCACCACGGGCGGCCTGATCGGCGGCGGCTACCTGCCCACCATCACCGTCAACACCAGCTACTGGGACATCAACAGCACCGGCCAGTCCAGCTCCCTGGGTGGCGGTACCGGCCTGACCAGCGCCGTGCGCAACCAGTCGGCCTACACCGGTTTCGACTTCACCAACATGTGGGTGATGTTCGAAGGCGATACCCGACCGATGCTGCGCAACGAATACTCCACGACCATCTTCACCCCCCACGCCCTGCAACTGATGGGGCTGGACCTTAACGCCAATTACCGCCTGGGCACCGACCTGAGCCTGGCCAGCGCCATGGCCGCCAGCGGCGGCTACTACGGCGAGGTGTGGGGCGCGTCGGGCTTCCGCCCGGTCGGCAACAACGCACAGCAGTTCACCGGCAGCTTCAACGGACAGGGCCACAGCATCAGCGGCCTGGTCATCAACCGTGCGGCCACTGACTATGTCGGCCTGTTCGGCTACACCTCCGGCGCGACCCTGGCCAACGTCAAGCTGGTGGGCGGCAACGTCACAGGCAGAGACAACGTCGGTGCCCTGGTCGGCTACATGCTGGGCGGCACCCTCGGCAACGCGTCGGCCAGCACCACGGTCAGCGGCACCAGCACCAGCGAAGCCAACACCGGCGGGCTGGTGGGCACCAACGACGGCGGCGCCATCGCCGATGCCTCCGCCACCGGCAATGTCACCGGGGCCGGCTACCAGGTCGGTGGCCTGGTCGGCTTCAACGTCAACGGCGGCAGCATCACCCGCTCCCATGCCACCGGCAACGTCACCGGCACCAACACGACCGCCAACCTCGGCTATGTCGGCGGCCTGGTGGGCGCCAACGGCTACAGCGGCGATGGCGGCTCCATCAGCCAGTCCTACGCCACCGGCACGGTCAGGGCGTCGTCGGGGCCGGTCGGCGGCTTCGTCGGCCACAACGAAGGCAGCATCACCGACTCCTACGCCACCGGCGCGGTGATCGGCCAGGGCTCTGCGAGCAACATCGGCGGCTTCGCCGGAGTCAATTTCATCAACGGCACCATCAGCAACAGCTACTCCACCGGTTACGTCACCGGCGGCAGCCAGACAGGCGGGTTCGTCGGCTACAACAACGGCACCAATGGCGCCATCAGCAACGCCTACTGGAACACCCAGACCAGTGGCCAGTCGCTGGCCGCAGCCGGTGGCCTGGTAAACGGGATCACCGGGCGTACCACCGCCCAGCTCCAGGGTGGCTTGCCGGCCGGTTTCTCCTCGTCCATCTGGGGCACCGGCGCCAACCTCTACCCGTATTTCAGCTGGCGCTACGGCACCACGCCCATCGCCATCAGCGGCAAGGCCTTCGGCAATGCCGGTGCCGCCGCCCTGGCGGGCGCGACGCTGACCGCCGTGTCCGGCGGCGTGGCCATCGGCAGCGCCAGCAGCGGGGCGGACGGCTACTACTACATCCTCGGCGATGCCAGCAGCCTGGACGCCAATGCCGCCATCGCCTACCTGGACGGCAACCTCGACACCGGTGCCGGCTTCGGCGACGTGATCGGCACCAACGGCGTCCAGGGGCTGGACGTCTACAGCTCCGCCATGCGCCTGTTCACCGGCCAGGGCAGCCTCTCGGCGACCCGCAGCCGCTACCTGGCCGCGCGCGGCAGTTATGCAGACAGTGACCTCGCTTTCCTCTCGTCCAGCGACTTCTCGGCCCTCACCAGCAGCGGCTACGGCCTCTACCTGGCTGCCAGCGCCGCCAGCTACAGCCTGGACACCAACCTCGGCTCCGGCGGCCTGCTCAGCCTGGACAGCGGCGGCACCTTCAGCATCAGCGGCACCCGCCAGCTGTCGGCAGGCGGCAACCTCAACGTCGCCGACCGCCTGGCCTGGGGCGACAACGCCGGGCTGACCTTCACCACCAGCAACGGCGGCAACGTCGTGCTGGGCGATGGCATCGATGCGGCCAACGGCAGCCTGGCCCTGTCCGCTGCCGGCACCGTAACCAGCAACGGGGGCGTCAACCTAGGTGTGCTGAATCTCACCAGCGGCACCTGGCGCCAGGTGGCGGCCAGCCTGCCCGGCTTCAACGTCACCGACTTCCGCCTCGGCCCCGGCGCCACTTTCGTGCGCGCGCTGGGCGGCGATGGCAGCGCCGCAACGCCGTACCGCATCACCGATGCCTACGGCCTGCAGGGCCTGGCGTCGACCAGCCTGGCGGGCAGCCGCTTCGTCCTGGCGAACGACATCAACGCCTCCAGCAGCGCGCTGTGGAACAGCGGCGCCGGCTTCCTCTCCATCGGCAGCCTGGCCACCCCCTTCAGCGGCCGGCTCGACGGACAGGGGCATCGCATCAGCGGCCTGGTCATCAACCGTCCCGGCAGTACCTACAGCGGCCTGTTCGGCTACAACGCCGGGTATGTCGGCAACCTCAACCTGGTGGGCGGCAGCGTGGCCGGCGGCAGCTACAGCGGCGCCGTGGTGGGCTACAACGCCGCCGGCGGGGTTATCGAGCGGGTCAGCAGCGACACCACCGTCACCGGCACGGGCAACGTCGGCGCCCTGGTCGGCAGCAACGCCGGAACCCTCAGCGAGTCGCTGGCCACGGGCAGCGCCGGCGGCGGCCTCAATGGTGGCGGCCTGGCCGGCAGCAACGCCAGCACCGGCGTCATCCGCGACAGCTACGCCACCGGCAGCGCCCAGGGCAGCGCCACCGCGGGCGGCCTGGTCGGGTTCAACGACGGCAGCCTGCTGCGTGTCTATGCCACCGGCACGGCCAGTTCCAGCGTCGGCGCGGTCGGCGGCCTGGTGGGCAGCAATGTCGGCACCGCCACCGGCAGCTTCTGGAACACCAGCAGCAGCGGCCTGGCCCAGGGCGTCGGCGCCGGCAACGGCACCGGCATCTCCGGGTTGACCAGCGCCCAGCTCACCGGCCTGGCGCCCTTCGTGGCGGCCGGCTGGAGCATCGACGACGCCGGTGGCACGGGCGCCACCTGGCGCATGTACGAGGGCCACAGCGCGCCGCTGCTGCGCAGCTTCATGACCACGCTCAGCGTCAACGCAGGCAATGCCAGCAAGACCTACGACGGCAGCGCCAGCAGCAGCGCCGGCGCCCTGGTGTTCCCCATCGGCTACGACCCGGCCCTGGTGTCCGGCAGCGCCGTCTACACAGCCAACAGCGCCAACGCCGGCACCTACACCGGCGCCAATCTGCGTGCCAGCGGGCTCTATTCCAGCCAGTTCGGCTATGACATCGAGCTACTTGCCGGCACCCTGACCATCGGCAAGGCCGGCCTGACCATCGCCGCCAACAACGGCAGCAAGACCTACGGCCAGGCGGGCGGTGTCAATGGCTTCAGCGCCAGCGGCCTGGTCAACGGCGACACCGTGTCTTCGGTCCAGCTGGCCTCGGCCGGCACCGCGACCACCGCCAACGTCGGCAACTACACCATCACCGCCAGCAATGCCGCGGGCAACGGCCTGTCCAACTACGACATCACCTACGTCAACGGCACCCTGACCATCGGCAAGGCCGGGCTGACCATCACCGCCAACAACGGCAACAAGACCTACGGCCAGGCAGGCGGTACCAACGGCTTCACCGCCAGCGGCCTGGTCAACGGCGACACCGTGTCTTCGGTCCAGCTGGCCTCGGCCGGCACCGCGGCCACCGCCAACGTCGGCAACTACACCATCACCGCAAGCAATGCCGATGGCAGCGGCCTGTCCAACTACGACATCAGCTACGTCAACGGCACCCTGACCATCGGCAAGGCCGGGCTGACCATCACCGCCAACAACGGCAGCAAGGCCTATGGCCAGACCGGCGGCATCAACGGCTTCACCGCCAGCGGCCTGGTCAACGGCGACACCGTGTCCTCGGTCGAGCTGGCCTCGGCCGGCACCGCGGCCACCGCCAACGTCGGCAACTACACCATCACCGCAAGCAATGCCGACGGCAGCGGCCTGTCCAACTACGACATCACCTACGTCAACGGCACCCTGACCGTCGGCAAGGCCGGCCTGACCATCACCGCCAACAACGGCAGCAAGACCTATGGCCAGACCGGCGGCATCAACGGCTTCACCGTCAGCGGCCTGGCCGACGGCGACACGGTGTCCTCGGTCGAGCTGGCCTCGGCCGGCACCGCGGCCACCGCCAACGTCGGCAACTACACCATCACCGCAAGCAATGCCGATGGCAGCGGCCTGTCCAACTACGACATCACCTACGTCAACGGCACCTTGAGCATCGGCAAGGCCGGCCTGACCATCACCGCCAACAACGCCAGCAAGAACATCGGCCAGCGCTCACCGCTCAACGGATACACGGCGGAGGGCCTGGTCAACGACGACACCATCGACGCGGTCAGGCTGTTCAGCGACGGCAGCGGCGTGAATGCCCAACCCGGCAGCTACGCCATCGTCGCCAGCGATGCGCAGGGTGCACGGCTGGGCAACTACGACATCACCTACCGCGAAGGAACGCTGGAGGTAAAGGGCCTGTCCGTCGCGCAGAACCTGCAGGTGGGCCGTGAAGTGGCCGCCAGTGTGCGCACGCCCGCAACCCGCCCGCCCACCGCTTCGTCCGCCGCCGGCTTGTACCGCCTTGCCGATGCGGCCATCGCCCCGGCCAGCGACGCCTGCACGTCCCTGGAGGAGGTCCGCTGTCCCATCCGCCAGCCGGAATGACGGCGGGCCGGTGAAGGGAAAAGGCGCGTCTGTCGACGCGCCTTTTTCTTTGTACGGGGCATTGCCGCTGCCGTTCCCCGGAGGCTTGCGCGGAGATCCCGCCCGCTGCCACGGCGATGCCGGCCGCAGCTTCCGACGACGCGGCGCCGGCGGCCATGACATCCACCGGAGCCGCCGACATGAAAACGCGCCGCCCGGGCAATACGCCGCGGAGGCGCGAGGGCATCCTGTTGCAGGTACGGCAGCGCAGTCACCGCCACCTGCGCCCACTCATCGTCTGGGCGGCACCCCGCCGCCCAGACGATCACTTCGGCTGGCGCTTCAACCGGGTCAAGGACATCACCTGGCCATCGTTGCGCGCCATGCACAGGTAGCGGCCGTCCGGATAATCGATGATCAGTTCGGCGGCCTCGTCGTTCAGCGGCACGCGCGTGACCAGCGCGCCGGATGCGCCCGCACGCCGATTGCAGGCGCCCAGCAGCCCGGCACCGTCGGCGGCGGCCACGGGCGCCACGTAACCGCGGTGCTGGCCGTGGTCGGCCTGATGCCCGCCGTCCCCCGGCGTGTTGCGGAACACCGCGCGGCACCCGTCCTTGACCCAGACGGAATTGCGCGACAGCCCCCAGTTCCGGCCCTCCACGCATTCGGTGCGGCTCAGCTGACGCACGACCTGGACATCGCCTCGGGTGTCCATGTCGCACTCGGCCTGGGTATTACCCTGCGATTGACAGGTCACTTCCCGGGGCAGACCCGCGGGCGCGTCGTGCGATCCGCCGCGCGCGTCGTGGCGGCCGATCGAACACACGCCGTTCGCGCCGCCTTGCCCCGTATAGGACATCTGCACACCGCCGTCGGCGGACGTCGTGATCGACAGGGTCACGCCGCTGGCCGGGTCGTGCGCTTCGACGTAATCGTCGTTGAAGCGCTTTAGCCGGGTTTCCTTGCCGTTGACATAGACCGGCCCGCCATCGTCGGCATGCACCTCCAGTCCACCGGGGCAGGTGCCGTTGAACATCGGGAGGGCGGCCTGCGCCTGGAAGGCGAAAGGCAGCGCGAGCAAGGCGGTCGCGGCGAGCAGGGACGACGTCTTCACGGGAAGCTCCAGGGTCGGGTCGCCGGATCTTACGCGAGCCGATGCAGGGCGCACTGCATGGAAAACGTCACGCGGCGGCAGGCGGCGCATGCGCTCCGCCGAGCGGCACGGGATCGCGCCGATGCCGGCGCGTGGCTTTCCCACCGGGCGCATCACGTCCACAGCGTCGAGCCAGGCAGGAACGGAAGGCCGGCACGCGTGGCGCCGACGTGCCGGCCTCCATTCGGGGACTTCGCGCCGCGACGGCTCAGCCGCCGCAGCCGCCACAGCATTCCGAAGGCACGCGCTCCAGCTGCGCGGCGGAGATCGGCAGGCCGCCGCGGCCCAGCGCCGGCAGCAGGCTGTGTTCGTCCAGCAGGGTCGAGATGCGCAGCACCCGGCTGAGCGGCTCGATGTCCAGCAGGACGGAAGGATCGGCATCCTGCAGCGCGTCTTCCAGCACCTGCAGGTCCGGCGCCGTGCCGGACAGGGAAATCCTGAATTGCGTCATCGACATACTCCCGGGGCGGGCACGCGACCGGATGCCCGCCCCGCGGCCGACCCGGCGGCGGGCGACCGTGCCCGCCCGCCGATACTGCGTGCCGGCGGCGGCGTCCGCCCTGACCGGGGTCAAGCCACCGTGCGACCGCGGTCCGCGGCTCAGCCGCCGGCGGCCAGCGCGTCGTCCAGCGCGGCGGCGCGCTGCCACGCCGGGCGCGCGCGCAGGCGCGCGCCGTACTCGGCGAAGGCCGGCCGCTCGGGCAGGCTCTTGAACATCATGCCCCACAGCACCTGGCTGCCCACGTAGACATCGGCGGCGCTGAAACGCTCGCCCAGCAGCCACGGCGCGGCGCCCGCGGCGGCCTTCTCCAGGGTGTCGACCACCTGGTCGAAACTGCCGTAGCCCACCATGCCGGCCTTCTCCGGCGGCGCCAGCAGGCCCAGCGCCTTGGCGCTGACCGCGGCCTCGACCGGCCCGGCGGCGAAGAACAGCCAGCGGAAGTAGCTGCCGCGCAGCGGGTCGTCCTGCGCCGGCGCCAGCCCGGCCTGCGGGAACGCATCGGCCAGGTAGCTGCAGATGGCGGCAGCCTCGGTGACCGCCACGCCGCGATGGACGATGGCCGGCACCTTGCCCATGGGGTTGATGGCCAGGTAGTCAGCCGACTTCATGCCCTCGCCGTAGCCCAGCACCTCGGTGCGGTAGGGCTGGCCCGTCTCCTCCAGCATCCAGCGCACGATGCGGCCGCGCGACTGCGGGTTGGTGTAGAAGACGATCTCGTCCGTGTTGCCCATGTACCTGTCTCCGCGAAAGGAGCCGGCAGTCTAGCAACGGGCCGGACGCCGCATCAGTAGGCGAATTCGCCGAACACCGGATCGACGCTGCCGTTCCATGCGCCGTGGAACAGCTCCAGCTTGCGCTCGGCGGCGGTCCGGCCGGAATCGACGATCTCCTGCAGCACG
Source organism: Stenotrophomonas nitritireducens (assembly GCF_050984405.1). Lineage (GTDB taxonomy): Bacteria > Pseudomonadota > Gammaproteobacteria > Xanthomonadales > Xanthomonadaceae > Stenotrophomonas > Stenotrophomonas nitritireducens_B. Next base: position 1,418,704 of record NZ_CP158790.1, on the reverse strand, counting down.
TCGAGGAAACGCGTCTCGTCCTGGCCGTCGCCGTTGAGCGCGGCGCGCCGGCGCAGGCCTTCGCGCGAGATCTCCAGCGCGCGCCGCGCCAGGTCGCGCACGCTGCCGCCGCGGAACGGCAGATTCATCGCCTGCTTCGGCACGCCGTCGCGCAGCGCGTGGCGCTCGGCCAGGCTGAAATCCTTGACCAGGTCCCAGGCCGCGTCCAGCGCCGCGTCGTCGTACAGCAGGCCCACCCAGAACGCCGGCAGCGCGCAGATGCGGCTCCACGGGCCGCTGTCGGCGCCGCGCATTTCCAGGTACTTCTTCAGCCGTACTTCCGGGAAGGCGGTGGTCATGTGGTCGGACCAGTCGCGCAGCGTCGGCAGCGCGCCCGGCAGCACGTCCAGTTCGCCCTTGAGGAAGCGGCGGAACGACTTGCCGCTGGCGTCGTGGTAGATGCCATCGCGGTAGGAGAAGTACATCGGCACGTCGAGCAGGTAGTCGACATAGCGCTCATAGCCGAAGCCGTCCTCGAACACGAAGTCGAGCATGCCGGTGCGGTCGGCGTCGGTGTCGGTCCAGATGTGCGAGCGGTAGCTCAGGTAACCGTTCGGCCTGCCCTCGGTGAACGGCGAATCGGCGAACAGCGCGGTGGCGATCGGCTGCAGCGCCAGCGACACGCGGAACTTCTTCACCATGTCCGCTTCGGAGGCGTAGTCCAGGTTGACCTGGACCGTGCTGGTGCGGGTCATCATGTCCAGGCCGAGCGAGCCGACCCTGGGCATGTAGTCGCGCATGATGCGGTAGCGGCCCTTGGGCATCCACGGCATGTCCGCGCGCGTCCACTTCGGCTGGAAGCCCATGCCGAGGAAGCCCAGCCGCAGCTCGCCGGCCACCTGCGCGACCTCGTTGAGGTGGGTGCCGGTCTCCACGCAGGTCTGGTGGATGGTTTCCAGCGCCGCGCCGGACAGTTCCAGCTGGCCGGCCGGCTCCAGCGTCACCGACGCGCCGTCGCGCAGCAGGGCGATGGTGTTGCCGTTCTCCTGCACCGGTTCCCAGCCGAAGCGGGTCAGCCCGGTCAGCAGCGCCTGGATGCCGCGCTCGCCCTCGAAGGTCGGCGGGCGCAGGTCGTCCAGGCGGAACCCGAACTTCTCGTGCTCGGTGCCGATGCGCCACTGCGGGCGCGGCTTCTCGCCGGAGGCGATCACCCCCACCAGCTGCGAGCGGTCGGTAATGGGCGTATCGGCGACGTGGCTGGGGCTCGACAAGGGCTGGCTCGCAGTGGTCTGGCTGGGCGGGGGAAATGGGGGCCTGCCCCCGGCATCACAAGAACCGGCCCGCGATCCGTCGCGCTCGTCCCGCCTCCCGCGCGGCCGGCAACGCACGCGTATCGCTACGCGGCGCTTGCTGCGCTCCGCCACGGGCCGCCGGCCCTCGCTCACGATGGATCGCGAACAGCTTCCGAGCGCGCACTATATCGCGGCGCCTATTGCCGGCATGTCGCGGTGACGGTTTTCAGCATCCCACCGGCGACGACTTGACCGGCGCTCGCAGCCGCAGCTGCGAGTCATTCCGGCCGGGCACCTGCCAGCGGCCTACACTGGCGGGCATGAAACGTTCCCCGCACAAGGAAGTCCACCGCTCCGACCGCGTCGGCTGGCTACGCGCGGCCGTGCTCGGCGCCAACGACGGCATCGTCTCCGTCGCCGGGCTGGTGGTCGGCATCGCCGCCAGCGGCGCGCCGGCCTCCACCGTACTGGCCACCGGCGTGGCCGGCACGGTCGCCGGCGCGATGTCGATGGCCGCCGGCGAATACGTCTCGGTGCAGTCGCAGGCCGATACCGAGCATGCCGACCTGGCGCTGGAACGCCGCGAACTGCACGAGGATCCGCATACCGAGCTGGAGGAACTGGCCGGCATCTACCGGCGCCGCGGGCTGACCCCCGAGCTGGCGCACCAGGTCGCCGTGCAGCTCACCGCGCACGACGCGCTCGCCGCACACGCGCGCGACGAACTGGGCATCACCGAGGAACTGCGCGCACGCCCGCTGCAGGCCGCGCTGGCATCGGCCGGTGCCTTCATCGCCGGCGCGATACTGCCGGTGCTGACCGCCCTGCTCGCCCCGCACGCGCACGTGGCGCAGATCACCACCGCCTCCACCCTGGTCGGGCTCTGCATCACCGGCGCGATGGCCGCCCATGCCGGCGGCGCGCCGCGCCTGCGCGGCGCGCTGCGGGTGATGTTCTGGGGCGCGCTGGCGATGGCCGCGGCGGCGGGCGTCGGCCGCCTGTTCGGCGCCCACGTGGCATGACCGCCATGCTGCCACCGGCCACTGCACTGCTGGCGGAAATGGCCAGCCTGGCCGGCTGCGGACGCGCCGAGGGCTATGCCTGCATCACCGCGCGCCGCGAGCACGGCGCCAGTTCGGTGGAGATTCCGCAGCCCCAGTTCGCGATCCTGCTGGAAGGCCGCAAGCAGGTGCGCACTGCGCACCAGTCGCTGGCGTTTGTTCCCGGCGACATCCTGCTGCTGACCCAGCGTTGCCGCATCGATGTGGTCAACACCCCCGATCCCTGCAGCGGCCGCTACCTCAGCGCCATCGTGCCGCTGTGCGCCGAAGTGCTGGCGGCGGCGCGCACGCTGTGGAACGAGGCGCTTCCTGCCCCAGGCCCGGCGATGGCGCGGCTGGCGTTGATCGAACATGACGCGGCGCTGCGCCAGTGGCGGCAATCGCTGCAGGACGGCCGTTACAGCGAAGCGCGGCTGGCCCTGGCCTCGCTGGTGCTGACCCTGTGCCGGCAGGGTCATGGCAACCTGCTGCTGCCGCAGGCGCCGAGCCTTGGCGAGCAGATCCGGGACCGCATTGCCGCCGAGCCGGCGCGCGACTGGCAATCACGCGATGTGGAAGAGCAGTTCGCGCTGAGCGGCGCGACCCTGCGCCGTCGCCTCGCCGCCGAAGACACCAGCCTGCGCCAGCTGCTCACCGAGGCGCGCCTCGCGCACGGCATGCAACTGCTCTACACCACCGATCTGCCACTGAAGACCGTCGCCGCACGCGCGGGCTACCGGTCTGCGGCCAGTTTCAGCAGGCGCTTCGCCGAGCAGTACGGGCTGGCGCCGACGGACATCCAGGGTGGGGGCCGGTAAGGCCGCGCCCTGCACCCGCCGAGGCAACGGCCGAAACAACCGCCGGGACATTGGATGCTGCGCGTTGGGCGGGGCGGTGTGGGCAGGCAGTACACGCCGTAAACCCATCCATGGGGGCTCGTTGGCGCCATCCAGGGCGCCAACGGTCCTGCCTGCCCACACCGCCCCGCCTTCGACAGTTTCCCGGTGGCCGGTAGATCCACGCCATGCGTGGATGAATGTCCATCGAGATCGAATATTTCGAATTTGAATCCTGGGGTCAGATCCGCGGATCTGACCCCAGGAGCATTTCCCACCAACGGATCGCGGAATCTGCCGAAGGCGGGGTGAGTCCGGTTGCGGGGGTGTCCGCGGCATGGATGCCGCGGCCAAGCCTACAGGGGTGAGGGCGCTTTGCTTGCGAAGCACTGCTTCGCAAGCGCCCGAACGCCCAGCCGCCAGCGGCTGGGCCGGACCGCGGAGCGGGATTTACGGCGTCCCCCGCAACCGGACCCACCCCGCCTTCCCACGGAGTGTTCGCTGTTGCTGTTGCCGTCGCTTAGGCCGTTGCTCTGGCTCGCAGCGGGTGCGGGGCGCAGCCCTGCGTACACCCCCTCCCTGAGCATTCCACGCAGTGGATTGAGCGCCGCGCACACGCCGGCCACGGCACGCTGGGCGCAACGGAACCGCCCGTCATCCACCGAGAACCACACCATGACCCTGCGTCCTCTACAACTGCGCACCACCCTGCTGCTGGCGCTGTCCTCCCTGCCGCTGGCGGCGCTGGCCGAAGCCACCTCGCCCGCCCCCATCCAGCAGGTGCCGGGTGTCTATCACCAGCGCGTCGGCGCGCTGCAGGTCACCGCGCTGTTCGATGGCGTGGTCGCGCTGGGCCGGCAGGAAGTGGTGGACTTGCCGCCGACGCTGGTCAGCCGGCTGCTGGAGGGCCGCTACGTGCCCGAGGACAAGAAGGGCCTGCAGACTGCTATCAACGCCTTCCTGGTGCGCCAAGGCAACCACCTGACCCTGGTCGATACCGGCACCGCGCAGTGCTTTGGCCCCGACCTGGGCCAGGTGCTGGGCAACCTGCGCGCTGCGGGCGTAGACCCGGCCGAGGTGGACGAGGTGCTGCTGACCCATGCCCACCCGGATCACCTGTGCGGGGTGCTCGACGCGCAGGGCAGGCCGGCCTACCCGAACGCCACGGTGTGGCTGTCCAGGGCCGATGCCGATTACTGGCTCGACCCGGCCAGCGCGACCACCGCACCGAAGGGCGTGCGCTTCGCCTTCCCGCTGGCACGCAACGCGGTTGCGCCTTACCAGGCCAGCGGCCACCTGCGTACCTTCAGCCCCGGCGATTCCCTGCCCGGCGGTGCGGTGGCGATGGATACCCATGGCCATACCCCTGGCCATGTCTCCTACCGGTTCGACAGCCAGGGCCAGTCACTGCTGGTATGGGGCGATGTGCTGCACTTCCACGCGGTGCAGTTCGCGCACCCGGAGGCCGCATTCGAGGCGGATTCGGACCGCAAGGCGGCCATCGCCAGCCGTCGCGGCCTGCTGCGACAGGCCGCCGCCAACGGTTGGTGGGTGGCTGGCGCGCATCTGCCGTTCCCGGGCCTGGGCCACGTGCGCAGCGAAGGCCAGGCCTACGCCTGGGTGCCGGCGGAGTATTCGCCGTTGAACTGATCCACCGCGGAGCCGAGCACAGCCCCGGCTCCACAGAAATGCCGCCGGGCATCGCCCGGCGCACTTTGTTCTTATTCCAGCCCCAGCCAGCCGCCGATCACCGCGCGGGCCTCGTCCACGCCCTGCTTCGACTCGCCGGAGAACGTCTGCACGCTCACCGAGTCGCCGAACGTGTCGGCCAGTTCCCTGCGCACCTTCTGCAGGGTCTGCGCCTGCTGGCCGCGGCCGAGCTTGTCGGCCTTGGTCAACAGCGCGTGCGCCGGCAGGCCGCGCTGCACCGCGTAGGCCAGCATCTGCCGGTCGTAGTCCTTGAGCGGGTGGCGGATGTCCATCACCACGACGAGCCCCTTGAGCGCGTCGCGGGTGCGGAAGTAGTTGTCGATGAAGGCCTGCCAGTGCGCCTGCAGTTCCTGCGGCACCTTGGCGTAGCCGTAGCCGGGCAGGTCGACCAGATGCGCGTCGGGGGTGACCTGGAAGAACACCAGCTGCTGGGTGCGGCCGGGGGTCTTGGAGACGCGGGCCAGCGCGTTCTGGCGGGTCAGCGCGTTGAGCGCGCTGGACTTGCCGGCGTTGGAGCGCCCGGCGAACGCCACTTCGGCGCCCTCGTCGGGCGGCAGTTGCCGGGCGTTGTGGGCGGAAAGCAGGTAGCGGGCGCGTTCTAGGAGCTGTGACATGGGCATAGGATCGCACGCCGCGGCCTCCCCTGCCGCCCCGTGCGTTGACCCTGCCATGAAACGGCGTGGATAATCCGGTCGATGCCGGCGCGGACCCGCCCGGCCCGTTCCACACGGAGCTTCTGCATGCGCCACGCTCGTGTCTTAGCCGTTTCTGCCCTCGCCATCCCGCTGATCGCCGCCGTCGCTTTCGCGCAGAGTTCGGTCACGCCCGTGCCCGACAACGCACCGGTGCAGACCGCGCCGCTGGAAATCGACCTCAGCAAGACCATGCCCGGCGACGCCGAGGCCGGCGAGGGCAAGGCGCAGGCCTGCGCCGCCTGCCATGGCGCCGACGGCAACTCCGCCATCGAGATGTACCCGCGCCTGGCCGGCCAGAGCGAGCGCTACATCGCCCGCCAGCTGGCGCTGATCGCCGGCGGCCAGCGCACCGAGGGCGCGGTCGCCGTCATGCTGCCGTTCGTGCAGGGCATGACCGCGCAGGACATGCGCGACATCGGCGCCTTCTTCGCCGGGCAGAAGTCCGGCGTCGGCGTGGCCGACGACATGGCCGTCGCCGACGGCCCGTACGCGGGCATGAAGTTCTACGAGATCGGGCAGAAGCTGTACCGCAGCGGCGACGCCAGCCGCGAAATCCCGGCCTGCATGGCCTGCCACGGCCCGACCGGCGCCGGCAACCCCGGCCCGTCCTACCCGCATATCGGCGGGCAGCATGCCGGTTACGTCGCCCAGCGCCTGCAGCACTACCAGGCCGGCCAGACCAACGAGACCGACCCGTCGCAGTTCCGGATCATGGCCCAGGTGGCGAGCAGGCTGACCGAGCAGGAAATCCAGGCGCTGTCCAGCTACGTGCAGGGCCTGCACGCACGGGCCGACGACATGGGCGTGGCCGCGGCGCCCTCCCAGCCCTGACGGTGCCGGTCGCCGCGGCGACGCAAGCTGTTCCCCGGATACGCCGACCCCTGCGGTCGGCGTCTCTTTTTTCAGTTGGAGACTCCCCGATGAAGCATTTCCCGCGCCTGTTCCTCCTGCTGCTGGCCCTGCTGCCGCTGGCCGCCTGCGCCGCCGACACCGCCGCGCCCGTGGAAGGACGCGACTATGAACTGATCGCCGAGCCCGGCCCGTTCGCGCCGCTGGCCGGGAAGATCGAGGTGGTCGAGGTGTTCGGCTATCCCTGCATCCACTGCGCCCATTTCGAGCCGCTGCTGGAAGCCTGGGTGGGCAAGCTGCCGGCCGACGTGCGCTTCACCGCGGTGCCCGGCGCCTTCGGCGGCCACTGGGACGCCTACGCGCGCGCCTTCTACGCCGCCGAGCAGACCGGCGTGCTCAAGCGCAGCCACGCCGACGTGTTCAAGGCGCTGCACGAGCGTCGCAGCCTGCCGATGCAGAACGTGTCGCCGCAGGAACTGGCGACCTTCTACGCCAGCTATGGCGTGCAGCCGCAGCGCTACATCGACGCGCTGCGCAGCGGGCAGGTCGACGAAAAGGTGAAGGCCGCGCGCGCATTCGCGATGCGCGCCCGGGTGCCAGGCACGCCGGCGCTGATCGTCAACGGCAAGTACCTGGTCAAGGGCCGCGGCTTCGACGACCAGCTGCGCATCGCCGGCGCCCTGGTGGAACGCGAGCGCGCCGCCGCGCGGCGCCGCTGAATCCGCGCCGGAGCGTTCCGCGAACCGGTTCAGCCGCTGCCGCAGATAATGTCATCATGCGCCCGGCGGTCGCCGCAGGCGACCTGACGACCCGACGAATTCCCGCTGGAGATCCACCGATGAAGATCCGTTTCGTACTGGCCCTGACGGCCCTGCTCCCGCTGATGGTCGCCTGCAAGGCGCAGGACGGCTCCGCCGACGCCGTGGCGCCGGCCGCCACCGAACAACCGGCCGCCGGCACCGCGGAAACCGCGCCGGCACCGGCCGCCGAGGGCGAAGCCGCCGCAGCGCCGGCCACCGGCGATGAAGCCGCCGCCGAACCGGCCGCCGACAACACCCCGGTGCCGGCGCAGGCCCGCCTGGTCGGCCCCGAGCCGGTGGCCGGCACCGACTACCTCGTCATCGAGGGCGGCCAGCCGATCCAGCCGGCGACCGGCAAGATCGAGGTCGCCGAGGTGTTCGGCTACGTCTGCCCGGCCTGCGCCCGCTTCCAGCCGCTGATCGGGCCGTGGAAGGCCGGCCTGCCGTCGGACGTCAGCTTCGTCTACGTGCCGGCCATGTTCGGCAGCATGTGGGACGACTACGGCCGTGCCTTCTACGCCGCCGAGGCGCTGGGCGTGCAGGAGAAGACCCACGACGCGCTGTACTCGGCCATCCACGTCGAGCATTCGCTCAAGGGCGAACTGGGCCGCGACTCGGTCGAGGACATCGCCAACTTCTACGGCAAGTACGGCGTGAACCCGAAGACCTTCGCCGACACCATGGGCAGCTTCTCGGTGGTCGCCAAGACCAACCGCGCCAAGCAGTTCGCCCAGCGCAGCAAGATCAGCGGCACGCCGTCGCTGATCGTCGCCGGCAAGTACCTGGTCAAGGGCAAGAGCTACGACGACATGCTGCGCATCGCCGACCACCTGATCGCACGCGAACGCGCCGCCAACGCCAAGTAAGGTATGAAGGGCCTCCCACCGAGGCCCTTGTTCCACCGCCGTGAAATCCCCCACCCACACCCTGCGCCTGCTCACGGCCAACATCCAGGCCGGTTCCAGCACGCGCCGCTACAGCGACTACGTGACCCGCAGCTGGTCGCACGCGCTGCCATCGGGCAGCAAGCGCTCCAGCCTGGACGCCATCGCCAGACTGGCCAGCGGCCGCGACATCGTCGGCCTGCAGGAGGCCGATCCCGGCAGCCTGCGCTCGGGCTTCACCAACCAGACCCACTACCTGGCCCAGCGCGCCGGCTTCAACTACTGGAGCCATCAGCCCAACCGGCGCATGGGCGGCGTGGCCTCCAGCGCCAACGGCCTGCTCAGCAAGCTGGAGCCAGTGGAAGTGCAGGACCACGCCCTGCCCGGCCGCATCGGCGGCCGCGGCGTGCTGCTGGCGCGCTTCGGCGACGGCCGCGAGGGGCTGACGGTCGCCGTCGCCCACCTGTCGCTGGGCGTGGGCTCGCGCATGTCGCAGCTGGACTTCATCGCCGACCTGCTGTCCGACTACCCCAACGCTGTGCTGATGGGCGACTTCAACTGCAAGGCCGAACGCCCGGAAATGCAGGTGCTCTACCGCAGGACCCGGCTGCAGCCGCCCGGCTGCCTGGTGCCGACCTTCCCCAGCTGGCGACCGGACCGGGCCATCGACCACATCCTGGTCAGCGACAGCCTGCGCACGCTCGAAACCGGCGCCGTCGCCGCCGCCCATTCGGACCACCTGGCGGTGGAAATGCAGGTCGAAGTGCCGGGCGACAGCCTGCGGTAGCGGCGCAGGCGCTGGCGCCCCAAGGTCTGCGTTGCGGGTCCTGGATCGCGCTCCCGATCCCACACCGGGTCACTTCGCGGCCGCCACTGGCTCGGGGGCTTTCCTCCAGATCCATCCCGCAGTGCCGGCCGCCGGCGCCAGCAGCGTGAATCGTCGGCCAACTCGTGCGGTTGCCTTCACGTCACCACGGCGGCGGGCGCCGGCGGCGGACGGCGCGCGGTCGCCGCGCTGCCCACCGACGCCAGCACCGTGCAGGCGATCGCCAGCCACTGCAGCCCGCCGAGCCGCTCGTGCAGCAGCAGCAAGGCCCACAGCGCGGCCACCGCCGGCTCCATGCTGATCAGGATGCCGAAGGTTTCCTTGGGCAGACGCTTGAGCGCCATCATCTCCAGCGACATCGGGATCGCGCTGGACACCACCGCCACCACCAGCCCGGCCAGCAGGATCGGGGGCTGCAGCAACGCCGTGCCGGCATGGGCGATGCCCACCGGCACCACCACCAGCGCCGCGGCCGCCAGCCCCAGCGATACCGAATGGCCGGCGTGCAGATGCCCGGCGCGCTTGCCGAACACGATGTACAGGGCCCAGCAGGCCGCCGCGCCCAGCGCATACAGCACGCCCGCCGCGTCCAGCGCCGGCCCGCCGGCCAGCGGCAGCAACAGCAGCAGCCCGGCCACCGCGCAGCCGACCCACAGGAAATCGATCGGCCGCCGCGAGGACAGCATCGCCACCGTCAGCGGGCCGGTGAACTCGATGGCCACCGCGATGCCGAACGGGATCGTACGCAGCGCCATGTAGAACAGCAGGTTCATCAGGCCCAGCGTGAGGCCGTAGCGCAGGATCGCCGCGCCGTCGGCGCGGCTGGTATGCCAGCGCCACGGCCGCCACAGCAGCAGCAGGAACAGCGCCGAGAAACCCACGCGCAGCGCGCTGGTGCCCTGGGCGCCGATCAACGGAAAGAGATGCTTGGCATAGGAGGTGCCGATGGCCAGCGAAGTCACCGAGCCGAGCACCGCCAGCGCCGGCAACAGCGGCGCGAATCGGGAAGTCTGCATGCGCGTAGTGTATTGCGCCGGAAGCCCGCGGCTGCGCCCGACGCATCACTTTCGTCGCGATCACGGCGCACGTGGCCGTCTCCGCGGACGGTTGCCGCGCAGCGGGCCGCCCACGCAGGCGGGCGGCCCTTGGGCAAGGCTCAGCGCAGGAAGGCGATGCGCTCCATGTGCGCGTTGTCGGCGGCCGCCAGGACCTTGGCCATCGTGTCGTACTCGGCGTCGGGGCTGGCGTCGATGCGCAGTTCCGGCAGGTTGCCGGCATGCAACCGGGCCTGCTCCTGCAGGCGCGCCTGCAGCGCGGCGACCGGCAGCGCCTGGCCGTTCCAGGTGAGCTGGTTGGCCGCATCCACCCGCAGTTCGATCGGCGGCGGCGGCTCGATGCGCGGCACCTGCAAGGTCGTGCGCTGCGGCAGATCCACCGGGATCGGCCAGGACACCAGCGGCGCGGTGACGATGAAGATGATCAGCAGCACCAGCATCACGTCCACCAGCGGCGTGACGTTGATGTCGGCGATCGGTCCGGAACTCCCTGCTGCACTGAATGCCATGGTCCGCTCCTTCGGGGAGGCGGCGCGCCTCGCCATCGACACTACGCCGCGGCCGCGGGCGCCAGCCGGGCGCGCAGGGCCGGCATTCAGCCACGGTTTCGGCAGGCGTTCATGCGCGAGCCGGCAACGCCGCGGCGGTGTTGACGGTGGCCCGGCTATGCTTCCCCCATGAAACGAACCACCTGCCTGCTGCCTCTCGCCGCGTCCCTGCTGCTGGCCTGCACCGGTACCGGCGCGCAGAACCTCGACACCCAGCGCTCCGCCATGCGCATGGCCATCGACAACGCCGAGCGCGGACAGTTCGACGCCGCCGCGAGCGCCGGCCTGCGCAACCACCCGCTGTACGGCTGGCTCGAATACAGTGCGCTGCGCCGTGGCATCGACACGGTGGGCACGCCGCAGGCGCTGGATTTCCTCAAGCGCTACCAGGGCCAGGCCGTGGCCGATGCGTTCCGCGCCGTGTGGCTGCCGGCGCTGGCGCGGCGCCAGGACTGGCCGGCGCTGCTGGCCAACTGGCAGCCGAGCAGCGATCCGGGCCTGCAGTGCGCCGAGCTCAACGCGCGCCTGGCCACCGGCAAGGCCGACGCGAAATGGACCAGCGACGCGCAGGCGTTGTGGCGCGGCAGCGGCAAATCCCTGCCCGACGCCTGCGACCCGGTGTTCGCCGGTCTCGCCGACCGCGGCGGGCTGACGCCGGCGCTGCGCTGGGAGCGTATCGACGCCGCCGCCGACGCGCAGCAGCCCGGCGTGATGCGCGCTGCCGCGCGCGGCCTGCCCGCCGCCGAACTGGCCCAGGCCAACGACTACGCCGCCTTCGTCGACAAACCCGATGCGCGCGCGCTGAAGTGGCCGAAGACCGAACGCAGCCGCCGCATCGCCACCGACGGCCTGGCGAAGCTGGCGCGCACCGATCCCGATGCCGCCGAGCGGCAACTGCCGCAGTACGCGCAGGCGCTGGACCTCAGCGCCGCGCAGCAGGCGCAGGTGCGCTACCAGATCGCGCTGTGGACGGTGGCGTCCTACCTGCCGGATTCGGCGCGGCGACTGGCCGCGGTACCGGAATCGGCCTACGACGAGCGCCTGCACGAATGGCGCGCGCGCGAGGCGATGGCACGCGGCGACTGGCCTTCGGCGCTGGCCGCGATCCGCGCGATGCCGGCGGCCCAGCGCGGCGATTCGCGCTGGCGCTGGTTCGAGGCGCGGCTGCTGGAGAAGACCGGCAGGGCCGCCGAGGCGGCGCCGCTGTATCGCGCCGCCGCCGCCGAATCCACCTTCCACGGGTTTCTCGCCGCCGACAAGCTGCGGCAGCCGTATGCGCTGTGCCCCTGGAATCCCGGCGACGGCGCGGCGGCGCGCGCGGCGGTGGCGCGCGACCCGGCGCTGGTGCGCGCGCTGGAACTGTTCCGCATCGACCGCGCCGCGTGGGCGGCGCGCGAATGGGCCGATGCGCTGTCGCGTTTCGACGACACCCAGCGCCGCCTGGCGGTGGAAGTGGCCAGCCAGGCCGGCTGGTTCGACCGCGCGGTATTCGGCCTGAAGGGACCGCAGGAAATGCGCCTGTATGCGCTGCGTTTCCCGCTCCACCACGACGAGGCGATCCGCCGCGAAGCGGCGCGCAACGCCCTGGACCCGGCCTGGGTCGCGGCCGAGATCCGCGCCGAAAGTACCTTCAACCCGAACGCGCGCTCGCCGGCCAACGCGATGGGCCTGATGCAGGTGCTGCCGGCCACCGGCGCGGGCGTGGCCAAGCGCATCGGCCTGACCGGCTACGGCGGCGCGGCCAGCCTGTACGACGCGGACACCAACATCGCCATCGGCACCGCCTACCTGCGGCAGCTGCTGGACAAGTACGACGGCCTGCCCTATGTGACCATCGCCGCCTACAACGCCGGCCCCACGCCGACGGCGCGCTGGCAGTCGCAACGCCCCGGCTTCGACCCGGATTTCTGGATCGAGACCATCAGCTACAAGGAAACCCGCGAGTACGTCGCGCGCGTGCTGGCCTTCAGCGTGATCTACGACTGGCGCCTGGACGGCGACGCGCTGCCGCTGAGCGACCGCATGCGCGGGCAGCGGGTGGACACGCGCAAGAAGTTCGCCTGCCCGGCCGGATGACGGGCAGGAATCCGCTCCTGTAGGAGCGACTTCAGTCGCGAGGGGGCTTCACCGGTAGAGCCCATCGCGACTGAAGTCGCTCCTACGGGAGGGCAACAGCCTCCGCTTCCGGCATCATTCCCGCATGAAAACCTATCTCGTTGGCGGCGCCATCCGCGATGAACTGCTCGGCCTGCCGCATGGCGACCGCGACTGGGTCGTGGTCGGCGCCACCCCGCAGCAGATGCTCGACGCCGGCTACAAACCGGTGGGCCGCGACTTCCCGGTGTTCCTGCATCCGCACACCGGCGAGGAGCACGCCCTGGCGCGCACCGAGCGCAAGAGCGGGCGCGGCTACCGCGGCTTCGTGGTCGACGCCGATCCATCGGTGACGCTGGAGCAGGACCTGCAGCGCCGCGACTTCACCATCAACGCCATCGCCCGCGACGGCGACAGCGGCGGGCTGGTCGATCCGTGGGGCGGCGTGCGCGACATCCAGGCGCGCGTGCTGCGCCACGTCGGCCCGGCCTTCGTCGAAGACCCGCTGCGGGTGCTGCGCGCGGCGCGGTTCATGGCGCGCCTCGCGCCGCTGGGTTTCACGCTCGCGCCGGAAACCGCGGAGCTGATGCGGCAGATCGCCGACAGCGGCGAGCTGGACGCGCTGGTGCCCGAACGCATCTGGCAGGAACTGCGCAAGGCGCTGCGCGCGCCGCGCCCTTCCGCGTTCCTGCGCACGCTGCACGACACCGGCGCGCTGGCGCCGATCCTGCCGGAACTGGAAGCGCTGTACGGCGTGCCGCAGCGCGCCGAGTTCCATCCGGAAGTGGACACCGGCACGCACCAGGAAATGGTCAGCGACATGGCCGCGCGGCTGGCGCCGGGCGACGACCTGGTCGGCTTCGCCGCGCTCACCCACGACCTGGGCAAGGCGCTCACCCCGGTGGACCAGCTGCCGCGCCACGTCATGCACGAACAGCGCGGGCTCAAGCCGCTGGCGGCGCTGTGCGAACGCCTGAAGATTCCCGCCGACCACCGCCAGCTGGCCGAGGCGGTGTGCCGCGAACACCTCAACGTGCACCGCATCGACGAACTGCGCGATGCCACGGTGCTGGACCTGATCCAGCGCTGCGACGGCTTCCGCCGTCCCGAACGCATCACGCAGATGGCGCTGGCCTGCGAGTGCGACAAGCGCGGCCGGCTCGGCTTCGAGGACAGCGACTATCCGCAGCGCGCCACGCTGCAGCGCCTGCACGCCGCCGCGCTGGCGGTCAACGCACGCGACCTCGCCGCCGAGGGCCTCACCGGCCCGGCGGTGGGCGAGGCATTGAAGAAGGCGCGGGTCCGCGCGATCGGCGCGGCGCGCTGAGCGGAGCCGACGCGGGAGTCAGCGCGCGCTTTCCCGCGTTGCCTGTTTCCCCATGTTTCGCGCGGGCCTGCCGCTGCAGGCAGGCTGTTCCAGCAGCCATGCCTGCGCCAGCCGCGTCGCCTCGGCGCGCTGCGCCGCGGTGACGTCCGGCGCGATGCGGGCGCCGTCGCCCAGGCCGTTGCGGTCCTTCATCAGCGTACTGGTCAGCAGCAGGGTGCTGCCATCGACCAGCGTCACCGGCACGTTGCCGGTGGAGTAGCCCATGGTCGGGGTACCGAAACTGCGGCTGTGCGGGCGCCCGCGCAGGGCCAGCACGATGGCCTCGCCGGAACTGGCGGTGCGCGCGGACTGGAGCAAGGCGACCGGTGCGTCCGGCCTGCGCAGGCGGCGGGCCGCATCGTCCGGCGCCAGCCTCAACGCGTCACCCACCCATACCGCACCCTCGCGGTAGCGCCAGGGTTGCAGCCCGGTCGCGTCCAGAAAATGCCCGACCACGTCCGGCCCATCGGCCCGGCCCGGCAGCAACGGGCCCACGCCCAGCAGCATCGGCCACATGTTGCCGCCGGTGTTGTCGCCCAGGTCCACGATCCAGCCGCAGCGGCTGCCGTCGTCCTGGCGCCAGAGCTCGTCCTGCAGGCGGTGCGCGTGTTGCCGCTCGGCGTCCCGCTGCCGTTCGCGCGGGAGCGCGGGATCGGGCAGGTAGGGACCCACGCGGATCAATCCCAGGCGCGCATCGAGCGGGTAAGTCTCCGGCGCTCCAGCGGCAACGGCGGCCTGGGTCGTGCTCGACCGTGCGCCCCGCTTCCGGTACCCCTCGCGCATCTCCTCGGCCGACATCCAGCCGCCATGGCCCGCGGTCGCCCGGTTGATGGCGTCGGACAGCAGCCTGCGTTGCCGGTCCGGATCGTCGGTGGCGGCGAGATCGCGGCGCAGCGCCGTCCAGTCGACCCGGTCGCGATGCAGCGCCCGGTGTTCCAGGAGGCCCAGCATCTGCTCCCGGGCCGGCAACGACGGCACCGGGGTCGCCGCGGCCGGCAGCGCCAGCAGCACCGCCGCCAGCAGGATCGACACCGTCACACTGTTCCGCTTCCCGCGCATCGTGGTTTCCATCCCATGGATCGGTACCGGCGCAGGATAGAACGGATCCCCGCCCTGCAACCGCCCCTAGATCTTCAGATAGATGCGCCGCCGGTCCAGCCACCACACCGGCAGCCACCAGACGGCGACGAAGGCGATGGCCATCGCCAGCGACGCCGCTTCGGCACCGGCCAGCGGCGTGATCCAGCGGTCGAACACGTTGCGGTACAGCCAGCCCCAGCTGCCGGTGCCGAGCATCGCCAGCACCATCACACCGGAGCCCGCATAGGCGGTGATGGCGTTGGCGCCGAAGCGCCGGCCCAGCGGCGGCCACTGCACGCGGTCGATGAGCATGTGCGCCAGCCACAGCGCCGCCAGCGCCCAACCTGCGGTCCACAGCACATAGGACGGCGTCCACAGATTCTTGTTGAGCGGCTGCCAGTTCGACCACAGCGCACCGAGCGCCAGCAGCACGGCGGCGGCGAGCAGCAGGCGCGCCGGGCGACCGCTGCGCAGCAGCGCGCCGGCCCACAGGCCGATCAGGGTCGAGGCCAGCGCGCCGAGCGTCGAAAGCAGCCCTTCAGGATCGTGCCCCAGCCCGGTGGCGGCGTCGTATTTGTATGCCATGTCGCCGAACAGGGCGGTATCCACGCGGCTGGGCAGGTTGTGCCAGGGCTCGAGGGTTCCGCCGGCCGCCAGCAGCGCCGCGTACCCGCCCAGCACCAGCAGCAGGCCCGCCCGCTGCGCCGACGCGCGCAGCCAGATCGCCATCGTGCCGACGACGGCGAAGCACACGCCGATGCGCTGCAGCACGCCCAGCGGCCGGTAATGCGCCAGATCCAGCCACCACCACGCCAGCAGGTGCAGCAGCATGCCCAGGCCGACGATGCGCAGCGCGCGCACCAGCACGGTGCGGGTCAGGGCGGCGCGGTCCGCGCCCTGCTCGACGCGCGGCACCACACCCAGCGCGATCGACACGCCGACGATCACCAGGAAGAACGGGAATACCAGGTCCGTGGGCGTGCAGCCGTTCCACTCCGCGTGTTCCAGCGGCGCGTACACATGGCTCCACGTGCCCGGGTTGTTGACCAGCAGCATGGCCGCGACGGTGATGCCGCGCAGGGCATCGACCGATGCGTAGCGGGCAGGCATGGTGCGAACGGATTGGGAAGCTGTCATGGCATTCACCCAAACGATGGAGTCGGCACTGCGTTGTTGTTGCTGCTGCTTTTGTTGTTGCTTTGAAGCTTTTGACTTTCCGGATTCCCTTCCGCAGCGACGGAGCCGACGGATAAGACCCGAAGGGCGACGTGCAGGGATGCACGTCGTTTTTCGACACGACAGGGATGTCGTGTCGAAAAATCCCGGCGGCGGAGTGGACCCGATGCGCGCAGCGCGTCGGGCGCGGAGGCAGGGGGTGCTTTCTTTTGGTTACTTTTCTTTGCACAAGCAAAGAAAAGTGACTCGCTCCTGCGAAGCAGGAGCGAAAGCTCTCGCCTTCAGCCGTTTTCCCCAGAGGAAAAACAGGCAAGCTCCGCGCGACTCAAACTACGCTGGGTATGGCCTCTCCTCACCATGGAAGAGGGACCATGTCCCGAACTCGTTCCAACTGATGGAAAGCAAACCTCAATCCCGCTGCCCCGCGATCCACGTCGCCTGCACCTGCAGGCCTTCATCCAGCAGCACGAAATCCGCCTGGTAACCCGCGGCGATATGCCCGTACCGGTCGTCCACGCGCAGGAACTGCGCCGGATACGTCGAGGCCATGCGCGCCGCCTCGGCCAGCGGCAGCCCCAGCAGGTTGACCGTGTTGCGCACGGCGGTGGCCATGTCCAGCGCCGAGCCGGCCAGCGAGCCGGCGGCGTTGCGCACCACGCCATCCACGGCGGTGATGACCTCGCCATACAGCTCGAACGAGGGATCGTCCGCGCCGACCATCGGCATCGCGTCGGTCACCAGCAGCACCTTGCCGCGCGGCTTGGCCGCCAGCGCCACGCGCAGGCTGGCCGGGTGCACGTGCACGCCATCGACGATCACCCCGCACCAGCTGTGCGGATCTTCCAGCGCGGCGCCGACCACGCCGGGTTCGCGCCCCTGCAGCGGCGTCATCGCGTTGTACAGGTGGGTGAAGCCGCTTATGCCCGCATCCAGCCCGGCGCGGGTTTCCTCGTAGCTGCCGGCGGTGTGGCCGGCGCAGACGATGGCGCCGTTGCCGACCATCGCCTTGATGGTATCGACCGGTACCCGCTCCGGCGCCAGCGTGATCAGGGTGACGCCGTTGTCCAGCGAGGTCGCCATCGCCACCTCGTCCGGCCCGGGCACGCGGAACTTGCCGGCGTCGTGCGTGCCCTTGCGCGCCGGCGCGATGTACGGCCCTTCCAGATGGATGCCGAGGATGCCGGGCACGCCTTCGTCGATGGCCTGGCGCACCGCGGCGATGGCCTTGGCCATCACCGCCGCGTCGTCGCTGATCAGCGTCGGCATCATGCCGGTGGTGCCGAAGCGGCGGTGCCCGCGCATCATCGCGCGCAGGGCGGCCACGTCCGGCGTGTTGTTGAGCAGCACGCCGCCGCCGCCGTTGACCTGCACGTCGATGAAACCCGGCAGCAGCCAGCCGCCGCCAAGATCATGCTGCGGCACGCCGGCCGGCAGCGAGGCCTCGGGCAGGACCGCGGCTACCTTGCCGTCCTGCACCAGCACGGCATGGCCGGAATGGAAGTCGTCGTTGCCCAGGACACGGGCGTTGGTCAATGCGTAGCTGTTCATCGTTTCGTTTCCGGTTTCCCCGCTGCCAAGGCGCAGGAGGAAGGCTGGGAATGCAAAGCCTCCTCTCCCACCGGGGCGAGAAGGCACGGCTTGCGCGCCACTGGCGCGCGTGCCCTGGAGCGCCCACGCCGCTGGCGTGGGTCGGGGCGCGGAGGCGGGGAGAGGGTCGGGCGACGCCTTCGCCATGCCTGGATGCACAAGGCTTCATCCCTGCCCTCATCCGCCCCTTCGGGGCACCTTCTCCCGGAGAGGAGAAGGAAAAAGCGCTCTCCTTTCCCCCAAGCGTGAGAAGGAGAACCGTCAGACCGTTTCGGTCACCTTGTTCAGATGCGGCGGCAGGTCC
Organism: Stenotrophomonas nitritireducens; assembly: GCF_050984405.1. Taxonomy (GTDB): domain Bacteria; phylum Pseudomonadota; class Gammaproteobacteria; order Xanthomonadales; family Xanthomonadaceae; genus Stenotrophomonas; species Stenotrophomonas nitritireducens_B. The sequence continues at coordinate 1,400,583 of NZ_CP158790.1, read as the reverse complement.
GGATTATGGCCCCGGCGCAGCGCCAGCGCGTTGATCGCCCGGTAGAAGCTCTGCACCGTCAGCAGCGGCGCACACAGCGGGTGCGGCGCGGCGGCGACGGGCAGGTTGCCGCCCTCGCCGGCCAGCCACACGCGCGCGCCGCGCGCGGCGAACTCGTCGGCCAGCGCACGCGTACCGGCGCCGGTCTCGTCCGGCTGGGCGAAGGCCAGCACCGGGAAATCCCGGCCCACCAGCGCCATCGGCCCGTGCTTGACCTCGGCCGAGCTGTAGCCCTCGGCATGCAGGCCGCAGGTTTCCTTGAACTTGAGCGCCGCTTCCTGCGCCGCGGCCAGGCCGGGGCCGCGGCCGACGACGAACAGGTTGTGCGCATCGACCAGGCCGTCGGTCAACGCGGTCCAGTCGCACTCCCAGGCCTGGGCCATGGCGGCCGGCAGCGCATCGAGCGCGGCGATCAGGGTCGGATCGTCGCGCCAGTACGCGCACAGCTGCAGGATCGCCGCCAGCGAGGCGAGGTAGCTCTTGGTCGCGGCCACGCTGCGCTCGGCGCCGGCGCCCAGCGGAATCACCGTGTCGGCCAGCTGCGCCAGCGGCGAATCCTCGACGTTGACCAGCGCGACCACGCGCGCGCCGGCGGCCTTGGCCGCCTCGGCGTTGCGCAGCAGGTCCGGGCTCTTGCCCGACTGCGAGATCACCAGGTACAGCGCGTTGTCCAGCTTCTGCTTCGCCTCGTAGACCGAGCCCACCGACGGCGAGGCCGAAGCGGTCACCAGGCCCAGCCGCGTCTCGAACAGGTACTTGGCGTAGGTGGCGGCATGATCGGAACTGCCGCGCGCGCAGGTCACCACGAACGGCGGCGGGTTCTGCCGCAGGTCGGCGGCCAGCGCCCGCACCACGTCATGGTTGCGCGCGAACTGCGCGGCGATCACGGAGGCGCTGGAAGCGGCCTCGTTGAACATCAGGGTTTCGGTCTCGCTGGGCAACATGGTTCTACTCGGAAAGATCGGGGGAAAGGGAAGGCGGCCGCAGCGGCTGCTGGCGCAGCGGCGCGGTGGAGCCGCGCACCACCAGCTGCGGCACGAAGCCCTGGTTCTGCAGCTGCACCGGGTTGTCCTCGTAGGCGTCGGTGCGCAGCTGGCTGATCAGCAGGCGCGCGGCGTGGCGCGCGATGTCGCCGGTGGCCTGCTTGGCGGTGGTCAGCGCCGGCCACGACTGGCGCGAGAACGGGCTGTCCTCGAAGCCGGCGATGGACAGGTCGTAAGGCACGTTCAGCCCGGCCGAATTGGCCGCGGCCAGCACGCCGGCGGCGATCTCGTCGTTGGAACCGAAGATCGCGGTCGGCGGTTCGCGCAGCGCCAGCAGGCGCCGCGCGCCGCGGAAGCCGTCGTCGAAGGTGTAGTCGCCCGGGATGACCAGGTGCTTGTCCAGGGTGATGCCGTAATCCTTCAGCGCCGCCTCGTAGCCGGCGTAGCGCTCGCCGCTGGAACGGTGCTCCGGACCGCCCCACAGGAAGCCGATGCGCTGGTGGCCGAGCTGGATCAGGTGCTCGGTGATCTCGTAGGCCGCGTCGCGGTCGTCCACGAACACGCAGGCGCCGTCGGCCGGGTCCTCGGTGGCGGCGATGATGCGCACCGTCTTGATGCCGCGCGCGTTGAGCGCGGCCACCAGTTCCGGGCGCTCGGACATCGGCGCGGTCAGCACCAGCCCCGCCAGGCGCGAACGCTGCACCCAGTCGGCCAGTTCCTCGGCCAGCATCGGCGAGGTCGAATCGCAGGGATGGATCTGCAGGCCGAAACCGGTCTCGCGGCAGGCCGACAGCACGCCGTTCTGCACGCCGATGATGTGGTACGGGTTCGGGTTGTCGTAGACCAGCCCGATCACGAAGGTGGTGTTGCTGCGCAGGTTGCGCGCGGACGGATCCGGTTCGTAGTCCAGCTCGGCGACCGCGCGCAGCACGCGCGCGCGGGTGGCCTGCATCACCGAAGGCTCGTTGTTGATGACCCGCGACACCGTCTTGAGCGAGACCTTTGCCCGCTCGGCGACGTCCTTGATGGTGGGCCTGCGCATGACGGTTTCCTGCCTGGAATGACTGTCCGCCATGATGCTCGATTCAGCCGCCATGCGCGCGGCCCGCACGCTGTCCGCTGACAGCGAAATACAGGATGTACAGGTAGCACGGCACCATCAGCACGGCGAACACCAGCTGGAAATGCTCCGGCGCCTGGTGCTTGAGCAGCGCGAACAGTTGCGGAATGATCGCGCCGCCGGCGATGCCCATCACCAGCAGGGCCGAGCCGGTCTGGGTGAAGCGGCCCAGGCCGCGGATCGCCAGCGGGAAGATCGCCGGCCACATCATGGCGTTGGCGAAGCCCAGCGCGGCCACGAAGCCCACCGAGACATAACCCTTGGTGAAGAACGCGCCCAGGGTGAACAGCACGCCCAGCACCGCCGAAACCGCCAGGTACTTTTCCTGCGAGATGACGCGCGGGATCAGCGCCAGGCCCGCCAGGTAGCCGACCAGCATCGCGAACAGGGTGAAGGAGGTGAAGAACTTGGTCTGGTCCAGCGGCAGGCCGAAGGCATGGCCGTAGGTGCCGATGGCGTCGCCGGCCATCACTTCCACGCCCACGTACAGGAACAGGCAGATCACGCCCAGCCACAGGTGCGGGAACTGGAAGATGCTGGTGCGCGCCGCGGCGCCGGTGGCGCCCGACGCGGCGTTGGCCTCCTCGGCCTGCACTTCCGGCAGCGGCGAGAACCAGACGGCGACGGCGGCGACCAGCAGGATCGCGAACATCACCAGGTAGAAACCGCGGATGCCGCCGGCGAAACCGGACAGCAGCGCCTCGCGCGTGGCCGGATCGGCCTTGGCCACTTCCGCGGCCAGGTCGCCCACGCCGTGCAGCACCAGCGAGCCGAGCAGCAGCGGTGCGAGGATGCCGGCGATCTTGTTGCAGATGCCCATCAGCGCGATGCGCCGCGCAGCGGTCTCGATCGGGCCGAGGATGGAGATGTACGGATTGACCGAGGTCTGCAGCAGGGCCATGCCGCCGCCGAGCACGAACAGACTGGCCAGCGCGCCGGGGAAGATGCGCCACGTGGCGAACTGGCCGAACGCCGCCGCGCCCAGCGCCATCACCACCAGGCTCAGCGCGAGTCCGCGCTTCATGCCGGTGCGCCGCAGGATCCACGAAGCCGGGATGGCGAGGAAGAAATACGACAGGTAGAACACCATCAGCACCAGGAACGCGGCGATCTCGCTCACCTGGAAGGCGAGCTGCACGAAGGTGATCAGCGGGCCGTTGAGCCAGGTGAAGAATCCGAGGATGAAGAACAGGCCGCCGACGATGGCGATGGAGGACGCCATGCCATTGCGCGGCGTGGAAGCGGGAACAGCGGACATTGGCAAGGCTCCTGCAGCTGCGAGAGGGACGGCTCACGCCGACCGGTGGTAACTGGGAACAACGTTGTCACATTTATTGGTTGGTGCCGACGGATTTGTCAACAACGCGTGCACGCGTGCGTCGACCGCGACCGCGGCCGAGGGCGTGGCGGAGCCATGGCGCTCAACGCCTTTGCCCTGCAAACGCAGGATTCACCAGCGACCTGCTTTCGAATGCAACAAAACGACGGGCGCCGCGACTGCGCGAAATGTCGCTGCGGCGCAGCATCGAAAGTTTCAATTATCCGTTGACATCGTTGTCAGAACGATTACAGACTCGGCCCCCGATGGCGCCTGACGGGCGCTCCCCCAACGCCATAGGGAAACCGAGTGACCGCTGCCGCCCCCACACTGCAGACCTTTCCGCTCGACAGTGCGTCGCGGCCGTTCCTCGCCGCGGATGTGGGCGGCACGCATGTCCGCCTTGGCCTGATCCGCGCCGGCAGCGGCGAAGGCCGGGCGATCGAGATCCTGTCCTACCGCAAGTACCGTTGCGCAGACCACGCGAGCCTGAGCGCGATCCTTTCCGATTTCGCCCGCCACCACCCGCCGGTGGAGCACTGCGTCATCGCCACCGCGGGCTACGCGCTGGCCGACGGCACCGTCATCTCCGCCAACCTGCCCTGGCCGCTGTCGGCCAGCCGCATCCGCGACGACCTCGGCTTCCAGGCCGTGCACCTGGTCAACGACTTCGAGGCCGTCGCCCACGCCGCCGCCCACATCGACGGCAGCCAGGTCCTGCAGCTCGCCGGCCCGGCCGAAGCACCGCGCGGCCCCACCCTCATCGTCGGACCCGGCACCGGCCTGGGCGCCGCGGTCTGGATTCCCGTCGGCGACCGCTCCGTCGTGCTCGCCACCGAAGCCGGCCAGGCCTCGCTCGCCGCCAGCACCGAGCTGGAAATGGCCGTGCTGCAGCAGATGCTGCGCAACCGCAGCCACGTCTCCATCGAACACGGCGCACTGTCCGGCCCCGGCCTGCTCAACCTCTACAACGCACTGTGCGCCGTGCGCGGCGCCGCGCCCGTCCACGCCACCCCCGATGCCGTCAGCGCCGCCGCCTGCGACGGCAGTGACCCGCTCGCGGTCGAGACCCTGCAGCTGTTCTGCGGAATCCTCGGCTCCACCATCGGCGACATGGCCCTGCTCTACGGCGTGCAGGGCGGCATCTACCTGGCCGGCGGCATCCTGCCCAAGCTCGGCCAGTTCCTCATCGGCAGCTCCTTCGTCGAACGCTTCCTCAACAAGGGGCCCATGACCAAGGCGCTGCAGCGCATCCCCGTGAAGCTGGTCGAGCACGGGCAACTGGGCGTCATCGGCGCGGCCAGTTGGTATCTGGAAAAGTTGGCCAAGTAAGCCTCGCAGCATAAGCAACAGATGCACCAGCAAGACCTGAAGTACCGCGGCACGCCAGTGCCTTTCATTCCGATGTTGAGGAGAGACAACATGCATCGCAAGACCCTGCTTTCGGCAGCCATCGTCAGCTGCCTTGCCTTCAGCGCCCAGGCGCAGGAAGCGCAGCCCCAGGCGACCGACCTGGACACCATCACCGTCACCGGCATCCGCGGCTCGATGGAGAAGTCGCTGGACACCAAGCGCGAGGCCAACGCCCGCGTCGAAGTCGTCACCGCCGAGGACGTCGGCAAGCTGCCGGCGCACAACGTCGCCGACACCCTGCAGCGCCTGCCGGGCGTAAACATCAGCTCGTCCAGCGCCGATGAAGGCGGCTTCGACGAAGCCGACCGCGTCAGCCTGCGCGGCACCAGCCCGAGCCTGACCCAGACCCTGATCAACGGCCACAGCGTCGGCTCGGCCGACTGGTTCGTGCTCAGCCAGGGCAGCAACGTCGGCCGCAGCGTCAGCTACACCCTGCTGCCGTCGGAACTGGTGCGCTCGGTGGAAGTGAACAAGTCCTCGCAGGCCAAGCTGCAGGATGGCGGCACCACCGGCTCGGTGAACATCATCACCCGCAAGCCGCTGGAATTCGCCAAGCAGATCACCGCCGAGGCCTCGATCGGCGCGGTGCGCTCCGACCAGGCCAAGTCGAACGACCCGCAGCTGGCCGGCCTGTTCAACTACAAGAACGACGAAGGCACCTTCGGCGTGATGGTGCAGGCGTTCAGCCAGAAGCGCGAGCTGCGCCGCGAAGCGCAGGAAATCCCGTCCGGCTTCTTCCAGATCACCGGCAAGGACGGCGACGGCAACCTCACCGAAGTCGGCCTCAACAATCCGGATCTGATCGGCGTGTACGCGCCGAGCCTGCTGGGTTCGACCCTGTTCGAGCAGACCCGCGAACGCAAGGGCGGCCTGCTGGGGCTGCAGTTCAAGCCGTCCGACAACCTGACGCTGGGCCTGGAAGGCTTCACGTCGAAGATGGACGCCAACAACTACAACCGCAACTTCATGTTGTGGGGCGGAAACTTCGCCAACTCCGAGTCGCCGGATGCGGGCTATGTGGTCAAGGACGGCGTGCTGACCGACGCCAAGTACAGCGGCGAGGCGGGGACCAACTATGCGGTCTACGACATGATCTACCGCGAAGCCACCGCCAAGAGCAGCTACGTCACCCTGGATGCCGACTGGCAGATCAACGACAACCTGAGCGCCAAGTTCCAGGCCGGTTCGACCAAGGGCACCGGCTCGACTCCGCGCCAGTTCATCGCCGAGGTCACCGCCGCCAACGGCGGTGGCGCCAGCTGGACCAGCCATGGCAATGGCGCACCGATGGACTGGAACGTCGGTGGCGACATCAGCCCGGCCGGCGTCACCAGCTTCGGCACCTGGGGCAACCAGGAAGTGACCGCGGAAGACAAGGAGAAGTGGTTCACCGCCGACTTCAGCCAGTACTTCAACGACGGCACGCTGAGCTCGATCGATTTCGGCGCACGCTATGCCGACCACAAGCGCGAGGCACTGTCGCCCGAAGGCGCTTCCCCGGGCAACATCTGGGACACCCTCAAGAACGGCGCCACCGCTCCGTATCCGGGCGGCTTCGCTGGCGGCATCGGCGGCACCTTCCCGCGCAACCTCTGGTACTTCACCCCGGCAGCGCTGAAGGAAGCCATCCTCAAGAACTCCACCTGGCTGTCGAACAATGACGGTCCGGACGGCCGCCACAACTATGGCGCCGAGTGGAAGGTGCAGGAGAAGAACTTCGGCGCCTACGTCCAGGCCAACTTCGTCGGCGACCGCTGGAGCGGCAACGTCGGCCTGCGTTACGTCAACATCGACCAGGACATCAACACCTACCAGGCGGTCAGCGATCCGGCCAACGCCGACGTCCGGAGCCTGTTCGGCGCCTGGAAGGCACTGTCCTTCAACAACAAGCACAGCCGCGTGCTGCCGAGCGCGAACCTGAAGTTCGACATGGCCGACGACCTGGTGTTCCGCTTCGCCGCCTCGCAGACCCAGACCCTGCCCGACTTCTCGGCGCTGGGTGCTTCGTCGTGGGGTTCGGACCTGAGCCGCATCGGCGGCGGCGGCAACCCGAAGCTCAACCCGGTGGTGTCGACCAACTTCGACGTGAACCTGGAGTGGTACTTCATGCCGCGCGGCCTGCTGTCGGTCGGTGCGTACTCGATGAACCTGAAGGACTACGTGGCCTTCGGCACCGAGACCCAGATGCTGTTCAGCGAACTGACCAACCAGCTCGAGGCCTACCAGGTCGCCGTGCCGGTCAACTCCAACGGCAAGGTCACCGGCGTGGAAGTCGCCTACGAGCAGCCGATCGGCGACAACTTCGGCATCAACGCCAACTACACCTACGCCGATGGCAGCACCTCGCACACCTGGGCTGACGGCAGCAACAACCTGCTGGGCACCTCGAAGAACACCTACAACGTGGGCGGCTACTTCGAGAACGACACCTTCGGCGCGCGCGTGAGCTACACCTACCGTTCGGCGTTCCTGATCGGCCTGAAGGGCCCCAGCCCGTACTACCAGGACGATTTCGGCACCCTGTCGCTGTCGCTGAGCTACAAGGCGACCGACTGGATGAGCATCAGCTTCGATGCGCTGAACCTCAACAACCCGACCCTGAAGTACTACCAGAGCGCCACCATCCCGAGCGCGTTCTACGAGAACGGTCGCCAGTACTACCTGAACTTCCGCTTCAAGTACTGATCGATCCCGGCGCGCTGCATCGCCGGACCGCGTGACGCGCCGGGCCTGGATCATTCCGGGCCCGGCGTTTTTTTGCAGGTACCCTCCAGAAAACACAGGAGCTCCGCCCCATGACGAAGTCCCTCCGCATGCGCCGTCGCGCAACCTGGCTCGGCAGCTGCGTGCTGCTTGGCATCACCGCGCTGCAGGCCCACGCCGCCGCCGACGCGTCCACGCCGCCGCTGATCCCGCTGCCCGCCAGCTACCAGGCGACCGGCGGCAAGGACTTCGTACTGGCCGGCTCCGCCCGGGCCGGCGGCAACGACGATGCCGCGCGCCGCGCCGCGGCCCGGTTCGTGCAGCTGCTCGCGCAGAACGGTGGGCCCACCCTGGCCGTGGCCGAAAATGCCGGCAAGGCGCAGATCCGCTTCCGCCTGGACCCGTCGGCCACCCGTACCGCCGAAGGCTATTCGCTGAAGGTTTCCAACACCGGCATCGACGTCAGCGCCGGCGACGACGTCGGCCTGTTCTACGGCGCGGTCACCGCCGCGCAGCTGCTGACCGGCGATGTGCCCGGCCACGCCGCGGCCGCCACCATCGAAGATACGCCGCGCTTCCGCTGGCGCGGGCTGATGCTGGATTCGGCGCGCCACTTCCAGAGCATGGACGAGATCAAGAAGCTGCTCGACGCCATGGCGCAGCACAAACTCAACACCTTCCACTGGCACCTCACCGACGACCAGGGCTGGCGCATGGAGATCAAGCGCTACCCGAAACTGACCGAAGTGGGCAGCTGCCGGGTGCCGCTGGGCGATGCCGGGCGCAACGAGGCCACGGGCGAGCCGCGCCGCTACTGCGGCTACTACACGCAGGAACAGATCCGCGAAATCGTCGCCTACGCGGCCGAGCGCCACATCCAGGTGATTCCGGAGATCGACGTGCCCGGCCACGCCACCGCCGCCATCGTCGCCTATCCGGAGCTGGGCGCCACCGACAGGCCGCTGGCCATCGACAACCAGTGGGGCGTGTTCCCCAACCTGTTCAACACCGAGGAAAGCACCCTGCGGTTCCTCGAGAACGTGCTGCTGGAAGTGATCGGGATGTTCCCCGCGCGCTACGTGCACGTCGGCGGCGACGAGGCGGTCAAGGACCAGTGGATCGCCTCGGCCCGCGTGCAGGCGCACATGCGCGAGGTCGGCGCGAAGGACGAGATGGAGATGCAGAGCCATGTCATCAAGCGCCTGGAGAAGTTCCTCGAGCAGCACGACCGGCGCCTGATCGGCTGGGACGAGATCCTCGAAGGCGGGCTGCCGCCGGAAGCCACGGTGATGTCCTGGCGCGGCACCGAGGGCGGGCTGAAGGCCGCCAGCGAAGGCCACGACGTGGTGATGACGCCGGTCACCCACATGTACATGGACTACCTGCAGACCCGCTCGCCGAACGAGCCGCCGGGCCGCCCGGCGACCATCGAACTGCGCAAGGTCTACGAGTTCGAACCGGTGCCTGCGGAGCTGGCTGCCGACAAGCGCGAGCACATCCTCGGCCTGCAGGCCAACATGTTCACCGAGCACACGCGCAACGACCGCAACCTGGAGCACAACCTGTTCCCGCGCCTGGCCGCCGTCGCCGAGACCGGCTGGAGCCCGCAGGACAAACGCAGTTTCGACGGCTTCCTGCAGCGCCTGCCGCGCCAGCTGCAGCGCTACCGCGCGATGGGCATCCAGTACGCGCAGACGCCGTTCCAGGTGGACATGCACGACACCGGCGACCGCGCCGCCGGCACCGCCGCGGTCACACTCGACAACCCGCTCGGCTACGCGGTGCATTACACGCTGGACGGCAGCGAGGTGACCGCCGCGTCGCCGCGCTACGCGCAGCCGCTGCAGGTCAGGCTGCCGGCCGACGTCCGCGCCGCGGCGTTCTTCGACGGCAAGCCGCTGGCCGCGGCCAGCCGCTTCGCCGTCACCGCCGGCTCGCTGCTCGTGCGCGACGACACCCGGCTGGACCTGTGCCCGGGCGACGGCAAGCTGCTGCTGCGCCTGGAGGATGACGGCCCGGCCGAGGGCGAACGCGCGGTGTTCAACGTCAACATCTTCAGCCCGTGCTGGCTGTGGCAGGACGCCGACCTCACCGGCGTGAGCGCGGTGAAGGTGCGGGCCGGCCGCATTCCCTACAACTTCCAGCTGGCCCACGACGAGCCGAACCGCAAGTTCGTCCCGGCCCGCACCGCGCACGGCGAACTGGAGATCCTGGCCGACTGCAAGGGCACGCCGCTGGTGTCGCTGCCGTTGCCCGCCGCGCCGGGCGCCGATGGGTTCCTCGAGCTCGACGCGCCGCTGCCGGCCACGGCCGGACACGCCGACCTCTGCATCCGTTTCACCGGCGACACGCGGCCCAATCTGTGGACGCTGGACTGGATAAAGCTGGAAACCGCACGCTGAGTGAGTGCATCACCCGAAGGCCACCGGAAACGGTGGCCTTCTCTTTTGTGGAATCACACCGTCTGGGCCCGTTTCCTGCACAGGGCAGCGGCCCGTTGCCCGGAAGTCGCCGCCGATACATGCGAAAAAATTTCACGCAACAGGAGAAACCCTCCCCCCAATCCTCACGTACGGCCAACAAGTTTCCTGTGAAATAATTTTTTCCATTGTATTCATTAGGATACGGAGGAGCACACCACTGAAACTTGGTTGAAAATTTTTTGCAAATCAGCTTGACATCGTTGTCACGTAACACCGACACTCCGGATGCCGCAGCTCCCCCGGGATCTGCAGACATCCAGGGAGATCGCGTGGTCGCCAGCTTCAGTCCAGCTCATGACCTGACCGTCGCCACGTCGGCCGCGCCGCTGATCGCCGCCGACGTCGGCGGTACCCATGTGCGTGTGGGACTGATCCGTACCGGGCAGGGCCCGAGCCCGACCTTCGACGTGCTCGCCTATCGCCGGTACCGCTGCGCCGACCACGCCGGACTCGGCCCGATCCTTGCCGACTTCCGCGCCCACGCGCCCGGCGCGCGCGAGTGCGTCATCGCCACCGCCGGCTACGCGCTGGCCGACGGCACCGTCATCTCCGCCAACCTGCCCTGGCCGCTGTCGGCCAACCGCATCCGCGACGACCTCGGCTTCCAGGCCGTGCACCTGGTCAACGACTTCGAGGCCGTCGCCCACGCCGCCGCCCACATTGACGGCAGCCAGGTCCTGCAACTCGCCGGCCCGGCCGAAGCGCCGCGCGGCCCCACCCTCATCGTCGGACCCGGCACCGGCCTGGGCGCCGCGGTCTGGATTCCCGTCGGCGACCGCTCCGTCGTGCTCGCCACCGAAGCCGGGCAGGCCTCGCTCGCCGCCAGCACCGAACTGGAAATGGCCGTGCTGCAGCAGATGCTGCGCAACCGCAGCCACGTCTCCATCGAACACGGTGCGCTGTCGGGGCCCGGCCTGCTCAATCTCTACACCGCGCTGTGCGCCGTGCGCGGCGCCGCGCCCGTCCACGCCACCCCCGATGCCGTCAGCGCCGCCGCCTGCGACGGCAGCGATCCGCTCGCGGTCGAGACACTGCAGCTGTTCTGCGGAATCCTCGGCTCCACCATCGGCGACATGGCCCTGCTCTACGGCGTGCAGGGCGGCATCTACCTGGCCGGCGGCATCCTGCCCAAGCTCGGCCAGTTCCTCATCGGCAGCTCCTTCGTCGAACGCTTCCTCAACAAGGGGCCCATGACCAAGGCGCTGCAGCGCATCCCCGTGAAGCTGGTCGAGCACGGGCAACTGGGCGTCATCGGCGCGGCCAGTTGGTATCTGCAGCACCGCAGCACCTGACTACGCTCCCACCCACGCAGCAGCGAACACCGCCCGCATGGGCACGCCCATGCACCGGCCATCACCAGCAACCCCGGTTCAACCCACAATCCCGCCAATGATGAGGAGAGACATCATGAGGTACCGCAAGTCCGTACTGTCCGCCGCCATCGTCACCTGCCTGAGCTTCTCCGCGCACGCGCAGGACGCCAGCAAGGAAACGACCGACCTCGACCGCGTCGTGGTCACCGGCATCCGCGCCAGCCTGCAGCAGTCGCTGGAAACCAAGCGCAACGCCGATGCCATCGTCGACGTCATCACTGCCGAGGACGTGGGCAAGTTCCCCGCCACCAACGTGGCCGAGGCGATGACCATCATCCCGGGCGTGACCATCGACCGCGCCTACGGGCAGGGCGAGAAGGTCTCGATCCTGGGGACCGACCCGGCGTTGAACCGCACCCTGCTCAATGGCCAGTCCATCGCGTCGGGCGACTGGAACATGTCCGACTTCCCGACCCGCACCTTCAACTATTCGCTGCTCGCGCCTGAACTGGTCGGCAAGGTGGAAGTGTTCAAGTCGCCGGAAGCGCGCATCGACGAGGGCTCGATCGGTGGCACGGTGATCGTCTCGACCCGCAAGCCGCTGGACATGCCGGAAAAGATGAGCCTGTCCGGCCGCGTGAGCTATGGCCGCAACGACCGCGTGGAAAAGACCGACCCCAATGCTTCGGCCGCCTTCGCGTGGAAGAACGACGCGGGCAACTTCGGCGTCATCGTCTCGGCGCAGGCGTCCAACGAGAGCATCCGCCGCGATGGCATCGAGTCCTACGGCATCGTGCGGGCCAAGGACTACATCGCCGGCGTGGGTGGCGCGCCCGGCTCGGTGACCAACCTCCCGCCGGACTGGTCCAAGCCGCCGGTCGGCGGCGTACAGCCGACCCTGCCGGCCACCTGTACCGGCACCTGTGCGGAAACCCTGTACGCCAACCCGAACGCGGTGGGCCCCAACTCCACCAGCGCGCACTTCTTCGAACAGGAACGCGAGCGCAAGACCTACTCGCTGGCGCTGCAGTTCAAGCCGGTCGAGCAGATGAACATCGAGTTGAATGCGCTGAAGATCGACGCCAATTTCGACCACATGGCGCAGTCGATGTTCACCCATCAGGGCAATACCTGGAACAGCCTGAAGACGCTGAGCGACATCACCGTCAAGGATGGCCTGATCACCAGTGCCAGCCACAAGAACGGCCTGGTGGTGTTCGACCTGCAGAACCGCCGCGCCAACGTCGAGTCGTCGACCTATGACGTCAAGCTCGACTGGAACGACGAGCGCTGGTTCGCTTCCACCCACATCGGCCGCACCAAGGCCGACGGCGGTCCGCAGCAGGTGTTCGGTGAATTCCTGGCCCGCACCGACTACACCTGGTCCATCGCCGATGCGCCGGGCAAGCCCGGCAGCGTGAAGTTCACTGGCAACAATCCCTTCCTCAACCCGGACCAGTTCCAGATGGATGGCGGCTGGGCCGGCGCCTCGGGCAGCCCGGACAAGCCGGACTGGAATACGGGTTGGGGCGGCAACCTGGTCGACAAGCCGACCGTCGACAAGGAGACCTATGGTCAGGTCGACTTCGGCATCAAGCTCGACTCGCCGGTCTACCTGGTCCGCTTCGGCTACAAGCAGCGCAAGCACGAGACCAGCCAGGTCCAGCAGGGTATCGGCCTGGCGGCAGTGGGCGGCTACGGTGACGCCAAGGCTTCGGACTTCGATCCGCGCGAGCTGCCCGGCAACTACCTGGGCGGCTTCAACGGCTATGGCGACCTGGGCAAGCGCTTCACCATCGACGGCTGGAAGCTGGCCGAGTACATCAGCAGCGGGAGGTGGCTGGCGCCGTGGCAGACCATGCCCGTGGTCTCGCCGTTCAGCGCCGAGGAGTTCGCGCGCAACAACTGGTCGATCAAGGAGGACATCGGCGCCGCCTACGTGCAGGCCGACTTCAGCTTCGACAAGCTGCGCGGCAACATCGGCGTGCGCTATGTGCGCACCGACCTGGAATCGGGCAGCTACGAGTGCAACACCGGCCTGGCCGGATGCACCCAGAGCACCTGGAGCGCCGAAAAGCTTGCGGCCTCCTACGACCCGGTGGTGAAGAAGAACAAGTACAACAACGTGCTTCCGAACCTGAACCTGGTCTATGACGCCACCGACTCGCTGGTGCTGCGCGCTTCCGCCGCCAAGACCATCGCCCGGCCGAACTACACCGACATCTCGTCCTACCTGTGGCTCTCCGACACCGCGCTGACCGGCGGCGGCGGCAACCCGAACCTCAAGCCGTACCAGTCCACCAACCTGGACTTCTCGGCCGAGTGGTACTTCTCCGAGAACGCCATCATCGCCGGCTCGATCTTCTATCGCGACGTGGCCGACTACATCCTCACCGAGTCCACGCCCGAGACGCACTGGAACCAAAACCAGAACAAGAACGACACCTACCTGGTGGATCGTCCGCGCAATGCCGGCGATGCCAAGATCAAGGGCTATTCGCTGGCCTGGCAGCAGAACTTCGGCCTTGGTTTCGGCATCGTGGCCAACTACACCTACTCCGATGGCGAAGCCACCGGCGGCCGCCCGCTGCCGTTCAACTCGAAGAACCAGTTCAACATCAGCCCGTTCTTCGAGAACGACACCTGGACCGCGCGCGTCACCTATGGCTGGCGCGACAAGTACTTCACCAACGTCAGCGCCGGCCGCCAGCTGTGGACGATGGACTACGCCTCGCTGGACGCGTCGATCGCCTTCAGGATCAACGAAAACCTGTCCGTCGGCCTTGAAGGCATGAACCTGCTGGACGAGCAATACCACTCCTATTCGGGCGTGGAACAGCTCACCCGCGGTGCCTACCTGAGCGGCCGCCGCTACATGGCCTCGCTGCGCTTCGCCTTCTAAAGGGCGGAGCACCAGCAGGGAATACCGATTGCGTTCTTTCTCCTCCAACGGGCCTGGAGCTTTTCCAGGCCCGATTTTTTTTACAGTGGTGACCGGCGGCCTGCTTTGCATGCCCCGCCGGCCGAACGTGGCGCGCGCCGCCACGCTTCCATCCAGTTCCAGGGAGTCACGATGATCCGAAACAGAATCGCCGCCATGTCGCTGGCAGCCGCCCTGCTCACCGCGCTCTCCATGGCCGCCGGCTGCACGCCCGCGTCCTCTACCGCGCCTCCCCTGGCCATGCCGGCCGCCGAGGTAAAGGGCGTGCCGTTGATTCCGTTGCCGGCCGTGGTCCGGCCGGCCGATGGCCGCTTCGTCGTCGATGCGACCACCATGATCCGTGCTCAGGGAGATGCGGCCAGCCGCGTGGCCGCACGATTCACCGAACTGCTGGGCAGTACCACGCCGCTGCGGCTGGCTGACGGCCAGGGTCAGGGCATCGAGTTCCGCATCGTTCCCGCGCCGTCCGGCACATCGCCGGAGGCTTACACGCTGCACATCGCTACCGATGGCATCACCATCGAAGCCGGCGAGGAGCACGGGCTCTTCAATGGCGCGATGACGCTGTGGCAGCTGCTCGCCGGACCACAGGCCAACGCGGTGGCGCTGCCGGCGATGCATATCGAGGACGCTCCGCGTTTCGCATGGCGCGGGCTGATGATTGATTCCGCACGCCATTTCTGGAGCGTGGAGCAGATCAAGGCGCTGCTTGACGCAATGGCCACGCACAAGCTCAACACGTTCCACTGGCACCTGACCGACGACCAGGGCTGGCGCATCGAGATCAAGCGTTACCCGAAACTCACCGAAGTCGGCGGGTGCCGGGTGCCGCAGGGCGATGCCGGCCGCAGGGCCGACGGCACGCCCAACCTGTATTGCGGCCACTACACGCAGGAGCAGATCCGCGACGTGGTGGCCTATGCCGCCGCCCGCCACATCACCATCGTCCCGGAGATCGACGTGCCTGGCCATGCGCAGGCGGCGGTGGCGGCCTATCCGGAGCACGGCGTGGTCGATGGCCCGACCGAGCCTTCGCACAACTGGGGCGTCAACCCCTATCTGTTCAATCCGCGCGAGGAGACGCTGCAGTTCCTGGAAAACATCCTGGCCGAAGTGATAGAGCTGTTCCCCGGCCCCTACGTGCATGTCGGCGGCGATGAGGCGGTGAAGTACCAGTGGCAGGCCTCACCCGCGGTGCAGGCGCACATCCGCGAGCTCGGCCTCAAGGACGAGGAAGCCCTGCAGTCGCACATGCTCAAGAGGCTGGAGACGTTCCTGGAAGAACACGACCGCAAGCTGATCGGCTGGGACGAGATCATCGAGGGCGGACTGCCGCCGCAGGCCACGGTAATGTCATGGCGCGGCATCGAGGGCGGCATCGAGGCCGCCACCCACGGCCACGACGTGGTGATGACGCCGGGCAATACGCTGTATCTGGACTTCCTGCAGACCAACCTGCCGGACGAACCGCCGGGCCGGCCCAAGTTCACCTCGATGCAGAAGATCTATGCGTTCGACCCGGTTCCGGAACAGCTGCAGGCCAAACAGCGCCGGCACGTGATCGGTGTGCAGGCCAACATGTGGACCGAGCACACACGTACCTGGGAGCGCCTGCAGCACAATCTATTCCCGCGCATGGCGGCGTTGGCCGAGATTGCGTGGACACCGCTGCAGCGCAAGGACTATGACGATTTCCTGGTGCGTCTGCCGGTGCAGCTGCAGCGCTACAGGGCGCTCGGCATCGCCTATGGCCAGACCGCCTTGTCGGTGGCGATGCAGCGCCAGGACGACCGCGCCGGCAACCAGGTCCGCGTCGAACTGTCCAATCCGCTGGGCTATGGCGACATCCGCTACACCACCGACGGCACCGCCCCGTCGGCGCAGTCGCCCGCCTACCGCGCGCCGCTGACCCTGCCGGTGCCCACGGATCTGAAGGCCGCCGCCTTCTTCGATGGCAGGCCGGTGGCCGATAAGGCCAGCCAATGGAGCCTGGACGCCGCATCGCTGCTGACCCGCACCGACAAGACCCTGGCGCAATGCCCGCAGGGCGGCCGCCTGCTGCTGCGGCTGGAGGACGACAACCCGATCGATGGCGCGCGCGCGAACTTCGACGTGACCATCTTCAACCCGTGCTGGCTGTGGGAAGGCGCGCAGTTGCAGGACGTGGCCTCGATCCGGGTGCGCGCCGGCCGCATTCCCTACAACTTCGGCCTGCTGCGCGAGGAGGAAGCCAAGCGTGGCTTCCGCAGGGCGGTGGCCGCGCATGGCGAATTCGAGGTCCGCGACGGCTGCGAAGGACCAGTGCTGGCTTCCGTGCCCTTGCCGGAAGCGCCGGATGCGGATGGCTTCATCTCGCTGGACGCGCCGCTGCGCCCACGCAGCCGCAATACCGCTGACCTGTGCATGACCTTCAGCGGCGACACACGGCCAAGAATGTGGGTATTGCAGCAGGTGACGTTGCGGACCGGTGCCCGGTAAGCCCTTCTCCTGCGAAGTGGGAAAGCGGGTTTGCGCGCAACTGGCGCGCATGCCCTGAAGCGCCCACGCCGCTGGAATGGGCCGGGGCGCGGGGCGGGGATGGAGTATGGGGCAGGCGGAGCACGATGGTTCACTTCATGGACGCATCCGCCCCTCATCCGCCCTTCGGGCACCTTCTCCCGCAGGGAGAAGGACAGCCTCAGGGATACAGCAGGTAACGCGCGCGCACCGCCTCGAAGCGGCGCAGCTCCGGCTGCCAACGCGCCTGCATCGCCTCGAGCGTGTCGCCGCGCTCGATCGCCTGGCGCAGCCAGGCATTGCCGGCCAGCTTGTCGAAGAAGCCCGCCGTCGCGCCCGGCGCGTCGGACTGGAAGCGGAACGCGTCCGGATACAGGTCGTGCAGCGCCTTGACCACCGCCAGCCCGGTGCGGAACGGCTGGAACGCCTCGCGGTCGATCACGTGCACCTGCACGCCGCCGCAGACCTTGCCCTCGTGCTTGGAGAAGCTGGGCGTGAACGCGGTCGGCCGGAAACGCACGCCGGGCAGGTCGAGCGCGTTGAGCGTGTCGGCCAGCTGCCGCGCATCGACGAACGGCGCGCCGATGGTTTCGAACGGCCGCGTGGTGCCGCGGCCCTCGGAGACGTTGGTGCCTTCCAGCAATGCCGTGCCCAGGTAGACCAGCGCGGTATCGCGCGTGGGCATGTTGGGCGACGGCGGCACCCACGGCATCGCCCCGCCCGGCTCGGCATCGCCGCGCTGCCAGCCGTGCATCGGCACCACCGCCAGGTCGGCGCCGATGCCGAACTCGCCGTTGAACAGGCGCGCCAGCTCGCCGATGGTCATGCCGTGGCGCACCGGGATCGGGAACATGCCGATGAACGAGGCCTGCTCAGGCTCCAGCACCGGCCCTTCCACCTTGAGCCCGCCGACCGGATTCGGGCGGTCCAGCACCCACACCGGGATGCCGTCGCGCCGGGCCGCACGCAGCACGTTGGCAAGCGTGTACGGGTAGGTGTAGAAACGCGCGCCGACGTCCTGGATGTCGAACAGCAGCAGGTCGATGCCCTGCAGCATCGCCGGCGTCGGCTCGCGGTGCTCGCCGTAGAGGCTGTGCACCGGCAGCCCGGTGGCCGCGTCGCGCGACGAATCCACATGCCCACCGGCCTGCACGTCGCCACGCACGCCGTGTTCGGGGCCGAACAGCGCCACCAGCTGGATGTCCCCGCGCGCGGCCAGCAGGTCGATATCGCTGCGCAGCGCACGGTCCACGCCGGTCATGTTGGTGACCAGGCCGATGCGCTTGCCCTTCAGGTCGCCGGCGCGCTCGCGCAGCAGCACTTCGATGCCGGGTTCGGGGCCGCTGCCGTGCGCCTCGGTGGCCTGCGCCGAAGCCGTCCCCGCCAACAGCAGCCCGCACAGCAGAAGGTTTCTCATGTATCCATGCATGCGCGTATCCGGGAGATGGGAAGCGATGGGCAACGATAGCCGATCATCGGATAATCCGGGTTGGCCTTCGTCCTGCCGGATACCCGTGATGCGTCGATTGCTGTGGCTGTCCTTCTTCCTGCTGGCACCCTGCAACCAGGCACGAGCCGACGACGTGCTCGTTCCCTCGCTGATACCGCTGCCGGCCTCGATGCAGATCGATGCCGGCGCAGCCGCTTTCCGCGTGGACGGCGCCACCGTGATCCATGCCGATGGCGACGCCGCGATGCGCGTGGCCGGGCAGCTCAATGCCTTCCTCGCCAGGGCCGGCCACGCGCCGCTGCGCATCGCCGATGGCCAGGGCCGTGGCGTCCGCCTCGATCTCGAGGCGGGCCGCGGCATTCCTGCCGAAGGGTATGCGCTCACCGTCGCCGACGACGGCATCACGATCCGCGCCAGCGACGAAGCCGGCCTGTTCCATGGCGCGATGACGCTGTGGCAGTTGCTCACACAGGGCGAAGGCCCGCGCATGGCGCTGCCGGCGATGCGCATCGAGGATGCGCCGCGTTTTCCGTGGCGCGGCTACATGCTGGATTCGGCCCGGCATTTCCAGACGCCGGCGCAGGTGAAGCAGCTGCTCGATACGATGGCGCTGCACAAGCTCAACGTGTTCCATTGGCACCTGACCGACGACCAGGGTTGGCGCATCGAGATCAAGCGCCATCCGCGGTTGACCCAGGTCGGCGGCTGCCGCATACCCGCCGGCGATGCCGGCACCGATCCGGCCAGCGGCAAGCCGGCGCGGTACTGCGGCTGGTATTCGCAGGACGACATCCGCGACATCGTCGCCCACGCCGCCGCGCTGCACATCACCGTGGTGCCGGAGATCGACATGCCCGGCCACGCCACCGCCGCCATCGCCGCGTATCCGGCGCTGGGCACCGAAGGCCGGGAAATCCCGGTCTCGGCGCACCGCGGCATCCACGCCAACCTGTTCAACGTGGACGACGCCACGTTCGACTTCCTCGACGGCGTGTTCGCCGAAGTGGCGCAGCTGTTCCCCGGCCCCTACATCCACGTCGGCGGCGACGAGGCCATCAAGACGCAGTGGCAGGCGTCGCCGCGCGTGCAGGCCAGGATGCGCGAACTCGGGTTGGCCGACGAAGCCGCGCTGCAGAGCTGGTTCATCCATCGCCTGGAAACCAGCGTGCATGCGCACGGCAAGCGCCTGATCGGCTGGGACGAGATCCTCGACGGCGGCCTGGCGCCCGACGCCACGGTGATGTCCTGGCGCGGCATCGAAGGCGGCCTGGCCGCGGCGCGCCAGGGCCACGACGTGGTCATGTCGCCCAACGCCAACCTGTACCTGGACTACCTGCAGACCGATTCCCCGGACGAACCCGGCGGCCGGCCCCGCCCGAAGCTGATCCCGATGGAGAAGTTCTACCGCTTCGAACCGGTACCCGAGGCGCTGGACGCGGACCGGCGCCACCACATCCTCGGCCTGCAGGCGAACATGTGGACCACCGACGACGTGCGCTTCGCCGCGGTCGAACACAACACCTTCCCGCGCCTGCTGGCGGTGGCCGAGACCGGCTGGACGCCGAAAGCGCGCAAGGATTACGCCAGCTTCCTGCAACGCCTGCCGGCCTGGACCCGGCGCTACGAAGCGCTGCGCGTCGGCTACGCACGCACGCCGTTCCGCGTGCTGATGGACGATGCGCCCGCCGGCCACGACAAGGCGACGCTGCGCCTGTCCAATCCGCTCGGCTACCCGGTGCGCTACACACTCGACGGCAGCGCCCCCACGCAAGGCTCACCGCTGTACGCCGGCCCCATCGAGGCGCGATTGCCGGTGCAGCTGCGCACCGCCGCCTTCGCCGACGGCACCGCGCTGCAGCCGGCGGAACGTTTCGACGTCACCGCCGCCAGCCTGCGCACCCGCGGCAACGCCCAGCTGCAGCCCTGCATCGCCGAAGGCCCGGTGCTGCGCATGCAGGACGACACGGTGCAGGACGATGGCCAGCGCGCCCTGTTCAACGTCGCCTTCATGCAACCGTGCTGGCGCTGGGACCAGGCGCCCATGGCCGGCGCGGAAAGCATTGAAGTACGCGCCGGCCGCCTGCCCTACATCATCGACCAGAGCGAGGAAGAGAACGCCCGCCGCCGCTTCCTGCCGGCGCGCAGCGCGCACGGCGAACTCGACATCCGCGCCGGCTCCTGCGACGGCGACCTCATCGCCACCGCGCCCCTCCCGGCCCACCCCGACGCCGACGGCTTCATCACCCTGCGCGCGCCGCTGCTGCGCCGCTCCGAGAAGACCGAAGCGCTGTGCATCCGCTTCAGCGGCGACTTCCGCCCCGACATGTGGGTGGTGGACAGAGTGACGCTGCGCTAGCTCCGCCTTCGGCGGAGGGGTGTCCATACAAGACCTGACGCCTGAATCAAGCCACGCCGCAAAATGACATCAGCTCGGATGAATTGCTAGATCTCACCCGAGTGGCTTGAATCCGTCTTGTGCCCGACTCGAAGCATCAGCACCCCAAAAAACGCAAGCAGCGAGCCAACGAGAAGGTTGAATGTACCGACGAATACGCGGAGACCGGGGGAGTCCGCCGGGCCGACGATACGGGCTGGAATCCCATACTTGCCGGGGGAGACAAGCTGACCGGTTGTCAGAAAGTACCAACCGACAAAGGCGAAGAAGCCAGTAGCTACCAGAAGGCAGAACGCGCCAAGAAGCCGATAGGCAACCAGCGAGACCCTGCTGGAGAATTTTCCCGCGATATAGATGACGAAAGGCAGGAACAAGGCGGAGGAAAACGCTAAGAGGGCGACACCATCATCCATGCGATCCACGCCTAATTAAGCCGTGCCGCGAAGCGGCATCGGCTTGAATGAGTTGCTGGGCGGCGTCACGGATCAGGTGACACCGCCGGCTCAACCGCTTTTGCAGACTTGGCCAAAGCCGCCAACTCTACAACCGTGAACTGCTTGAGTTGCTGGAACGCCGGATGGAATGGCGCTTCCCGTCCCCAGCCTTCACCGGCAACAACGACCTCTTCCCCGTTCGGCGTTACGAAGAAGTAGCCAAACTCGCCGTCCATGGCCGCAAGCGGAACAACAACGATGGATTTGCCATCAGCGCAGGCATAGATGTTCCAGGTGGCTTTGCCGAATTCGCGCTGTACAGGCCCCGACTCGCAGGCAAGCGGAGTCTCTGGCCCGGTCGCTACAGCGGATGGAGGGGCCAGCAAAAGGGCAAGAACAAGAACTTTCATTGGCGAGAGCCCCTTGGCAAGTCGCTGACGCCCGGGTTAAACCGCGCCGCGGGGCAGCACCGGCTTGAATGAATTGTCAGACTCCGGCACGGCGCTGTATGTCCGCGCGGGACTGGAGAGTTGCACCGCAAAACGGGCAGTACAGGACCACCATGTCGAACCAGCCAACCCCTTGGTCCGTGTTCGCATACCCGACTGCCAGGTACAGGACACCGTTCTCCTCAACCCGAAACAACTTTTCAGGTGGCGATATCATCGCATCTCTCATATCGCTGCAGCAGTTCCCAAAGCTCGTCATAGAATCCTCCAGCGCGTATCGCCTGAATTAAGCCGCGCCACGAAGCGGCATCGGCATGAATGAACCTTCAGGCGGCAGACTAGGTCGCTGCCGTGCGACCCGGCAAGTAGGGCGGAACCTTTTGTTGGAGCAGCCGGACGAGCTCCGGAGCCATGTACTCGAACTGGTCGGGGATGCCCAGCACGGCCATGCGCTTGCCGCGGAGTTGAGTCCGGAACCTGGCCGCGACCTTGGACCTGTGCGCAGCCTCCATGACCAGCACGGTATCTGCCCAGGCGATCAACTCGGCCGAAACAGGACAGTCCGCGTCATTGGCTGTCCCGGCGGAAGCGGTCTCCACGCCAGGCCAATCCGCGAACACCTGCTCCGCCGTCGGGCTGCGCAGGCGGTTCTTGCCACAGACAAAGAGAACGTTGTGCATCAAATCTCCTCCTGCG
This sequence comes from Stenotrophomonas nitritireducens, assembly GCF_050984405.1. GTDB lineage: Bacteria > Pseudomonadota > Gammaproteobacteria > Xanthomonadales > Xanthomonadaceae > Stenotrophomonas > Stenotrophomonas nitritireducens_B. Next base: position 1,378,350 of record NZ_CP158790.1, on the reverse strand, counting down.
ACTTGGCGCCTGAATCGAGCCGCCTCGCAAAGCAAGGCCTGCTCGAATGAATTGTCAGGCGGCTGCCTATCCATCGCGCCCGCGCATGTTTGATACCTCCACAATCTCAGTCACGTACAGAACGTGCCTGCACATTCCCAGACCACCATAGCTACCGGCAGGACCGAGCCTTCCCCGAACCACGACATCGGATATGCCCCATTGGCCATTGGTGTCCTTTGCGGGGAGCATGGCTTTGCTCATGGTGCCAGCGTCGATGCACCATGCTTCGTCCTTCCCGTTAGGGGTGAGATAGGAGCTCTCAAAGTTATAGAAGTACTCACCCCTATAGATGGGATCTTTTACCGGTGCATAAGCGCAAGCTGACAATAGGGTCGAGAGAACCACTACCCGAGCTGCTGCATTCTTCATTGCTGCGCCCAAACTACTAGCCCAATGACCGGCAACACGAGTACCTCGCAAGAGATCCCGGCCACATACGCCGCATGGCCTGTCCGCGATCTCGGCACGTAATGCCGGGGCGTAAACATTGTCGTATTTCCCGTGCCGGCTTCTTTGCATGGCACGGTATCACTCGGAGCAAACCCTCTCAAAGCGTGTGACGGATTCCAGGAAGCCCGGGGCGTTGCCGGTAGAGCCGTCAATGCCCCCTGCAGGCACCCCATGAAGGTGACGCCAGTCGCGAAGGCATTTCCTTCGGCCCTCACCTGCGGGGCAGGTTCTGTGGGAAGCGGGATCTGGCTGCAGGCCTTTCGCGGCTGAAGCCGCTCCTACGGCTTACGGGCTTCGCGGCGCGGCTGCAGCCGCAGCAACAGATCGCGCAGCGGGGTGAATGCCGTCGCCAGTCCCACCGCCACGCCGACGGTATTGGCCAGCGCGTCGAACGGGTCGGCGCTTCGGGTGTCGGTCAATGCGCCCTGCGCGAATTCGATGCATACGCCCACCGCCACCAGCGCCAGGCCGATGGCCAGCAGCGCGCGGCCGCGGCGGAACAGCTGCACGGCGCTGGCCGACAACAGGAAATAGGCGATGAGATGCTCGGCCTTGTCGCCATTCTCCGGCAGCGACGGCAATGGCGGCGGGGGGATCAGGCACACCACGATCACGCCGAGCACCGCCAGCGCCCACAGGCCGATCCAGAACGGCAGGTGGCGCAGCGGCTTGAACAGCGTATGCCTCACAGGCGCCAGGTCAGGTCGCCCATCGCGAATGCCGCCGATAGGTCCACGTCGCGGCTGAAGCCCATCACCTGGAAGCGTTCGCCCATCTCGGTGGGCAGGGTCAGGCGCTTGAACTGTTCGCGCAGGCGCATGCGCCCGACTTCGTCGGCGCGTTCGTCGGCTTCCTCGAGCAGGCCGGTGATGCCGTTGCCGAACAGGAAGCCGGCCTGGTGGCAGTAGCCGGCCAGGTCGAAGCCGGCGCCGGTGCCGGCTTCGGCCAGCGCGGTGAAATCCACCGAGGCGGTGATGTCCTGCAGGCCCGGCCACAGGTAGACGTCGTTGTGCACGCGGTGGCGGTAGAACGCGCGCAGGGTGCCGTCGCGGCGGTCGTCCTGGTAGAACTCGGCGCGGCTGTAACCGTAATCGACGAACAGCATGGCGCCGCGGCGCAGGCCGCCGGCCACCGCCTGGATCCAGTACGGCAGCTGCGGCAGCAGTTCGGAGCGGTAGCCGTCGGCGAAGGGACGCTCCAGGTAGCGCTCCACGTGCCGCACCGCCGCCGACAGCAGCATGTCCGCCGGCTGCGCGCCGCGCACGAAGCGGCCTTCGCCGTCGAGTTCGACGGTCTCCTCGTAGACCTCGCCCGCGTCGATGAGGAAGCGCGGCGTGGGCAGGGCGTCGATCACCTCGTTGGCGAACAGCACGCCGTCCCATTCATCCTCGAACGGGCGGTCCAGCCATTCCACGCGCGCGAACACCGCCGGGTCGAGCGCGTCCTGCAGGCGCTGGCGCTGGCGCTGGCGCAGGTCGGCGCTGGGTTCGAGGATGGCGTAGCGCGCCGGCAGCGCGTCCAGTCCGGCCAGGCGCCCGAGCGCGGCCTCGGCGAACGCGCCGCTGCCGCCGCCCAGTTCCAGCACGCGCGCCTGCGTACCAAGCTCGCGCAATGCCGGCGCCAGCGCGTTGGCGGTGGCCGCGGCGAACAGCGTGCCCATTTCCGGGGCGGTGACGAAATCGCCGGCGGCGCCGAACTTGCTGGCGCCGGCGCTGTAATAGCCCCAACCCGGCGCGTAAAGCACCAGCTCCATGAACCGCGAGAACGGCACCGCGCCGCCCTGTGCGAGGATCTCCGCGCGCAGGTGCGCGGCCAGCTGATCGCTGTGGGCCAGCGCGTCGGATTCGGGCAGGGGCAGGTCGGAATGCATGGGACGGCGGTTTGCGGGGACAATGCACAGGATAGCCGAGCGAGGAAAACGCAGATGACGGATCCGCAACGGGTGGCCCTGGTGACTGGCAGCGCGCGCCGCATCGGCGCGGTCATCGCCCGCCACCTGCACGGCCATGGCTACCGGCTGGCCCTGCATGCGCACCAGTCGGGCGAGGAACTGCAGGCGCTGGCCTTCGACCTGGAGAGCGAGCGCCCGGGCAGCGTGCTGGCGGTGCAGGCCGACCTGCGCGACGCGCAGGCGCTGCCGGAGCTGGTGGAGGAAGTGGTGGGGCATTTCGGCCGGCTCGACGCGCTGGTCAACAACGCCTCCAACTTCTTCCCCACCCCGTTCGGGCAGGTGCAGGTGGAACAGTGGGACGAGCTGTTCGCGGTCAACGCACGCGCGCCGTTCTTCCTGGCCCAGGCCGCGGCGCCGCACCTGCGCCGGCAGCGCGGCGCCATCGTCAACCTGACCGACCTGCACGCCAGCCAGCCGCTGCGCGACCACCCGGCCTATTCGGCGGCCAAGGCCGCGCTGGAGATGACCACGCGCACGCTGGCGCTGGAACTGGCGCCGCACGTGCGGGTGAACGCGGTGGCGCCCGGCGCGATCCTGTGGCCGGAACAGGGCAAGAGCGAGGCAGCCAAGCAGGCACTGATGGAACGCACGCCGATGGCGCGCACCGGCACGCCGCACGAGATCGCCGCGGCGGTGCGCTGGCTGCTCGACGACGCCGGTTACATCACCGGGCAGACGCTGCGGTTGGATGGCGGGCGCACGCTGACGTAGGAGCCGCTGCAGGAGCGCACTTCAGTGCGCGATGGGGCTTCACCGGTGAATCCCACACTCGCAGGCTGCCGCGGAAGGATCTGCCTGCAAGCCCTTTCGCGCACTGAAGTGCGCTCCTACGGTGCGCTCCTGCGGGTGCGCATCTACAGGTCCACGATGTCGAACGCATCGCCGTGCTGCGGGTGCGCCTGCCACATCTGCCGCAGGCTGAGGCCGCGGACCGGGTCGACGAAGTCCGGCGCGATGTCGGCCAGCGGCTTGAGCACGAAGGCGTGCTTCAGTTCGGGCCGGGGAATGCGCAGGTGGCCCGGGCCTTCCACCACCAGGTCGCCGTAATACACCACGTCGATGTCCAGGGTGCGGTCGCTGAAACGCGGCCCGCTGCGGTCACGGCCGTGCGCGTCCTCGACCGCGTGCAGCCAGTCGTCCAGTTCCGCCAGCGGCAGGTCGGTGTCGAGCATCACCGCGTTGTTGAGGAAATCCGGACCGTCGAAGCCCACCGCCGGCGTGCGGTACGCGGGGGAAACGGCAATCTGCCCGAAGCGCTCGCGCAGTACCCGTACCGCCGCCTGCAGATGGTGTTGCGGGCGCAGGTTGCTGCCCAGGCTCAGTAGGACGGTCGTCATCGGGTCGGGTGGGTCGCGGCGCGCCGCGGAATCGGGACGCACATGATAGGGCTTTGAGCCAGGAACGAGTGGAGAGGAACCAGGAACGAGTAAAGGCAGCGGCAACAACCCATGCTCACGCTCCTGCTTGCGCTCTCCCTGGTTCCTGGTTCCTCTCCACTGGTTCCTGGCTTCCTACCCCGTGCCCAGCGCGTCGGCCACGGCGCGGAATACGCGCTGCATCTCCAGCGGGCGCGGCAGCACGTGCACGCTGATGCCCGACGGCGCCAGGCCGTCGGCGAACGCCTCGTTGCCGTTCTCTTCCAGCACGATCGCCGGGCCGCGGTAGCCCATGTCCTGCATCTCGGTCAGCAGCTGCCCGGCGGACAGCAGCGGAATGCCGCTGTCCACCAGCACCACGTCCGGCATGCCGGCTTCCTGCAGGTGGCGCATCGCCGCGGCGCCGTCGGCCGCCAGCCGCAGCCGGTAGCCCTGGCTGGCCAGCGCGTTGCCCAGCAGCGACAGGCGCGTGGCCTCGTCGTCGACCACCAGGATCCGCTGGCCCCGGCCCGCCGGTACCGCCGGCATCGCGCCGTCCTCGCGCTCCACCGCCGCCGCGTGCAGCGGCAGCAGCAGGTCGAAGCGGGTGCCCTCGCCCGGGCGGCTGGAAACGGAGATGGTGCCGTCCAGGCTTTCCACGATGCGCTTGCACGAAACCAGCCCCAGCCCGGTACCGCTGGCCTTGGTGGTGAAGAACGGGCTGAACAGCCGGTCGACCGTCGCCTCGTCCATGCCGATGCCTTCGTCCTGCACGCGGATGCACAGGCGCTCGCCGTCGGTAGTGGCCACCCGTTCGGCCAGCAGGCTAAGGCGCCCGCCGTCGGGCATGGCCTGGATCGCGTTGAGCGCAAGGTTGAGCAGCACCTGCTGCAGCTCGGTGTAGTTGCCCTCCACCGCCAGGCGGTCGTCGCGCACCTCAAGGTGCAGGTCGACATTGCCCGGCAGGCTGCTCTTGAGCAGCATTCCCACCGCCTGGAACAGGCGCTGCAGCACGATGCGTTCGCTGGGCAGGCGCGAACCGCGCACGAAGGACAGCATCGACTCGACCATCTCGTGGCCGCGCCTGCCGCATTCGGCGATCACGTCGGCCAGCCGCACCACCTTGGGGTCGTCGCTGCGGTCGCGGATCAGGTCCGGCACGATCAGCAGCGGCTGCAGGATGTTGCGCAGGTCGTGGCTCAGGCCGGCGGCCAGCAGCGCCAGGCTTTCCAGCCGCTGCGCGCGCATCAGCTCGTCCTCGACCCGCAGCCGTTCCATCTCGCGCCGCGCCTCGCGCACGGCGCGCGCCACCGCCGACGGCAGCCGCGCCGGCAGGTGCTTGATGATGTAGTCGTTGGCGCCCTCGTGCAGGGCCTGCACCGCGGTTTCCTCACCCATCGTCCCGGAGACGAAGATGAAGGGCACCTGCGGATGCAGCTCGCGCAGGATGCGCAGCGCCTGGTAGCCGGAGAAGCCCGGCATGCTCAGGTCGGAAAGCACGATGTCCGGCGTCCACCGCGCCAGCAGCGCGCGCATCTCCGCTTCGCTGTCGACCCGCTCGAAGCTGCCCTCCAGGCCGGCCTCGAGCATCTGGTCGCACAGCAGTTCCGCATCCTCGGGTGAGTCCTCCACCAGCAGGATGCGCAGGGGACCCAACGGCGCTCCCTTGTTGGGCATGGGGCCTTACTCCTGGTCGGGCGCCTGGTTGATGACCGCCCAGAAAGTGCCGAGCGTCTTGACCGCGTTGAAGAACTGGTCCACGTCCACCGGCTTGACCACGTAGGCGTTCACGCCCAGGTCCCAACTGCGCGCCAGGTCGCTCTCCTCGCGCGAGGACGACAGGATCACCACCGGCATGCGCTTGAGCTCCTCGTCGCCGCGGATGCGCTGCAGCACTTCCAGGCCGTCCATGCGCGGCATCTTGATGTCCAGCAGCAGCACCGCCGGCAGGCCTTCCTCGCGGTTGGCGAAGGCGCCGCGCCGCATCAGGAAGTCCATCGCCTCCACGCCGTCCTCCACGTGCACGATGGGATTGGCCAGGCGCGCATCGCGCAGCGCGTCGATCGCCATCTCGGCGTCGGCGGGGCTGTCTTCGGCGAGCAGGATGGTACGGAGCGGACTCATGCGGGTGGACCTCAGCTGTGCGCCTCGGGCGCAGGGGGGGGAAGAATGAAATGGAACGTGGCGCCCTGGTCGACCTGCGCCTCGGCCCAGATCCGGCCGCCATGGCGGGTAAGCACGCGGCGCACGCTGGCCAGGCCGATGCCCGTGCCCGGGTAATCGCTGGCCTTGTGCAGCCGCTGGAACACGCCGAACAGCTTGCCGGCGTACTGCATGTCGAAACCGGTGCCATTGTCGCGTACCGTGAACTGCTGGCTGCCGTCGGGCAGCTGGCGCGCGGACACATCGATGACCGCGGGCTCGCGGCCGGCAGTGTACTTCACCGCATTGCCGAGCAGGTTCAGCCACACCTGGCGCATCATGTTCTCGTCGGCCACCAGCACCGGCAGCGGCCCGATGTTCCACTCGACCTCGCGCGCCTTGCCGTCGACGCCGGCCTCGGCCTGCAGGTTGGAATCCAGCAGCGAGCGGGTGTCGGCCACCAGCGACTGCATGTCCACCGCCTGCATGCGCATCGCGCCGCGGCCGAGCCGGGAATAGACCAGCAGGTCGTCGATCAGCGCCGCCATGCGCCGCGCCGATTCGCCGATGACCTGCAGGTAGTGGCGCGACTTGTCGTCCGCGCCCTCGCCCAGGTGCCGGACCAGTTTGTCGGAGAAGCCGGCCACGTGCCGCAGCGGCGCGCGCAGGTCGTGCGAGACCGAATAGCTGAACGCTTCCAGCTCGCGGTTCACCTCGGCCATCTGCTCGACCTTGCCTTCCAGCTGCCGGTTGAGCTCCTCCACCCGCTGCTGCACGGCGCGCTGCAGGGTGACGTCGCTGACCGTCATCAGCACCACTTCGTCTTCCGTATCCGGCAACGGCATGCGCCGGGCGTTGATCAGCATGATCCGGACCACGCCGTCCACGCCGCGCTGCTCGTGTTCGTAGTCCCACAGCTCGCGGCCGCGCAGCAGCACGTCGGCCAGGCGCTGGCGGATGATGGCGTCGGCCCAGGCGCCTTCGCCGACGGACTGCAGCAGCTGGCCGTTGACCGCGTCATCCTCGGCGCCGTAGAGCTCGCTGAAGGCCGCGTTGTGCAGCACGATGCGCTGCTCGCTGTCGAGCAGCACGATCGGTTCGCGCACGGTCTGCAGCACCGCGCTGGCGCGGGCGCTGGCCTGCAGCAGGCGTTGTTCGGCGCGGGTGCGGCGGCCGATCTGCCGCTTCAGCAGCCACAGCACCAGGCCCAGCAGCAGCAGCTGCGCGGCCAGCGTGCTCCAGGTGACGATGGTGGAAAGGCGCTGCTGCCGCTGCGCCGCGGCCACGCGCTTGCCCAGCAGCTCATCCTCGTGGCGCTGCAGTTCCACCACGATGTCGCGGATCGGATAGCTGAAGGTCATTTCCTCGATCAGCTCGCGCTGGCGCGGCGAATCGACGCTGCCGGCGATCTGCTTGGCCAGCGCCATGCGCCGTTCCAGCATCGAGGTGATGCGGCCGATGCGCACCAGCTGCTCCGGGCTGTCGCTGACCAGGTTCGACAGTTCGGCGAGCGTGACGCCTATGCTGTCGGCGCGGCGCAGGCGCTGCCGCAGCGCGTCCGACTCCACGCCCTTGGACAGGGTCAGGGCCGCCGACTCCACGTCGCGGATGTCCGCCTGCAGCACGTAGAGCCGCGCGCCCACCGCCTGGGTATGCGACACCCAGTTGGCGGCGTTGATGCTGTCGCGCGAAAGCTGCAGCAGCAGCAGCGACGGCACCACGATGATCAGCAGCGCGGCCAGCCCCAGGCCGGCGAAACGCCAGCGATCCCATCCCTCGTCGGTGAATCGATAAGCCATCCTCATTCCTTGCCATGTGACGGGAACGGCCGCCGCGGCGTCCGGCAATGCACGCCCGGCCGCATGAACCGCGGCAACGCCGGAATACACGAATCCGCCGCACGCGCGCGGGTCGGCCCACAAGCATTGCACGATTCACCGGCGGAGTGAACGCAGGCCACGCGCGGCCGCATTAAGGCACCATCGCAGTGCCGACCAGCAGTGCCTGCGCGTCCACGCCGCGCACGTCCCTGACGCCCGCGGCGGCGGCCACCACTGCGTCGCGGGTGACCCTGTCCGCGACCTGGCCTTCCAGGGTGACCATGCCCTCGAGGGTGGCGACCCGCACCTGCGCGGCGCCGTCGCGCTGCAGCGGCACCAGCGCCGCGCGGATGCGCGTGGTGATCCAGGCATCGCTCATCCGCCCGGACACGCCCGCTTCCGGCGGCGCCGGCAGCACCGGATCCTGCGGCGGCGCCGCTTCCTGCGCCTGCAGCGGCAGTGCCGCCAGCAGGCAGGACAACGCGATGCCCCACACGCACGCCAGACCCGTCGTCTTCATCGTCCCGCGCCTCCCATCGGCCTGTTCACGCACCATCGTTGGCCGCCTTGACCGCATGCCCGCCGAAACCGCTGCGCATCTGCGCCAGCACGCGGTCGGCGAAGGAATTGGATTCGCGCGAGCGCAGGCGTTCGAGTAGCGAGAGCGTGATCACCGGCGCCGACACGTCCAGGTCGATCGCCTCGCGCACCGTCCAGCGGCCTTCGCCGGAATCCTGCACGTACGGGGCGATGCCTTCCAGCCGCGGGTTGCGCTGCAGCGCCTCGGCGCCGAGGTCGAGCAGCCAGGAACGCACCACACTGCCGTGGCGCCACACATCGGCCACCTGCGCCAGGTCCAGCTCGAACTCCCGCTTTTTTTCCATCAGCGCGAAGCCTTCGGCGTAGGCCTGCATCATTCCGTACTCGATGCCGTTGTGGACCATCTTGCAGAAATGCCCGGCGCCGACCGGCCCGACATGCGCCCAGCCGCGATCGGCGGCGGGCGCCAGCGCCTCCAGCGCCGGCCGCAACCGTGCCATCGCATCGGCCTCGCCGCCCAGCATGAGGCAGTAGCCTTCCTGCAGGCCCCAGACGCCGCCGCTGGTGCCGCAGTCGGCGAAGGCCACCTGCGCCTGCCCGCAGCGCTGCGCGCGGCGCAGCGATTCCCGGTACCAGGAGTTGCCGCCATCCACCACCAGGTCGCCTGGCGAGAGCAGCGGCAGCAGCTGTTCCAGCACCGGGTCGACCACGTCGGCCGGCACCATCAGCCACAGCACGCGCGGCGCCGGCAGTGCCTGTACCAGCGCCTCCAGTGTCACGGCCGTCGCCACGCCGGCGGCGGCCAACCGCTCGCGCGCTTCCTGCCCCGGATCGAAGCCGGTCACGGCGACGCCGCCGCGGTGCAGGCGCTGCGCCATGTTGGCGCCCATGCGCCCCAGCCCGATCATGCCCAGTTCCATGTTCCACCTCGTTGGTCGATGTATGCGGTTTGCGCCGCGCAGTCGCGCAGCTGCGCCTGCAGCCAGCGCCGGAACAGCGTGGTGTGCAGATTGTGCAGGGCCAGGTCGATGCTGTACGGCGTGCGCGGGTTGCGGTCGAGCAGGCGCGCGATGTGATAGCCCAGCGGGCGGATGCCCTTGGGGTGCACGTAGAGCATCAGCCCGCGGTAGACCGGATCGGCGAGCAGTCCGTCCATCTGCGCCAGCAGCGGCCGCTGCGCTTCGGGCAACGCCGCGCGCAGCGCCGGGTCGCGTTCGTGCAGCAGCCGCTCGAAATAGCGCCCGCCACCGTCGGGCATCCGCCGCGACAGCTCCCACAGGCGCCGGTTGAGATCGTCGTAATGGACGAAGCCGCCGTGCCGCGCCAGCGCCTCCGCAGCTTCCTCGCTCACGTCGACGATGACGAAGTTCTCGGCCTGGTTGTTGATGTCGTCCAGGTGGCCCTTGTCGAACACATGCTCGATGAAGCCGGGCACGCCCATGAACGCCTGCCGCCCCAGGCGCGCGGTGCGCACCGCTTTGCCGTCGGCGAAAAACTCGCCGGCGTTGGCGCCGAGCAGGATGCTGGGCGTGTCGTGCAGGGTGAGGAAGGTGCCGATGGACAGCTCGCCCGGCGCGAACTCGCGGTCGAAACCGGCATCGCCGTACAGCTCGCGCTGCGTGGCCAGCTGCGCGACCTGGCGGCCGACGCCGCACTCCGAACGCACGTGGCCGCTGTAGAACGCCTCGATCGCGGCGGAATTGGAACCGTCCGGCGCGTAGCCGCGGCCGAAACTGCGGAAGCGCTGCCAGCCCTGCGCGCGGGCGCCGCGGAGCCCGAAGCCGATCCAGCCCAGCTGCAGTGCGGAGAACCGATACCCGCGGTTGTCCTGCAGCCGGGTGGCGGCGCGGCGCGCGGCATCGCCCAGCCGGAACGCGTAGGCGCACAGCGTCGCCGGGTCGTCGAGCAGGCCGCGGTAGAAGTCCGCGCGCCGCGCATCGTCATAGCCGCGGGGGACGTCGGCGCGCAGGTCGCCGTGCCGGCGCGCGTCGTCCAGCGAGGCGCGCCGGCAGGGTTCGCCGCCATGGACCGCGGGCGCGTCGGCCGCGGTTTCCCGCACCTGCCAGCCGAGCCGCTGCAGCAGCGGCAGCACACAGGAGGCGTGGTCCGCGGCCGGTGCCGGCGACGGCAGGCCCAGCAGCGCCAGCGCGCACCCCGCCAGCCAGGCCGGGACACGGGAGGCGCGTATCACCGCGCGCCGTCCCCGGGCGCTGTCGCCACCGGCGCCAGGTACTGCCGCAGGCGTTCGAAGAAGTGGCGGTAGAACTGCGCATCCTGCACCGTGCGGCTGGCCACGCGCACCAGCGAATCGTCCTTGCCGCCGAACGGCAGCGACACCGAGCCCAGCGCGCCGACGCCGACGCTGGCCGAGGTCGGCGACTTCTTCAGCGCGTAACGGTCCTGCACCGCGCTGGCGAACACCTGCGCGCCGCCGTCGCCGCGCGGCGCGCAGGACACGCGCAGCACCAGCTGCTCGTGCAGCTCTTCCTCCGGCTGGAAATTCTTGTTGGCCTCGACGCTGTCGGCGCCGGCGCGGGTGATCGCGTAGCCCTGCCCCAGCAGCGCGCGGCGCGCGGCCTCGCAGGCCTGCGCGGGCGTGGCGTCGACATCGCGGGTATAGGTGTCGCCGGAATCGAACGATTCGCGCACCAGCGTGCTGTCGGCGGCGCGGTTGCCGCAACCGGCCGCGGCGGCGCAGGCCAGGACCAGCAGCATGCGGAAAGAAGGCCCGTGCATGGCACCTCCACGATCGGGAAGGCGCCAAGCATAACGCCGCCAGCGTGGAGGAACGCTGACGGCGCGTGGACAGGATGGAGCGCCGTTTTCCGGGCGCTCAGTCGGCCCAGCGGCCCGGGCCGGTGGACTGCGGCAGCACCTGCGCCGACAACGGGCGGTCCTTCTCCAGCAGGTTCACCGCGTCGGCCAGGATCGAGGCCGATTCCTTCAGCAGCGGGTCGGGGCGCTTCTCGGCGGCCTTCTCGCGCGCGGCGTCCTTGACGATGTCGCGCTCGTTGCCGGTCAGGCCGTCGTCGTTGCCGTCGTCGGCCAGCGGGTCCAGCGGCAGGCCCAGCTCCTTGCGCACGTCCTGGCGCTGCTTGCGCTGCGCGTCCTGCCTGTCGCGCTCGGCGCGGCGCTCGGCCTCGTTCAGCGAGACGTACTTCTTGGCCGCCTCGGTGCGGAACTGCTGCACGTCCTCTTCCCACCACTTGAACTCGCGGTCGCTCTGGATGCGCGCGGCATGGCGCGTCTGGAGCCTGGGCAGGATCGGCGCGAAGTTGCCGTACTGGGTGTGCGGCACGGCGGCGATGCGGGTCCACGGCAGCGCGTTGTCGTAGGTGCTCTCGCCGAATTCGCTGGCGTCGACGCTGGCCGGGAAGGCCAGGTCCGGCACCACGCCCTTGTGCTGGGTGGACGAGCCGCTGACGCGGAAGAACTGGGCGATGGTCAGCTTGACCTGGCCGAAGCGCTCCTTCTCGCTGGCCGGCCAGCGGTCCAGCGGCACCACGTTCTGCACGGTGCCCTTGCCGAAGGTGGTCTCGCCGATCACCAGGCCGCGGCCGTAGTCCTGGATGGCGCCGGCGAAGATCTCCGAGGCCGAGGCCGAACCGCGGTTGATCAGCACCGCCAGCGGGCCGTCCCAGGCCACGGCCGGGTTGCGGTCGCTGTTGACGGTGACGCGGCCACCGGATTCGCGCACCTGCACCACCGGGCCCTGCTCGATGAACAGCCCGGTCAGTTCGATGGCCTCGTCCAGCGAGCCGCCGCCGTTGTTGCGCAGGTCCAGCACTACGCCGTCGAGCTTGTCGGCCTTGAAGCCGGCCAGCAGGCGGGCGACGTCGCGGGTGGCCGAAGCGTAGTCGGCGGCGTTGCGGCGCCGGCCCTCGAAGTCCTGGTAGAAGGTCGGCAGCTTGACGATGCCGATGCGGCGCTGGGGCTCGCCGGCGGCGCCCGGGATGGTCATGGTCTCGCCCTTGGCGGCCTGCTCGGCCAGGCGCACCTTCTGCCGGGTCAGCGTCACCATGCGGTGCTTGCCGTCCAGGCCTTCGGCGGCGGGGATGAATTCCAGCCGCACCTGGGTGTCCTTGGCGCCGCGGATCTTGGCCACCACGTCGTCGATGCGCCAGCCGATCACGTCCTCGATCTGGCCCGAGCGCCCCTGGCCCACGCCGACGATGCGGTCGCCCGGCTTGAGCGTGCCGTCCACCGAGGCCGGGCCGCCGGCGATGATCTCGCGGATCACCACCACGTCGTCCTGGCGCTGCAGCTGCGCGCCGATGCCTTCCAGCGACAGCGACATGGCCTGGTTGAAGTTCTCGGCCGTGCGCGGGGTGAAATAGTCGGTATGCGGATCGACCGCGCGGGTGTAGGCGTTCATGAAGAACGAGAACACGTCCTCGCCCTTCACCTCGTTGACCGACTTGAGCAGGGTGGCGTAGCGCTTGTCCAGGGTCTTGCGGATGTCCGCGGCCTGCTTGCCGGCCAGCCTGAGCCGCAGCCAGTCGTTCTTCACCGACTTGCGCCACAGGTCGTCCAGCTCGGCGCTGGTCGCCCACGGCACGTCCTTGCGGTCGTAGTCGAAACGCTCGCGGGTGGTGAAATCCGGTTCCTGCTTCAGCAGGCGCCGCGCGTAGGCCACGCGCTCGGTCACGCGCTGGCGGTAGACCGCGAACACCTGGAACGCCGGGTCCAGCTCGCCGGTGCGGATCGCCGTGCCGGCCTGCGCGGCCAGCGGCGCGAAGCGGTCCACGTCCTCGCGGGTGAAGAACTGCTTGCCGCTGTCCAGCGACTCCAGGTAGCGCTTGAACACGTCCTGCGAGGTCGCCGCGTCCAGCGGCCGCGGCCGGTAGGCGTAGCGGCTGTCGGACAGCAGCCCGTACACGAGCTTGGAGGTGGTCGCCTGGTCGACCGTCGCGGTGGACGGCAGCGCCTGGCTGTCGGCGCGCGCCAGCAGAGCGGCCGGCGCGGTCAGCGCGAAGGCCAGCAGGAAAGCGGGAACTCGGTAGTTCATCAAGGTACTCGTGGCGCCGGGCGATGGGGGAAGACTGCGGATGACTCGGACAACGGGACAGTGCCGGAAGTTGCAGCGCTTGTCATCCGGGCCGCCCACAGCCTAGCCGCCCCACTGTAGCGGGACGTGAACCGGGCCGGCGGCGGACGAAAAGCAGGCGCCGTGCTGCCCTGGCAGAGGGCCGCAGGCTGAACCGTGGCGACGGGTGAACGGCCGGGGCCTAGGGGCTCGCCACGGCTTGGGTCGCGGAAATGACAGCGGGAGGAAGCCCTTGGATCGGGGCGCCGAAGATGCAGGCTGTGGGCCGCGCGAGGCGGCGGCCACAAGCTGGCATCAGGGCACCCAATACGGGCGCCGCCTTGCCATGCATCCATCTGCCGCCGCCCTCCTCTCCAGCGCCCTTCAAACAAGGCGGGCCTGGGGGCGGCGCGGCGTCTCAGCTGACGCCAGCGCCGGCGGCCTGCCGGTCGGCGTGGTAGGACGAGCGCACCATCGGGCCGGAGGCGACGTGGTGGAAGCCCAGCGCGTAGCCGTAGTCCTCCAGCGCCTTGTATTCCTCGGGCGTCCAGTAGCGCAGCACCGGGTGGTGGTGCGGCGTGGGCTGCAGGTACTGGCCGATGGTGACCATTTCCACGTCGTGCGCGCGCAGGTCGCGCAGGGTGGCCTGCACCTGTTCCAGGGTTTCGCCGAGGCCGAGCATGATGCCGCTCTTGGTCGGGATCGACGGATGCTGCGCCTTGAATTTCTGCAGCAGGGTCAGCGACCACTGGTAGTCCGCGCCCGGGCGCACGTTGCGGTACAGGTCCGGCACGGTCTCGATGTTGTGGTTGAACACGTCCGGCGGGCTGACCGCCAGGATCTCCAGCGCGCGCTCCATGCGGCCCTTGCCGCGGAAATCCGGGGTCAGGATCTCGATCCGGGTGCCGGGGCTGAACTCGCGGATGGCGCTGATGCAGTCCACGAAATGGCCGGCGCCGCCGTCGCGCAGGTCGTCGCGGTCCACACTGGTGACCACCACGTACTTCAGGCCCATGTCCTTGACCGTCTGCGCCAGGTGCAGCGGCTCGGCGGCGTCCGGCGGCTTCGGCCGGCCGTGGGCGACGTCGCAGAACGAGCAGCGGCGGGTGCAGACCTCACCGAGGATCATGAAGGTGGCCGTGCCGTGGCCGAAGCACTCGTGGATGTTCGGGCAGCTGGCCTCCTCGCACACCGTCACCAGCCGGTTCTCGCGCAGCTTGGCCTTGAGCTGCTGCACGGCGTTGCCGGAGGGGATGCGCACGCGGATCCACGAGGGCTTGCGCAGCACCGGCGCGTCGGCGAACTGCACCGGCGAGCGGTTGATCTTGTCGCCACCGAGCTGCTTGGCACCGGCCTGGAGCGGCGCGGACGGAGTGTCGCCCTGCACGACCTGCAGGGGAATGGAGCGGCTGGTGGATTCGTTCATGGCGTTCCGGCGGCGTCAGGGCCGCATGGTCAGGTCGGGCAATCCGGGATCGTCGTGCAGGTCCAGTCCGAACTGCCGGGCCAGATGGGACAGCAGCACCGGCTTGACCGCCTCGATGCCCGAAGGACCGCCCAAGTCTAGCACCGAGGTCACCTGCATCCCGGCATAACCGCAGGGATTGATGCGGTGGAAGGGCTCCAGGTCCAGGCCGACGTTGAAGGCCAGGCCGTGGAAACTGCAGCCGCGGCGCACGCGGATGCCGAGCGCGGCGATCTTGGCGCCGCCGACATAGACGCCCGGCGCGCCTTCCAGGCGTTCGGCGACGATGTTCCACTCGTCCAGCGTGTCGATGATGGCCTGCTCGATGCGGCACACGTAATCGCGCACGCCGATGCCGAGCCGGCGCAGGTCCAGCAGCGGGTAGACCACGATCTGGCCGGGGCCGTGGTAGGTCACCTGGCCGCCGCGATCCACGTGCAGCACCGGGATGTCGCCCGGCGCCAGCACGTGCTCTTCCTTGCCGGCCTGGCCCAGGGTGAACACCGGGTCGTGCTCGACCACCCACAGCTCGTCGGTGGTGGCGTCGTCGCGCGCGTCGGTGAAGCGCTGCATCGCGTGCCAGACCGGCTCGTAGGCCTGGCGGCCGAGGTCGCGCAGCGTCGCCGGGCGGACCCTGGCGGCGCGCCCGGCATCGGCCGGGCAGGCGCCTACAGCGTCCACTTCACTTCCGGGTGGTTGCGCAGGGCTTCGTGGGCGGCGTCGTACTGCTCGCGGCTGTCGGCCTTGAAGGCGATGCGCACGGACACGTACTTGCCGTTGGACGAATGCTTCCAGCTAATGCGCTCGTTGAGCACATCCACGCCAGCCTGCAGCAGCAGCCGCGGCAGCTCGCTCTCCAGCCCGATGTTGGCCGCGCCCATGGCGCTCAACTCGAAGGTGCCGGGAAACTGGAAGCCGTGTTCGGGGTTGTCGGACTTGATTTCCATGCCCGCCATTATCGGGGCGCGGGCCGGCAAACCCAAGGTCCGCAACGGCGAAAGGGCCGCTGCGGGCGGCCCTTTCGCGGAAAGCTGCGTTGTCTGCCCGTGATCGGTGCCGGCCGGCGGCCGGACCTGCCCCGGGCGTGCCGGCCGCGGCCGGCACGGCGCGCTTACTTGGACAGCTCCAGCAGGGTGGAAGACACCCATCCCTTGTTGCCCAGCTCGTCCTCGACCTCCCACATCACGCCTTCCTTGTTGCCGGTCGGGTACAGCATCATGCCCGGGTCCAGCGAACGCACCGGCGCGCCGGTGCCCTTGGCGTTGGCCAGCAGGCGGCCCGGACGGGTCACCGTCACCGCCTGCTGGGCGTTGGCCGCCGAGGCGTTCTCCGGCAGGCCGCCGAGCTGGGCGACGATGTCGGTATAGGCCTGCAGGTAGGCCATGGTGATGACCTGGCCGATCTCGGTGTTGGCGTAGCCGCCCACGCCGGCCGCGCCAAAGCCGCCGCCGCCGAACAGGCCGCCGCTGGCGCCGAAGCCGACGTCGCTCTTGCGGGCCGAACCTTCGGAGATCGCAACCTGCTCGGAAGAGCGCACGTCGGTCACGGTCAGCACCACGTCGGCGGTCTTGCTGCGGAAGTTCAGGCCGCCGACGATCGCGCCGGCCTTGCCGCCGATCAGCCCGCCCAGCAGGCCGCCGATGGCGTTGCCGCCGGCGTCGCTGTTCTGCGAGACCAGGTCCGGGATCATCACGTAGTCGGCGGCCTTGATCTGGCCCTTGCCGACGTTGGAACGGCCGCGCAGGTCGCCGCTGGCGGCCAGCTCACGCTCGAACTGGCCGGCGGCCATGCCGGCGCCGCGGTCCACCAGGGTGAAGCAGCGCGAGCGGTTGACGAACACCTTGATCAGCCGCGACGGGGCCGGCAGCTGCTGGCCGGTCCACCAGTTGGTGGCGTCTTCGGGCTCGATCACCGAGATGGTGCCGATCGGGCGCTGGCAGACCGGAAGCTCGGCCGTGGCCTGCTTGCGCTGTTCCTGCGCGCGGGTGCCGGTGTTCTTGAACGCTGCCTGTGCCGGCTGGCTGGACACGACCGCGGCGATGCCCACGGTCAGGGCAGCCGCCATCAACGGCGAAAAGACATTACGCATAGCTGTGTATTCCCCATTAACCTGCGCCTCGGAGGCGCGTTCCATTGGTCTGAAAACCCGGCGACAGGTCCTGGTCCTTGCGGGCAGCCAGTACTGGCAAGCGCGGAGCGTCGGCGGCGATGCTACCGCAGGGCCATGACGGTTTCCAACCTCCGTCCGTCACGGTTTGCGGCCGCCGCATCCCCGCCCCGGCGGCGGTCCGCGGCACTGCAACGATGTGATCCGCCGGTCCTCACTGCGTCCATGCGCTACCGGCCGGTAAGCTGCGCGCACCTCCCCCGAACCGGATCCGAGTGGATGGATATCCGCCCCTGGCTGCCCCTGGCCCTGGCATTGGCGCTCTTCGGCAACGATGACGCCCACGCCGCGACCACCCGCCCCGACACCTGCACCGGCAGCGCCCTGCGCGACCATCCGCCCGCCGTCAATTTCCGCGTCGACAACGACCTGTTCGGTGGCGCCCACCAGGACCAGGGCTACACGAACGGCGCGATGCTGACCTTTGTTTCGCCCAACCTGGCCGACTACACCGACGATCCCTGCCTGCCGGCGCCGGCGCGCTGGATCAACCGCCACCTGGAGCGGCTGCAGCCGGGCGGGTTCGAGCAGCAGAACATGATCTTCAGCATCGGCCAGGGCCTGTTCACGCCGACCGACAGCACCCGCACCGACCTGATCGAGGACGACCGCCCGTATGCCGGCGTGCTGCTGGCCAATTTCGGCTACAACGCGCGCAACGGCGACCGGCTGCGTACCACCCAGCTGGCGGTGGGCATGGTCGGCCCGTCGGCGCAGGGCAGGCAGGTGCAGGACGCGGTGCACAGCGTGCTGCACGACGAGAAGTTCATGGGCTGGAAGCACCAGCTGCGCGACGAGCCGGTGTTCCGGCTGCTGCACGAGCGCATGCGGCGCTGGCCGGCCAGTGCCCCCGGCGGCTGGGGCTGGGATGCGATCAGCCACTGGGGCGGCGCGGTCGGCAACCTGGCGACCTACGCCAATGCCGGCACCGAGGTGCGTTTGGGCTGGAAGCTGCCCGACGATTTCGGCAGTTCGCCGATGCGCCCGGCCGGCGAGAACACCGCGCCGACCCGCGCCGGCCGCGCGCCGGGCTGGTCGACGCACCTGTTCTTGACCACCGACGCGCGCTGGGTGCTGCGCGACATCACCCTGGACGGCAATACCTTCCGCCACAGCCACAACGTGGACAAGCGCCCGTTCGTGGGCGACATCGGCTACGGCGTGGCGGTGATGCGCGGCAAGTGGAAGTTCGCGCTGGCCCGCTACCACCGCACCCGCGAGTTCGAGGGGCAGAAGGAGCGGCCGGTGTTCGGCAGCTTCACCATCAGCCGCACGCTGTAATAAGGGAGCAAGGAGCCGTTTCGGAGGCCGGCTTGACAATACTTATTTAATTCTTATATTCACCCCTCATGAACTCCGTGCTATGGACAGCCAGAGCCGCCAGACAGCTTCGCAAGCTGGACCGCAAAGCACAGGCCGACATCCGCGACGCCGTCTCCACCAAGCTGCCCCGTTTCCCGGACTGCACCGGCATCAAGGCATTGATCCACCATCCCTGCGACTATCGGCTTCGGGTCGGCAACTACCGCGTCCTGTTCAATCACGACAGCCTTGTCGAGATCGTCAGCATCGAAGAGGTCAAGAAACGCGATGAACACACCTACTGACATCCAGACCATCAAGGGCGCCGATGGCAATCCCGCGTTCGTCGTAATGCCCTACGACCTGTTCCTGCGCAAGTACGCCCATCGCAACGACCTGATCCCGAACGAGGTGGTCAGCGCCACCGTGGACGGCGCGAGCCCGATGAAGGCATGGCGCGAACATCTGCGTCTGACCCAGGCTGAAGTCGCCGCGCGCATGGGCGTCACCCAGGCCGCCTATGCACAGATGGAGGTCGCCGGCCGCCCGCGCAAAGCCACGCTTGTACGCGTAGCCGAAGCGATGCACATCAGCGTGGAACAGCTGGATTTCTGATCGACGCCTGCCGGCGGGCCCATGGCCCCATGCAGGCAGAACACCACAGTCGCACCCCCTGCGGAAATGCAGAGCCCCCGGCGCTGGCCGGGGGCTCGAAGGGGTCTCAGGTTGCCCGATCTGGGCCGCTCAGGACTTCCACCACATCATGAAGGCGTCCCACAGGCGCTTGAAGAAACCGCCCTCCTCCACCGCCTGCACCGCCACCAGCGGCGACTCGGCGACGATCTTGCCGTCCAGCGCCACCTTCACGGTGCCGATCTGCTGGCCGGCGGCGATCGGCGCCACCAGCTGCTTGGGCACGTCCATGCTGGGCTTGAGGTCGGCATAGCGGCCGCGCGGCACGCTGACCAGCAGCGGCTGCGCCACGCCCAGCTGCACTTCGTCGGCGGCGCCCTTCCACACGTGCTGCGTGGTCACGGCCTTGCCGGTTTCGTAGAGGCGGTGGGTTTCGAAGAAGCGGAAGCCCCAGTTCAGCAGCGCCAGGCTGTCGTCGGCGCGCTGCTTCTCCGAGGCGCCACCCATCAGCACCGCGATCAGCCGCTGGTCGCCGCGCTGGGCCGAGCTCAGCAGGCAGTAGCCGGCCGCCGAGGTGTGGCCGGTCTTGATGCCGTCCACGCTCGCGTCGCGCCACAGCAGCAGGTTGCGGTTGGGCTGGGTGATGTTGCCTACGGTGAATTCCTTGATCTTGTTGTAGGCGTAGGTTTCCGGGTAATCGCGCACGAAGGCGCGGCCCAGCAGCGCCAGGTCGTAGGCGCTGGACTGGTGCCCCTCGGCGGTCAGGCCGTGGGCGTTGACGAAGTGCGAGTCCTTCATGCCGAGCTTGGCGGCATAGTTGTTCATCAGCGCGGCGAAGGCTTCCTGGCTGCCGGCGGCGTGCTCGGCCAGGGCGATGGCGGCGTCGTTGCCCGACTGGATCGCCATGCCCTTTTCCATGTCCTCCAGGCGCGCGGTCTGGTTGACCGGGAAGCCGCTGTAGCTGCCGTCGGTGCCGGCGCCGCCCTCGCGCCAGGCGCGTTCGCTCATCATCACCTGGTCGTCGGGCTTGATCTTGCCGTTCCTGGTTTCGGCGGCCAGCACGTAGGAGGTCATCACCTTGGTGATGCTGGCCGGCGGCAGCGGCATGTGGATGTTCTCGCCGGCCAGCACCTGCCCGGAGGCGTAGTCCATCAGCACCCACGCGGTGGACGTGGACGGCGCCGGGGCCGGCGGGATCGCCACCTGGGCGGGTGCGGCGGCGGCCGGCGCGGGCGCGGGTACCGGGGTAGGCGTCTGGGCGGAGGCCAGGCCGATGGCGAACGTCGTGGCCATGGCGGCGGCGGCAAAGCGGAATTTCATCGGAAAGCGGTTCCTGTCGGGACAAGGAATGGAAAACAGGCGGTCATTGTAGGGCGTGCGGCCGCCGTCGCATGCGGGCGGCGGCCCGCGCCCGTCGCGCGGCATCCTTCCGGCGGAGCGTTGCGCCGGCGGAAGGATCACGGTCAATCGCGCACGATCTGCGGCCTGCCGAACCCCAGACCGGCGATGCGGCCGGCAAGTTCCGCCGCCTTGGCCACGTCGTCGGCCGGCACGCGCAGGCGCCACAGCGTGCGTCCGCCGCTGACGACGTCGCTGAGCGTGGCGCCGGCGATGCCGGCCGCGCTCAGCTGGCCCAGGGCGCGGGAGGCGTTGTCGCGGCTGGAGAAACTGGCGACCTGCAGCAGGATCGCGCCCAGCGCGCGCGCCGCCGTGTCGGCGACCGGCGCCTGCACGGTCGATGCGACGACGGCCGTCGCCGCCGGCGGGGATGCCGCGCCGGCAGAGGCAGGCAAGGCCTGCACCGCCACCGCCTGCGCCGCGGGGCCGGCGGCGCCGACCTCGGCCGGGCGCGGCGCCGATGGCGCCGGCAGCCGTTCGACCAGCTGGTCCATGCGGCTCGGCGCAGGTGTGGCGGCGGCCGCGGCCGTCGTGGCCTGTACCGCGGCGCGGCCGCGTGCCGGCCGCGGCGTGTCGCCGGCAGCCAGCAGGTTGTCGCTGCCCGGCGCCAGCCCGCGCACCTCCACCCGGCCGGTGCCGCGCTGGGTGATGCCAAGCCGCACCGCCGCGGCGTAGCTCAGGTCGATCACGCGCCCCTCGTGGAACGGGCCGCGGTCATTGACCCGCACGATCACCGATTCGCCGTTGTCCAGGTTGGTGACGCGGGCGAAGCTGGGCAGCGGCAGCGTCTTGTGCGCGGCGGTGAACTGGTACATGTCGTAGACCTCGCGGTTGGAGGTCAGGCGGCCGTGGAACTTGGCGCCGTAATAGGACGCGGTGCCCTGCTCGACGTAGTCGTCGACCCGCTCCATCACCCGGTATTCCTTGCCCAGCACCACGTACGGCGAGCGGTTGCCGACGGCAGAACGCGGCTCCTGGCGCACCACCGGCTCGGGAATGCAGGCCACGTCCGGCACGTAGTCGGGCGTGCTGTCCTTCACGCCGGGGCGGTACAGGCCGCCGGCGACGTAGTTGCCGCGCGTGCCGGGGTCCTCCTGCGCCTTGGCGTAGGGCGAGCCTTCCGGGCAATGCGGCGGACGCCCGCCGCGGCCCTGCACCACGCTGCCGGCCGGCGCGCCATGGCCAGGCCCGTGGCCGGCCGGTTTGGACTTGGGCGGCGCGCTGCTGCAGGCGGCCAGCCCGAGCACGATCAACGCGGGGACCAGCCACCGCGCGTTCATGCCGGCGGCAGCTCGCGGCCGGCGATGGCCTGCGACAGCTGGAACACGGCCATCGCGTACATCTTGGAGAGGTTGTAGCGGGTGATCGCGTAGTAATTCTGGAAGCCCAGCCAGTACTGCTTGCCGGCGCTGCCTTCCAGCGTGATCGGCGTGGCGGTGGCGCCGGCGGCGCGCACCGGCACGACCGGGTGGTAGCCGCTCGCGGCCAGCGCGTCCAGGCCCAGGGTCGGCGTCCAGTCCACCGGGTTGAGCTCCTCGCGGCCGGCGTCGAGCGTGGCCGGCACCGCGACCGTGCCGCCGCGCAACCAGCCGCCCTTCTTCACGAAGTAGTTGGCGATGGAGGCGAATACGTCGTCATGGCTGTTGAACAGGTCGCGGCGGCCGTCGCCATCGCCGTCCACGGCGTAATCCAGATAGCTGGAGGGCATGAACTGGCCCATGCCCATCGCCCCGGCGTAGCTGCCCTTGAGCGCGGTGATGTCCAGCTTCTCCAGCGCGCCCAGTTCGAACAGCTTGGCCAGCTCGTCGCGGAAGAACAGTTCGCGGCGCACCTCGCGCTCGAGCTTTTCCGGATCGCCGCTGCGCGGGTACTTGAACGCCAGCGTGTACAGCGCATCGAGCACGCGGTGGTTGCCGGTGTTGGCGCCATAGCTGGTTTCCACGCCGATGATGGCCACGATCACCTCGGCCGGGACGCCGGTGCGGTCCTGCACGCGCTGCAGCGCGTCGCGGTGCGTGGCCAGGAATTTCCTGCCGCCGTCGATGCGCGCCTGGCTGATGAACATCGGCCGGTATTCGTTCCACGGCTTGACCCGCTCGGCCGGGCGCGACATGGCGGCGATGATCGGCTCGCGGATCTGCGCCTGCGCCAGCACCGACTCGATGTAGGCGGGTTCGATGCGGTAGCGGGCGGCGGTGTCGCGCACGAAGTTGGCGCGCGCGGTTTCGAACGGCACCGGCGCCAGGTCCACCGGCGGCAGATCCGGTTTGCGCTCCGGCGCGGCCTCGGCCGGCGCGGTGCCCTTGCCGACCGGTTTTTCCACCGGTTGCGGGGCGGGAGCGGGAGTCTGTGGCTGGGTCGCGCAGGCGACCATGCCCAGGGTGAGACAGCAGACCAGGACGCGTCGAATCATCGGTCGAGATTAACAGGTCATGGATGAATTTCCATCAATAACACCATGAATCGCAACGGGATTGAAGCGAATGCCAACGCATGCGTGGAGGCGGTGACGCGATACGTTGCGGAGCAGGAAAACTGAATACGCAGAATGCAAAGAGCCCGGCGGGTCGATGTTGGGCAACGCCAGACACCGGCACCGATCGTCCGACCCGTTGTCGAGCGCAGACGGACAGAGAACATGGACCGACCACGCGCGGTTCGCGCGCCACATTGTCGGGCGCAGCACCGGATCGGGATCGGGATCGGCGGAAAGTATGGCCTCTGCGGAAAACCGGGTACCGGCCGCACCTCCCATCCCGTGGGTGCGACCGGTACCCGACCGGATTCCCGCGCTGGCCGGGCGTCTCCCCACGCCCGGCCGGCGAAGCCGGCCTTGCCGTCCCGCGAACGGGACGGCTGCCACGGCGCAATGGCGTCCTGTGGCGGGCGCCATTGTGAGGCTTTTGTTAAACCGTGTGTTTGATCCAGATCAAAGCCCCGACCGACGTCGCAGTTTCGCGCCCGCCCGAGGCCATCGTGCCGCGACCATCCGCCCGCTGGGTGGACGCCCCGCGCGGGCGTCAGCCGTAGCCGCCGTGCACCGGGTTGTGGCTGCGCGCGGCCATCACCAGGCCGAAGCCGGCCAGCAGCGACACCGCGGCCGTGCCGCCATAGCTGATCAGCGGCATCGGCACGCCCACCACCGGCAGCAGGCCGGAAATCATGCCGCCGTTGACCAGCGCGTAGACGAAGAACGACAGGCCGGTGGCGCCGGCGACCAGGCGCGAATAGCCGTCGCGCGACTGCACCGCGATCCACAGGCAGCGGCCGACCACGAACAGGTAGAGCGCCAGCACCGTGGCCACGCCGATCCAGCCGAACTCCTCGCTCAGCACCGAGAAGGCGAAGTCGGTGGTCTGCTCGGGAATGAAGTTCAGGTGCGACTGCGAGCCCAGCCCCCAACCCTTGCCCGTCAGGCCGCCGGAACCGATGGCGATCTTGGACTGGATGATGTTCCAGCCGGCGCCGAGCGCATCGCTCTCCGGGTCCAGGAACATCATGATGCGGTCCTTCTGGTAGGGCATCAGGAACCAGAACCAGGCGACCGGCGCGGCGGCGGCGACGCCGCCCACGCCCAGGCCCACCCACCACCACGGCAGGCCCGCCAGCAGCAGCACGAAAGCGCCGCTGGCGGCGATCAGCATCGCGGTGCCGAAATCCGGCTGCAGCATCACCAGCGCGGTCGGCACGCCGATGATCACGCCGGCCACCAGGACCACCGGAATGCGCGGCGGCAACGGCATGCGGTGCAGGTACCAGGCGACCATCATCGGCATGCTCACCTTGAGCAGTTCGGCCGGCTGCAGGTAGAACAGTTTCAGGTCCAGCCACTGGCGGCCGTACTTGCCGGTCCCCAGGACGAACACCGCCAGCAGCGGCAGCATCGACAGCGCGTAGATCAGCGGCGTCCAGGCGCGGATGCGCAGGATCGGCACCCGCGCGATCGCCCACATCGCCAGCAGGCCGACGCCGAAACGCGCGCCCTGCGCCATCACCAGGCTGCTGCCGCCGGCGCTATCCAGCACCGCCAGGCCCATCGCCATCAGCGCGCCCAGCGCGAGCAGCAGCGGCCAGTCCAGGCCGCGGGTGAGGCGCTGGGCCATCTCCAGCAGCCAGCGCAGGAAATCCCTCATGGTTGCGTCCTTCCGGGAGCCGGGGGCCGGGGACCAGAGGCCGGGGCGGAAGCGGCATCGGGCGCGGGCGCCTGGGGGGCGGGCCGGCCGGCTGCCTGTTCCGGCGCGGGAGCCGCGCTTTCCGGTTGCGGCGCAGGCGGGGAGTCAGCGGACGCCGGACCCCCCCTCGTCCCCTGGCCCCCGGCCTCCGCCCCCTGCTCCTCCGGCATCACGCCGAGCAGCCAGGCGTCGAACACCTTGCGCGCGATCGGCGCGGCGGCCGAACCGCCGTAGCCGCCGCCCTCGACCGCGATGGCGATGGCGATCCGGGGGTCCTCGGCCGGCGCGAAGCCGATGAACAGCGCGCGGTGGCGCAGGTGCATCGGCAGGTTCTTCGGGTTCACCGCGGCGGTGCCCTTGCGGCTGATCACCTGCGCGGTACCGGTCTTGCCGGCCATCAGGTACGGCGCGCCAGCCGCCACGCGCCAACCGCTGCCGCCCGGCTGCATGGTGCCCATCATGCCCTCGCGCACCGCCTGCAGGTTGGACGGATTGGGGCTGATCGGCCGCGACGCGGGCTGCGGCAGGGGCGCCCAGTCATGGTCGAAGCCCACCTTCTGCTCGACCACCAGGTGCGGCGTGCGCAGCTGCCCGGAGGCCAGACCGCCGACGCCGCGCACCAGCTGCAGCGGCGTCACCTTCCACAGGCCCTGGCCGATGCTGGCGTTGACCATGTCGCCCGGGTACCAGCGTTCGTTGCGCAGCCTGGCCTTGGTCGCCGGCGAGGGCAGGATGCCGCCGATCTCGCCGGCCAGGTCGATGCCGGTAGGCTGCCCGAAACCGTAGCGGCCGCCCATGTACTGGTCGTAGCGTTCCACGCCCATGTCGATGCCGAGCTGGTAGTAGTAGGTGTTGACCGACTGCGAGATCGACTTGCGCAGGTCGGTCCAGCCATGGCCGCCGCGGTTGGCGTCGCCCCAGCCGCGGCTCACGCCCGGCAGGTAGAACATGCCGCGCGAGAGGATCTTGTCCTCCGGCCGGCGCAGGCCGCTGTCCAGGCCGGCCAGGCCGAGGAACGGCTTGACCGTGGAACCGGGGGCCACGCCGCCCAGCACCAGGCGGTTGAACTGCGGCCGCGAGGGGTTCTCGTTGAGCCGCTTGAAGTCGGCGTGGGAAATGCCGTTGACGAACAGGTTGGGGTCGTAGGACGGCAGGCTGACCATGGCCAGGATCTCGCCGGTGCGCGGGTCGATCGCCACCGCCGAGCCTTCCTGTTCGCCGAACGCGGTCACCATCGCCTGCTGCAGGTCGACGTCGATGGACAGGCGCAGGTCGGTGCCCGACTGCGCCGGCACCCGCCCGAGGGTCCGGATCGCGCGTCCCTGCACGTTGGTCTCGACCCGCTCATAGCCGACCTTGCCGCGCAGGCGGTCCTCGTAGAAGCGCTCCAGCCCGGACTTGCCGATGTGGGTGAGCGCCGCGTTGCCCTCGCCCAGCTCCAGCAGGTCCTTGTCGTCGACCCGGCCGACGTAGCCGATGACGTGCGCGAGCAGGTCGCCGTAGGGGTAGCGGCGGGTCAGGTAGGGCTCCAGCTCCACGCCGGGATAGCGCCAGCGGTCCACGGCGAAGCGCGCCATCTCCTCGTCGCTGACACGCAGCTTGAGCGTGACCGGCACGAAGCTGCGCCGCGCCTTGCGCGACTGGTTGAAACGCTCGATGTCCTCGTCGCCGAGCGCGAAGATCGTGCGCAACCCGGCCAGCGTGGCGGCCATGTCCTGGACCTTGTTCGGGGTCACGTCCAGGCGGAACGCCGGCACGTTCTCGGCCAGCAGCCGGCCCTTGCGGTCGTAGATCAGGCCGCGCCCGGGCACCACCGGTCGCGCCTTGATGCGGTTGGCCTCCGAGCGCGTGGCGTAGACGTCGTGGTCCAGCACCTGCAGCTTGAAATACCAGCCGCCCAGCACGCCCAGGCCCAGCAGCACGCCGAGGAAGCCGATCGCCGCGCGGCGCCGGAACTGCTCGACCTCGGCCTGCGGGTTCTTGTGCTGGCGCCGCCCGTACATGGCTCAGTGCCCGCGCTTGCCCAGTCGCGCAGCGTCCAGCAGCACGTAGATCGGCAGCCACAGCAGCATGCCCGGCAGCGGCGCCCACCAGTAACTCCACGGCAGCAGCGGCTCGGCGGTGAACAGGCGCACAGCGGCGCTGATGATGCGGTCGTTGAGCAGCAGGCCGCCGATCGCCAGCGCCTGCTGCGACAGCGGGAAGAAGCGGATGCGGGCGCGGAAGCGCTGCAGGATGAAGGCGAACACCACCAGCCGCAGCGCCTGCTCGCCGAGGATGCCGCCGTACAGCAGGTCGGCCAGCACGCCGATGCAGAAGGCGAAGCCCAGCCCGACCCGCTCGGGGGTTTCGATCACCCAGTAGCCCAGCACCAGCGCCAGCCAGTACGGGCGCACGGGCTGCAGCAGTTCCGGCAGCGGTACCAGGCCCAGCAGCAGGGCCACCGCGAGGCTGGCGGGCAACACCCAGCCGCGGCTGCGCAGGCGGCTCATTGGCCCACCTCCGCAGGAGTCGGACGGGACCGGGGACCGGGGACCGGGGACCGGGGGGAAGGCGGGTTGGCTGAGGGCTGCCTGTTTTCAGGCACCGGCGGAATCACGCGCG
Organism: Stenotrophomonas nitritireducens; assembly: GCF_050984405.1. Lineage (GTDB taxonomy): Bacteria > Pseudomonadota > Gammaproteobacteria > Xanthomonadales > Xanthomonadaceae > Stenotrophomonas > Stenotrophomonas nitritireducens_B. The sequence continues at coordinate 1,351,283 of NZ_CP158790.1, read as the reverse complement.
ACGCATCAGCCGCCGCGCCTTGCTGTTCCCCGGTCCCGGGTCCCGGGTCCCGGGTGCCGGATGCTTCATTGCTCAGCCCCGGACGCGGCCCCGGCTCGGTGTCACCACCGGCCGGCGGTTCCAGGCCGGTGGTCACCGGCATGCGCGGGATTTCGGGAACCGAGCGCAGCAGCAGCACGTCGCGGCCGCGGTCCAGCTTGGCCGCCGGCTCCAGTTCGCCGACCAGGAAGGCGTGGGTATCGTCGGGCCGCAGCTCCAGGATTTTGCCGACCGGGAAGCCGGCCGGGAAACGCCCGCCCAGCCCGGACGTGACGATCTCGTCGCCCACTTCCACGCCCGCGCTGAGCGGGATGTCGCGCAGCTCCAGGCGGTCGCCGCGGCCATAGGCGATCAGGCGCACACCGTTGCGCGCCACCGTCACCGGCACCGCGTGGTCGGGGTCGGTCAGCAGCAGCACGGTCGAATGCAGCGGGGTCACCACGATCACCTGCCCCATCAGGCCGCCGGCATCGATCACCGCCTGGCCGATGTGCACGCCCTCGCGGCTGCCGGCGTCCAGCACCAGGCGCTGCTTCACCGGGTCCAGGTCGATGTCCAGGATCGGCGCCAGCTGCACGTCCAGGCCGCTGCGTTCGGCCACGTTGAGCAGCTCGCGCAGCTGCGCGTTGTCCAGCGCGGCGGTCTGCAGGCGGGTCAGGCGCGCGTTGGCCAGCAGCAGCTGGTTGCGCAGCTCGCGGTTCTCCGCGACCAGCTGGTTGTGGCTGGCGGCGTTGTCGCGCATCGAGGCGCCCAGGCGCCCGGGCAGACCGGCCAGCGCCCACACCGGCTGCACCGCCATGCCGGCCTGCTGGCGCAGGCGCGACAGCCAGCCGCCCTGGTCATCCAGCACGATCAGGATGATCGCCAACGCCAGGTAGGCCAGCAGCCGCAGCGTGCTGCTGGCGTCGCCCTGGCGGGAGGCTACGGGTGGACCGGCATAGGGCGGCACAGTGCGACTACCGGGAACGGGGAAATAGGAATGGGGAACCAGCGTGCACGACGCCTTCGGCGTTCACGGCGCGACGCGGACCGCGGATCGGGACAACGGCAATCACGGAACGGAAAAGGGCGGGAAAGCCGATGGTTCTTCATTCCCGTTTCCCCCTCCCCTGCTTCCCGCTTCACTCCGGCGCAAAGAACTCGTTGCCGTGCATGTCCACCAGCTCCAGCGCGCGGCCGCCGCCGCGGGCCACGCAGGTCAGCGGATCGTCGGCCACCTGCACGTGCAGGCCGGTTTCCTCGGAGATCAGGCGGTCCAGGTCGCGCAGCAGGGCGCCGCCGCCGGTCAGCACGATGCCGCGCTCGGCGACGTCGGCGCACAGTTCCGGCGGGGTCTGTTCCAGCGCCAGCTTGACCGCGGACACGATGCCCGACAGCGGCTCGTGCAGGGCCTCGAGCACTTCGTTGGAGCTGATCTTGATCATCTTCGGCACGCCCTCGGCGAGGTTGCGGCCGGAGATTTCCATCTCGATCACTTCCGCCTGCGGGTAGGCGCAGCCCAGCTCGACCTTGATGCGCTCGGCGGTGGCTTCGCCGATCAGCATGCCGTGGTTGCGGCGCACGTAGTTGGTGATGGACTCGTCGAAGCGGTCGCCGCCGATGCGGACCGAGGCCGAATAGACGATGCCGTTGAGCGAGATCACCGCCACCTCGGTGGTGCCGCCGCCGATGTCGATGACCATCGAGCCACGGGCTTCGGTGACCGGCATGCCGGCGCCGATCGCCGCGGCCATCGGCTCCTCGATCAGGAACACGTCGCGGGCACCGGCTTCCTCGGCCGATTCCTTGATCGCGCGGCGCTCGACCTGGGTCGAACCGGCCGGCACGCACACCAGCACACGCGGGCTCGGGCGCAGCACGCGCGACTTGTGCACCTTCTTGATGAAGTGCTTGAGCATCGCCTCGGTGTAGGTGAAGTCGGCGATGACGCCGTCCTTCATCGGGCGGATGGTGGTGATGTGCCCCGGGGTGCGGCCGAGCATCTGCTTGGCCTCGGCGCCGACGGCGGCCACCGAACGGGTACCGCCGATGGCGCGGTCCTGGCGCACGGCCACGACCGACGGCTCGTTCAGCACGATCCCCTGCCCGCGCACGTAGATGAGGGTGTTGGCCGTGCCCAGGTCGATGGACAGGTCATTGGAGAACATGCCGCGGAGCTTCTTGAACATCTGGGGAGTGATCCTGAGGGCGCGCGCCCACGCCGGATGGCGAAAAAATGGGCAGAAAACGGGGGTTGGCTAGCCTATCAACCCACCCCGGCACGGGCAAGGAAAATCCATGCCCGCAGCGGGTTTGAGAGCGCCCGCGCGGGCTCCCCGGCGACACGTGGTTCTGGTCGCGCGCCGCCGCAGCCGGTACCCTTATGCACTTTGGCGCGCGTCCGCGCCGCCCCGCCTGCGCCCGCATGGCGGCGGTTCCCCTTACCCGTATAGGCCTGTCCGCGATGTCCGCTCTGATCTGTGGTTCCCTTGCCTTCGACACCATCATGGTGTTCCCGGACCAGTTCAAGAACCACATCCTGCCGGACAAGGTGCACATCCTGAACGTGTCCTTCCTGGTGCCGCGCATGCGCCGCGAGTTCGGCGGCTGCGCCGGCAACATCGCCTACAACCTGCACCTGCTGGGCGGCGCGCCGATCCCCATGGGCACGGTGGGCTCGGACTTCGGCCCGTACCGCGAGCACTTCGACGCGCTGGGCATCGACCTGAGCCGCGTGCGCGTGATCGAGGAGCTGTTCACCCCGCAGGCGTTCATCACCACCGACCACGACAACAACCAGATCACCGCCTTCCACCCGGGCGCGATGATGCGGTCCTACGAGAACCACGTGAAGGACGTGCCGGGCGTGACCCTGGGCCTGGTCGGCCCGGACGGCCGCGAGGGCATGATCCAGAACGCCATCGAGTTCAAGGAGATGGGCGTGCCGTTCATCTTCGACCCGGGCCAGGCGATGCCGCTGTTCAACGGCCCGGAACTGCGCACCTTCATCGAGCAGGCCGACTACGTGGTGGTCAACGACTACGAGTCCAACCTGCTGCAGGAGCGCACCGGCTGGAACGAGAAGGAGATCGTCGGCCGGGTCAAGGCCTACATCACCACCCGCGGTCCCAAGGGCGCGGTCATCCATACGCCGGACAAGAGCTACGACATCCCGCCGGCGCACGAGCGCCGCGTGGTCGACCCGACCGGCTGCGGCGACGCGTTCCGCGCCGGCCTGATCTTCGGCATCCAGAAGGGCTACGACTGGCTGACCATCGGCCGCATGGGCAACCTGATGGGCGCGCTGAAGGTGGAGCACCCGGGCACGCAGAACCAGCGCTTCGACTTCGACGAGTTCAACGAGCAGTTCAAGCAGCAGTTCGGCTACGCGCTCTGACCGCGCGGGCCGGGACACCTGCCAGAACGGCGCCGGAAGGCGCCGTTTTTCGTTGCAGGTGCCGGGCTTGCCCGGCACGCAGCCGTTACCCGCAAACTCCCCATGCGGGGCAAACCCCGCACCCACGGGTCATGCCTGCGGGCCCGCGTTCTGATCGCGAGGCCGGGACACACCTGCGGAAACGGCGCCGGAAGGCGCCGTTTTTCGCGTAGGTGCCGGGCTTGCCCGGCACGGGGCCGTTACCGGCAAAGTCCCCATGCGGGGCAAGCCCCGCAAGCCAAGGGTCATCCCTGCGAGCCGTAGCGCGCCGCCTCGCGCTCCAGCCAGGCCGGCAGTTCCCGCCTGCGGATGCCTTCGCCCTTCGCGCGCCGCAGGCAGTGGAGCATGTAGCGCTGCTTGTCCGTGTCGTCGCCGGCCAGGGACAGCGCCAGGTCGCGATCCATCCAGCGCCGGAACACCAGATACAGCACCACGTGCAGGGCGATGGCCAACAGGCTGACCACGAGCACGATCGCCAGGTCCATCAGCGCGCCTCCGTGCTTGCCGGTGCCGCCATCGGCGCGCGCACCCGCGCCAGCTCCTGCTCCAGGGAGAGCTCCTGCGGCCCGCGCCGCAGGGCGCCGGCGCGGAGCACGCGGCCGGCGGCCAGGTAGAACAGGTAGGGCTCTCCCGGCTGCAGCGCGACGTTGCGCAGATGCGCCGACGGCAGGCAGCCAAGGGCATCGAGCCGGTGCGCCGGGGTCACCTGCAGTTCCGCGCTCCCTGCCCCCTTGATCCGCTGGCGCACGCGTACCCGCGCGCCGTCCGGCGCCGCCGCCAGGACATCGGCGATCACGATGGTGTCGGCTTCGGCGGCCAGCGCGGCCGCCAATGCCTGCTGCCGCTGCAGGTCTTCGGCCACGACCCGCCGCTGCATGTCGGCGGGCAGGCTGCCGCACGCGAACGCGGGCGGGACAGGCAGGGACAGCAGGAGCGCCAGCGCGCCCAGCCGGCGGGCATGTGCCCCATGCACACTGCGGCGGCGCGGCCGCGCGGAGCCGGCGTGCACCGCCACCGGAATCAATCCCAGCCCGCGGGCATCTGGCTGCCGTCCAGGCCGCCGGTCTCGAACACCGCGGTACGGGTGCCGCCGGCCTTCACCGGGAACTCGATGCGGATGACCCTGGCCTTGCGCGCCAGCCGCCACAGGCCGCGGTTGTCGGTGACGAACATGGCGATGGCCTCGTCGGTATCCGGGCGGTGCGCGGCCATGCGCCGCGGCGCCTGGTCGTCCACCGTCACCGTGACCTGGCAGCTGGCGTAGCAGGCCCTGGCGAAATCGCCGGTCTGCAGCACCAGATAGGCGTGGCGCTTCCATTCGGGATGGTCGCGGAACACCAGCTGCACCACCTTGGCGCCGCTGCCGTCGACGTCGACCCGCTCCTTGCCCTGGATCATCGCCGAGCGCTGCACGCCCTTGCTGCCGACCGACACCTGGTTGTAGCTCCACAGGCCCTGCATGCGGCGCAGTTCGCGCGCCGCCTCGGCCTTTTCCTTCACTTCCGCGAAGCCCGGCTCGATGCGCCGGGCGGCCTCCGAATCGGCGAACTGGTCGAGCAGCGCGGCGCCGTGGACGCGCGCTTTCTCCCATTCGGTGGCGGTCACCGCCGCGTCGTAGAGCCTGGCGATGCCCTCGGCATCGGCCTCGCGTCTGGCGCGCTCCTGCGCGGCGGCGGCCTCCTGCTGCTGGCGCTCGGCCTCCGGGTTGCTGCAGGCGGCCAGGGCGACGACGCACAGGGCGCCAAGGATCAGGGGTTTCATCGGGCGACTCCGCAGGGACGATGCGCGGCATGCCGCGCGACGGCCCCACTTTAAACATCCCCTGCCGCAAACCCCAGCCCCTCTGGCACGGGCCGCGGGATGCTCGCAGCGACAGCGGCGCGGATCGAGGAAAACCATCCGCAGCGGTTCCCGGCATCGCCTGTCGCCGGCCCTCAAGGCCACCGCCGCAACGGGGCAACGGAAAACGGCGGGTTTCCCCGCCGTTTTCCGTTCTGCCGCCATGCGGGCCGCTTACTGCTTCGGCGCGGCTTCGGCCTTGGCGATCATGTCGGCCACCGAGGCGGTGGTGATCGGGTGATAACCCGGCTTTGCCTTGGCGAACACGTCCTTGGCGAAGGCCAGGCCTTCCGGCGTCTTCAGCAGCTCGGCGTAGATCGGCAGGATCAGCTTGCGGCGGCCGACCTTCTGGATGAACTCGCCCGCGGCCGGCTGCGCCTGCGCGTAACCGCTGCGGATGGCCAGCGGGTACCAGCGCATGGCGATCTCGCCGTTCGGCGTACCGGTGAAGTGGTAGGCCTTGTCCAGCTGCTCGAGTTTTGCCACCGGCACGGTCTCGCCCAGGCCGTCGATGAAGCGCACCCATTCCTGGGTGGTCCACTGGCCGGTCACCTGGTGGGTCGGCAGCTGCTCGCTGCCCAGCCAGGCGATGCGCGCGGTATCGACCACCGCGAAGCCGCGCGAACGGGCCTTCGGCGCGAACGACGGGATGCCCGGCTCGTCCAGCCATGCGTGCAGCTCGGCGTCGGTCACCGCGGTCGGGTTCTTCGGCAGCAGGTTCTTCTTCAGGTACTCGACGAACTGGTCGGTGTTGGCGCTCTGGAAGGCGTGGTCGTCGAACCAGCCGCGCAGGAACGGATCGAACACCTCGCGGCCGAAGCGCTGCTCCAGGAACTGCAGGAACCACGCGCCCTTGACGTAGGCGACGTTGCTCAGCGCCTCGTCCGGATCGCGCTCGGTCAGCGGCGGCAGCGCCAGCGCCTGGTCGGCCGGGCTCATGTCCTTCACTTCGTTGAGCAGGTCGGTCTGGTCGATCTCGCGCTCCATCTCGGCCGCTTCCTGGCCGTACAGCGCCTCGGTGATGCGCGCCTGCACGTAGGTGGTGAAGCCTTCGTTGAGCCAGATGTCCTTCCAGCTGGCGTTGGTCACCAGGTTGCCCGACCAGCTGTGCGCCAGCTCATGGGCGACCAGCGAGACCAGCGACTTGTCGCCGACGATCACGGTCGGGGTGGCGAAGGTCAGGCGCGGGTTCTCCATGCCGCCGAACGGGAACGACGGCGGCAGCACCAGCATGTCGTAGCGGCCCCAGCGGTATTCGCCGTAGAGCTTCTCGGCCGCGCCGATCATCTTCTCGGTGTCCTCGAACTCCCTGGCGGCCTTGTTGACCATGGCCGGCTCGGCCCACACGCCCGAACGCGGCGAGATCGGCTCGAACACCACGTCGCCGGCGGCGATGGCCAGCAGGTACGACGGGATCGGCTGCGGCATCTTGAAGGTGTAGTCGCCGTCGCGCGCGGCCTTCGGGTCGTTGTCGGCGCTCATCAGCACCATCACGTCCGGGCGGCTGGTGACGTGCGCGCTGTAGGTGAAGCGCACGCTCGGGGTGTCCTGCAGCGGCACCCACGAACGGGCGTGGATGGCCTGTGACTGGCTGAACATGAAGGGCAGCTTCTTGCCCTCGGTCATCGATGGCTCCAGCCACTGCAGGCCCGAGGCGGTCGGCGCGGTGTGGTAGGTGATGCGCACGCTGGCCGGCTGCTGCGGCGCCTGGATGGTCAGCTTGCTGCCGAACACCTTGTCGGCCGGCGCCAGCTCGAACTGCAGCGGCGTGGCGGCGCCGTCGGCGGCCAGCGCCTCGACCTTGGCGATGCTCAGCTCGCGGGTGTCCAGCACCAGCTGCTTGGCCTCCTTGTTTTTCCACTCCAGCGCGTAGGTGGCGGTGCCGCCGATCTGCTTCTGGTCGAAGTCGACCTTCACGTCCAGCGCCAGGTCCTTGATGACGACCTTGTCCGGCTCGGCGTAGGAGCTTTCGTCGTGGCTGCGGCTGACGGTATTCACGGCGGCGGCGGGCTTCTCGGCGACGGGATCGGCAACGGGAGTGGCGGGGTCCTTGGCACAGCCGGCGGCAAGCGCGACGGCCAGGGGCAGCATCAGGAAGGGTGAACGCATGGGATTCCTAGGGAGCTGAGGAGTGAGTGAAGAGGAGTGAGAAGTGAGAGAAGGCAGAAGCAGGAGCGCGGGCAAATCCGCTGTCTCCTGCTCCTCGCTCCTCTTCACTCACTCCTAGATCTTGTAGCCGGAATGGATGGCGACGATGCCGCCGCTGAGGTTCTTGTAATGGCAACGGGCGAAACCGGCCTCGCCCATCATCGCCTCGAGCTCTTCCTGCGGCGGATGCTTGCGGATGCTCTCGGCCAGGTACTGGTAGCTGTCGCCGTCGCCGCGCGCGAACAGCCTGCCCAGCGCCGGCAGCACCTTGAACGAATGGAAGTCGTAGATCGGCTTGAACCAGTCGGCGGTGACCTCGGAGAACTCCAGCACCCGCGCCTGGCCGCCGACCTTGAGCACGCGGTACATCTCGCGCAGCGCGGCGTCCTTGTCGGTGACGTTGCGCAGGCCGAAGGAAATGGTCACCAGGTCGAAGCTCTGGTCCGGGAACGGCAGCGCCTCGGCGTTGAGCTGCACCCATTCGAAGCCGGACACGTGGCCGCGGTTGGTCAGGCGGTCGCGGCCCACCGACAGCATGCCGGCGTTGATGTCGCCCAGCACCACGCTGCCGTCGGCGCCCAGCCGCTCCTTGAGCAGCACGGCGATGTCGCCGGTGCCGCCGGCCAGGTCGAGCACGCGGTCGCCCGGCTTCACCTGCGCGGTGGCCACGAAGTAGCGCTTCCACAACCGATGGATGCCCAGGCTCATCAGGTCGTTCATCAGGTCGTAGTTGTCGGCCACCGACGTGAACACCTGGCCGACAAGCTTCTGCTTGTCCCTAGCCGGCACGTCGCGGAAGCCGAAATGGGTGGTGCCGCTCTTGTAAGGGGATTCGCTCATGCGCCCGATTATCGCACTCCCGCGCCGGCGGCGCCCCGGAACGGGCCGCTATCATGGCCGGCCACCCGACGGATGCCCGCCCCATGATCGCCACGCCCGACTACCGCGCCCTGCTCGACACCGCCATCGCCGAGGCCCGCCAGGGCCTGGCCGAGGGCGGCATCCCGATCGGCGCGGCGCTGTACCACAACGACGGCCGCCTGCTCGGCTGCGGCCACAACCGCCGCGTGCAGGAAGGCGACCCGTCGATCCACGGCGAAACCGACGCCTTCCGCAAGGCCGGCCGCCAGCGCGGCTACCGCGACACCATCATGGTCACCACCCTGGCGCCGTGCTGGTACTGCTCCGGGCTGGTGCGCCAGTTCAACATCGGCACCGTGGTGGTCGGCGAATCGGTGACCTTCGGCGGCGGCATCGACTGGCTGCGCGACAACGGGGTCAGGGTCATCGACCTGAACGACGCCGGCTGCATCGAGATGATGCGCCGCTACATCGCCGAGAACCCGGACGTCTGGAACGAGGACATCGGCGAATGAAGCAGGGCGGCGGGGCGACCCGCCGGCCACCGGCGCCCGCGGCGCCATAGGCACGGGCTCTCGGCGGCGCGCCCCGGCATCGCGGGATGTGACCTGGCGCACACCCGGCCGGCGCCGGTCGCGGGCCTGCCACCTGCCTGTCATCGATACAGGCTATGCTCGGTCGTGCAGGGGGGCACTGCCATCGAGGTGACGCGATGCATCTTTCGCCCGTACATGGACGCCATCGGCAATCGCTGCGCCAGGCCGGCGAACGGCTGCGCGCCCACTATGCCCGCCATCACCGCTCCGCCGCGTTCTGGGATGCCTACCAGCAGATCCAGAACGAACTGGCCGACGAATTCCCCGACCACCGCGCCGAACTGTGCAACCGCATGGCCGCCTTCGCCCAGCGCCTGGGCGCGGTGGAAGAAGCGCAGCTGCTGGACGAGCCGCCCCACCGCAACTGAGCGGATGGAGTGAAAGAAGACGCCGGGGCATGCCCCGGCGTCGTCGTTTCAGCCAAGGTGCCGGCGCGTTGCCGGCCCCCGGGTCGAAGGGATCACGCCTGCGGCGGTTGCCCGTCGCCGGCCAGGCGCCGGCGGTTGAACAGGCGCTGCACCACCACGAAGAACAGCGGGATGAAGAACAGGCCCAGCAGGGTGCCGGCGATCATGCCGCCCAGCACGCCGGTACCGATGGCGCGCTGCGCGCCCGAACCGGCGCCCGAGGCGATGGCCAGCGGCAGCACGCCCAGGCCGAACGCCAGCGAGGTCATCACGATCGGACGCAGGCGGTCGCGCACGGCGTGCATCGTCGCCTCGATCACGCCCGCGCCCTTCTCCAGGTTCTCCTTGGCGAACTCGACGATCAGGATCGCGTTCTTCGAGGTCAGGCCCACCGTGGTCAGCATCGCCACCTGGAAGTAGACGTCGCGCTCCATGCCGCGGAAGGTGTTGGCCAGCACCGCGCCGAGGATGCCCAGCGGCGCCACCATCAGCACCGCGGTCGGCACGCTCCAGCTCTCGTACAGCGCGGCCAGGCACAGGAACACGATCAGCAGCGACAGCGTGTACAGCAGCGGCGTCTGCGAACCGGCCTCGCGTTCCTGGTAGGACACCGCGGTCCACTCGATGCTGAAGCCCGGCGGCAGCTGGCTGGCCAGCTTCTCCACTTCCTGCATCGCATCGCCCGAGGCCACGCCCGGCGCCGCCTCGCCCTGGATCTCCAGCGCGGACACGCCGTTGTAGCGCTCCAGGCGCGGCGAACCGTAATCCCAGCGCTGGCTGGCGAAGGCCGAGAACGGCACCATCTGCCCGGCGTTGTTCTTCACCGTCCACAGGTTGAAGTCTTCCGGGTTCATGCGGAAGCCGTCGTCGGCCTGCATGTAAACGCGCTTGACCCGGCCGCGGTCGATGAAGTCGTCGACGTAGCTCGAACCCCACGCAGTGGCCAGGGTGCTGTTGATCGCGTCCAGCGACAGCCCGTGCGCGCCGGCCTTGGCCACGTCGATGTCCAGGCGCAGCTGCGGGGTGTCGTCCAGGCCGTTGGGGCGGACGTTGGCCAGCTTGCCGCTCTTGCCCGCCATGCCCAGCAGCTGGTTGCGCGCGTTGACCAGCGCCTCGTGGCCCTGCCCGGTGTTGTCCTTCAGGAAGAAGGTATAGCCCGAGGCGGTGCCCAGCTCCGGCATCGCCGGCGGCGGGAAGGCGAAGATGAAGGCGTCCTTGATCTGCCCCAGCGCGGCCATCGCGCGGCCGGTGATCGGCCCCACGCCCTGGTCCGCGGTGCGCTCGCCCCAGTCCTTGAGCTTGACGAAGGCCATGCCCGAGTTCTGGCCCATGCCGGAGAAGCTGAAGCCCTGCACCGAGAACACCGATTCCACGGCGTCCTTCTCGTTCTGCAGGAAGTGGTCCTCCAGCTTGTAGATCGACTCCAGCGTGCGCTCCTGGGTGGCGCCCACCGGCGCCTGCACCAGCGCCATCAGGATGCCCTGGTCCTCGTTGGGCAGGAACGAGCTGGGCAGGCGCATGAACAGCAGGCCCATCGCCACCGCCAGCGCCAGGAACACCGCCATGAACCGCCACGGCCGCGCCAGGATGCCGCGCACGCCGCGCTGGTAGGTGGCGCTGGTGCGGTCGAAGCCGTTGTTGAAGCCGTTGAAGAACCGCCCGGCCAGGCCGCGGTGGGCGACGTGGTGCTCGCCCTTCTTCAGCGGCTTGAGCATGGTGGCGCACAGCGCCGGGGTCAGCACGATCGCCACCAGCACCGACAGCGCCATCGCCGAGACGATGGTCGCCGAGAACTGGCGGTAGATCACGCCGGTGGAGCCGCTCATGAACGCCATCGGCACGAACACCGCCGACAGCACCAGGCCGATGCCGACCAGCGCGCCGGTGATCTGGCCCATCGACTTGCGCGTGGCTTCCAGCGGCGACAGCCCTTCCTCGGACATGATGCGCTCGACGTTCTCCACCACCACGATGGCGTCGTCCACCAGCAGGCCGATCGCCAGCACCATCGCGAACATGGTCAGCATGTTGATCGAGAAGCCCAGCGCGGCGAGGATGCCGAACGTGCCCAGCAGCACCACCGGCACCGCGATCGTCGGGATCAGCGTGGCGCGGAAGTTCTGCAGGAACAGGTACATCACCAGGAACACCAGCACGATCGCCTCGAGCAGGGTCTCGACCACGCCCTTGATCGACACCTTCACGAACGGCGTGGTGTCGTACGGGATCACCGCCTTCAGGCCGTGCGGGAAGTTGGCCGCCAGCTCATCCAGCGTCTTGCGCACGCCTTCGGAGGTGTCCAGCGCGTTGGCGCCGGTGGCCAGGGTGACGGCCAGGCCCGAGGCCGGCTTGCCGTTGAAGCGGGTGACGAAGTCGTAGGTTTCCGCGCCCAGTTCCACCCGCGCCACGTCGCCCAGCCGCAGCGTCGAGCCGTCGGCTTCGGTGCGCAGCACGATGTCGCGGAACTGCTGCGGCGTCTGCAGGCGGTCCTGGGCGTTGATGGTGGCGTTGAGCTGCTGGCCCTTCACCGCCGGCGCGCCGCCCAGCTGGCCCACGGCCACCTGCGCGTTCTGCGCGCGCACCGCCGCGGTCACCTCGTCCACCGAGACGCGGTAGGTCTGCAGCTTGTTCGGGTCCAGCCAGATGCGCATGGCGTACTTGCCGCCGAACACCTCGATCGAACCCACGCCCGGCACGCGGCTGAGCGGATCGAGCACGTTGGAGCCGACGTAGTCGGAGATGTCGTGCTCGTCCATGCTGCCGTCCTCGGACACGAAGCCGACGACGTTGAGGAAGCCCGAGCTGGACTTGGCGACGTTGATGCCCTGGCGCTGCACTTCCTGCGGCAGCAGCGGCATGGCCAGCTGCAGCTTGTTCTGCACCTGCACCTGGGCGATGTCCGGGTTGGTGCCGCTTTCGAAGGTCAGGGTGATGCTGGCCTGGCCGTTGGAGGAGCTGTTGGACGAGAAGTAGATCAGCCCGTCCAGGCCCTTCATGTTCTGCTCGATGATCTGCGTCACCGAGTCCTCGACCACCTTGGCCGAAGCGCCCGGATAGTTGGCCGAGATCGATACCGCCGGCGGCGCGACGTCCGGGTACATCGAGATCGGCAGCTTGAGCATCGCCAGCGCGCCGGCGAGCATGATGATGATGGCGATGACCCACGCGAAGATGGGCCGGTCAATGAAGAAGCGAGCCATGGATGTCTCCGCTTACTGCCTGGCCGCCGGCGCGGCCGGCGTGGCGGGTTTGGCGGCTTCGGCGCCCTTCTCGGTGGCCTGCACCGGCATGCCGGGGCCGATCTTCTGCAGGCCCTCGACGATGACCTTGTCGCCGGCCTTCAGGCCGTCCTCCACCAGCCACTTGTCGCCGATGGCGCGGCTGACGGTGACCTGGCGCAGCGCCACCTTGCCCTCGCCGTCCACGACCATCGCGCTGGCGTTGCCGCGCGGGTCGCGGGCGATGCCCTGCATCGGCACCAGCAGCGCGTCCTGGCGCACGCCGCTGCCCAGTACCGCGCGCACGAACATGCCCGGCATCAGCACCTGGTCGGGGTTGTCCACGCGCACGCGCAGGCCGTAGCTGCCGGTGCCCGGGTCGACGCTGACCTCGGAGAACTCCAGCGTGCCCTTGTGGGCATAGGTGCTGCCGTCTTCCAGCACGATGTCCACCGGCAGTTCGGAGGCGCCCTTCAGGCGGCCGGCGGCCAGTTCGCGGCGCAGCTGCAGCAGCTCGGCCGAGGATTGGCTGACGTCGATGTAGATCGGGTCGAGCTGGTTGATCGTGGCCAGCGCCTCGGCCTGGCCGGCGCTGACCAACGCGCCCTGGGTGACGGTGGACTTGCCGATCTGGCCGCTGATCGGCGCGGTGATGCGGGCGTAGCCCAGGGTCACGTTGGCCGCGTCCAGCGCGGCGCGGGCGGCGCCGACGTCGGCCTCGGCCTGCTTCCACGCGGCCTGCGCGTTCTCGTCGTCCTGCACGCTGATGACCCTGCTCTTGACCAGCTCGCTGCTGCGGCGCGCGGCCAGGCGCGCGGCGCTGGCGCTGGCTTCGGCGCGGGCCAGCTGCGCGCGGGCGCTGTTGGCCTGGGCGCGGTAGGCGGCATCGTCGAGCTGATACAGCGGCTGGCCCTGCTTGACCAGGCTGCCCTCGGTGAACAGGCGCCTGGCGACGATGCCGCTGACCTGCGGCCGCACCTCGGCCACCTGGTAGCCGGTGGCGCGGCCGGCCAGTTCGCGGGTCAGGGTGACCGGCTCGGCCTTCAGGGTAACGACGGTGACCTGCCCGGGGCCGCCGGCCTGTTGCGGCGGCTGCCCCCCGCATGCGGCCAGGGCGCCGGCGACCAGCAGTGACAGGAGGACAGGGCGGAGGATCGATCGGCTCATGGCGGGCAGACTCGGCAGGAAGGGGAAGCCATGCGACCCGGCCGGCTCCGCTCCGGGGAGCGGGCGGCCAGCGGCAGCGCGCAGGGAAACCCGCGCACATTACCGCGATCGGATGACGGAAAAGAGCGCGGAAGAATACATACATGCATGACTGTTTGTAAATTGCTAGAATTCAGACATGTTTCACATGAGCTGTGCACAACGGCAGGGCGATGGCGCGTAAGAGCAAGGAAGACGCGCAGGCGACGCGCGAGGGCATCCTCGACGCGGCGGTCGCCTGTTTCCACGAACACGGCGTGGTCGGCACCACGCTGGCGATGATCGCCGCGCGCGCCGGCTATACCCGTGGCGCGGTGTACTGGCACTTCAAGAACAAGACCGAAGTGCTGGAAGCGATGATCGAGCGCGACCGCCTGCCCTTCGTGCAGCGCCTGCAGCGCACCTACGCGCCGCAGCGGCAGACGCCGATCCAGGACCTGCGGGCGGTCATCCGCGTGTCGCTGGCGGAACTGGCCGGCGACCCGCGCCAGCGCAGCCTGATGGAGATCCTGCTGCGCTGCGAGCAGTCCAGCGAGAGCCAGAGCATCCAGGCCATGCAGCGCCAGAACTCGCAGGAGGAACTGGACATGGTCACCCGCGCGCTGGAACGGGCGCGCGAGCTGGGCCAGCTGCGCCCCGGCGTCGACGCCGCCACCGCCAGCCGCATGCTGCACATCAGCCTGACCGGCGCGCTGTACAACGCCATGGCGCAGCCGGAGGAATACGACCTGGAGCGCGACGGGTTGATGGTGATGGACGTGGTGCTGCAGGCCTACGTGCGCGAGGACGTCTTCCAGCCGGGCGTGTTCCCGGAAGAGGCCGACAGCGCCGGCTGGGACGCCTGACCGGACCGAACGGCCAAGACGTCGCGCCATCGCCCCGGGCCGATGCGGCGCCTCCGGCCCCTCCTTTCCGCCGCTCGATGCGCCGGCGGCGCGGAGGCCGCGACCGCCCCGGCCGCCACTGGCCCCACCCCTCCCGTGCAACTGGCGCTATGCGCCTCCGGTGCGCCGCCGCACGCTGCGGCCACCAGGAGGAAGACATGACGACGAATTCGGATCTGCTGCAGCGCCGTGCGGCCAGCGTGCCGCGCGGCATCGGCTCGGCCATGGGCATCTTCGCCGCGCGCGCGGAGAACGCGGAGCTGTGGGACGTGGAAGGCCGGCGCTACATCGACTTCGCCGCCGGCATCGCCGTCACCAACACCGGCCACCGCCACCCGCGGATCATGGCCGCGGTACAGGCGCAGCTGGAGCGCTTCACCCACACCGCGTTCCAGGTGTCGGCCTACGAGTCCTACATCGCGCTGGCCGAGCGCCTGAATGCCATCGCCCCCATCGCCGGTCCGGCCAAGACCCTGCTGCTGTCCACCGGCGCCGAGGCGGTGGAGAACGCCATCAAGATCGCCCGCGCGGCCACCGGCCGCCGCGCCGTGGTGGCGTTCGCCGGCGGCTTCCACGGCCGCAGCTTCATGGCGATGGCGCTGACCGGCAAGACCGCGCCGTACAAACGCGGCTTCGGCCCGCTGCCGGGCGAGGTGCATCACCTGCCGTTCCCGGTCGAACACCACGGCATCGGCGTGGCCGACAGCCTGCAGGCGCTGGAGCAGCTGTTCCGCGCCGACGTCGCCGCCGACGAGGTGGCCGCCATCATCATCGAGCCGGTGCAGGGCGAAGGCGGCTTCCATGCCGCGCCGACCGAACTGCTGCAGGCGCTGCGCGCAATCGCCGACCGCCACGGCATCCTGCTGATCGCCGACGAGGTGCAGACCGGCTTCGCCCGTACCGGGCGCATGTTCGGCATCGAGCATTCCGGGGTGAAGCCGGACCTGATCACGGTCGCCAAGTCGCTGGCCGGCGGCTTCCCGCTGTCCGGGGTGATCGGCCGCGCCGAGGTGATGGATGCGGTCGATCCGGGCGGGCTGGGCGGTACCTACGCCGGCTCGCCGGTGGCCTGCGCCGCCGCGCTGGCGGTGCTGGACGTGATCGCCGAGGAGCGGTTGGCCGAGCGCGCACGCGCCATCGGCGCGCGCACCCTCGAACGCCTGCATGGCTTCGCCGCGCGCACCGACCTGCGCCCGATCGGCAACGTGCGCGGCCGCGGCGCGATGATCGCCTTCGACCTGCTCGCCGCGCGCGCCAGCGGCGAACCCGATCCGGCCGCCGCCCAGGCGGTGCTGCGCCGCGCGCACGCGCTGGGGCTCGCGCTGCTGGGCTGCGGCAGCCGCGGCGAGGCGATCCGCCTGCTGTTCCCGTTGACCATTCCCGAAACCGTGCTGGACGAAGGACTGGACCTGCTGGAACAGGCGCTGCAGACGCCCGCGTGAGCCGTGTCCCGGCCGCCGCGGCGGCCGGGCTCGCGTCCATGGCGGCGGCGCGGCTACCCTCGGTGAAACCCGCCCGCCCTGCCCGACGACGGGCAGCGGCCTCCGGAGCACGCCGCCGATGAAATCCGAAACGCGCAGCCTCGACCTGCTCAACCTGGCCCTGGACCCGGCCGCGCCGCTGAGCCTGCAGCTGCAGTTGCGGCAGAAGCTGGTCGATGCCATCCACTGCGGCGTGCTGCGCCCGGACCAGCGGCTGCCGTCCTCGCGCCACCTGGCCACACGCATCGGCGTATCGCGCAACACCGTCAGCCTCACCTACGACGCGCTGCTGGCCGAGGGCCACCTGGTCAGCCGCCCGCGCAGCGGCATCTTCATCGCCCCGGACGTCGCCGCCGGCCGCATCGGCACCCGCCAGCGCGGCGGCGAGCCGGCCTCGGCGCTGGCCACGCGCCTGCCGTCCGTCGCCGAGGAAACGGGCTTCCGCTGCCCGCAGCACTGGCACCGCTACCCGTTTCCCTTCATCGACGGCCGCGTCGATGCCGAACTCACGCCGGTGGTCGAATGGCGCGAGGCATTGCGGCTGGCCGGTTCGCGCCACGAACTGCAGCAGTGGAACCAGGACGCCGGCGACGGCGACGACCCCGCGCTCACCGAGGAAATCCGCGGCAAGGTGCTGCCGATGCGCGGCATCCAGGCCGGCGCCGACGAACTGCTGATGGCGCTGTCCTGCCGCCACGCGCTGCAGCTGGCCGGCGAACTGCTGGTGCGGCGCGGCACCCCGGTGGTGCTGGAACAGCCGGCCGACCCCGAGTTCGAGCGGCGCATGCGCGAACGCCATGCCGACATCTCCACGCTGGACCCGACGCTGCGCCAGCCGCTGCCGCCCGGCGCAGTGGTGGTCGGCAGCGGCCGCCGCGCGTTCGCCGCCGGTTCGCCGCGGCCACGGCAGCTGCTCGACGCGCTGGCCGCCGCCGACGCGGTGCTGATCGAGCACGACGTGCCGCCCGACGTACCCGGCGCCGAGCGCGTGGCGCCGGCGCTGCGCGCCTTCGACCAGGACGGGCGGGTGATCCACGTCGCCAGCCTGTCGCCGGTGGTGGCCTGTGGCGAACCGCCGGCGGTGCTGGTGGCGGCCAGCGCCTTCATCGAGCGCGCGCGCCAGCTGCGGCGCAACCGTGGCACCACCCTGCCCTGGCTGGTACAGCGCAGCTGGGCGTACTTCATCGGCATGGGCCATTACTCGGCCGCGCTGGTGCGCGCCGGGCGGCGCCTGGCCGAGCGCCGCACCGCCCTGCGCGACGCGCTGAACCACTACCTGCACGAATTCGTCGCCATCGACACCACGCCCGGCGCCAGCGCCTACGACGTCAGCGTGCCGGCCGGCACCGACGCGCGCGAACTGGCACGGCACGCGGCCGGCATCGGCGTACTGGTGGAACCGCTGCAGCTGGGCGATGGCCGCCAGGTCCTGCGCATGGGCGTGACCGGCATCGCCGCGGCGCAGATCCGCGAAGGCGTACGCACCCTGTCGCGGCTGGTGCGCGGCGACCTGGCCCCGGCCACCCGGCGCATCGAGGACGACCTGCCGCCGCTGCGCAGCAAAGCGCTGCGCCGCGCCATGAACGGCGCGCACTGGCTCTACAACACCGTCTACGGCGAGCCGTGCACGCTGGAGATCCGCGCCGACGGCACCCTGGCCGGCACCGCCGGCTACGCCGGCGAGGACTGCGACAGCGGCCACTGGTGGATCGAGGACGACCGCTGGTACCGGCAGTGGCGGCAATGGGCCTACGGCGAAGCCGCCGGCTACGCGCTGGTGCTCGATGGCGACCAGCTGCGCCTGTACGGCGAGGATGGCCTGCTCGCCGATACCGCGGTGCTGACCCGCCCGGGCCGCGCGCGTCCCCGCGACTGACCCCATCGATTTCCCCGGACTGGCTCTAAGCGCGCCCGCCTGCAGCCCCTACCGTCGAAGTGTCGGCCATACCACGGGGAACCACCTTGCAGGCATCAGCACATACCGGCAGCCAGCGCGGCACGTTCGGCATCGCCGGGTTGCAACTGGCCATGGCGTCGGGCGACAACCTGCCGCGCATCGCCGCCGAGGTCGGCGCGGTCGCGCGGCGCTTCCCCTGGGTACGCATGGTGCTGCTCGGCGAGTTGTGCGGCTACGGCGCCAACCCGTGCTTCGCGCAACCGCTGCCCGGCGGCGCCGAGCAGTTCTTCTGCGATCTGGCGCGCGAGCACGGGCTGTGGCTGGTGCCCGGTTCGCTGTACGAACAGCACGGCGAGGCGGTGTTCAACACCACGCCGGTGATCGACCCGCAGGGTCGCGTGATCGCGCGCCACCGCAAGCTGTACCCGTTCGAACCCTACGAACGCGGCATCGCTCCGGGCGAGGAGTTCGTGGTGTTCGACGTGCCCGGGGCCGGCCGCTTCGGCGTGTCGATCTGCTACGACATGTGGTTCCCGGAAACCACGCGCTCGCTGGTGATGCTGGGCGCCGAAGTGATTCTGCACCCGACCATGACCAACACCGTCGACCGCGAGGTGGAGATCGCCATCGCCCGCGCCAGCGCCGCCACCAACCAGTGCTACTTCGTGGACATCAACGTCGCCGGCGAGCTGGGCGTGGGCCGCTCGGTGGTCTGCGGCCCAGGCGGCGAGGTCGTCCACCAGGCCGGCAGCAGCCGCGAGGTCATCGCCTTCGAAGTGGACTTCGCCCACCTGCAGCGCTGCCGCGAGCACGGCTGGCAGGGGCTGGGGCAGCCGCTGAAGAGCTTCCGCGACCATCCGCTGGCATTTCCTGCCTATGGCGCCGCGCGCGCGCCGTCGGCTGCACTCGATGCGCTCGGGCCGCTGCGGCTGCCCGGCCGCGACTGACCGCGTTGCACTTCCGCCACGTTCCACGATTCTTTCTTTTGCCGGGGAGGCCGAGAAAATGAACCACGAACATGCACGCAGCACCCATCGCCCACCGCGCGTCCGGCCGCTGGCCGCCGCGATCTTCGCCGGCCTGCTCGCGCACGCGCCGGCCTTCGCCCAGCAGGCCGGCGCCAAGGCAGAAGAGCAGACCACCGACCTGGACCGCATCGTCGTCACCGCGCAGGGCCGCGAGCAGGACATCGTGGCGGTGCCCTACAACATCAGCGCCGTGTCCGGCGAGGCCATCGAGCAGCAGAACATCCTGGACACCGCCGAGCTGATGCGCGGCGTGGCCGGCGTGGCGGTGGTGGACCGCGGCGCGCGCAACTCCAGCGTGGTCAGCGGCATCCGCATCCGCGGCCTCAACGTGGACAGCTCCGCGCTGGGCGACTATGCGGTGTCGGCGATGTCCACCGTGGCGACCTACGTGGACAAGACCCCGCTGTTCGCCAACTTCCTGCTCTCGGACATCGACCGTGTGGAAGTGCTGCGCGGCCCGCAGGGCACGCTGTACGGCTCCGGCGCGCTGGGTGGCGCGGTGCGCTTCCTGCTGCGCCAGCCCGACCTGGGCGGCTTCGATGCGCGCCTGGGCTACAGCGCCTCCAGCGTCGATGGGTCCAGCGGTATCGGCCACTCGGGCTCGGCGATGCTCAACGTGCCGCTGTCGGACACGGTGGCGATGCGCCTGAACGTCACCCGCAATGATTTCCCCGGCGCCACCGACTACCGCAACGTCTACAAGCTCGACAGCAACGGCCTGCCGACTGCACCCGACGGCGTGCTTGCCGATACCGCCGAATACGAGAACCGCCGCGACGCCGATTTCGTGCGCCAGAACTACGGCCGCGCTTCGCTGCTGTTCAAGCCCAGCGACCGCTTCGACCTCACCTTGAGCTACATGGCGCAGGCCGACCGCTTCGGCGGCCGCCGCGCCACCAGCCTGGGCAAGGACGGCTGGGGGGTGCCCTACCGCGACCTGGAAGTCGGCTCCGTGCAACGGGAACCGGCCGCGCGCCACGTCAACCTGACCAGCCTGGAAGCCAACATCGACCTCGGCTTCGCCACCCTGACTTCCAGCACCTCGCACTACAACCACGAAGGCGACATCACCAGCGAGAACACCGGCTTCTATGCGCAGAACGGCTGGCTCGGCTTCTACTACAACTACCCGCGGCCGATGGCTTCGGCGGTGCGCGGCTACGGCGAGAAGGCCTTCACCCAGGAACTGCGGCTGACCTCGCAGACCGGCGGCGCCTTCGACTACGTGCTCGGCGCCTACTACCAGGACCAGAAGCGCTTCGCCACGCAGGTCAGCTACCTGCGCGGCTTCAAGCGCTGGTGGGACGCGGCCTTCCCCGGCGCGAAGGCGGCGGTGACCGGCGACGTGGACTTCGATTACCACCAGGACGAGCGCTTCAAGGAAACCGCGCTGTACGGCGAACTGACCTGGCACGCCAGCGAACGCCTGCAGTTCACCGGCGGCTTCCGCCATTTCCGCCACGACGCCGACACCTCGGTGGCGCAGACCACCAGCAACTGGGCATCGATCGTGGACAGCTCGCAGTCGCACGGCAGCGAGCGCGATACCCGCACCCTGTTCAAGGGCAATGCATCGTGGTCCTTCGACGCCGACAACCAGCTCTACGCCACCGTCTCCGAAGGCTACCGGCGCGGCGGCACCAACGGCACGCCGACCACCGGCAACTTCGCCGAGAACCGCGCCTGGACCACCTACCGCTCCGACACCGTGCGCAACCACGAGCTGGGCGTGAAGGGGCGCGTCGGCCGCCACACCTACAACGCCAACCTGTTCTACGTCGACTGGAAGGACCCGCAGGTCAACAGCTCGACCACCAACTGGGGTTTCTTCGCGGTGCAGAACGCCCCCAAGGCCAGCACCCGCGGCGTCGAGCTGGAACTGGCCGGCGGCATCGGCACCGGCTTCGGCTACAGCCTCGGCTACACCTGGACCAAGGCGCAGCTGGAAGCCGACGCGGTGGCGGTGGATGGCAGCTACCTCTACGGGCACAAGGGCGATGTCCTGCCCGGCGTGCCGAAGCACCGTTACAACGCCGCCGGCAGCTACGGCATTCCCATCGGCGGCGGCCTGCTGACCCTGCGCGCGGATGCCTACTACCAGTCCGAATCACAGAACGCGCTCAGCCTCAATCCCAAGTACCGGCGCACGCTGGACGGCTTCCCGATCTTCAACGCCTCGGCGACCTGGAGCCAAGGCAACTGGGACACCACGCTGTGGCTGAAGAACCTGACCAACGAGCAGGGCATCAGCGGCATCTACACCGAGCAGTACATGGGCACCGCGCCGGCCGAGGGCTACTACGGCAACGGCTCCAAGGCGCTGGTGGCGTTGCCGCGCACCGTCGGCGTCAGTTTCAGCTACCGTTTCTGACATGCCCAGCGCGCGCCCGACCGCTCCAGCAACCGTCCTCGATGCCCTGCGGCGGATCGACCAGCACCACCGTTCGGGCCAGCGCGAGGCGTGCATCGCCGCGATGCAGGTCCTGTCCGGCGTTGCCGCCGGGCAGCCGGCGCTGCTGCAGGAGCTGGGGCTGCGTTACACCCTGCTCGGCCTGCACCACGAGGCCGCGCACTGCTACGCGCAGGCGCGCGCGCTGCAGCCGGACGATCCGCCCAGCCTCTACAACCACGCCACCGCGTTGACCGCGCTGGGGCGGCTGGACGAGGCCGAGGCGACGCTGGACCGGGTGATCGAACTGGCGCCGCAGGATGCCGACGCCTGGTACAACCGCGCCACGCTGCGCCGGCAGACACCGCAGCGCAACCACGTCGCGCAGCTCGAAGCGCAGCGGGCGCAGCTGCCGGCCGAGGACGAAGCCCACATCGCGCTGGACTACGCGCTGTCCAAGGAGCAGGAAGACCTGGGCGACCACGCCGCCGCCTTCGCCGCGCTCAAACGTGGCGCCGATGCACGCCGGCAACGCATGCAGTACCGGGTCGAGGACGATCTGGAAACGATGCGGCTGATCGCCGACACCTTCGGCGGCAGCTTCTTCGCGCGCGCCCACGCCGGCCACGGCGATGCCCGCCCGCTGTTCGTCGTCGGCCTGCCGCGCAGCGGCACCACGCTGGTGGACCGCATCCTCGGCGCGCATCCGGCGGTGGCCAGCCGCGGCGAAAGCGCCGACCTGGCGCAGGCGGTGGTACGCGCCGCCAGCCCGGCCGCCAACAAGGCCGAACTGGTGCGGCGCTCGGCGCGCGCCGATTTCGCCGCGCTCGGCCGCGACTACGCCGCCACCCTGCCGGCCGGCGCGCCGGCGCGGGTGGTCGACAAGACGCCCGGCAACTTCCTGTACCTGGCGCTGGTCGCCGCGGCCCTGCCGCAAGCGCGCATCGTGCACCTGCGGCGCAATCCCATGGACGCCTGCTATGCCATGTACAAGACGCTGTTCCGCATGGCCTACCCGTTCTCCTACGACCTGGACGACCTGGCGCGCTACTGGCTGGGCTACGACGCGCTGATGGCGCACTGGCGCGCGCTGCTGCCACCGGACCGCTTCCTCGAGATCGACTACGAGGCGCTGGTCGACGACCAGGAAGCGGTGAGCCGGCGCCTGCTCGCGCACGCCGGGCTGGCCTGGGACGACGCCTGCCTGCATTTCGAGCGCAATCCGCAGCCGACCCTGACCGCCAGCGCGGCGCAGGTGCGGCAGCCGATCTACCGCTCCTCGGTCGGCCTGTGGCGGCGCTACGAACGCGAACTGGCGCCGCTGCGCCGGCACTTCGAGAACGCCGGGGTGCGCATCGACGACGCGCCGGCCGCCACGCACGCCGGAGCCACGTCATGACCACCGCGCCGCACGCCGCCGTCCGCGCGGCGGCCACCGACAGGCTGTGGCTGTACGCCCTGCTGGCGCTGGTCGCCACCGCCGGCTTCTTCTACGTCAACATCATGGCCGCCATCGTCGATGGCCTGGTCACCGCGCTGGGTTTCAGCAACCCGCAGGCCGGCATGGTCGGCGCGGCCAACATCTATGGCGCCAGCGCCGGCAGCTTCGCCGCGGTGCTGCTGGTGCGGCGCGTCGCCTGGCGGCCGGCGCTGTTCGCGCTGCTGTCGCTGCTGCTCCTGCTCGACCTCGGCTCCACCCCGGTGCGCGACCCCGCCGTGCTCACCGCGCTGCGCGCGCTGCACGGTTTCGTCGGCGGCATGGCGGTGGGCGTGGCCTATTCGGTCATCGCCCGCACCCGCTCGCCCGACCGCGCCTTCGGCATGCTGCTGCTGGTGCAGTTCGGCCTCGGCGGACTGGGCGTGATGTTCCTGCCGACGCTGGTGCCCGAGTACGGCGCGCGCATCCTGTTCCTGTCGCTGGCCGCGCTGACCGCCTGCGCGCTGGTGGCGCTGGCGGCGATCCCGCGACTGGACCCGGCGCCATCGGCGCAGGCCAGCGCGGGCATCCGGCTGCCGGCATCGGCGCGCGCCACCGCCCTGTTCGCGCTGCTGGCGCTGTTCCTGTTCCAGGGCGGCAACATGGCGCTGTCGGCCTTCATCATCCGCCTCGGCGAACACGCGCAGCTGCACCGCGACTTCATCGGCCAGGCGCTGGGCTGGGCAACGTGGATCGGCGCGGCCGGCGCCGGGCTGGTGATCGTCATGGGCACCCGTTTCGGCCGCCTGCGGCCGCTGCTGGTGGCGCTGCTGCTCACCCTGGCCGGCACCGCCGGGTTCTTCTGGAGCGCGGCCGCGCCGGTGTACTTCATCGCCAACGTCGGCACCGCCATCACCTGGTCGTTCGTGGTGCCCTACCTGTTCGGCATGCTTTCGCGGCTGGACGGCTCGGGCCGGCTGGCCACACTCGGCGGCTTCGTCTCCAAGCTCGGGCTGGCCTCCGGCCCGATGCTGGCCGGCGGGCTGCTGGCCCATGACGACTTCAACCTGCTGATCGCGGTGGCGATCGTCGCGCTGGTCCTGTCCGGCGTGGCGACGCTGGCCGCCGCACGGCGCATCGACACCCTGGAAACCGACACATGAACACCCCTGCTCTCCCGCTGGCCGATTCCGACCTGCTGCGCACGCACTGCCTCATCGACGGGCAATGGCAGGCCGCCGACAGCGGCGCCACCTGCGAGGTCGCCAACCCGGCCACCGGCGCCGTGCTCGGCACCGTACCGGACATGGGCGCGGCCGAAACCCGCCGCGCCATCGCCGCCGCGCACGCCGCCTTCCCCGCCTGGTCGAAGAAGACCGCGAAGGAGCGCGCGCAGGTGCTGCGCCGGCTGTACCAGCTGATGATGGAGCACCAGGACGATCTCGCCCTGCTGATGACCGCCGAACAGGGCAAGCCGCTGGCCGAGGCCAAGGGCGAAGTGGCGTACTCGGCCAGCTTCATCGAGTGGTTCGGCGAGGAAGCCAAACGCATGTACGGCGAGACCATTCCCGGCCACGCCGCCGACAAGCGCATCATGGTGCTGCGCCAGCCGGTGGGCGTGGTCGCGGCGATCACGCCGTGGAACTTTCCCTCGGCCATGCTCGGCCGCAAGCTGGGCCCGGCGCTGGCCGCCGGCTGTACCGTGGTGTGCAAGCCGGCGCTGCAGACGCCCTTCTCGGCGCTGGCGCTGGCGGTGCTGGCCGAACGCGCCGGCCTGCCGGCGGGCGTGCTCAACATCGTCACCGGCAGCGACGCGGCCGCCATCGGCGGCGAGATGACGTCCAACCCGCAGGTGCGCAAGCTCAGCTTCACCGGCTCCACGGGCGTCGGCAAGCGGTTGATGGCGCAATGCGCCGACGGCATGAAGCGCGTCTCGCTGGAACTGGGCGGCAACGCGCCGTTCATCGTGTTCGACGACGCCGACCTCGACGCCGCGGTGGAAGGCGCCATCGCCAGCAAGTTCCGCAACACCGGGCAGACCTGCGTCTGCGCCAACCGCCTGTTCGTGCACGAGGCCGTGTACGACGCCTTCGCCGCCAGGCTGTGCGCGGCGGTGGAGAAGCTGCGCGTCGGC
Organism: Stenotrophomonas nitritireducens; assembly: GCF_050984405.1. Lineage (GTDB taxonomy): Bacteria > Pseudomonadota > Gammaproteobacteria > Xanthomonadales > Xanthomonadaceae > Stenotrophomonas > Stenotrophomonas nitritireducens_B. The sequence continues at coordinate 1,326,324 of NZ_CP158790.1, read as the reverse complement.
GACGGTCTTGCCGGTCCTACCGACCAGGGTCCGTTGATCGATGCCAAGGCACTGGAGAAAGTGCAGGAACACGTCGCCGACGCGCAGGCCAAGGGCGCGCGCGTGGCGCTGGGCGGCAAACCGCATGCGCTGGGCGGCACCTTCTTCGAGCCGACCGTGCTGCTGGACGTGACCGCCGGCATGCGCATCGCCCAGGAGGAAACCTTCGGCCCGGTCGCGCCGCTGTTCCGCTTCGGCAGCGAGCAGCAGGCCATCGCGCTCGCCAACGACACCGAGGCCGGGCTGGCCGGCTACTTCTACACCCGCGACCTCGCCCGCGCCTTCCGCGTCGCCGAGGCGCTGGAATGCGGCATCGTCGGCGTCAACACCGGGCTGATCTCCACCGAAGTCGCGCCATTCGGCGGCATCAAGCAGTCCGGCGTCGGCCGCGAAGGCTCGCGGCACGGCCTGCACGACTACACCGAGCTGAAATACGTCTGCCTCGGCGGCATCTGACGCCCCTCTTCCACCCTCTGGCCACCTTTCCGGAGAAGGCCTTTTGGCCCCTCTCCCGAGGGGAGAGGGGTTGGGGTGAGGGCAGGAACGAAGCCACAGACACCACGGCAGCACGAAACGGGAACAACGCAAGCGTGAAGCCCCCCTCTTCCAACCGGCTCCTGCCCATTGCATTCGCCGCCCTGGCGCTGCTCGCCGTCGCCAGCGCCGACGCACGCGACCTGCTCGATCGCGACGCCCTGCTGTCGGGCAGGTACCGCCAGCCCGTCGACCTGTCCGCCTACACGCCAACACCCGATGCGCAGCCGGCCACGCAGCGCTTCGAAGGCCGACTGCGGCTGCGTGGGCAGCCCGGCACCCGTACCCTGCTCGCGCTGGACGACTTCCTCGGCGCCGGCGATGTCGCGCAGGCGCGCACGCTGCCGCAGGATTTCGACCTGGCCTTCGTGCAGGACGGCGACACGCTGATCCCGGCCAGGCGCGGCCCCCAGCCGGGCAATCATCCGTGGTGGGAGTTCGCGGTCGAACCAGGCCGTGTCTGGGACGAGCCCGGCGACGGCGGCTACAGCCGCGCCGCGATCCCGTTCGCGCTGGTGCAGCGCAATGCCAACTGCACCCACAACGGCATGCTGACGTTCCTGTTCCGCGGCGACGGCGCGGTGTCGCACGCGGCGATGCAGGTGAGCAGCGAAACCTGCCATTACCTGCAGCTGGACATATGGGGAATGCTGAAGGCCGAATACCGGCCCGGCCCTGTCGCCGCGCGCGACGCGCTGGTCGCCGGCCACCGCCGCGACGTCGCCGCGCGCCTGCCGGTGCGGCCGCTGTCGGCGCTGGCGCAGGACCATCCCGGCATCGACCCCGCCCGGTTCGCCATCGGCGCCGCCCGCGCGCGCAGCGCCTACGGCGTGGTCGCGAACGGCATCCACTACCGCGGCGATTGCCACACGCGCCACGGCGCGTATCCGGACTGCGACGCGCTGCTGCTGCCTTCGTACTCGGTCGCCAAATCGGCGGTGGCCGGGCTGGCGCTGATGCGGCTGGAGCGGCTCCATCCCGGCATCGCCACGCAACCGGTCGCCGCGCACGCGCGCGCCAGCGGCTGCCAGGGCGAGCGCTGGCGCGGCGTGACCTTCCTGCACCTGCTGGACATGGCCAGCGGCCACTACGATTCGCCGGCCTACATGGCCGACGAGGACGACGCGCGCGTGCGCGATTTCTTCGACCCCGACAGCCATGCGCAGCGGCTGGCCTTCGCCTGCGAAGCCTATCCGCGCCACGACGCGCCCGGCACGCGCTGGGTCTACCACACCTCCGACACCTACCTGCTCGGCACGGTGTTGCAGGACGCGCTGCGCCGCATCCCCGGCCGCGAACGCGACGACGTGTTCGACGACGTGCTGTGGGCCGACGTGCTCGGTCCGCTCGGCCTCAGCCCGGTCGCGCGCGCCACCCGCCGCAGCCACGACGAGGCGCGGCAACCGTTCTTCGGCTGGGGACTGACCCTGCTGGGCGATGACTTCGCCAGGCTGGCGCGTTTCCTCGGCGAGCAGCGGGGCCGCATCGACGGCCGCGACGTGCTCGACCCGGCGCTGTTCGACGCGGCGATGCAGCGCGATCCCGCGCGGCGCGGCCTGCAGGTCGCCACGCTCGACCGCTTCCGCTACCAGCACGGCTTCTGGGCGCGCGACCTGCAGGCCGAACTCGGCTGCGCGCGGCCGGCCTGGATACCGTTCATGTCCGGCTTCGGCGGCATCACCGTGGCGATGTTTCCCAACGGCGTGGCCTGGTACAACGTCGCCGACGACGCCCAGCTGGCCTCCATAGATTTCGCGGCCCCGGCCCGCGAAGCGGTGAAGCTGGGCGCGATCTGCTCCGCGGAACCCGTGGAGATGACGGAGCCAAAAACACCGTAGGAGCGGCTTCAGCCGCGATGGGGCATTACCGGGAAAGCCCGTTCGCGGCTGAAGCCGCTCCTACGGACAGCTGCGCCGCTGGTTACAGGGGGTAGCGGCCCGGTCCGGTACCTGTTACGCGTTCGTCCAGGCGCGCTTGTCGACGCAGGCGGTGTGGAGATTCCGTGGAAATGACGGCCCCGGAACGCCGCAGGAGCGACTTCAGCCGCGACGGGGCTTTACCGGGAAAGCTCCATCGCGACTGAAGTCGCTCCTACAGGGAAGCTGCGCGGGTTACAGGATGTAGCGGCTCAGGTCCGGGTCCTGCACCAGTTCGCCCAGGTGGCTGTCGACGTAGGCGGTGTCGATGGCGAGGGTCTCGCCGTCGCGGTCCGGGGCCTCGTAGCTGAGCGTGTCCAGCAGCCGTTCCAGCACCGTGTGCAGGCGGCGGGCGCCGATGTTCTCCTGGCGCTCGTTGACCTGGAAGGCGATCTCGGCCAGGCGCTCGATGGCGTCGGCGGTGAAACTCACCTTGACGCCCTCGGTGGCCAGCAGCGCTTCGTACTGCTTGGTCAGCGCGGCCTTCGGTTCGGTGAGGATGCGCACGAAGTCGTTCTTGCTGAGCGCGCCCAGTTCCACGCGGATCGGGAAACGGCCCTGCAGTTCCGGAATCAGGTCGCTGGGCTTGGCCAGGTGGAAGGCGCCGGAGGCGATGAACAGGATGTGGTCGGTCTTGACCGTGCCGTACTTGGTGGACACGTTGGAGCCTTCCACCAGCGGCAGCAGGTCGCGCTGCACGCCTTCGCGCGAAACATCGCCTCCGGATGAGTTCGAATCACCGCGCTTGGCGACCTTGTCGATCTCGTCGATGAACACGATGCCGTGCTGCTCGCAGGCCTCGATGGCGGCGCTGCGGATGTCGTCCTCGTTGACCAGCTTGCCGGCCTCCTCCTCCACCAGCAGCGGGCGCGCGGCCTTGATCGTCAGCGTGCGCTTGTTCGACTTGCCGCCGCCGAGGTTGGCGAACATCGAACGCAGCTGCTGGCCCATTTCCTCCATGCCCGGCGGGGTCATGATGTCCATGCTGACGTTGGCCGCCACCTCCAACTCGATCTCGCGCTCGTCCAGCTCGCCGTTGCGCAGCATGCGCCGGAACTTGATGCGGGTTTCGTTGTCCTGCGCCGACGGCTCGTTGCGCGCGGCCTCCGGGTCGAAACCGATGCCGGCGCTGCGGCGCGGCAGCAGCGCGTCGAGGATGCGGTCCTCGGCCTTCTCCTCGGCCTGGGTGCGCACGCGCACCTTGGCCTGCTCGCGGTACAGCTTGACCGCGGTATCGGCCAGGTCGCGCACGATCTGCTCCACGTCCTTGCCGACGTAGCCGACCTCGGTGAAACGCGTGGCCTCGACCTTCACGAACGGCGCGTTGGCCAGGGTGGCCAGGCGGCGCGCGATCTCGGTCTTGCCGACGCCGGTGGGGCCGATCATCAGGATGTTCTTGGGCATCACCTCGTTGCGCAGCTCGGCAGGCAGCTGCATGCGGCGCCAGCGGTTGCGCAGGGCGATGGCGACCGCGCGCTTGGCGTCGTGCTGGCCGACGATGTGCCGGTCCAGTTCCTGCACGATCTCGCGCGGGGTCATGGTGGCGGAGGAAACTTCGATCTTGTGGGTCATGGGGAGAAACCGGGAAGTGGGAAGGGGGAACAGGGAAGGAAGGTGCATGCGCGCGGAAGGGAATACGGCCAGGGGATCTTTCATTCCCCGCTCCCCATTCCCGCTGTCGCCTTACAACTCCTCCACCACCACGTTGCGGTTGGTATAGATGCAGATGCCGCCGGCGATGTTGATCGCCTCGGTCGCCACCGCGCGCGCGTCCATTTCGGTATGCGCCAGCAGCGCGCGCGCCGCGCTCAGGGCGTAGGAACCGCCGGAGCCGATGGCGATGATGCCGTCCTCCGGCTCGATCACGTCGCCGGTGCCGCTGATGATCAGCGAGGTCTCCCTGTCGGCCACGGCCAGCAGCGCCTCGAGCTTGCCCAAGCGGCGCTCGGTGCGCCAATCCTTGGCCAGCTCCACCGCCGCGCGGGTCAGCTGGCCGTGCTTCTCGAGCTTGGCTTCGAACAGTTCGAACAGGGTGAAGGCATCGGCCGCGGCGCCGGCGAAACCGGCCAGCACCTGGCCGTCGCGGCCGAGCCGGCGCACCTTGCGCGCGTTGCCCTTCATCACCGTGTGGCCCAGCGTGACCTGGCCATCGCCGGCGATCGCCACGTGCTCGCCGCGGCGCACGCAGCAGATGGTGGTGGCATGGAAAACATTCGGGTTCTGGCTGGGATCCATTGGGGCCTCCGGGGTGTCCCGGCAACAATGGGGGCAGCGGCGGGCGGTTCAAGCATCGCCGGTGAAGCCGCCGCGGCTTGATTCAGGTCAACCGGCGCAAGGGCCGGCGGGACGATCATGGCGGCGTGGCCCGGCCACGCGAGGAACGCCGTGATTCCCTACCCGCTGCTGCTCATCGCCCACCTGTCCGCCGCGCTGATGTTCGTCGGCGCGGTGTTCTTCGAAGTGCTGATCCTCGGCAGTGCCCTGGGCCGTGTGTCGGCGGAAACGCGGCGCCGCGTCGAATCGGCCATCGCCCGCCGCGCGCGCCGGCTGATGCCGTGGGTGCTGGCGGTGCTGTACGCCAGCGGCCTGGGCATGGTCTGGCATTACCGCGCGGCGCTGGCGCAGCCGCTGGCCAGCAGCTTCGCGCTGATGCTCACGCTCAAGATCGCGCTGGCGCTGAGCGTGCTGGGCCATTTCGCCGTTGCCATGCGCACGCGCGGCCACGGCGAGCGCGTCGCCCGCCGCTTCCAGCGCATCCACGTCAGCGTGTTCTGCCACATGCTCGGCATCGTGCTGCTGGCCAAGGGAATGTTCTATCTCGGCGCCTGAGCGGCGCGGTCGGCCCGGCACAGGTAGCAGCCATGACGGGCGCTGTGCAGATGCACGTAGGCCGTGCGCGGATCGTCCAGCTGCAGGCGCAGCCAGTCGGCGGCCTGCCCGCCTTCCATCACCTCGGCGGCCACGATGCAGTCGCCGTGGTCGTAGGCGCGCAGGGAAACCAGGCGCTGCGCGACATAGGGCGGCAGCTCGTTGACCGCCAGCCGCGCCGGCACCGCGTCGCGGCGGATGAAGACCGGCCCGCAGGCGCGGTACGGCGACGCCGCCGGCTGGTGCCAGTAGGGCAACAGCAGCAGTTCCTCGCCAATGACGGCATTGCGCAGGCTGATGCGGCACGGGAAACCACGCGCGCTGTCGGCGATGCGGCGTACCGCGTCATGCGCGGCCAGTCCGGCGTCATCGAGATCGAACAGGGGGCGCAGCGGCGCGGGATCGATGCCGGACAGCAGGAAGTCGGCCATGGCGAGGCAACGGAAGCGGAACAGGCATGCAGCATGCCGCCGGCATGGCGCGCCTGCCGGCCATATCCGGACACCGCATTCGGTCCCGTGCCGCGGAAACGCCGGCGCTCAGTCCGGCTCGGCCGGGCTGCGCCGTTTCGCGCGCGGGTGCGCGGCGTCGTAGACCTTGGCCAGGTGCTGGAAATCCAGGTGCGTGTAGATCTGGGTGGTGGCGATGTCGGCGTGGCCGAGCAGTTCCTGCACGCCGCGTAGGTCGCCGGAGGACTCCAGGATGTGGCTGGCGAAGCTGTGCCGCAGCATGTGCGGATGCACGTGCTTGAACAGCCCCTGCCGCTGCGCCAGCTGCCGGATGCGGATCTGCACCGCGCGCTGGCTGATCGCGCCGCCGCCACGCCCCGGGAACACCGGCCTGTCGGCGCTGCCGCCGCTGTCCTTGCGCCATGCCTGCAACGCCGACAGGGCATGCGAACCGACCGGCACGGTGCGCTCGCGGTTGCCCTTGCCGTGCACCAGCACCATCGCGCTGGCGAAGTCGAGGTCGCGCCAGCGCAGCGCGCACAGTTCGCTCAGGCGCAGGCCGGAGGAATAGAACAGTTCCAGCAGCGCGCGGTCGCGCAGGCCCAGCGGCGCGTCGGTCGGCAGTTCGACCAGCCGCACCGCCTCGTCGGCGTCGAGCACCTGCGGCAGCTTGCGCGGCGCCTTGGGCGCGCGCAGCCCGGTGGCGGGGCTGCTGCCGATCGCGCCATTCTTCAACAGCCAGGCGTAGAAGCTGCGGATCGCCGACAGGCGCCGCTGCAGGCTGCGCGGCGACAATCCGCGCCGATGCCCGGCGGCGATGAACTCGCGCAGCTGCTCGGTGGCCAGCACCCGCGGTTCGCCGGCACCGTTCGTGTCGCACCACTGCGCCAGCGCGGCGAGGTCGCGGCGGTAGGCGTCGAGCGTATGCGCCGACATGCGCCGCTCGACCTGCAGGTAGGAAAGGAATGCTTCGACGGCATCCATCGCCGCAACCGCCTCAGCCGGCGCGGAAGCGCTGCAGCGCCACCACCAGCGACTCGCCCATCATGCGCAGGAACAGCGTGCCCATGCCGGGGTAGAAGCGGTTCGGATCGTGGCTGCCGACCGCGATCAGGCCGACGCCCGGCAGCGGCAGCAGCGCGGTGGACAGCACTTCGCCGACCCGCTCGCCGTACAGCACGTCGTTCTTCTCCGGCTGCAGGCGGCCGCAGATCGGCTCGCCGTCCTGCAGGCAGTCGTGGAACGGCGCCAGCCGCGCGTCGCCGGCAGCGATGGACTGCAGCCACGGCGCCTGCTCCAGTTCCGGCACCGGGTGCAGGCTGACGATGCGCACCAGGTCGCCGGCGAAATCCTCCTCCAGCGAGGCGGCCATCGCGCGCAGCGTGTCGGCGGCGCTGGTCTGGCGCATCAGCGCCAGGGTGAGCTGATGGGTGCGCACGGCCAGGCGCTCGTTGACCTGGGCGTTGGCGCCCAGGTCGGCCAGCCGCCGCGACAGCTCGCGGTTCTTGTCGCGCAGCACTTCCAGCTGGTAGCTGGCCAGCGACGCGGTCGGGCCGTCGTCGCGCGGCACCACCAGGGTCAACGCCAAGTCGGGGAACTGCTTGAGGAAGCCGGGATGCCGCCGCAGCCAGGCCGCGACTTCATGGGCGCCGATTTTCTCCAGGGTGTCGTTCATCCCATCCACTCTCCATCGAATACGAAAGCCGCCGGGCCGGACATCACGATCTGCGCGTCGTCGGCCGGCCACTGGATGCGCAGGTCGCCGCCGGGCAGCGACATCACCGCATCGCGCGCCAGCCGGCCGCGCTGCATCAGCACCACCGCCGCGGCGCAGGCGCCGCTGCCGCAGGCCAGGGTTTCGCCGACGCCGCGCTCGAACACGCGCAGGCGCGCATGGCCGCGGTCCAGCACCTGGGCGAAGCCGACGTTCACCGACTCGGGGAACGAGGCGTGCTGCTGCAGCAGCGGGCCCATGCGTTCCACCGGCGCGGCGTCGATCAGGCCGACTTCCAGCACCGCGTGCGGGTTGCCCATCGATACCGCGCCGAAGCGCACGTTCTCGCCCTGCAGCGGCACCACGTATTCCTCGCGCGCGCGCGGGAAGCCGATCAGCGGGATGCGCGCCGGCTCGAACTCCGGCAGGCCCATCGCCACCGCGTAATGGCCGTCGCCCAGCCGCTGCACCGCGTGCGTGCGCAGCGGGCTGTCGATCATGAACGCATCGCCCTGCGCGGCGCCGTCGCGCACCAGCCACGCGGCCACGCAGCGCGCGCCGTTGCCGCACTGCTGGGAGGTGGAACCGTCGGAATTCCAGATGCGGTAGGACGCCACCGAACCGGCGTCGCGCGGCGGCTCGATGGTCAGGATCTGGTCGCAGCCGACGCCGCGGTGGCGGTCGGCGATGCGCGCGGCGAGGCCGGCATCCGGCGGCGGGCTGCCGTCGCGCAGGTCCAGCACCACGAAATCGTTGCCGGCGCCATGCATCTTGGTGAAACGCAGGCGCGGCAGGGCCGGCCTATTCATGGTCGTGGCCGTCGTCCTTCGGATCCTGTGCCTGGCTGTCGGCCGGAACGGCATCGGCGGGCGCGTCGGCCGGCTTCACTTCCTGCTCTTCCACCGGCACCGGCTTCTGCGGCATCACCAGCGGCCCCTTGTTGCCGCAGGCGGTGAGGACCAGCAGCGCGCATGCGGCTGCAACGAGCATCGGAAGGCGGGACGTCTTGTTCATGGCCCGAGTATATCCACTCGTGCGTCAACGCTGCCGCGCCAGCGCGCCGCCCGCCGCGTCCATCCGGTCATTCCGCCGGCGGCAGCGGGCGCGTCCACAGCCAGGTGCAGACGCAGGCCATGCTGCCGATCGAGAACCACTTCACCCAGGCCAGCGGCACGCACCACAGCATGATCAACGCGCAGACCAGCATGGTCGCGGTGGCCATCCACTTGCCCCTGCGGCTGACCGCGCCATGCGCCTGCCAGTCGGCGATGGCCTTGCCGAAGCGCGGGTGGGTCAGCAGCCAGCGGTGCAGGCGTTCGGAGCCGCGCGAGGCGGCCCAGGCCGCGATCAGCACGAACACCGTGGTCGGCAGCCCCGGCACGAAGATGCCGACGATGCCCACGCCGAGACTGGCGTAGGCCAGCAGCCACCAGGCCCAGCGCAGGCGCGCCGGGCGTCGCTCGGGAGGCGTGGGCGATTCCGGCACGGGCGCGGGCGCCGTCAGTGCGCCACGTCCAGCTGCGACAGCACGAACGCGTAGGACTCGGCCAGTTCGTGGTAGCGCTGGAAGCGGCCGGACTTGCCGCCGTGCCCGGCCTCCATGTTGGTGCGGAACACGATGGGATGCGTGCCGGTGTTGACGTCGCGCAGGCGCGCCACCCACTTGGCCGGCTCCCAGTACTGCACCTGCGAATCCCACAGGCCGGTGCCGACGAACAGCGCCGGATAGGCCTGCGCGCGCACGTTGTCGTACGGCGAATAGCCGAGCATGTAGTCGTAGTAGCGCTTCTGCCCGGGGTTGCCCCACTCGTCGTACTCGTTGGTGGTCAGCGGGATGCTGGCGTCGAGCATGGTGGTGACCACGTCCACGAACGGCACCTGCGCCACCATCACCCGGTAGTCGCCCGGCGCCTGGTTGGCGACCGCGCCCATCAGCAGGCCACCGGCGCTGCCGCCGGAGGCGGCCACGCGGTCCTTCGCCGCCCAGCCCTGCGCCACCAGCGCGCGGGTGACGTCGATGAAATCGTTGAAGGTGTTCTGCTTGTTGAGCAGCTTGCCGTCCTCGTACCAGTGGCGGCCCATCTCCTCGCCGCCGCGGATGTGGGCGATGGCGTAGACCATGCCGCGGTCGAGCAGGCTGATCACGCTCTGGTTGAAATACGGGTCCATCGACATGCCGTAGCTGCCGTAGGCGTACTGGTACAGCGCGGCGCTGCCGTCCTTCCTGAAGCCCTTTCTGTAGACCAGCGACACCGGCACCTTCGCACCGTCGCGTGCCGTCACCCACACGCGCTCGGTCTGGTACAGCGACGGGTCGTAGCCGATCACCGGCTGCTGCTTGAGCTGGCGGCGCTCGCCGGTTTTCACGTTGAGCTCGTAGGTGGTGGCCGGCGTGGTCAGCGAGGTGTAGCTGTAGCGCAGCCAGTCCGTATCCGGCTCGGCGTTGACCGACAGGCCCATCGAATAGGCCGGTTCGTCGGCCTTGACGAACTCGCTGCGGCCGTCGCCGAACAGCAGGCGCACGCGCTCCAGCGCCTCGGCGCGTTCGGCGATGGCGGTGAACCCGTCGAACAGCTCGAAGCCTTCCACCAGCACCTGCGGATCGTGCTTCACCCAGTCCTGCCACTGCGCGCGCGAGGTGGCGCCGTCCGGCGCGGTGACCAGCTTGAAGTTCTTCGCGCCGTCGGCATTGGTGCGGATCACCCAGCGGCCGTCGAAATGGTCGGCGTCGTATTCCACGTCGCGTTCGCGCGGCGCCAGCACGGTGAACGCCGCCGGGTCGGCGGCCGGCGCATAGCGCAGCTCCGAGGACACGGTGCTGTCCACGCCGATGGTGATGTAGCGGTCGTCGCGGGTGCGCCCCACGCCCATGTAAAAGCTGTCGTCGTCTTCCTCGTAGACCAGCGCATCGCGGCTGGCCGGCGTGCCCAGCACGTGCTTCTTCACCCGCACGGTGAGCAGGGTTTCAGGATCGTTCTCGACGTAGAACAGGGTGCGGTTGTCGTCGGCCCACACCACGTTCGCCGACACGCCCTGGATCACGTCGGGCAGCAGCTGGCCGGTGGCCAGGTCCTTGAAGCGGATGGTGTACTGGCGGCGGCCGACGTCGTCCTCGGCCCAGGCCAGCAGGCGGTTGTCCTGGCTCACTTCCATGTCGTCGACGGCGAAGTAGCCCTTGCCCTCGGCCATGGCGTTCAGGTCCAGCAGCACTTCCTCCGGCGCCTGCATGTCGCCCTTGCGGCGCGCGTGGACCGGATAGTCCTTGCCGGTTTCGTAGCGGGTGTAATACCAGTAGCCGCGTTCGCGGTACGGCACGCTGGCGTCGTCCTGCTTGATGCGGCCGACGATCTCGCCGTAGAGCGTATCCTCCAGCGGCTTGAGCGGCGCCATCAGCGCGTCGGTGTAGGCGTTCTCGGCGGTGAGGTAGGCCAGCATCGCCGGGTCCTGGCGCTCGTCGTCGCGCAGCCAGTAGTACTCGTCCTCGCGGACCGCGCCGAACGGCGCCTTGACCTGGTGGGGACGCTTCTGGGCGTCGGGCGGAACGGGCGTGGAGGCGACGGCGGTATTCATCATCAGGCTTGCGACCAACAGGCAAAGGGCGGGTTTCATGCGCGGGCTCCGTGTGGACGGCCACGCGGCCGCCCGGCGATGGCCGACAGTGTGCCATGGGAGTCGCGGCCGGCACCGGCCCGCGGCGGCGCGGCCTATGATGTCGGCGATGAACGCCGCCCCCACACCGTCCGGCTACAGCCGGCGCAGCCACGAGATCGCCCCGTTCCACGTCATGTCGCTGCTGGCGCGCGCCAACGCGCTGGAGCAGGCCGGCTTCGACGTGATCCACCTGGAGATCGGCGAGCCCGACTTCACCACCGCCGACCCCATCGTGCGCGCCGGCCAGGCCGCGCTGGCCGCCGGCCATACCCGCTACACCGCCGCGCGCGGACTGCCGGCCCTGCGCGAGGCCATCGCCGGTTTCTACGGCAGCCGCCATGGGCTGGACATCGATCCCGAGCGCATCCTGGTCACGCCCGGCGGCTCGGGCGCGCTGCTGCTGGCCTCCAGCCTGCTGGTCGATCCGGGCCGGCACTGGCTGCTGGCCGACCCCGGCTATCCCTGCAACCGCCATTTCCTGCGGCTGGTGGAAGGCGCCGCGCAACTGGTGCCGGTCGGCCCGGACAGCGGTTACCAGCTGACCCCCGAACTGATCGGCCGGCACTGGAACGCCGGCAGCGTCGGCGCGCTGGTCGCTTCGCCCGCCAACCCCACCGGCACCACGCTCGATGCCGCGCAGCTGGCCGCGCTGTCGGCCGCGTTGAAGGCGCGCGGCGGCCACCTGGTGGTGGACGAGATCTACCACGGCCTGACCTACGGCTTCGACGCGCCCAGCGTGCTGGAAGTGGACGACGGCGCCTTCGTGCTCAACAGCTTCTCCAAGTACTTCGGCATGACCGGCTGGCGCCTGGGCTGGCTGGTGGCGCCGCCGGCGGCGGTGCCCGAGCTGGAGAAACTGGCGCAGAACCTGTACATCAGCGCGCCGTCGATGGCGCAGCATGCCGCGCTGGCCTGCTTCGAGCCGGAGACGATCGCCATCTTCGAGCAGCGCCGCGAACAGTTCCGCGAGCGCCGGGACTACCTGCTGCCAGCGCTGCGCGAACTCGGCTTCCGCATCGACGTCGAACCGCAGGGCGCGTTCTACCTGTACTGCGACGTGAGCGCGTTCACCGACGACGCGCAGGCCTTATGCGCGCACTTCCTGGAAACCGAGCACGTGGCGTTCACGCCCGGCCTGGACTTCGGCCACCACCGCGCCCGCCAGCACGTGCGCATCGCCTATACGCAGGACGTGGCGCGGCTGCAGGAGGCGGTGGCGCGCATCGCGCGCGGGCTGGAGCGCTGGCAGGGAAAGCAGGCGACCTGACGACATCCTTCCCCCGCCTGCGGGCGACAACGCGGCAGGATTGCCGAGTTGCACGGCGAAGCCGCCCGAAGGGTGAGGCACAGGGATGTGCCGAATGCAGGTGCCCGCAGGGCGGATGGGGGGCTTTGGGCTTCGAAAGCGTTCATATGCATTCACCATCAGGACTTCGCTCCTGCCCTCACCCCAACCCCTCTCCCGCTTGCGGGAGAGGGGCTTCAAACAACAAACGCCACCTTTCGGTGGCGTTTGTTCTGTATCAACTCCAGCGCTGCATCAACTCCAGCCGGGCATCACTTACTGCTCAGCTGCTCCCACAGGAAGCTGTACGCCAGCGCCGACATGTGCGCGGCCTGCGCGTTGTTGGCTGCGCCGCCGTGGCCTCCTTCGATGTTCTCGTAGTAGGTCACGTTCTTGCCGGCGTCGATCATCTTGGCCGCCATCTTGCGGGCGTGGCCTGGATGCACGCGGTCGTCGCGGGTGGAGGTGGTGAACAGCACCGGCGGGTAGTCCTTGGCCGGGTCGAACAGGTGGTACGGCGAGAAGGTCTGGATGAACTCCCAGTCGGCCGTGTCCGGATTGCCGTACTCGGCCATCCACGAGGCGCCGGCCAGCAGGTGGCTGTAGCGCTTCATGTCCAGCAGCGGCACCTGCACCACCACCGCGCCGAACAGCTCCGGGTACTGGGTGAGCATGTTGCCGGTGAGCAGGCCGCCGTTGCTGCCGCCCTGCACGCCCAGGTGCCGGGCCGAGGTGATCCTGCGGCTGACCAGGTCCTGCGCCACCGCCGCCATGTCCTCGTAGGCCTTGTGGCGGTTCTGCTTCAGCGCCGCCTGGTGCCAGCGCGGGCCGTACTCGCCGCCGCCGCGGATGTTGGCCACGACGTACACGCCGCCCTTTTCCAGCCACGCGCGGCCCATGCCGCCGGAGTAGGACGGGGTCAGCGAGATCTCGAAGCCGCCGTAGCCGTACAGCAGGGTCGGGTTGGAGCCGTCGCGCTTCATGTCCTTGCCGTGCACCACGAAGTACGGCACGCGGGTGCCGTCCTTGCTGGTGGCGAAGTGCTGCTCGATCACCTTGCCGCTGGCGTCGAAGAACGCCGGCATGGTCTTGAGCACTTCCGGCTGCTGGCCGATCTGCGCCAGCGACAGCGTGGTCGGGGTGAGGTAGTCGGTGACGGTCATCCACACCGCGTCGCTTTCGTCCGGATCCACCGCGCCGACACCGATGGTGCCGAACGCCGGCGCGCCGACGAAATCGCTGCGGGTCCAGCCGTCCTTGCCGGGGGTCAGCACCTGCAGGCGGTTCTTGACGTCGTCCAGCACGTTCAGCACGACGTGGTTCCTGGTCCAGGCCGCACCGGCCAGCGAGGTGGTGTCGGTCGGCGCGAACAGCACGTCGAACTCACGCTTGCCGGCCATGAAATCGTCGAACTTCGTCGCCAGCAGCGAGCCGGCGGCGTAGGTCCTGCCGCCCACGGTCCACGGCTCGCGCAGCTCCAGGGTCAGCCACTCGCGGCGCACGCCCTTCTCGGCCGAATTCGGCGCGTCGACCTTGGTCAGCCTGCCATCCGCGCCGACCAGGTAAAGCTCGTTGTTGTAGAAGGCGATGGTGCGGCTGACGAAGTCACGCTCGAAGCCAAGCGTGTCGTCATGCATCGCCGCGATGTACATGTCCTCCGGCGTGCCTTCGTACACCGGGGTGGCCGCCGACATCGGCGTGCCGCGCTTCCAGCGCTTGACCACGCGCGGATAGCCGGAGGTGGTCATCGTGCCGTCACCGAAATCGGTGTAGACGAACACGTTGTCCTGGTCGATCCAGCCCAGGCCGCCCTTGGCTTCCGGGCGGAAGAAGCCGTCCTTGATCCATTCCTTCTTCGCGACATCGAACTCGCGGGTGACGTCGGCGTCAGCACCGCCGCGCGACAGCGCGACCAGGCAGCGCGTGTACTGCGGGCGCAGGCAGTTGGCGCCGTGCCACACCCAGTTCTCGCCCTCGGCCTTGTTCAGCGCATCCAGGTCCAGCACGGTTTCCCACAGCGGCTCGGCCTTGCGGTACTCCACCAGGGTGGTGCGGCGCCAGACGCCGCGCTCGTGCTGCTTGTCCTTCCAGAAGTTGTAGTAGTAGTCGCCGATCTTCTCGACGCCGGGGATCTTGGCGTCCGAATCCAGCACCGCGCGGATGCCGGCCTCCATCTCCTTGAACTGCGCGCTCTGCGCCAGGCGCGCCTCGGCCTTGGCGTTCTGCTCCTTCACCCAGGCCAGCGGCTTGTCGCCGGTGACGTCTTCCAGCCAGGCGTATCTGTCCTGGTCGGCGTCAGCGGCCATGGCGGCCCCGGACAGGCTTGCGGAAATCAGGCCCGCGGCGAGGCAGGCGGAAGTGAATCGGGACATGAGGGCTCCACGCGGTCATAGGCCGCGAACGCTAGCACAGCCCCGACGCGGCCTTCCCCTGTCGAAGGTCAGGCCGCGCGCACCGTGGTCCCGCGACGGGCGCGGCGCAGGCGCCGGGCCTGGGGCCGCTGCCGGTTGCCCGAGGCCTGCCGCCGCGCGCGCCATGCCGCGGGCAGGCGGAAGCGGTACAGCGCCCACCACGCGCTCAGCGGCATGCCCAGCAACCACAGCGGCAGCCAGCCGATCCAGACACTGCTGCCGCGCATGGCCGGCCATACCAGCACCAGGGCCAGCCCGGCGAGCGCGGCCTGCCTGACGCAACGCAGCACGCGCGGATCGGGATGTTCGACGGTATTGCGGCGGGACGACTGGGCCATGACACGCTCCGGTAACGGGTTCGGGCGCATGCTGCCGGCCGCCCATCTCAGAGGTTGCGACCGGGCATTGACGCATCCATCGCCGCCCATCGAACATGCTGGCGTCACCCTCCATGGCGCTCCACCCCGCAATGCGACCCATCCCAGCGTTCCTGTCCGCCCTGTTGCTGAGCCTCACCCTGCCGCTGGCGCCGGCCCTGGCGCAGGACGCCGCGCCGGCCACCGTCGATGCCGAGGGCATCGCCGAAGGCCCGATCGACCTGCAACGCTTCATGGGCCGCTGGTACGTGATCGGGCGGGTGCCGAATTTCGTCGAGCGCGGCCATGTCGCCAGCGTCAACACCTACAGCCTGCGCGGCGGCGACCGCGTATCCATCCGCTACCAGTACCGCGACGGCTTCGACGCGCCGGAAGAGGAAATCGACCTGCGCGCGCGCGTGGACGCGGACAGCGGCAATCGCCGCTGGCGCACCTGGTTCTACAAGGTGGTGCCGACCCATTCGCGCATCCTGGAAGTGGCGCCGGACTATTCCTGGGCGCTGATCGGCTACCCGGGCCGCGAGATGGCGTGGATCTTCGCCCGCGAGCCGGACATGGACGCCGCGCTGTACCGGCAGCTGGCGCTGCGCCTGCGCGACCGCTACGAGGTCAACACCGACAAGCTCAAGCGCGTGCCGCAGCACCCGGAGCAGGTCGGCAGGCTGGGTTTCGAGGTTCCCAACCAGAAGTGAGCCGCGCCCGCGCGGCGGAATAGGGCGCGCTTGACCTGCATCAACCACCGCCCGCGGGCGGCGCCCTAGCATGGCGGTCCTCCGGCTGGGACAGCACCATGCGCAACGACCGCACCGCGACGCCCGATCCATGCCAGGACCGGCGGCCATGAGCGCTTGGCTCGACCACCTGGTGCTGGCCTGCGCGCGCCACGCGATCGACCGGGTCGACGACGGCGTGGTGGAACTGTTCGCCGGCCGCCAGCGGCTGGCCGCCATCGCCGGCCGCGCCAAGGCGCATGCCGGCCTGTGCCGGCACGATCCCGAACGCGAACGCGCCGTGCTCGAACGCGCTCGGCGGCGCGCGCACCGCCGCGGCCTGGAGAGCGACAGCGTGGTGCCGGTGATGCAGACGCTGATCGCGCAGGCCCACCGCCGCCAGCTCGCACCGGCCGCTTCCCTGCCCTTTCCCGAAGGCATCGCCATGTCCATTCCCGACCCGTCCCATGCCGCCACCCGCCTGCTGCGCTGGCTGCCGCCGCCGCGCTACTGGCGCCCATTGCTGTCGCGCATCCCGGCGTCGCTGCACGCCCGGGTGGTGCCGCGCGTGCTCGGGCGCGCCGTCTCCGCGCCGGGAGTGCTGCGCAGCCTGGAAGCCGTCGAAGGCCGGCGGATCGGCATCGAGGTGCGCGACCTCGGCCTGCGCTGGGTGATCGAGCTGGCCGACGGCCGCCTGCGCGCGGCCGACGGCGACGCGGAAGCCACGATCCGCGGCAGCGCCACCGATCTGCTGCTGCTCGCCAGCCGGCAGGAGGATGCCGACACCCTGTTCTTCCAGCGCCGTCTGGAACTGACCGGCGATACCGAACTGGGCCTGCTGCTGCGCAACCTGCTCGACCGCATGCCCTGGGAGGAAGTGCCGCTGGCGCTGCGCATCGCGCTGCAGCGGAGCAGCCGCCTGCTGCAGGCCGCGCGCGGGGCCCACGCCCGGCGGCACTGAACGCGCGTCCCGCGCCCGGTATTCCGGTGCGGGACGCCAAGGCTCAGCCCGCCATCCGCATCCCCGGCTCGCCATGCCAGTAGCCGTTGCGCTGGCCGATGCGGGCGGGCGCCACCGGGCTGCGGCGTGCGGCGTCGAAATGCCGCACCACCGCCTCCATGCCGTCGGCCTGCGGGTACAGGCGCAGGATGTCCACGCCCAGTGCGCGCAGTTCCGGCAGCTCCGGGCCGAGGTCGGTGATCTCCTCGCCCTGCACCGAAATGCCGTTGATGCGCAGGAACGGACGCCCGTCGCGGGTGGCCAGCGGCATGCCGTCCGGGTGTTCGATGCAGCGGAAGCCGCACTGGTCCTTGGGCACGTCGAGCGCGCGGGCGGTGAAGCAGCGCGCCGAGTAGGACAGCGGCAGCCGTCCCCACGCGGTCACTTCCAGCTCCGGCATCGCGCCGCCGGCGGCGACATGGGCATCGGCCAGTTCGCCGATCAATACGCGGCCCTGCTCTACGCCCGGCACCCAGCGGCGCAGGCCGTCCTCGGCCAGCATCGCCAGCGCGCGGTGGTTGTAGACGTTGAGCGAGGGACCGGCCACGAACGGGCGGCCCTTCTCGCGACACAGCTGCACCGCCGACAGGTCGTTGGCCTCGATCCAGAAGCCGCCGTGCGACACCTGCCGGTCGAGCACGCCCAGTTCGGATTCGGCCTCGATCAGCGCCAGCGTGGACAGCACGATCTGCTTGCCGGAGGCGGCCAGTTCCCCGGCCAGCGCCAGCCAGTCGGCGGTGCGCAGTTCGCGGCGCTTGCTGCACACGGTCTCGCCCAGATAGACGATGTCCAGCGGCCAGTGGATCGCGTCGCGGTAGAAGGCGAGCGTGCGTTCGCGCGGCCAGAAGTACTGCAGCGGGCCCAGGCTGAGTTTCATCGTCGTTCCTTCAGTGCCAGGCGCGGTGGTACGGGCCGAGCGTGGTCTGGTGACCCTCGGCGTGGCGCGCCAGTTCGGCCTGCCATTCGGGCCGCAGCCGCCAATGCGCGCCGTCGGCGGCGAGCCGGTCGATGGCCTTGCGCCAGGTGCGGGTGACCGAACCGACGTAGGCCACGCCGCGCTGGCGGCCTTCGATCTTCAATGCGGTCACGCCGATCTGCCGCAGCCGCGGCAGCAGTTCCATCGTGTTGAGGCTGGTGGGTTCTTCCAGCGCGTGGAAGATCTCGTCGTCGACGTCGAAGCGGCCCTTGCACACGGTCGGGTAGCCGGCCGGTTCGTCCGGCCTGAATTCGTCGATCAGCACGTCGTTCAGGCGCACGCCGCGGCTGCCGTCGGAGCGTTCCTCCCAGCGCACGAACTTCGCCGGCGAACACACGCCGTGGCGGTTGGGCGAGGCGCCGGTGACGTAGCTGGAAAGCTGGCAGCGGCCTTCCACCATGATGCACAGGCTGCCGAAGGCGAATACCTCCAGCGCCACCGGCGACTTCTCGCACAACCGCTCGACCTGCTGGATCGACAGCACCCGCGGCAGCACCGCGCGGCTGATGCCGAAGCGTTCGTGCGCGTAGCGCAGCGCCGGCGCGGTGGTGGCCGAGCCCTGCACCGACAGGTGGCGCGGCAGCTGCGGATGCGTGCGCGCGGCGTAGTCGAGCACCGCCATCTCGGCGGCGATGATGGCGTCGGCGCCCAGCGCCGCAGCCTTGTCCACGGCGGCGTGCCAGTCCTTCAGGCGCGCGCTGTCCGGGTAGGTGTTCAACGCCAGGTAGACGCTGGCGCCCTGCGCGTGCGCATAACGGATGCCGGCGCGCAGTTCGTCGTCGGAGAAGTTGAGGCCCGGGAACGCGCGCGCGTTGGTCTGGTCGCGGAAACCGGCGTAGACCGCATTGGCCCCCGCATCCACTGCCGCCTGCAGGGCCGGCAGGTTGCCGGCGGGACATACCAGTTGCATGCGGAGACTCCGGCCCGTGGGGAGCCGGCATGATCCTGCGGGTGGCCGCGTGCGTCCTTGACGTGGGTCAAGCTGCGCCCGCGCGCGGCGTTGACGTGGATCATGGGCGTGCTGCCGGACGCGTGGGATGCTGCGTCGCAGGCGGGCATTCGCGCACCGCCCCGGAGAAGACGATGCGACGCACGATCCTGCTTTCCACCTCCACGCTCATCCTTGCAGGCGCGTTCTCCATGCAGCCGGCGGCCGCGCAGTCGGCGCACGAAGCGCATGCAGCGCACGCGCATGCGCCCGCCGCCGCTGCGCCGGCACCGGACCAGCGCTGGCCCACCGACGCGCCGCTGCGCGAAGGCATGCGCAGCATCCGCGTGGCGGTGCAGGCGCTGGAACACTACGAGCACGGCCACATGGGCATCGCCCAGGCCAGCAGCACGGTGGCGCTGATCGACACCTCGGTCAACGACATCTTCGCCAACTGCAGGCTGGAACCCGATGCCGACGTGGCGCTGCACGGCCTGCTGGCGCGGTTCCTGGCCGGTGCCGAAGCGGTGCGTACATCGCAACAGGTGCCGGTGCAGGAGATCGCAGGCATGCGTTCGGCGCTGGCGCGCTACCCGCAGCTGTTCGACGATCCGGCCTGGAATGCCGCGGCGGACTGATCAGTCCGCCATCGCCGTGCGCCACAGCGCGTCCACGCGCCGCTCCACTTCCGGGTCGAGCCGGATCGGCCGGCTCCAGGTACGGCTGGTTTCGGCGGGCCACTTGTGGGTGGCGTCCAGCCCGAGCTTGGACCCCAGGTTCGGCGTCGGGCTGGAGAAATCCAGGTAATCGATCGGCGTGTTCTCCACCAGCAGGCTGTCGCGCGCCGGGTCCACCCGCGTGGAGAGCGCCCAGATCACCTGCGACCAGTCGCGCACGTCGATGTCCTCGTCGGTGACGATCACGAACTTGGTGTAGGTGAACTGGCGCAGGTAGGACCACACGCCCATCATGATCCGCCGCGCATGGCCGGGGTACTGCTTGCGGATGCTCACCACCGCGACGCGGTAGGAGCACGCTTCCGGCGGCAGGTAGAAATCCACGATCTCGGGGAACACCTTGCGCAGGATCGGCACGAACACGTCGTTCAGCGCCATCGACAGCACCGAGGGTTCGTCGTGCGGCGCGCGCCCCATGTAGCTGCCGTGGTAGATCGCGCCGGCGCGCAGGCGCATGCGTTCGATGGTCAGCACCGGGAAGGTGCCCTGCGCGTTGTAGTAGCCGGTGTGGTCGCCGAACGGACCTTCCAGCGCGGTGTCGCCCGGCTGGATGAAGCCTTCCAGCAGGATCTCCGCGCCGGCCGGCGCGTCCAGGCCGGTCAGGCGGCTGCGCCAGACGCGGGTGCGCGAGGCGCGCAGCAGGCCGGCGAATTCGTATTCGGACAGCGTATCGGGCAGCGGCGCCACCGCCGCCAGCAGGGTCGCCGGATCGGCGCCGATCGCCACCAGCACCGGGAACGGCCTGTCCGGATGCGCGGCCTGCCAGTCGGCGAAATCCAGCGCGCCGCCGCGGTGCGGCAGCCAGCGCATGATCACCCGGTTGCGGCCGATCACCTGCTGCCGGTAGATCGCCACATTCTGGCGCGGCTGGCGCGTGCCGCGGGTGACCACCAGGCCGAAGGTGATCAGCCTGCCCGCGTCCTCGGGCCAGCAGCGCTGCACCGGCAGCACGCCCAGGTCGACGTCCTCGCCGCTGCGCACGTCCTCGTCGAACGCAGCCTCGTCCACCCGGCGCGGCGCCACGTGCGCCAGCTGCGCCAGTTCCGGCCACTGCGCCAGCGCCTGCCGCAGGTTGCCGGGCCAGCGCGGTTCCTTGACCGCGGCCAGCAGTTCGCCGAGTTCGCGCAGCGACGCCAGCGGCCGCCCGGCCAGGGCCAGCTCGATCCGGCGGCGGTGGCCGAACAGGTTGCCCAGCAGCGCATGCGCCGAGCCGGCGGCCGGCATCAGCAGCGCCGGCCCCTGCGCCTGCAGCGCGCGCAGGCACAGCGCCGTGCTTTCCAGTTCCGGGTCCACCGGCACGGTGAGTTCGCGCAGCTGGCCGCGCGCGCGCAGGTGCTGCAGGAAACCGCGCAGATCGTGGAAGGCCATGCGGCGGCTCCGTGCCATCGGGGCCACCGATTCTGGCGAGGGCGGCGCCGCCGCCCCATGACCTGGGTCAAGCGCGCCGGCTTTGCCGCGCGGACCGCGTCAGTCGTAGTTGCTCAGCGCCAGCGACAGCAGCGCCTTGGCCTGCTCGCGCAGCGACTGCGGCTCGACGATCTCCGCGTCCGAACCGTAGTGCAGCACGTCCATCAGCAGTTCGCGCGAGACGCTGTAGGGCACCTTCAGCTCGTAGCGGCCGTCGGCCAGGAAACGGCCCTGCTGCTTCGAATGCCAGTGTTCGTCGGCCACCCAGCGCGCCGCCTTGGCGCTGAATACGATGGTCGCCCAGCCCTTGGGCGCGCCGGAGAAAATGCCGTAGCCGGCGCCCAGCTGTTCGTCCAGCTCGCTGTCGGGAATGTCCCGCGCGGCCTGGTCGATCACCCGCGCCTTGTGGATGCGGTCCACGGCGAAGCTGCGCAGCGCCTCGCGGCCGTGGTCCCAGGCGTCCAGGTACCAGTTGTCGCGGTAATGGGTGATGCGCTGCGGCGAAACCGTGCGCCGCGTCACTTCGTCGGTCGAGCGCGCGCGGTAATCGAAGGACAGCTGCCGGCGCTCGAGCACGCCCGAGGCCACGGTGCGGAAACTGGCCTCGTCGAGCTTGCGGCCGCGGTGCGGGATCACCCGCACCCGCTCCACCGGCCATGACGAGGCGCCAGCCTGGGCCGCCAGCAGGCTTTCGATGCGCTGCTGCAGCGGCGCCAGCACCGAGGACAGCACGCCGCCGCCGGTGCGCGCCAGCAGGTGCTGGGAGGCCAGCAGCGCGTGCAGTTCCTCCGAGCTGAGCCACAGCCCCGGCAGCTCGAAGCGGTCGCTTTCCCCGCTCTGGTAGCGGAAGCCGGCCTCGCCGTCGCCCTCCACCGGCGCCATCAGGGCGTCGCGCAGGAAGGCCAGGTCGCGGTAGACCGTGGCACGTGAACAGCCCAGTTCTTCCTGCAGCCGCGCCACCGTGATCGGGTAGCGGGCGGACTTGAGCAGGCGATGCAGTGCGTTGATGCGTTCGTAGCGGTCCATGGCCCGATTATGTCCGACTCGGCGGTGAATGGCGCGCGGCGGGCGCGCCGCCAGGCTTAACCGGGGACGAAGCGGCCCGGCGAACGCGGCTGGCAGGGCGGAGGCATCCGGTATCATGAAAACGGTTCCCGTTCCCGCCTCTCCCTGGAGACCTCCCGATGTCCCTGCGTGTTTCCCTGCTCCTGCCGTTGCTGTTGTGCGCCCCCATAGCGTGGGCGGACGACGCCTCCGACCCTGCCGCGATGACCTCGCCGTGGAGCGGCAGCGGCGGCGAACTCGGCTTCGCCTCGGCGCGCGGCAACAGCACCACCGAAAGCCTCAACGGCCGCCTGAAACTGCGCTACACCGACGACGACTGGGTGCACAGCATGGACCTGTTCGGCCTGCGCTCCAGCGCCGAGTACCAGCAGACCGCCGACGACGGCAGCACCTACCGCAAGCGCCAGACCACCGCCAACCGCTACACCGCCGGCGCCGGCAGCGCGCTGCAGCTGGGCGAGCACCGCCAGCTGACCGCCACGGTGCGCTACGAAAGCGACGATTTCGCCACCTACGACCGCCAGGGCAGCTTCGGTCTGGGCTACGGCACCCGCATGATCGACGGCGAGCGCCTGGTCCTGGACACCCAGATCGGCCCCGGCGTGCGCCGTTCGCACAACTCCGAGACCGACGAGAACCGCACCGGCCTGATCGGCCGCGGCCTGTTCGACCTGAAGTTCGGCCTCACCGACAACACCGACCTGGTGAACACCCTGCTGGTCGAGTCCGGTTCGTACAACACCTTCGCCCAGAACGATTTCGGCGTCTCGGTGGCGATGAACAGCCATTTCGCGCTGAAGGCCGGCTGGCAGGCCCGCTACAACAGCGATGTGGCCGAGGACAAACGCAAGACCGACACCCTGGCCACGATGAACGTGGTCTACAGCTTCAAGTGAGCAGCCGGGAACGGGGAATGACGGCGCAACGCGGCACTTGCCGCCGCGCCGGGGGATGATCCTCCGCGGCGCGCCTTGAGCGCCCGCCGCACTTCCATTCCCCGTTCCCTTCTCCCCCTTCCCCGCCTTACCGCAGCAGCTCGCCGGCGCCGCCGTCCAGCAGCTGGCGCGCGACGTCGCGGCCCAGCGCCTCCGGGTCGCGGCCCGGCCCCTGCGCCTGGGCGCGCACCACGCGCCCGTCGGCGACGCCGCCGACCAGCCCCTGCAGCCACAGGTCGTCGCCGCGCCATTGCGCCAGCCCGGCCACCGGTACGTGGCAGCTGCCGTCCAGCGCCCGGTTCATCGCCCGCTCGGCTTCGACGCAGGCGCGTGTCGTCGCGTCGTCCAGAACCGCCAGCAGCGCGATCACGCCGGCCGCATCGGCGCGGCATTCCACCGCCACCGCCGCCTGCGCCGGCGCCGGCAACCACTGCGGCGCGCGCAGGCGGTCGCGGATGCGCCCGCCCAGTTCAAGGCGCTCCAGCCCGGCGCAGGCCAGGATGATGGCGTCGTAATCGCCGGCGTCGAGCTTGGCCAGGCGGGTATTGACGTTGCCGCGCAGGTCGCGCGACTGCAGGTCCGGGCGCAGCGCGCGCAGCTGGGCCTGGCGGCGCAGCGACGAGGTGCCGACGACGGCGCCGTGCGGCAGCGCGTCCAGCGTGGCGTAGCGGTTGGAGACGAAGGCGTCGGCCGGGTCGGCGCGCTCCAGGATCGCCGGCAGCGCGAACGGCGCGTCCAGGTCCATCGGCACGTCCTTGAGCGAATGCACCGCGCAGTCGGCGTCGCCGCGCAGCATCGCCAGCTCCAGTTCCTTGAGGAACAGGCCCTTGCCGCCGATGGCGGCCAGCGAGCGGTCCAGCACCTCGTCGCCGCGCGTGCTCATCGGCACCAGCTCGACCGACAGGCCCGGGTGCGCCTGGCGCAGGCGGGCGGCGACGTGTTCGCTCTGCCACAGGGCGAGCGGGCTCTTGCGGGTGGCGATGCGCAGCATGTTCATGGCGCCATTATCGGCGCAGTGCTCACGTACCGGCCAGTTCCGCCTTCAACGCGGCCACGCAGCGGCGGCTGACCTCCAGCGGCTGCGCCACGCCGCGCAGCACCGCCTGCACCTGCCCGGCCGCGGTCCGCCGCAGTTCCTGCAGGCGCTGCCGGGAAACCAGGCAGTTGCGGTGGATGCGCACGAAGCGCCCGCCGAACTCCTCCTCCAGCGAGCGCAGCGACTCCTCGATCAGGTCCTCGCCGTGCACGTGGTGGACCACTACGTACTTCTCCTCGGCCTGCAGGTAGAACACGTCCTCCAGCGGGATCAGCCGCAGGTTGCCGCGCAGGCGCGCGCACAGCACCCGGCGCCCGGCCGCGGCGGGCGCGACCGCGCCGACCCGTCCGGCCAGGAAGGTGCGGGCCCGCTCCAGCGCGGCCGCCAGCCGCTCGCCGCGCACCGGCTTCATCAGGTAATCGATGGCCGCCGCCTCGAACGCCGACAGCGCATGCGAATCGTAGGCGGTGCAGAACACCACCGCCGGGCGCGGTTCGAACCGCGCCAGGTGCCGCGCCACGTCCAGGCCGTCGATGCCGGGCATGGCGATGTCCAGCAGCACCACGTCGGGCCGTTCCCGCTCGCAGGCCTCCAGCGTCGTCCGTCCGTCGGCCGATTCGGCCACCACGCTGACGTCGCCATGGGCGGACAGCAGCACGCGCAGGCGCTCGCGCGCCAGCGGTTCGTCATCGGCAATGAGCACCTTCATCGCCATTCCCTGCCCTGCATCCCTCCCCGGATGACGCATGGTAGCCAACCCCGGCGCGGACCGGCAGCCGCCGCCGGCGCGCCGCGGCTCAGCCCTGCGCGAAGCGCGCCTGCAGCCAGTCGCCCAGCGCCTGGATCTCCTCGGCGCAGACCTGGTGCGCCATCGGGTAGCGGTGCCATTCCACGCCGAACCCCAGCCCCTTCAGCACCTGCAGGCTGTGCTCGGCGACCTGCACCGGGATCACCGGATCGGCGCTGCCGTGGGCCATGAACACCGGCTGCGCGGTGGCGCCTTCCACCAGCTGCGCGGCGGCGGCGTCCACTTCCGGCAGGTAGGTGGACAGCGCGACCAGCCCGGCCAGCGGCGCCTGGCGGCGCAGGCCGGCGGACAGGGTGATGGCGCCGCCCTGCGAGAACCCGGCCAGCAGGATGCGTTCGCATGGAATGCCGCGCGCCTGCTCGCGCGCGATCAACGCCTCCACCTGCGCCACCGATTCGGCGACACCCGTGGCATCGGCGCGGCTGCGGAAATCCAGGCTGACGATGTCGTACCAGGCGCGCATCGGCATGCCGTTGTTGATGCTGACCGGGCGCTTGGGCGCATGCGGGAAGACGAAGCGGATCGCCGGCCAGTGCGGCCGCACCAGCTCCGGCACGATCGGCGCGAAGTCATGGCCGTCGGCGCCCAGGCCGTGCAGCCAGATCACCGACCATTCCGGCGATGCGCCGGTTTCCTGTTCCACCGTTTCCAGCATTGCATGCGACTCCAAGGGACTGGGGCGCATTATGCCTGCGGGCAGCGGACCAGGCGGATGCCGGTCTGTTGCTGTTGCTGTTGCTGTTGCTGTTGCTGTTGCTGTTGCCCGTGATTTTGCTGCTGCCTTTTGGCTTTTGACTTCCGGGTCCCCTTCCGCAGCGACGGAGCCGGCGGGAAAAACCCGAAGGGCGACGCACATGGATGTGCGTCGTTTTTCTACGCGACATGGATGTCGCGTAGAAAAATCCCGTCGGCGGAGTGGACCCGGCCCGCGCAGCGGGCTGGGCGCGGAGGCAGGGGCGTGTTGACCAGCCATTCGGCTGTTGAAAAGCGCCTCTCTTGGTTACTTCTCTTTGCACGAGCAAAGAGAAGTAACTCGCTCCTGCGAAGCAGGGGCGAAAGCTCTGCGTTCAAGCTTTCGTTTATCTCTTTGCCTCTGGATTGCCTGATCCATCGCCTTTTTGACTATCGCTTTGGCCCAGATGCCCGGATCTTCCGCTTTTTACGATCAGGGGAAGCCACGGCAAGCAGAAGCAGGATCAAAGGCTTTCGCTCCCCTTCGGGCGCGAGCCACCTTTCTTTGCTCGTGCAAAGAAACGTGGCCCAAAGAAACACGCCCCTGCCTACGCGCCCACGGCACTACGTGCCGCGGGTCCACTCCGCCGCCGGGATTTTTCGACGAGACATCCCTGTCTCGTCGAAAAACGACGTGCATCCATGCACGTCGCCCCTGCGGGGTCTTGTCCGTCGGCTCCGTCGCTGCGGAAGGGGACCGGAAATCAAAAGCGCAGAAGCAGAAGCACGAGCAACCGCAAAGGCGAAGGCGAAGGCGAAGGCGAAGGCATCTTCACCCCTCGAACCGTTTCACAACCGATCCGTTCTACAGCCGAAACCAGAAGCCGGTCGTCAGCAGAACGAGGGACCGCCGTGCTACTCCACGGAAAGCGGCTCCTGCATCGCCGCCGCGCGCAGCTCGGCCGCCCGCACCAGCACCAGCGGTGGCGCGCTCTCCTCGGGAATGGACAGCAGGCGATGCCGCCGCAGCCAGTCGCCGATCTTGCGCGAAGAGGTCAGACCCACCACCGGCACCGCCAGCACCATGCCGATCACCACCGGCGCCATCCATGCCGCCAGTGACGGCGACACCGCATAGGCCAGCGCGCCCATCGCCAGGCCGAACACGCTCAGGCCGCCATAAGCACGCAGCAGCGCGGCCCATGAAACGCGGCCATCGTCACGCTGCTGCGCGTCCCAGCCCGAGTCCTTGCCGGCCAGCACCTCGGCCACGCCGCGCGACTGCACGTACATCACCACCGGCGCCATCAGCGCGGCCAGCACCGTTTCCAGCAGCATCGAGACGAACGCGCGCAGCGCGCCGCCGCAGCCCTTCCGTTCGCTGCGCACGCTGAGCATGGCGACGTAGCCCATCGCCTTGGGCGCCAGCAGCACGCCCATGGTCACCGCGAACACCCACAGCACGCCCTGCTCGTCCAGGCCGCGCCAGTAATGCACCGGCGACAGCCGCAGGTGCAGTTCCTCGGCCAGGTCGATGCCGCCGCGGATCAGCGGGATGGCCATGCCGATCAGCATCAGCATCGCCCACATCGGCGCGGTGAAGTAATGGCCGATGCCGACCAGCATGTGCACGCGGCTGATCCAGTGCAGGCCGGCGGCGGTGACGACCTTGGAGTGCTGCAGGTTGCCCTGGCACCAGCGGCGGTCGCGGATCAGCAGGTCGGTCAGCGTCGGCGGGCCTTCCTCGTAGCTGCCCTGCAGGTAGGGCACCATGTGCGCGGCCCAGCCGCCGCGGCGCATCAGCGCGGCCTCGACGAAATCGTGGCTGAGCACGTGCCCGCCGAACGGCTTGCGCCCGGGCAGTTCCGGCAGGCCGGCCTGCTCGGCGAAGGCGCGGGTGCGGATCACCGCGTTGTGGCCCCAGTAGTTGCTCTCGGCGCCGTGCCACCAGGCCACGCCATAGGCCATCACCGGACCGTAGACGCGGCCGCCGAACTGCTGCATGCGCGCGAACGCGGTGCGCCCGCCGACCACCGCCGGCAGCGACTGGATCAGGCCCACGCCGGGATGTTTCTCCATCGCCGAGGCCAGGCGCACGATCACCTCGCCGGTCATCAGGCTGTCCGCGTCCAGGATCAGCATCTGCGGATAGGCGCCGCCGAAACGGCGCACCCAGTCGGCGATGTTGCCGGCCTTGCGCCCGGCGTTGTCGGCGCGGCGCCGGTAGAACAGCCGGCCGTGGCCGCCGGTGGCCTCGACCAGCCGCGCGAACACCTGCTCCTCGGCGCGGCCGATGGCCTCGCGCGTGGTGTCGCTGAGCACGAAGAAGTCGAAGCGGTCGAGCTGGCCGGTGGCCGCCACCGATTCGTAGATGGCCTGCAGCCCGGCCATCATGCGCCGCGGGTCCTCGTTGTAGGTGGGCATCAGCAGCGCGGTGCGGCTGTGCAGCTCGGGCAGCGGCGCGTCCGGATGGATGCCCAGCTTGCGCCGCCCGCGCAGCAGCGCCTGCAGGCCGGCCAGGCTGCTGACGAAGGAGAACGCGATCCACGCGAACAGCAGCACGAACAGCCCCAGCAGGCAGGCTTCGAGCACGTTGATGCCGCCATTGGCCAGCACCCGCGCCATCATCCAGGTGGCCACCACGGTCATCGCCGCGGTGGTGCCGAACACGTACAGCCGGCGCAATACGATGTTCGGCGGCGAGGTGTCCTGCCGCCGCCCCTGCAGGCGGCCCTGCCGCAACGACTGCTCGGGCATGGACAGCGGGCTCTCCGCCGGCAGCACGGCGATGCCGGCGTCGCGCGCGACGCTGTGCGGGTCGGTCATGGAATCCATCGCATGCGCCGCTGCGCCTGGCGGAAAGGAAACGCCGCTGCCGGCAGGCAGGCGACAGCGGCGGGAACAGGGCTTCCGTGGTGCACGGGGCTCTCCGAGAGGCAGACAGGCGCCAAAGCTAGAAGATCGAACCTAAACAGGCTGCGAACATGCCATGTGGAAGCGGCGCCTGCGGCGCGCCGGACAGGCGCCCCGGCCATGTCCGGCCCGTCCGCGCGGATCACCGGAGCCGCCAGCCGCGGCCGCCACGCAGGGCCGCCGCGACGCGGCACCGGCTCAGCGCACCGGCGACAGCAGGCCGCGACGGCGGAACCACCCCTCCAGCGGCACGGTGACCAACGGCGGCACCGCCGCCAGCAGGGCCAGCAGCAGCGCCCACAGCGGCCAGCGCTGGCGCACGCCGGCGTAGACGCTGGCCACCACGTAGAACAGGAACGCCAGCCCATGCAGGCGCCCGAACAGCCACACGCCCAGTTCGGTGGTCTGCGTGCCGTATTTGAGCAGCATGCCGACCAGCAGCCCGGCCCAGGTCGCGCCCTCGATCAGGGCGGCGACAGCGAACAGCTTTCCAGCGGCGGACATCGGCTTTGCGGGCATCGACACGTCGTCATCGAACGGGAGGACGCGGATTGTAGGCGATACGGCGCCGCCGTCGGCGGGCGCTCCGGAAAGGCCGCAGCGGCGGTCCGGCGGCGCATTGGCCTAGAATCCCGGGCGGCGGCGGACACCGGCACGCACCGCGTCCCCTGACCACCGCGCCCCATTCCCGTCGCCGGCGATGCTTCGATCGATGCCCTTCCCCTCCCTGCACCAGGCGCTCCACCAGCTGCTGCGACAGGCGTTCCGCGCCCTGCCGATCTCCGACGCCCGCCGCGACAGGTGGCGCAACCGCCTGCTGGAACGCTTCGGCGGGCTGCTCCCGCAGCCGCCGCGCGGGCACGCGCCGGAAACGGAAGCCGTCCTGCGCATCGCGCGGCCCCTGCACCGGGCCGACGAGCCCGCGATCGGCCACGTGCCTTACCGCCAGGCCGCCCTGCCTTCGCCCCTGCCGGCCACGCTGGTCGCGTTCTACCTGCCGCAGTTCCACACGTTCGCCGAGAACGATGCCTGGTGGGGCAAGGGCTTTACCGAGTGGCGCAACGTCACCCGGGCTCTGCCGCAGTTCGAGGGCCATGCGCAGCCGCGGCTGCCGGCGGACTTGGGTTTCTACGACCTGCGCAACCCGCAGGTGATGCGCGACCAGGCCCGGCTGGCCGCCGAGTACGGCATCGGCGCGTTCTGCTTCTACTACTACTGGTTCAGCGGCCGCACCCTGATGGAGGACCCGTTGCGGCAGTGGCTGGCGGATGACGGCATCGACCTGCCGTTCTGCCTGTGCTGGGCCAACGAGAACTGGACCCGGCGCTGGGACGGACGCGACGGCGAGATCCTGATCGGCCAGCAGCACAGCGCCGCGGACGACCTGGCCTTCATCGCCCACGTCGCGCCCTACCTGCGCGACCGCCGCGCACTGAAGGTCGGCGGCCGGCCGATGCTGCTGGTCTACCGCCCGCACCTGCTGCCCGACCCGCGCGCCACCGCGCAGCGCTGGCGCCAGTGGTGCCGCGACAACGGCGTCGGCGAGATCCACCTGGCCTACGTGCAGGGGTTCGAACGCCCCGACCCGCGCGATATCGGCTTCGACGCGGCGGTCGAGTTCCCGCCCAACATGAGCAACCCGCGCTCGCTGGCGGCGGAGCAGTGGCTGCTCAACCCGGACTTCGCCGGCGATGTGCGCGACTGGCGCGAACTCGCGCGAGAGGCGGCGGCACGGCCCCTGCCCGCCTACCCGCTGTATCCCGGCGTGAACCCCGGCTGGGACAACGAGCCGCGCCGTCCGGGCAGGGGCCGCGTCTTCCTGCATGCCTCGCCGCGCGGCTACCGCGACTGGCTGCGCGCGACGGTGCATGAGCGGCTGGCGGCGGTTCCTGCCGACCGCCGGCTGGTGTTCGTCAACGCCTGGAACGAATGGGCCGAGGGCGCGGTGCTGGAACCCGATGCGCGGCTGGGCCACGCCTGGCTGGACGCCACCCGGCAGGCGCTGGCGCCGCTTCCGGCGCGGCCGGCCGCCGCGCGCCCGTGCGTGGTCATCCATGCCTGGTATCCGGACGTGTTCGACGAGCTGCTGCTGGCGCTACGGTCCAGCGGCCTGCCGTGGCGGATCGTGGTCACCACGCCGCCGGAACGGAAGGACGAGATCGAACGCATCGCGCGCGCGCGCGGCCTGGAGGTGGAGGTGCATGCCTTCGCCAACCACGGCCGCGACATCCTGCCGTTCCTGCACGTCGCCGGGCGCCTGCTCGACGAGGGCGAGGACGTGGTGCTCAAGCTGCATACCAAGCGCTCCACGCACCGCCAGGACGGCGAGCGGTGGCGCAACGAGCTGATCGGGCGCCTGCTGGCCCCGGACAGGGCGGCGGCCATCGCCCAGGCATTCGCCGCGCAGCCCGACCTGGGGCTGGTCGCGCCGGAAGGCCATGTCCAGCCGCTGCATTTCTACTGGGGCGCCAACGAACGCAACGTGCGTGTGCTGCTCAGCCGCCTCGGCGTCGCGCAGCCGGATGTCGAGCGCGACACGTTCATCGCCGGCAGCATGTTCTGGGCACGCCTGCCGGCGCTGCGTCCACTCCTCGACGGTCACCTGCAGCCATCGCTGTTCGAAGCCGAGGCCGGCCAGGTGGACGGCACGCTGGCGCATGCGATCGAGCGGGTCTTCACTTTGGCCGCGCGCGACGCCGGCTTCAGGCAGAGCACGGTCGCCGGACTGCTTGGCCTGCCCGTCGACGCGGCCGCGCCCTACGCCTACGCGCAGCGCCACTGACCAGGCGGGGCCGCCGGGCGGCCCCGCGCCTGCCTCAGGCGTGCGCGAACGGCACGCCGGTCCGCGCCTTCAGCTCTTCCATGTCCACGCCCGGCGCGGCTTCCACCAGCGCGAGGCCGGCATCGGTGACGTCGAACACCGCCAGGTCGGTGATGATGCGGTCGACCACGCCCACGCCGGTCAGCGGCAGCGTGCACTCGGGCAGGATCTTGTGCTCGCCGTTCTTGGCGGTGTGCTCCATCAGCACCACCACGCGCTGCACGCCGGCCACCAGGTCCATGGCCCCGCCCATGCCCTTGACCATCTTGCCCGGCACCATCCAGTTGGCCAGGTCGCCCTTGTCGGTGACCTGCATGGCGCCCAGGATCGCCAGGTTGATGTGGCCGCCGCGGATCATCGCGAACGAATCGTGGCTGCCGAAATAGCTGGCGCCGGCGCGCGCGGTCACGGTCTGCTTGCCGGCGTTGATCAGGTCGGCGTCGACCTCGGCGTCGGTCGGGAACGGGCCGATGCCGAGCAGGCCGTTCTCCGACTGCAGCCACACGTCCACGCCTTCGGGGATGTGGTTGGCCACCATCGTCGGCAGGCCGATGCCCAGGTTCACGTAGGCACCATCGGTCAGTTCGCGCGCGGCGCGCTGCGCCATCTCGTCACGGGTCCAGGCCATTTCAGTTTCCCTCCGCGCGGATGGTGCGTTGTTCGATGCGTTTTTCCGGCGTCGCGTTGAGGACGATGCGGTCCACGTAGATGCCCGGCAGGTGCACCTGGTCCGGGTCGATCGCGCCCACCGGCACGATCTCCTCCACTTCCACGATGCAGACCTTGCCGGCCATGGCGCAGGCCGGGTTGAAGTTGCGCGCGGTCTTGCGGAACACCAGGTTGCCGGCCTCGTCGGCCTTCCACGCCTTGACCAGCGAAACGTCGGCCTTCAGCGCGGTTTCCATCACGTAGTGCTTGCCGTCGAATTCGCGGGTTTCCTTGCCTTCGGCCACCACCGTGCCGTAGCCGGTGGCGGTGAAGAACGCGGGGATGCCCGCGCCGCCGGCACGCAGGCGCTCGGCCAGGGTGCCCTGCGGGTTGAACTCCAGCTCCAGCTCGCCGGCCAGGAACTGCCGCTCGAACTCCTTGTTCTCGCCCACGTAGGAGGAAATCATCTTGCGGATCTGGCGCGTGGCCAGCAGCTGGCCGAGGCCGAAGCCATCCACGCCGGCGTTGTTGGAGATCACGGTCAGGCCGGTCGCGCCGGAATCGCGCAGGGCCGCGATCAGCGCCTCGGGAATGCCGCACAGGCCGAAGCCGCCGACCGCCAGGGTCTGCCCGTCGGCGACCACGCCGTCCAGGGCCTGGGCCGCACTGGCAACCACCTTGCCGCGCCGCCCGCTCAGGGTTGAAGGATCGCTCATCGCATCACGCCCACAGTCAAAGGATGGCCGCATTCTAGCCCCACTCCATCGCCGCCCCTCTTGGACCTTCGTCCAGCCGCGCACGGCCCGCTCACCGCCAAGCGACTAAACTGGGCGCCTTTCCATGCATCGACAGGTTGCCCGCATGCCCTTACCCGCGTTCAAGGCCTACGACATCCGCGGCCGCGTCCCCGAGGAACTCAACGAAGACCTCGCGCGCAGGATCGGCAAGGCCCTGGCGGCCCGGCTGGACGCGGGCCCGGTGGTGCTGGGCCATGACGTGCGCCTGACCAGCCCCGGCCTGCAGGAAGCGCTGGCCGCCGGCCTGCGCGGCGAAGGCCGCGAGGTGATCGACATCGGCCTGTGCGGCACCGAGGAGGTCTATTTCCAGACCGACCACCTCGGCGCGGCCGGCGGGGTGATGGTCACCGCCAGCCACAACCCGATGGACTACAACGGCATGAAGCTGGTCAAGGAGCAGGCCCGGCCGATCAGCTCGGATACCGGCCTGTTCGCCATTTCCGACGCGGTCGCCGCCGATGGCGCGCCGGCGCAGGCCGCGCGCGCCGGACAGGTCGAACGGCACGACAAGAGCGCCTACATCGCCCACCTGCTGTCCTACGTGGACGTGGCCGCGCTCAAACCGCTGAAGGTGGTGGTCAACGCCGGCAACGGCGGCGCCGGCGCCATCGTCGACCTGCTCGCCCCGCACCTGCCGCTGGAATTCGTGCGCATCTGCCACGAACCCGACGGCAGTTTCCCCAACGGCATCCCCAACCCGCTGCTGCCGGAGAACCGCGCCGCCACCGCCGACGCGGTGCGCGCGCACGGCGCCGATTTCGGCATCGCCTGGGACGGCGACTTCGACCGCTGCTTCTTCTTCGACCACGACGGCCGTTTCATCGAGGGCTATTACCTGGTGGGCCTGCTCGCCAAGGCGATCCTGGCGCGCAATCCAGGCGGCAAGATCGTGCACGACCCGCGCCTGGTCTGGAACACGGTGGAGATGGTGGAAGCGGCCGGCGGCGTGCCGGTGCTGTGCAAGAGCGGGCATGCCTTCATCAAGGAGAAGATGCGCGCGGAGAACGCGGTCTACGGCGGCGAGATGAGCGCGCACCATTATTTCCGCGAGTTCGCCTACGCCGATTCGGGCATGATCCCGTGGCTGCTGATCGCGCAGCTGGTGTCTGCCAGCGGCCAGTCCCTGGCCGAACTGGTCGAGGACCGCATGGCCGCCTACCCGTGCAGCGGCGAGATCAACTTCAAGGTGGCCGACGCCAGGGCCGCGGTCGAGCGGGTGATGCAGCATTTCGCCGCGCAGTCCCCTGCGCTGGACCACACCGACGGCATCAGCGCCGACTTCGGCGACTGGCGCTTCAACCTGCGCAGCTCCAATACCGAGCCGCTGCTGCGGCTCAATGTCGAGACGCGCGGCGATGCGGCGCTGCTGCGGGCGCGCACCGACGAAATCTCCACACTGCTTTCGGCCTGAGGCTGTCATGAGCGACATCACGCCCGTCATCCTGTCCGGCGGCTCCGGCACCCGCCTGTGGCCGCTCTCGCGCGAGGCCTATCCCAAGCAATTCCTGCCGCTGGCCGGCGAGCAGACCATGCTGCAGGCCACCTGGCACCGTGTCGCGGCCATCGCCGCACGCGGGCCGCTGGTGATCGCCAACGAGACGCACCGCTTCGTCGCCGCCGAGCAGCTGCAGCAGGCCGGCGCCGAGCCGCAGGCGATCATCCTCGAACCGGTCGGCCGCAACACCGCGCCGGCCATCGCCGTGGCGGCGCTGGAAGCCACCCGCGGCGGTGAGGACCCGCTGCTGCTGGTGCTGCCGTCGGACCACGTGATCGCCGACGAGGCCGCCTTCCACGCCGCCGTGCGCCAGGCCGCGGCGGCCGCGGCAACGGGCAAGCTGGTGACGTTCGGCATCGTCCCGACCGGCCCGGAAACCGGCTACGGCTACATCAAGGCCACACCCGGCAATGGCGCGCGCGCCGTCGAACGCTTCGTCGAGAAGCCCGACCTGGAGACCGCCACCGGTTACGTGGCCAGTGGCCAGTACCTGTGGAACAGCGGCATGTTCCTGTTCCGCGCCTCGCGCTATCTGGAGGAGCTGGCACGTTTCAATCCGGCCATGCTCGAACGCAGCCGCGGCGCCTGGGAAGGCGCGCGCCGCGATGCCGACTTCACCCGTCTCGATGCCGAAGCGTTCGCCGCGGTGCCGTCGGATTCGATCGACTACGCGGTGATGGAGAAGACCGCCGACGCGGTGGTGGTGGCGCTGGACGCCGGCTGGAACGACGTCGGCTCGTGGACCGCGCTGCGCGACGTCTCCACCCAGGACGGCGACGGCAATGCCCACCGCGGCGACGTGATCGCCATCGACTGCCGCAACACCTACGCCTACAGCGAACGGCTGGTGGCGCTGGTGGGCCTGGACGACGTGATCGTGGTGCAGACCGAGGACGCGGTGCTGGTCGGCAAGGCCGACCGCATGCAGGAGGTCAAGGACGTGGTGGCGCGGCTGAAGGCCGACGGCCGCAGCGAAGCCACCTGGCACCGCAAGGTCTACCGCCCGTGGGGCGCCTACGACTCGATCGATAACGGCGAGCGTTTCCAGGTCAAGCGCATCACGGTCAAGCCCGGCGGCACGCTGAGCCTGCAGATGCACCACCATCGCGCCGAGCACTGGGTGGTGGTCAGCGGCACCGCCGAGGTCACCCGCGGCGATGAAGTGCTGCTGCTCGGCGAGAACCAGAGCACCTACATCCCGCTGGGCGTGACCCATCGCCTGCGCAACCCCGGCAAGCTGCCGCTGGAGCTGATCGAAGTGCAGTCCGGCAGCTACCTGGGCGAGGACGACATCGTGCGTTTCGAGGATACCTACGGGCGCAGCTGAGGCGCCCTCCCGCACACAAAAAATCCCGGCCACTGGCCGGGATTTTCGCCTGTACTCGACGCGGGCTACATCAGGGTGCGGCGATCTCGGCCATCACCCGCTTCAACCCGTCCTGCCACGCCGGCAGCACGATGCCGAAATCCTGCTGCAGCCGGCGGTTGTCCAGCACCGACCACGCCGGGCGCCGGGCCGGCGTCGGGTACTCCGAGCTGGGAATGGCGTCCACCGCCGGCGCCTTCGCCAGCACACCGGCGGCCACCGCTTCGGCAAAGATCGCCTCGGCAAAACCATGCCAGCTGGTCTGTCCCGACGCGGTCAGATGCCAGGTACCGGACAGGCCGCCCGGGTGCCGCAGCGCCTGCGCGGTGACGTCGGCGATCAACGCCGCCGGCGTCGGCGTGCCGACCTGGTCGGCGACCACGCGCAGCTGCTCGCGCTCGGCGCCCACGCGCAGCATGGTGCGCAGGAAGTTGCCGCCGTGCGCGGCATACACCCACGCGGTGCGGAAGATCAGGTGGCGCCCGCCCGCGGCGCGCACCGCGTCCTCGCCATCGCGCTTGCTGGCGCCGTACACGCCCAGCGGCGCGGTCGGCGCGTCCTCGCGGTAGGGCGCGTTGCCCTGCCCGTCGAAGACATAGTCGGTGGAGTAATGCACCAGCGGCACGCCATGGGCGGCGCACCAGCGCGCGATCACGCCCGGCGCCTGCGCGTTGGCGCGGAACGCGGCTTCCGGCTCCTGTTCGGCGCGATCCACCGCGGTATAGGCCGCGGCGTTGACCACCATCGCGGGCCGCACGCGGTCCAGCAGCGCCGGCAGGCGGTCGGGCTGGTCGAAATCGGCCGTTTCGCAGGCGCTGCCGTCAGCCAGCGTGCCGCTGCGCGTGGCAGCCACCACCGTGCCCAGCGGCGCCAGCGCGCGGAGCAGTTCCCGGCCGACCTGGCCGTTGCCGCCGAACACCAGTACCGTCATGGGACGTACACCGGCAGCCGCTCCTGGGCGATGTCCTTCAGGAACGGCGCGTTCTCGTCCTTGGCCGAAAGCGTCGGCCCGCTGATCGGCCAGTCGACGGCGATGTCCGCATCGTTCCAGCGCACGCCGGCATCGGCCTCCTTCACGTAGACATCGGTGCACAGGTAGCTGAACACCGCGCGCTCGGACAGCACCGCGAAACCATGCGCGAAACCTTCCGGGATCCAGAACTGGCGGTGGTTCTCCGCGCTGAGCAGTACTGCTTCCCAGCGCCCGAAGGTCGGCGAGCCGCGGCGGATGTCCACGGCCACG
The DNA here is from genome assembly GCF_050984405.1 of Stenotrophomonas nitritireducens. Lineage (GTDB taxonomy): Bacteria > Pseudomonadota > Gammaproteobacteria > Xanthomonadales > Xanthomonadaceae > Stenotrophomonas > Stenotrophomonas nitritireducens_B. The sequence continues at coordinate 1,289,523 of NZ_CP158790.1, read as the reverse complement.
TCGTAGACCTCGCCCTCGAGCACGCTCACCAGCTTGCCCTGCGGCCGCGGCCACTGGTAATGCAGGCCGCGCAGCACGCCCTTGACCGAGGTGGAGACGTTGCTCTGCACGAATTTCGTCGGCAGCCCGTGTTCGGCGAAACGCTCGGCGTTCCAGGTCTCGAAGAACATGCCGCGCGCGTCGCCGAACACCGCCGGCTCGATCACCACGCAGCCCGGCAGCGACGTCTGGATCACCTTCATGGCACCACTCCGCGCTGCAGCAGTTTCTGCAGGTACTGCCCGTAGCCGTTCTTGAGCAGCGGCGCGGCCAGCGCTTCCAGTTCGCCGGCGCCGATCCAGCCCTGCCCGTAGGCGATCTCCTCCGGGCAGCAGACCTGCAGGCCCTGGCGGGTCTGGATGGTCTCGATGAAGTTGGATGCCTCCAGCAGCGACTGGTGGGTGCCGGTATCGAGCCAGGCATAGCCGCGGCCCAGCTGCTCCAGGTACAGCGTGCCCGCGTCCAGGTAGCACTTGTTCAGGTCGGTGATCTCCAGCTCCCCGCGCGGCGACGGCCTGAGCGCGGCGGCGTAGTCGCTGGCATTGCCGTCGTAGAAGTACAGCCCGGTGACCGCGTAATTGGAACGCGGGTTCTCCGGCTTCTCGACCAGTCCCACGACCTTGCCTTCCTGGTTGAATTCGGCCACGCCGTAGCGCTCCGGGTCGTTGACCCAGTAACCGAACACGGTCGCGCCCGCGTCGCGGGCATCGGCGCGCTTGAGCGTGTCGCGCAGGCCGTGGCCGTGGAAGATGTTGTCGCCCAGCACCAGGCAGCTCGGCTTGCCGCCGACGAAGTCGCGGCCGATCAGGTAGGCCTGGGCCAGGCCGTCGGGACTGGGCTGGACCGCGTACTGGATGTCCATGCCCCACTGCGAACCGTCGCCCAGCAATGCCTGGAACAGGGCCTGCTCATGCGGGGTATTGATGATCAGCACCTCGCGGATGCCGGCCATCATCAGCACGCTCAGCGGGTAGTAGATCATCGGCTTGTCGTACACCGGCAGCAGCTGCTTGCTGACGCCCTTGGTGATCGGATACAGGCGCGTGCCGGAACCGCCGGCGAGGATGATGCCTTTGCGTTGGGTCATGTCGGGTCCTTGGCTTCAGGCGGAGGTGCCGATGCGCTGCAGGCGGTAGCTGCCGTCGAGCACGCCGTCGACCCACGCCTGGTTGTCCAGGTACCAGTCCACGGTGAAGGCGATGCCCTGCTCGAAGGTGTAGGCCGGTTCCCAGCCCAGTTCGTCCTTCAGCTTGGACGCGTCGATCGCGTAGCGGCGGTCATGGCCCGGGCGGTCGGCGACATGGGTGATCTGGCTGCTGCGCGGCTGGCCGTCCGCGCGCGGACGGCGCTGGTCCAGCAGCGCGCAGATGGCCTGCACCACCTCGATGTTCTGCTTTTCCGAATTGCCGCCGACGTTGTAGGTCTCGCCGACGCGGCCCTTGGCCAGCACGGTGCGGATCGCCTCGCAGTGGTCGGTGACGAACAGCCAGTCACGGACCTGCTTGCCATCGCCGTACACCGGCAGCGGCTCGCCGGCCAGCGCCTTGGCGATCACCAGCGGGATGAGCTTTTCCGGGAAGTGGTACGGGCCGTAGTTGTTGGAGCAGTTGGTGGTCAGCACCGGCAGCCCGTAGGTGTGGTGGAACGCGCGCACCAGGTGGTCCGAGGCGGCCTTGGACGCCGAGTACGGCGAGTTCGGCGCGTACGGGGTGGTCTCGGTGAACTTGCCGGTCTCGCCCAGCGTGCCGTAGACCTCGTCGGTGGAGACATGCAGGAAGCGGAAGGCTTCGCCCTTGCCGGCCGGCAGCGCCTTCCAGTAATCGCGCACCGCCTCGAGCAGGCCGAGGGTGCCGACCACGTTGGTCTGGATGAAGGCGCCCGGGCCGTCGATCGAACGGTCGACGTGGCTTTCGGCGGCGAAGTTCAGCACCGCGTCGGGCTGGTGTTCGGCCAGCAGGCGCTCGACCAGGGCGCGGTCGCCGATGTCGCCCTGCACGAAGACGTGCCCCGGGTTGCCCTCCAGGCTCGCCAGCGTGCGCAGGTTGCCTGCGTAGGTCAGGGCATCGAGGTTGACGACCTTGATGCCGCGGGCAACCGCCTCCAGCACGAAGTTGCCGCCGATGAAGCCGGCACCGCCGGTCACTAGCCAGGTGGGCACTATCTGTTCTCCTGTACCGTCCATTCGCCCGGATCCCAACGATCCAGGGCTTGCTCCAGGCGGCAAAGGATACAGGCTGCCCCGCTCCCTGCCTTGCCGCCACTGAAACGCGGGGAGCCGGCAGACCGGCGCCATGCGGGGGTCCGGGCAGGTATCCATACGCATTCGCACGGGGCTCCCCCACCCGCTAGAATCGGGGTTTTCCTCCGTCCGGCATTTGCCGCCGGCCCCCTGCAACCGAAGGATCCCGCAGCACATGAAAATCCTCGTCGCGTACAAGCGCGTGGTGGACTACAACGTCCGCATTCAGGTCAAGCCGGATGGTTCCGGCGTGGTCACCGACGGCGTCAAGCTCTCGCCGAATCCGTTCGACGAAATCGCGCTGGAAGAAGCCCTGCGCCTGCGCGACAAGGGCATCGCCACCGAAGTCGTGGTCGCCACCATCGCCCCGGCCGACGCCCAGGCGCACCTGCGCAACGGCCTGGCCATGGGCGCCAACCGCGCCATCCACGTGGTCACCGACCAGGCCATCCAGCCGCTGACCGCCGCCCGCACCCTGCTCAAGCTGGTGGAGAAGGAACAGCCGGACCTGGTCATCCTCGGCAAGCAGGCCATCGACGACGACGCCAACCAGACCGGCCAGATGCTGGCCACGCTGTGGGCGCGCCCGCAGGCCACCTTCGCCTCCAAGGTCGAGATCGCCGATGGCAAGGCCACGGTCACCCGCGAAGTCGACGCCGGCCTGGAAACGCTGGAAGTCGACCTGCCGGCGGTGATCACCACCGACCTGCGCCTGAACGAGCCGCGCTTCATCAAGCTGCCGGACATCATGAAGGCCAAGGCCAAACCGCTGGAGACCCTGCAGCTGGCCGACCTGGGCGTCGAAGCCGCCGATACGTTCAAGACCACCCATTACGCCGCCCCGGCCAAGCGCAGCAAGGGCGTGATGGTGAAGGACGCCGCCGAACTGGTGGCCGCACTCAAGCAGAAGGGGTTGCTGTAATGGCCAAGATTCTCGTCATCGCCGAACACCTGGACGGCAAGCTCAACAGCGCCGTCGCCAAGACCGTGTCGGCCGCGGCCGCCATCGGCGGCGACATCGACGTGCTGGTACTGGCCGCCGACCCGGCCGCCGTCGCCGCGCAGGCCGCGCAGATCGCCGGCGTCGGCAAGGTGCTGACCATCGCCAACCCGGCCAACGAACACGCCGTGGCGCAGGTGCAGGCCCCGCAGATCGCCAAGGCCGCCGCCGGCTACAGCCACGTGTTCGGTCCGTCCACCACCACCGGCAAGGACCTGATGCCGGCCGTGGCCGCCTTGCTGGGCGTCAACCAGGTTTCGGACCTGATGGCCGTCGACGGCCCGCATACCTTCAAGCGCCCGATCTACGCCGGCAACGCCATCATCACCGTCGAGGTGCCGGCCGACCAGGTGGTCGTGGCCACCGTGCGCGCCGCCTCATGGCCGGAAGCGGCCAAGGGCAACAACGCCGCGGTCGAAGCGATCAGCGTCGACGCCGCCCTGCCCGCCCACACCCGCTTCGTCGGCCTGGCCGCCGGCAAGAGCGACCGCCCGGACCTGCAGAGCGCCAAGCGCGTGGTCTCCGGCGGCCGCGGTGTCGGCTCGGAAGAGAACTTCAAGGTGATCTACCAGCTGGCCGACAAGCTCGGCGCCGCGGTCGGCGCCTCGCGCGCCGCCGTCGATGCCGGCTACGTGCCCAGCGACATGCAGGTCGGCCAGACCGGCAAGATCATCGCCCCGGAACTGTACGTCGCCGTCGGCATCTCCGGCGCCATCCAGCACCTGACCGGCATCAAGGACGCCGGCACCATCGTGGCCATCAACAAGGACGGCGACGCGCCGATCTTCGAGGTGGCCGACATCGGCCTGGTCGGCGATCTGTTCGCCCTCCTGCCGGAGCTGGAAGCGGCGCTCTGACGCCTCGCGGGGCGGCAACCGGCGCCGGTTGCCGCCACCGTCATGCCGCCCGGTTGCGCGGGCGCCTATACTTTCACGTCGCTGGGTCCGTTTCCGCACGGACGAGGGCATCCGCGCCCCCCAGGTCCGACCTCCCTGATCGATGGCGCCGAGGCCTTCCATTCCATGACCGCTGCCGCATTCCCCACCACGCCGCCGACCGAACTGTCGGTGGTCGTCCCCGTCTACGGCTGCGTGGGCTGCCTGGAGGAACTGGCCGACCAGGTCCAGGCGGCGGTGGAGGGCATGGGCGTCCCCTTCGAGATGATCCTGATCGACGACGCAAGCCCGGATGGCGCCTGGCGGCGCATCCAGGAACTGGCAGCCACCCGGCCATGGCTCACCGGCCTGCGGCTGTCGCGCAATTTCGGCCAGCATTCGGCCATTTCCGCCGGCATCGAACACGCGCGCGGGCGATGGACCGTGGTGATGGACTGCGACCTGCAGGACGTGCCCGCGGAAATTCCGCGGCTGTACCGCAAGGCAGTGGACGAGAGCTACGAGGTCGTTTTCGCCCAGCGCGTCGAACGCCAGGACACGCCGCTCAAGCGGCTGTCGTCGTGGGGCTTCTTCGCCACGCTGGGCTGGCTCACCGGCGTGCCGCAGGATCCGTCCACGGCCAACTTCGGCATCTTCCACCGCAAGGTCATCGACGCGGTCTGCGCGATGCCCGAGCGCGACCGTTCGTTCCCGTTGATGGTGAAGTGGGCGGGCTTCCGCACCGCCAAGCTGCCGGTCCGCCACCAGCAGCGCGCGGAGGGCGAATCGTCCTACACCCTGCGCCGGCTGCTGCGGCTGGCGATGAACATCGCGCTGGGCTACTCCGAGAAGCCGCTGCGCATGGTCGCCGGCACCGGTATTTTCTGCGCGCTGGTCGCCTTCGTGATGGTCGCCGTCAGCCTGCTGCGCTGGTGGGACGGCGACATCCAGGTGGCCGGATACACCTCCATCATCGCCGCCATCTGGCTGATCGGCGGCCTGATGATGTTCTCCATGGGCGTGGTCGGGCTGTACGTGGGCCAGGTGTTCCGCAACGTGCAGCGGCGCCCCTACTACATCGTCGCCGGCACCACCGCGGAGGCCGCGCATGACTGAGCTGTCGCTCCAGCATGAGGGTGCGCACCTCCAGGCGCGGCTGACCCCCTGGGACGAACGCGCGCTGGGTTTCGCCACCGCCGAGATCACCGACCTCGACGCGGAAAGCGCCGGGAGCGCTTCGCACCTGCTGGCCCAGGCCGAAGCGTGGGCCAGCGACCTGGGCGTGCGTTACCTGTTCGGCCGCGTCGACGGGAATGCGCACGTGCTGCGCGGCGCGCTGCTGGCAGGGGGGTTCCAGTTCGTGGAAACCTCGCTGACCGTCTCGCGCAGCGGCATGGGCAACCTGCCGCCGGTGCCGCGCGGCATGCTGCCGACCCTGCGCCCGGCTGTCGCCGACGATATTCCGCTGCTGCGCGGCATCGCGCACGACGATTTCGGCCATGGCCGCTTCCTCGAGGACCCGGCCATCGATCCGGCGCGCGCGCGCCAGCGCACCGCCAACTGGATCGAGGACCTGGTCAACGGCGGCCTTGCCTACACCGCCGAGTCGCGCGGCCGCGTAGTCGGTTTCCACGCAGAACGCGTGCACGCCGGCGAGCAGCGTGCCGAGCTCCTGCTCACGGGCGCGGCCGCGCCCTATGCGATGCTGGCGATGCCGCTGTGGGTGACGGCGCTCGAATCGCTGGCCGCACGCGACATCCAGCGCTGCACCACGCTGGTGTCGGCCGCCAATACCGGCATCCTCAACCTGTATGCGCGGCTTGGCTTCCAGTTCAACACTTCCCTCACTGGTTTCCGGAAATTCCTATGAACAACCCCTCCAACGAAGACCAGGTCGCCGCCGTGTTCGCCCGCGTGCTGGGCATCGACGCCGCCCAGGTCACCGACGAGCTGCGCTACAACACCATCCCGCAGTGGGATTCGATCGCCCACATGTCGGTGGTCGCCGCGCTGGAAGAAGCCTTCGGCGTGATGATCGACATGGACGACGTGATCGACATGAGCTCGGTCGGCAAGGCGCGCGACATCCTGCGCAAGCACGGCGCCGCGCTCTGACGATGGGTACCGCGGACGTCCCCGTCATCCTGGTCACCGGCGCCTCGCGCGGCATAGGCAGGGCCATCTGCGAACTGCTCGCCACGCAGGGCGCGCAGCTGGTGATGGTGGCGCGCGATGGCGAAGCGCTGCAGGCGCTGGCCGCGGACCTCGCCGCGCGCGGCGCGCCGGAGCCGATGGTCGCCGCGATCGACCTGGCCGACGCGGACGCGGTGGCGGGGTTGTTCAAGCAGGTGTTCAGCCGCTTCGCCCGCCTCGACGGCCTGGTGAACAACGCCGGCGTCCTGCACGAAGGCCTGCTCGGCATGATCCGCGCCGAGGACATCGACCGCGTGCTGGCGGTGAACGTGAAAGCGCCGCTGATGACCATGCAGTACGCGGCACGGCTGATGGCGCGCGCGCAGCGCGGCAGCATCGTCAACCTGGTATCGATCATGGGCGTCAACGGCGCGGCGGGCCTGAGCCTGTACGCGGCCAGCAAGGCCGCCCTGGTCGGGGCGACGCGCTCGGCCTCGAAGGAACTGGCCGCCAAGGGGATCCGCGTCAACGCGGTCTCGCCCGGCTTCATCGACACCGACATGACCCGCGCCATGCCCGAGGCCGCCCATGCCAGGCGCGTGGCGTCGATCGGCATGGGCCGCGCCGGCACGCCGCGCGAGGTCGCCGAACTGGTCGCGTTCCTGCTCGGCGACCAGTCGACCTACGTCACCGGCCAAGTCATCGGCATCGACGGACAGATGGTGGTCTGAATGCGGTTCTGGCAGTTGCCCCATGGAGAGCGCACGGCCCTGGTCGAAGGATCGCGCACGCTCAGTTACCTCGAACTGGCCACACTGGCCGATGAACTCGCGACCCGGCTTCCGCCCGGCCGCGGCATGGGCATCCTGGCGATGCCCAGCACGATCGAAGCCGTGGCGCTGTACCTGGGCGCGCTGCGCAGCGCGCGCCAGGTGCCGCTGCTGGTGCAGGCCGATACCGATCCGGAACTGCTGGCGGCCCTGGTCGCCCGTTACGCCCCGGAGTGGATCGCGACGCCCGGCCCGGCACCACGGGGATACACGACGACGTACGCCGGCGACCGCCTGGGCATCCACGTCCGCGACGCCGGCCCCGGCGGGGCCGCGCCGCACCCGGACCTGGCGGTGCTGTTGAGCACGTCCGGCAGTACCGGCTCGTCGAAGCTGGTGCGCCTGTCGGCGCAGGGACTGGCCAGCAACGCCGCCTCGATCGTCGCCTACCTCGGCCTGACCGCCGACGACCGCGCCATCACCACCTTGCCGCTGGCCTATTCCTTCGGCATGTCGATCCTCAACAGCCACCTCGGCTGCGGCGGTTGCGTGGTGCTCAGCGAAGACAGCCTGATGACGCGCGAGTTCTGGGACGCGGCGCGCGGCAACGCGGTCACCTCGCTGTCCGGCGTCCCGGCCACCTACGAGATCCTGCGTCGCATGGGCCTGGCGCGGCTGCAGCTGCCCAGCCTGCGCATGCTGACCCAGGCCGGCGGGCGCCTGCGCGACGAGCTGGTGGGGCATTTCGCCGAATCGGCCCGCGACCATGGCCTGCAGTTCTTCGTGATGTACGGCCAGACCGAAGCTTCGCCGCGGATCAGCTACGTACCGCCGGAACGCCTGCTGGACAAGGTCGGCAGCATCGGCATCCCGGTCCCCGGCGGCCGCATGCACGTCGACGCCGGCAGCGGCGAACTGGTGTACGAAGGCCCCAACGTGATGATGGGATACGCCACCTCGCGCGCGGAACTGGCGGGCGCCGACGAACAGCACGGCGTGCTGCGCACCGGCGACCTCGCCCGCGTCGACGCCGACGGCTTCCACTACATCACCGGCCGCGCCAAGCGCTTCCTGAAGATCTCCGGCAACCGCGTCAACCTGGACGAGGTCGAAGCCATGCTGTCGGCCGCGCTGGGCCGGCAGATCGCCTGCTCCGGCAGCGACGACGACCTGGTGGTGTTCAGCCACGGCGGCGAGGCGGCCGCGCAATACGAGGTCCGCCGCCTGGTGCAGGCGCGCTACAAGCTGTTCGGCGGGCTGGTGCGCTGCATCCACCTGGAGGCCTTGCCGTTGCTGTCCAACGGCAAGACCGATTACCCGTCGCTCCGGCAGCTGGCCGGGGAAGGAACCGGAAAGTGAACATGGCACCCACGGCGCCGCAGGCCTCGGCCGCGCTGGACGTCGATGTCTTCGGCCTGGATCGCCAGGCCAAGCGCGAATGGCTGCTGCACGGGCTGCAGTCGCTCACCCGCCACCACCACGCGCATTGCGCGCCCTACGCGGCGATGCTCGACGCGCTCTGGCAGGGCGGCGCGGCCGACAGCCTCGAGGCGCTGCCGTGGTTGCCCGTGCGGCTGTTCAAGCAGCTGGACCTGAAGAGCGTCCCCGACGACCAAGTGCTGCGCACGCTGGTGTCCAGCGGCACGACCGGCGCGGCGGTATCGCGCATTTTCCTCGACGCCGAGACCGCACGCGCGCAGACGCGCGCCCTGACGCGGATCTTCTCCCACTTCGCCGGCAACCGCCGCATGCGCATGCTGGTGGTCGACGACGACAGCTTCCTGCGCGACCGCAGCCGCTTCAACGCGCGCGCGGCCGGCATCCTGGGCTTCTCCAACTTCGGCCGCGATCATCTTTACCTGCTCGACGAACAGCTGCAGCCCGACTGGGACGCGCTGGCGCAGTGGTTGTCCAGGGCGCCCGAGGAACCGGTACTGCTGTTCGGATTCACCTTCATCGTCTGGCAGTCGTTCGTCCAGGCCGCGCGGCGCGACGGGGTGGAGCTGCGCTTCCCGGCCGGCAGCATGCTGGTGCATGGCGGCGGCTGGAAGAAGATGGACGAACAGAAGGTCGACAACGCCGCCTACAAGGCCGCGCTGTCCGCCGCGTTCGGCATCGAACGGGTGCACAACTACTACGGCATGGTCGAACAGGTCGGATCGATCTTCTTCGAATGCGAACACGGGCACCTGCACGCGCCGGCCTACGCCGACGTCATTATCCGCGACCTGCAGGATCTTGCCCCGGTCGAGAACGGCACCATCGGCGCGATCCAGGTACTGAGCCTGCTGCCCGGCAGCTATCCCGGGCACAGCCTGCTCACCGAGGACCTGGGCGTGATCCATGGCGAGGACGACTGCTCCTGCGGGCGCCCGGGCAAGCATTTCGGCGTGCTCGGCCGCATCAGGAACGTTGAAGTACGTGGCTGCAGCGACACAAGGACGGTACCGACCGCATGACCCGCATCCTGTTCTCCGTCGACGGCGACGCGCCGCTCGATGCGCAGCTGTCCCGCCTCGCCGGCCTGGCGCCATTGCCGCCGTTCAGCGCGCAGGCGCGCGCCTTCGTGGCCGACTTCGCGCGCCGGGTGTTCGCCCTGCCGGTGCTGCGCGAGCATCCCGAACTCGCCACCCTGGCCCACTGGTTCCGGCCGGCGGCGCTGGAACATCTTTCCCGCCGCCTGCAGACGCCGGCCAACGAGCACCTGCTCGCGCGCGGCCTGGTATTCCACCTCGCGCCGGCCAACGTCGATGTGCTGTTCGCCTACGCCTGGCTGATGTCGGTGCTCGCGGGCAACCGCAACGTCGCGCGCCTTTCGCAGAAGCCGAGCGCGCAACGCGAGGCGCTGGTTTCGATCCTGCACGCGATGCAGGCCGAAGGCCTGCACGGCGAAGTCCTGCAGCGCAGCGTGCTGCTGACCTATCCGCACGACGATGCGGTGACCACGCTGCTGTCGCGCCATTGCCACGCGCGCATCATCTGGGGCGGCGACGCGACCGTGGCCAAGATCCGCTCGCTGCCGCTGGCGCCGCTGGCGCTGGAACTGGCCTTCCCCGACCGGTTCGGCGTGGCGGCCATCGACGCCGCGGCGGTCGCCGCGGCCGAGGACGTTGAACTGCAGCAGCTCGCGCACCGCTTCATCAACGACGTGCTCTGGTTCGGCCAGCAGGCCTGTTCCTCGCCGCGCACGCTGTACTGGGTCGGCACGGCGGACACGGTGGACGCCGCGCGCGCGCGCTTCTGGCCGGTCGTGCGCGCGCAGTCGGGGCTGGTCGCGGACGAACCCGCCGCGCTGATGGCCCGGGTCACCGATGCGCACCTGATGGCGGCGCTGGCGCCGGGCGTACACGCCAACGGCGCGCTGGGCAGCTACCCGCTGACCCTGGACGCCGACCGTGCCGACGGACGCCTGCGCGAACTGCAGAGCGGGCACGGGCTGGTGGTGGATGTCCGGCTCGGGTCGCTGGCCGAGCTCGCCCCGCAGCTGGACGACCGCGACCAGACCCTGGTCCAGCATGGCTTCTCCCGCCAGGCGCTGGTCGCGCTGCTGGACCGGCTCGGCAACCGCGCGCTGGACCGCATCGTGCCGTTCGGCCGCGCGCTGGATTTCCATCCGGTCTGGGACGGCACCGACCTGCTGGACGTGCTGACCCGCAAGATCACCCTGCCTGGAAACTGACCCGATGAGCTATGTATTCATCGCCCTCACCATCCTGCTGACCGTCTACGGCCAGCTGATCCTGAAATGGCAGGTGGGCGTGCACGGGCACCTGCTGGCGGCGCCGCTGCAGCCGTTGAACCTGGTGCAGCTGCTGCTCAAGCCGTGGGTGATCTCCGCCTTCGCCGCGGCATTCGGCGCATCGCTGTGCTGGATGGCGGCGATCAGCAAGATGCCGATCAGCCGCGCCTATCCGTACATGGCGATCAACTTCTTCCTGGTCGCGCTGCTGGCCGTGGCGATCTTCCACGAGCAGCTGGACGGCTACAAGATCGCCGGCACGCTGATCATCATGCTGGGCGTGGTCGTGCTTTCGCGATCGGTCGCCTGACACCACCTCAACGCACTCCGCGAGGCCTCCCTTGATTCCCTTCAACAAGCCTTTCATGACCGGCCGCGAGCTGTGGCACATCGCCCAGGCGCACGCCAACGGCCACCTGTCCGGCGATGGCCAGTTCACCAAGCGCAGCCACGCGTGGCTCGAGCAGCGGACCGGCGCGCAGCGCGCGCTGCTTACCCACAGCTGCACCGCCGCGCTGGAAATGGCCGCCCTGCTGCTCGACCTGCAGCCCGGCGATGAAGTGATCATGCCGTCCTACACCTTCGTCTCCACCGCCAACGCCTTCGTGCTGCGCGGTGCGGTGCCGGTGTTCGTGGACGTGCGCGAGGACACGCTGAACCTGGACGAGCGCCTGGTCGAGGCCGCGATCACCCCGCGTACCCGCGCCATCTGCGTGGTCCACTATGCGGGCGTGGCCTGCGAGATGGACACGCTGGTGGAGATCGCCGCCCGCCACGGGCTGGCCATCGTCGAGGACGCGGCGCAGGCCATCATGTCCACCTACAAGGGGCGCCCGCTGGGCACCATCGGCGAACTGGGCGCGCTGAGTTTCCACGAGACCAAGAACATCATCTCCGGCGAAGGCGGCGCGCTGCTCTGCCGCGACGCGCGCTTCGGCGAGCGCGCCGAGATCCTGCGCGAGAAGGGCACCAACCGCAGCCGCTTCTTCCGCGGCCAGGTCGACAAGTACACCTGGGTGGACGTGGGATCGTCGTTCCTGCCCGGCGAGATCACCGCCGCGTTCCTGTGCGCGCAGATCGAGGAAGCCGACCAGATCACCGCGCGCCGCCTGGCAATCTGGGAGCGCTACCACCAGTGGGCCGCGCCGCACGAGAAGGCCGGCCGGCTGCGCCGTCCGGTCGTCCCGGCCGACTGCGAGCACAACGCGCACATGTATTACATGCTGCTGCCCGACCTCGAAGCGCGCACCCGCTTCATCGCCGGGATGAAGGCCCGCGGCGTGCAGACGGTGTTCCACTACATCCCGCTGCACTCGGCGCCGGCAGGCCTGCAAACCGCGCGCACGCACGGCGAGTTGCGCAACACCGACGCACTCAGCGAGCGCCTGGTGCGCATGCCGTTGTGGATCGGCGTGGAGGAACACCTCGATGCGATCTTCGCCGCCGCCGACGACGTGCTCGCATGAACGAGGCGACGGTTCCGGTCCCGGGTTCGGCCCGGGCCTACCTGCAATCCCTGCCCGCCCGGCTGGCCGCATCGACCCCGCGCCAGCGCCTGCAGGGCGTACTGCTGCTGGCCGCCGGCCTGTTGCTGCTGTTGCTGCTGGCCGTCCCCTACGACCGGCAGGCGCTGGTCGTCACCGTGGAAAGCGCCGAGCCCGGCCAGTTGCAGGTCTACTTCGACACGGGCGGCGGCCTGTCCGAATCGCTCTCGACCACGCTGACCTACCCCGCCGGCCAGACCGAACTTCGCTACCGGCTGCCGCGCGGCAACGTCCGCGGCCTGCGGCTGGATCCAGCCCCCGGCGCCGCGCCGATCGTGTTCGCCCGCATAGCGGCCGCCGGTACCAACCCGCATGAAGCGCGCGTACTGGCCGACCCCCTGCAGCTGCAAGGCCCGCAGATCGCGCGCGACGGGACCGACGAGCACGGCCACGCGCGTTTCCTGGTTGCCGAAGGCGCCAACGACCCCCAGCTGCCGGTCGCGCTGGAAATTCCCCTGCCGAGCAATACCGGCATCGCGCCGGCCGCATGGACGGCCCTGTGGTGGGGTTTTTGGCTCTGCCTGCTGGGCGTGGCCGGCCTGCGGTTCCTCCGCCTGTCCAGGCCGACCTTGGCCTTGGCGCTGGTCGCGCTCGGTCTGTGTTCGGCCATGGCGATGTTCTCGCCGACCAATGGCCGCTCCCTGCATCCGGATGAACGCCTGCATGAGGCCGATGCCCGCTACTTCCAGCGGCACTGGGCCCCGCCGAGGATGGATGCCCCCGACCTGGTCCCCAGCTTCACCACCAGCCCCTACGGCGTGACCTACCTGTCCGAGTGGAACGTGGTGTACCTGTTCGCCGGCAAGGCATCGCGCCTGTTCCGCGAGCTGGGCATGAACGAGATACTCTCCTTCCGCGCCTTCAACCTGGCGATGTTCGCGCTCATGCTCGTGGGCCTGGTGGCGGTCGGGGCGCCACGGGGGAGCTATATCCCGCTGCTGGTGACGCCACAGCTCTGGTACGTGTTTTCCTACTTCAACGGCGATGCCCTGCCCTTCGCGCTGGGCATGCTGGCCTGCGTGGTCGCGCTGATGCCGGATGGCCCGCTGCAGCGCTTCCTGCAGCGGCGGGGGCCGTTCGACACGGCGACACTGGGGCACATGCTGCTGTTCTGCACCTGCTTCGGTCTGCTGTTGTTGTCCAAGAAGAACTACTGGCCGGTTGCCGCCTTCATCGCACTGTCCATGTCGGTGGTGGCGCTGCGCCTGCGCGCCGGCCTCGTGCTGGCGCTGGTCACGCTCCTGTTGCTGGGAGTCGCGGCCAACGGCGCCGGCGCCGCGCTCGCGGCGGCCGTGGGCCAGGGCATGCTTGGCCTGGCGGGCGTGCTGGCCGTAGTCGCGCTGGGCTATTGCCTGTATTCGGCCTGGACGCTGCTGCGCGAACCGGACAGCCGGCGCGGCGTCGGCCGGATCGCCATCGTGCTCGCGCTGGCGGCAGCCGTGGCGCTGCCCTGGATCGGCGCGGACGCCTACAAGCACCGTGGCGAACCGGGCAAATCGGCGCTGATCGAGCAACAGCGCGAACGCTACGCGGCCCCTGCCTTCAAGCCGTCGGTGGCCGACAGCCTGGTCGAGCAGTATCCGGGACTGCGCCTGCAGGAAAAGGGCATCCCCCTTGGGGGCCTGTTGGACGCGCCGAGGACGTGGCATACGACGACCTTCCGCAGCTTCTTCGGCGTCTACGGGTACATGGAGTACTACGATGCCGGCATCGTTTACCGGGCCATGGGCTGGGGCGTGTCCGCACTCCTGCTGCTGGCGTTGGGCTGGGGCCTGGCGACGCGCACGCTGACCGTCGCCGAGGTAATCGCCAGCGCCGGCTGCGCCGCCGCCCTGGTGCTCGCCTCGTTCCTGCACAGCTGGGTGTACGACTTCCAGCCGCAGGGGCGCTACGTCCTGGGCATCCTGGTGATGATGATGCCCTTCTTCATTCGGACCGGGGAATCGCCGCGCGCCAGGCAGCTGTTCACCGCCGCGGCGCTGTTCCTTTTCCTCCTCTCGGCCGCCTCGTTCACCCGCATCGCATTGCCGCACCTGACCTGACGCAGGGTTGCAGCACGCAGCGCTACGCGCATGCGTCGTACCGGGATGCAAGAGACACGCGCCGCGTTCCAAGCGGAACGCCGCAGCAACGACAGGAGGGGCGGCGCAACGCCGCCCCTCCTTCCGGCATCAGGACTCCAGCACGAATGGCTGGGTCAAGGAGAGGTTGGGGTTGTAGGCTGGGTCACGCTGCAGCGCCTCGCCCCAGCGTTCCTGCATGAACGCCACCTCGGACATGAACCTGGCCTGCTTCACCGGATTGTCTTCAAGGCCACGCGACGCCGATTCGTGGTGGTACAGCTCGGCGAACGGCGTCCACAGGTTGCGGTATCCCTTCTCGCGGATGCGCAGGCACAGATCGACATCGTTGAAGGCCACCCGCAGGCGCTCGTCCAGTCCACCGACCTCTTCGTAGACCGAGCGCCGCACCAGCAGGCAGGCGGCCGTCACCGCCGACAATTCCTGTGCAAGCAGCATGCGCCCGAAGTACCCCTGGCTGCCGCGCGGATGGCGGCTGCCGACATGGCCCGCCACCCCGCACAGGCCGACCAGCACGCCGGCATGCTGGATGGTGTCGTCCGGGTAGTAGAGCATCGCGCCCACCGCGCCCACGTCCGGGCGCATCGCATGGGCGACCATCTCCTCCATCCAGTCGGCGGAGATCACCTCGATGTCGTTGTTGACCAGGCCGATGACCTCGCCGCGCGCCTGGGCCACGGCGAAATTGTTGATCGCCGAATAATTGAACTCGCCTGGATAGGACAGGACCCGCACGTTCGCGAGCCCGGAGATCCGGGCGAAGTATTCCAGCGTCTCGGGCTCGACCGAACCGTTGTCCACCACCAGGATCTCGTAGTCCGGATAGGTGCTGCGCTCGAGGATGCTGTCCACGCACATGCGCAGCAGGTCCACGCGGTCGCGGGTGGGAATGACCAGGCTCACCTTCGGCGCAGGCACCGGCACCGGCCGCTTCACCCGCATCATGCTGGCCGGGAGAATGCTCACCTCTCCCGCCTGCCCGGTGCGTTGCAGGTGCTCCTCGACCGCGCGGCGGCCGGCGACCACCGCGTAGTTCTTCTCGCCGGCGGCCAGTGCGGTCGAGCCCTGGATCGCGCGCCAGTGGTACAGGACACGCGGGATGTGCACGATCTGCCCGGGCGCGATGCGCTCGACGCAGCGCAGCGCCAGGTCCCAGTCCTGCGAGCCTTCCAGCCCCTTGCGGAAGCCGCCGAGCTCGCGCACCAGCGGCAGCGAATACACGCCAAGATGCGAAATGCAGTTCTGGCCCAGGAACAGGTCGTAGTTCCAGTCCGCCTTGAAGTAGGGATCGAAGCGCCGGCCGTCCTCGTCGATCTTGTCCTCGTCGCTGTAGATCAGCTTGGCATCCGGCGCGCTGCAGGCCGCCTCGGCGACCAGCAGCAACGCTTCGGCGTGCAGCTCGTCGTCGTGGTCGAGCAGCACCATGTACTCGCCCGTGGCCACCTCCAGCGCCGAGTTGGACGACTCGGAGATATGCCCGTTCTTCTGCCGGTAGACGACCTTGATCCGTCGGTCGCGCCGCTGGTATTCCTCCAGCACCCTGCGCACGTGCGGCGACGGCGAGGCGTCGTCGGAGACGCACAATTCCCAATCCGGATAGTGCTGCTCGATCACGCTGTCCAGCGCGCGCCGCAGCCAGCGTTCCGGCGCCTCGTAGACCGGCATGACCACCGACAGCAACGGCCGGCGCGGCAACGCGGCAAGGCGCGCGGCGACATCGGCCGGGCTCGACACCGGTTCATTCCGGCCGATCCACCGGGCGTAATCGCTGGATAGCCGGGATTGCAGCGCCCGATAGTCAATCAGGCATTGTTGGCGCACGGCACCCAAACCAGCGGTGATTCCGGTCACCAGCATCGACCAAGACAACCTGGTTCCATTGGCCAAGCCACCACCGCGCGCGTGGTGCACACCTCGCATCATGTGCATCCACGCAGCCGGACGTGTGACAGGCCGCAGGCGGACGTCCATATCGAAACAGGCATCCTCATCGCTGGGGTCAAGCCGCAGAGAACGCAGGCCAGCCGCCAGATACACAACAGTTTCACTGCGGCCTGCAGCATCGTAGGGAAGCAGCCCGATACGCTCGGAATCTTGAGTGCCGCAGCCATGGCAGGGGTACAGGCAAGGATTCGCCAACCGCCCCTCATACACTCGGCCATCGATCGTCAACACATACCAGCCCGGCGGAACAAAAGCTTCCGACATCTGCGGACCGGCCATCCGTAGATTGAACTGCGGATCGCGTTGACTGCTCCGCCACCGTCCGTTCGAGGATAACGCCACGTTGGCTGTGGGCTCGACCAGCACTTTCCAGCCCGCAGCGCGCTGTGCGCTGCGGAGCTTTCTCGCACGCCACTGTCGGCCCAGGCGATAAAGCACCGGCCGGTCGGAACGCTGCTTGAGCTCCATCAACACGCCCGACAACACACCAAGTTGGGAAGCAAGGGCGTCATGGCGGGCCATATGCGACGCCATTGTCTGCCGCAAGAGCTCGACCTGTGCGGCGTGCGCCTGCTGCATAAAATCGAATTGCCTAGCATGCGCCTGCTGCGCATAGTCGGCAAGAGATGCCTGCCCCTGCATGAAACCTGCTGCTCGGTCCTCGACGGTCTTCTGCAGGACTTCCATACGCTCCAGCTGCCGGGAATGCCGCATGGCGGCAGCTTCGTCGGCGACGGCGAAAGCGGTCAGCCGCCGGAACCGCAACTCCACTTCGACCGGATGTCCCGTGGTCCGCAGATGCTCCAATCCGGCCAGGTCAAGCTCCATCCACGGATCATCGTCATCGCTGGCCCAGGCAACCTGGTCGCCGACAGACGGAGCGAGACGATGCTCGTGCATCACTTTCACGCGCGCCGGCAGATCGGTTACCGTCTGCCCACCAATGCGCAGCTCGACGACGGCATAGGCGCCCGCCTGGCTTTCCGGATCGAAACGCAGCCGGTCCATCGGCAGCGCCGGTTCGACCACGAACGCGGCATGTGCGATACCGTCGGCGGCCATCGTGGCATGCGCGGCCAGCATCCCGTCTTCGCTGTAGCTCCCGTCGTTGCTGCGCAGGTACAAGCGAGACGCGGACGCGGGGAGTGCAGCCATCGGAGGCGCGTTCCACGCATTGGCCAGCCCCAGCCCTTCACTCCATGCAGGGACATGACGCTGCCGATCCAGATCGATCGCCGACAGCGCGGTATCCAATGCCGCTTCGTAACCGCGCCGGGAAGCCTCGAAGCGCGGCCTGATCTCGTCGAACACCGCCGGCAGTTCGTCGGCTTCGCCATGCGCAGCGGACTGGATGCAGCGATAGACAGCGACCGCATCCGGATCGAGCGCGAACTCTTCCGTGGCTCGGTGATTGCGTAGTTGGGCGTCCAGGAACCCATCCACCGCTGCAGTGGAAACGGGATCCGCGGGCACGGGTCCCATTCCAAAGGCGGCATGGCAGCGTGCGATCTGGGTACGCCAATCGTCAATGAGGTCCTCATAGGTCAGGAACACGCGGCTGGCGTCGCGCGTGGCCTGTTCGGCCTCCATCTGGTAGGCCATCGACAACAGGCCGGCCCGATAGTCGGACATACTTCCCCTGCGCCGCAGCGAGGCGGCCACCTCCACCGGATGCCGTGCGATGAAAGCGAAATGCGCGTTCACTCCCATTTCCGCGAACAGCTCGCGCCACAGTGGCACAAACCGGCACAGGCGCGGATCCTTGATCACGGCCGTTTCGCCATCGGCCATCAACGCCATCAATATCTCCCGCAACTCCGAGCGCGCCTGGCGTGTGGCGGGCCGCTGCAGCCAGCCTTGGGGCAGCGCGCGCAGATCCTGCCAATCCATGCCGAAGCTGGCGAACAGGCGATCGTGCACCGCGACCACCTGGTTGTGCTCGAAGTAGCCCTTGGGATTGTCGTCAACCACCGCGGGCAGCAGATCGTCTCCCAGGCTGAAGCCGAGCATGCTGAAGGTTCCGGCCAAGGCCGACGTACCGCTGCGATGCATGCCGAGCACGATCAGCGCACCCGGTTCTGCAGTTCCTGTTTTCATGAAAAAACCTTCCGTATCTGGACTGCGGCGCGCGATGGCCGGCTTACCGTCCGGGTCATTCTACCGGGGCACATGCCGACGGCATGCGACCGCCACGCCCTACCAGCGGATACCGTGGCCTTCCGCCTGGTCGCGCAGCTCGCGCCTGAACAAGCGGCTGTAGAAGCGCCAGCGGAATCCTCCGCGGCGCAAGCGCCGGTAATCGCCCTCGAACACCCGCGGATAGTCCACCTGCGCCGGCGCCTGCAGCCCCAGGAAATCCCACACCTGGCGCATGGTCGCGTCCGGCAGGTCGGCCAGTCGCTCGTTGCGCAGCACCAGCACCTGCTCGCGAGGAAAATGCCGGTAAAGCACGTCCAGCTGGCGCGCATAATCGCCGCGCAGCCGATAGCTGTGGTGGCGCAAGGGCGATTGCCATGCGAAGTCATCCATGTGTCCGCGCAGGCGCAATCGCTCCAGCAGCATCGACAACCAGAATGGCCAGGTTTCATCGCCACGGCCCGACTCCATGCTGTGCTGCGAAAGCGCGCGTTCCAGTGGATGTCGCAGGATGACCACCCACTTCATCGCAGGGTTGTAGCGGGCGATGCGGCCGACCAGGACGGGATGGAGGATATAGATCGGCGTCGCGTCGCCCGCCAGCACTTCTGCTCCATCCGTGTCGAAATGCCCGGCGTACACATGATCGACATTTTCCTGTGTCCAGGCTTCGTCGAAACCAGGATCGTCGAAAACATGTGCTTCCTTGTTGCGTGGCAGCGCCACCTGCGGATGCGCGCCGACATAGCGCGCCAGCGCCGTGGTGCCTCCCTTCTGCACACCACCGATCACGAAGCTGACACGGGGGCCGCTCACGTCTCCCCCTGCAGCACATCCAGCGCGCTTGCCACGTCGTCGCTTCCATAGAAGCGCCGCCACGGGCCTTCGTGCCGGTGCAGTCGCTCGGCGTAACGACGACACGCGTCAGCGTCGTACAGCCTGCTCGCATTGCGGCTGTGCAGGGCCAGCAGAGGTACGCCCACTCCCGTCGCGGAGGCGAGGGCCTGGCCGGCGGTGGCGACCACCTGCTCGTAGCGCACGATGCGCTCAGCGGACAGATGACGGTAAAAGCGCGAGAACAGCCAGTCCAGAAGGTGCAGCTGGCGTTCCAGCACGTCCGGCTCGGCGTCCAGCCGGGTCGCCAGCTCCGGGTCCAGCCGCTCCCCGGCAGGCAACCTGCCACCGGTCACCGGAAGATCCACCGAGTTCCAGGAGGCAAGCACGGCCAAGGGGTTGCGCACTACGGCGTAGCACTCGAACTCCCGCACCAGTGCCGGGAGCAGGGCAGTGAACGCGGCGTTGTGCTTGATGACCAGGCTGAACTCGCCGGACAGGGCCTTTTCGACCCGGATGTCCCCAAGTTGCGCCGTTCTTATGCGCAGCCCGTCGGTGCCGACGTCGCTCCCGAACGGGTTGTCCGGAACCCGGCCATCGACCTGCTGGCTGGTTGCGGTTCCAGATTCGAGCAGGCTGGCGCGCGACGCGGCGAAGAAATCCCGGATCGCGGAAACCGCTGCTGCGTGCTGCACGGGCAACTCGTGCACCGGCATCGGTTCGAACAGGGCCACCGTATCCGGCGCCTGCCCCAGCAGACTGCAACACAGGGTGGTCCCGGAGCGGGGCACGCCCGTCAGGATGATGTTCCGAGGCTTCAAGGCTCGTTATTCTCCATGTTCTTCATGACCTGCGCGAAGCGTTCGCGCTCGTTGGCCTGGCCGTATGCGCCCGCCGTTTCCCTTCCTCCCCGCCGCAGGTGCGCCGCGATCCCGGGCAGCACGGCGTGCTCGACGGCATGCGCAAGCGCCTGCGGCTCGGCAACCGACAGGATGCAGTTGCCGCCATCTCGTGCGTATTCGCGTGACCCGATGCAGTCCGTCATCACGACCGGTACGCCAAGCGCCATCGCTTCCAATGCCGGCAGGTAGAAGCCCTCTGCTGCATGCGGCAAGGTCACCACCACCGCAGCGGCGGCCACCTTTTCCAGGTACTCCAGGCGGGGTATCCATTCGTCGCACACATCCACCCGCATTCCACGGAGATGCAACTCCTCCGCAAGCGCCCGGGCGAGCCCTGGGGCCTTCAATCCCGCGATCAGCACGCGCCCGACCTCTTCCCGGGAAGATCGCGCCACCAGGTTTTCCGGCAGATCCAGTGCCGCGGGTATGACGGTGACGGGGCCGTTGACCTCATCGGTCGCCAGGATGGACTCTGCCACCGGGTGGCTCACGCAGATGCGATGCGCGGGAGCTCCGAGGAATGCACGCAATGGGTGGCCCGCCCAGCCGTGGCGCACGTGCTGGATCAGATTGATGACCGGACGTGGAGGATTTCGGCGACCGGACAGTGCCATCCAGTCCATGCCTGCAAGGAACAGCAGGTCGAACGCATCCGGATTCCATTCCCGTTCGATCCGCTCGGGCAGACTCATCCATGGATTGGATCCGTCGCGAAGCGACGCCGGTGTCAGATGGACGCGCGCATCCCACCCCAATGCCAGCGCATGCCGGAAGTAGTCCCAGACCTTGCCATGCCCCCCCGTGTAGCCGAGGAAGTCACGGTGGAACAGCATCCGCCCGCCTCTCATGGCTTGATTCCGATCTCCATGGGAACAGGAAAGAGCCCCGTGAAAAGCTCCCGGCTGTCGTCCACGACCTCGAACGACAGCCAGCCTTCCTGCCTCGACAGCACCACGGTCTGTTCGATGGAGAGGGAATCCACAACGCGCATGCGCAGCCGATAGATGCCCTGCTGGAACAACGCATTGAAACCAACGTCGACCGTGACGTCCTCCGCACCAACCGGCAACGGCACCCGCCGTCCGGTCAGTTGGAGGCCACGGCCATCCAGCACATCGAAGATCAGACCCGGATGGGCGATATCCGCCCGCCGCCGTACGACGAAGCGCAGCCGCAGGCGTTCACCATGCCGCACCGAGACATGCCGGACTTCATTGATGCTGGCCTCCAGAACGCGCGCATCGTCCAGTCCATAGCCACCGTCGATCCGTATCAGCTCGTCGGACCCGCGATCCTGCTGCGAGGCCAGTACCCGCTTGTGGGTGCGGTGAAGATACTCGGTGATCACCTCGTCCGGCAGCCCCTCCAGCACGATGTTCCCCTTCTCCAGCAGCATCGCACGATGGCAGAAGGCCTTGACCGCGTTGAGGTCATGGCCGACGAAAAGCAAGGTGGTGCCGCGCGAAAGTATCTGATCGATCCGTGCCATGGCCTTGGCCTGGAAGGCGGCGTCGCCAACGGCCAGGGCCTCGTCGACGATCAGGATGTCGGGGTCGGTATGGACCTGGACGGCGAAGGCCAGCCTCAGTGCCATGCCCGAGCTGTAGGTCTTCACGGGTTCGTCGATGTAATCGCCGATGTCCGCGAAAGCAATGATGTCGTCCATCCGTTCGCGCACCTGGGCGGACGTCAGGCCCAGGATGGCGGCATTCACCCGCACGTTCTCGCGCCCGGTCAACTCCGGGTTGAATCCCGACCCCAGCTCCAACAGCGCCGCCACTCGGCCATTGACCTGCACAGTACCCGCGCTGGGTTCAAGCACACCGGCCACGATCTGCAGCAGCGTGCTCTTGCCGCTGCCGTTGTGCCCGACGATGCCCAGCGCTTCACCCCGCTGCAGACTGAAGCTGACTCCGTTCAGCGCCTGGTGATAATGGAGATGGAGATCCGCCCGCTTCCGGAGCCAGCGCGCCAGCCACGGCATTGCCCGCTCCACGATGCCGGAGAAGCGATAGAACAAGGGCACCCAGAGCCGGCTCGCAGGCGTTGCCCACAGGCGGTACTTCTTTTCGATGCCACTCAGCGTCAGCGCGGGAGGGGGGGGAGTCATTCAATGGTGCCACAGCAGGTAGCGGGACAGGATAACGCCCTCGGCTCCAGCCCGCATCCGGACCAGGCAACGTGCGGATATCATTCAACATCCATCCATCAATGACCGCAGGAGTACCCCTGATGCCCTTCTTTTCCACGGGCCTGATCGGCCTGATCGCAAGTACCGCCGGTGCAGCGGTTCCGGCCACCAGTCCGGTACAACAAGCCCAGCTTCAGCATCTGGAGCTGGCCCGGATGCAACTCATTGATGATCGATGCCACTGGCTGGATCCCACCAGCCGTGCCGCGCTGGACGCTACCGAAGCCGAACGCCGTGCCTGGCTCCGCGAAGCGGCACCCGGGCAAAGTGCCTCAGCCGCCGACATCGCCGCCAATGCGGATCGGGCCAAGGCAGTGAACTGCACGAGCAGCGGCGACGCGGTTGCAGTCCGCTATGGCGCCTGGCAGATGCGGGTCACCTGGACGCTGAGGGCATACGCCCTGCTCGACGGCAAGGATCGGCCTGCCTGGTTTGTGCAGCAAAGCCCCGTGCGCCTACACCGGGGAGCGCTTGAAGAAACGCTTGCTGCGCTGAATGGAAAATACGGCGCAGCCATTGCCAACAGCCTCCCGGGCATCGAGAGCGAAGCCAGGCAGATGCTGGCGGCGTACTGCCCGAACAAGCCGCAGCGTTGCGAGAGCTCTGCCCCGACGCATGGCAAGGACTATGCGGGGGTGTGGGTCCAGCAATCGGCCAGATTCGCGGCCGCGCTGGCTGCCGATCCGGTCAAGCTCCCACCGCTCCCGCAATAACAATCCCGACCCGCGTTTCCAGTCGGTTAAGGGACGTCAACCGGCAACGGGCTGCCTTCAGTCCGTTGCACCAAGGCCACGCGGATCGAAACCTCTTGGCACGCAGTGGGTGGCAGGACTGGACAGGCAGTACTACTGACAACCGCCGGCAGCACTGAGCCCCCCCCCCACGCTACGAGGCGACGCGGGATGGGGGATCGCTCCTCTACATCTCCGACAGGTTGAGCGCCTCGCGGCTGAACGGGCGATCTACAACCGCTCGGACTTCGAATTCGAAGACGGTTCCGCGTCACTGCCCGGCATGACCGGAAGCGCTGCGACTGCTCTCCCGATCACGATCCACCACCACTCATGACTGCATCTGCGCGAGGCATCTCGTAGACAAGTCATTGGTCTGCGGGATCGCCGCGATCCATGAGTGCATCCCGGCATCAGGGAATCCTGGTCTTACTGCCGCCCGCTACGGAAACACGGCCAAACAAAAAGGCGGATGGCATTGCTGCCATCCGCCTCAGTACCACCTCGATATCTGAGCGGCTGCATGCAGCCGCTCAGAACATCATTACAGCTTGGTGGTCGGGGTCAGCCAGGTGTCGTTACCCTTTTCCGGGGTCAGGTCGGTGACCACGCCGTCCTGGTGACGGTTCAGAGCCGAAGCCTGCAGGTCAGCGCACTCAGCGGTGACACGGACGTACCACTTGCCGGTGCCGTCGCCGAAGCCGCCGGTCACGCCAGCAGCGGTGGCAGCGCCTTCCAGCACTTCCGAGTTGACCTGCTTCGAGCCATGCGGAGCCAGGGTCAGCTTGACTTCGCCGCTGTGCTTGCCGGCGTCGTCCTTGGCGTCGATGGTGATGGGGCAGATCTGCGCGGTGTTGTTGGTCAGACGCAGGAACGACTGAGCAGTCGGGTTGCCGGCCGGGTTGACGTTCTGGAAGATGATCGTCGTGCCGTTCAGGCGCAGCGGCAGCAGGTCGAAGTTGTACACCGGCGGATCAACACGCTGCTGTTCCAGGTTGTACTTGACTTCCAGCGAGCCGGCCAGGTTCTGGGCCTGCATCTCGGCAGCGTGGTTGGCGCCGAAGCACACGAACACGGTCGACGGCGACGGCGGAGCGTTGGTGACGTTCTGCCACAGAGCGCTGTTGGCCGGGCTGGTGAAGGTGGCAACGCCAGCGGCGACAACGCCGTTGGTGAAGGCACCGGCAGCCTTGGTGCAGCCAGCGTTCTGGTCCAGCCACACGCGGTTGCCGCCGAACGCGGTCAGGTCGCTGCCGGTCACCTTGACGACGATGTCCGCGGTGGACACGACGTTGTAGTTCGGCAGGGCAGCCGTGGCGCTGAAGTTGTTGACGTAGGAACCCGGGGCGGCGCCAGCGGTTTCAATCGCCTTGGCCACGTCCAGGGTCACGCTACCAGCGTTGAAGGTCGCCTGATCGTCCGCACCCACGATGCCGACGCTGGAGAAGAACGTCTTGCGCGGATCGGCGCCGACGTCGATGGTGGTGGCGACGTTACCCTGGGTCGGATCGGCTTCGACCACCAGGCCCCACTTGGACTTGGCGTAGTCGACCTTGCCGGCCAGGATCTGGATGCCGTTGGCGTCCTGCACGGTGATCTGCGAGGTGATGTTGCTGTTGGTGAACAGGCCGTTGACCAGGTTCTTGATCTTGGCGCTGTTCAGCTGCAGGAAGTAGTCACCCGCCGCACCGATGGTGCCGGCGCCGGTGGCGGTGTACTGGAAGTTCAGCTCGTTGCCGTTGTAGTTGGCAGTGCCCGGCACGTAGGCGATGGCAGCGCCGGCGCCGCCGGTCTGCGCACCTTCCAGGAACAGCTGCACCAGGGTATCAGCCGGGTAGGTGCTGTCGAAGGTGGCGCCCTGGCCCAGGGTGACCTTCACGGTCAGCACGTCGCCAGCGGCGATGTTGCTGATGCGGTTGGTGGTGTTGTCGCTGGTCTCGGCGATCAGCTGCAGGCCATTCGGGCTGTCGATGGACTTGGTGTCGTCGACGAACAGATCCTTGGCGTAGGTGATCTGCTGGCCAGCGATGTACTGGTACTTCGCGGCCGAGGCAATGCTCGGGATTGCCAGCGCGCCCACCACAGCGGCGGTCAGCAGGCTCTTGTTGAACTTCGTCATGTGAATCAACTCCGTTGAGTTTTTTTAGTTAACTAAAAAAGAAACTTCCTGATACAGCAGTAGCCGTTACCGGTCACCTGACCTACCCCGGTACCGTCGGGCCAGCCCGTTGGCAAACCGGTCGCTTTAGGCGAGCGTGGAAAAGAATTCTTCCCCATGATCCCCGTAGAGCAAGCTACCGGGCGAACGTTAACCAAGCCTTACTTGGCCGTCAAGCCCGAACAAGGCTTTTTGCCAATGGCTCCGCCGTTCACCACCACCATTCGTGGGATGACACGCCGGTTCAGGCGAGTTGCGAAACCTGACATCCGCCCAGCCGAGGGGATGAGCGAAGCAGTCAGGATTCACTTGAATGAATAGCCTTGTCAAGCCGCCGCGTCAGAGGCATGCGGCAGACGCGGCCTGCCGGAGGTGACTGGAAGAACATGGCGCCCTCCCCCGGCAGGGGGAGGCGAAGTCAGACCGCGATATCGTTGGCGCTGGTGATCGCCAGGATGATGCCGATCATGATCACGCCGATGGCCCCGCCGATCAGCAGGATGGCCACGGGCTCGAGCAGGGCAAGGAACTGCTTCATGCGCGTACGTCCCGAGTCCTCGCACAACCTTGCCAGGGATTGCAGCATGGTCGGCAACTCCCCCGAACGCTCCCCCACGCGGACCAGGTTGTAGCCGGTCGCCGTCAGGGTCTGCTGCTCCTCCAGGGCATCAGCCAGAGGTACGCCGTTCCGCACGTTGCGCGAGACCTCGTCCAGACGGGCCCTGCGCCCCGGGGCAATGACGCTCGCCTGGGCGAGCCCCAGCGCGTCCATCAGGGGAACACGATTGGAAAGCAAGGTCGCCAGCACCCTGGCCCAGGTAGCCGTTTCGGACTCCACACGCCATGCCCCCAGCACGGGCAGCCGCTCCAGTCCCTCAAGCCAGCGCGCCCGGGTCTCCGGATTGCGCAATACCACCATCAGCCAGGCAATCAGGGCGACCACAAGCAGCAGCACGCCGACGTACCACTGGCGCAGGAACATTCCCGTATTCAGCACGGCGGAAGCCAGCCAAGGCAGGTCATCGGCGCGCTTGAGCAACGCGGCGAACTTGGGCACGACGAAGGTGAACATCATCACCACCGCCCCCAAGCCGGCACAGATCAGCACTGCCGGATATGTAAGGGCTTGGCGGATCTCGGAACGTACGGTCTGGTCATACTCCATCTGCTCCACCACATCATGGAGCGCACGGCCCAGAAGGCCTGATTTTTCACCACTGCGTACGACCGTGGCGACATAGCGGGGCAGAGGCAGACCGGTGGCCTCGAGAGCAGCGGAGAACGCCTGTCCTTGCCGCAAGCCTGCGGCAATGCCCTCGAAAGCGGCCACCAGCTGCGGATGATGAACCGAGCGCACCTGCGCGGCGACGGCCTCGGCCAGCCCGACACCCGCCCCAAGGAGCGTGGACAGCTCATGGAAGGCGAGGATCAGATCCCGCTGGCGCAGCCGTGACGCCCGTACGCCGGGCCGGCGTCGCACGACCTCGGCAGGCAGCACGGCCACCACGGACAACCCGCGCCGCTCCAGTTGGCGGGCGGCCTCGCGCTCGGTCTGGGCGGCGACCACCCCCTCCAGCGCAGCCCCTTCGGCATTGAACGCCTTATAGCGGTATTGAGGCATGGTTCAGACCGCCGTCACGCGAAGCACTTCTTCCACCGAGGTCACGCCCTGCCAGGCCTTGAGCAGGCCATCCTCGCGCAGGAAGCGGCAGCCACGACCGCGAGCCATGGCCTTGAGCTCGGCATGGCTGGCGCCGGCCACCACCGCCTGCTGCATTTCCTCGTCCACCGGGATCAACTCATAGATGCCGACACGGCCACGGTAACCCGAGTGCTGGCAGCGCTCGCAGCCCACCGCCTCCCGCCACTGCGCCGGGGCATCCCCGAGCACCTTGCCGGCCCACTGCGCGGCCTCCGCGGCAATGGCCGGCAGTACGTGGGCGGCAGGCCTCGCGCAATGCGGGCACAGGCGCCGCACCAGTCGCTGCGCCTGCAGGCCCTTGACCGGGGTGGCGACAAGGAACGGCTCGACCCCCATGTCGATCAGGCGGGTGAAGGCGCCGATGGCATCGTTGGTGTGCACCGTGGACAGCACCAGATGGCCGGTGAGGGCCGATTGGATGGCGATTTCGGCGGTTTCACGGTCGCGGATCTCGCCGACCATGATCACGTCAGGATCCTGGCGCAGGATGGAGCGCAGGGCGCTGGCGAAGGTCAGCCCGATGTCGGCATGGGTCTGGATCTGGGTGATGCGCGGCAGCTGGAACTCCACCGGGTCCTCGACGGTGATGATCTTCTTCATGCCGTCGTCGGCAGCAGACAGGGTCGCGTACAGGGTCGTGGACTTGCCCGAGCCTGTCGGCCCGGTCACCAGCAGGATGCCGTGCGCCTCGCGGCTCCAGGCCCCCAGCAGGGCCAGGTGATCCGGAGCCATGCCCAGCCGCTCCAGCCCCAGGTCCTTGCGCTCCTTGGGCAACAGGCGCAGCACGATGGACTCGCCATGGACACCCGGCAAGGCGGAAGCACGGATATCCATGGCCTGGCCGCTGGCGCGCACGCTCATGCGACCATCCTGCGGCAGACGGCGCTCGGCGATATCCATACCCGAGATCAACTTCAACCGCGAGGCCACCGCGTTGAAGCGCTCACGTGGCAACTGCAGGCGGGCATAGAGCACACCGTCGATGCGAAAGCGCACGACGAACTGATGCTCGTCCGGTTCCAGATGGATATCCGAGGCCCGCTGCTCCACCGCCTGCGCCAGCAGGCTGTTGACCAGCTCCACCACGGGCGCCTCTTCGGCCAGTTCGCGCAGGTGGCGGACGTCGTCGCCGCCATAACCCGACGCCACCAGTCCATGGGCCAGTTTGTCCAGCGTGCTTTCCATCAACTGAGCGGCTGCCAGCACGCTCCGCACGGACTGGCCGGGATAAAGATAGGCCAAGGTTTCCTGCAACGCCGGCTCAAGCGGATCGCGGCTGGCACACCAGATCAGACCCTCTGGATCCTGCCAGAGCAGCACTTCCTGGTCCTGCATCCAGTCCACCGATACCGGCTCCTCGCCGGGGACTACCCAGGACTCGACCTCGGGCAGGATCACCTCGCGCCCTGCCAAGGGGATGCCAAGCTGCTCCGACAGGACCGCCAGCAACTGCTCTTCGGACAGGGCACCAATACGCATCAGCAGGCTGCCCAACCGCCCGCCCACGTTGCCCTGCAGCTCCAGCGCACGCTCCAGATCGGCCGGCCCGATGGCGCCACGGGCGATCAACATCTGGCCCAGGAGATCGGGAGCGGAAGTATCCGCCAGCGACGGGACGGGGAAATCAGCGGCGGTGTTCATGAAAGCCTGCGGTGCATTCGAAAGTTTGGAAAGGTATCAGAGCACATCGGCAAAGCCCGGGCGCAGCGCCCGGAATACACCAAGCCCCAGCGCCAACACGATCACGGCGGCGACCGAATACCCCGTCATCGACACGGGATCCGGCCACCGCCCATGGAATACCGCTTGGCGCATTGCCTCGACAGGCCAACTGATGGGATTGGCCGCCACCGCGCCCGCGAGCAGGGGCGGAACCATCGATCGGGGATAGAGCACCGCACCCGTGAACAGCGCGACAGTCACCAGTACCGACACGACCTGCGCCAGATCTCGCAGATAGACCCCCAGAGCGGCGAAGGCCATGGCGATGCCGTACAGCATCGCCAAGTACGGCACGAGGATCGCCGGCACCACGACCAGTTGCCAGTGCAGGCCCGTCCCCCATACCGCATTGACACCGCAAACCAGGAGCAACCCGAGCAGCATGTGCACCAAAGCGGCCCCCAGCGGCACGGCGACCAGCACCGGCAACGGAAACACGATCTTGCGGACGAAATTGCTGTTGCGCTGCAGGAGAGAAGGCGCCTGGCCAACGGTTTCGGCAAGCAGGCCATGCACCAGCAATCCAAGGAACAGGTTGAGGGCGAACCCCAGGTGATCGTTCTCGGCCAGGCCCGGCCAGCGCGCGCGGAACACGGCTCCGAACACGAACCCGTAGACCGCCAACATGGTCAATGGCAACAGGAAGGGCCAGGCCCTTCCAAGCAGCGTGCCACGATAGCGTACCGCCAGGTCCTGCGACACCAGGGTCCGCCACAATGCGAGATACCCGGCGCCGCGGGAAAGGGACTTGGAAACCATGAACGACCACACGATGCCTGCTGTCAGTTGAATAGGTTAGCAGCCGGGCCCCTGCCCTGATGCGCCCTTTGGCAAAGCTGCTAGACTGCGATCCGTTTTTCCATACATTGTGTACTGCCTCAGATGAACATCGCACGCCCCCGCTCCGGCACCGTCCCGCGCGCGCGCCGCGCCATCCAAGGCTTCACCCTGCTGGAAATGATCGTGGTGCTGGTCATCATCGGCCTGATCATGGGCCTGGTAGGCCCCCGGCTTTTCAGCCAGGCAGACAAGGCCAAGGTTCAGACGGCCGAAACACAGGTGAAGATGCTCAAAGGCACCCTTGAAACCATGCGTCTGGACATCGGCCGGTATCCGACGCAGGAAGAAGGACTGAAGCTGCTGGTACAGCAGCCCACCGACAGCAAGCTCGCGCAGCGCTGGAAGGGCCCCTATCTGGAAGACGGCCTGCCGGACGATCCATGGGGCAACGCTTACCAGTATTCGCCGCAACCTACCGGCACGCATTCTTTCGTTCTTTATTCCTACGGCGCGGACGGCAAGGACGGCGGCACGGGATACGACGCCGACCTGGGCCAGCTCCCCAAACAATGACCCCCCGCCCGCAGGGCTACACCCTGCTGGAGATGGTCGTGGTAATGGCCATCATCGCCATCGCCACGGCCATCGCCGCCCCGCCCAGCTACAGAATGGTCCGCTCCTGGCAGGAAGCCACGCAGGTAGAGGATGTCATACAGCAACTGGAACGCCTGCCCAGTACGGTACGCGCCAGCGGCAACCCGCTGTCTGCAGACGCCGGCGGCGGCATCGACCTTGTCAACCTGCCACAGGACTGGGCGTTGCGCATGGAGACGCCGTTGCGAGTGCAGGCCAACGGCGCTTGCTCTCAGGCACAGGGCACACTGGTGACCTCCTACCAGACCGTCGAGTTCCGGGTACTGGCGCCGTTCTGCCGCATCGAACGGATTACCCCATGACACCCCGGTTTGCTCCGCGCAACGGCCAGCAGGGCTTCTCCCTGCTGGAGGCGATCGTCGCCCTGACCATCATGGCGACATGCCTGCTCGCACTGTATGCATGGCTGTCCACCAGCACGTTCGCACTGGGACGCGCGCGCGCCAGCGCACTTTCCCTCCAGGATGCCCGGGCAGCAAGGGCCGTCATCGAAACCATCAATCCAATGGCCGAACCGGGAGGCACCCGCGAACTCCCCCCGCTGGAAATCCGCTGGACGACCCGCCCCCTCACGGAGCGACGCACCGGCATGAGCCGCGCAGGCACCGCAACCCAGTTCGACTTCCGCCTTTATGAGGTCGATGTCGAGGTGAGGCGGGAAGGTACCGTCGTGCGCGATTTCACCCTGCGCAAGGCCGGCTGGGAAGCCGCACGTCCGCTCCTGCCGGCGGAGGACTGAGCATGCGCCGACAGGACGGCCTGACGCTGCTGGAGATGCTGGTCGTGCTGCTGATCGCCAGCATGGCGATCTCCCTGGGCTACCAGTCCCTGGGACAATGGCAGCGGGCGAATGCCGCGATCTCCAGCATAAGCGGCGCCACCCAGCAGGCGACCCTTACCGAGTATTGGTTCGAGAGCTCGCTGCGGAGCCTGATCCCCTTGCAGGAGGTGGAATTCCAGGGCGCCCGCGACCGGCTTTCAGGTATCGCGACCCAGCCAACCCAATCACACCAAGGTGGCGCCACCGGGACCGAATGGTCCACGCGCCACGAAGGTGCGAACCAATTTCTGACCTTGGTGGAAGACGGCAAGCAACTCGACCTTCCCTTGCCCGGCGTTGTCAGCGCCACCTTCGGCTACCTGGACAAGGAGGGCCGGACACATGATCAATGGCCGCCCAAACTGGGGCTGCACGACCACCTGCCCGCCGTCATCCTGTTGAGGCAAGAGATGGACGACGGTACCCAGAGAATATGGGCAGCGAATATTGCCGGGGCGCACAACCCACGCTTCAACCCGTTCGAGGCCGACCTTGACTGACCGCACCCCACGCGCCGATCAAGGGTTCGTACTCGTCATCGTGCTCGCGATCCTGGTCGTACTGGCCCTGTTGGCCGCGGCAACCGCGACATCCGCCGAACGGGCGATCCACGCAGCCCAGGCCGATGCCGACCGCTTCCAGAGCGAACTGGCCATGGCAGGCACCCGGGAAACCCTTCTGTTCATGCTGGCGACACAGCGGCAGACCATCGCAGGACTGACCGTCAACGAGTCCGACGCCAAGGCCAGCACGGCGATGAGCCTCGACGACCCGGACGGTTTCACCGCCCTGCCAGTGGGCAACGAGATCCGTCTGGACAGCACGCCCTATCAGGGCCTGGAGAACACGCGGTTTTCCCTCCAGGATGACCGTGGCCTGCTGAGCGTGAACTGGGCCGCCCCCATCCTTCGCCAGTCCTTCTACAGGTCGCTCGGAATTGCCAGCGACCAATGGAGCGGCCTTGAAGCCAAGCTGCTGGATTACCAGGATGCAGATGACCTGCACCGGCTAGATGGCGCCGAGAAGAGTCATTACGCCTCGGCTGGACTCCCGCCCCCAACCAACCGCACCCTTGCCACGCCACTGGAACTTCGGCGGGTACTGGGCTGGAACGAGGCCCTGGCCGGCATGGACGACAGCACCCTGCTGTCCATGTTCACCATGACCCGCGGCTCGGACCTGAACATCAATACCGCCCCCCCGCAGGTACTGGGGCTGCTGCCGGGATTGACCCCAGAAAACACCGCCCGGATAGTGGAACTGCGCCGCTCCACCCCCTTCCTGTCCACGGCCCAGGCACAACAGAACTTCGGCATCGGCGCGGTATTCGACGAGGGCCTGGCCCTCTTTGCAAAACCCTCCGGCAACCTTATCCTATGGGATCATCATTCCGGTGCACGTCACCTCCTGCATTGGACACTAACGCCTTTCGAGGTCAATGGCCTTCCGTGGCGTATTGATTACGAGGTCATCCTCCCACGTGGCAACGAATCCGATCAGGCCGTGGTTGGCTCGCCTTCGACACCGCTTTTCCCCGCGCAGGGTGCGCCTGGGGAGCAACAGTAACCTGTCCCTGGAAGGTGGCGGAAGCGACACCTTGGTCTGCCTGGTCGGCCGAGAGCTGTGTCTTTTCACCACGGTCGATGCCAGCAAGGCTCCCACCAAGCAGCGCAAGGAGTTCGCGGCAATGGCGGTGCGCCGGCTCGCGCCATTCGCCGATGCCGACTTCGACGCCGCGTGGTCTGCCGATGGGACCGTGGCCATCTGGTACTGGTCCCGTTCCCGGATCGCCGCGCTCGCCTCCTCAGAACAGGGCCGGCGCAAACGTTTCGTAGCCGAAGCCCCGCACGTAGGCTCGCCCCGCACGGAAGGCGTCGAATTGTTGCAGCTTGTCGAGGGCTTCGAAGCAAGGGCGTGGAAGGCAGGGCACCTGCAGGCAAGCCGCTGGTGGCCGGAATTGCCTGCCGCCGATCAATGGCGGGATTTTCTGCGGGGCACCGGGCAGATCGCCCTGGCCCAACCGGGAATCCCTGAGTCCGTGACCGCTCCGATTGCGGCAAGCCCCTGGAATCGTGCGCCATCCAGTACTGAAAAATTGCAGCTCTCCGGCCTGGATCAATACCTCCCTCGGGTAGCGCTGGCTCTGGCAATGCTGTTCCTGGTGTTGGCCGGCGGTCAGATCGGCAGCATCGCACGCGCACAGCTGGACATCTGGCGTGCACAATCTGCCGCCAACGACCTCGACGCTCCGCTCAAGCGCATCCTCGACGCCCGCGAGGCCACCGACAAGGCCAGCGCCGAAGTGAGCCAGCTGCTGGCGCTGCAGGCGCTCCGGCCGACCATTTCGCTGATGGCGGAGTTCACCCGGCTGATGGCAGGCAAGGATTGGCAGGTCACCAAGTGGAACCAGCCCACCCCGGACACTCTGGAGGTAAACCTGCTGGCCCCGGGCAGCAATCCCGAGGAACTCGTTTCGAGCTGGGAGGCCTCCCCGATGTTCAAGGGAGTCACCACGGAACTGGGGCGTGACAACGAGTTGACGATCAAGGCTACGGTGACACCTCCGCCCGGCCGTGCTGGGACCGAGGCGCCATGAAGGCTTTCGAAGCACAGATCCGCGAGCTGAAACGACAGCTTGAGGCAAGCCCTTGGCTCAAGTGGGCCGGACTGGCGATCGCGTTGTTGCTGGCAGCCTTCGTTCTGCAGAGCATGGACGGCGTGCGTACCGAACGGCAGAAGGCCGCCATAGAAGCCGAGCAGAATCTCAGACGCATCCTTTCCCTGAAAGGACAGGATGCCTGGCTGGAGCGGGAGAAGAATGCGCAACAACTGCGCGATGCGCTGACTGCGCAACTGCCCGGGGTGGCCACGCCGGGCATGGCGCAAGCCGCATTGCAAAGCTGGCTGCGGGGTGTTACGGCCAGCTTTGATTCAAAACAGAATGTGACGATCCGCGTGAATCGATCAGGCCCCGTTGACGGGATGCCCGACGTAATACGGGTCAACGCCGCCTTGAATGGCGCCCTTTCCCCCCGGCAATCGCTGGGCCTGCTGCGCCAGATCGAGAACTCCCCAAACCTGATCGCCGTGGAAACGCTTACCGTGCTCAGCGATGACAGCAATACCCTGCATCTCACGGTGAACGCTTACTACAGGGTCACGGGAGCCGCGACGCCATGATGGCCCGTCGTCGCCACCTCCTGCTGGGCGCCGCCCTCCTCGTTGGCCTGGGCGCTGGAGCAGCCTGGCCACCACCACCGCTTCCCAAGCTTGCCGCGAACGGTGATGAGTGGAGCCTGCCGAGTGCCGCCGATGCCGCGCGCCACTCCCCCCAGGACATGGCTGCGGTCACCAGCGGCCTGCGCTGGAGGGGAGACGCCAGCGGAGCGGCCAGCAGCTCTTGGCGTCTGGCGGGCATCGTCAACGATGGAGGCCCGGCAATCCTGGTAATGACCCCCGATGCGCCGGGCAAGGCACAGCGCTTCGCGGTGGGCGCAACATTGCCCGACGGCAGCGTTCTGGAATCCGCCCGGGGCGACCGCGCTACAACCAGGCGTGATGCATGCAATACCACTTATCAGCTGTTCCAAGCCCAAGCCGTGGACAGATCCGGCGAATGTGAGGAAGCGGAAGTACCCGACCAAGGAACAAACGAATGACGCATCACCGCCGCCCCATGATTGGCCTCGCCGCATTCGGTGCAGCGCTGCTGGCCGGCTGCAGCACTACGCCGGTGTTGACCATCCCTGCTTCGTTGCCGTTGCCACCGAAATCCGAATCGGCACAGCCCGGCGAGATCCAGATCGGCGATCCGGACACTCGTCCGCAGAGCCTGGTGGTGACCGATACGCCACGCGTCGGGCAGTCGGGAGCTTCCAGCGCCGGCCTCAATGTTCGGGACGACCTCCCGCCGATGTACAGCGGGCCGGTCAACGTCAATGTACAGAACGTCCCCGTACCGGTATTCGCGAACGAAGTCTTCGGCAACCTGCTGGATCTGAACGTCAGCATGGCGCCCGACGTGGCTTCCCT
Source organism: Stenotrophomonas nitritireducens (assembly GCF_050984405.1). Taxonomy (GTDB): domain Bacteria; phylum Pseudomonadota; class Gammaproteobacteria; order Xanthomonadales; family Xanthomonadaceae; genus Stenotrophomonas; species Stenotrophomonas nitritireducens_B. Next base: position 1,254,497 of record NZ_CP158790.1, on the reverse strand, counting down.
GCAGGAACTCGTCACCCTTCGTTCCGAAGCCAAGCAGAAGCCGCAGGACCTGTTCGTACTGGCGCGCCAGGTGCTCGCCGAATACGGCGTCCTGGTCAGCGTCGAGGGCAAGCTGGTGCGGTTGACCAAGGGAACGGCCGGCAGCTCGACCAATCCACCGTTGATCATCAGCGGCCGTGCTTCGCCCACCGTTCCAATGACCCACCGACCCGTTTTCCAGCTGGTGGAACTGGAGGTCATCCGCAGCGGCGACGCGCTTCGTTGGCTGAACACCTTGTTCGGACAGGACGTCAAGGTGCTTGATGAGTCCGGCCGCAATTCGATCATCATCAGCGGCAAACCATCGCAGGTGCAGCAGGCCATCGAGGCGCTGCGCGTTTTTGATCGCCCCCTGATGCGCGGTCGCATCAGTGCCCGGCTGGAACCGGCATTCATGAATGCCGAGCAGCTCGCGGTGCAGCTGATGGAAGTACTGAATACCCAAGGCTATGGCACCGCCCGTTCGGCAGGTTCGCCTTCAAGCGTGATCGTGCTGCCGATTCCGGCGGTCAACTCTGTGCTGATTTTCACCAGCAGCCAAGAGACGCTGGACTATGCGGTTTCGTGGGCCAAGGAACTGGACCGCCCCAGCCAGCAGGCAGGCACCCAGTCTCTGTTCTATTACCAGGTGAAGAACACCAAGGCTGCAGACCTGGCCAGCGTGCTTGGTGGCACGGCTACGCCTTCTCCGAGCGCGGCCGCTACGCCGCCGCCGACATCCAGCACCGCGCCGACACCCGTTGCCGCACAACAGCCTGCCGGCCGCAACGCTCCTCCGGTCCCCGGTGTGCTGCAGGTTGACGAGCCGCGCAATGCGCTGATCTACCAAGGCGACCCGGCGCAGTGGGAACGCATGCTGACCCTGATCAGGCAGATGGATCGCGCTCCACGCCAGGTGATGATCGAGGTCACCATCGCCGAGATCACCTTGAACAATACCACCGAGGTCGGCCTGAACTGGTTCGCCAAGCAAGGCTTCGGCCGCTTCAACGGCAATGTATGGTCGGGAGCGAAGTCCGGCGGCACTGCTGGCGAGGGCGGCCCTGGCAGCGGACTGACCTGGCTCCTCGATGTGGCCGGCCAGAATCGCGTCATGCTGTCGGCAATGGCGCAGGACAACCGCGTCAACATCCTTTCGACCCCGCGCCTTCTGGTCAAGAGCGGTAGCGAAGCGTCGATGGACGTGGGCGACGAGATCCCCACCGTCACCATGACCACGACCTCCAATCAGCAGACGGGCGGCAACACCAACCTGCTGCAGTCGATCCAGTACCGCAAGACCGGCGTACTGCTGAAGATCAAGCCCACCATCTATTCCGACGATCGCGTGGACATCGACCTGACCCAGGAGGTCAGCAAGGCCAGCGACGAGGCACCGGCCGTGTCCAATGCGGCCTCGACCGCCTCGCCCACGATCCGCAACCGTGCCCTGACCACCTCCCTGACCTTGAAGGATGGCCAGACGATCGTCATGGGAGGCCTCATCAGCAACGACGATACCCGCGGCAACACCGGCATTCCGCTGGTGAAGGACATTCCGCTGCTCGGCAACCTGTTCAAGAGCACCAAGAAGGTAACCGAGAAGAAGGAGCTGGTCCTCATCATCGTTCCCTACATCGTCGAGAACGACGATCAGGCCAATGCCGTCAGCCAGGCCGTCATTGACCGTCTCGAGTACCTGGATCTGACGCCCGCCACTCCGATCCAGCCCGTTTCGCCCGCGCAACCGTCCCCCCTTCCGCCCACCCACTGATCACCGGCCACCATGCCATGAACAAGAACCTCCTCATCACCAGTTTCCTCACCGTTTTGGCCGTCAGCGGCTGCGCTCGCCGCGAGGAAACGGAGCCCGCTGCAGGCACCGAGACTCCCCAGGCCGCCAGCGCGAACACCCGCGAAGAAATAGAGAAGCAGGCGCCAGCCGCCACCATCGCGCCGGTGAACGTGCAGGTCACGCTGACGCCGGCCGCCGAAGCCGCCCTCAAGTCCAAATCCGAGAAAGTGATGGTCGTGGCAGCCTATTCCGGCGATCCCCGCGCCTCCGAACAGGCGCAGAAGCTTGCCGATACCTCCGGTACGATCAAGCTGGGCGAGAACAAGCAGCTCATCGACGGTGCCGGATCGCTTACGTTCCAGGACGACGTCATCGATAAATCGCGCCTCGGTTTTACCTTTGGTGAAGTACAGGTGACCATCAACGTCACCTCGTCGAAGAGTTCGACTCCCGAGAATCTGCTGGCTTGCCCGTTCTATTGGGAAACCCTGGCCGAGGCCAGCAAGCAGACCGTGAAGATCGACTGCAAGGCGATGTCGGAAGTCCAGCACTGAGGCCTACAGCCTGCATGTGTCGGACCCCATGAAGAAAGGGCCGCAAGGCCCTTTCTTTTATCTGATCAAGCCGGTCGACCGGTTAGGGCGCCAAAGCCATTTCCAGATCCCGGCGCAGATCCCCGACATCCTCCACCCCCACGCTCAACCGCACCAGCGCATCGCTGATGCCCAGTTGTTCGCGGCGGACCGGAGGAATCGAGGCGTGGGTCATCACCGCCGGGTGGTTGACCAGGCTTTCCACGCCGCCCAGTGACTCGGCCAGGGTGAACAGTTCGGTGCGTTCGCAGAAGCGCCTGGCGGCTTCGAACCCGCCCTTGAGCACGATGGAGACGATGCCGCCGTAGCCGCTCATCTGCCGGGATGCCAGCGCATGCTGCGGGTGCGAGGCCAGCCCCGGGTAGATCACCTTCTCGACGGCGGGATGGGCTTCCAACCAATGGGCCAGCTCCAGCGCGTTGGCGCAGTGGGCCTTCATGCGCAGCGGCAGCGTCTTCAGCCCGCGCAGGGCCAGGAAGCTGTCGAACGGCCCCTGCACGCCGCCCACCGAGTTCTGCAGGAAGGCCATCTGTTCGGCCAGTTCGGCGTTGTCGCCGACGACGACCATGCCGCCGACCATGTCCGAGTGGCCATTGAGGTACTTGGTGGCCGAGTGCACGACGATGTCCGCGCCCAGCTGCAGCGGACGCTGCAGCATCGGCGAGGCGAAGGTGTTGTCCACCACCACGATCAGGCCATGGCGCCGGGCGATGGCCGCGACCGCGGCAATATCCACGATCTTCAGCATCGGGTTGGTGGGCGTTTCGATCCACACCATCTTCGTCTTCGGTGTGATCGCCGCCTCAAACGCGGCCGGATCGGTCAGGTCGACGAAGCTGAAATCCAGCCCGGCGGTGCGGCGGCGCACGCGCTCGAACAGGCGGAAGCTGCCACCGTAGATGTCGTCCATAGCCACCACGTGGCTGCCGGCATCGAGCAGCTCGATCACCGTAGAGGTCGCGGCCATGCCCGAGGCAAACGCATAAGCGCGGCTGCCGTCTTCCAGCGCGGCCACGCAGCGCTCGTACGCGAAACGGGTCGGATTATGGGTCCGCGAATACTCGAAGCCTTGGTGCACGCCCGGGCTGGACTGCGCATAGGTCGAGGTCGCGTAGATCGGCGGCATGACCGCGCCGGTGCTGGGGTCCGGCGACTGGCCGCCGTGGATGGCCAAGGTGGCAAGCGACAGGCTGCGCTCGCCTTCCTGGCTGCGTGAATGCGGGTCCGTCATGGTGCTTTCCGGCTCAAAGAGGTGGAATTCTACCGGGACGACCTGAACCGGCCGTTCCGGTGGCAGCGCTCACTGCACCCGCCGCCGCAGGTAGTTCAGCAGATCGATGCGGGTGATCAGGCCGAGGAAATCGGCGCCGTCCATGATGATGGCGACCTGGCCGCGGTCGAACACCGGCAGCAGCGCCTCGATCGGCGACTTGACGTCCAGCCGGTCGAGCTTGCTGACCATGGCGATGGCCACCGGGTCGCGGAAGCGCGCCTCGTCGCCGTAGACGTGCAGCAGCACGTCGCTCTCGTCGATGATGCCCACCAGGCGGTTGCCGTCCATCACCGGCAGCTGCGACACGTCGTACAGCTTCATTCGCTGGTAGGCGGTGGTCAGCAGGTCGTTCGGGCCGACCACCACGGTGTCGCGCTGGCTGTACGGGCGCAGGATCAGGTCGCGCAGGTCGCCGTACTGCGGGCGTTCGAGGAAGCCGTTGTCCAGCATCCAGTAGTCGTTGTACATCTTCGACAGGTACTTGTTGCCGGTGTCCGGCACCAGCACCAGCACCTTTTTCGGTTCGGTCTGCTCGCGGCAGTACTTCAGCGCCGCGGCCAGCAGCGTGCCGGTGGAGGAACCGCCGAGGATGCCCTCCTTGCCCAGCAGTTCGCGCGCGGTGTGGAAGCTCTCCGCGTCGGTGATGGCGTAGGCCTTCTTCACCCGGCTGAAATCGGAGATGGACGGCAGGAAATCCTCGCCGATGCCTTCCACCAGCCACGAGCCCGACTTCTCGTTGAGCGTGCCGTCGTTGATGTATTCGGCCAGGATCGACCCGACCGGGTCGGCCAGCACCAGTTCGGTCCCGGGCGACAGCCGGGCGAAGGCGCGCGACAGGCCGGTCATGGTGCCGGAGCTGCCGCAGCCGAACACGATGGCGTCCAGTTCGCCCCCCATCTGTTCGATGATCTCCGGGCCGGTGCCGAACTCGTGCGCGGCCGGGTTGTCCGGGTTGCCGAACTGGTTGATGAAATAGGTGCCCGGCGTGCGCTCGGCGATGGTCCTGGCCAGGTCCTGATAGTACTCGGGGTGGCCCTTGGCCACGTCCGAACGGGTCAGCACCACCTCGGCGCCCATCGCCTTGAGGTTGAAGATCTTCTCCCGGCTCATCTTGTCCGGGACCACCAGGATCAGCTTGTAGCCCTTCTGCTGGGCGACCAGCGCAAGGCCCAGGCCGGTATTGCCGGCGGTGCCTTCCACCAGCGTCGCGCCGGGCTTGAGGTCGCCGCGCTTCTCCGCCGCCTCGATCATCGACAGGCCGATGCGGTCCTTGATGGACCCGCCCGGGTTGGCGCTTTCGAGCTTGAGGTACAGCTCGCAGACACCGGCATCCAGGCGCTGGGCCTTGACGATCGGCGTGCGCCCGATGAGTTCGAGTACGGAGGAATGGATTGCCATCGATATGCTTGGGATCGCGCCGCGTGGCGGCCGGAGCCCGATTATCCGATGGATATGCCCGAAAGTCAGGCGACGATTGGTTGGTGCGTCATTGCCAGCCCGCCTTACCGAAGTGACGCGGGCAATGGCGGCCGACGAGGAGGCCACCATTGCCCGCGACCGAAAGACTCAGCGTGGGGAAGGTTCAGTTGAGCCGGTCTTCATAGATCCGCAGAAGCTTCTGCTTGGCCAGCAGCTTTTCGCGTTTCATCTGCCCCAGGGTCAGATCGTCGATGGGGAGTACGCCCAGTTCGGCATCCATGCACTTCTTGTTCAGCTTCTGGTGCTGCTGATAAAGCTGCTTGAACTCCGGGTTGGCCTTGATCAACGCGTCGATCTCGTTCTGCGGCTGCCCTTCGAACATGACTACCTCCTTCGTGCGGAAACACGAACGCCCCGGCCTTGCGGCACGGGGCGTTCCGGGATGGAGATCCGGACGGGGCACGGCCGAACCCCGGCCGTCTTCCGGTCCATTCCCCGGAAGCTGTCTGGTACTGGTTCGCGCCACGGTTGCACTGGCCCGGTCCTCCGCTGTCCGGACGACGAAAATGTCGCCCGGACGATTGACCCTACGCCTGAAAAAAGGTTCCGGCAAGAGGATCGGAGGAGCCTGAAAAGGTTCAGGAACCACCGCACGTTCAGCCTTCACGGCAGTTGTGCGCGGCATCCCAAAGCACCTGCAAAGCAACCACAACCCGTAGTGCTGGAGTGGGTCAATGACCCGCTCCATAGGTGCCAGTGGAAGCGGCCGGGATCAGGGTACGACGATCACCTCGGCCGAACGGGCGCGCGTGGCGGCGGCTTTCTTGCCGTTGGCCTGGATCCGGTTGGCAGCGACACCACCGGCCACCAGCGCGTCCTTCAGCGCCTGTGCGCGGCGCTGGCCGACGCCGCTGGCGCTGTCGTAGCCCTCGACGATCACCCGGCCCTTCCTGCCGATGTTCAGGTATTCGGACAGGGCCTTGAGCTGGTCGCGCGCCGCGCTGGACGGCGTTGCCTGACCCGCGGCGAAGGCGTCGCCGGCAAGGGTGAAGATCTCGCCGCGCGCCTCGAACTTCGACGCCGGCAGTTTCTGGCCCGACACCAGCTCGGCTTCCTCGCGCGCCAGCCTGGCCGCGTTCTGCTGGGCGGTGCTTACCCGGGCGGCCTGCTTGCCGGCCACGCTGGTCAGCGCGGCCTCGGCATCCTGCCGGGCCAGGATCTCGGCCTCGGCGGCCTGGCGCAGGCGTTCGGCCTCCTCGGCCTGGATCTGCGCCTGCACGCGCAGGCGCTCGGCCTCCTGGCGGGCGCGGGCGGCCTCGCGGCGGCTGGCCTCGACCAGCAGTTCGCTGCGGGTGCGTTCCAGCTGGTCGACCTCGCGCCGCGCCGCTTCGGCGCGGGCGCTGGTCTCGGCGATCGTCACCCGGCGCTCGGCGAGGTAGCGCGCCTGGTCAAGCTCCTTGCGCCTGGCCTTGGCCAGCACGGCGATCGCCTGTTGCGCCTGCAGCCGCTCCAGCGCTGCAACGTCGGCGGTGCGCGTGTCGGCCTGCAGTGCGATCAGGCGCTGGTTCAACATCGCCACGGCCGGGTCTTCGGCGGCCGCCGCCAGCATCGGCACGGCCAACAGGCCGGCCACGAGCAGAGTACGGATACCCATCAGCGCGTCTCCCCGGTCGCCAGCTGGCGTTGCAGCCGTTCCACCTCGGCCTTGCGCTGGGCGAGCATGGCCTGCGCCACCGCTTCCTCGCTCTGCGCGCGGGCCAGGTCGGCGTCGACGGCGGCGCGCTGCGCCAGCAGGGGCGCCTGTTTGCGCTCGCGGCGGTCGCCGGCGGCGCGCTGGGCCTGTTCCAGTTGCTGCCGGGCCAGGGCCATGGTGTCCGGCGCGTACTGGTCGGCATCGGCGCGGTCGGCGCGTTCCACCGCCTGTTGCGCGGCGAGCAGGTCGGCCGCGGCCGGATCCTGCGCCATCGCGCTGGCACAGAGCGCAGATGCGCACGCGGTCACATACAGGAGATGTCGCAAGTGTGCGAAGCTAGGTTTCATTGGGGAGCCGTCGCGGAAGGTTGAGCGCGGCCATTGTCGTCAAGGCCGCCGTGTGCTTGCAACGGCGGGCGGCCATTGCCCGGGGAATCGCATCCATGGATATCGGCTATTTCCTGAAGCTGATGACCGAAAAGAACGCTTCGGACATGTTCCTGACCACGGGAGCGCCTGTCCACATCAAGATCGAGGGAAAGCTTTATCCGCTGGGCAATACCGGCCTGCCGCCGGGCATGGTCAAGAAGATCGCCTACTCGCTGATGGACGAGGGCCAGGTACCGCAGTTCGAGCGCGACCTGGAGCTGAACATGGCCATCGCGCTGGCCGACGTGGGCCGCTTCCGCGTGAACGTGTTCAAGCAGCGCGGCGAAGTGGGCATGGTGATCCGCGCGATCAAGAACCGGATTCCCTCGATCGAGGAGCTGAAGCTGCCGGACGTGCTCAAGGACGTGATCATGACCCCGCGCGGGCTGGTGCTGGTGGTCGGCTCCACCGGCTCGGGCAAGTCCACCTCGCTGGCGTCGATGATCGACCACCGCAACGCCACCACCACCGGGCACATCCTCACCATCGAGGATCCGATCGAGTTCCTGCACCGGCACAAGCAGTCCATCGTCAACCAGCGCGAGGTCGGCCTGGACACGCACGCCTTCCACAACGCGCTGAAGAACGCGATGCGCGAGGCGCCGGACGTGATCCTGATCGGCGAGATCCTCGACGCCGAGACGATGGAGGCGGCCATCGCCTTCGCCGAGACCGGCCACCTCTGCCTGGCCACGCTGCACTCCAACAACGCCGACCAGACCATCGAGCGCATCCTCAACTTCTTCCCCGAGAGCGCGCACCGCAACGTGCTGATGAACCTGTCGCTGAACCTGCGCGCGGTGATCAGCCAGCGCCTGGTCAAGGGCACCGACGGCCGCCGCCGGCCCGCCACCGAGGTGCTGATCAACACACCGATGATCCGCGACCTGCTGCGCCGCGGGCAGGTGCACGAGATCAAGCAGGCGATGGAGCAGTCGCTGGAGGAAGGCATGCACAGCTTCGACCAGTGCCTGTTCCGGCTGGCCAAGGACGGGCTGATCGAGCAGGAAGAAGCGCTGCGCGCGGCCGATTCGCGCGACGGGCTGGCGCTCAAGTTCCGCCTGTCCGAAGGCGCCAGCGGCGAGCACGACCCCTATGCGGATTTCTCCGCGCCGGCGGCGCCGGCGGCGATCACGCACGGGTTCTGAAGCCGGGAACGGGGAAGCGGGAAAAGGAATGGAGGTTTGCCGCTGGCTGCTGCCAGCGGCGCCGATTCCCGCCTTGTTGCGCGTCACCCGGAGAATCCATCGCCCCTGGGAAAGTCCACGCACCGATAAAGCGTCACTCCCTTTTCCCGCCTCCCTGCTCCCCGCCCTCAAGCCGCATCCGGCTGGTTTTCCGGCCGCGCGGCGTCGAACGCCGGCAGCGCCAGGCAGGCGGCCTCGATCCGCTGCAGGGTCGGGAAGGCGTCCAGATCCAGGTGGAAGCGGCGCGCGTTGTACAGCTGCGGCACCAGGCAGCAGTCGGCCAGCCCCGGCGCATCGCCATGGCAGAAGCGGCCGGTCTGCGCCGAGCCGGCCAGCGCCGTCTCCATCGCGGCAAAGCCGGTGCGCATCCAGTGCAGGATCCATTCGTCGCGCTCGGCCTGCGGCACGTTCCATTCCTGGTCGAAGAACTGCAGCACGCGCAGGTTGTTGAGCGGGTGGATGTCGCAGGCCACCAGCTGCGCCAGCGCGCGCACCCGCGCCCGTCCGGCGGCGTCGGTCGGCAGCAGGGCCGGCTGCGGGTGGGTGTCTTCCAGATACTCGAGGATCGCCAGCGACTGGGTCAGCACCCGCTCGCCGTCGCGCAGCGTCGGCACCAGTTCCTGCGGGTTGAGCGCGGCATAGGCCGGCGCGTGCTGCTGGCCGCCGTCGCGCACCAGGTGTACCGGCACGATGGCGTAGTCCAGCCCTTTCAGGTTCAGGCCGATGCGTACGCGGTAGGCGGCGCTGGAACGCCAGTAGCTGTAGAGCGTCAATGCCTGTTGCATGTCCGTTTCCTGTTGCCTGCAGGCCACCATACCCGCGGGCGGCAGGGCCGACCGCACCGCCGGTCGGTCCATCGCGCCGCCGGCCGGGAACATCACCGCACCGGTCCGCAGGCACAGGCCCGCGGGACCGATGCGCGCGTCGCGCTCAGGGCCGCGCGGCCTGCTCGATGCGCTGTTCGATGGCGCCGAAGATGCTGTTGCCGGCGCGGTCGAACATCTCGATCCGCACCACGTCGCCGAAGCTCATGAACGGCGTGGACGGCTTGCCGTCGCGCAGCGTTTCCACGGTGCGGCGCTCGGCGAAGCACGACGCGCCCAGCGCGGTGTCCTCGTTGGCGATGGTGCCCGAGCCGACGATGGCACCGGCCGACAACGGGCGGGTCTTGGCCGCGTGCGCCACCAGCTGGCCGAAGTCGAACTGCATGTCCACGCCGGCTTCCGGCGCGCCGAACCACTCGCCGTTGATGTGGGTCACCAGCGGCAGGTGCACCTTGCTGCCCTGCCAGGCCTCGCCCAGTTCGTCCGGGGTGACGAACACCGGGCTCAGCGCCGAGCGCGGCTTGGACTGCAGGAAGCCGAAACCCTTGGCCAGCTCGGCCGGGATCAGGTTGCGCAGGCTGACGTCGTTGACCAGGCCCACCAGCTGGATGTGGCCGGCGGCCTGTTCCGGCGTCACCGCCATCGGCACGTCGTCGGTGATCACCACGATCTCCGCTTCCAGGTCGATGCCGTAATCCTCGCTGACCACCTTGACCGCGTCGCGCGGGCCGTAGAAGCCGGCGCTGGTGGCCTGGTACATCAGCGGGTCGGTGTAGAAGGTTTCCGGCACCTCGGCGCCGCGCGCCTTGCGCACGCGCGCCACGTGCGGCAGGTAGGCGCTGCCGTCGACGAATTCGTAGGCGCGCGGCAGCGGCGCGGCCAGCGCCTGCATGTCCAGGTCGAACACGCCGTCGGCGTCGCCGTGGTTGAGCGACTCGGACAGCGCGTTCAGCCGCGGCGCGACGTTGGACCAGTCCTCCAGCGCCTGCTGCAGGGTGGCGGCGATGCCGGTGGCACGCACGGCGCGGGTCAGGTCGCGCGAGACCACGATCAGGGTGCCGTCGCGGCCACCTTCCTTCAGGGAACCAAGCTTCATCGGAGCGTCCAGTTCAGGGTCGGTAAACAAGTTTCGATTGTAACGAATAGTCCCGCCGCGACCAGCGCCGCGGAAGGAACGCCGGGCCGGCAGGCATGCACGCAATGGCGGCAGGCGCCGGCCCCGCCCCGCGCGTCGCAAACGGCGGCCGGGTCACGGCCCCCTCCCCAAGGGCGGGAGCCCGAGCGCCCCGACCATACCTGAACAGGGATTTTTGTACCGTTCCCGAACATCCCTTAGACTAGCGCGGTCTGCCAGCGGCCGTCCGTTTCCCTTCCGGGACCGCCGGCGGCGCAGGATCGCCGGCCTCGTGGCCCGTTCCGCCCGCCCGCACCCATTCCGACGCCTTTCGTCACGCATTCCGGCCAGCGCGCCTTGCGCTGGTCGCACCCACGATCTCGCAGCGCGGTTTTACGGGAACGCTCCGAGCCGACCGGTCGCCACGACCGGCAGCGCAGGCCCATCCGGGCCGGCGCGTCCCCATCCTGGAGTTTCCATGTCGTTCGAAGATCTGGGCCTTGCGCCCTTCCTGCTGCGCGCGCTCGCCGAGCAGGGCTACGAAAACCCCACCCCGATCCAGCAGCAGGCCATCCCGCTGGTGCTGCAGGGCCACGACCTGCTGGCCGGCGCGCAGACCGGTACCGGCAAGACCGCCGCGTTCGGCCTGCCGCTGCTGCAGCACCTGGCCACCTCGGCGCAGGAAGTGCGCAGCGGCCCGCGCCGGCCGCGCGCGCTGATCCTCACTCCCACCCGCGAGCTGGCTACCCAGGTGCATGACAGCCTGCGCGGCTACAGCAAGTACCTGCGCATCCCGAGCACCTGCATCTACGGCGGCGTCGGCATGGGCAACCAGCTGGACATCCTGCGCCGCGGCGTGGACCTGCTGGTGGCCTGCCCGGGCCGCCTGATCGACCACCTGGAGCGCCGCAGCGTCGACCTGTCCGGCATCGAGGTGCTGATCCTGGACGAGGCCGACCGCATGCTCGACATGGGCTTCCTGCCCTCGATCAAGCGCATCCTGGCCAAGCTGCCGAAGCAGAACCGCCAGACCCTGCTGTTCTCGGCCACCTTCGCCGACCCCATCAAGCAGCTGGCGCTGGAGTTCATGCGCAACCCGCGCGAGGTGATGGTGACCCCGCGCAACACCGTGGCCGAGACCATCGCCCACCGCGTGCACCCGGTCGATGCCGGGCGCAAGCGCGAACTGCTGCTGCACCTGCTGGCACAGGATTCGCGCGAGCAGACCCTGGTGTTCGCCAAGACCAAGCACGGCAGCGACAAGCTGGCCAGCTTCCTGGACAAGTCCGGCATCAAGACCGCGGCGATCCACGGCAACAAGAGCCAGAGCCAGCGCCTGCGCGCGCTGGGCGACTTCAAGGCCGGCCGCGTCACCGTGCTGGTGGCCACCGACATCGCCGCGCGCGGCATCGACATCAACGAGCTGCCCAAGGTCATCAATTACGACCTGCCGATGGTGGCCGAGGACTACGTGCACCGCATCGGCCGCACCGGGCGCAACGGCGCCAGCGGCCAGGCGGTCTCGCTGGTGGCGCAGGAAGACGCCAAGTACCTGCGCCAGATCGTGCGCCTGCTCGATCGCGACATGGACATCCGCGACGTGGCCGGCTTCGAGCCGCAGACGCCGATCCGCTGGGGCAACAGCGCCCCGGGCAAGGCCGAACAGCCGGGCGGCGAGCGCCCGCCACGCCGTGGCAATGGCGGCCGTCCGGGTGGCCACCGCGACAACGCTCCGGGCCAGCGCCGTGGCGGCGCAGGCGCGCCATCCGGTGCGCCCCGCGGCGAAGGCAACGGCCAGCGCCGCGAAGGCCAGCCGGCCGGCGCGGCCCGTCGCCGTCGTGGCGGCCGTGGCCGCGGCAACGCATCGCGGCCGAACAGCGCGGTCTGACCGACGCCTGCAACCGGATAAGGGAAACGGCCGCATTGCGGCCGTTTCCTTTTCCGCGCCAAGGGCAGGCGGCCCTCAGAAGCGGTACTTCGCCCCCAGGCTGATGAAGCGCCCGCGCAGGTTGTACTGGCTGATGTCGAAACCGTAGGCGCCGCCGGCCGGGTCGAACGGCGGGTTGCGGTCGGCCAGGTTCTGCACAGAGAGGGACAGCGTGGTGTTGGCGATGCCCTTGTAGGCCACGTACAGGTCCAGCTGCTGGTACGGCTTGACGCTGCCGCGCAGCCCCGGGTTGCTGGTCGCCGTGGCCACGCGCTGCGCGTAGCCGGCCACGTGCTGCACGCTCAGGGTGCTGTCCCAGTCGCCGGTCGACCAGTTCAGCGAGGTGGTGCCACGCGTACGCGGCAGCGCGCCGAGGCGGTTGTTACCGGCGCCATCATAGGGTTTCTGTCCGGCCACCAGCGGCTGCCTGAATTCCAGCAGATGGCTCCAGCTGCCGGCGACGGTGAAACTGCCAGCACCGTCGGTGCGCAACGTGCGACTGAACTCCAGATCGAGGCCGGACGTGGTCAATTCGCCCTGGTGGGCGTACTGGTTGGTGATGATCTGGATACGCCCCTGCGCGTCGCGCTGCACGCGGCCGGGGAACAGCTGCGGGTTGTCGACGATGAACTGCGCGCTGTCGGGCTGGACCAGGTTGCTCTGCGCGATGCGGTAGTAGTCCAGGCCGATGCTGGTGTCGCGGTCCGGCGACCAGATCACGCCGAAGTTGAGGTTCTTCGAACGCTCCGGGTCCAGGTCCGGGTTGCCGGTGCGCAGGTTGGTGACGCCGCGGCTTCCGCCCGGCGCGATGGGGTCGTACGGATCGGTGACGCTGCCGTAGCTGATGGTCTGGCCCGGCGCGATCTCCGGCAGCGACGGCGCGCGGAAACCACGCGAGAACGAGCCGCGTACCAGCAGCGATGCCAGCGGCTGCCAGCGCAGCGCGGCCTTGGGCGAGAACGCGCTGCCGAAGTCGTCGTAGCGGTCACCGCGGCCGGCGAGTTGCAGTTCCAGCGTACTGTGCAGCGGCACGCTCAGTTCGGCGTAGTCGGCGCCGACCTTGCGCTGCCCATCGACCACGTTGATCGCCGGGCGCAGCTCGGTGCCGGACAGCACCTGCGTGCTGGTGCGCGCATCGAGTTTTTCCCTGCGGAACTCGGCGCCCCAGGCAAAGCCCACCGACCCGGCCGGCAGCTCGCCGAAATGCGTAGACGCCTTGAAGCTGGCCACGTCCAGCCGCGACCAGCCCGGGCGCCTGGTCTTCAAGCGCAGTTCGTCCAGCGCCTGCGGCGTGCGCGCCGGATCGAGGAAGTCGTAGCTGCCGTCGGCGAGGATGCGCTCGAACGCGTAACGGTTGACGAAGTTGTCCACGTATTCGCGCTGCAGGCTCTGCGAGGTGAGCAGCGCCGCCTCCCAGTCCCAGCGTTCGCCCTGCCCACGCACGCCGGCCAGCGCGCGATAGAACACCTGAGTGTTGTCCTTCAGGCGCGGCCCGAGGTCGGCGAAGCTGTATTCGAACGGCAACGGCACGTCGTACGGGTTGTTGGGGTGGCCGACCGGCAGCGCCACCGGGATGGTGACCAGGGTGCCGGTGACCGGGTCGTAGGCGCGCAGGCCCGGGCCCACCACCAGCGGCGCGCTGAAGATCTGGTCGGCCTGGTTGTGGCTGTAGAGCAGGTCGCCGAACAGTTCGGCGCGCCCGCCCAGGCGCAGGGTCGCGTTCAACGACGCCTGGTAGCGTTCGGCGCCCGGCTGCAGCGTCTTGTACGGCTGCGCATTGAACGCGCAGGCCTCGCCCCGCAGGCTGCTGCCGAAATCGCTGTACGGGCGCAGCACGCTGCCCTGCGGGCACGGCGCGAACGGCTGCGGGTTCTTCGGGTCCAGCAGCCAGTTGCCGCCGGCGGTGTTCCAGCCGGCGAGGCGGCCGCCCGCGCGGTCGCGGAAATCGCCGCTGCGGGTGAAGCGGCGCTCGTCGGCATCGAGCCGGCCGCGGCGCAGCACGTCCAGGCCGAACAGCACGTTCCAGCCCTGGCTTTCGAGGTCGCCGAAGCCGGCCAGCAGATGCGCCTTCTTCTCGTCGTAGCCGCCCTGGGTGGGCGCGCCGTAGCCGCCGCCGATCTCCACGCCCTGGAAATCGCGGCGCAGGATGATGTTGACCACGCCGGCGATGGCGTCGGAACCGTAGACAGCCGAGGCGCCGTCCTTGAGCACTTCGATGCGTTCGACCGCGCTGATCGGCAGCGTGTTGAGGTCGACGAAGGTGTCCTGGGTGTTGAGGGCGAAGCCGAAGTTGGCCACGCGGTAGCCATTGACCAGCACCAGCGTGTTCTTCGGGCTCAGCCCGCGCAGGCCGATCGATGCCGAGCCGGCGGCGAAACTGCCGGTGTACTGCTCGTCGAAGCTGTTGCCGGCATTGGCCGACAGCGCGCGCAGCACGTCGGTGACGGTGGATTTGCCGGTCTGTTCGATCTGTTCGCGGCTGACGACCTGCACCGGATTGGCGCCGGCGGTGTCGCTGCGCTTGATGTTGGAGCCGGTGACCTGCACGGCGGAGAGGGTGGGACAAACTTGCCTCAGCCCGAAAAGTCTTATGAATCAACCACTTGGGTGGTGGCGAGGTTCAAAATCTTGCTACCAGTAGTGCTACCAGCGGCGTTCGAAGCCATGTTACACCATGAGCCACGTAGGTAGCGAGGCAAGTGGAGCGCCGTAAGTGGCACTCTGGGCGCTTCTCGGGCCGGCGTCCGACGGCTACGATGGGGCCAGGAGCGGTCGCTCGCTGGCACCCAAAATGCGCGCCTGGGGCGAGCCGTTCAGCCTCGTAATCGCGGCCTGTCCTCCGCCTTAAGACTTGGCACGCGGCTTCATGCGGAAGCTTATACCCATGCGATTGATAGCATTCATGGCTGCAATCGTGAGAGTCAGGTCCACCAGATCCTTCTCCCCGAACACGGCCAATGCGGCCGAATAGGCCTCATCTGAGGCGTGAGTCTCGTTCACCAGCGTTACTTCCTCGCACCACGCCAACGCAGCGCGCTCCTGTTCTGAGAAAAGATATTGGGCCTCGTGCCAGACAGGGATGAGTACCAGCTTTTCAACCGACATGCCTTCAGCAAGTAGGTCACGCGTATGAATGTCGATGCAGTGCGCGCAACCATTGATCTGCGACACACGCAGGAAGACCAGGTGAGTCAGCAAGCTCGGTAGGCCAGTGCTCTTGGTGACGAAGTGGTGCAGCGTTCCAACAGCCTTGGCACCTTCAGGGGAGGCTTGAAACCATACAGCGCGATTCATAGATCAGATTCCTTCAATGTCATTGATGGGTGGAGGCCGACCGCGACCTCCTGCTCACAAGACGTTTGACATGAGGGCTCTGTGACACCCGTGAAGAAAAATGCGGCGAATAACCGCGCTGCGAGCGTTGTTTTGCGCCCCGGACGGGTTAGATCAGTGAGGATTTGTCGCTGTCAGCAAGTCGCTATAGCGTTTGAGGCCGGCCAACTTCTCTGGATTGCGCTGTATCCGCACATGCGCGATGCGACCACCTTCGAACTCAAAGGCCTGGACGGACTCTAGTTCGTCTTGCAGATAGCGCAAGAGGGCCCATTCACCGTTCAAGAAGGCCAGTTCCAGTCGCATGTTTCTGCCATGCCGCAGGTAGTGCGCGTAATACAGTTGGGCAATACGCTGGGCGCCGCTCAAGGGGTGGCGCAAGCTTGGCCCCTTATTGCCAAAGTCGCCTACCAGAGCTGCCTCTTCGGCCAGCAATGCGCGAATCCCGCTGAAATCACCGTCCATGATGGCCTGTATCAGACGATGCAAAAGCGCGTACTGCTCCTTCGGCGGGGTTCGCGACCGCTGTCGCTCTGAGCCGCGCGCTGCCGTCAGCCGTTGCTTTGCACGGTGCACGATTTGACGGGATGCCGCCTCACTCTTGTCTATGGCTGCGGCAATATGCTCGTAGTCGACGTCGAAGACCTCCCGAAGCAAGAATGCCGCGCGTGCCTCTGGCGTCAGGCAATCGAGCAGCACCAGGAAGGCGATGGAAACGTCATCGGCAACTTCGTGGATTTGCTCCGGGGAGGCTGGACCGTCGCTGATCAGTGGCTCGGGAAGCCAGAGGCCAGGATAGGCTTCTCGTCGAAGCTTGGCAGCACGCAAGCGGTCAATTGCCATGCGTGTGGTAACCGTGACAAGCCAAGCCTCTGGAACGAGCACCACTTCACGCTGATTCTCGGCTTCATCATGCCAACGCAGCCATACATCCTGCACCAAGTCTTCAGCCTCTTCGACGGAACCAAGCATTCGATAGCCGAGGGCCATCAGCTTGAGGCGCGAACGCGAAAAGGCTTGTTCAGACGATGGAGACAAGGTCACCTCTAAGATACGAGTCGGCTGTTGCCTGCCTGACGGATTTGAGCAAGAGGAACCTTTCCAGCAGTTCGCCCAATTTCAAGGCCGTGGGATCGTCCGCTGGTGTGGCAGTCGCTGCTACGGGTGCTGCGGCAACCGGAGCGGGCTGGATGGCGTTCAATGCCTTCATGGCCTCCACGGCTTGTATGAGCCGGGCATGGTCCTCAGCGCCATCGGCTTTGAAGATGCCGCGCGAGACGTCAATCTCGTACTTTGGGGGGAGGTCTTTGCGCATCAAGCTATCCATCAGATTTATTGCTCTGATGATAGCCACGCGCTGATAGCTGGTGCGCAGGGAGCGTTTGACCTGCCGGCCTTCGATGCGGGTGTGCAGGTAGTACGTGGAGCCAATGAGATAGATGGGCAAACCGAGCATGTTGCTACCAGTTTTGCTACCACCCTCAAAGCAAGAATCCTTGTCAGTCGTTGACTTACAAGGCTTTTTCCGTTTTGGCGGAGAGGGTGGTACCGACGGGGACGTCGGCGGATTCGGCGGCGAAGGACAAAGGCGCGGCCAGTGCGGTAGCCACGGCCACCACGAGCGGGGAGAACTTGGACATCGGTAGGACGGAAAGCCAGAGGGGGAGGAAACAAACCGCATTCAGCCAGTCCGGCACGACCAGGGCCAATTACATCTCTTCATGCGGATATAACGAAAAACGAATGCAGCATGCCTCCAGGCGGAAGAGCGGCGGCCTTCCCCGCAAGAGGAACACTGGCCCCGCCCGCTACAATCGCGGCATGGACATCTTCAAAGATTTCACCCTCGAGGCCGCCCACCGGCTGCCCAACGTTCCCGCCGGCCACAAGTGCGCGCGCCTGCACGGGCACTCGTTCCGCGTGCGCCTGGAAGTGAGCGGCGAACCCGGCGCCGAGTCCGGCTGGGTCATGGACTTCGGCGACATCAAGGCCGCTTTCCGGCCGCTCTACGAGCAGCTGGACCACCACTACCTCAACGACATTCCCGGCTTGGAAAACCCGACCAGCGAACGCCTGGCGACGTGGATCTGGGACCGGCTCAAGCCGGCGCTGCCGCAGCTGAGCGCGGTGACCGTGCACGAGACCTGTACCTCCGGCTGCCGCTATCGCGGCGACTGACCTGAACGAATCCCGGGCCGCCACCGGCACCGGGCTTCCGCACCACTACACCGGACGTTATGCTGCGTCGCAACAAATGACGGAGCACGGCCATGCCCGCCCGGTTCGACGACGGTTTCAGCGACTACACCCGGCAGTTCGCGGCACTGGCCAATCGCGCCAACCGGCTGGCACTGGAGACGGCTGAAAGCGCGTTCGGCGTGCAGCTGCGCACGTTCGAGCGCAATGCCAACGCCACCGCCGGCTTCCTCGGCGAACTGGCACAGCCAGGCCCGCAGGCCGACCTGCCATCGCTGCTGCCCAAGGGCCTGCAGGTGGCGCAGGAAAACCTGCAGCGGCTGGCCTCGGCCGGGCAGGAAATCGCCGGCCTGGGCCTGAAGACCGGGCAGGCGCTGGCCGAACTGGCACGGCAACCGTTCGACGGCAGCGGCAGGCGTCCACGCGCCAAGGCCAGCTGACCCGACCCTCTCAACAGCGCGCGGATCCCCCTCCCCCGCGCCCTGTCCGGACCCGGCAACGATCTCTCCCGTTGCCGGGTCTTTCTTTTTGTCGTCACCGTCCTTGGCAATGTCGGAAACAGCTCCCGGCGATACCCCTGTCGCTGTCGCCGCCGTCGCTGCCGCGCCTCTTCCGGCCCGCGAAAGGTGAGCGCCAGGCACCGTTCCCGCCGCGGATGCGGGCGCCACGCGGACAACCGCGGGCGGGCAGCGGTTAGACTCTGGGCATGTTCAGTGCCACCACGCTCACCGGCAGCAAGCCGGAACAGTACGCCCAGTTGCTGGCCCAGGCCCGCGCCCTGGTCCATGGCGAAAACGACCGCATCGCCAATGCCGCCAACCTGTCGGCGCTGGTGTATCACGCGCTGCCGCAGCTCAACTGGGTGGGTTTCTATTTCTTCGACGGCACCGAGCTGGTGGTCGGCCCGTTCCAGGGCCTGCCGGCCTGCGTGCGCATCCCGTTGCACAAGGGCGTGTGCGGTGCGGCGGCCAGCACCCGCCAGACCCAGCGCGTGGAGGACGTGGACGCCTTCCCGGGCCACATCGCCTGCGACTCGGCCTCGCGTTCGGAACTGGTGGTGCCGCTGGTCCACGACGGCGCGCTGGTCGGCGTGTTCGACCTGGACAGCCCGGTCACCTCGCGCTTCGACGCCGACGACCAGGCGGGCCTGGAGGCCATCGCCCGGGTGTTCGTCGAGGCACTGGCATGAGCGCGCTGAAGCTGCGCAACATCGGCCCCAAGAGCGCGGCGTGGCTGCGCCAGGTCGGGCTGCGCAGCGCCGAGGACCTGGCCGCGGCCGGTGCGGTCGGCGCCTTCGTCAAGGTACGCCGCGCCGGCTTCAAGCCCAGCCTCAACCTGCTCTATTCGCTGGAAGGCGCGCTGGTCGGCTGCCACTGGCAGGACGTGCCCGAGGCGCGCCGCCAGCAGCTGGTCGCCGAGTACGAAGCCGCCGCCGGTGGGCTGGTCACCACCCGCGCGGGGCAGCAGGCCGGGCCGGTCCTGGAAACCCGCATGCAGCCCGAGGGCGCCGATGACGACGGCGCCGGAGATGTCGCCGAACTCCGCTTCGGCGAGAGTTGAAGCCATCTTCTGCCCGCAGGAGCGCGTTGTAGGAGCGCACTTCAGTGCGCGATGGCGCTCTACCGGGAAAGCCTCATCGCGCACTGAAGTGCGCTCCTACAGTGTGCTCCTACAGATTGCCCAGCAGCACCAGCGACAGCAGCAGCAGGCTTTCGGTGGCTTCGATGCTGGCACCCAGGCAATCGCCGGAGATGCCGCCCAGCTTTTTCCGCCACCAGGCCGCGACCAGCGGCACCAGCAGCAGCGCGAGCAGCAGCGGCCAGGCGACGAAGGCGCTGACCGCCGCCAGCAGCAGCGCCCACAGCCACATCGCACGCGGGCTGAGTTGCCAGGAGAAGCGCTCGGCCATGCCCGCCCCATGCAGCGGCGGCAGCCTCTGGCTCCACCACAGCGTGCCCCAGCGTGCCCAGGCCGGCACCAGCACGATGCCCGACCACAACGGGCTGGCGGCCAGCTCGGTCAACAGCACGAACTTGAGCAGCAGCTGCATCACCAGGGTGACCACGCCGAACACGCCCATGCGCGGGTCCTTGAGCACCTCCAGGAAACGCTGCGGGTCGCGGTGCGCGGCGCCGAAGGCGTCGGCCACGTCGCCCAGCCCGTCCAGGTGCAGCGCGCCGGTCACCCACACCCACAGCAGCAGGGTGAGCACGCCGGCCAGCCACGGCCGGTCGGCGACCAGGAACAGCGGCATGGCCAGCAGCGCGCCGATGATCGCGCCGACCAGCGGGTTGTAGACCGCCGCGCGGCTGAGGTCGTCGTCGCGGAAATCCCTGACCTGCGGCGTCGGCAGCCGGGTCAGGAACTGGATGGCCAGGATCAGCCGGCGCAGGCTCATGGCTGGCACAGCTCCAGCAGCTCGCCCCACGGCTGGCCATCGTCGCCACGCTCCACGCGCAGGCGCACGCGGGTGCCGTAATCGATGCGCATGGCCCACAGCGCGGCCAGCGGCATGCCGCACACGCGTGACACCGCCAGTCGCAACACGCCGGCATGGCTGACCACCAGCACCGGCCCGGCGCCGTCCTCCTCGTCTTCGCTCTCGTCGAGCAGCCGCTGCAGCTGCGCGTCGATGCGCGCCTGGAACTGCTGCCAGCTTTCGCCGTTGGGCGGCACCACCGCGTGCGGCGCGTCGTAGAGCCCGGCCAGCAGCTCGGCGGGAATTTCGTCGTAATGGCGGCCGTCCCAGTCGCCGAAATCCAGTTCGGCCCAGTCCGGGTGGATTTCGCAGAACAGCTCGCGGCCGGCCAGCAGCGCGGTGGCCGTATCCAGCGCGCGGCGCCGCGGCGAGGCGATCACCCGGCTCCACTGGCCGCCGCCATGGCGGCGCAGCAGCGCGTCCGTGGCGCCGTCGAGCAGCGGCGGATCGGTGCGGCCGTCCAGGTGACCCTGGCGGCCGGTGGAGGCATGGCGCATCAGGTCCAGGATCACGGCGCGGCGCTCCGGTCGGCGACGGCGGCTTCGGCGAAGGTCGCCATGCCGTTGTGCAGCGCGCAGGCCAGGCGCAGCAGCGGCAGCGCCAGCGCGGCACCGGAGCCTTCGCCCAGGCGCAGGTCCAACTGCAGCAGCGGTTCGGCCTGCAGGCTGGCGAGCACGAGCGCATGGCCGCGCTCGGCGGAGCGGTGCGAGAACAGCAGCCACGGCCGCAGCGACGGGTTGATGCGCAGCGCGGCCAGCGCCGCGGCCGAGACGATGAAGCCGTCCACCAGCACCGGCACGCCGCGCTGGGCCGCGGCGATCATGCCCGCGGCCAGCGCGGCGATCTCCAGCCCGCCGACGCGGCGCAGGGCCTCGCGGCCGGGATCGGCAGCGGCGGCGATCGCCTCGCCATGCAGGGCAAGCGCGCGCGCCGTCACGACCTGCTTGTGGGCGATGCGCGCCGCATCCAGGCCGGTGCCGGCGCCGACCAGTTCTGCCAGCGGCAATGGGCCGAGTACCGCGGCCAGCGCGCTGGCCGCGGTGGTGTTGCCGATGCCCATTTCGCCGAGCAGCAGCAGGTCGGCGCCTTCGGCGCAGGCGGTGTCCACCGCGCGCCGGCCTGCGCCGAAGGCCGCTTCGAGATCGGCCGCGGTCATTGCCGGACCGGCGCTGAAATCGTCGGTGCCGCGGCGTGGCTTGTCGCAGGTCACGCCGGCAACCGGCGCGTCGGCCAGACTGCCCACGTCCCAGACATGCAGCGGCAACCCCAGTTCGCGCGACAGCACGGCGATGGCGGCGCCGCCGGCGGCGAAATTGCGCAGCATCTGCACCGTCACTTCCGCCGGATAGGCCGATACGCCCTGCGCGGCGATGCCGTGGTCGCCGGCGAACACCAGCACGGGCACCCGCGCGGCCTGCGGCTGCTCGCGCCCCTGCAGCGCGGCCAGCTGGATGGCCAGGGTTTCCAGGCGGCCCAGCGCGCCCTCGGGTTTGGTCAGCTGCCGCTGGCGGGCGATGGCGTGCTGCCGGTGCGCCTGCGAAGGCGCCGGGCAGGGCCGGGTGAACCATGCGTCTGTCACGTGTGTTCCGATACCGCGTTGCAATCGCGCATTGTAGGGCGCGGGCCGCTTCCACGATGTGCCGCGCCGGGCGCCAAGCGGACCCTGCCGGCCCGCCAGCGGGCATGCCGGGCGGCGAAGCGGGCGATGGCATAGAATGCGCGCACTTTCGGGTGACCGGCCGGACTCGCTCCGGCCGGTTGAAACGGGAAGCCGGTGCCGCGCCTGCCAGGGAATGCCCTGCTGGCGCCAGTCCGGCGCTGCCCCCGCAACGGTAAGCAGGACAAGGCCAGGCATACCGCCACTGTGCATCCATCGCACGGGAAGGCGCCTGGACGGAAGCGTCGATGCGCTTCGCCTGCGAGCCCGGAGACCGGCCCGGAAGCCGACTGGTTGCGATGCGGAGGGCATGGCGGCGGCAGTGACGCCGTGCGCGCGCTCCGTCGTATCCCCTTCTCCTGGCAGCCCCCACCGTCCGTCCGCGCGGGAGCGCGCGGATCCAGGAGTTCCCATGAAACTGCCGTACCACACCCTTTCCCTCGCCCTGGCGCTCGCGCTGCCGGGCGTCGCCGCCGCCGAACAGGCACCCACCGAACTCGACGACGTGATCGTCACCGCCACCCGCACGCCGGTTTCCATCGCCGACAGCGTGGTGCCGGTGCAGGTGATCGACCGCGACCAGATCGACCGCAGCCAGGCCGGTTCGCTGCTGGACCTGCTGCGCGGCCGCGCCGGCCTGGATTTCGCCAACCAGGGCGGCCCCGGCAAGATCACCTCGCTGTTCATGCGCGGGACCGCCTCCAACCAGGTGCTGGTGCTGGTCGACGGCGTGCGCATCGGCGCGGCCACCAACGGCATGCCGACGCTGCAGGACCTGCCCATCGACCAGATCGAGCGCGTGGAGATCGTGCGCGGGCCGCGTTCGAGCCTGTACGGCTCCGAGGCGATCGGCGGCGTCATCCAGATCTTCACCCGCAGCGCCGGCAAGGGTCTGCAGCAGAACCTGGCGCTGACCGCCGGCAGCCACAACCTGCGCCAGGCCAGCGCCGGTTTCAGCAACCGCGGCGAGCGCGGCTGGGTATCGGCGCAGGGCGCCTGGCAGAAGACCGACGGCATCAACGCCTGCAACGGCTCGGCCGCGCTGTTCCAAGGCTGCTATGTCGACGAGCCCGACCGCGACGGCTACCGCAACACCTCGCTCAACGTGCGCGGCGGTTATGCGCTGACGCAGACCCTGAGCGTGGAAGGCCACGTGCTCGATGCCGCCAGCCGCAACGAGTACGACGGCAGCATCTACAGCGGCAACGAGGCCGACAACCACCAGCAGGTGTTCGGCGGCAAGCTGCTGTGGACGCCGGGCGACGCCTTCCGCCTGTCCGCCCAGGTCGGCCGCAACAACGATCAGGCCGACAGCTACTACGTCCAGGCCGGCCAGCGCAGCTTCGTTTCCACCTTCGACACGCGCCGCGACACCGCCAGCGTGCAGGGCGATTTCCTGTTCGCCGAGGGCCAGCAGCTGACCGCCGGCGCCGACTGGCAGAAGGACGAGGTCACCAGCACCACCGCCTATGCGATCGACAGCCGCGACAACACCGGCGTGTTCGCCGAGTACCAGGGCCGCTTCGGCGCGCACTCGCTGCAGGCCAGCGTGCGCAACGACGACAACGAACAGTTCGGCAACCACACCACCGGCAGCCTCGGCTACGGCTTCGCCTTCGGCAACGGCCTGCGCCTGACCGCCAGCGCCGGCAGCGGTTTCAAGGCGCCGACCTTCAACGACCTGTATTACCCGTGGTCGAGCAATCCGGCGCTGAAGCCGGAAGAGTCCAAGAGCGTCAACGTCGGCCTCGCGCAGTACGCCGACGGCTGGAACTGGACCTTCAACGCCTACGAGACCCGCGTCGACCAGCTGATCGCGCTGGACAGCACCTACACGCCGTACAACATCGCCAAGGCGCGCATCCGCGGCGCCGAACTGACCGGCTTCGTATCGCTGGCCGGGTTCGACATCAACGCCCAGGCCAGCTTCACCGATCCGCGCGACCACACCAGCGGCGCGACCAGCTACGACAACTGGCTGCCGCGCCGCGCCCGCACCAGCGGCCGCCTCGACGTTGACCGCGGCTTCGGCGCGCTGCGCGTGGGCGTGACCGCCACCGGCACCGGCCACCGCTTCGACAACGCCGCCAACAGCCTGCGCCTGGCCGGCTACGGCACGGTGGACCTGCGCGTGGAGTACGCCATCAACGAGGCATGGAGCCTGCAGGCCAGGGCCGCCAACGTGTTCGACCGCGCGTATGAAACCGTGGCCTGGTACAACCAGCCCGGCCGCGAGTACCAGCTGACGCTGCGCTACCGCTCGCTCTGAAGCAACGGCGGCAGCGGATCCGCCAACGCCCCGGCCGCCATGCCGGGGCGTTGTTGTTTCAGGCGGATACCTGTGTGCGATGGCACGCCATGGGGCGAAGGATCTGCCTGGCTGCAGGCCGGACAAGGGCGGATCGACTCCGACGGGCAGGTGCTTGGATATCCCGGCGCCAGGTCCACCGCAACGACCTGCCCGTAGAAGCAGGGCCTGCCCCGCTTGGCATCACCGGCAAAGCCATCGCCGGGGCATGCACGGTGTTACGGCGAGGCATCAGCCGCCAACGCCTGGAGCGCCGGCGCGATGGCGGCAGCCAATGTCTGCCCATGCTCCAGACCGGGCAGCGGCACGCGACGCACCTCCAGGCCGCGCATGTCGGGCAATGCCGCGTCCAGCCGCCTGCCGGCCTCGGCATTGCCCGCACCGCGCCCGCCTGGGCCCACCTTGCCGCCGCGGCGGGAATCCACCGGCATGCCCTGCATCAACCACAGCCGTGCCGGCATGGCAGGATGCCGCTGCGCGGCGCGCTCCATCTCCCCGACAATGAAGCCCTCGCCCCACCACAGCGACGGATCGACAGCCACGTAATCGGTGAAGGCGTCCGGGCGCGTGGTGATCGCGTGCAGCGCGAACAGGCCGCCATAGGAATGCCCCCACAGCATGCGCCTGCCCTCGTCGATGGCGACGCGTTGCCGCACCGCCGGCAGGATCCGCTCGACGATCAGCGCGAGGAACGCATCGGCGCCACCGCTGCGGCGGCCGTTGCCGCTCGCGTCGAACTCCTCGCCTGCTCCATCGCCACGCCGCGGCGTGTAGTCCAGCGTGCGCGCCGGGCCGTCGATGCGCAGGTCGTTGTCGTGGGCGATGAGGACCAGCACCGGTGGCCGTGCGCTGGCCGCCAGTTGCTCCAGCAGCGGCGCCTCCAGCGCCATCAGCACCGCGTTGCCATCGAGCATGCAGGCCACCGGGAAACCACGCGCTGGCGCTGTGGCTGTCGGCACCGCCAGGTGCACGCGGTAGCGGCGCTGCCCGTCGGCAGAGGCGATGGACAGCCGCTCGAAGCGGTAGCCGTGCAGCCGCGCGTCGGCCACGGTCCGGCCGACGCGCACGCCGGGGTCGGGCTGCGCTCCTGCCGGGGCGGCGGTCGGCAGCATGACGAGAAGCAGCACCGTGCGTGCGATCCAGCCGGCCGCCCGAACCGTCCTACCCATCAGAAGCCGACCGTCAGGTTCACCCAGAAATTGCGCCCGGGTTCGTTGTAGGTCGCCGCGCCTGCGCCGGTGGCGCTGGTACTGGTGGTGCCTTCGCGGAACAGGCGCCTGTCGAACAGATTGGCCACGCCCGCGCCCAGCCGCACGTCGGGGGTGACCCGGTACTGCCCGCTGAGGCTCCACAGATCGTAGGCATCGCGCGTATCCGGCGGCAGCGGCGCACCGGTGGTGCTGGACTGCGTGGCGGCTTCCTGCCTGCCATAGAAGGTACCGGTGAGCAGGAACGACCAGCGCTGGCCCGGCTGCCAGTCCAGGAAGGTGTTGACGGTATAGCGCGGGATGATCGACAGCGGCTGGCCGCTGGCTTTGTCCTCGTTCTCTATCATCCAGGTGACGTTGGTATTCCACGACAGCACGTCGCCGCCGGCCAGCAGCGGCACCTTCAGGTTGCCCTCCATGCCGCGGATGACCGCGCGCGGCGCATTGCTCCACTGGAACACCTGGCCCTTCGTATCGTGGGTCAGGCCGATGCGCTCCTGGCCGGCGACGATCTTGTCCTTGTAGTCGTTGTGGAAATAGGTCAACGACGCATGCCAGCCGCCGTCCGGCGCCCACTCGATGCCGATTTCCTTGTTGACGCTGGTTTCCGGGTCGAGACCGGCGTTGCCCATCACATAGCAGCCCGAGCCCATGTTCGGGCTGAGTACCGGGCAGCCGTTGCCGCGGGTGTAGTACAGGTAGTTCGGGTTGGCCTGATACAGGTTGGGCGCCTTGAACGCACGCGCGATGCCGCCCTTCAGCGCCCAGTCTCCGGCCAGCCTGAACTGCACGTTGAGGCTGGGGCTCCAGTTGTTGCCGAACTGCGAGTGGTGGTCGAAACGTACGCCCGGCGTGACGGTCCAGCGCTCGCCCAGATACAGATTGTCCTCGGCATAGAGCGCGGCGAACTGCTGGTCGCTCCTACCCGGGCGGCCTTCGCCCACGCCGGGGATGCCACCGCCGCTGCCCGCGCTCTGGGTCATCGAGTACGGGTCGTCCAGGCGCATGTCGCGGTATTCGAAACCGAGCGTGGCGACCTGCTCGATGCCGCCCCAGGCCAGCGGCAGGTTGATCTCGCCATCGATGCGGGTGGAGGCCAGTTCCGAGGTGGAGAAGGATGCGCCTGCGTTGATCGAGCCTTCCGGGCCGCCGGCCAGGCCTTCGTCCAGGCGGGTGTTGTCGGTGTGGTCGTAAGCGGCGCTGAGCCGTGATGTGCCCCAGTCGTAGCTGCCGCGGTGGGTCAGCCCGAACGCGCGCCGCAACATGATGTTGGTCTCCGCGCCGTACAGGTCGTTCAGGCGCTGGAAGCCATCGCCGGCGACGCCGCGCTCGCCGGAATAGATGTTGCCCTGGCGGCTGACGCTGGCATCCAGTTCCAGCACGTGCGCCTCGTTGACGTCGTAGCGCAGCAGGCCGCTGATGTCGCGGTTGCGCACGCCCTCGCGCCCCGCCGGCGGGGTCACGCCGGTGGCGAAATCCTGGTTGAGGTACAGCGAATCGGCATCGGTCTTGCCCGCGTTGCCGTACAGCCGGAACGAGAGACGCTCGCCCAGCGGGCCCGACAGCTGGAAGCCGGCGCGCTTGCTGCCGCCTTCGTCGCCGTGTTCGGGCACGCTGCCGTACAGGGTGAGCGAGCCGGCCAGGTCGCCGGTCGGCCGCCTGGTGATGATGTTGACCACGCCGCCGGACGCGCCGGAGCCATAGCGCGCCGCCGCGGGGCCGCGCAGCACCTCGATGCGTTCCACCGCCTCGGCCGGCACCCAGTTGCTGTCGCCGCGGCTGTTGCGCTCTCCGCTGCGGCCCATGCGCACCGAATCGCGTGCGCTGACCGGGCGCCCGTCCACCAGGATCAGCGTGTTCTCCGGGCCCATGCCGCGGATGTCGATCTGGCGGAAGTTGCCGTAGGCGCCGGAAGCGGTGTTGCCGGTGAGGTTGATGCCCGGCATGCGGCGGATGACCTCGGACAGGTCGTTGGCCGGCGGCATGCGCTCCAGATCCACCGTGGTGATCACCGACGTGCCCAGCGCCTGTCGCGCGATCTGCTCGGCGGTGACGTGCACGGTGTCGATGTCGGTGGCGTCCGGCGCTTCGTCGGCCAGGGCCGGGCCTGCGGCCAGCAGGGACAGCAGCAGCGCGGCGGCAAGCGGATGACGGCGGAACGGCTGGGTGCGCAGCACCCGCCGCGATCGGGGATCACGGGACATGCAAAGCCTCTCGACAGGGGATAGACCTCTGGCGACGGCTCGAGGTGCGACGTTTCAGCGATGACGTGGCGTGCGCAACGGCATCGCCACGGATGCCGCGCATTCTACATCAAACGAGAATTACTCTCATCTGATCCAGGGGCTATTACCGCTCAGACGCATGCGACCAGTTGTCGCAGGTCGTCGATCACCGCGACCGCATCGGCCGATTCCAGATCCAGGTCGCGCGGGTAGCCGTAACGCACCAGCACGATCGGCATGCCGGCGGCGTTCGCGGCGCCGAGGTCGGTGGCCGAGTCGCCGACCATCAGGCACTGCGCCGGCGCCTGTCCCAGCAACTGCGCCGCATGCAGCAGCGGCTCGGCGTCGGGCTTGCGCTGCGGCAGCGTGTCGCCGCCGACGATGTGCGCGAAGTACCCGGCGATGCCCAAGTGGTCGAGCAGCGGCGGGACCAGCGCCGACGGCTTGTTGGTGCAGATCGCCATCGGCAGGCCATGCGCCTGCAGCTGCTGCAGCGCTTCGGTCACGCCGTCGTACAGGCGTGGGCTGCGCAGCAGGCAGTCGCGGTAGTGGCGCATGAAGGTGGGCATCACCTCGTCCAGCGAGCGTTCGCTGCCGGCATGCGCCAGCGCGGTGCTCACCAGCCGGCGCACGCCTTCACCGATCCAGCTGCGGACCGTCGCCTCGGATACGCGCGGCAGCGACAGCTCGTCCAGCGTGCGGTTGACCGCCTCGGCGATGTCCTCGGCGCTGTCCACCAGCGTGCCGTCCAGGTCGAATACCAGCGCTGCGATGCCCACACTTCCACTCCACGACAGGAAGCCGCCGATTGTAACGGGGCGTGGACGCGCGTCAGTCGACGGTTACATCGCGGAACAGATCGCCCTGTATCACCGAATCCTCGCGGTCGCGGAAGCCGGACAGGCCCACGCCCACCAGCCGGTAGCGCGTTTCCGGCGGCAGCTGTACGCGCTGGCACAGGGCCAACGCGATGTCGCGCAGTTCCTCCTCCGAGGCCGGCGGCGCATCGGGTGTGAAGCTGCGGGTGAGGATGCGGAACTGCGCGGTTTTCAGCTTGAGCACCACGGTATGGCCGACGCGTTCGGTGCGCCCGGTCGCGCGCCAGGTCCGCGCCGCCAGCTGCGCGATCATTTCGTCGAACTCGCCCAACGGCAGATCCTCGCTGAAGGTGTCCTCCGAGGAGATCGACTGCACCGGCTGGTCCGGCTCCACCGGCCGCTCGTCGATGCCGCGCGCGCGCCGGTACAGGCGCTGCCCGAACGTACCGAACAGCGCCTCCAGTTGCTCCAGCGGCAGGCCGCGCAGGTCGCCGACGGTGGCGATGCCCAGCGCCGCCAGGCGGCCTTCCATCACCTTGCCCACACCGGGCACCCGGCTCACCGGCAGCGGCGTCAGGAACTGCTCCACGCGTGCGGGCGTCACCACGAACTGGCCATCGGGCTTGCGCCAGTCCGAGGCGATCTTGGCCAGGAACTTGTTCGGCGCGATCCCGGCCGAGGCGGTGAGCGAGGTCGTCTCGCGGATCTGCGCGCGGATGGTGCGCGCGATTTCGGTGGCGATGCCATCGCAGGTCGGCGAATCGGTCACGTCCAGATAGGCCTCGTCCAGCGACAGCGGCTCGACCAGCGGGGTGTGCTGCAGGAAGATCTCGCGGATCTGCCGCGACACGGCCTTGTAGCGGGCGAAGTCCGGCGGCACGAACACCGCGTCCGGACACAGCCGCTCGGCGCGCACCGCCGGCATCGCCGAGCGCACGCCGAACTTCCGCGCCTCATAGGACGCCGCGCACACCACCGAGCGGTTCCCGCGCCATGCCACCACCACCGGCCTGCCCCGCAACGCCGGATCGTCCCGCTGCTCGACCGACGCGTAGAACGCGTCCATGTCGATGTGGATGATCTTGCGCATGCGAAGGGGCGGGACCACAGTACGGAAGGAAGCCATGATAGCCCGGCCTTCCATACGCACCGGTACGATCTACCGTGAACATGTCGGCTTTTTACGACAACACTACGGATGCGTACGGTTAAAACTGTTGATTGAACGCCCGCGCATCATGCATGCTCGGTCGTTAACCCACGTTTTCGTGCTCCGGATTACCGCTTCGATGAACCGTCTCAATGCGTTCTCGCGCGAACAACTGCTGGCCAGTGCGCGCGGCGAGCTGTTCGGGCCCAACAAGGGCCGCCTCCCCAACGACCCGATGCTGATGTTCGATCGCATCACCGACATCCGCGACGAGGGTGGTCCGCATGGCAAGGGCCTGGTACGGGCAGAGCTGGATATCCGCCCGGACCTGTGGTTCTTTGGCTGCCACTTCATCGGCGACCCGGTGATGCCCGGCTGCTTGGGCCTGGACGCGATGTGGCAGCTCACCGGCTTCTTCCTGACCTGGCTGGGAGCCGAAGGCCGCGGCCGCGCGCTGGGTTGCGGCGAGGTCAAGTTCACCGGCCAGGTCCTGCCGGATGCCAAGCTGGTCCAGTACGAAATCGACATCTCCCGCGTGATCAACCGCAAGCTGGTGATGGCCCAGGCCGACGCCCGCATGCTGGTCGACGGCCGCGAGATCTACACCGCCAAGGACCTGCGCGTGGGCCTGTTCACCTCCACCGAGAGCTTCTGATGCGTCGCGTCGTCATTACCGGCATGGGGATCAACTCCTGCCTCGGCAACGATCTGGACACCGTTTCCAGCGCCCTGCGCGAAGGCCGTTCCGGCATCGTCGCCCTGCCCGACCACGCCGAAGCCGGCCTGCGCAGCCAGGTAGGCGGCCGCGTCGACATCGACCTGGACGCGCAGATCGACCGCAAGCTCAAGCGCTTCATGAGCGACGCGGCGGCCTACAGCTACATCGCCCTGCGCGACGCCATCGCCGACGCCGGCCTGGACGAGGCGCAGGTCAGCAACGTGCGCACCGGCCTGATCGCCGGTTCCGGCGGTGGCTCCAGCCAGTGGCAGGTGGAGGCCGCCGACCTGCTGCGCAACCGTGGCGTGCGCAAGGTCGGCCCGTACATGGTGCCGCGCACGATGTGCTCGACGGTGTCGGCCAACCTGGCCACCGCCTTCAGCATCAAGGGTCTGAGCTACTCGCTGTCCGCTGCCTGCGCCACCTCGGCGCACTGCATCGGCGCCGCGGCCGACCTGATCCGCCACGGCGCGCAGGATGTCGTATTCGCCGGCGGCGGCGAGGATCTGCACTGGTCGATGAGCGTGATGTTCGACGCCATGGGTGCGCTGTCCACCGGCTTCAACGAAACCCCGGCTTCCGCGTCGCGTCCCTATGACGCCAACCGCGACGGCTTCGTCATCGCCGGCGGCGCCGGCATGCTGGTGCTGGAAGACTACGACCATGCTATCGCGCGCGGCGCGCGCATCCACGCCGAGCTGATCGGTTACGGCGTGACCTCCGACGGCGCGGACATGGTTGCCCCTTCGGGCGAAGGCGCGGTGCGCTGCATGAACATGGCGCTGGCCGGCATCGACCGCCCCATCGACTACCTCAATACCCACGGCACCTCGACGCCGCTGGGCGACATCACCGAACTGGGCGCGGTGCGCGAGGTCTTTGGCGACAAGGTGCCGCCGCTCTCCTCGACCAAGGCGCTGTCGGGCCACTCGCTGGGCGCCGCCAGCGTGCACGAGGCGATCTTCTGCCTGTTGATGTTGCGCGATGGCTTCATGGCGGGCTCTGCCAACATCGAGACGCTGGACGCGCGGGCCGAGGACTTCCCGATCCTGCGTCAGACGCGGGAGGCGGCGCTGGAGACGGTGATGTCCAACAGCTTCGGCTTCGGCGGCACGAACGCAACGCTGGTATTCGGCCGGGTGTGATCTTCGCGTTCCAGCGACAGCGATTGAAGCAACGGCGCCTATGGGCGCCGTTGTCGTATGCGCGGCTGGCGTTGATCTAACCCAAGAGGCCCTTCGCTCACTAGGATCCCGTTCAGCAGCCCGGCCTGCAGGTGATGGCTGAGAAGCACTTCAAGAAACACCGCCAGCGTGCGATTTTCTTCGAGGACCCGCACGTGGCGCGTCAGCACGAGGCGGACATCCAGTTGCTGGAGCGGGCGGTGACCACGGTGACGGACAAGGCGGTGTGTATAACTGCGCCCAATCTGGCCGCCCGCTGGGCCATTGCGGCGCGTCAGCGCTCGCAGCAGCGCTGATCTTCAGGGCGCCGCAGGCAGCAACGGCACCGTGAGGTGCCGTTGCTGTTTGAGCTTCTGGTCGACGTCTGGCCAATCGCGCGTCTGGCCGCGCCTGAGGGTTATTCCCGCTTCCAGACACCCGGCCATCCTGTCACGCGATGTCCCGATGTTTTTCCCGCACGCAAAAGCAAACCCCCGCTGCGTATGCAGCGGGGGTTTGGGGGTAAAAACCCTGGCGATGACCTACTCTCGCATGGCTTGAGCCACACTACCATCGGCGCAGCTGCGTTTCACTTCCGAGTTCGGGATGGGATCGGGTGGTTCCACAGCGCTAATTTCACCAGGGAGAGGGTTGGAGGGTCGCTATCGCTTCTCTTGAAGAGTCCGCACATGGATGTGCGGGCTCTTGCGCAGGGAAGCGCATACAAGCGCCAGCCTCTCGTAGGTTCTTGTGACGTAGCGTGCACTTGGGTCCATCGACATGTCATGTCGGCCAAGGCAACTTGAGGTTATATGGTCAAGCCACACGGATCATTAGTATCAGTTAGCTCAACGCGTTGCCGCGCTTACACACCTGACCTATCAACCACGTAGTCTACATGGTTCCTTCAGGGGGCTTGTGCCCCGGGAAGTCTCATCTTGAGGCGCGCTTCCCGCTTAGATGCTTTCAGCGGTTATCGCTTCCGAACATAGCTACCCGGCAATGCCACTGGCGTGACAACCGGAACACCAGAGGTTCGTCCACTCCGGTCCTCTCGTACTAGGAGCAGCCCCTCTCAAACTTCCAACGCCCATGGCAGATAGGGACCGAACTGTCTCACGACGTTCTGAACCCAGCTCGCGTACCACTTTAAATGGCGAACAGCCATACCCTTGGGACCGACTACAGCCCCAGGATGTGATGAGCCGACATCGAGGTGCCAAACACCGCCGTCGATATGAACTCTTGGGCGGTATCAGCCTGTTATCCCCGGAGTACCTTTTATCCGTTGAGCGATGGCCCTTCCATACAGAACCACCGGATCACTAAGTCCTACTTTCGTACCTGCTTGATCCGTCGATCTTGCAGTCAAGCACGCTTATGCCTTTGCACACAGTGCGCGATGTCCGACCGCGCTGAGCGTACCTTCGAGCTCCTCCGTTACTCTTTAGGAGGAGACCGCCCCAGTCAAACTACCCACCATACACGGTCCCCGACCCGGATAACGGGCCTAGGTTAGAACGTCAAGCACGACAGGGTGGTATTTCAAGGATGGCTCCACTGCAGCTGGCGCCACAGTTTCATAGCCTCCCACCTATCCTACACAGACGAACTCAACGTTCAGTGTAAAGCTATAGTAAAGGTTCACGGGGTCTTTCCGTCTTGCCACGGGAACGCTGCATCTTCACAGCGATTTCAATTTCACTGAGTCTCGGGTGGAGACAGCGCCGCTGTCGTTACGCCATTCGTGCAGGTCGGAACTTACCCGACAAGGAATTTCGCTACCTTAGGACCGTTATAGTTACGGCCGCCGTTTACTGGGGCTTCGATCAAGAGCTTCGCCTTGCGGCTGACCCCATCAATTAACCTTCCAGCACCGGGCAGGCGTCACACCCTATACGTCCACTTTCGTGTTTGCAGAGTGCTGTGTTTTTGATAAACAGTCGCAGCGGCCTGGTCACTTCGACCATCGCCAGCTATAGCCCGCATGGGCCACCGGCAATGGTGCACCTTCTCCCGAAGTTACGGTGCCATGTTGCCTAGTTCCTTCACCCGAGTTCTCTCAAGCGCCTGAGAATTCTCATCCTACCCACCTGTGTCGGTTTACGGTACGGTCTGCGTAAGCTGAAGCTTAGGAGCTTTTCCTGGAAGCGTGGTATCAGTGACTTCGTCTTAAAGACTCGTCTCGGTGCTCGGTCTTGAAGGATCCCGGATTTGCCAAAGATCCAAACCTACCGCCTTTCCCCAGGACAACCAACGCCTGGTACACCTAACCTTCTCCGTCCCTCCATCGCACTTACGCGAGGTGCAGGAATATTAACCTGCTTCCCATCGACTACGCATTTCTGCCTCGCCTTAGGGGCCGACTCACCCTGCGCCGATTAACGTTGCGCAAGGAAACCTTGGGCTTTCGGCGTGCGGGTTTTTCACCCGCATTATCGTTACTCATGTCAGCATTCGCACTTCCGATACCTCCAGCAAGCTTCTCAACTCACCTTCACAGGCTTACGGAACGCTCCTCTACCGCGCATAACAAAGTTATGCACCCCAAGCTTCGGTTCTGTGCTTAGCCCCGTTAAATCTTCCCCGCAGACCGACTCGACCAGTGAGCTATTACGCTTTCTTTAAAGGGTGGCTGCTTCTAAGCCAACCTCCTGGCTGTCTGTGCCTTTCCACATGGTTTTCCACTTAGCACAAAATTTGGGACCTTAGCTGTGGGTCTGGGTTGTTTCCCTTTTCACGACGGACGTTAGCACCCGCCGTGTGTCTCCCATACAGTCCGTCTCGGTATTCGGAGTTTGCAATGGTTTGGTAAGTCGCGATGACCCCCTAGCCATAACAGTGCTCTACCCCCGAGAGGATACATATGAGGCGCTACCTAAATAGCTTTCGAGGAGAACCAGCTATCTCCGGGTTCGATTAGCTTTTCACTCCTAATCACACCTCATCCCCTACCTTTGCAACGGGAGTG